>CAWBGZ010000001.1:0-26066 GCA_963788515.1 uncultured Acidobacteriaceae bacterium
TCCCGAAGCGATGAAGCTGGTGTAGACTTCGCGCATGAATTTCCGACTCCTTCTATGGTTCATGGCTCCATTGTTCATGGTTTGCGCGGCAGGCTTCGCCCAGTCGGCGCCCCGGGCCCGCGCGCTCGGGGTGCCCTTCGAGGGCAATCCTGGTCCACTGGATGCGATCACCGATGTCAAAGGAGTGGAAGTAGGCGACACCACTTTGATCCGCGGCGAAGGCAAGCTGGTCGTTGGCCAGGGTCCGGTACGTACCGGTGTGACCGTGATCTTCCCCCGGGGCCGTGGCGATGCCGAGCCGGTTTATGCCGGCTGGTTCTCGCAAAACGGAAACGGCGAAATGACCGGAACCACCTGGGTGGAAGAATCCGGCTTTCTTGAAGGGCCTGTCGCCATTACCAACACGCACTCGGTTGGCCTGGTGCGCGATTCCGTCATTGCCTGGTCGGTGCAGAGCGGTCGTCTAGCGCAGCAGCCCTGGTCGCTCCCGGTGGTGGCCGAAACATGGGATGGCTACCTGAACGACATCAACGGGTTTCACGTGCAGCAGGCGGACGTCTTCTCGGCTCTCAACTCCGCAAAGGGCGGCCCCGTACCAGAGGGCAACGTAGGCGGAGGTACGGGCATGGTCTGCTATGGGTTCAAAGGCGGAGATGGAACTGCTTCCCGCGTGCTTTCCGCCGAGGCCGGCGGCTATACAGTCGGCGTGCTGGTGCAATGCAATTGTGGAAGGCGCCCGCAGCTCACTATCGCCGGCGTGCCCATCGGTAAGCTCATTCCCGCTACTCCGGGCAAGGCCACGCTGGAGCCCGAAGTGCGGGGCGACGTCGGCTCCATCATTATCGTGGTGGCGACCGACGCCCCGCTTTTGCCCACGCAACTGAAGAGGCTCGCCCGCCGCGCAACCATGGGCTTGGCCCGGACCGGTTCCATTTCTGGCAATTCCTCCGGTGACATCTTCATTGCCTTCTCCACTGCCAATCGTGGCGCAGGCAAAGAACCCGGACCCAATTCCGTGCTCACGGTTTCAAACGAGCGCATCAGTCCCCTGTTTCAGGCCACGGTCGAAGCCACTGAGGAGGCGATTGTGAACGCCATGGTTGCTGCCCAAACCATGACCGGTGTGGATGGCCATACCATCGAAGCCCTGCCCCATGACAAATTGACCGAATTCATGAAGCATTCACCCCAAGCCACCCTCAAGTAGCCCGAGTCGCTATGAAGCGCGCAGCCTTCGGCTTTCAAATGCATTCGGGCTGGGGAGTGCTGGTAGCGGTTTCGGGCGCTCCTCAAGCGATCGAAATACTTGATCGGCGGCGCATCGTTACCGCTGATCCCGAGATGCCCGGGGCGATCCAGCCCTATCACTACGCAATGAATCTCCAATTCCCTGAGAAGCACATTGCGAACTGTGCCGTGGCGTCAACTGGTTTGGCTGTGGCGGCTATCAACGGCTTGGTCACGGAATTGAATGCGCGGCATTATCGCGTCGTGGGTTCTGCGGTCTTGTTGGCTTCAGGCCGTTCCCTACCGCCGATCGAAAAGATTCTCGCTGCACATCCGTTGATCCACACCGCAGAAGGCGAATTCTTCCGCCACACCGTTACCCAAGCTTGCGAAGCGTTGCAGATCTCCGTCACCGCCATCAGGCAGCGAGACCTCGACGAGCGTGCCAAGGCCGCATTCGGCAAGGGAGCGAGTGGAGTCCAGAGCAGTATCGAAAGCCTTGGAAAAACGATCGGTCCACCCTGGACCAAGGACCACAAAACGGCGGCGCTCGCCGCAGTGCTGCTCCTGTCATCCCGTTGACGTTCATAGGCCTTTGGCCCAACCGAGGTGATGAAAAGGTTCGCGTCCACCATGATCCTGCGATTCGGGCCTGCGATCTCCAAAGCCAGCTTGAGGTGTCCTGTGCAGGGGGCGAGAATATTACGGAGTTGCGCGAAGGCCGAGGGATTCCGCGACTCTGCCGAGAGGCCTGTCAATGGTCCAGATCTGCGCGCCATGCGAGGTGATGCACGAGGCAATGAGCTGAGCATCGATGAAGCCGATGCCTTCGGAAAACAAGCCGCGAGTTTCGAGCATGTATCGCACGTCCGCCGTGCGTATGGTCGGTAGTGCGGTGAGTCTGTCGAGTTCTAGGAGTGTTTGCTGCCGGTCTGGGAGATACCCGCACGCTAATTCCGCGACTACGAACGGATGGGTGCAGAGCTGGTCATTCCCGATCAAAGTTGCCAGCTCTGTCTTGAATTTTCCTCTCCGAAACATTTCCACCCAGATGGAAGTGTCGACGAGGATCATGGGTGATCCGCTCGCCTCCTACGCACATCTTTGATATTCGGAGCAGTCCCCGCCAGCGCCAGAAGCCTGCGTCCGGCTTCCCTCGCAATGATTGACTTCAGGGCTTCGCGAAGCAGTTCCGCCCTCTCCGTCAACCCGGTGTACTCGTGCGCCCTCTTCAGCAGATCGTCATCGAGCGTTACGGATGCTCTCATAGCTTTGCCCCTCTACACCAATAATAGCACCGCTATGCGCCGCATTTCGGTGTTTATGGGCTGGTCCGTACCAATGGCATGTGTGGCTCTCAATGGGAAACATGCCTCAAGATCGCCTCATCCCGACAGTCCGTAGAGGGCCGTCAGTACCCACGGCTCGCAATCGATCAACAAGCTTCCAACCGCAGGGCTTATAGCGCTTATAGCGCTTTTAGCGCTCATTTATTGGCGCTGCTCCGGCTGTTTACCATCCCGTCGATCCCGCACAGGGGCTTATCCCGCTTATCTCGCTTATTTCGCATATTTCTACAGGCGCCGTTCCAAGCCAGCGGTACCTCGGGAGAATCGTTTGATGATTGTTTTCCAACCGAGCTGGTTGGACAACGCGGCCAGGGAGGCCGTAAAGTCTGCGTGTGATCAGAAGTGTCAGTCTCATCCCACTCATTGCAAACGCCCAAACCTACGGCCCGCGCGCGGCCGTTGTAGACGCTCAGGGGGTCTTCACTTACAACGATCTGCTGGACGCGTCCTCGCGGGTGGCAACGGCGTTGCTTGCCGGCCGCGACGACCTGCGGGAAGAGCGTGTAGCGTTTCTAGTCACGCCGGGCTTTCCGTGGGTCGCGATGCAATGGGGCATCTGGCGGGCCGGTGGCATTGCCGTTCCACTACCGCTCAACTCCACCCGCCCTGAGCTGGAATACCTGATCGACGACACCAGGGCGTCCGCGCTGGCCTTCGATACTGCAGCAGCCCCGCTTCTTGAGCCGATTTCCGCGTCCCGCGCTCTCCGCGCGTTTCCCTACGACCAGCTTCCCAGTTGCCAACCACGTCCACTGCCGGAGATCTCGAGCGAGCGCCGCGCAATGATCCTCTACACCAGCGGCACGACCAGCAAGCCGAAGGGCGTGGTTACGACGCACGCCAACGTCGCGGCGCAAATCAAGAGCCTGGTAGACGCCTGGGAATGGTCAGCGAACGATCGCATTCTGCTTTGTCTGCCGCTGCACCACGTCCACGGAATCATCAACGTTGTCGGCTGTGCTCTGTGGTCGGGCGCCACCTGCGAGATGCTTCCACGCTTCGACGCCAATGCCGTGTGGGATCGTATCGCCGGCAGAGAGCTAACTTTGTTCATGGCGGTGCCGACGGTTTACACCAAGCTCATTGCTGCCTGGGATGCGGCTTCACCCGCACGCCGCGCGGAGCTAAACCACGCGTGCCGGGGCCTTCGTTTGATGGTCTCTGGCTCAGCGGCACTCCCGGTGAGCACGCTCCAACGATGGCAGGAAATCAGTGGTCACACGTTGCTCGAGCGCTATGGGATGACAGAGATCGGCATGGCGCTGTCGAACCCGTTGCGCGGTCAACGCGTGCCGGGAAGCGTAGGAACGCCGCTACCCGGCGTCGAGGTGCGCCTGGTCGATGAGCATGGCACTCCCGTTGCCCCGGGCACACCAGGTGGGATTGAAGTCCGCGGTCCGGCGGTGTTCGCGGAGTACTGGGCCAGGCCAGACGCCACCCACGCCGCCTTCCGCGATGGCTGGTTCATCACCGGTGATACTGCGGTCGTCGAGAACGGTATCTATCGCATTCTTGGTCGAACGAACATCGACATACTCAAGACCGGCGGCCACAAAGTATCCGCTCTGGAGATTGAAGAGGCGCTGCGTCAGCATCCGGCCGTTGCCGAATGTGGGGTGGTGGGAATAGCCGATGCAGAGTGGGGAGAGCGTGTCGCGGCGGCGGTGGTGTTGAAAGATGGCAATGTCCTCGATCTGCAATCCCTTCGCACTTGGGCTAGAGAATTGTTAACCACGCACAAGCTGCCTTCGCGGCTTCTGGTGCTCGAGGCGCTTCCGCGCAATGCGATGGGAAAGGTAATGAAGCCCGCCCTGGCGGCGCTGTTTCCGACCACACACAACGATCCCGCCGCCTGACAAGTTACGCGAAAACTCATCTTTCTGAAGGGTACGAGCTACCTCCCCGCAGCGAGCTTCAGCTCGTACGTATGCGATTCAAAACAGCTCCGGCTTTCTTCCGCAGCCCGTCAACTCCCACACGACGGCCGCTTCTTCTTGTTGTAGTTTTGGTTAGTCGATCCACATTTCACACCGAGGAGGCGAAACATCCATGAGCGATCTTTCCCGTCGCGGCTTCATTCTCACAGGGAGTGCCGCACTGACTGCCTATCTGGCAAAGGCAGAAGGAACACAAACACCATTGACCGCAGGGGAAGTAGTGGACCGTATCCGTAAGCAAGTGGGAATTCCCTGGCGGGCGCAAACCGTCGATCAGATCGTTGCCGGGAATGAGAATACCCCGGTGCACGGAATTGCCACGACCATGATGGCCACTCTTGACGTGGTGAAACGGGCTGCAGCCGCGGGTAAAAACATGATTGTTACCCATGAAACGCCCTTTTACCTTCACCAGGATCACACCGAAGACATCAAAGACGACCCCACTCTGCAGTACAAATTAGAGTTTATTCGCAAAAACAATATGGCCATTTTTCATTTCCACGACCACTGGCACGCCCGCAAGCCCGACGGGATTGCGACGGGAATGATGATGCAGCTTGGCTGGGAGAAAAACGTTGATCCAGACAATCCGAAGCAATTCACTTTCTCCGGAGTACCCCTGGCGCACTTTTGCCGGGATATGCAGTCAAAGCTGAAAGACCGGGCGATCAGAGTGGTCGGCGACCCGCGAATGCCAGTCAAGCGAGTTCTTGTGAGTTGGGGCTTCGTGAGCAGGATGCCAGGCATCTCCCTTTTTGCCCGCCCGGATGTCGACGTATTCATCGCCGGGGAGACCCGAGAGTGGGAACTGGTCGAGTATGTACGCGACAGCATCACGGCAGGGAATAAGAAGGCGCTCATCCTGCTCGGGCACGTGGTCTCCGAGCAAGGCGGCATGAGCTACTGCGCTGAATGGTTGAGGTCCTTTATTTCCGAAGTCCTGATCGAGTTTGTTCCAACCGAGGAACCTTTTTGGACCCCTGATCATCCCGTTGAGATCTGAAGGATGGCCATGCCGGCGTTAATCCATGCTGGCGTTAATTGATGATCGGTTCGCAGACCACAGGAAAGTTGACCGAGCGCGCGATAAAACATTTGGCGTGAGCGGCGTGGTGCAGTGCGTGTGCCTTCGCATGATCGCTGCCGGGCGCAAGACTCACCCTGGGCCTCAGGGTTACTTCGACAAACTGCCCACTGCCATCGGTTGATTCCTCCATCACGCCCTCTGCCTCATCCACGTATGCAGTGACGACCACTCCGGCTTCGGCGCAAAGGTGCAGATACCACAGCTTATGGCAGGCGGAGAGAGACGCGACCAGGAGTTCTTCTGGGTTCCAGCGAGACGGGTCACCGCGAAAGGCTGGATCGGAGGAACCGGGAATGGTCGCCTTTCCGGACGCGGAAACCTCATGGGAACGTTCGTAGTCCCGATATCCGCTCGTTCCCGTTCCCGTGTTCCCCGTCCACTTGGTCGTGACAGTGTAGAAGTGACGCCGAGCCATGCTCGATTTTAAACGGAGAAGCCGCGAAGAAGACACGGCCGTCAGCTGGGGGTTGAGTTGCGACAATTGAGTAGACGCGCAAGAAGGTGAAAAATGATGACAGTGGAAAAGATGGCCGCGTCAGGAATGCAACGGAAATAGCCGATCTCAAAAGTCGCGCCACAGCATCGCCGAAATTCTTCCCTCGTCTTGGAAGGTCCGCAGCACATCGTCCAGACTGGTAATCACGACATGGTTCACCACCAGCTCGTAGACCAGCTGCTTTCCCCCCTTGGTCGTGATATACCCACCGAATGCCTGCCCCTTGAGGATGAGGCCGGCATCGTTGCCTTCAACGAAGGTCCCTGTCTTGGCGGTCACATGCCCGGTTGCGCCGGCGAGCGTGGGGTCAGACTTGTAGTCCGTGACGAACCCAAGGGATCCATCTACGCCCAGCTTGGGCAGATCGTTGAAAAAGATTGGGAATGCGGATTTCGCTTTCATGTCGATGAGCATCCGCGTGACTGCCTGATTCGTCGCCGTTGTCAGGCCGCCTCCGCTCCCATCGACAAAGTGAATTTCGTCTTCCGTGATCCCATAATTTGTGGTCAGGTTCTTCCGTTCAACCTTGAGCGCGTCGTTCATGTTGTCTACCCCCTGCGTAAGCCCGAATAAAACCAGACTGGTATCCGCGCCGATGTTATAGCTCACTTTCAAAATCAGCTTCGCAGTCTCGGAATAGGGCAGTCCTTTGAGCTCTGCCAGTTTTGTTTGAGGCGTGTACGAGTTTCGGGCTGGAAGCAACTGCGCCGGGTTTTCGGCTACGGAGGATGCGCGGACCGTTACGCCCGCAGCCTTGAGCGCCTCGATGAATACGGTGCGCGCGTAGTTCGAAGGCTGTGTAATGCGGAAGGCCTGCACCAAGGGGTACTTGTTGGTGAGTGGAGGAATAAAATCAACTGGAATCTGCCCGGCTATGGCTGCCGTGCAACCAGTCTTGCCGATGCACTCAGGTGCTACCGGCTTTAAGGCGAGCGTATTCTGCGAATGCGCGGCGCTGGTAACCAGATTGTTCTCGACCCCGAGTGCTGCCGAGACCGGACGCCACACTACCGAGGCAGGTTTGCCCGGAGTCGTGGGCCGGATGCTCAGATCCACCAGATCGCCGTTGACGAAAATAGGTCTAACGTCGAACTGGCCTCTGAAGTTAAAAGGCTGAAAGAGCCGGTCGTCGATAATGACGTTGCCGGTAACCTCCTTTACCCCTGACTTCGCCACCTGCTGAGCTAACTGGATATACCCAGCCAGCGGGTTAGGCTTGGTGAGCGTAGCGTTCCCCAGGCTGTCGGCCTCGTTGTGGTCGAAATTGGCGACCGCGATCGTGCCGTCCGGATTCGTTCGTCCGCCCATGGTGAGGTCGCCTGACGCGACCAACACCAGGTCGCCGTGCAGCACGCCGGCGCTGTTCAACTCCCCGTGGCGATAGACCGGTGTGTTGTAGCGGTGGTCAGGACCTACCTGGTTCAGCAACTCTCCCACGGAAAAAATCTTGCGCACCGAGCCGATGTAGAAATTGCAATGCGGCTGCAGATCCATGAGTTCTTTGCCGGTGCCGAGATCTACGACTCGCAGTCCCCAGATTGCGTTCTTGTATGCGGGTTTGTCGAACACTGTTTGGATGTCAGCTGGAATCTTCGCGGAGTTGTCGCCGCAATTGCTATTCTCTTGAGCCACGCCGAGGGTCGCGGGGAAAACAACGATGCAGAATATTGAGATTTGAAGAACCAGACTGCGCTTCATCGGGGATATCCTTCTCATTTTTCGCGCTTGGGGCTCTACGATAGCGCCTCCCATTGAATCGGAATGCTGAAAGCTAAGGCGCCTCCCACCCGCCCGATTCCGCGGAACGAAAAATGGCTTCGATCACCGCCATATTCCTGACCGCGTCCGCCAGTGGGACGGGGACCCCGGTGCCTTCCCGGACTGCCCGGGAAAACACTTCGCCTTGAATTGTGAACTGGTTGCAGATGGGGAACGTCTCGGTGGTTACACCACTACCAATCAGGTCCTTTCCATCGTCGATAATAATTTGGCCAGGACGGTCGAAGGGAGGAGTGAATGGGATCGGGATTTCGATCCGGCCCAACGTCCCCAACAATTCCATTCGTTGGTGATACACAAGCTGCATGCTGCAGGTAAAAACTGATTGTCCGGAAGGAAATTGGAGGATAGCTGAAGTCAGACGATCTATTTTGAACTTCGGATCTGTATCGATCAGTCCCAACACCTGCGAAGGCTCTTCACCGAATAGAAATCGCGAGGTGTTGACGGGATAACATCCAATGTCCATAAGGCTTCCACCGCCAAAATCCGGGATGTTGCGAATATTCGCCGGGTCGGTGTTGAAGTAGCTGAAGCAACCCTGGATCGAACGAAGTGCCCCAATCTTGCCTGAAGCAACTAGTTCACGTGCGCGCACCCACTGGGGATGGTGGCGCACCATGAAGGCCTCGGCGATGAGGACGCCCGTGCGTTGCTGCACCGCCTGGAGAGTCCTGGCTTCGGCCACCGTGACGCTTAGCGGCTTCTCGCACAGCACATGCTTACCTGCTTCGGCAGCTTTCACGGACCAGGGCACGTGCAATGGATTGGGCAGTGGATTGTAGATTGCCTCAATCTGCGGATCCGCCAGGAGCTGTTCATACGATCCGTAGGCCTTCGGAATGCCGAGGGCGTGTGCTGCTTCCTCCGCCTTGTGAATCTCCCGTGAGGCGATCGCGGTCACGTCGACCCAATCGCTCTTTTGCATAGCGGGGATAACCTTCTTGACGGCGATCTTGGCCGTGCTCAGAACTCCCCAGCGAACTTTGTTTGGCATATCCGGAGATGATAGCTGCGTGGAAGCGTACCGAGAACGGAGAATCAGAGGCCAGAGCCACGGAGGACGCAAGCGATGGTGCGGCAGAGGATGCGAAGATCGGCCCGCAGCGACCAGTGGTTCAGGTATTGGGAGTCGTAGCTTTCGATGCTGGAGGGATCCGCGTTGCTGCGGCCTTCCACCTGCCACAGGCCGGTGATACCCGGACGCACGCGCGAGCGCAGGGCGAGAAACTCCGGGTTTAGCAGCTCGCAGTGATAGTCGGGCAAGGCGCGCGGTCCCACCAGGCTCATGTCTCCGCGCACCACATTCCAAATCTGGGGCAACTCATCGATGCTGTAACGGCGGAGCAACCTGCCCACGACGGGCAGGATGCGAGGGTCGCGCGCGTCCCGGTAAATACGTGGATCTCTGGCCGTCGGGTTCTGAGACAGATGGTCGCGCAGCCAAACTTCGGAATGCACACGCATGGTACGCAGCTTTAAGAACTTGAAAGGGCGGCCGTCTTTGCCCTGCCGGTTCTGGGTAAAGAAGCCAGGCCCGGGGTCGACCAGCTTAATGGCGATCACGGCTACGCAGATTACCGGCAAAACCGCGATGCCGACTAGAGTGGCAACACAAAAATCAAGCAGGCGGCTGCAGGCCAGCGCGAGCCAGGAATGCTCAGGAGCGGGCGCAGCAGGAGCGATGACAACCTCTGATTCGATCATGCCCATCAGCTCCTGTCGCCGCTGGCTGCGTGGATGGGAAACTTCCGCAGTCCGGCGATTTGCAAGGTGAAGAGGCCAAGAAACTGTACCAGCTGGATGGAGTAGCGCCGCCACAACCGGCGGGGCTCGGTGCAGAGGCGAAACAACCACTCCCCTCCGGCGGAGCGCACCCATTTGGGGGCCTGACGAACGGAGCCGGCGTGAAAGTCAAAGGCGGCGCCCACGCCAAGTAGAAGCGGCGCCAGCAGGCGTCTCCGGTTGTCGGCGATCCATAACTCCTGTTTCGGGGTGCCGAGGCCGACCCAGACAACGTCAGCACGGCTATCGTTGATCAGGCGTATATCTTCCTCCAGCTCGCTTTCCGAGAGTGGGCGGAAGGGCGGCGAATAGGTACCTGCGATCGCCAGGCCGGGGAACTGCTCCCGCAAGCGTGCCGCAAGCGCTTCGCCCACGCCGGGTGCTCCACCATAGAAGAAGTGCCGGTACCCGCCATGGGGAGAACGGCGGCAAAGTTCCAACATTACATCCGGACCGTAGACGCGCTCCGCATGTGCAGCGCCCAACAAGCGGCACAGCCTGACCAGCATCATCCCGTCCGTCGCTGTAATATCAGCGGTGTTCAAGGCCGTGCGCAGGCGTGTTTTGCGCTGGCATGCTGCCAGCATATCCGAGCCGGGAAAGCAAACGACGCGCGGGGATCGCTCCGCAACCCACCGCTCCATGAGATCCACCGCCGCGGCGAACCGCATCGGATGTAAGCCCACGCCGAGCACGTTGATAAACTGCCGCACGGGGGCCTTGCCCCTGGGAGCTGCTCCTGGCTCGTCCATGCAGGTCACTTGCTTACCTCCAGAGATTGGCCGGAGCTTGGTAAGGACCTATGGGCACTGGAAGCCCGGAGAGGTTCGCGCCGAAGTGCAGATCGTCGCTTGCCTGGCGCAGAAACGCGGTCACCGCGTGATCGAAAGCATCAAGAAATATTTCGTCGCCAGGTAGGGGCACCACGAAGCGATCGCGGTCGGCAACGTAGCGCTGCAGGATCTCGGCCAGCCCCACCTCGGGCGTGAGCCTGCCGATGATGTAGCGATCCGCCCCCACCCGGCCAATGAACGCAGCCTCGCGATAGAGATAAACATCGCCCAGCAGATCCACCACCACCGAGATCTGCGGATAGCCTCGTCCCAGCATGTCGCTATGTGCCACGCGCCGCACCGGAGCGGTCTCCACCCCTTCAACTAGCCCGCGCATCCCGTAGCCCAGGTCCACAACCAAGTCCTCCATGCCCTGGGCAATGAAGAAGTCCTGGAGGCTTATGAGTTCATCGCGTAGCCTTTCCCGTTCGTCTCCGCTGATCGCGGCCTCGCCGGACGCGGCATAATTTTCGCGCAGGGTCAGGAAATTGATCCCCTTGCGATCGGGCGACTGGTCGGCGATAGAGACCAGCGCCTGTGCGATCTTCCGCAGGTGTGCTATCTGTCCGCTCTGCACGACGTGATTGAAGCCAACGCGTAGAGTGGAGCCTCGTTCCGACTTCAAGCGCACGAGATCCTTGGCGTTCGCAATGACCCGGGAGGCAACGCCACTACGCTGGGTGGTAAGCAGGGCGGTTGCATCGTCCGCACCATACATCGAGATGCGCAGCGTATCAAGATGCCACAGTCCTTCATTCTTTTCCAGGAAGCGTTCCGTTAACATCATGGCATTGGTGTACAGCTGCATGCGATGGCCGAGGCTTGCCGCAAGACGAACCAGTTCGGCGAGGCCAGGATTTGTTAGCGGCTCGAGACCACCGGATAAGTAGAATCTGCGCGGTGAATCCTGCGGTGCCTGGGCGAATAATTGCCGCAATAACTCATTTCCGGGAATGATGTCTTCTTGCTTGTATTGCTCTCCCCGGGCGCGCGCGCAAAAGTTGCACGACAGCATACACGAGACGGCAGGATACACTCCCACTGTGAACGGGTAACGAAAAGTGCCATCGAGAAACGCTTTAACCGCTCCGGAATCGATGATCGGCTGGATGCTGCGGCGATAAGGAGCATCTCCGCTGAATTTGCTGAGAAACGTTGCCGTCTCATGATGGCGGTAGATCGCCGCGACCAGCCTGATGGCTTCCGTGGTTTCGCAGCCGCAAGCCTCGGCTATGTCATGCAAGCGACAGAATGGGCGCATGACTAGCATGCGTAGAGCGATGGCAACCCGGGTCGTCCACGACTCGCGCTGGTAAGCGCCCCGACAGGCCCCCAGACTCCGGCCGGCGGCCAGGTCACGGCCGATCCGCTCCGCGAGAAAACGCAGCGAAGCGGGGCCAGTGAGATCCTGTTCGTCGATGCCGCACATATCTCGAAGTTCGGCGGTAATCGGGATGAGGCCAGAACTGGAACCGATGACGGTACTCACGAATTACCCCGCATCGGGGGTAGGGCAGGCGTGGCAGGCGCCACGCTGATCTTATCCATAACACGCATATCAAATTTCCTTCCCGGGGGGTCAGAACGATACCGACCAAGGACATAGGTCTGCCGCTTCCGCAATAAATTGCTCAACATCGACCGTACTATCGCGAATTACAGGGGGAAGCCACCGGTGGTACCGGCTTTGGTGAAACCTGAAGGCAGAATAAAAAATTCGTGTTACAAGCTAAAACTCTTCCATCTAATCAATGTTTTGGACGCTTCTGTAGAGGATTAACAAAGCTAAGTTGAGCGTGTCTATGAAACTTTAGTAACCAGAGCATCCTTACGCGCGATGAAACAAGCGGTGCGAGCTTGAACGGTTCGACGCGAATGCCCATTTGAAACTAACGAAGATACGTAGCGCCGCCGATACGCCAAACTCCAGGTTGCCGTCGGGCCGACTTTGGCATCTCAAGGAAATATCGAGCATGATCAACGACCTCTGGTACAAGAACGCGATCATTTACTGCCTGTCGATCGGCACCTACCTGGATGCAGACGGCGATGGTATCGGCGATTTTCGGGGGCTCATGAGCCGTCTCGATTACCTGCAGGGGCTCGGTGTTACGGCTCTCTGGCTAATGCCCTTTCAACCCTCCCCGGGCAGGGATGACGGTTATGATGTTGCCGATTACTACGGGGTGAATCCTCGCTTCGGTACGCTGGGAGATTTCGTGGAGTTCACCAAGGGCTGCAATCAGCGTGGGCTGCGCGTCATGATCGATCTGGTGGTCAACCACACTTCAGATCAGCATCCCTGGTTTCAGGAAGCGCGCCGCGATCCGAAGTCCAGGTACCGCGACTGGTATGTGTGGTCGAAGAAGAAACCAAAGAGCGCCAATTCAGGGATGGTATTTCCGGGAGTCCAGAAAAGCACGTGGAGCTACGACGATGTTGCAAAGGCGTACTACTTCCACCGCTTCTATGACTTTCAGCCCGATCTCAATACCTCCAACCCCGATGTGCAGGCAGAGATTCTCAAGATCATGGGTTTCTGGTTACAACTTGGGGTTTCCGGCTTCCGCATGGACGCGGTTCCCTTCGTTATTTCCGCAAAGGGAGCCAACATCACCAAACCACAGGAAGATTACGAAATGCTGCGCACCTTCAGCCAGTTTTTGAGCTGGAGAGAAGGAGACGCGATCATCCTTGGCGAGGCGAATGTTTTGCCGGACACAGATATGCATTACTTCGGCGTCGCCGGCGAGCGCGTGCAGATGATGTTTAACTTTGAGGTCAATCAACATCTCTTTCTGGCCATGGCCACCGCAGACAGCCGGTCTTTGAAGAAAGCGATGCAGTCCACGAAGCGCCGGCCAGCCACTGCACAGTGGGGTCAGTTTCTTCGTAATCATGACGAGCTTGATCTCGGCCGCCTTAAAGTCGAGGAGCGAAACGCCGTCTTCGCCGCGTTTGGACCGGACCCCGATATGCAGCTATACAATCGCGGCATTCGGCGTCGCCTGGCGCCGATGTTAGAAGGAGATCGCAGGCGGTTGGAACTTGCGTACAGCCTGATGATGACGTTGCCCGGCACTCCTGTTATCCGCTACGGAGATGAGATCGGGATGGGCGACAACCTCAAGCTTCCCGAGCGCAACTGCGCCCGTACACCGATGCAGTGGTCCACGGAGCCGAATGCAGGCTTCAGCAAAAGCGACAAGCTGGTCATGCCGGTAATCAGCTCCGGTCCTTACAGCTTTGAGCACGTCAACGTCGCCGCGCAGCGCCGCGATCCCAATTCCCTACTTGATTGGATGGAGCGCATCATTCGCATGCGTAAAGAGGTTCCCGAGATAGGTTGGGGCGACTTCTCCTTCATCTCCTCGCAAGCCACGGAGGTGCTTATCATGCGCTACGACTGGCGCAGTAATTCGGTGCTGTGTGTTCATAACCTAAGTTCTATGCCTCGAGAGGTGAGCTTTTCCGTCACCAAGGGCCAACAGGAAGCCTGTACGCTGATTAATCTTCTTTCGGAAAACCACAGTCAGCCCGTGGCCGGTGACAAACACCGTGTTCTGCTCGAACCATACGGTTACCGGTGGTATCGTGTTTGCGGTCTCGATTACCTGCTCAATCGCAGCCCCATGTGAGCGCAATTACGCCGGCACCCGGAAAAAATAAAACAATCGACTTGTCGTCTCCGGCTAACCTGCATCTAAGTACTTATTAGGGGCCTAGATGGACTTAGAAAGCCCCCTGAATGAAAGTCGAGAATCTGAATGAAAAATATTTTAGCTGCTTCGCTGGTTGGCATCACTCTTGCTTGCGTCGCACCGGCAAAAGGGGCTGATGTGTCGAAGCTGGACGCCCGAATCGACGCCGCCCATGATGTTCTGCATGAACTAATGAACACTCCTGACAAAGGTATTCCCTTTGATATCGCCGCCAAGGCTCATTGCGTCGCAGTGATCCCGGGATATAAGAAAGGCGCATTCCTGGTGGGCGCGCAGTATGGCCAAGGCGTGGCTACATGCCGGACGGCGACTGGCTGGAGCGCGCCGGTGTTTATCCAGTTAACGGGAGGTAGTTTCGGATTGCAAGCGGGTGGCCAATCCACGGATCTCGTTCTGGTTGGCGTCAACAGGCGAAGCATGGATGATCTGCTCAAGGATAAAGTGAAACTCGGTGGAGACATTGCCGCGTCGGCTGGCCCTGTAGGCCGCGACTCGCAAGCTGCAACCACAGAACTCGCCAATGCCGAATTTCTAACCTATTCACGGAGTAAGGGACTGTTTGCTGGGGTCGACCTAACCGGCGACGAGGTTCACCAGAACACAGCCGATACCGAAGCGTATTACGGCAAAGATATTCCCTACAAGACCATCCTGAGTGGTGCGGTATCCACTCCTGCTTCGGCACACCACTTCGTAGCAACCGTCAACGAAATGTTCCGCAGAGGCCGGGCTGACACCGCGTCGCGCTAAAGCTGCTGTTGGGTTTACGAAGCAGATCCAATCAGGGCTGGCCGAGAGGGCGGACAACAATCCGCTCCCTCGGCCAGCTTTATTTGTGCCCACAGCTCTTTATGAGGACTGAGGGGCGCGGGAACTTGCCAGGGGGTGTGGCGAGATTGCTGTTCGAGGACCCGAAGCCAGGCCAGCCTGCAAAACGGTCTGAGCAAGGGTAGTGCAAACCAGCTTTTCTTCGCCTCCGCTGATTTCTGTCGCGGCTTTCACCGGGTCTTCTGTGTAATTCCACAGCCCAATAATTATTTTCAGTTTTGGGCGCTGCGCGCGCAGCCTTCTGTAGATCCCCCGGGCGTGCGAGATCGCATACGGAGGCAGCGCAGACAGACAAACCACTTCCGGTTCGGTCTGACCAACCTCCGCCATCATCCCGTCCACACTTCCAATTGGAATCGCTACTACCGAGTAACCAGCTCGTTCCAACAACTGAGCCAACATGATGCCGACGATTTCATCGGCGTCGTCACGGACAGGAAGACATGCGATCTTCCTGGAGGCTGATCCTTCTCTACCCAGATCGTCGAAGGTGGCTGCTGCGCTTTGATCTTCGCTTGAACCGATGGCCTTGGGGTCCTCTGCCCTGAGACTAAACTCTTCCACCAGGTCTTTTGTTGTTTGCGTAATGAACTCGACCGTGGAATCGTCGAGGGCATTACGATGACGATCTTGTTCAGCCAGGTAAAGCGCGGGAATTAGCACTTTGTCATAAAGCTCCTGAAGCGAAGTGTCCTTCAGGTGGGTCTCCAGTACCTGGCTTGCTTCGCGCTGGTCGTTAGCCAGCAAGCGCTGGTAATAATGAGCTCCCGGTTCAATGACCGGCTGGTCTCCGAGAAGAACAGTAAGAAATTGGAGACTGGGCACGTACGCGCCCACCACGACCAGGCAGACAGTCAGGGGTACGGAAAGGATCAGGCCGATCGGCCCCCATATGAGAGCCCAGAAAATCGCGGCTACCAGAATCGCAAGGGACGACAGGCCGGTATGTTTTCCGTAAACCTGCGGTTCCAGCAGATTCGCCGTGACTAACTCCAGGCAAAAAAAGATAGCCATGATAAGCAGGGTCTTAGTCCAGCCGTTGAAGACCGCCAAGGACAACGCGGTGGGTAGCAGGGCGCCGATCGGGGCCCCAATATAAGGGATAAATCGCAGAAGCCCGGCCAGCGCACCCCACAACAGGGCGTGAGGCAACTGAACGAAGTGTAGAGCGACAAAGATGGTGAGACCAAAACCCGTATTCACCAGTGACTGCAGCGATAGATACCGGCTGACACGACGGCTGGTGTCATCCATTGCCTGCGTCATGAGCTGCAGATGTCCGTGTCCGCTCAACCGGATGAAGCGATTGCGCAAATCCTCTCTCTTCAGGAGCATAAAAAAAGTGAAAACTGCCACCAAAATGACAGAAACGATTACCCCCAGCGCGCCGCTGAGTGCGTCTAACCTGCCGTGACTGCCCCCAACCTCCCGCACAGAGACAGGCTGGTTGGGTGACCCTAGTTCCAGGGTGCTTCCGTGACTTTGTTCGCGGGTAAAGTTCGAGCTCAAATCGCTCATCTGTTGGCTCAACGTGTCCAGCTCTCTTTGCGCCCGGGTGAGGCTCGTGGTCTTCGACTGTTGGAACGATTGAATCTTGTCCTGGATGTTTGTTGTGTACGCTGGCAGGGCGTCAGTGACCTCAACCAACTGCATGAAAACAGTCCAACCGACCGAGGTCAAAACAGCCCCTGCCACAAGCATGACAACCGGAATAGCCACGATCCTGGGGAACCGGATTCTCTCCAAACCAGTGACCACGGGGGCGAGCACGAAGGTCAGAAGCATGGCGAGGGCGAGCGGCAAAATCACTGTTTTCGCAAGATAGAGCACAGTGATCAGAACCGCCGTCACAATTACAGCCAACAGTTGCGAAAGTACGCGGGATGAGTTCGAGCGGATCATGACTAACCTGACAGTCGAAAGATGTTAATCCAGCATTGCTGATAGATTGACCGGTTCAACAGATGCGGTTCCCAGGCAGCGTGTTGCCAACCGAACAAAGTACTTTTCCCGCGTAGGCAATGAAGAAAAGTGTACCGCCGGTTTGTGCTCGGTCGCGGCTTCTCGCATCTATGAAACGGAAGGCAGAATGTATCGCCTCGAGGGGCAACACATGAGTGTAGAAAGTTTGCAGGAGCTGTTTCTGGATGAACTAAAAGACCTTTATTCCGCAGAGAAGCAGATTACCAAGGCGCTGCCGAAGATGGCCAGGGCGGCCACGGCGCCTAAACTTAAAGATGCTTTTCAGAGCCACCTGGAAGAAACCAACGGTCAGATCGGGCGCCTGGAAACGATCTTCGAAATACTCAAGAAAAAGGGCACGGGCAAGACCTGTGAGGGCATGAAGGGCGTTCTCTCCGAAGGTGCCGAGGTTCTGGAAGAGACAAAAAAGGGCGATCTTCGCGATTCCGGTCTTATAACCGCCGCTCAGCGTGTGGAGCACTATGAGATGGCAGGGTACGGAGGGGTTCGAGAGTACGCCAGGCTGCTCGGTCAAAAAGATATCGTTGCCCTGTTGGACGCGACATTGAAAGAGGAAGAAGCAGCTGACAAAAAACTAACGCTCATTGCGAAAGAGGTAAACGCGGCCGCCTTGAACGGTTCTTCAGTTGAGGAAGACAGCTAATCGCCGCTCTATTTAAGAACAAGAGGATGGCTGATAGGGAGGTCACAATGGCAGGTGACAGCACGGCGGCGTTTGGCGCTTTCGCGAATAGGATAGGCGCGGAGGCGGCTGTCGATCGCCTTACAGCGAGAATCGATCAACCTTGAGGAATCTTCGGCGGCCGTCACCAACTTGCCGGTACAAGCAGGCCTCGCGGATGAAATCGAGATACTGAAATGAAGCCAGGGTGTAAGCGCCCGTCCACGAAAGGCCGACCGTAATGTAATCGTCATGGGTCAATCAGGAGCAGTACGCACAGAACCATAGTCGAACCGGTCTACGCTGAATCTCACAGCCGTCGATTCACGTCATCGCGACTAACGGGAAAGCAAGCTTGTTTAGATTAATTCAGATTTTCCTGGTCCAGCAGATGCTGAAACTCCGGCGTGGTTCGCAGGGTGGCGAAATCCTTGTCTTCACTCAGACGCTTACGGTCGCTGAAGCCCTCATCCATTGCCTTGCGAAGATAGATGAGCGCCTGTTCTTGTTTTCCCACCCTGGCGTAGGTTGCTGCGACAAAGTAGTTCATGGCGATCCGTTGTTCACGGGAGCTGCCAGCTTCGATCATGGCGGACGACTGGGGGGCAAAGACCTTCTCATCGATTTCGAAGGCCTTGCGATACGCCTTCATGCCTTGCTTGTATTTTGCTTCGGCGAAGTAGGCGGTGCCCAGGTTGCAGAAGATGACCGCGCTTTCCGAAGTATGTTTCAGCGCTCGCTTGTAAAAACGCTCAGCATCATGGAAATCGTGTTGGCCGTAGTACACGGCGGCAAGGTTGTTAGAAGCAGGGGCGAAGCGAGGATTGATCGCAAGTGCCGTCTGGTAAGCCTTACGCGCTTCCTCCAGGGCGAAAAGATGGTGATAGGCCATGCCTATGCTGTTCCAGGTAATAGCCGATTTTAGGTTGCCTTGCTGATACGCGACGATCGCTGCGGCGTACTCTCCGCGGGCCATTAAAATGTCTGCCTTCATTTCAGTTGGAAGCGGTTCAAGAGATAGAGTCTTGCGCTGTGGAGCGGAAGCGGACACTTGCTGCGGAGGGCCAGCCGCGGTTTGGGCGGAAGGTGTCTGGGACACCTCTCCGAACAGGGGAACACTGGCTGAGGTCAGAATCGCAACCGCGAACCAGAGTTTCACGCCGTAGAACGGTAGATTGGGAATCTCACCCATCGCTCGCCTCCTGTAAGCAATACTTCTCCGATTGCGGCGATGCAATCAGACACTTGCGTGTTTTATTGTCCTCCCAATCACGACCGAGAGCAATATCCACTCGTGAAGAAATGCCCATAGCCAGTCGCCCGAAGACCCGCCTACAAAGGGCAAAAGGTGATATCTCGCTCGCGCGGTAGATGGAGGTAAAGCATGACTAATGTGAGGGATAGGATCGTCTATGCCACCTGCGATCCTCCCCGTTCCACTTTATCGAATCCTCCCCCCGAAAGAGTCGATAAAGAAGTTCGTGGAGAATCGCGGCCGGCAGGATGGAAGTGAAGCACCAGACAAGCGTGGCAGGCATTTCCTGACCGTCTGGTACCCGCCCCATCTATCAAACATCGACATAGTGGCGGCTATCCGCCGAACGTTACAAAGTTCTGCTTGAAAATCGGTAAGAACCGTCATCACGAAAGGTGGGTACTGGGCGAGCCGTGCCTAGAGGCTAGGGTTCGCGGGTAACAAGAATATTCGTTGCCTCGAAGCTGCCCTGGTTCCCGAATCCTTTCCACAGCCGAATCGCACCAAACTGCGGCGAAAGGATCTGAAACGGCTCAGGCATGGTGTAGATACTGTCGCCCGATGCCCCGCCTCCCGAAACCACCACGTGCGCGGTCGATTGAGTCGTAGAAATATTCAGAGTCACCTGCACCAGGAACACCTGGTCGTACACAAAGGAGCCGATGTTGACCGTGTCGTCGATGCGCACCGTGTTTTGCGGTGTGAAATCGATGTGCATGAACTCCTGTTCGTTCGCTGTCTCGAAACTGAGCGATGCCACAGAAGTGCTGGCCGTCTCAGGAGTAGGGGTCGGCATAAACACCGCCGCAGAAAAGTTGTAGACGCCTTCCCCGTCAACTTCCGTAAGCAGACCCAAGAAACTGACGATTCCCTCGCTGGTGGGTGGCAGTCCAATGATCTCCACCCATTTATCGGTATGGGGAAAGGGAGGATCAATGACCATCACGTTCTTGACCGACCCTTCGACCTTCGCTGTGCCCACGGCCTGCACGGTGGAGGGCGAAGCGCCATCTTGTGTGGCATTGAAGTTCGAAAGGAACAACGTTTTTGGAGTAGTCACAAACACGATCTTTCCCAGGAGCGTGACGTTGTACCCAACCCGGTAAATCCAGGCGTCGGTGTCACTCACAGCCACGTCGACATTGATCCCCGTAAACAGGTTGCCCACCGGCGAATGGGTGAGGGCATCGGTCCCGGTGGCAAAATGGTTGGGCCGCCAAACGTCGACTGCAAACCCGGCGTTGATCGACTGGTCCTGATCGTAGATCGAACTGAGCGAGGCGAACGGCGCCCATTCTTCCAGCGAGAATTGAATGCTGTAGTTCTGGCCGGGCGGCTTGGGAATGGAAAATCGGCTAATCGCCCAGTTCAGCGGCCCCGAATTCTGCGGTCCCGCCATGTCTGGAAGGAACGATAGTGTTTCGTGGAGCCACTGCGAGGTACTGTTTCCTTCGAGGTTCGCTATTACCACGCCCGACAGCACGAGCAGAAATTTCTGGTCGTGGATGCTCGCCGGAGGAACTTCCCCGACAGCGAGAGCCGCCGGCGTAATGAGCCAATTCTGGCCTGCGAAATCCGTGAGTACTTTCATCGCAACCTCCTCCGTCATCTTGCACCGGTTAGTGACGGAGCCTCGAAGATCGTTTCAAACCGGGATGATGTCCTGCACTTACGGAAGGTGTATGTGCGCCCGCAAGGTTACGATGATGGTAGGTGCGTCCTTCAATGAACACGAACAGTCATTGCGAGATCCAGGCGGGCGACGGTCGTTGGGAAGAGGCTACTGTCGAAGAAGCCAAGGCGCTAGCTGGGTGCTGATCAGAACCGCTGGAGTTACAAATACCTGGTCGAGGCTCACCGAAGAACGCAGGGATGGACCGTCGCGGACGCGCCTTCAGTAGATGCGGCTGGCTATGATCTGCGTGTTGGCGGCATTGGACTCCAGGCTGGTGGACTGAAGCAGGACCTCGAAAGAGCGAAGCGTTCCACCCGGCAACAGAGCCTTCTTGAGCACCGGCGCGATAGCGTCGCCGCGAAAAAGGGTTTCCGCCGCCGCCTGTGTGCCGGCCACGTCAAGTCCCTGGATCACCAACAGGTGGCCGGTGCCGGCGAGATTGGGCCGGAAGGTGATCAAGGCATACGTCTCGTGAGCAGGTTCGTTCCAGTGGCTGGCGTAGGAGGAGGCTTCCCCCGGCTGTGGATTCGAATTCGAGATCCAGGCTTCTTGCATGTGGTCGCGATAAAGCACGCGGAAGTTGACGTTCTTCTGCAGCACTTCCGTCCAGGGATTACTGCCGATTGAACCAATGAGGATGACGTTGGAATGTTTCAGGTCCGCCAATCGCAGGTCGCGGGGGAAACGAAGGATCAGATGTTGCGGGTCGACCTCGGGAAGACGAGAGAGCGAGGACACGACTTCAAGGTCGACGAAGCTGGTGAATTCCTGTGTACGCAAGTCACTGGAACTGTGGGCATCCATCGCCGGCAAGGGAACCGTCAGGTAATCGCTTCTCAGATAGTCCGAGAGGCTTAGGTTTCGCTGCGCCAGGTCTTCCACCATATTGAAGCCGCAGTCTGCGGGCACGATATAGGTGTCCAACGGAGAATGAAAAAGCGCCGCCCATAATGGACGCGCTGGCTCGATCAGGGACGGCTTCCTGGTCAGCCAAAGAGTCGCCGCTAAGGTAACGCCGACCAGGGCGACGCTGTACAAAGCGAGCCATCTGAACTGCGGCCGTCGCGGCTTCGGATGGCCCGCCTCAGAAACAATGGCCGGCGGCCCCGACTCCGGCGCGATCGTCGGAAGGTTGTTCGGACCGTTGATAGGGACGCGTACCGGGACGGCCATGAGGGGTGTAATCCCGGGCAGTACCTCCCGTGGGACAAAGACCGGAACGTAACCCCCTAGGGGGATCTCGATCCGCACCGGCTCGGTTAACCCTTCCGCGGCGAAGTACTCAACGAGACGCTTGCGAAGCTGGCGAGCGTAGTTGCGCACGATATTGTCTTCGACCGTTCGATAGTCCGGCGGCCGGTCGAAGACCCGGACGCCGATTTGGTATCCAGTGATTTCGGCCTGGCGACCGCTCAGCAACTCCTCACAAATGTGCAGAAGGAACTTGGAGAGCAGCGGCGCTTTGTTCAAGTGCCGGCTGGCGACGATCCTTTCTACCAGCAGCCAGCGGGGATCCTCCTCGTGGTTGGAGGAGTGAACGCTCTCGGAAGAAGGGGACGTATTCTTCACGTCGTGCTCCTTGGGTTCATCAGTCCCGCCAACGCCTGTCATCCCGCCGCAGCGTGGTGGCGCTTGCAGTGGTTGCTCAAATTTGAGGCTATCTTCGGTCAGTGAATGTTCGATGAATTTGGCCTCCCGCAGCGCAGGGAAGAGGCCTCTTCACGGAGAATTTACAACTCGCCTAAGTGATTTGGCGGCCCATAGTTAGCGCATGTTGCCACAGGGGTATACCCCGCTTGAACGGAGGGTAAACACTTTCTGCGCCCATTCGGCGCACCTAGCCTGACGCCAGTGAAGCATTGGCAAGAACGACATTTACAGGAGCGCCTAACCAATGAAACACCACCCGATTCAGAAACGCACCCCCTCTCTGTACGACGTCCGCAGAGGCGTCTCCAGAATCTTCGCTGTTACGATTCTGCCGGTTTTGCTGCTGCTCTTGATGCCCTCTGTTTCATGCCGGGCACAGGTCACCACCGGCAACCTCAGCGGACAGGTGATGGATGCCTCCGAGGCGGTCGTCAGTGGAGCGACCGTTACCGCAAACGGAGTCGCCACCGGCTACCAGCGTTCGACCAAAAGTGGGTCTGACGGCAGCTATCTTCTCGCCGACCTGCCGATCGGGGACTACATCGTAACCGTCAGCAATCCGGGTTTCACCACGCTCAAGCAGGGAGTATCGGTCGGCGTTGGTGAGCGGGTGCGGCTGGACTTGCATCTCACCGTTGGGGCCGACAACCAGACCGTCCAGGTAAGCGCGCAGGCGGTCAATCTGTCGCGCGACGACGCGTCGATCAGCACGCTGGTAACTCAGGATACGATCGCCAACACCCCACTCTACCTGCGCAACTGGGACGATCTGCTGCGCACCGTGCCCGGGGTGCAGATCAATCGCTACACCAACCAGAGCGGCGCAACTTCATCCGGCCGTACAGGCAGCTTTAACGTCAATGGGGTTCACTCGCTGCAGAATAACTTTCTTCTGGATGGCATCGACAACAACACCTTTTCCGAAAATGTACAGGAACTGAGCACCGAGTCGGCACATCCTTCGGTCGACGTGATCTCGGAATTCAACGTGATCACCAACCCTTACTCGGCGGAGTATGGCCGCGGACCGGGGGCCGTGGTTTCTGTGAATACGCGTAGCGGGTCAAACCAGCTGCACGGAACAGCCTATGAGTTTGTGCGTAACCAGTACTTTGACGCCTTCGACTACTTCACCAAGCGCAGCACCACGCGGAAGGCCGAAGACAACCAGAACCAGTTCGGTGCCAGCCTGGGTGGCCCCATCAAGCGCGACCGGCTCTTTTTCTTCTTTAACTACGAGGGCACGCGGATCAAGCAGGGACTTTCCCGCATCTCGACCGTGCCGTTGGACAACGAACGGGTGGGTGACTTCAGCAATGCGGCTGCGGCCGTGGCGGGGGTCGCGAATTATCCCACCGTCATCGACCCAACCACATGCCCCAAGCCCTACACCATCAGTGCGGGCTGCCAGGCATTCCCCAACAACCAGATCCCGGCAGACAGGATAGACTCGTCGGTGGCAGCCCTGATCGCTCTCTTCCCCGAGCCGAATTACAAGCCCGGCTCGGCGACCTTTCCCGAGCTGAACAATTACAGCCGAACCGGATCGGCCATCGACAACAACGACAGCTACGACGGCCGGGTTGACTGGACGCCTTATTCCTCGGATACAGTCTTTGCCCGATACAACTACTTCAACCGCACGCGGATGATTCCGGGTTATTTTGGCGGTCTTGCCGACGGCACCTCCACCTCCGCCTGGGGCAACCAGGCGCTGAGCGGCAATAGCGTGGTATTGGGATGGACGCGCGTCGTTAACCCGCGCATCGTAAATGAGTTCCGCTTTGGCTGGGTGCGCGACTATTCCTATGCCGCCCAGCAGCCCTTCGGGCTGCCACAGATGGCCGGGAGCTTTGTGCCCGGTATCCCCGACAACCCAGCTATCGGGGGAGGCGTGCCGCTGACCACGTTTACCAACAAAACCTTTTTGGGCTCTCCCGACTTTCTGCCCAAGCGCCAAATTCCCATGCTCTACCAATACAACGACACGCTCAACTGGACGTTGGGCAGGCACAGCCTCAAATTCGGCGGAACTGTCTTCGCGCCCATGCGCAATATCTTCCAGGATGAGCCAGGCACGCGCGGCGATCTGACCTTTACCGGCGTGTTTACTGGCCTGTCCTATGCAGACGGTTTGCTTGGGGCCACCCAGTACACACAATTGACGAATGTGTTTTTCGTCGACCAACGTATTTGGATGGCTTCAGGCTTCGTAGAAGATGACTGGAAGGTGACGCCCCGCCTGACGCTGAATCTGGGCCTGCGTTACGACTTCTCGACGCCTGCCCTGGAAGGCCAGAACCGGATGGCCAATTTTGATCCGGCAGGCAGTGGCTCGCTGGTTTTCGCCAAGAGCGGGTCGCTGAGTAATCGGGCATTGGTCAACCCCACCACCAAGAACTTCGGTCCCCGTTTCGGTGTTTCCTACGCGCTCGATTCCAAGACCGTGGTGCGCGGGGGCTACGGACTCTATTACACGCTCTTCGAGCGCTTCGGCAGCGAAGATCAGCTGGCATTGAACCCCCCCAACCTGGTGAATAAGACGGAGGCCAGTAACAGCTTTCCCGTGATAACCCCGTCGGTCGGCTTCCCGGCGAACTTTCTCGATCCCACGACCATCAATCTCAACGCGCTGCAGGCGTTTCACATCCGCGCTCTTAATCCCACAGCCCACGCGCCGAGCGTGCAGCAGTGGAGTTTCGGCTTCCAGAGAGAGCTCTCCAACAACTGGCTGGCGGAAGCAGATTATGTAGGTACCAAATCAACTCATCTGGATGTTATCTACGACTACAACCAGCCGATCATCTCCGGTGGGGTCAGCACCAAGGTTCAGCCGTACTCCAATTTCGGACAAATCGAATACACCACACCGATCGGCTATGGCAACTACAACGGGTTGCAAGCTAGTCTCACTCACCCGAAGGCGAAGGGATTGAGTGTGCGTGTGGCCTATACCTATTCCCGCAGTCTCGACGACACGCCGGAAGAACTGGAAACCAACTCCGGCGATCCGCCCAACGGCCGCAATTACAGCGCGTGGTATGGTCCCAGCGACTTTAATATCCCACAGCGCATCTCGGGCACATATGTTTACGATCTTCCGTTTGGCCACGGTAGACAGATGCTGAATTCTGGATGGCTGGCCTGGGTCCTGGGCAACTGGAGTACTTCCGGGGTTTACACGTTCTACAGCGGGCACCCTTTCACCGCGAATTGGGGGAGCGAAAGCAGCTTGCTCGATGCCTACGGATACGCGACCGCCGTTCCCAACGTGGTTGGACCCGTGCATTACCCCAGGGCGCAAGCCTGCTTCTTCTACACCAGCGCAAATAGCGCCTGCTCCGCTTACGGCTCCGGATTGACCAACCCATTTGTCGACCCCGGCAAGTACGTGGTTGGCAATGGAAGCCGGAATACCCTGAATGGGCCAAATACGCAGGTCTTCGATGCGGCGCTCATTAAGAACATACCCATCCACGAGAGCTTGAATGCGGAAGCACGTTGGGAGGTATTCAACGTTGCCAACCACGCATTGTTTGGCCAGCCGAATGGGAATGTGAGCAGCGGGAGCGCGGCCTCAATTACCTCGCTCTCTGGCGATCCTCGAGTGATGGAATCGGCTATTCGCATAAGCTGGTGAGTGAAAACAGAAGAGAAGCCGGGGGGCAGAAGTTCGCCTCCCGGTTTCTGGCTCTTCCCAGTTTGTCTGACCTCTGCGTCCATTAGTTCGACAATTGCCCATCGAAAGATTGACGGAGCGCAGCCTAACTAATTGATTCTATATTTGGTGGGCGAG
>CAWBGZ010000002.1:0-11913 GCA_963788515.1 uncultured Acidobacteriaceae bacterium
GCTCCTGGGTCACTTCGACATTCCCAAGCTCTATGCGGTCCCCGATGAGACAGTGCGCCGTCTATAATCTGTGGCATATGGATGTTGAAGCAATCGTACAAACTATTAACGAAGAGATAGAGCGCCTCTGAAAAGCGAGAGCATTGTTAACCGGTCATGTTGCTCCTCTAAAGCGCGGTTTGCCACACAGTGATGCAGACCAAAAGCGCAGGACGATGAGTCCAGAAGGCCGGGCGAGAGTTGCCGCTGCGCAGAGGGCGAGATGGGCTAAGCATCACTCTGGACGTGTTGCCAGGGCTGTTTAAGCATCAGGCTTGTTGGAAAGGGCATGATGGTTCCCCTAGGACTTGACACACTCCTTTGCTATTCGTTGGGCTGAGCACTTGGTCTTGCGGCTGCGTTTGTATAAGCCCTGTAGATTTGCAGCAATCTCAGCAACGCGCCGGTCAAACCGGTGGGCACCGGAACATCCTGCTTCGGCGGAAGTTGACCTGGTTTCTTGGGGTACGGGCGCTCCTCGGGCAGTGGCGTGAGGGAATGCTTTTCAGAAGACCCAGACAATAAACGCTAGCGGTTCAGGACGGTTACGCGGAAAGTCCGTTCGATCAGATGGGCAGTGATAACCGAGCACGCGCCCGCAAGCAGGAAGCCAAGAATTGATCATCACGCCTTGCCGCCAGCCCCCCTGCCAGTCGAGCGTGACAATGAAGAAGCCAGCATTGTGTGGGTATCGGAAATCTACTTGGAACCGGCGCAACCAGCCAAGAGCCCTACTATTGGGGCTGCGGAGATAAAGCCGACCTGACGAACTAACCGGCCATCCACGCATGGCGCAATTTGTCGTCGGACCACTTCGAGCTAGCGCACCTTACACTTCCAGCCATCTTCGGACATGCGAGATGCCCACTCGATGCAGCCGAGATGTTCAACCTGTTGGACCAACAGGGGTCTTGCGACTCCTCCAGAGAAGATTTGCCCAAACCTGCTGTGTATTCGTCACGGTACCGATATGACGGTCGTTGCTTTGACTGCTGGGAGACTTCGAGCATCCCGATGAAATCGGGAACCATGTCCCTCCACCCGCTCAGGCTCCTGATCCGCACGAAATTCTTTCATCCTGCGAGCAACCAACTTCGAGCGATATAGCCCTAACGATCTATGTGGAAAGAAACCATCGCTCCTGAACCACCCAAAACCACTACCCCGGCCGACACCGCAAAACCGATCACCGAAGACGAATTGCACGCGATATTGGACCGGTTGGACGAAGCCCGGGACATTTTCCGCAAGAACCGGGAATTGCGGGAGGTTTTATACCGCCGCGAAACCGAGACCCAGGCATTGCGGAGCCGCAACGCGGAGTTAGAAGAGATCATGCGGAAATTTGCCCCGATGCTGCTGGACGTGGCAACCACCATGGGATTGGCGGCAAAGAATGAAAAGCCTGATAGTCCGAGTCAACGTAAGGAAGCCTTTGGCACCGAGGTAGCGTAGGGCCGGTGCGGGCGTCGTCTCGGGCAGCTCATTGGCGAAACAACAAAATTGCATCGGTTGAGGCAATGCTCGTACATGGTTCGACGCGCCGCTTCCGGGTGTCCTCAGAGTGCGGCATGAACGCCGGCTCACAGAGGACGTAGCCTTCCAGTGAGGTCCTCCATGAATGAGACCCTTGTATTTAAATCATTCTTGATGCCAGTGGGTTGGATCGCCATTAGCACTCGGCGTATTTCCATGCGCGCTCAAGATCGCCAGAAGGCGTTGCGGACTATACTCGTCGAACGATACATCCCTCTTCATTAGGTTTGGTCGACCCCGAAGCAACATCTGGCGAGATGGCCGGCAAGAAGCCACTGAGAACGTCACGGATGGGTTTAGATTTGATCGATTAGCTTTCGCGCATCCTATTGCGGGATGAGCGCTCAACTCCAAGCTAGTAGCGGGTTGAGGGCAAGGAGACCGCCAAGATGAAGACGTACCCGGTTGAGCAGGCAGTACTAGCGCAGAAAGCGTTAAGGGAAGCGGCAGGGCTTGGCCCCGAAATGTTTCCGATCCAGGCGTTTGTGGGAATGATAAGTGACGAGATTCAACAGCTCCGGTCCCGAGGAAAAACGGACGCGGAAATCGACGGCCTGATCGAGGCGAGTTCTAGTATCCAGGTCAGCGCCTCCGAAATTACTGAGAACTATGTTTCGCCCGAAGTGCGTCACCCGGCCAATCAGTAGCGTTACGCGGCCCCTTGACATGAAACGGTGATCGACGGAGAGCTGGTAGCCCTTGGCCCCGATGGCCGATCGCATGTTTAGTCGCTGCGTTCACCTTCGATACGAAGCCGTTTGCAGACCGTACAATCAAGGCGGCGCAGAGAAAGGCGGCTTGCAGCGGCATTTCGGGCGGACAGGCTTGCTCCCTAAGCTGGACTGCGTGTCGAGGAGACGATACTGGAATGGCTATAGTCTGAGGAAATGCATGCTGTACCCACAGGCGCAGAGCGGCCTCATATTCCTGGTCTAGCCTGCGATGCTCCATGCACACCATGGCCCGTGATATGCACTTCCCGCTCGGTCGGTGACCACTTCATGTCTACTCAAGATCCTCTACCGAGTTCATCGGCGGGTACGAAGAGCAAAAGAGGCGTCTTGCCAAGTTGCACGAGGTCTATGTGGTCGATTTGTCTGCGTTCGATCATTCGCGCCTCCTTTTAGTGCGTGCCTTAGCGTGCTTTGCAGGCTCGCAACAGGGCACAGCGCAGACCCGCGTAATCGCGCCGCTGGCATCGCCGGCACCTAACCGGATATTGGAGAGGCAGCAGCCGCTCGACGTCTTTCCATCGCACTCTGGACAGGGGAAATCGAGAAGAAGAACACCTGCGGTGGAGCGCCCTTTGAAGTCGACCTCGAAATCATCCGCTGCGAAGTCGGGCGGAAGTGCGGCCACTGAGGAAGGCAGGCGCCTGCTTAGCCAGGTATTCAGTATTCTTGGCGCAACCGGTGTCGAAGCGATGTACATGACGTTGCTGTAACCAGACCCCTTGTGCTCATTCTCGACCGCTTGCACCACATCGGCGTGCCAGAAGACCGTATCGCCTGGCTCCATGAGCGGGATCGACGACAATGCTTCTATGAGGAGGTTGTGGTACTGAGGATTGACCGAGAGCGCCCTGCCCGGCTGTACACCGCAGTTTCGTCCTCAGGCACGTCAGCTTGCAGGGCTCGGAGCAACATATATACCTTGCGTTTGCAATCGGTATGAGCTGCAACGTACCGTCCCCTTTTCCCTGGCGGGGCTAAGGCTGTCCAACCCTGGAGGTTGTGTGAACTACGGATTATGGGAGGTGGCTGGCAACTTCCCAGCTTGGTCGTTTCGTGGTTAGTCTTTAATAAGAAATAATGTTCATCCCCGAATAGAATGGTGCGGCTAGCGGTTCGCGAGTCGTTTCAGGGTGTGCGGCGTCCATACCTCCGCGACGAGGATCCGCATCGCTAGATTACATAGTGGCTTCGGTTTGATCCGGCAGACGGACAACACCGAGCGATCGGTTCCTCTGCCGGATCGATAACCGCTTACACAACGTTCGCTGCCGCAGATCCCCAACCAAGCCGGTCAGGCGACGTATTGATCCTACGACGTGGTTGTTGTCGAGTGTTTGCCGGACTTCACCTCGATCTCGTCGACTACTTGCTGCACATTCGGTATTTTCTTGGCGAGAGCGTCAGCAACCTTTTTTTGCGCGGACGTTTTTACTGAGCCGGTCAGCACCAGAGTGCCATTCTTTGCCTTGTAGGAAATGCTTTGATCGTCCAGTCCCTTGTGCGCCTTGATAGCGGCTTTGTAGTTATCCTCAATTCCGCTATCCAGGCTGGACTGAACTGACGCCGCCTGGCTTGCCGCTCCCGGCGGCCGAACGCCAATTTCGTCGGCAACCGTATAATCAGGTGCCGCCTGCTTGGTGACCGTTTCCGCCTGCTGCTTCTGGTCCGATGATTGCACGTTTCCCGTAAGTGTTATCACGCCTTTGTCGCGATCCTCTGAAACGCTTAGGTCGCCCAAATTGTTGCTCTTAAGGGCGTTCGTGACAACAGCCTTTTCATCTGGATGCTGATTGTTGCAACCTGAGGACAGCGCTAGTCCCAGTAGGCCCATAGCAGTTCCAACGACGATCGAGATCTTCTCCGATTTGTTTTTCATAGCACCTTCCCTCGCATTACTCCCGCGAATACCACGATAATCTGAGATGCCAGAAATGTTTTTGAAAGAGGCTTGGGGTGTTACGTTAAATCGAAAAACTATTACACTGTGTCGTCTCGCGTTCAGCGTCACAACTTTGGTTTGCCTGAAGCCTGTGCTTCGCCCGAGACTTCTCTCAGCGGTCCATGTCACGAGTTCAACACTTTCCCGGTGACGTGAGGATTACGTCCACGCATTTGCTTTTTGCAAATGGAACTACCCCGCAGCACCCCGGCTCTCAGACGGCGCGAGAAGGTCCACACCCTTTTGGTACTAGCTTTGGTATCAGTTGATGTCGTGCTGCCTAGCGCTGTGGTCGTGGGCATCAAAACAGTTGGCCCGCGCTCATTTACCATGTAACAGATCCTGCCCTACCTTCGGGTACCGCGGCGTACCGGTGACGGCAATTGAAGCGATCGCTCCAGCTCCGTGGTGACGAAAGAATGGAATGAGCGGCTTGAGCATCAAAGACTTCCACCCGGTCGTGGCGTGAGAGATATCCTGCTCCAGTGCGAGCTTCCCGGTCAGGTGGATCCTGGTGTCGATCAGGTTCAAGTTACCTTGCAGAAGCGCTTGTGCACCGGGCAGGGTGACGTGGACGTCCGGGAAGTAAGCTATCCCGTTCGCAAACCGAGTGTGGGACCACGCAAACGCAGTTACCGGTGGAGGATCATCCTTCGCATCGCCTTTGGGATCCTTTCTCACACGGTAACTGAACGCGTCCATCGCGTGCTGCGTGTCCGGTTTGTTAAACCGTATGTGCGCCAGTGAAATTTCGCCCTTTAAGTTCATTCGCTGGAGAAACTCACCCGGGCCACTACCCACCTCCGCCGCAGCCTGAAAGGTTACCGTGCCCGCTACCGACGGTCTCTCCCGCTGAATCATCTTGAGCAGATCACCCACCGGACTGTCCTTTGTTGCAACTGTGATCGACAACCTTTTCGGGGATCCGGCGACAGAGCCGCGAGCAGAAATCACGCTGCCCCCACTCTTCACCTGTGTGTTGTGAATTTCGACATCGCCGCTTGTTGCATTCACGGTGAGGTGATAGTCCGCATCGATCTGAACCGGTTGTGCAGAGCCGGAACGAAAGTCGGAAATGGATGCTCTGCCGAGTACCTCGATCTTTGAGAGCGAACCGCTGTAGTGCCCATTCGCCATTGCATTGCCGGAAACTCCGTGCAGCTTGCTCAAATCCGCGGTCAACAGTGAATATGTTCCCGAGAGAGGTGTTCCGGCGTAGTCGTTGGGATGGATTGGCCCGATCCAACCATTGGCCAGGATCACCCCCGGCGGCTTCGGAATCCCTACATTTGCGGAGAACGTGAGCGGCTGGCTCGGCTTTACGTTGTGAACCTGGAGGGTCGGAAACTCGAATCGGAGCGGAGCATTGCCGTCCTCCCGGAGAAAATCAAGCGTGGTCCCGTCCGCAACAATAGTCTTGATCACGATCTGCTGCCTGGAGGAACTGACCACACCTTGATCGAAGTCCATCTGGCGAGCCTTTGTTCCTGGGGGCGGAATCTGTATATGAAGCCCGCTCAATCTGATCTCATAAAGTCTGTGTGGATGAAAAACCAGGGCTGTCCAGGTACCGATGACGGTCATTCGATCGATGGTGGCCAGGGCCGGTATATGCGTATCGCCGTGCCTGTAAAAGACCAATCCTTCCGCTACGTATCCCGGGTGAGGGAAATATGTACGGTGGTAGCTTTTCACGTCCACCCTGCTGCGAAAGGTTTGCTGCAGCAGAGGATGGACCTCACGGTAGCGGAACGGCCAGAATGTAAACATCAGCGCCACGCCAGCAAGCGCAAGACTGAGAGACCCGACTACAACCAACTCAAGCACAAGCCCTCGAAGTTTTAGCCGGGAGTGAGTAGCGACATTCATGACCATGGCTTTAGGCCGCACGACCGCAATCGAATGAAGCTACGCCTCCATTGTCGGAGCGGCCGCATGCGGTTTTACGACGTGCGGTGGATCGGTGAATCTGCCAAGCAATTTCTTCACTTGAGAGTAGTAATTCCTCGAGCGTTTAATCTGGCCCGTCGAAAGAAGGGCCGCTCCCACGCAACGAGATACCAAAGCGTGGCCTCCCCCCGAGGCCCCGGTAAGTTGATGCATGATTCGATCTAGGGTTTGTCCATCGCAGCTGACTCGATCTCCCTTTTTCAAGGCGACCCCGGAGGCTGCCCACGGTGAGTCGGATCGTTGCTGGTGTCGGGTTCACCAACCAGCAGGATCGTTTCGGTGCGTTCGAGATAGCTGTCCCTCGGCCATGGCGCGTACGAGTGAGGCCGGGATCAGAGCTTCGAGGTAATGCAGGCGCGAGTGGTTCTGTTGGCTGGCGAATGCGTCGCGCCGAAGAACTCTGTAGAACATCTAGCGCCAATCGGGGCGGATGGGTGACTGAAGAGACTCCCCCTGATGGGTGACCAAAGAGAGTGGTTTTCTTCTTGCTTAACAGCAACTTTTTGTTAGCTTCGAGCTTCCCAATGCGAGGAGCGGTAGGTGGGGTGAGAGCCACCCGCTGCTTCAGATTTATTAGTCTGACTGTAGGAACTTTGTGGGGCTTCGCTAGGGGGCGGAGCCTCTCGAAGTGGTCGCCTGAGCCACCAATACTACCGACAGCGGCCACACACAGCTTTTTTATGAGACCTCTAAATTCGTCACTTCCCCGCCAGTACTTGACACATCATTCCGCCGTAACGGAACTTGTTGCAAAGTTGCACCATCCGGGCGGAGTCAAGCACCAAGAAACGGTTGTAGGAAGTTGCCCGCCCAGACCCTTCCCGCTGGGGAAACGATCGTACACGCCAAGCGGAACAAGAGGCCCGATAGCCCGGGATTCACAGATACGTTGGACGCCCGAAAATTTGGCTGGATAATTGTTCTACATCGGATGGTCGCGATCGCTGTCGTCACAGGTATCGCGACGACCACCCCACGACAAGACTAAGGCCGTCTCAGCGCAGGTTCTTCCGGACTTCCTCCGCGAGCCTCTCCAGGTAGGACTCATTGATATCCAGCTCCTTCGCCAGGCCCTTGACCAGCGCTTTGGACGGTGAGACCTTCCCGTTACACTGGCGCACCAGGTCGGTGACGTCCATTTTCCAGCTTCTCAGCAAGATCGACGAACGTTCGCATCTTCCGGTTGCACGTCTCACCACTCGTCACGCAGAACGCATAGGGCGGCTTGTATTTCTCTTCCGGCATCTCAGGGCCGATTCTAGCGCTACTTGGCATAAGGCACCCGCCCCAGGCTTCGGGCGATCCAATTATTTTTTTTGATTGCAAGTTGCCCTTTTTGCTGGGCGATTGCGCCTTAGTAAGTGAAGGCGGTTGGTGAGACGTCTTCCACAAGGAGAACCGCCATGCAAATCGAAAAGAAGTCTCTCTTCAGCAAGATGGCAGCACCCGCAGCCAAGAGCAACTCCATCCACTCCCGCCGGGTGGACCTCAGCAAGCCTGCTCCAGTCCGCGTACAGGCAGCAGCCATCAGGAAGGCCGGCGGGACGCCCCTAATATACCTGCAGTAGTGGCAAAGGGGTTCGGCTTCAGGTCACTGCAAATCGTTCCGAACCTCGTCAGCCCGGCCGGGAAGCGTATCACGACTTCCATGAGCGAAACTTTAGGTGTGTGACCCACCAATCCACGAACTCACCCAGACGAACCGGCCAGGAATTTCTGTCCTGTTCAAACTCCTCGTAATCTCGCTGAATGCGCCTCAAGTGGCGCGTCTCCGCGGCCTTCGCCGCCAGCAATCAGTTTGCCCTCGACCGTGCGGGAGTCGGGAGGACCACCGAAGCCGATGGGCTTGTATTGCCGCTTCTTCTGGGACATGGCAGCGATTGTAGGCCCGCGCCCACGACACGGCCTGCGGTTTAATCTTCGCTTTATGCTTTCTTCATGTCGCTCTCAACTTCCGATACTGCCCAGGTGTTAGCCGCAGGTAGCAGCCGCCCCGCCCGGTCTCGATTGCGTGCTCCAACATCTGCCGACTCTCCGAATCGCCCCAAGCTTCTCCGCGCCGCGCCAGCTCGCTTCGATTCATACGCCGCGGCATTCATGGGAATCGTACGATCGCGATAAAAATTCTTTGCTCCGTCCCGCACGAGCAGACTTCGCTTTTTCAGATCTACATCACGGCGACGGATGTGGCGTAGCTCCCCGAATCCCATGGTCGTGCTCAGCATGACGAGCATGCAATGGGCCGCTAGGCGCCACTTCGGCCTGGAAAACGCCACCTCTCGCAGGATTCGCTCCTCGTCTGCGCTGATGCTATGGCCGCCGCGCCTCTTGGGAACCTTGAGTGGCTTATAAAGATCGGCAATTGGCTTCCAGCAGCGGGCTTCCTTGAGGACCATTTGCAGAACACACACCTCGCTGTTGAGTAGGTATGCCCCCGCTTTTTTGCCGCGCTCATCTTGGTAACGTCGTATGTCGGCTATTGTGATGTCCCGCAACAAAATCTCGCCAAAGAATGGGCGGAGTACCTTTAGGGCACCCGCGTAGTTCTTCATGGTGTTTGGCTTGATGTACCGGCTGTGCTGCTCAAGCCAGAAAGCAGACGCGGCAGGGAATGGCATTGAAGACAAGGGGGATTCGTTCATGCTGCACCGCCATTCTGAGCCGCTCGGATAGCTGTGCCCGTGCCGATGCCCAACTGGGCTGCGATCGTGCGCCAGGGGACGTCCTGAGCGCGTAGCTCACGGATTTTATCGGCATTGGCATAGGTTCGTGGTCGGCCGATCCTGCTACCGCGCTTACGTGCAGCGTGCATACCGGCAGAAACCCGCTCTTTGATCAGTTCCCGCTCAAACTGAGCCATGGCGCCAATGATGTGCATCATGAGGCGCCCGGACGGGGTGCTCAGGTCGAGATTGTCTCGCAGGGAGATGAAGGCCACCCCATAGGCGCTCAGATCCTCGATCGTCGTGATCTCCCGAAACTCTCGAATTGCATGTCACCGAGTTCCACCCCGTCCCCGAAAAGGGCCCATAAAATGAGATTCCCTGCGATAGGTGACTGGTCGCCCCCCACATCCTGAGGCTGCGGGTCGCTAGGATCGACTACTTGCTTTTTCGGGTTGAGTGCGTATTCTAGGCAATCGAGCGGAAAGAAGAAATGGCCGGCGGACCTCAGGAACTAGTGTTCGATGACGCCCTTTCCGGAGGGGGCAATATGGGCGCGTATATACGCGCTCTGGATTGGTCGAAGACCCCGCTTGGGCCCGTCAGGACCTGGCCCCAAAGCCTAAAGACTTCGGTGAGTATCTGCCTCAACTCCCGCTTCCCAGTACTGATCTGGTGGGGTACAGAGTTGGTGAAGATCTATAACGACGCCTACGTGGAGTTGATTGGGAGCAAGCATCCGAACGCGTTGGGGCGCCCTGGCCGGCTGGTGTGGCCGGAAATATGGGAGACCATCGGCCCCATGCTGTCGGGGGTGATGGAGCGGGGGGAGGCCACCTGGGCTGACGATCTGCTGCTCATGCTACGCAGGAACGGCTACCCCGAGGAATGCTACTTTACCTTTTCCTACAGTCCCATTCGAGACGAGTCTAGCGGCATCGGGGGGGTATTTACTCCCGTAGTGGAGACGACGGAGAAGGTCATTGGAGAACGCAGACTGCGTACGCTCCGAGAGCTTGCGACGGCGCGCAACAACCGCTCGCGCGATGCCAACGAGGCATGCGTCAACGCGGCGCGCGGGCTGGCATCGAATCCCTACGATCTGCCCTTTGCCGCCATCTACCTGCTGGACGAAGACGGATCAAACGCCAGCCTGTCCGCCAGCGCCACCGGCACAGAAGAGAAAATTGAGTTTCCGGCGACCATTGATTTGCGTCTGGACTCCTGGCTTCCCTGCCGCCGGCTGGTGAACGGCGGCTCCTGTGTGCTGCCGGTGGCAGATCTCGGTTTGCTGCCGCCGCCGGCCGGAGCGTGGGGAACAAGGGTTGAGGAGGCATTCGCGGTGGCGATTCGAGGCGGCCTGCGTTCCAGGCCCACCGGGTTTCTGCTGGCGGGGGTAAGCGCCCATAAGCGGTTAGACGATCGCTACCGCGCGTTCTACACGCAGATCGCGGTCGAATTTGGCGAGGCCATTCGCGAAGCGCGCATGGTGGAGAGAGAGATTGAGCTTCAGGGGCAAGCCGAGGCAGAGAGAACGAAGATCCGGGAGCTCTTCATGCAGGCTCCTGCGGCGATCATGATGTTGCAGGGACCGGAGCACAAGATCGTTTTGGTGAACCAGATTTACGTGCGGTTGGTGGGACGGAAATCGGAGAGCGACCTGGTGGGGAAGGCGCTGGCCGAAGCGTTGCCGGAACTCGCCGGCCAGGGATTCTTCAAACTTCTGGACGAGGTCTACCAATCCGGCAGGCCTTTTCTGGGTAACGAGATGAAGGCAAGGCTGCAACGAGAAGAGTCAGGCCAGAACGCAGAGGGGTACTTCAATTTTGTCTATCAACCGACCCGGGATCTGAGCGGAGGGGTGGACGGGATCTTGATTCACGCCGTAGAGGTGACGGAACAGGTGACGGCACGGCAAGAGGTGGAGTCGCGGGAGGAGCAGTTTCGCGTGCTGGCCGATTCGATTCCACAAATGGCCTGGATGGCAAACGCCGACGGCGACTTGTTCTGGTACAACCGGCGCTGGTACGAGTACACAGGCACGACGATTGATGAAATGCGTGGATGGGGATGGCAAGCAGTGCACGATCCTGCATTGCTGCCGGACATTATCGCGCGGTACAAGCAGTCGCTCTCATCAGGCCAACCATTCGATATGACGTTTCCGCTGCGCGGAGCGGATGGTAACTTTCGCAGCTTTCTCACCCTGGCACTGCCGGTTCGGGATGCGTCGGGAAAGATTATTCGCTGGTTTGGCACCAATACCGATATGGAAGCGCAGCGAAGGACCGAAGAGGCGATGCGCCAGTCGGAGAAGCTGGCAGCCGTGGGGCGCCTGGCTTCCTCGATTGCTCATGAAATCAACAATCCGCTGGAGGCGGTGACCAACCTGATTTACCTGGCCAAAGGCGCGGCGGTCAAAGATGAGGCGAAGGCGTATCTGGAGTCGGCGGAGGCCGAACTGGGGCGGATGGCGCAGATCACGAGCCAGACGCTACGCTTCCATAAGCAGCTGACTGCACCTACGCCGACTGATTTTGCGGAGCTGTTAAATTCCCTGATACCCCTCTATAGAACCAGGTTGTCGGACCTGGGAGCGGAACTGAAGATGGAGACAAAGGACTGCCCGCCGCTGGTTTGTTACGCGGGAGAAATTCGCCAGGTCTTAGCTAACCTGGTGGGGAACGCAATCGATGCCATGGGCAAACGGGGAACATTAAGGCTCAGAGTACGTGCGAGTACGGACTGGCGTGGCGCTGGGAGCGGAGTTCGCATTACGGTGGCAGATACGGGCCATGGCATGAGCGCGCAGACGATGAAGAGGCTGTACGAGCCATTCTTCACCACCAAAGAGGCGTTTGGCACCGGGCTGGGACTCTGGGTAAGCGCGGGGATTGTCGAGAAGCACGGCGGGACTTTGCGTGCTCGCAGCAGCGTAAAGCCGGGGAAATGCGGAACGGTGTTCGCGTTGTACCTCCCGTACGGCGGGGGCACTCGCAAGGAACTAAGAAACATCTGATAGGGAGCGCACTCTATGGAGCCTCGTCGCTTT
>CAWBGZ010000003.1:0-941995 GCA_963788515.1 uncultured Acidobacteriaceae bacterium
GAAGGCAGTTCATAATGCCGGAGTTCTGGCACGCGAAATCACGGTCACGTACCCGTTTCACCCACTCGCTAACCAGAGCTTCGTCGTTTCCAGTGAACACGAGCACTATGGAATCACCCACCTGCTCGTTCGTAGTGAGGAGGGAACGACGCATCTATTTCCAAGTTGGATGGCCTCTCCGGAAGCAGGTGCCATAAAGATCGTTACGACTCCGCGTCTCCCCATTAGCCGGCTCCGCGAATTGCGAAGGTTTCTGGACCAAACCGTGTTTGGCTTTCCCTCAGAGGACCCTGTCCCTGTAGGAGGAGACAAGCATGGAGAAGTGGAAAGCTCGCCAGACGAGCCTGTTCGAGAGTCGACCGACAGCCGAACTACCACAAGCGCAACGACAGAAGGCACTGGTGTTGCTCGGATCGCTGTTGATCGAAGCCCTTGCAATGAAAAACGAATGCGAGGGTCCCGAAAATCCACGGGAGGGCGATCATGACAAAGATTACCGCTGAACATCTGAGCCGGAGTGCCATCGTGTATGTCCGCCAATCCACTTTTCACCAGGTCATGAACAATCTGGAGAGTGGCCGACGGCAGTACGGCTTGGTCGAAAGGGCACGCCAGCTAGGCTGGAGCGATGTCCAGGTGATCGATGAGGATCTGGGGCGTTCCGGTAGCGGCACAACCCGAGTTGGTTTCGAGAAGCTCCTGGCAGCCGTATGCGAGCGACACGTTGGTGTTGTTCTATCACTGGAAGCATCTCGCCTTGCCCGGAACGGGCGTGACTGGCACACGCTCTTAGAGTTCTGCGGCCTGGTTGGGGCGCTAATCGTCGATGAGGACGGGGTCTATGACCCACGACTTCCGAATGACCGCCTGCTGCTCGGAATGAAAGGCACCATGAGCGAGATGGAGGTCTCTGTTTTTCGCCAGCGATCAATGGAAGCGATAAAGCAGAAGGCGCGTCGCGGCGAATATTTTTCGACCGTGGGCGTGGGATATGTGAAATGCGAAGGAGACCGTATCGACAAGGACCCAGACCGACGAGTACGGGAGGCGATGTCACTGATCTTTCGCAAGTTTAGTGAGCTTCAGACTGTCCGCCAGGTACTGGTGTGGATCCGTCAGGAACAAATCCTCTTGCCAGTTCTACAACAAGGACCCGGAAAACAGCCAATTCTCTGGAAAGCGCCGGTTTATCACACGCTCCACCACATCCTGACGAATCCCGTGTACGCAGGCGCTTACGCGTTCGGGCGCCGCGGAACAACGGTCGCCCTTGCGGAGGGAAGAAAACGGATGATCCGGACTGTCCACCGAACGTCAGACTCATGGGAAGTACTGATCAAGGATCGTCATGAAGGCTATATTAGCTGGGAAGAATTTGCTCGAAACCAGGAGATCATCTCCGATAATGCAAACGGCAAGAGCTATCTCGGTCGCGGCTCGGTTCGCCGAGGAGAGGCTTTACTGCCCGGACTGTTTCGATGTGGGCGATGCGGCAGGAAGCTCACGGTGCATTATGGCAGCAGGGGGACGCATACCCAGCGCTATGCTTGCCGTGGTGCTTTCAGTGCGCGGGCGGAGATGAGCTGTATCAGTTTCGGCGGCATGCGAGTTGACCGCCTTGTTGGGCAAGAGGTGTTGGAACGAGTACAGCCTCTCGGTATCGAGGCTGCCTTAACCGCCATGAAAAGTCTTGAGCGAGAGCACTCGGAAAAGCGATTGCAACTGGAAAACGCGCTTGAGCAGGCTCGATTCGAAGCGGCTCGTGCGTATCGCCAATACGATGCATCGGATCCCGAAAACCGTTTAGTCACGGCTGAGCTTGAACGTCGCTGGAACGAGCGTCTTGTCGTTGTGCGTACCCTTGAGGAGGATATCGGTCGGCTTGCGACGGATCGAAAGCCGGTTCTCACTTCTTCTGATCGTGACCGTTTACTTCTGCTGGGGGAAGATCTTGCTCGCGCATGGAACAACCCCGACGTAACAAATGAAACCCGCAAGAAGATCGTTCGACTGTTGATTAAAGAGATCGTAGTCGACACATCTGACAACACGGTCGATCTGATCATCCACTGGCAAGGCGGAGACCATACTCGGTTGACCGTAAAGAAGAACCGGGCCGGTCAAACCCGTTGGTCAACTGCCGACGACGTGATAGAACTCATCGAAGCGCTGGCCCGTCAAATGCCCGATCAGTCCATCGCTGCCGTGTTAAACCGTTCTCAGAAACAAACTGGCCGCGGCAACACCTGGACGCGGATGCGTGTATGTTCTGTCCGAAATCAAAAAGGGATCTCTCCTTATCAAGATGGAGAACGAAAGGCGCGCGGAGAGGTCACGCTCAATGAGGCCGCTGACATCCTTACCGTTAGCCCATCCACGGTCCTTCGCATGATCGGAACCGGCCTACTGCCCGCCCAGCAACTCTGCAAGGGAGCCCCCTGGATCATCCGAGAGTCGGCGTTGCACACTGAAGCCGTGCAACGCGTAGCGAACTCCCGAAGGGCGCGAGTTCCGTCATCTCACAATCCGCAGCAACAGCCCCTCGATTTATAAGGAGATAGCGTGATGGGCAGTAAGAACCACCCTCGTCAGATCCCATGAAGAGATAGTTCTTACGCCCCAGCACGACGGCGCGCAAGGAGCGTTCCGCTGCGCTGTTATCAATCTCCAGCAGTCCATCATCGACGTAGCGGGTCAGAGCGCGCCAGTGGGATAGCGCGTAGCGGATGGCAGCTGCCGTCTCGCTCTTGGTGGACAGGGAGCGCAGCGCCTTCTCCATCCACTGCCTGAGACTGTCCAGCAGTGGCCGGGCGCGCGCCTGGCGTACCGAGCAGCGACGCTCGGCCGGCATGCCGCGAATCTCTTCCTCGATTCCGTACAGGGCTCCGATGCGCAGCATCGCCTCGGTGGTCGTGGGCGATGCATGAGCCAGGTGAACGTCATAGAACTTACGCCTGGCGTGAGCCCAACAGGCGACCTCATAGATGGCGCCTGCGCCATAGAGATGATGGAAGCCTGAGTAGGCATCGGCCTGTAGCGCACCGCGGAAGTCCAACAGATGCTGCCGCGGATGTTCTCCCTTGCGATCCTGGGAATAAGCGAACCACACTGCCGGTGCGGTCTGATAGCCAGCAGGTCGATCGTCCCGTACATAGGTCCACAGCCTGGCCGTCTTGGTCTTGCCCTTGCCGGGAGCCAGCACCGGAACCGGCGTATCATCGGCGTGTATTTTCGACCCTGCCATGACGTGCCTTCTGATCTGATCGACCAGCGGCGCGAGCAACTCACTGGCCGCCCCTACCCATCCGGCCAGAGTGGAACGGCAAAGGTCCACTCCTTCCCGAGCATAGATCTCAGACTGCCGATAGAGAGGCAAGTGATCTGCGAACTTCGACACCAGCACATGCGCCAGCAGACCGGGGCCGGGCAAGCCCTGGTCGATCGGCCGCGCCGGAGCAGGCGCTTGGACCACCTGTTCGCACGCCCCGCAAGCAAACTTGGGCCGCACATGTTGAATTACCTTGTAGCTGGCCGGAACACGTTCCAGTTGTTCGGATACATCTTCGCCAAACTGGCGCATGGCTCCGCCGCAGTCCGGACAGCAAGTGCTCGCAGGAGGATGGGTGATGACTTCGCGTGGAAGATCCTCGGGCAGTGGCTTGCGCGGAGCACGCGGCCGAGACTTATTCGTCGTTCGCGGAGAATGTGGCTCTCGCGCTTGCCTTGCTGCCTGCTCGGCCTCCAGTTCTTCCAGCTGAAACTCGAGCTGTTCCAGCTCACCCTTCAGCTTCTCGCTCTTGGTGCCGAAGATCATTCGCTTGTACTTGTCGATGACCAGCTTCAGATGCTCAATCTGTCTGCCAGCCTGTTCAATCTGCCGGCCCGCCTGTTCCATCTGCTGGCTAGCCTGTTGCTGCTGTTCGAGCAGCTGGTTGTGCTGCGCGACCACCATCTTCTTCAATGCTTCGGTATCGAGCGTATCGAGATTCGGTAATGGAGCAGAAATCACGACTGCAGTATGGCATGAACAAGGGCATGGTCTATCTCATAAAACCCGCATGAATACTGGAGAATCTCTCTTGTTACTCACACCGCAAGCTCTGGCGTCCAGGTTCTCTTCGGGCTGCGCCAGTCAATGCCTTCCAGCAACATCGAGAGCTGCGCACGGGTCAGCGAAACAGTCCCTTCCGTAGCTTGTGGCCAGATGAAGCGGCCCTTCTCCAGACGCTTGGCGAACAGACATAGGCCGTCTCCATCGAACCAAAGAAGTTTTACTATGTCACCTCTACGCCCGCGGAAAACAAACACGTGACCGGAGAATGGCTGCTGCTCCAGAACCGTCTGCACCTGGGCACTCAAACCATCAAAGCCACGGCGCATATCGGTTACGCCGGCTGCAAGCCAGATCTTCGTTCCAGTACGAAGTTCAATCACTTGCGCAGGCTCTCCAGGATCGTGCGTAGCAAGGCTGGATCAGCGCCACTCTCGATGCTGATCAGCGCACGGCCCTGAAGCTCGATGTGAATGCATCCAGAGCTCGTCTGCGGCTTATCTCCGCCAGATAACACTACCGGAAGCAAAGACGCAGATGCTGAAACCGGCTCCGACAACTCGCCCCGTTCAAACTCGCGCCGCCACTTGAATACCTGGTTCGCGTTCACGCCATGAGCTCTCGCCACCAGCGCCACGCTCGCGCCCGGCACCAACGTCAGCTCAACGATCCGACGCTTCTCGGCAACTGAACGCCATCTGCGAACACGGCGTTCCGGCACCAATCCCTCTGCCTGGTCCATGACACAAGCCTCCGGCCTAAACCCGGCTTGGCGCTAGAGGGGAACTTCGGACGCTTACGAAACAACGGAGCGGCCGTCGCTAAATGGTACCGGGCGGTGGGGCGGTGGGAGCCCCCGCATTCATGCGGGGGAAGGAGCGCTTTAGCGCTCCGGGAAAGACTCTCTGATTCCTGCGCTTTAGCGCTGGCAAGCTGGCAACGCCTCATCGATAGCACCATTTAAAGCATCGAAACGGTGCTACTATATGCATATGCGGACAACAATTGCGCTGGATGACCGATCTTCAACTGCTATGCTGCGCTCTCTTCGATAGGTCGATTTCAATCTGGACCAGAGATCGGCCGACTTGGCGAGATTACAAATAAGCTCGGGCTTCGCGCGTCACTTCCCTAACTTCTCTGGAAAGCGTAGGTGATTGCCGGCATTTTTATTTCCCCAAATTGCGCCCTCAACCCATCGCTGGTGAACACCAGCAACCGCATACTCAGTTGACAGCAACTTCAGAAGCGACTGAGTTATCCGTCCGTGAGGGTTACGGGCTTCTATATGCCCAGATCATCTGGAGTCTGAGCTGGCTGAGAGGCGGCCCGCCTATTCGCCCTGACTCGTGATGAACCGAACATACGACAACTTCTCTTCTCCCAACCCCTGCAAATCCACCAAACTAATCTGACCTCTATGCACCAGCTGGCCAAACAAGAGTGGCAGTTGCGAGTACCGGTAATCGTACGTGGAATCGATGGCTTTGCGGCGGCTTGTAAGATAGTCCTCCAGCTTCCAGAGATCAGACGGTTCCTTGATCTCCCGCGCCATTTCCTTCACCTTTTGAACGACCTCGTCCAGTTCCCGCTGTAGCGCCTTTTCAAACACGCGGCGCGCAATCTTCTTTTCCGCATCCGACCAACGCAACTGATCCATGAACGAAGCCATGGAGGTGCACCTCAACCCTTCTAGGTTTCAAACAACATCCCACTCACGGCGTCTGCAAACGCCGAATAACCTCCGGGCCGCATTGCGCATAATGCCGGCTGTTCCAGCTATAGATCGTCTCAGCGTCAGCCTTAAGTGCGCAATGCGCCAGGAGCGCATCATAAATTCCCCCGCCAACCACACCCAGAGTGGCCGAAGCCTTCAAGGCTTTCGCATATTCATCCCCGTCCAGCGCGACCAGCGAAAGCCGCTCGCAAATGCTGCCGATGAAAAGCATGGCCTGCTCGCCGCTGATGCGGTGTTTGCCGGGCATGCGGGTCAATGTAGAGAATACCTCGGCCAAGCTATGCGCTCCGCAGCAGCCGGTCGCTCTAGCAAATTGAATGAATAGCCGCAGGCTCGCCTGGTGATGGACGTGGTCCCCGTAAAATACCGGCACCAGTACCGAGGTATCGAAAAACGCTTTCAATTGCCATGACCGAGGTTGGTCGAGTCACGTTCCTCGCGAATATGCCGCAACATGTCATCCGTCGCAGAAGCGGGCATCGGTTGCCCTGTTCGAAATACCCAGACGCCGTGCTCTTTAGTGAGCGGTCCCGTTCCCCGGACCGGGCGCAGAGTGATCTCCTCCCCCACGCTCTCCATCTCCAGGTCATCCCCGGGTGCCAGTCTCAACTCTTCCCGCAACGATTTTGGAATGACGATTCGTCCAGCTTTGTCCATCGTAAGCCGAGTGCTCATGCTGGCATGATATCGTGGGTTAAACCATAGATCAATGCCATTTCGATCGGCTCAGGCAAACGGCCAAACGCGTTTCACCGACTTGCTGCGCATCCGCCTCTTGTCTTCTGCCTTGGGGAATTTCATCTCGTCCCGGCACAACCGTCAGTCTCTACCCATAGCTCGCGCGGTCGAGGCATCAGCCCCGGGCGAAACCATCCCCACCCTCAAGACAACAACAACGCAATATCCTCCGCCCGCAGCTCGCGAATCAAGCTATTCTCCGCGCCGATAATCGCGTCCGCCAGCTGCCGCTTGGTCTCCTGCAACTGCAGCACCTTCTCTTCCACCGTATCCCGCGTAATCAGCCGGTACGCAAACACTTGACGCACTTGGCCGATGCGGTGCGTCCGGTCCACCGCCTGGGCCTCCACCGCCGGGTTCCACCACGGGTCGAGGATAAACACATAGTCCGCCGCCGTCAGGTTCAACCCCACACCGCCCGCCTTAAGGCTGATCAAAAACAGCCGGCACTCCGCATCGTTCTGGAACCGCTCCACCCGTGCCTGCCGATCGCGCGTCTTGCCATCCAGATACTCATACGTCACCTCATCCGCATCAAGCCTGCTGCGCACGATCCCCAGCAAACTCGTGAACTGCGAAAACACCAGCGCCTTATGCCCCTCATCCACAACCTCACGCAGTTGCCCCAGCAAAACGTCCAGCTTGGCACTCGGATCCTGCACCAGCTTGCGGTCGACCAACCCCGGATGGCACGCTGCCTGCCGCAAGCGCAGCAGCGCCTCCAGCACCTGGATCTTCGACTTCCCAATCCCATCCCGCTCAATCTTGCCCAGCAGCGAAGCGCGGTAGTGATCGCGCAGTCCGTCATACAGCTTCTTCTGCTCTGCTTCCATCTCGCAATAGATCGTCTGCTCGATCTTGGCCGGCAGCTCCTTGGCCACCTGCTCCTTGGTCCGCCGCAAAAGAAACGGCCGCAGCGCATGCGCCAGCAGTTTGCGCGCCTCCTCACCGGAGTTCCGCATCGCCCCGCCCACCACCTGAAACGACCCAAAGCTGCCCAACATGCCGGGATTCAAAAACTCCAGCAGCGACCAAAGCTCGCCCAGGTGGTTCTCCACCGGAGTTCCGCTCAGCGCCAACCGATAATTCCCGCGCAGCAGGCGCACCGCCTTCGCGGACTCGGTCTTCGCATTCTTCACCGCTTGCGCTTCATCGAGAATCACATAGTCGAAGACCACATCCTTGAAGTGAACAGCATCCTTGCGCAGCGTTCCATAAGTCGTCAGAATCAGGTCGCATCCCGACAGGTCTCCCCGATTCCGCCCAATCCCTGTGTAGTCAAGGACTCGTATCTGCGGAGTGAACCGTTCCACCTCCTGCTTCCAGTTGAAGATCAGCGATTTGGGAACCACCGCCAGCGACGGAGCATCGATCTCGCCCTTCGCGCGCAGCACGCGCCGCGTCTCCAGCAGCGCCAGCACCTGTGCCGTCTTGCCCACGCCCATGTCATCAGCGAGGCATCCACCAAAAGAAAATTGCCGCAAAAAGTGCATCCAGCCCAGTCCTTCGCGCTGGTACTCACGCAGCACTCCGCGGAACCCCTCTGGTTGCGGCGCCGCCCCGATCGTCTGAAAGCTTGCCAGCCCTTGCCGCACCCGCCGAAAGGCCTCATCGCAATCCACGGCCGGCATGGTCGCCAGTAGCGCATCCAGCACACCCGCCTGGCTGGGCCGAAAGCGAATGGAATCGCCATCCGTTTCGCCCATCGCGGCCACCACCCCCAACCGGCGCAGCCACTCCTCCGGCAGCAGGCCGTACGATCCATCGTCCAGCGTCACCATAGACTCGCCGCGTCGCAGAGCGGCTAGCAACTGCGGCAGCGGCACCATCGTCTCTCCAAAAGCAGCCGCGCCCTGCAGCTCAAACCAATCCACGCCGCTCGACACCGAAACGCTGAACTGCCCGGCCTGCCGATACGCCCGCCCTTCCGCGGAGACCTGCCATCCCCCCTCGACCAACTCCCGCACCACGCGCGCAATGCGGTTGGCCACGATCCTCCAACCCGCCTCTTCACTCCAGTCGCTTTTGGCGAATCGCAGGCCCAGCGCCAGCAGCTCTGCGGCTGCAGCCTCTTCCGCCGCAGCATCGCGGCGAAGAAAACGCCGGCTCCCCGCATGGTAGATGCCGCGCACGGCTGCATGCTCGTCCACGCCGCGGCCCTCATATTCGAACGACAACTCAGCCCGCAAACCATCCTTCTTGTAGGAAAACCGCGGCTGAAAAATCCTCAAACATTTGCGCGGCGCAACCGTGACTTCTTCATACCTCCACAGCGCGGGCAGTTCGAGCGCCGGCAGCGCAGGCGAACACAACAAGCCGCTCAAAAACTCTTCTCGCTCCTGCTCCGGAATCTCGATACCGCCATGGTTGCGAAAGTCGCCGATCCAGGGAAAGCTCCCATCTTCGGCCAATCCTGCAATATGATCCCGCGTAATCAGAAAACCATCCCTCGTCTCCGCCACCACCGCGTCGACGCTCATCCTGTCCGGACCGCGGCGAAACCCACCCTCCATGCGCCAACCATCCGTCGCGCTTCCGCTCACTTCTATAAGAAACCGCCACGGTTCGCCATCGTCCCATTGCAGAGCCGGCTTATCCGCATCGTCTTTGCCGAAAGGCAGAAAGCATCGCCCCGTGCGCACAATCCGCGGCAGCAAGCTTTGCGCAATCACGCCCGGCAACGAAAAAGTATTGCTGCCCCGCTCATTCACGATGGAATAGCCGACCGGGTCATAGGCTCCGGCCCCCATGAGCAGCGCCAGGATTTCGCGGTCTTCCGCCAGGGGAACTTTGGCGACACGGCCTGCATCGATCAGATATGGCCGGGGAGTGTTCCAGCCGCTATTCCTGGGTTCACGGCGGCCGATCGTCAGAACCACTGACCCTGTGGCCCTGCTTTTGGGTATATCCACCAGGTAGACAATCCCCATGCCCGCCGGCCAATGGATCTTCTCCGCTTGCGTAGGAGTCGCGCTCAGCGCAATCCTGTTCAACTGCGTCTTCCACGCCGGCGGCACAGTGGGTTTGACCACCGCACTTGCCTGTTTGATCGCAGACGCCTCCGACAGGTACCCCTGTTCGTCGGCCGCCAGAATCGCTGCCCATATGTGCTTGCAAGGACCCCTATCGAAGTAGAATGGGCATTCGCAAGCCATTCCGAGCCCGTTCTCTGAACAGGTGAGCCGCACCGAATAGCTTTCCGATCCACGCACCTCCGCCTCGAGCTTGATCGCGGAGCCCGAGCGGATCCGCACCCGATGTTCGAGAAAATATCGCTGCCCGCGCTCGCGGACTGGAGCAGAGAACTGTCTCGAGAGCATCGGGGCAATTGGGCTGCGGGAGGCGCTGGTGGGAGAACTCACCTATCCATTCTAGTCAACCGCTGCCTAAGCAAACGGCCACACCCGTTCCACCGTCTTGCTGAGCATCCAGCTCTTGTCCTCGGCATTGAGGAATTTCATCTCATCCCGCACCACCGTCAATCTCTGCAGATAGCTAGCGCGGTCCTTGGCGATAGGCCAATCCGTCGCCCACATCAGCCGTTGCGGTCCAAAGGCGTCGTACAACCGCTTCACCAGCCGCTGCGAATCAAGCCAGGGATAACCTTCCTTAGACAACGACCACGTATGCGATATCTTCACAAACACCTTGGAATATCGCACCAGCGCCACCAGCGCGTCCAACTCCTCTGGATGATCCACCGGGCAATCCGCCATGTGGTCAATCACCACCGTCAATTCCGGAAATTTCTCCACCAATCTCTGCACATCGGGAACCCGGCCGATCGGCACCAGCAGCGTCATCGGAACCTTAAGCTCCTCGCATCGCTTCCATAGCGGAGGCATCAGCGGCCCGCGAATCCAATCTCCGTTCGCGTCCCCGGCCGGACTCAGGCGCACTCCATGAAAGCCATCCTCCTTCGGTAAGCCGAGTCAGATGATCCGGCGCCGCCGGATCCAGAGGATCCACCCGGCACACCCCTTGAAAGTACTGTGGATACTGCTTCAGCACCGCCGCAAGATAGCTATTGTCGTAGCGATAATGGATAACCTGGATAATCACCGTCTTCGCCACGCCGTTGGCCTTCATCAGCTCCAGCAGCATCTCCGGAGTCGCATCGTAATCGGGAACCTTCGCCCCCGGCGCAAAAGGGAACTGGAGCCCGGTGCTTCCACACATGCACATGCGGATCCAGAATCCGATACCCCGCGGGATCGCTCGCTAATGTAACCGCCGCTGTCATCTTTAGCATGGTCCGCCGCGTCACTTCAGGCATAAACGGGTTCCAGGGTCCGGACCACGTAGGCCCCGCATCGGTCATAGCTGACCAGTGGCCCGTGTCTCGCAATATCAAGATCCACGCACAGCCAGCCCTTGAAGCGGATGCTCCGCAGCACCCGATGGCAAGCCCGAAAGTCAATCTCCCCATCCCCCAGATCATAAGTATTGGTGATGTACTTCGCAGTCAGCCCGGCGCGCTTCGCATCTTTGTAATCCGCCATCATCAGCCGGTCCTTATATTTTTCCAAAATGACCGCCGGATCGCCCCCACCCAGGTACACATGCGCCGTGTCGGGAGAAAAGTAGAACAGCTTGGGATCCGTCAGCGCCATGCATCGGTCGATCTCTTCGGGAGTCTGCACCATCGCCCCCAGGTGATTGTGCAGCCCCGCCTTGAATCCCATCTCGCCTGCAACCTCGCCCAGCTGGTTATAGAACCGGCACATAGTTACAAATGCATCTGCGGGCTTGCCCCGCGACGGCGAGAACACCACCAGGCGATCCGCGCCAAAGCGCTGCAGGAACGTCATCGCGTTCCGTGCGTTGGTCAGGATCTCGGCGTGCTGCGCAGGATCATCCGCCGCGCCATTGAAGGAGATGGTGATCACGTGCAGACCGCGCTTGGAGAGTTCGCGCTCCATCTGTTCCGGCGTGATCTCGTACTTGGTGAGGATCTGCGGATACTGTGTCAAACGAAGCCCGATAAACCCCGTATCGTGCATCACGTCCAGAATGTCGGTAAAGTGCGATCCGGGAAATGAGTTCCAAAGATTCGACCCCAGCCCCCACTGAACATTCTTGTTCGCCGGCAGCTCCGCCGCCGCTCGCATCAACATCCCCGCCAGCCCAACCAAAGCCTCTCGTCGCGTCATCACAGAAAGAGCCTACCCGTCCTCCCCGGAAATTGTCATCCCGCCTGTCCCGCCGTCTCAGCTGGAACGAAGATTGGCTGTCTACCAGGGCACGGCCTTACAGGTAGCGGAAAAACCCATGTTCGGTGTCAGGTCACGACTTTATTCGGACCGTAAACGATGGTTTGTCGAGGGCTCTAGCCCCTGCGCTTTTTTCTTTGCCAGGTAGCTATAGCAATAGGGCCAATGTTCGGCACTATCCACGAGTCCTGCTTTGACCGGATTCTGAACGATATACGCGCGGTGCTGTGAAAAGCTTTGTCCATCCCTGATCCGCACGTCAGAAAACCCGCGTTGCCAGACCTCTCCTTGATATCCAAAATCCCTCTTGAGACGATAGGAGAAGCCGCCCTTGATAAGCTGCATGGCCTTTTCAATAGTAACGTCGCCCTGGAGCGTCATCAGCAGATGCAGATGGTCTGGCATGATCACGAAGTCATGCAACTGAAACTTACCAGTCGCGACAATCGATCGCAGCACGTCGATGAGAAGCATTGCATTCCGTTCGGATTGAAACAATCGCCGTGTCATGCTGGTGTTCGTTGTGACGAAGAACACACGTGCACTGCTCAGAACGTTCTCTGGACAAGCATTTCTCGAAGGATGCGCCATAATTGGTCACATAAGAACGTCTCCCTTTTAAGCCCACCAAAATCACTTTTGCAAATGAATTTGGCTTCATCTTTCGACTACCCATTGCAGAAAAACTCATGTTTTGTGTCAGGGCACGACTTTAGTCGGGCCGAAAACGACGTTCCTAATGAGGGCTTCCTCGCCGCAGCGAGCATTAGCCCCCTGAGGGCACGCACTTGACGGAGCGGAAGCGACCCCCCGCCGCCGCCCCACAACCCAAGAAGGGTGGAAACACGCCTCCACCTTTAGGTTGAGGCGCACTCTTTCTAGGGCAGGTATTATCCTCCACGCAGTCAGGATTGCAAGATGCCCATGCTGAGCGCGACGGAAAACTTTGTCTACCTGGCCGACCAGGCCCAGACCGTCGAGCTAACCGAGGCAACCCGCGCCGTCGACCTGGAAGCCATCGCCCTCTGTGCCGGCCTAAGTGAAGAGCAGCTTTCCTGGACACCCCGACCCGGCCGCTGGTCGATCGCCCAGAACCTCTCCCACCTTCGCAGAACCACCGAAGTCTTCCTACCCGCGGTCGATGCAACCCTCGAAGCCAGCCGAAGCCAAAAACTGCACAGCCCAGGACCATTCACCCTCAACCTGTACGGACGCTTCATGGTCTGGCGCATGGACTCGCGGCCCATCCTCAAGATGCGCGCCCCCAAAGCCATCCGGCCCCGCTTATTAGGTTCCTGCGCTGCAGAACTGGACCACTTCCTAATCGCGCAGGCGAACTTACGCCAACGTATCGAAGATGCCGAAGGCTGCCACCTCACCGCCATCCGCTTTCCTTCCCCCTTAGCCAGCTGCGTCCGCGTCAACCTGCTCGAGTTCTTCTCCCTATGCAACGCCCATAGCCGCCGGCATCTACGGCAAGCCAATCGCGTCCGCCAGGCTCTCCCTTCCTAAACCCACCCCTTGTACCCACCGCCCCCCGCGCCGTAGGATACGCACCGTGGGCGATCTCTGGAACGACGTCAAACACGCGCTCCTCATGTTCTGCAAGAATCCCGCCTTCACCCTCGCCGCCGTGGCCGCGCTGGCCTTGGGCATCGGGGCCAACACCGCCATCTTCAGCGTCGTCAACGCAGTGCTGCTCAAGCCGCTCAGCTATCCCGACGCCGACCGCATGGTCGAATTTCTCAATCCCACCATCCTGGCCAACAATTTCCTCACCAGCATTCCCGAGTTCCACGCCTACCAGCGGCAGACCAGCGTCTTCCAGCAGCTGGCCGCCTACGACGTGGCCGGCCCCGGCTTCAACCTCACCGGCGACCATCCGGAGCAGCTCCACGGCATCCACGTCACCGAGGGCTACTTCCGCCTCTTCGGCGCCCCCGTCATCCTGGGCCGCACCTTCACCCCGCAGGAGGACGCGCCCAACGGCGGCAAAGTCGTAGTGCTCAGCTACGGCCTGTGGCAGCGCAGGTTTGGCGGGGCTCCTGGGATCGTGGGCAAGTCGCTCTCGTTGGGCAATGAGCCATACACCATCGTCGGAGTCCTGGGGAAAGACTTCCTTTCCGACCCCCAAGCCGACATCTGGCTGCCATTCCAATTTCCCCCGGTCACCGATGACATGAACATATTCTTCCAGGTCGCCGGACGGCTGCGGCCCGGCATCACTCTGGCCCAGGCCAACGCGCAATTGAAGCTCGCGGCCCTTCAGTACCGCCGTGACTTTCCCAATGGCGACCCCACCCAAAAATTCGCCGTAATGCCTCTGCGCGACTCGATCATCGGCGACGCCCGCAAATCGCTGCTCGTGCTCTTGGGCGCCGTCAGCCTGGTGCTGCTGATCGCCTGCGCCAACGTGGCCAACCTGCTGCTGGTGCGCGCCACAGGCCGCAAGCGCGAGTTTGCCATCCGCTCCGCCCTGGGAGCAAGCCGCGCCCGCATCGTCCGCCAGCTCCTCACCGAAAGCGTCTTGCTCTCCGTCACCGGAGGCCTCCTGGGCATGCTGCTCGGCTTTGTGGGCGTCCGCGCACTGCTGGCCATCAGCCCCGCGGGTCTGCCCCGCATCGGCGAAAATGGCTCCGCCGTGGGCGTTGATGTGCGCGTGCTCGCCTTCACCCTCGTCGTCTCGCTGCTCACCGGCATCGTCTTCGGCCTTTTCCCCGCGCTCACTGCTTCCCGCACCGACCTCAACTCCGCGCTCAAGGAGGGCAGCAACCGCGCCGGCACCAGCTTCCGCCAGGGCAAGGTCCGCTCGCTGCTGGTGGTGAGCGAGGTCTCGCTCGCCCTGGTGCTGCTGATCGGCTCAGCGCTGCTCATCCGCACCTTTCTCGCCCTGCACGGCGTCGGTCCCGGCTTCGACTATCACAACGTGCTCACGCTCGAGATGTCCCTGAACGGCGAGCGCTATCAAAAGACGGCAGGCATCGCCCAGCTCGTGCACGATGGCCGCAACCGCTTGAACGCTCTCCCTGCAGTGGAGTCCGCGGCCGCCGCCTACTGGCTGCCCATCCAGGTGGATGACGGCCTGCCTTTCCAGATCATTGGGCGGCCGGTCGACAAGAGCAAATTTGGATCCCGTTGGATGAGCGTCACGCCAGGCTACCTCGGCCTGTTCAAGATTCCCATCCTCCGTGGCCGCGACTTCACCGAAAACGATACCGCCGCCGCGCCCGGGGTAGCCCTCATCAATGAGGCTCTGGCCAAACAACTCTGGCCCAACCAGGATCCCCTAGGTCAGCACGTGCTCGTCGGCACGGATATGGGGCCGAGGTTGGTGGGAGAGCCGGTGCGGGAAATCATCGGTATCGTCGCCGACACCCACAACAACGGTCTGGGCCGCCCTCCCGACCCGATGATGATGGTGCCGGTGGCGCAGGTCACGGATGGATACGCCGCGGCCTACTCCGACATACAGCCGCTGTTTTGGCTGGTGCGGACCCATGGAGACCCGCACCAGTCCATAGCCGCGGTAGCCGAGCAACTGCGTCTAGCCAGCGGAGGCTTTCCGGTAGCGCACATCCGCACCATGGACGAGGTAATGGGCCGCTCCACCGCGCGCGAAAGCTTCAACATGCTGCTGCTCACCATCTTCGGCGCGGTAGCGCTGGTACTGGCCGCGATCGGCATCTACGGCTTGATGGCCTACTCCGTCGAGCAGCGCACCCAGGAGATGGGCATCCGCATGGCCCTGGGCGCGGATCGATCCGCGGTGCGCAAGCTGGTGGTCTGGCACGGCATGCGGCTGGCGCTGGTGGGCGTGGCAGTGGGCCTCGCCGCCGCGTTTGGGTTTGACGCGCTTGATCGCCAGCTTTCTGTTCGGGGTCAAGTCGTGGGATCCAGCGGTATTTGTCACTGCGACGGTAATCCTTTCCGGTGTGGCGCTGCTTGCCGTGTGGCTTCCAGCCACGCGGGCCTCCAAAGTCGACCCAATGCAGGCGCTGCGCGCGGAGTAATTCGACACATCTTCACATCCGACTGACCAGGCTTGGACTAAGTAACAACCCTAAACCTTGTCATCCCGAGCGAAGCCGAGGGACCGGAGGAGGCATGGGCCTTTGGCCCACCCAAGGGGACGAAAATTGCGGATATCCTGCCGCACTGTCCATCCCTATAACGGTTGCTGAGGGGAACGCTACTCCCCCCGTTTGTCATCCCGAGGAGCGGACTTGCCTGTGGCAAGTCAAGGGACTAATTACAACGGCAACAAAAGTATTGGGTGGCCCATTCAAGCCGTACTTTGGCTTGAGTGGGCGACGAGCCCTCCCCAAACCCGTTTGTCATTGGGAGCGCAGCCGAGGGACCTGCAGTTCAACAGACCTTTCGTGGAAATGTTTTTCGACAGAGCGCAGCGGAGGGGAGAGCCCGCCCTGCCTGCCCCGGCGAGCCGTGGAAGTCGAACGAGGACCTGTAGTGTGCCTTTCCCCCCCGCAATTCTGACAGGCACGCTTCACCGTCTGCATACAACCTTTGCTTTGTATCAGGGCGCGAACTTTAGCCGGGCCTTAAATTGAGAATAGGTCGGGCTTTACAGGCTGCGGAAAAACTCATGCTTTGTATCAGGGCACGACTTTAGTCGTGCCGCAAATGTTGACAATAGGCCGGGCTTTAGCCCCTGCGGTGTTGCTTTCCTGCCCGGTACAGAGTTTTTCCGCAGCCTCTTTAGAAGTCCCTGAAGTACTTTTTTCCTGAAGGGTACGGGCTACCTCGCCGCAGCGAGCATCAGCCCGTACCTAAAAGCCTTCCAATGAAATTTCGCCTTCAGCCGCTGAGGGGTTTCCTGTTCGGCGTCAAGACCTTCCCGTCCGTCCGGCATCCATCCAAATGTATTACACTTAAGTAAGACGAATCATACAGGAAGGTATGAAATGAGGCTGACTTCTACCATGAGTTCCAAGGGACAGATCGTAATTCCCGCCCACCTGAGAAAGCGCTACGGGTTAAACGAAGGCACGACTGTAGTGTTTCAGGAAGACCGTGGCCGCCTGGTACTTGAGCCCGGCAATCACGCGGCGATCTATGCACTACAAGGGAGTCTTGCGGGTTTCCCGCTCGAAGCGGATCTGGCTGAGCAAAGACAAGCCGAGCAGAAGCGAGAAGACAGACGGTGAAAGAATACGTTCTGGACGCAAGCGCGGTGCTCCGCTACTTCGGCGTCAGCGAAGGGCAAGGTACCAACAAGCTTCGTGCACTCTTCGAGCAGGCAGAGCGTGGACAGGCACGCCTATCGATGTCCGTGGTCAATCTGGGCGAAGTCTTTTACGTTCTGCTCAAGCATGTGGGCGAGCCCCGTGCCCGGCATTACGTCCAGGTACTGCAACATGTGGCAACGATGGTCGAAGCGGATGCTGCGCAAGCCCTTGGCGCGGCTGAGAGGAAACACAAGTACAAGCTTGGCTGCGCGGACAGCTTTGCTGCGACGCTGGCAGTGACGTTGAAAGCAACGCTAGTATCCGCCGATCCGGCATTCGAAAAGCTTGGCAAGACGCTCAAGTGGATCCGCCTGCCAAAATTCGCCCAGTAGCGGCGGAAGGCTAAGCGCCGTGGAACTCAATCGCGATCCGCCTCGAGGGCTTGTGCCGGGGTCAAACCCTTGTGGAAGTCTTCAATCCAACAGTTCCGGCTGTGCGCTATTTCTTCCTGTAGGGGCCAACCCGGATATTTACGTTGAACGGCCTCCAGGTTCAGTTGATCCATCCACGCAAAAAAGGCTTCCAGGCTCTCGCCATTCTCTTGCTCCATCATGATTTCCGCCCCCTGGGAGCTTGCGTGAGCACCACTCAGAAAAGCTTCCCGGCCCCATAGTAAATCTCGCCGACCGTAATGAATCAGATCGCGACCGTTTTTCCCCTTGGGGTTTGCCATTCCCCCAAAATCTACGCATCAGGCCCCTCTAATCGCTAAGGCCCAGCAGGGCCGCCCGCTAAGGAAAAAGCACAAGGGTGGGAGCCCCCGCATTTATGCGGGGGAGCTCGGCTTTCAAGCCGAGCGGCTCGCGTAGGACGATTCTCCTCCGGCTTCAGCCGCGGGGTTTCGGAATCTTCTCTGCCACGTTGCAAACGAGGTGAAGAAACTACGAACTTCTTTGGGGTGCAGGCAACACAGCAGAGCCGGCGTCATCGCACCGGCCAAGGGAAAACGGATGGCAGGGGAATCCAATCCTCGGGCTGCGCAAGACTCTCTGGACGAAGGGCACGGCTTCAGCCGTGCCGCAATGGGCTGGGCTGACGAGGGCTTCAGCCCCTGAGGTACGCTTTTTCCGAAGGGTAAGGACTTTACAGGCTGCGGAAAACTCCGGTCTTTGAAGGGTACGAGCTTCAGCTCGTACGTAAGTGTTTACCAACTCGCCCGGCTTCAGCCGCTGAGGGGACCTATCTCATCCCCTCCCGACTTCTCCGGCAAGCTGTTTAGCGCTGATGCTGCACGGCGCTGATCCCGCCAGCTCCTCCGCGATGGCCGCGACCGCCTGAACGCACTCCCTGGAGTGGAGTCCGCAGCCGCCGCCTACTGGCTGCCCATCCAGATCATCGGCCGGCCGCTAAACGTCAGCGTAGCCCGACAGGGCTGGTATCGATTTCTCGGAAGAGCACAATGATGAGAGCCCCCGCATTCATGCGGGGGAGCTCGGCTTTCAAGCCGAGTGGCTCGCGTAGGACTATTCTCCTCCGGCTTCAGCCGCGGGGTTTCCAAACCTTCTCTCCCAGCCGCAACCGCCTGAACGCTTTCCCCGGAGTGGAGTCCGCAGCCGCCGCCTACTGGCTGCCCATCCAGGTGGAGGACGGCCTGCCCTTTCAGATCATTGCCCGGCCGCTAAACGTCAGCGTAGCCCGACAGGGCTGATATCGATTTCTCGGAAGAGCACAATGGTGGGAGCCCCCGCATTCATGCGGGGGAGCTCGGCTTTCAAGCCGAGCGGCTCCCGTAGGACGATTCTCCTCCGGCTTCAGCCGCGGGGTTTCCAAACCTTCTCTCCCAGCCGCAACCGCCTGAACGCACTCCCTGGAGTGGAGTCCGCAGCCGCCGCCTACCGGCTGCCCATCCAGGTGGAGGACGGCCTGCCCTTCCAGATCATCGGCCGGTCGCTAAACGTCGGCGTAGCCCGACAGGGCTGGTATCGATTTCTCGGAAAAAGCACAATGGTGGGAGCCCCCGCATGCATGCGAGGGAGCTCGGCTTTCAAGCCGAGCGGCTCGCGTAGGACGATTCTCCTCCGGCTTCAGCCGCGGGGTTTCCAAACCTTCTCTCCCAGCCGCAACCGCTTGAACGCACTCCCTGGAGTGCCGCCGCCTACTGGCTGCCCATCCAGGTGGAGGACGGCCTACCCTGCCAGATCATTGGCCGCCCGGTCGAGAAGGGCGGCTACGGCTCCAAGTGGATGAGCATCTCGCCCGGCTACCTGGGCCTCTTCAAGATCGCCATCCTCCGTGGCCGCGACTTCACAGAAAACGACACCGCCGCCGCGCCCGGCGTGGCCCTCATCAATCAGTCCCTGGCCAAACAACTCTGGCCCAACGAAGATCCGCTAGGACAGCACGTGATCGTCGGCATGGACATGGGGCCAACCTTGGAGGGAGAGCCGGTGCGGGAGATCATCGGAGTCGTCGCCGACACCCACAACAGCGGCCTGGGCCAACCGCCTGTCCCGATGATGATGGTCACCGATGCATTATCGGAGTTCGAGAGAAACGTGTTCTTGATGACGATACCGCCGCGACCACCCGCCTTGAGGATTCTGATGAAGTGTTGCAGGAAGAGAAAGGCTGTCTCGCCGGTGCGTATGGGGAAGTTTTGCTGAACTTCTGGACGCTCTTTGCCGCCAAAGGGCGGATTGGCCATCACGATGTCGTAGCGGTCTTTCTCTTGAATGTCGGCAAGGTTTTCCGTGAGCGTATTCGTGTGGATGATGTTGGGCGCTTCGATGCCGTGCAGGATCATGTTCATGATCGCGATGACGTAGGCGAGGGACTTCTTCTCCTTACCATAGAAGGTGCTCTCCTGGAGTGTTCTCGCGTCCTTTGTCGTGAGACCGGGTTTGGAAGTGAGATACTCGAATGCCTCGCAGAGGAAGCCCGCCGAGCCCAGGGCTCCATCGTAGATGCGGTCGCCGATGCGGGGCTTTACGACCCGGATGATGGCGCGAATGAGCGGACGCGGAGTGTAGTACTCGCCGCCGTTCCGCCCGGCATTGCCCATGTTCTTGATCTTCGCTTCATATAGGTGCGAGAGTTCGTACTTCTCTACCTGGGAGCGGAATCGCAATTCATCAATGTGGTCGATGACTTCACGCAAGTTGTAGCCGCTCTGAATCTTGTTCTTGATCTCACCGAAGATTTCGCCAATCTTGTATTCGATGGTGTTTGGAGAGGTTGCCTTTTGTTTGAAGCCGTGAAGGTAGGGGAAGAGCTGGCCATTGACGAAGTCGCGCAGGTCGTCTCCAGTCAGTGCCCTGTTGTGGTCGAGCTTCCCGTGTTTGTCCTTGGGCGCGGCCCACACTCCCCAGCGAAACCGCTTATCGAGGATGTAGGTATAGGTCTTGCCGACTAACGCAGCTTCGCTGCTCTTATCCTGCTCAAGGTCGTCAAGGTATTTCAGGAATAGAAGCCAGGAAGCCTGCTCGGTGTAATCAAGTTCAGTCGTGCAGCCAGCTTCTTTCCAAAGAACATCATCGATATTTTTGAAGGCTTGTTCGAACATGGGCTCCTAAAGCATTTGGTGGCAGTTCTTAGCTTCTTTGTTTCGCTGGACTCGCCGATATTACACCAAAAGATGGAGAATATCGGGGAACTCGGGGACAGGACTGGACGGTACTGATGATTAAAAAACTTTGGCGAGGACAGATGGGCTCTTGGCAGGTGCAGGCCGAACATTACCGTTACTCTAGCGATTATACTGGGTTAGTAAACATCAATTCTATCGCCGCCGGCGCCAGATGGGCTGAAGATTAAAGGAACGGCAATACCTATTGCAGCAATTCTGGGATATGAGTTGAATAATGGACAGCTTAGTGATTGAGGCAAGGAAGGCTAGCGCGGACCCGAGGGACTGTTGCAAAGTGATGGATACCCTGCGGTTCATGGGATTCGGTGAGGATGTATTCAGGCTACTTCATCACCAACACGGCAGTGCTCCGCGGTTCCACCGCTACTGCGAGAGCGTACAACAGTTTGTGGAAGACGGAAACAATCACCGGGTGCATCAACGGCTGACCTACGTTCTGTTGTCGTGCCCCGCTGGCGCCCTGCCTGAAGGCAAGAGCTTTGAGGCACTGGCAGAAGAGGCGTTCAGGTTGATTTCGCCAATCGTATAAGAAAGTGGGGTAATCCGGTGACATGGTGGTGATCCGGTGAAATGATACCTATTCACCGGCATCCACTCGGCGACCAAGTGCGGAGAAGTCACCGGGGAGCGGGTAGCGTCAGAATAACAGCAGGGCGCTACTGAACGAATTTAACTAATGAACGGCCCGGCGACAGAACTTGCCGACGCGCCCATAGGGACAGCCGTTAGCCATACTCGAATCCAGCGGCCGCGGTATGGCAGCTCGGCCTCGTGGAACAGTCGGCCACGTTTTGCGAGGGACTCCCAGGTTTCCTCCGAGCAGGGGTAGACCAAACAGCACACGATATCAGCGGTGCTCACGAGGTTGGCGTATGCGAGCACATGGAGTAGGTCCTCTCGATGTCGTTCGTGCAATCCAGCGGTTTGCTCGTGCCATGATCCTGCCGGAGCTCTTCCCAGTGCCGCTTGTACTTCGCATCGGGCAGAGATCCGGGGACATACCTATCCACCGAGAATGCTCTAGCCCAGTCTAATCTTGGACTGGCGTCGCACATGGCAACAAGCTACATGAAGCAACCGGCATCTGAGTAGCACCACAAGGAGGTCAGGATGCCACAGTACGCATGAAGTTGCCGAACGGAGCAGCCACTGCATTAGCCGACACCCCCATAGGAATAGCCGTCAGCCAAACCCGAACCCGACGTCCTCGGTTTGGCAACTCGGCTTGGTGGAACAATCGGCCACGTTTCGTCAACGACTCCCACATTCCCTGCGAGCAGGGGTAGACCAAACAGCACACGATATCGCCGCTTGTCACGAGGTTGGCGTATGCCAGCACTTGGAGGAGATCCTCTCGATGCCGTTCCTGCCATTCAGTACTTCGGTCCTGCCACCCTCCCTGCTGCAGCTCTTCCCAATGCCGCTTATATTTCGCATCAACAATGAACGACCTGCCGTCCAACTCCAGGATCATGTCGGGGACGAGCGAGCGCTGCGACCCAAGGTACGGTGGCTCCCAGGCTAGTGGAGACACCGTCTCTCGCCGGCGCCCGGCTTTGAGTGTGCCACCCATCTGGCGCGCAACGCTGCGCATCACTGTCTCGACCCAAGCTTCAAAGAATTGCTCCATCGGCATCGTCCAAGCTATGCCTTCAAGATCGCTCAGCCCGGCGAGACCTCGCTCCTCAACAGTCCAGTCAATCGCTTGCAGGCCCTCGACGAAGCTGTCGGTACGCATCGGGCGTCGTAGCCACATCTGGGCATCCGACTTTTGTGGTCGGCGGCTGGGGACGGCATCCACTTTCCGAAAGAGTGACTCCGCCAGAGCTATCAGACGATGAATGAATGCCCCTTGCTCGTGCTGCGTTTCGAGGGATCGCTGTTGTTTTTCTATGGCGAATCGGATGGCTCCTTTCAAGTCTCGGTCGTCACGCAGGTCGGGGAAGGTGCAAGGCACGGACAGGAAATCGCCCCGCGGCATTTGGCGTGTGACGTACCGCGTCCAGTCAATGTTTCCCTTGGGGGCAGATCGCGCTTCGGTGACCAGCTCAAAGCGTCTCTCCAAACGGTCGAGCAGAGCCTTGAGTCGCGCCAACACCATAAACGAAAGAACCCACGGCGGTACCCGCCGTTCGGAGCGCTTCAAGAGCGGTAATCGGAGGGGTGTGGGACTGATGAGCCACCCCATTTCGGCAAGCATTGGGCCGACGCCAGTCCACGGAAATCGAGGTTGTACGACAAGGCCGAAATCTCGTCTGCCGGTCAGCGGGGAGACGAGCGGGACTGCACCGATCGCGCTCCCGGAATCGATATGGAGCAGAACGTCTCTGCCGTCGTAGTCGCGCTGGATGTTCACTTGGAGCAGTTGAAAGAGCGGTGCGTTTTGCGTGATGAACTGGTCAGCGAGTCGCGCCGCTTGCGCTGCCGGGTCAGCGGAGCTTTTGCTCCCGAAGAATGCAACCGCCGATTTCGTGACCCGCGTATGATCCCGGAGTTCCAGACAAATGTCCTGCGTTGGTCGAATCGCCTGTAGCGGCGTGTTTGCGCCGGAGCGAGAAGGGAAGGCTCGACGACGAGCGCCAGCCTTCATAGGCTTTCGAGCCATTGCAGGTAAGCGCGAATGGGCTCCGCAAAACCGCTCACGTAGCCCTGGGCTAAGTACTCCGTCAAAAGCGGTACGAGGCTTGTTTTCAGATTCGTCCTGGCGCGTTCTTCGTCGCTTCCCAAGAAGTACGAATGCCCCGGCACAAGGGGGAGCGCTTCATCCGTCGCGTGTTCAATGAAGGTCGACACCAGTTCTTGAAACGCCTTTTTGCCTAGGTCGCAACCGTGATCCTCAACCACTTTCAGGCTCGGCCATAGTGACAAGAAAGCAAACCGTCGGCGGACTGCTACGTCAAGGATGGCGATGCTGCGGTCGGCACTGTTCATGGTGCCCAGCACGTGCAGATTGTCCGGGAGCCACAGCTCTTTAAAGAATGGCTCTCCAAAATCGTAGGCCAAGCTAAGCTCACGGGGAGATTCTGGATCTGGTTCGAACAGATAGATGGCTTCACCGAGGATTTTCCCCAGATCGGCTCGATTAATCTCGTCGATGTGAAGCAGGTAATTCTGCGCAGGGTTCTTGCTGGCTCTTGCGGCAGCTTCCATGAGAAATCCGGGCTTTGGAGCGAATCGGAATCCAAGCGCGCCATGGCCGTCGGCGCTCTCCTGCACAGGCGCGAGACCGCCGACAAAGTTTTCATACGTGGTATTGGGGTGGAATTGGATTGTCTCGCCGATGCCCGCGTAATCCTCGGCGAGCGTCTCGCGCGCCATGCGCGTCTTTCCGGTTCCAGGTGGTCCTTGAATGATGACGTACCGACGTGTCTTCAATAATCCGACGACGTCGTTGCGGCTGGTCGCCGGCATCAAGTGCTCGAACCAGGCAGACTCAATCGCGTGCGCATCGCCCTTGAACTCCTGAAGCGGGGTCTGGCCGCGTTCCTCAAACATGATGTCGAGCATGGCAGTGACCGCGGCGAGGGTGCCTTCTCGGTCGTTCCTCGGCCGGAAAATTGCGTACAATACCCTGCCGTACCTCTTGAAAGCGCGGTCATACACTTGCCACGCATTCAGGATCGAGTGAGGCACGTCAATATCCACGCGCGTTGGGTCTTGTTTTGCCCACGCTAGCTGCTCGCCACGACCAAACGCATGATTCAGCCAGGTGCAAACAGCCTGCATTTTTCGCGCGTGGCCAGGACGTCCAAGGATCGTCTCATCTGGGGCGAGTCCCTGCGTCCCAATCACCATCGCCACAAGACACGGCGCATCCTCCGCAGGGAAGATCACGAAGCTCATGCCACCATACGCACCCGAATCAGCGTTCGACGGATGGATGTAAGCTGCATAAGGCACGCCCGCATCGTTTCCTCCTTTCATCTCCGGCGCTCGAAGCGTCACGGACTTCTCTGCCCGCTTCGCATAGCGAGTGCCGAAGAGCGCGGCGAGCGCCTTTTCGTTGCGCTCCTTCCAAGAGTCCGTTGTTGTGGAGTGGATGACGTCTAGCAGGGGATCGAATGGTGAGGCCATAACTTGGTCCGGGTTTCCCTTCAGTAAAACGACACAAATGCCATTCCGGCTCCGGCAGAGCTTGGACTGTTACAAGCACACCTGGGTACCCGCCGCGATTCGACCAATCGGAGTAGCGCAGGCGTAAACTCGATTCCAGCTCGCTTGGAGTGTACAGCAGTTAAACCCCACCGAGCTGATCCGTTAGTCTCGCATCGGCAAGGTCCATAACATCTTGCCTTGGAAGCATCCGGAGGTGATCGTGGGGGCCACCAAAGCAATAACAACATTCAGCCCGCAGCAAATCCCGCTCCCACGCATGAACAAGCGTCGTGGGACGAAGCTGAATCCTTGCTTTTTCAGACGAAAAAGTGACAGACGAAAAAGTGACAGACGAAAAAGTGACGGAACGTTTCCCTCAATAACAACCTGACAAATTCCAGAGACGCTATCTTTTCCCCCATGACACCCTGCCTGAGGCGAACAGCACGTTGGCCAGAACAACGCGTAATCCATCTAGAGTCGGCCGGGCACCGCTCGCATCTGTCGCCCGTCTATCGCTGGGAGAATCTCGTCTGGAATTCGGCAGCCCACAAAGGCAGCGGGTTAAACCACTGAAATTCGTGGCCAGAAATTCGTGGCCAGACGGAAATGACCCTAAGTGAAATCTCGCCATCCGGGTAAAAGGCGGGACGGACGGGATATACCCTAAAGCAAGGCTCCTTTCATGTGGGGAGAGCTGCCCTTAGACGTGCCTACAAAGTATGATAAAGTATGCAAGACGTAGTGCGATGGGGGACCCAGCTATGGCCGACATTGAGCGCTTGACGATTACTCTTCCCGCCGACATGGCGAGGCTGGTAAAGGGGGCAGTTGACGAGGGAGATTATGCTTCTTCCAGCGAGGTAATCCGCGAGGCGCTGCGCGACTGGAAGATGAAGCGGGAATTGCGCTTAGGCCAGCTAGCGGAGCTGAAGTCCGACATTGACCGTGGCCTGGCGGACGTGGCCGAGGGGCGGCTCGCAAAGTTTGACGCCAAGCGCATCATCGCGCGCGGGAGGAAACTATTAGCAGACCGGTCAACCTCCGCCTTACCGAGACAGCAGAAATAGACCTGGCTGAGATTTGGAGCTACTTCGCAGAAGAAACATCCGAATCTTTCGCCACCGAATTTCTTCACCGCATCGGAGACCGCTTCCATCAGGCTTTGCAGTTCCCATTTGCCGGCGCGTCCCCGTGCCCATCTCTCTCATGAGTTGCGCGTGATCTTCTATGAGCGGTACGCGATCTACTACCTTCCCCGTCCGGACGAAATCATCATCGTTCGCGTCCTGCATGGTTCTCGCGATATTGCCACCATCGCCGACGAAGGCGGATTTGCAATCTGAAGCGTGAGTGCGCCAAATGCAAAATCTCGGTCGATCCGCCTCCCGAGTTCCTTGCCTCGGACTAGGTTCAACAGCACCCCGGTGTCGAGGACATAGCTCTGTTTCAATGCCTCAACTCTCTAAGTGCCGACAAAAGGTCGCCGTCCGTTTCCTCGCCTGGCCACGTGCCGAAGAAGGCGGCAACACCAGCCTTGCCCGTCTGCAACTTTCTGTCCGTACGGAACGGTTTGCTCAGCGCTTCCGGGATGGAGGAGAACGCCATGCGGCCATCCGTTGTTTCTAGAATCTCTTCTGCATCCAGCCGCAAGAGCGACCCGGACGGACGGTAGATTGCTTTACCAAAAATAGTGACCTCCTGACCGAAATGCTTTTGCAATAGGTCCGGATCGCGCGCCTCAAGCACTCCTCGTATCTCCTGCCCGTCCGCGAGCAACAGCGCGAAGGATCGCGTACTATGCCGCACCATGTCGAGCTTACCTACGATCCTCACCTGACGTGGGGCCGGCATCTGATCGCTGAGCAGTTTGGCGTTCTGCGCAACCGTCACGTCCAACCCGGCAGATGCTACGCCGTTTTCGCTGGGACCAGGGAACTGAACTAGCTTCACTTCTCGCCTGAAGAGGGAATGCCACTGACTGAAGTGTTTCAGGAGGGGCTGATCATACATGTCACTCGCAGCTTCATGCCTCATAACGATCTCGCCGATCCGGCCGATTAGGTCAATCGCAGTCTCTTCTGGTCTGGCCATCTCCTGCCAAAGGCGTGGCTGCTCGAACATTTCGGGGATGGCCTCCCCAAGCCGCGGCGCCCGGAGGTGAAGAACAGATTGCCCATTCCGCTTGCTGAAGCCCACAGTGCGAATGTCTGAGGCGCGCTCAAGCCAAAGAGGGTTTGCCCCCACCGACGAACTGGCTCCTTCCACCGCCATACGGATGCAGGGCCGCGCTGTGTCTTCTAACCTGCGCAGCAAAGGAGCACTGATGGCCAGCGGCACCTCAGCGCCAAAACTACTCTCGGTACTGATCGCCACTTCTTGTTCAAGATAGTTCAGGGGCCCACCTCCACGTCCCAATCATAGACCACCCCGCTGACCGAAAAGGGAACAGACAGAAAGGTGAAGGACGGAACGTTTCCCTCAATAACAACCTGACAAACGGAGGGTGTTTACAAAACGCGCCCGGGTCCAAGAGAGGAATTGCGGAGAACTTGCCAGGGCTTCCGGCGCTAAGCGTACTCTTTCCATTCCGTTTGCATCAGCAATGATGGTCAGAGCCGAGCGGCTCACTCGCCGGAAGCGGACGCCTCAACGCCATCGCGAGCATCGGCCCTTTGTGCCTGCAGCTCTTCAAGTCGGCGGCGGTCCTCTGCGACCTTCGCTCGCGCGCCAGCAGCTAGCTTCTGCATGGTATCCAACCAATCGACGGTCATGCCGATAATTTACTACTTCCGGCCTTCCGCGACGTCAGTGGAAACAGGGCATTCAACCCGGCGGCTTCAGTCGCTCGTCGCCGAGGAAGGTGGTTTTGCAACCTGAATCTCAAACCTAGCCGTTATACCGCTGCAGTTAGTCAGCAAGTGATCACTGTTACTGTGGCCCTGCTCGCTGAGGGGTTACCGGCCAACCCCATTCCAACCACCCCACCCATCCAAGTAGTTCCATCCCCGCTTATCCTCATCTTTTTTTCTAACTGCTCTGGACGTCCAACCAAATCCGTAATACCGTCCGAATTAAGAGCCTCCAACTTACTCGAGCCTCTCCCTCCCCAAAGGAACCCAACAACCCGCAAGATGCGGAACGGAGAAGTGCGCTCAAAAATGAACCCCCCGTCCCATAACCGCCACCCCGCTCCATCGCAAACGGACCCTATCCACTAACGGAGGCCCCGCATGACCATCTTTAGACCGTTCATCGGCCATTCGCCCGTCCCCGGCCCCTTCAACCCACCGGCCGCGATTCCACCCGAGCCCGTTGCGGCGCAGCCATTCAATGCAACGGCAGCCGCCGACGCTGGCCCCAACCCACAGCAGCCCGAGCCCGCACCGGCTATCCGTCCGCCCGCACCAGCCGAGCCCGGCGCTGCCACCGATCGCCAAGCCGACCTCGTCTGCCTTGCCGACATTCCACCCCGCCCCATCGATTGGCTGTGGCCAGACAGGCTGGCCTGTGGAACCCTGGCCATGCTCTCCGGGGATCCCGGCTCAGGAAAAACCTGGGTCGCCCTGGCCATAGCAGCCGCGCTCAGTCGTGGTCGAGTCCCCTCCACCCACCACACCCTCCCACCATGCACCGTCCTCTACGCCTCCGCCGCCAACGGAGCGGCCGAGCTCATCCGCCCCCGCTTTGCCCAGCTCGACGGCGATCCCGCGCGCCTCATCTTATTGCGCGGAGTCCTCACCGCCTCCGCCCAATCCGCCTCTCTGAGCCTCCGCGACACACCCATGCTCGAAGACGCTCTTGAGAGAACCCAGGCGCGCCTGCTCATCATCGACCCCTTGCACAGCTACCTGTGGTCACTCGATCGCCACCGTGCCAACGATTCCGCCCGCGCCTTCGACAGCCTCGCCCGTCTGGCGGAAAAGCATCGCTGCTGTATCCTCCTCGTCCGTCATCTCCGCAAGCGCGGCCGCGGACTTACCTCGATCGAGCTCTCCGCCGCTGTCCGCACCGAATTCATCGCCGGCAGCAGTCCCGATGCGCCCACCCGGCCCGCGCTGGTGCAGGTGAAATCCAACGTAGGCTGCCTCGCGGGTTCGCTGGGCTACCTCATCGACCACGCCGGCGCCTTCTCCTGGACCGGACCCAGTGCGCTCACCCCGGAAGAAGTCATGATGGACCGGCCCATCGACGCCGGTCTCCCCCAACGCAAGCGCGCCGCCGAGTGGCTGCGCCACTATCTGCATGAGGGTGAGCGATCGCAATGCGCCGTCGAATTTGCCGCCCAACAGGACGGTGTCTGCATGAGGACCTTGCGCCGCGCCAAGTACGATCTGGGCGTTGTGAGCTCCAAGGAAACCTTCACCGGCGCCTGGTTTTGGGCCTTGCCGGGAAACGGATCAGCGACTGACGCAATGGTCCCCTAAACAACTTATGGGGGCGGGAAAATAAAAATTTGGCCATCTTCGTCAAACAAAGGACTTAGCCCCCGCCCACCACGGGAACAATGACGGGAACAGAGCATTCCTGAAACCCAACACCAACCAGGGCCGCACCTCCCTGGCACGCCCCAAGGGGCGGACAGACGGATCTTTCTCATCCCGTGCCCCACCCCACCCCTCGGCCACCTACAAACGCCGTTGGGGGTCGCGAAAACGCCGTCGGCCTCGCCGGGGGTTGGCGCGCGCATACCGCGCCATTCACCCTCGCTAAGCTATTCCAGGGGGTGGGAGCCCCCGCATTTATGCGGGGGAAGGAGCGCTTCAGCGCTCCGGAAAGTGTTGCGCGCTCGATCATGCGCTTTAGCGCCGGCAATTTTAACGGCCTTAGGCGCGCTCTATTGCCGGGTAGGTCCGGGTTACCTCGCCGCAGCGAGCTTTAGCCCGGACATCAACGGGGAAAGGACTTTGGCCTTCAGGCCCTGAGGTACGGTTCTCTCTCCTCGAGACGCTGACCAATTTACCCGGTCGGCAACTGCGTAACACCCAACTGCTGCAGCATCCCGAGCTGGTCCGAACTTCCCCAGCGTTCCACCATCTTGCCGTCGCGGAACTTCCCCACCTGCACTCCCCGGATGCTGATCTTTTTCCCCGTGGGCGGTATTCCCATCAGCGGCCCTAGGTGCGTGCCTTTCATCGTGTAAGCGATGGCCACCTGCTCCTCATCGGCCACCATCGTTTCCAACCCAACCTCCAGATCCGGAAAAGCTTCCCGCGTTGCCGAAAAAAACATGCGGTAGCCTTCCGGCCCTGGCCCCTGGCCCGGTGCGGGATCATGATCCACGCAGTCCGCCGCCACCGCCTCCCGGAACAAATCAAACTTGCCCGTATTCACAGCCTCTGCAAACTTCCCCAGCGCCGCCAAATTCTCCTGTTTCCCCATCGCCCACCACCTCTGCGGATCAGATGCGCAAAGACCCGACCTGGACGATGAATTTATCCTCGCGGGAAGAAGGCCTGCATGGAGGGGCTTTGAGCTTCTCAAATTGCGGACTCTCGTTTTACCTGCTTAAGAACAACTAAGCGTAGCTCATGAATTCCCGCAAGCCCCACATCGTTCGTGATGGGACCGTCCGCAGATTGCGCGCGCTCAGGAGTGGGAGCCCCCGCATTTATGCGTGAGGGCTTGTTTTCCATCCCGGAACTGCGGGAATCCCTGGTGTGAGCCCCCGCATTTATGCGGGGGAAGGAGCGCTTTAGCGCTCCGTGAAAGAGTCTCGACTCTGAGCACGCGCTTTAGCGCTGGCACTGCCAAAGCTTCATGGGTCCCTGCATGGTGGACCGCCGAAGGACTCCGCTACGAAAGGTCCGAGGGTGGCAACGGGCGAAGCCCTGGGGGACGCAAGCTTACGTGGTGTCCCGTTTTGGCCGCATGCTGAAACTTTCGAAACCACAGCGAGGCCATCCGTGATGGGCTCATCCGCGCATCGGCGTTCACATAAGCCTTGAAAGGCTTAAACGGAGGAAGCACTTCCTGGGCGCGAGCCAAATCAGCCTCCGTGCCCCCGGCAACCAGCTGCCCGATTGCACGACAACCCTCCCGGGTTTCCTCGCTCGCGTTCGCCCAAAATTCCAGGCAGGCCCGCTCGTATTCCAGCAGGATTGCTGCGCACTCTTCACATGTAGGATCGGTCGCCATCGCACACACATCATAAAATGAACCGCGCCTGTGATCCACGCCTCGCCGTGGTGGGTGCGCATCGGCAACGCCCTCCTGCGCTAGGCATCTCCAAGTAGGGGTGGCCCATTCAAGCCGTGTTTTGGCTTGAGTGGGGGACTTAAGGCGCAAACATTTCCGCGCCGAGACCTTCTGGCGACGGATCGCGCCGCTTGAGTGCCACTTTGCTATCCTAGTGGCACAGGAAGGCAAATGGCCCACATAGAGCTTAAGAGTCGCGCCCGTATCGAGGGGAAAGGCCGCGTGGTGATCCCAGCATCGTTCCGCTCTGCGCTTGGTCTCAAGGTCGGAGATGAAATCGACCTGCGCATTGAGGACAACGAGATTCGCATCTCGACCCTGCAAACCCGGCTCACAAAATCCCGGCAGCGCCTTAGAAAATTTGTCAAACCAGGGCGCCGGCTCTCCGACGAACTGATTGCTGAACGACGCCGGTCAGCCCTGAATGAATAAGGTTGTGCTCGACGCCTCCGCCATCCTCGCCATGCTCAACGATGAGCCAGGCGCGGAGAAAATTACTCCGGAACTGCTGAGCCGTGCAACCACGAGCGCGGTAAACCTGGCGGAAGTGCAGACTATCCTCGTGCGCGAAGGCGGAGATCCTGACGAATCCTGGGCTCTTGCTGTGGACCCAATTCCCGCCGTGGAGCCGTTTACCGCCGAACAGGCGAGGATCGCGGGCACCCTGATTCAGAAGACAAGGTCTCTCGGTCTCTCCTTAGGAGACCGAGCCTGTTTAGCACTGGCAATCGCTCTGGAGGCGCCCGTGTATACAACCGACCAGCTCTGGAGAAAACTCAGGCTGGGAATCCCCATTCACATCCTGCGCTAAGCATCTCCAAGTAGGGGTGGCCCATTCAAGCCGTGTTTTGGCTTGAGTGGGGGACTGACCTTGGTAAATAATTCTGGACAAGAGGATCGCCATGGCGCCCATCACCGAAGCTCCCGCCGTCAACCCCACCTGCCGGCTTGTCCGCGCAGGCGAAGCCTTCCAGGGCAAGCAAGGTCTTATGTATGCGCCTGCCATCTCCGCGGAAACGGTTGGCTCCCGGGCCATCCACATGCAGCTGCTCACCATCCCGCCCGGAGGCCGCGCCAAGGCCCATAAACACGCCTCCCACGAGAGCGCGATCTACATGCTCAGCGGTGTAGGCGCCATGTGGTACGGCCATCAACTCGAGCACCACGTCCAGCTCAGCCCCACGGATTTTCTCTACATTCCGGCTGACATGCCCCACCTGCCCTACAACCCGAGCACGACAGAAAGCGCCGTCGCCGTCATCGCCCGCACCGATCCCAACGAGCAGGAAAGCGTCATCCTGCTGCCCCACCTCGACGACCTCCACCCGTAGAAAGCGTCGCCCCGTCGGATGCCAGCCTTAGCGACTTCATCATCACCTTCAATCAACGGGACTTTCCTGAGAGCTCTAGATTCGGAATTCGGTGTTTGACACCCAAGGAATTCCTTATACTGTTGAAGGACCAGCCATGAAGAATATTCATCTTCCAGATGATGTGTACCAGCGCGCAGCAAAATTGGCGGAGTCAGACCATGTTTCAGTGGACAGACTGGTAGCGGCGCTTGTGAACGAAGGAGTCGGCGATTGGTCGAGAGCGGAAGCCCGAGCTGCGCGTGGCTCGGTCGAAAAGCTAAAGCGTGTTTTGTCAAAGGTGAGTGACGCTCCACCCGAACCAGCGGATCAGCCGTAACCGTTTGGCACAGAACAGAGATTTTTCAGTTGCCTGCCATGCCTGGCCGAGCTGGAAACAAGAACCGCAACATCGGGTCGACGCGTTCGGCCCAGGCGGACTCCGTGTGTTCCCCGCCCTCCGCTTCGAGGTAAGCCAGGTCCTCGCCGAGCCGCCAGCCTTTGCGGATCAGTGCATCGCGCAGCGCCCGCACATCGGGCACCGCCCGCGTTGCTTCCTTCGTGCCCATGTCCAGCCAGATGCGCAACGGGGGCTTTTCGGGAAGTGCCGCAACCGTCTTGAGGATCGCCCGATCGCGCCACCACACCGAGGGCGAGATCACTGCCAGCCTGGAGAAGACCGTTGGATAACGCAAGCCCAGGTATAGGGTGACCAGGCCGCCCAGCGAGGAGCCTCCCATTCCGCAGTGCTCAGGCCCAGGCAGCGTGCGGTATTGGGCGTCGATAAAGGGCTTCAGCTCTTCCACCAGCATGCGGCCATAAGCATCTGCATGGCCGCCGCCGAGACGCTTGTCTTCAACCGGCGTGTACTCATCTACCCGCTTCACCCCCGCGTTGTAGATGCCCACGATGATCAGCGGCTCGATGGCTCCAGCCTCCACCAGCGCATCCGCGGTCTCCCCCATGCGCCAGTACTTTCCCTTGATAAACGAGGTCTCGGGATCAAAGAGGTTTTGCCCATCCTGCATGTACAAGACAGGGAACCGGCATTCCCTGTCGGCCTCGTACATGGGAGGAAGATAGACGACGAGGTCGTGGTGCTCCTCGACCAGCCTGGAAACAAACTGTTCGTGTTTGCGCAGCCGCGGGGGCGGAGCTTGGTCTTTGGCTATGGCTTCGCGCACCGTGGTCCTTTAGCATAGCAAAACCAAATCATAAGGAGCGATGCGTGCAGCGCGAATACTATCGCTGGTGGTCAAAGGATCTGAGCCGTGACATGGAACTGCTGTGCTTCGGCCATGCAGGAACCAGGGTGCTGGTCTTCCCAACCTCCAACGGCCGGTTCTTTGAGTACGAGAACACCGGCATGGTGGGGACGCTGGCCGACCGCATCGACAACGGCCAGTTGCAGCTCTACTGCGTGGATAGTGTGGACGGCGAGAGCTGGTACAACAAGCATGCCCACCCCTATTGGCGCGTGCAGCGGCACATGCAATATGAACGCTACATCGTGAACGAGGTGCTGGCCCTCATGGGCGAGAAGAACCAGACGCCGCGGCTGATCGCCACCGGCTGTAGCTTCGGCGCCTATCACGCCGCCAACTTTGGCTTCCGCCATCCCGATAAAGTCACCGGCATCGTTACCATGGGCGGTGCCTTTGACATGAAAGACTTCGTCGACGGCTGGTACGGCGAAGACCTCTACTTCAACAACCCTCCCGACTACCTGGCCAACTGCACTGATCCCTGGAAGTACAACCACATCCGTACCGTGCTCGCCACCGGCGTGTGGGACTTCTGCTGGGAGAAGAACGAGCGTTTCGCCGCCGTGCTGCGCAACAAAGGTATACGGCATGAGCTATACGTCTGGGGTGATCACAGCTTCCACGACTGGCCCTTCTGGCAGCCCATGGCGAGAATGTACTTGGAGTAACGCCCCGGCTACTTGTCGCGAGTTCTAAGCCGAGTCGAGCAGCTCTTCGAAAATGGGTTGGCCAGGAACGTTCCAAAGATTCCAGAAACAATCACTGTTCCGTCGGCTGAATTGAAATGCGCGGAACGGAACTCTCCCTCAGGAATTTCATTAAGCCTTCGCCAGGTTTGCCCACGATCACTGCTGGTGTACACACCGGTAAGAGACGTGACCACCTGATGACTCGGTCTTGCCGGGTCGACCCATACGCCGAAGGCCCGAATGTTGGGGCCGGCCTCATCCTCGTTTCGATGCAAGAGAAAGCTCGCATGGATCACGCGCTCCACCGCATCCGCGCTTACTGGATTGTAAACGCCCCAACAGGCCGCCAGATGCGGGCCGCCCACGGTGCTGATCCCCTGGATTGCTGAATCCGGACCCACTCCATCGATTTGCGTCCATTGCCGTGCGCGGGTTTTCAGACGGTAGGCCTGATCACCAGTTCCCACATACAGCGAACCTGCCCCAAATTCCATGGAGAGAATATCCATATCGGTTGGCAACTGTGGCAGAGGCTTATCTTCGATCCATGAGCCATCTCTCCCTTTGCGGTAGGTAAAGATCTGCGGCTCCAGGTCGAAGTAGCCATAACCGACGATCATATGTCTCCGTCGGCGCGTGATCTTTACCACACCTGCGGTGACCGGCTCACCCTTCTTCTTGGGAATGGTCACTTCCGGGTCGGGCTCCGGGACGCGGGGGCCCTTGATCGGCCTCACCACAGGCTCCGTTGTGCCTGGCTGTGGCAAAACCTGAAAGGCCCCCAGTTGGGTCGTGATCACAAACTCACGTCCACCAGGAACCACGCCTAAGCCGTTGCGCTCACCCTCGCCGATATCCGCATCGAAGTATCTGGAATCGACGCGCGCCACCAGCGTCCACGTCTTTCCGCCGTCCATCGATTTCGATATGTACATTGCCCGATCCTGGGCCGGCACCTTGCTGCTCAGGTCCGCAGTGAGACCCCACACGACCTTGGCATTCCCGGCCCTGGGGTCGGGGTCGTTGGCCATCGCTTCAAGAAAGTCACTGGCAAACTCGCGGCTTCCAGGAAGGTCGGTCACTCGTCGGACGCGGCAACTGTCCTCTGCAGTTTGAGGCAGCGGAGTCTGTCCCCATGCCATCAGGGGAGCGGCCAACAGCAGCCATCGTGTTAGTTCCCAACAGGCCCGCACTCTATACCCCAAGAAGCAGTCAAACGCACCCCTTCTCCCGATCATAGGGCGGTTTGGGCCAACTTCAAAAAGGAAATGTGGCTTAGGAGGAATATGCTTTAGAATTGGGCTGTTCGACCCACCCTTCGCAAATGTTTTCGGGCCCGCTCTGTCTCTCAAGCGCACTCGGTTTCGTGTCGTTTCTCAAGGAGCCGCCGTGAAGAAAATCGGAATCATCTTCGGGATGGAGTCGACCTTCCCACCCGCGTTGGTCGACAAGATCAACTCCTTCAACGACCCTGAGGTGCAGGCTGAGTTGGCCAGCATTGGCGAAGTGCGGATGGCTGAGCCCTCTCCCTACGATGTGATCATCGATCGCATCTCCCACGACATCCCCTTCTATCGCGGCTACCTCAAGAACGCGGCGCTTTCCGGATCGATCATCATCAATAATCCTTTCTGGTGGAGTGCGGACGACAAGTTCTTTAACTTTGCCCTGGGCACCAAGCTCGGCGTTGCCATCCCCAAGACTGTGTTGCTGCCCCACAAGCACCATCCACCGGGAACCACAGGGCGCTCCATGCGGAACCTGCAGTATCCCCTGCCGTGGGAGAGCATCTTTGACTACATAGGTTTTCCTGCGTTCCTCAAGCCCTTTGATGGGGGCGGCTGGAGAGATGTCTACAAAGTCAATTCGCCCAACGAGTTCTTCGACGCCTACGAGCAGACTCGCGACCTCTGCATGACGCTTCAGACGGCGGTCAAGTTCAAGGAGTACTTTCGCTGTTACTGTGTCGGTCAGCAGAAAGTCCACATCATGCAGTACGATCCCGGAGCACCATTTCACGAACGCTATGTTAAGAACCCTGAGCCGGTGGATCCCAATCTGCTGGCGAGGGTGGAGCGCGACTGCCTGACGCTGTGCCGCGCCCTGGGGTACGACTTGAACACCGTCGAATTTGCCTGCGAAGACGGTATCCCCTACGCCATCGACTTTATGAATCCGGCGCCGGATGCGGATATAGCCTCCGTGGGGCAGGCCAACTTCGAGTGGATCGTAAACGAGGTAGCTGCGCTCGCCACGGCCCGGGCCAGGCAACATACAGGCAAAGTTACTGAATATCGCTGGAGTGCTTTCCTGGGCGGCCCTTCGGCCATCCCGGCGACCGTGGAACAGGAGGTGGTAAGCCGATGAACCGTCCCAGTTTCAGCATAGGCATCGAAGAGGAGTATCAGACCATCGATCCGGTCACCCGCGATCTGCGCTCCCACATCCACTCTGAAATTCTGCCCAAAGCCAAGCTCGCGACCATGGACCGCGCCAAGCCTGAGCTGCACCAGGCGGTGGTGGAGGTGGGCACCAGGGTCTGTCGCGATATTCAGGAAGCCCGCGAAGACATTCTCGATCTGCGGCGGCAGATGATCACGCTGACCAGCGAGAGCGGCATGTGGCTCGCTGCTGCCAGCACTCATCCTTTTGCGGACTGGAAGGCGCAGGATATCTACCCCGATGACCGCTACAAACAAGTGGTGGAAGATTTGCAGCTGATTGCGCGGGCCAACCTGGTCTTCGGGCTACATATCCACGTGGGCATTGAGGACCGCAATACCGCGATCCACATCATGAATTCGATGCGCTACTTCCTGCCCCACATCCTCGCGCTTTCGTCGAACTCACCTTTTTGGGAGGGGATGAATACCGGGTTCAAGTCGTATCGATCCAAAGTGTTTGAGCGCTTCCCGCGCACCAACATCCCGGACGTCTATGCCAACTGGGCCGAGTACGAAACCTTCATCAACCTGTTGGTCAAGACCAATTGCGTCGATAACGGCAAGAAGGTCTGGTGGGATATTCGCCCTCATCCGTTTTTCAATACGCTGGAAGTGCGGGTATGCGACATCCCCATGCGGCTCGACGAAACCATGGCTATCGCGGCGCTGATCCAGGCCACCGTGGGCATGCTGTATGACCTCCATGCCAGGAACAAGAGCTATCGCATCTATTCGCGCGCGCTGATTATGGAAAACAAGTTTCGCGCCGCCCGCTATGGCATCGATGGCAAGCTGATCGACTTCGGCAGGGAAGAAGAGGTGCCGATGCGCGACCTGATGCTGGAATACATCGACCTTATCTCCGATGCAGCCAAGCAGCTGGGGTGCGAGCGCGACATCGCGTACATCCACGAAATGCTCCGGATGGGCACCGGCGCAGACCGGCAGCTCAGGGTCTATCAAGAAACCGGCGACTTGAAGAAGGTGGTCGACTACATCGTGGCGGAGACCCGTGTGGGCGTGATGCAGGAGACGGCGGCATTGCACACGTAGAATAAGCACAGAGAGGGAGTTGCTTGGCCCAGCCCGTTTTGACCGATATCACCCGGATTGAATTCGATCCCCAGTATTCGCCCGGCGCCTACAACGCTGTAAACACCTGCCTGCGCATACAACCTTCAGAGAAGGTCACCCTGATTACCGACAATGCCTGCCGGGAGATTGCGGCCAGCATCGCGCAGGAACTGGCCAAGGTGGGCTGTGCGTTCAAGGCCTTTCTGCTGGAAGATCTCGCTCCGCGGCCCCTGACCGGGTTGCCCGGCGAGATCGCGGAAGACATGGAAACCAGCGATGTGAGCATCTTTGCCGTGCGCGTGCAGCCGAACGAGCTGAAGTCGCGCATGGAGATGACCGCCATCGTCAATCGGCGGCGCATGCGCCATGCGCACATGGTGAACATCAACCGCCAGATTATGCTCGAAGGCATGCGCGCCGACTTTAACCATGTCGACGCGCTGAGCAGCAAGGTGATGGAGATTGTCAGCCACGCGAAAGAGATCACCGGAAAGACGGCCGCGGGTTGCCACTTCACCGGAACGCTCAATCCAGAGTATCGCTGGATCAAGACCAGCGGCATCATCAGCCGCGATAAGTGGGGCAACCTGCCAGGAGGCGAAATCTTTACCTCTCCTGGAGAAGTGAACGGCGTTTACGTGGTCGACGGAGTCGTCGGTGATTATCTCTGCGACAAATATGGCGATCTCGAACATCAGCCGCTGACCATCCGCATGAAGGGCAATCGCATCACCGAAGTCTTCAGCGAGAACAAAGCATTGGAACAGGATTTCTGGTCCTACACTCACACCGACGAGAACAGTGATCGCGTGGGCGAGTTCGCCATCGGCACCAATATTGAATTGACCGACGTGATTGGCCAGATCCTGCAGGACGAGAAGTTTCCCGGCATCCACATCGCTTTTGGCAATCCGTACGGTGAGCACACCGGGGCCAAGTGGTATTCCGGCACGCACATCGACGTGGTTGGGCGCAAATTCGATATCTGGGTAGACGGGCGCCAGATTATGGATAAGGGTCGATTCCTGATAGAGGACTGACAATGATCCCCGCTCTGCGCGAGGCTTTCAACCGTAATTATCTCCCTGAGACCTACCAGCAATTCCTGAAGAAACTAGAGGCGAGCGCGGGCACGCCGATTGCCTTTCGGGTTTCTGAGACACCGTGCTTTCTGCCCAAGGCGTTGCTCGATCAGATGGCGGAGTATGGCCGCGACCTGGTTCTGCAGCTGGTGAACAATCCGGAATATCTGCGCGCTTCGGACGTCACCGTCCCCGCGCAATACAACGTGGCCAACCAGTCGCCGCGGCCCATGTTCCTGCAAGTGGATTTCGGCCTGGTGCGCAACGCGCAAGGCGAGCTTGAGCCCAAACTGGTGGAGCTGCAGGCCTTTCCTTCGCTTTACGCATACCAGCCGGTACTGGCTCAGCAGTACATCGAGTCGTATGCGCTGCCCGCCAATCTGGGAATCTACCTCGGAGGCCTCGATCACGATACGTATCAGCAACGGATGCGGGAACTGATCGTCGCCGGTCACGACCCTGAAAATGTGATCCTGCTGGAGATCCATCCGGAGAAACAGAAGACGCTGTCCGACTTTCTCCTCACACAGAAGGACCTCGGCATTGCGATCGTAGATATTCTCAAACTAAAGAAGCGCGGCCGGCAGCTCTTCTACGAGAAGGGAAGTCGCGAGATTCCCGTACACCGTATCTACAACCGGTGCATTGTGGACGAGTTGGAACGCAAAGGAATCGAGCTGCCTTTCGACTTGACCCAGCCGCTCGATGTGGAGTGGGCAGGGCATCCCAACTGGTACTACCGCATCAGCAAATTCTCCATTCCGTATTTGAAACACACATGCGTACCCAAGACGTGGTTGCTGGACCGCAACAGTAACGTGCCGCCGGACAACGAGAATTATGTATTGAAACCGCTCTACTCCTTTGCCGGGCTTGGTATCAAGTTCAATCCCACGCAGGCAGACGTGGATGCCATACCCGCGGAGCAGCGTCACCAGTACATGCTGCAGGAGCGTATGCGCTTCGAGCCGGTCATTGAAACTCCGCACGGCTGGACCCAGGCGGAAATCCGCGTCATGTATGTATGGCCCGAAGGGAAAGAGCTGATGCCTGTATTGCCCCTGCTCCGCATGGGCCGGGGCATCATGATGGGCGTAGATCACAACCGCAACCTGGAATGGGTGGGTGGATCGGCTGCGCTCTGGGTGTAAGCTGCGGCTCGCAGGAGAAGGCCTTGCTAAACTGCGCTATTCTTGACGACTACCAGAATTGTGCCTTCGGCTTTGCCGATTGGGGCTCGCTCGACGGCGTGCAGGTGAAAAATTTCACCGACACTCTCACCACTGCGGACACGTTGGCGGAGCGGCTCGCAGGGTTCGAAATCATCGTTGCCATGCGGGAGAGAACCCGTTTCGATGCTGCCTTGCTCGCGTATCTGCCACGTTTGAAACTGCTGGTCACCACCGGTATGAGGAACCACGCAATCGACCTGGCGGCTGCCGATGCTCACGGGATTACGGTTTGTGGAACGCAAGGCTTGCCTGGTCCCACTCCCGAACTTGTTTGGGGGCTTCTGCTCGCGCTCGCACGGAACATTCCTGCGGAAGTGGCCTCGGTCCGCGCGGGAGGATGGCAGACGCAAGTCGGCGTAGGCCTTGAAGGGAAGACTCTGGGAATCGTCGGACTGGGAAAAATCGGCACCCGCGTGGCTCGCGTCGCCCAGGCTTTCCATATGGCTGTTTTGGCGTGGCAGCCCACGATTACCGAAGAGCGTTGCAAGGCCGCCGGGGTGGAATGCGCCGCGGGGCTGGATGACTTGATGGAGCGTTCGGATATTGTTACCGTGCATATGGTGTTGGCTGATTCGACCCGGGGGATGATCGGCGCCCGCGAATTGGCCAGGATGAAGCCCACGGCAATGCTGGTAAACACTGCGCGAGGCCCGATTGTCGAGGAAGAAGCTTTAGTGCAGGCGCTCAAAGAAAAGCGCATTGCAGGAGCAGCGTTGGATGTCTGTGACGTGGAACCCCTCCCCGAGAGCCACCCTTTCCGCACGCTGCCGAATGTAATCACCACCCCGCACATCGGCTATGTTACGCGAGAGAACTACCGAATCTTCTACGGCGAGGCAGTAGAAGACATTCGGAACTGGCTTCGGGGAACGCCCGTGCGCGTACTGTCACAACCACGGTGGCCTGACAAATAGAGAGAGGATAATCCAATGCATCTGGCCAGCAAGAGCTTTGGCGATGGCGCTCCCATTCCCGGAGAGTTCGCCTTCGCAGTGATCGATCCAGTGAACCACATCGCGCTGAGCACCAACCGCAACCCACATCTGGCTTGGAGCAATGTTCCGGAGGGCACGAAGTCGTTCGCGCTCATCTGTCATGACGCGGATGTGCCGAACCGCGCCGACGATGTTAACAAGGAGGACCGGGACATCGCCGAGTCGTTTCCGCGCGATACGTTTTTCCATTGGGTTCTCCTGGACATCCCTGCAACTGCTCGGGAGATTCCTGAGGGCGGCCATAGCGATAGCATTACTGCAAAGGGCAAACCTGGGCCTGCTGCTCCCAACGGGACGCGCCATGGTCTAAACGACTACACGAAGTGGTTTGCCGGGGATGAAAATATGCGCGGTGACTACTACGGATACGATGGTCCGTGCCCGCCGTGGAACGACCTGCGGCTGCACCGCTATGTCTTCACCCTTTATGCGCTGGATGTGTCACACGTAGAGGTTGATGGTGATCTGACGGGCCCCAATGCAAGGCTCGCAATTGCCGGTCACGTGCTGGCACAGGCCAGTCTTAGCGGCACCTATACGCTGAATCCGCGCGTACAGCAGCGTCGATAGCCGTATCGTTTATCGGGAGCCCAACAAGGCGTCACTCCCCGCAAACCTGCGATCTATCGAGTAAATAGAGCTGCCTGCTATCATCGGGTTTTTCAGAGGGGTCTATGAAGCGGATCGGCGCCGCCTGGTCAGTTGCGATACTTCTCTCCGTCGGATCATTCATAGCGCGAGGCCAATCGCCAACCTCCCGAAGCGCGGCGCAACCGCCTTTGGCTCCGGGCTCTGCGCGCTATCAACAATTGCAACAACGGCTGTCCGCGGGGTGGAACACCTGGGACGTCCATAGTGTGACCACCCAGGTGCTGTTGCCCGACGGGTTGGCCATCCATGTTGGGGTGAAGCACAACACTACTTTGTGGCAAGACGCATTTTTAGGCGACGCCCTCATCGGCAGATTGACCCCCAATGCAGAGCAGGTCTTTCCCGGCCCCCATTCCTGGGACGGTAGTTACACCGACCTGCGTCTTTCCTGGAAGGGTCACGATCTGCGCCTGCAGACGGCGCATGATGGCAGCAACCTGGTGATGCTTGCCACCCCGCTACCGTCCAAGGCGTTATCTCCACTCCCGCCGACGATCGTTTTTTCCGTGAACTACCTCTGGGACCGGCCTGGGAGCGCCACCAGGGAGGCCAGCCGAATTGAGGCGCACGGGCCGCTCCGTTCGGTCGCGGTGTATTGCACTTATGAGAATAAAGGACAGGAGGATGTGAACTTACCCGTAAGCGGTCCTTACTTTTCCATGGATTTTGTTCAACCCGTCGGCATCAGCACGGGTGTACCCCTTGGCATCGAGAAGATTCAGTCGATCATCGAACGCGCGAGCCAGGCCTACAAGCAATCCGTAGCCAAGAACGGAAAGGCGGCGGATGTGGTGGATGCAATTCAGACCGTTCTGGGATGGGACACGATTTACGAGCCGGAAGGCCGCCGGGTGATCTCACCCGTCAGCCGGGTTTGGAGTGTTACCTGGGGTGGCTATGTCATCTTCGATTGGGACACTTTCTTTGCCGCGACCATGGCATCGGTTGGCGACCGCGACCTGGCCTATGCCGATGCCATTGAGACGTTGCGCAGTGAGACGCAGCAGGGCTTTGTGCCCAACTATGCTCGCTCCGGCGGCTGGAAAAGTTCCGATCGCTCCGAGCCCCCTGTCGGATCCATCACTGTGCTCGGCCTCTACCAGCAATTCCACGATCGGTGGTTCCTGGAGGAAGCTTTCGCGCCTTTGCTGCGCTGGAATCGCTGGTGGGCCGAAAACCGTGATATCGAAGGCTATCTGACCTGGGGAAGCGATGGGAAGAATGCGCCGGAGAACCTGGACGACACCTCGCGGGGAACGCGGGCGGGCGCCATTCTCGAATCCGGGCTGGACAACAGTCCCATGTATGACGATGCCGTCTACAACGTGGCCACGCACAAGCTGGAGTTCGCCGATGTCGGTCTCATGAGCCTGTATATCGCCGACTGTGACGCGTTGGCAACCGTGGCTGACACTTTGGGCGAGGCAGCCGCAGCAAAAGAGATTCGCCAACGAGCCGCGCGTTATCGGGCGCAGCTCGCGACCTTGTGGAGTAGCGATGATGGCATCTTCCTGAACAAGGACTTACACACCGGTCAGTTCAGTACTAGCTTTTCGCCGACCAATTTTTATCCGCTCCTGGCAAAAGCAGCGACGCCGCAACAGGCGGAGGAGATGATCAAGAACCATTTGCGGAACCCCAAGGAATTCTGGGGTGAGTGGATGATTCCTTCGATCGCACGGAATGATCCAGCCTTTAAGGACCAGGACTACTGGCGCGGCCGCATCTGGGGGCCAATGAACTATCTCGTATACCTTGGGTTGCGCAATTATGACGACGCGGAAGTCTCGCGCCAGTTTGCGCAGAAATCCTACGAGCTCTTTCTTGGGGAATGGAAGAAGAATGGCCACGTGCACGAGAACTATAGCGCCATAACAGGTGTTGGCGATGACGTACAGAGCAGTGACAGGTTTTATCACTGGGGAGCCCTGCTTGGATACATCCAGTACTTGCAGGAGACCCAGTCCCCGCGTTAATCCGAGCGGCGTTGGGGCTGCTTTTCAGTCAGAAGTCACCAACGTTATTCCTTATGGGGCTCTTGCTATCCTGCAACCACATGCTGCTCACGGTCCGACAAGCGGTGCTCGCCGACGTTCCGGCGCTCCAGAATCTCATCCGCGCCTCCGTCCTGGGGCTGCAGACGGCCGACTATACCTTGGAGCAGAGGGAACAGGCTCTGGAGCTGGTTTTTGGGGTGGATACGCAGTTGATCGAGGATGGGACGTATTTTGTCGCTGAAGCCAAGCTGGATGGAAGCGAGGTGATGGCCGGCTGTGGAGGCTGGAGCAAGCGCAAGACGCTCTATGGAAGCGACCACTGCGCCGGCCGGGAAGATGCTCTCCTCGATCCTGGACACGATGCGGCAAAAATACGCGCCTTCTTTGTCCATCCTGCCTGGGCCCGCCGCGGGGTTGGGAGCAGAATCCTTGAGGTTTGCGAAGTTGCGGCGGCAGCTGCCGGTTTCCGGCGCCTGGAGATGGGTGCGACTCTTACCGGAGTGCCGCTCTACCGGGCTCGTGGTTATGCCGAAGGGGAGCACCGCGAGGTTCCGCTTCAACCCGGCGTATCGCTGCCCATCGTCCACATGGTAAAGCAGCTCTGATTTTGCTCTCCATGGATCCGGGCTAAGGGGAAAAGGGCCAGGAGCAGGCTCACTCTTCACCTCTACCCGAGGTACCGTATACATTTTGTAACTGCAACGTCTTTTCGGGGGCAGATGGTTTTTTGTATATTGTCTTCCGCGAAGTGGATACACCGGGCTCCGACCGCTCGCTTCCCGTACCGGAAAACCAAGGAAAACCAGTAGTTTACGGAGCCGCTGGCTGCCGGCAGTAGCAATCTGCCGACGCGGTAACTCCAGCACGCCGCTCCTCATTCCGTCGTTCGCACCGATGCGAGCGCGGTTCTTTTCGCCGCGCACAAATATCTTCAGAAATTTCCTTGACAACGTCATATGCGGAGGATTTAGATGACCATCGATCTCAAAATAGGTTCGTTACAGAATCGTTTTACTTGCTTTGTTTTGGAGAGGTGTGTCAGTGAACGTAAAACAGGTGTTACGGATTGCCGCGTTTGTTTGCCTACTTGCCTTCTGTGGAAGGCCCCTACTAGCCCAAGGCGTTTTCGGAACCCTCACCGGCGTTGTCGCCGACCCCACCGGCGCTGTAGTTCCCAACGCAAAAATTGTCCTCACCGACGCCGTATCGGGCTCCGCCCGTGACACGGTGGCCGATGGAGATGGCTACTACACGTTTGCGTCCGTTCCCGTCGGTACGTACAACATGACTGTCTCGGCCGCGGGTTTCAAGGATTACAAGGCATCCGGCATTGCTTTGGGCGGCGGTGAAAAGCGCAATGTCAATATCGCGCTCAGCGTCGGCACGGCTGACCAGACGGTCGCCGTAAACGCGGAGAGCATCGCGCTGGCGACCACTGACTCCGGCGAGCGGTCGTTTGCGCTGAGCACCAAGGAACTGGAGAACTTCACTCAGGTGGGCAGTAACGCCGCTGAGTACATCAAGATCGTCCCCGGTTTCGGCGTCCAGAACGGCACCAGCAATAAGTCGAACTACAACGGCGCGACCATCGGTATCAACGCCAACGGCGACTCGGGCAGCCAGAGCCCTCTCAATGCCGCTTATTCCTACAACGGCTTGCCGAGCAACTCGCTGGACATCGTGGCTGATGGCGCTCACGTCTCCGATCCTGGTTGCAATTGCGATACGCCAGTGAACCCCAACTCTGACTTTCTGCAGGAATTCAAGGTGTTGACCTCGAACTTCAGCGCAGAAGACCAGAAGGGGCCGATCCTGATCACTTCTGTCACCAAGGCTGGTGGCACCGATTTCCACGGCAGCGCATTCTTCTCTGCCCGCACCTCCGCTCTTAACGCCAACGACTGGTTGAACAACTTCAGCAATGTGAAGCAGCCTGCGGACGTCTACTACTATCCAGGCGGCACCATTGGCGGCCCGATCATCATTCCCCACACCAATTTCAACAAGAACCGCAACAAGCTGTTTTTCTGGACCGGTTTTGAGTACTACTACCAGGTGTTGGACACCGGTTTGCTCCGGGCGACGGTGCCCACTCCCGGTGAGCTGACAGGCAATTTCTCCCCTGAAGAAGTGGCGAAGGAAGGTAATGTTACCGCCTCCGGCAAAGCTCCGGGACAACTCACCAACGCCGCGATTGCGAAATTCGGCGGCACCACCCAGTTGAGCCCCTGCGCCGGCCCGGCCGACGGTACCTGCATCGATCCCAATATGCTTGCCTTGGCCCAGCTCTATCCCGCGGCCAACGTAGATCCGAATACTACCGGCGGCTACAACTACACCCAGTCGGAGATCTTCAACCAGAACAACCGCCAATGGACTATCCGCGGAGACTACAACATCAGCGAAAGCACCAAGGTGTTTGTGCGCTACAACTACCAGCGCGAGACCCAGCTGTTCCCGGTTGGTCTCTGGTGGCGCAATGGCGACCAGGTACCCTATCCGACGGCCGTCGAGGGCAAGAATAAGTCCGACTCATGGTCCGGATCGATTACCCACGTTTTCAGCCCGACCATGACCAATGAAACGGTCATTGCCTACACCTTTGTTGGTTTCCCCAACGTGTTTGCAGATCCCGCGAAGGTCGCTCGCTCCAATGTCGGATACGGCTACGCGGGTCTCTTTAACAACGGCGTCTCCCAGATTCCCTCGTTCGGTCAGTTTGGCCCGAGTGAAGCAGCGCTGGTCTTCAATCCCGGCGGGTTCGAAGCCGGCGGAGCGTCGCAGGGCTTATACGCGAACAAGTGGATGCCCAGCATGAGCGATACACTCACCAAAGTTTTCGGTAATCACACGATCAAGGGTGGTTTCTTCTATGAATGGATCCGGAATTCTCAGCCGGCCAACAACAACACCAACGGAGAGTCGCTGGTTTCCGCAAGTGGTAACAGCTTCAGCTACGGCAATGAGTATGCTGATCTGCTGACCGGTAATCTCTCCCAATACCAGGAAACCAACTTTAATCGAATTAACGACATTCATTACAACACCTACGAGTTCTTCGTCCAGGATTCCTGGAAAGCAACCAGGAAGATGACGGTTGAGATGGGCATCCGGTTCAGCCACTTCCAGCCGTGGATCGACGCACTTGGGTATGGCTATTCCATCTTCGACACGACTCAATTCGCGCCCGATTGCGCGTCTTCGCCCACCTTCTGCGGATTTGAATGGCACGCCAAAGACAGCTCTGTTCCTGTCTCAGGATTCCCGTCGAGGGCGTTGTTCTATCAACCGCGTATCGGCGTCGCCTATGACGTCTTCGGCACCGGCAGAACGGTTGTCCGCGGCGGATGGGGTCAGTTCTACTATCACTCTGGCCAGTTCACGTCCGGCCTCGACGCTTCGGCGGGTGTAGCGACTGCCACGATATCGCCCAGCACTTGGGTCGGTTCGACAGGCTGCCCAACCAATCCGCCGGCGGGCTCGGCCCTCTTTGCCTCGTACCTTTCATGTCTGAACCTGGCGGCAACGCCCGCTTCCCCGGCAGCCGTGGATAAAAACGACAACAAGCAGCCCTATACGCAGGGCTGGAGCGTGAACGTGGACCAACAGACCCCTTGGCAGGGACTGATGGAACTCTCCTACGTTGGCAATCGCAGCCAGGATCTGCAGAACACCTCGGGCGGCCAGGGCAGCAATATCAACCTGGTTCCCTACGGCTCCATGCTGTCTGCTTCTGATCCGGCGACCGCAAATGCAAACCTCTATCGGCCGTTGCAAGGGTATGGCGATCTCAACGAGGCCACCAACAACCTGCACAGCAACTACAACGCACTGCAGGTCAGCTGGGCGCGCCACGCCGGGATGTACGTCATTCAGACTAACTACACGTTCCAAAAGGCCATGGGCATCACTTCACCCACGAACGATCCGTTTGACCTGAATGCAAACTACGGCCCGCTGGCCTCTGATCGCAGGCACTTGTTCAACGTAGCCTACTCACTTGACCTGGGAACCCGGATACATTCCAATGCTCTGGTCGATGGAGCCGTGAACGGCTGGCAATTCTCCGGAGTGGTGCAAGCGGAAAGCGGCGCCAACATCACTTACGGCGGAACCTCCCAGACCCAGGCTCCCAACTTGAACTACAACATGTCCCTCACATGCGTTGCTACAGCCGCAGAAATGGCTAACGGCATCTCATGCCCGCAATCGGCTGCCATCATCCCGGGTTCCATCAGCACGGCGAACCCGACCGGTATCGCTATCAACAATCAGTCCATCCTTGGAACCAGCTCGCAGTCGCTGAATCCGCTCGTGACCTGCAATCCTTCAGGCCACGCGCTCTCGCATCAGTTCGTCAACGGAAACTGCTTTACGGCGCCCACGGTGCCTGGACAGAATGGTCCAGTGCTTCTTCCTGCGTCGTACGGGCCTGCGTTCTTCAACGCGGATCTGGCGATCTTCAAGAACTTCCAGATCAAGGAAGGTATGAAACTGCAGCTGCGCGCGCAGGCTTATAACTTCCTGAACCACCCCCTCTGGTCGTTCCCGAGCGGCAACAACCTGACCCTGCAGTTCACGCAGGATCCGGTCTCGCAAGTGATCACTCAGTCGAATACCAACTTTGGCATCACAACCCAGAAGCAGGGGCAACGCGTAGTGGAGTTCGGAGCCAAGTTTTACTTCTGATTCCACAGGAGCACAAACGATAGCGGAATAAAACCCGAGGGCTTCTGACGTACCGTTATACTTGTTCTGGTAGCAGAGAACAGTTGCCGGTATGCGGAAGCCCTCACTTCTTTTTGCTTTAGTCCTCGTCCTATCCGTCCCGGCGCCGGCACAGATGACCCCCCAGCAACTGGTGCAGGACGCCATGCAAAAGCAGCAGGCGGGTGATCTAGAGGGCGCGGTTACCGAATACAGACAATTTCTAAAGCAGCATCCCGATGCTGCGGCCATCCATTCCAACCTGGGTGCGGCTTTGGTTGGGTTGGGCCGGTTTGAAGAGGCTCTTCCGGAATACAAGATTGCCCTCAAGCAATCTCCCAAGCTCGCGGGCGCCCGGCTCAATCTGGCCCTCTTGTATTACAAGATGGGTAAGATCGACGATGCGGCGACGGAACTGGAAAAAGTCTATGGGGAAGAACCGGGAAATCACCAGGCGGTGCTGTTGCTGGCGGACTGTTATATGCGCATGGCGCGCGAAGACGATGTGATTCGCATCCTGGAGCCGGAGGAGCAAAAATATCCCGACGACATGGCGGTTGCTTACATGCTGGGAACGGCGTTGATACGGCAGAAGCGGGTCGATGAGGGTGAGGTGCTGGTCGATCGTATTTTGCGCAATGGTGATTCGGCGGAAGCCCACTTGATGATGGGATCGGCGAAAATGAATGTGCAGGATTATGCAGGCGCTCGGGACGAGTTCGCGAAGGCGGTTGCGCTTAATCCCAACCTGCCCGAGGTCCACGTTCTGTACGCCAAGGCTCTGGTGTTCACCGGCGACTCCGACCTGTCGGCCAAAGAATATAAGACCGAGTTGACAGTGGATCCGTACAACTTTGACGCCAATCTGCAACTGGGGGCGACAGCCCGGCAGGAGCAAAACTATGACGAAGCCGAAAAATACTTCCTGCGCGCGCAAGAGACGCGACCGGGAGATCCTGGCGTTCGCTATCAGCTGGCGCTGATCGCGATCGACCAGGGCCGTCTCGATGATGCGCGAGAGATTCTCGAAGGCTTGGTGAAGCAGTCTCCGCAATTTACCGAGGCGCATGTCTCCTTGTCGCTGGTTTACTACCGGCTCAAGCGGCCGGAAGATAGCAAGCGGGAACGGGAGACTGTTCTAAAGCTGACGGCGGAAGCGCAAGCCAAGCAGCCAGGCGCCAAGGTTCATTAATCAGGTTTAATGCAGAAGGAAACATGGAGAAGACGTACCTCAGAGGCTAAGGAGCCGACCTGCCGAGGCTCAGCGCGGCAAAAGCCGTGCTCTTCGTTCGGAGAGCTTTTACGCAGCCGGATAAACCCTGAGGGACCGCGGTGATGAAACGGTATGGACTCTTGTTGTGTTTGCTGCTGCCTGTAGCTACTGGGGCGCAAACGGACTCTGCAGCCCCGGCCGCCTGCGCGCGGTGTCATGTAGAGGCATTGACGCAACCAGCCACCTACATGGCGCATGCGCTCGAGACAGTGGATAAGGGCAAGATTCTGATCGATCATCCTCTGCTTACCACGACCGTGGGCAAGTACTCCTACAAGATCGAGCGCAAGGGGAGCGAGAGCGAATATTCCGTTACGGATGGGACAAAGACCGTCACCATGCCCATCCGGTGGACAATGGGTGCCAGTTCAGCAATGGGCCAAACTTATATTTTGGAGAAAGATGGCGAGTTATATGAGAGCCGCGTCAGCTGGTTCCAGGAACTGAATGGCCTGGGCCCCACGATGGGGTCCGCGGGCTCGGTTGCACCCGACATCATGCAGGCAGCCGGGCGCTTGATGAGCGATGATGACAAGCGACACTGCTTTGGATGCCACGCCACGAACGCCGTGCAGGGAAAGCAACTCACCCTGGACAAATTGACTCCAGGGGTGCAGTGCGGGCATTGTCACCAGGCAATCGATGCCCACCTGGCAGCGGTGCTGGCCGGCAATCATGACCTGGCGCCGCCAAAAGACCTGCACAAGTTGATCGGTCTCTCCGCGGAACAGGCTTCCAACTTTTGCGGCCAGTGTCACCGCACCTGGTCGGAAATCGCCCTCCAGGGAAACTTCAGTATTGCCGACATCCGCTTCCAGCCTTACCGCCTCACCGGCAGCAAATGCTATGACCCGGACGACGCGCGCATCAGTTGCCTGGCGTGCCACAACCCGCATCACGATCTCAACCCGCAAAAGGTAAACTTCGACCGGAAATGTCTGGCCTGTCACGCAGGCGGAAAACCTGGCGCCAAGGCCTGTCCCGTCGCTAAAGACAAGTGCGTATCCTGCCATATGCCGAAGATCGATTTGCCGGGGGCGCACTACCAATTCACCGATCATCGCATCCGGATTGTGAAGCCCAATGAACCCTTTCCGGGCTAAAGCATTTTTACTTCTACTGTGTACAGCGCGTCGGGAGCGGTTGCTTTGTATATCTCAGGGGCGAGAATGCCGGAGCAGATAGGATAGGTTCAATGACTTTTTCCAGACGCGGGCTTCTGCGATTGGGCATGCTTGCCGGGGCCGCAAATGTCCTTGGTATTGCCGCACCCGCCGCGCCCGCTTCGAGTGGGCCGTTGTTCAGCGAAGTGCCGGCCTCGGCCTCCGGCATCGCCTGGGTGCATGAAAACGCCATGTCTCCGAGCCGTTTCCTGCCCGAAGCGTTGGGCCCGGGCTGTGCCTTTCTGGACTACGACAACGATGGCTGGATGGATATCTTTTTGGTGAACAGCGGCCCCAGCGACTTTTGGAAGCCGCCCAAGCCAGTGCGCAATGCACTGTACAAGAACAACCGGGATGGAACGTTTACCGACGTCACGGAAAAGGCCGGCGTGGCCGGCGCGTATTTCGGCATGGGCGTCGCCGTAGGGGACTACGACAACGACGGCTGGCCGGATATATTAGTGACCGCCTATGGGCGTTGCATCCTGTACAAGAACAATCACGATGGAACCTTCAGCGACGTGACCGAGCATGCGGGCGTCGCCACGCCCGGTTTTACCACCAGCGCTGTCTGGTTCGATTACGACAACGACGGCAGGCTCGACCTCTTCATTTGCAGTTTTGTGGAGTATGGCGAAGTGCGCAAGCTGGTATGCGGCAATAACCAGATCGGCAGAAATTATTACTGCGTGCCGCGGGTGTTCAAACCATCAACCAGTTTCCTTTATCACAACAACGGCGACGGTACCTTCACTGACGTCACCAAGGGAACAGCCATTGCATCGGCTTTGGGAAAAGGCCTGGGCGTGGTTGCAACCGACATCAATAACGACGGCCGTATGGATCTGTTTGTAGCCAATGATACGGTGCAGAATTTTCTGTTCGTGAATCGCGGTCCGGGAGCGAATGGGCAATGGAAATGGGATGAGATCGGCTTGCAGTCGGGCGTCGGTTTCAGCGAAAGCGGACGGCCTCGTTCGGGCATGGGAGTGGATGCTGCGGATCTCCACGGAGACGGATGGCAGGATCTGTTCGTCTCCAACGTAGACCACGAGATGTATTCGGTCTATATCAACAACAAAGACGAATCCTTTTCCGATGCTGCGCAGATAGAAGGCGTGGCGCGCAGCACGAGATTGATGAGTGGCTGGGGTCTGAAGTATTTCGATTACGACAACGACGGCCTGATCGATCTCATCCTGGCCAATGGCCATCCTGATGACATGATCGATTCGTACTCCATGCAGGTGAAGTACAAAGAGCCACTGCTGTTGTTTCATCAGGGTACTGATCATAAGCTGCACGATGTGAGCGCGAATGCGGGTCCGGCGTTTCAGAAGGATTGGCCTGCGCGAGGATTAGCGGTGGGCGATTACGACAATGACGGCGCGGTGGACGTAATTGTGGGCATCAACGGCGGGCCCCCAGTGCTCTTGAAAAACAATGCGGCCAAAGGCAATAACTGGCTGGGTCTTAAGCTGGAGGGCGTCACCTGCAATCGCGACGCGATCGGTGCTCGCTTGGTGTGGAAGGCCGGGGGCAAGATGTACCAGCGGCTCAAGAATAATGGCGGTAGCTATCTCTCTTCACACGATCCCCGTGAGGTTCTGGGGATCGGAGCCGCGACGCAGATCGATGAGTTGGAGATCCACTGGCCCGCCCCGAGCAAGCGGATCGAAAAGCTCACCAATCTTGTGCCCAACCGCTACATCCACATCGTTGAAGGAAAGGGCGTTGTGTAGTCACCAGGCAAAAAGGTCCCGAGTCTTCTGCAATCGCCAAATGAGAAGCGGCAACGCCGTGAGCAAGAGGATCACCAGAGCATGCATGGAAAGGCCACGGGAGAAGTGTATGGCTATATGTTCGATTCCGCCGGGGACGCCGCTGCGACTCGCGTGCACCTGGGCTGCACCTCCGATCCATGCGATCAGAAGCAAACCAACGGTGGGCCACAGCGAACTCAATCGTTGACGGGCAGCGACGAGTCCGATTCCCCAACCGATGAGAATCGGCGCGCCGTAATAGATCAGCCTGCCGACACCAAAATAGAACATCGAGAACCCATCTACACGGACGAAAGGCGAATCTGTTCCCGGAAGAAGGAGTTTCCAACCAGACCACAAAATGAATAGCGCGATGAAGTAGGCTCCAGCGAGAAAGGCGATCGGGGCCAGACCGAAGGCCGCCCATGGCGCCCGGAACGACCAGGCCTGAACGTGATGCCGGGCGATCATCGTCCGCGCGAGCTCGTCCATCCCGCCGAGGCGGCTGAGCGCCGCGGATTGTGCATCCGCTGGGCTGCGGCCCGCGCGTTCCTCTTCCGTCGTGAGATCGGCGAGGTGATCGGTCAGCTCGCTCAAATAGCGCCGCACGTGCCGGGGTGCGACGCCGGCTCGCAGCAAGCGCTCGCGAAGTTCATAGAACGGCTTGGCCATGTTGTCCTCCCTTCAGCATCTTTTGGATTGCGCCCGCCAGATCGGTCCACGACTGAGCCAAATCAGCCAATCGATGCGACCCTTTGGCGGTTACGGAATAGTAGATACGGCTCCGGCCGTTGACGGTCTTGCGCCGCGATTTGAGCGCTCCGCCGCGCTCTAAACCGTGCAGCACCGGATAGACTACGCCCTCGCCGACCGCGATGACCGCATCGGTGCGGTTGTGGATGGCTTGAACGATCTCATAGCCATACATCTCCTCTTGTTGGAGTAGCCTGAGGATCAGGAGCTCGGGAACTCCATTCATGAAGTTCGGATTGGTTTCGCGCGCGGCCATGGAAGAGCCTACAATACCTCGAAGTTCGATGCTTCGCAAGGAAATAAATGTTCACATCGCAACCTTTATTTTGCCGTCCTCGACTGGGAAGGGTTCTACTGCTGGCGAGCCTTTGGTTGTACGCCGGGCCGGCGGGAAGTAGCGTGGCCACCAGGCCGGCGCGCTCGATTCCTCTGTGCTCTGGTGTATCTCTCTCGGCTAATTATCTTGCCGTCGCCGGCCCGGATCAGGGGCCGGGCTTTCGTTTTATCCTGGTCAACCATACCGGCCGGGAGCTCAGGCTTGCCCAGCCGGTTCCTTCCAGCTCGCATTGGTATGCGCGCTCCCACGGCCGCTGGATGTGGAGAGCATCGAATGGAGCCGGAGGAAGCCTGCTGGATGCGGGCAACGAGCATGGCCGGGTGATGGTGTATCCTGCCCCGCCGGGAACCGAGATCAAGCTCTTGACGCTCGCGCCGCACCAGTCCAGGGAATGGATCGCAAGCCAGCAGCAGAACCCCGTTCTCGAATACAAGCCGGGCTGTACGATGTGCTCTTATCCCGGGGAGCGCGAGTACCAGGTGGTCTTTGCCTATGCATATCAGGTTGGCGCCAGCCAGCCGGCGGGGCTGCTCTCCTGTGGTTTGCGAACGGCTCCGGTGCCCATGCCTCCAAAATCTTGAGCCTTTGCGTCACGGGGTTCCTCCGCAACCAAGCGCAGCAGTGTGGGTTCCTATAGGTGAAGTAGATACCCAGGAGAAACACCCATGAAGAATCAACTTTACCGTTTAGCGATCAGTGGTCTTTTAGCCACTGGGCTTACCCTTGGCTCGGCTGCCGCTTTTGCGCAGCAGGAAAACTCCACACCCAATCCTTCCGCTCAAGAACCTGCGAATGGTCAAGGACAATGGGGCGGCCACAAGCACATGACTGCGGATGAACGAGTCGCGCACATGACCAAGCGCTACAGTCTGTCCTCTGATCAGCAGGCTCAAATCAAGCCCATCCTTGCCAACCAGCAGCAGCAGATGCAGGCGCTGCGTCAGGACAGCTCTTTGTCCCGGGAAGACAAGATGGCCAAGATGAAGAGCATCCGCGACGACTCCAGCAGCAAAATCCAGGCGCTCTTGAACGACAGTCAGAAACAGAAGTTCGCTCAGGACCAACAGCGGAGACAGGAACGCATGCAGCAGCATGGAGCCGCTGCAGCCGGCGGACCCACAGCCTAGTAACCACCTAAGCAAGCCTGGACGGGATACCGGCGAGTTCCAACCCTGGAACTTGCCGGGGATCAGCCACAGTTACCCCAGCAGATCGAGCACTGGCTTCCACTCCCGGCCCAGGGATTGCGCCACTCCCTTATAAGTGAGTTGTCCGGCGAAGGTATTCACTCCTTCGGCCATGCCAGGGTCAGCCTTGATGGCGGCGGCTGCCCCGTGCTGCGCCAGCCGGAACACGTATGGGAAAGTAGCGTTGGTGAGCGCCAGGGTAGAGGTGTTGGGGACGGCCGCAGGCATATTGGTCACGCAATAGTGGACCACTCCATCGACCAGGAAAGAGGGGTCGCTGTGGGTGGTGGGTTTGGCCGTTTCGATGCAACCTCCCTGGTCGATGGCGACATCGACGACGACGGCCCCCTTCTTCATACGGGAGACCATTTGCCGGGTCACAATTTTGGGAGCCGACGCCCCGGGAATCAGCACGCCACCGATGACTAGGTCTGCGTTTTGCACGGCGCGCGCGACGTTATAGGAGTTTGAGGCCAGGGTGTAGACGCGGCCGTTGAAGATATCGTCGAGCTCGCGCAGCCGGTTGAGATTCAGGTCAACGATAGTTACGTTTGCGCCCATACCCAGCGCGATCTTGGCGGCATTGGTGCCGACGATGCCGCCTCCCAGGATGCAGACGGTCGCCGGCGGTACTCCGGGCACTCCACCCAGTAACACACCGCGGCCGCCTTTTTCTTTTTCCAGGTAGGTTGCGCCTACTTGCACGGACATTCTTCCCGCGACCTCGGACATGGGAGTGAGCAAGGGGAGCGTGCCTGCGCGGTCGCGGATGGTTTCGTAGGCGATGCCGGTGACCTTGCTGGCCAGCAGCCGGTCGGTAAGCGCGGGCAGGGGCGCCAGGTGGAGGTAGGTGAACAGCACCAGGCCTTCGCGAAAGAATTGATATTCGCGTTCGACCGGCTCTTTCACTTTGACGATCATGTCGGCGAGTGCCCAGACGTTGTAGGCGGCGCCAACGATTTCGGCTCCTGCGGACTGGTATTCGTCGTCAGAGAAGGCGGAGAGATCACCGGCATGGGTTTCCACCAGGACGGTGTGGCTCGCATCGACCAGCGCCTTGACGCCGGCAGGGGTGATGCCAACCCGGGATTCGTGGTCTTTCACTTCCTTGGGGACGCCAATGATCATGGTTTAAAAATGCCTCGCAAGGGAATGCTAGCAAATGCGGGTGCGGGGTCGTTTATGGGCGGGAAAAACAGCAGGTCCCTCCACTACGCTACGCTCCGGTCGGGATGACAATCCTGTCTGATCTTCTAAGCTTTGGTCACCAAACAGAATTGTCATCCCGACCGGAGCGTAGCGTAGTGGAGGGACCTGCTGTTTTAGTCCATTCCTCAGAAAGGTCGACCCACGTAGGATTTTCCTGCTCGATTAACGCGATTTTCTTTTCACGGCGCCACCGCTTGATCTGCTTTTCTCGAGCGATAGCGTTGTTGACGAAATGGAAGCGCTCGAACCAAACCAAGCGCGTGCATTTGTAGTCTGCGGTAAAGCCTTTAATACAGCCTTCACGATGTTGTTCCGTTCGTCGCCCAAGGCTATTTGTAACTCCGCAATAGAGCACGCGGCTGCGGCTCGCGACCATGTAGACATAGTAGCTGTGCTCTTTGCTCATCGATGAGCGATTGTACCGCCTCAAGAGAACAGCAGGTCCCGTTCGACTTCACTCAGGGCAGGCTCTCCACTACGCTACTTCCGGTCGGGGATGACAATTCTGGGGTGAGCGCAGAAAGTCTGCAGCGACTTTAGTGCACCAGACGCCGACAATTGCGGCAGGAACCGGCGCGGAGCAAGCATAAAGGCACTTATTGCGCCAGTCGATACCAATGAATTGTGATCCCGACCGGAGCGCAGCGAAGTGGGGGAGTGAAGTCGAACGGGGATCTGCTGTTTCTTGCCTTTGCGTTCACTCCCCCGTATCAATCTGCGCTCGTTGCAAGCGGTCGGAGTAATCGATATACACGGCCTTCCAAGATGTATAAAAATCAAGCGCGCCGGTGCCCCCTTCGCGATGACCGTTACCGGTCTGCTTGACACCGCCGAAGGGCAGATGAACCTCAGCCCCGATCGTCGGCGCGTTGATGTAAGTGATGCCGGCTTCCAGGTCACGCACCGCCTTCAGCGCCAGGTTGACGTTGCGAGAGTACAACGCAGTCGAAAGCCCATATTGGATTCCATTCGCGATCGCAATCGCCTGATCGAAGCTGTCGCATTCCAGCAGGCTTACTACCGGCCCAAACACCTCTTCCCGGGCAATGCGCATCTCCGCACCGACTCCCCCAAACACGGTGGGGGCAAAGAAATATCCCTTGTCCAATCCATCGCCCGCCAGACGCTGTCCGCCCGTCAATAGCCCGGCGCCCTCTTTCCGCGCAATCGCGGTGTAGCGCTCAGAGGTCTCTACCTGCTGCTGGTTGATCTGCGGCCCCATCTCCACCTGGGCATCCAGGCCATCGCCCACCCTAAGCGCCCGCGCACGCTCCACCAGCCTGCGAGTGAACTCCCCGGCAATGCTCTTGTGTACGATGATGCGGCTGGTCGCGGTGCAACGTTGGCCGGTGGTGCCGAAAGCTCCCCAGACGGCACCGTCCAGCGCCAGATCGAGATTGGCGTCTTCGAGCACAATCATAGCGTTCTTACCCCCCATCTCCAGCGAGCACGGCTTGAATAAGCCGGCGGCCGTCTGGCCGACGACTCGGCCCACCTCGCTGGAACCGGTGAAGGAGATGGCGTTTACCTCGGGATGCGTAACCAAAGGCGCACCCGCATCGGGACCGAAGCCGGTCACGATGTTGACCACGCCATCCGGCAGTCCCGCCTCCAGCAACAACTCCACCAGGTTGATCGTCGATAAGGGAGTATCTTCGGCCGGCTTGATCACACAGGTATTGCCACAAACCAGGGCAGGGAAGAGCTTCCATGACGGAATCGCCATAGGGAAGTTCCAGGGCGTAATCATGCCGCAGACGCCTACCGGCATACGTACGGACATGGCGAACTTATCGGGCAATTCCGACGGAGTGGTCTGGCCGAAGAGCCTGCGGCCCTCACCTGCCATGTAGAAGGCAGTGTCGGCAGCCTCTTGCACGTCGCCGCGCGTTTCGCTGAGGACCTTGCCCATCTCGCGCGTCATCTCCCGGGCCAGCTTCTCTTTGTGCCGCAGCAGCAGCTCACCGGTGCGGTAAAGAATCTCTCCCCGCTTAGGAGCTGGAACCAGCCGCCACTGCCGATAAGCGGCCCGGGCCGCGCGCACCGCCCGATCCACTTCCGCCTCGCCTGAGGCCTGAAACTCTCCCACCACATCGTCGACATTGGCGGGATTGTGATTGAGAAAAGTCTTGCCGCTCTGTGCGCTCAGCCACTGGCCGCCAATGAGGTTCTTATAGATCTTCGTAGTCATAGCTCATTATGTCGCAACGTATCCAAAACGGGGCGTATGCCCTAAAAGTGGTGGTAAAGACTCAAAAGAGTAGCGGTGCAACAAAGCAACCGTGGCCGTACAATGAAATCCGTCGTTCAGGAAAAGTCCGGCATTCATGTCATCAAACGGTTTCCATTCGCGTTCTTCTCGTACGCACGGTGTGCGTTCGCTGTTCAGCGTATTCTCGAGCGATCTGGCAATCGATTTAGGCACCGCGAACACCCTGGTGTACGCGCGCGGCAAGGGCATCGTCGTCAATGAGCCCTCCATCGTCGCCATTAACAAGAATACCGGCGAGGTCGAGGCGGTTGGCAAAGAAGCCAAGGAGATGCTCGGCCGCACTCCGGGAAACATCGTCGCCATCAAACCGATGAAAGACGGTGTGATCGCTGATTTCAAAATCACCGAAAAGATGCTGAACTACTTCATTCAGAAGGCGCACAACCGCAAGATGCTGGTGCACCCGCGGATCGTCATCGGGGTGCCTTCGGAGATCACGCAGGTGGAGAAGCGAGCGGTAGAAGACTCTGCCTATCGCGCCAAGGCGAGCGAGGTGTTCCTGGTAGAGCAGGCGATGGTGGCCGCCATCGGCGCTGGCCTGCCGATTACAGAACCCAGCGGCAACATGGTGGTGGATATCGGTGGCGGCACCACGGATATCGCCGTCATTTCGCTTTCCGGCATCGTCTATTCCCGTTCCGTCCGCATGGCCGGCAACCAGATGGACGAAGCGATCATGAATTACCTCAAGCGCAAGTACAACCTGCTCATCGGCGAGCGCACGGCGGAGCAGATCAAGATTGACATTGGATCGGCCTATCCTCTGGACAAGCCGCTGACCATGGAAATCAAGGGGCGCAACCTGATCGAAGGTGTGCCTAAAACAATCACCATTGATGACAGCGAGATCCGTGAAGCGCTTACGGAATGCATTTCGACCATTCTCAATGCCATTCGCGTTGCCCTGGAGCGCACCCCGCCGGAACTCAGCGCCGATATCAGCGATCGCGGCATCGTGCTGACCGGGGGCGGCGCGTTGATCAAGAACCTTGACAAGCGTATCCGCGAAGAGACCGGTCTGCCGGTTTCGATCGCCGATGATCCTCTGGCCAGCGTGGTGCTGGGCACCGGCAAGATGCTAAGTGACTTCCGTTTGCTGCGCAAAATCAAGATCGACTGAAGCCTTTCACTTCGGGTGTATACAGAGTGACGAATCTCGGCGTGGCCTTTCCTTGAGAAAAAGCCGCACATCGCTACACTCATCGGGGCCAGCGCAGAAGTGAAGATGCTCTTTCAGGCGGCGAGTCGACTTATCAACCAAGAAGGGGACGGATGGTCGACTCGTCCGCGAACCCAGCCATGGATTTGCTTTGAGCCGGTATAAGAACATCCTGTTCCTGGTGGCGGTTCTGGTGGCCCAGATCATTGGGTTAGCCGTGCAGGTGCGCCGGCCCAACCCCAATGGCGGGGATGCACCGGCGGTGCGATTGATACGCTTGTGGGCCATCAGCCTGGTATCCCCACCAGAAAAAGTTGTGCACGGCACCGGGACCGGGGTCCGCGGCCTGTGGTCGAACTACCTCGATCTGCGCCGCGTGCGGGAGCAGAATCAGGAGCTGAAAGATCGGCTGAGCCGTCTGCAACTGGAGCAGGCTGGGTTGCTCGAAGATGCACGCCAGGGACAGCGGTTGCAGGCGCTGCTGGGCTTCAAAGAGCACTACATCTACAGTACCGTTCCGGCCCAGGTGATCGGCACTTCGGGGACTGACCAATCGCGCATCCTTATCATCGATAAGGGTTTCAAAAACGGCCTGAAACCGGACATGGCGGTCATCACACCGGACGGCATTGTGGGCAAGTTGAAGGACGTCTTTGGCAGCACCTCGCAGGTGCTGGTGATCTCCGATCAGACCAGCGGCGCGGGGGTGGTGCTGGAATCCACGCGTTTGCGCGGGGTTCTGCGCGGCAATGCGCTGGGCCAGCCGCAGATCATTAATATGCTTCCCGATGAGCGGGTTAAGCCGGGCGAGCGCGTGGTGACCAGCGGCGGGGACCAGATCTATCCTCGGGGGTTGCCGGTGGGGGTCGTCGACCAGGTGGTCCCCGACACTTCCAACCCTCCTTACATGGACATCCTCATCAAGCCTGCCGCCAACCTGGGACACCTGGAAGAGTTGCTGGTGATCACCCAGGCTTCGGATCAGATGCCGGAGAAGGAGAAGCAGGATCTGGCGCAGAGCGCCGCCGAGGGTGCGATCGCCGCGACTCAACAGCGAGCTTCCGATATCCTTGCCGAGCGCCTGCCAAGCGTGAATAACCCGAGGGCGCTTGCGGATGCGCCCCCTGCCCCGGATCATGGGTTGGTGAATCCGGACTCGGTTCCCGTCAGGCTTCATCCACCACCTGCTTTGCATGCGGATCACTACAGTCCGAACACGACGCCGCAGGCGAGCGCGTTGACCCCTGGACAAACCGTTGTCGATCAGAAATATGCACCCACGCCGGCGTCCACGCCGCCGGCTGCTTCTGTGGCTGCGACGCCTGCCGCCAAAGCTGCGGCCAAAGCGGACATGGCAAACCAGGACGCAAACGATGCTGCAGGGCGAGACCAGGCTGCTACAGCCAAGCCTCATCATTCTTCGACCAGCCCTGCGGGAACCAGCAGCGCGGCTTCTGGCGACGCGGCCTCGCCCGGAACAACCCATCCACCGGCGGCCAAGCCAAAGGCGCCTAAGCCGCCGCCAAGCGATCAGCCGGCTGCAGCGCCACCGGCGCCTGATCCCGGTGCTGAGCCTCCGCAAACCTCAGGAAATGGGACGCCGCAGCAATGACGGCCGGGATGGATAGCGAGATTTGAAACTTCGTGGTGCGTAGTAAGAACAGCAAGAGGAGAAGTAGTCCATGGCAATGTCGGCATCACTAGCGCGTCGGGAACTGGATGTGCAGCGCTATCCACTGATCGTAGTGGTGCTGGTCCCGCTGTTGGCGATCTTCCTGCAGGCCCTGATCCCCCGTTTCATTCCCAAGTTCGACATCCTCGATCTCCCCTTGCTGGTCACCATCTACTTCTCCGTAGGCTGGCGGAACCCAATTGCCGGCACGGTCACCGGAGCAGTGATCGGGCTTATCCAGGACGCGCTGACCAGCCGTCCCCTGGGCATTAACGGGATTTCGCAATGCGTCGTGGGTTTCTTTGCCGCCTCGTTGGGGGTCAAGATCGACGTCGAGAATCCGGGAACCCGCCTGCTGATCAACTTCGCTTTCACCTTGTTGAACATCGGGATCTATCTCTTCATCATGCATCGCATGCTGGCATTCAATGTCAATACCAACTGGCTGCATGAGGTAATCAAGGCCGTGATCAATTCGATTGTGGGGGTGTTTTTCTTCGATATTCTGGATCGTATAAGGCCAAGGGACTAGAAGGTTTGATGAAAAATGCAGCGATTTGAGGTCAGCAGCGTCACAGTAACAGTAAGTGGGCCATAGCCATGGATGATTACTCATCGGTTAACCGGGAAGAGAGACTGCCGGCATTCAAGCTCACGATCGTGCAGTACGCGATCGTGGCGATTCTGCTGGTCCTGCTCTCCGGACTGTGGCGGTTGCAGGTGATTGGCGCGCAAAACTACCGCAGCCTGGCCGAGCAGAACCGGATTCGCAAGGTGCCCATCCTGGCTCCCAGGGGCAAGCTGTTCGATCGCGAAGGGCGCCTCCTGGTGGATAACTATCCCTCCGTCTCCTGCTTTCTCATTCGCGAGCCGGGCCGTGACTTGCGGGCAGATTTTCCCCTGATTTCTCGTGGGCTCCATATGACGCCGGATCAGCTGGAGGGCGTGCTGAAGCACTACGCGCTGGCGCCCAAGTATGAGCCAATCCCGCTTAAGCAGGACATCACTCCGGACGAGGTGGAGTTTATCGAGGCGCACCGCGATGAGCTGCCTGAACTGGAGACCATCGACGAGCAGCGCCGTCTATATCCCCGCAACGGCTTTGCCGCCAACCTGATCGGCTATGTCGGCGAGGTGAGTGACGACATGCTGAACGACCCTCGCTACGCCTATTACGAGCCGGGCGATGTGGTCGGCAAATCGGGCGTGGAGCAGTCGTACGATGAACTGCTGCGGGGTCAGGACGGCTCGCAGGACATCATTGTCGATAGTCACGGCAGGGAAGTGGGTATATTGGGCCGGGAACCGGCGGTACCGGGACAAGGCCTGAAGCTGACCATCGATCTGGATATCCAGAAGGCGGCCGAGACCGCCTTCGGCGATCGCAATGGAGCGATTGTCGCCATCGATCCGCATACCGGCGCCGTGCTGGCGTTGGTTTCACGGCCAGCCTTCGATCCCAACGATTTCTCGGTTCGGGTCTCGCGGGACGAATGGAACAAACTCATTACCGATCCGCGCCATCCGCTTCTGGACAAGGCGATTCAAGCACAACTGGCGCCTGGTTCCACGTTCAAGATCATCATGTCCCTGGCCGGTCTGGAGAATGGGATCGCGCAGAACATGACGGTGAACTGCACCGGCGGCGCCGTATTCTATGGCCGCTACTTTGCCTGCGATCACCATCACGGCCTGGTCGATATTCTTCACGCCATCCCCAAGTCCTGCGACACGTTTTACTACACGCTGGCGGAGCGTCTGGGGATCGAAAAGATTGCCTATTGGGCGCACAAAGTAGGGATTGGGCAGAAGACCGGCATCGACTTACCGGGCGAAGTGAGTGGCACGATGCCTTCCGAAGAATGGAAGATGAAGACCTTCCACGAGAAGTGGTATGCGGGGGAAGTGATCTCCGTAGGCATCGGCCAGGGGGCAGTGGCGATTTCGCCGATCCAGTTGGTCCGTGCCATCGCTGGGATCGCCTCCGGGGGCGTGTTCAAGCGGCCCCACGTCGTGGAGCCTGACCAGCTGACGGCGGAATATCGGCAGGCTTTGGATGAATCGTATCCGGGTAGCGGAGACGTCAGTTTTCCCATCGACCCGGCTATTTGGGAGACGATCACCGATGGGATGGCGGGAGCGCTCGATGCCAGTATGGGCGGTACGGCCTTCGCAGCGCATCTGGACAACATCGACTTTGCGGGCAAGACAGGTACGGCGCAGGTGGTTAATCACAGCGCCGGAGCTCTGGTCGTATCCAAGGATGTGGCCACTCGCGCCAACTCGTGGTTTGTGGGCATGTCGCCGCGCAGAAACCCGGACATTGCGGTGGTGGTCTTGACTGAGCACGGTGGCTGGGGTTCGGCGTCCGCGCCGGTAGCGGCACAGATTGTCGAGGCATTTGTCGATAAGCAGCGCCGTCTGGACAATAACCTCCAGGAAGCCAAGGTGCCTGCGAAGGTAGAAGTCGGCGCGGTGTGGTCGGAGCCTCCAGAGCACGGACCCGCCAAGGTGACTACCGCATCCGCAAAGGACGCTGCCCCGGCTTTGAAGGGTGGCTACTTCACGGTGCCGGCGCAATGAGGTGGCTGGTTTTGAAGGGGACGGGCTTTCGAGTTTGCGGAAAAACTCTGGTTTTTGAAGGGTACGGGCTTCAGACCGTACATAAATGCTTGAAAACAGGACCGGCTTTAGCCGCTGAGGAAAGCATGCTGGAGCAAAGCGATCCCTCAGCGGCTAAAGCCGTCCACCTTGGGCGGATTTCATGGCGGGGCTGAAGCCCCGCCCCTTCAAGGGTTAAGAACGGCCGCCCCTTCAAGGCTAAGAACGACACGGAGAACGATGCGGCGATTTATCTCATTTCGCGATTTCGACTGGTTGCTCCTGGGCCTGGTGCTGCTGCTTTCGGTCATCTCCATCCTGGAGATCTATAGCGCCACCTTGCATACCAAGTTTGTAGGGTTTGAAACCAAGCAGATCTTCTGGCTGATTGGCGGCCTGGCTGCGATGTTTCTCTTCTCGCTGATCAATTACCACCGTCTGCTCGAGGCGGTCCACTGGGTCTATGGCTTCTGCCTGATCTCCCTGGTAGGGGTTCTTATCTTTGGAACCAAGGTTCTGGGTGGGCGCCGCTGGATCAAACTTCCTGGCGGCATTCACTTTCAGCCGTCGGAATGGGTGAAGGTGGTGCTGATTGTCGCCATGGCGCGATACTTCGCGGGCCTTGCCGGCAGGGATCTGACCTGGAGTGACATCTTCAAGGCTTTCCTGCTGGTCGGGCTGCCCATGTTGCTGGTGCTCAAGCAGCCCGACCTGGGAACCTCGCTCACCTACGTTCCGGTGCTCATTGTCGGGCTGTTCCTGGGCGGCCTGGAATGGAAGAAGGGGGTCATCCTGGTGCTCGCCGGCCTGGTTCTGGTAGTTCCGGTCTGGGCCAAAGTGCTCAAGCCTTACCAGAAGCAACGGCTCACCAGCTTCCTGAATCCCGACACGGATCCCAGAGGGAGCGGCTACCAGGTGAAACAGTCGCTCATCGCTGTGGGTGACGGAGGCGTGTGGGGCCGGGGAGCCACCAAAGGTACCCAGACCCAGGGCGACTTTCTGCCCATTCCCTATACGGACTTTATCTTTGCCGCCTTTTGCGAGGAACATGGCTTCGTCGGCGCCGTCTTTGTACTGCTGATATACTTCCTCATATTGACGCGTTTGATTCAAAATGCTCAGACAGCCGCGGATGTATCCGGTACGTTCCTGATCATGGGCGTGGTCGCTGTACTCATTTTTCAGATTGCAGTTAACGTCGGAATGGTCATCGGGCTTATGCCGGTCACGGGAATTCCTCTACCTTTAATGAGTTACGGGGGATCCTCGGTACTGTTCACTTTCCTGGCTCTGGGTATGGCGATGAACGTTCGCATGAGCCGCTTTGTGAATTAGAGCAGGGTTCCCCGGCCTGTAGTCGGGCCGCACCACAGGTGGCGTCAGTAACCTTAAGTTTTTGAGTAGTTTAGATACGCCGGTCAGGTGAATCACCGGGCCGGGCAGGATTAGGAATGAACACGCAGAGAAGGGTAACGGCCCCGCCTGAAAACAAGGTTGAAGTGGTCACCGACTCTTTGCGTCTAGAGAGCCTTGGAACGCCAGCCAGCACAGAGACCGGTCCCGGTCGTTACCGTGTTGTGCAGGTATCCCCGCACAAAGAATTTCGCTGGATTCCGCCCCATGGATCACGCGCCTTTGCCCAAGGCTTGCTCGCTTACCTAATCCTTCCCGGTATCCCGGGAGTGGGATAAGCTTCCCCTCCGATCTGCCGCGCCGGCCGTCCGCCAGGTAAGACCTGCGGACAGGAGAGGCAGCATGTCAAAAGAAATTTGTATTTCCAGCACGCCCCACGAGACGCGTCTGGCCATCCTTGAAGACGACCAACTTACAGAGGTCTACTACGAGCGCGAGAACGAATACACTCTCGCCGGCTCCATTTACAAGGGTCGTGTGACGCGTGTGCTTCCCGGCATGCAGTCGGCATTTGTTGATCTGGGCCTGGAGCGCGACGCCTTCCTCTATGTCACCGATTTCATGGAGGAGCAGGAAGACTCCTCAGATTTTGAGCGCATTCCGGCCAACGGCCGGCCCGAGGAGGGCCGAGAGCCGCAAGCCAGGGAGAACCGCGAACCGCGCCAGCCTCGCGCCGCAGCCGCAGGAGAAGAAGAAGCTCCACGGCGTAACGGCGTTCCGGCGGGCTCGGGAGGGGCAGCATCCGGGCAAGGGCCGGCTGGCGAGTTCGAGGATGGAACCCGGCGCTGGAGAGGCCGCCGTGGCCGCCGCAAGGGTTTTCGCCCACCGCAGCAAGGCGGGCAGCAGGCAGCCCCAGCCCACGACCAAGCGGTCCAGACGGCTCGTACCGACGCCCCCCCCCGCAGCGACGTGGCAGGCCGCGACGTCCCGGCCGTCGAGGCAAGCGCACCAGTCGAAGCCGGCCCACGGCCGCCAGTTGCATTCTCTCTGCCCGGTGAGTCGCTTTCAAAGTACGGCGGTCAGAGCGCTGCGCCGTCGCCCGCGCAGCCTTCCGACAACCGTCCGCCGCAGCAACGTGCGAATGTGGTCGTAGCCAAACCCTCCACCCTGATCGAGACCCCGTTGGCATGGGACGGCGCCGGCCCGCTCCCTGGTGAATCGCTTTCCCGTTATCGTGGTGCGCCTGACGAAACTCCGGCCCCTGTTCACAGCGATTCATTTGCCTCTGCAAGTGTGGAAGAAGAGACAGCCTATACCGAGGAAATTGCCGTCTCCACCGAGAATCTGGAGTCGCATACCATCGTGGCCGCAGAAGAAGAAGCTCCCACGCTTCATGAAGCGGAAGCGCCGGAAACGGTACTGGCGCCTGCACTAGACGAGCCTGAAGCCGTCGTGATTTCAGAAACCGAGGTGGAAGTCCAGAGCAGCGTTGCGGACGAGCCGTTATTAGCGGCGGTAGAGTTTGAGCCCCAGGAAGCTTCCGCCTCGTATCGGATCGATCCTTCCGCGCCCAGCGAATTCCGCTTTGCTTCTTCGTCCTCCAGCTTGGCTGAGGAGGAGGAGATAGCTTCTGAAGCGGAAGCTATCCAGCAGATTGAAGATACCCGTCCGGAGGCCGGCGGCCACGAGTCCGCAGCGTTGGGCCTTCCCGACCCGAGCCTGGTGGAGTTGGAAACGGACTTCGAAGAGGAGGACGAGGACCTGGACGCTGGAGCTCCGGTAACCGGCCTGGTGGAGGAAGAAGAGGTTGCGGAGGAAGAGGAGTACGACTTTACGCCTCTTTATGTCGAGAGCGAAGACCATGACTTGCAGGAGCTGGAAGAGGAGACGCTCGACCAGGAAGTTGCGGCAGGGGGTGAGATCGGCGAAATGGTGCGCGATGCTCATCTTGATCAGCGGATCGCCGGCGATGCTTCCGGCCTCACCGTCGAGGAAGAGGAGGCGGAAGATGAGATGGAGGCGGCAGAGGGTGTCGAGGAAGCGGAATCGGAATCGGAAGAAGGGCAGGTAGCCGCGGTAGCCGGGCAACCGGCTCGCCGTCCACGCGACGATCAGCGCCGTGGAGGCCGAGGGCAGCGTAACGATGGCCGCCGTCGCCACAATGGCCGCAGGCAGAACACGCAGACCAGCGACCTGCCGATCATCAGTGAGCTGTTGAAGCAAGGTCAGGAAATCCTGGTGCAGATTGCCAAGGAGCCGATTGCGAAAAAGGGTGCGCGCATTACCAGTCACATCGCGCTTCCAGGCCGCTTCCTGGTTTTCATGCCGACAGTCAATCATGTGGGAGTCTCGCGCAAGATCTCCTCCGACGAGGAGCGGCAGCGTCTCAAACGCATCCTGATCAGCGAGAAGGGAACCGTCAGTGGTGGCTTCATTGTGCGCACCGCGGCAGATGGGGCCAGTGAAGATGATCTGCGTGCGGATATTCGCTTTCTGATCAGCCTGTGGACGGAGATCAAACAGCGTTCCGATACGGCCAAAGCGCCGGCCCTGATTTATCACGACCTGAACCTGGTGGAGCGCATCCTGCGCGACCAGGTGAGTGACAACTTCTCCACCATTTGGGTCGATACCGAGGCGGAGTACGAACGCATCGTTCGCTTCCTGAACCGTTTTCAGCCCTCGCTGGTGCGCCGGGTCAAGTTGTACACCAAGGAGACGCCGCTCTTTGAGCAGTTCGGCATTCAGGATGAAATCACCAAGGCGCTCAAGTCCAAGGTCTGGCTCAAGTCCGGCGGCTCCATCGTGATCAATCAGACGGAGGCGCTGGTGGCCATCGATATCAACACCGGCAAGTATGTAGGCAAGACGGCGCGTTTGGAGGACACGATTCTCAAGACCAATCTCGATGCCATCCCCGAGATCGTACGCCAGATTCGCCTGCGCGACCTGGGTGGAATCATCGTGATCGACTTCATCGATATGGACGAGCGTAAGAACCGCAACAAGGTGATGCAGGCCCTTGAGGACGAGCTCAAATCAGATCGGGCTCCTTCCAAGGTTCTGCAGTTCAATGACTTCGGCCTGGTCGCGATTACCCGCAAGCGGGTGAAGCAATCGCTCGAGCGCACGCTGAGCATCCAATGCGCGATCTGCGCCGGCACTGGCATGGTCAAGAGCCCGACCACGGTGTGCAACGAAATCTACATCGAGATGCGCAAAATGCAGAATCATCTGGAACGCCAGGACGTGTTGTTGCGCGTCCACCCCGAAGTCGTCAAAACGCTGAAGCTGGGCAACGCCCGCTGGCTCTTGGAGCTGGAGGAGATGAGCGGCAAGACGATCATCGTCAAGAGCGATCCCACGCTGCATCCGGAGCAATTCGATATCCACTAGAAAGCTGGGGCTTTGCCGTCGTAACTAACGGCAGGGCCTCGACTTACAGGCGTCAGGCTGGGCAGGGCAGCTGCTGTCCGACGGTTGCGCCGGATAAGCGCCTGCAAACCTTTCGCGAGTCAAATGCGTCACATAGGGGTTAATAGTTGAGAGGCCCCTTTCGGGATCTCCGAAAAACTTTCCCCATGGGTGATCACAAGATGTGGTGCTCTTTACACCGGTTCCCCGGCCGATCCGCAGCGATGGTAGCGGCCCTTTCCTTGTGCCTCCTGGCTCCGTCTGGTTTCGCGCAAATCAGTTCGAGCGCGCAAAATCACGCCGATTTCGATGCCCTGGTGCAGGATCAATATCCCAATCAGGGCGGCTATAACAGGCAGGGCTACAGCACCCACCATAACGACTCCCTGACCGACCATCTGGCCCTTGAGTTGGGCGGCGGATTCAATGTGCCGGTTGGCAATACTACGACCTGGCAGAATGTCGGCTATAGCATCAACCTGGGCGGCGGCTGGAATTTCAACGATCGATTTGGGGTGCTGGCCGAGTACGGCTTCAATGGCGCCAATATTCCACAAAATACGTTGACGAATGTAGGCGAGCCGAATGGCCATGTTCACGTGTGGTCATTTACGCTGGATCCCATCTTTTACTACAAGACCAGCGGACGCATCGGCGGTTACATTACCGGGGGCGGCGGCTTTTATCGCAAGACCACGACCTTTACCGTGCCGGTTTACGTGGGAGATTACTGCGATTACTTCTACGGCTGCTATCCGCAGTACGAAAACATTACGTTGAGCCAGTTCTCCAGCAATCAAGGCGGGTTTAACTTTGGCACCGGGGTCACCTTCAAAGCCAATCCCGACGGCAAGGGTAAGTTCTTTGCGGAGGCACGCTACGTATGGGTCGACTCTCCGGCGACAACGTCGAGCGCCGTGGGAACAGGCACCGTCGGGATGTTTCCGGTAACCTTCGGATTCCGCTGGTAAATCCGGAGTCCTCGGTCAGGTTGGGCTAGCCTGGATTTCTCGTGGATCTGCCTCTCTGTGCCCGTAATCAATGAAGGGTGCCCCATATCTGCCCGGTTTTGGCAGATGTGGGATTCCGCCGCGCTCGACCGGCCGCTTTCTCTACTGCGACGGATCCCGAGACCCATGATCATCTACACCCTGCACAGTTAGCGATCGAGGTTCGCGGTATCCCACATCTGCCAAAACCGGGCAGATATGGGGCACCCGGGGGTTCCCGTTGCGCATCGAGCGTTGGCGGTAAATCTCATTTTTCTGAAGGGTACGGCTTCAGACGCCCACGGGAAAGGGCTTGGGCGAGGCTTCTTCCGTATTGGCTCCCATACGAAAGCGCTCAAATCTACCTTCCAGCAACGACATTAGACCGGTGTACCAATAACCCAGCACGAAGAGCAGCAGGAAGGGGACGGTGAAATAGTTTTCATTGACGATTGCATACCAGATGGTCAACGCAAAATAGCTGCCGATCAAGAGTTCAATCCAGGGCACGATGCCGAGTCTCTTGCGGTACTTGCTGGCCTGGGGAACCTGGCCGCGCTTCTCGATGCGGTACTTAGGCGTGCGCTTAAATGCGGTCTTGATGCCGAATATCGCTTCCAACACCGCCTTGGTGTTGGTGATTGTCAGGCCTATTCCCAGGGCCATGAGGAAAGGCAGATACAAAAAAGTTCTGTACCATCGGCCGGGAAACAGCTCTCTTTGCGAAACCAGATAGAACGAAGAGATGGAAAAGGTGGACGCCATGAACAGAGGTACGTCAATCAGCAGCATCTGAAACCACCCCTGATAGAAACGGATGATCATGGCCGGCATCAACAGCATGGAGAGCACCACCATCAGCGGATAGCTGAGATTCGCCGTCAGGTGGTAGAACGCCTCCAGCTTTACGTGGAACGGCTGATCACTGCGGAACATCATGGGCAGTATTTTTTTCGAGGTCTGGATCAGACCCTTCGCCCAACGCGCCTGCTGCGTCTTGAAGGCGGTCATTTCTACCGGCAGTTCGGCCGGGCACTCAACGTCCTGCAGATAACGAAATTTCCAACCCTTCATCTGTGCACGATAGCTAAGGTCGGTGTCTTCGGTCAGGGTGTCGTGCTGCCAGCCTCCCGATCCGTCAATCGCCGTGCGGCGCCACATGCCGGCAGTCCCATTGAAATTGAAAAATGCGTTGGTGCGCGATCGCCCGCCATGCTCGAGAATAAAGTGGCCATCGAGCAGGATGGCTTCCACCTGGGTCAGGAAACTGTAGTCGCGGTTGAGGTGCGTCCAGCGTGTCTGTACCATACCGATTCTGGCATCGGCAAAGTGGTGCACGACTTGCATGAGCCATTCCCGGGGTGGCACGAAATCGGCATCGAAAATGGCAATGAATTCGCCCGTTGCCACGCGCAAGCCCTCATCCAGAGCTCCCGCCTTGAAGCCGTGACGATCGACGCGGTGAATGTAGGTAATGCGGTGTCCCAGCGATCGGTAAAGCTCTACGGCCGCCTGGGAAACTTCTACCGTGCTATCGGTGGAGTCGTCCAAAACCTGAATTTCCAGCTTGTCGGCAGGATAGTCCAGGTTGCAGCAGGCCTGGATCAGCCGGTCTACGACGAATTGCTCGTTGAAGATGGGGAGCTGCACCGTGATGCTGGGAAGTTCGTGGAAGTGTGACTCGGGCTCGCGCGCAGCGTGCTTGCGGTACCTGTAGTAGCGATAGACCAGCTGATAGCGATGAATGCCATAGAAGGAGAGAACGATCATCACTAAGAAGTAGGGAATCAGGAGTGCGGTGTCGAAAGAGTTCCAGTGGTATAAGTGCTCGAAGGTGCGATCGGCGTAGTGGGTTTTGAAGTAATGCTGCAGGCCGTGTTGTGGACCGTACCACCATAGGGCACAGGACCACCGGCAACTGCGCAGAGCCGCATGGGCGAGCTCGCTTAGGTTGTCAGCAATCGTTGCCAGCAGGGCACTGCCTCCACACGTCATCCACATCGTCTTTAAGATGCTCGTCTCTTAGGACCCGATACCGCTTACCCAAAATCAATGGATGGATCAATTGAGAAAAAAGGTGGTGTACAGCGTATCCCGTTGCACGGGTTTGAAGCCGGCTCCGCGGATAACATGGCGCAGCTCTTCTTCGGTGGTGCAGTTTGAGGTTCCAGCGGCCTTGACCACATTTTCTTCAAGCATCACCGAACCGACGTCGTTACCGCCAAAGCGCAAGCCAAGTTGGAGCACCTTCAATCCCTGAGTCACCCAGCTGGATTGCACATTCTCCACATTGTCCAGGTAGAGACGCGAGATGGCCAGCACCTTAAGGTATTCGACCGATGTGGCCTCATCCCACTTTCGGCCGCCCAGGGCGGTGTTGGTAGGCTGAAAGCTCCAGGGGATAAAGGCGGTAAAGCCGCCGGTTTCTTCCTGCAGACGCCGCACCTGCTCAAAGTGGTTGACCCGATGTTCGAAGGTTTCCCCCACGCCAAACATCATTGTGGCCGTGGTGCGCATGCCCAACTCATGGGCTGTACGGTGCACATGGACCCAGTCCTCGGTGGAGCACTTAAGCCGCGCAATGCGATGCCGCACCTCATCGTCCAGGATCTCGGCGCCGCCGCCTGGAATCGAGTTCAATCCCGCATCCCGCAGCCGGGCAATCGTATCCCGCACTGAGAGGTCGCTGTACTCGGCGATAGCCAGAATCTCGGAGGCCGAGAAGCAGTGCAGCCAAATCTGAGGGAAGCGCTGCTTAATGCCATGGAGCAAGCGTTCAAACCATTCGATCTTTAGATCGGGGTGCAGGCCGCCCTGCATCAGCACGCCGGTGCCACCCATCTCCACCGTCTCGGCAATCTTCTGGTAAATGGTCTCGAAGTCGAGGATGTAGCCTTCAGCGGCGAGCTTGCCCTTGAGCGGCCGGTAGAAGGCACAAAAACTGCAATACTCGGTGCAGAAATTCGTATAGTTGATGTTGCGGTCAATAATGTACGTCACCACGCCCTCGGGATGCAATTTGCGCCGAAGCGCATCTGCTTCCATGCCCAAGCCGATGAGGTCGTCCGAGCGGAAATAGTCGAGAGCTTGAGTCCTGGTAATCGCCACAGATCCATTTTACGGGTATGGCAGCCTACAATCCAGTGTTACAGTGCAATAGACACGCCTCTTAGCCGGTCATGTGAGTAATCCAGGGACCGTGTCCGTCCGCCGCTGAGCCTGGATGGCTGCTCAGGGGTGGCGTTAGAGCCTGGTCTGCACCATTAGCAAAAATGCGTTACAGGCCGTTGCGCCCTATCACAATAAGTTTCGACTTGGCATCCTAACTCTCGCGATCTGTGCGCGCCCGAAGTTTTACCATTGTGTGTCAGAACCTGGGCCATTTCATTACCGAGTAGCGCTGCCTGTCTTTCGCTACCTATCTCCCTTGTGAAAGGTTCCCCAAATGTCTCAATTCAGAACTGCCGGTCGCCTCTTTTTGCGACGCCTGCTGAACACTTTGCCCGCTCTGCTGCCGGCCGCTCTTGTTCTTACCGTTGCCGTGCCCCTGCACGCCCAAACACCCGCCGCCACTCCGCCGGGTACGGATGTCATTCTCTTTACCAACGGCGATCAACTAACCGGCAAGTTGCTCCGCGAGGTCAGCGGTAGCGTGGTCTTTCATAGCGATATCGCGGGCGATGTAACCGTGACCTGGGACAAGATCAAGTCCATTCACACCGGGCAGCAGTTTGCCGTGATTCAGCAGGGCCAGCATGTCACCCGCAAGACGGCTGATGCCGACATTGTCCAGGGCAACGTGCGGGTTGAGGACGACCAGGTCAAGGTGACTCAAGGCACGAGCGGCGCAAGCAAGGACATTCCCGTGAAGGATGCGCAATACGTGATCGACAAGGATACCTACACCAAGGAACTACGGGGCCATCCAGGCTTCTTCTCCGGCTGGAACGGCTCGCTCACAGCGGGCGCGACTCTGGTTGAGGCGACGCAGAACAGCCGCGGCTTTACCGGTAACGCGGCGCTGGTGAGGGCTATTCCCAGCGTGGACTGGCTTGACCCGCGGGACCGCACGATTTTCGACTTTACCGGAGCCTACGGCCAAGTCACCCAGCCCGGCACGGCGGGGACAAAGACAAATATCATCCACTTTGACGCTGAGCACGATTGGTTTATCTCGCCGCGATTCTTTTTCCTGGTGGATGCGTCTTGGGACCACAATTATTCGCAAGGCCTGAGTTTGCAGCAAGTGTACGGCGGCGGAATAGGATACACCGTCATCAAGGAACCGAAGCAGCAATTGGATGTAAAGCTGGACGTGCACTACGAGAGACAGCAATACTTCGTTACCCCCAACGTTATTCCTATTCCGCCCCTCACCCCGAGCAAGAATTTGATCGGAATGGACTTCGGAGACACCTACATGCTGAAGCTGGCCCATGGGCTGGTCTTCAACCAGGGAGCGGTGATCACTCCTGCGTTCAATCAGACGAACGCCTATTCGGCGGTGGCTACTGCGGGGCTCTTGTTCCCGGTCTACAAACGCTTCGGATTTAGCGTGGGAGCGCTTGACAACTTCCTGAACGACCCGGCTGCGGGCAGCAAGAAGAACTCGTTCCAGTTCACCGCGGGCGTGACGTATAGCCTGAAGTAGAGGCAGCGCAAAACGCGACCCCGGTATCCCTCCGGCTTACATGAAGGGGACCCGGGGTTTCCTATTGCGGCGCTACCGGATCCAGATCTAGCGGCTGCTTCAACAGCGCCAGGACACCGGGAGGTAGCGGCTTATCGGCGTTTGCCAGCAGCTGCGATACCTGCCACATCTCGGTCTGGTTCAGAAACTTCTTGAAGGCCGGCATGCCGGAAAGCCGGATACCATTAGCGACCTTCCAATAGGTTTCTCCGGGCGGATCGTCGCTGACCCCGACCACGCCATTGCGGTGCGGCTCCCACAGCTGGGGTGCTTCCGGGTACATTCCCTTGGCAAAACTGGCGGGACGCCCATAAAGCCCGTGACAGGCCGCGCATTGCTGGCGGTAGATGTGGGCGCCGATCTCCAGGTTAGTAGGGCTGGCTTCCACCGGGGGCGTTTTCACCAGCTCACGATCAATGCGCGCGTGTAGAGGAAGGTGGACAATCCTCTCCTCGAACGGAAGAGGCGCGTCGCCGGTCGCGACCGGCAGGTTTCCAAAGCTGAGATAAGCTGCGATGCCGATTGGTACCAACAGCAAGCCGATCAACAGACCGAGAAGAAATCTCATTTTTTACCCTTTCGTTTGTTGCGCAGCCAACCGATCTCCGATACCTTCCCTGACCGGTAGGACAAGAAAAGCTGCACTGTTCGCCCCCGAGCAGGATATAGCAACGGGAGAAATGCTCTAATACTAACCAGGACAGCAAAAGTTTATTTTCTTCGCCGAATGGCGGCAGGTAGTGGAGGCTTTCAGGTTCATGCATCAGAGCAAGCGTTTTGGATGCCACGTGTATCCGCTTCTTTTTTTGATCACTCTCGCGGTACCAGGGCTCACAGCGCAGAATCCCACCAGCAGCGGGTCTCCCGCCCCAGCACAGGCTCAGACGGAGCCTGAGAATCCGCAGCAAAACCAGATTCGCCTGGCGCAGGAGGCTCAGGCGAGAATACACGCACGGCGTCAGCAGCGAACCCAACGCGTGGTTGAGGACACTTACAGCCACAAGTTTGAGGTTTATGGAGGAGGCGGCTACACCCGCTTTCGCCCGGGTGGTTCGCTCCAGCACATCAACGAATCGGCGTGGAATGGGGGATTCACCGACTATTTGTGGGGCCGCACCGGGATTACCATGGACTTGCGCGGCTACTACGGAACCGCCTTTATCACGCCCAATCCATACAACATCTTCAGGCCCAGCATCAACCAGTACACTTTCATGGCCGGGCCGCAGTACCGCTTCGTGCGCCGGGAGCACTGGGCTATCAGTGCACAGGCCCTGTTAGGCGGGTCTAAAGGCAATTTCAATGCGAGCAGTTCCGGGGTTCCCATCGGCACCCAGATAGGACTTTGGAGCGACGGTACCAACTTCAGCTTCGCGTTGGGTGTTCCGGTCGACTACAACCTCAGTCCCGGACTCGCTGTGCGCCTGCAACCAGGCTACTGGTTCACGACCTTCGGCGGCACCACGCAGGTGAAGAATCTCGGCTTCAATGCAGGCATTGTGTATCGATTCGGCCGGCAGTGAGAGCGGAGGGACCCGTTCGACTTCGCTCAGGGCAGGCTCTGCGGTTTTTCGCCTTACGCCGTTACGGCCTTGTCGCGTTCTTTCGCTGCTTCCAGGGGATACTGCGGTTCTGTCATCCTGACCGGGTCCAGGATCTCCGCAATTTCTTCTTCCGTGAGCAGCTTCTTGTCGCGGGCAATTTCAATGATCGACTTACCCGTAGCGACTGACTCCTTCACGATTTCCGCGGCTTTGGCATAACCGATGTACGGATTGAGTGCCGTGGCCAACGAAACCGTGCTCTGGGCGTAAAGCTCACAACGCTTCTCATTGGCCGTGATCCCGGTCACGCACCGCAGGTCAAACTCGCGCAGCATGTTGGCCAGGATGCTTATACTCTGCAGCACGTTGTAAGCCATGGTCGGCATCATCACGTTCAACTCCAGCTGGCCGGCCTGGACGGCATACGCCACCGCGGTATCGTTGCCAATCACCTGGAAGCTGACCATGGCCGCCAATTCCGGCAGGACAGGGTTGATTTTGCCGGGCATGATGGAGGAGCCGGGCTGCAGGCTGGGAAGGTAAATCTCCGCAAAGCCGGTATTGGGTCCGGAACTGAGCAGGCGAAGGTCAGTCGAGATGCGGATCGTCTCCAACGCGATCCCGCGTAATGCCGAACTCACATCGGCCATGCATGCATTGGATTGCATGGCCCAACGCATATCCTCTGCCGGCGCCAACTGCTGCCCCGAAATGCGAGCCAGATTGGCGATGGCTTTCACCCGGTAATCCGGATGCGTGTTGATGCCGGTGCCCACCGCGCTTCCGCCCAGCCCCAACTCACGCAAGGTGCTGGAGGCCAGCATCAGGAATTTACGTCCCTTTTCGTAGGCTAAGCCATACGCGGCAAACTCCTGCCCCAGCCGCATCGGAACCGCATCCTGCATGTGCGTGCGGCCCGACTTCATGATGCCGTGAAAGGCCTGCGCCTTTTCCGCAAAGGTGCCGGCCAGGTGGCCCAACACGGGATAGAGGGTATCGAGGGCAAGTAGAGTGGCCAGGCGCATGGCGGTGGGGAAGACGTCGTTGGTCGACTGCCCATAGTTCACGTGGTCGTTGGGGTGCACGTGGGCGTATTCCCCCAGCTTTCCTCCCAGAATCTCGTTGGCCCGGTTGGCGATGACCTCGTTGCTGTTCATGTGCTTGCTTACGCCCGCCCCGGCCTGGAAAACATCGACCACGAACTCAGCATTCCACTTGCCGTCTATGACTTCCTGGGCAGCCTGGATGATGGCATCGGCACGCTTGGCGTCCACCAGGCCGAGTTCCTTGTTGGCTTCCGCGGCTGCTCGCTTGACCATCCCCAGGGCGCGGATAAGGTGCGGATCCGGATGAATATCGGAGATGGGGAAGTTCTCCACCGCACGCGCTGTCTGTGCACCGTAGTAGGCCTTTGCGGGCACCTCTACAAAACCAAGCGAGTCTTTTTCTTTGCGGAAATCAGACATAAGAAGGTGGCTCCTGAACTGCCGTCAAAACGGCAGAACGTTCGATTATAGCGATTTCAGCCACCCGCCGGGAACGGCAGCGCTTACCCGTTACTCCCTGGCACTTCGGTCATGTTACAGACAACACCGGTACAGCAGCGGCTTCTCATCGTCTAAGCTATAGCCATGGAGCCTAGCCGCGGTGCCCTGCAAGAGAGCTTTGACGTATTGGTGGTAGGCGCTGGCCCTACCGGCTTGGCCTGCGCTATCGAGGCGCAGCGCGCCGGACTGCGCGCTGTTCTGGTGGACAAGGGCTGTCTTTGCAACTCCCTTTTTCACTACCCCTCAAACATGACGTTTTTTACTACGCCTGAGCTGTTGGAGATTGGGGATATGCCATTTTCCAGCCCCAACCAGAAACCCAACCGCAATGAGGCGCTGGAGTACTACCGCAAGGTCGCGGAGCATTACCAGCTGGAGATGCGCCTATATCAAACCGTATCCAGCCTGACTGGGGAGGACGGCGATTTCGCCATCACCACCGTCGATCAATTCTCCCGGCGCCGGGTCTACGGCGCCCGCAAAATCATTCTCGCTACCGGCTATTACGACCTGCCGAACTACCTCGAGATACCCGGGGAAGAGCTGCCGAAGGTACTGCACTATTACCACGACCCGCACCCCTACTACGACCAGAATGTGCTGGTGATCGGGGGCAAGAATTCGGCAGCGATTGCGGCCCTGGACCTGTGGCGCCACGGCGCTCACGTGACATTGGTGCATCGCGGCGAGGCCATGCATCACCACGTGAAATACTGGATTCTGCCGGACATCAACAATCGCATCAAGAACGGCGAAGTGACTGCATACTTTTCAAGCTCCGTGGCCAGCATCGCAAAAGATTCGGTCGAGCTGCTGACGCCGGAAGGAGTGGTTACTCTGGACAATGATTTCGTCTTTGCTTTGACCGGGTACCATCCTGACTTTGACTTTCTGGCCGCCGTTGGCGTACGGATGGAAGGGGTAGACCGCAGCCCGGTGTGCGATCCGCAATCTCTGGAGAGCAATATCCCAGGTATTTACCTGGCCGGAGTGATTGTTGCCGGCATGCGCACGAATGAGATTTTCATCGAGAACGGCCGTTTCCATGGCCGTCAGATTGCCCAGGATATCGAGGCCAAACTCGCCGGCCGAACCTCCATGAGGGTTGGCTGAACCTGTTACTGTAACTGTGACTTGGATTGATACGAGACACCCGACAGCATTTTCCTCTCTGGTGTATACGGAGGAACGAAAGCGGGATGGGTCTTTTCCTCAGGAAAAGACCCATCCCGCCAAACTTGCCCGTGCAGAGTAGAGTGATGCTTTAAGCGCTGAAGGAAAGGTGGCCGCCTAATGAGTTGGTTAAAACCTCGTTCGATTCGAGGTCAGCTCATCTCCGGTCTTGTTCTCTTCGAAGGGCTGCTGGTGGTTACCTTCGCCATACTGCTGGTGCGGGAGCAGGCCTCTGAAATTCATGAGAGGGCGCGCCTACGGCTGGAGTCGGAGGTGAACCTGCTGGCGCTGCAGAGCCAGGAGTCGCTGGCCCAGGGCCAGGCGGGATACCTGGTGCCGATCCTCCGCGCCATGACCAATTCCCCCATTATCCGCGCAGCGATGGTTACAGACGTCAACGGCCGGGTCATCGCCGCCAATGACCCGAACATGAATGGCAAGGATCTGCTGACCCGCCTGGAAAAGAAGCATTTGACCGATGCTACACGTGCGGTGATCTTTCGTGTGCCTGGAGGGGCCCGTGAAGCCGTTCTGCCGGTTCATGTGGGCGGTCAGCTCGCCGGCTTCGCCTGGGTCTACGAAGATGCGAGTGCGGCGTGGCAGGAGATTTACTCGCTCATCCGCATCACGGTCATCTTTGCCGGCTTAGGGGCTTTGGGCACGGCCATCATTGCCGGTACCCTGGCCCGGTCCATTACCCGCCCTTTGCGGGCATTGCTCGCGGCCACGCGAAAGTTGATTCGTGACCCGCAAACAAAAGAAGGGTTTCCCCTGGAAGTGACCTCCGCCAACGAATCGGCGGACCTCACCCGCGCCTTCAATCTGATGGTGACCTCCATGGAGGAGCAGAGAGCCGGGCTCAGCGATACCCTGGCCTTGCTCGACTCCATGCTGGAAAACGCGCCCATTGGGTTCGCTTTCTTCGATCGCAAGTTTCGCTACGTGCGCGTGAACCAGTTTCTGACCCAGATGAACGACGTGCCCATAAGCAGGCACCTGGGCCGCACCATCGATGAACTGCTCCCCGGACCAGCCGGCACGATGCTGCAGAGCTGCGTCCAGAATGTCTTTGAAACCGGGAACCCGGTGGCCCAGTTTGAGCTGAATACGCCCCTGCCCGAAGATGTCACGCGGGCTCGCAGTTGGCTCATCAATGTGTATCCGGTCAAGACTACGTCTGAGGCGGTCCGATGGGTGGGAGCGATTGTCGTGGAAGCCACCGAGCGTAAGCGGGGCGAGGAAGCGTTGCGCAAGACGGAAAAACTCGCGGCCGCGGGGCGGCTTGCCGCTTCCATCGCACACGAAATCAACAATCCTCTGGAGGCAGTCACCAATCTCCTATACCTGCTCCGCCACCAGTCATCGCTCGATCAGCAGGCCATTTCCTATGCCGATCTGGCGCAGCACGAAATCTCGCGCGTGGCCGAGATGACGCAACAGACGCTGCGTTTCTACCGTCAATCGACGTTGCCGGTGGTTGCCAATATCGCTGAGTTGTTGGACTCGGTGGTTGCGCTCTACAAGGGAAGGCTGCTTGGTTTGCAGATCGAGGTCTCTCGCAAAATTGGACCCGAGGTTGACCTTTACTGTTTCTCTGGCGAGCTACGCCAGCTCTTTGCCAACCTGATTGGCAATGCGATCGATGCCATGGCCAACGGAGGCCATCTTCGCTTAACTGTGCGCCGGTCGCGTTCCTGGGTAGACGGCACACCCGGTATCCGGTTGTTCGTCGCGGACAACGGTTGCGGGATGACGAAGGCAACGCGTCTGCGGATTTTCGAGCCTTTCTTTACCACCAAGGAGACCACCGGAACCGGCCTCGGTCTATGGGTGAGCAGCGAGATTATCACCAAGCACAAGGCCACGGTCCAGGTCGCCAGCCGCCCGGCTGGATCGGCGAACGGCAAGCAGTCCGGCACCGTGTTTATGCTGTTTTTCCCGGAGGAGGGGATCGGATTGGCTCCGCTGCCCGTTTCAGTCGCGACCACGCAGAACGCATAATATGCAAGAAACCTGCACTCAGGGTACTAAGGAATGGCAGCCGTGGGTCGCGAGGATGGCAGGGCGCAGAGCGGCGCTTGCTGCACCGGGGCCAGTTTTGATCGCGTGACGTGCAGGCGATTAACGCGCAGGTAGCGCAGCCGGAGGCCCCCGGCCTGATCAGGCATCGACCGGGGAGTCTTGGTCAGGTCCACCAGCACCAACAGGGCAGCTTCCGCGGGATTGTCATAGCTCTGGGTCACACCCACCCCAAAAAATGCCGGGTCTGCCATCAATTGGGGGGCAAATTGCCGCTGCACCTCGGCCGCGGCGCGCAGCACGTCCGCAGGCAAATGAATGCCTTCTGCCTGGGGCAGAGTCGTGGGCTCGGTGCCGGCAATCATGTTGGCGGTGTCCGTAGAAATCACCAGGGTGCGGATACCATGGATGACCTTGGGAACCGGGATGGCGGCCTTGTTCTTGTCCACGTAGACAATCACCGCCGCCTCGCCTGGGCTGTCCAGGCTCTGGCCGGTGGCAACGCCCAGGATTCCGTTGTCCGGTCTGGCCATCAGTGCGGTCGCCGCTTCCGCTGCCGACTTCGCCGCCGCCATCTTGACCGGGCTGACGCTGCGGGTCACTGGCGTGGTGTGCTCGTCGTAGTTGGAGCAGGTAATGGGATGCGGTGCCCCACCTGCAATCTGCAGGCCGTCCATATGAGCGGTCTGGCCCAGTTCGCTGAGGACATCCTGAATGGGATTGGCCACGCTGAAGCCGTGATTGCTGTCATCGGCGCCACTGGCAAAAAACAGCCCCACCGGCTGCGCGTTGCTGGCGTCGAGCACCAGCGCCCCGGAATCTCCGCTGTCCGCGAAGCTGGCCCCGGGCATACCGATCTGATGGACGTAAGTCTTGGTGTAGTACGGCTTGGTCTCGGCGCAATCGTAGTAGTAGTCCACCTGCACGCTCAGGTCTACCGTGTTCACCGTCGAACAGGTCAATCCCGTGGTACGTCCGCTCTTGACCACGTGCAACTGGTTCAGGAGTCCCGCGGTGAGCGCCTCGCCCGTGCCCGCCGCCGGCGCCGCGGGGCTAAGAACGCCATTGACCGATGGTCCCAGCTGCAGGATCGCCCCGCTTCCATCGACTGCAGGGGTGGCGGCAGCCAGGGCCGCATCTACATTGCTCTGAGAACTTTGGATGGGAACCAAGTAGCGCAAGGACCCCACCGTGCGGCCGGCTTGCGGATTGCAGTTGAGATCGACCAGCGCGGGTTGCACGATCGTGTCCCCGGCTCGCGCCTGATCCGATTCGGCCAGTACATGGTTGTTGCTCAAAATGAAGAGATTGCTGTTCCGGTCCGCGACCAGTGCTCCCAGCGTCCCTCCGCAACAGTCATTTACGTATTCTTTTCCGACACCGTCCTTCTTGGAGTCGTAATCGTTGGCGTTGCCTCCGGAAGAGCCCATTTCGACGTAGCCCGTCTGCGCCGATTGATTTTGCAAGCCTGAGCTCGAGAATCCGCCGCCGTTCAGGAGAATGTGCAGCGCCGCAGCGGAGCGGGGATTTCCAGCTGCAAGCCCCACGACAAAAACAGAAGGGTTACCCGAGGGCAGTGCACGGGGAGCGGTATAGGTTGCGGTGCAGGAGGTATAGGTGCGGTTGGAGTGGAAGCACCTGGTTTCGCCGATGCTGCCGTAACTGTCGCCGGGATCGATCTCACCGCCCGGGGTGGTTCCCAGCGACCACTGGATAGAGCCGGAATTGACCTCGGCGATCTGTCCCGTGACCTGGACGGTGCCCCCAGGCGCCAGGCTGGCTGTCTCGGGGGTAAGCACCTGGACGAATCCGGGGGTAACCGTGAGCAAATATGTGGCCGTCTCCTCGGGATTGTCTAGGGACGTCGCCATGACCTGGACCTGAATCTGGTCGCGGGAAAGCAAGGGCGGCGGTGTATAGGCGCCATTGGCGCTCATGGCGCCCTGGCCGAGGGAAGCATCGTTTTGCCACCCGGCGATGGTCCACTTGACCCTCACCGAGGCGCCGGAGGCCGATCGGGCGCTTAGCTGGGTGGTGGTGGTGGTATCGATGGAGGCTTTTTCGGCGCTAATGACGAGCGCGCCCGGGCTCGAGCCTGCCGGCGCATTCACGGCTCCGCAGCCTGCCATGAGTAAGAGCAGTAACGGTGTAGCGGCACAGAGTGATGTCAGACCGGATTTGCGCATTGCCGCTCCATCCATCCTTGCGCTTTAGCGGTTTCGCAATTGGTGTCGACCGAACCCGGATTTCCTGTAGATCCTGTTGGAGCTAATGAATTGCATGCGACTTTCCACAAAGAAAGTCGCACATCGTTGCTCTCGGCCAGTGCTGCGCCACAGGAAATCCGGGAAGCCAAAGCCCTTTTCGTGGTTTTCTCCCAAGGAAAACCACACCTCACGACCCTACATCAGGCCACAGTAATTGCGAAACCGCTTATAGCTGCTCCGCTTCATCAGACGAAGGGATCGCGGAAGGGCCTACGGCAAGAGTAAGGATATGTCAGCGGGGCCGCAGTGTTTTATGAAATTACGCGCTTGAGGAACCCTCGGATTCCGATACTGCCCAAAATGGTGAGTGACGCGAACAGGGCAAAAATGATAAGCAGCGCCGGCATGTGGGGGATGCCTGGGGTGAGCGCCGCGCGCAGGCCTTCGCTCATGTACACGATGGGGTTGATCAGCACTAAAATCTGCAGCCAGCGCAGGTGATTCAGGTAGGCCCAGGGATAATAGACACAGCCCAGAAAGGTGATTGGCACCACCACGATGGAGAAGAGCAGCCCAATCTGTTGGGGCTTGATATTGGCGCCGATGGCCAATCCCAGCGCACTGGACACCAGGCTGGAGAGAATCAGCACCAGGATCGCCAATGGCCAGTTGTCTACCTGGGGCTTCACCGGCGCCGCGGGGATGAAATAGGCCAGCGGCACTACCAGCAGCGCGGCCAGCATGCTTTGCAGCGCGCTGAAGCACATCTTCTCCACCGCAACTGCAGCCACCGGCAGGGGACACATGACCCGATCGTCGATTTCACGGGTAATGCCGAACTCCTGGGAAAGCGGCAGCGCCACGGCGGCTATGCCGCTGAACATGATGGCGACCGCCATCAGGCCGGGCAACAAAATGGTGGCGAAACTGCCCCCATTCGCAGCCATTGGATTGCCCTGCCCCAAATGGGGAAAGACATAGGTAAAGACGAAGAGAAACAGCAACGGCTGCATGACGATACGGACCACAAACGGTCCCAACTCGCGCCGCAGCACGCGGAAATCGCGCAGCATCAGGCCCAGGAAGGCCGAAACGTAAGGCATCACCGTCGAGCCCCTCTTTCCTGGAGGATGGAGTGCTGAACCTGCAACCGGCGAACCAGAGCTTTACTCACGCAGATCCCTCCCCGTAAGGCGGATGAATACGGTTTCCAGGCTGGGCTCACTGATCGAGAGGTCGCGCAAGCCCAGGCTCTGGGCCGCCTGCACAATCTGCGGCAACAGGCCGTCCGTCCCATGGGAGAAGACGCGAATGCCATCGCTGATGGTTTCGACAGAGGCTACATTGGGCAGCCTTTCCAGCGTTTTTACTAACTCCGCCGCGCCGTCCATCTGGCGCAGCTTGAGCTCGAAGATGGTCTGCGCGCCCAAGGTAGTTTTCAGCAGTTCGGGAGTATCCTGCGCCAGCAGTTTGCCGTGATCCATGATGGCTACCCGATCGCATATTTCATCGGCTTCTTCCATGTAGTGGGTGGTCAGCACCACGGTGATTCCTTCGCCGCCCAATCCTTTGACCGCCTCCCACATGGCGATCCTGCTTTGCGGATCGAGCCCCGCGCTGGGCTCGTCGAGGAAGAGAACCGCGGGACGATGGGCGATGGCGCGGGCAATTTGTACCCGTTGCTGAAGGCCTCCGGAAAGTTGCGAGGGAAAGCTTGCTCCGCGCTCCTGTAAATAAAACTGTGACAGTAGCTGTTGGGCGCGGGTCTTCGCGTCGGCGCTGGAAAATCCGAAATACCGGCAGTGAAAATAAAGATTTTCGAATACCGTGAGCGAGCGGTCGAGGGTGTTGTATTGCGGAACCACGCCTATGTTGCGCCGCGCGGTTGCGGGCTTTGCGACTACATCCACTCCGGCAATCGTCACCTGGCCACTGGTGGGCAGCGCGCGGGTGGTGGCGACGCTGATGGTCGTCGTTTTTCCCGCTCCATTCGGTCCCAGCAGGCCGAAGATCTCGCCTTGCTCGACTGAGAGATCGATGCCATCAACCGCGACCACACGCTGCTTTTCTGCGTAGATCTTGGTCAAGCCCCGGATTTCGACGATCACTGATTCCAACCTTGCAGGCAGCCGGCTGCCCGAATCTGGAGATTACCCCTTTTCGTAAAATACGAAAACATCAACGGGGATGCTCGTTTGCAGCAGGTTTCATCCCATGAAGAGAATCCCGATTTGATTTTAGAGTTGGGTAGTCCCGACAAACAGAAGCTCCGTATCGGGCTGCACTCTGTGCGCGCCACGCGATACGGAGCTTGAACTTTGCCGGTGTGTTCTCTGCTTACTTTAAGCAGCCGCGTTCGATTTATTCGCGCGCCGGGTAAAGAAGCTGCCCGTGGGCATCGATGTACCAATCACAGTGACGGGACCGGTGGTTGCAGCCTTCATGCGGCGCACTTCCCGTGCGCTCAGCGGCGTCATGCGCTCCCGTGAGTAATAGATCTGCTTCCCACAATCCAGGCAAACCTTATAAGTTTGCTGGTCCAATGTGAACGGCCTCGTCTGACTCCAGTGGCGGCAGCCAAAGATGATGTCGTAGAAAAAACCAAGCAGGCTTTGAATCGAGTTCATAAAATCACTCCCCCAAGGAAAGTCGGGTTGTCGTGCAAATTTGTACTGTTAAGATGCATTCTGCACGAAAATGTCGCGTTTGTCGTAGGGAAAATACAGCTTTCGTTCCACCGGATCACCCGAAAGTTACTGACCCTTTGGTAGTCCCGCAGATTCAATCAGATACGGGTACGGTTCGGCGCGATTCCGGCCATCAAGCAACAACCTGGATTACGATTTTCCCAAAATGAGAGCCCTTTTCCATGGTTGTGAGAGCCTCGCGAGCCTCGGGGAAGGCAAAGATTTTGTCCACCACCGGCCGTAAGTGATTGGCCAAAATTGCCCGGTTCATAGCCTCGAAATGATCTCGTGAGCCGACATAGACGCCATGGACCCGGATCTGGCGATGGAGGAGCGCCACAATCGGCAGCGGCTGGTCCGATTGGCTCAGTACGCCGATCTGAGCTACCGTGCCGCCGATGCGTACTGCTTGCAGCGACTGGCTGAAGGTGCCGGCTCCGCCCACTTCGACAATCAGGTCGGCGCCTCGGTTGTTGGTTTGCTGCAACACCCATCTTGCCCAGTCAGGCGTCTGTCGATAGTTGAGGCCGGCGTCCAGTCCCAGGGTCCTGGCCCGCTCGAGCTTTTCATCGCTGCTGGAAGTACCGATCACTGTTGCGCCCATCATCTTCGCGAATTGCAATGCGAAAACCGAAACTCCTCCGGTGCCCTGGGTGACCACCACATCTCCAGGCTTGACTTGCGCTGCGTTGGTCAACCCGTTCCATGCGGTGAGCCCGGCACAGGGCAGCGTCGCGGCTTCTGCATACGAGAGATAATCGGGAATGCTCACGACGCCGCTTTGTGGCAGCACCACGTATTCGGCCAGCATGCCATCCACATCGCCGCCCAGAGCGCCGCGGCTCCGTTCCGCAGTCGGCGGGCCGTCCAGCCAATTCTGCACGAAGATTCCCGCCACCCGTTGGCCCACCGTGACAGCTTTTACTTCCTCCCCTACCTCGATCACCTCACCTGCTCCGTCTGAGCAGGGAATGCGAGGCCGGGGCAACTTAGGGTTATATTGGCCTCGCACTATGAGCAAGTCCCGGTAGTTCAGTGACACCGCGTGAACCTTCACCAACACTTCTCCGCGTCCGGGACGCGGTTGGGGTAAGTGTTCCAAAACGAGTTGGTCGATGCCGAACGATTGAATTTGCCAGACTTTCATCTTTCCTCTCACATGGCCTCCTGGCCATGAAAAGCCTGTATGAAACAAGGAGTCGACCACAATATTTCCAGTCCTAATGATGCCTCAAGCGATGCCAAAGGGCACCCAATCCAGGATCTTAGTCTGCGAGCGGCCCTCTCTTTGACGTACCATACAAGTATGGCGCGTGGCTGGGAGAGCAAGTCTGTTGAAGAGCAGCAATCGTCCGCGGATCTAATCGCCTCGGGCGTGGTCCTGGATGCTAACAAGCGAGACGGCCTGGAACGCGCAAAACGCGAACGGCAAAAGCAGGAACTCGACCTGCAGCGCGAGCGCATTCTTTCTGAACGCACTTCAAGCCCGGTGCGTCGAGCTGCGCTGGAAGCGGCCCTGGCCGATATTGAATCCCGTATTGCCCTACTCTCCTGAGCCTGACCTCGCAATGGAGTGAGCCATGCGGTACTGGCTCACTACCCATTCTTCATCTTTCATGCCTGCCTCCTGCGCGAGATGCAGTTGTTGAGCCATGTGATCAGCCAGCGGCAGATGCTGGTGGGCGGCTGCGGCAGCTTCGCGGAATAAGGCTACATCCTTGCTTGCCATGGCGATGGTGGATCCGGGAACCTGGGGCGGGTTCAGCATGTTCTTGCTGTACTGAAGGTAGTAGGCGCTCTGGAAGAGCGCGCTGTTTACCGTCTCCATGAAGAGATCCGGGGCAAGGCCCTGCGACTCGGCAAAGACGAAGGCTTCGCTCATCGTCTGCACCATCCCGGCAATCATGAAATTGCCGCCTAGTTTGAGGGCATGCGCGCGCCATGGTTCGTCGGAGACCACGCTGATGCCACGGCTGGCAGCTTCGAGCAGGGGGCGCACTCGCTCCACTGCCAACCTGTTGCCGCCCACCGCTATCCACAGCTTGCCCTGCTCCGCGATGGGAGGCCTGCCGAAAACCGGCGCGGCGACAAAGTGCTGCTTGTGTTGTTGATGCGATTCCGCCAACCGCTGGGAAAGCTTGACGCTGATGGTGGAAAGCGAGACATGGACTGCGTCCGGGTCCATTGCGCCGAGAATGCCCGGCTGGCCTTCGGTGCCGAACACGACGGATTCCGTCGCGGCATCGTTGCTGAGAATGGTGAAGACGACCGGGACCCCGGCGACCGCTTCCGCCGCGGATCCTGCAACTTCGGCTCCGTCGGCAGCCAGCAGCTTCGCCGCCGCCGCCGTCCGGTTCCATGCCGTAAGCTGGTGCCCGTTCCTCTGCAACAACCGGGCTATCGGTGTCCCCATCTTTCCCAGTCCAAGCAGTGCTAACCGCATTCTTCCATCTCCATTCCGCATGCTCATGATACCGGCTGGCGCTCGATGAACAGGCTGCGGTTCGCTAGTTCTCACGCACACTCTAAAGCCCAGTGGATCGAATGCGACTGCTTTCCGCAACGCTGAAGCGTCGCTCCCCCCTGCTGAAGCAGGGGCCCCCACCGGCTTGGACGGAAGAACGATCCGGATGACAGAATGGATTTCAATCGCATTTGAGTCTCGCGAGAGACCCCTTTGACTGGATCTATCGAGGGCAGCAGGGAACATCGCAGCTGGTGTGGAACCGTAGCTGTTGAAAAGCGCGATGGTGGGAGCCCCCGCATTCATGCGGGGGAGCTCGGCCGGAGTTTTTCAGCCTGTGAACCGGAGGAACCTGCCCGCTGTTCTCTTCAGAGCAAATAATACGGGCGCCCAGAATAACCTGTGCGCCCGGTCCGTCCCCCGGATTTCCTGTGGAGCTCGTTGGCGTTGGCGAATTTCATGCGGCTTTCCTTACTGAAAGCCGCACACGCAGTCGTGGGATGGCGCCACGTACAGGAAATCCGGGTCGCTCGACGGAGAGGAATGTTACTGCGCGGGATGACTCGTGCCTAGTGGCAGCAGCATCGCCGCTGGCTGGCTTTGCTGGACGCCGATCGCATTGCCCGAAACTACCAGGTTTACCCGGCGGTTCTGCGCTCTTCCAGCGGCCGTCGCATTGTCTGCAACAGGGTTGCTCATGCCATAACCACTCGCAGTGATGTTGTTAGGGCTGACGCCTTGCGAAACGAGATAAGCGCGCACCGCATCGCCTCGCTGCTGCGAAAGCGTCAGGTTGTATTGATCGCCGCCTACGTTGTCGGTGTATCCCTCAACCTGCACTTTCAGGTCTGGATACGCGAGCAGAATCCCCGATACCTTAGCCAGTTTTTCCCGGGCGTCGGGTTTGAGCGTGTATTTGCCACTGTCAAACAGAACGTCAGACAGGTTCACGATCAATCCGCGCGCTGTCTCCTGGGTTTGCAGAACCTGGTTCAACTGCGCGCGCAGGCGCTCGCGCATCTGTTCCGTCTGGTCGGTTGCCTGCTGCGCGCTATGTTCCGCCGCAGCCTGGGCCGCCCTGGCATTTGCTGCGGCTGCCTCTGCCTCGGCCCTTTGGGCATCTGCCTGAGCCCTTTGCGGGGCCTCCTGTTGGGCAGCGAGTTGGGCCTGCTGCGCGGCCTCCTGGGCTTGTTGCACCGCCATCTGCTGCTGGCGCTGCTTTTCCTCCACGATCTTGCGCAAGGTGCTTACGCGTGCGTCCTCCGCGTCCTGCACCGCGCCCCGAGCGTAGGTGATCATCTCCTTGCGCTGGCTCTTTTTGTTGTCGAGCGCCTGGGCATTCTCCAGTTCCTGTTTAGCTTTGGCCAGGATATCCGGCGCATATTGAGCCGCCCCCGTGGCCTCTGCGATTTGGATCGCATTGATAGCCTCGTACAGCTGAAGCGGCGATTTGTCGCTTGGCTTCACCGGGTTCAGCACCGCGTGCTGCTCGGCTGTCTGGATGTAAGCTCCGCGCGGCAGCAGGTTAAAGTGCACATTCACGGTGTCGATAATGCCTGTGGTCTTGTCGTTCTTGACCGTATTCTGCATCACCACCAGGTCGCTCGGTGTGGTTACGGCAAAGTAGGGCTCAGCGGTAATGATGAGCGCAAACTGCCGCAGATTGGTGGTGACTCGCATCTCGGCTTTGCCGCCACCGGGCATTACCTCACCCAGGTTCACAGGCCGGCCTTGCGGAGTGATCGCCCACAGCACGTAGGTCAGGTATTCCACACCGAAACTGTTGGCGGGGACGAAGCCTGAAACTTGGCATCGATAAAGGTCTGCCCTTTGCTGGGTACAGTCGCCTCTCCCTTTCCCTGGGGCAGGAGGCTGGTCCCTGCAAATCCGATCTTTGTGCTCCCGCTGCGGTGCCAATAATTGATAGCTGGAATATCCCGGCCGACAACCTGTATACGGTACAGGGGAACATGGTTCTCGGTCTCTGTTGGCATGACAGGCTGCTGGGGCTGTTGTCGGGCGGTGGGGTTGGCCTCCTGCGCCTTCATGGGGCCGCAGGCAACGCAAAGTAAAGCAACCAGAAGCAATCTTTCTGTGATCATCTTGGCAAGACTCCAGTGCAAGGCTCAAAGCGTGCAAATGCTATGGACTCGACGGATCGAGCGCTGGCAAATCCCGCGCGGCGCTAACCGGCGCCCTCGTCTTACGACGATGCAGATGGGAAAGATTGCGTTGAGATGGAGTCGCAGGCAGCAAACCACTTCCAGAATCGGATTTCCGATTCTGGAAGTGGTTGCTGCTGTTTGAGTGAGGAATCGAGCTGGAAAACTTAGGTTTGCAGGGCAACCAGTTGGTGGGCGATGGCAAACAGCGCCAGTTCCAGACGGGTGGAGACGCCGGTTTTGTCGAAGATGTTCGATAAATGCCGCTTCACGGTCTCTTCGCTGATGCTGAACTGCTTGGCGATATCGCGATTGCTGCAACCCTCTACGATGCAACCGACGACTTCCAGTTCACGTGGGGTGAGCCCGTAGGTTTTGCGCTCGGGAACGGCCGCCTGCTGCATCAGCTCATGCAGGGCGCCTACCAGGTTTACCACCCGTTTGCCGCCGATCCAATAATCCCCTGAGGAGACTGCCCGGATCGCGGTGGTGAGGTGATCGGCCAGGGCGTCTTTAAGCACGATGCCCCGGGCGCCGATCTGCAAGGCTTCAATGATCTGCTGGGTGGTAATGGTGCTGGTTAGCAACAGGATCTTTACGGTTGGCGAACCACTCATGATTGCGCGCATCGCCTCCAGGCCAGGCAGACGAGGCATCTGCAGGTCAAGAAGGAGGATGTCGGGCAGCAGTTCAAGCGTTCCGGTGATAGCTTCATCGCCATCCGACGCCTCTCCGATTACATCGAGGCCTGCGTCGCTCTGCAGCATGTTACGCACGCCGATACGTACTACCGGGTGGTCGTCGGCGATGACTATCCGAATCTGGTGAAGGCGGTCGTTGCTGTTCTTAGGTGTCGCTGCGATCGTTGATGTGGTCATTGGGGGCCCTGGGTTGGTGCAAATTTACCTGCCAAAAGCATACGCTCCAACTCGTTGCATGCACTCAGTAAATCCTTCAAAACAACGGGGGTGGCCGCTTCCTTGTAACCCCCCATTTCGAGTCCGGCGGCGAGCCTGGCGAGGTGGCTGGCTCCGATCATGGAAGCCGCGCCTTTGATGCGGTGGGCGGATTGGCGCACTGCGCTCGTGTCCCCGGCGCGCACCTGGCTTTGGAGCGAATCGATGCAGGTCCGGGTGTCCGCAATGCAGGCGGCCACCACGTCATGTAGCGCCTCCACCGGCATCATGGCGCGCAGCTTCGCGATCACGGCCAGGTCGAGGGCAGCCCCATTCGAGGCCGCTGCCGCGGGACGGGTGGCCGGCACCGCTGCCGCCCTTCCGGGGTGGGCAACGCGCACTCCAGGCATGCGGCCGCGTTTTTTCGGTTTCAAGGCCTTGCGCAGATCACCCAGAGCCAGCGGTTTAAGCAAAAAACCGTCGAATGCAAGGATCTGCTGGCGCTGGACCTCGGTCGCGCTCATCGCCAAAAGCAGCGGTTCCGGGCCGTCCAGGGCACGGATCTTCTCCGCCAGTTGTCCGCCGGAGACTCCGGGCATTTGCAGGTCCACCAGCATCACGTCCGGGCGGGCGGCCTTATCGGCTGCGAGCAACTCCAGGGCTGCCCCCGCGTCGTTGGCGCGAAGCACCTGGTGGCCCTCGTGAGCCAGTAGCACAGCCATCAATTCAAGGCTCACGGCGTCATCATCCACCAGCAGAACCTTGTGCCGGGTCTCAATTCCAGTCGACCTGGTTATCAAAGGGGGATGCTCTCCTTGAGTAGGCTTCCTCTCGAAGATTAAGCCATTCTTAGCAAAACGGTACCATTATGAGTTACCAGACTACACCTTGGTAACGTACGGCAAGACGCCAGAGATCCGGTTCGCTTCCGCCCCCATGACTGGGAAATGCTCTAGAGTCGTTGCTATGGCTTCTGACGACGACCTCCGGCAAGAACTGGCGGAATTGTCAGCCCGCATCGTGTCTCTCGAGGCAGCGGTGCAGGGAATACGCTCAGCCCAGCCGCAGCCTCCAGCAGCCGGGAGCGTAGCCCCGATCCCCACCGGGTATGTCCCCGCTCCTTCCCCGCCGTCCCCTCCTTCCCCGCCCCCTCCTCCTTCGAGGAGCAGGGCAAGTTCGACGGCAGGCTCACAGCCGGGTTCTTCCACGCTCGAGAGCCGGATCGGGGCGCAGCTCTTGAACCGTATCGGCATCCTGGCGGTGCTCGTCGGCATGGCCTGGTTTTTGAAGCTGGCCTTTGATCGCGAGTGGATTGGACCCGGAATCCGGATCGTCATCGGCCTGGCCTGTGCCGCGGCGTTGGTGGTCTGGTCGGAGCGCTTTCGGCGCCAGGGATTTCCCGCCTTTTCCTACAGCCTGAAGGCGCTGGGTACCAGCATCGCCTATCTCTCGCTGTGGGCTGCATCGAGTGTTTTTCACCTGGCCCCGACCTGGCTTATCTTTCTCGCCATGACCGCGGTCACCATCACCAACGCGGTGCTTGCCCGGCGTCAGAACTCGGAGCTGCTGGCCATTTATGCCCTGGCCGGCGGCCTGGCGACGCCCGGATTGCTGGCGATGGGACATGACAGCGCGGTCTTTCTCTTCTCCTACCTGGCGCTGCTCAATGGGGGTGCGCTGCTATTGCTCGCGTTACAGCCATGGAGGCGGCTGGCCTGGGCCGCCCTGCTGGGAACGGCGGTTTATTACATTGGCTGGACCCTGAGCGAGGATGATCCCTCGCGCCTGCTGGTCACGGGATGTTTTCTGGGTCTCTTTTTTGCCGGTTTTGCTGCGGCGCCATTTCTGATTCTGCGCCAAGGCCATGCGCCGGACCTGCACTTCCCCATCGCCTTTCCCATTGCCAATGGGGTCGCGACGTGGGTGGGCCTGATGGTGCTTTTCGGCTCTGTGGATCAGCATCCCGTGCGCCCCTGGGTTACCTCCGCCATGGCCGTAGCCTGCCTGTCGATGGCAGCCGCCCTGCGCGCGCCAGCCTGGGTTGCGCTCGCCCGCACCTATCTTGGTCTGGGGATATTTTTCGTCACTGTGGCCGTTCCATTGCAATTCCATGGCTACTTGGTGAACCTTTGCTGGCTCGGCGAGTCGCTGGCGCTGGTTGCCCTGGCCAAGGTTGGCTCGAACGCCGCCATGCGTGTCTTTGCCACCGTGGTGCTGACCCTCTCCGCCTTCTCCCTGATGCTGGGCTGGATTGCCTGGACGCCTCGGCCGTTGCCGGTGGTTGCGAACATGCACTTTGCTACCAGCCTGATCGGTGCAGCGGTGTTTGCCGCGGTGACCGGGCTCAGTCTCGGTGAGCTGCGCGCTCATCCTTCGCCTGCTCGCGAATTTGGCAGTTGGACCTACCTGGCCGGCTTCGCCAGCGTCGCTTTCAGCCTCACCCTCCTGGTTGCCGTCAGCCTGGAGATTCACCACTACTGGTACTGCGGGGCGGGCTTCTTTCGCGATTTCTGTGGTGCCTATGGCCAGCGAGAGCGCCGGGCCATTGCTGCCGGCTTCGGCTACAGTGCCTGGAGCATGCTCTACGGCTCAGCGCTCATGGCGGTGGGCTTTCTGCGGCGCAGTGCTTTTCTACGCTGGCAAGCCCTGGTTCTGCTTGCCTTTAGTATCGGAATGGTGTTTTTAGACGGCGTCAGCCACGAAAGTCAGGGTTATCGTGTGCTTAGCTTTCTCGCCCTCGGTGTGTTGCTGATCGCTATCAGCTTCGCCTACCAACGAGACTGGCTGCGTCTACGCGGGTAGTTTCCATCGAGATTTGCTGCCGGTGGAAAGAACTGCAGGTCCCTCGGCTTCCTCCGGATTTCCTGTCAAGCGTAGTGGTGTCGTTAGACCTCATGCAGCTTTCCTTACTGAAAGCCGCATACGTGGCCGTTGATGAGTGCTGCGGAGTAGGAAATCCGGAGTTCGCTCGGGATGACAAAGTTTAGGGCGGAGCTTCCAGCGGGGATCGGCTAGTGGGATTGAAAGAGCCGTACGCGAAGCGCGAAGCAGTGGGTCCTTCCATCCGCATCACAACTTTAAAGGAAAGAACCACCCTAAACTTTGTCATCCCGAGCGAAGCCGAGGGATCTGCAGTCTCCTCCGCCGGCAGCGAATGCGTAGACTAGCGCAGCGCGGGCTCAATCTGGTTGAGCCAGTCGGGTGGTTTGAGGATCTCGCGCGGCTTCGAGCCGTCGGCGGGACCGACGATTCCATCGCGCTCCATCATGTCGATCAGGTGCGCTGCGCGGCCATAGCCTATGCGCAAACGCCGCTGCAACAGAGAAGTGGAAGCCTTGCCGAATTCCAGCACCAGGCGCACCGCGTCCTCGAATAACTCGTCGTTGCCGTCGCCATCCTCCGGCTCCGCATCCAGGTCGCGTCCCTTCTCATCCCGGGGAGACTCGAGAAAGCCTTGCACGTACTGCGCTTCGCCCTGATTCTTCCAGAAACCAACCACGGCGGCGATCTCCTTCTCGGTGACAAAGGGAGCATGCAACCGCTGCAGGCGTGAGGTCCCTGGCGGAAGGAACAGCATGTCGCCGCGGCCCAGCAGCGCCTCGGCTCCGTTGGAGTCCAGGATCGTCCGCGAATCCACTTTCGTGGCCAGGCGGAACGAGATCCGGGTGGGCACATTGGCCTTGATGAGTCCGGTAATCACGTCGACCGAAGGACGCTGCGTGGCCAGCACGAGGTGGATGCCCACGGCGCGCGCCATTTGCGCCAGCCGGGTGATTGCTTCCTCAACGTTGGCCTTATCCAACATCATCAGATCAGCCAACTCGTCGATGATGATGATCATGTGGGGCAGTGGCTGCTCCGCCTCCCCGTCATCGAAGAGGCTCGGCGTCTGGTTGTCGAAAAGCTTGTTGTATTGGTCGATATTGCGGACGCTGCGCGAGGCCAGCAGTTTTAGCCGCCGTTCCATCTCGCGTACTGCGTTGCGCAAGGCATTGGCGGCAAGCTTGGGCTCGGTAATGATAGGCGTGAACAGGTGGGGAATGCCTTCATACATTCCCAACTCCACCCGCTTGGGATCCACCAGGATCAGCCGTACCTGTTGCGGGGTCGCCTTGTAGAGCACTGACATGATCATGGCGTTGATGGCGACGGATTTGCCGCTGCCCGTGGAACCGGCGATCAGCACGTGGGGCATGGTCGCCAAATCGGCGGTGACGATGCGTCCGTTGATGTCCTTGCCCATGGCCAACGTCAGCTTGGACTTGGTTTCCGTGAAGTTTTCCGCTTCGATCACGTCGCGCAGCCAGATGGTCTCGCGGTCGTGATTCGGCACCTGGATGCCCACGGTACTTTTTCCCGCCATGCGTTCGATCAGGATGCTCTCGGCCCGCATCGCCAGGCATAGATCTTCCGCCAGTCCGGTCACACGGCTGTACTTGACTCCGGCTTCCGGGCGGAATTCGAAGGTGGTGACCACTGGGCCGGGATTGATCTGCACCACCTGGCCGCGGACATCGAACTCCGCGCATTTCTCGACCAGAATCCGAGCCTCCCCACGTAGATCCTCTTCGCGCACCACCTGCGACTCGTCGCTGCGGTGCAGTAGGGTGCTGGGCGGCAAGCGGAAGCCGCTTAGCGATCGGGGGGCGAGGGTGACCTGCTTGGCTTCTGCGTCAGCGCGCCCTTTCACAGAGATCGCTTGTGGAGCCGGGGCGTGGCGCTGTGCCGGCGCCACGCGGGCGGGCGCGATATCGTCCGCGTCGCAGGGCTGATCAGATTCAGGCTCGAACGACTCCAACTCCCGATCGGGAATACTGGTGCGTGGCATCTGGTTCCAGAGTGACGGGGTATGCGGCTCGGGCATAGAAGCGGCTTCCGCCGCACTCACGTCCTGAAAAGCGGCGCGTCGCGCAGTGGGGTCCTCGTCTCCTGCTCGCTGTGCTTTCCTGGCCGCGGCTTTTTCCGCGGCCCTCCGCCCCGCCTTCTGCATTTTCTCGAGCGCGCCGTCTTTCATGGCAGCTTGCCTGGCGGCATTCTTTTCCGCCCGGGTCTTGGTCCAGGCCTGATGCCAGTTGCGCAGGCGATCACGCCATGCGTAAGCGAAGGCGAAATGAACCGCCATCCACTGCTGCGCTGTACTGAAGCTGAAGGTGGTGGAGAGGTAGAGTGCAATCACCACCATGCTCACAATCACGATGGCCGCGCCAGGAAGATTGAGGTAATGGACCAGGGTATCCACCACCAGCCGTCCGGTCAGGCCTTCCAGCGGCAGAGCATGCATCCAGCGGAGATGGCCTGGGATCAGGCCGAAGACGGCGGGGGCAAATACCAGGTAGAGCAGAACCCCGGAGACCTTCGCGGTTGGAGAACCCGCGGGGCGCGATCGCATCCACGTCCAGCCAAGAGCGCCCGTCATCAAGGGAACAAAGAAGGCGGCGACCCCTTCCAATTGCAGCAGCAGGTCGCTGATGGTAGCCCCGATCAGCCCAGTCCAGTTATGCGCCTGCCGGCCTGCGCCGGAGCTTCCCACTGTGTTGAGGGATGGATCGGTTGGGTGATAGGAGGCCAACGCAAGGAAGAGGAGGCTCGCGGCCACAAGGAGCACCATGCCCGTGACTTCATTTAGGCGACGGTTGCGGGTCGGGGTCAGTGCCAGTTCGAGTGGCTTCATCGGGGGATACGCGGGACTTGCCGCCTGCGCAAACTTGAGCAGCGGCCGCCAATTCAGAACGCCAGAGTGGCTTCATTATCCCAGAGATAGGTGCTGGAAGCACGAAAACAGAGCCGCGGGGAACCGTTTCCGTGACTCCCACAAATAGTGGCGTTGGTGAACACCGGCAACAAAAGCATTGGGTGGCCCATTCAAGCCGTACTTTGCTTGAGTGGGCGACGATGGCCCCCGGCGCGCGGAAGCGAAGTGGAATGACCTGCTGTTCCGCTCGCGGTCCAACTACGGTTTGGGTGCGGGCAGGGGACTGCTGAGTTGCAGCCTCCAGATACCGTCCCGCCGGATGAGAAGATGGAGGACGTTCTCGCTGTATGCGGCGTGGCTGCCCGGCTTGGTATAGACCTTGGTATAGGTCAGGCAGGCCGTATCGCCAAAAAGGTGCTCCCGCATATTGGTGGCGGTGATCAGGTATGGGTTTTGGCGGCGGTCATGACGGGCCAGGTTGCTCAGAATATCCGCCTTGCTGGCGGTAGAGCCGTCCGGCTTCAGTCCGACATAGTCGTCGGCAAGAATCGTGCCCGCGATGGCCGTATCGTCTTCAATTTCGGCTCGCAAGTATTCTTCTTCGAGCCGCCGCAAGACCTCAAGATCTCTCTGCGGGGTGTTTTGGTTCGGTATCCGGTTGGGTTGGGTGGATGGCGGAATCTGGCTGGCAGCTTTGCGGGGAACCAGAATCAAAAGGCTCAAGAGCATGGCAGCCGCGGCCATGCTTAGGCCGGAACAGCCATGGATCTTACTTTTCGACTTCAACTCCGCGCCAGAAGGCTACGTGGTTCTTTACATTGCGGGCGGCCGGCTTGGGATCCGGATAGTACCAGGCGGCATCCTGATTCTCTTGTCCGTCCACCAAAAGGCTGTAGTATCTCGCTTGTCCCTTCCATGGACAAGTCGAAATCGTCGAGCTGGGGCGGAAATATTCCCGCTTAAGTGAGCTTTCCGGGAAGTAAAGATTCCCCTCCACCATCTCGATTGCGTCGCTCTCCGCGATTACCTTGCCGTTCCAGGTTGCCTTTGCCATAACTGGGTTAATTCTTGCGTTCCTTCCTACCCTCTCCCACCTTAGCAGATGAATGCCCGCTCTGACATCCTGCGCGATGTCCAGATTTGAAGCAGGTCATGTATGCAGAACTACGCCACCTGTTGATTAGATGCGCTCATTAGACACAGAGATTCGCCTAGCGGGAAGCCAAGGGAGTCGCGGCAGTGTCTTGAAATTTTCCGGACACTGCCGCAATGTCGCTGAAGGGTTAGTTACGAGGTTTAGTGCATCTCCGCCGCGCCACCAGCCTTGCCCTGGTCGGGCAGCATGGCTACGTTGGAGATATGGATCGTCTTGTCGGCTTCGTTTACCTTACCCATGACGCTGACGTGATGCCCATAGTGATCCTTTACCGAGTCGGGATCATCGATGGTGTAAACCTCTTTCTTCGCGTCATCCACAAAGACCGGCTTTCCTCCGCCGTCAATGCACTTTTTTACGCACGCCGCGTTGGGGGCGGTGCCGTTGTGCATCGCTCCGCACTTGGAATCACTGATATAGCCGTTGACCTTTGCGGCACTCATATCCGCAGCCATAGCCGGTATCGTCGAGAATGCCAGAACTGCCACAAGTAATTTCATTTCCGCTCCATGCGATCGAATGGGTTAAACAACCGCACTTTGAGTTGTACGCTCAGCCTCTCCTCCTGGCAAGGCCAGGATGAGATACGGTTTGACAGGGTTCAAGCTACGGGAATTGCCTCTGCCTTGGTCTGGTAGCGCATGGCCTCGACGGATTCCATCTGAGGCTCGGCGATCTTCCGCGCGTAGGTACAGACCACCTGGTTTGCCCCCTCTGCATCGGCCGCCGCGCCCTTCTTGGCCTTTTTCTTGGGCGCTTCGTCCTCAGCGGCCGACTTGCGGTTATTAGGGCAGACCAGGTACACCCCGGCCGCCCGCGTCTTCTCCAGCAGATAGGGGCTGCCGCATTCCGGACATTTCTCAGGGACCGGCTTGTTATTCGAAGTGAAGTCACACTTGGGATAGTTCGTACAGCCATAGAAGAGATTGCCGCGCCGCGCCTTCCGCTCCGCAATGTCTCCATCGCCGCACTTGGGACACTTCATGCCCTCAATGATGTTCTGCTTGATGTACTTACACTTCGGGTAGGCGCTGCAGGAAACAAATTCTCCATATTGGCCATTGCGCAGCACCAACTGCGAGCCGCACTTGGGGCAATTCTCGTCCAGCGGCTGCGGCGCCTTCTGCTGCTGTTTCTGGGTCAGCTTGCGCGTGGTCTTGCAGGGCGGATCTTCGCTGTAACCGGGGCAGGCCATGAAAGCGCCGAAGCGTCCCCGTTTCAGCACCATGACCCGGCCGCAAGCTTCGCAGTATTCTTCCGCCTGCTCCTCGCCTTCCTGCGCACTCATCTCAGGTTTCGCAGCAAAATTCTCCTTGGTGAAGGTACAGCTGGCAGGATCCTTCTTGTTGTAGGTACTGCAGGCGAAGAAGCTACCGAACTTACCCCACTTCAAGACCAGCGGGGAGCCGCAGACGTCGCACTTCTCGTCCGTCGGCTTCTCCATCCGCTTGATGTTTTCCATGTGCTTGCCGGCATGAATGAGCTCTTTTTCGAAATGCCCATAGAAAGCGCCCAGCAAGTCGGTCCACAACTCTTTGCCGTCTTCGATATCGTCCAGCTCTTCTTCCAGCTTGGCCGTGTATTGCGGGTCGAAGATATAAGGGAAGTTGGCGACCAGAAGATCGGTGACCACAAAGCCGATCTCGGTGGGGACGAATTTGGCTCCCCGGCCGGTGCCCACCTTCTGCACGTACTCGCGCTCCTGAATCGTATTGATGATGGTGGCGTATGTGGAGGGCCGTCCGATGCCGCGCTCTTCCAGCTCTTTCACCAGCGACGCCTCATTGAAGCGTGGCCGGGGCTCGGTGAAGTGCTCTTCGGGCAGCAGGGCATTCAGCGCCAGCGCCTGTCCGTTCTCCAGGGCGGGTAGCCGGTTCTTGAGTTCCTCATCCTCATCGTCCTTCTTTTCTTTGGCCTCCTCATAGACTTTCAGGAAACCATCGAACTTCATCACCGAGCCGGTTACGCGGAAGTTATAGCTGCGATCCGATTTGGCTACGATATCGACGGTCGTCTGGTCGAAGACCGCAGGCACCATCTGCGACGCTACAAAGCGCTGCCAGATGAGCCGGTAGAGGCGATACTGTTCGTCACTGAGATAGCGCTTAATCTCCTCCGGATGCTGGGTAACGCTGGTCGGACGAATGGCCTCGTGCGCATCCTGCGCGTCCTTCTTGCTCTTGAATGCGTTGGGCGTGGCCGGAAGGTAGTCCTTACCGTGATTCTGTTCGATCCACTTGCGGGCATCGGCGATGGCGTCGGGCGAGACCCGGGTGGAATCGGTACGCATGTAGGTGATGAGGCCTACCGCCCCTTCGCTGCCGAGCTCAATGCCTTCATACAGGCGCTGCGCCACACCCATGGTACGGCGTACGCTGAAGCCCAACTGCCGGGATGCATCCTGCTGCAACTTGCTGGTAGTGAAGGGTGCCGTGGGATTACGCCGGCGCTCCTTCTTCTCTACGTTTTGGACCGCCCACTTGGCTTTCTCAAGCGCGGCCACCACGTCATCCATCGACTCCTTGCCGGGCAGCGCCGGCGCATCCACGGTCTCAACTGTAGCCTTCTCGCCATCGATGCCAATGAAGCGAGCGGTGAACTCGTTCTTCTCATTGACCGGAGTGAGCTGGGCATCGAGGGTCCAGTACTCGACCGGCACAAACGCCTTGATCTCACGCTCCCGTTCGACGATGAGGCGCAGAGCCACGGTTTGCACCCGGCCTGCGGACAACCCGCGGCGCACCTTATCCCACAGCAAAGGCGAGATCTGGTAACCCACGATGCGATCGAGGACGCGGCGCGTCTGCTGTGCGTCGACAAGATTGCGATCGACATCCCTGGTGTGTTCAAAGGCGTCGTGCACCGCCTTGGCGGTAATTTCATTAAAGGTTACGCGGCGAATCGAGTCGCTCTTGGAGAGACCGCGCAACTCATCTTGAAGATGCGCCGCGATCGCTTCTCCTTCACGGTCAGGGTCAGGAGCCAGATAGATAACAGACGCCGCCTTGGCCAGCTTCTTCAGCCGGTCGACGACCTTTTCTTTCCCGGGGATGACGATGAGCTCGGGCGCAAAACTGCCGTCGCTTAGATCCACTCCGATCTTGTTCTTGGGCAGATCCTTAATGTGGCCGACGGAAGCTTCGACGGTGAAGTCTTTTCCGAGATATTTACTGATCGTCTTTGCCTTGGCAGGCGATTCGACGATCACCAGTGATTTACTCATTGCGTTCCTTAAACCCGATAACAAACGATAGACAACGTGAAAAAGCTCTTCCGATGGGACTGACTGTACCACCTGGAAGGTTCAGGGTTATTTACTTATCGTGATCCGCGTCCTGGCAGGAACCTCAGTCAGCGCTCCATAAGACACGCTTTCTCCTGTCGCGTCTGCAACTTCCGTGTCTGCAACTTCCGGTGCAGATAAGCGCACGAAGCTACATTCGTCTGACGTAGTTTTTGCCGGGAAGTTGTTTGATCCGGCTGGCCAGCTCGAGCTCGAATAAAGCCGTGAAGATCTCAGACGAGGTCAGTTTGGACTCGAGCTTTTCCATCAGCTCATCCAGTTGCACGGCTTCGTCGTGCCGCAGTGAGCTGAGCACGACCTTTTCTGGCTCCTGGAGCGGAAGTTCCTCCACAATCGATGCAGTTTGCTCCGCTGACGATGCAAAACCTAATTCCCTTTCCAGTTCCAGACGCACCTGCGTGGGCAGTTCCTGCCACACATCCTCCCACGTCGCCACCAGCTTAGCGCCCTGTTTAATCAATGTGTTGGGTCCCCAGGCATTCTTGGTGGTTACGTTGCCAGGGACCGCATAAACATCGCGATCCTGCTCCAGCGCGCAGCGCGCAGTCACGCGGGTGCCGCTGTTCTCGCCCGCTTCCACCACCAGCACGCCGATGCTCATGCCACTCAAGATGCGGTTGCGCTTGGGAAAGTTTTGCGGCGCAGGAAAAGTTCCCAATCTGTATTCCGAGAGGATGGCTCCGCCGGCCACGAGAATATTCTCGGCCAGTGCTTTATTTTCTTTAGGGTAGATCACGTCGATTCCCGTGCCCCAGACGGCCACGGTACTGCCGTTCGCCGCCAGGGCGCCGCGATGTGCCGCCGTGTCGATGCCTCGCGCCATCCCACTGAGAACCACCAGCCTGCGGCTGGCCAGGTCGCGGGCCAATACTTCTGCCATACCCGTGCCATATGGCGTAGGGTGGCGTGTGCCCACGATCGCGATCGCCGGGCGAGACAGTAGCCGTACGTCGCCCAGTGCCCACAGCACAGGAGGTGGATCGAAAATCTCGCGCAGCCGCTCGGGGTAGGCCTCATCCTCATAGGTAAAGATCGTGCCTCCCTGTTCGCGCACACGTTGCAACTCCTGTTCTGCTTCGACGCGCGCTTTGCCGCTGAAAAGGAACTGAGCGGAGGGCGCAGGAAAATTCAGAGATTCGAGTTCCGTCAGGGAAAGTTGAAACAGGCGCGATACATCCTGCAAGGTCTGGGCGGCTTTCAGGATGCGCTTCGGTCCCAGGCCCGGGGTGAGCATGAGCGCAACCCAGGCGAGCCGATTCTGCGACGCGGGCTGCAGCTCGGGCGAGGCGTTTGCGGGCGGTGGGTCCTGCGCGTTCATCGCTGACTGCCAAGGTACACTAATGAGTGACACTCCAACGCAAGCGCCGCGTTCGTATGGCGGCTATCCACTTCCTCAATCCTGCTCCTTTGATGTGGGACTTCGAGCACGAGCCCGAGCGCAGCGAACGGCGTCAGCGCTACCAGATCGGCTACACCACGCCTTCGCGCTGCGCCGCGGAACTGGCTGCGGGCGATGCGGATATCGGTCTGGTTCCCGTCGCCGCGTACGCCACCACGCCATCGTTGTTGGTCGTGCCTGGTTGCGCCGTGGCCGCGCTCGATCGCGTACGTTCTATCATCCTGGTGGTGCGTTCGGCGCGGGGCGTAAGCGCGGTGCGTACGATTGCAGCGGACACCTCGTCGCGTACCTCTTACGTTTACACCCGCATCCTGTGCGATATCTTCTGGAAAGTTCCGGCGGTGTTCATTTCCCACCCGCCCGACCTTGAATCCATGCTCGCTGTCGCCGATGCAGCCTTGCTGATCGGGGACCCTGCCCTGCTGGCGCTGGAGGACATGGAAGCGCGCGCCGTCCGGACCGGCGAGCGGCTGCTCTACCTGGACCTGGCCCACGAGTGGCATGGCTTCACCGGCCTGCCTTGGGTTTCCGCCTTTTGGGCCCTCCGGTCGAACTCCCTGGACGAGACCGCCGTCTCCGCTTCGAAGCTGATAGAGGACCTGCAAACCTCACGGGATCATGGGCTCGACCACATCGAAGATCTGGTGGTCGAGTGGTCTACCAGGATTGCCGTTCCGCCGGAGACGATCCGCTTCTATCTGACCAAAAATATTCATTACATATTGGATGACGCATGCCTCCGCGGACTCGACCAGTTTTACCGCTATGCTGCTGAATGTGGAGCTCTTCCGCCGGCGCCCGCTCTTCACCTGCTTTAGCGGTATTCCATTGAGATTGCGACGGTTAGACTCAAATCTGCGTCCAATAGGACATGATTCAGGTATCCAGCAAGCATGGAGCGGCGGGGCACGCCCTCAAGTCGGCCAAGACTAGCCAAAACACGCATGGACTGCACTGGCTCATGGGTTTCGGCACCATCGGGCTGTTCGTCGTTTCGGCGATAGATTCCTCGATCATTCCGCTGCCCCTGCCTGGCAGCACCGATCTGCTGTTGATCCTCCTGGTAGCTCATCGAGCGGACCCGGTGTTGGCGGCCATCGCGGCCTTTGCGGGCTCTTTCTTAGGCGGGTATCTTACCTGGAGCGCAGGCGCCAAAGGTGGAGAAGCAGCGCTCCATCGTTATCTCCCCAAACGATTTGCCCGCCGCCTGACGGGCTGGGTAGAGAAGAATGGCGCCTTGGCCGTCACCGCCTCCGCACTGCTTCCCCCACCATTCCCCCTGATGCCTTTCGTGCTCGCCGCCGGTGCCCTGGGAGTTTCGCGCAAGAAGTTTTTTCTGTCCTTCGGCCTGGCGAGAGCCTTCCGTTACTCCCTGGTGGCTTGGCTTGCCGCTACCTATGGCCGGGCGATGGTCCGCGCCTTTCGCCACTACCTGTCCGGCTGGAGCACCGTCATCATGTGGGTCTATCTAGGCATGATGGTGGCCGGCATCTTGTACGGTGTCTGGAAGTTTCGCCGCCAGGGCAGGCAAGCAGCCGTGCCCCAGGCCGCCGCGCTCAGCGCGAACTGAAACCAGCTAACCACGGTCTATGGTTCTGAACGGGTGCCCATGTTCGCCCCGGCGTACATGGGCCGAAAACGGTTTTTTCCAATGCTTTTGCTCGATGGGGCAGGATGCTGGCCTGGGCGACACTCTTTTTGCCCACTGTAGGAACGTTGGAGGGCCGCGCCCCATAAGCGCTAACTTGTTACTGATGTTTTTCGTTTAACTCCCACAAGGCCGTCATCCTGAGAGTTTGTGACTTTATTGGTTGCACACAAAAGCCGACGCTGAAAACAAAAAGGTTAGGTGCTGCCAAACAGCGCAAAAATCAATAAAGTCACAACCTCTGAGCGAAGCGCCTCGCAGATCTCTCGCTTAACAGAGGGTTTTTGGCGCGCAGTCGAAGGACCCCGGCGGAGCTTATCATGCCCATGCTGCTTGGAGCTTTCCGACCACGAAAAAGTGCTGTTACGCGATAAACCAGCCCAAATCGAATCTATATGGCCAGAGACCACTGAATAGCCGTTCAGCGGATGCCCTTGCGCCGTCGCAATTCGTTCCCGACATTCGTTCTGCCGAAGGGGGAAGAGAGGTGCTTGGTCCCAACGCTCTACGAAAAAAAAAGCAGTTTGGAGCAAGATGATCAAATTAATTATCTTGATCATCTTGGTCATCTTGATGAAACAACGGACTTAGCCGCCAACATGATCAAACCGCCTACATAGCCCGGACTCCCCGGCAGCGTGGGAACCTTACATCTCCCAGCGAAGCAGGCACGCGCCTACGGTGAAGCCGGCGCCTACCGAAGCCAGCAGTACCAGGCTCTCTCGCTTCAGCCGGTGTTCGTCGAGCGCCGTTTGCATGGCCAGAGGTATGGTGGCGGCGGTGGTGTTTCCGAAGCGGTCGATGTTGATGACCACCCGCTCCAACGGTAGCCCCAGCCGTTCGGCGGTAGAAAGAATGATGCGCTTGTTCGCCTGGTGAGGGATAAAGCAGCCCAGGTCGCTGGCATCGATGTGGTTGCTGTGGAGCAGCTTGCTGGTCGTCTCCACCATCTTGCGCACGGCGTACTTGTAAACCGCCTGGCCATCCTGGTGGACATAGTGCATGCGGGCCGCGATGGTTTCGGGGGAGGCAGGGCGAAGGCTGCCGCCGGCCGGCATATTCAGGGCCGCCGCTCCGGAACCGTCGATCTCATGACAAAAATCGATCAGCCCGATCTCGCCGTCTTCGGTGGGCTCGACCAGAACCGCCCCGGCGCCATCGCCAAATATGACGCAAGTCGTACGGTCGGTATAGTCGATGATCGAGGACATCGTATCGGCCCCGATAACCAGAACCTTGGATTGAGCGCCGGACTCAACCAGCTTCGCGCCCACCTGCAGGGCGTATAGAAAACCGGAGCACGCCGCGGAAAGATCGAAACCCCAGGCGCCATGGGCGCCGAGCTTGTCCTGGACCAGGCACGCGGTCGCGGGGAAGAGCATGTCCGGCGTAACCGTGGCCACTATGACCACCTCTACTTCGCTGGCCATGATGCCTCGCTGAGCCAGGCAACGACGCGCTGCTTCCACCGCCATGTCACTGGTCGCCACACCGGGCTCAACCAGGTGGCGCTCGCGGATGCCAAGGCGCTGCATGATCCAGTCGTCAGAGGTGTCTACCATGGTTGCCAGGTCGGCATTGCTGAGGATGCGCGGCGGCACATAGGTTCCCAGAGCGCTGATCTTGGCGCGCCGTTGTGCACGCGGACGCAATTCGATGCTCAATGTTCTTCTCCAGAACTAAACTGCCGAGGACTCAACAAGCACGTGAACAGGGCAAGTGCCAACTAAGGCATCTGCAAATCGGATCGATGAGGAGTGGGTAGGCTGGCAGGATCACGGGCTATCGTTTGTACCGGGCAACCTACTGCGCACGCACTGACCCGTTACCGTTGCTTCCTTCCGGACCTGGCGGGGTTGGCGGGGTTGCGTCGCGTAGGACCCGGCACATTCTGATGATAGCACCGGGAACGGGCCGGGAAAAAAGCCAAAAGTTGCCTAGTATCCGTTCGCTATCAGGTAGTCCACGGTGAGGTCGAAGCCATGTTCGTGCGGCTGTTGCTTCATGGAAGCCCGCTGCTCCAAAAACTTGATCAGCACGTCGGCCTCGACGTTGACCGGCTGGCCAACCTTGAGGTGGTGCAGATTCGTCCGCGCATAGGTGTGCGGAATGATAGCGACGGACACTACGTCGCCCTGAGGCGTGCCTGGCTCCCATCGGGCAATCGTGAGGCTGATTCCTTCGATCGCGATCGAGCCCTTTTCTACCATGTAGCGGGCTACGGGTGCGGGAACGGCCACTCTGAGCCACCAATCGGCGAGTGCGCGTTCGGCGCGCGCATCGACGGGCTCAAGGCTCAACAGCGTGCCTGTGCCGTCGACGTGGCCTTGCACCACATGGCCGCCGAGCGGAGTTCCCGCCGGCGTCGGCAACTCAAGGTTGACGATCGAACCCGGCGCAAGCAGAGAGAGAGAAGTGCGCGCCACCGTTTCGGCAGCCAGATCGGCATAAAAGCGGCCGGGCTCGATATCGAGCGCGGTCAGGCACACACCGCTGACTGCTATGCTGTCGCCGGTGCGCAGCGCGATGTCCTCACCGATTGGAGTAGCAATGGAAATCCGTCTTGCGCCGTCGCGCTGTTCGACGCCGAGGACGGTGCCCGTAGTTTCAATCAGCCCGGTAAACATGTCAGCTTAATTAGATCACTTCGGACCAGGGATCATGCAGGCGGGCTTCTAACGCGAAATCCTGGCCAAACTGTTTCAGCGAATAGTTCTCAATTGGGGGGAGTCCGTCGATCGTGCTGAGCATTGGGACCGCAGCCTGGCCTAAGAACCTGGGCGAATAAAACAACATGAGTTTATCCACCAGGCCCTGGCTGAGAGCAGACGTATAGACCTCAGCCCCACCTTCGAGCAGCACGCTGGTGATCTGCATCTCCGCCAGCCGCACCAGTGCGGCGTGCAAAGGAACGCGCGGGCCGTGATGCGCGATCTGCTGCAGGCGAACGCCGCGCGCTTCGAGTGCCTTTTGCGCCGCGACCTCTGCATGGCTGAAAAAGATAAGCACGTCCTGGTAAGCGGTCTTGACCAGCTGAGAGTCCAGTGGAGTGCGCAGCGTGGAATCCAGCACAATCCGCAGCAATGGCCGCCGCCGCAACAGGTCGCTGCGATCGGTGAGCAAGGGATCGTCGGCCAGAATCGTTCCCACCCCCACAATCAGTGCATCTGCGCCGTGGCGCATGCGATGCACTTCGGCGCGAGCTTCAGTGCCACTGATCCAAAAGTGACCGCGCGCAGAGCGTTCCGCGGGCGCGATGCGGCCGTCGAGCGTAGCGGCAACTTTCATGGTGACTAAGGGAAGGAAGGTGGTGATGAATTTTGCGAAGCCGTCGTTAAGCCTGCGGGCCGGCTCCTCGAGCACACCCGTGCTTACCTCCACCCCAGCCGCACGAAGCCGCTCGATGCCTTTACCGTGCACCTCCGGGTTGGGGTCGGCGGTTGCCACCACCACGCGCGTGATCCCGGCGGCTATCAGCGCGTCCGCGCAAGGTCCGGTTCGTCCCTGGTGGCTGCAGGGTTCGAGGGTCACATAGGCGGTTGCACCGTGGGCTTGTGGACCAGCCTTCTTGAGAGCAACGATTTCGGCGTGGTCGCGGCGGTCATACTCGTGGAATCCTTCAGCGACCAGGGCATCGCCCCGAACCAGCACGCAACCGACGGCCGGGTTGGGAGAGGCGAGACCGACGGACCGTTCAGCCTGCTCTAACGCACGCTCCATCCATTGCTGGTCAATCTCTGACATCGTGATCTTTCTTATTCACCCAGTAAGGAATCTACGAACGCCTTGCTGTCAAATGGTAAAAGGTCTTCCACTTTTTCACCCACGCCGACGTAGCGAACAGGGACCTTGAGTTCGCGCGCTATGGCGACGGCAATGCCGCCTTTGGCTGTGCCATCGAGTTTGGTGAGCACGATGCCGGTGACACCGGCCGATTCGGTAAAGAGCCTGGCCTGCTGTAGGCCATTCTGCCCCGTGGTCGCATCCATCACCAACAGGACCTCGTGGGGAGCGCTGGGAATGATGCGCTCCGCGGTTCTCCTCATCTTGCTCAGTTCGGCCATCAGGTTGTCCTTGGTGTGCAACCTGCCGGCTGTGTCGACGATGAGGACATCGATGGCCCGCGCCTGGGCTGCTCGCATGCCATCGAAGAGGACAGCGGAGGGATCTCCTCCCTGCTTGGTCTTGATCATCTCCACGCCGGTGCGCTGGCCCCACACCTCGAGCTGCTCGATGGCCGCGGCCCGGAAGGTGTCGGCAGCAGCCAGCAGGACGGTCTTGCCCTGGCGGCGGTAATAAAATGCCAGCTTGCCCGTCGTCGTGGTCTTGCCAGTGCCGTTCACTCCCACCATCATGATGACCCTGGGAGGCGCCGTATATTTTGGCTTGAAGAAGTCCTCTTCCTCGCGAGCGTCGAGAATGGATTGGATCTCCTGCTTCAGTAACTGCTTCAACTCCGCGCCATTCCGGATCTCGTGTCGTTTCACCCGCTCGCGCAGGAAATCGATGATCTCGGTCGCTGTTCCGATACCCAGATCCGAGGCTACGAGACTCATCTCCAGCTCTTCCAGGGCGGCTTCATCGACCTCGTGGGTCAGGGCGACGATGTCTTCGATGCGTTCGGCCAGGGTCTCGCGGGTGCGCGAGACGGCCTCCTTCATGCGGCCGAATATGCTCTTTTTTTCGGGTTCTTCCAGGCTGCCAAAAAGGGTCTGAATCATTTACAAGGCATCTCGATACGGCATGAGTTGAGTGTACTAGCCTGCGTTTGACAAATTCCTTTGTAGCGTTCTGGGAAGGGACAGAGTCCTGCTCTATTCGTCGCGGCCCGGCCGGGCCATCAGTTCGCGGATCGCGTCCTGGGGCGACTTGCCGTGCTCGAGAATGGCTGCCATCTGTTCGGTGATGGGCATCTCGACGCCGTGAGCTGCGGCTAGTCCGAGCGCCGCCGAGGTAGTGCGTACGCCTTCAGCAACTTTGCCCTGCAACTGCGCCAGGATGGCGGGAAGCTTATGTCCACGGCCGAGTTCCACCCCGACCGAGCGGTTACGCGAAAGCGGACCGGTGCAGGTAAGCACCAGATCACCCAATCCGGAGAGCCCGGCAAGGGTCTCCCTGCGTCCTCCACAGGCGACCGCCAGGCGGGTGATCTCCGCGACTCCGCGGGTGATGATGGCCGCGGCACTGTTGTGTCCCAGTCCCAGCCCCGCGGCGATACCGGCGGCGATGGCGATGACATTCTTGAGCGCGCCCCCCAGCTCCACTCCAATCACATCATCATTGGTGTAGAGCCGCAGGGCGGGCGCGGTGAGCTCCTCCTGAAGCCGGCTGGCGAGCCGGCTCTCGGCGAAAGCGATGGTGATTGCCGTGGGGGCGCCGGATGCCACTTCCTGCGCGAACGAAGGCCCGCTCAGTGCGCCGGCCGGCATGCTGTCCAGGCGGAACTCGGTCAACACCTGCTCGATGACCTGGGTCATGCGCAGAAAGGTCTGGTCCTCGATACCCTTGGTGGCGCTGACGATGATTTGCCCCGGCTCAAGAAAGGGCGCCATCGCGTGATAGATCGCGCGCACATGCTGTGACGGTACCGCACTGATCACAATCTCTGCTCCCGCCACGGCTGCGGCCAGATTCGTCACCGGGTCGACCTGCGGAGGAATTGGAAATCCGGGTAGGTAGGTGCCTACAGCTGCCGAATGAGACCACAGGGCGATGGAGTGGTCGCCGCGGCGGGCGAGGCTCAGGGCGAGAGCGGTTCCCCAGGAGCCGCTGCCCACGATGGCGATACGGCTCATGCTCCGGTTTTCCTTGACGCGCCGAAACCATGCTCCGTGCCCTGCATGAGGCGCTGGATATTTTGCCGGTGCTTCACGATGACTATCCAGCAGCACACGAACACAACTGCCCCGGAGGCGTAGCCGTACCTGCCCGGTGAGAGCCACAGTGTCAGGAAGGGAAGCACCACCGCAGCCAGGATCGACGCCAGCGAGACATAACGCGTCAGGGCAACAATAGCGAGCCATACTCCCAGAGCGGACAACGCCGCCAGGGGACAGAGCGCGAGGAAGACGCCAAAGGCAGTGGCCACGCCCTTGCCCCCCTTGAAGCGCAGCCAGACAGGAAACATATGACCCAGAATCACGAACAGGCCAGCGAGGATGGCAAGGTTATTCATGGTCGCTGGGCCTTGGTTGCGGCCCAGAAAATCTGCCACCGCCACTGCGGCATAACCTTTGCTGCCGTCGAGCAGAAAGGTCAGGATACCCAATCCCTTCGCGCCCGAGCGCAGAACATTGGTGGCGCCGATATTGCCGCTTCCCTTGGCACGGATATCCTCTTTGTTCACCAGCAGCACCAGGAGGAAACCGAACGGGATGGAACCCAGCAGATACGCGACGCTGATTACGATCAGAGACAAAGACATGGTTGCGTCCGGTTTGAGTGTAGCAGCGCTTGTACGGCAAGACCCGGAGTTCCTCTACTCAGCGCTGGACGCTACTGCGCGTGCGGCTTTCAGTAAGGAAAGCCGCATGAGGTTCGCCAACGCCAAGGAGCCACGCAGGAACTCCGGGGGCAACGATGCCTCCGTCATCTGGTAGATTAGGGCCCATGTTCAGCAGGTTTATGTCGAGGTATCTTTGCGTCGCAGCGGGGATAGTGGCCTTCGCTTTGCCGGCTCACGCGGGCAATCCACTGATGGTCAAGACAGATCAGGGCAAGGTGCAGGGAAAGATGAGCGCAGACGGCCAGGCGCGCGACTTTCTTGGCATCCCTTATGCGGCGCCGCCCGTCGGTCCGTTGCGCTGGAAGCCTCCGCAAGCAGCCGCCAAATGGGAAGGAGTCCGCCAGGCAACCACCTTCGGGTCTCGATGTTTCCAGCAGGAGCATTACGACGACATGGTCTTCCGCGATCCAGGCGAGAGCGAGGACTGCCTCACCCTCAACGTGTGGACACCGGCTGCCAAACCCAAGGGCAAACTGCCGGTGATGGTCTGGATTTATGGAGGCGGATTTACCGGCGGCGGTACCTCGGAGCCTCGCCAGGACGGCGAACATCTTACCAGCAAAGGGGTGGTGGTTGTCTCCATGAATTACCGGCTCGGGATTTTTGGTTTTCTGGCCATCCATGAGTTGGCCGCCGAGGATCCCCACCACGCAGCTGGCAACTATGGACTGCTCGATGAGTTGGCTGCCATACAGTGGGTGCGGCACAACATCGTCCGCTTTGGCGGCGATCCGGACAATGTAACCATCTTTGGGGAGTCCGCCGGTTCCTTTGCAGTCAGTGCGCAGATGGCGTCGCCACTGGCAAAGGGTCTATTCGCGCATGCCATCGGAGAAAGCGGCGGAGCCTTTGCCAGCAAGGAGTTGGCTTTTCCGCCCTTGCAAGAGGCCGAGAAGTTAAACGAGGACTATCTCCGCCGCGCTGGCGGCGACAGTAGCCTCGCTGCGCTGCGCGCGGCAAGCAGCGATGCGATCCTGAAGCTGGCAACCCGGAAGGATCTTGGCAAAGTTCCTTTCGAACCCGATACAGACGGCTACTTTTTGCCGCAAAGCGTCCCCGCCATCTTCGCCGCTGGGAATCAATCCCACGTGCCTTTGCTTGCCGGTTGGAACCAGGACGAATCCAGCGGTGGAGTTCTGAGGCATCCGGAACAGGGTACCGTGGAGGGCCTTCGAGCCACGGCGGTAAAGGAATTCGGCCCGCAGGCCGATGACTTTCTCAAGGCTTACCACGCCAGTGATGATGCTGAGGCGCTGCGTGTCGCGGAGGACTTTGCCGGCGACCGCTTCCTGGTGTACTCGACCTGGGCCTGGCTGGAGGCGCAGGTAAAGACGGGTCGCGCCCCGGCCTATCGTTATTTATTCGCGCAGCCCTCGTCGGGGGACCCCTTCCATCCAGCCTCTGCAGGGGCGTTCCACTCCGACGAAATCGAGTATGTCTTCGGCAACCTCGACTCGCGAAAGGGAGCTGCATTCACGCCGGAGGACTACAAGCTCTCCGAGCTGATGCAGGCCTTCTGGACGAATTTTGCCCGGACCGGAGATCCAAACGGTGCCGGAGCGCCGAATTGGCCAGCCTATGATGCGGCGGGCAGATGGCAGGTAATGCGCCTGAGCCCGGATCCTGGAGCCGCTCCGGATCCGCATCGTGACCGGTATCTCTTCCTGCAGCAGATTTGGGGACAATGAGCGGAGCGGAGGGAGCTGCTGTTTCTTTTTTTGCCCTGCTCCGTAGAATGAACTGACACATGCCCAATCCGCATCATTCGACCAGCTTGGCTGATGAGACCCTGCCCGCGATTTGCCTTATTACCGCGGATGAGGACTTTCAGGGGGAGATCGAGGCGGAACTGGCGCCGTGGTACCGGGTGCGCCACCGCAACCACTATGGCGATACCGCAATTTGGGTCCGCGAACAACGGGCCCAGGCGGTGCTGGTCGATATCGATACCCAGGGCGATGAGGCCCATGCCGGCGTCCGGGTGCTGCGCGAGCTACGCATCCTGGAACGTGGGTTGGTCCTGATCTCGCTCAGCCGCTCGCGCGCACGCGGGGTGGAGAAGCAGGCAATCGAAGCAGGCAGCGACGCTCACTTCCATAGCCCAATTGATCTTTCTGAGCTGCGCCTGGTGCTCAAAACCACGCTGGAAGCACGCATCGAGGAGATGGAACGCGCGCGCATGCAGCAACAGGTGCTGGAGCGCAGCAAGTTTCACGACCTGGTGGGAGCGAGCGAAGCCATGCGCCGCGTCTACGACGCGATCTCGCAGGTCGCCGACAGCCGCATCAACGTGATCGTGCGCGGAGAGAGCGGCACCGGCAAAGAGCTGGTGGCCCGTGCCATAGTTGCCCTCAGCAGCAGGCGGAACAAGCCTTTCATTAGCCTGAACTGCGCTGCCCTGCCCGAGAACCTGATCGAGTCGGAGCTCTTTGGTCACGAGAAGGGAGCATTTACCGGCGCCCACGAGTCGAAGCCGGGGCAGATTGAGCTGTCGGATGGGGGCACGCTCTTCCTCGATGAGATCGCAACCTTAACGCTGCCGCTGCAGACCAAGCTGCTGCGGGTGCTCGAAGACCGGCAGGTTCAGAGGTTGGGGGGACGGCAGGGCCGGAAGATCGATTTTCGCCTGATCTGCGCGACCAACGAGCCCCTGGAAGAGATGGCGCGCAACGGTAAGTTTCGTGAGGACCTCTATTACCGCATTCACGTGGTGCCGATCCATCTACCGCCGTTGCGCGAGCGAGCAGGCGATATCGCCCTGCTTACCGACTACTTTTTGCGCGTGCACCTGCTGGCTAACGGCCTCGAGCAAAAGCGCCTGACGCCCGACGCCCTGGCTGCGCTCGAGGAACACTCCTGGCCCGGCAACGTGCGCGAGTTGGAGAACCTGATTCAACGGCTGGTCATTATGGTTCCGGGCCCAAGCATCGGGCTCGAACATCTGCCACAGCAGCTGCTGGCGCACAGTGTTACCGCCCACGAGGCGATTCTGCTGCCACCGGAGGGAGTCCGCTTCGACGACGAGATACGGGAGCTGGAGGTGGCGCTGCTGGAAGCGGCGCTGCGGCGCTCCGACGGCAGCAAGGCTGCCGCAGCACGGCTGCTGCACCTTGACTCCCAGCGAATGAAGTATCTGTGCCGCAAATACTCGCTCTGGGGCTCAAAAATGCGCTAAGGGTTAATTATTTAACCCATGGGGGTTAAAATTTAACCCCTAGGCGGTTCCGGACGAGCCATCTGGCACGCAAAACCGAGACGATTGCATTCCTTTGGCTTGTTTTTCAGCGGTTTTTGGCCTACCCGGGGCACGCGCAGTTTGGCCATCTGCTTGCAACAGCTATTGCGTAAAGCAGTTAAATTAATACCGGAGAAACCGAAATGGCTATGGAAAAGAAATCTCTCGTCAGCAAGAAGAATGCACCCGCAACCAAGAGCAATTCCACCAAGTCGAAGGTTGACACCAGCAAGCCTGCAGCCAGCAAGGTTGTTGCCGCTCGCGGTGGTATCGGGAAGGGCGCAAACTGAGATCGCTCTCTGATCGCAGTTTCAGGTTGGACGAGTGAAACTCAGGACTGGGCGGGTTCCGCCCTGAATGGGTAAGTGGATATGGCTATAAAAAAGAAATCGCTCATCGGGGCCGCTGCTTCGAAGCCTAACGAAGCCGGCGGCACCAGCGGCAGAAAGCCCGAGCCGCCGGCGAAGTCGACCGAGGCGAAAAAGTTAGCGGTGGCCAAGTTGGCTACCGCCAAGCTTTCGATGGCGAAGCTGACAACGCTGAGGAGATTAAGCTAGGCGGGGCCAATCTGCATGGAATAGGGCGACAACGGTACCTCACCGTTGTCGCCCGTCTGTTTGGGTTGAATTTTTCACCGGTCTCAAATCTAAATCTGCGCGCGGCTGCCGTTTGTCTACCAGAAGTGGGTGTGTAGCAGGTTGCCAAACGACGTCATCATCCGGGCGGCAAGACTACGGCGCCTGCCGAAGATTCTGGCCTCTCCGCTCATGCCTGGCCGCATGCCGTCCCGTTGTTCTCCCACTGGCAGGCGCGTGCTGTAGAAGGTCGGGAGGGCTATGCCCTTGTATTCCTGGTCGGCGATGAGCCCGGGCGGTAGTGGCAGCGCTGAGCCCTCGATCGTCCCCAGCCGACCATGGATTTCAGAGAACTGAGACGGCAGCTGCAAGGAGACCGGATCCCCCACCCGGATGCGATCCATCTCCGAGACCGGAAGATACAACCTCGCTACCAGTTGCGATGGATCGACGATGGTCAGCAGCGTCTCCCCTGTGCTCACATCACGATTCAGGAGATTCCCGGGGTCCGCGGTCGCGACCACGCCGGCGACGGGCGCACGTACGGCCAGCTGTGCGCCCTCCTCGCCTGCGATCACGCTGCTACGGCGCGCAGCCTGTTGCGCAGCCAGCGCCTGACCCAGACCGGAATGTTGGAGCTCGGCAGAGAAGACCTGGGCTTGCGAGGAAGCGACTTGGGCTGCTGCCCCTTCGCTGTCGCTGGCCTGGTTCAGACTCAGCAGCCGGGCCATCACCTGCCCGCTGCGTACCGCATCGCCCTCCTTTACGTAGACGGCGAGCACCTTTCCTGGAACCCCGGCATGCAGCTGGTAAGTTTCTCTGGGCTCAATGACGAAGTAGCCACGCAAACGATCGCGCATAATGGGCGCAAAGAGCAGAGCTAGTAAGGCGATTCCCAACACCGCGCGCATCGGGGTGATGCGGAAGGCGCCCACGCCCGATTTGGTGCGACAGAAGCTCAGGATGAAGTTCTTGAGCCCGCGCAGCCGCGAGCGGAAGATGACAAACGCCAGCACCGCCGCCGGCACCAGGGCGAGCTCCGCGAACCAGTGGAAGAAGACGTTGTAACTGAAGCGGACGAAGACCCATAGGAGCATGTAGCTGTATGCGCCGGAAACCAGCGCATAGACCACGAAAAGCGGCACCCGCCGTCTCGATACCACAGGAACATCCACGTCGAGGCGAAAGATATGCCGCTGAATCCAACCTATGAGAAAGGAAGTAGAGCGTTCTTTGAGATCGGGGACCCGCACCCATTCCGTGAAGAAATAATAACCGTCGAGTTTGATGAGGGGGTTGAGATTGATGACGACCACGGCAATTCCGGTAAGGAGAATGAGCTTGTAACAGAATTCATGAATCCACTCCCCCGCCTGCGTGTTGGTCCAAATCATCACCGCGACGCTGCAGAGCATCATTTCAATCCATATTCCAGCGATGATGGTCGCCATGCGCTGCAGACGGCTGCCGGAGATCCAGGACTCTGTCACGTCGACATAAAAGCAAGGTGTCAGGTAAAGAAACATCAGACCCATGCTATGGACTTCGCCGCCGTAATGCTTGCAGGTGAGTCCATGCGAGCTTTCATGAATAAAACCGATTGCCATCAGCATGAACCAGAACTCCACCAGATCGGAAAACGTCTTCTTGCTGAAGTCGTAATAGATCGGTATGTCCGGACCGATGACGTTCCACTTGACGATGAAGACGATGGCTTCAAAGAGAAATAGCAGCACCGCCGCCAGGACCATCCAACGGTTGAAGACGTATTTTCCAATTTTCTGGTCGAGCCGGGTGAGATACCGGTCCGGATCCCACGCGGTGAATTGTATGTGCGCCACATTGAAGCTTGAACCGCTGTGCACGCGGCGACTGCGCTGGGCCGCGAGCTTTTCATTCATGGCGATATTCTTTTCCTGAGGGTCCTTGTACCAGAAGCCGCTTTCATCCATGTTTTCGGCAAAAGTCCGAGCTTCATCGGCAGAAAGCGGGATTCCCGTTTCAGCCTCGAAGGCAGCCGCGATATCTTCGTAAGTACGCACTCCGTCGAAGAGGCGGGCCAGTTGCCATTGCGTCGGTTTCAGACGCATTAAATTGGCTGTGCTTCTCTGGTAGACCGCGACGATCGGCTCGCCGTCGGTTACATCCTCGCGAATGATCAGGTCGGGATCGATGCGCGGCGGGTTCTTGCGCGAGAGCCTGGTACGGGGGATCTCGGGTAAAGCTGCGTCGAGTGCCTCGCTCAGGTTCATCGCGGGCTCAGCTTCACCTGCATCGACATGCCCGGCTTGAGCAGCGGCGATGGCTTCTCGAGATTGCCGATAACTTCGATACTGCCGCTCGCCGGATCGACGACGGGGCTCACGCGGAAGACGACCGCCGGCTGTTTGAGATGCGGGTAGTCGGTGGTGGTGAGCTCAAGTCTTGCGCCGCGAGGAAACGCGGCCATGGCAGATTCAGGCACGGTGAAAAGAATATGGAGAGGCGCCTGGGCCGTGATCCAGAATAGGGCATCGCCCTTTTTCACTGCCTGCGCCTCATGTACCGAGCGCCGGCCAACCACGCCGTCGAAGGGGGCTGTGATGCGTGATTGCGCGAGCTCGATATCGGCGACGCGCAGCTCGGCTTCGGCGGCGAGTTCCTCGGCCTTGTAACGGGCTACCTGGGACCTGGTTTCGGTGAGCTTATATTGCACATGCTCCCAGTCCTCGTCATCGAGTATTTTCTCCGCGCGCATGGCATCGGCTCGCCGCAGATCCGCCTCGTTGCTTTTTTGCTCGGCCTCCCAGGACTGTACCTGGGCCCTCAGGGAATCAATTCTAGCCGCCTTCTCCGCGCGCGCTGCCTGCAGGGTGCGATCGTCCAGCAGCGCCAGCACGTCTCCGCGGCGGACATGATCGCCAATCTCAACACTCACCGAGGTTATGCGCCCGTCGCGTTCGGCTACGACGTCGGCCTGTTGTTCCACGACCAGTGGGCCGACGGTGCTGAAGTTGCGCGCTTCGCTCGTTGCCGGGCTGGGGGGATGGGGAGGCGCGTCTGGTCCCGTCAAGTAGGCGGACGCGCCTGCGAAGGGTGAGGATGCGGCGGCCACCGGCTCCCCGGGCCCGCCAGACGTTGGCGGTGAAACCATCCCTGGCTGGGAGGCTGGGGCCACGGGCCCCTGGCTACACCCCACAAGATCGAACCCGCCTAGGCAGCACAGCACTGCGGCCGCGATCCATGCGCACGCGCTACGGTGACCTTTAAACCGATTTCGCGGCATGGTTACCAACCGATCCAATCCCACAGCTGTTTCCAGAGCCATAAAGCAGGCGCCCGCAGTAAAACGAACCCTGCTGGTCGAAATCCGGCGGAGATCTTGGCCCGGCCGTCCATGCCAGTGCGCAGTTCCGCGTTGCCATTGGACACCAGCACATGGGCGTAGAAGACACGGCCCTCCCCATTGGCCTGTGCTTCGGGGCTGATACTGAAGACCTGGCCGTGCAGGGTTTGCGCGGGGAAGCTATTCAGCTTGATGGCGGCCCTCTGCCCGGCCTGCACCAGCTTGGCATCTTCCTGATCCACGGCAATGTTGATCCTCGCGCTCGCCAGGTTCAGCACCTGGGCGAAGGCCGCGCCGGCATCGAGGTGTTCCCCCACCGCGTTCTGCAGATCGGGGGTCATCACAATGCCATCGATCGGGGAGCGAAGCTGGGCATTGGCAATACGTAACCGTGTCCGCTCCATTTCCGCACGGAGAAAGTCGGCCTGGGTGCGGTCCTCCCCCGCTTGCGGGGAGTGGCGGGCCAGGTCACCCTGCATGGCCAACATGGCCGCTTCGTACTTGGCCTGCGCCGCCGTCAGCTGATTACGCCACGACCAGTCGTCCATGGTTCCCAGAACCTCTCCACGGCTCACATGCTGGCCTTCCCGGGCATAGACGTTCGCAATCGTTCCTTCGACGGGAGCAGCGAGGGTGACGACCGACTGCGGAGCCACCACGGCTGTGCCGCTAACGCGTAGCGGCAGAGGGCAGAAGATGAGCAACAGGATCACCGCCGCCACCGTTCCCAACATCATCCCTTGGCGCTTCCGGTCACTACGCAGAAAGGCCTGTTTCCGCTGCACCAGCGGCTCAAGCAGGCCGATGAGCGGCACTTCCCGGTAGAGCAGGGCGTTGCGGATGGCTACCGTGGTTTGCCCGGCCAGAACCTTGATCATCTCGATGTGCGCTACCTCGAGAAAATCCGGGTCGGCGCTTTCATAGAGCAGCAATCCTACCCGGCCCTGGTCATCGGCCAGCGGAAGCGCGTAGAGAGCACGATAGCCGCTGGCCTCAAAGTGCTTGCCGACCGCGGTACGCACCTGTGCATCCCCGGTCTCGGGCTCTTCCGCATGCTGGCGAATTAGCAGCTGGCGATCATGGGTGGAAAGCCATTGCAGCAACGCGCGCAGGTGCTCCACCTGGATGTCGCCGGTTGGAATGTTGGCCATTCCGGAGACAGCCTTCAATTGCAACCGGCCGCGATTGTCGAGGGCAATCGAACAACGCTCGAAGGGCAGCACTGACTGCGGGCTGTTGACAATAATCTGCAGCAGGCGGTCGAGCCGAAGTGTGGAGGTAATCTCGGAGCTGACGTGGACCAGGGCTTCCAGGATCTCCAGCTTGCGCTCGGCATGCATCAGGCTGGCGTTCTTGAGCGCGCTGCTCACGGTCTCCGACATGCTGTTCATAAAGAACAGGTCATCGTCCGTGAAGCCCGCGCCCCCCGTCTTGTTGATGGCCTCGAGTACGCCCAGCTCGCTCTCCCCGCTACCATCCTGCGCATGCTCGATGAGCGGCACCATGAGCGCATTGGTAACCGGCTGGCCGTCGGGGGCGCGCTGATTGCGAGTTACCAGCCGAGGGTCGTCAGGATCGTCGATTAAGAGCGGCACGCCTTCTTCCGCCATATCCCCGACATAGCCTTCGCCCGCCCCCTCGGTGGCGCCTACTTCAGCCGTTTCGTCCTCTCCCCAAGTGGAGACTATACGCAGCCGGCCGCCATCGAACATCCATAAGTGGATGGCCTGGCAAGGCAACATCGCGGCTACCTTGACCGGAATCAGTTCCAGCAGGGGCTCGAAATCGAGCGTCTCGTTGAGCGATTTTTCCAGGTCATAAAGCTGGGTCAAGCGGTGGATGGAATCGAGTAGATTCTGCCGTTGCTCCTCGTATTGCTCGGCTGACCCAAGGGCCGTCACGGCCAGTTGTGCCAGCCCTTCAAGGGACTGCAATGCGGTCTCGGTGAGCGGCTCGCTGAAGCTCACGATCTCGAAGGTCCCAACCAGCTCTTGCTCCCGCAGTAAGGGCAAGTAACCGATGGACCGTATCGTGCGAACTACGTGAATGTGGGCGTAGTCTTCGCGGGCCACCTGGCTGGCGGAGTAGACAGTGGGGTTTGGCGATGCCAGCAAGGGAGCGAAGAGCGGTGCGGTAGCCGCGATTGCTGGATTCACCACTGAAATCTCGTCGGATACGCCGAGGGCCGTCCACGAGGCGTCATCAGCAGTCGATCGCAGGCTATAGAGTGCGCAAGCGCTGCCGGGGAGCGCCTTGCGTACGGCGTCGGCCAGCAACGCGGCGCGGGTGGCGACCTCGGGCGTGGCAAGCAGGGACTGGACTAACTCCGAGAAGTGCTCGCTGTTCAGCCGGCTGCCGGTTTCAGTCTTCATGCGCCTGTTGTCTGCTTGACGTTTATGGCAGGATAGGTTGATTGTTAATCTGGTCGGAGACTAGCAAGCGGTATTTTTGGTGTAAAGCAAATTCTTGACCGGGAGAGGATGCCGTGGATCTTGATATTCGACAGAGCGGAACCATTTGTTGCCTGAAGCTGAAGGGCCCGCTCAAGTATGGAGAAGGTGTCAAGCAGCTCGACGAGGCCGTCGAAGGCGCACTCAATAGCGGACACATTCACCTGCTCCTGGACCTTTCCGCGATGCCCTACATCGATTCCAGCGGGATCGGCGCCATCGTTGATGCTCTGCGCCAGGCCAAGAAGGTGGGCGGGGACGCCAAGCTAGTCAGCCCCTCTCCTTTTGCGGCCAAGACCTTCAAAATGGTGGGTATCCTGAGCCTGTTCAAGGTCTATGACAGCGAGGCCGAGGCCGTGGATGCCTGCCCCGCCTGAAATTGTTTCTTCCCGTCTGAGCCTCGGTCGACGCATCTTCACTTCAATTTGCGGCGGACCAGATCGAGGGCCTGCTGGCTGGTCCAGGCGCGAATATGTTCCCGGTCCCCGCCAAAGCGCCGTTCCACCACATCGGTCTGCTTGCCATCGGCAACCGCGACGTAGACCAGGCCGATGGGCTTTTCTTCCGAGCCACCCCCGGGACCGGCGATGCCGGTGACACCGACACCAAAGGTTGCAGACGTCTTATTGCGAATCCCCTCGGCGAGCGCGACGGCTACTTCCTTGCTGACCGCGCCGTGAGCTTCGATCATGGACGGAGGAACGCCGGCGAAGAGGCTCTTGAGCCGATCGCTGTAAACCACCGCTCCTCCGAGAAACGATCGCGAACTACCACTGATGCTGGTCAGGCGCTCCGCGACCAGGCCTCCGGTGCAACTCTCCGCCACCGCCAGCGTAGACGCATGCATGCCCAGATAGTAAAGAACGATCTGTTCCAGGGACTCGCCTTGCGACGAGTAGATATACTCTTCCAGCTCTTCTTCGATCCTTCCCGCCAGCTCATCTACCCTCGCCTGGGCCACCTCCTGGTCGCCCTTGGAGCAGCTTAGGATAAGCGTGATGTCGCCGGTGTGCGCAAGGATAGTGGTGTCCACGTCCTTGTACTTGGTGTAGATCGGCGCGATGCGCGCGTCGGCCTGCGACTCTCCAATCATGGCAATTTTGAGCGTGCGGGTGGCGATGGTTCGCCTGGGAACTACGGCGCGCAACCGGTCCATGCATTGGTCGTCAAACATGGCCTTCACTTCCGAGGGTGGCCCGGGCAGCAGGATGACCAGCTTGCGATGGTCACCATAGACGGTGTCCAACCATTGCCCGGGAGCTGTGCCGCGGCCATTCTCGAGCACCACTGAGCCGTCAAGCACGTCGGCTTGGCGAGCATTGTTTTCCGTCATCTGCGCCCGGCGGGCGGCGAAGCGCGCATAGAGCGCACCGACAATTTCCGGATGGCGTCGCAGGCGAATGCCCAATGCCTCCGCAACCGCCTGGCGGGTCAGATCGTCTTCCGTCGGGCCCAGGCCGCCCATGGTGATCACGATGTCGGTGCGTCCCAGCGCAATGCGAATCGCGCTGGCGAGGTGCCCCAGGCGGTCCCCAACGATGGTTTTGAAAACCACGTTTACCCCGAGCTGCAGCAACCGGTCAGTGAGGAAGAGTGAATTTGTGTCTTGCCTGTAGGGCGTAAGCAGTTCTGAACCAATAGCAATAATTTCGCAATTCATCCCGACTTCAATGCCTGCCTGTTTCCACTAAGAATTTGGTATTCCGGCCTGGGAACGCGGCCAAACGCCTTTACGACAGGCGCACGCCTTCGATGCCCAACGGTACATCATAGACCGCGCCATTGGCAGCCAGGATCGCGTTGCCGCCCGGCACGAACGCCAGCCCCACGATGCCGGAGCCGGCAAGGACCACCGAGGGTTCTCCCGCCGGGCTGATGCAGACGATTCCGCGCGTGCCGTGGAAGGAGGCAGAGACATACACGTTGCCCGCGACATCGAAGGCCAATCCCTGCGGACGGCCCAATCCCCGGTAATAGACCCGCACCACGCCGGCTTGATCGATGGCATAGATCGAGTCATAGCTGGAGGTACTGGGAGCGGTGACGTAGAGTGTTCCATCCGGCCCGAAGGCAAGATGATAAGCAGCAATACTGGGTTCCAGGGTGGCAAAGACGAAGATCTGCCGGTCCTGGGAGATCTTGAAGATGGTTCCGCTGCGGTCGCCCACATAGAGGTTGCCGGCGGAATCGAATGCGATCCCGGTAGCGATGCCCATGCCCTCGGCGTAGAGCGAGGACGCGCCCTGGGGAGAGACGCGGTGTACGGTGCCGTCCAGCCGGGAGGAGACGTACAAGTAGCCCTGGGAATCAAGCGCCAGCCCGGTAGCGTTCGTAATCCCGCTCACCAGGGGTTGCATTTCTCCCGCCGGGGTGATGCGGTAGACCGAAACCGCGGTCTTTTGCCCCCTCGGACCGGAATCCGTGGAGAAGATGTTGCCGTCGGCATCCACTGCCGGATTGCCGACAGGATGCAGATTTCCAGCCAGAAGGCGGGCGATTTTGAGGCGAATCGTATTGCTTGATTGTCCGTTTTGCCGGATCTCGAGTCTCCCGGTCTGCACATCCTCGGGAATGCGAACGATCATCCGATTGGAACGGCTGAGCAGAACCGGCGCCAGAATCCCGTCGAGCACGGCCACCGGCAGCCGAGAGCGCACGGCGCCCAATTGGGTTCCGCGCACTTCGACTTCACCGCCCGGGAGCGCTGCATCCGGCATCGCGGCATCGATCCTGGGTGAGTTCGGAATAGGTGACTCCTTGGAGAATCGCATCGGCTGAATCCTTAACCAATCCAGTGTTGCAGCGCCTGCATCAACAGCAAAGCATACACGCCCGCAGCGACATCATCGAGCATGATTCCCCAGCCAGCGGGTAAGCCCTCGAGCTGTCTGGCAGGCCATGGTTTCACGATGTCAAATAAACGGAAGAACAGAAATCCGGCCAGCAAGTGACTCAAGTTTACGCGCGAATGAAACAAGGCAATCCATTGCCCGGCGACCTCATCGATCACCACATGTCCGGGATCCTCTCGCCCGCTCTCCTGCTCCATGCGCGTGGCGGCGGGAATCCCGATCGCGAGGGCGGCCATCGCTGACGCCAGCGTAAACCATGCCAGCGGCCCTGGAGCTATATGCCAGCCCGTGCCGGCTGCCAGCCAGAGCAGAGCGGCAGCGGCAGACCCCCAAGTTCCCGGACCGGGCCGGAGCAGCCCGGCGCCGAGAAAAGTCCCCACAGCCCAAGCCCACCCTGTCTTTCTGCCTACTGCCCCATCACTCATCGCCGGACGAGCGAGGCCGCATCCCTTCAATCTCTTCCAGCAGATCGGGATCGAGCACCGGCGAGGAAATACGGTATACCCCGCTGGCCCATTTCCCCAGGTCGATGGTCTTGCAATGCTCGCTGCAGAAGGGAAAATCCGGATCGTTCATGGTGACAAGCTGTCCGCAAGTAGGACAGCGTAGGCTTTTAAGTTTTTTCCCCGAGGGACTCATCTCTTCGTTTCCTTGAAGTCATTCGGCATAATTCTGCCTACCAGATCGTAATCCTGCGAATCAGTAATCTCGCATTGGTAAAAATGCCCGGGGTTCAGCTGGTCAAAGGGGCCAAAGTCGTTGACATAGACCTTGCCGTCGATCTCCGGGGCCTGATGCTCCGTGCGACCCTCCCATAACAACCGAGTTTCCTCCGAAGCACCCTCGACCAAGAGCTCAAAGGTGCGGCCTACGAGGCTTGCCCTGGATTTGCGGCTGATCGATTGTTGCAGGCGCATCAGGGAACGACGCCGCGACTCGATGGTCCGAGCGGGCACTTTATCCCCCAGGTGGAAGGCTCCGGAGCCTTCTTCGTCGGAGTAACTGAAAACCCCTAGCCAGTCGAGTTTGGCGGCGCGGACGAAGTCGCTGAGAACAGTAAAGTCGGATTCGGTTTCGCCTGGAAATCCAGTGATGAAGGTACTTCGGATGGCTACTCCGGGCACGGTCGCACGCACCCGCTCGATGGTCTTAAGAAAGATCTCGGCATTGCCGCCGCGCCGCATGCTCTTCAGTACCGGGCCCGCGGCATGCTGAAGAGGCATGTCAAGGTACTTGCAGATCACATCATGTTGGGCCATGGTGTCGAGCAGGCGCCCCGTGATCTTATTGGGATACGCGTACAGGAAACGCAGCCACTTGAGGTTTGGGATTTGGGCCAAGCTGTCCAGGAGTTGCGCCAGCCCATCCTTCATACCGAGGTCTTCGCCGTAACAGGTGGTGTCCTGGCCTATCAGGGTGAGTTCGCGCACGCCCTGGGCGACCAGCTGTTCGGCCTCAGCGACTACGGAGGGAAAACGCCGGGAGCGAAACTTGCCGCGAAGATTGGGGATGATACAGAAGCTGCAAGGATGATCGCAGCCTTCAGCGATCTTGATGTATGCCGAAGATTTTCGCGTCGCCAACATGCGAGGCGTGGTGTGGTCGTACAGATACTGGGGAAGTTTCGGCTGCGCGCCGTCCCACGTTTCGCGCCCAAAACGTCCCTGAGACTCGCGCAGATCGCCTTCGGCGCGCGAAGCCACGTTCTGGCCCCCGTCGCTGCGCAGAATAGAAAAGAGCTGCGGCTGATCACTCGGTGGCGGAGGCGCTTGCAGCCCGGAGGCGGCCAGAATTGCCTCCAACTCTCCGGTGCCGACCACGGCATCCACTTCAGGCATGTTCTTACGGATTTCGTCGCGATAGCGTTCCACCAGGCAGCCGGCCACGATCAACTTGCGTGCTTTGCCCGATATCTTGTGCTCGGCCATCTGAAGGATGGTGTCGATCGACTCCTGCTTGGCTTTATCGATGAATGAGCAGGTGTTTACGACCAGGATGTCTGCCGTCTCTGGACGATTGGTAATCTCTGCGCCGGCCTGGTCGAGCAAGCCCATCATGACTTCGCTGTCGACCAGGTTTTTTGGACAACCCAGGCTCACAAAGCCAATACGCGTGCGCGGCTCGAGCACTCCCGAAGCATTGCCCACGGCACCGGCAACGCCGATTGGCGCTTCTTCTGCTAACTCTTGCTTCACTTCTCTATTCTAGAGCAATCAGGCAGTTACCGTTTGCGGCCGTGCCCAGGCGGCTCGCAACGCCACCGTGTTGCACTGTGCGATTACTCCAAAGGCACACCCTGTTTGCCGATCGACACAACCTCCGGGGTGCTTCCAACGTCTATTCAAGTGTAAGAAGGGAGGACGCTCATGCAAGTTCCAATCATTGCAGGTATAGAACACCCGCATCGTGTCGACATGAGCGAGCCGATCAAGTGTGCCGTGGTCGCTAAGCCGACCCAGGCCGCAAGACACAAGAAGGAAATGTTGCGATACCTGGTCCTGGTGATAGCGCTTTTGGCGGTGTTGCTCTTGATTGCGATCGCGTTGTATTACACGCAAGGGAATTCTGTCAGCATCGAACATGTCAGCTCGCTTTCCGCACTTCACGTTGCGCGCTTGAGCTGATTCCCCTCCGTTACTCGCCCCCGGTTCAGAGCAAAGTGAGCAACCTCCTTCCGTAAAGCCGGCATCCTACCCGTTCGAGGGAAGCCGATGAGCGAAGAGCATGTAAAGGGCGGTTTGGAGAAAGTCGGAGGCCGCATCAAGGAGGCCCTTGGTGCGCTGGTGGGTGATCAACGCCTGAAGGCCGAAGGCCAATTCGATCAGGTTAAAGGTGGAGCACACCAGGCGTGGGGCGACGTGAAGGATGCCGCCAAGGATCTGACTGCGCGGATCCGCGAGAAACGTCCAAGGGCGAGATAGCGGCCGAGCGGGAAACCACTGCTGAAAGGGATGCGCTCAAGAGGACCGACCTGCCTTAGTGTTTTGCAACGAACTGTGAAAGGTACAAATGAAAGCGTTAGGAATAGTACTGATCGTTCTGGGTGTGCTTGCGCTGGCTTACGGCGGATTCACATACACACACCAGAAGAAGGTGGTTGATCTGGGGCCCATTCAGGCCTCCAAAAAAGAAACAAACACGGTGCCGTTACCGCCGATCCTGGGCGTGGTTGCCATCCTCGGCGGCGGTGTTCTTCTATTTACGGGAAAGAAATAGGTGAACATCTAGTCACTTCTATATTTAAGAATCGCGGCCATTAGGCGGGGGTTCCGCCGTCCGTGGATAACCGCACGACCCATAACGGTTTTCCTCTGGCGCGTAAGCTATCAGATACTCACGAACGACAATGAAGCGCAGAGGCTGTGATGTCAGGTGCGGCCGTCTCCGGCCGCGATTTGGAGAGGCTACAAGCGCTTCAATAGATTCCAAAATTTCCGCAATCAACCGTTCGGCAGCGGCTAGATTGTCCGCGCTGACGTATTCCCAAATCTCGTTCAGGTCAAAGAGGGCATCTGGGTGGAAGGAGTACCCGGCCATGAACCGGGAACTGAACGACGCGCGGCTGCGCTCTTTTCACCAAAGTGGGCAACAATCTTCTCGCCTGGGATCGGTTCCACACCACCGCTTTTCAGGTTGTCATAGCGATCCGATCGGTGAGCATTTCCCGAGTATGAGCAAGCTCATCGAAGTAACCTGCTACGACATCCTGCACAAGTTCGTCGGCCGTCCCGCGTCCGCTCAGCGCCGCGAGTTCCTTGAGCTTCTTTTCCGTCTCCGGGGAGAAGTGCACTTCCATGGGTTTCAAGATACGGGAAAGCCAAGCTCGGGCAACGATTGCCAAAAAGACCCGCAACGTCGCCGCCCTCACTGAGGTGTGATGATTCCGCCCGCGCGATGCCGCGCCGGAAGACTGAAACCTCGGTGGTCCCTTTCCACTTGCCCCCGGCTGTGGTGAGACGGTTCGGGAAGCTTCAGGTTCATGGCTGCGGCCGTCACGTCGGCGTATTTGAGACCGGCTCCGGTGTTGAAAATCACCACCTTATCCTCAGGCGAAAGCCATCCGTTCGCGATCAGGTGATCGTAAGCTGCTGTGGCTGCAGCCCCTTCAGGAGAGAGAAACAGCCCTTCATGGCGTGCCCAGTCGAGCAGCGAGGTGAGAATCCGCTGATCGTCGAAGTCCAGGGCAAGTCCCTCCGACTGGCGCAGAATGTCGAGGATAAGCGCATCCCCGTAAGGCTTGGGTACACGCAGGCCGGCCGCGAAGGTGGCCGCGTTGGGCCACATTTGCGAAGCACGCTCACCTTGCCGGAAGGCCTTGGCCACCGGAGCGCAGCCCGAGGCTTGCACCGCGATCATCCTGGGTCTTCTCCGGCCGGTTACCCAGCCCAGAGTTTCCATCTCCTCGAAGGCCTTCCACATGCCGATCAGCCCAACTCCTCCGCCCGTGGGATAAAAGACAGCATCGGGATATTGCCAGCCCGACTGCTCCACCAACTCGTAGCCCATCGTCTTCTTGCCTTCCACGCGAAACGGCTCCTTCAGGCTGGAGATGTCAAACCAGCCCTCGGCATCCTTGCGTTCAGCGACGATGCGGGCACAATCGGAGATCAGGCCATCCACCAACGTTACCTTTGCGCCGTAGGCCACGGCTTCCAGGTAGTTGGCCAAGGGAACGTCGCGGGGCATAAAGATATGGGCCTCTATGCCGGCGGCTGCCGCGTAGGCCGCCAGAGCGCCGGCGGCGTTACCGGCGGACGGGACGGCGAGTTTTTTCAAGCCGTAATGGCGCGCCATGGTGACAGCCATAGAAAGCCCTCGTGCCTTAAAAGTGCCGGTTGGGTTGGCCGCCTCCTCCTTGAGGAAGAGGTTGGGATAGCGGCGGCTGCGCAGCATGGGAGTGAAGCCTTCGCCCAGTGTAACCGGCTCCGCTTCGGGCAGCACGGCGGCATAACGCCACATGCCCAGGGAGGTGGGGGCGGCTGTGGCCCTTGCCTGGATACCCTCCCGGGAAGCCGACTGGCGCAGCGCGGCCATGTCATAACGGACAAAAACCACCCCCCCGCATTGAGGGCAAAGGGTTTGTGGGATTTGAGCGGTGATTTGGGTACGGCAGCGAGAGCATTCCAGGTAGGCAATCGAGGGCATAAATTCATGATATTTGAGGGTTTCCATTTGGGTGCGGAGGCGGCAGCGGGGGAAGGCGACAGGTAAAATAGAGGAGTGAGCATAAAGCTAATTGCAATCGATATCGACGGCACTCTTATGCCCTCGACCGGGCCCAGGATCAGTCCCCGCAATTGCGCGGCGTTGCAAGAGGCCGAGGCCGCCGGCATTGAAATTGTTATCGCTACCGGCCGTAGGCAGGCGTTCGCTATGCCCCTGATCGCCCAGGTAGGTTTGGACGAGAATTCGGTGATGATCTCTTCCAATGGAGCCGTGGTTCGCGGCTTTGACGGACAGCTATTGGATCGCCGCTTTCTGCCCGTCGAAACTGCCCGGCAATTGTGTGTTGCCCTGCGCGGCTACGGCACCATGGTCTTCACGTTCGACCGCGAAGGGACGGGCGCCCTGGTGATCGAAAGCCTGCAGCAGCTCCATGCGCGCATTGACCGCTGGGTAGAGGCCAATCGGCCGTACCTGGTTGAGGTGCAGCCCATCGAGCGAGCGTTCGATGCGGGCGAGGAGCCCATCCAGGGCATGGTCTGCGGCACCGTCGCGGAAATGATCGCCGCGGAAAAGCAGTTGCTTTTGAGCGACGTGGCGGGCCAGATTGCCATGCACCGCACCGAGTACGCCGCACGCAACCTGAGCATTCTAGACCTCTTACCTCCCGGCTGCTCGAAGGGCGCGGCGCTCGATAGCCTGGCCCGCATCCGCGGCCTGGAGCGGGACCAGATTATGGCCATAGGCGACAATCTCAACGACCTGGAGATGCTGGACTATGCCGGGCGCGGGGTGGTAATGGCCAATGCGAGCGAGGAGATCCTGGCCCTGGCCATGCGCCGGGGGTGGGAAGTAACCGCCTCGAATGATGAAGACGGCGTGGCCTTGGCCGTCGAAGAGGTGGTCCGCCAGGCGGCGGCGACGCAAGATGCCGAAGGTAACGGCGATGAGGAGATTGCCGGCAACGCCGTGGTAGAGTTTGCCCAATGAGCAAACCGTTGAGCTTCGGGAGCTGGCTGGGGGTCCTGGCCTTGCTGGGGATTGTCCCTGCCGTGCATGCAGCCGAAGAGGTGACCTTGACGAACGGCTTTAACCTTCTGTGTGATCACCGGGAGGCTGCCGGCGATAAGGTACGGCTGTTTACCAGCCAGGGCAGCGGCAACTTCGTTGAAGTGGACGCGGCCGAGATTGCCTCGGTCAACACGGTTCCCGATCCGCCTCCGGCCGCGCCAATCGTAGGATTAACGGAGCCGAAGCTTACCGATGCCGATGTGCACCAATTGATCTCCAAGGCAGGGGCCAGCCACAATCTTGATGTCGACCTGTTGGCTAGTGTCGTGCGTGCGGAAAGCGGCGGCAACATCCATGCCGTAAGCCGTACCGGGGCGCAAGGCCTGATGCAGTTGATGCCTGGAACCGCGGCGCAACTCGGGGTAGCAGACAGCTTCAGCGCGGATCAAAACATCAATGGCGGCACGGCTTATCTGGATGCTTTGCTGGTCAGATATCACGAAAATCTAGCCCTTGCTCTGGCCGCCTATAACGCCGGGCCGGCAGCGGTGGATAAGTACCATGGAGTGCCTCCCTACCGCGAGACCCGCGTGTATGTCGCGCGGGTAATCCGTGAATTCAACCGCAGAAAGCAATTGGAAAAGGCTGAGCTGCGCATCAATCACATTGGCACCACTGCAACCAAGCAGTAAAACTGCGAAGCGGTTCCGAGCCCGTCGCCCGGTCACCTTTTGGAGTCGCATTGTGAAAAAGCATCCATGGATCATGTACCTAGTGGGAGCGGTTCTCCTGGGGGGACTGGGGTGGTTGATCCACAACCGGGTTCACTTTCAGTGGAGCGTTTTTCGCGACCAGTTGCAGCATGTGGATTGGTGGCGCATCACTGTCGGCGTAGCCATGATCCTGTTTTGTTACTGGCTGCGCGCTGCGCGCTGGGCGGTGCTGGTGAAGCCGCAGAAGAAGGTCACCTCGTTTTCTCTACTGGGCACGCAGGTGATCGGTTTTACCGCGGTCGCACTGTTCGGCCGTTTGGCCGACCTGGTGCGGCCCTACCTGGTCGCGCGGCGAACCAGCCTGCCCCTCACTTCGCAGATAGCGGTCTACACGGTGGAGCGCATGTTCGACCTGGGCGCAATGGCGATGATCTTTTCCGGCGCGTTGCTGCTGGCTCCGGACCGCGCGACACTGCCCCATCACGAGGCCTTGCAGCACGCCGCGCTGGGTGGCCTCGCGGTCACGCTTGCGTTGGCCATTTTCGCCATCACCGTGCGCGCTTCGGGCAGAGCGGTCGCCAGCCTGGCAGAAAAGAGCCTGGGCTCCATCTCGCCGGCTCTCGGTCATTCGGTCGGAGCCAAGATTCACGCCTTTCGCGACGGTCTCGATTCCATTGCCACGCTGGGTGATTTCTTCCGCTCCCTGGGGCTGTCTCTGCTCATGTGGGGATTTATCACTGCAGCTTATCTTGAGACCACCCGGGCTTTCGTGCTCTCGCCGGAACTGACCGCGATGACGCTGGCGCGCTGTATGGTCTTGATGGCCGCCAGCATGGTCGGATCGGTAGTCCAATTGCCGGTGGTGGGATGGTTTACCCAGATAGGCGTTACCACCGGCGTGATGCAGAAGGTATTCCATGTGCAGTTTGAGCCGGCACTGGCCTGCGGCACGATGCTGCTGATCGTGACTTTCATGTCCGTTATACCGGTCGGCCTCATCTGGGCTCGGATCGAGCATGTTTCGCTCAAGAAAGTATCCGAACAGTCAGAGCAGTTCGGTCATGAGGATGCGGAGCCAACACCGGCGGTCAGCGAAGCCTGAGCGCACCCACGGTGGATGAGATTGAGTTAACCGATTAAACCATCCTGGTAGCCGGTGGAGTTTCTGCGGGAGAACGGTTGGTGGCTTTACCCTCCCCGCTCTGCTACGCTTTATCCATGCGGGTTACCGTAGAAATCCCTGACCAGTTCGTCCAGCATCTCGTGCCCGCAGGCCACGATGCCGCCCGCGCTTTATTAGAAGAAGCAGTGGCCGGAGCATATCGGGACGGTCGGCTGACGATGGAACAGGTACGCCAACTCCTCGGTTTTGGAACGCGCATGCAGGTAGATGCCTTCCTTCAGGTGCGTGAGATTTGCGACTATACCGTCGAGGATCTGGATAAGGATATGGCCACGTTGGACCGGCTGCTTGCTACGAAGACCCGGTAATCGCAGGCATGATAGTAATTGCCGATACCAGTCCGCTTAATTACCTCATTCGTCTTGGCCAATCTGATCTTCTTCGGAATATTTACGGCCGCGTGCTCGTTCCCCGTGCTGTCCTGATCGAGTTGAAGCACCCGGAGGCCCCTGCTGAGGTACGCGCTTGGGCATCTGTGCCCCATACTTGGCTTGAGGAGACTCAAGCGCAGCAACTAGATACGACTCTTTCTCCGGAACTTGGCGCAGGGGAGCGGGAGGCGATTAGCCTTGCCCTTGAGGTTCGTGCTGACCTTCTTTTAATTGACGAGCGAGCCGGGCGAAGGGAAGCCGAAGCTCGGCATATCGCGGTAGCCGGTACGCTCGCTGTTCTGTTGCAAGCATCCATTCGGGGCTACATCGATTTTCCAGAAACCATTAAACAACTCCGTCGATGCGGTTTCCGCACCTCTAAGCCGATCGAAGAGTTTGTGATGGCGCGATATGAACAAATCAAAAAAGATAAACCCTGAGTAAAGAGCAATTTCTCTATCCGTGACACGACCTTCGGCTTCTACTGTCATGCGTCTGGCGGCGTGATGGTCGAGGTGAGTGCCCGCGCAGCATGACGGACGACAAAGGTGGGGGTGCAGAGGAGGAGCTTACCCCCCGTTCCTTTGGTTTGCGGATGCACCGTGCCGCGACTGCTAGAATTTAGCTACTGATGAAATGCCCCTATTGCGGTTTTGCGCAGGATCGAGTGGTGGATTCGCGCGAAAGCAAAGAAGCGGACTCGATTCGCCGCCGTCGCGAATGCGAGGGCTGCAACAAGCGCTTTACTACTTATGAGCGCATCGACGAGATCCCTTACATGGTCGTGAAAAAAGACGGCCGCCGGGAAAAATTCGAGCGCCAAAAGGTACTAAGCGGCTTGCTGCGGGCCTGCGAGAAACGCCCTGTTTCCGCGGCCAAGCTGGAAGCAATCGTGGACGAGACCGAGGCCTTCCTGGTGGATTCTCCGGAGCGGGAGCGCACCACCAACCAGATCGGCGAGTTGATCATGAACCATCTGCGGACCATCGATAAGGTGGCCTACATTCGCTTTGCCAGCGTTTATCGGGACTTCAAAGACGTACGGGAGTTCAAAGAAGAGCTGGAACAGTTGCTGAATACCAGGGAAGCATCGAAGACCGGCAAACGATAGAGCACCAACATAACCAGGAGAGAGAATGGCGGCAGGATCACAGGGCTCGAACAGAACACACACAGTCACACTCATTGCAGGGGACGGCATCGGGCCGGAAGTGACCGAGGCGGTGGTTCGCATCCTCGAGGCGGCGGTTGAGGGAACCGGCGCGAAGTTTGCCTGGGAGCCTTTTCTGGTGGGCGCCAACGCATTTGAAAAGTATGGCGAGTACATCCCGCAGGCTGTGTACGACTCCATCGAGCACAACCGCCTGGCCCTGAAAGGCCCGGTCACCACGCCGGTGGCCGGTGGTTTCTCCTCCATCAACGTGCATCTGCGCAAAAAGTTTGAACTATTCGCAAACTTTCGGCCGATCAAGAATCTTCCCGGGATGGATATGCGCTATCCGGGCGTCGATCTGATCATCGTCCGCGAGAACACAGAAGGCGAGTATGTCGGGCTGGAGCATGAGGTGGTGCCGGGAGTGGTGGAGTCGCTGAAAATCGTCACCGAGAAAGCTTCGACGCGCATTGCGAAGTTTGCCTTTGAATACGCGCGCAAGTTCAAGCGCCACAAGATTCACGCGATTCATAAGGCAAACATCATGAAGATGTCCGATGGGCTGTTCCTGCGCTGCGCGCGTGAGGTGGCCAAGGGCTATCCCGAGATCACCTATGGTGAGCACATTGTCGACAACACCTGCATGCAACTGGTCATGAACCCTTATCAATACGACACCCTGCTCACAGAAAATCTGTACGGCGATATCATCAGCGACCTGTGCGCAGCATTCGTGGGCGGTCTGGGACTAGTGCCGGGCGCCAATCTGGGCACCGAGTGCGCGATTTTCGAGGCGGTCCACGGCTCAGCTCCAGACATAGCGGGCAAGGACATGGCCAACCCTACCGCGCTGTTGCAGTCATCCATCCTGATGCTGCGCTACGTGGGCGAGGACAGCACCGCGGATCGGGTGCAGGCCGCGCTGGAGAAGGTTTACATCGAGAAGAAGACACTTACCCGCGATGTGGGCGGACACAGTGGCACCAAGGCCTTTACCGGCGCCATCCTGGCCGCTCTGTGAGCAGAAGCAAGCATTGACCGCGGTGAACCCGGATTTCCTGTTGGTCTTCGTGGCGCTGGCGAGCTCCATGCGGCTTTCCTTAATGAAAGCCGCACACGTGGCAGTATCCAGTGTAGCGTGGCAGGAAATCCGGGTGATGCGGGTAAGCCCGCAACCCGCGGAATAGTCTAGAATTAGCCAGAATCTTTTCACGACGATACGTCCATGCAGACACGACACAAGATAGGCATTCTTGGCGCTACCGGAGTCATCGGTCAGCGCTTCATCCAGTTGCTCGAGGGGCACCCGTGGTTTGAAATCACTTGGCTGGCCGCGAGTGACAAGTCCAGCGGCAAAAGCTACGGCGAAGCCGTTCGCTGGAAATTGGATACCCCCCTCCCCAGTCGCATTGCCGCGATGATGGTCTCACCCGCCGCTCCTGAAGGCGCGCCAGGCGTGATCTTCGCCGCGCTTGACACCGACATTGCGCGGGAACTGGAGCCGAAGTTTGCCGCAGCCGGTTGCGCCGTGATCTCGAATTCCAGCGCATTTCGCATGCAAGCGGATGTACCGCTGGTGGTTCCCGAAGTCAACGCGCCCCACTTGACCCTGCTCGAGACGCAGGCCTGGCGCAAGCAGTCCGGCGGCTACATCGTGACCAACCCCAACTGCAGCGCCATCGGGCTGGTTCTGGCGCTCAAGCCGCTGGCCGACCGCTTTGGCCTGGAGAGCGTATTTGTCAGCACCATGCAGGCGGTTAGCGGAGCCGGTTATCCGGGTGTCCCTTCGCTCGACATCCTGGGCAATGTGGTTCCTTATATTCGTGGTGAAGAAGAGAAGCTCGAAGCCGAGACGCTCAAACTGCTGGGCAAGATCAACGGCGTCAGGGTGGAAGTTCTGCCCGCCAGGGTAAGTGCGCACTGCAATCGCGTGGCGGTGGAAGACGGCCACACCGAGTGCGTCAGCATCAAGCTGACAGCCCCGGCGACACGAGAGGAAATCCTCGCTGCCTGGAACGAATTTGCGCCGCTGGCCGGGTATACGCTGCCTACCGCGCCCTTGCAGCCGGTAGAGTTCAGCGCTGCCGAAGACCGCCCGCAGCCTCGGCTGGACCGTATGCGCGCCAACGGGATGGCCGCTACTGTGGGCCGTTTGCGCCCCTGCTCTCTACTGGATTGGAAGTTCGTCGTCCTTTCCCACAACACCATTCGCGGTGGCGCGGGCGCGGCTGTATTGAATGGCGAATTCTTGGCTGCCCAGGGCAAACTCGTTCCTCCCGCCAGGAAGCCCGGAGCGCCCAGCGGTACCCACGATCACGTGGCTGTGTCCGCATGAAGCCGGTAGTCATGAAGTTCGGCGGCACTTCGGTCGAAGATGCCACGGCGATTCTGCGCACCGCCAAAATTGTCGCAGGCAGGCTGGCCCGTGGACAGCGGCCGGTGGTCGTAGTCAGCGCCATGGCCAAGGTTACCGACCAGCTTCTGGCCGCAGCCAAAGCTGCGGGGCGCGGGGACCGCAACGGAGCGTTGGCCATAAGCTCGCGGCTGCGCCACCGTCATTGTGACACTTCAGCAACCCTGCTCCCGGCGCACCGCAAGGGCGAACTGCAGAGCTGGATACAACAGGAGTTCGAGTCGATCGACGAAATTCTGCGCGGACTTTCCGCCGTTGGTGAACTGACGCCCAGGACCAATGACCTGGTGGTGAGTTTCGGCGAGCGGCTCTCCAGCCGGTTGGTCGCCGAGGCATTTCGCGATCAGGGAATTCCCGCGGTACACGTCGATGCCCGGACCTGCATTATTACCGATGCCCAGCATGGCAAGGCGACCCCCAACCCGGAGTTGATTGAGGCCCGGTGTGGGCAGAATTTGCGCCCCATGATTGAAGCCGGGGACGTCCCCGTCATGGCCGGCTTTATCGGCTCCACCGTCGAGGGCGCCACGACCACGCTGGGTCGCGGTGGATCGGACTATACGGCCGCGCTGATCGGGGGCGGGCTGGATGCGGAAGCAATCGAAATCTGGACCGACGTGGACGGCATCATGACCGCCGATCCCAGGGTCTGTCCGGATGCGCTGCGGGTCAAGACCATCAGTTTTGAAGAGGCGGCCGAATTGGCGTATTTCGGAGCCAAGGTGTTGCATCCGGCCACGATCTTGCCCGCGGTGCAGAAGAACATTCCGGTGCTGGTGCTCAACTCGCGTAATGCAGCCAACGAAGGCACGCGCATCACGGCGTTGGCGACCGATTGCCGTAGTCCCTTCAAGTCAATCGCCGCCAAGCGCCGACTGACCATCATCGATCTGGTAGCCAGCCGCATGTTGATGTCGCATGGCTACTTGCGCGCTGTCTTTGAAGTCTTCGATAAGCACAAATGCGCCGTGGATATGGTGTCTACTTCGGAGGTGAGCGTCTCGCTTACCGTCGATTCAAATGAGCAATTGCCGGAGCTGGCTGCCGACCTGAGCAAACTTGCGGACGTGACCTATGAGGGCCGTAAGGCGCTTATTTGCATGGTGGGAGGCAATATCCGCGGTCAGAATGGCATTGCCGCCCGGGTCTTTCACGCGGTTCGCCACATTAACGTGCGCATGATTTCGCAGGGCGCCTCGGAAATCAACATGAGTTTCATGATTGACGAGGATGATGTGGATGAGGCAGTGCGATCTCTGCACGCTGCCTTTTTTGTCGATCCGGATCCGGAGATTTTCGATGTATCCGCAAGAATCGAAGCAGCCGCGATCGGGACCGAGCTTGACAGCGGCAAAACGAAGGTAGAAAGCGTGCATTTGTAACCATGATCTTTTTAGTGTTAGGGCGGGGTAAAACAGGGCAGGTGGTAGCCGATGTCGCGAGTCAGCGCGGACACAGCGTCCGGGTCATCGGCGAAGAAGAGAACGCTAACGCCTCGGCCCTCACCGGTCCGATGCTGGCGCAGTTCGACGTGGTGATCGATTTCACCACGCCGCAGGCGGTCATCTCCAACATGCGCGCCTGCTTCGCCAATGGGGCACGCATGGTCGTGGGCACCACGGGTTGGTACGAAAAGCTCGACGAGATACGCGTGATTTGCGAACGGCGGAATGGCGCCCTGCTGTATGGGGCGAATTTCTCTATCGGTATCCAGGTGATGTATAAGCTGGCCCACGAACTGGTGCCGCTAGTACACGGATTTGAGATCAGCATCAGCGAGACCCACCACGAGAGCAAAAAAGATGCGCCGTCGGGAACGGCTTTAGCCCTCAAGCAGACCTTGTTGGAAGTCGATCCGGGACTCAAGGTGGAGATTGTTTCGCATCGCCACGGTGAGGCTGTGGGCACGCACACGATTAGCGCCCGGCTGGGAGACGATGTGATTCAGATACACCACGAGGCACTCTCCCGCCGGAGTTTCGCCGAGGGTGCGGTTCGGGCGGCGGAGTGGCTCTGCGGCAGGACAGGCTGCTACGACTTCAAGCAGATCTACCCCCAGTTGCAGTAGTGGCAGTTTATTAGCGTTTTGTGGAGGCCCACAGTGATTCAGCTTCGACTCCAGCCTGAAATGGAAGCCCAACTCGCCGCAGAGGCCCGTGAGCGCGACTTGCCGCTCGATCGTTACATCGAGAAGATTGTAGAGGCTCGGCCGTCTGCGCGAAAGACGGAGGACGCGGAGCGTCGTAAAGCCGTCGAGGCGATGATGAATTTTTCTGAGAAGCACAGCACCACGCTCGGAGGCCTCGACCTGCAGGGCATGATCCACGAGGGGCATAAGTACTAATGCCCTTTGTGCTCGATGCCTCGATGACCATGAGCTGGTGCTTCGCCGATGAAAGTACGCCATACAGCCGCCAAGTTTTGCAATTGCTTTTGAATACCCATGCCGAAGTGCCTGCAGTCTGGGTTTTTGAAGTGGCCAATGTTTTGGCTGTCGGTGAACGGAAACAGCGCATTACTGCCGCGCTGTCTGATGAATTCATGAAAACCCTCTCTGGCCTGGACATTCGAATAGAACAACCTACTCCGCCCGGGACAGAATTGCTCCTGCTAGTGAGACGGTACGGCCTGACCTCTTACGATGCGGCCTATCTAGAGTTGGCGAAGAGGAAAGGGCTCGCGCTCGCAACCTTTGACAGCGATCTGATAAAGGCAGCATCGCAAGAAAGTGTCGCGTTGTTAGGGCAAGAGTCTTGATTCGGCTGAGTTGCACTGCCGCGACGCCGTAGTAAATGTGAAGAGGCTTTAGTAGACTCCATCTGTTATGACCCTCAGCGGCTGCGGCACAGCACTGGTGACTCCCTTTCGCGGCGACGGCAGCCTCGATGAGGAAAGCCTCAGCAACCTGGTGGAATGGCAGATTTCGAGCGGCATTCATTTCCTGGTGGCGTGCGGAACGACTGCGGAAACCCCCACTCTGAACCATGCGGAGTGGCTGCGGGTGATCGGGATCGTAACTGAAACCGCGGCTGGACGGGTGCCGGTTCTGGCTGGTTGCACCCACAATTCCACCCTCGAAGCCGTTGCCCGAGCCGGTGAAGCTGCATCCGTGCCCGGCGTCAGCGGCTTGCTGACGGCGAACCCCTTCTACAACAAACCGGGTCAGGAGGGACAGTACCGCCACTTCCGCGCGATCGCAGAGGCAGTTCCGTGCCCGGTGGTGCTCTATAACATTCCCAGTCGCACTGGCGCCAACCTGGAGCCGGCCACGATCCTGCGGCTGGCTGACGATGTGCCCAACATCCAGGGCGTGAAGGAATCGAGCGGCAACCTGCAGCAAATTGCCGAATTGATTCATTTGCTTCCCCAGAGCTTTACGGTATTTGCCGGTGACGATGTGATGGCTCTGCCGGTGATCGCCCTGGGCGGAGCGGGGCTGGTGTCGGTGGCTTCGAATGAGATTCCAGCCGAGATGACGAGAATGGTTGCGGCTGCGCTGGATGGGGATTGGGCGACCGCTCGGGCGCTCAATCGGCGGTACTTCCGATTGATCACCGCTAATTTCTGGGAGTCGAGCCCGGGGCCGGTCAAGGGCGTGATGGCAATGATGGGGCGCCTCGAGGAAAACTATCGCCTACCCATGGTCCCCGTGACTCGGGCGACCCGGCAAAAGCTGAAGGCGCTGGCTGAAGAGTTAGGCCTGCTGTCGAAGCCGTAAATGTGCCACAGAATCGTGGGATACCACCGCGCCAAACCTATAACTTTGTTTTCGTCACCGGCAGTTCAGGATCAAGATCGTTGAATCCCACATCTCGCGAAATACGAGCGAGATATGGGGACCCGTCGTTTTGCGGTTCGGAGAGAGTACGAAGAAGCATGACAACTGACACGACAACGCTGCAGGCGAAAATCGAACAGTATTTTGCTGCCGGCGCCGACGCCATCGGCGAGCGCGCAGCCATGGAAGCCTTCCTGGAGCTGCGCACTGCCCTCAGCGAGGGCCGGGTGCGGGCCGCCGAGCCGGATCCTGCAAGCTCGCTGGGGTGGCGGGTCAATGCCTGGGTCAAGCAGGGGATTCTGCTCGGCTTCCGGCTGGGCACGCTGGAAAAAATGGGCAGCGACGAGTTCTCCTTCGTGGACAAGAACACTTACCCGGCGCGTCGATTCGGGCTGCAGCAGGGAGTGCGAGTAGTGCCGGGCGGATCCACCGTCCGCGAGGGCGCCTACCTCGCGCGCGGAGTGGTATGCATGCCGCCGATGTATGTGAATGCCGGTGCTTACGTGGACGAAGGCACCATGGTCGACTCCCACGCGCTGGTCGGCAGCTGTGCCCAAATCGGGAAACGGGTGCACTTGAGCGCCGCGGCGCAAATCGGTGGGGTTCTGGAGCCGGTCAACGCCACCCCGGTGATCATTGAAGATGACGTGCTGATCGGCGGCAACACCGGCGTCTACGAAGGCACACTGGTGCGGCGGCGGGCGGTCTTGGCTGCGGGCACGATTCTGACCCGGGGAACGCCGGTCTTCGATATCGTGCGCGGGGAAGTCCTCAGGGCTTCCGGAGACCAGCCCCTGATCATTCCGGAAGGTGCCGTGGTGGTGCCGGGGGCAAGGGAGTTGAAGCGTGGTATCCCAGGCGCAGACGCGGCATGGGGTTTAAGTCTGTATGCGCCCATCATTGTCAAATATCGCGACGACAAGACGGATCTCAGCGCGACTCTCGAGGATCTACTGCGCTAAAGCATTTTCACTTCTACCCTGCACCGTCGAGGTAACGATGCGCGCCTTTTCTTGAGGAAAACCGTGTCTGGAGTGGTTGCTTTGTATACACCAGAAATGAAAATGAGGGAAACCCGCATGGTAGCATTAAACGTTGATGTCCTCCGGTAAGTTACAAGTCATCCCCCTAGGCGGTTTGGGCGAATTCGGTATGAACTGCCTGGCGCTTCGCTGGGCAGACGACATCATCGTCATCGATGCCGGTCTCATGTTTCCCGAGACCGAATTGCTGGGGGTGGATATTGTCGTCCCCGATATCACCTACCTCATCGAAAACCGCCAGCACGTTCGTGCCATCATCCTGACTCATGGCCACGAGGATCATATCGGTGGGCTGCCATGGATTTTGAGTGAACTGAAAGTGCCGGTCTACGCGACCGAGTTCACCCTGGCCTACGTCGAAGGCAAGCTGGAAGAACACAGGTTGCTCGAGACGGCGGAATTGATCGAGATTACCCCACGGCAGAAGTTTCACTTGGGCGTCTTTACTGTAGAACCCATTCGGGTGACTCACAGCCTGGTTGATTGTGTCGCGCTGGCCATTGAGACTCCGGTGGGCGTGATCGTGCACACCGGTGACTTCAAAATCGACCTCTCGCCACCGGATGGCAAGGCATTCGACCTGCACGGCTTCGCCGAGTACGGTAAGCGCGGCGTGTTGGCCCTGTTGCAGGATTCGACCAACGTTGACCGTGCCGGATACACCCCCAGCGAGTGGGCGGTGCGGCCGCGGTTGGATGAGATCTTCTCGCGTACCAAACAGAAGCTGTTCTTCAGTTGCTTTTCATCCTCCATTTACCGGCTCCGCATCGCCCTCGAACTCGCGCAGGCGCATCGTCGAAAGGTGGCCATCGTGGGCCGGTCGATGGTGGAGTCCTCAGAGATCGCACAGGATCTTGGCTACCTCACGGTGCCGGCCGGGCTATTAATTCATCCCGGGCAGATCCGCGATTATCAACCGTCTGAAGTCGTCATTCTGATCAGCGGCACCCAAGGGGAGCCCATGTCGGCGCTTTCCCGGGCGGCGGTCGACAACCATAAGCATGCGCACGTCGAGCGCGGTGACACGGTGGTGTTGAGTTCCCGCGTCATTCCCGGCAACGAGAAGAGCATCTACCGTGTGATTGACCACCTTTGCCGCCGAGAAGCCAACGTGATCTACGACGATGGCGAATCCGGACTGATCCACGTGAGCGGGCACGGCAGCCAGGAAGAGATGCGGTTGATGATCAACCTGCTGCGGCCGAAGTTCTTCATCCCTATTCACGGGGATTATCGCCATCTGCAGAAGCACGTACAGCTGGCGAAAAATACCGGGGTGATCCAGCAGGCGCTGCTGCTGGAAGATGGCGACGTTCTCGAAGTGGACGCAAATACGGCAGTCAAGGCCGGCAAAGTCGCGACCGGCCGGATTTGCATCGATGCCGGGTCCACCACGGATGTGGTCGAAGACCTGGTGATTCGCGACCGCAAGCATCTGAGCGAGGATGGCCTGGTGCTCGCTATCATCACCATCAACAAGCGCACAGGCAAGGTTGAGAGCGCTCCTGAAGTCGTGACGCGCGGCTTCGTGACAGGCGAGATCGCGCTCAGCGATCAGGCGCGGGAGATCGTCAACCGTACGTTGGATCAGTCCTCGGCGGAGGAGAAGGCCGACTACGGCGTGATGAAAGAGAAGATCCGTCTCGATCTCAAGCGCTACATTCAGAAAAGCACATCGCGCCGGCCGATGATCATGCCCATCATTCTGGAAATCTAATTGTCTGAGAAACCGACAGGATTGGTCACGCTGGCGGAGCTGCGTGCGGCCCAGGAGCGGCTTCGTGGAGTCGCCGTGCACACCCCGCTGGTTGCTTTCGAGATGCCTGGCGAGCCGCTGGCGCTTTGGGTCAAGGCGGAGGGACTGCAGCCCATCGGCAGTTTCAAACTACGCGGCGCCTACAACAAAGTCGCGCAACTGTCGGCCCCCGAGCGCGCATGCGGCGTGATCACCTATTCCAGCGGCAACCATGCCCAGGGGGTTGCCTACGCGGCGCGAGCCGTGGGCGCGAAGGCGGTCATCGTGATGCCCTGCAATGCGCCGCAGGTGAAAGTAAATGCCACGCGGGCGCTGGGAGCGGAGATCGTGACTGTTGGCCCAACCACCGGGGAGCGCAAAGCCAAGGCAGAAGAGCTGGCTGCCGAATTCGGTTACGTCATCATTCCCCCTTACGACGATCGCGAAATTATTGCCGGGCAGGGAAGTTGCGGGTTGGAGATTGTTGCCGACCGGCCGACGGTCGACCTGGTCCTGGCGCCCGTGGGTGGAGGCGGGCTTGTGAGCGGAATCGCAGCTGCAGTGAAGTTGACCCGGCCCGGGACGCGGGTCGTCGGGGTCGAGCCGGAACTGGCCTCAGACGCTGCGCAGAGCTTCAGGGCAGGCCGGATCGTCGCATTTACTGGGGACCAAAGCCAGACCGCGGCGGATGGGTTGAGAAGCCAAAGCGTGGGCGTGTTGAATTTTGCTCATATACAGGCCTTTGTCGATGACATCGTGACCGTGACCGAAGCCGAGATCCGCGAAGCCATGCGACGGATCATTGTTGCCACACGGCTGGTGCCGGAACCAAGCGGTGCGGTGGCCGTGGCGGCCGCCCTCTTCCATCGCGAGCAGTTGCCGCGTGCTCAGGAGACGGTGGCGATCATGACCGGCGGCAACGTCGGGGCGCCCCTGCTGCGCAGCGTGCTGGAAGGCCAGGAATGAGAGCGACAGGCAGGGGCGTATTCTAGGTCTGTCGAGTCTAAGCATTTATGCGGAACGGATTCATTGCCTTTTCTGCCCTCCTGGTATGCGCGCTCCAAGCGACAGCGGCACCGAAACCCCCAGGTCCCAGCCTTGGTCCCAAGGCGACGGTGATTCGCAACACCAACCTGTACGTTGCACCCGACACCACTTCGGCGCGGTTGGCTGAGATTTCACCTGGACGCGAGATGGTGATCGGGGAACGTAACGGCCCCTGGGTACGGGTCTTTGCCAACACCGACGAGCAAATCTCCAAATCGGAGGACGCGCCGGTATTTGGCCATGATGCGGCTGCAGTCCCCATCGCCGGCTGGATGCAGGCTCCCGGAGTGGTCAGTGTGGAGACACCCAAAGGAGACCTGATTCTGTTCGGCGCAGCGGCCAGCGAAGAGGTCGACGCCAGCCTGCCGCACGCTCCGCAGGCGTTTGCCCAGGCAGCGCGGCTGCTCTACCAACGCATGGCCGATTTTTTCCCCCAGTCACCGCTGGCGCCCGAGGCTGCCTGGCGTTCGGCCGATATTCGCTGGCAATTACAAAAGGTAGATGTCTTCTCCCTGCCGTCGGCGCATGAAAAAGACGCCTATTTGCGGGAGCAAATCGACGATGAAGAAATGCGCAAGCTTAAGAAAAACTATCCCCATTCCAAATGGGCCGACCTGGCCGATTGGGACATGCTGGATAACAAGGTCTGCGGCGATTGGCAGGGCTCCACCAAGTGCCCGGAAAAAGAAGCCGAGATGTATGAGAAATATGCGCAGGAGCATCCTGAATCACCGCGGGCCGCGGAGGCACTGTATAACGCCGTCTACCGGCAGAGCGCGTTGAACGACATGTACAGCGCAAATGGAGACGACAAGAAGGCCGGCGAGGCCAAGGCGAGAGCCGTAACCATCGCGGGTACCATTGCTACCAAATATCCCCAATCGGACTATGCCGCCCGCGCCGCCAGTCTGGTATACCAGTTGCAGGAATCAATTCCCATTTACGGCAATGATCGCCAGTGACGACTGCCAGTGTGTTCGCCAGTAACCGAGCGGCTGCCGGAGGGCCCTTTTGAACGATTACATCCTGTCGGTCTTGCTAGGGATCGTCGAAGGACTGACCGAGTTTCTACCCGTCAGCTCAACGGCACACCTGAGGCTGGTGGAGGCGATGCTACACGTCGACCTGACCAGCTCCTATTGGAAGATGTACACGGTGGTGATCCAGCTGGGCGCAATTCTCGCGCTGGTGCTGTTGTTTACAGGGCGAATTCTTGAGTTTTTCCGCACTTTTCCCGAAGGGGAAAACGGCGACCGCACGCTGCTCACCCACCCTCTCTCCCTGACCATGGTGGCGTTCGTCTGCACTGCGGTTCCGTCCCTGTTGTTCATTAAAGTGATCGGTAAGCATCTGGAAAGCGTCCGCGTGATGGCTCTTTCCCTGTTGATTGGCGGCATCGTGATGTGGGTCGTGGACGCGCTGAGTGTGCGCCGCGATCTCAAGACCAGGGATGTGGAGCAAATGTCGCTTTTTCAGGCGATCTGGATTGGCCTATGGGAGGTCACATCCGCGGTTTTTCCCGGCGTCTCGCGATCGATGTCCACGATTGCGGCAGGTCAGGCGGTTGGCATGACGCGTACCGCAGCCCTCGAGTTCAGCTTTCTCTTGTCCATTCCGGTCATGGTCGCGGCCACCGGCTATGAATTCCTCCGCACCATCCATCCTAAACAGGTGCCGGGAGGTGAGGTGATGGTCCCGCTGGTAATGACCTCCCACGGCTGGATCGTGCTGGCCATCGGCTTTGTCGTTTCCTTTGCGGTTGCGCTCGGCGTCGTGGAGTGGTTCCTGCTATGGGTGCGGCGCCACGGCTTCGTTATCTTTGCCGTCTATCGTATTATCCTGGGTTCATTGCTACTGGCTTTTGGCGCCAAACTTGCAGGGGCCTAAAATAGGAAGTGAGCGCAGAAGGAGAAGCGATGAGATTTTTTAGAGCAACCGGCCTATGTATGTGTACCGCACTGCTTTCCTTGGCCGCTCTGGCCGCCAGTGTGACCCAAACGGCGACGCTGAAAGATTTGCAAACCGTCGGCACCACCAGCAAAAAGCAGAAGCATCAGCAATATGATTTCGTTCTTGACACGCCGACCAACGAGTACGTTTGCCGCACAAAACTGGGCAGCTCGATCAAGCCGACGCAGTTTGTCGTGGGCTCCTCGGTGGAGTTCAAAGTGGACGGGCAAAAAGGCGAGGTCAAGAACACCGCAGGCAACCACGTGGGTTGCGGAATCGTAAAAGTGGTTGCTCCGACCGCTCTGAATTCGCCCCAGTAGCCCGTTATAGCGGTTCCACGATAGGTGTAACCGGTGAAAATGATTCAGACGGGGCTTCTGCAAGAAAAGACCCACCTCGCTGAGCGCGGATGGGGCACGGTAATCGTGGAACCGATCTAGTAGCACTTTTGCTAATGGTATAGACCAGGAAGCTGAACTCAACGCGGCCATTCCGCCAAAACCGGGGCCCCGGGGCACGCGGTCTTTGCGTGCCCGGGGTGGAAAGAATGGCCGCACATAACTGATCCCACCGGACCACAGTATTAGCAGAAATGCGTTAGTAGGCTTGCACCTGTTGCAGGGGAAGCCGGACCTGAAAGCAGGTACTCCCAGGCTTCGACTGCACGGTTACGTAACCGCGATGCATGCGAACGATGCGGCTGACCACGTCCAGACCAAGCCCCAGCCCGCTTCCCGGAGCCTTGGTAGTAAAAAAAGGCTCGAAGATGCGCGCCTGCAGCTCCACTGGAATACCCGGTCCACTGTCCCAGATCTCCACCAGCAACATATCGCCCGCGGTGCGCACGATGAGCTTGATCTCACCCTTGTTTTGCACTGCATCCAAAGCGTTTTCAATCAACGCAGTCCACACCTGGTTGAGTTCCCGGCCATACGCGCTGACGGAAGGCAGGTTCGGTTCGTAATCGCGGACCACTGCGACCTGGCGCAGGCGGGAGGCGAGCATGGCCAGCGTATTTTCCAGACCCTGAGGAATATCGACTTCCTGAATGGGCATCTGGTCCATGTAGGAATAATCCTTGATAGCGCGGATCAAATCGAAGATCCGCGCCGTGGAGTCGATCATGGCCTCGGCGATCCTCTCCGTGCGCAGAGAGGAAGTGAATTGGGAGAGCACCACGGCGATGGCCCCCGGGTCAAGATAGCCAGTGAGTGCTTCCAGTTGGCTGGGCACCATACCAAACTCGGCCAGCTCCGGAGCGATGTGCCATGACTCCTGGATTTCATGTTGTTGGAGCCAGCGCACAATCTCATCTTCGCGACGGGTTTGCTCCGTCTCAGCTGGCTTGCCCTGCCGATTGGCCTCGCTACGAACCTGGTCTTCCCAGGAGAGGACCCTTTCGGTGTTCTCGGCGTTCAGACAAAGGCGACCAAGATTAAACCGTTCGTGGCCGTAAACGCGCAACTCCTCCAGAATGCCGGCGGCGGAACGCTGCGCGGCTGATGCCGGATTGTTGAGCTCGTGGGCCAGATTGCCCGCAAGCTTGCCCAGCGCATTCAGTTTTTCTGACTGCTGCTCCATCCGCGTGATTTCGCGGACGCGGTCCAGAAGTATGCCGACCACTCGTTCCGTAAGCGAGGGTATGGTCTTGACCATCTCCGGAAAGACAGACCGGTCGAACTCCAACCACCAGCTTGCGGCAGAGGTGTAACCGAGCCCGCCATAGGCTTTCATGCGGGAGAAGGGAAGCAGGCCTGTGATCTGCCCGGAGCGGCCGATGAACAGGGCGGCTGGTCCTCCGTGCTCGCGGCGCACATAAATCTCACCCTGGAGCAGGATGCTCATCTTGGTTGCAGGCTCGCCTTCACGGAAAACGACTGCGCCCGATTCGGCAAAAACTTCGGTACCGTGGTTGGCCAGCCACTCGTACTCCGCCTGTTCCAGGCCGTGGAGCGGATTTACTTTTTTAAGCGCCGCCACGATCTCGGGAACCCGCGCCGGGTCATGAGGGGCGCGATACGGAGGTGGAACCGCATTTAACGCAGGAGTTGTGGCTTGGGTCGTCATGGCACCTCGCGGTGTTCTTTTGATGTTAGCCGATGCGGTGAAGTCTCGCCCTTGAATCCCGTCAGATGGCGGAACTACGGGCTTTAAAGCGGACTACGGGGGCCGGAAAGGAGAACGGTACGTTGGTTACGTTTGCTGAGACAGGGGTAGCGAGGCTCGGGCGTTATTCTTCGCCCTGTTGCGACGCCTGATGCATCTCGATCTTGTGCATAGGCATGGAATCGATCAGGTGTTTGAGCTGGTCCATTGATACAGGAGTTCGACTATTGAGCTTCTCTTCTCCATCCTTACCGATCAGGATCACCAGGAAGTCAGCCGGCTCGACTTTGAAGTGATGACGCATAGCTGCCAGCTCATCCTCGCTCAGGCTGGCGGTGTGGATCTTGGAGCCCGGAATAGGCTGGTTATGACCCTCCGGAACGATGGGAACATACAACAGGTCGCGGACCTTGAGTTCGGTTGCGTGGCCCTTGAGTTGGTTGAACTGCTCCAGCATGTGGGGATCGTCCATCGCAGGAGCGAAGACCAACAGCGGGCGGTAGCAACTCCGCATGGCGCGCAGAGTGTTCGGCTGGGCTGGACACCCTGCGCTAGGCTGTGGGTTCCGGGTCTGCCCCGTCATCGTAGCCAGGTAAAGGCTGGTGAGCAGAACGAAAACGGAAGACCGTAAAACCAGCGACACGCGCATGCTGAGTAGACTCGAAAAATGGCGCAAGGGGTGCGTGAAAAACTGAAGAGGACGAACGAAAGGGAAGACAAAGACGACACAGGCGGACAGGTCTGAAGGGACCGGGCCTCCCAGGATGCGGAAAAACTCCATTGATCGATGGAGCCCTTCCACAGCCTGTAAAGCCCGGTCGTCAAACCTGGCCGAGATGCACGTCAGGCGCCGACCGGCTCAGCCAGGCGTGGTGCAGCGCCGGGGCTGTCGACCGTGACCGTTACCGGATCCAGGAAAGGCATAGCGGCCCGCAGTTTGCTGCCCACTTCTTCGATCGAGTGTGCGGCCTCCTGGCTGCGCATCTGGTCGAATTGCTTGCGCCCGGTTTCATTCTCCTTGATCCAATTCCTGGCAAAGGTCCCATCCTGAATCTCGGTCAGTATCTTCTTCATTTCCGCGCGCGTGGCGTCCGTAACCAGGCGCGGCCCGGCGGTATAGTCGCCGTATTCGGCAGTGTCGGATATGGAGTAACGCATGTAAGCGAGGCCACCCCGGTACATCAGGTCGACAATCAGTTTCAACTCGTGCAGGCACTCGAAATAGGCCACCTCCGGTTGGTAACCCGCGTTGACCAGGGTTTCAAAGCCGGCTTTTACCAACGCGCTGACGCCTCCGCACAGCACAGTCTGCTCGCCAAAGAGGTCGGTTTCGGTTTCCTCGGTAAAGGTGGTTTCGATGACTCCGGCTCGGGTGCTGCCGATGGCCTTGGCGTAAGACAGAGCCAGAGCATGAGCACGGCCAGACGCGTCCTGCTGCACAGCGATTAGGGCCGGAACGCCGCCCCCTTCGGTAAAGACTTCGCGCACCCGGTGACCGGGGGCCTTGGGGGCCACCATGCTGACGTCGATTTCCTTCGTTGGAACGATCGTGCCGTAGCGAATATTGAAGCCGTGCGCGAACATTAGCGTCTTCCCCTTAGCCATGTGAGGAGCGATGTGTTCGTGATAGATGGCTGCCTGGGAGGTATCGGGGGCCAGAATCATGATGACGTCGGCCCACTTGGCGGCATCGGCTACGGAGAGTACTTCCAGGCCGGCTGCCTTGGCCTTCTTGATGGACCGGCTCGTTGCCGGCAGGCCGACGCGGACATCGACGCCTGAGTCCTTGAGATTCAGCGAGTGGGCATGGCCCTGGGATCCGTAGCCAATGATCGCTACCTTCTTAGCCTGAATCAGTGAGAGATCGGCATCCTGGTCGTGATAAGTCTTAGTCATTCCTTTTCCTTTGTGTACAGAGGTAGTTACGTTTGTTGTTGTGGTAGATCGCTATCGCTGGGGAAGCCGTCCGTCTCTTCTTCCTCGGGCAGTTCGTCCACCGTGGGCAGCGCCACCGAGCCATTCTGTGACTCGACGTCCCCCAGGGCTTCCAGTACGCGGCTGGTATGGTGGCCGCGGCGCATCACCATGCGGCCGGTGCGCGAAATCTCAAGCACCCGATCTTCATTCTCATTCAACACCTGGAGCAGGCCTTCGATCTTGCTCTCGCTGCCGGTGATTTCGATCATCAGAGAACCGGGCGCAAGATCGACCACGCGTGCGCGGAAAACATTCACCAGTTCAAAGATATGAGAACGCGTCTTAGGCGTGGTAGCCACCTTGATCAACGCCAATTCCCGGCTCACCGAGGAGAAGCGGCCCACGTCATCTACCTGGACCACGTTTTCCAGCTTGTAAAGCGACGCCATGATGCGATGGCCGGCGGCCGGGGGAGCATCGGCGACCAGGGTCATACGCGAGATGCCCGGGCGCTCCGAACCACCCACGGTGACCGAGGAGATATTGATGTTCAGCCGGCGGAACAACGACGCCACGCGGGTGAGCACACCGGGTTTGTCTTCCACGTAGGCGACGAATGTGTGCTGCATGCTTACCTTTCTTGTCCTGTGGCCGATGGGTTCTAGACGTCTGACGCAGTTTCCACCAACGGGTTTCCCGATGGCCGCCGGATCATCTCATGCAAGGCGGCTCCAGGCACGATCATCGGGTACACGGTGTCTTCCTGCTCCACCAGGAAGTTGATCAGGAATGGGCCTTTGTGGCTGCGCGCCTCCTCGACAACACTCATCACCTCGGAGCGCGTTCTTACCGCCGCGGCCCGGATGCCAAACGCCTCAGCCAGCTTGACGAAATCCGGGGAGAAGATGGGTGAGCACTCGTAGTTCTTCTCGTAAAACGTCTCTTGCCACTGGCGAATCATCCCCAGGTAACCATTGTTGATGATGGCGATATTAATATCGAGTTTCTCCTGGGCAATGGTGGCCAGTTCAGGCATCGTCATCTGGAAGCCGCCGTCCCCGGCGATGGCCCAGACCTCCTTGTTCGGACAGGCGATCTTGGCGCCAATGGCCGCGGGCAACGCGAAACCCATCGTCCCGAGGCCACCGGAAGTGATCAGAGAGCGCGGTGCTTCGTGCTTGTAATATTGCGCCTCCCACATCTGGTGCTGGCCCACGTCGGTCGCGATCACCGCATCTCCTGAGGTCGCCCGCCACAGATCGTTGATCACGTGCGCTGCGTAGAGATGACCGTTGTCGGGCAGGTTCTTGATGTCGAGGACCGCAGCATCGCCCTTCATCCGGTTGATCGCGTGAATCCACGCCGCGTCGTCGCGCGGGCGGATCAGCGGCAGAAGCTGGTCCAGCACCTGGGCCAGGTCGCCAATCAACGCCACCTGTACGGGGACGTTCTTGTTGATCTCCGAAGGGTCGATGTCGATATGGATCTTTTTCGCTTTGGTGGCATACGTCGCCAGCGAGCCGGTGACCCGGTCGTCGAAGCGCATACCGCAGGCAATCAGCAGATCTGCTTCCTGGATCGAGTGATTGACCCAGGACTCGCCATGCATACCCATCATGCCCAGGTTCAATTCATGGGAGGCAGGAAAGCTGCCCAGGCCCAGCAGGGTGCAGGCGACCGGGATCTGGCCCCGCTCAGCCAACGTGCGCACCTGCTCCATCGCGCCGGAATGGATGATGCCGTGACCGGCAAGGATCAGAGGGCGTTTTGCAGAACGGATCAGCTCCGCTGCATCCACGATGCTTTGCTGCGCGACATGGAGCATGGGATGGCTGCGGAGTTTCTCCGGCGCCGCCGCGGCAAAATCAAACTCCGCCGTAGCCTGCTGCGCATCCTTGGTGATGTCGACCAGTACCGGCCCGGGACGCCCGGAATTAGCAACGCGGAAGGCGTCGCGCAGCACTGGAGCGATATCCTCGGCCCGGGTAACGACATAATTGTGCTTGGTCACCGGTAACGTTATGCCGGTAATATCCACTTCCTGAAAAGCGTCAGTGCCGAGCACCTTGCTCGGTACCTGGCCGGTGATGCAGACTAGCGGAATCGAGTCCAGCATCGCCGTGGCAATGCCGGTAACCATGTTGGTGGCGCCGGGCCCGGAGGTGGCAATGGCGACCCCCACGCGTCCCGAGGCGCGTGCGTAGCCGTCGGCCATGTGCACCGCGCTCTGCTCATGGCGCACCAGGATGTGCCGGATGGGAAATTTGCGCAAGGCATCGTATGCCGGGAGGATGGCGCCTCCGGGATAGCCGAATACCTCGCGCACTCCTTCCCCTTCGAGTGTCGCCCAGATAATCTCCGCGCCCGTGAGCCGGGTTTTTTGATCGACTTGGCTGCTCATAGTGCTCCTAGGTAGGTCTCCGTATCCGCCGGCCGTGGCGCAAGCCAGAACGCTTGATCGTGGCCTTGTTCAAATTTCTCCAACGCTCCGCCATGTTTAAGCGATAACCCGATATCGTCCAGGCCGAGCAGCAGGCACTCCCGCCGGAAGGGGTCGATGGAGAAGGGAATTGAGAGGCCGTGGTCGTCGTGCAGCATCTGGTCTTCCAACGAAACCGTCAGCTCATAGCGCGGGATCGACGCGGCCCGCGTCATCAAAGTCTGCACATGTTCCTCTGGTAACGTGATCAGCAGAAGGCCATTCTTGCCCGCGTTGGAATGAAAAATATCGGCGAAGGACGATGCGATCACACAGCGAAATCCGTAGTCGTTAAGCGCCCACGCGGCGTGTTCCCGGGAAGACCCGCAACCGAAGTTCTTGCCCGCCACCAGGATTTCAGCGTCTTGATAGTCGGGATGATTCAGGATGAAATCCGGGTGCGGCTCGCCCGCGTTTGGTCCCTCCTGAATGCGCCGCCAATCGTAGAACAGGAACGGTCCATAGCCGGTGCGTTCGATCCTCTTGAGGAACTGCTTAGGGATGATCTGGTCGGTATCGACGTTCTCGCGGTCCAGGTGCGCGACCACAGCCTTATGTTTGCGGAAGGGCTTCATGGGAGCGACACCTCATGGGTAGGAACCGGGTTGAACTGCCATTTGCGCACATCGGTAAAGTGGCCGGAGACGGCGGCGGCGGCGGCCATCATGGGGCTCACCAGGTGGGTGCGCCCGCCCCGCCCCTGGCGCCCTTCGAAGTTGCGATTGCTGGTGGAGGCGCAGCGTTCGCCGGGAGCCAGAATATCGGGATTCATGCCCAGGCACATGGAGCAGCCCGGCTCACGCCAGTCAAAACCGGCAGCGCGAAAGACTTCATCCAGACCCTCTTCTTCGGCCTGCTTCTTCACTTGCTGCGATCCGGGAACGACCATCGCGCGCACCTGGGGATGAACGTGGTATCCGCTGACCACTTTAGCTGCGGAGCGAAGATCTTCAATGCGGGCGTTGGTGCAGGAGCCAATGAAAACACGATCGATAGCCAGCTCTTCGATGGCCTTGCCCGGCTCCAGCGCCATGTATTCCAGCGCACGTTCCCAGGCGCGGCGTTCCGCGGGCGAGTGGCTGGAGGCCGGATCGGGCACACGATCGGTCACCGGCACCACCATTCCCGGGCTGGTGCCCCAGGTGACGAAAGGCGCGAGATCTTCGGCATGGAGCACCAGTTCGCGGTCGAAACTGGCGCCAGGATCTGTGGCTAGCGACCGCCATTCGGTTACTGCGCGATCCCAGTCCTCGCCGGCGGGGCTGAATCGCCGACCTTTCAGGTAGCGGAAGGTGGTCTCGTCGGGAGCGATCATGCCCGCTCGGGCGCCGGCTTCGATGCTCATGTTGCACAGGGTCATGCGGCCCTCCATGGAGAGCGCACGAATAGCCGGCCCGGCATACTCGATCACATAACCGCTGGCGCCGTCGGTGCCAATGCGGCCGATGATGCCCAGGGCAATATCTTTCGCCGTCACGGCCGGGCCCAGCTTGCCTTCTACCGTGATACGGAAGGTCTTGGGACGCGATTGTTGGAGGCACTGGGTAGCCAGAACGTGCTCCACCTCTGACGTGCCGATGCCGAAAGCAAGCGCGCCGAAGGCTCCATGGGTGCTGGTGTGGCTGTCGCCGCAAACGATGGTCATACCCGGCTTGGTAACGCCGAGCTCGGGACCGATGACATGTACGATCCCCTGTTCGGGCGATTGCACATCGTAGAGCGGGATGCCGAACTCGGCGCAGTTGGCGCGCAGGGCATCCATCTGTTTGGCCGCGATCGCATCCGCGATGATCAGACGGTTGGCCGTGGTGGGGACGTTATGGTCCACCGTGGCGATTGCCCGGTCGGGTCGGCGTACGGTTCGGCCTGCCAGGCGAAGCCCTTCGAAGGCCTGCGGTGAAGTCACTTCATGCAGCAGATGCAGGTCGATGTAAAGGAGTGCCGGTTCGCCTTCAGGCGCTACCACCACATGCGATTCCCAGACCTTTTCGAAGAGTGTTTTCGCGCTTTGCGACATGCTTGTTTTTCCCTTACCGCTTTCTATAGCCGCTATGACCATTTACCCGGTCCCTCAGGGGCTAAAGCCCACTTAGTTCTGCGGGTTGATGTACGGGCTAAAGCCCGTACCCTTCAGCTAAAGCCCGCAGATTATCCCAAAATGGACGCTCATGATGTTCCCGGTCTTGAAGGGTACGGGCTTTAGCCCGTACATCAACCTGCAACAAATGGGCTTCAGCCCCTGAGGGAAACCTCCTACACCGCGTGCAGGGCTTGGCGGCGGTCGATGATTTCGTTGAGGGTCTGGTGCACCAGACTGCCCATCTCCTGGGTGGATACATGCTGGCCGGGCTGCTCTGAGCGCAGCAGATCGGCGGTGCGATAGCCTTGCTCCAGAACCTTACGTACTGCCAGTTCGACCGCCTGTGCATCCTGCTCAAGATTGCCCGAGTGGCGCAGCACCATAGCCGCGGTGAGGATCGCACCCAGCGGATTGGCGATTCCTTTGCCGGCGATGTCGGGAGCCGAGCCGTGAACCGGCTCGTAGAGATTGACAGGCCCACCAATGGTCGCGGAGGGCAGCATGCCCAGTGATCCAGTGATGACTGCGGCCTCATCGCTGAGAATGTCTCCGAAGAGGTTCTCGGTGAGCACCACATCGAAGTTGCGCGGCGTATTCATCAAGTGCATGGCACAGGCATCTACATATTGGTGCTCCAGCGTGATACCCGGATATTGCTGGGCAAGTTCAATTACCGTGGTGCGCCACATTTGCGATACTTCCAGCACATTCGCCTTATCTACCGAGGTAACTTTCTTGCGCCGCTGCCCGGCCAGCTGGAAGGCCACGCGGGCTACCCGGACGACCTCATCACGCGTGTAGCGCATGGTGTTCCAGGCCGCTCCGCTCTCCCGGTTCCAGGCGCGCGGCTCGCCAAAGTACAGCCCGCCCAGCAACTCGCGCACAAAAAGAATGTCGGCGCCTTCGGTGACTTCCGGACGCAGCGGAGAGTTGGCGGACAGGGCTGGGTAGGCAAAAGAAGGGCGCAGATTGGCAAACCCCCCTAAGGCCTGGCGCAGCTGCAACAGCCCCGCTTCGGGCCTGCGATCCGGGGCCAGAGAATTGAACTCGTTGCCGCCCACAGCTCCCAGCAGCACGGCGTCGCTCTCCAGAGCAGCGTCCAGCGTCGCGGCAGGCAAGGGTGTGCCGGTCTGGCGAATGGCATGCCCCCCGATGGGCATCTCTGTGAACTGGAAGTCATAGCCGCCAAATTCGGCGACAGAAACCAGGATGCGCACTGCTTCGCGAGTGACTTCGGGACCAATCCCGTCTCCGGCACACACGAGCACTTTCAATTGCATTGAATATTCCCTTCTGCGCGGGCCTTCACGCGAGCGGTTCAGATCTGTGGGGCAGAAACCAATTCGGGCCGGCGGTGGTGATCCGGGAGCAGCGAAATCAGGTCCTGGTCAAAGATGGCCTTTCTGTGATCCGCCAGCTCGTTGAAACGGTGATAGACGATATCGAGATCGGCAGCGTCCAGGGCGAAACCCAGCTCCTTGAGGCGGTGCGTTAAGGCACGCCGGCCAGAATGCTTGCCCAGCACCATACGGTTGTTGGGCACGCCCACCGAAGCAGGGGTCATGATCTCGTAGGTCAACGGGTGCGCCAGCACGCCATGCTGATGGATGCCCGCCTCGTGGGCAAAAGCATTGCTGCCCACCACGGCTTTGTTCGGCGCCGGGGCAAAACTGATCAGTTCAGCCAGCAACTGGCTGGTGGGGTAGAGCTGCTCCAACACCAGTCCGTGAACGTAAGGAAACTTGTCGCGGCGCACCAGCATGGCAGCCGCCACTTCTTCCAGCGCCGCATTTCCCGCGCGTTCGCCGATGCCGTTTATGGTGCACTCAATCTGCCGTACGCCCGCTTCCACCGCCGCCAGGCTGTTGGCTACCGCCATGCCCAGATCGTTGTGGCAATGGGAGGAAAGCGTGATGCCGGCAACCTGCGGGACCCGTTCCCGCAGCATGTGGAAGATGGCGCCATACTCATTGGGAACACAGTAACCGACGGTATCGGGCAGATTGATCACCGACGCCCCGGCATCGATAGCCACCGCAACCATGCGGCACAGAAAATCGGGATCCGATCGGCTCGCGTCCTCGGGAGAGAACTCCACGTCATCCACGTAGGTGCGCGCCAGGCGAACTGAGGCGTCGACTTGTTGCAACGCCTCAGCACGCTGGATCTTTAGCTTGTGTTCGAGGTGAATGTCTGAGCTGGCAAGGAAAATGTGAATGCGCGAGCGGTCTGCCCCCTCAAGCGAGCGCGCTGCTGCCTGAATGTCTTCACTGCGGGCGCGGGCGAGGGAGGCAATGCGCGGACCACGTACCTCATGGCAGATGCTGCTGATAGCGGCAAAGTCACCCGGGGAGGCGATCGCGAAACCGGCTTCGATGATATCGACACCAAGCGCTTCGAGAGCATGAGCCATGCGCAGCTTTTCCGGGGTGTTCATGCTGCAGCCTGGAGACTGTTCGCCGTCGCGCAGGGTGGTATCGAAGAAGAAAACCCGGTCCTGGCCGCTCTGCTCGTGCTTGGAGAAAGCTTGGTTCATGGAAGCGCCGCCTTCAGCATCCTGCTCAACATCATTTTCCAATACTCTCGTGCATAGATCAAATTTATTATACTTCTAAAAATCATAAGAAATACTTATACTGGTGCAGCCGACTCATGAGATGGGCGACTGAACGTTATGGATATTCATCAACTGGAGACTTTTCTCGCTGTAGCCGAAGAAAAGGGATTCTCTCGCGCCGCCAATCGGTTGCACCGCACCCAACCCGCTGTCAGCCAGGTGGTTCGCAAGCTCGAGAGCGACCTGGGTGAGGTGCTCTTCGAACGCAGCGCGAGAGACGGAACCCTTACTGCCGCCGGCGAAGTGCTCTGCGACTACGCCCGCAGAATGTTGGCGCTCAGGTCGGAAGCGGTCAGTGCGATGGAGGAGCTCAAGTCGCTCGATCGCGGCCGGCTGCTGATTGCGGCCAATGAGTTCACCTGTCTCTACCTCCTTCCGGTGCTGGATCGATTTCGCCGGCTCTGTCCGCAGATAGGGGTGAGTATCCAGCGCTCGCTCGCCAGCAAGATCCCGGACGATTTGCTGCAGCGAACGGTGGAGATCGGTATTTTGTCGTTTCGCCCCGAAGGGGATCTCTTCAAATCGATCGCCGTTTATACCGACGAGTTGGCCTTTGTGGTCAACCCGGATCATCCCCTGGCGCGAGAGAAGGCGGTAGCGATCGAAGACCTGGGGGCAGAGAGTTTTGTTGCCCACAATGTGCCCTCGCCGGTGCGCCGGCAAGTGGTGGCGGCCTTTCTAAAGCACAAGACGCCGCTAAACATGGGAGTGGAGTTGCCCAGCCTGGAAGCGGTCAAACGGTTCGTCGCCATGGGCAATGGCGTGGCGTTGGTTCCCGGACTAACAGTGGGGCGGGAGTTGGCCAGCGGGGAACTGGTCCAGGTGCCGGTGGAAGCCTTGCGGTTTGAACGTCATCTTCGACTGGTGCACCGCAAGCGAGCCAACCTGTCGCACGCCGCAATTGCGTTTCTCAAAGTGGTGCGATCGCTTTCGCTGGAGCGCGGCGCACCGTATGAGTTTCGCGTCGAACGGACTGGTTAGGCGTGCGCCCTGGAGTACAGGTGTCGCCTCGAATGCTGGGCGCAGGTACAATTGCGAAAGTGGGTCAGGGATTCGACTCCTCAAGGAAAATCGACGAGCCCGAGAGGCGGGTGGAGCCTGTTGGCGGTCGCAGGCGAGAGGTTCAGGAACGAATGAAGAAAACGCTGTTGTTATTTCTGCTTCTGCCGTTTATGGCAGTTGCGAGTCATGCCCAGGAAAGCCGTCAGGATATAAGCGTGAGCGTGACCGGGGTCTTTCCCCCATTTATTACTGGCAATGCTGTGCAACAGAGCGGAACCGATGGGCTCGGTGGCCTGGTGAGCTACCGCTACATGCTCACCCCGAGAAGCGGCCTCGAAGTCAACTATCAGTACTCACAGAATTCGCAAAAGTATTACACCAGCTTCAATAACGTAAGAGTCCATGATCGGATGCAGGAGTTTTCCGGCGCCTACGTGCTGAATGCAAACTTCAAAAACTGGAACCCGTTCCTGGAGGGGGGGCCTGCGGCCTTCATATTTACTCCGCTCGACGACGCCAGCACTACGCAGCTCACGACGAAAGGGCAAACGATTCTCGGAGCGATGTACGGAGGCGGTGTGGCCTATGAGCTCAGCCCGAGCTGGGATATCCGCGCGGAGTACCGCGGGCTGCTCATGAAGACGCCGAATTTCGGTCTGGAGCCGCAAAAGACCGGTCGTTTCTACAATGTTTACAACCCGACGATCGGGATTGCTTACCACTTCTAACGCTAGAAAATCCGGTACGCGATCCCGGTGCTGAAGCCATTCGGGCTCAGGGAACTGTCCTGGAAGTTGGTCCAGTGCTGGTATTCATAGTCGATCGCCCGGATGGTGAAGCGATGGTAGTGAATATCCAGCCCTCCACCCGGAACCAGCATTAAGTAGCCGCCGTGGCCGTAACTGAAGGGAAAATTGAACTGGCCGTTGCCGATCATGAATTTTCCATAGGGTTCCCAACGGCCGAAACGCCACCGGAATCTGGGACCGAGCTCGTAGTTGTCCTCGTGCACATCGTAGACCTGGTTAAAGCGCAGAAAACGTATTTCCCCCTCCACGCCCAGATGTCCTCTCAGATTGAAATCCAGGTAACCTCCGAGACCCAGTAAATGATTGGATCCGTAGTCGGGGTCGAACGCAGAGAAGAAGCCTCCACCCACTAAGTGGGCGCCCCCACGGCCAGCAGCGACTACCTGCGCATGGAGAACCGCACTCATGGAAAGGGAGAGCAGGCTTGCCAGCAGATACCTTTTGATCATGCGCACCACTCAGAAGATTCCCCAAACAAAACAAACGGCGGGGTAGGTTTAAGTCTACCCCGCCGGTGACGTGCGTAACCCTGGTGAAACCCCCTTAGTAACTGTTTACAAGGGGTTTACTGGGGGCTCGGTTGAGTGGCCGAAGCCTGCGCCGGAGCCGCGCTCTGTTGTGTGTCGACCGCCGGAGGCGCCGTCACGGCTGATCCTGCTGCCGGGGTGGGAGCCGCGACGACGGGAGGCGTGTAACGGGTCAAGCGGAAGAAGACCGGAGTGACCTCGAAGGGCATCTTATCCCGCGCGTTCATGATGGGAGGCATTCTGGCATTCAAGCGAATGACCTTGTCATCCCAGGCATCGATCTTCAGGTTGCTGCCCAAGGGGAGGGCCGCGACTTGATCCAGCTTGTTCATGTCCAGCTTCGGTGCCTTGGACATCAGCCCATTCAACCAGGGCTCCCCGGTGGGGCGCAGCAACGAATCTCCCAGTCTTGGCGTGTTGAGAGCCGTGAGCTGCTTCGAGCGCGCGTCCAGCTGGTTCAAGAATAGGCCCGGCTGGGACAGGTTTGAGGCGTAGACGGAGTGGTTGAGCAGGTCGATGGCTTTCTTGGCGGCTAGTTCGTTGTCAGGATCGGAGTGCGACATGTGGATGCGCTCAAAGGTCGCTTCGTCCGGAAACAGAAGACGATCGTTGAAGGCGTAACGAGTGTCGATATGGTGGCCCAGCACAATGTGCGCCAGCTGGAAGGAAAGCACCGCAGCCAGATCCGCTTCGGTAGGCAGAACGTCGATCAGGCCCTTGCTGAGGATAATGGTGTTGCCCACCGCCAGCGATTCCAGCGGGGCGGTAAGCAGGACGCGGCAGCGAATGGCATCGGTGATCTGGATGTTGTTGCCGATGACGATGTTGTTGGCAACCTGCTCCAGGACCTTGTCAAAGTCGCTGGGAGGCGCCAGCAATCCAGCCTGTACCAGGCGATCGAGGACGTTCTCCTCGGCCTGTGAGATCCATTCCCGCTGGGCGGCCAACGGGCTCAGGTCCTGGCTCTGCTCACTCTGATCCTGGACGTCGTCGATCTTGACCGACTCGTTGTCAGACTCGTGGGTGGGCAGCTTCAGGGCGTAACCCCAAATATAGGTCTGGGCTTTAAACGAGACCGGGTGCTCGGAGCTCTTCTGCGTCTCTTCTACATAGACGCCGACGGGAAGCCAGAGACCAGGTTGCAGATTTTCGCGCCAGCTGTCGAAGTGGAAGTAGCTGGAGCTGTCGTCGTCCTGGTTGCCACCGGTGTAGGTGCCGTTGAAGCGGACGATGTTGCCGCCCTGGTCTTCTACCCAGATACGGCCGGTAAAGCGGCCACTGCCGGTTCCCGGCTTGGGGTGCACGTCAAACACCAGCGTGCGCACCGCGCCCAGGAAGTCGCGACGGACATAGCTGAAGTCATAATGCTGCTGGTCGAACGAGATCGGGTCCAGGAACATCATCTCCATAAAGCCGGCGGAGATGTACTGCATCTTGAACGCCTTGGTCAGGCCCGAGACATACTTCATGGAGCCCTTGAAGAGACCGTGGCTGTTGCCCTCGCTGGAGTAGGAAGTGTCGGTAATCGACTTGCCGAAGTCGACCCGGCCCAGTAAGTACTGGTCCGATTCCGGCACCGCATACAGAACCTGGTCGGGCCTCATATTTTGGATATAGGTCTGCACCAGCGGAGAGTGCTTCTGGATCTGCTTGATGGTGACCTTTTCGGCCGCAATCGCTTTCTGCACCAGCGCGCTCTGTTCCGGCGATAGAGGTGAGGGGGGCTGATACTTGGTTTTGGCCTGTGCCACGGACGCGGTGAGCGTCAGCAGCAGACTGGTGATCCAAACTCGACGCAGGGTCATTTCCTGGCTCCTGTAACCTTTGAACGATTGGTAACTGTTGCTGAATGCATAGAACTGAATTCGGTTGAACTTAGAAACGTTAGAACCGGGGGGCAGCCACTGGCTATGCCAGCTGGAAGGTCACGTGAATCAACGTTGTGTGATCTACCGGATGCCCATCTTTTTCTGCGGGCTTGAACCGGATTTGCTCGGCAACACGCTTTGCCTGCTCATCCAGACCATGCCCCAGCCCGTTCACTACACGCAATACCTCGACTTGGCCAGTAGCCAGAAAACGCACCTGTAAAGTTACCTCACCCTGGATTCTCAATTGAGCTGCTTCCGGAGTGTATTGCGGGTGCGGCTCCGAGATGACGACCGGAGGAACGAACGCCGGTTCCGACGTCTTGATGGCCACCTGGTTGGGTGCAGGACCCATATTGGTAGAAAAGCCTGCCGTCGCAACCGTACCGGTGCCACCGGGTTTGCCGGTGCCGCCGACGACGCCATTGGCGAAGCCTGCCGAAGCCACCTTGCCCATGTCATGTCCGCCAGGAACACCATTGGCGACGCCCGCGCCAAAGGAAGTGCCAGCGACCGCACCCTTGCGCGCCGCGCCGGCGCCAGTGTTCGGTCCGGGGGCAGCATTGAATGATCCCATCGCAACCAGTTGCGATTGGGTCGAATTCGGATTGGGCTTGGCGCCCACCGGATCGCCGAAACCGCCGGCCTTGACATCCGGTTTCACCTGGTTGTTGGCTACCTCAGTCGGTTTCGCACTGGCGAACAGTCCTACCTTCGGCTGCGGCGGAGGCGCGACCGCTTTCGGCGGCGCGGGCGGCAGCTTGGGTTGCTCCGGCGTATCCAGCTTCACCGGTTTGGGAATCTCGGGTGGCGGCTGGATCTTCGGCACCACAATCTTGGGCGGTTCCAACTTGACCACTTGCGGCTGCGGAGGAGCGATCACCTTCACTTTGGGGATGATGGGCTTCGGCGGCGGAGGCGGTGTGTTCTGCTGCACGAACACCATGTGCTCGATATACTTTTCCTTCTGCACCTTATGGACCGCAGCGGTCAGCAGAACCACCAGCACCATAATGGTGAGGTTGGTGACCATACTGACCCCAAAGGAGCCCCAACGGCCCTCTGGTTCTGGCAGAAGCCCGAAGTTTTCGCGGATCGGAAGATCTTTCGGCATAATTAAAGTTCCCTAAATTCTCTCTAGTCGTAAGGTAATGTGCGAGCCACCAGGGTGTTGATGAAGCAGCGAAAAAACTCGTACATTCAAACAGACGCACACTCGAGATCGACGCTTAACGCTCCCGAGTTCCTGCCGAGGTTTCTGCAGGTTGTATCGACTTCCGCCCCGTGTCAATTCTCAGTACCAAAGTACTTGCGGATATGCTCACAATAGACGAGTTTCTACGGCTATGCAGTAACCCAAAGGTGGAGCCGTTGGAAACAGAAGTGTATGGATAAAGCATGAAGAGGGCCATAACTTGCAACTCACGGCCTCGGTCGAAACCCAAAGCTTGTGAAGACTCCAGTTGGGAGCGCCGTGTTGCAACTGGCTTAGCGTCGCCCATAAACCACCACCATTTGATTCGCATCGTCAACTTTTCGTTGTCCGTGCGTAACGGCCATTTAGTTTCTGCTCTAAGAGTACAAGAAGGGCATGTGAACTCGTGAAGATTCTAGTGACTGGCGGAGCAGGCTATATTGGCGGAACCGTAACCCGGCTCTTGTTGGAGCGCGGACACGCGGTCGTGGTCTATGACAACTTGTGCCACGCACGGCGTTCCATGGTGCCCGCCGGGGCCACCTTCGTTGATGGCGATGTAGCTGACAGTAAACGGCTTGAAGAGATCTTCTCGAGCGATACATTCGCCGGCGTCATGCACTTCGCCGCACTCATCGAAGCCGGTGACAGCATGCGCAAGCCAGAGACTTACTTCCGTAACAACACCGCGGCGACTCTCGGCTTGTTGGAAGCCATGGTAAACAAAAATTTAAAAAAATTAGTTTTCTCATCGACTGCGGCGGTGTACGGAGAACCCGTGAGCACGCCCATTTTGGAAAGTGCCGCCCTCGTTCCAACCAATCCGTATGGAGAATCGAAGCTGCTGGTGGAACAAATGCTCTCCTGGATTCACCGCGTACATGGACTGCGCTATGCCAGCCTGCGCTATTTTAACGTCGCGGGCGCGATTCCGGACCGTGGCGAGGACCATGAGCCGGAGTCCCACCTGATTCCGCTCATTCTCGACGTAGCGCTGGGCCGGCGCGCGAGTATTAAGATCTTTGGTCAGGACTATCCCACCCCGGACGGAACGTGCGTCCGCGACTACATTCACGTGCAGGATCTGGCAGAGGCGCATCTGTTAGCGTTTGAGGGTCTCGATGTGCGCGATCGCATGATTTACAACCTGGGCAATGGAAAAGGCTTTTCCGTACGGGAAGTGGTGGAGTCGGCTCGCCGGGTGACCGGGCATCCCATTCCGGTGGAGGAGATGCCGCGGCGGCCGGGAGATCCTGCGGTGTTGATCGCCAGCTCGGCGAAAATCGAGACCGACCTCGGCTGGAAGCCTACCTACACCCAACTGGACGATATTGTGCGCAGCGCGTGGGAGTGGCACCAGCAGCGCTACCAACAGGAACAAGTCTGATCGTGCCGGGTACAATGCTCAGGTGGTGACCACAGCGGAGTATTGGATGTGCGCATTTCGTAACAGTCATAGAACAGTACGGCGCATGGTGAGAGGAATAGAAGCAATGGAATCCAGCGCGACTTCGCAGCAACCCAATTTGGATTCGATCCTGCGTGAGAACAGAGTCTTTCCGCCACCGCCCGAATTTGCGGCGCAAGCGCACGTGAAAAGTCTGGAGGAATACCAGGCGCTTTATCGGCGCTCCATCCAGGATCCGGAAACGTTCTGGGCCGAGATTGCCGCCGAACTGCACTGGTTTGCTCCGTGGACCAGCGTTCTGGAGTGGAAACTGCCCTGGGCCAAGTGGTTTGTGGACGGCAAAATCAATCTTTGCTACAACTGCGTCGATCGTCACGCCTTAAGCGGCAGGAAAAATAAGGTTGCCATTCTGTGGGAAGGCGAGCCGGGCGAGACGCGCAAGCTGACTTATGGTGAGCTTTACCTCGAGGTGCAGAAGTTTGCCAATGTGCTTAAGGGCCTGGGCATTCGCAAGGGCGACCGGGTCGCGGTGTACATGGGCATGACGCCGGAGTTGGCCATTGCGCTTTTGGCCTGCGCGCGCATTGGTGCTGTTCACTCCGTTATCTTCGGGGGCTTCGCGGCCAATGCCTTAGTGGACCGCATCAACGATGCGTCGTGTGTGGCCGTGCTTACCCAGGATGGCTCCTATCGCCGGGGGCAGGAGGTGCGGCTGAAAGCGATCGTCGACGAGGCTCTCGTCAACTGCCCCACGGTAAAGCATGTGGTTGTTTACCGCCGTACCGGTTCCGCCGTGAATATGAAGCAAGGCCGCGATCAGTGGTGGCATGACCTGCTGGAAACAGCGCCGGCCGATTGCCCCGCAGAGCCGCTCGATTCGGAAGATCCGCTTTACATCCTCTATACGTCGGGGACAACGGGTAAGCCGAAGGGTCTGGTGCACACGACAGGTGGTTATTCGGTGCAAACCTACCTCACCAGCAAGCTGATCTTCGATCTCAAGCCGGACGACGTCTACTGGTGCACGGCCGATGTCGGCTGGGTCACCGGGCACTCCTATGTCATCTACGGCATTCTGCAGAACGGCGTGACCACGGTCATGTATGAGGGCGCCCCGAATTATCCCGAGGCGGATCGTTTATGGAAAATCGTCGATGACCACAAGGTCACCGTCTTCTATACCGCTCCGACGGCGATTCGCGCCTGCATCAAATGGGGCGACCAGTACCCGCAGCGTCACTCGCTGGCCAGCCTTCGCCTGCTTGGCACCGTGGGCGAGCCGATCAATCCCGAGGCCTGGATCTGGTATCGCGAGATCATCGGTAAGGGGCGGTGTCCCGTCGTCGACACCTGGTGGCAGACGGAAACCGGGGCTATCATGCTAGCGCCGCTGCCCGGAGCGGTACCCACCAAGCCGGGTTCGGCCACGCGCCCGTTTCTTGGCATCGAGCCGGCTGTCGTCAGCCGTGAGGGCGAAGTGGTGCCTCCCGGCAGCGGCGGGTTGCTGGTGATCCGCAAACCGTGGCCATCCATGGCGCGCACCATCTTCAACGATCCCGATCGCTACCTAAGTACGTACTGGTCGGAAATTCCTGGCTGCTACTTTACCGGAGACGGCGCACGCATGGACCGGGATGGCGACTACTGGTTAATGGGCCGTGTCGATGACGTCATCAACGTGAGCGGTCATCGGCTGGGAACCATGGAGGTGGAATCTGCGCTGGTGGCCCATCCCAAGGTGGCTGAGGCTGCCGTGGTTGGGCGTCCTCATGAGTTGAAAGGGCAGGCCATCGCGGCCTTCGTTTCGCTTGAAAGCAGCCACCATCCTTCCCCGCAGCTCAAAGAGGAGCTGCGCGAATGGGTAGCCAAAGAAATTGGCTCGCTGGCGCGTCCGGATGACATCCGGTTTACCCAGGCTCTGCCCAAGACGCGCAGCGGCAAAATCATGCGCCGCTTGCTGCGTGAGCTGGCGACCAGCGGCGAAATCAAGGGCGACACCACCACGCTCGAAGACTTCACCGTGATCGCGCAATTGCGTGGATCGGAAGAGTAAAGAAACGGCAGGCCACCTTCGACTTCGCTCAGGGCAGGCTCTCCACTCCGTTGCGCTCCGGTCGGGACGACAATTCGTTTGTAGAACCGGCGACAAAAGCTTTGGGTGCCCCATTCAACCCGTATTTTGGCTTGAGTGGGCTACCATGCCTCCCCCACTCGTTTGTCATTAGGAGAGCCTGTGGCTTTAATAGATCTTTCGCGCGAAGTCCTCGGAGTTTAAACAAAATTGTCATCTCGACCGGAGCGCAGCCTAGTGGAGAGCCTGCCCTGAGCGAAGTCGAAGGGAACTTGCGGTTTGTTCATCTGGTACGGGACCGTGCCTTAGGAGAGCGTCTCATCCTGGCCGGCTTCCGTCTCTTCTTCCGGCTCAGGATCGGCTTTGGGAACGTATTGTTCCACCGTGAAAGAGAAGGTGCTGCCGCTGCCCGGATTGCTCTTTGCCCAGATGCGGCCTCCATGCTGATTGATGATGCCGCGGCATAGTGCCAGCCCCAGGCCGGTCCCGCCCTGCATGCGCGAATCCGAGGCATCTGCCTGCTGGAAGCGCTCGAAAATCAAATCCAGCTTTTCCGGTGGAATGCCCGCGCCCTGGTCCTGTACCTCGAAGGTGACTTCGGTTTCGCTGCTCGCCCGCGCAGCTAGACGGATTTCCCCGCCCTTCTCGGAAAACTTGACCGCATTACGGATCAGATTGCCCAGGACTTGCAGGATGCGATCGCCGTCCACCCATACGTCGACCGGCTGTGCGTCGATACGGAAGGTAAGGCCCGCCCGGGCGGCGGAGGAACGTTCCGGGTCCATGGCGCGCCGCAACAAGTCAATGGCGTTCCATTCGCTCTTGTGCAGAGGCAGAGTTCCGCTGCCGATGCGTTCGAAGTCGACAATGTCATTGACCAGGCGCACCAGCCGGTCACAATTGGTCAGGGCAATATCGAGCATTTGCGGAATCTTCTCCGGACGTTTGTCGAGCGCACCGCTGGCAACCAGACCCAACGCAGCTCGCAACGAAGTGAGCGGCGTGCGTAGCTCGTGGCTGACCGTGGCAATAAATTCGTCCTTCATCCGGTCCAGCCGGCGCCGCTCCGTAACATCCGTGAAGGCCACGACAATGCCGTCTACCCGGCCGTTTTCCAACAGCGGGCAGGCCACATACTCCACCGGCAAGGCTTGTCCGTCTTTGCGCCAAAAGACGTCGTCATCGACGTGCAGCGGGGTGTCCCGCTTGAGACTGCCGAAGATGGGGCTCTCTTCCAGCGGATACGGTGATCCGTCCGGATGAGAATGATGGACCAGCGAGTGCATATCTTTTCCCAGCAGCTCCTGCGGCGAATAGCCCAACATGTCCGCTCCGCTGCGATTGACAAAGGTAAGACGTCCCTCCAGATCCATGCCCCAAATGCCGTCCCCAACCGAGTCCAGAATCGATTGATGCTGGCGCGTCAGTGCATGGAGTTCTTCTTCGGCGTGCGTCTGCTCGGTAATGTCGATGCCGTGGCTGAGCACAAACGGATCCACGCCCGGCAGATGCAACAGCTTGTTGCGATAGGCGACGATACAGAGCTGCCCGGCTTTTCCTCGCAGATAAAATCGCCCCTGGTGATCCTGATCCGGGGCTTCTTTCAGCGCCGCAAAGTACGCGTCGTATTCGGCCACATGATCGGGATCGATGTAGTTGCGCAGCGGAGCGCCGATCATCTCCTCCGGCTCGTACCCCAGGGTGGTGGCCGCATGGGAGTTGATGGAGAGCAGAGCGCCTTCCAGATCGTGAGTGCAGATGAAGCCGAGGCTGCTTTCCACCAGCTGCCGGTAGCGTTCTTCACTGGTGCGCAAAGCCGTTTCAGCTTCCCGCTGCTCAGTGACGTCTGCGCCGGTCATGATCACAAAACCCACTTCGTCCTGGGCATTCACCAGCGAGGTTGCGGTCCAGGCAATGCGGCGCATCCGTCCTGACTTGGTGCGCCAGTCGATCTCATAGGATTCGGTCGTGTTGCCGGTGCGCACCTGCTCGAAGACCCGGATCGCGGTCTCGCGTTCCCCAGGAGGGAAGAGCTCTTCAGGAAACGAGCGGCCGGCCAAGTCGGCAAAGGTGTAGCCGGAGATCGTTTCGCAGGCACGATTGAAACGCACGATCCGGCCCGCTGTATCGAATACCAGCACCAGGGCGCTGATGGTATTGAGGACCGCGGCAACGAAATTTCGTTCTACTGTGAGCGCTTGCTCGGAACGCTGACGCGAGCGGACAACATTCTCCTGCGTATGGCCCGTGGCGTAAAGCTCCAGGCGGGTGACGACCGCTCGGGCGAGAACCTGCAGGCTCTCCAGGTTGCTGCGGCTGAATGCGTTGGCCTCGTTGGAGCAAACGGCGAGCGTGCCCAGAATGGTGCCAGAGGCAGAGAACAGAGGAGCAGCCGCGTACGAGCGGCATTGGATGCCATTGTCGAGCACGATGCCCGATGCACCAAAGCGGTGATCCGCTGCGGCGTCACTAATGATCAGTGGCTTGCCTTCGAGCAGGAGAAACTGGCAGGGCGATCCGTTACGGCGAATCTGGCGACCAGTGAAGCCAATGCTCGACTTGAACCATACCCGCGACCAATCAAGGAAGCCTATGAACGCATAGGGAGCACTGCAGATCTGAGCCGCCATGCGCGCCAACTCATCGAAGGCGGGGTCGGGTAGCGTGTCGAGAATGTCGTATTGCAGCAGAGACTTGAGCCTCTCCGTCTCGTCATGCTGCACCGTTGTTGAACTTGAAAGCATCAGAGTTCTCTGTATCCTTTGATCGCCGATTCTCGATGATCAACCCACAACGATCCACATCAACCAGTTAACCGGGGGCAGATGGAATGCGAACGGAAAAGTGTCCGCGGCATCCAACGGGGGGTATGCAATCGCCTTTGGGGGGTGAGCGATAAAGACTGGGTACATCGTAACCTGAGAGCGGTGTTTCTGTATGCGAGAAGCGGCCGATGCTAGCCCGAAGTTGCAGATTTTAGGTTACCTATGTCCGCGTAGCCCGTAGAATCCGTCTGGCTGCCCTTTACTCACCGCAAAGTAACGGCCGCCGGTAACGCCTGGTTACCTGGTGCGATTTTCCGGGAGCCCGGGAATAAGCTTCAACTGGGAGCAGAAAAGGCATGGTGCAAGCGCGCAGACATGCTGTTGCAGCGTTAGGAATCGCGCTCTACTGCGCCGGCTTATTGACCACTCTGAGCCACGTTACGGGCCACGTCTCCGTTCCCGTGCGGTTGACTGGGTTGGTGCTGCTGGGCTGGAGCGCCTGGCGGCAGCGTTCGTTGACCGTGTGGATCTTCTGGGCCATGGTCGCCGGTGGCGAATTGGGTGCCGACGCCCCGGCCTTCGCCGTCAGCCTGCGCGTGTTCAGCGACATCTTCCTGCGCCTGATCAAGGCCATTGTTGCCCCATTGATTCTGGGTACCCTGATCACCGGCATCGCCGCACATGGACAAATGCGCAGCCTGGGAAGAATGGGGTTGAAGGCCCTGGTCTATTTCGAGGTGCTTACCACCGTTGCCATGCTGGTTGGTCTGGCAGCCATCAACATCACCCACGCAGGTGTGGGCCTGGATCTCGCGCAGCAGCAGCATGCCGCGGCGAATGTTCCGTCGGCGGCCCAGGCGGCTCCCATGCGCTGGGATGAAGTGCTGCTACATACTTTTCCCGAGAACATTGCGAAGTCTGTTGCCGACAACCAGATTTTGCAGGTGGCGGTCTTCGCCATACTGTTCGGAGTGGCCATGGGCCGGCTGAGCGCGGAGAAGCGCGCGCCCTTGCTACGGGTAATCGAATCGTTGACTGAAACCATGTTTGCTTTCACCAATGTGGTGATGTATTACGCTCCAGTCGGGGTCGGGGCCGCGATGGCCTACACGGTGGGGCAAATGGGACCGGGCGTGCTGCTTCACCTTGGCCGCCTTCTGCTTACTTTGTATGCCGCGCTGCTCGCCTTTGGGTTGGTTGGCTTGCTGCCCGTCGCCCTGATCGCAGGCGTGCCCATCCGCAAATTCCTGCGAGCGGTCGCCGAACCGGCGACCATTGCCTTCGCCACCAGTACTTCAGAAGCGGCGCTGCCCCGGGCCATGGAAGCAATGGAAGCCCTGGGCGTGCCGCGCAGGATTGTCGCTTTTGTTATCCCGGCGGGCTATAGCTTCAATCTGGATGGTTCAACGCTCTATCTGGCGCTGGCGTCGGTATTTGTTGCCCAGGCGGCGGGTGTGCATATGGGTTGGAAGCAGCAGATGTTCATGGTGGCCACGCTTATGCTCACCAGCAAAGGAGTGGCCGGCGTTCCTCGCGCGACGCTGATTGTGCTGCTCGCGACCGTAGCCATGTTCCGGTTGCCCGAAGAGCCGATCTTTGTGATCCTGGGCATCGACGCCCTCATGGATATGGCGCGTACCAGCGTCAACGTGGTGGGAAATTGCCTGGCGTCGGTAGTGGTAGCGCGCTGGGAAGGCGAATTTGGCTCCGAGGCGCCGGCGATAGAAACCCTGGACGCCCTGCCGGTGGTAGAGGCATAAGGCCAGGAAGTGCACAGGAACCAAACACCCGGCGGAAAGATAATGTGAGGGGGGTTGGGCAAGCTTGGTATACTTACGGGATCAGAGCAGCACAGCGGTTCCACGATAGGTGTACCCGGTGAGGATGCTCATACGGACTTTTGTTCAAGAAAAGGTCCATATCACCGAGCCAGGATGGGACAGAGTAGTCGCTAAACCGCTCTAAGCGCACCAGCAGGCCCCACCCGGGGTCTTTTTTGATGGGGCGATGAAGCGGCGCAAGCGGTAAGGGCGTACACGAGACAAAATGGGGAAACTACTCGATACGATTCACTCGCCCGCGGATATCAAGAGCTTTACCGTGCCGGAACTGGAGGCACTGGCTCAGGAGATACGCGAGCAGCTGATCCTCGTACTATCGAAGACGGGCGGCCACCTGGGGCCGAACCTCGGCGTCGTAGAGCTGACGCTGGCTATGCATTATGTCTTCAACACGCCGACCGACCGGTTCGTCTTTGACGTAAGCCACCAGGCCTATATTCACAAACTGCTCACCGGCCGCCGGGAACGTTTCCGCACCATGCGCCAGCCTGGCGGACTGAATGGGTTCGCGCTGCGCACGGAGAGCGATCACGATTGCTACGGCGCGGGCCACGCTGGTACTGCGCTCTCCGCTGCCCTGGGCATGGCGGTGGCGCGTGATCTGGCTGGAACCAAAGAGAATGTGATCGCGTTCGCCGGGGACGCGGCGTTCACCAACGGCATAAGTTTTGAGGCGCTCAACAATATCTCCCAGCAAACCAAGCGCCTGATCGTGGTGTTGAACGACAACGAATGGTCGATCGACCGCAATGTGGGCGCGATCGCCAACTACCTGCACAAGATCGTCACCAACGAGCACTACACCAATCTGCACGATTCCGCAGCCCGCCTGCTGGAAAAACTCGGCGGCAAGACCGCGCGGCAGATGGTGCGCAAGGCCGAGGAAGCGGCCAAGGGTATGTTGTGGCCTTCCATGCTCTTTGAGGAGTTTGGGCTCACCTATTACGGTCCGCTCGATGGCCACAACATTGGTCTGCTGATCGAAACATTTCAGTTCCTCAAAACCCAGGACCGGCCGGTCCTGCTGCACGCCATCACGCAAAAGGGCCGCGGCTTTCAGCCCGCGCTGGATAAGCAGAAAAAGTTCCACGGTCTGGGTCCCTACGACCCGGATACCGGCGAGACGACACCTGCGGGTCAGCGCACCTATTCCGAAGTTTTTGCAGAAACCCTGGTCAAGCTAGCCGACGAAGACCCCAAAGTGGTGGCTATCACCGCGGCAATGCCCAACGGAACGGCCCTCGACCTGTTCCGCCCCCATCACCCGCGCAGGTATTTCGATGTGGGCATCGCCGAGGAGCACGGCGTGATCTTCGCCGCCGGCCTGGCCACCATGGGCTTTCGTCCGTTCTGTGCCATCTACTCCACATTCCTGCAGCGCGCCTTCGACCCCATCGTCCACGACGTCTGCCTGCAGAACCTCCCGGTCGTCTTCTGCATGGATCGTGGCGGTCTTTCCGGCGATGATGGACCGACCCATCACGGTCTTTTTGACATCAGCTATCTGCGGGGTATTCCCAACATCATCCACATGGTTCCAAAAGACGAGGATGAGCTGGCCGACATGATGTACACGGCGTTGCTGCAGCCGGGACCGACTGCGGTGCGCTATCCCCGGGGTACGGGGCCGGGGGCCACGGTCAAGGCGCATCCCGTGGCCTTGCCGATTGGCAAGGCGGAGGTTATCAGCGACGGCGATGAAGTAGCAATTTTTGGCCTGGGAGCCCTGTTGCCGCTGGCCCAACAACTCGCCGCCGAGCTCAGGCAGCAGGGCATTTCCGCCGCCGTGATCAATCCCCGCTTCGTCAAGCCGTTGGATCGCGAATTAATCGCTGAGTACGCTCGCCGTGTGGGTGTCATCGTCACTCTCGAAGATCATGTGCTGATGGGCGGATTTGGCAGCGCCGTCCTCGAAGCGCTGAGCGACATGCAGTTGGAATCGCCTGTGGTCCGCATCGGCTGGCCCGACCGTTTTATCGAGCACGGCAAAGTGGACCAACTGCGCGCCAAGTACGGCATCAGTGTCGAAGGGGCAATGGAAAAGTTGACCCCTTATCTGCAGCATAGGACTCACAAGCGGCTCGTCGCCCGTTAAGTAGAACGACCAAGCCCTTCGTCCCGCGTCCATTGTGAGAGAACCGACTATTCCTTCGTGGGCTCCGACAAAAGCCCGGGCAGGATTCTCTGGCGATAAGCAAACAACCCCTGTATCTGCCTCTTCATCGCCAGCGCATTCGCCAGTTCGCCGAGCAGACCGAAGGGGAGTTCGTACTCTACTGCATCGGTAACCACGGTACCTGCAATTCCTTCCCGGATCTCTTCCCGGGTGCGATGGCAATGGCGAAAGTATTTGAAAGGGCCTCGTCGTTGTTCGTCACAGAAGAAATCATTCCAGCGGAATTCCGCAATATAGGCGTCCCACTCCAGACGAAAGGGAAACAAGGGAATCGGCCGAAAACTGATGCTTATCAGGGAACCCTTACCGGCAGCGAAGCCGGTGGAGGGTAGGGGCGGCGGAACATAATTTGCCCTTTCCACCCGGGCATGTTGCCAATGGGGCATCAGGCGTGGGAGATTGGCCGGGTCGGCAAAGAAGCTAAACACCCGTTTCCTGGGAAATGCAAGCCACTGTTCGGTCTGGAAGTTGTGCCGCATGGTTCTAAGCATAAGAGAAGAGTAGAGCTAAAGGAAAAGCAGGCGCCGCTTGACCGCCTGCCTTCGAAAACCAGGGAAACCGGTCGAACAGGCCAGATTTTAATTGGGCATCAACACGGTATCAATTACGTGGATCACACCATTCGACTGAATGACGTTCGCAATTGTAACCGTTGCTGTACCGCCCTTCTCGTCGGTGAGAACCAGCTTGCCGCCCTGCATCATGGCGGTCAGGGTACCGCCCTCAACGGTAGTCAACGTTGCCTTACCGCCGCCCGCCTTGATTTGCTTGGCGATGTCCTTCGCGGTGAGCTTACCGGCCACTACGTGGTAGGTGAGGATCTTCTTCAGTTGAGCCAGATTTTCCGGCTTTAACAGAGTATCCACTGTCCCGGCAGGCAGCTTTTCGAATGCCTCGTTGGTGGGCGCGAACACGGTGAATGGTCCGGGGCTCTCCAGAGTGTCGACCAGGCCGGCGGCCTTTACCGCGGCGACCAACGTCGTGTGATCTTTGGAGTTGACGGCGTTCTCCACAATATTCTTGGTGGGATACATCGCTGCTCCACCGACCATAGGATCCTTCTGTGCGGACGCGTGTAGAGCGGAAAATCCAAACATCAGGGCTACGGCAACTGCGAGCATATTTCTCTTGTTCATCCGAATTCCTTTCACTTGACACTGCGTTGTGCTGCACTGGTAGTACGGGCTGGGGCGGCCGTCGGATGTTCTGGCGGATGCAGTGCACGCGCTGCGCGGCGTCGCTGTTGATGTGGTAGCTACAGCATTTTCGCTTCTGGTGCCTCTGGAGCACGGCTCCCCAACGCGGCTCTTCCTCAAGAAAAGGCGCACTTCGCCGAACTTGCCTGTGAAGAGTAGAAGTGAAAATGCTTAGCGGCACTCAGTCCTGGTGACGTAATCAACAATCAAGAACGGCTTTGTCCGTGCACATCGGGAACGCCCGCCTTGGCATCCTTATGTACTCGGGAGCGAGACTGATGGCGCGGTCCTTCTTGGGCATGTTCGGGTTGAGGCGAACAAACGGCCAATCAAAGGCCGGCCTGCCCTGAGGGTGTATCATCGGCTTGAATGCAGGGTTATTAATAACGGCGCTTTGACAACGCATTCCCATCCAAACCGCAATCGCTGGCTCATCGCAATTGGCGTCGTGAAGCTTCTGAAGGCGGTGCTCTTCGTCTCCATGGGTTTCGGCGTCATCAATCTACTGCACAAGGATGTGGGCGACGTCCTGTTACGGGCCACGACTGCCCTTCGCTTCGACCCCGAGAATCGTTTCGTCAATATGCTGCTGGAAAAGTCGGCTCTGCTGAGCCCTCACCGGCTCAAAGAGATCAGCTTTGCCATTTTTCTCTACGCGGCGCTGGACATCATCGAAGGCATTGGATTGGTGTTGGAAAAGGTGTGGGCCGAGTACTTCACGCTACTCCTGACCGGATCGTTCCTGCCTTGGGAGTTCTATGAAATTGTCCGCCATGTCACGGTACTCAAGGTAGTGCTGACCCTCCTCAACCTGCTCGTCTTTATCTATCTGCTCGTGGTGGTCAACGAAAAGGTGCGCGCCCGTCAACAGATCCCGGAGACGAGTACTGATTAAGAAGGACTTCGTTCACCCGATTTCCCGCTGCGAGGCGCCAGAAAATTCGCCAACCACCAAAACTCAACAGGAAATCCGGGTCGCGGCTAACACTTTAGTACCGTAGGGCCTGCCTGAGTTCTGCCTTCTTGACAAGTACATCCAGCACAACCTGAATCAACGAAGTCAACACAACCCGTTGTAGACAAGTGCAGGTCCCCCCGCACAGATTGTATTTTTTCCAGGCAGCCCGCGAAACCCCCTCTTTCTGAAGCATTTGCTGGAATTTCCCCTTTGACAGCCCTCTCACCTGATCTAAGATGTGGACAAAAGTGGTCCAAAGTGGAGACAAAGAATAGATTCTGAGTAAAGAACACTGATTTCGTCACATGCCTGAGGCAAAAGCGATGAGAACAGGGAATCTGGCCTCTACGGAAGTGTCAAACCCGAGCCCCGGGAGCGAGCGCAAGGCACGGCGAGTGCAAGCGAACGGCAGGGAAGAGAAGGCAACTGGATGTTTCGTGGCAATCACCCAACGCGTGTTGACGAAAAAGGGCGGCTCAAGCTGCCCGCGGAGTTCAAGCGCCTGGTCGACGAGCGTTACGGAACGCAGTTTTACATCACCAGCAAGGATGGACGGCGGGCCGAGATTTACCCCTTGTCGGAGTGGCAAAAAATTGAGGAGAAGGTGGCGCAGATACCCAGCATGAATCCGGCCAGAAAGAAGTTCCTGGACCGGGTCAATTACTACGGACAGATGGCGGAGATGGATGCGCAAGGCCGGGTCCTGCTTCCCCAGATCTTGCGGGAAACGGCAAAGTTGGCGGGGGACGCGGTCGTTTTTGGGCAGCAGACGTATCTCGAAGTGGCCAACCACGACGAGTTCAAGCAGGCCATGGAAACCGATCCGTTGACCGCAGAAGACCAACAGACATTGGCGAGTTTTGGACTTTAAGGCAGAGCGATTGTACGCATCGCTCTAAACCCCCCAGGGGGAGCACATGGTACCGAGTAGCGAGCGGCATGTGCCGGTTCTTTTACAAGATGCGATCCGTTATTTAGATGTGCGTCCCGGCGGGACCTATGCGGATGCCACTTTGGGGTTTGCAGGGCACGCCATGGCCGTCGCCCGGGAATTAGGCGGTGAAGGCCGTTTTATCGGCTTCGACCGCGACCCCGATGCACTGGAGTGGGCACAGGAACGATTCCAGGCACTAGACGAGGAGCTGGGCGAGCGGATGCCGCAATGGGAGCTTCACGGCGAACCGTTTTCCGCCATGAGCCGCCATATCGCGGAAGGCAGTCTGGACGGCCTGCTGGCCGACTTTGGGGTTAGCTCCATGCAGCTGGACTCGGCGCACAGAGGATTTAGTTTTCAGGCAGACGGGCCACTCGACATGCGGATGGATCCGCGGAGGGGGGCGACTGCCGAACAAGTGGTAAACCAGGCCGACGAAAAAGTTCTCGCCGACCTGATTTACGAATTCGGAGAGGAAAGGAGATCGCGGAGATTTGCCAGAGCCATTGTCAGGGCGCGGCCGATCAAGACCACGGCACAATTGGCCAAAGTCTTATCAGCCGCCGCCCCGGCGATGAAATCTGAGCGAGGCCGCCATCAAATCCATCCGGCGACGAGAATTTTTCAGGCGCTCCGAATTTATGTCAATGCTGAGCTGGACGAGATACAGGCGCTGTTGCAGGCGGCGCCCAGGCTGCTGAAGCCGGGGGGAAGGCTGGTGGTGATCAGCTTCCACTCGCTGGAAGACCGGCTGGCAAAAGATGCCCTGCGCGAGGGTGCGCGGCAAGGGATTTTTGAGGTGCTTACGCGCAAGCCGGTGACCGCCGGCGAAGAGGAGACGGATCGCAATCCACGAGCGCGCAGCGCCAAGCTGCGGGCAGCGGAAAGAACCGGGAAGCGAATGGAGCAGAGTAGTTAAGGCTTAGTAGCAAGGGTTATCAAGAACGACAGGGACTAGAGCATTTTTGCTAATGGTGTAGACCAGGAAACTGAACCCGACGCGGCCGTTCCGCCAAAGAATGGCCGCACATAACTGATCCCACCGGACCACAGTATTAGCAAAAATGCGTTAGAAGGCGGACGGACAAATGGCGACACAGGCAATCGCAGCATACGACCTGAAGTACGGATCGAGAAGGAACAGCCAGCAGGTGGCGGAGCGGAACCATTATCTCTTCGCTGCCCAGCAGCGCGCCCGGCGAGGGCCCACTCCAGAGGTCTTTTGCTGTAAGCGGCTGGACAACTCTCGCCTGGTGAAGGCCGCCGATCCGGTGCGTGTGCGCGAGATGCGTATCTTCACCGCGGCCATGACCGTCCTGTTCGTCTGCATCATGTTTTACGGTTGGCAGCACTTCAGCGCCATTGAATACGGATACCGCGTAGAGGCTGAGAAGCAGCAGCGCAACCTGCTTGAGGAACAGAACCGCGAGCTGCGTCTTACCGAAGCGCAACTCTGCGACCCGCATCGCATCGATCGCATGGCCCGTCAACTGGGACTGGACGCGCCGCAGCCGGGCCAGGTGGTTCGCGGAGACAACACGTTTGATGCCAACGCGCCTGTAGTTGCAGAAGCATCGCCGCTGCCCCATTTGCGCTAGACACTTTTCCGCCCTACGGCAAATAGGGAGCATGGCAGGTTCGGGTGAAGCAGTTCTCGTTTTTTCGCCAACCAACGCGCACTAAGCCGCCGGGCTCGGGGCAACGGGCGGGTGGTTCGCCTTCTGGCCCCGTACAAGCCGGAACCGTACATCGCCGCCTCGGCTTGTTGCATATTTCCCTCTTCTTTGTCTGCTGGGTCAGCCTGATCTGCGGCCGCCTGGTATGGCTGCAAGTCCTACACCACAAGGACTTCGTGGACCGTGCTGCCCGGCAGCAGCAGCGCACCTTTGAGGTCGCGCCGCGCCGCGGGATACTCTACGACCGCAATCTGCACGAGCTGGCCATGACCGTTCTGGCCGATTCGGTCTACGCCGTGCCCTCGGAAATCGCCGAGCGAGGCGATCCAGCAGGAGACGCCAAGCGTCAGGCGGTTGCCAATGCTCTGGCCAAAGTGGTGCACACCGACCCCACCGACCGCTTCACCTCAGCGCACCAGATTGCGGCCCGTCTGAACGCCTCAAGAAACTTTGCCTGGATCGCGCGCAAGCTCGAGCCCGCGGAGGTCGCGCGCGTGAAAGCGCTCAATCTCAAGGGTGTGTATTTCCAGCAGGAGTTCAAGCGCTTCTATCCCAACAGCCAACTTGCCGCCCAGGTCCTCGGCTACGTGGGCACCGATGACAATGGTTTGGGGGGAATGGAGCGCAAATACAACCAGGATCTTCACGGCGTGCCCGGCCGTATGCTCACCGCGATCGATGCCCGCCGTCATGTTCTCGACAGCCAGGAACGCGAGCCTGACCCGGGAGAAAACCTGGTTCTCACCATTGACGAGAACATCCAGTTCATGGCGGAGCGTGCGCTCGACTCCGCGCTCGAACGTACGCATGCCTCAAATGGCACCATCGTTGTGCAGGACCCATATACCGGGCAGATTCTCGCATTGGCGATTCGCCCCACCTTCAATCCCAATGATTTTCGCCACGCCACCACCAGCCTGCTGAAGAACCACGCAGTAAGCGATGTGTATGAGCCGGGTTCCACGTTCAAGCTCGCGACTTACTCCGCGGCGCTGGAACAAAAGGTCACGAGCCCCGACCAGATGATCGATTGCCAGGGAGGCAAGATCGAGCTCGCGGGCAGAATCATACACGACAATCAAGGCGAACACTTCGGGGTAATTCCAGTCCACAAGGCCCTCGAAGAATCGAGCGATGTGGCCGCTGTGAAACTGGCGTTGAGGGTCGGCCCCGACAAGTTCTTCCAATACATTCGCGATTTCGGCTTTGGCGCCCGTACCGGCGTGGAGTTGCCCGGTGAGACTCGCGGGCTCCTTCGCCCGGTGCGCAAGTGGGGACCGTCCTCGATCGGTTCGATCGCCATTGGCCAGGAGATAGCGGTCACCCCGCTCCAATTGGTGTCCATGGTTTCGACAATTGCAAATGGCGGAGTCTACCTGCCCCCGCACATCCTGATGCAGGAAACCGGTGAGTCCGCGGGTAAGCTGCATCCAGCCGCGTTTCATTCCCAGAGAGAGCTGCCCGATTCGCTGCCCGACGGTGCGCATCGCGTGATCTCCACCATGACCGCCGCGCAGATGCGCAAGATGATGGAAGGTGTGGTGCTCTATGGATCGGGCAGACCGGCGGCGCTCAACGGCTACTCCGCGGGCGGCAAGACCGGCACCGCGCAAAAGATCGATCCAAGAACCCATCTTTATTCCAAGACCATGCACATCGCGTCGTTTGTGGGCATCGCGCCGGTTAATAACCCGGTCATCTCCATTGCCGTGATCATCGACAACCCCCAAAAAGGTCCGTCGTATTACGGAACCGCGGTTTCCGCGCCCGTGTTTGCCGAAGTGGCGCAGAAGGTTCTCGAATACCTGGGCGTACCCCACGATACGACCCTGCTCGCACAACCGGACCTGGCCAAACAACATGCGGACCCGGAACTGGATGAGGATGCACCTTCAGAGCACACCGGGGATCTGTCCGCCCTCTTTGCCGAAGTCAATAATCTGCCCGCTGACGATCCACTGCGCGGGAAGGGAAATGGCCAGCAAGCGGTGCCTTCCGCGGCCAGCGAGCCGGCGTCGGGTACAGACGAGGCGCAAGCGGGACCACCGCTCGCTGAAGTGGAGAACACCCCAAGAAAAATCATCCCGCAGAATGCTGACCCCATGGCTGGGTCTTCGCGATCGCCCGCTGCGCCCTCACCGCCCACAGTTCCCATGCAAGCATCGGAGCCTCCTCCGGCCGAGACCGCCGCTGCCCCGCGCGCGCCTCATGTTTCCGGGCATGGCATCGTAGTCGATGCAGCGAACCGGGTCGGAGTTCCCTCGTTTCTGGGTGAGCCTCTGCGTATGGCTGTCGAGTCAGCCAGCACGGCCGGACTGGCGTTGGAGATCGTAGGCAGCGGAATCGCCCGGGAGCAGGTTCCCGCGCCCGGCAGCATGGTGCCCCCCGGAACCGAGATCGTGGTCCGCTTCACCCGCTAGACCCGGATTTCCTGTTACGCTGCACTGAATAAAGCCGCGTGTGCGCCTTTCCGTCAAGAAAGGCGCATGAAGTGCGTAGAAGCCGTTTTTCATCCCCTTGGGTGGGCCGCAGGCCCATGATTTCTCGACGGGATGACAATTCTGTCGGACCATTGACAGCCATTCCGCTAATCTCTTTTGAGGTTATTTCGTGCAAAAGAATTGTCATCCCGACCGGAGCGTAGCGCAGTGGAGGGACCTGCTGTTTCTCTCCAGTTTTCACGCAGACTCTTCAGGCCGTAAGTAAATGCTTTTGAAATGAATTCGGCTTTAGCGGCTGAGGGAAGGCACGCGACCTGCCAGAGAAACCCCTCAGCGGCTGAAGCCATTCAAATTGGCCATATCGTACGGCGGGGCGAAGCCCCGACCCTTCAAGACCTGTAGTGCCGCCAACAAGAGGACAGGGATAAGTGGAGCTGGATGCGGTCTTACGTGGTGTCGATTTCATCAGACGTGCGGGCCCCAGTCGCTCGGTGATGGGCGTCGAATATGATTCACGGCGGGTGGTCGACGGCTCGCTCTTTGTCGCCTTTCGCGGCGGCACTACGGATGGCAATCGCTATATCCCGCAAGCGGTCGCGCAACGTGCGCGAGCCATCGTGACTGACTCAGCCGCGGGCTTTGCTATCGCAACCGCGTATCCAGCGATCGCCGTGATCGAGGTGGTACATGGACGGCGGGCGCTGGCTGCTCTTGCGGCGAATTTCTTCGCCCACCCCGATGAGCAGCTCAAACTCAGCGGCGTAACCGGAACCAACGGCAAAACGACGACGTCGTTTCTGCTGGAGGCGATGCTGCGCCATCAAGGCCGCAAGACTGTCCTCGCCGGTACCATCGAGTACCACGCCGCGGGCAGAATCTTTCCCGCTCCCCACACCACGCCCGAATCGCGCGACTTGCTGGAACTATTTCGTGAAGGCGTGAACGGCGGCGCGACCGAGGCAGTGATGGAGGTCTCCTCTCATGCTCTTGACCAGGAGCGAATCTCCGGTCTGCATTTCGATGTGGCGATCTTCACTAATCTCACCCGCGACCATCTCGACTATCACGGCAGCATGGCCAATTATTTTGCCGCCAAACGCAAGCTCTTCGATGGCTCCGCTGGACCACCACCGCGCGCGGCCATCCTCAACCATGACGATGAGTACGGCGCCAGCCTGAAAGAGACCGCGCGCGTGGCGGGGTCCGAGCTGGTTTACACCTACGGAATGGACCACGGCGACTTCTGGGCCGACGGGCTGGAGATGGAGCCCGCGGGCATGCGCTTCACTATGATCGCGCCGCACGGAGTAGTCCCCATCACAACTCGCCTTACCGGAGGCGTCAATGTGTATAACCTGCTGGCGGCGAGCGCAGCTGCCGTTGCCCGCGGCTTGACGCTGGACGAGGTGGCTCAAGGCGCAGCTTCTCTGGACTATGTGCCGGGTCGATTCCAGTCTGTCGATTGCGGGCAGAAATTTGCCGTGGTGGTCGACTATGCCCACACCGACGATGCCCTGCGCAATATCATCGCCGTAGCGCGTGCGTTTGTATCCAAGGGAGGCGGGCGGGTGATCACCATGTTCGGCTGCGGCGGCGATCGTGATCGAACCAAGCGCCCGCTCATGGGCCAGGCTGCTGGAGCGGCCAGCGATGTGGTCGTGCTTACTTCAGATAATCCGCGGGGAGAAGACCCGTTGGCCATTATCGAGCAAGTGTTGCCGGGGCTCAGTCAGACAGCGGCCACGGTCATCGTCGAGCCCGATCGTCAGCGCGCCATCGCATTGGCCATCGACCAGGCGCGGCCGGGCGACCTGGTACTTCTGGCCGGCAAAGGACACGAAAAGACTCAGACCATCAGCGGGCGGGTGATACCGTTCGATGATGTGGCCATTGCGCGGCAGATATTGCTGGCCAGGGAAAAAGGCGAATGAAGCTGCAACTGCAGGACATTGCTCATTGGATCGGGGCGGATCTCAGGCCGTGGGAGGGTGATCCAGCGGAGCGGCCGGCGACAGGATATTCCATCGACACGCGCACGCTCGCGCCCGGCGATCTTTTTTTTGCCATCCGCGGTGAGCGTTACGATGCGCATGACTTTGTCGCCGCTGCGCTCGGCCGAGGCGCTCGCGCTGCGGTCGTCTCTCGCAGCAAGGTGGTTGATCTGCTCGACCTGGCGCATACCCACACCCTGCTGATCGTTGACGATCCGCTCGTTGCCCTGCAAACGCTGGCCACCGCCGTGCGCAGGCATTGGAACAAGCGCGTCATCGGGGTCACCGGCAGCGCGGGAAAAACCACTACCAAGGAGGCGGTCGCGGAAGTGCTTGGGGCGCGCTTCCACGTACTGCGATCGCAGGGAAATCTCAACAATGAATTTGGTTTGCCCTTGCAACTGCTCAAGCTCGAGCCGGAGCACGACATGGCAGTGGTCGAGATGGGGATGTCGCATGCCGGCGAAATCGCGGCGCTGGCCCGCATCGCTCACCCCGATTGGGGCGTCATCACCAACGTCGGCAGCGCCCATGCGCAGAATTTTCCCGATGGTGTGGCGGGCATCGCGCGCGCCAAGTATGAGCTGGTGCAAAGCCTGCCCGCTCATGGGGTCGCGTTCCTCAACTGCGACGATCCTTACGTGGGGCAATTCGGGCGTGATTTTCGGGGTCGTTCCATCTACTTCGGCATCGGTCCGTGTGCCGATCCGCGCGCCGCAAACATCGAGGAACTTGGGGCTGAGGGAGTGCGCTTTCAAGTCACCGCCGGCGAAGAGCAGGCAACCGTGACGTTGGCGCTACTAGGGCGGCACAACATCTGGAATGCGATGGCGGCTATTGCGGCCGGCTTCGAAGCGGGCATTCCGCTGGTAGAGTGTGCCGCCGCCGCCGGCCGGCTGCGCCCTCCTGACAAGCGAGGCGAGGTGCTGCACATCGGCGGAGCCACGGTCATCAACGATTGTTACAACTCGAATCCGGAAGCGCTCAAGTCTATGATCGCAACCCTTGCCTCCATGCCGGCCAAGCGGCGGATTCTGGTGGCGGGCGAGATGCTGGAGCTGGGCCGTGAAGCCGCCTCGCTGCATCAGCAGTGCGGCACGGCTGCCGCCGAGAGCGGCATCGATCTGGTCGTGGGCGTGCGGGGAAATGCCCAGCATCTTGTCCAGGCCGCGCGCGAGGCCGGCGCCCTGGCCATCTTTCTCGCCTCGCCCGAGGAAGCCGGCGAGTGGCTGAAAGCAGAGCTGAGAAAAGACGATGCAGTGCTGCTCAAAGCATCCCGCGGTGTCGGCCTCGAGCGAGCACTGCGCGTCCTGCAGGAGTAATGGCAAACTTCTCAATCCGCTGCTCATCCAAGCGGACGGGTGCCCCAGGTTCGCCAAAGCGTACCTGGGACGAAAAAGAGAGAGGCGAAGCCTCTCACCATTGCATTGACACTGTCGGTAAGCTCAATACGACCTTCAGGGAAAAAAGCGATTGCTCCCTACACGGTCTCGCTAGTTGCCGCAATGGTTCGCGCGGAAATGCCAACGCATACACCCACGCGATCGACTGTAAGATAACCCCAAACGCTTGCATTCTTTACGGGTGGCGGAGGAAGTTTGCTTTACTGGCTGCTATATCAAAAACTTTTTCCCTACTTCAGACCCTTCCGCATCTTCCGGTATCTGACGTTTCGCACTGCTTTTGCCAGTCTCACGGCGATGCTCATCGCGCTCCTCATCGGGCCCTTCGTCATTGAGAAGCTGCGCGAGTTTCAAATCAGCCAGTACATTCGCGAGGATGGTCCCCAGGCCCATCAAAAAAAAGCCGGCACCCCGACTATGGGCGGTGTGCTTATCTGTATTGCCATCCTCTTGCCCACGCTACTGTGGAGCGATCTTGCCAATCCCTTCGTCTGGCTAGTGATGCTTTCCACGCTGGCCTTTGGCGCGATCGGTTTTGCCGATGACTACATCAAGATCGTCCAGCGGCGGAATCTCGGCCTAACCCCAGCGCAAAAAATGGGCCTGCAGATCATCACCGGTGTGGCCATTGCGCTGGTGCTACTGGCCATGCGCAGTGAGAACATGTACTCCACCCATCTCATGGTGCCGTTTCTCAAGCGCTTTCGGCCCGATCTATCCATACACGCACTGGGCGCGATTCCCCACCTGGGTGTACTCGCCTTTTTACCGTTCGTTTTCTTCGTCACCCTGGTTGTCGTGGGCGCCAGCAACGCAGTGAATCTAACCGATGGACTGGACGGGCTGGCCATCGGTTGCACCATCATTGCCGCGGCGGCTCTTACCGTGCTGACCTACGTGAGTGGAAACGCCGTCTTCTCCGATTACCTTGAGCTGCAACGTATGCCCATGGTCAGCGAGGTCACTGTCTTCTGTGGAGCCATGGTGGGCGCCAGCATCGGCTTCCTCTGGTATAACGCACATCCGGCAGAGGTCTTTATGGGCGATGTGGGTTCGCTGGCGCTGGGTGGCGCCATTGGTACGGTGGCGGTGGTGATCAAGCAGGAGTTGCTGCTCCCGTTTATCGGTGGCATCTTCGTTCTAGAGGCCATCAGCGTCATCCTGCAGGTGGGAAGCTATAAACTGCGCAAGAAGCGTATTTTCAAGATGGCTCCGCTGCACCATCATTTCGAGCTGATGGGGTGGTCTGAGTCCAAAGTGGTCACGCGCTTCTGGATTGCCGCGCTGGTGTTTGCGCTCTTGGCGCTCACCACGCTGAAACTGCGCTGAGATTCATGTGGATGGCTGGATGGAACTGAAGGGCAAAAAAGTATTGGTGGTCGGTCTGGGCAAGTCCGGCCTTGCGGCGGCGCTTTTTTTGCGCCGTCGCGGCGCCCAGGTCACGGTCTCTGATCTGCGCAGCGCCCAGGCGCTGAGCAAAGAGATTCCCTCCTTGCTGGAGGCGGGCATCCTGGTCGAAGCCGGGGGGCACGGACTGCTGACCTTCCGCCGCCAGGATCTGATCGTTGTCTCCCCGGGTGTGCCCTTGAATACGCCGGAGCTGGTTCAAGTGCGGAACCTGGGCCTGCCCATCATCGGCGAATTGGAACTGGCAGCACGCTTTCTCAAGGGAGAGGTTCTGGCGATTACCGGCTCCAACGGAAAGACCACCACCACCACCCTGTGCGGCGAGATATTCAGCGCCGGCGGGTTGCAGACACTGGTCGCCGGCAATATCGGCCTGCCCGTTATCGAGACGGTCGATCAGAGCAAGGCCGGTGCCTGGTCGGTGCTCGAGGTTTCCAGCTTTCAACTCGAAACTACGGAGAGCTTTCATCCCCGGATCGCCATGATCCTGAACATCACCCCCGACCACCTCGACCGGCACGGCACCTTCGAGAACTATGTAGCTATGAAGGAGAAGATCTTCGCCAACCAGACCGGGGACGACTATCTGATCCTCAATGGGGATGATCCCGTTGTCCAGCAGGCGGCGAGCCGTGCCAGATCGCAGATCTTGTGGTTCAGCCGCAGCAAAATCGTCCGTCGTGGCGCTTTTCTGATGAACGGTATGGTGATGTTTCGCGCATCAGAGCAGGCGTCACCCATATCGATCGTTCCCCTGGCCGAGATTCCGCTCAAAGGCGAGCACAATATCGAAAATGTACTTGCTGCTGTGTGTGCAGGCTGCGTTGCGAAAATACCGGCTGAGGTCATTGGGCGTGCGGTCGCATCGTTCCATGCCGTCGAGCATCGGCTCGAATTCGTCGCCACCATCCAGGGCGTCGACTACTACAACGATTCCAAGGCCACCAATGTGGACGCCACGGCCAAAGCAATTGCTTCCTTCCCGGGAAATATTCACCTGATCCTCGGTGGCAAAGATAAGAACTCCGACTATACGCAGCTCAACGCGTTGCTCAGGGCGCGGGTCAAAACGGTCTACACCATCGGCTCGGCGGCGGAAAAGATCGAAGGGCAGATTGGCGGAGTCATCCGCATCCTTCGAGCGGGTACGCTCGAAGCGGCTGTCAGCCAGGCGGCGGCCCACGCAGTGGCCGGCGATGTGGTCCTGCTGGCGCCTGCCTGCTCCAGCTTCGACCAGTTCGAAAACTACGAACAACGGGGAAAGGCCTTTAAGCAGGCAGTGATGGCCCGTCAGGCGGCCGGCGAAGGAGCAGGCGTATGGCAAAGCGTGTAGGGGTCGACAAGTGGCTCTTCGGCGTGACCGTCCTGCTGACCTTCATTGGCCTGCTGATGATCTTCAGCGCGTCCGCAGTCATGGCCGAGGACCGCTATGGGTCACCTTATAAGTTTGTCAGCCAGCAGGTTGGTTGGGCAGTCCTCGGCCTGGTGACCATGGCCCTGTTGATGCGCATCGATTACCGCAAATTTAACCGGCCGATTGTGGTCTTTCCCGCGGTGGCCGTAACCACGCTGCTGCTGCTGGGCGTCTTTCTTCTACGCGACTCGCACAATACCCATCGCTGGATCCGCTTCTCCGGCCTCTCCTTTCAGCCGTCGGAGATTGCCAAGCCCGTGCTGGTGCTCTTTCTAGCCTGGTTTCTGCAAGACAAGCTGCACTCCATCCGCGATTGGCGCCACACCCTCCTGCCCGCGGCTCTGCCCACCCTGGTCTTTATCCTGCTGATTGTTAAAGAGCCCGACCTGGGCACCGCTCTGGTTTGCGCTGCAGTGGCCGCGCTCATGTTCTATTTGGCCGGCGCGGAAACGAAATACTTCGGCTACGCCGTGCTCGTCGGCGCGCCCGTGCTTTATATCGAGCTCTTCCGCGTGCCCTGGCGTCGGGCGCGTATGCTGGCCTTCCTTAATCCGGAAGCGGATCCGCAAGGATCTGGCTTCCACACCATCCAGTCGCTGATTGCGGTTGGCACCGGCGGGATACGGGGGCTGGGCTTCATGGAGGGCCGGCAGAAACTCTTCTACTTACCCCAGCCGCATACCGACTTCATCTTTGCCAATATTGCCGAAGAGCTTGGACTGATTGGTGGCCTGGCCATCATTGCCTTGTTCGTCGCCCTCGGTTACCGGGGCCTGCGGGCGGCCAGCCTTTCCAAAGACGTCTTCGCGCGCTTTCTTGCTTTTGGCATCACCGCGACCATCCTGATCCAGGCCTTTTTCAACATCAGCGTGGTGCTCGCCCTGGTTCCGACCAAAGGCATCACGCTGCCCTTCGTCTCTTACGGGGGTACGTCTCTGTTCATCACTCTGGCAAGCATCGGTGTGCTGCTCAGTCTTACCCGGGAGATCGACTGACGGGCATGAGGGTCATGATTGCCGGCGGCGGAACCGGCGGACACGTGATTCCCGCCCTGGCCATAGCCGATGCCCTTAAATCCGGCTATGCCGCGGAAATTTGTTTTATCGGCACCGCGCGGGGGATGGAAACCCGCCTGGTACCGCAGGCCGGCTACCCCCTTGAACTGATCGATGTCGGCCAGCTCAACCGCGTCAGCTTCGCCACCCAACTCAAGACGCTCGTGGCCCTGCCTCGAGGCATTTTTTACTGCATGGGCCTGTTACGCCGCTGGAAGCCCCAGGTGGTGGTTGGCGTCGGTGGCTATGCCTCGGGGCCGGGTATGCTGGCTGCACTGGTGCAACGCGTGCCCACTCTGGCCTTTGAGCCGAACGCCGTGCCCGGTCTCGCCAACCGCCTGATTGGGAAGCGCATCCGCGCCGCCGCCGTTAACTTTGCTCCTACGCTGGCCTATTTCCGTAACGCTGAGCTCACCGGGATTCCCGTGCGCGCGGAGTTCTTCGCCCTCGCTCCCCGGCCTCCGCAGAGCCAACCCCGGCTGCTCGTCATGGGTGGTAGCCAGGGCGCGCGCGCACTGAACCAGAGAATGCCGGAGATTGCCAGGGCGCTCTTGGAGTCCGTTCCCGGCCTAACTATCCTGCACCAGGCCGGAGCTCGCCACGCCGAGACGACGGAAGCGGCTTACGCGGCGAGTGGGGCGGCCCCGGACCGTTGGAAGGTACAAGCTTTTCTGGAGGATATGCCCACGCAGTTCGCAGGCTCGGATCTGATTCTGGCGCGTAGCGGAGCCAGCACGGTCGCGGAACTCGCGGCTAGCGGCAAGCCTTCGCTGCTGGTGCCATTTCCTCAGGCTGCCGATGACCATCAGCGAAAGAATGCTGAAGTGTTAGTTGAAGGTGGTGCGGCGAAGATGCTGCTGGAGCAAGATATGAGTGGGGCCGCGTTATTGGGCGCGTTGTCCGGCTTGCTAAAGAATCGGGAGGGGCTGAGCGAGATGTCAGCTCGCGCGCGTACCTTCGCTCATCCCCAGGCCGCCGTGAGAATTGCTGAGATGGTCGCCATGCTCGCGTCCTCATCCCACTGAATCGTTCCGCGTAAAAAAGAAACGGCTGCGATTTCGCCAGCCGTTTCCAGTGAATCATTCTAAGTCCTACCGGTGTCCACCACCGCCGCCGTGTCCACCACCGCCGCCGCCGTGAAACCCACCACCACCGCCGCCGCCGTGAAACCCACCGCCACCGCCGCCACCACCGTGGAAGCCACCTCCTCCGCCGACGCCACCGCCGTGAAAGCCACCTCCACCGACGCTACCGCCGTGAAAACCGCCGGAGTTCCCGCCGACCATCCCGTGTGAAACGCCTCCGCCTGCGAACGCATGTCCGCCGCCGACGTAGCCAGCCGGGCCGTGATTAAAGGTGTTGCCGGTGCGAGCGTACCCAACTCCACCGCGGTAGCCTACGCCGCCGCGATACCCCGCTCCGCCGTAGTATCCTCCGCGACCGTAGTATCCGCCGCGACCATAGTAGCCACTGCGTCCCCAGTACCCGTGATACCAAGGGCCGGCGCCGATGAAGATGCCACCGACGAACCAGCTCGGTCCGTAGTAGCCATAAGGGGCGCATGCATAGGGATAGTAGTTGTAATAGCCCCACGAGCAAACAGGAGCCGGGTATCCGTAGCCGTAATCTCCGTAGCCGTAATCTCCGACCCCAACCCCAATACCTACACCTACCTGGGCGTTAGCCGGAGTAGACATCAACGCTGCGGGGACCACCAGCGCACTGAGCAGCAGGAAATATCTTAGAAGCTTCATTTTCGACCTCCCCGCCAAGGCATCATGCAGTGCGTAACCAACCGCTTTGGCGATACTCCAAGCACCCTTGGTTATCTTCGGGTGCCTACTACCTAAAACCACACTTCTTGATAAAAGTTGCGCTTGTTTTGAGCCTTATGGCAAGCGGATTGCTTTTCCCGCTTAACCGCTGCTACATATTAGATGCCTTTCCCTCTCCTGGGGAAGCGGAACCCAGGCGGCTGATACAGTAATGGGGAGTGAGCCTCGCCACCCTACCTTCCCCAGCCATGTTTGCCAAGACACAACGCGTTCATTTCATTGGTATTGGGGGCATTGGAATGAGCGGCATAGCAGAAATTCTGCTCACCCTGGGCTACGCCGTTTCCGGCTCGGATCTCCGCCGTTCCAGCATTACCGACCGCCTGGGCGGCCTCGGCGCGACGGTTTTTCAGGGCCACGCGGCCGGCAACGTGGTGGGTTCCGGGGTGGTGGTGACCAGCTCCGCCGTGAATGAGCAAAACCCGGAAGTGGTGGAGGCGCGGCAACGCAAGATCCCCGTCATCCAGCGAGCGGAGATGCTCGCCGAGCTCATGCGCCTCAAATACGGCATCGCGGTGGCCGGCATGCACGGCAAGACCACGACCACATCCATGATTGCCACGGTGCTGGCCGCCGGAGGCCTCGATCCAACGGTGGTGGTTGGCGGCCGGGTGGATGCGCTGGGCTCGAACGCCCGTCTCGGCAAGTCGCAATACCTGGTTGCCGAGGCCGATGAGAGCGACCGCTCCTTTCTCAAGCTTTCGCCTATTCTTTCCGTGGTCACCAATCTCGATCGCGAACACATGGACTGCTATCGTGACATGGAAGACGTGGAAGCCGCCTTTCTCGAGTTCATGGAGCGGGTTCCGTTTTATGGTGCGTGCACGGCATGCATCGACAATCCATTGCTCGCGGAGCTATTGCCGCGTGTGAAGCGGCGGGTGTTTACCTATGGCATGTCTTCGCATGCCGATTACGTGCTCCGCATCCTTCCTCCCGCGGAGGATGTGCGATCCCGCTTTGAGGTGGCTGCCGGCGGCCTGGTGCTCGGCCCTTTCGCTCTGAATGTGCCGGGCCGGCATAATGTGCTGAATGCAACCGCCGCGGTCGCCATTGGTACCCAGCTCGACGTCTCCTGTGAAGACATCGCGCATGCGCTGCGCGGCTTCCGCGGCGTGGATCGCCGTTTTCAATTGAAGGGTTCCGTGCGCGGCGTGACGGTGGTCGATGACTATGGCCATCACCCCACGGAAATACGCGCCACTCTGAACGCGGCCCGGGAATCAGGTTTTCGCCGGGTGCACGTGATCTTTCAGCCTCACCGCTACACCCGCACGTGTGACCTGATGGCGGAGTTCGCTACTGCTTTCAACGATGCCGATACGGTGCAGATCCTGGATATCTACGCCGCCAGCGAAGAACCTATCGCTGGCATCGATGCCCCTGCATTGGTCCGTGCCGTGGGCCGCAAAGAAATCCAGTATGCCGCCTCCTTCGAGGAGGCGGTGAGCCGTACCGTCGCACAGGCCGCAGAGGGCGATGTAATCGTCACCCTGGGTGCAGGGAGCGTATCGCAAGCGGCCGGCATGGTGCTCGAAGCCCTCGGTCCCGCACCCGCGCAATCGTAGGGTGCGGGAAGGCTCTATGCATGAAGGGTACGGGCAAGAGTGTTACAGGACCTGCCTCTTGTTCCCTGACGAAGGGAAGGGTGCCCCACATCTCGATTTTGAGATGTGGGATACCACCGATGTTGACCACTAAGTGCATCGGATGAATCGAGAGTCAGAGGGAAAGAGCAGTGCTATCCCACATCTCAAAATCGAGATGTGGGGCACCCTTCCCTTCGTTAGGGAACAAAAGGCACAAGAATCCTGGCGGGACTGGGCTCAAAGTCCCGCGTACCAGTCATAGCCGAGCTTGGTCCAGTAATCATCCGGCTGCTGGTCGGTATAGGCGATGAGCCCGATACGTTTGATCTGCTTGTAACCATACTTGGTGGGTGCGTGCAGACGCAGCGGGGCTCCGTGATATTGCGTGAGCGGGCTGCCGCCCATTTCAGTGACCAACAGCGTCTGAGGATGCATGCAGACCCTCATATCGTAACCGACATAGTAGTCTCCGTTCGGCGTCTCCATGTACACGTAGCGCGGAAGCCGCCCATCGGGCCCTTTCGCAGGTGGGTAGGCGGCAATCAGGTCCGCCAACCGCACTCCGCCCCAATGCACGATCTGGCTCCATCCCTCGATGCACTTGAATTGCGTGACCAGCTCATGTTTCGGAAGCCTCAGAATATCGTCTATGGTCAGCAACAGCCCGGGCGTGCCGGGATCAAGCGTGGAGCGGCTTCTGCCTGCCTCTTCCAGTCCGCGCGGCATGCGGCCGGTCCGCTCCTGGCGGACTTTTTCATCCGCGACCATCGATGCCGGAGCCATCTTCTCCGCCGTGTCCGCGCTTGGAGCTACTTTGGTGTCGTGGCCCTGGTCTTCGTTCGTCTTCACATCGGCATAGCGATACTCCCATGCCGTCACATCCGCAGTGTATTGGGGATAGCTTTTCGCACTCGCCGCTCCGGTCAGCTGCAGACGCCAACTCTCCGGAACCAGGGCTTGCTTCAAGCCATAAACCCCGTTGACCCGCAGATCCTCCGCCCGCTTGAGCGGGTAGGTCGGCGCCAGCGCCCGGTCATCGAATACCGCGCGCGCCAGCTTGGCATTGGCTTCGAAGACCTTGCGAAAGGGCTTCGGCTGCATGCTTAGGCGCTCGCTGTGATCGATCCATTGGTAGAAGCCCCACCCCGCGGCAGCGCCCGCGGCAGCGATAATGAAGCTGCGCCGGGTGTGTTTGCGGCTCTCCCGCAATACAGCCGCGTCGGCCGCCTCCTGCTCCGCCGCCTCAGTTTCGGGGGAAACCAAATCCGGCTGCGCTGGGCCCGCTTGTTTATCGTCGAGATCGCTCATCCCCAACTCTTTCTCTCAGTTTCAATGGACGATTCCTGTACCGACTTCACTTCCAGACCGCTGACCATGCTACGAAAGTTGTTCCAGCCCGCCAGCACCACCTGGGTCACGTGAATGAGGAAGAATCCGCAGAAACCCAGGGTGAGCAGGAAATGCTCCCAGCGCGCCATCTCATATCCGCCCAGAAGAGTCGTTACCCAATGCGCCTGGGTTGGTTTGTAGATGGCCAGGCCAGTAATCAGACTTCCTGCGCCCATCAGAATGACCGAGGTGTAAGCAATTTTTTGTGCGCCGTTGTATTTTGTCTGCGGTGGAAGGTACTTGCTCAAGTGAAGGTCCTTGAGTGTGACCTGAATCGCTTCTATCATGCTCTTCCGGTCGGGAACCAGGAAGCGCCATTCGCCGGAGAAAATTGTGAACAGCACATAGAGGATTCCGTTGATGGCGAAGAGCCACATAAAAAAGAAGTGATACCCCAACCCCTGGGTCACATGGTATGGAGCATTCATCGCCTTCCAGAACCACGGCGGAAAAAAGCGGAAAAGCGTGAACGGACCCACACCGATGCGGTAGACCGCGTGAGGATGTTTGTACGCGTTGTCCGAGTCGTTCCAATAGATCAGAAGGCCGCTCCAGATCATAGTGAAAAGCACCGGGAAATTGATCCAGTGCATCCAGCGGATCGCAAGAGGATGCTTCTCATCCAGATGAATCCTGGGCGAAACCGGCGTGGTTGGTGTTTCCACTGGAGCAGGAGGGGCGGGTGGAGGCGCAGCGTTCCGCTCGACCGGATCCTTTTCCATCAATTTCGGGGTCGCCGGTTCACTGGGCTCCGATGCCGCTGCTGCTGTACTTTTCAGTGAGCTGGCTGTCTCGCCTTCGGCGACAGGCTGGCCTTCCGAAGGCACCGGGCTGCCGTTGTTTTCACGCTCATCCATCATGATCTACGACCTATGACAACTCTCGCCTCCAAAGGTTACGCAGAAAAGCCAGTTTTTTTGCCAGGCTGCCGATTCATCCTTCGGACGGATCTCTGTACCGCCTACGTGACATCCGGCTTTGCGCCGGGCAGCCGTTTTCTGAGCAGCGCAATTTGTCCGGTGTGATGCGCCTCGTGCTCGCAAACGTGAAACCACTTGCAATAGTTGTTGGTCGGACCCCACGGCCAGTCTTTGTCGACCGCCATGAGCCACGCATCATCCCGCTTGTGAAATTCCTCCAGGGACCTAGCCCGGACCTTCTGCAGGATCTCCACATAGTATGCGCGATCATGTCCCTTGATCGACTTCCGTCCCGCGTCCCCCAGGTTCATCGCCGGGTCCCACTGTTGCTTCACAGCATCGGACCAGCTGTCCCATTTCTTCCCCTCAAACGTGTTCATCTGGTAGTAGGTTTCGGTCGCCGCCAGATGCAGCATCAGGGCGCCAATCGTGTTGGCACTCTTATCGAAGAGAACATCCAGATCGGCCGGCGTCAGGCCCTCGGTTGCACTCAGAACTCCGTTGGCCTCGCGCATCCAGGTGAGCATGGATACTAAGGTGCCAATCTGGGGAGAGTACCCGGGCTTGGGCCCAAGGATATCAAGCCCCGGGCTATCGGCCTGCGCAGGTTGTGGAGTCAAAAGTGATTCGCATAGGCCGGCGGTGAGCGTGGCTGCAGCTCCGTTGAGAAAGCTTCTCCTGTTGGGAAGAGAAGGGTTTGCAAAAAGCCTAAGTTCGTTCATTGTCTTCTGCCCTCCGGCGAAGGTCTCGACTTTTCCTGCGCGCTTTTTTCTCGCCTGCGGCAGGCGGGGGAAGTATACCTTCTGTAGAATCAAAATCGATGCGCAGCGCGAAACCGAAGTCCTCGCTGGTTCGATCCGTCAGGGCGGTAGCGGTCATATCCTTGATCGCGCTGGTGCTGATACTGTCGGTCGCCATCACCTCTGGCGCAGGTCACGGTTTTGACCAAATCGCGCTAGCGTTGCCTATCTTCTTTGTCCTTTTGTTTTTGGCAACGTTGATTGGCGACTGGCTCCAGGTTGAAAACTTCCTCATCGGACCCAGGCCGCGATTCTCTACCTCTCCCACCCGCGCGCCTCCAGCCTAGCTTTCTTCCCGAACATTCCATCAGGCCGACGCACTTCTGAGGTCTCGGCCTGCTCTTGCGGGACGCAAGTAACTGGTAATTCCAGGAAGGAAGCGTGTCTCTTGTCGCAACAAGATGCTGAAAAAACGTACGTGGTTATTACCGAAGAAAAGGCCGGAATTCTCCGGCAAGTCAAAGGCCTCCTTGAATTTCTTGGAGAGATGCAGAAGGAAATGAAGCTGGTCCATCATCCTAACTGGCAACAGGTTCGCTCAACGACCCTGGTCGTCATCACTTTTGTATTTCTGTTTGCACTGTACTTGCGTGCCTTGGATTGGGTTTTTTCCCCCTTAGATCGCTGGCTATTCACCTACTAGAGCTTTGGCTGACTTCCATCCCTGCGAGGAGTCATCCGGTATTCGGATGATTCCTCACTTGGTTGGCGCGCCCTCAAGTTTCTTGGCTGCGGCCTTGTCTGCGTTCTCCACGGCCCTCCTGAACGCAGCGACTGCGGGAACTGAATGAGGACTAAGGCCATCCATGGCCATGTACCGCCACGCAGGAGGGGTGTCGAGCGGTTTTTCGACGCCGCCTCGGTAGACAACAAATGAATCGTCCACCTGCCCCATCTCCGTCTGTGGCCGAGGGGTTTGCTGGCCCGATCCCATGCCAGGCCCACCTGAAAGGGGCGGTTGGGGACCGTGTTGTCCTCCCATGGACACTCCATTGTCAGTAGGAGTGATCACCGCGGGCGGGTTGTTATCGCGGGGATCGGGCATCGTCTCATTCATCATGCGTCCATTCCCTTTGCGCAACACTATGATCAGGTCTGCCGTTTGCGTCGCCTGAACAGGTTCGAACCTTCCCCAGTTCAGCAGTGCGGCCTCGACATCCTTTTGTGCATCTAGATTTGCCCGTGGATTGTCGAGCGAAATGCCTGCACCTGGGTCGATGATGACGGCGACGGTTCTAGCACTCAAAACATAGGCCGGTAGAATATTTTTTTTGTCCTTTGCGAATCCGAGGGTCACCAGCAGACTCACCGCCAACAGAGTAGACGCGCGCTTCAACATCTCCGCCTCCTTCGCCACGACGGAACCAGCATACGCCGTTTAGCAACCCTCGACCAACGTCTGAGCGGCGGTGAGATTTAGACTGCTTCCGGGGCGCGCGAGTCCTGAATTGAGTCATGAAAACATTGGAGATCGCTGGTCGATGGCGGACAAAAAAGGCTTGGTACAAAACATCCTGAAGGTAAATGAGTACGCCTTTGACTCGCTTTCGGCGGGCCCTGCGGATGGAGAGCTGGTGCTCTTCTTGCACGGTTTCCCGCAATTCGCAGATTCGTGGCTGGAGATCATGCGGCCGATCGGTAAGGCTGGATTCCATGCCGTGGCCGTAGATCAGCAAGGGTATTCGCCAGGTGCGCGTCCGCCGGCAATCGGGGACTACGCGATCGATCGTCTCATCTCAGACGTTCTCGCCTTTGCGGATGCCCTCGGCGCGAGACGGTTTCACCTCGTCGGTCACGACTGGGGAGGTTTCCTGGCATGGCAAATCGCCGCCGAGCATCCGGATCGTTTGCTCACTCTTACCGTGCTCTCCACTCCTCACGTCGATGCTTTTCTAGAGGCTGTGGAGAGCGACGACGAGCAAAAGGAAAAATCGAAGTACATCGCATTTTTTCGCATGCCAGGCGGTGTGGCGGAATCATTCTTGCTCGCGGACAACGCTCAGCATCTCAGAAGCGTCTACCAGGGAAAGATCTCTGCCTCGGCGGTCGAAAGCAACGTGCGTAGGCTGTCAGAAAAGGGAGCGCTGACGGCGGCGTTGAACTGGTATCGGGCGTTGCACCTCGACCATCGCATCGGTCCTATCCTGGTGCCCACGTTATATGTGTGGGGAGACAACGATCTTGCTTTGGGTAAAGCCGCTGCAAGGGAAACGGCAAAATACGTTAAGGGCCCTTATCGGTTCGAGAGGCTCAAGGATACGTCGCATTGGCTTCCGGAGGAGGTCCCCGACCGCATCGTTGCCCTCCTGCTCGGCCATTTGCGGAGTGATCTGAAGGAAAAACCTGGTAAATGACAGTCAACCACCTCTCCTGGTTGCTCTCGCGCAACGATCATCCCACCGGTTCTCCGTAATCTTTAGGTATAAGCTCTGGTTGCGGCAGAAGGGTCTTCTAAGACAGGGAAATGGGCGTTCGATGAAGATGTAACGAATACAGGAAAAACAGTTGTTTTTCCTTCTTCTTCTGGCCAGCGCTTCGACGCTTCTTAGCAAGATGCGTTGAGTGCCGTGAGCGTGATTTCATCCCTCCGGCCGCCAGTCGGTTCTTAAAGAACCGCCGTCATGGCTCGTAATGCCAATCCCTCAGGACTCCGCTTAGAGACTAAGACCGGTCCGGAAGTGCGGGCACAGGCTTGACAGAGCAGTTGCACAAGTGCATTGCACGAAACGATAGGTACGGGAGTAAGTTGATGGACCATGCACACTGCCCTATAGGGGCGCTGCGGAAAGAAGAACAGAGAATCTCCGCTCTTGGACTTCAGATCGCCTTGGATGATCTGCGGCTCAGATGGAGCTGGCAAGCCCAGATGCAGTACGATGCGAAAAAATGCGCTGCTGACAAGGCGCTCACCAAGTGGAACGAACACGTTCAATATTGCCCAACCTGTCGCGGCGCGCGGTCGGGGCCGGAGTTGGTCAATAAACAAGCAGACCCTCGACCTTCTCCGGTCCTTCTCCTGGTGGACGATAATCCTGACCTTTTGGAACTTCTGGTTGGAATATTGCAGCAGAAGTATAGGATTGCCGCGGCGCTTTCGACCGGCGTAGCGGCCGTCGAACTGGCCACAGCCCTCAAGCCCGATCTAATTATCCTGGATATCTCTTTAGGCGATATAAGTGGCTTTGAAGTGGCCAGACGACTAAAGAGAGCGGACTGTCCTGCCAAGATCATCTTCTTGACCCTGCATGAAGATATGGATTTCGCGAGTGCTGCCTTTGGCTTGGGCGCCTCCGGTTACGTGTTTAAGTCTCGCCTGAATACCGACCTGGAAAATGCCATCGACACGGTCTTGGGCGGAGGTCACTTCAGCTCCATCGGTTAACGCTGGGCAGGGAAGTGTCATCTGGAGTGAATCGTCTGCAGGCGGAACGAATAGCCAAAGCCAATCGAGTGATCGGGCACTGCGGACGAAAGCCCGAAGTTCCAGTGAAAATCAAGCTGCTGCCGCGGCGAAGGCTTATAGGCCGTGCCGAAATCGATGATGTTCTGCGGCCCCCCGCGTTGCGGAAAGGCGCCGGAGTATTCGACGTAAGCGTCCCAGGAGTGGGTGAGCTGCCGATCAAAAAATGCGCTGGATTGGCCCGTCAGGTTTCGCTGTGCTCCCTGGGTTGGCCACATCAGGGAGAACATTCCGGCAGCCGTCCAGTTCTTCTTGAGCGAATGCGACCAGGCAAGTTGAACCGTTGGATCATATCCATGGCTTGAGATTGCCTGGGCCCCTGTCGGAAAGCTGACCGAGGGGATCACGGAGACATCAAATCCGCCGCGCGTCGGGCCGAACTGCTGTTTGAAACCTAAGCTTAGATCACCCAGCCCGCTGGCGAAGCCGGACGGGGTTTCGTCATTCTGAAAGTAGTCCGGAACCGCAAAACGAAGCTCAGTCTTGTTGGTGATGCCAAAGCGAACTGAGGTCTCGGGGAGGTCAAAGGTCCGCTGGCCCCCATTACCGGTTTCCTGAAACCCGTTTTCAAACTGCAGGCTTCCACAAGGAACGACGACACTCGAACTGGTGATCTGCGGCCGGTCTGTGGAAATCGGGCTTTGCGCATTGGCGCCGCATGGCTGAGCCATCGCCGTGGGTGCGAATGTTCCCACCAAACCAGAAAGGAACAGTACACATGCGGAACGTATGGGGCCAAACCCGGTCTTGATGATCATGGATCGCGCCTGATGTTGCTCCATCCTACGGGCATTTTTCCGCCGGGTGAACTGTGACCAGCGACCGCATGCAACTGCAGTCTACAGTTGAAGCGGGGGCCATGACGTAATGGCGCAACGAGAAACGCCGGAAGGCGATAGGATCGGAAAGACAATCTACCAGGAGTCGGTGTGGGTTGGGAGGTCATGGCCGAGGAAATTCTGAGCTTTTACGAACCGCTCGCGGAGCACTTTCACCTGATCTTCGATGATTGGGATAAGTCGATCGAGCGACAGGCCGGGATTCTGAATCCGCTTCTTGCTGCGCAGGGCTGCGGCCATCCATCGAAAATTTTAGACTGTGCCTGCGGGATCGGAACCCAGGCGCTCGGGTTTGCAAGCTTTGGCCATCGTGTAGTGGCCTCTGACCTGAGTCGAGCGGCGGTGAACAGGGCAACGCGCGAGGCCGAGAGTCGTGGGCTCGACATCTCTTTCTACGTCTCAGATATGACCTCGCTGACAGAGATTGCAGACGGCGACTTCGATCTTGTGGTCGCATTGGATAATGCACTTCCGCATCTCACCTCCGATCAGCTTGCTTGCGCAATCGGCGCCGTCGCGTCAAAACTAAAGTCGAATGGGCTGTTCCTTGCGAGTACCCGAGACTACGACACGCTCATCGTCGAACGACCAACCATGCAGCCACCCGCGTTCTATGGCGGCGAAGGAAAACGGCGAATCGTCCACCAGGTCTGGGACTGGATCGACGAAGGGAGGTATACATTGCATCTGTTCATCACCAGGCAGTATGACCAGGCGTGGACGACCCATCACTTCGTTTCCGAGTATCGCGCTTTACAGCGCAGTGAACTCTCCGGAGTGCTGCAGTCGACTGGTTTCCAGGATGTACGATGGCTCATGCCCGCCGAGAGCGGATTCTACCAACCCCTCGTTCTCGCAAGATGGCCATAATTGCCACCGGCATCGAACCCAGTCAAAATCCAAAATCGATAGGGAAACGCTATGAGTGATCTTGCGAAATGGAAGGTCCATGGCCCGGTAAAAACCCTCAGGAAGGAATTTGCCACTTGGGATCTCGATAAGCAGGCGTGGCAGCCGGTTCGGCACTACACCTTAACCTCGTTCCGTCCAGACGGGAAAATCAGCGCCAGCGATACTTACAATCCCGACGGATCCATTGCCCATTCTCGATGGTTTTACAACGACGACGCCCGGCTGACCGAGTCCGATTCCTGTATGAGTGATGGGATGAGTGATGGGCCCGTTAGCAGGGCCCGCTACTTCTACGATGAGGCCGGGCGCCACGTACGAACCGTGAATCTGAGCCAGGACGGCATTGAAACGGACTCAGAGATCTGCACCTACGATGCAGGCGGCAAGAGAACGAAAGTGCAGTCCTTTAGTCCTACCGAAACCCACACCTACTACAGTATCGAAGGCACCGACATGGGATGGTCTGCTCCTGGAGCCATGAGGATGACAACTACTTATGACGAGAGAGATCTTCCCGCCAGGGTTATCTTTCAGGATGCAAGCCACCATCCACTGAGGTATGCGAACCTCACGCGGGATAGCGCGGGGAGGCTCTTGAACGTGGAGTTGAGTCTTGGAGGTGAACCTTTGTTCCAGGAGATTACCGAAAAGAGCCCAACGGAGGATCGCGAGGGAATGGCGGCCATGCTCAAGCAAATTTTCGGTGGGACCTTCTCAAGCACGACCCGCGTCTACGATAGCCGGGGGCGGATGATCGAAAGCACGCATCGCATGGGCACACTGGGTGGAGACCGCATAACCTATCGCTACGACGAAGATCATGATGATCCCATTGAGGAAACAACCGAGCACACCAGCCGCGAGGCGGGCCTCGATGAGCAGGGGGTCCTGAAATATTCGCCGGATCGCGTGAGCATCCAACACAACCGGCTCGACTACGTCTATGACGATCACGGGAACTGGACCGAACGGATTGTGTCCATCCGGCCTGAGCCGAACCCTGCCTTTCAGCCTTCAAACATCGAGCGCAGGGCCATAACCTATCATGAGGCGTAAATGGACCGATGAGGGCTGCACCATCCCCTCGACCTCTGTTCGCCCGAAGCCGTCGCAGTCCAAGCTCGCCTTTATACTCTTATAGGCAGTTAACGAATACTCCTGGTAAGCCATATATATGTCGAAACGTGAATTTCAGACCGAAGTCAATCAGCTGCTGCAGCTGATCGTCCACTCTCTCTACTCCCACCCTGAAATCTTCCTGCGCGAGCTCATCTCCAACTCTTCCGACGCGCTCGATAAGCTCCGCCACCTGACCCTCACCGATGAGGCCTATAAATCCATTCCGTTCGAGCCTCGCATTGATCTGGAGCTTGACGAGGAGAAGAAGACCCTCTCCATCGCCGACACCGGCATTGGCATGAACGAGGAGGACCTGATCGAGCACCTTGGCACCATTGCTCGCTCCGGAACCAAAACCTTTCTCGCCCAGCTCTCCGGGGATGCCAAAAAGGACTCCAATCTCATCGGCCAGTTTGGTGTCGGCTTTTACAGTGCCTTCATGGTGGCCGACCGCGTCGAGGTAGTCTCCCGCAAGGCGGGCGAAGACAAAGCCTGGCGCTGGACCAGCGACGGCAAGACCGGCTTTGACATTGAGCCTGCAGAGCGCTCCACGACCGGCACCACTGTGCTGCTGCACCTCAACGAAGAAGGGAAGCAGTATGCCAATAGCTGGCGCCTGCAGGAGATCGTGAAGAAGTACTCCAACCACATCGCCTTTCCCATCTTTCTCACCTACGACAAGAGCGAATGGAACGAGGCCGAGAAAAAGTCGGAGAAGAAGCGGACGACCGAGCAGGTCAATGCTGCCAGCGCACTCTGGCGCCGTCCGAAAAGCGAACTCAAGGATGAGGACTACAAGGAGCTCTACAAATCCCTCACCGGCGATTGGGAGGATCCTCTCTTCTGGTTCCACACCAAGGCGGAAGGGAGCCTCGAGTACACCACGCTCTTCTTTATTCCTTCCAAGGCGCCGCTCGATCTCTATCAGGCGGAATACAAGACCGGAGTGAAGCTCTACGTGAAGCGCGTCTTCATCATGGATGACGCCAAAGAGCTGCTGCCGCAGTATTTGCGCTTTGTCCGCGGCATCATCGACAGCGAAGATCTTCCCCTGAACGTGAGCCGCGAAATCCTGCAGCAAAACCGCGTGCTCACCAGCATCCGCACCGCCAGCGTGAAGAAGATACTCTCCGAGTTGAAGAATATTGCGGCCAACCAGCCCGAACAGTATCTGAAGTTCATCACCGAGTACAACCGTCCTCTCAAGGAGGGTCTGTACGGCGACTATGCCAACCGTGAAACGTTGCTCGATCTTGTCCGCTTCAAGTCCACCAAGGTGCAGGGCCTTACCAGTCTTGCGGACGTCAAGTCGCGTATGAAGGAAGGGCAGAAGAGCATCTACTACATTACCGGGGGCAGTCAATCCCTGCTCCGCACCTCGCCTCTTTTGGAGATTTATAAAAAGAAGGATCTCGAAGTCCTCATTCTTGACGATGACTTCGACGAGATCGTCTTTGCCGGCATTGACAAGTACGGCGACATCGACCTCAAGGCGGTCAACAAAGCCTCTACCAGCGAAGACCTGAAGGATGAGACCGAGCCCGACAAAGCCGAATCGCTCAAGCCGCTGCTTGACAAGATAAAGACGACGCTGGGCGATCGAGTGAAGGATGTGCGCGCTTCGGTGCGGCTGGCGGATAGTCCTTCATGCATCGTCTCCGACGAAGCGGAGCCCTCCATGCAGATGCAGCAGATGCTTCGCGCCATGGGACAGAAAGATATTCCCACGCTCAAGCCCACGCTGGAGATCAATCCCGACCACGAGATCATCAAGAAGCTGTTGGGCCGCCCCGATGACGCCACGCAAGAGGACGCGGCCTGGTTGCTCTTCGATCAGGCGCTGCTCATGGAAGGTGTACCGCTCGAGGACCCCGCCGTCTTCGTACAACGCCTCAACCGCGTCCTGAATCTTTCCATCTAGATTCATCCAAGTGGCTGCGTTGGTACACGCAGCCACCCCTTCCTGCATGTTGAGGATCGCCTATACTCAAACCACCATGAAGGGCGATGGCATGGCCGCAAAGTGGAAGCGCGTGCTGTTGTGCGTCGCTGTCGCTGCAACGAACCCCGGTGATCGCCATGAGCATGGCGGAGGCCTCAGACCGGAATAACTCAGTGCCTTATTCCGGCCATCTCAAATGATGACGGAGGAATCGAAACGTTCCCACGCCGTGAATCGTGTGCGGCCCGTTGAAATATTCGATCTCCGTCCTGTCGCCGATGCCCATCTGGTCATAGAACCTGCGCACTGCGGCATATTCGTAGGAAACCCACTCATCCACCCCCACTGGGTCATCGTGGCCCCGCTCCACCATGAACGGCCGGGGCGCCATCAGGTTGGCCAGATCGGCGTAGTTGACGATGTTAGCAAAATTGAATTCATACATGTCGTATTCGTTGGTTAGCATATAGCTTTGCGGCGCCAGGACGTTCGTGGTCTTCCACACCCACTCATTAAAATCCCCGGCGCAGATGGACAGAGCGTAACGATCGAGAAGCGGGGGCACGCGAACCGCGGTTTTCCCGCCGTAGGAGAGACCGTAAAACCCAATCCGATTTGGGTCGACGAAGGACAGGGTGGTCAGCCAGTTCAGCAATTGCTCATGCTGGCCTAGAACGAACGAGAACAGCGCCAGCTTCAGGGGGTGGCCCATCCGCTGGATGATCCGAAAATTGTCGTTGCCGATGTAGGGATTCTGCGGAGCATAGGTAATGAATCCTTCATCAGCGAGGCTAGCCCCGAAGTGGTGGTAAAAGTGATTGTCGATCTTGGGATCCGAAACATCGACCGGCCTGCCTTCCAAACCATGTTGACAAACCACAACCGGGCGACGTTCGCCCGGCTTCATACCTTTGGGAAGAAGTAGGATTCCGTAGGCAAATACCTCCGGCCACACATCAAGCATTACTTCGTACCCTGTAAACTTCGCCTCGTTTAGGATCAGTCGGGTCCGAGGGTTAGCAGGCAGACTGGGAGACGGTAGACGGCCAATGATTTTATCCCAGAAATAATCGCGATAGAACTTGGTGGTGTCTTCCCACCTTTGGAGGGAAGACGCATCGGCCTTGCTCCAGAACTCCCTTCGGCGATCTGGTGATTCGCGGATTAAAGCCTGGGTAAAGTCCACCATTTGATTGAACTGGCGATGCAGTCGCGGTGCAGGATTGTATTGATTGGAGGCATCGGTAGGCGGCCTTCCCTCTGAGAGTGGCCGGGCGCTGACGCCGAGCGAGCGAAAGAAAGCCCGGATCGTCTGCTCTGAACCGGGAAGGCCCCTGCCTCCATCGCTTGCGATCAACTGCAATTTTTCCTCCGCCCTCAGTCCGGCAAAGAAGGGGTGCGCTCGATCAACCTCTTTCTTCACTGATTCCAGCGGCGGAGTGGTCAATTTCCCGTTTGGACACGCATACGGCTTTCGATCCTCTGTCGCCGGCGGTGGCCCGGTGACTTCCGGCCCTTGGCTCGCTTCCACAATCAAGGTTCGAGGAGCAATGAGGCTGGCTAATTCTGCGTCTCCAAACTCCCGGATCAGGCCCCACACGTCGCGATAAATAGGCTCCTTCCAAACATCCTCCCGTGGCTGGAAATAACCACTTACCACGGTCCCCTCAATCCTGGTATCCAGCGCTGCACTGTAGAGCGCCAGTAAGCCACCCTCGCCATAGCCCATCACACCAATGGGTAGACGCTCCTTGGTGTTTTCTTTCTCAAACCAATCGACCGCTGCCAGCACCTTTTGTACTTCGTACCCAATCGTGTGACGACCCACTTCAAAGGCCATACGATATATCCATTCCCGGTGAGGCATGTTGGTCATGCCTATCCCCGGGATGCCGGAAAAGGTATCTTCTCGATTGATGAGCACCGGCACTATGACCTCACACCCGTTTTCTGCCAGGCGGCGCGCGAATTGTGCCCCTGGTGAGATTCCCGGCGTCACCCCCACTAACATCTCCGGCGTCCAGTCGGCATCGGGGATCGCCACCACGCGGGCTACCGGGGGTGCTTTGGGCTGCAGCAGCAATCCTTCCGCCTCCAACCCATCGGAATCGGCGGTAACGCTGGCAAAAACCGGCCAGCGTACCGCATAAACGCTATAGCCTGTTCCCTGAGCAATTTGTGCCGGAACCCTGAGGCTTCCTATGAATTCGGGCGCCTGGGCTGGGACCCGTGTATCCACGACCCCGATCATCTGCCGAAATCTCTGCCGGTTGGGCGCCACCGAGCGTTCATAAAGTGCAACCGAGCCGTAGTCTCGACTCCACAGTTGCGCCCGCTCCATCACCTGCCTTCCGGTTTGATGTAGCAAGTACTGCTGAATTCCAGCCACCATTTGCATGGCCAGATCGCCTTCGACGGTTAAGGGCGCAGTTCCTGCCAAGACAGACTCCGCGGTTCCCGGCAAAGTGCCGGACGTCTGTCCCCCGTCAAGTGCTGCCTCAGCCAGAAGAGGCACACTGAGAGAATGGCCTCCCAGACTCATGCCAAGACCCGCTGAAGTAGATCTATTTAGAAATTCTCTTCGGTTCATCGTGACTTTGTTCGTTGACAATATCACCCAAAGGATGCGGCGCGCTCTCAAGCTTTTGCGAGGGTCCGTGACGTACCGCCTGAAAGCCGGGATGCTACATACTGACTATTCAGTATGGCGTCGCAGAAACGCTGCAGCAGGTTGTTCGGCAGGCAGCGAACGACTGGAGACTCCCGCGACCACAACTCCGCCGCAGGCGCCGCTAGTTCAGCGAAACCGCGAGTCTAGCGGCCTGTAACAGCTGATTCAGAAGTAGGACGAAATCTGCGAAATGCGCGACCCTTCTAAGGGGCACGGGTCTCGTGCTTTGTATCAGGGCCCAACTTTAGAGCTTGCTGAAAAACTCATTTTTCTGAAGGGTACGGCCTACCTCGCCGCAGCGAGCATCAGGCCGTACGTAAATGCTTTGCCGTGAATCCGGCTTTAGAAGCCGCTGAGGGACAATTCCCCCTCGAAGCAGCACTTTTTCCGCAAGCCGTCTAGTCGGGCCGCAAAGCGCTGAGAAAGAATTGGGCTTTAGCCCCTGAGGTCTACCAAATCAGCTGTTACGGTCCTCTAGCGGAAGAGCAGCGGCGCAAAGCTTGCCAGGTTTCGCCTCCACACCATCCAGGTGTGCGCACCGGTTGTCTCAATATCAGAGTGGGTGATGCCCTTTGACTTCAACCATTCTCTTAGCTCGCGGTTAATGCCGATCAGCTGGTCATCCGTGCCGCATGCTACCCAGAGAAGGTGCAGCTTGGTATTTGCAGCAGCATCCAGTCCCGGGAATTCCTGGTCGAAATTATTCCTGAGGCCACCGGAGCTGAAGGACCCGATCCACGAGAATTCATCCACATGGTTCAATCCGGTCAACAACGATTCCGCGCCGCCCATGGAAAGCCCGGCGATCGCCCGCGCGTTGCGGTCTTTCTTCACGTGGTAGTCAAGTTCCACTTGTGGGATGACTTCGGTTAGTAGCGCTTGCGTGAACCTGTCGAAGTTTTTCCCCCGCAGGGCGTCGTTCCAAAATGCTCCCGAGGCAAGGATCTCCGATCCTCCATAGCCTACCGGCATGACCACGATCATGGGTTTGGCTTTGCCTTCATCTATAAGATGGTCGAGGATTACATTGCTGAATCCAACCTCCGTCCAGCTACTGGATTTTTGCCCGAATCCGTGCAGAAGATACAGTACCGGATATTCCGTTCTGGCGCGGGCATCGTATCCGGGAGGCGTGTAAACGTAGAAATCGCGTTGATCGCCGACCACTCCCGACTTGTAGAAGTGATGATGCACAACCCCGTGGGGCCCGTCGTTTACCTCCCATGGCAACGAGGCCGGACCGGGCACATGCACCATGTTTTCGCTGTGCAGCAGATTTGGCAGGAGCAGAGAATTGGAAGGATCGATCACCGGAACGTCGGCGTCATGGAAGATATAGCCGTAGTAGTCCGGCTCAAGACGCGCCGTGGTGATGCTCCAGACCCCCAGATCATCCTTCTGCATGATGACTGGTTTGGCTCCTTCCAGATCAAAAAGAATCTCCTGCGAGTAAGGGTCGAGATAGCGGAAGGTAACGCTGCCGTCGGCATGCACCTCGGGCGAGACGAGAGGCGGCGGAACTGGCGGCAGCGTTGGGTTGCTCACCTCTTGCATGGTCGCGGACCATCGGCCGGACGGATTACGGTTATTCCAATGGCCTGGCCATGACCAGGTTCCGTAGCCGGTGATGCGATTGCCACGCAACGTCCCGGTATAGATCGCTGTTACGCCATACGAAGAGCTGTTCGGCAGATCGGTCCGGCGTATGAGAATGCCGTCTTCGTCGAACTGCTGAATAACGAGATTTGCAGCCGCGCCATTGTGACATTGAGCTGTGCCTTCCAAACCATGGAACACCCAGGAACATCCGCCCTCGTGGCCTGGTGCGCATTGGTTTCCCTCGCACTCGGTGAGCGAGGGCGGAATCTTGTCGGCCGCAACGGGAGGCGGGGTCGGGCTTGCGCCCTGCACTGTCGCGGACCATTGGCCCGAGGGATGACGGTCATCCCAATGGCCGCTCCATGACCATACTACCGAGCCATCGATGCGATTGCCGTGCAATGTTCCGGTATAGACCGCTGTCAGGCCATACGAGGCGCTATTGGGCAGGTCGATGCGGCGTATGTCGATGCCGCCCTCATCAAAGCGTTGAACGACGAGCTTTGCTTGCGCACCATTGCTCCATTGGGCATCGCCTAACGATCCATGAAACACCCATGCCCCTTTGCTCTCGCCGCCGGTACCGCAGGTGTTTCCCTCACACTCCGTCTCCGTCAACATAGATGTTTGTTTGACAAGCGGGACAAGTGAAGCGGGAGACGTCTGTGCTGATGCAATCGCAGGGAGAAGGCAGAGAACGGCTATCAAGCGGGAAACAACTTTCATACCCGATCCTTAGCTAGGGGGAGATTCTTTCCATTTGGTCTCACAGGTTAGTCGGTCTTATTGAAATGTCAATGGTTGATTCATATCCAACCTGCAGAGCGATCAAACGCAAAGCATGCAAGCGGCATACCTGAGTCCAAACGGAGATTCCTACGCGATGGCTTCGCGTATAGCCAGGGAATTGAGGCTTGGCATTGATCTTCGATTGCGTCTCGTTGTGAGTGGTGCAAATTGAACGAATTTGGCATACCGCATGGGCGGAAGAGGACAACGGCACATGGGAAGAGAAAACCGGGGCGACGACGGTCGCATCTACAACGAAGTCTCGCCATTCTTCAAGAAGTACTTGGTCGCCGACTCTTAACCCGCTACCGCGAGGTGGGGAATCTCGGACCAGCTTTCAACAATTGCCATCCAGAACAAAGCGACGAGTCTACCTTCTGAGTCGAGCATGACGATATGTTCCCCCTGGATTTCAGCGCGAGACGCAACCACAGGTTGAATGCTGATGGAGGGGTTCTTAAACCGCACTAGATATGTTTTTTGGGTCATTTCCTTGTTCCGGGTAATCAACGGCGGTCATCAGGCAGACCTCGAGCCGCCCGCAAAATAGATAGTGTAGCAGCCGTGCAATTCGTATCAAGATGGCCGGCCGGTCATAGAAATCGGGTTCTGGGGCCGGACGTGGCCTCTTGCAAGCCTTTGAAGGCGGGCGGTTTCCGCTTGTCCAAGTGCCACCACTACCCGGTTGGTTATCATTACCTGGCCGGCGATTATCAGGCTCAATGGACTCAACCTTTACCGTATCGATTGAGAGTCAGCCGTTTCTATTCTCGCGCCGTGAATCCTGATCTCTCTTTAGCTGTTTGTTATTGTTGAGACACGGTAACGCGCCTTCTTCATATGAGAATCCTGCATCGCCTGAATCGCGGACTCGTATTCTTGTGCGTCATGTGGGCTCAGAGGATGGCCTTTGGATGCGACCAGTTGCCGGCAGGTCAGACACTCTGGATCCGCCTTACCGCCCCAATTTCCACCTATACGGCGAAAGTCGGTGATCCCGTCCATGCGGTCCTTACCCAGGATCTCGTTTGTGACAGCGAAATCGTCCTCCCCATGGGCGCACCCATCGACGGTGTCGTTCACAGCAAACGCAAGGTTGGATGGGGTATTCGACACGAAACCGCTGCCCTCGGACTCGAATTCAATCGTGCCGCTGCCGGACCTGGTGTAGCCGTAGCGCTCAATGCGCGCGTGGAAGAAGTGGAGAATGCCCGCGAGGGAGTGAAAAATGGCGTGATTCAGGGTATACGCAGTTCCGACACGTTTCAGGGCCGTATCAACAGCCGCTTGATTCACCTGCCCACCTGGAATCCCTACTCCGACCCGTTCTTGATAGCCTACAAGGCAACCTTTCCGATTTTTCCCGAACCGGAGATTTATTATCCGGCCGGTGTAGATATGCGCCTTCGGACAACTACGGAGCTCTCGTCCCCGCCGGTGATGGTGAGCAACCCGCCCGAATCCTCTCTGGCCTCTAAGGCGCAGTCAGATCAACTCGATCAGTTAGTTCGGCAACTCCCCTGGCGTGTGACTACCAGGAAATATCTGGATGCCGATTTGTTGAACATTGTGTTCGTGGGATCACAGGATCAGGTGAAGTCAGCATTTCGCCAGGCAGGATGGCACAATGCCGATCCCGTTTCCAAGCGTGCAATGCTGAAGAATATGTATGCTCTGCTGAATAACAGCGGCTACGCGCAACAGCCCATGACCACGTTTCTTTTGCATGGCAAGCCGGAGGACATGAACTGGCAGAAAAGCCTCAATAGTTACGACCGTCGCGATCATCTTCGCATTTGGCAATGGACATCCAAGGGAACTACTGAATCTGTTTGGATAAGTTCGTCGACTCACGATACCAGCGCGGTGCTCGCCGTGAAGTACAGGGGCTTTGTGCATCACATCACGCCTGACATCGACGATGAACGCGCAACCGTTATTCGCGACTTGAATTTTGCCGGGTGCGTGCGATCGGTCAGCTATGTTTCAAATCCTGAGATGCCTACGGCCACTCACAATGCGACGGGCGACGCGATGTATACCGACGGCTCGGTGGCGGTTGTTGCTTTGCAAGCTTGCCAATCCACCGATCCGCCATTGGATTCCTACGCGAAAGGCGCCAGCTTCAAGCCAGGGAACTATGCTTTCCGCTATATCCGGCGGCAAATCCTCACGTTCCGGAACGACATCTTGCGCGCCAACATCATCTATGGCATTTATGATGCTGGACGGATGACGGTAAAGGCGTTGCGGCACCAACCCGCGATACAACGATAGGGCCTCGTCCGACCAACGGCATCTCCCGGGACAGTCCGCGGCCAGAGTCGCGTTTACGAAAGATTCGTTGCCTATCGTTAAAGGTCTGTGATACACCCAGGACGCGTAATCCCCGGGCATTTCAATACTCTGTAGTTACTAACCACGGTCCTTGATTCGACTGCAGGGCCGGGATGGATATAAACGCCGTCTCTATCGCGGAGAAATGCTCCTGGCGTAGGAACGATGGACATGGAACGTTCAACCTGACAAGCTCGATCGTCGTGAGCAATGTCGGAAACGGTCCGGCCGTAGTAGGAGATTTCAACGCAGACGGCCGGCTGGACCTGGCGACAATCAACGATGTGAACGTCGGCACGGTCTCCATCCTGTTGCAGGAACCGGCGCCGCGATCTTTCAAGCATGGTGACCGCTCCGTGCATCAGGGCACGGCTTGAGCTTCAGCCGTGCCGCACACTGCCATGAGTGGATAAGTGCTTTAGAGTCTGCGTTAGATCCTCCACTTCCAAACTCAGTCCCGCGGTTACGGCTGAGAATAGCCCAGGACGCTGGTCCCACAGGCGCTAACGTGGGCAGACAACAGAGATCCGAGAGAACGTGGTTTTTTGCATCTCCAACTCACCACAAGAACGTCATTCTGAGAGGTTGTGACTTTTTTGATTTTTGAGTTTTTGGCACACTCAACCGGAAGGTTTTTCAAAACTCCCACAACACCGTCATCCTGAGCGAAGCGCCGCGCAGATCTATCGCTTAACAAAGGGTTTTTGGCGCGCAGTCGAAGGACCCCGAGGATGCTTGTTCGCCGACGCTCTTTGGAGCTTTCCGGCCACCAAAACCTGAAAGAAATCAAAAAAGTCACAACCTCTGAGCGGAGCGCCTCACAGATTTATCGCGTCACACAGCGCTTGATGGCGCGGAGTCGAAGAGCCTGTCCCGAGCATAGCCGAGGGAACCCCGACGGTGTTTATCTTGCCCCTGCTGTTCGGAGCTTTTTGACCACCGAAGCCCGCACCCTGGTGGACCTGCCACGGTCTTTCCCCTAGGCCGAGAAAGCTTCTCACTCTTCCAACCTGGATTGGTCTTGACCGTCAATTCCTTCCAACCCGATCGCAATATCTCCTGAAACACACGAGCGGCTCAGGCGACGAAAAGGCGATTTTCTATCTGATATGTTGTTAGGGAATAATCCTGCTTCTGATTGGGGAAGTGGTATGCCAGTGATTGCACGAGACCTTATGGATCGGTTGGCTGCACATAGAACCATAGGCGCAGCGCCCCGGACGGAGCTGGAGTGGCTGGTAGCACATGGATACATGCGAGAGCTGAAAACTGGCGAAGTGTTGAGTGTGAAGGATCGCCAGGTAGAGGCTCTTTACATCGTTCTTTCCGGACAACTGGCTTTGTTCGTCGATCGTGGTGCCGGGCCGAACAAAATTATTGAGTGGCGTGCGGGAGATGTTACCGGCATGCTGCCGTATTCGCGGCTCGTGACTCCCCCTGGAAACGTAAGGGCCCTGGAACCAACGGAGATTCTCGCTATACCCCGCGACGATCTCAGGGCGTTGACGCGAGAGTGTTGCGAAATCACTTCCATCCTGGTACATACCATGCTTGATCGCGCCCGGCTTTTTACCTCGAGTGAGCTGCAAGATGAAAAGATGATCTCGCTAGGTAAACTCTCGGCGGGTTTGGCCCACGAACTAAATAATCCAGCCTCCGCGATTGAGCGTGGTGCGGCGATGCTCGAAGATCGTCTCCACGACTGCGAAGAGGCTACGCGCTATCTGGCTGCGTCTACTCTGAGCGATGCGCAAATCGCCGCCGTAGAGGCTTTTCGTGCCTCATGTATGGCGAAACACAAGCGTGAGGCGCGTTCCCCTCTGGAACAGTCTGATCGCGAGGAAGATATGGAGGCTTGGCTAGCCAGGCACGGACTCGACACGGCGAACGCACAAATGCTCGCCGACACCGAGGTGACAATCGAGGCGCTGGAGCAACTCGTCGCTGCAGTGGAGCGGCCGGCATGGAACGCGGTGGTGCGGTGGGCAGGCGCCGGTTGTGCTCTGCGCAACCTGACTTCCATGATTCAGGATTCCGCGATGCGCATCTCGAGTCTGGTAACCGCAGTGAAGGGATTTACGCACATGGGCCAGGCGAACGTGGCCGAACCGGTGGATCTGGGTCCAAGCCTGGCCAACACTGTGGCCGTGCTTAGGTCGAAGGCATGTGAGAAGTCGGTGGTTGTGACGCTGGAGTTGGAGGCTGGTCTGCCAAAGGTGCGCGGCTTTTCCGGTGAATTGAGCCAGGTATGGGGCAACCTGGTCGATAATGCCCTGGACGCGGTGGCGAATGGAGGCCGCGTGGAGGTGCTTGCGATCCGCGAGCAGCAAAGTGTGGTGGTCCGAATCCGGGATGACGGGCCCGGGATTCCTGCGGAGATTTGCGACCGCATCTTTGATCCGTTTTTCACAACCAAACCCCTGGGACACGGAACCGGCCTCGGGCTCGACATTGCCCGGCGCCTAACGCGCCATAACGACGGCGCAATCGACTTCGAGTCGCACCCCGGCCAGACCGAGTTTCGAGTGAGGCTACCGATCGCCGAGATCCATCCAGCCAGCGTCGTGCGGTAACCAAACCTTTCTGCGTACCCGGCGGAGCATCGAGATAGGAAACAGACTCGGTCGAGCTTAGCCCTTCAAATCCTTGATCGAAATGCAACAGAAAGAATGAGCAGGAATTCTTCCTTAGCTCGCTTCTCTGTGCTGCAGAACCTATGCCTATCGTCGATTTGCGATAACAAGGCTGCGTCACTCACTGCCATCATTTCCAGTGAGCCCTGGCGGGTGACTGTCGATCGTCATGCCCGGAAGGGATCGAGCCTCAGGCTCGGACCAAACTAAATCAGCAAAGCGACCACGCTTGCGACCACGAGCGCTGCGGCCCAGACCAGGTTGAGATTGAGCCATGTCTTGCGAAGAATCGCGAGGCCGAGTTTGCTGTAAACCACCCAGGCAATGAGTCCGGTGACCGCAAGATAGGCGGCTGTATGGACCGCGGTGGCGAGCAATGCTGCCGCGGGGCTAGCGGCGGCGGACATGTGAGAGTGGCCGGCCATTCGGGCCGCCGCTTCGACGGTGCTGCTCCCCAGCAACACCGGCAGCACCATCAAACCTGCACCATGCGCTGTGGCTATCAAAAACGACCAGAGGGTCAGGTCACGGAAGCCCACCTGCATGCGTACCCACCGTGGATGATGATGCCGCAGCATGGAGTAGATTCCAAGACCGAGCAGAAGCGCGGCTACCGGATAGCGAATTGCCTCTCGCGGCAGCGCCATGCCAACAAACGCCGCCGCCAGCACGACGCTGCCAATCGACAATGCATGGCCCATCGCGATGGCGACGAGCGCTTTTGCAACGGCACTCCCCTTTCGCTCCTGCATTCCCAGCGCCACCGCGAAAAGCCATCCCATTCCGGGGTTGATGCCGTGGTAGGCGCCGAGCAACAGCATGAGCCATAAAGCCGATGAACCCATCACTGCGTGCGTCATTGCGTCTCCGAGTAGCAGTAAGAGTCGGATGAGGCGTCGCCGCCATCCAGCCGCACCTGGTGCGCCCGAAGCCCGTCGAACTCGACGAAGAACTTTTCGTCCAGTTGCATGCCGCCATTTAGGTCCACGTCCACCTTAACCATCCAACTCTTCACCCCATCGGGATAGAACTGATCGTCCCACGGGGAGTAAAGCGAGTTAGTGAAATAGACGCGCTTGCCGTCGCGGCTGATCTCGACCATTTGCGGGCCGCCGTTCAGGGCCTGTTGGGGATTGCTCGGGTGGGCCGTGCGGCGCACGATACCGCCGAGATGGACTGAGCCAGTTTTCTTCGGGTTGGCAGGATCGGAAACATCGTACTGGATGAACTCCCCGGTGCCCCAGCAGGAAACATAGAGGAAGCGGTCGTCAAGTGACAGGTTGATGTCGGTGATGAGCGGTGGCACCGCCTTAAAGCCGGGGAGAAAGGATGGTAGTTTTTCCGGGTCTGCGGGTTCGGCTGGAATTTCAATTACCTTGCGCACTGCCCACTTACCGTTCTTCCCACCACCTTCGCGATACCACATCCAGATCGAGGCCGAAAGGTCCTTGAGCGAAACGACCACGCCGGTGAAGCCGTAGGCCTTTTTAGGATCGTGAGCGGGGCGCAGTTCGAGAACCATTTGTTGCTCCGCTCCCAGGTCCAGTTCCTGCAGATGACGCCGCTTGTCCAGATCCCATATATGAATCTTGTGGCCGTACTTGCCGGCCAGCAGCAACTCCGGGTCGGCGCCGTTCTTAACCATGTTCGGCGTGCCCCATTCGGAGGTAATCATGGTGTCGTGTCCCAGGTGCCACCAGAAGTCGTATGCCAGTTGCTGCGGACCCCGGTCCTGTTCCCACTGTCCCTTCAACTCAAACGTGTTCGCGTCCATCAGAAACATGCCGCCGGGGCCGTCTCCGCTGGCAGATCCAAGTGCGCTGCCATAGACGCCGTCTGGTCCACAATGAATGGTATGGGGTGCGGTGTAGCCGGTCTTCCGGATGAACTCCTCCGGCTCGATCACCTTCACAATCTTTGGCTGCCTGGGATTCGGCTTCGTATCCAGGATGTAAATCCGGGATGACCCGATGCCCGGAACGACCAGGTACCGGCGCTCCATGTGCGGATGCGGGGCCTGCGGGCAAAGGCAGGCGCTGCACGCGTTCCAGCCGAAGTGATGCAGTTCATTGTCGCCACGGAGAAAATCAGTTTGCCCCACGAGCCGCCCATACTCCGCGGAACCTGGGTCGAGGTCTATCACGCCCATGGCGTCGTGCTTCCCATTCGGGCCCGCGTTCAGCAGCGCGACGTAAGCCAGACGTTCCGGCTGGGCCTGCATAGCCATACCGGGAGAAGGGTAAAAGGTTGGATCGGGACGCATCATAGCCATATCTATCTCCTTAGTTGTTTCAGGATGGTTGTGCACAAACTCGCGATAAAACCCAAACCTCAGGCTTTCACCGCGATCACTTCCAAATACTCCGATGAGACGACGGTGAGTTCCTCCCCGCCGCGATTGTGCATAGACCACAATGTTTCCAGTTCGTCGCGCAGTTTTCTCGCGTCAATTTCATTCAGCGAGGCAAACGCGCAATGAGTAGGCCCGTAATATTGGCGGAAGAACTCGACCACCTCCGCCGGTGGGAAAGGGTAAGTGAAGCTATATTGGCGACGAGTCATGGCAAGGTCGGAAACTCCGTGACCCAGCCTCTCGCGTACTACGGTCTCATCGCCCCACAACACCGGAGCCGGCATGCCGGAAGGAGCGATGAACCTGGCGAAGGTCTTGAACATTTGTCCGATGAACCCTTCGCGCGTCCAATTTCCCATGGCGATCGTGCCTCCGGGACTGCACACACGCAGCAACTCGCGGGCAACGAGTTCCGGCCGTGGGGCAAACATGGCTCCCACCAGGCTGGTGACGACGTCGAATTCGCCGTCTTCAAACGGGAGGTTTTCCGCGTCGCCTTCCAGGAAGCGTGCGTTGAGGCCTTCCGCATGGGCGCGTGCATTTGCCCGCTGCACCAGGTTGGGCGCGAGGTCGACGCCGGTGACGTTGACTCCATCCCGCGCCGCCCATAAGGCAACCTGACCCGAACCGCAGGCCACGTCGAGAAGCTGGCAGCCGGCGGGGACATCAAGTTGTTCATAGAAAATGCGGGCGCCCTGCTCCATGTAGCGCGAGAATCGGTCGTAGTCTCCGGCCATCCACGTTGTTTTGAGTCGCGCCTTCAGTACGTCGAGTTCTTTTGTAGTGGTGATGCTGCTCATGTTTCCTCCTGTGTTTTTCTATTCGCCTGCAATCAGCGCACGCAGCGCCTCGGTCGTCATCGACAAACCACCAAGCTCCCAATCCTCGCTGGGAAGTTCCTCGAGATCGGTCCAGCCGAGCGTACACATGTCCTCGGCCTCGATCGACGATGTGACGTTAGTCGGTTCGCTGCCGATCTCATTCTTCGGAGGCAGCGTGAAAGCCTCCTTCATCAACTTCACTTCAATCAATGGCATGGTCGGTTCTCCATTTTCAGGATCCAAGCGGCTTGCAGCTTTCCGTCGCTTTGACCTCCCTACTATGGAGAAATGGACCGAAGCGTTCTTGTCCGCGCGTCTGTGTTTCTTGCTCGCGATGCGGATGCCGTATGATGGCTTTGCTCAGGAGTCCGGAATTCTTTGCCGGAGGGCGTGTATGGACGTACTTTCTGAAGTGCTGAAAGTTGTGAAGCTCCAGGGAGCCATGTTCTACAACGGAGAATTCTCCTCTCCGTGGAGTTTTTGCTCGCCTCCCTCGCGCACCATCGCGCCCTATGTATCACCTGCCGCAAGCCACGTGATCATTTATCACTTTGTGACCGCAGGGCGGGCGTCTGCCCGATTGGTGGACGGCGAGCGCATCATGCTCGAAGCCGGTGACATCGTGATCTTTCCCCATGGCGACGCGCACATCCTCGAAAATGGCCCGCCGACTAAGGCAGTCGACATGGCTAAGGAACTGGAGCGAATTTTTTCTCAGAAGTTGAAGCTGTCGCGCCAGGGTGGGGGCGGGGAAGTTACGAGATTCGTTTGTGGCTTTATGGCCTGCGAGCCACGGTTGAGCCAGGTTTTTCTCAGCGGCCTGCCCATGGTATTCAAAGTCAGTATTCGTGACGATGCTTCTGGCAGATGGCTGGAGAACTCAATCCGCTTTTCGGTGAACGAAGCCGACGCTTACCGTGCTGGTGGAGAAGCTGTGTTGGCTAAGCTGTCGGAAGTTTTGTTTGTTGAAACACTGCGGGCTTACATTGCAAGCCTTCCGCCGGATCAAAAGGGTTGGCTGGCCGGCGCCCGCGATCCGGAGGTAGGAAAAACACTGGCCCTGATGCACCGAAATCCCGCGCATTCCTGGACAATCGCCGCCCTGGCAAAAGAAGCCGGAGTATCACGCTCGGTGCTGGCGGAGCGCTTCCGCCATTACCTCAACCAGGCTCCGATGGCCTACCTTACGCACTGGCGGCTTCAATTGGGATCGCAAATGCTGGTTTCGAGCAGTTATTCGGTGGCACAGATCGCTGCCGAAGTGGGATACGAATCGGAGGCTGCTTTCAACCGGGCTTTCAAGCGCGAGTTTGAAGTCCCTCCTGCGCGCTTCCGTAGTCAGTCCAGGTCTGCTCTGACGAAGGCCACCGGAAAGAGAAATGGCTAAGTGAATGGATGGCCAACAAGACCATGGCCAAGCCCCGGCGGACAATTCTCGAACTGCGCCACTGTCTTAACTTTCTACAGGGCCGACTATCCGTCAACGCGGTTGACAAATGCTACGGCGTCAGGTGGTCCCAGTAGGCTGCTTCGGTGGCGCCAGCGCAATTAAGGTTACGCCGATGACCACCAGAACCGCCACACCGATCAGTTCTCCACGTGAAACCATGTTGCGCATGGCTTGAGTCCCCATAAGGGCGGCGTGAGCCAGGCTGGACCATGCCGTGAAGGCGATCAGGCTGCTGCTCGCAACCGGGTTGCGGATGGCAAGAAGCAGGAAAACGCCGAGCGTCACGTAAAGGCTGAACATCATTGACAACGCAGGTTCTTGTCGCACGAAGATTACTAGGGGATAACCGGTAGCCAGGAAAAGCAATCCCGCCAGCGCTAACACGATCTTCAAAGCCAGCTCACGATTCATGTAGGCCTCTCGAACACCGAGTAACCCCGCTCGTCTCCGATTCGACCCACCTCGAAGCGGCTGAACGGCGTAAAGAGAGTGTAGCCGGACGATCAAACTTGAGTCGGGGGCGCAGAAGCTTCAGGTATCGCCAGGAGGTTCAGGAGATCGGCCATGCTTACACCCTTCGACCCATCTCCAGGAGTCCATTGTCCGCGACGTCTGATATGTACTGCCCGGCGTGAGCGGACATACCCTACGACGATGAGCGGCTCTACTCGTTGTCCAGCGCTTGCGCGCCCTTTTGTCGGCTGAATCGTTTGCTCCCATAAGCGTAATGCTCAAAATTCCTGCTGTTGCATGACCCTGACCGATATCGCGAGCAAAAGACCCGCTAAGAAGAGGTAGATCGCCGCCTGGAGCCAGGGTATCGGCAACACCAGAAGATTCGTCTGTCTATTCAAGTATCCTAAGCCTGTCATGAATTCCCAGGGGCTATAGGGGCGCAGGGCGGCGCTACTGAGTGCGACCGCTGTGACGACGACTGCACCAAAACTAACGACTGGGGCCGTGTACTCACCACTTATCAAGGAAGAGATCAGGACCGCCATCCCGAAAAACACTGCCCCGCCTCCGAGCAATAGAACCAGGTAGTAGGCGGTCTGGGAGACGGAATGCGTCTTTCCAAAAATGCTCCCGACCGAAAACATCGCGATCCATGGGACAATCGCCAGCAGGATGGCCTGAGCTAGACCCGTGCATATACGAACCATGGTGAGGCGAGTTCTGCTAACCGGGAGCGCCAGGGTGAACGCGCACGATCCGGTCGCCCTCTCACGGAGAAGGCCGCCCATCATGATCAGAGTGACAGCTAAAACCCACATCATCACCAGTATCGAGTGGCCTGTAAAGAGCACATAATTGTAGTAATCCGTCCCCACCTCGTAGATTGCGTCTCGATCTCCATGAAGAACTAAAAGCGAGCAGAGAGCAACCATTCCGACAAGAGAGATCAGGAACCGCGATCGAGTCTCCAACCACGCCTTATACCAAAGCATCGCTCAATTCTCCTTTACCTTTCCCAGAAAGATCTCTCGCAGTCCTACAGGGGTCACGTCGATGGAAGTGGCCTGGAAGTCGTGTGCTCGGGCCACTACACCTTCCGTGTTCCTGCTCGCTAGCACGCTCATCTGGTGGCCGCGGGTTCTCACCTCTTCGACGCCCATGATGCGAAAGTCATGTTCCGCCGGAATGGAGGGAAAGACGAGATCGATTCGCCGATACGATTGGCGCAGGTCATCCAGCGGGGAATCCAGCACCAGGCGTCCCCCATGCAGGACGCAAATTTGATCGGCAATGCGCTCCACCTCGGCGATCTGATGCGATGAAAAGAAGATCGTGGTGCCCTCGCTGCACCGGGCTACGAGGATCTCCAGGAGTTCCTCAATCCCCGCTGGATCGAGTCCCTCGCTTGGCTCATCCAGAATCAACAACTCTGGCCGTCGTGCGAACGCCAGCAGTAGTCCGAGCTTCGTTCGCATCCCCTTGGAAAGGGATTTAACCTTCCGGTCCAGGGGTAGCTTGTATTGGCGTAGAAGCTTCTGCTCCTCGTCGGAACGCCAGTCCGCGTAAAATCCACTGGTGAAGCGAATCATCTGTTCTACGGTCATGAAATCGTACAGCCGTTTATTCTCGCTGACATAGGCGATTTGGGAGCGGATGCGAACACTCCCCATTGGATCGCTGATCCGCTGGCCCAGGATCGTGCCGTCCCCGCTGCTTGGCCGGATCATGCCCAGCAGCATCTTGATCGTGGTGCTCTTGCCCGCGCCGTTTAAACCAAGAAACGCGGTAATGCCGTGCGGCCTGACCGATAAATTGATTTCCTTGACCGCTTCGACCCTTCCGTATGACTTGGTAAGTCTCTCGGTTTGAATTGCTGGTCTGTTTGTCATTTTTTGCTCACCGTCTCCGGCTGATGCAGCAAAGCCGCTTCGAACATTCTGCGAATTTCTTCATCGCGAAGGTCCCTTTCACGGAGCTGTTCGACCAGATCGATCACGTCTCGGCTGGCCGCTTGAATATGATTCGACAGCGAGCGAGCCCGGCGATTCACTGAAATGAATGCTCCTGAACCCTGACGCAGTTCCAGCAGCCCCTCATGCTCGAGTTCCGTGTACGCTTTCGCGATTGTGTTTGGGCTGACGACCAGTTCCTGCGCTAAGGTCCGAATGCCGGGGAGTTGGTCGCCATCCCGGAACGCACCATTCTCCACAGCATGCCGAATCTGCTGTACAAGCTGCAGGTAAAGAGACTGCCCCGAAGTGGGTGTTAATTTGAAAAACATGTGAGATTTACTGTATCAGTGTAAAGACACACCAGTACAGATCTACCGCAAATAGGCTCCTCCAAACTCCGGGTTCATTGCTCAGCTTCCAACTGTCAATTGGAGAGAACAGACCGGACCAGTCAGCAAGACAGTGGTCTCGGATTGCCGCGCCTGTAGGGGCTGATTGCAAGAGCCCGGCGGATGTCAAGACGACCAGTATCCTTTAATATAGGGGGTATATGGCGGGCCGCCGACCTTTGCGTGTTCAGGCAAGCCAAGGGCCAAATACGTCAGGCTCTGGCGAGAATCCCATCGAGCTTCCGCCTGCGCGACGAGCAGTCCTCTAAATTGCTCTTAAGATACACATCCGTAGCCTTGGCGAGCACAGCGATGGGCCTTGTATCGTGTCTGATTTACCGCCAAGACAAACGATTGTTAGTGAACCCGGTGCCATCGGAAGGAAAAAAAGCAACAAAAAAAGTGCTTTTTGCCGAGACGATCCCGCTTGCATTGTGGCCGGGCTCTCGTTATAGTTCTCTTACTATCTTCATAATGGTCAATTAAAAAGAATTCCTTAGAAGATTTGCTGATTGTTCCCCGTCAGTCGGGCCCCTGTAAACATGTTGGATTTTGGAGGCGAGTATGAAACGATTTACCTTATGGGGCGTAGCCCTCGTAATGGTCCTGGGGCTTTCCTGCCCTAGCCAGTCCGCATTTGCTCAACAAACCACTGCATCTATTACCGGCACCGTCGAAGATGCGGCTGGCGCGGCCCTGGACGGCGCTACCGTTACGGCCAGCGACACCGAGCGTGGAACGGCCTCCACCACCAAAACATCCCAGGGTGGTGTTTTTAACTTCGCAAATCTCCCTATCGGAACCTATGAGGTCAAAGCAGAGGCGGCCGGTTTTGCTACGGCTGTCCAGCCCCCGATCACGCTCGTGCTCAATGAGAGGGCTCGTCTGGACTTCAAAATGAAGGTAGGTTCGGTTACCAACACCGTGCAGGTCTCCTCTGAGGCTCCGCAACTCCAGGCGGATACCACCCAGGTCAGTACCCTCATCGATTCCAAGACCATTACCGGCATTCCCCTGGCCACCCGCAACTACGTCGAGCTGACTCTGCTCGCACCCGGCAGCGTGACCCCCGACAACGCCTCCTTCAATAGCGGGGACAACGTAAACGGCGGCGGCCGTCCGTCTGTCGATGGACACCGCGAGGAGTCCAATAATTTCATCCTCGACGGCATGGATAATAACCAGACCTCCGAAAACGATCTGGCCATAACTCCTTCGCCGGACGCCATCCAGGAATTCAATCTCATCACTTCCAACGCCCCTGCCGAGTTCGGCAACTTTTCCGGCGGTATCGTCAATGCCTCGATCAAGTCCGGTACCAATCAGTTCCACGGAGATGCCTGGGAATTCTTCCGCAACAACGTCCTCAATGCCAACCAGTGGGAAAACAAATTCCTCGGTCCTGGCAGCGAATTGCCCAGAGAGGCTCTGCGCTGGAACATGTTCGGGGGCACGATTGGCGGCCCGATCTGGCGAGACAAGCTATTCTTTTTCGCCGATTATCAGGGGCAGCGCTTCGATCATCCCACGACCAGCAACTTCATCACTGTCTTCACCGATGCTGAGCGTGGCGGCGATTTCTCCCAGATCACAACCCAGCTGAAGAACCCGCTGACGGGTGTGCCTTATCAGGGCAATCAGATTCCGCTGGCCCAGATAAATCCGGTGGCGGCCGCTCTCTTCACCAACAAATTCTACCCAACACCGATCAACAGCAATCCCATCAATAACGCCATCAACCAAACCAACTCGGCCTACAACACCGATCAAGGGGATGCCAAGCTGGATTGGAACATCACCCAGAAGGATCGTCTCTCCGCCCGCTACTCGCAGGCATACCAGAACGACCCTGCCACCAACTCGCTGCTGATTCTCGGCAACTCCTACACCCATATTCCGCTCCATAATGCTGTCGGCACCTGGACTCACACCCTTAGCCCCAACATTCTGAACGAAGCGCGTGTCGGCGCATCCTGGATCACGATCCTTACCGGAGCCGGTTTCACCCCCAGCATCGGCGATCTGGGTTCGGAGCTCGGCATCGCCAATGCCAACACAGTCGGGCCTGGCTTGCTGTTGCTGGGCTTTGGCGGCGGCACGGCTCCTGCCCCCGGCAATGGGACGCTCACCAACGTTGGCAACAACATCATCAACCAGAATTTCGCCGACACCGTGATCCAGTTCGACGATGGAGTCACTATTACCCATGGCAAGCACGTCTTCAAGGCGGGCTTCCAGATGTGGCGCTTCCGCATCAACACTTTCTACAGCGGCAACAGCGGTGAGTACGGCTCCATCTTGTTCGCGGGCAATTTCACCGGGGATGCCTCCTCTGACTTTTTCACCGGCTACCCGGAAGCCACGGGTAAAGGCGTCAGCACCGGTGGCACTTGGCACCAGTTTGCCTGGAGATTTGCCGGATATGGTCAGGACGACTGGCGGATCACGCCCTCTCTGACTTTGAATCTCGGGCTGCGTTACGAAGCGAGTACCCCCTGGGTGGAACTCAACAACCTTCAAGACAACCTGAACCTCGTCACCGGAGCCATCGAGTATGCGGGTCAGGACGGCAACAGCCGCTCCCTCTATAAATCGGTGTACGGCATCCCGGATTTCCAACCCCGCATAGGCTTCAACTGGACGCCGGCGTATTGGGGTGGTAAGACGAGCGTACGCGGCGCTTACACCATTTCCTCTTACCTGGAAGGAACCGGCACTAACCTGCGGCTTCCCCGCAATCCACCCTTCACCCCAACTGAGGTTACCGCTACTTACAACAGCCCCACCTACCAGACGCAGCAGGGTCCGGGTGGCGCCGTCGCCGGCGATCCTTTCGCGGGAGCTGTCATGTATGTTTGGGATAAGACGGTTCAGCCGGCGATGGATCAGCAGTGGAACTTGACTGTGCAAACCCAGGCTACGGCCAGCACAACCTTCCAGATCGGTTACGTTGGGAGCAAGGACACCCACCTGATGGTTCCGACGCCATACGCGCAGCTGACGCTCAATAATGGCGTGGTCGGGCCTTCACTCTACTTCCAGGACAATCCGGCTTTGATCAACGACATTTCCACTGTGTCTGGGACCTCTTCGACCGGGTTCGCGACCTACAACGCTCTCCAGTCAGTCCTGTCCAAGCGCCTTTCCAATGGGCTTGAGGGTCAAGTTGCTTACACCTGGTCGCATTGCATGACCAACAATAGTGGTTATTACGGCTCCTGGGGCGCGGCAACGCAGGCCACTCCGGCGTCACCGTACTACCAGAACATGTACGACCCGCATGGCGATTACGCGAGTTGCTACTTTGACTCCAAGAATGTTCTGTCTGCCTACGCTACCTACGATCTTCCCATTGGCAAAGGTAAGGCGCTCGGCAGCAACATGAATTCGGCCCTCAATGCAGTTGTCGGCGGCTGGCAGGCTTCCACCATCATCTCCATTCACAGCGGTTTCCCTCTGGCCGTCTACAATTCCAGCGACACCTCGGGAACGAATGGACGCGGGCCCCGTCCCAACTGCGAACAGCAGCAAGTCTTCGGTCGGCAGCCCAGCTTTGCCGGAGCCTTCCAGGGCTATCAGTGGATGAGTCCGAACGGATACTCGGAACCAGCGGCCGGAACCTTTGGCAACTGTCCTGCCCAGGGCCCAGTGACCGGAGCCGGGTACACCGACACGGATATCGGCCTGCTGAAGGCCTTCCACCTCACCGAGTCCAAGTACTTCGAGTTCCGGGGCGACTTCCTGAATGCGTTCAACAATGTTCAGTTAGGACACCCCAACACCAATTACCCCAGTACCACTTTCGGGTTGATCAATACTTCGCAGCCCGCAAGGAACATTCAGTTCGCCTTTAAGTTCTACTTCTAGGCGCCTGATAAACTTGAGGGGCAGACGCTTAACTCGCGTCTGCCCTTTTCCTTTGCATAAAATAATGCGTACATCGTCTAAGCTGGCTTACCCGATCTTCCTCGTACTTGCAGTTGGTCCTCTCTCCATAGCGCAGGTCGCAAGCAAGGCGGTTCCGGCGAGTCCGGCTGCTGCCGAGCATGCCGCTGCCCTGGCTGAGAGTGGCCATTGTCCCGAGGCCTTGCCACTGCTGTCGAAGTCGATGGGTCACGTCACCGATAAAGAACTGCAAAAAAGGATCGGCCTCGCTGGCGTACGTTGCGCCACTCTATTGCAGCAGCAGGAGGCTCTGCTCGATTTCCTGCGCATGTTGAGCCGGCAGTTTCCCCGTGACCCCGAAGTCTTGTACGTCTTGACTCACGCTTTCTCCGACCTGTCCTCACACTTCGCCCAGGAACTGGCCCGCACGGCTCCGGCTTCGATCCCTGCTCTTGAAATGGATGCAGACGCGAGTGAAGTCCAGGGCAAATGGGACGCAGCGGAAAAAGACTATCGCAAGATCCTGGAGCAAAACCCGCGCTATCCAGGCATCCACTTTCGCTTGGCCCGGCTGCTTCTATCCAAACCGAATCCGCCGCCCGATTTCGCCGAGCAGGCAAAGAAAGAACTGCAGGCAGAACTCGAAATCGATCCAACCAATGCCGGCGCTGAATACGTGTTGGGCGAGTTGGCACGCCAGGCTCAGGATCTACCCGCTGCCGTCCAGCACTTCTCCAAGGCCACTCAGCTGGAGCCCAACTTCGCGGATGCCTACCTGGGATTGGGTATGTCGCTGCTGACTCAGAAGCAGTACGCTGAGGCGGTTCCTCCACTGGAAAAGGCAGTCAAACTTCAGCCCGGGAACCCGGCGGGCCACTATAGCCTCGCGACCGCCTACGCGCGCACTGGACGCAAGCAAGATGCGGAAAAGGAGTTCGCTCTGCAACAGCAGACTTCGGGAGGCGCGAACGGACAGGGAGCCCAGAATCCGCAGTGACCGGCAATTGCTTCGAGCTATCTCGCCGCTGTTTTCTTAGGACCCTGGCCGGAGCCACCGGATCCGTTGCATTCAGCCGCTTCGCTTTCGCTTCGACGCCGTATCCCTTCGAAGAAGTGCCGTCGTCCGTCAGCCGGATCACATGGGTTCACACCGCCGGCAAGTCGCCGCAGAAATACCTTCCCGAGACCACCGGGGCAGGCTGCGCCTTTTTGGACTACGACAATGACGGTTGGATGGACATCTATCTCGTCAACAGCGGCAAGTGTGACTTCTACGACCCCAATCCCCCCCTGCGCAACGCGCTCTATCGTAACAATCACGATGGCACTTTCACTGACGTCACCGAAAAAGCAGGCGTGAGTGCCGGGGGCTATGGGCAAGGCGTCGCTGTAGGCGACTACGATGGCGATGGCTTTCCTGATCTCTATGTGACGCAGTACGGAAAAAGCATTCTGTATCACAACAACGGCAACGGCACCTTCACTGACGTCACCGAGAAGGCGGGCGTTGCAGCGCCTGGATGGGCGTCGAGCGCAGTCTGGTTCGACTACGACAACGATGGGCGGCTGGATCTGTTCGTCTGCAACTTCGTCGACTTCAGCAAATCTAAAAGCCTCAACTGCGTCGCTTACAACAAACCCGGATATTGCATTCCCACGCTCTACAAACCGTCGGCCAGTTGGCTCTTTCATAACAACGGCGATGGCACCTTCACCGATGTCAGCCAGTCGTCGGGGATTGCAAAGTATCTCGGCAAGGCCTGGGGTGTGGTCGCGACCGACCTGAACAATGACGGCAGGTTGGATCTCTTCGTCGCCAACGACACCGCCAGGAACTTTCTCTACATGAACCGCGGCAACGGCAAGTTCGAAGAGATTGCCAACCTGGCGGGGGTGGGATACAGCGAGACCGGCCGGCCTCGCTCCGGGATGGGCGTGGATTCAGCCGACGTCAATCAGGATGGTTGGATGGATCTTTTTGTGGCCAACATCGATCACGAGAGGTTTTCCCTCTACCAGAACAATAAGGATGAGACCTTTGACGACCAGGCCAACGCCACCGCCATCGGGGCCGCGACGCGCTTGATGAGTGGTTGGGGCCTGAAGTTTTTCGACTACGACAACGATGGTAACCTCGACCTATTCCTTGCCAACGGCAATCCCGACGACCAGATCGAGACCATGCAAAAGGACGTGACCTATCGCGAGCCTTTGTTGCTATTCCACGGTGACGGAAAGACGCTGCGCAACGTGAGCCCCGAAAGCGGACTAATCTTTGCCAGGAATCTCTCCGCGCGGGGGCTCGCCATCGGCGACTTCGATAACGATGGCGCTGTGGATGTCCTGATTTCCGTGAATGATGATGCTCCATTGCTGTTACACAACACCGCAGCCAAAGGGAACCATTGGCTGGGAATCAAGCTGGTGGGCAAGAGGTCGAACCGCGACGCTATCGGCGCTCGCGTCATCTACCAGGCCGGCGACCTCAAGCGCAGCCGAACCAAGGTGGGTGGGGGAAGCTATTTGTCGTCTCAGGACCCGCGCATGGTTCTAGGCATCGGCAACCGTACCAGGATCGACTGGGTGGAAGTGAAGTGGCCGGAGCCCAGCGGCAAGACGGAAAAATTCACCGGTCTGCCAATCGACAAATACATAACCATTACTGAAGGCGAGGGCGTTGCGCAGCCCACGAGCCATTCATGACCAACTTGGAATCGCCCCTGGCGCAATCGAGTTGGGCTACGGCAAACGCATCTTGATCAGGGCGCGCACCAGCGCAACGGCGAACAACACCTGCGTCGCCAGAAAGATGGGGATCGTAGCCAGGAACGAAAGGACCAAAGCGGTGCCGGCTACCCCCAAATGCTGTAGGGTTTCGTCTCGCAGCGTCATGTAAAGGACGACCTGGCCGATGATGCACCAGATCACGCACCCGAGGCTCAACCAGAAATGCCATCGGACGACGTGTGTATCGAAGGGAATATAGGGGACTGAGTACAGGCAGGCGAATAGGCTGAAGAGTGCCGCGACGCCATATAGGGGCATTCGCCACGAGAGACCAAAGGAAGTTTTGCCCACTATGACGTCCCACCCTGTATTCGGTGTGAGATAGGGTGTAGATATACCGGCGGCCAGCAGGATTATGCTGGTGATCACGCAAAGATTCTCGACTCGCGACATAACGCCATCTCCGGGTTTCTGAATTTTATATCTGCCAGTGGAAGGGGTCTTCTGGAAATCCAATGCACCGGCTGAGCTCGGTCGACCTATCTCTGGTAGCGATTTATCTGGCAGGCATCACCCTCTTTGGTCTGCAGTTTCGTAGCAAGGACCGGTCGTTAAAGAGCTACTTCCTTGCGGATCGAAAAATCCCCTGGTGGGCCATTGCTCTCTCCATCGTGGCCGCGGAAACCAGCACGCTGACCATCATCAGCGTCCCTGGCCTCGCCTATACCGGAGACTGGGGATTCCTGGAGATCGTCTTTGGCTATCTGCTGGGCAGGATCGTCGTGTGCATCATTTTCCTGCCTCGCTATTTTCGTGGCGAACTGCTCACCGCCTATGAAGTGATTGGTGAGCGCTTTGGCCCCCGGCTGCACAAGCTCACTGCATTTCTTTTTCTCTTTCTACGCGCGGCGGCAGAAGGCGTCCGTGTCTTCGCCGTTTCTATTGTGGTGGGCATGGCAATCGGCACGCGGGATGTGGTCTCGATCGCCATCATCTGTGCCCTGACGTTGATCTATACGCTCGAAGGAGGAATGGCCGCCGTCATCTGGACCGACGTGGTGCAGATGGTGCTATATGTTGCCGGCACAATCGTCGCTGTCCTCCTGCTGGGGCATCGGGTTCCGGGCGGCTGGCACGCCATCCATGGGATGGCTTCTGCTGCCGGCAAGGTCACCATCTTCCATTTTGCTTTCAGCCTGAGCCAAACCTATACCTTCTGGGCGGGGCTTGTCGGCGGTTGTTTCCTGACCATGGCCAGTCACGGCACCGATCAACTCATGGTGCAGCGGTTGCTGGCGGCAAAGAACCTTCGCGAATCGCGCATTGCCTTGCTCAGCAGCGGCGGAGTTATTCTGGTTCAGTTCGCACTCTTTCTTGCCATTGGTACAGGGCTCTACTATTTCTACGGTAATGTGACCCATGGCATGCTTGCGGGGAGTCCCGACCGCGTCTTTCCGGCATTCATCGTGACGGAGATGCCGCATGGTGTCGCCGGACTGATGGTTGCCGCCATCCTGGCTGCCGCGATGTCGAATCTCAGTGCGGCGGTCAACTCCCTGAGCTCGAGTAGCATGGTGGATTTCTACATGGCCTGGAAGCCCAACGCCGATGAACGCCAGCGCGCACGCTTATCGCGCATCATGACGCTCTTCTGGGCGGCGCTACTGTTTGTGCTCGCACTGATGTCCCGCGGCGGTGGCCACGTGGTCGAAGTCGGTCTGTCGATCGCCTCCGTTGCATACGGGGCTCTGTTAGGTGTTTTCCTACTCGGCACGCTCACCGAAACCGCAACCGAAATAGGCGCCATGATCGGCATGATCGGCGGCTTGGCAGCCAATATACTGCTCTGGAAGCAGCCTTACGCGTTGCCCGTTACGTTTGGGAACGTGCGGATCCTGTTTCCTAAAATTGCCTGGACGTGGTTCGTGCTGATCGGATCTTTGCTAACGTTCGTTCTGGGATGGGTAATGAGCAACATCCTGCCCAGCAGGAAGCGTGCTCAGAAGATCGCCGTTCTGCTCCCGGTTTTGCTCGTAGTCCTGCTCGCCTCGACTGCGCCGTTGAAAGCGGCCGAGGAGCCGCCATTTCGACAAATCGATCGCATCGTTGAACTCGGGATCGCGACCAAAAAATTCCCCGGGGCGGTGGTGATCGCCGGTCACAACGGCCGCATTGTCTTTCAAAAGGCCTACGGAAATCGCTCTCTCACGCCTGTACCAGAAGCGATGACCGAAGACACCATCTTCGATGTCGCATCGTTGACCAAGGTTTTGGCGACCGCGCCTGCGGTCATGCAGCTTTATGAGCAGGGCCTCTTCCGCCTGAATGACCCGGTAGCGGAATACCTGCCCGAGTTCGCGGCCAACGGTAAGCAGGACATTACCATTCGCCAGTTGCTCACCCACTACTCCGGCCTGCCTCCTGATGTTTCCCTGGAAGACTCGTGGGTAGGCAAGCAGGAAGGGTTGCGCCGCGCGTTCGCATCCACCCCGGTCACGGCTCCAGGAGTGCAGTTTCGCTACAGCGACATCAACTTCATCGTGCTGGGCGCGCTGGTCGAGAAGCTCTCAGGCCTCACCCTCGATCAATACCAGCAGCGCTACCTGGCCCAGCCGCTGGGCCTGGAGCACATGCGTTATCTGCCGCCGGAAGCCTGGCGCAACCGCATCGCGCCCACCCAGTACGAACACGGCGTCATGCTCCGCGGTGTGGTGCACGATCCAACCTCGCGCCGCATGGGCGGCGTTGCCGGGCATGCCGGAATCTTCAGCACCGCCGGCGATGTAGCCATCTACGCTCAAAACCTGCTCGACCGGCTTGCCGGCAGGCCGAGCAGTTTTCCCCTCCAGCAACTGACACTGCAAAAGATGACCACGCCCGGTCAGCCGGCTACCGGCACCGCGCTGCGCGGACTCGGCTGGGACATCGAGTCGCCCTATTCCAGCAACCGGGGCGAGTTGTTTCCCGTCGGCTCCTTCGGTCATACCGGGTTCACTGGAACCTCCATCTGGATGGACCCAACCAGCGATACCTATGTCATCTTCATGTCCAACGCCGTGTATCCCAACGGACCCACCGGGATTAACGCCATCCGCGGGGCAGTCGCAAATGTGGTTGCCGCCTGGGTGAAGCTAAGGCCAGATAACGGCAGTCTGGCCGCAAAGCTGACCGGCTACAACGAATCCATCGCCGGTGAGCGCCTTTGGCATGACCGCAATGGAGAGGTATCGACCGGCATCGACATGCTGGAACAAGACGACTTCGCCGAGCTTTCCGCGCTCGCTGCCAAACATGGAGGCTCGTTGCGTGTGGGTCTCCTTACCAACCAGACGGGCCTGGACGCTCACGGCCTGAGAACCATCGACGTCCTGGCTCGTGATGCAGAAGAGGCCGTTCCCGGACTCAAGCTCAAACTTCTCTTCAGCCCCGAACACGGCATCGACGGCTCGCAGGATAAGGAAGTCATTCAGGACTCGACAGACCCATCGACCGGACTCCCTATAATCAGCCTTTATGGAAACCAGCGTCGCCCCTCGGACGCAACACTGCGCTCGCTCGACGCTGTCCTCATCGACCTCGCGGATGCGGGCGTCCGCTTCTATACCTACGAAACAGTCGTCCGCTATTTCCTCGAGGCAGCCGGGAGGACGGGCACAGACGTGGTGGTCCTCGACCGTCCCGATCCACTCGGAGGTAGCCTCGTGCAGGGTCCTCTCTCCGACGCCGGCAGCGAGAGCTACGTCAACGTAGCGCCCATTCCTGTGCGCCACGGCATGACCCTGGGCGAGCTTGCTCGCTATCTCAATGGAGAATACAAATTGCGCGCGCGGCTCAGTGTGATCGCCATGAACGGCTGGCAACGGGGAGACTGGTTCGATTCCACCGGCCTCACCTGGACCAATCCTTCCCCTAATCTTCGCAGCCTGCGGGAAGCAGTCCTCTATCCTGCTCTGGGTCTCATTGAGACGACCAATGTTTCCGTCGGCCGCGGAACCGACACTCCCTTTGCCTATGTTGGGGCACCCTGGATCGAGGGTCCTGCGTTGGCGCGGGCGCTGAATGCCCGCTTCCTGCCTGGACTGCGATTTGTGCCGGTCGAGTTCACGCCCCGGTCTCCTTATCCTTATGCGGAGCAGCTCTGCCATGGAATCGAGCTGATCGTCACTGATCGCAATGTTGTCGACTCGCCGGAACTAGGTCTGGAAATCGCAGCCGCCCTGCACAAGCTGTACGCGGACAAATTTCAACTGAACAAGATCGACACTCTGCTCGCCAACCGGAAGGTGCTCGAAGCGCTGCAGGCAGGACGCGATCCTCAGCGCATAGCCGAGGACTGGCAACAGCAATTACATGACTTCGACACCAAACGAAAGCCCTACCTACTTTACTGATCCGGAAAGCCGTCGTTCCCAGTAACAGACCTGAAGATAGGAAACCAACTTTAAATTTGTCAATCAAGGAGGCGACTCGCCTGTGGCAAGTTAAGGGAGCAACTACACGGGCAACAAGAGCTTTGGGTGCCCCATTTGCCCCGATTTCCTGCGGAGGCTGTGGCGTTGATACACTCCATGCGCTTTTCCTTAATGAAAAGCGCACACGCGGACCTCTCTGGCACAGCGTGGCAGGAAATCGGGGTCAAGCCGTACTTTGGCTTGAGTGGGCTACCATGCCTCCCCCAAACTCTTGCCATTAGGACCGAAGCGAGGAATCTGCAGTAACAAACGATCGGGAGGAGGATGATTTGCTTCCGTTACTCTTCGACTTTGCCGGCAAGCGCGTCAGGCCGGAGGTGAGGAATCCTTGGATCAAGCAGTATTGCCCCCTATTTTCAACACAGATTACCCCTAAGATTCCCTGAAATTGCCCAAACAAACCCTGGAAAACCACGCTATAGTTTGGATGGCAAATCTCACGACCTGCTCGGGCGTGGCAAAAATCGACTCACATGCAAGCCGTGTAACGGTGTACGCGGGCGAGGAAGCGGATGAACCGATGGGACAGTTCTATCGCCCCACGGCTCCATCGCCGGCCCGCGCCAAAATAACGCAGGAGACCGTATCGGAGCGGAGCGCTGCGCGCAGGCTGGCCGAGCAGGCTGGCAGCGACGGTGAAGACCGCGAAGAAGATGCCTTTCTGCGCGCACGGCGCCGTGTCCCTGTGCGCCGTGGGCTCATTCCCACCAGCCGCCGGGGTCGCATGGGTGCAGCGGCAGCAGTCGTCTTCGCGATCGGCGCACTGCTGTTGCTGGCGATTGGCATACGCAACTTTTTCCGTGACGATCCCCGTTTCCGCATCGCCTCCTCTTCCTCTATCCAGATCATGGGCAACAGCCAGGTGACGCGGCCCGAGCTCCTCTCCATCTTCGGATCTGACCTCGGCCGCAATATCTTCTTCATCCCCTTGGCTACGCGCCGCGCGGCACTGGAACAACTACCTTGGGTGGAGCATGCCACCGTAATGCGGTTGATACCAGACCAGTTGCGCGTCGCCATCGTCGAACGCACGCCGGTAGCTTTCGTGCGCCATGGCAGCACCATCGACCTGGTGGACGCCCACGGGGTTCTGCTGCATTTGCCTCCGGCCGCCATGGCTGCCAAGCATTACTCCTTCCCGGTAGTCACCGGAATATCAGCCAAAGATCCCTTGCCGGTACGCGCCGCACGCATGCATTTGTACCAGCAATTCATCAGCGATCTTGACTCCGGCGGAACCAGGGTTTCCCCCCAGCTGAGCGAGGTCGATATCTCCGATCCGGAAGATGTCTGGGCCCTCCTGCCGGCCCAGGGCTCGGATATCCAGGTGCACTTTGGCGACTCCGACTTCCTGGCCCGCTACCGCAGCTACCAGCAGCATCTGCCTGAGTGGCGCCAGCAGTACCCTCATCTGGCCTCGGTCGATATGCGCTATGAAAATCAAGTGGTGCTCGACATGGCGCAGCAAGCGGCCACTGAAGCCGGGCAAGAAGGGGCGGCCGCCAGTTCCAGTCCGCGTCACGCGGACGCCCCGGCAACAAAACACGCCGGGCACAGTGCGGCAAAGCCCGCCGCGAAATCGCTCAAAGCGGGAAAAGCAAAGGGTTAATGAGCCAGAAGGGCGAGGAACTACTCACCGTATTGGACGCCGGCAGCTCCAGGATTCGGGTCCTGGTAGCGGAGTTGCATGAGGGCGCACTGCGCTATCGGGCACATAGCGTGGTGAATGCGGAGGGAATGCGCAAGGGGCTCATCAGCGATCTCCAGCCCGCCAGCCGAGCCTTCAATCACGCTGCCACCGAGGCCGAACAGATGGCCAAAGCGGTGATCGCGAATTGTGTTGTCGGGCTGGGCGGTCCCCACGTGCGCGGCGTCAACAGCCAGGGCGGCATTAGCCTGGGGAATCGCCTGCGCGAGATCACCCGCGAGGATGTACGCGCCGCCGTCGACCGCGCCCGCTCCGTCTCCCTGCCCGCCGATCGGGAGATCATTCACCTGTTGCCGCAACAGTTTATTCTCGACGAGCAGCCTGGTATCCATGACCCCGTCGGTATGGTCGGCAACCGGTTGGAGGTGAATCTGCACATCTCCACCTGCTCGGCCAGCGCAGCGCAAAGCGTAATTACCTGTGCCAACAAGGCTGGTCTGGAAGTGACGGACACCGTTTTTGAGGCCATCGCCGCCGCTGAAGCTACCGTCTCAGCGGACGAGCGCGAGCTCGGCGCCTGCCTGCTCGATGTTGGCGCCGCCTCTACGGAGCTGGTTGTCTTCTTTGAAGGTGCGGTGGCCCACACCGCTGTCGTCCCCATTGGCGGCGACCACTTCACCAACGATCTTGCCGTTGGCTTGCATATGTCCGTGCAGGAAGCCGAGGTCATCAAGTTGGACTATGGGCACTGCGTGGTGACCTCGGTGCCTTCCTCCAGCGAACTGGAGTTGATCGCCGGCGGAACCCAGGTGATCCGCACCATCAAGCAGCGTTACTTGAGCGAGATTCTTGAGCCGCGCGCCCGCGAGCTCTTCCACCTGGTGCGGGAAAATTTGCGCCAGGGCGGTGTGCTCGGTGCGCTTGGCGCGGGCTGCGTGCTCACCGGCGGCGGCGCCCGCCTGGCGGGCTTGCTCGAAGTAGCCGAAAGCCTGTTGCGCGTTCCCGCCCGTCTGGGCTATCCGGTGCCACTCTCCAGAATGCCGGACGAGTTGATACAGCCGGAGTTTTCGACCGCTATTGGCATGCTGCTGTACACCCACCGCACCAGCGTGCTGCGGGCGGCAGAAGACCAGGGCCTGCGGGCCAAGCTGCGGGCTATCTTCGCAGGAAGTTTGTAGTCGACTTTACAGGTTGCAGTACGACAGGATCTGATTACGATACGAGAATGGAGCTGAACCCGATGAATCTTTCCGACGAAATACGCATTCACTACAACGATGAAATCGCTCGCGGAGCGAAGATCAAGGTTATCGGCGTTGGCGGTGGCGGTGGGAATGCCGTCAATCGCATGATTGCCGCCAAGCTGGAGGGTGTCGAGTTCATCGTTGCCAATACGGATGTGCAGGCGCTGCAGCTCTCCCAGGCGCCGGTCAAGCTGCAGTTGGGCGTCAAGCTGACCGCTGGACTGGGCGCCGGCGCCAATCCGGATGTTGGCAGGCGCGCAGCCCTGGAAGACTCGGAAAAGATCATTGAGGCCCTGGAGGGCGCGGACATGGTCTTCGTGACCGCTGGACTTGGCGGCGGCACCGGCACCGGCGCGGCTCCGGTCATCGCTTCACTGGCCAGCGAAATGGGCGCGCTCACGGTCGCGGTGGTGACCCGCCCCTTCAGCTTTGAGGGCAAGCGGCGTATGCAGCAGGCCGAGCGGGGCATGGAAGAACTGCTCGAGGGCGTTGACACCATGATTGTCATTCCCAACGAGAAGCTGCTTGCCGTAGCCAAAGACGCCGGGTTCTTCGAGTCCTTCCGCGTTGCGGACGACGTCCTGCTCCAGGGCGTGCAGGGCATCTCCGATATCATCACCATCCCGGGCATCATCAACCGTGACTTCGCCGACGTGAAAACCACCATGGCCGGCATGGGCTACGCCGTCATGGGGACTGCTGTGCGCAGTGGTGACAACCGAGCCATTGCCGCCGCCCAGGCAGCCATGGCCTCTCCTTTGCTGGAGGCGGGTGCGATCGACGGCGCACGAGGCATCCTTATCAACATCAGCGGGTCGAGTAACTTGAAATTAAGCGAGGTGAACGTAGCCTCTACCCTGATCCAGAATGCGGCTCACGAAGACGCAAACATCATCTTCGGCGCGGTTTTGGACGAATCCATGGGCGACGAGGTCAAAATCACGGTGATCGCCACCGGTTTTCGTCAGGATCATTTCGGGCGCCGCCCGCGGGCGGTCAGTGATGCGACGGTGCCCCGCGTTTCGCTTCAGGACCGGTCCTCCCTTCCCCGCTTTGCCAGCGAAGAGCTCGCTGACCAGGAGTTTTCTCCCCTCTTCGAACCGCGGAAAGTGGCGGACCAACCCCCTGCTGTTGAGAAGCCTGCCGTGAAGGAGGCGTCTCCGGAGCCGGCGCCGTTCGCGTTACAGCCTCAGCCGGTTTTGATCGAAGAAGCTCCTGAGCCGCCGCGTTCTGCACCGGCAGCCAAGCCTCCTGTCACTCACTCCAACCCCGTGGTCCACGCCAATTTCGATGAGCCGTTTGAAGAGGAGTATGCCCGGCTGATTCCCAGCAAGCCCGACGACGAGCGCGAAATCCTATCTTCAGGCCGTGGTCCCGTAACCGGACAAACCGCCGATTCTGGCGGACAGCAGGGCTCTCATCGTACCGAAGGTGAACCGCATCTCGACAACCTCGACATCCCGGCGTTTCTGCGTCGGCCGGTGAATTGAACGGACTATCACCCGGCCACTGATTTGTATGCGCTAGTTGTTACGGGCGTGTACCCAATTGTGGTACGGACACGGGGAAGAGTTTCTTGGAATATGGAAAAGCGGACAGACTTTATGGCAAATTAGGGTTTAATAAGGTTAGGTTCGCGGCAAGGGAATCGAGGATCCTTTATGGAACCCGGCTCCGCAGAAGTTCGATTACTTGAGTACCCGGCCTTCCGGGCATGTAACATCTTTAAGAGCCTTGCTTTCGAGAGGATAACTCGCGGTGAACAGACAATTTCTTCGGCGTATCACCTATTTTGTTCTGATCCTTGGTCTGGCCTCCGCTGCTTTTGCGAAACCTGCCTCTGCCCGTCCCACACACCCGGCCCACCGCGGCACCCACGTCGCCCACGTACAGGAGAGCGCGCATGCTCGTCGGCACATGGCGCAGATACGGCATACCCACCCGGTGGATACGATGCGTGTGGTTACGGTTAGGACTCGATCCGGGCATATCCGTCGCACCGTGCTGGTGCGTCACCGTTCTTACGAGCATTTCTCCGCCAGCTCTTTTACTGACTCTGACATCACCCAGGGTGATGTGACTGCAGGAGAGGATCCCGTGGTGCGGCAGGCGGCCATCGACGCCCTGGGCAACATGTATGGCACCGTAGTCGCCATCGACCCCGGCACTGGCCGTATCCTGGCCATGGTGAATCAGAAGCTGGCTCTCTCCAGCGGAGCCGAGCCCTGTTCGACGATCAAAGTTTCGGTCGCACTCGCCGCCCTCGAGGAGGGGATCGTCACCAAGGATACCCCGGTAAACCTGGGTGGCCGCTATCACCTGGATATGACCGAGGCTTTGGCCCACTCCAACAACCTCTACTTTGAAACACTTGGCCGTCGTCTCGGCTTCGAGCGCGTGCGCCACTACGCGAATTCGTTTGGTTTGGGCGAGCTGGCTGGCTGGAATATTCCCGGCGAACAGCTGGGCATCTATCCCGAGCAGGTATTGCCTGAGAGCGAGGGTGGAGTAGGCCGTATGTGCTCCTTCGGTCAGGGTATCTCGATGACGCCGCTGCAGTTGGGGGCCTTGGTGGCCTCGATTGCCAATGGCGGGACCCTCTACTATCTGCAGCATCCGACCTCCCCGGAGGAAGCGGCTAACTTCACTCCGCGCGTGAAGCGAACCCTGGATATTGGCAACCTGATCCCAGAGGTTACCGTTGGCATGGAGGGAGCCGTCGACTACGGCACCGCCCGCTCGCTGCACGCCAGCTTTAATCAACTTCCCATTCTGGGTAAAACCGGCACGTGTTCCAACAACGGCACGCGTTACGGCTGGTTTGCTTCCTTCGCCAACACGTCGCATGGCCGTATCGTCACTGTCTTCTTCCTCGAGGGAGGCCGTCCTACCTTTGGCCCCAAGGCGGCTGCATTGACAGGTGTGTTCTACCGCAATCTCTGGGACCACAGCTATTTCGCCGAGAAGCTTCCGGCTGAGGCGGAGACCAGCACTGCATCCACCGAAACCGTCAGCCAATAGCCGCAAGACAGAACATCCACAACAGGGCCTCCCGACCGGGAGGCCCTCCTTGCTTGCAAGGAACAGTGATGGTTTGAATGTGCCGTGCGCATTCCGAGGAGGAAGGGCTGAACAGGGTGCGAGAAGATTCTGGTCTTTGAAGGCTAACGACTTCAGCCGTACCTGATCGATTGAAAACAGGTCGGGCTTTACAGGCAGCGGAAAACTCATGCACGACTTTAGAGCTTGCGGATAAACTCCGGTTTCTGAAGGGTACGAGCTTCAGCTCGTACGTAAGTGTTTGCAAACAGGTCCGGCTTTAGCCCCTGAGGGATGACTTTTTCTAGGTTCAGCGACTTTTTCCGCAACCTCTAAAAGTCGTGCCGCACACCGCGCCTGATGAGGGCTTTAGCCCCTGAGGTGTTGCTTTCCCGTCCGCTACAGAGCTTTTCCGCAGCCTCTTTAAGCCGCTGAGGAATGATTTCCCCTCCACCAGCCGCGGCCTGCCGTGGGAGCCGACTTGTCCGGAGCCTGTGATCAGAGCTAACCGGATTTCCCTCATTGCAGCAACCAACGACCAGTCATCTCTCCGATGAGTGTCACAGCCGCAGGAATGCTCTACGATTGTTTCAATGAAGATACTGACCGCTGACGAGATGCGGGTCACCGACCGGGTCACTACCGACCGCTTCGGGATCTCTCCGCTGGAATTGATGGAGCATGCCGGGCGCGCCACAGCCCGTTTCGTTTTGCGGGAATTGCCCCAATGCCGGCGCGTCGTTGTGCTGTGCGGTAAGGGCAACAATGGTGGGGACGGCCTGGTGGCGGCGCGGTACCTGGCGGAAGCCGGCTGTGCTGTCTCCGTCGTGATCTTGGGGGACCCCACCGCGGCGCATGGCGAAGTGAAGGTCAACCTGGAGCGGCTCCCGGTAACGCCGATCGCCATTGCCGAAGAAGCCGACCTGTACCGTACCCCCTGCGAAATGCTCCTGGAGCGTGCCCAGCTCTTTGTCGATGCCGTCCTGGGTACTGGGTTTCGGCCCCCCATGCGAGGTCTGGCAATCGCCGGCCGTACCCTGCTCGAACGCTATCCACAAACTCCGGTGGTCGCGGTGGACCTGCCTTCAGGCTGGGATGCGGACGCACGCGAGTTCTTCGCACCCGGCGCGTATCGCGCCGACGCCGTGGTTACCTTCACCGCGCCCAAGCTGGCTCATGTTTCAGGAATGCTCACCCGCGGCGCCTCGCTTCCCGGCAATCTTCAGCAAGGACCCATAGTGGTGGCGTCTATCGGTTCCCCGGCGGAGGCAGTCGAGTCCACGACTGGCCTGACTTGGGCTGGGACTTCCAAGGCAATCGCTGATCGTCCTCGCTCCGCCGACTCCAACAAGGGCCGCTTCGGCCATGTCCTGGTGATTGGCGGAGCCAGGGGCAAGTCCGGCGCCCCCTGTATGAGTTCTGTGGCAGCGTTGCGCACTGGCGCGGGCCTGGTCACAGCCGCCATCGCGCAATCCATCCTGCCCACCGTCGCCGCGGTTACACCCGAGCTGATGACGCTCGCGTTGCTGGAGGGAACTCAGGGCGAAATTTCCAGCCGCAATCTCGAAGCCGTGCTGCTCGACCCCGTTCTGGAAAAGAAGTCGGTCATCGCCGTGGGTCCGGGCATGGGCCAGGAGCAGGAAGCCGTAAAGTTCTTTCTCGGTCTGCTCGAGCGGACTAAGGTCCCCATGGTCATTGACGCCGACGCCCTCAATGCACTGGCGGCGCATCCCGGCAATTTGCATGGCCGTGGGCGGCTGCTCATACTCACTCCGCATCCAGGCGAAATGGCTCGGCTCGCCGGCATGAGCATCCACGAGGTGGAGGCGGATCGCGAGGGCATTGCGCGGCAGTTCGCGACCACCCATGCGGTCACTCTGGTACTCAAGGGTTGGCGCACGCTCATCGCTCATCCGGATGGCCGCATCGCCATCAACACCACCGGCAATCCGGGAATGGCCAAGGGAGGAAGCGGGGATATTTTGACCGGGATCGTTGCCGCCATGATCAGCCAATATCCTGAGCAGCCGACCGAAGCGGTGGAAGCTGCGGTATATCTTCACGGACTGGCCGCCGATTTTGCTGTACGTTGGCAAGACCAACATACTCTGCTGGCTATGGACACGGTGGCTCATCTTCATGAAGCATTCCGCTTCCGGCCCGAGGACCCGGGAGGTTATGTTTGGCTGCAGGGAATCCCAGGCATGTTGAAGGAGAGGGAATGAGCGTTCGGCGATTCGTCAGCAACAGCAGCAGAGAAACCATCGCGATCGGCGGAGAAATAGCTCAGTTGCTCTCGTCGCCCACCTTACTTTTTCTTCGTGGAGACCTGGGTGCGGGCAAGACCACTTTGGTCAAGGGAATCGCCCAGGCCCTGGACGCCGCCGATCCGGATGAAGTGACCAGTCCCACGTTCACCCTGGTTCACGAATACGATGGCAGGCAGAGGGTCAATGGTAAGGAGCACGACGTCAAGCTCTACCACATCGATCTCTATCGCATCGAAGACGAGCGCCAGCTGGAAACCATAGGCTTCGATGAGTTGGCCACGGAACAGGCGATTCTGCTGGTGGAATGGGGCGAAAAATTTCCCAACGTGGTCAAGCGAAGCGACGGAGAGATCCTGATCGAACACGCCGGGGGGGACACGCGCAAGATCACCCTCACCTTCAAGGAAAAGGCCGGCGCGTAAGAACTCTCTCTTAAAAAGGCTGGGTGACCCCCTTCTGTCGGCTTGAGTGGGTAAAAAGCTGGGTGGCCCATTCAAGCCTTCTGTTGGCTTGAGTGGGTAAAACTGCTGTCTAAGTACATGACTTCGACAGAGACTACTCTTACTTAAGGCCCCCCCACCCGCTCTACGGAAAAAAGCCGGAGTTGGCAAGCCAACCCCGGCGCGACAGTGATTGTTGCTTAACAAAACTATTTAGAAGAAAAGGTAAACATACTCATCAGGTCATCGAGGGCCGGACTATTCGTCGGCACATAAGGATTCTCTGAAGTAGCGACCGGGTTAGGGTAGTTGTCGCGGCTGCGGCTGCTGACTGGTTCCACACCCCAGTTAGCCTCGATGAACTTCAGGATAGAGACGTGGTCAGCATAGTCGTGCGAGATGTGACCCGCCTTGGTGTAAGGAGAAACAACGATCAGCGGAATGCGCGTACCGTCACCGAAGTAGTCCAAAGGCTGTACATATCCCGAGTCGTAGTAGCCGCCGCCCTCATCGAAGGTGATAAAGATAGCGGTGTCCTTCCACAACGTCGGATTCTTCTTCACTTCATTCACGATTTTCTTGGTGAAGCCTTCGAACAGATCCAGCTTTGACGAGGATGGGTGACCATCGACCAGTCCACTCGGCTTGACGATGGAGACGGCGGGCAGTGTTCCCTTCTTGATGTCGCTGTAGAGATCCGCAGTGTCCTGAATATGGGCAGTCCGGATGCTGGCGTTGGCCATAATGGAGGTGTCGTACTGGAACGGGTTGCAAATGTTGCAGTACTCGTCCGTATCCTTGCCAATGGCGCCATAGTTGAGCTGATAGGGGTCGGGTACATAATTGTTCCACTGATCGCCATAGTACTTCCAGGAAATGTTCTTGGCGATCAGCTTGTCCCCGATGCTCGGGACCGCAGACGGAGGAATAGTAAAGACCGTGTTGTTGGCGTTGGTGTCGGTGAAAGCGTTCTTGCCATTGCCGAAATAGCCAGGGTTGTAATTGTTCAGAAGGTAGTAGCGCCCCGCTTCACAATTGGGTTTTATCGGGGTGCGCAGCGACTTCAGGTATTTTACGATAGGAGCCACACCTGGCTGGGTCGTGTCGGAGCAATTCGTGTACGAACCGCCGCCGTACGATGCTGAACCATAGGAACCGCCGCCATACCCGTCTTCGGCATACCAGTTGTTCGTATCTGCGGCAGCGTTGGGGTTCTCAACCTCGTCCACTATGCCCGCGTTGGGTGTACCCGGCGCAACCAGAACGCCCTTGGGGGGCATCGCTGGGTGGCCCTTTCCATCGCTGAAGAAGATCATGTCGCCATGGCCAAACATGATGTGGTTGGCGCCGGTTCCACCGTTCACCGATTGGTGAAAGTTGTCACTCATGGCATAGTTGTCCGCCAGATACTTGAAGTAAGGAGCGTCCCCGTTTTGCACGTTATAGAAGCCCATGGCGGTTGAACCTTCACCCGTAGTCACCGCGCTAGGCGAATAATCCGTGCTGAAATTCACCGGTTGGGTCACACCGTTCGTGCCCGCGCCCACCGTCGTTTCAACCCAGGGAAACAATGCCGCGTCGCAGCCCGAGGGATTGGTAGCCGTCGCGTGGGTGACGCTGCAATCCAGTTGCTGCCACATCTGATAGAAGCGGTGCACCGGGCTGGCGGCGTAGTCGTTGTAAACGAGCGTGTCTCCATTCGTCAACTGAAACGGTCCCGGAGGGAGTGCTGTCACGTTCTTGATGCGTGTGTCGGGAACCTTACCCGTCAGACCCGTGCCACCGGTCACCAGGTAGGCGTAATAATCTGCGGGAAGTCCGTTTTCCGATTGCCGCGCCACAGTCAGATCGTCGTTCTTGACATAGGAGTCAGTGGGGCCGCCATTGATGGGGGCGGGAAGCACATTTCCGTCGAACGAGGTGGTGACGTCCGGGCTCAACATAAATGCGTCCGCCGGTAAATCGTACGCAGATTTCTGTTCTGCCAGTGGAAAGTTCGGACCAGGCGTGCCATCGGCCTTCACAATTCCCTCGGAAAGAAGATTATTTACCGTCTGTCCTTTTACGGGTACATAGGTGGCGAAGACGTGATCGAAGCTGCGGTTCTCGCCAATGATGACGATCACGTGTTTGATTGGAGTGGCGGTATTGTTGTCGCTTGAGGACGTTGTGCTTCCGGTCTGGGCGTTCGCGAAGGGGCTCCCAATCGCGAGCTGAAAAATCGCGGTGGATAAAAGCCCCGTACGTACGGCCCGCATGGCTGTGGTTGCGACGTGCTTTGCAGTCATACTTCCTCCCGAGTCAGAGCTCTTAAGCGGTTCACACTGCTGTGCCACACCAGGATCGCGAGGTGTGTGGTCCGCAGGGGACCACGTAATGTTTTTCGCTTTGATGTAAACCGGCAGTGGGCCGCAACATGCCCAACCCGTTCGAGAAATAGGCTCTAAGAATGAACACCGCGTCTTTATTCCATGAACACGCAGTGAATTCACTTCGATGTTCCAGAAAATACATTGTGGAAATTATCGTGAGTTGGCAATGCGGTCTCTGCTGGGAGACGCGGGCTTTACTTCTATCGACCCCATCATTCCTTTGTCTTCATGTTCCAGAAGATGGCAATGATAGACAAACGTGCCCACGATATTAGGATCGCGAAAATCCATCCGCAGGCGAACGCTGGGATACGCAAGCGAGCGGCCGTCGTAGTAGGGCACGTTGATCGTGTCCCGCAAAAAATCTTCATTCACTCGTCTTCCTGAATAGTCGAGCAATAGGAAGTGCAATTGATGAATGTGAAAGGCGTGTAACTCTCGTGAACGATTTTCTATGATCCAATCTTCGACCGTGCCCTGTTGTGCGACGATGTCCGGGATCTCCGCACTCATGTCGAACATCTTTGGTTCTTCACCGTCGACGGTGAGGTAAAACTCTACGGCGCTCGTTGGGTCGTTGGGATCGATTAATTTTTCAGAAAAATATAAATGGCGCACTCGCACAGGTAACACTCCTCCGAGCCACGCCTCGGTCGCTGGTGGAAGAGGTTCCGGCGAACTCTGTAATCTTGATCGGGATTCAGGTGCATCCGGCGAGCCGACAATCTTCGCCAGCATGCGGTTGGGATCGTTCTCCCCGCCTGGTCCAGTGTCTACCGTCCGCGTGGCCAGCAAGCCAGTCTGGCCTTCGGGCGGACCGGTCACGATGAATTCCACGCGCGCGCCCGGCGGCAAGCCGATGTGCGTCTGCGGGTCTACCGAATCTTTCTCCGCATCATTCTGGTTCATGGGCACTCCGTCCATGGCCACCAGCCCCAGAGGTTGCGGAGCACGGTTAAACAGTACCGCGAGATTGAGATAGGTGATCGCCGAGGCATTCAACACGCGCCACAACTGCCGTTCTCCCGGCCTCATCTCGATCGTTGCCGGAGGATAGTCCGGGTAGGGAATCGGCACGTAATTAATGGACAGATCCTTCGCCGGTTTGCCGAAGCCGGTGCCATTGTTGGCGGCGTCACCGTCCCGGTCAATCATGAACTTCGGCACCACCGGTTCCGATTTAGACGGCGGCGCATTGGGATTCATAAGATCTCGATCGCGGATAATGAACACCCGCTCCGGCAAGCCTGCTGTAGCTTTCTTCGCGCGCTCGATCCCCTCGACAATCAATGCGCCGGAGGCGCCGCCGAGAAGCTGATCTTTGCTGAAGCCGTGAATATGCGGGTGGTACCAGTAGAGGCCCGGCGGTTCATCGTCGGGAATATGGAAGCGATACTCGAAGGGAGCGTCGCCCGGCTGCACAGAAGTCTTCAACACGTCATCTTGATGACAGACCGGCGGAATGGTCAGCCCATGAAAATGAAGATTGGTCGACACCGGGCTCATGATTCCGCTGGTACAGGAATTCCCTGGAGTATGCGCATGTGCGTGCATGGGTGCAGCACTACTACCGTGGCCTAGATCGGTCAGCGCATTGGTTAGATGCAGAATGACCAGGTCGCCAGGATGCACGCGCAAATTAGGTGATTCGTGGCCGGCTGCATCTGTGTAGCAATAGCGAATCGCGCCGTTTGCATCCGCAGCGTCATTCGCGGTTAGCCGCACCTCCAGAACACCATTCTGGCTGCGCAGGTCTTCTGGTTCCTCGACCACGCTCCCCGGCTCCGGGCGTGGACATTTGCCCTGGGCCCGTACCAACCCGTGCGTGAGGCACAAAACGACGACAGTGACCCATAAACATATTTTCATTCGACGCGCTCTAGTTTTCGACAACGACGTTAACCTGTGGTGAATTGCAAGGGAAGTACGGCAGAATTCACTTGAGCGCACTACTGGTCGGGCAGTGAGAAGGATAGGATATTCGACCCCGATGCGATCGCGACGTATTGACGCCCATCCACCATATAAGTGATGGGCGAGGCCTTCCATGGCTCGCTGGCTTCGAAATGCCAGAGGTATCTTCCGCTCTTGGCATCGACAGCGGCGAATCCTCCACTCGTCTCTCCAAAAAACACCAGGCCTCCGGCGGTGCTGAGAACACCGGAATAATTTCTTTCCGGCGGACCTGTAAGCGGAACCTCCCACGCGACCTTTCCCGTCTCCAATGCAAACGCGCGCAGAACCTTCATCGGCGGTTCGTTTGCATCCTCCACCGGTCCGTATCCGCCGTCTTGCGCCTTGCGATAGGTACTGCAGTCTTCTACCGTCATCACGTAGTAGAGGTTGGTCGAAGGATTGTATGCGGTGGAATACCAATTCGTCGCCCCTCGTACGGCGGGGCACGTTTGTACACCCCCCAACGTGGTGTCGTTGTTAGGCAGCAGCTTTGGCCGTCCGTCGGCTCCGATTCCACTGGCCCAGGTCAGCTTCTTGACCATTGGGGTCGCTTGTAGAAACTCTCCGTTCGTTCGGTCAAGAACATAAAAGAAACCGTTGCGATTGGCATGCAGCAGGAGCTTGCGTTCCCGGCCATGGAACGGCGCGTCGACCAGCACCAGCGGTTGATTGGCGTCCCAGTCGTGGATATCGTGCGGCGTAAATTGGAAATGCCAGAGAAGCTTTCCCGTGCGCGCATCGAGCGCCACATCACTAGCGGTGTAGAGATTGTCACCGCCACGGTGGTCGCCGTCCGTATCCGGATAGGGATTACCGATCCCCCAATACAGAACCCCGGTTGTGCCGTCGTAGCTGCCGGCTGTCCACGTCGTGCCGCCTTGTGGACGGGGGTCGCCAATCCATGTTTCCGAGCCCGGCTCCCCGGCACGTGGAATCGTCCAGAAGCGCCACACCTCTTCGCCCGTGGTTGCTTTGTAGGCAGCAATCAGGCCTCGAATGCCTTCGTCGCCTCCGGAGACACCGGCAATCACCAGCTCGCCGGCAATCAAAGGAGGTGACGTACCGCCATAGCGCGGCTCTCCCAGAGATACGTCCCAAAGCAATGCCCCGGTAAGGCGTTGCAGGCAGATCAGGTGCGCATTGTCTGTAATAAAGAAGACGCGCTCGCCCAACACGGCAGCACCGCGGTTTGCGCCCTTCTCGGCGTCACCCGGGATGCTTCCCGCCGCAGCCCGCGGCCGCGAGTAGTTCCATATCTCTCTGCCGGTACGGGCGTCAAGCGCCTGCACCTGGTTCGGACCGGTCACGTACATCACGCCATCGACCACCAGGGGAGTTGTTTCCAGGCCGAAGTAAGGTAGCGAATGAACCCATGCCGGCCGCAGCGAGTTCACGTTCTCGACATCGATGTTGCTAAGAAAACTGTAACGGTTACCGTTGACATTTCCCGAATAGGTTGGCCAATCGCCGGACCTGGGGTGGAGGACCTGGTCGATCGCCTGTGGGGTCACCCTCTCTTGCGCCGCGGGAGTGGGACCGATGCCCACTCCGCCCAGTGTGCTGAGAAAGGCCACCAGGTCGCGGTACTGCTGCGGCGTGCCGCCGAATTTGGGCATCAAAGAATGTTTTTCTGCAACCACCCGGGTGTATTCATTTTCGAGCAGTAGGTGTAGCTGCCCGTCGAAGGTCTGCAGTTGCAGATCGTGGGCACCCTGGCTGCGGGCGAACCCGCGCAGCTTGCTCCCATTCTTCAGCGTGACCTCCACCACCCCATAGCCTGCGGCAATGTGCGCGTCCGGGTGGTGCAGCGATTGCTCGAGCTCCGCTAATGTCACTTGGCGTCCGATGCTCGATAGATCGGGGCCGTTGGTGCCGCCGCGTCCCTTCGCTGTGTGGCACGAGGCGCAGCGGCCGCTACCATAAAAGATGTCGGCTCCTGCCGCCACATCTCCAGCGGGTTTCGTTTCCAGGGCGTCCGCGTTCAGGGAGTGTACAAAGTGAGCCAGCTCCTGAATCTCCGCCTCGGGTAGGGACGAGAATGCTGGCATGTTGCCGCGGCCATTCCTGATCAGGGTTGCAATCTCTTTTTCGCTGGCGCCGCGGAGCTCGCCATTGTTGTTCAATGCCGGAGCGCGATCGGTTCCTTCTCCCCCGCCACCGTGGCAAACCGCGCACGTCTTTCCGAACTGCGCCGGTTCACGAACGGCCGGTGAAGCCGCGTTCTGGGCGTTTCCCAAGGAAGGGTCGAGCACCAGCACGACAGTCATCACAGCCCAATAAAGCGCTTTGTCTCGGAGCCTACGCACGTAGAAAGGGTTTTAGATTCGATCGACAGGTAGAGTAATACATTCCGCTCGCTCATCCGGTCAAGGTGGAAAATGGAATGCATGCATAAATTTGATCTTCTATTCCATTTATTGACTTGAGAATTCCTTCTTCATATAATCCCCGGCAGTGCATGGGACCCTCGGCCTCGACCCTGCTTTCCTTGGAGGATTCCAAAAATGGCGGCATCAGAAAATATGTTCAGCCTGGCGGGCAGGACAGCGATCGTGACCGGGGCCGCCACGGGCATCGGCCAGGCCATTGCGATCCGCCTGGCCGATGCGGGAGCGACCGTGGCCGTGGTGGATCTGAATTTAGCCGGCGCACAGCAAGTGGCTGCGGCTCTGCCCAATGGATCGTTTGCCGTGGAAGCGGATGTTGCCACTGCGGCCTCGGTTGGCCGCGCGGTCGACCAGGTCCTGCAACAGACCGGCCAGATAGACATCCTGGTGAACAATGCTGGAATCGCCGGGCCCGCGGCCTTTATCTGGGAGCAGACGGATGAAAACTGGCAGCGCAACATCGCCATCAATTTGACCGGCGTATTCAACTTTTGCCGGGCTGTCGTGCCCCATATGCGCAGCCGGTCCTACGGGCGCATCGTCAATATTGCTTCGATCGCGGGCAAGGAAGGGAATCCCCGCATGATCCCGTACTCAGCCACCAAAGCCGGCGTGATCGGCCTGACGAAATCGCTGGGAAAAGAGGTGGCCACCGATGGCATTTGCGTGAACGCAGTCACCCCCGCGGTGGTGCAGACGCAAATCCTGGATCAGCTTACGCCGGAGCAGGTAGCGTACATGACGGAGCGCATTCCCATGCGCCGCACGGGTAAGCCGGAGGAGATCGCATACGTGGTTCATTTCCTGGCTAGCAGTGAGTGCTCCTTCGTCACCGCGCAATGCTACGACGCTAGCGGCGGCCGCGCGACGTACTGACCAGCTCGGGCGATTGAGCGGTACGGAAGTCGGCGGAGATCTTTTCCGCCGTGGCGCGAAGCGCAGCCACGATTGCTTTCTCATGCTCCTGGTCGCGCACTCGCATCTTGGGTAGAGACGAGCTTAAGGCAACATTCACTTCACCGGCGGCGGTGAAGACCGGAACCCCAAAGCAAATTCCGTCGGGCACGCACTCCTCGCGGTCGGTGGCAAACTTGTCCGCCTGCACCCGGCTGAACTCCTGTCGTAATTGCAACGGGTCGGTGATGCTCCGCTCGGTGAAGCGCCAAAAGCCGTAACTGCGCAGCAGTTTCTCCTGCTGCTCCTGGGTTTGAAACGCCGTGATCGCCTTTCCTAGGGAGCTGGCGTTGGGAGGGACAATGTGGCCGACGACGTTGCTCATCCGGATGGTCTGTGGGCTTTCGATGACGGCAACCACCTCGATCCGGTTATCAAACAGCGCTGCCATGCTCACCGTTTCCCGCAGGTTCGCGTTCAGTTCCTGCATGCGGACCGTTGCTACGCGGAGTAGGCGGGCAAGCCAAAGCGTCGGCACAACCGAATAAATTCCCGGGGCCAGGCGGTATTCGCCGGCGCCGGCAGCAACCAGGCACCCTGCGGCCTCCAGCGTGCGCAGCAGGCGGAACGTGGATGTTTTTGAGAGTTGAACCCGCCTGGCAATTTCATGAAGCGCCATCGGTGAACGTGCCGACTGCAACAGTTCCAATACTTTCAGGCTCTTGCTTACCGCGCGTGAGAGGTATTGATTGCCGCCGCCGCTCTTCTTTGCGGACTCCGTTTGCTTCCGGGGAGCGGTGTCGGTTTTCGGCATGAAAGCAGCATAGCACGGGAGAATTCCGCGCCATTTCAGAAAACATGCCGGTGTTTCATTTACGGCGAAGGCTCGCTGAGCTTAGTATGCTATGCGTGGCTCAGGCGTGAGTCGCCATCCCATTCAGTTTTGGAGCACTTCATGAATCGCAGGCAGTTCTTAGGTACTACAGCCGCGGCGCTGGCTTCCGGTCCGCTATCTATGCCCGCAGCCGCACAGTCGGCTTCGCAGGATAAGCCGGTCGCCCCCAGAAAGAGCTTGCCCATCGGCGTCTTTGACCCTCCTTTCAATAAGCTTTCTACGGACGAGATGTTGGACAAGTTTGCCAGCCTGGGCATTGAGGCGGTCGAGGTTGGCGCGGCTGGTCCCAATGGGTCGCCCCACTGTCCGCGTCCGGAGCTGGTAGCGGATCCGGCCAAGGCCCGCGCCTGGAAGAAAAAGTTTGATGACCGCGGCATTCCTGTCATGACCCTGAGCTGCCACAACAACGCACTTTATCCAGATCCAGCCAAGTCCAAGCAGGCTACGGAGGAATTTCGTCAGACACTGCAGCTTGCCGGCATGCTGGGGATTCCTACCGTGGTGGGTTTCTCCGGCTGTCCTGGAGGTTCGGCGACCGACACTGTGCCAAATTGGGTGATCTACGACTGGCCCCCGGAACACGGCGTCGCGCTCGCCTGGCAGTGGAAGGAGCGCGTCATCCCTTACTGGACCGAGACGGTGAAGTTTGCCCGCCAGCAGGGGGTTCATCGCATTGCGCTTGAGATGCATCCCAACTTCGTGGTCTTCAACCCGCGTTCCTTGTTGCGCCTGCGCGAGGCGGTGGGTGAAGAGATCGGCGCCAACTGTGATCTGAGCCATCTCTTCTGGCAGCAGTGCAATGCGGTTGAGGTCATACGCTTTCTCGGCAAGCAGGGAGCGATTTATCACGCGCACATGAAAGACACCGCCTTTTTCCCCCAGAACGTAGACCGTTTCGGCGTCTTGAACTTCGGCAAGAAAGACGACCACGAGGCATCGGAATTCTTCCGCGCCGTCGGCTACGGCCACGGCGCAAGCGCATGGAAGGACATCATTGCCGCCTACATGGAAGTCGGCTACAACGGAATGCTCAGCATCGAGAACGAAGATCCGATCCTGAGCGGCGAAATCGGAGTGCAGCGGTCGCTGGCTGTGCTAAAAAATGTTCGCGAAGAAATCCTGACCAACCAACCAAATCCAGGTTAGGGATTAGAAGAAACAGCAGGTCCTTCCACTGCGCTTCGCTCCGGCCGGGATGACAATTCTGTTGCACAACGGGATCGATCTAGAAAAGCAGAATTGTCATCCCGAGGAGCGGACTTGCCTGTGGCAAGTCAAGGGAGAAATTACAACCCCAACAAAAGCTTTGGGTGCCCCATTCAAGCCGTACTTTGGCTTGAGTGGGCTACCATGCCTCCCCCACTCGTTTGTCATTAGGCCCCGAGCGTAGCGGAGTGGAGGGACCTGCGGTTCTCTCGTCCACTATCCGATTCCCCATGGAAGCACCACCTCCGCCCTTTGTCATCCCGCCACTCGCCCTACATGCCACCTTCCAGCGTCGCGGCCGCACGCACCAGTGCGGCCGTAACATTGGCCATCTGCGCCTGGGCGCGCGCGGGATCCCGGGCTTCGATTGCCTCATTCACTCCCGGGATCACCACCGCCGCATAACCGGTGTACTCTCCTGGGGCAAAGATAGTGTGCCGGAACCATGGCCGGCCAGGCAGCCCTTCCGGCGCTAGCAGATCTCCTTCCACCGCGCGCAACGAGGCATTCAGCGCGGTTGGATTCCCGTTTGCGGTGATTTGCCTGGAGTACATAACGGTGGCCGCGGCCGTGAACCGGGTGGCCGCGCCGAGTGCATCGCTGAAGTCGACGCTCATCATGCCGGCGTCTTTAGCTCGCGACTGCGCGGCAGATAAGTAAGCTTGTATCTGCCGCCCGTAGGTGATGTAGTCGTAGGGCAGCACATCGGTATCCGCCATGTGCAGTGCCTCGAGTCCGAAGACGCGCGCCATTTGCTGCTCGTAGACAAAGGTTGGGTCAGCGTTCATGACGAACCAGGCGTAGTTGTCAAACGCGGAATGATAGACGCCGTAAGGTCCGGTGGAACCGATGTCTGTAGACGGCACGCCGAGGTGCTGAATAAAAGGCGTGTAATCCGAACCGCTGCCCAGATCTCCGACGCGGACCTCTCCATTCACCAGCGTGGCCGTCTGGGTGTCGTTGAAAGGGTTGCCGATGTGGCGCCGCGCTGCGGCATCCCCTTGATCCTTCCTCCATTCGTCGAAGACGGAACCGCCCTTGGGGCTGGCGACCTCCATGGTGACCTCGCGGATGAACTGTTTGAGCGAGGGCACTGCGGAGGCTTCAAAGTGGGGCCCGGAAACGCTGGCGTCGGTATTGATGTAGGCAACAGCGTGAGCCAGTTGTTTGGCATGCTCCTCGGCCCATTCGGTGGAACCGATCAGGCCTTCCTCTTCTGCATCCCAGCTACAAAAGAACATCGTGCGGCGAGGTTTCCATCCGTGCGCAAGTAGGGAACCGATGCCGTGGACAGCTTCCAGCATGGCCGTGGTCCCGCTGCTGGGATCGACGGCTCCGAACACCCACGCATCACGGTGATTGCCGGCGATGACCCATTCCTCGGGAAGTTCGCTGCCGGGGATCTTGCCAATCACATCCCATATCGTGCGTTCTTCGTAATCCATTTTGAGCCGCATATGCACCTTGATTAAACCCGCGCCGCCCACGTGGTAGCTGAAGGGCAGGGCGCCATGCCACTCCCGCGGGGCGACCGGACCGCCCATGTTCTCCAGTATGGGCGAAGCATCGTGATAAGAAAGAGGCATCGAGGGGATGGTGGGCAGACTGGTGATCTGGGAGATCGGCAGACGCTGCGCCGGCGCCAGGCTGGGCGTAGAGGCGACATCCGGCGTGGTGGCGTCGCCCGGATATTTGAACATGTACTGCACCGAGCCGCGCTGCACGCCCGTATCCGGCCGCCAGGGACCATGGGGATATTTGTCGCCCTGGAAATAACCATCGTCGGCAGGGTCGGAATAGATGATGACGCCGGCAGCACCCCGCTGCTGCGCCAGGTAAACCTTGACTCCGCGGAAGTTCATGCCATAGCGGGCAAGAACGATTTTCCCCGCAACACTGATGTGCATCTCCTCCAACTTCTTGAAATCCTCCGGGCGCCCGTAATTGACATACACCGCATCAGCTGTCACGTCACAGGAGGGAGAAGAGCCGTTGAAGGCGGGCAGCACACGGGGATCATCCTGGTAGGGATCACTATCCACGTGCTCCCGGGAAGGTCCGCTCATGAGAACCTTTCCCTCGTCGTTGGTGGCCTGCAAAAAGACTTCCAGGGGCAGATTCAGCCACGCCCTGTAGGGAACGATCTGGGTATCGAGACCGGCAGCCTTGAACTTGGACGCCACGTACACCGCGGTATCGTAGTCCTCTTTGCTGGCTGCGACGTGGGGAACAGCGGTCAGCGTTTTGAGCTCTTCCTGAGCCAGCTTGGCATCCGGAACGGCCAGGAAGTCCTGATCGATCCGGGCTTGCTTGGTGAAGTCACGATAGCCCAGGACTCGATCTGGAAAAGGAGAAACCTGGGCCGGCAGGGGCGCTTGCAACAGGACAAGCAGGCAACAGAAGACAACTTGTTTCGCCAATGAACTCTTTCTCCCGTACGAAAGGGACTGCTTGCCGGTACCCCGCAGCGCCTGGTCCTTACGCCACCAGTTGGGCGCAATGCGAACAGCGCTTGGCGGCAACTGGAATATCGCTCAGGCATTCCGGGCAGGGCTTGGTGGTGGGCGCCTCGACGACCTTGGGTTTAAATTTGGCCATCAAGGTATTGACGGGTAACACAACCAGAAAGTAAACCGTCGTGGCGATGATCAAAAACGAGATCAGGGCGTTGAGGAAGTCGCCGTACTTGATAGCGCCGCCGTGAAGGTGCAAGACCAGAAAGGAAAAATCCGGCTTGCTGACGATCGCTGAAATCAGGGGGTTGATGATGTCGGCCACCAGCGCGTTGACGATCGCAGTGAACGCGGTGCCGATTACAACGGCTATGGCAAGATCGACCACATTGCCGCGCAGGATGAAATCGCGAAATCCTTTGATCATTGTTTTCTCCTGATGGGAGGGAATTTGTTTGGCCGGTCTGCCCGAGAATTCTACTTCAGCATGAGCGGGCGCCGACCTCCTAATCTTTTTTGAGCTTGTACCGGATGAAACGAGTTATGAGGGCTCAGCCGGTTTCGCAATCGGTGTAGACCGAAGCCAACGAGCTCTTCGTGGTTTTCTCCCAGGGAAACCACTCCTCGCGAACCTTAACAGATCACAGTAATTGCGAAACCGCCTCAGTCGTCGATAAGAACCAGCGGCCATAGGGATAGAGCAGCAGGAAGAGGATCAAGAACAGGGCCAGGATGTCCGTGTAGATCAGCACCACCACTGCGCCGTGATACAGGCTCCAGCGATGCTGCAGGCAGCGTATGGTGTCCCAGGTCCCCAGCGTGGCCAGGAGAGTAGGAATGAGCAGCTTGAGCGAGGCGCGATCCTCGGGAAAGCCGGATAGCAGGAAGGCAAGAACCAGGCTGCCCAGAACCAGCGCCGTGCCTCGAGGCAACGAGCGATTGCGCGGGTTCAGAGCGCTGAAAACCATTGGGTGTGACGGCACGCCGTCGCCTTTACTTTACCGAAGAAGACAGCCGGTTGGTGGAGCAGGCCGGATGAGATGGAAAAGAGTCCGGCTGATTGTTTGACTAACGGGCAGAGGCAGCGGCTGCTTCCAGGCCGCGCAATGCCTCTCCGTAAGGCTGCCGCAGGACGCCGCGCTCGGTAATGATGGCGGTGACATACCGCGCCGGTGTCACGTCAAAGGCCGGGTTCTCGATACCGACCCCATAGGGAGTAAGCTGCTTGCCCCCATGGTGCGTCACTTCGATCGCCGGGCGTTGTTCAATGGGGATGGCGTCGCCGTTCGGGGTCGCCAGATCGATGGTCGACCAGGGACAGGCGACGTAAAATGGGATGCCGTGCTCCTTGGCCAGGATGGCCACGCCATAGGTGCCGATCTTGTTGGCGACGTCGCCGTTGGCGGCGACCCGGTCGGAGCCGACGATCACCACCTGGATCTTACCCTGGCGCATCAGGCTGGCGGCCATGTTGTCGCACAATACGGTGGTTGGAATGCCGTCATGCATCATCTCCCAGGCGGTAAGCCGGGCGCCCTGCAGGAACGGTCGCGTCTCATCGGCGTAGACGTGCAACTGGTGGCCGCGTTCGACTGCGGCCCGGATCACCCCCAGCGCCATGCCGTAACCGCAGGAGGCAAGAGCCCCCGCGTTGCAATGGGTCAGCACTCCACCGGATGCAGGCATGAGTTCTGCGCCATGCGCGCCCATGCTGCGGCAGGCGGCGATATCTTCGTCGTACATAACTCGTGCTTCGTCGACCAGGCCCGCCTTAATGACGTCGAGAGTCACGCCGGGCTGGGCTGCCAGGGCGAAGAAGCGCCGCCGCATCCGTTCGATCGCCCAAAAGAGATTGACCGCTGTAGGACGCGTCGCAGCCAGGGTTTTGGCAATGCCTTCCATTTCGCCGGTGAGCGTCGCAAGCGTCGTAGCGGAGCTGTTCTTGACTCCCAGTGCGAAGCCCATCGCGGCGGCAACGCCTATCGCCGGAGCCCCGCGCACCACCATCGTGGTGATAACGTTAGCCACCTGATCACTGGTGGTAGCGAGGACATAGGTCTCTTCAAGAGGTAAGCGAGTCTGGTCCAGAAAGCGGACGCCGTCGGCTGTCCATTCAAGAGTAGGTATCATGCTTCCTCCAGTCTAAACCTCTGTCACCGACCAATGCTGCCCCAGTCACAATCCTCAATCCGACCGCTCAAATGGGATAACAAAATACTGGGTGCCCCATTCAAGCCTTCTGTTGGCTTGAGTGGGCAAGCCACTGTCCAGGCACAGTCGCTAACTTTCCAGCACCTCCCCCATAGCCAGTAACTTGTTGACAGTATTCCAGTTTCTGCCGGTGGACGAGGTTGCGAGCAGCTTCTCAATGCGGGCCATGGGAATCGTCGGACGAGCCATCCCGTTGGGATAGTAGACGTAGATTTCACGGCCCTTGATATGCATTTCCTCCGGCTGGCACGGCAAGGCAAGAACCTGCTCCCGGGCCTGCCGCGCGGGTGCGCCGGCCATAAAAAAAACCAGCAGCCTGTTGGGTTCAACTTCCGTGCGTCCAGCAAAGGGATTGTCGGCAATCACCTTCCGCAGCTCAGAAGTCGTGCGCACGATCACATCCGGCCTGAAGCCAAACTTTCCGTGGATTCCATCCTCGATCTTGCGGGCCACAGCCCCTGGGTCTCCGGTATCTTCGCGGAACACCACGTTCCCACTCTGGATGTAGGTTTGTACGTCGCGTAGCCCGAGCCCACCGCACAGTGTTCTCAGGGCTTCCATGTTGAGTTTCTGGTAGCCGCCAACGTTGACGCCGCGCAGCATTGCGATGACCACGGCCATGGTTTCCATAGTATCGGTATATGGTGGACAGATCGATGTAGGAGGGCGCAAATGCAAGACCCCATCTGGATAAGATCCCTGCTGGGAGTCCACATCGCCGCAGGATCGACGGCCTTTGTAATGGCGCCCCTCGCCTTGCTGACGGCCAAAGGAGGCAAGGCGCACCGGCGCTGGGGCAAGATCTATTTCTGGTCCATGGCCGTGGTCGCATCGACCGCGATGGTGCTTGCCATTTATCGCCCGGTCCTCTTTTTGGCGCTGGTGGCGGTGTTCAGTTTCTATGCGGCCTTCTCCGCCTACCGGGTCCTCTTCCTTAAGAACCTGCCGCGCGGGGAAAAGGTAACCTGGCCCGACTGGGGCGCCGCCATCTTTACCTTCGCTGCCAGCCTGGTCCTGGCGTTGTTGGGGGTGGTCAAGCCAGTGCTGGTACAAAACATGAGCATTCCGTCGATCGTTTTTGGCATCATCGGCATGATGCTCGCCGCTAAGTCGATGTGGCAATTCCTGCATCCACCTAAGGAGAAGATGTTCTGGTGGTATGAGCATCTTGGTAACATGCTGGGCAGCTACATCGCCGCATGGACGGCATTTAGCGTGGTAACGATCGGCCGCTTTGTCCATGGCGGCTGGGTCATCTGGGTACTGCCCACAGCCATCGGCGTCCCTGCGATTTCCTTAACCACCGCGTACTACAAGAGAAAGTTCACCCCGCGAACCAAGCAGGGCGCGGCCTCGACTGCCTGATGACCGCACGAATTGTCTTTCGGCAGGCCTTGCCCGCCGATGCCTACGCACTGGCCGAGTTGTCCATCCTGGCCGGCGACGGCATGTATGAATTTCTACTGGAAGAGATGGCGCCCAGGGAGATGCTCGCCGGGCTGATGGCGCGCACTATGAAGCAGGATGCGGGTGGCTTCTCCTGGCGTCATTGCTTTGTCGCCGATGACAAGGGTGTGGTCGGAATGATCAACGCCTTTCCGGCCGCCTGGTTGCGGGATGAGGAGCGCGACATTCTTCCCCCGGACCGGGTGCAGATACTCGATCCCATCGATCAGGCGCAGGACTGGGAGAGTTTCTTAATCAACGGCGTGGCTGTTCGACCACAACACCGGGAGCAGGCCATCGGGACGCGGCTGGTGGAGATGGCCATCGAGCAGGCCCAGGCTGGCAGCTTCGCCCGCCTCAGCGCGAATGTGTGGGCAGACAATGTGGCCGCCCGTGCCCTCTTCGCGAGCCAGGGCTTTGCCGTCCAAACACAGGTCGAAATCCCGCCCCAGACGGGGCTGGCGCACGTCGGCGGCAGCTTGTTGATGCTGCGGCAGATAGACGCCATTTGATCCACATTCGTGGAACTGCAAGAGTGCTATTACCGCCACGGAAGGGGCATTGCGTGTTTTCTTATGGCCGATAAGCTCTGCATATGACCCTCCTCAACAAGGCTATTCGGGGATCTTTCCAGATTGCTCTGCTGACATTCGGCGTCCTCGCCTCAGGCGGTGGTTATCCATCCCAGGCGCAGGTTTCCGCAGCTGCGTCCAACGTAACCGCCGGGGCACCGTCGCTGCCCAGTGGACTCGCTTCCGTAAGTCAGCTGGTGGTGGAAAGCTCGCAGCTGGCGTTGGATACCAATGGAAGTCTCTTTCGCTCAGACGACCAGGGAAAGCATTGGCATCAGGTTCACCAGCAGTGGGACGGCAAAGCAGTAGAACTCCTGGGCATACCGCCCTTGACCGCCGCACCAGGAAGCGGCCAGGCCCCGAGATCAGACTCAGACCGGCAGACCTATGCTGCCGTACTTCTGCGCAGCACGACCACATTGCATTGGGTAAGCGTGGATCGCGGCAAAACCTGGAAGCCGTCTACCCTCGACGACGTTCGGCGTAACGACGTAAAGTGGTCCGGGAACTGACGCCGGTCACAGCCTGTCCTGCCGGACAAAGCGGGCCCGCAGCGGCGTCCAGATGAGCCGGTAACGCATGCTCTTGCGCACATTGCCAACAATGCTGGGCTGAAAGCACGCAATACAGGTACCCCTTTGCGACGCACACTTGGATAGATAACGCTCATCGACCCAAGCTCCAGCAGCTCCACTGCGAGCTGCTGAGATATAACTCCATTTTCATTCCTTAACCAGAAAGTAGACCAGGCCGGTGATGGCCGCGGTGAGGAAAACCCAGGCAAACTGGTACCAGTAGAAGAAAGGGAAGCCGAAGAGCGCGGGCGTGGCGCGTGCATAGACGGCGGGAAAGAGCAGGCCACAAGCAGGAAGGACGAGAAGCCAGTTCCAGTGGGCGTTGCGCTTCTTGTTGCCGGAGTCGGCCATGCGAAGCATTATAGGCGGTCCCCTGGCGAGCCTTAATGCGCATAGTTCGCTTAATCCGCTCCTTTATCTGGGAAACCGGTCAACCGGTAGACTGAAACCATGAAGCGGCGGCTCATTGAGCACTATGAAGTGACGCGCAAGCTGGGCGCGGGTGGTAGTGGAGTGGTCTACCTGGCCAACGACACGCTGCTGATGCGGCCGGTTGTGCTGAAGATATTGAAGCGGGGCGCCCTGACCATCGAGCAGATGCGGAGCACGGTGCTGCGCGAGGCCCGGCTGGCTTCGGCCATCGAGCACCCCAACGTCTGCGCCATCTACGAAGTGGGCGAGTCGGAAGACGAGGCCTACATCGTTATGCAGTACGTGCCTGGCGAGTCTCTGGATAAGATCATCGCCAACGGCGCGGCCAGCGTGCAGCTGGGGCTCTCGGTAGGTATTCAGATCGCGGACGGTTTGAGCGCGGCCCACCGCTTGGGAATTTTCCATCGCGATCTGAAGCCCGCGAACGTGATGCTGACGGATGGCGGCGTGGTCAAGATTCTGGACTTTGGCCTGGCCCGGAGACTCTCAACAGCCGAGGCCGAATTCGATCCATCCAAGCCCCGCCAGGATGCGTCGAAGAAGCAGGTGCGCACCACCTATACGGCGCGCGGCGGCACCATCGCCTACATGGCTCCGGAACAATTTGTGACCGGCCAAACCAGCGTGCAAAGCGATATCTTCGCCGTCGGCGTCACCCTCTATGAACTGTTGAGCGGCCGTCATCCATTCGTCCGGCCGGAGGCGGAAGAGTTTCAGATCGTGCGCGCGATTCAATTCGCCGACCCGCAGCCGCTAACTGAGGTGCCTGCCGAACTGGCCAGTGTGATCGCTACCTGCCTGCACAAGACGCCCAGCGGGCGCTATTCCTCGGCTGCCGATCTGCGCGAAGCCTTGAGGACCATCATGAAGACCATGCAGTTCGAGACCGGTATCCTCCCGGGCGACACGGCAACCAATATACAAGTGCCGGCGGCTGAGCGGGAGAAGCGGGCCACCGGATTTCTTTCCATGCTGGCAGAGCGCTTTCGCGAGTCGGCCGATCTGCAGCAGAAGCAGAATACGATTCTCGTGCTGCCCTTCCAGAACTTCGGCCAGACAGGTGAATCCCCACTGTACGGCTACGCTCTGGCGGATGCCATTGCCGCGCGGCTGGCCCGCATGTCTTCGCTGGTGGTGCGGCCTTCGAGTTCGCTGATGCAGCTGCCCGTGCCCATGCAGCAGATGGATCCGTTGTCCGTGGGAAAGAAGCTGCTGGTGCAGTTCGTGCTGGCGGGCAATTTCATGCGTTCAGAGCAAGGCTTCGATCTCAACTGGCAACTGCTGGACGTGCCGGGGCAGTGCGTGCGCGCCGGCGGCACCATCAGTGTGCCTTCCTTCGACCTCATCGCGGTGCAGACGGAGATTTGCAATGAAGTCTTCGCCACCCTGCAGGGGTTGGGCAAACTGCAACAGAGCGGCGAGTCGACCCACAGCGCGCCCCTGGCGGAGGCATTGTCGGAGGAGTACCTCCAGGCCCGGGCGCTGCTCTCCTCGTTCATGTCGCGCTCTGGAGCCCGCGGCGACCTGGACAAGGCGCGGGAGATGTTTGAGAGTGTGGTGGCGCGCGACGCGGAATTTGCTCCGGGGTGGAGCGGTCTGGGCATTACCCAGCTGCAATACGTGCGCCACGGCCTGGGCGGCCAACTGCACCTCCTGGCAGCGCGCCGCAGCTTTGACCGTGCTCTCGAAATCGATCCCGGCTCGCTGGAAGCGAACCTTTATCGCGTCTACATGCTGCTTTCCCGCGGAGAGAAGGAAAGCGCCCGACATGGCATTGAGCACCTGCTGTTGACTGCGGACAATAACTGGGATGTGCACCTGGTGGCCGGCCAGACGCTTCGCCTGGATGGAATGTATGAAGAAGCCCTGCAGCAGTTCAATCGGTCCCTGCAGCTGAATCCCTCCAACGCGCCGATCATCTATAACCACCGGGCGCGGGTCTACCAATATCAGAACCAGCTGGAACTTGCGGAGGAAGAGCTGCAGAAGGGACTGACTCTGGAACCGAGGCACCCCTTGCTGCGTACCTCGGTCGCGTACCAGAGAATGCGCCAGGGAGACATGCAACAGGCGATCGGGATTCTGGAAGCGGTGATCCGCGACGATGAGAGCATGCGCATTGCTTTCCCCACGCTGGCCTTGTGCTATGTGCAGGTAGGGGAGCGCGAGCGGGCTACCTCGCTGATCGAGGAAGATTCGCTTTCCGCTGCGGAGGTTGATAGCGAGATGGCCTACCGGCTCGCGACCTACTTTGCTGTGGAGGGGGATGAGAGCGAGGCGCTGCACTGGCTGCGGCGCGCAATCTACCTGGGGAACGAGAACTATCCCTGGTTCTCAAAGAATCCAGCGTGGAACAGGCTGCATGGCCACGCTGACTTCGAACGTATCCTGGAAGATTTAAAGAAGAGCCACAGAGTCAACCAAAAGACCTGGCGGCGCCTGCTGGAGCGCGTTCCCACAGAGAAACTTGCTTAAGGGATTTGTTGTCGGGCAGAGGCTGTGACTTTTTTGATTCCTGAGTTTTGAACACCCGACCGGACGCTTTGTCAAAACTCCCACAAGACCGTCATCCTGAGCGAAGCGCCGCAGATACATCGTTTAACAAAGGACTTTGGGCGCGCAGTCGAAGGACCCCGAGGATGCTTGATTCGCCGACGCTCTTCAGAGCTTTCCGGCCACCAAAACCTGAAAGAAATTAAGAACAGCCGACACCTCCGAGCGAAGCCGAACGGGGATCTGCAGTTTCCTTCAACTCTCTCAAAAGGTCTGAGGCAGCAACTCAGTCTTCTGGTCCTGAACCGGGTTCAGAGCCATGGGATCGGTGAGGCTGAAGACCAGGATGGAAGAAGCCGGAAGGTTGGCCGATCTGTTCACCAGCAACCAATGCGTGGTGGCTGCGCCGGCGCCGATAGCCGAGCCCACGATCGCGCCCACTCCGCCCCCAATCGCAGCACCTACGATAGCTCCTCCGCCGGCGCCCGCGCCTAGTACAGCGAGGTTTCGTTTCACTTGCGCGCTGGGCACAATGTTCCCTTCGCCCTTGGCGGTAGTGTCGGAGCCTTGCGTATCGATGACTTGAGCATGCACGTGGTAGCGGGTACCGTCGGGTAGGACAAATTCTTCGGCACGGAGGTGAAGGCTGGAGCCGCCGTGGAGGCGGTTGGCCGATGTGGCGTATACGACTCTACCGTGCAGCTCCGAACCCACAGGCACAACCACCTTGCCGTTGCGCGTGATGTCCATGGTGACCCGGGCACTGAAAGGTGTATTCGGGGCGACACCGTAGGAGTTGATATCCTGCAGCATGCTCACCCGGAAGACAGTTCCTTCCGGTAACGCGTTCGTCGGCCCTGGAACATAAGTGACGATGCCCTCGTCGGTGTTGTCCTTAGAAGTATCAAAGCCCCGCGCATTGAGAGTGGTCGAACTGTGGGGCGTGTTCTCCGCCGCGGACGGCGGCAGCGGTGTTTCGATGATGCCAGCGTCCGGATTGCTGGTGGCAGCCGGCACAGGGGCTGGTGCCGGTGTTGGGGCGGCTGCAGGTGCAGGCTGGGTAACTACCGCAGGCGCGGCGGGCGCCTGCTCTGTGGTGGTGATCACGTCATTCGCCGGCGGCACGGAGACGCCCTGATAGGGACTTGGCTTAGCCGCCTGCCCGGCGTCGGCCGGAGCAGATTGCGCAGAGAGAAAGGTTGTGCTCAAAACCAATGGGGCCGCTGCTATCAGGGAAAACCGTGTCTTTGTCATCGCTGCACCTAAGCTGCTTCTACAGTAGTAACACTGCACTTACAGATTAGTTCAAGCTTGCATCTACTAGTCTAACAACAAAAGGAAAGAACCACGGGGGTAACATGCACCGCGCCAATCCGTGCTCCACGAGAAGGCGCAATAGCCTTTGTTAGAATTCGATATGCCGGGGTCTGGCGCGGAGATGGAGAGTTTCATCAGCACAATCGGCGGAGTGGATGGAAAAACAATTGCCGTCGATCGCCGCCCTCGCCTCAAGGATCGTTTACGACATCGCATTTCAAGGAGTGATATGACCGAGATTGTTGCCATTCACGCACGCGAGATACTGGATTCCCGAGGGAATCCTACGGTAGAAGCCGATGTGCTTCTCGCGGGCGGAGCCATGGGCCGGGCAGCTGTACCCAGCGGGGCCTCCACCGGTGAGCACGAGGCGGTGGAACTGCGCGACGGCGACAAGGCGCACTACCTGGGCAAGGGAGTGCTGCACGCGGTCGAAAATGTAGAGAGCGTTCTGGCCCCCGAACTGACGGGCATGGATGCGGCCAACCAGCGCCTGATCGATGCCACGATGATTGCCCTGGACGGCACGGAAAACAAAGGGAAGCTGGGGGCCAACGCGATCCTGGCGGTTTCCATGGCCTGTGCGCGGGCTGCAGCCAACGCCCTGCAGATCCCGCTTTACCGCTACCTCGGCGGGGTGAATGCATCGGTGCTGCCGGTGCCGATGATGAACATCATCAACGGCGGAGCCCATGCGGATAACAATGTGGACTTTCAGGAGTTCATGGTGATGCCGGTGGGTGCGGAGCGTTTCAGCGACGCGCTGCGTTGGGGTGTGGAGGTCTTCCACACCTTGAAGGGCGTATTGAAGAAGCGAGGATATAGCACCTCGGTGGGCGACGAAGGCGGATTTGCCCCCTCGTTGAAGTCCAATGTGGAAGCCATCGAAGTCATCCTGGAGGCGATTGAGCTGGCAGGATACAAGGCCGGCGAAGAGGTCGCGATTGCGCTCGACCCGGCATCCAGCGAGTTCTACGATAAAGAAAAGAAGCTTTACGTCTTCAAGAAGAGCGATCGCAGCGAGAAGACCAGTGAAGAGATGACGCAATTCTATGAGAGCTGGGTGCGGCAGTATCCGATTATCTCGCTCGAAGATGGGCTGGCCGAGGATGATTGGGAGGGTTGGAAGTTCCTGACCGAGCAGCTGGGCGACAAGGTGCAGTTGGTCGGCGACGATCTGTTCGTGACCAACACCGAGTTCCTGCAGCGAGGCATCGAGCAGGGCGTGGCCAACTCCATCCTGATCAAGGTCAATCAAATTGGCACGATCAGCGAGACCTTCGAAGCGATCGCGCTGGCCCGCCGCTACGGATACACCTCCGTCATGTCCCACCGTAGTGGCGAGACGGAAGACACCTTCATCGCCGACCTGGCCGTGGCCACGGGCGTGGGCCAGATTAAGACCGGCTCCGCCTCGCGCACGGATCGTATTGCCAAGTACAACCAGCTGCTGCGCATCGAGGAGGAGCTGGGGCAGGGAGCAGAGTTCCTCGGCCGCGAAGCCGTGAACGCCGGGGAGTAGACGTGTCGCTGAAAAAGCCGGTAGTGCTGACGATTCTGGATGGCTGGGGTTACCGTGCGGAGCAATTCGCCAATGCGGTAGCGCTGGCCCGTAAGCCAACCTACGACAAGCTGTTGGCGGAGTTTCCTAACAGTCTGCTTCATGCTTCGGACCACTTCGTGGGCTTGCCCGATGGCCAGATGGGCAACAGCGAAGTGGGCCACCTGAACATCGGCTCCGGCCGCGTGGTGCACATGGACATCACGCGCATCGACGATCTGATTCGCTCCGGCGAATTCTTCCGCCATCCAGTGATTGTGGCGGCGCTGAAGCATGCCGGCGAGAAGGGACGCGCTCTGCACTTGATGGGGTTGGTCTCCGACGGCGGAGTGCATTCCCAACAGGCCCACCTCTACGCCTTGTTGGAAGCGGCAAAACAGCACGGCCTGGAGCGCGTTTTTGTGCACGCCTTCCTCGATGGTCGCGACACGCTTCCTACCAGTGGAGTGGGCTACCTCGAAAAGTTGCAGGCAAAAATCAAAGAAATCGGCGTCGGGAAGACAGCCAGCGTAGGCGGCCGCTATTTCGCCATGGATCGGGACCGCCGCTGGGAGCGGTCCAAGAAAGCCTTTGACGCAATCGTTGGCGTTACCGAAGGCGGCGCGTATGCCGATCCCATGGCACGGGTCAAGGAGTGCTACCACAACGGCGTGACCGACGAGTTCGTGGAGCCCTTTGTGGTGCTCGACGAGCAAGCAAGACCAGTAGGCCCGCTACGCGATGAAGATGCCTGCATCTGCTTTAACTATCGCGCCGACCGGGTCCGGCAGATCACGCGCGTGCTGGCACGAAATAGCGGCCTGACCAAAAATGACGGCAAGGATCTGCCCGGGGCGGAAGACCTCGACCAGGCCATACCGCGATCCGAGGTACCGAACCGGCTGCACTACGTTTGCATGACGCAGTATGACAAGCAGTTCACCCTACCTATAGTCATCCTGCCTGAGTCGATGGAGAATCTCCTGGCGGATATGCTGGCCCAGGCGAATCTGCGCAACCTGCGCATTGCCGAGACAGAGAAGTATGCGCACGTGACCTACTTCTTCAACGGCGGCATCGAGAAGCCCTTTCCCGGCGAGGATCGCGTGCTGATTCCTTCGCAAAAAGTGGCGACCTACGATCTGGCGCCGGAGATGAGCGCATCAGGGATTGCGGATGCGGTGATCAAGGCCATTGGCGATCCGGCCTTCGATCTGGTGGTGGTGAACTTTGCCAACGCCGACATGGTGGGGCACTCGGGCAAGATCGAGCCAACCGTTAAAGGTGTGGAGACGATTGACGCTTGCCTGGGACGCATCTATCAGACACTCAAGCAGAGAGGCGGGTCGATGCTGATCACTGCGGATCACGGCAACGCCGAGTTGATGATCGATCCGGTGTCCGGCGGACCGCACACCGCGCACACCACCAACCCGGTGCCCGTGATCCTGGTCAGCGACGATGCGGGCAAGTACCGGCTGCGCGAGGGCGGGTCCCTGCGGGACATTTCTCCCACCTTGCTGGGCATGCTTAACATCGAGAAGCCGGCTAGAATGAGCGGCGGCGATCTGCGGGTAGAGATTTGAAGCCAATGCTTTAAGATTTCTCCCCGCAACCAACCGATGGGGCACCCGTCGGTTGGTTGCGGGGAGAAATCCCAAGTACTATTTCTTCTTTTGGAAGTCGTCTACCTTCTTATCGAGTGCGGTTCCGAGACTCGAGTCAACTTTGAAGACTCCGTTGACGACGCTCGATTTGGCGTAGTAGTCGTCCTTGTTTTTGCGCACTTCGAGTGTCTGTACACCACTGTCGCCAGTGAGTTTCGCGGTTGCGACCGGAGTTGCGCGAGAAAACTCAGCTGTAGGATCAGTGGTCGAAGTGGCGCTGAGTTGCATCGTTGCACTCGTCAAACTGCGCACCAGGTCGTTGACGGCAGAGCTATCCGCTGGCGACGACATCGGTTTCAGAATCTGCCAGCCGTCCTTGGTGCGGTCGAACTCTATCTCCTGACCTTTTCTAATCAGTTCCACCCGGCTGACCTTGTCGGCGTCGACCGTCAGCAGGCTCTTGTCGCGCAGGTCATTCAGGCTTTTGGCGAGACTGGTCTTGTTGTAACTGGAGATCGTGAAAACCCTGGGATCCCCTGCCAGCGCAGCGTAAACGTCCCCGCCTGCAGGCGTGTCGTCACCGAGAAGCAACTGCCGGGTCCCTTGGCCTTTACCGGTAATATCCAATTCGACCACGGCCGGATCTAATCCATATTGCTTGCGGTCGGATGCCTTATCCTCCACCACTCGATCTGCACTCAACCCCGATAGGGTGGACAGCATGCTTGCGACCGTTTCCTGGTCGGCCCGGTAGGGCTTAGGTTCGGTGATCTGCCACTTAGTAGAGTCCGCCTTTTCCAGAGTGACTGGAGTGGATTGCTTCTGCCTAATGGTGATCTGTGTTACGTCCGCCGCGTTGACTTTCAGGATCACAGGCGCGGTACTGGCCGGTGCGGCCGCGGTCTCTTCAGGCGGCTTGCGGTGCTGCGACCAGTAAAGGACGCCGCCGAGCCCGGCAAGAATCACAACAGCGACAATCAAACCGCGGAAATTCATAAGTCCGGCTCTTATCGCCTCTTCCACCAAACCATGGTTCCGGCAATGATCACGAGCAGAGGCAGCACAAATTGGCTGACAGTTCTCACCAGGATCAATTGCGCCCGGGTCATCGTGATGCGCCGATCTTCCTGCTGTTTGGGACGAATGGAGATCAAGTCCTCGTCCGAGGAAAGCCAGTTCATCGCGTTCAATGCCAGGTCGCCATTGCCGTTGAAACCAAGGAAGCGGTTGGCTGCCCAGGAGGAGCTCCCGATCACCACGAAGCGGCCTTGCGAGTTCTCCTTACCGGTGTTGTACGTGCCCGCCGCAGCGATGGTAAACGGCCCCTTTCGGTTCTTGGGATCGGCGACGCTGACCTCGGGAGAACTTAGATTGCTGGTGGCCAGGCTGCTCCCCGACGAGTCAAATAACTTCTGTACACTGGTCTTGCCCGAATCCTTTATCTCCAGAGAGCGGGAGAGAGGAATGCCTACAGCGCTTCCCCGCATATCAGAGACAATCGGCTGCGAGCCGTAACTGGTGACCAGCACCACCTGGGGACCAAGTCCGGCAAGCTGCCCCACAGGGTTCAGGTCGAGGATCATATTCTTGTCCAGGGTCACTCCCCAGCTCGCAAGCAGACCGGTGAGCACATCATTGGCAGCGATCTCAGAGCTTCCGAACTGAATCGGCGGATCGAGCATAAAGAAAGCCCGGCCGCCCCCTTCGACGTAGTTCTTGATCGCATCTACCTCAGGCTGCTGGTAATCGTGGGTGGGGCCTGCGATGACCACCGTCGTGCAGTCCGTTGGCACGGTAGCGTTTTGCAGCAAGTCAATTGATTTGGCTTGGTATTCATCACGGGCCAGCAGGTCTTTGAAGTGGGAAAGGCCGTCGCGCTCAGTATTGTCGATCTGATGCTCTCCGCTGCCGGTCACAAAGCATACCGTACGCGTAGTGCCTTTGAGATCGCGGATGAAGGCCCCGGTGATGCCCTCTTCCGTCATATCTTTCGCAATCTCTTTCTTAGCGCCCACCTGCACTACCGCGGTGCCGAAATTGCGAATTCCCGCCGCGCGCGCTAGCTCCGGACTCTTATCCGGATCGACATACGCGACGTGCACCTTGGGGGAAAGATTCGCATACTCATCGAGCAGGTCTTTGCCTTCCGCAAAACGCGTGCTTTGGTTGTAGTAGGTGATGGTCGCATTCTGCTTCAGCCCCTTCACGATCTTTTGCGTTTGTTCCGAGAGGCTGTATCGCTTATTCGAGGTGGTATCGAAGGACTTGTTATAGCGGTTTGCAAGGATGTTCACTACCACCAGGATGGCCAGCACCACCAGCAGATAGATGCCCGCGTATGCGCCGTACTTGGTCTGTCTCGCTCTCAGCCACTGATTTGCCATCTATGACCTCCAGCGCAGCGATTCCATCGAGCGTGCAGTGAGAAAGAGCCCGAGGAAGATCCCGCTGAGATAAAAGATGACGTCTTTGGAATCGATCACCCCTCGAGCGAAGGATTCGAAGTGGGTAATGACGGAGAGATAAGCAAGTACCCGGGCCCAGGTGGACGAATCATAGCCGCTCGACCACTCCAGCACCCACAGCAAGAGGCAAACGCCAAAGGTGGCGGCGCCGGCAATGATTTGATTCTTGGTCAGCGTCGAAATAAAAGTTCCCAGCGCAAGCAGCGTGCCTCCCTGGAGCAGAAGGCCCAGGTAGCCCACCGCCAGGGGCTTCCAGTCCGGGTTACCGTAGCGGAAGAGAAAGGCGAAATTGAGCGCGGTAAACAGAAGGAGACACGCGTAGAGGATCAGAGCTGCCAGCCACTTACCCAGGATGACTTCGACATCGCGGATCGGGGAGGTGGTCAGCAGTTCGATCGTCCCCGTGCGCTTCTCTTCGGCGAAGAGGCGCATGGTGATCATAGGGATAAAGAAGAGGCCGACCACACTGACATTGGAGAGCAGCGGACGGATGATCTGCTCGTTGACATTCATGGGGAATGCCTGGCCGCGCAGCTGCATCTCCATCCCCTCGATCACGAAATAACCCAGGGCATTCCAGAAGAAGAAACCGAAGATCAGGCCGAACATGGTCAACAGCAGATAAGCGACGGGAGAAACAAAATAACTACGCAGTTCTTTGCTGCAAATGGTCCAGGTATTTCTCATGGTTGCGGCTCATTCGGAGTAGTTTTCTCGGCCTCGGCCGGCGCTTCGCTGCCGGTGAGCTGGAGGAAGATCTCTTCCAGACTTCTTGCGGCGGGACGAAGTTCATAGAGATCCCAACCTGAACCGACCACGGCGCGCGCCAGGTCTCCTCGTACCAACTGCCCTTTTTGACTCTCCACTTCAAAGACCAGACCCTGCTCTTTGCGCTCGGTACACACTACGCGGCTCACTCCAGGGACGGCCTCGAGCTTCTGTTGCACCAGCACGGATTCCGGTTGGCCTTCGCGAGCGGTCACCTCGAGCAGAAGCGTCTCGGCGCCGCGTGTCCGCGCCTGCAGGTTGCGCACCGAGTCGGTCGCTACCAGCTTGCCTTTATTAATGATGATGACCTGCTCGCAGGTCTGTTCGACTTCGGGCAGGATATGGGTGCTGAGGATGATCGTGTGGTCCCCGGCCAGGCTCTTGATCAGGTCGCGCGTTTCGTTGATCTGCTTGGGATCGAGACCCGCCGTGGGCTCGTCAAGGATCAACACATCAGGGTTATGGATGATGGCCTGCGCCAGCCCCACCCGTTGGCGATAGCCTTTGGAGAGCTTGCCCAGAAGCTTGCTTTTGACATCCGCCACAAAGCAGCGGTCACAGACGTAGTCGATGCGCTTTTCGAGCTCAGCGCCTGACAGGCCTTTCAGCTTGCCCACAAAGCGCAGATATTCGGCAGTCTCCATCTCGGGATAAAGGGGAGGAGTCTCGGGCAAATACCCGATGCGCTTCTTGACTTCGAAGGGCTGTTCAAGCACGTCGAAAGCCTGCGACCGAAGCCGTACCCGACGATGGGGGTAGAAAGCAGGTGAGAATGCGCATCGTCGTTGTTTTTCCGGCGCCATTGGGTCCGAGAAAGCCAACGATTTGGCCCTTGGCTACGGAGAATGAAACGTGATCGACGGCGACCGCGCGAGCGTACTTTTTTGTTACGTCTTTGACTATGATCATCGCTGACAAGGCATTTGACGGCGTATTTCGATCGTGGTGATCAATCTAATCTTGACAATTTCCCGCCAAGCCCACCACAAGCGCTGCGGAAACTCAAACACCATCCTAAAAAGGAGGCTTTGCTCATGTCAATTATAAGACCGCCGGTCCCCTCGTAGCGGGAGTAGTAACCTACCAAGTGAGCAGAATTCGAATCAACTTTTCTTTTTTCGCATCCATTACGGCGAGTTGTCTGCCGCTCATCGGGCCTGTGTTGAAAGCCGAAAACGTGATCGTCACCGCACCTACACAGGCTACACCAAAGGTATAGAGAACGAATGAGCGCCGCCGCCGCTACTACACTGACGCAGGCAGATCATGATTGGAAGCCCAAAACAAACCCCTGGCTGATCGCCTTTGTGGTTTCGTTGGCGGCCTTCATGGAAGTGCTCGATACCAGCATTGCCAACGTCGCGCTGCCCCATATCGCGGGAAACCTGGGCGCCAGTCAGGACCAGAGCACCTGGGTGCTCACGTCCTACCTGGTCTCGAATGCCATTGTTCTGCCCATTAGCGGCTGGCTGGTGAGCGTCTTCGGCCGCAAGCGTTTCTTCATGACCTGCATCGTCATCTTCACCGTCAGCTCTCTTGCCTGCGGAATTGCGCCCAGCCTGGGAATTCTATTGGTCGCCCGCGTCGTGCAGGGCGCTGGTGGGGGCGGCTTGCAGCCCATGGCGCAGGCCATCCTTGCGGACACCTTTCCGCCCCGCCTGCGTGGACTGGCCTTTTCTCTGTACGGGGTCACAGCGATCTTCGCCCCTTCGATTGGTCCCACCCTCGGCGGCTGGATCACCGACAACTACACTTGGCGCTGGATTTTTCTGATGAATCTGCCGGTAGGCATCCTGGCACTTATTTTGGTTTACCAGCTGGTGGAAGATCCGCCTTATCTCACCCGGGCGCGGGCTCTGGGCAAGCGTGTCAAGCTCGACTATGTTGGTTTCTCCTTGCTTGCCCTGGGTGTGGGGGCTTTGCAGATCCTGCTCGACAAGGGCCAGGAAGACGATTGGTTCGGTTCCCACTTTATTGTCACTTTGACTGTGATTGCCACTGTCTGCCTGGCGACCCTGGTGATTTGGGAGCTCTATCAAAAGAACCCCATCGTCGATGTGAGGCTATTTGGACATTTCAACTTCACTACGTCCAGCATGATGATGTTCGTGGTTGGCGGCATGTCGTTCGCGACCACGGTGCTGGTGCCCCAGTTCCTGCAAGCCAACATGGGTTATACGGCTGAGTCGGCGGGCATGGTTCTTTCCGCGGCGGGCTTCGTCTTGCTGGGCGCGCTGCCTTTCATCGGCATGCTGGCGGGCCGCTTTCAGGGCCGTTATTTGATCGCCACGGGATGGCTGTTGCTAACCGGAAGCATGTACCTATCGACGCGTCGCATCGATCTTCTGATTAGTTTCAGCTCGGCTACCTGGCTGCGCATCGCTCAATACGCGCCCTTGGGCCTGGTGTTTATCCCGACGACGGCCGCTGCTTATTACGGCATGCCTAAGGAGAAGAACAACGCGATCGCCGGTTTGGTGAACTTTATGCGGAACATTGGCGCCAGTGTAGGGACTTCCGTGGTCACCACGGTGCTCGCGCGGCGTGACCAGTTCCATCAGGAGAGGATCGGCAGCAATATTACAGCGGGCAATCCAGCCTTCCGCAGCACCGTAAACGGCCTGGCGGAACAGTTAAGGCACGGCGGCCTTAGCGCGCACGATGCGCTCAATGGGGCTTATGGGCAGGTTTATCGAACACTTCAACTACAGGCTTCCACTCTTTCCTATATCGACACATTTTGGCTCCTGACCGTAGCCGCGGGCTCCATGTTCTGCCTCACGTTCTTCTTGCAGAAGAACGATCCGCGCGGCGGCGAAAAGGTCATCGCCCACTAAACAGGCTGCGGAAAAACTCATTTTTCTGAAGGGTACGGCCTTCAGGCCGTACGTAAATGCTTTGCCATGAATCCGGCTTTAGCCGCTGAGGGACAATTCCCCCTCGAGGCAGCACTTTTCCGCAAGCTGTAAAGACGGTTGAGTTGAGTGGACTGCCGATGTTAGGCTCCGGAGATGGAACCGGTCGTCGGTACTCTGGATGCACATGGCATGTTGGCTGTCGCGTTAGAACAGGCGCGCATTGGGTTCGCCGAGGGCGGCGTTCCCGTGGGCGGAGCCATCTTCCACACCGATGGCACGCTGCTGGGTGTGGGGCACAATCGCCTGGTGCAGGAAAGCAATGGCTCTTTGCACGGCGAGACCGACGCCTTTCGGGCCGCTGGGCGCCGCCCCAACTGGCATGACACCATCCTGGTCACGACGCTGGCTCCGTGCTGGTACTGCAGTGGCTTGATCTATCAGTTTCGCTTCCGCCAGGTGATCGTGGGCGACAGCGTCAATGCCCAGGGCGGAATGTACTGGCTGCGCGAGCAGGGCATCGATATAGTCGATCTGCATTCGCAGGAGTGTATCGACCTGATCGCGAAATTTCAGAGTATCCGTCCGGACCTATGGAAAGAGTGCATCGGCGAAGCCTGAGCGGGTTATTGGCCGCACTCCGCCAGCGGTGCGAGATTCCGCCCGTAGTGACGGAGGGCGGTTTCGAGCGTTGCCGCAGTGTGCGCCCAGGTTTCATCGGAGGCGTCCACGTCTCCGTGGGCGCCGCTGAAGAGAAGGGATTTGGTGGTGCCGCACACTTCGAGCGGCTCAACCGTATGTGACGAAGCCAATTTTGCCAGCAAATCAGGATCGCCATAGAGTGGCGCTCCGTGGACCGTCACCAGCGTGACCTGCGAAGCGGTTGCATGCGTTAGCGTCCAGTACGCATCGTGTTTTGAAGAAGCTGTTTCCGGACGAAGGACCAGCAGGTCGGCGTCATGGCCGGGTTCGAGGACGCCAATACGATCCCTTGCGCCAACCAGCTCGGCAGGAATGGAAGTAGCCATCGTGAACAGCTCGCGATCGGTAAATGGACGCGGCTCCTGCGTATCGTTCCAGGCGGCGGCATAGTTCAGTTCGGCCAGCAGACCGTCGCTGCCGGTGGGGCTCCAGTCCGGCGCCAGGGCGATCTTGACGTGTGCGGCTTTGGCCGCGGCCACATCGGCGGTACTGCCGTAAAGCTCAAGGTTGCTGCGCGGCGACCAGATCAGGCTGACTCCATGCGCGGCCATCTCGGCGAAGTTATCCGGCTGTAGCGCGACGCCGTGAATGAGCGCGACCCCCGGTACCAGCAGGCCGCGGCCCTTCAGCATGGTGAACTCTCGCGCCGCCGAGGCGTCGAGATGACCGCCTTCGCAGAGGTGAATCAGAAAGGCGTGCAGTTGATGGTTTGCCAGTTGCTGTCGAATCGGGGCCAACTCGCCTTCGGACATCTGCAGAGGAAATACGTTGTACGCGACATGCCAGTCAGCTTCGGTGTCGAGATTATTCGCTAGGCCGGCGCTGCAGGCATCCGTCAAACTGCCGACCGCGGAGGTTTCACCTTCGGAGAGTGCCTTGATCTCGGCGTAGCGCTCCATCTCGCATTCCAGGCCGTCTGCCACCATGGATGCATGCGGGGACTCAATCAGGGTCTGGTAAATCGGCTTCTGCTGCCAGTCGTAGCGGTTGCCGAACTCCTCTATCGGGTGCCAGCGAGGAAAAACGTTGTAGGTGAGATGGTTATGCAGGTCGATCAACCCGGGTGCGATGACCCCATGGGTATCGACTACAGTCTCGTTCGGGGGCAGTTCCACATGTGTGCCCACAGCGACGATCTTGCCCTGGCGAATGAGAATGGTTCCACTTTCGACGATGCCGGCGGGCGTGACCAGGGTGCCGCGCAAGGCGTAGCTGGCGGCTGTCGCTTGCGCGGATAAAGAGGGAAGGTCCCACAGACAAATGAATGCTGCCAGCACAAGCCAGGTTCGCAGTTTTCTGATGGAAAGATTTGCCATCTATCCATCGTAATGGCATGCGTGCGGAGCCCATCCATTCTCCAAGGCGATTTTATTAGACGAGGCAATAAGGTTTTTGTCATCGCGGATCTTGCAACATGGTCGAATGAACAATTTCATTGTTATGTTTTGCTTCCATCCAGCAATTTGGCCTTTGATCGTTTGTCATTCGCAACTTTTAGCGGCGTCTACACCGTCTAGAGACGAGGAACTAGCTAGCCTGACAACGGGTAGGTCCACCCTCTATTGCTGCGTTGGTCATGACAAAGTTTGGCCTAGTGATGTGGCTGCTTTGGCCCGTAACCATGGTCGCCCAAGCGATCTCTGCGGGACCGGGAGCCTGTTCCCGTTGTCACGTGGAGGCACTTACTCAGCCGACGACATACATGGCGCACGCGCTCGAGACGGTGGAGGAAAGCAAAGTCCTCACCGATCATTCTGTGCTTACCACGAACGTTGGAAAATACTCCTACCGAATCGATCGGCATGGGAACCAGAGCGAGTACACGGTTACGGACGGAGCCAGTACCGTCGCTCTGCCCATCCGATGGGCGATGGGCGCCAGTTCGGCGTTAGGCCAGACCTACATTCTGGAAAAAGATGGCGAGCTGTATGAGAGCCGCGTGAGTTGGTTCCGCGAACTCGAAGGCCTCGGGCCCACGATTGGCTATGAAGGTTTGACACCAGCCGACATAAACGAAGCGGCCGGACGATTGATTCATCGCGACGAAAAGGTGCGTTGCTTTGGATGCCATGCCACGAACGCGGTTCAGGGAAGACAACTCACTTTGGACAAGTTGATTCCGGGGGTGCAATGCGAGCGCTGTCATGAAGCAACCGAAGTGCATCTTGCAGGGATGCTGCTCGGCCAATCTGCGGTGCCTAAGGAACTTTCCAGGCTAATCGGGCTCTCCGCGGAACAGGCGTCCGAGTTTTGCGGCCAGTGTCACCGCACCTGGGAGGAAATAGCCATGCAGCCCAACCCCAGTATTGCGAACATCCGCTTTCAGCCTTACCGCCTGACGGGCAGCAAATGTTTTGATCCGGAGGACGCACGCATCAGCTGCCTGGCGTGCCATAATCCGCACCACGACTTCAACCCTGAAAAGATAAATATCGACCCCAAATGTCTAGCCTGCCATGCGGGCGGAAAACCCGGAGCGAAAGCCTGTCCGGTCTCTAAAGATAAGTGCGTGTCCTGCCATATGCCAAAGCTCGAGCTGCCGGGGGCGCATTACAAGTTTACGGATCATCGCATCCGAATCGTGAAGCCCAACGAACCCTATCCGGGCTAGGATGGCGACGCGGCGGCCATCTCGTACTCCTTGACGGCCAAAATCCAGCAGAAATAAGAATGCAGGCATGAGGCCGATCTGTGAAAAGATTGGGCGGGATAGAGCTTGCTGCGTCGGGCTGCCGCGACTTGAAAGAAGACTTCAAGGAGGGATGCAAAATGTCTCTTCCCGAATCTCGTACTGCCGACAATCCAATCCATCCGCTTCAGTTCACCGGCTTGCTGCTGCTTTCACTGGCCACGTTGCTTCTGGAACTGGCGCTCACCCGCGTCCTCTCCGTTTCCCTCTGGTATCACTTTGGCTTTCTAGTGATCTCGACAGCGCTGCTCGGCTTTGGGGCCTCGGGAGTCACACTGGCTCTCTGGGCGCGCCTGCGTGAGCGCGCGGATCTTGGCCGCAGCCTGGCTAGCTGTTCGCTGTGCTTCGCGTGCTCGACGTTGTTGACCTTCTGGCTAATGCAGCGCATTCCTTTTGACCCTTTCTCGATCGCTGTCGATCGCCGCCAGTTTCTCTTCATGCCCATCTATCTAGTGGTGGTGGCGCTGCCGTTTTTCTGCTCTGGGCTGGGGATATCCCTGCTGCTCACGCGAGGCGGGCGCGAGGTTACCCGCCTCTACGCATTCGATCTGGTTGGAGCAGGGCTGGGTTGCGGCCTCATCACCCTGGTGCTGCCACGCTTTGGCGGATCGGGGAGCGTGGTCATTGCCGCTTTCATCGGAGCGCTGGCCGCTCTCAGTTTCTCCTGGCCGTCTCAAAAGTTTCTTGCCGCGGGCGCAGCTGTAGCCGCAATCTTGCTGCTGGCCGTAAGCTTTCGCTCCAGCCAATGGCTGCCGATCCACGTCAGCGCCAACAAGCAGAGTTCGCCCATCCGCCCGATCTACGCGGCCTGGAACACGCTCTCCTTGGTGCAGGTAGTCGAGAGCCCGGCAAAAGACGGCGAGCCCGGCTTCCGCAGGTTGATTATCGATGCCGGCACGGCCGCAACCGGGATGCAGGACTTAAGGCCCGGTGTCCGCACCGTGCTGCAGCAGCATCCCGAAGCAATCGACGACGACTCGGACATTGTTTACATCGGCAAACCCGCTGCGCGCGTGCTGATTATCGGCTCTGGTGGCGGCAACCAGGTTTTGGAGGCGCTGAAGCAGAAGGCCGCCTCCATCACCGCGGTAGAGATCAACCCTGCGACCAACGACATCGTCGCCAATTGCATGAATGATTACTGGGGCGGCCTCTTTCATCAGCCGGAGGTCCACCTGGTGACCGATGAGGGCCGCAGCTTTTTGCGCCGGTCGCAGGAGAAGTACGACGCGATCATCTCCGTGCACACCATCAGCAATGCGGCGGTAGCCTCCGGCGCACTCAGCCTCGCCGAGAACTACGTGTTCACCCGCGAGGCCTTCGACGATTACCTTGACCACCTGACTCCGAACGGAATCCTCTTCTTCACTCGGCCCGAGGCCCAAATCCCGCGGTTGCTTAGTACCGCCCGGGAAAGCTTTGCCGCCCGCAATATGGGTTCGGTGGCGAACCACATGTTTGCCTTCACGAATGCCGCCGAGAGCGAGCGGTCCAAGGGCCGGGCATCCTTTGCGGCCGTTTTTCTGCTGCAGAAATCCGAGATTCCACCCAGCCAGCTGCAACAAATCAGACAAGTGCTGAAGGACGACGGCGGCAATGGGTTCAGGCCCAAGATCCTCTATTCTCCTGATGAGCAGGCGGACGTTTCGTCCAGGCTCTATTACGAGATTGCGGCAGCGCCCGATCTCCAGGCCATCTATGACCGCAGCGATGCGCAACTTGCCCCAGCGACCGATGACCAGCCGTTTTTCAACCAACATATGCGCTGGTCGCGCATTCGCTGGCGCACGATCGTGGACCTGTTCTCACAGAAGAAGCCGGACGACGCACGGATGTCGCTCGAAGATCGCCCGATCGCTGAGGTAACGCTGCTGGTGCTGCTGGTTCAGTCGGCGTTGATCGCCGCTGCCTGCATTCTGCTGCCGCTCATCGTTTTTCATAGGCAAGCAACCTGGGAGCAGCGTCCGCTTGCCTGGCTAGGCTACTTCGCTGCCCTCGGACTGGGTTACATCATGGTGGAAATTGCATTGCTGCAACGTTTCCTGCTGTTCCTGGGGCAGCCTATCTATACCTACGCCGTCATCCTCGCCGGTCTTTTGATTTTTAGCGGTGTGGGTTCTTGGATTGCCGGCCGGATGAATCAAACCCATTCCCTCCGCCGGTCGCTGGTGATAGCCCTTGCCGCCATCGCGATGGCTGCGCTCATCACTCCGCCCGTCTTTCAGTTCTTTCTTGGCTACGCGCTGGGCGTCCGCGTTGCCATCTCGCTGTTGCTGGTGGCGCCGCTTGGCTTGGCGCTGGGTATGCCGTTTCCGCTGGGCCTACGCCTGGCGAGCGCGCAAGCTACATCGATCGGCGCCTGGGCCTGGGGCGTCAACGGCTTCTTCACCGTCATCGGTACCGTGCTGGCCCTGATCCTGGGTATGATTTTCGGCTTCCGTATGGTTCTGCTCCTTGCCGCCCTGTGCTACGCCGGCGCCCTTCTTGTGGCCGGCCGGCAGGCGAAGGCGGCGGCCAAGACGGCGCTCAAGGCGCGTGCACATGCTTGAGCGGGTGTGCTCGAGGGATACAACCTATCATGCCTAAGCGAAGTGCCGGTCTGTTGATGTATCGACGGCAAGATGGCCACCTGGAAGTTTTTCTGGTGCACCCGGGCGGTCCATTCTGGGCCAAGAAGGATTTGGGAGCCTGGTCTATCTCTAAAGGTGAGTACGTGGAAGGAGAGCCGGCTCTCGAAGCAGCGAGGCGTGAATTCCAGGAGGAAACAGGCTTCGCTGCACAAGGGGATTTTCTCGAACTGGGAGCGGTGCAGCAGACAGGCGGCAAGGTGGTGTCGGCGTGGGCCTTCGAAGGGGACTGCGACCCCAGCAAGCTAATCAGCAACCGCTGTCAAGTGGAGTGGCCGCCGCGAACCGGCCGGCTAATCGAGATTCCAGAAGTGGATCGAGGAGCCTGGTTTTCTATCGCCGAGGCGAAAGAACGGATTCTGAAAAGCCAAGCGCCTTTTCTTGATAGGCTCTCCCATTTGTTGAGTCCCGGCGAGACGCCGGGGCTGTAGGAGCGCCTCCCTCGTATGCGTCTGTTTGCCGGCATTCCACTGGCTGCTGCGGTGATCGACGAGCTCTCGGCGATCTCGGTCCGGCTGCAATCGAGCGCAGACGGCCTGCGTTGGTCCGCGCCGGAATCCTGGCATATTACGCTGCAATTTCTTGGGAATGCCGGTCAGGAACAATACCAATGCACGGTCGCGCGACTTTTCGAGCTGCGCTCGCCTTCCGTTCCCATTCAACTGGAGGGACTGGGTTTGTTTGAGCGCGCCGGAGTATTTTTCGCGGGCGTCGGTCTCACGCCTGAACTGCTCGCACTGCAACAACGCGTCACCGCAGCGACAGGCGTTTGCGGATTCATCCCAGAAACTCGTCCATATCATCCCCACGTGACACTCGCCCGCACCAAGGGCAAAGGACGAATGCGCGGGCTGCATGAACTGAAATCCAGGATCCACCGCCAACCTGCATTTACCGGTTTTGTCGCTGAGGAATTCGTTCTGTACGAAAGCGTGACCAGGCCGACTGGAGCTCTCTATGAAATTCGCGAGAGCTTTCCTTTCAAGTAAGCCTTTGCAAGAAAATCCGAAGGCGAAGTCACGTCGTATTCAAAATTGAAGATCGCTTCGCCGAACTGCCATGAGGCCGCATCCCGACCGGCCGACTCGCGGCGGCGAGTGAAGGAAAAAATTACAATCGCAACAAAAGCTTTGGGTGCCCCATTCAAGCCGTACTTTGGCTTGAGTGGGCTACCATGCCCCCCCACTCGTTTGTCATTAGGACCGGAGCGTAGCTCAGTGGACCTGCGGTTTCTCCCCGCTTCTCACAAGGCCTGTAAAGCCCGACCTGGTAGCAATGATTTACGGCACAGTCGAAAGTGAAGGGTACGGGCTTCAGCCCGTACGGAAATGGTTGTAAACAGGTCCGGCTTTAGCCACTGAGGGACACATTTTCATCCCTCTTCCGACTTTTCCGCAGCCTGTAAAGTCGCGCGATAAATACAAAGCAAGGTTCGAGGATCATACCCAGGGCCACTATCCCACTCAAGCCAAAACACGGCTTGACCCCGATTTTCTGCCACGCTGTGCTAGTGTCCCGTCCCTAAAGTTCGTTAAAGAACTCCTCTTCGGCTTTGTATCAGGGCACGACTTCAGTCGTGCCGCAAACACTGCAAAACCAAATGGGCTTCAGCCCCTGAGCGCAGTTTCTGGAACATTTTCGATTTCTCGAATTGTTCCAGGAACTTCAGGGACAGGACACTAGAGAGGTCCGCGTGTCCGCCCTTCATTAAGGAAAGGCGCATGGGGTGTATCAACGCCACAAGCCTCCGCAGGAAATCGGGGGAATGGGCCATCCAGCCGCTGCGGGGAAGCAGGGTGGGAAATCGGTGAGCGCAGGAAGCGTGAGGCACTCGAACCAGACTATGCTGATCGTAACGCCAGATGATCTCCATGCAGTGCACGACTTCGCGTCCAAGGACTTTCCCGGTGAGTCTTTACAACAAGTACTACGTCCTCCTGGCCGTCCTCCTGGCCTCGTGCATAGCACTGGATGCACAGGTGGCGGGTTCGATACATAACCGGCAAACCACCCTGGTGCTGCAAGCGGGCCTTCAAGAGCCGCGCATGATCAGCTTGCAGAGCGGGAATTTTCCAGCGTGGCCCAATGCCATTTCTGAGCGATTGATCGATTCCGTTGAAGAAAACGGCCGCACCGTGTCTTTGCACTGGAAGCTTGATGAGCGAGAGAGCCACATCAGCGGACGCGAGGCAACCTTTGTCTATCAAAGCTCCTCACCACGCCTGCGCCTGACCTGGAAATGGGAGGCACGGGCCGAATACGGACCGGTTGAACACTCCATCACGATCGAAAACCTTTCGCCCTCAGAGCTATGGTTGCCGCTCCAGGACAGCTTTCGCTTCCGCTTCCAGGCGGAGGCGAGCCATCCGTTGCAGCATTGGTACGTAGAGAAGGGCGCCGGCAAGCCATCGGATGTGGGCACGCATCGAGTGCCGGTCCCGGTGGGCTATCGCTGGAGCGGCAGGTCCAGCACCTACGCCAGAGATCAGGACGAACGCGAAATCATCCCCTGGTTCATGGTGGAGCGGGACAATCGCGCCCAGGATGGATGGTATGTGGGGATAGAGTTCAGCGGACGCACGCGTCTCACCTTGCAGCGTGATGGGGAATCCGTTTATGGGGCCGCCGGCCTGGATCCCGATCCAGGGCCTTTTCGCACTCGTCTGTTGCCCCAGGAGACCTTCGCAACTCCCACGGTGTTTGTCGGCGGCTTCCGCGGCGGGGCGGACGGTGCGGGCAATCAATTGCGCCCATGGGCAAGGCAGGTCCTGAACAATCCATCGACCTGGAAGAACAGCGCATATCCACCGTTGGTGAATAACAGTTGGGGAAGCGGCATGCAGATTGACGAGGCGCTTGCGCTCCGTATGGTGCGAGATTCCGCCGAGCTTGGCCTCGAACTCTTCCACATCGATGCAGGCTGGTTTCGCGGCGTCGGCGATTGGTATCCCAGCCCGAGTAAGTTCCCGCACGGCTTTGCACCTATTGTCAGTGAGGCCCACCGGCGCGGCCTGAAATTCGGCATCTGGGTGGACTGGGCGCAGGCCGGTACCGATAACAGCCCGGGCGCTCTCAACGTGTACGATCCTAAGATCAGGGATTGGCTGGTTGCCGATGTTCCACCGGGCTGGCAGCCCGCGGAGTTTGTGGGAAGGACCATCGACTTAGGGTTTCCCCCGGCCAGGGATTACGCCCGGCAAGAGGTGGAACGCATCATCACCCAGTACCACCTTGACATGATGGAACACGACGGATACGTGGTTGCGAAAAACTGCAGCCGCACCGATCATCCCCATGCGGCCCCAAGCCCGCCCCAGATGTCCACGGTTGCCGGCAACGGCATTGCGATGCCGGATAATCCCAATTCGACCGACGTCAGTTACCATGCGGTGCGCGCCTACTACGATATCTATTCCCAGGTTCGACATAAGCACCCGGAGCTTTTACTTGAGATATGCAATGATGGGGGCCGAATGGTGGACTTCGGCAGCGCCTCGCATGGCGACTACTTCTCCATCACTGACAGTTACGATCCGCTCTCCAACCGCCGTGCGTTCTATGATGCCAGCCACGTGCTGCCCGCAGCGATGCTGGAAGACTATGTGGAGAAATGGCCAACGCCAAAGATTGAAAATTTTCGCTACATGCTGCGCAGCGGCATGATGGGTATGCTGACGATCATGCAGGATACGAATACGTGGACTGCGGAAGAACATGCCGCAGCAAAGGCGGAGTTCGCACTGTATAAGGAGAAGCTGCGCCCGCTTATCCGCGATGCGGATCTTTACCATGTCTCAGAAAGACCGGATGGCATTCACTGGGACGGCGTGGAGTATTTTGACCGCAGTCGCCGAAGAGGTGTCCTTTATGTCTTCCGCGGTTCGACCAGCAATGAGAGCCGGCACCGCTTTGCAGTGGAGGGTGTTGAGTCCGGTCACAATTATCGGCTGCATTTTTCCGATCACAGTGCGCCGGATCGAACCATTTCCGGTCGCGAACTGCTCAACCTGGGGCTGACGGTGGCTTTGCCTTTGCCACTGAGTTCAGAACTTGTCTTTATAGACGATTTGCAAATGGGGCTTTAGTGTCTGCGTGAGAGCTCAACCTGGCAGTAGTCCGTAACCTAGCAGACCCAGTGGGACTGGACGGGTGCCCCACGTTCGCCTCAGCGTACGTGAGCCGAAAAAGACGGGCGACCCGGATTTCCTGCTGAGTGGCACTTACCAACGTCCACGTGTGCGGCTTTCAGTAAGGAAAGCCGCATGAAGTTTGCCAACGCCAACAAGCTCGACAGGAAATCCGGGGGAAGCCCACCAGAGTTTTTGTGTTATCGACCAGCAAATCCCTGGCAGGCAAGGAAAGGCAATCGAAACATATCATTTTTGGCCCACGTCCAGTTCCTACTGGGCCTGCTAGGGTACAGACCCCGCCGAGCTTTTTGCTTGCACCTTATCGCCGGAGTGAATGGCATCCGTTGCCAGCTTGACCACTTGGTCCGCGGCTTTCAAGTCGCCAAAGACTTCGATCTCTCCATGGACGGTCTGGCCTGTCTGCACCGTAACCCATTCCGCTTTGCCATCTTTGACCCGGATGACAAAGGTATGCTGCTGGTCGCTCGTCACCGCGGAAGCAGGGACGAACAGCGTGGGATAGCTTCGCTCCAGAGGCCACGCAACGGAAGCGAAACTCCCGGGCGCGAGCCGGCCGTCGCTGTTCCGAACATCGAGTTCTACCGGCATGGTGCGCGATGTTTGGGATACTTCATGAGAGATACGCTCAATCGGAGCCTTGAAGCTCTGACCAGGGTAAGCCGGAACTGTGAAAGAGACCGGCGTACCGACTTTCATCTCCCCTACCTGCGCTTCAGGCACAGGCGCCACCAGCCGCAGCCGCCGGTCATCAATGATCTGCAGAATGGGCTGAGCTCCTGCCTGTCCTGATGCCGGGCCAATCAGAGCGCCGGGGTGCAGATTCCGGGTGGTCACCACACCATCGAAGGGTGCGGTGATGATGAGATACGACTCCATCTGGCTGACGCTGCGCGCAGCATCGCGCGCCGCCGCGACACTTTGCTCTGCTGCTTGCACCGTGGCCTGATCGGCGGAGACTGTCTGGCCAGCCACCATTACGTCGTTGTCGGCTAGTACTCCAGGTGTTTTGGCCGCAGCCTCCATGTGCAGATAGGTGCCATGATCGGAGGCGAACTTCGCTTGTGTGGTGGCCAGCTGAGACTGCGCGGTACGCACGGCGGCGTCTGCCTGCGCCCGTTGGCTGTTGAGCTCGGGAGCGGTAAGACGGACGAGGAGCTGGCCCTGCCGGACGCGCGAGCCGCGATCCACGGTCACGGTTTGCACAAACCCGGTGACCTTGGGATAGATATCTACGGATTCATAGGGAATCAACTGCGCCGGCAGGCTGATGGTCGTTTGTAATTTGCGCGACACAACGCCCACTGTGCTGACCGCAGCCGGAGCGTTGGGCGGAGTCGCTTTCGCTGAATCGACGCCGGAGGTGGATGGGGACGTGGCGCAGCTGAGTGCAGGAAGCATCAGGAGACTAAAAGCCAGGAAGAATCTTCTCATCGCGTCGCCTCCGAGGGCTCTTCGAACCATCGGCTCTCCGGATCCTCGGGATCGAGCGAGCGTGAGCCGAGGCCTGCTTTGCGCTGAACAATGGCGAAAACCATGGGGAGCAAGAACAGAGTGGCCAACGTGGCGACCAGCAAACCTCCGATCACCGCGCGGCCCAGGGGCGCGGTCTCTTCGCTTCCCTGGCCAAAGGCGAGCGCCATGGGGATCATGCCGGCAATCATCGCCAGGCTGGTCATCAGCACCGGCCGCAGCCGTTCAGCCGCTGCTGTGCGTGCCGCTTGATCAGATGCGGCGCCCTGCAGACGACTCTGCTCAGCAAAACTGACCAGCAGAATTGCATTCGCCACCGCGACTCCAACAGCCATAATCGCCCCCATGAAGCTCTCCAGGTTGAGCGTAGTGCCGGTGATGAGCAGCATGAGGATGACCCCGGTCAATACAGCCGGGATGGTCGACAGTACGACCAGGGCGAGCTTGAGCGATTGGAAATTTGCAGTGAGCAGCAGGAGGATCGCGCCAATGGCTGCAACCAGGCCGATGGATAGTTGGCCGAAGATCTGCCCCAGCGCGTTGACCTGTCCGCGTATCTCCGTCTTCACCCCGCGTGGCGGCGTTCCCGCGTCGGCAAGTGCTCGCTCGATAGCCTTGTTGGCGAGGCGAAGATCGCGGGTTCCCAAATTGGCGGAGAGCGCAAGCATCCACAGCCCGTTCTGCCGATCGAGTTCTCCGGGAACCGTGGTGGAGCGAAGCTGCGCCAGCTGATTCACCAGCGGCTGCGCGTCGCTCGCGCTGCCAACGGGCACATTACCAATGTCAGCCAGCGAGGTCATCATGGCCTGCGGCACTTGCACCTGTACCTGGTAGCTGACACCCGACCCCGGATCACGCCAATAGCTTGGAGCCACAAAACGGCTGGAAGCCGTGGAAGAAACGATGGCGGCGCCGACATCATTTGCGGTTGCGCCCAGCTGCCCTGCCATCCAACGATTCACGCGAATGTCGACGGCTGGGTAATGCTGCGGCTCCTCATACTCCAGATCGCGAAGCGCAGGAACACCGGCCAGTTTTTTCCTCACCTGTTCCGCGTAGCTGGCCACAGCTGCATATTGCGGACCGGTAATCGTCACCTCAGCCAGTGAAGAAGACCCGAAGCTGAGGATCTGGCTGATCAGGTCGCCCGGATCGAAGGAGAAGTGCGCCTCAGGAAACTGTTGCGCAAGCTTCTGCCGAAGCTGCCCTTCGAGATCTGCCAACTGGATCGATGTGGATGGCTTAAGGCCGACATTGATAATGGCCTGCTGCGGCCCACTGGTCCAGAGGAAGACAGCATTGATGGGGTAGGAGGAGCCCTGGGTGCCGACGTAACCCAGACTCAAGTCAAGATTCTTTTCCCCGGCGACCTGCTGGATCGTAGCCAGTACCCGGCGCACCAGCTCTTCCGTCACCGGCACCCGCGTACCGTCAGGGGCATCGATGCGCAGACGAAACTGGGTCGAGGCAGCGGAGGGGAAAATCTCCTGTGCGATCTGTGGCGTGACCAGCAGCAACACCAGCAACGCGATGATTCCGTATGCGCCAAGCAGCAAACCGGGAATCCGCATCGCGCGTTCGAGGGCACGCTCGAAGCGATGACGGAAGCGGTCGAAGCTGCCTTCCTCTCGCTGTTGCCGGTGGACGTTCGGTTTAAGCATCCAGTTCCCCAACACGGGAACAAGCGAACTGGAGAGGAGGTAGGAGGCGCCCATGGCAAAGCCAACCGAGAGTGATAAGGGTAGGAAAAGAGACTGTGCCGGTCCGGTCATGAAAAACGACGGAAGGAAGACAGCCATGACGCTGAGCATGGCGAGCAGCCGGGGAGTGGCTACCTCCCGGCTGGCCAGAGAAACCGCGACTGCAGTATTTTCCCCGCGATCCAGATGCACGTGAATGTTTTCCAGCAGCACCGTTCCCTCGTCCACCAGTACGCCGACAGCCAGAGCGAGTCCTCCCAGCGTCATGATGTTGATGGTCTGCCCGCTGAGCCTGAGGAGCAGGACTGCCGTGAGCAGAGCGAAGGGAATGGTAATAACGACGATCACAGATGACCGCCAGTCGCGCAAGAAGAGGAGCAGCATCAGCCCAGTGAGAATGGCTCCCGCGATCCCTTCACGCAAGACAGCCATTAAGGCATCGCGAACGAACTGCGATTGATCGAACTCGTAGGTAATCTTGATGTCTTCTGGAACCAGGGACTGAAACCGGGGAAGATTCCGGCGAACCTCATCGACCACGGTAAGGGTAGAGGCATCCGGCCGCTTGGTCACCGGGATGTAGATGGTTCGTTTCCCGTTCAGCAGCGCGTAGCCCGCGAGCAGGTCGGATGAGTCGGAAACGCTGCCTACGTCGCGGATGTAAACGGAGGCCCCCGAACCCAGCCGCAGCGGGATGCTTAACAGGTCATTGATTTGGATCACGGTTGTATCCGTGGTGACCATAGTGTGAGTGGTCCCTATGTCTGCATTGCCCGCGGGCTGGATACTGTTGCCCGAATTCAGGGCCTGGACGACATTCTCCGGGGATAGACCATACGCCTGCAGCTTGCGCGGATCGACGTTGATGACGATGGTGCGTTGGTTGCCGCCGAACGGCGGGGGAGACGATACACCGGGCAGCGTGGCAAAGACGGGACGCACGCGATTAAGGGCCAGGTCCTGCAGCTCGGCTAGGGTTCGCGATGGGCTGGAAAAGACCATGTAGCCGACGGGTAGGGTGCCGGCGTCATAGCGGATGACGAATGGCGATACGGTTCCGGGGGGCATGAAAGCGTGGGCGCGGTTGACGTAAGAAATTGTCTGCGCCAGCGCCTCGCTCATATTGGTGCCGGGATGGAAGGTGAGTCGGAGGAGAGCTGTTCCCTGAATCGACTTTGCCTCGACGCTCTCGATACCGTTGATGTAAAGGAAGTGATACTCGTAGTAATAAGAGACAAAGCCTTCCATTTGCTGGGGGCTCATACCTCCGTAGGGCTGCGCCACATAGATTACAGGCAGGTCGAGATTAGGGAAGATATCGACCCGCGTGCGCATAATCGCCAGAATCGACAAGGCCGCCAGAGCGACCACCAGAACGAGAACCGTAACCGGCCGGCGAAGCGCTGCGCGAATGAGCCACATAGATCTCTATCTCCCCTTCGACGCGCTTTGCAGCAGTTCTAGAAATGGTTGTAAGTCGCCCTGTGCCGCGGCAATGCCAAGCTCCGCACGCCAGACGCTGAGGCGGGCAATTGCGTCGTCGGCCTCGGCCTGGGCAAGCACACCTTCGGCGGCAGCAACATCCACCACGGTTGCTAATCCGGATCGATAACGGGCCTGCTGTTGCTGTTCGCTTGTCTGCGCAGCAGCTAGTTCGATCGGAGTGTTGGCCGCCATGCGGCGCGCGCCGGCCAGGGTTGCACGAGCTTGTTCCATTGCCGCGGAAACGTCAGAGAGCGATTGGTTATAGCGTGCGTGTTCCGCTTCGACGTTCGCTTGCTGAATTTTCTGCTGGTCTCGCAGGCCGAAGTAGTCGAAGGCCGCAAACGTGACCTGGACGCCCGCCGCCCAATTGAAGGTGTCGGGAGCCAGTCCCGCGGCGCCGCCAGGGAATTGACCGTTCAGTGCTGTCCCGGCGCCTCGTCCGGAAATTGCACCCAGGGTGCTGAAGACGGGAACGTAGCTGCGATCGAGGGCCCGCTTTTGCGCCTCCTGTTGCAGGGCGAGCGCGCTCTCTTCGAGGACTGCGGGATGATTCGCCGCCGCTGCCTGGCCAAGGTCAGAGGCGGGAAGGGAGGCGATCACCTGCGACGCATCAATCGCCAGCTGCCCCCCCGGAGCCTGCAAGTACTCGGCCAGGGCAGAACGCCGCAGCGCTTCTTGCGTCTGTGCCTGGATCAGCTGGTTGTGGGCGAGCGCCAGCTGAGCATCTGCCTGGGAGGCGTCCGCACCCGGGCGAAGCATGTTATCGACCAACACATGAACGGCCTGATGGAAGGCTTCGTTGCGCCGCACATTGGCCTGCGCGACGACCACCAGTTGCTGCGCCGCGGTGAGGTCGAAGAAAGCGCTCCCGGCGTTCGCAGTCACCTCGAGTGTAGTGAGCGAGGCTGCTTGCCGTGCCGCTTCACTCCCCTCGCGGGCAGCTTTGACCTTCGCGCTTCTGGCTCCAAAGTCGAAGGGTTGCCAGCTGAGCAATGCACCGCCGCCACTGCTCCAGGCGCTGCGCCCGTTATCGGAGGCGATGACAGGTCCGGAGATGCTGGGGATCACGCCTTGCGGCAGGAGAAGGCCGTAGATGTTGTTGGCGGTAGCGCGGTTTGTTTGCCAGAGAAGATCCGCCCGGGGCAGATAGGCCGTGCGCGCGACACCTACCGCTCCCTGCGCCGCCTTTTGCTGCGCCAGCGCGGCCTGGATAGCGGGGTACTTCGCTCTTGCGGTCTCGATTACCTGCGCTAAGGTCAGAGCAGTATTCGTCCCGGAAACCTGGGCGAGACAAGCCGGCGCGCTGAGGATCGTCGCGGCGGCAAAACACAAGAAGGCGTGGAGCGGCTTACGCATACTGTGCTTGCAGGGATCATATCATCGAAGTTCGATAACATGATTTCATGCGACAGGAACGCGGAGTATTCTTTTGGCTGTGTCGACGCATCAGCGGGAACTTTTCTACGGTCTGATACGAATCCACGTGCTTGTGCACGCCTCTCACGAGCCCATTTTTGGACTGGCGATGATGGAGGAGCTCGAGCATCATGGGTATCGCATTGGTCCCGGAACCCTCTACCCCCTGCTTCACGGGTTGGAGCGGCGGGGCCTTCTTCGCTCCGAACTAAAGAACGTTACCGGCCGCCGGCGAAGGGTCTACAAGATCACGGCGGAGGGCAGGAAAATGCTGGATAAAGCAAGGGTGAAGGTCGACGAACTGCACCACGAGCTGCACGAGGAAGAGCCAAGAAAGATTTCAGATTTAGAGTTGTAGATCAGAGCGCCGCGTATTCTTTCTTTCCCGCCACCAGCATGGGCAGATCCGGGTCCGCATCCTTCCAGGTCAACAGGAACGCCTCATACGCCTTTTTTGCTTTGGCCTTGTCTCCGGCCATTGCATAAGCCCGCGCCAGCCCCAGCTGCGCCTGTGCATAGACGGTCGGCATCGCCTCCTCTGGTCCAAGAAAGGAGCCTCCCCGGGATTGCAACGCAGCCTGAAAAGCACTCACCGCATGTCCGGCGTCGTGCAGCTGCAGATAGGCCAGGCCCTGGAGATAAGATCCGGGATAGTTAAGATCGTACGGCTTTGCAGGCGCGACCAATTCCACCGCTTGTTGCGGTTGGCCCGTGGCCAAAGCTATAAAGGCGCGGGCCAGCGGAACGAAGACATTTTGCAATAACGTATCCTCGGGCAGCTTGGCGTCCAATTCCTGCGCCATGGGGAGCGCCAGTGCTTCGTTGCCACATACCGAGACCGCCAACAGTGCGTATTCCTGCGTCTGCCTGCTCTTGTCCAAAGCCAGAGCCTGCTCGACCGCCGCCTGGTTGCCGTCACATAAGCCCGCGAGTCCTCGGCCGGCCGCGTTCATGAGCAGGAGACCGGCTTGCGCATCGGGAGCTTTCGCATGACCAGCCTGCTCAAAGGCCTGGGCGAAGGTTACGGCAGCCTGCCGGTATCTTCCGGAGAATTGTTGGGTAAACCCAAGGGCCTCGGCTACCAGGAAAGCATCCGGCAATCCAGCCGTTTGCGTCACAATCCGCTGCACTTCCTGGGGGTCTCCCATAAGGAAGTAAGCAAACAGATGGGTTTGCGCAACGCTTGTACTGCTGTCCATCCCCAGCTTCCGCGCTCGCTCGATCTCTTGCCGGCCCTCTGCCATCCGGCCCAGCCCAACATAGTTGCTTATCAGATTCTGTGAGCTGATCGCATCTTCCGGTTGCAGTGCAACCGCCTTGAGCGCAAAAGGCAAGGCCTTCTCATATTGGCCTAGGTAGGCATACGCCGCGTTGAGGTTGACATAGCTGTCCAGTTGTCCGGGGTAGGTGAGGATGGACTCCTGCAGGGTCTCGACTACCTTGGGCAGGTTGCCGGTTACATTCTGGTAGTAGTGGCCGGCTATGTAAAACCGCTCGCGCTCACTCACATGCTTGGAGAGTGCGAAGGCCCGGGCGAAGAACTGGTTTGCTTTTGCATATTGGCCCGAGTTGATATAGATGACCCCCAGCCGGGCGCACGCCATGGCGAAGTTGGGGTCCAGCTCCAGGGCGCGCAGGTAATGGCCTTCCGCTTCGGGGATATTCTGTCCCCTTTGGTGCGCTTCATCCCCCAGGGCATAGGCGCGAAATGCTTCCAGCGACGGTGTGGTCGCCTGACCAAAGGGCGTATCCAGCTTCTTGATGCTGGCCAGGTCCTCACCTAGTTTGGCGCGCATTGCGGCGGCCGCCGTGCTCAGGGCGCCCAGCACCTGCTCCTTATCCGAAGCGGTTGCCTGCTCGCTGGCGATCTCGTCTCCGGTGGCGGTGTTTTGCGCTGCAAGGGTAATCACATACTCCTTGCCCAGACTGGCGATGGTGCCGGTGAGAATGGCTTTCATGCCCTCGCGCTCGCCGATCTCCCGGGCAATCTCCGGCGTTATCGGCGTGCCGTCTGGCTTGCCCAGGTACTTTACGCTTTGCCTCAGGTGCTCCTGGCTCACGATGTTGATCACCGGGGACTGCTCCAGATCGATCTGCAATGCCTGGTTCAAGGTGGTGTCAAATACCGGATCGTGGGTCTTGTTTACAAAATCAGCCAGGATGATCGAGTCCTTCACCAACTTTGGTGTAGGTGCTGCTTCCGCGGGAGTAGCGCCGCTTTCCACCGTTCTGCCAGAAGCCGGTTTTCCACTCGACCCTAGCTTCCACCATGCCAGGCCGCCGATCACCACCAGGAGCAGCGCCAGTCCCAGAGCAAGCAGCAATTTTCGGTTGGCGGGGCGCGCCGCGGGCTGCACTACGGCCGTTGCCGCCGGGCTCGTTCCGCTCGCCGCGGCGGCTACTCGACTGCTGGCCCCGCGCGAAGCGCGTTCTTCCATGGCCTCGACCGTCTCCAGAGTCTCCAGGTCCTGCAGCAGATCTTCCGCGCTCTGGTATCTGTTCTCTCTGTCCTTGGCCAACAGCCGGGCGACAATCCCATCCAGATCCTTCGGCATTGCCGGGTTTATCGTCCTCACCGGAGGTGGGTCTTCGCGAAGAAGAGCCACGAAAACCTCTGCGGTGCTATCGCCGGAGAACGGCTTGCGCGCGGTGGCTATTTCGTAGATGACCGTGCCCAGACTGAACAGATCTGTGCGTGCATCCAGCGGCAGCCCCTTCGCCTGTTCAGGAGACATATAGGCCACCGTCCCAATAGTGCTACCGGGACTGGTCAGATCCAGCACCGAGGCTTCCCCCGTCGCGGTTGCGTCCGTGGTGAAGGGGCGTGAGTCGCCGGAGGCCGCCTCGCCCTGCTTCTTGGCCAGCCCAAAATCCAGAATCTTGATCTGCCGCCGGTCGCGTCCCACCTGGTTCACAAACAGATTTGCCGGCTTGATATCGCGGTGAATGATGCCCTTGCTGTGCGCCGCAGCCAGCGCGGATGCCGCCTGCTTGCTGAAAGCAATCACCTCGCCGGGACGCAACGGCTGTACTGCCTTTGCCAAATACTGCTTCAGCGTCTCGCCGTGCAGCAGCTCCATGACCAGATATGGCCGCCCGTCCTGTTCACCGGTGTCGAAGATGGCGCAGATGTTGGGATGGCTCAGCGTCGCGGCGGAGCGCGCTTCGCGCAGGAAACGCTCGTGGGTGAGGTGCACGCGGGAGTGCGGGGTGGCCCCCTTGGGGGACGGGCTGCCTTCCGTATCTACTCCGAGAAAGCTCTCTGAAACCAGCTTGAGCGCGACCTCGCGCTCCAGGCGCGTGTCCATCGCACGGTACACCTCGCCCATGCCTCCCGAGCCAATCTTCTCGAGGACTTTGTGTGGCCCAAACTGTGTTCCTTCTGCGATGGTCATCGTTCTCTGCAGCACAGCTGGATTTGAGAGGCTAGATGCAGTGCCAGCAGTCTATCAGCAGAGGCGCTGCGCCTCTCTCTTGTTGTCCTGTGGCAATACCACAGAAAATATGGCATCCTGATGTGGTATTCACACAGGAGTGGCTCATGCCTGAATCGAAACTTGATCTATTGCAAGGCACGCTCGACCTGATGGTCCTGCAGACGCTGGTGACCATGGGGTCCATGCACGGCTACGGCATTGCCCGGCGCATCGAGCAGGTGAGCGGCGATGAGATTCTGCTCAACCAGGGCACCATCTACGCTTCGCTGGTTCGGCTGCAGCAGCGGGGATGGATCGCCGCCGAGTGGGGCACCTCCGATAACAATCGCAAGGCGAAGTACTACTCGATCACGCGGAGCGGCCGCAAGCAGCTGGCCGAAGATGCCGCGCACTGGCATAGATTGTCGCGGGTGATGGGCCGTGTGTTGACCATGCCGGCCGAAGGGGAGCTGTGATGGGCGCCATTGGCGAAGGATTGCAACGGCTGCGCTCTTTCTTTAAGAAGCCGCAGCGGGACGGGGAACTGGATGCGGAGGTGGCGTCGCATCTTGAGCTAGCGGTGGAAGAGAATATTCGCCGTGGCATGACTGCGGAAGAGGCGCGGCGCCAGGCGTTGATTCGCTTTGGGGGCGTGGTGCAGGCCAAGGAGCAGCAGCGCGAGGCGCGCGGTTTGCCCTGGCTCGATGTGCTGCTGCAGGATCTCCGCTTCACCTTTCGCACCCTGGGCCGCGACCGCGGTTTTACCGTGATTGCGGTGGTCATCCTGGGGTTGGGGATCGGCGCCAACATTACCGTCTTCAGCGTGGTAAACACGATTCTGCTAAGGCCGCTGCCGTTGCGCAATCCGCAGGAATTGGTCCGGATCCTTACCAAGGACCCGACCGGTGGCGAATCCGGCATGACCTATACCGCGGATGCCACGGAGGAATTTCAGCGGCTCAACCGGTCGTTCGAATCGATCTCCGGTTACTACGCTTTCTCCGGACCCGACAACCTCAAGCTCATGGGGCACGGTCAGCCGATGCCGGTCACCGGCTTGATGGTGGGAGGCAATTTCTTTCACACCCTCGGCGTGGAGCCAATGCTGGGAAGGGTCTTCACGGCAGAGGAGTGCCTGCACAACAGCCGCCCTGTGGTGCTGCTGAGCCATGCGTTTTGGAAGCGGCAATACGGCGGCGATCGGAGCGTCGTAGGCCAGGTAATTGATGTGAATGCAACGCCGGTTACGGTGATCGGCGTGTTGCCGGAAAGTTTTGACTTTGGCTCCATCTTCTCTCCCGGCTACAGGGTGGATATGTACGGGCCGGTGATCTACGACGATATCCGGGATGAAGGCAATACCATGGCCCTGGTGGGCCGCCTCAAACCAGGAGTCAGCCTGGCGCAGGCACAGGCCGAAGCCGATTTGCTCTTTCCTACTCTTCATTTCAGTGTCAAGCATCCGGAGTATGGCGGCGGCTACACCGGCGCCCTGTTTGGGTTGAAGGACTACGTGACGGGTAAGCTGCGGCGTTCGTTGATTGTGTTGTGGTGCGCAGTGGGGCTGATTCTGCTCATCGTCTGCGTGAACCTGTCGAATCTTTTGCTGGCGCGCGGGGCGGCGCGCAGCAAGGAGTTTGCTATGCGCACGGCTCTGGGCGCTACTCGCGGGCGACTACTGCGGCAGTTATTGACTGAGAGCCTCATCCTGTCGTTCGCTGGCGCCTTGTTTGGCCTGGGAATTGCTTTCGCCATTACTATCTATCTCGCCCACCAGGGTTCGATCGCTCTGCCGCTGCTGAGCAGCGTGCATATCGATGTGGCCTCCCTGGCCTGGACGCTGGTAGTTGCCGTGGCCGCGGCGGTTCTGTTCGGTCTTGTTCCGGGCCTCAGGATTGCCGGCGGTAACTTGCAGGAGTCTCTCAAAGACTCGGGCCACGGGGCGAGCGACGGCAAAAAGCATGATGGGCTGCGCTCGGTGCTGATCATTTCGGAGATTGCCCTGGCTTGCGTGCTGCTGGTGGGCGCTGGACTCCTATTGCGGAGTTTTCTGCGCATCCTCGATGTCGATCTCGGCTTCGAGCCTAGCCGGGCTGCTTCCATCAGCCTGGATTACAACGATGGCGGCAATCCGGCCAAACGAAGCGTCTTCTGGCAGGAGGTTCTGCGCCGGGTGGAGGCGATTCCGGGAGTAGAGACAGCGGGCATCACGGACAATCTGCCCATGAGCCGCAATCGAAGCTGGGGCATCTCGGTAAAGGGCAAAAACTACCGCAAAGGGGAATTGGAAGGCACCTTTGTTTATATTGTTTCGCCGGGGTACCTCAACGCGATTGGAATGCACCTGTTGAAGGGGCGCGACATTCGTTGGGACGACACGGATAAGAAAGTAGGCGTCGTCATCATTAATGAGACGATCGCACGCCGGCTTTGGCCAGGAGAAGATCCGATTGGCCGCATCGCGAATGTGATTGGTATGGATGCCCGGGTTATCGGAGTGGTGGAGGATGTTCGCGAGAGCAGCGTTGAAGGCAAACCAGGTTGGCAGATGTACCTTTCCGGAGCCTCGCCGCAGTTTGGGCCAGAGGGCGCGCAGCTGGTAGTGCGCACCAAGTTGCCGCCGGAAACTTTGGCTTCGAATGTGATGAGCACGCTGCGGCAAATCAATCCCGGACAACCGGCGACCGAGTTTCGTCCGGTCCAAAGGTTGGTAGATCATGTGGTTTCACCGCGTCGCTTCTTTGTAATCTTGGTAGGCGTCTTCGCCGGACTGGGACTGATTCTGGCTTCGCTGGGAATTTATGGCGTGATCTCATATTCGGTGACGCAGCGGACACAGGAGATCGGCATTCGCATGGCGCTGGGGGCAAGCCAGGGACGGGTGCAGTTGGCGGTCATCGGAAAGACACTGTTACTGGCACTGATCGGGATTGCGACCGGAACGGCCGCGTCCCTGGCAACCGCCAGCCTCATTGCGTCGCTCTTGTTCGGAACGCGGGCCACCGATCAGGCTACGTTCCTGAGCATGATTTTGTTGCTGCTGGTGGTAGCTTTGCTGGCCGGATATATACCGGCACGGAGGGCCTCGCGCATCAACCCCATGGTCGCACTGCGCAACAACTGAGCTGTGCACTGGATGAGTAAATGCGCTGAAGCCGTTCCCTGGGCATCACCTGCGGCGGGGCTGAAGCCCCGCCCCTTCAGCAATGGTGCCCGGTCTGAAAGGACGGATTTTACAGGCTGCGACAAAACTCATTTTCTGAAGGGTACGGCCTTTAGGCCGTACGTAAATGCTTCGCTATAAATTCGGCTTTAGCCGCCGAGGGGACGGCTTTCCCGCGCCGATGGCCCGGTCTAGAAGCGCCGGGCAATCTTCGGAAACCAGGTGAGCTGGACAGCGGCGCTGGTATCGGATTGCCGCCCGGCCTTGTAGAGCGGAATCAGCCATTGCTCGTACTGCACGTTGGCTCTCAACTCAACGTCCGGTGTAAGGCGCTTGACTACATCAAATCTGAAGTCGGTTTGCGTGGTGCCACCGGGAATGAAGTCCTTGGCAGCTTTGTCGCTGCGGAAAGAAAGCTGCAGCCATTCGCGGGGAGTGAGGTGATAAGTGAGCCAAGCCTGGCCGCCCTTGTCTTCACGTCCGATCCAATCCCCCATCAGCAAGCCATTGCTGGTGTATCCGTTCCTCTGCACCACCTCGATATATTGGTCCTGCCCACCGGTGCTGAGGCCAGTGTCAGGATCGGTGGAGGCAGCTTCGGCACGCAGGTCGAGTTTTGGCGCACCAGGAAAATGGGATAAGTAGAGACCGGGCCGGATAGCTGCATGGCGCGGCGCGGTGATGGGGAAGACGTCATCGTGCACTTCAGAATCGCAATAGAAGGTCAGCCACTTGCGCAAATAGGGCAGCCGCCAGGAGAAGTCCACCGCGCTGAAGCGCGCCCCGGGATCGTTGCGCGAAAACTTTTCCGACCCATTGGTATCGCTGATGCTGTAGAAGCTATGCCAGAAGGTACCCAGCGTAACCGGCGCGTGGTCCACGCCTCCCCAGATAACCGTGCGTTGAAATCCGAACTCAAAGTTAGGCGTGGGCTTGAATGAGATTTTTTCAGCATGGACCCATGGGCTCACCGGGGCATTGTGTCCCTTGAGCGGGCCCACGAAGAAGTCGTATCGGATCAGCCCAGCGATGCGCGACACGTACGGAATGTAGAGTGGCTCAACACGGTCGATGCGGAAGCTCCAGACATTTTCCGCGTTGTTGCTCCAGGCCATACCGCCACCCATCCCCGGCCCGTACCAGTTGTCCATTTTCCCAAGAGATATTTCGTTGCCGATGATGTGAGCCGAAACATAACCTTCCAGCACGGTGAAGTTGTTGACGGTAGCAACCGGACCGAGTGGGATGGTGGTGTTTCCGTAAAGGGGAACGGAGCTGAAGGTGGCGAAATCGTCGATTCTGGCCAGGGTCTCCGATAAGGGAAGCGAATAGCCTTCCCACGATGGGGCATGCTGGAATTCTCCGCGAAAGTAAATGGAAAACATGCCGTAGTGCCCGCGTGCGCTAAACCCGGTGTAGCTGTTGAGGCCGCTGGCATAGGGGCGGCCAAAATCGTTGACGTCGGTCTGACCGAGATGGAAGCTGTCGCGCAGGGGCGTGCCGGCTATGCCCATGAAACCCTGATACACCGACTCGAGCAGGACTCGCCCATACCTTTGGTCGAGCGGGATCCGCATATCAGGCTGGAGGTCCCTTTCAAGCGCGGTGTAAATATCGATGGCTTCGTCGCTGGTACTGCCGGTGATCCTGTCTGAGCTCAGGTCCAGCATGTGGGCCACGCTCATACGCGTCCAGGGACGCATACCGAGAAAGACGGTGTCGACAAAGCCCAGCCCATAGAGACGCATCACCGCCGGATAGATCCAGCTGTCTAAGGGAATATATGTGGAGCTCATGCCCTCGATGGATTTCAGCGGTTCGTAGGGCGCAAAGTGAATGGTCTCGCGCGCAGCGGGAAGTTGATCGGCAGAGGCAGGCGCCGGAGCCGCGGCCGGCGGAGGGGTTTGCTGTGGGGCCGGTTCGGACTGGGTCGCCTGGGTCTGATCGGGAGCTTCTGTAGTCGAGGCGGCTGAGATTCCTGGGGTCAGTAAGACCAGCACACACAGAACAGCAAGGAATTCCACTTACACCTCAAAGACAAAAACGGTTGATGCCGGGTAAAACCTGTGGCGGAGGCGAGTACCGGGTCGAGAGACGTGACGAGAATCGTTCACCTCTTTTCAAGCTAACGAAACGAGGACTAGGGGTCAATCGTTTGGAGGGGCTGAGAAGCGCGAAGATAACGGGCCGGTTGGCAAGGGACAACACTAGTTACGCGGCGATCTTTGCGCTTTTTGCGCCGGCTTCTTTGATTCCTTAACGGCGGCGTCCAGTTTTCGCGAAAACTCGTCCACCACCTGGTCCTTCCAACGCGTGGTGAAGAGTCCCTTGGTCTTGAGATAGCGCTCCATGTGGGTGAGAGGGTCGCGCTCGGTCTGCCACGTTGCAGAGTTCGCTACGCGTCGTTTGGCCTGACTGAACAATCGATACGGCTTACCCTCCACCAGCACCGGGCCGCCGCCCTGACGCACTCGCTCCACGCTTTCGTAGGCTACCCGGTAGACGGCCACAACATCGTTGGCGTCCACCGTAATGATAGGGAGGCCGTAGCCCCGCGCCTTTCCGGTGGAGCCGTTCCCTTCGTCCTTCGCTTTGAAGCTGTCCGGATCCGTCCAGGGATTATCCTCTACGACAAAGAGGATGGGTAGGCTGCGGTTCGCCGCCAATGTGAGCGCTTCATGCCAGGAGCCAAGAGCGGTTGTTGCCTTATCGCTAAAGGCGACGACCACGTTGTTTTTCTTCTTCCGCCGGTAGGCCAGGGCCACGCTGGTTACCAGACTGAGCTGCTCGGCTTGAGTGGGGGAAGGCATGAGGATTTTGGGCAACTGGTCGTGTGCATTGCGATGAGCGAACACCTGGGACACGACGTCGTCCAGCGGCACTCCCTTGACCAGGCTGGCGATTGAGTTGTGTGGCGCGAGGGCGATCGTGTCTTCGGGTCGCAGGTCAATGGCACATCCAGTCGCAATCGCCTCCTGGCCCATGGAAGCAGAGAAGAGCGCGGCAGATCGAGGCTGGCCGCGCAACCGGCTTGCTCGTTCGATGAGCAGGCGGCATTGGACCATGGTGGCATAAAGCTGCTTCAGCTTGGCGTCGCTGATCAGCGAGCCGCCAGTGGAGACGGCCGCACCGGCTGCCGTCCGTCCAACCTTACCAGCCATGGTTACGGTTTTCTCCTAACGAGTGAATGACGATGGGCGATTAGAGCATTTTTGCTAATGATGTACACCAGGAAACTGAACTCGACGCGGCCATTCCGCCAAATCCGGGGCCCCCGGGCACGCGCTTCTTGCGTGCTTGGGTGGAAAGGATGGCCGCACATAACTGGTCCCATCGGGGCCCTGTATTAGCAAAATGCGATTTAAAGGGCTGATTGTAAATCACGGCGCTCTCGAACGGTGCGATGATCGACAGCCGGGCGGTGGAAAGTCCTCCGGACTTTTTCACAGAAATGTGAAAAAGCCTGTGCATTTCGGGGCCCCTGGTGGCGCGCAGTTCCTGAAACGATGGGAGTTTTAGCAGTCTGCACTGCTTTCGATGCTCGGAGCAGAAGACTTGTCATGTGGAGTAATCCGAATTGATGCGCACGTACTCCGCGGTAAGATCGGTGGTCCAGAAGCGGCATTTGCCCGGCCCGAGACCGAGATCGATATGAATCGTAAGATTCCGTTGCTTCAGGTATTCGTGTGTGGCGGCTTCATCGAAGCGCGGCGAAAGGCAGCCCTCATGGCAGATCTCGAGGGCGCCGAACGAAATATTGATCAGCGCGGGATCAATGGCGACGCCGGCATAGCCGATGGCCGCCAGTATGCGGCCCCAATTGGGATCGCAACCCGCCCATGCGGTCTTGACCAGCGGAGAGTGAGCAATAGAGCGGGCTACGCGTAGGGCATCCGCATCGGTAAGGGCTCCGCCGATGTTCAGTTCGACCACGTGGTGAATGCCCTCGCCATCCTCCACGATGTGCATGGCGAGCGATAAGCAAACGCTCTGCAGCGCGGAGGAAAACGACGCTGTTGGCGGGTCGTCGACGGGGCGCGCCGTGGCGTGAGAGTGACCCCGGATGGCGACTCCGCTAGCCCCACTGGCAAGCAGCAGAACAGTGTCATTGGTGGAGGTATCACCGTCGATGGAGATGCGATTGAACGAGCTCTCGACGGCGTGATGCAGCAGATCGGAAGCGACGGCGGGTGCGAGGGCGGCATCGGTGAAGAGATACACCAGCATAGTGGCATGGAGGGCGGTTCGAGTTGCGGATTGGAGTTGCGGATAGATCATGCCTGCGCCCTTGGCAATGCCGGCAATACGGACGGTTGAGCCCTCCACCGCGAAACTTGCCACGGCAATCTTGGAGCGCGTGTCAGTAGTCATGATGGCTCCCGCCATCTGTTGCAGGTGGGCCGCGCTGGAGCCCAGTGCGGCGCGCAGTGCAGGCAGAGCCGCGGTGAGCTTATCGACCGGTAGGGGTACGCCGATGATGCCCGTGGACGAAGGGAAAACGGAATGCGCATCGCAGCCGAAGAGCGCGGCGGCGCTGGCGCAGCATTGCTGCGCGGCAATCACGCCGGCCTCGCCCGTAGCGCAATTTGCATTGCCGGCATTGACTATGACAGCTCTTAGCTGATATTGGCTGCGTTCCAGGTGGCGCTGTCCGACGATCAGTGGCGCGGCGATCACTTTGTTGCTGGTGAACATCGCGGCGGCGGTGGCCGGCTGGTCGGCCACCGCGCAGGCGAGGTCAGGATTCCCACTGGCCTTGATGCCGGCGCGCACGGCGGCGAAAGAGAAGCCGCGAGGCACCTGGTCGTCGCTGAGGGGAGTGTTCAGGGTAGATGTGTGAGGAGCGGGGGACGTGTCAGGCATGTGGCCTTTACTCTATCAAGAGAACGCATGATCGTTCACCAACAGCAGGAGATGAATACAGGTGCGGGTTAGGATCACTACGAATGCAGGATGAAGCGGGTAAGAACCAGGGGGCCAGGGAATTTCCTGAGTTTCTCAACATGCGCAACGTGGACGTGGCGCGCGGCCAGAAGGTAGTGCTGCAAGATGTGAACCTCAGGATTGCCGCCGGAGAACACATTGCCATTCTGGGCCCGAATGGGTGCGGAAAGTCGACTCTGATCAAGGCCATGACCTGTGAATGCTATCCCATCGTGCGCCCGGGCATGGAGATGAAAGTCTACGGCCGCGACCGCTGGGAAGTGCAGGAACTGCGCAAGCACCTGGGCGTGGTGGCCACGGAGTTGCCGGGCGAACGGACCGCGGTGACTCGAGGGCTGGATGCGGTGGTGAGTGGTTTCTTTTCCAGCTCCACCTTGTGGCCGAATTTAGTGGTGACCGAGAGCATGCGCAGCAGTGCGCTGGATGCACTTGGCTTGCTCGGGGCCGAGTACCTGCGCGACCGATGGGTAGGCGAGATGTCAGCGGGTGAGAAGCGGCGGGTGATGATCGCGCGGGCGCTGGTGCACCGCCCGGAGATGTTACTGCTGGACGAACCGAGCAATGCATTGGATCTGGCGGCACAGCGCGAACTCCGTGAGATCTTGCGCGAGGTGGCCGTGGGCTCCGGGCAGCGGCGCGGAACCGGGCTGGTGATGGTGACCCACCACCTGGCGGATATTTTGCCTGAGATCGATCGTGTGGTCATGATGCGCGCAGGCCGTATCGTGGCCGATGGACCAAAGCAGGAATTGCTGCAGGCAGCCAGGCTGCGCGAACTCTTTGGGGTTGATCTCGAATTAACCGAACGCAACGGTTACTGGCATTCCTGGTAACGTTCCGTCTCATCAAAGAAAGTGGCTTGACCTCGGCACGGTGGTCGTTCTAATTTATGGCTACACGGGAAAGGAGGATGATCCAGCGAATGAAAAATTCTGATGGTAGTAGTAGATCTATACGTGAGGTGACTGAGGCTTAGAGCGTTCGCTCTAGACCTGGCGGTAAAGTAATTCGTCCGCCGAGGCCCACTTCGTAAGAAGAGCGGACGCCTCAGCCAAACTCCACAGCTTCACCGGTGAAAGGCCCGCGACCAGAAATGGCGCGGGCCTTTCACGTTGTAGCAGTGAGAAACCGCGGATCCCTCCGTTCCGCTGCTCTCGGGTCGGGATGACGAACGAGTGGGGGAGGTAGCCCACTCAAGCCCCACGACACGCGGTGGCAAGTTAAGGGAGCAATTACACGGGCAACAAAAGCTTTGGGTGGCCCATTCAAGCCGTACTTTCGCTTGAGTGGGCTACGAGCCCTCCCCCACTCGTTTGTCATCCCGAGAGCCTGTGACTTTTTCGATTTTTTCGTGCCTTTTGCATTCCACCAAATGTTTTCAGTCCCCTCCAGAAAGGCGTCATCCTGAGCGAAGCGCTTCGCAGATCTATCGCATAACAGAGGGTTTTATGCGCGGAGTCGAAGGACCCCGGCGATGCTTGTTGGCAGATGTTCTTCGGAGCTTTCCGGCAGCAGACTAAAAGGGGAATTGAAAAAGTCACAGGCTCCGAGCGAAGCCGAGGGACCTGCTGTGCGCCTTTCCCGAACGCAACTGTCCAAGTGAGTTACCGCAGCGTCCAGCAGGCTTACAATTAATTTATGGAACCACTGGTGATTGCGGGTAAGGCCTTTCAGTCCCGGCTGATCGTGGGCACGGGGAAATACAAGGATGGCGCAGAGACGCAGGCGGCTATTGAAGCTTCCGGAGCGGAGATGGTCACGGTGGCGGTGCGGCGATTGAACCTGGACCGCACCCGGGAATCCCTGCTCGACTACATTGACCCTGAGCGCTATTTCCTGCTGCCCAATACTGCCGGCTGCTACACCGCGGATGAGGCGATTCGCGCCGCCCGGCTGGGACGCGAGGTTGGGCTTTCCGACTGGGTGAAGATCGAGGTCATCGGAGACCAGGCGACCCTCTATCCAGACGTGCAGGCAACCCTGGAAGCAACACGGGTCCTGGTGAAGGAAGGTTTTACCGTTCTCCCTTACACCTCCGACGATATTGTGTTCGCGCGCCGGTTGATCGACGCGGGTGCGGCTGCGGTCATGCCCCTGGGGGCGCCTATCGGCAGCGGCATGGGTCTGCAGAATCTGGCTACGTTGCGCATCCTGCGGGAGATGATTACCGAGGTTCCGCTGATTGTCGATGCCGGGGTGGGCATGGCCTCCGATGTCTGCCTGGCGATGGACATGGGAGCGGATGCGGTGCTGATCAACTCCGCCATCGCGCACGCAGCCAAGCCAGTGCTGATGGCCGAAGCGATGCAGCACGCGGTGCTCGCCGGCCGCCAGTCGTTCCTTTCCGGCCGTATGCCCAGGAAGCTATACGCGACTGCCAGCTCGCCGCTCGAGGGCCTTTCCAAGTAGAGCGTTTCTGCACCCACATGACTATTACGGCGGTTCCTGCTGTGGGATAGACTCGGTCACATGCGCGTCTTCGGCATTGATTGCGGCACCAATTGCACCGGGTACGGAGTGGTGGATGTGCAATACGGACCGCGGGAAACACGTCTGATCGCAGTGGCTGCCGGAGGTCTGAAGCTGGCCAAGGAGCAGCCGTTACCCGTGCGGCTGGCCTATATTTATGCGGAGCTCTCGGCGCTGCTGGAGCTGCATCGCCCGGAGGTGGTGGCGGTGGAAGAGGTGTTTTACTCCGTGAATGCGAAGTCCGCGTTGAAACTGGGACATGTGCGGGGCGTGGCGTTGCTGGCGGCAGCGATGCAGGGGCTGCCGGTGGCGGAATACGCTCCGCTCACCATTAAGTCGGCCGTGGTTGGCTATGGATTGGCGCAGAAAGAGCAGGTGCAGTTCATGGTCGCACGGCTGCTGAACCTCGAGTGCGCGCCGGAACCTCCCGATGCCGCCGATGCCCTGGCCATTGCGATATGCCACGTGCATACCGCCCAAACGCTTTCGTTGCAGGCGGAATCCCGCGCTTGAGGGTTGGGTTGAATCGGCTGCGAGGTATCGCGTGGGCAGTGTTGCCCTTGTTGGTCGTATCCAGCGGGCTGCCGGTTGTGGCGCAGAGCGCGGGCCAGGCGCAGATCCGCTTCACCTACGAAAATCCCAAGCTACAGCCGCCAAAGTATGTTCTGACGGTCGGCGAGGACGGTTCCGGGCACTTCCGCTCAGAAGGGGGTGGACCGGTGTCGAATGACCCGCAGAATATGCCGGCGGAGGCCCAGGACCGGCCAATCCACATCTCAAAAGCATTGCGCGAGGCCATGTTTGCGGCCGCGCGCAAAAACAAGCTCTTCGCCATGTCCTGCGAAGATGGGGGCAAGAACGTCGCTTTTCAGGGCAGCAAGACGTTGCAGTTCGAGGGTCCCGAAGGGCACGGAAGTTGTACTTACAACTGGAGCAAGAACGCGCAGATTGATAAGCTTACAGACCAGTTTGAAGCCATCGCTGTAACTTTGGACGAAGGCAGCAAGTTGCAGCGTCAGTATGAGCATGGGCGCCTCAGCCTGGATACGGAACTGGAGTTTCTGGAGCAGATGGTGCGCGATGGAAGGGCGATTGAGGTGGAGAATATCGCCCCCATATTGCAGGTGCTTGCCGGAGATGAGGCCGTGTTGCAGCGAGTCCAGCGGCGTGCGCGAGCTCTATTAGCGGTAGCAAAAAGCGATTGACGGCGCAGCGCACATCTACCAATCGCGCCCGGCGCCGTCCAAGAGGCAGGTAACGTGTTGATTCCGGGCTGGGAAACTTATTGCGTGGAATCTTGTTCAAGTCAGTAGGGGATTCAACGTAGAGTCCCATCAGGAAATGGAGGTGCTCCGTGATGCAGCACCCAGGAAATAAGCAGATCGTTATCGGGCCCATGACCATCGCCGCGCTTTGTTTGCTGTGGCTGGGCTTAGGAACCGGCCGTGCGGCGGCGCAGGATGCCGCGTCCAACGTTGCGCGCGTGAGCTTTGTGCAAGGCTCGGTGCAGTTGCTGGCCGGTCAGGGAACCGACTTCCAACAGGCAGTGATGAATATGCCGGTGTTGTCAGGATCGCGTTTGCAGACCGACGGGGACGGACAGGCAGAGGTCGAGTTCGGCGATGGCAGCGTGGCCCGGTTGACCCCGAACAGCGCGCTGCAGTTCGATCACTTGGGACAGGATCGAGTCCAAGTGCAGCAGTTGTCTGGTTTGAGCTACTACGAGTTCAACGTCGGGGACGGGCATCCGCTCTTCAGCGTGCAATTCTCCAATCTGTATGTGCAGCCGACGGCCAACTCAATCCTGCGCGTTGGTCTGGACGCCGGATGGGAAGTTGCTGTGATCGCCGGCTCGGTAAACGTGCAGGGAGATGGCATTCCTGGTGTCTCCGTGGCGGAAAACCAGAGTATCCGTTCCGGTGCGGAGAACAGCGGGGCCCCGTACACGGTGGCACAGGGAATCAATGGCGACTCCTGGGATAACTGGAATCAGGATCGGGATCAGGCGATTGCCCAGGAGGCGTCGCAGCAGACGCCGGTACGCGATGACTCCGCGAATCCACAGAGCGAAAACTGGAATGACCTGGACGCCGACGGCAACTGGTATCCCGTGGAAGGCGCGGGCAATGTGTGGGTTCCCGCCGGCGTTGGACCGGGTTGGGATCCCTATGGATCCGGCTACTGGGCTTATTATCCAACCTTCGGCTATACCTGGATTTCCGCCTATCCGTGGGGCTGGCTCCCCTACCACTGTGGCGCGTGGAATTACTATCCCTTTGGTTGGGGATGGGCTCCTGGCGGCTGCGGCCGGGTCTGGTCTCCGGTGATCGTGGTTCGCAATCATCCCCCGGGATGGGCGATGCCGATACGACCGATACGGCCGGTACCCGGCAATGGCATTCATCCGCTTCCCATTCAGCGGCTGGTCGTAGTGGATCGCGGTCCGGTTGCGAAGGGCCCCTGGGCTTTCCATGGAACGGCGCCCAGGCCCGATCACCAGCAGGCACTGAATCTCAATGGGCGCTCAGTAACCCCGGTGGGCCGGGTCGATGTTCGTTCTCAGGGATTCGTCGCGCCTAAGGGCACGGCTCCCGGGACACGCGCAGTATTGACTGGCACTCCCGTTGGGACCGGACAGCGGTCGAGTTCCAATAGCACGTACTGGGGCGCCAATCCGCCGCGTGCGATAGAGAGGCCGAATGAGCCGCCGGCTACAGTCCAAAGGCCGAACGTGCCGCCGCCGGCTCAAAGACCGAACGTACCGCCGCCACAGGTTCATGGGCCGAACGTGCCACCGCCGAATCAAAGGCCCAGCGTGGGTTATAGTGCGGCGCCACCGCAGTCCTATAACGAGCGTTCGACCTATGTGGCCCGGCCGACGCCCACAACGCACTATTCGCCGCCGCCCGCGCCTCATTACTCGGCTCCTCCTCCGCCGACGCATGTGGCGCCTTCCCCAGGTGTTCACCGTTAAGGCCCGGTGGTTGGTCTAGGCCGTCGTGAGGGCGCGAAACAGGCACGCCATCGCCTCCAGCGACAGCGCTTCGGCTCGCACCTGTGGGTCCACGAAACAGTGCCGGAAAGCCCCGTCGACAACGGCGGGGCTATATCCGGAGGCGCGTAGGTTATTGGCCAGCGTCTTGCGTTTCAAAGCGAAGACCTGACGCAGGAAGCGTTGGAAGTCTGCCGGTTCTACCCCCAACTCATCGAATCGCGAGCGCATGGTGAGGCGGAAGACCGTGGAGTAGACCTCCGGGGGTGGAGCGAATGCCTCTGGCGGCAAGGTAAAGAGATTTTCCACCGAGGCATACATCTGCGTGATGGCCGATAGCAGGCCGTACGCGCTCGAGCCGGGCGGTGCCACGATGCGTTCCGCGACCTCACGCTGGGCCATGAGCACGGCGCGGTCGATCACCGAGCTATGGGCGAAGAGATGCATCAGGATTGGGGAAGAGATGTAATACGGCAGGTTGCCGATGACCTGTAGGCGAACGCCACGTTGGGCAGCCAGCTGAGTCAGGTCAACGGTCAGAATGTCCTGGCAAAGGACTTCGATCGAGCTTCCGGCAGAGGAGGGCTGCAGCGATCGAGCCAGAGCAGGGTCGAGTTCGACCGCGATGAGCCGGCTGGCGCGCGGTGCGAGCAGGCTTGTAAGGATCCCTTTGCCTGCGCCAATTTCGAGCACAGTGGCCTGGCTTAAATCACCCAAAGCGTCCACGATCGCGCGCGGTGCGGTCGGGCTGACGAGAAAATTCTGGCCCAGTTTGGGCTTATGGCGCGATGGGCCTTGCTTACGGCCGGGCATGTAGCGCTCGCCGCCGTAGATTGCTGGCGCCGTTTCTCATAGGTAGACTACGCAATTGCGACGGTTCTCCTGGATTTCCTGTCGAGCCTCGTTGGGACAATGAATTTCATGCGGCTTTCCTTAATGAAAGCCGCACACGCTACCATGACGGGGGCTGCGCAGTAGGAAATCCAGGATCCTCCTCTGCATCATACGGAAGCGGATCGGCGACGAGCGGTTTCACGATGGATGTCGTCGGTTGAAATGCTCTAAAAGGGCTTTTCCCCGATGAAGGCCCCATTTCGCTGAGGCGGGGCCGAATTCAGTAATCGTGAGACCGTATGGGAAAAGGGGTGTTGGCGATGCATATCGTTTTTGCCGCGTCGGAGTGTGTTCCTTACGTTAAGACGGGCGGAGTTGCAGAAGTAGTTGGCGCGCTGCCTAAGGAACTGGTGCGGCAAGGCCACCAGGTCACGGTCTACATACCTCTCTACCGGCAAGTGCAAAAGCATCTGAAGGAGCGCCGGATTGCCATTCGCAGTCTGACCATTCCCTTTTCGTACTACAACCGCTTCGTGACGGTAGTCAATGGAGGCACTCCGGACGGAGTGCAAATCTATTTCATCGATTGCCCTGAGCTCTTCGATCGCGAGTTTCTCTATGAGACGTCCTCTGGCGATTATGCCGACAATGCGGAGCGATTCGGGTTGTTTTGCCGTGCGGTGCTGGACAGTACCAAGCTGCTCGGGGTGCCCGATGTTTTTCACATCCACGGATGGCCCGCCGGAGTGCTCGCGATCCTGCTGCGGACGGTGTACTACTTCGATCCGGTGCTCAAGAATGTTGCCTGCCTGCTGACCATCCATAACTCGGATCGCCAGGGGTGGTTTCCGCGGGAGACCGTGGAAAAGTTGTTGCTGCCCTGGGATGTGTACACGGTCGAGCGGGCGGAGTTTTACGGCACCTTCGATTTTCTCAAGGGTGGGATTGTGTACTCCGATGCGATCAACACGGTGAGCCGCAAGTACGCGGAAGAGATCCAGACCGCGGAGTACGGGAACGGCTTGGAAGGTGTCTTGCGCGCCCGGGCGCAGGATCTGCACGGCATTCTGAACGGCGTCGACTACCAGGTTTGGAACCCGGCGACCGACAGCAAGATCGCAGCCCATTACACCCCGGAGCGTCTGGAAGGAAAGCTGGCCTGCCGTAAGGACATGCTGCATGCCTTCGGGGTTTCCAACCTGCCTGAAGAGACCGCGGTGGTGGGCATGGTTTCACGCCTGGCGACGCAAAAGGGTTTTGATCTGCTGGCGCAGGCCTTCGATCAGCTGCTACAGGAGAACATGTTCCTGGTGATCCTGGGCACCGGCGAACCTTATTACGAGAATCTGCTGCGTGGCTGGCAGGAACGGTTTCCGCAGAAGGTCGCAGTCGCGATTACCTATGACGAAACTCTGGCTCATAAGGTGGAGGCGGGATCGGACATCGTTCTGATGCCTTCGCGCTCTGAGCCTTGTGGACTGAATCAGATCTATGGCATGAAGTACGGTACGGTGCCGGTGGTGCGGGCCACCGGTGGCCTCGATGACACAGTGCAGGAATGGTCGGCGGATGCGGAGACGGGAACCGGTTTTCGTTTTAACGATTATCGACCGGAAGAATTGATGCAAGCGCTACGCCGTGCCTTCGCGTCCTTTGCCGATAAGAAGCAGTGGATCAAGCTAATGCGCAACGGCATGGCGCGTGATTATTCCTGGACCAAGCCGGCCAGGGAATACATTCAGCTTTACGAGGAGATCGTGCGCAGAAGGTCTTAGGACTCCGTCAAGAGTTGTTGCCGGTTGAATGAAACTGCAGATCCCTCCCCTTGGTCATCCCGAGGATTCGACTGCGGTGGCGAGTGAAGAGAGAAATTACAACCGCAACAAAAGCTTTGGGTGCCCCATTCAAGCCGTACTTTGGCTTGAGTGGGCTACCATGCCTCCCCCACTCGTTTGTCATTAGTAGCGAAGCGGAGGGACCTGCAGTTCCACTCAACCCTTCGCAAATGCTTCGGGCTTAAACTGCCCTTCGATTCGCAGCGCGGAAGTAGAAATACACCGGTAGGCCGGCAAGGATGATAAGTGTTCCCACCAGCGAGCCGCGCACATTGCTGGCGAAGGAATAGTAGAGCAGCACCGCGGCCGCCACGATGAAGAGCGCCGGCAGAACCGGATATCCCCAAATCGAGAAGGGCCGCTCGGCCGCGGGAATGCGGCGCCGGTAAACAAAGATGGTCGTCGCCGTAAGCAGGTAGAACAGCCACTCGGCGAAGATCGCCAGCTCAAAGAGTTGCTGAAAGCGTCCCACCAACAACAGCAGCAGCGTGCTCAAAAGCCCCTGGACCACAAGCGCGGTGGAAGGGCTTTGAAAACGGGGATGAATGTGAGCCATCCGGGCAGGGAAGAGCCGGTCGCGCGCTGCGGCAAAGGGTACGCGGGCGCCGGACATCGTGGTTCCGTTGAGGCCGACGAGGATGCTCAGCGCCATGGCAACAGAGACCAGGGATGCGCCCCAATGCCCGGAAACCACTGACATAGCGAGGACCGCCGGGCGCGAGGAGTCCGCGATCCGGGCCGCCGGCAGAATGTACTGCGTGGCCGCGTTAGTCGCCATGTAGAGCACGCCCACGACGCCGACCCCGGCGATGAGCGCAATGGGCAGGCTGCGCTCGGGGCGCTTCACTTCGCCGGCCACCATGGTGAGGTCATTCCAGCCGTCGTAAGCCCATAGGGACGCGATGAGCGCGACCATGAACCCTTCCAATCCGCCTTGGGCGCCCGTGAAGCTGGTATGGAAATTCGCCACGCCACCACGCGGACTGGCGAAGCAGAAGCCGGTGATGACGAGAATCAGAACCACTTTAAGCCAGGTGAAGAAGAGCTGGAAGTCCCCCGCCTTCTTGATGCCCAGGTAGTTGAGCCCGGTGATGAGCCAGCAAGCGAAGATGGCGAAGATCTGTGACCAGGTGATCAAGACTGGAGTCTGCAGCACGACTCCATCGAGCCAGGCGAAGGCGGGGAAGACACCCATAACGCGAGCTAGGCCGGTAGTGACGCTGGCGATGGAGGCCGGCTTGGCCACGGCAAACCATGTCCACATGTAGAGAAACGCGGGCAGGTCGCCGTAGGCGTTGCGCAGGAAGACATACTCTCCGCCGGCGCGCGGCATCATGGCGCCAAGCTCCGCGTAAGTCATGGCGCCAAAGAGTGTGAGCACCCCGCCGACGATCCAGGCCAGATACACCAAACTGCTGGAGCCGACAGCGCGCATCATTTCCTGGGGCACGAGGAAGATGCCGCTGCCGATGATGGTGCCTACCACAATCGCGGTAGCATGCCAGACGCCGAGCACGCGCGGAAGGTCCGGTGCCGCGGACACAACGCCGTGCTCCGCTGGGGAAGAAGTATTCATCGGTGGTAGGCGAGTCTAGCATGCCGCGGAAAAGAGTTGTGCTAAACAAGCGAGCGTTCGACGCAGGTGGCGAGTTGCGCAGCCGAGAGAGCGCTGCAGTCGAAGAGAGCGTCGTCCAGCAGCGGGTCGCCCGACGAAACCCACCGTATGATACGCATCCACGGCCAGCGGATGCGCATCACGCGCGCCAGGGATGTCTGCTCTTCCTGGCTTAGCGACTCATCATAGACGGCAGCCTCAAATCGCTGGGCTTCGGCAAACATTTCGGCGAAGCAAACGTTGTCGGCGCGGGTTACGCTCAAGCCCCTAGCACGCAGCGCTGCTTCCGTCTGATCCGCCTGCGGGGACGGGAGGCACACAAACAAGGTAGACAAGGCGAGAGATCGGGAGCGTTTTGTCTGCTTCATCTGCAATGGCTCCGGATATTCTGCTTTGGCTATTTTCCGGTATCGGGAGCCGTGCACAATGCGGCCAGAACAGCACGTTTGAGTGCGGTGAAACTTCCGGGTGAGATTAGAAGCGGTGCTTACACGGCTTGACCGGGCGGAGTCGCGACCGTATCCGCGGGATGGAAGTAGTCATGAATGGCCGTAGCCAGATGGGGCGCGACGACGGAGGCAAGCGCCTGCAGGCTCGCTTCCCGTATGCCGCGGACGCTGCCGAAGTGCGCGACCAGCCGATTGCGGGTCTGCGGGCCCGACGCCAGGAATGGACAGCAGTTCGGACTCGCGATCCCTGATCTCCCGCCGCTTGCGGTGGTAGGTCACGGCGAAGCGATGCGACTCGTCGCGAATTTTCTGTACCAGGTGCAACACCGGTGAGCGGCGGTCCAGCACGATCGGTTCATCTTCCTGCCCGTAGAGGTAGATAATCTCCTCTCGTTTCGCAATCGAGGCCAGCGGCTGGGTGGTGATGCCAAGCAGTTCCAGAGCTTCGGCGGCGGCATGCAACTGGCCCAGTCCTCCATCGATGAGGATCAGGCTGGGCATGGCCAATTGTTCCTCTTGCACCCGGCGATAGCGCCGGCCGACCACTTCGCGCATCGATGCGAAGTCATCCACGCCTTCGACGGTTTTGATCTGATATTTGCGGTAATCAGATTTCTTCATGGCGCCGTCCTCCCAAACAACCATGGAGGCGACTGTTTCCGCGCCCTGGATGTGGGAGATGTCGAAGCACTCGATCCGCCGGGGCAGCTCGGGAAGGGTCAACAGATCCTGCAGCGATTCCTCGATTACTTTTCGCGAAGGCTGCAACACGCGGAAGCGCTGGTCGAAACTCTGTTTGGCGTTTTGCCCCGCGAGGTCGACCAGAGAACGCTTCTCTCCACGGCGGGGCACGGCCAGCTCGACTTTGTGCTGGGCACGTTCGCTGAGCAGCGCCGCCAGCGTATCGCGATCGGCAAAATCAACAGGAATGTAGACCGTCCGCGGTACGTACTGCTGGTCGATATAGAGCTGCTTGAGCAGCGCTGAGAAGAAGAAGGAGGCGTTGAAGCCCGCTCCGTAGGATTGATTCTCCGTCGAAGGAGCATCTGCCTCCAGCTCTGACGAGGCTTGCTCGTTTTCTTGTACCGGCTGCTCAGAGGTATTTAGCTCCGGCGGGTACTCGGGCAGCTCTTCCCAGAAGAATTCGCGCCGGTCTACGATCTTGCCGCCGCGCATATGAAAGAGGTTGACAGCCAGCATCCCGTTCTCATGGTGGTAGCCGTAGACGTCTGCGTCATCGCCATCCGCTGTGGCCATGCGCTGTCTCTCCTGTACCTGGCTCATGGTGATCAGCAGATCGCGGTACCGGGCGGCGAGCTCGAAGAGCTGTGAGGCTGCTGCGGCCTCCATGCGCTCTTCGAGCGAGCGGCTCAGTTCTGTTTGCCGGCCTTCCAGGAACATCTGTGCATCGCGCACCGCTTGCCGGTAGTCCTCGGGCGTGGTGAGATTCTCGACGCAAGGTCCCAGGCAGCGCTTGATGTAGTACTGCAGGCAGGGCCGGGGATGGTAGCGCGACAGATCGACCTTGCAACTCGGCAGGAGAAAGCTGCGGTGGATCAGATCGACCACCCGGTGCGCCAGGTTGCCGGGGAAGAAGGGCCCGTAGTAGGCGCTTCCGTCCTTACGCAGCCTGCGGGTGACAAAGACTTTGGGGTAGCGGTCGGCGAGGGTCAACTTGACGTAGGGGTAGGTTTTATCATCGCGCAGCAGGATGTTGAAGCGCGGCTTGCGCTGCTTGATGAGGTTGTTTTCGAGCGCCAGCGCCTCATGTTCGTTTTCCACCAGGATGTAATCGATGTCCACGGCTTCCCGCATGAGGGAGCCGGTCTTGGCGTTGGCCTGGGCTGCCCCGAGCAGGTACGAACGTACCCTGGAGCGAAGGTTCTTGGCTTTCCCGACATAGATCACGTCGCCCTGCGCATTGCGGTACAGATACACCCCTGGCCGAACAGGCAGGGTGCGTATCTTTTCGTGCAGATCCATGAAATGTCCCTGACTAAAGTTTAGCCGCTATGCACTTCAGGTGCAGTTTGCGCATCCAAGCAGGTAAAACTTGCGCTCTTTGCTCGATAAATGGAGCACCAAGGTTTACACTTTCGCCCGCAAGTGATTGCAGCGAAACTAGTAAAGCGAGATGATGATTTTGGCAATGATCGTGCTAGTAAGACCAGGATGGGCGAAGTACGGGAGCAGAGTCTTTTATGATCCGAATCGATAAGACGTCGCAGCAAGCAGCTATCCTCTTGGGAGCCGTCTCACTGTTTGTCACCGCCGGCTGCTCCACCAAAAATTATGTCCGCTCGCAGACCACCCCGTTGGTGCAGAAGACCAACGAGCTTGACGATGCCACGGCAGCCAACAACCGCGCGATCCAAAGCACCAATGAGCGCGCCCAGGCGGGCATCCAGCAGGCTCAGGCGTCGGCGAATACCGCTACGCAAAACGCCACTGCGGCAACTGCGGCTGCAACGCAGGCGCAGGGCAGCGCGCAGGAGGCGGTGAATCGTGCCGACTCGCTGGCCAGCGTAGTTGCGAATCTCGACAACTACAAGCAGATCGGCGATGTCTCAGTAACCTTTGGATTCGACAAGAGCGAGCTCACCAAAGCGGACAAGGCGCAATTGGATGGCCTTGGGACTCAGCTGAACACGGCCAAAGGCTACATCCTGGAAGTGACAGGGGGCACGGACTCGGTAGGCAATGCGGACTACAACTACCAGTTGAGCCAACGGCGCGCCGAATCGGTGGTGCAGTATATTGCCGCCAAGTTCAATGTGCCGGCGCACAAGTTTTACCTGATTGGGATCGGCAAGGATGTGGAAGTAGCGACCAACAAGACGGCCGCCGGACGGGCGCAGAATCGGCGGGTGGAAGTGCAGATTCTCTCCAACATTGCGCAGACGAACGGCACCGCGGTCTCGCAGGTCCGGTAGCGGCATGAACGAAAAGGCCGCCAGAAATGGCGGCCTTTTCTATTTCCGCGGCCCCATAGCTGGTGAACACCAGCAACCGCGTACTCGGTTCATTTCAACTTCAGAAACAACAATGCACTCGTTTGTGAAAGGTCGGGGCTAAGAGCCCCGACAAAATCCTCCTTCCAACCTAAGTGTCGGGAAAATGCGAAGGGTGCCCCAGGTCTCGCTTTTTGAGACTTGGGATCCCGAAACCGAGTCCTCATGGACACCCGTGACGTAACCACAGGGCTGACATCCGAATCACCCTTGGCATCATTTTAAGCATCAAAAGAATGCTAAAATGTGCACATGCGGACAACGATCGCACTCGACGATGAGCTGATGAAGCAGGCGGAGTACTACACTGGCATCACGGAGAAGGCCGCTCTCGTAAGAGAAGCACTCACGCGTCTTGTCCGCAACGAAGCTGCCCGGCGCCTGGCGGCTGTCGGAGGAACCGATCCGGCGGCCGAAGCCGCGCCGCGGCGCAGGACGCAAGATTGATTCTGGTCGATACCTCGGTCTGGATCGACCATCTGCGAAGTGCGGACGCGAAACTGCAATCGCTGTTAGAGAATGACCAGATCATGACACATCCATACATCCGCCTGGAGTTGGCTTTGGGTTCGATGGCCAGCCGGGAAAAGGTGCTGGCTGACCTCGCCCGATTGCCCCAGGCTCCGGTCGTGACACCTGAGGAACTGTTTAGCTTGATCAACCACAGGAAGCTGTACAGAAGAGGAATCGGCCTCACCGATCTTCATCTCATAGGCTGCGCCCTCTTCGACAAGTCGATTTTGATCTGGACCAGGGACCAGCGGCTGAGCGAAATTGCGGACGAGCTTGGGCTGCGCGCGCCGCTTTCTTAATGAAACTACGGTTGTAGCTTGAAGACGCTCGTCTCAGTGGTACAACACCGCTTTCATCAGGAGATCGCGGGGTGTGGGACGGCCTTTCTATTTCCCTGTCCCATCGCACCGTCTATCCCCTCGCTGGTGAACACCAGCAGCCGCGTATTCGTTGACAACAACTTCAGAAGCAACCGAGTTGACCATCCTTGAAGGGTGAGAGCTCTAAGACCCTGCCCGAGAACCTGTTGCTCTACAGAGCTCAGTCCCGCAGCATGGACGGCTGAGAATCAGACCTGTTCAAATTAGAGGGTGGAGCCCCCGCATTTATGCGGGGGAAGGAGCGCTTTAGCGCTCCTGGAAAGAGTCTCGACTCTAATCACGCGCTTTAGCGCTGGCAATGCCAAAGCCTCATGAGCTCCCTGCGTGAGAGAACCGCGGAAGAGAACCCATCCCCTCCTCTAGGCCCGGAGAGCCTGCCCCGCCTGTCCCGGGTGCCCCAGGTCTCGCTTTTTGAGACTTGGGATCCCGAAACCGAGTCCTCATGGACACCCGTGACGTAACCACAGGGCTGACATCCGAATCACCCTTGGCATCATTTTAAGCATCAAAAGAATGCTAAAATGTGCACATGCGGACAACGATCGCACTCGACGATGAGCTGATGAAGCAGGCGGAGTACTACACTGGCATCACGGAGAAGGCCGCTCTCGTAAGAGAAGCACTCACGCGTCTTGTCCGCAACGAAGCTGCCCGGCGCCTGGCGGCTGTCGGAGGAACCGATCCGGCGGCCGAAGCCGCGCCGCGGCGCAGGACGCAAGATTGATTCACGGTCGATACCTCGGTCTGGATCGACCATCTGCGAAGTGCGGACGCGAAACTGCAATCGCTGTTAGAGAATGACCAGATCATGACACATCCATACATCCGCCTGGAGTTGGCTTTGGGTTCGATGGCCAGCCGGGAAAAGGTGCTGGCTGACCTCGCCCGATTGCCCCAGGCTCCGGTCGTGACACCTGAGGAACTGTTTAGCTTGATCAACCACAGGAAGCTGTACAGAAGAGGAATCGGCCTCACCGATCTTCATCTCATAGGCTGCGCCCTCTTCGACAAGTCGATTTTGATCTGGACCAGGGACCAGCGGCTGAGCGAAATTGCGGACGAGCTTGGGCTTCGCGCGCCGCTTTCTTAATGAAACTTACGTTGTAGCTTGAGGACGCCTGTCTCAGTGGTACAACGACAAAGAGCCGTGGGGTGCCGGCAACCTCGCTTACGGTGTTCGCAGACGCTGAGTCACATCCAGTCCACACTGCGCGTAGTGCCGTGCGTTCCAGCGGTAGATCGTCTCCGCTCGGGCTTTCAATGCACAATGGGCGAGCATCGCGTCATAGATCGCGCCGCCCAGAACACCGACCGAGGCCGCATCGCGCAGTGCCCGGAAAGACTCTTCTCCATCCAGCGTGATCAGGGAAAGGCGTTCGCGCAAATCACCCAGGAAAAGCATCGCCTGCTCACCACTGATGCGATATTTCCCGGCGTCCGCGTCAAGGTGGAGTACACCTCAACCAAACTATGCGCTTCGCAGCATCGGGCCGATATGGCGGCGAAAACACGGTAGGATAAAATCAGGAATTTTCCTTGCACCACGCGATCGACGCCGCGCCAGCGCGGGTTGTTGGCACGGCCAGTTGCGAAGAAGTTTACCTTTGAATAGGGGAACCCATGACGATCGATCTCAAACCTGAACAGCGGCGCATGATCGAGCTGGCCGTCCGGTCCGGAGCGTATCAGAACGCCAGCGAAGTTCTGGATCAGGCTTTTGAGATCATCCGCGAGCAACTCGATCTGGAAGACTGGATGCTTGGGAAGCGCGAGGAGGTGGCGGCCCACATCGCGACCGGAATTCAGTTCGTTACCGATGAGAGGGGCCGCAAGGTTGCCGTTCAAATCGACTTGAAAAAACATCGAGCACTGTGGGAAGACATCGAGGATGTCTTGGTTTCACGGTCGCGCCGTCACGAAAAACGCATTCCCTTTCAAAAAGTGAAGGCGAACCTTATCAAGAGCGGCAAACTGCCGCGTGGCTAGCTACCGCCTCTCTTTTACCGCGAGCGCAGAAAAAGAATTACGAGGGCTGCCCGCGAAAATGGTTGCCCGGATCGCGCATCGCCGCGAAGTTTACGAATAGAACACGGCACTTTTGGTATCGACCGAGTCCCGCAGCACGGTCAAAATGATAGCCGTTTCGCCCGGCCCAGAAAACCCCGGTGACCGCAAGATCATAGCCGCAGAGGACCCCTGACCAAACGTCTTTCCGTCCTGGAAGCTCGCCCTTCTGTCTGACGACACCTCGCCGCAAGCAAAAAACCTAGACACCCACAACCAACGCATATCACTCGCTTCGTAACGCCGTCATCGGATCGACTGCAGACGCTCGTCTTGCCGGCACCAGGCACGCCAGAGCCGCCACGCCGAGTAGCAAAAGGGAAGCGGCCAATAGAATGAGAGGGTTCGTCGAGGCGTTCTCCACCCACTGAGCAATGAGTTGCTTCAGTGCGAAGCTCAACCCAAGGCCGGCAACGATACCAGTAACAACACTAACGCCCGCGGAAGCGAAAACAATTTTGAGCACATCCCACCGCTGCCCGCCGAGTGCCATGCGGATACCGAACTCATTGGTCCGCTGCACGACAGAGTAGGAAACGACGCTGTATAGGCCGATGGCCGCCAGGATCAACGCGAGGACAGAAAAAGCGGCAAAGAGCACGGAAACGAGACGTCCTCTGGCGACAACCTGCTGATTCTTGATCCATGTTTCCAGCACGCCATCATCCCACATGGTCGCCTGCTGGTCAGGATTCACCGCGACAATCTGTTGCTTGACACTGTGGGTCACACCGCGCGGATCGACGCGGGTCCGCACCAGAATCTGCGACCACATCCACATATTGACGGTGTAGGGCAGATAGATCGCTGGTTTTACGGGTTTGTCCAGGCCATCATCGAGGGTGTCTGCACTCACTCCAATCACTTGCAACCAACCATCGCTGCCAGGAGCAACTAACGTCTCCTGCGACGTGCTCTTGAGCGACGGCACTTTTACCGAGCCGGCCAGAACATCGCTATTGGCGTAATAGCGCTTCACAAATGTTTCATTGACCACGGCCATCAGGGCGCCGTGTTGCAATTCTGCTTCGTCCCACAATCTGCCCTTCCGCAGCGGAATCTGCAGCGTGCCGAAATAGCGCGAATCGACAAAGTTGATGCTTGCTTTCTGGTCGTCCGACGCTGTCTTGCCCTTCAATTCAAATGGCTGCTCCCATCCGCTATCCGGAGGAGTGGCGTTGGTGGAAATGCCGGTGGAAACAACCTCCGGCAGTGTCGCGATCCTGTCACGCAGATGCGTGAAATAATTCGATCGCTCCGCCCACGTGGTGAAAGTATTTTGATGAACCGGAATCCCAACCGACATGATGTTATGCGGGTTGTAGCCCAGATCCACATGCATCATGTGAACGAAGCCTTCGATCGCCACCCCGGCCGCCGTCAGCAAAAGCAACGTCAGGGCGATTTGCCCGGCGATCAGGGTAGAGTGGAGGCGCTTTCCGCGCACGCTGCCGGCCACTTTGCGCGTACTGGATTGCATGATCTGGCCAATTTCCGGCCGCGCTAGCTGAAGCGCCGGAAAGAGTCCAAAGACAATTCCGGTGAGCAACGCGAGCCCGACGCTGAACAGCAGCACGGGCACATGGATGTGAAAGTCAGCTTCGTTGGGGAAAGATTGCTTCGGGAGCCGGTCGATCATGAACCCGAGGCTCCCGTAAGCGAGCAACACACCGAGACCCGCGCCAATGAAAGAAAGAATGACCGACTCGGTAAGCAGCTGCCGGACAATGCGGCCCCCGCTGGCCCCCACCGCAGAGCGCACGGCAAACTCATGCTGGCGAGCCGTGCCTCGCGCGAGCAGCAGAATGGAGACGTTCCCGCAGCCAATGGCCAGCAGCAGCCCTACGGCGCCAAAAAGCAGATAGAGGGTTTTGCTTATCTGGTGCGTCACCCAATAGCTCAGGTTCTCGATGGCAATCCGCTGGTAGTGCTTTGGATAGTGATCGGGTGTTTGTTTTGCGAATTCCTGGAAATAGGTCTGCAGTTCTGCCACAGCGGCTTCCGGCTTGACTCCGGGTTTCAGCTTGACGAACGTACCGTAAGTTTCGTTGACCGCACCAGAGAGTTTTAACGGCAGATAAACATCAGGACCAGTAAATCCAAAACGGGGCGGCATCACGCCAATCACGGTGTAAGGCTTGTGCACCAGTTGCAAGGTTTTGCCCACGACGGACGGGTCGCTATTGTAATGATGCTTCCAGAACTTGTAACTCAACACCACGACGGGCTGCGGGTCTTGGCCGTCCGGAGCGTCGGAGGGGACAAAGTACCGGCCCAGCATCGACGCGAAGGCGACTAAGGCCTATCTTTCGGCAGCGATCACCCGGCGCCCCGGACAGCGTGGGAAACAGAAATCCGCGACCAAGCAACTCGTGTCCCTTCGGCTCTCTCCCGCCGTACTTGAGTACTTCAAGGCCACCGGTCCAGGATGGCAAACTCGGATCGACGAGGTGCTAAAGAAAGCAGCCGAAGAATAGGGACCCGCATCTCACGCGCGCTTTAGCGTCTCCCCGTCCCTGGTGAACACCAGCAACTACGTATCAGGTTCATTTCAACTCCAGAAACAACAAAGCACTCATTCTTGAAGGGGTTCGGACCAAGCGGATGAGGCTGTTGGTATTGCAATGGCATCAAGAGCCTGCCGAAGTCATGGGGACAAGTGAGGATGGGGAAAGCAAACCGTGGGCACACCAACGGAAACGAATCACCAGCGGGGAGCTCTTTTCTCGCTTATCTCGCTTTTCGCTCAATGTTTTTCCAGCAGGAAAGCGACGGAAGGGGGGCTTATCCCTCTTTTCTCTCACAAAGTGCATTCTTTTTTCGCAATGACGGCTCCTGCTGCGCAGGATAGTTGGGAGTTTTGACACCGGGTTCTCGGACGAGCGCCTTAACGCTCCTCTGGAGTTTCTACATATTTCGTGAGCCTTGGGTCCGATCCATCGAGCCTTCGGTTTTGGGTTTTGCTTTGTATCAGGGCACGACCTTTAGTCGTGCCGTAAATCGTGAGAATACGTCGGGCTTTAGCCCCTGAGGTGTTGCTTTCCTGCCCGCTGCAGAGTCTTCCGCAGCCTGTTTAGCTCCTGCCAGCTTCTTTTGCGCTAGATACGTGTCCCAAAGCCTCATGCGTTCCCTGTGGGAGAGAACCGCAGCTGAGAACCCATCCCCTGGCAGCTTGCGGAAAAGTCTGATTTTTGAAGGGTATGGGCTTCAGACCGTACATAAGTGTCGTAGACAGGTTCGGCTTTAGCCGCTGAGGGCACTCAGTTTCATCCCGTTTCGACTTTTTCCGCAAGCTGCTAGAGCGGGAAATAGCCCACCCTACATCGCCAGGTGGCTGACGTGTTCCGCGCGCACATCGTCGGCGCTGAATAGCCGATAAAATGGCGCACCCTGCGCTGCCGCCTCGACCGCGGGCCGGCCCTTGGCTTCTTCCCGTTCCACCAGGCAGACCACCCCAATCACACGCATCCCGGCCTCGCGCGCAGCTTCGATCGCGGTGACGGTGGACGCGCCCGTGGTACACACGTCATCGACAATAATCACGGGCGCGTCCCGCACCTGGAAGCCTTCGATACGGCGCCCGGTACCGTGAGTCTTTTCTGCCTTCCGCACCAGAAAACCATCCAGCACCGGCGAACCGGGAGCTTCCACGGCATGCCAGGCGCTCGCTGCAGCTACATTGCAGACTATGGGGTCCGCGCCGAGGGTGAGACCGCCCACTGCGCGCGCCCGCAACTCGTGCTGGCGAATGAGATCGAGCATGGCCAGGCCGGTAAGGCGCCCGCCTTCGCCGGTGAGGGTGGTGGTGCGGCAATCGATGTAGTAGTCGCTGGTGGCCCCTGAAGAGAGCTTGAACTCTCCCAGGCGGAAGGAGATGCGGGCCAGCATCTTGAGCAGGGCATCGCGATGGGCAAGAGTCATTAGGTGATTTTATCCAGGTGACGAAAGCCGCCAGTGCCGAAAAACAGGATGGTAAAGATGGTGCCGTTATAAGTGGCGTGAATAAGCGTGCTGGCGGCGAGGGAATGCGTCCACAGCCGGACTGCGCAGAGCACCAGGCTGACACCAAACAGTACCGCCAACGGAGCCCAGGCATGGGCCAGCTGATCGGCATGGACCAAAGCGAAGGCGATGCTGGTGACGGTGCAGGAAAACAGCAAAGCCGCAATGCTCCAGCGGGGATCGTGTTGCGCTCCCCGGTCAGAGGCAGCGGGAGGTACGTCTGACGGGCGCTTGAGTTCGCGCAACCAGTCCCAGGCGGAGGCTAACGAGGGTAGCAGAAAGCCGCGAAAGGCCAGCTCTTCACAAACCGGGGCCAGCAAGGTGCCAAACAGGGCCACCATCCAAACGTCGGCGGGGGTTCGAAAAAAGTCGTCTATGGGGAGGGTCTTGGGAATAGGAAGGAAATTCGACAGGAACTGGACCGCGAGGCTCAGGACAACGCCTCCGGCCAGTAGGGGAACCCAGCGGCGGCGCACGACGGAAAAGTTCCAGTGCAAAGCCTGAGGGAACGGCTCCTGCCACAGGTAAGTAAAAATGGCCCAGAGAATGGCCCCGGCGATAAGGTAGCCGGCAGCCATGCTGGGGATAAGCAGGCGTGGTTCGCGCAGCAGCTGATCCGGCGTCTCCGGCCCGAGCAGGTGCAAGCCCATGACGAGGGCGAAGGCGGAAACGCTGGTGATCAGCAGGACGATGATGGCCACCAGGAAGAACAGGACGGTGTGACCAAAGTTAGGGATTCGCCGCGGGCGTGCGTAAGGCTCGATTTCTGCAACAGGGTCAGGCGAGGGGGGAGCCGGGGGCTCAGGCGGCGGGCCAGCGGGGTTGTAGGAAGACGACAGAATCTCCGGATCAGTCGACATGGGTCAGGGCGGTTTTCCTGCTGCGGACGGAGCTTTTTGCCCGGCCTGCACCTTTGCGCGGAGCGTGAACGTGGTGGCCATTGGCTTCCGGGGAGAGCGCCGCGAAGGGCATCAACTCACCCACTGGAAAATAACGACGAAGAAATTCACCGGTATGCGAGCCGAGTGTAGCAGCTATCTCCGAAGGAGTGCCCTGGGCCACGAGACGGCCGCCATCTTCTCCTCCCTCCGGGCCCAGGTCGAGGATCCAGTCCCCGCTGCGGATCACATCCAGGTTGTGCTCGATGATGATCACGGTGTTGCCCAGGTCGGTCAGGCGGTGAAGCACCTCGAGAAGCCTGCGCACGTCGTCGAAGTGCAGACCGGTGGTGGGTTCATCGAGCAGGTAGAGGGTTTTTCCGGTTTGCCGCTTGGAGAGTTCGCGGGCCAGCTTCATGCGCTGAGCCTCGCCTCCTGAGAGCGTGGTTGCCGCCTGGCCGAGATGAATGTAGCCCAGCCCCACGTCCACCAGGGTCTCCAGTTTCTGCCGCACCAGGGGAATGTCGACCAGCACCGGAAGCGCGTCTTCGATGGCGAGCTCCAGCAGGTCCGCGATGGAGTAGCCATTGAACTTGACTGCCAGGGTTTCCTGATTGTAACGGCGACCGTTGCATACCTCGCACAGCACATAGACATCGGGCAGGAAGTTCATCTCGATGCGGCGCTGGCCTTCACCCTGGCAGGCCTCGCAGCGGCCGCCGGAGACGTTGAAGGAAAAGCGGCCCGGCTTGTAGCCGCGTTCGCGCGACTCCGGCAGGCGGGCGAAGAGATCGCGGATGGCGGTAAAGACGCCGGTGTAGGTGGCCGGATTGGAGCGCGGCGTCCGGCCGATGGGGGACTGGTCGATACGTACTGCTTTGTCGATGTTCTTAAAGCCCTGGATGGCCTTGTAAGGCTGGGGCGTTTCGCGTGACCCGTAGAGTTCCTGGGCCAGGGCACGATAGAGAGTGTCATTGACCAGGGTGCTCTTGCCCGATCCGGAGACGCCGGTTACTACGGTCATTACGTTAAGCGGGAAGCTCGCGGTCAGATTTTTCAGGTTGTGGCCGCTCGCGCCTTCGACGGTGATCCAGTTGCCCTTCAGCGGTCGCGGCGCGTCGCGGCTGATGGTCTGCAGTTCGCCGGAGAGGTAGCGGCCGGTCAGCGAAATGTCCGTTTCCATGATTTGCTGCGGGGTCCCGGCAGCGACTACGTGACCACCGAGTTTGCCCGCTCCTGGGCCCAGGTCAACGACATAATCGGCATGGCGAATGGTGTCTTCATCGTGCTCTACCACTAAGACCGTATTACCGAGGTCACGCAGCGACTTGAGGGCCGCTATCAAACGTTGATTGTCGCGTTGGTGCAGGCCGATGGAAGGTTCATCGAGCACGTACAGCACTCCACGAAGACGAGAACCAATTTGCGTGGCCAGGCGAATGCGCTGTCCTTCACCACCGGAGAGACTGGCAGCATTGCGATCCAGGGAGAGATAGCTCAAGCCGACGGAGTTGAGAAACTCAAGCCGCTCCACCACTTCGCGGCGAAGCCGCTCGGCAATCAACGACTCGCGGCGAGAAAACTCGAAGCCGCGCGCCGCCTCAAGAGCTCTGCGCAACGGCAGCGCCGTGAAATCGGCAATGGACAAAGAGCCCACCTTAACCGCCAGCGATTCCGGCCGCAAACGCTTGCCCTGGCAGGCCGGGCAAATAGTGGCCGACATGTAGTTCAGGAGCCAATCGCGATAGCTTTCCGACTTGGACTCCTCAAGCGAGTCGCGTAAGTAGGCGAGGATGCCGTGGAAGCCGGTGCGCGGCGCTTCGTCTCGTCCCGGGCCGTGCAGCAGCAGCTTCTGATGCCGCTCACTGAGCTCCTCGAAAGGCTTGCTTAGATCGATCTTGTAGCGTTGCGCAGCCAACTGCAGCAGGCGATTCAGATACTGCGATCCGCCGCCCGGGCCGAGCGCCCCATCGGTCAGAGGCTTTGACCAATCGGTAATCACTTTGGCCGCGTCGAAGTCATAGATGCTGCCTAATCCATGGCACTCGGCGCATGCGCCATAAGTGCTATTGAACGAAAAGCTTCGAGGCTCCAACTTGGGGATGTCGAGTCCGCAGTCCGGGCATGCCATGGAAGAGGAATAAAGTTGTTCCTCTTTACCGGCAACTGCGGTGAGAACGAGGCCGTTGGCCAACTGCAGAGCTTTGGCGACGGAGGTTTCCAGGCGCTTTTCAACGCCAGGTTTTAGGACGACGCGATCGATGACGGCTTCAATGGTGTGTTTCTTGTTACGTTCGAGACGTATGGAGTCGGCGAGATCGCGCATCTCACCATCGATGCGAGCACGAAAGCCTTGCTGATCCAATTCGTCGAGCAAGTCTTTGAACTCGCCTTTACGGCCGCGCACGATCGGCGCATAGATGATGACGCGTTCTCCGGGAGCGAGCGAAAGAATACGCTCCACTATCTGTTCAGCGGACTGGCGCGAAATCGGTTTGCCGCACTTGGGGCAGTGAGGCACTCCGATCGATGCGAACAGCAGCCGCAGGTAGTCGTAGATTTCGGTAATGGTGCCGACGGTGGATCGGGGGCTTCGGCTGGTGGTCTTTTGTTCGATGGAGATGGCCGGGCTGAGACCTTCAATGGAATCGACATCCGGGCGCTCGATCTGGTCAAGAAACTGGCGAGCGTATGCGGAGAGAGTTTCCACGTAGCGACGCTGGCCCTCGGCGTAGACGGTGTCGAAGGCCAACGAAGACTTGCCTGATCCGGAGAGGCCGGTGACCACGGTAAGCGTATTACGGGGAATTCGGATGTTGATGTCGCGCAGATTGTGCTGACGCGCTCCGCGCACGGTGATATGAGTAATGGGCATGAACGCTCAGTTAGAACTTTGGAAGTAAAGTGCAGCAACGATGAATACGGGCCACGGGCAAGGAATACGCAGGGCACATGGCGCGAGTAACCGCTACATGTATCTTATTCGGCAATAGAAACGAGGGTCAACGTAAGGCTGCTGTCTGTCACAATGACACACGGATGATACGAGCGAATGAACGCTTATCGATAACGGAAGTGCGCAGACGACGCACGATGGGTGAGCAAAAACTCTGGTTTGAAGGGCCATTATGGGAATCGATGTAAGTATGTTGATGGTTTTTTGTGCGGCCGTTGCCGCTCTCGCACTTGGAGTCATGCTGGGCTACATGTGCTGTAAAACTCTGTTCGAGGTCTTGCGTTTCCATGCCCGGTTGTCACCGGCAAATGGCACCAAGGCTGAGACCCGGGTTGTTGCCCAGGTTTGAAGTGGAAGCAGTCTTGCAGAGATCTCGCTTCTGCTTCCTGAACTGATCGAAACCCCCAGGGCCGGATTCATCGGCCTTTATGCTCAGTTTCTCCCCCCTTTTTCCAAGCCAAAAATGCTGGGTGCCCCTCGAGCCTTCCGTCGGCTTGAGTGGGATACGCAACTGTCGAGGTGCATGTCTACTGCGGCGGTTGCTGCTGTTGTTGCTGGGCGGCGCGCATACGCTGCAACTGCTCGAACAACTGCTGCGGTGTCTTTACCCCTGGGGTGGGGGGCGGTGTTGTTCCAGGCGGAGGAACATCTGGCGGCGGTGGCGGGACCTCTGCGCTTTCCGGTTCGTTGCTCGCTTCATCGGAGGTCGTTTGCTGGGACGGCGACGGAGCTGTTCCGCCATGTGAGGCGGGCGTGAGTAGGAGTTCTCGCGGAGCGCCGTTGCTCAGGTCTCCCAGCAGCACCACGTTGTATGCAGTTCCGTTGAGCAGATCGGCCAGCACATCGCGGGGCGCTCCCGGGCCGAAGGCGCCAAAGACCCGTTCGTCACCGCTCAGGCCCTCAATCTGCATGCCACTCTTGCTGGCCACCTGGTGAAGAATGGCGCTCAGGCTGGAATTTTCGGCGCGAATCGATAGGCTGTCGCCAGAGAAGACGATCTGGGCTTCAGTTGCCGGCTGCTGCAGCATGGAGGGTGCAGTCTGGTTAACGGGGGAAGCAGCTTGCGGCGGCTGCGCCACGGCTGGTTGTGCCGGTGTAGCTGCTTGTATAGTCGGTCCCGGCTGGCCGGGGACGCCGCGCAGGCGAGCTGGAACGCTCTGCGCGTAAATATGGGATGCCGCCAGAAAGAGGACCGAGACCAGGAGTGTCAATCCGCGGCTCGTAACCACGCGAGCAAACTGCCGATTCAAGCACGCCATCCCTACACCTCTTAAACTACCCACAAACTTAGCCACGAACTTCAGGCGCGGTGACGAAACACCATCCGCTGCGAAGATTGGAGCGTCTGTGTACTAGACTAGCAGTGGTCGCACCGGAGAGCGAGCCGCATTACTGTCGTGTCTGGCTCCCCGGCGCTTCGATCAAACGGTCTAACCTGCATGTCTCTGCTTGCCCGCTCGCACCCTCGCTTAGCACTCGTGATCACTCTTTTTACGCTGTTGGCGCCCGGCCGGATCTTTGCTGTGTCGTGCACCACCCAGGCGCAGATGGCTGAGGCCGACCGCGCTACCCTGGTCCAAGCCGCGAAAACGCTGGCGTCCGCGGTCCAGAGCGGAAATGTTGCCGCGGTGCAGGCGTTGACCATCCCCAAAGTAAAAGCACAATTTGATTCCATCGCAAGCACCATTGCGCAGACCGCTCCGCTACTGGCCGGCGCCACTGTGACGATAGACGCACTGTACGGTCTGGACGCTTCCGATTTGAAGTCGTCGGCTGAGGACACCCAATTCTTCTGCGGCATCCCCGGTTCTCCGCTGCACGTTGACTTCACCATTCCGCAGCTTCCCCAAGGGCGATATGCACTAGCGCTGGTGCATGCGACGGGGGTGCGTAAGCCACAACAGATGGCGTTTTTGTTGCAGAAGAATGCAGACTGGCAGATGGCTGGCTTTTTTGTGAAACCGCTGCTGGTGGCTGGGCACGACAGCCTATGGTATTGGACCCGGGCGCGCGCTTTTGACCAAAAGAACCAGAAATGGAACGCATATCTCTATTACACGACTGCCGCCTACCTGGCGACACCGGCTGATTTCCTGACCAGCACCAACCTCGAAAAACTGAATCAGGAAACGGCTAGCGCCCGACCGGCCGGTCTGCCCGGGGCGCAGCCTATGGTCGTTACCGCTGACGGTAAGACGTATTCCATCAGCGATTTGCATACCGATGGCTCGCTGGGCGGTCTGGACGTGGTGATCCGATATGCCGCGACGGATGTGAGCGATCCGGTCGCCACTCGAGCGCGGAACCTGGAAGTCATGAAGGCTACGCTTGCAGCGCATCCGGAGCTGCGGGAGGGATTCCACGGGTTGTGGGTCTTCGCCGAAGCGCCGCCGGAACGTCCCTTCGGGAATGAGTTGACCATGAGCGACATTCATTGAAACGGGTTTGCTTCTTTGCCGAAGAAACACGTGTAGGATGGGCCACCCGCATCTCTGCTGTGCTTTCCGAAAAGAACATCTAGAAATGCAGGGTTAACGAGGTTACGTCGCTGTATGGCATATGAGATGGAAAAGAGTTTGTCGCGGGCGATTGCCGAGAGAAGAGCATCGCCCAGTTTTGATGAGAGTCCGATTCCGGATTCCGATTTGCAGAGGATTCTGCAGGCCGGATTGCAGGCGCCAAGTGGGTATAACCTGCAACCCTGGCGGTTCATCGTGGTGCGCAATCCCGATCAAAAGAGGAAGCTGCGTGCAGCCTGCTACAACCAGGCCAAGGTGGAGGAGGCCTCGGTCATGATTGTGGCTTGCGGCGATGCAGACGGGTGGCGCAGCGGAGATTTGGACGAAATGATACGCCTGGGGCGCTTGGGCGGCATGCCGGAAAACTACGCCGAGCAGGCCAAGGTCACCATTCCCAACTACTTATCGAACCACCCCAACATGCCGTTGTGGCTCAATCGCCAGGTCATGCTGTCCTTCACTCACATGTTGCTGATGGCAGAGGTCTTGGGCTATGACACGGCGCCCATGGAAGGCTTTGAGGAAGACAAGGTGCATGAGGTGCTCAAGCTTCCCCTCAGCTACTCCGTGGTAGCCCTGCTGGGCATCGGGCACTTGAAAGGACCTGACAAGTTTTACGGCGAACGCTTCAACATGGCGCGCACTGTTTTTGCGGAAGAGTACGGCAAACCGATCAGGTTTTCAGAGTAGAATTAACCAGACTGTAACAAACCTCTCTCTCCCAGGCTAATAGGAAGGGTTTTCCAGGGCAAAAGCCCTTTGCAGGAGCGATTCTTTGCGTCGTGAGTATCCAGAGGCGCCGATCATAGGCGTGGGCGCCGTGGTGATCGACGGTGGGAAGGTTCTGCTGGTGCGTCGCGGCCATGAGCCGCTCAAGGGGGAATGGTCACTGCCCGGAGGCGCCCTGGAGTTGGGGGAGACCCTGCATCAGGGCGTGATTCGAGAGGTGCTGGAGGAAACCGGACTGACCGTGGCGCCGGCCGGCGTCGTCGAAGTCCTCGATCGGATTACGCAGGACGAGGTCTCGGGGCGAACTCGTTATCACTATGTGCTGGTCGACTTCCTATGCCGCGTGACCGGCGGCACGCTGCGCGGCGGCAGCGATGCAGACGAGGCGCGCTGGGTGGTGCGCGAGGAAGCGCATGAACAGGGCGAGTATCGGCTGGCGCCATTGACCGTACTGGTGATTCAGAAGGCCTTTCGGCTGGGCCTGGCGAGCGATCCATCAGAGCACAAGGAAAACGAAGCATGAGCGTTGATCGGCAAATCATAGGGGCGAGCAGTTCCACGCGGAAATCAGGGCTTCGCCTGACGTTTGTTCTGCTGCTGCTGGCGTTAGGTTTTGGCCTCTTGGCCTGGCGAAATCCGTTGTGGCTGGTGGACAGGCAGACCGACGCGAGGTTGCGGTTGCAGGGTGTGCATAGCGAATTTGTGACCGTTAACGGCTACAAAATGCACTACCTGGTGGGTGGGACCGGCCGGCCCTTGGTGCTGGTGCACGGGTTGGGTAGTCGGGCGCTTGACTGGGCTAACCTCATACCGCGGCTCATCGCGGGCGGCCACCGGGTATATGCCGTGGATTTGTTGGGATATGGACGCTCGGCGCAACCCAGGGATGCAGGCTACTCCATCTCAGACCAGGCAGTCATGGTCGAGGGGTTTCTGGATAGCCAGCACCTGCAACAAGTCGACCTGGCAGGTTGGTCCATGGGTGGATGGATTGCGATGCGGGTTGCGTTGCAACAGCCGGAGCGCATCCGGCGGTTAGTGCTGCTGGATAGCGCGGGACTGCGCTTTAAGCTGGGCTTTGATCCCGCTCTGTTTCAGCCGGCATCCCCCACTGATTTAGCAGCTCTGGAGGAGTTATTGGTGCCGCATCCGCGGCCGCTGCCAGGCTTTCTGGCCATGGCTATGCTGCGCCGGGGCGATGACATCGGGTGGGTGGTGCAGCGCAGCGTGCAATCGATGATGACCGGAGAGGACCTGGTGGATGGAAAACTGGGGGCTTTGACGATGCCGGTGCTGATTGGTTGGGGCGAACAAGATCGGTTGATCCCGCTCTCGGTAGGCTACCGACTCCACGCCGAGATACTTCAGTCAGAGCTGGATGTGTATGCCAACTGCGGGCATCTGGCGCCGGGCCAGTGTGTTGGCCAGGTGGGGCCGAGCGTGGTGGATTTTCTAAATGCCCAGCCGGCGCGGATGGCGATGGTCCGGCACATCCCCGGTACCTCCACCAACGACAGCGTATTTCCTGGTCAGTGATCGCCTTTCCAGACATAGGCGCCTGGTTGTGGCAGTCCAATGTGCGCCAGCACCCGGCAGACGAATTGCTCCGCCATCTCGGCTGAGTCCATGGGCCGGTTGTAAAAAGCGGGGATGACGGGGAAGATAACCGCGCCTGCGTCAGCGGCCAGGCTCATGTTGCGCAGATGGATCTTGTTAAAAGGCGTCTCACGGATGCAGAGAATGAGCGGGCGGCGTTCTTTCAGGCTTACGTCGGCGGCGCGTTCGATCAGGTTCGACGCTAATCCGTTAGCAATTCCCGCCAGGGTGCCCATGCTGCACGGCAGGATGATCATGCCATCTGAGGGATAGCTGCCGCTCGCCGGCGCGGCGCCGATGTCGTTCTCCGCCAGTTGGTGCACCTTCGCAGAGGGCTTACCGAGGAGCTTTGCCACCAGTTCACTGCGGCCGCTGAGTTGCAGCTCCTCCGCCATCACCCGCAGCGAGTTTTCCGATGCGATGAAGTGGATGTGGGCGATACGCTCGTCACGCTCCAGCGCACGCAGCAGATACTGACCGAAAATCGATCCGCTGGCTCCGGTGAGGGCAACGGTCAGGTTCTTCATCTCAGAACCCGATCGAAGATTGCATCCACATTGGACAGCTGGCGTTGCAGATCAAAGGTCTTCTGCAGGTGCGGGAGCCGGCTGCTGATGGCGGGATCACGTGCCACCAAATCGCGGAAGACCAGGTCTTCTTTCCAGGCGTGCATGGCGTGCTTTTGCACCAGCCGGTACGCCTCTTCGCGAGACATACCGGCCTCGGTCAGATCGAGCAGAAGCTGGCCAGAGAAAATGAGGCCGCCGGTGCTCTCCAGGTTTTTGAGCATGCGGCGGGGATAGACCAGCAGCTTCTCGATCAGAGAGGTTGTCTTGGCCAGCAGATAGTCGGCGAGGATGGTCGAGTCAGGAAAGAGGATGCGCTCGACGGATGAATGGGAGATGTCCCGCTCATGCCATAACGCCACATTTTCGAGAGCCGCCTGGGCATTGGAGCGCATCACGCGCGCCAGCCCGCTGATCTGCTCTGAGGTGATTGGATTCCGCTTGTGCGGCATGGCGGAGGAGCCCTTCTGCTTTTCGGAGAAGAACTCCTCTGCTTCGCGGACTTCGGTGCGTTGCAGGTGACGAATCTCGACCGCGATCTTATCCAGGGTGGAACCCAGTACCGCCAGGGTGGCGATGTAGGCGGCGTGGCGATCGCGCTGGATCACCTGGGTAGCCACTGGTGCCGCGCGCAGCCCGAGCTTGGCGCAGATCGCCTCCTCGTGCTCTGGTTTGAGATGCCCGAAGGTGCCAACGGCGCCGGAAAGCTTGCCTACTCTCATGTCCTCTGCGCTCGCTTCAAAGCGGACCAGGTCGCGCATGATTTCGGCATACCAGTTGAGCAGCTTGAGACCGAAGGTCGTGGGCTCGGCATGGATGCCGTGGGTGCGCCCGATGGTGGGTGTGTGCTTGAATTCGAGGGCGCGCAGCCTGAGGACGGCGGCGAGGGCCAGAATGCCCTGGCGAATGAGCCCTGAGGCGGCTTTGATTTGCAGTGCCTGGGCGGTGTCGACCACGTCATTCGAGGTGAGACCGTAATGCAGCCAGCGGGATTCCGGACCGATCTTCTCCGCCATGGCGGTGGTGAACGCAATGACGTCGTGCTTCACCTCAGCCTCGATCTCCTGAATGCGTTCGACGTCGACATCTCCGTAGGCGCGGATGGCGCGGGCGGCGGAATGGGGTACGATGCCGGCCTCGGCGAGGGTCTCAGAGGCAGTGGCTTCGACTTCGAGCCACATGCGGTACTTGTTTTCCTCACTCCAGATCCGGCCCATGGCCGGGCGAGTGTAACGAGTGATCAACCAACGCCTCCAGTAGCAATTCCACTTCTGGTGTTTACAGAGCGACCGCACCCGGCGCGGGTTTTCCTCAAGAAAAGCCGCACATCGCTGAACTCGCCTGCGCACCGTAGAAGTGGAAATGCTTAGCAAACGTTCTATTCTATCGTTGCTGCATCTCACCAGTAGGGAGAAGACGATTTATGGATGAAGAACCAGAACTGATCACAATTGAAAGCTATCGCGACGCCTTGGAGGCAGATATGGCCAAGACTCGCCTGGATTCTGCCGGAATTACCAGCTTTCTGGTAGGGGAGAACACTGCCATGCTTTACGGAACCGGGCTAGGGGGTCTGCAACTTCAGGTGAGCCCTAGGGACGAAGAGGATGCGCGCAGCATCCTGAATGATCCCGGACCGCCGGACGGCGAGGTTTAATCGGTCCCGTAAGGGTAGCTATCTCGGGTGCAGCGAAGTCTGTGGAGTAGCGCCCCCGACTCCGAACAGCTCGCCCATCTCTTCGTGAAGGAAGCCTCGGCCGGGACGGTAGGGCTGAATCCATTTGCCATCGATTACAAATTGAGGGATGGCTCGCTTACCCACGTGCTCGATAAGCTCTTCTGCAGCTCCGGGGCTGGATTCGATATCGATCTCGGTATAAGAGATCTGGTGTTTGTCGAGGAATCGTTTGGCCTCGCGGCAGTCGCGGCACCACGTAGCGGAATAGACCAACACATGCATTCCCCAATCATACCTTGGGCGGGGAAGGGAACAGCAGGTCCCTCCACTCCGCTGCGCTCCGGGATGAGAATTCTGTCTGGACTTTGGGATGCTTGTGTTCAAACAGAATTGTCATCCCGAGGTTGTAACTTTTTGCTTTTTGAGTTTTTGGCACACTCAACCGGAAGGTTTTTCAAAACTCCCACAAGACCGTCATCCTGAGAGTTTGTGACTTTATTGGTTGCACACAAAAGCCAACGCTGAAAACAAAAAGGTTAGGTGCTGCCAAACAGCGCAAAAATCAATAAAGTCACAACCTCTGAGCGAAGCGCCTCGCAGATCTACCGCTTAACAAAGGGTTTTTGGCGCGCAGTCGAAGGACCCCGAGGATGCTTGTTGGCCGACGCTCTTCAGAGCTTTCCGGCCACCAAAACCTGAAAGACATCAAAAAAGTCACAACCTCCGAGTGGAGCGTAGCTCAGTGGAGAAACCTGCGGTTCAACTCTTCAGTAACGTTACGATCGACGCTGGCGGAAGAACTCGCGCAGCAGTTCTCCGCTCTCTTCTGCCAGCTCGCCGCTTGTCACCAGCATCTGGTGGTTGAGGCTCGGGTGATTCAGGACCTGAAGCACTGAGCTGACCGCGCCCGCCTTAGGATCGGCCGCGGCATAGATCAGCCGGCTGAGCCTGGCATGGATCATCGCCCCGGCACACATGGCGCAGGGCTCGAGTGTGACAAAAAGCTCGCAGCCGCCCAGGCGATAGTTGCCTACAGCTCGAGCCGCCTCTCGGAGAGCGACAATCTCTGCATGCGCTGTCGGATCCACATCGCGCAGAACCCGGTTCTGTCCCCGGCCGATAACAACGCCGTTTTCAATCACAACCGCGCCCACTGGGACCTCGCCCGCGGTGCGCGCGGCGCGCGCTTCGTCCAGGGCCAGCGTAAGTGCTTCCGCGTCTGTCATCTGTCATGAGCCCGCTGGCTGCTGCTGCGTCATGCAGTGCAGCGTTCCCAAGCCCCAAATCAGATCGCCGCAGTGAATCCCTACCACCTGGCGGCCGGGAAAGAGGTCAGCCAGCAGATTGAGGGCCTTGCGGTCGTTGGCGTCATTGAACGTGGGCACCAGCACCAGTCCGTTGGCGATATAGAAATTGGCGTAGCTTGCGGGCAGTCGCTGACCCTGAAAGACCACCGGCGAGGGCATGGGCAGCTCAACGATGTTGAACGGCCGGCCCTCTGAGTTGCGAGCCCCGCGCAGTCGCTCCAGGTTCTCCTCCAGAGGCAGGTGGTTCTCGTCGGCGGGATTTGGCTCCGTGACGGTGACGATGGTAACGGGACTAATGAAACGTGTGATGTCGTCGACGTGGCCGTGCGTGTCATCCCCCGCGATACCCCGATCCAGCCACAGCACCTGGTCGATGTCGAGATAGTCGTGGAAGATGCGCTCCAGATCCTCACGGCTCAGCCCCGGATTGCGCTGCTGCACTGGGCTCAGGAGGCACTCCTCGGTTGTGATCAGAGTGCCGCGCCCGTTCACATCAATGCTGCCCCCTTCCAGAACCACGCGGTGGTCGAAGGGAAACACCGGAGTCCAGCTGGGCAGGGCAAGCAGTTCGGCTGCCTTCAAAGGAAGCTGGTCATCGAGCTGCCAGTCCGGATACTTGGCCCAGGCATTGAAGTGCCAGTTGGTGATGGCGACCGTCGCTTCAGGCGCAGCTTTGGTAATGAAGATCGGACCGGAGTCGCGCAGCCAAACGCGGTTGGTGGGCCACTGGTGAAAGCGCACGCGATCGAGGTGTGCGCCTACGCGCCCGAGCATCCCGCGCGCGCGCTGTTCGGCAGCGGCATCGTCCACCAGAAGGTGCACGTCTTCTACCCGGGAGAGATGGCGGACGATGTCGCAGTACACCCAGGGAATCGGATGAAACCTGCCCGGCCAGTCAGCCGCGTTGTGGGGCCACGCCAGCCAGGTTGCAGCATGGGGCTCCCACTCTGCCGGCATGCGATAGCCCAGGCTGCGCGGGGTTGCGGATTCAGCGGCCATGGCCGGTTTTGGTCGGCTCGTCGAGAAAGCGAGCCGAGATCGGCGGATAGAAATCAATGCGCCGGTCACGCAGAAACGGCCAGTTGCGCCGCGTGTCCTCGAGGTGCTTCAGGTCGACTTCCTCGATCAGGATGGCTTCGCTGTCATGCGGCGCCTGGGCCAGCACGCGGCCAAAAGGATCGGCAATAAAGGAACCACCCCAGAACTCGAGCCCGACGCCCGGGGCGCGGTTGCCGCGGACGTCTCCGTGTTCCTGCCCCACCCGGTTGACGGCAGCTACGTACACTCCGTTGGCAATGGCGTGCGATCGCTGGATGGTCTGCCACGCCTCATACTGCGCTACGCCGAAGGCTTCTTTCTCAGCCGGATGCCAACCGATGGCCGTTGGATAAAACAGCAGGTTGGCTCCGCGCAGGGCGGTGATGCGCGCGGCCTCCGGGTACCACTGGTCCCAGCAGATGAGTGCGCCCACCTGGCCCACCGATGTATCGAAGGCCTTGAATCCCAAATCGCCGGGCGTGAAATAGAACTTCTCATAGTAGAGAGGATCGTCCGGGATGTGCATCTTGCGATAGATCCCGCTCAGAGAACCATCACTCTCCAGCATGGCCACCGTGTTGTGATAGAGCCCCGCCGCCCGGCGTTCGAAAAGGGAAGCGACCACCACTACTTTCTCCTCCCGGGCGACGGCAGATAGCCGCTCCGTGGAAGGACCGGGAATGGGCTCCGCGAGATCGAAGAGCTCGGCATCTTCGCGCTGGCAGAAATATTGAGCACGGAAGAGCTCCGGTAGGCAGACGATATCTGCGCCGCCGCGGGCGGCTTCACGCACCCGGTCGGCAGCCTTATCCAGATTTGCGTCAGGGTCGGGCGAGCAGGACATCTGCACCGCTCCCACGCGGTATTTTGTTTTACTTGCCATATTCACTTCTCTGGTGGACTACTCAAAAATCAGGATGGCCGCGGCGATGACCGTTGTCCACAGGCCACGCTTGTCGCCGATGGCAGACTGGGTAATGTTCGCCGTTCGCACAATCTTATTGGAGATGCGGTACATCTCTTTTTTCTCGTCCCAGCTTTTATCCGGATCGAAGTCCACGTCGAGCGTAGTGGCGAGCATCTCCGCCGCCAACTCTTCGGCATACTCGCCAGCCTGATCTTCGGCCTCGCCGAAACTGTGGTGTTCGCTCAGGTAACCGTAGGTGTTGCGATCTGTGGGAATCGCGACCCCGATGCTGGAGACAACCAGGCGATGCGGTTCGCGGGTAGAGTTTTCCGCCACCACGGCAAAGACGACCTCGCCGGGCGACAAGTATTTCAGCCCTTCCTTGCGGGTAACGAGCTTGCACTGCGGCGGAAAAATAGAAGAAACCCGAACCAGGTTCTGCGCCGCGATGCCGGCGTCGCGCAGAGCCAATTCGAAAGAGGTTAGCCGTTCTTTATGCTTCCCAACGCCCTTGGTCAAAAAAAGACGTTTAGGGACCATGCTTTTGCCCAATGCTGGATCCTCCAAAACGAACCTAACACAAACAGATGAATGGATGCGGTAACGCTCACCCATGATTGAAAAAGATGCGCGTTGAGGCACAATAGCAACTGAGATGGCTTATCCAATCAAGGTGGAATACGCGGAAAACCGCAATATGCGCCAGCGCAACACCAGGCGCTATCGGGTCGCCCACTTGCCGATCTGGATCTGGGTGTTTTTTCTCGCTCCAGGACCGCTGACCTTCGATCTGTTTGCCCACGGGGGCAGCCGAAACAACCTGGCGTGGCTATTGCTGGTAATCCTGGGAACTGCCATCGCGGGCTACTTCGGACAGCTGCCCGGCGTGGAGCCGCGGCCCTATATCCTTCGCTTTACCGAAGACAAACCGAATCCGCTCTACCGCAAAATCTGCTATACATTCGCCTGGAACGCGGTCGTCACCTTTACCTTGTTGAACCTGGCAGGACTGGTGATCGCTGCTGCGACCGGGAAGTGGGTGATGAAGCAGCTTTACCTGGAGGCGTATTTTCCGGTGTGCGCCATCGTGCTGCTGCTGGGCTTATTTGGCCTGCTGCCAAGGGTGGGGCGTTCGACCAAGGGCGAGGGTATCGAGCGGCGGTATTTCTACGGCGCAGTTTGGGCCGCGGTGATCTCGCAAACTATCCTGCTGCTGCTGTGGAAGACATTGCCCAGGTCACCGGCTACCAACCAGATCAAGCTGGCGGCCTTTGTGCTGAGCTTGTGCGTGGTGGGCGCCGCTGCCGCTCTGGGGATGCTGCCCCGCACCCGGCCCATCGTGCCCGGCCAACTGATGGTGGCGGACTAGCTGGCTCGGATTTTCCCGGCTCTCTCTGGGAAGATCTCCCGGGCAAGATTTTCTTCCCCGTTACGCATGCGTCGGGGTGGATTTGGGCTTGCGGGAGAGCGCATAGAGCAACGCCACCAGCATGAAGAGCGAGCCCATGGCGGCCAGACCCATCACCCGCAGGATGGAGACAGTGTATTTTCCGGCGCTGGGACTGTAATTGCAGCAATAAAGCAGGATCATGTCGCTCAACGAGCCGATGTGGTGATTGCTGGCCTCAATCACCGCCAACCGAACATCGCGCGGCTGATAGTCAATGCCGAAGAGATACTTCGACATGCGGCCGTCGGGCGTGGTGATCATGATGACGCTGGAGTGGGCAAATTGATCCATTTTCCCGTCCGGGCCGGGAATCCGCACATAATTAAAGCCGGTGGCGCGGGCAAGGTCGGTGATCGAGGCTTCCGGTCCGGTCAGAAAATGCACACTCGAGGTTGCGTCCGGCTTGCCCAGCGATTCCAGAAAGCGTGCCTTTTCGGTCGCGCCGTCGGTGGGTGTGTCCGCGGGATCGATGCTGGCGATGACGACGTCGTAATCTTTGCCCGGGGTGAACTCCACCTGGCGCAGGGTTTTGGCCAGACCGCTCAGAACCTGTGGGCAAAGCATGCGGCATTTGTAGTAAACCAGCGCCATCACGACAGGTCGATGCTGAAAGTAGGTGGCGAGAGGGACTTCGGCACCGCTGGAGTCGAAAAAACGATCGCTGAGCGGAAGCTGCTGGCTAAGGTTCTGGTGGATGCCGGCCTTCTGGAGAAAAGCGGGGGCCGATTGCGCCATGGCGCCCACAGGTTTGTCCGCTGAATACTGCTGCGCCCAGGCGGGCATCAGGAAAGTAAGAGCAAGCGCAACACCGGGCAATGTCCAACGACGCATGTCTATAGATTACTCCTCGGTGGCAGAAAATGGTTTCGCCGGTGGCAGCCGATTGCCACTGCAATTCGCATGGTGTTAGCCTGACTATTCGTTCTGGCTTCCACTTATCCGTCTGCGGAGAGAAACGCATCCATGCAAAAAAGCTATAACGGTCTTTCCTTGCCCAACGGGGGCGAGGTGATTCAATATGCCGATGGCAAGTACAAGATTCCTGACCATCCCATCATCCCGTTCATTGAGGGCGATGGTACCGGGCGGGATATCTGGCGCGCATCCCAGCGGGTTTTCGATGCCGCGGTGGAAAAGGCTTATGGCGGCCGCCGTTCGGTGAAATGGTTTGAGATCTTCGCCGGCGAGAAGGCGTTTTCGCAGTTTTCCACCTGGCTGCCGGACGATTCTGTGAGCGCGGCGCGCGATCTGCGCATTTCCATCAAGGGACCGCTGACCACTCCAGTAGGCGGCGGCATCCGTTCGCTGAACGTCGCCTTGCGGCAAATCCTCGATCTCTATTCCTGCGTGCGGCCGGTGAAGTATTACCAGGGCGTTCCCAGCCCGGTAAAGCACCCGGAGAAGCTCGACGTGGTGATCTTCCGTGAGAATACGGAAGATGTCTACGCGGGCATCGAATTCAAGGAGGGCACGCCGGATGCCAAGCGGCTGATCGACTTCCTCAACAATGACATGCTCAAGGGCGGCAAGAAGAAAGTTCGCGAGGACTCCGGTGTTGGGATCAAGCCGATCTCCATCTTCGGGACCAAGCGGCTGGTGCGCTATGCGATCAAGTACGCACTCGAAAATGGACGCAAGTCCGTGACCCTGGTGCACAAAGGCAATATTCAGAAATTCACCGAAGGCGCCTTCCGGGAGTGGGGTTACGAAGTGGCCACCGAGGAGTTTCGTCAGCAGACGGTGACCGAGACGGAGAGCTGGATCCTGGGCAACCTCGAAGCGAATCCCAAGCTGACCGTAGAGGAGAATGCCGCGCTGATCGAGCCGGGCATTGCCTTCGGATCCGATGACTTCCGCGCCGGCCTGTACAAGAGCGTAAAGGACGTGATCGATTCCATTGGTAAAACCCATGGCAACGGGCAATGGAAGAAGAAGCTGCTGATTAACGATCGCATCGCGGATTCCATCTTTCAGCAGGTGATCATCCGGCCCGAGGAGTACAGCGTACTTGCGTGCCCGAATCTGAATGGCGACTATATTTCGGACGCCTGCGCAGCGCAGGTGGGCGGCCTCGGCATTGCGCCCGGGGCTAACATTGGCGATGGCTACGCCGTCTTCGAAGCCACCCACGGCACGGCGCCCAAGTATGCAGATAAGGACGTCATCAATCCCGGGTCGGTGATGCTCTCGGGCGTGATGTTGTTCGAATTCCTGGGTTGGCGCGAGGCGGCCAAGCTGATCGAGAACGCTCTGGAGGAGACCATCCTGCAGAAGTACGTCACTTACGACTTCGAGCGGCAGATGCCTGGAGCCACCAAGGCGAAGACGAGCGAATTCGCCACCCGGATCATCGAGAACATGGGTTAGCGTTTTCACGGTTGGTGCGGACGAGGAAGATGTCCTTCACGCAGGCGTTCCATAAAAAACGCCCGCACATAGCAACTCTCACCAGATCTGAGTAACCGTTAAAACGCTTTAGGAGAAATATGCGAAAGAAAGTAACCATCGTAGGAGCAGGGAATGTGGGCGCTACAGCGGCCCACTGGATCGCCGCCAAGGAATTGGCTGACATCGTCCTGGTCGACGTAGTCGAAGGCGTGCCCCAGGGCAAGGGTCTCGATCTGCTGGAAGCGCTGCCGATCGAGAAGCGCGACGTGCATGTAATCGGGACCAATGACTACGCGCACACAACGAACTCCGACATTGTGGTGATTACCGCGGGTATTCCCCGCAAGCCGGGGATGAGCCGGGATGACTTGCTGCACACCAATTACAAGATCATGTCGGAGGTGGTGGGCAAGGTGGTGTCTGCGTCGCCGAACGCCATCCTGATTATCGTTTCCAATCCACTCGACGCGATGGCCCAGGCGGCGTTCAAGCTTGCCAAGTTCAACCGCGAGCGAGTGATCGGCATGGCCGGGATCCTCGATTCTGCCCGCTTCCGCACCTTCATTGCAGAGGAGCTGAAGGTCTCGGTGGAAAATGTAACCGCATTTGTGCTCGGCGGCCACGGAGATACGATGGTGCCGCTGCCCCGCTATTCCACGGTGGCCGGTATCCCAATCACCGAGCTTATGGATGCGGCCACGGTCGAGCGCCTGGTGCAGAGAACGCGCGACGGCGGGGCTGAGATCGTGAAGCACTTGAAGACGGGCAGCGCCTACTATGCTCCTTCCGCGGCCGCGGTGGAGATGGTCGAAGCCATTCTCAAGGACAAGAAGAAGATTCTGCCCTGCGCTGCGTATCTTGAAGGCGAATACGGTATTCATGGACTCTATGTGGGCGTCCCCTGCAAGCTGGGCGAGCGTGGGCTGGAACAGATCATCGAGATCAAGCTCACCAAGGAGGAGGCCGCTGCGCTCAAAAAGAGCGCCGACGCGGTGAAAGAGCTGTGTGCCGTGATCGGGGTCTAGCGTGAAGGATCGCGCCCGCCAGGTAGTAAGCACGAACATTGCCGATGCGAAGGCAGTGTTGGTGCAAGTGGCGGATCTGGAGTCAAGCATAGAAGCAGCCGCGGAGATGATCGCGGCTGCCTTGCTTTCGGGGCATAAGCTGCTTGCCTGCGGCAACGGTGGCAGCGCCGCGGATGCATCGCACCTGACTACAGAGTTCGTGGCCCGCTTTGACCGCGAACGCCGCGCTTACCCGGCGATCTCGTTGACCGCTCATGGCGGAGATTTAACAGCGATCGGCAACGACTACTCCTTCGCCGATCTCTTTGCCCGGCAGGTGCAAGCCTACGGAAGGCCTGGCGATGTCCTGGTGGTGTTTACGACCACCGGCAACAGTGAGAATGTCGTCCGCGCCCTGGTCGCAGCAAAAGATTTGAGCGTGAAGACGATTGCATTCCTGGGCCGCGATGGCGGTAAATGTGCGGGCCTGGCCGATGTGGAGTTGTTAGTCGGAGGCAAGGTGACTGCGCGCATCCAGGAAGGTCATAAATTCCTGCTGCATACCATCTGCGAGCTGGTCGAAGAGCAACTCACCCCGCGCTCCTGATTCTTTCCTCGCAACAAAGTTAGGTCCAGATAGGACGGGTGCCCCAGGTTCGCACCAGCGTAACTGGGCCGAAAATGATTTTTTCGAATGCTTTTACCCGACTGTTCGGCGAAGCTTGCTGTAATGACTGTTTCATACGAGGGCATAAAGCAGTCGTGGAGCTTCGCCCATCGTTTTCGGCCCACGTACGATGGTGCGAACGTGGGGCACCCGTCCCATACTTAGACCGCATTGGCCATCCGGGCCCCTGCTACCCGCGCCGAGACACGAGCCACAGCGAAGCTCACTCCCCTAAGGTTGCGTTCCCGGGGAATTCCCGGAATGTCGCGGGGAAAGGGAGGCGCGGTGTAAACGAGCTTTCCATAGCGATGGCTGACCTGATAGTCATCCGCTTCCATCACGCCGATGACTCCTGCCAACGACCCTGGTAGCGCCGCTGCGCCACCCATCTCCAGTGCGGAAACGATCACCACCCCGGCTGCCTTGGTTCGGGCAACTGCCCCCTCAAAGGCGCTCCGATGCTCGGGGTTGAGGGTTCCCAGGCTGAGATTAATGACCTGGATGTCATGCTCCAGGCACCAGTCGATAGCCCGGATGACAACCGGCAAGCTGGTTGCCAGCTTACGGTCGAAAATCTTGACTGCGACCAGATCCGCTTCCGGATTCATATGATGGATCACCGCGGCCACCGCAGTACCGTGACCAAGGTGATCTTCATACTCAGTCTCTGTTCCATCCGCAGTGATCGTGATGCCATCGACGATCTTGCCCACATGCGGATGTGTTCGGCATACCCCGCTATCCAATACGCCGATGCGTACCGGCGGACTCATGCGGTGACCCGTGCCGATTCAAGCGCACACCCGTGCTCGATGTTGACGACCATATCAGCCCGTTCAGCAAGCGACATGCGATGAGTGATCAGGATCGACGTGCGCCCGCGCAAGACGTTCATCAGTTCACTTGTCACCGCGGCCTCTGAAACAGAATCGAGCGCGGAGGTGGGTTCGTCCAAAATCAGTATTCTGGGATCGCGCAGCAACGCGCGTGCCAGTGCGATCCTTTGCCGTTCGCCCACCGAGAGCGTGAGTCCTCGTTCGCCGAGGATGGTCTCGTAGCCGTTGGGCAAGGATTGAATGAAGGTATCAATCGCCGCGGCCGCGGCACAGTTGCGAATCTCCTCCAGCGTTGCCTCGGGCCGCCCGTAGGCTATGTTTTCGCGAATGCTGGTGCGGAAAAAATAAGGTGATTGCTCGACCATAGCGACCTGACGCCGCAGATCCTCCAGGCGCAGTTCACGAATATCCTGGCCATCGATGGCAATGGAACCGGAGTCCACGTCGTGGAAACGCATCAGCAGGTCTGCCAGAGTCGACTTGCCTGCGCCGCTGGCTCCGACGATGGCGCACATCTGGCCTGCGGGAATGGTGAAGGAGACATCGCGCAGCACCGGAACATCGTGACCATATTGAAAGCGGACCCTCTCAAACGTGATCGCATGTTTCACACACGGCAAGGGAACAGGGGCCGCAACCTGCTTCACCTCCACCGGCACATCCATGACTTCGAAGACGCGCCCCAGGGAAACCCCGCCGGTGAGCAGGTTGGTGTAGATACCCAGCAGGTTCTGCACCGGAGAGAGCAGCTTGAGATGGTAGGCCATGAAAGCTACCAGACCGCCCACGGTGAGTTGCTGGGCAATGACCAGCTTGCCTCCGTAGAGAAAGACGATGGCCGTCGAAAGCGTGAGCACCGTGCTTGGCATAGCACTGGCCAGGAACGACAGCACCTGCATAGAAAGCAAGGATCGGATAAAGCTGGAGTTGTATTCGCGAAAACGCTCCGCCTCGTACTTCTCCGTCGCCGAGGCGACGATCAGGCGCATCCCCAGCAGGCTTTCGATGAGAAAGCTGCCCAGATCGGAACTCCGTTGGCGCAGATCCGCGGTCTGCACAGTCAATCGCCCCTGGTAATGCCGCAAGGCGAAGATGCCCACGGGAAGCAAGGCGATACTGGCCAGCATCAGGCGCCAGTTGAGCCAGGACATGATCGCTATACTGCCCACCAGAAATAACAGGTTGGAGAGAACCGAGAGTAGCGTATCCGAGCAGACACGCTGTACTTCGCCGATATCGTTGTTGATCCGGGAAACGATATCGCCCAGCTTCTTCTGTGTGAAATAACGTGGCGAGAGCTGCTGCAGGTGGCGATACACCGCCAGCCGCATAGCGAACAGGCTTTCGGCTGAAAGCCGCACGTAGAAATAACTGGAAGCAATGTTGAGAACAAAACCAACGATGGTCACGACGACCATCGCGATCGCAATCATGGTGAGCGCATGCAGATTGCGCCGCAACAGCGCGTCATCGATCAACAGCCGCGAGATATAAGGCTGTACCAGGCCGACGGCGGTTGAAAACAAACCCAGCAGCATAACCGCAAGCAGCCCGCGCCAGTAAGGAACGACATAGGCAAGAGCTCGCTTATATTGCGCAAAGGGAATTGTCATGCAATCGCTCTATGCAGACCCCTTGAGAGGCATCACAACCAGGTTCGACGTGGTGTCTCCTTCCAGGTTGATGGTGTGCAGCAGCTCCAATGTCTTCGCGTCGTACAGTTCGATTTCAAAGCCAGCGTTATAGATCATCAGCTTGGTGCCATCGGCGGTCATGCCGAAGGCCAGCCGGGTCCGCCCGAGGAACTGACGCCGGTTAATAATCTTCTTGGTCTTCATATCAAAGACCCAGAACTCCGTCACCCGATCGCCCTGCGTCCCATAGACAGAAACCGTATAGCCCAGCTTCCTGTCGGGAGTCAGCATCATCGGCTCCATCTCTGCGGCCGAGGGGCCCACGGGAGTCAGGTCATAGGTCATGTTCGCCAGGTCGATCTCAGCGATGCCGAAGATCCGGCGATGCACGTAAGGATCAGAGGAATCGAAGATCCCGATGACCTTGCCCGGCGGCTCGTTGGGGTCATTGACCAGGCCGGCAAACGAGCCGTCGGTGGAAGGGTCTGTAGGTTTCGAGAGCTCAATCTTCTTGACGAACTTGAAATCGCTGGTGTTGAAGACCATGATGCTGTCGCGAAAAAGATAGAGCAGCTTTCCATCAGGAGAAACCCGGATGGTGTTGCGGTAGCCGGCCGGCGGCAGCTCGTCTTTCGGATACGGCACGACCCGGGTGATCTTGCGCGCCGCAAGGCTTATCTCGATAATCTGCGGCGGATCGATCTCGTAGTGATCGATTTTCTTGATTACCGGCGTCGCAAACGAGTAGAGGAACTTCCCCGTGGGATCGATGGCGAAGCCGGCCAGGCGATAGTTGGTGTTGGAGGTGTTCAGGGGGAAGGTGTCGAGAACCTTGTGGGTTGCAAGGTCAATCGAAACGATGGAGTTGTCCTTCAGTGTCGAAGCATACAGTGTCTTATTGTCCGGCGAGAGGACCAGGGTTCTTACAATGTCGGTGGGAAGGTCTATCTTATCCAGGATCTTTCCCTGCACCGAATCCATCACCAGCACGGTGTGCGGCCAGACTCCGAGGTACATCAGCTGGGTGCCCGCACTCGCAGGTGGGGCGGAAGCAGCAAAGCTCGCGGCGGCCCAGAGCGAGACACCTACGAAGGCTGATACCGGCCGCATGACGGCGACAAATCTCCGGGTGCCCCATCCTTCGCGCTTTTGCGAAGGGTGGGATCCAGGAATCTCGATACCAACCATCGCGTATCCCACCCTTTGCAAAGAACACAAACGATGGGGCACCCGGAGATTTGTGCTTCCTGCTGTGTTTAACATTGTTTTCCTCCAGGTTGAAAATCTCACGGAAATACGATGTCTACGTTGCGCCAATCCTTGGTGGCGGAAGCGCACTTGCTGGTCCAGTCGGGAGAGTTGTTGAGATGGTCCGGAACCTGGGCCGGCCAGAAGCAGGTCGCGTAGCAATCGTAGATATCGCGTTCCACGGGCTGGCATAATCCGGCGGTGCCGCCGGCCGAGTCGGTCTCCCACCCGGGCGAAAAGATGATGGTGCATCCCATGGGTACGTGGACCTTGGGCGTGGACGAGCCCGGAGCCTGCAAGGCCACGATGTCTTCCTTCAATGCCTCCGCATGGCGCTCGATACGCTGCGCCTTTTGATTAACGGCTCGGAGATGCTTCATGAAGCCTTCCTTTCGGTGAAATGATCGAGGAACGAGGGATTCTGCGCTGCGATGGCGCCGTACACCTCCAGGCACTTATTGGTCCAGGTGCGGATCCAATCGCAGTAGTGGAGGTTGGCATGGCCGGTATCGCCATAGCGAACAAAAGCCTCGTGATGGCAGCCACCGGCGCACAGCGGCCTCGCCCAGCACTCGTGGCAGTCGTACTTGGTGTCGATATTTCCCCGGGTAAGGAAGGCGCTCTGCTTTTCTCTATCCATCCCGGTGGTCACGTTACCAAGAACATGTTCGTCGGAGTCGACAAAGCGGTGGCAGGGTGCGATATCCCCTGATGGGCCGACACCGACCATGCCCAGCCCTGCGCCGCAGGGGAGGGATTTGTTGACTCCCTGGTGCAACTCGAAAAGCGTATCGCTTACGTTGGAAAAACCGTGGTGCTCCCCCCGCAGCGCGTACTCGAGGTACTCATCCGCAAGCTCACTGAACTGCTCCAGAACGCTATCCATTCCCGGCTCGTTGATGGAGTAAAGACGGTTCGGCGAAGTGGTCACCGGGGCAAAGCCGACCTCGTAGAAACCAAGCTCATGCTTCAGGTGCTGATAGATCTTTCTTACATCCATTGCCCCCGAGGTCATGGTGACGCGGGCGGCAATGGGCCGGGTCTTATGCTTCGCCAGAAGGTTCTGCACCTTGGGCTTGATGATGTCGTAGCTGCCGCGGCCGTTAGCGAAGACGCGAAATTTGTCCTGCATCTCTTTCGGCCCGTCCATGCTCACCGTCACGCCGATGGCATTCTCTGCCAGGTACTCGATGATGGCGGGTGTGAGCAGGGTTGCGTTGGTGGTGAGGCTGAAATCGAGTTTGACCTGCAATTCCTCGGCCCTGGCTCGCGAATATTCGACGACCCGCTTCAGCAGAGGAAAATTCATGAGCGTCTCCCCGCCGAAGAAAGTAATGTGGACGCTCTTTCTGCCCTGAGATTCAGCAAAGAGGTACTCGACAGAACTCTTCGCTGTTTCCCATTCCATGAATTTCGGTTTGCCCTCGGGGGTCGCGACCTTGTCCTCACCAAACTCGTAACAGTACTGGCACGAGAGGTTGCACTGGTTGGTCACGTTCAAGACGATCGTCTGCAGCGGAAATGCCTCGGGCAGCGGCTCGGATTTTGTGTACTCCTTCTCTCCGTTCCGGATCGCCTTCACCTCCCGCAGCTCGTCGATGCATTCCTCTACTTCGCTTGCGGCGTAACCATCGCTGCACACGCTTGCCACAAGATCTTCACGGCTGAGTGGGGTCTGATCCAGCCGCTGCAGAATCTCCGTGGTCATTCCGTCCAGCGCAACAATGCCGCCGCTGGGAACGAGATAGAGAAACTCCTGCCCCGCGCCTTGAAACCTATGAAACTCACCTAATGAGTACGTTGTCACTGTGCTACCTCCGGCTGATCCCAGGAGACGTACTGCGGCACGGCGACCACCAGGTAGCTTCTCCCCTTTAATGGAGGAGCCCCATCGGCCTTGTAGGTTGCAGTGATCCAAACATCTCCGTAGTTGTTGCGCATCGACTTGCGTTTTGGATCAGGACCGTCGGAGGCCGGCGTAAAGAGCCCGCTCTTCTCATCGACCGAGCCGACGAAGTCCGTGTCATCATCCCCGTAGGAGGCCACAAACTCCTCCATCTTGTAGGTGGCTGGTACCGGGCCCAGATCGATGTCGTCGTCGGTGTTGGGCTTTCCGTCAGGACCGTTGCTAAAAGCCACGGTCTCGAACTGAACATATCCCTTGGGGTGCGGCGAGCCTCCCAGGTGGGCGATGGATGTGGTTGGCGTCACTTTCAGGAAGTCGATGTGGTTGTAGACCGCATAGGCGGCGGGAAGGGTTGCGCTCTTCACTGCTACCATGCGCATGCCGGGGGCCGCATCCGGGCTTACGCTGGCGTTTAAGGTCACCACGCCGGGTTGCTGGTCGATAATTTTCGTTACCTTGACTCCAGGCCCGAGATCCACATCGCTCGCGGTCAGGTTGGCCGGTAAGGCGTCTCCATAGATGCGCATGGTCGCGTCGGTGGCGCCGGCCTTGAGCGATGGCTTATCGACGCCGATTAGCATTGGAGCCGAAGTTGCGCGGCGCATGGTCACATCCATGCCAAATTCTGAGTACTCGCCCCAGAACCAGCGCCCGGTGAATTCGTTCTGATCTTTGGAAAGCGCCATCACTTCGCGGATGGTTTGCGGCGCCTCCGGTCCCCTCCCAGGCTTCTCTACTGTCGATCGTCCGCGCCAGTTGTATCCCGTATAGACCAGAGCTTTCCCTGCGGAAGCCATGACCGAATCGCCATCGCCGCAAGTCACCTTTGTCTTGGTGGTGAAGGAGTCCCCTCCAGCGCTGGGTTCAATGGTCATCTCGCCAAAGAAGGGGCCTTTCCCCGGTTCATTTCCGGAGATGAGCCAGCGCCCCGCAAGCCTGGGAGCCTGCATGGAGGCTTGCCACTCGGCCCATTCCGTGGTGTGCAGGGGCGAGTTCTTAACGATGTACTCGAGCGCCTGCTCGGCAGGCGTTGGGCCCTTGGGAGGAGCGGCGCCGGGCTCTCGATCGTGGGGATGATCGAAGGCGGTGAAGCGCACCGAGGGAAAGAATGCGACATGCATGTTCTCGAGATACTGCCAGTCGGCCGGAGTCCTGTGCCATGAGAGCGGTTTGGCGAGAGCATGGCATGCGGCGCAGGCATGCGCTACATCAGGATTGGGTATTTTTTCATCGAGGATGCGATGCTCGGTGAAGTAAGCGATCTTCGCATTTTCTTCCGGAGCCAGGCCGTGCTGATCGCTCAAGTAACGAAGAATACTGCGGGCTTCGTCCGGTGACAGTTGCAGACCGTTCAGCCGCACCATGCGCTTGATCGCCTCTTCCCAGCCCTCCGGCGTGGTCCGGATGTAGGAGATGCGGGTCATGTTGCCCTTCGCATCGGGAGCATGGCAGGCGCCGCACTTACTCAAGGTGAGCTGGTCCTTTACCGGGAAGCCGGCCGTATCCGGTGTGTCTGCCGGTGTAGTGACCTTCACTTCGGGACTTGAAGCTGCCTTTTGTGAAAGTGCTGGAACGGAGAGTGAAGCAAGGAGGAGAGGTAGCGTCGACATCCAACAGACACACCTAAAGCGAACGCGAAGATCCATCGATTCAATTCCTCGTCAAGCCCTGCTTGAAAAAGGGTGAGAAAGGGCCGTCTAAGCTTTTTGGGGCCCATGAATCAATCGTTGAAATGTTCTTCGACGTGGAAGAGGAGGTTGGTTGCGGTATCTGTTGATGGTGTGACGGTTTTCTTCCAGTGTCAAGTTTTTTGATGTTCATGGAAGAATGAGAACTATGGAGACAGAGGTCCATATCGAGGGGGACGGTGTCGCTGCGGTTTGCTGCGCGCAACTGTTCTCTGAGAGTGGACAGCCTTTCTCGTCCTCGAGGGTCGTTCGGCCCAAGCTGGGGGCGGTATTGCTCAGCAGGCAGACGGTGTCTTTGCTCGCTGGGATCTTTCCCTCGGCGGACCTGGTCTCGATTGGCCATCCGATTCAGAAGCGGGTGGTGGCCTGGGGGCCGTCTGCGGAGCCAATCACGCTTCCCCACTCCGCACTCGTGATTTCAGAAACTGATCTGCTCAGCCGTCTTTGGGAGCAGGTGCCGGCGCAAGCCCAGTCTCGTGCCGGCGGGTGGAAGTTCTTATCTAGCGTTGCCAGCGGCCTCCAGCAACAAGCTTTTGGAACCCGCGCGGCTTCGGTGGTGCGTGCGGTCCTTAATCCGAATGTGGATCAAAGCGCGTGCTGGATCGAGTCGGTCGGTTCCGGTTGGCTCTTCCTGCTCCCTCGGGGGGAGTACGACGCAGCCACTTTAATCGCGGTCGGCGAGACGCCCGGCGTACTTCTCGGCCAGAGCCGCATCATTGGCGGCTTGATCGGCGACTTTGAAAGGCCCGCGGCGGAGTTTCCCGCATATCCGCGTATTGCGGATCCGCTGTGCGGCGACGGATGGCTTGCCTGCGGCGCTGCGGCCGTCGGGTTCGACCCCCTCTGTGGCGAGGGCACCGGCAACGCCGCGCGCCAGGCCTACCTTGCTACTGCGATCATGGCCGCACTCCGCAAGGGAGAGCCAGCGGAGGATCTGCTGGCTCACTATACGTCGCGGCAGATGCACGGCTTTCTTCGCCATCTGCAGATATGCCTCGGCTTTTATCAGAGCGCCGGGTCGGGGGCATTTTGGCAATCGGAGGCACCAATGCTCCAACAGGGAATCGAATGGGCTTGGCGGATTCTGCGGGAACAGGCGAAACCGCCGACTCATCGCCTGGTTGGCAGACAATTGGAGGCGATTCGTACCGGTCAGTAGGAGTCCCGAAAGACTGCAAAGGTTGGGGCGCCCGGGATTCATTCTGCAGCTAACATCTCCCGCAAAATCCAGCTTCGACCCCTGGACGGGTGCCCCACGTTCGCCTGAGCGTACGTGGGCCGAAAATGCGGGGCGAAGCCCAACCATTTCGTCTCTTCTCTACCGCGAGGACGAATTTGTTTCCGCCGCCTTCTCTTAACAACGCAGCCCGTACGTCCTTTGAAAAGACAACGGTTGGGGCTGCGCCCGTCTTTTTCATCCCATGTACGCCGGTGCGAACATGGGGCACCCGTCCAGGGGTTCACTGGAGGAGTTTAGACGCGTTCGATAACCACAGTTTCAATCGTGACCGGCTTGTTCGGCTTGTCCTGCGAATTGCGGGGCACCTTGGAGATCTTCTCCACTACGTCGTAGCCTTCCACAACCTCGCCGAAGACGGTGTGCTTCCCCGTGAGCCATTGGGTCGGCGCTACGGTGATAAAAAACTGCGATCCGTTGGTATTGGGGCCGGCGTTGGCCATGGCCAGCTTGCCCGGCGCATTGAGACTGTGGGGCGAGCCCTTGGTCTCGTCTGCAAATTTATACCCTGGACCACCCATGCCGTTGCCTGCAGGATCGCCACCCTGAATCATGAAGTCGGGAATCACACGATGAAAAATGGTGCCGTCGTAAAGCTTGTTGTTGCTCTTCTTGCCGCCGATGGGGTGGGTCCACTCCCGCTTGCCCTCGGCGAGTTCGACAAAGTTCTCTACCGTCTTGGGCGCGTCTTTTTCGAAGAGGCGGCAGACGATCTTACCTTCACTGGTGTTGATGACGGCATAGGTTCCTGAATCACGGGACATGAAGACTCCTGGTGTTGGTTTAGTTTTAGTTGGGAATCGGGGGCGCCGCAGGTGCGCTCGCAGGCGCTACAGGGGCAGGCACCGCAGGAGCAGGGGGCAAGGGCTGACCCTCCTGCACGATGGTGACCTTGAGGAGAGTGACCGGCTGCAGCGGCTTGTCGTCTGCGTCGCGCTGCACCCGCGCGATCGCTGACACTACCGAGATGCTGGCCTGGTCGCACTGACCAAAGATGGTGTGCTTTTGGTTGAGATGCGTTGTGGGCACTTCAGTGATAAAGAATTGGGATCCATTGGTGCGCGGGCCGGAATTGGCCATCGCCATACGTCCGGGCACATCGAAGTTGAGGTTGGGATCGAATTCATCTTCGAACATGTATCCCGGGTCGCCGGTTCCCGTGGCGGTGGGATCGCCGCCCTGAATCATGAAGTTGGGAATCACGCGATGAAAGGTCGTACCGTTGTAAAACGGCTTGCCCGTCATCTTTTCCTTGCTCACCGGGTCTGTCCATGGCTTGGTTCCTTGGGCTAGGCCGATAAAGTTGGCCACAGTAATAGGCGCCTGCTTGTCAAAGAGCCTGCAGGTAATGCGGCCCATGCTGGTGTCGAGCACCGCCGTGGGACCAGTGGGCTCCACAACCGTGGGAACCTGGCTGGTGGGCATATCCGGCAACTCCGCAGGAGGAGTCTGGGCGGGAGGGTTCTGGGCCGGGGGCGTCTGCGTCGGAGTGGACTGCTGAGCAAGTGCAAAGACGGCCGAAAACAAGAGCAGCAAAACTAAGTAGCGGTGTAGGAATTTCATTGATGGTTCCATACCCAGACTACAGGTGGCAGCTACTTCTTGTCGAAGGGCTGCTTCTCCGTAATGCGCGGCCGGCTCTCCGACTGGAGCTGCTTCGAAACCTCCTGCACCTTGGCAAATACGCGCAGGAAATTGCCCCCCAGGATCTTGTTCATGTCTTCTGCGCTGTAGCCGCGCGCCATCAGCGCCTGGGTGATCTTGGGCAGGTCGGCGGCGGAATCCATCCCCTCCGGGCTCGAAGGAATGCCATCAAAGTCCGACCCGAGGCCCACGTGGTCGATCCCGGCAATCTTGGCGATGTGGTCAATGTGGTCGATCAGCACGCTAAGCGGTGGCCGTGGAATCTTTGCCGTGTACGACTTTTCAATCTGCTCGGCAAGCTCGTTGGGGATCGGCTTGCCTTCCGCCTGAAGCTTTGCTTTCGCCTCGGCGACGGCCTGCTTGATGGCGGGTTCCTGCGCCTTCACCGCCAGGCGATATTCGTTGCTGAGAAAGCTGGAGTAGAAGTTCACCATCACCACCCCGCCGTACTGGCCCACGGCGCGCAGCATGTCGTCAGTCATATTGCGCGGCGAGTCGCATAGAGCACGCGCCGAGGAGTGGGAGGCGATCACCGGAGCGCGGCTGATGATGAGCGTGCGATAAAAGGTCTTGTCGGAGACGTGCGAGATATCCACCATCATGCCCAGGCGATTCATCTCGTAGACCACATCCTTGCCAAAGTCACTGAGGCCATCCTTGGTGTGGGGAACTTTGGGGTCATCAATATCGCCCGAGGAGTCGGCCCAGCCATTGGAGTTGCTCCAGGTCAGCGTCATGTAACGCACGCCAAGGCGGTAATAATCGCGCAGCAGGCCGAGGCTGTTCTCGATGGAGTGGCCACCCTCAATCCCCATCAGCGCGGCCAGCTTGTGCTCGCGATGGGCGGCAATAATATCCTCAGGCGAAAAGGCCATGCGCATCTGCTGCGGGTGTTTGGCCGCCTGCTGATAGACGGCGTCGATCAATTCCAGCGTGCGCCGCGCGTCGTGGCCCGTATATGCGACCGGGTCTACCCAAATAGAGAAGAACTCAGCTCCCAGATTGCCTTCACGCGCCGACTCAAAGTTGACGTAACCGCCCTTGAGCGGCTCGGTCAGGTCATAACCTTCGTCGAGCATGCGCTGCGTGGTGTCGGCGTGGGTGTCAATGACAATGGCGGATTTGTGTACGGCAAGCGGATCTGTCTTTTTGGTCACGGCAGGGGTCTTGGAGGTGGTTTGCGCTACGAGCGGGAGAGCGGCGGCGAACAGAATAAGGGCGCGCGAGATATTCATGAGGATTCGGGCTTAGTGTAAGCCATTTCGCGGGGACCCACTACTCTTCTGCATTGGTCGAGCTGAACTTCGCTCCCGTGCTCCACTCGGTAAAGGGGTGGATGGTGGTGCCAAGTTCGTCGCGGCGATTGATGCTGGCACGGAGATAATCGCGGTTCATCACGGCGATCACTTCGAGCTGGATCTCTTTAGGGCAAACGCCGGTGCATTCGCCGATATTTGTGCAGCTGCCGAAGGCCTCGGCGTTCATTTGTGCAACCATGCCTAGCGCACGGCGGTCGCGTTCGGGCTTGCCCTGGGGCAGGACGCTGAGATGGGCAATCTTGGCTCCGGTGAAGAGCGCGGAAGAAGCATTCGGGCAAGCGGCGACGCAGGCGCCGCAGCCGATGCAGGCGGCGGCATCCATCGCGCGGTCAGCGAGGTCTTTGCCGATGAGATGGGTGTTGCCATCGACCGCGTTCCCGGTCGAAACGGAGATGTAGCCACCAGAGGCGATGATGCGGTCAAACGAGCGGCGATCGACGACCAGATCTTTAATCAGAGGGAAGGCGCCTGCCCGCCAGGGCTCGATCACCAGTTCCTGTCCGTCCTTGAAGTGACGCATGGTCAACTGGCAGACGGTGGTGGCCGGCATGGGACCATGCGCCACGCCATTGATCATGAAGCCACAAGAGCCGCAGATGCCTTCGCGGCAGTCGTGTTCAAAGGCCACAGGCTCTTCGCCCTTTTCGATTAGATTCTCGTTGAGCACGTCGATGACTTCGAGCATCGACATCTCCGCATTCTCAATGTCTACCGGGTAGCTGACGAACTTGCCCGCTTCCTTACGATTCTTCTGGCGCCAGATTTTTAGCGTTAGCTTCATTTACTTGTAGCTCCTCTGGCTGGGGTGCACGTAGTGGAATTCCAAGGGCTCCTTGGTCAGCGTGGGCGGGTTGCCGGGCCCGCGATAATCCCATGCCGCGACGTAGGAGTAATGCTCGTCGTCACGCTGGGCCTCGCCTTCCGGCGTTTGATACTCCTCACGGAAGTGACCGCCGCAGGATTCATTGCGGTCGAGGGCGTCGATGCACATCAGCTCGGCGAGCTCGAAGAAGTCAGCCACGCGGCCGGCCTTCTCCAGGCTCTGATTCAGATCTTCGCCGCTGCCCGGGACGTTGACATTCTTCCAGTACTCCTCCTGCAGCGTGCGAATCTGGCCAATGGCCGATTCGAGACCCTCCGCGGTGCGCGACATGCCGCAGTAGTCCCATACGATCTTGCCCAGCTCGCGGTGGAAGGAGTCCACGGTGCGCTTGCCTTTGATGGAAAGCAACAACTCAATAGTCTGCTTGACGCAGGCGACGGCTTGTTTTACTTCGGGCGCGGTATCGAGCACCACGGGGAATTTATTAGTCGCGAGGTAGTTGCCGACGGTGTACGGAACGATGAAGTAGCCATCGGAAAGCCCCTGCATCAATGCGCTGGCGCCCAAGCGGTTGGCTCCGTGGTCGGAGAAGTTGGCCTCGCCAATGACAAACAGGCCTGGGATTGTGCTTTGCAGGTTGTAGTCCACCCACAGTCCGCCCATGGTGTAGTGGATGGCGGGGTAAATCCGCATAGGGACCTTGTACGGGTCCTCGTCGGTGATGCGCTGGTACATCTCGAAGAGGTTGTCGTAACGGTCGCGTATGGTGTTCTCGCCCAGGCGCCGTATGGCGTCGGTAAAGTCGAGGTAAACCCCGAGACCAGTCTCTCCCACGCCTCGGCCTTCATCGCAGACGGCCTTGGCGTTGCGCGAGGCTACGTCGCGCGGGACCAGGTTGCCGAAGCTGGGATAGCGGCGCTCCAGGTAGTAATCGCGCTCGGCCTCGGGGATTTGGTCGGGCGAGCGCTTGTCGCCCTTTTTGAGCGGCACCCAAATGCGGCCATCGTTGCGCAGCGATTCGCTCATCAGCGTGAGCTTGGATTGATAGTCACCGGAAACCGGGATGCACGTGGGGTGGATCTGTGTATAGCAAGGGTTGGCAAAGAGCGCTCCCCGCTTGTGGGCGCGCCAGATGGCGGTCACATTGGAGCCCTTGGCATTGGTGGAGAGATAGTAGACGTTGCCGTAGCCACCCGTGCCCAGGATGACGGCGTCGGCAAAGTGCGTGGTGATGGCGCCGGTGACCAGGTGCCGGGCGACGATGCCGCGGGCCTTGCCATCGATGACGATGAGATCCAGCATCTCGGTGCGCTCATGCATCCTTACGGTGCCGGCATGGATCTGGCGTTCGAGCGCCTGGTAGGCGCCCAGTAGAAGCTGCTGGCCGGTCTGGCCGCGGGCATAGAAGGTGCGCGAGACCTGGGCGCCGCCGAAGGAGCGGTTGGTGAGCGCTCCGCCGTATTCGCGGGCGAAGGGAACTCCCTGGGCGACGCACTGATCGATGATGTTGACGCTGTTTTGCGCCAGGCGATAAACGTTGGCCTCGCGCGCGCGGAAGTCTCCGCCTTTGATGGTGTCGTAGAAGAGGCGGTAGATGCTGTCGCCGTCGTTTTGATAGTTCTTGGCCGCGTTGATGCCTCCCTGGGCAGCGATGGAGTGCGCGCGGCGTGGCGAATCCTGAAAGCAGAAGCACTGGACCCTGTAGCCAAGCTCGCCCAGTGTGGCCGAAGCGGAGGCTCCTGCAAGGCCGGATCCGACGACGATGATGGAGTGTTTCCGCTTATTTGCGGGATTGACCAGCTTGACGTCGAAGCGAGCCTGTTCCCATGCGTGCTCGATCGGGCCCGTGGGTGACTTGGAATCAAGATTCATCTATTTCACCAGCCCCAGTAAAACGCTTATCGGAATGGAGATGTAGCCAAGGACGATCAGCAGCGCGATGACGAACGCCGCTTTCTTGTAAGCGGCAGTGTATTTCGGCTGGTGGATGCCGAGGCTTTGGAACATGCTCCACAGGCCGTGGCGCAAATGCAGCCCCAAAAGGCTGATGGCGATGATGTAGGAGAGAGAGACCCACCACACCTGAAAGCCGGAGACGACGTTGTGGTAGACGTCGCCCTCAATGTACTCGGCGCCAGGATGGATATAACCGGCTGTCAGGTGCAGCAGGTGAAAGATGATGAAGGCCAGGACGATGGGGCCTGACCAGTACATAGTCCTCGAAGCATAGGAGGAGGCGATGGCCTGTTTGCGCGAATACCCAATCGGGCGTGCTCGCTTGTTCCTGAGGGCCAGCTGCACCGTAGCAATGATGTGAAGAGCGATCGCGATCAGCAGGATGATGCGCAACGGCCAGAGTAGTTCTCCAATGCTGTGAAGAAACGCGCCATAGGCATTCAGTTTCTCCGGGCCCTCAAAAACCTGAAGGTTGCCCGCAAGGTGCGCGATGACGAAGCCGAACATCATGACGCCCGTGACGGCCATGACGATCTTCTTGCCGACGGTCGAGGCCCAGAACCCGGGTGCCCGATTGTCCCGCGGGACGGCTGCAATTGTGCTCATTTGATTTCTTTCCGATGGCTCAGGAGGTGCCGCAACTGAATCCGACCCAACTCTCTATTATTGGTGCGCGATAGAAGCACCGTCAAGGTTTGGCGCCCGCAACGGACTCGTCCGATTTGGCCCGGGAGGCGATTCAGCCCAGGAGTTCCAGCAGGGTGCGAAATGCCAGGCCTCGATGGCTGAGCGTCCACTTGGTCTGGTCGTCCATTTCTGCCATGGTGCACGCGCGGGCGGGCAGATAAAAGAGCGGATCGTATCCGAAACCGTTACTGCCTCGAGGAGCGGAGAGGATGCTTCCTTCGACCGTGCCCTGCGCGGTCAGCAAACCGGAACCATCCCGGGCGGCAGCCAGCACACATTGATAGCGAGCGCCGCGCTCGCTGTCAGGGACGCGAGCGAGTTGCTGCAGCAGGAAGAGATTGTTGTTGCCATCGGTGGTGGCATCGGCGTGGAAGCCGGCATCGGCGGCGTAGCGGGCGGAGCGGACACCAGGAGCGCCCTGGAGCGCATCGACTTCCAGTCCGGAGTCATCCGCCAATACGATCTCACCTGGCAAGAACCTGCTGTAATAGATCGCCTTCTCACGGGCAATATCTTCGAAAGTGGGCGCGTCTTCTGCGGGGGCCTCAATGGCGGCGAGGCCGGGCAGGGGAAGTATGCGGGTGTCATGGGCAGCGGCCGCCACGGCAAAGTCCCGCAGCTTGCCGGGGTTGGTACTGGCGACGTAAAGGGTGCGGGCCATCAGTGAATAGGCGCCAGGGGACAGCCTTCACAGCGAGGCTGCGGACCGCAGTGATGCTTGCCCACGGCGACTACCAGCGCGTGGAACTCGTTCAAGAGAGGCAAGCGAAATTCCGCCGGGTCATGGGCGAAAGCGGCATCCACTAACTGCCGCACTTCAGCATATTTCTGTTTTCGGGGAGCGAGCCCGTGACGGTCGGTGATGCGGCGCAGATACTCATCCACCACGGGAACGGGGTGGAGCAGCGCGTAGAGCAGGATGGCATCGGCGGTTTCCTCTCCGATGCCGGGCAGCGCCAGCAGTTGGCGGCGGACATCGCTGGTCGGTTGCCCGGCGAGATGAGCCAGGGATGACCCGTGCTCTTCGTCGAGAAAGGCGACAAACGCCTTGATGGCTGCGGCCTTCCGTACCATGTACCCCGACGGTCGAATGAGAGCACGCAGCTCCTCTTCTGAAATTGCGCGAAGGCCTTCGATATTCATCACGCCGGCCGCGACCAGGTTGACGATGGAGCGTTCGACTGCCCGCCACGAGGTGTTCTGGGTGAGGTAAGCGCCGACGATCACCTCCAGCGGGGTCTGCGCCGGCCACCACTGCTGTGGACCATAGGTGGCCATGAGCTGGTCGTGGAAAGCGCGCAGCTTGCGAGCCGCAGAGGGTCTGCTCATGGCTCCGTCTTCTTCTGCTGCAAGTGTTTCTTCCAGCCCAACAACTTGGCCTGCAGTGCCTCGGCTTCCGCCTCGGCGATCATGCCCTTGTGTTGATAAAGGATGGAAAGGCTGGTGTGGGCCAGAACTTCATCTGGGTCCAATTCGAGCAGCCGCTGGGCCACCGCGATGGCGGAGTCAAGCTCACCCTGCTCCTGCAACGCGCGGATGAGGCCATGCATGGCATCGAGCATGCCCGGGTCCGCTGCGAGGCAATCACGAAGCTTCTGCGCGGCGCCAGCGGCATCTCCTTCCGCGAGCCGGTCGAGCCCCTCGTGGTAGAGATCTTCTGCGCTGGATGACTGAGAAGGTGGCGGCATTGGTCGATATCGATAATAGCGGTTAGGATGAACCAAACAAAGCATCTTCCGGAGGTTCCGCCCGAATGAGTTTCATCCTCGCCGATGGCTGGTTGATCACCATGAACGATCGCCGTGAAATCCTGGAGCGCGGCAGCGTCTGCGTCGAAAACGATCGCATTGGAGCCATTGGCAGCCGCCAGCAACTGCAGCAGCGATATCCCGGGGCGGAGATCGTGGACTGCAGCGGGCGCATCGTGATGCCGGGAATGGTGAATACCCACACCCATCTCTTCCAGACCCTGCTAAAGGGACTGGGCGACGACATGGTGCTGAAGAAGTGGTTTACCTGCATGACCGGCCCGAGCGCTGTCCACCTTACGGCCGCGGATGCCCATGCGGCCGCAATGCATGGCTGCGTTGAGTCCATCCGCTCCGGGGTGACCACTGTAGTGGACTTCATGTATGTCCACCCGCAGCCGGGGATGATCACGTCCGTTGTCAATGCGTTTGACGCCACCGGCATGCGCGGCTTTGTTTGCCGCGGTTTCATCTCCGACGGTGTGCAGTATGGCGTTCCGGCAGCTCTGCTCGAGCGGCCGCCGGTTGCCTTGGCCGACGCGAAAGAGCAGATACGGCGCTACAACAAGCCGGGAGGGCGGGTGCAAGTTGGGCTTGCGCCCAACATGATCTGGGCGGTCGATGAGGAGGGCTACCGTCTGACACGAAAGCTGGCCGATGAGGAGCATGTGCTCATCACTACCCATGTGGCGGAAACCAACTTCGAGCTGGAGACGGCCGCGGCTACTTATGGCATGGACGACACGCAGTTCCTCAGCGACATTGGTTTTCTCGGGCCCGATGTGATCGCTGTGCATTGCGTCCACTGCACAACGGAGGACATCCAGATTCTCCACAAGCACGGTACGAAGGTTTCACACAATCCGTGCAGCAATATGTATCTGGCGTCAGGCTGTGCGCCCATCCCCGAGATGCTTGCGGCGGGGGTGACGGTGGGCCTGGCTTCTGATGGCCCGGCCAGCAGCAACAATCACAGTCTCTTTCAGGCGATGAAGTTTGCCGCGTTGCAGCAGAAGGGTGTGCATCAGGATGCAACCATCATGACGGCGGAAAAGGTGCTGGAGATGGCTACCCTCGGTGGTGCTCGTGCGGTTGGCCTGGAAGCCGAGATCGGATCGATCGAAGTGGGCAAGAAGGCGGATATTGTCGTGCTGGACTACAACAACGCGTTCATGACGCCGATTCATCATCCTGTCTCGGCGATGGTCTACTCGGCGCTGGGCCATGAGGTAACAAGCGTGATGATCGACGGACGCTTCGTCATGCGTGATGGGATCGTCGGCACGGTCGATGAAAATGCAGTCAGGCGACAGGCGCAGGTCAGCGCCGATGCCCTTACTAAGCGCGCCGGGACGGATGAATTCAAGCGCCGGCCGTGGCCGAAGTAGAAGAAACCTACGGTCGAGAGTGGATGCTGGGGGAAGCAATTACACCGGCAACAAAAGCTTTGGGTGGCCCATTCAAGCCGTAATTTGGCTTGAGTGGGCGAGGATGCCCCCCATCCGTTGGTCGTTAGAGCGTCGCCGACCTGTCCCGGCGTGCCGTGGAGGGATCTGCAGTGCGCCCCGGTTCGAGCCCTTCAATCTTTGGAATAAGGCACCATCAGTGCGGCCGGTTGTATCGCTTTGCCGCCGAAGAGTCCGGAAATCGCCAGGATGGTGACGATGTAGGGTAACGACGCCAGCAGTTGCGGCGGGACATTAGCTCCTCCCAGTTGCAGCGAAAGCTGCAGCGCATCGCACGCGCCAAAGACAAGATGCAGCCAGTGCTGCCTTCCCGGGTTCCATCGTCCAAAGATCACGATGCCCAGGGCAATAAATCCCTGTCCGGAGACAATCGATTCGCGAAACAACCCGATCTGCGCCAGCACCAGGTAGGCCCCGGCCATGCCCGCGGTAGCGCCGCCGATCAACACGCCGATGTAACGCATGCGGGTTACGGAAATGCCGGCCGCATCCGCGGCGCTGGGATTCTCTCCCGCGGCGCGCAGCGCCAGGCCAAAGCGGGTCCGAAACAAGATCACGTGGGCTAGCACAACCAGCCCCAACGTCAGGTAAAGCAGAATCGCCTGGCCAAACAACACCGGCCCAAGCAACGGAAGATCGCTCAACCACGGAATATGAAGAGGGGGAAACATGGCCACGCTGGTCGGTCCGGCGGATTCGCCCAGCGCCCGGCGATAAACGGTAGCGGCAATGCCGAGCGCCAGTACGTTGAACACCAGGCCGACGACGACCTGGCTGGCACGCACGGTGACGTACATCCAGGCCAGCAGAAGATTGAAGACGATGCCGGTCAGCATGGCCGCCAATAGGCTCAGCCATACCATGCCGGTTACATAATCGGTGAGGAAGCTGGCCAGTGCACCGAGCAAAATAGTGCCTTCGATACCCACGTTCAACACTCCGGAGCACTCAGCGAACGTCTCTCCCAGCGCGGCCAGCAGGACCGGTCCGGAAAGCCGGAGGCTGGCGGCGAGCCAGGTTACCAGGAATGCTGAAGTCATCAGCCGATGAAGGTTCATGTCAGCTTCACCCGGTAGCGGCGGAAGATATCGCTCGCCAGCACCATCAACACGATCAGGCTTTGCAGAATGAAAGTAATGGACGAGGGAATGCCCGCCCTGCGCTGCATGGCGTTCGCGCCCACCGTCATGCCTCCATACAGCACGGCCGCAGGGATAACCGCCAGCGGGTTGAGCTTGGCCAGCAGCGCGACGATGATGCCGGTGAAGCCGACTCCACCGCTAATCCCGTCCATCAGGCGATGCTGCTCGCCCAGCACCTCGACCGTGCCGGCCAAGGCGCCCAGGCCGCCGGCCATGAAAGCCGCGAGCACCAGGCGCATGCCCACGTGGATGCCGCCATAGCGGGCGGCTGCAGGACTGAGGCCGCTAACGATCAGCTCATACCCTAACGGGGTCTTGCGCAGCAGCATCCACACCAGCAAAGTTGCCAATAAGGCGAGAAGGATCCCGGCGTGCGCGCGTGTCCCAGGCAGGATGAACGGCAGCCATGTAGCGCGCGGCAGCAGCGCCGTTTCGGGAACTCCGCCGGGCGCGCGCATGGGACCGGAGACCAGGTACTGCACAATCAGGATGGCGACGTAGTTGGTCATCAGGGAGATGAGCACTTCGTTGCCCCCAAACCGCGCGCGGATGAGAGCAACCACGCCCGCCCACACGGCGCCGGACGCGAAGCTCAGCAAGAGCACCAAAGGCAGGAACGCGACAAACGGCAGCGGGCCCACGACCCCGCCTGGCGCCGTTGCCAAGGCCAACCCGCTGGTGGCCGCGGCGCCAATCACGAAGCATCCTTCGAAGCCCAGGTAGCCAAAGCCGGATCGCCAGCTGACGATGGTGCCCAGGGCAATCAACGTTAACGGCGCGGTACGCACCAGGGTATAGCCGAAGCCGCGCATGGTTGCGAATGGTTCGTGGAAGAGGGCGAAGTACGCCCGGAACGGGTTCGCTCCATAGAGAACAAAGAGCAGCGAAGTGACAAGCATCGCTGCCAGCACGGCGAGGACCATGGCAGTGGTGACGGCGAGCGGCGAGTCAGCCGGAGTGAGACGTCGTTCGATCAGCTTCATCCCGGATTTCCTGTGAAACTTGTTGGCGTTGATGAGCTTCATGCGGCTTTCCTCAAAGAAAGCCGCCTACGCGGGTGTCTCTTAGGCCCGCGTGCAGGAAATCCGGGCGTGAAACTCCGGAGATCATAAGGCCTAGCTTTTCCTGGGTGACGCTGGCCGCATCGAGGATGCCGACGATCCGCCCCTCGAACATCACGGCGATCCTGTCGGCCAGATTCATCAGCTCTTCCAGTTCCGCGGAGATCAGCAGGATCGCCTTGCCTCGTTCGCGCTCGCGCAATAGTTCGAGCCACACCGACTCGATTGCGCCCACGTCCAGCCCTCGTGTCGGCTGTTCGACCACCATAGCGGCTGCATCCTGCAGAATCTCACGCCCCAGGATCAGCTTCTGCAGGTTGCCGCCGGAGAGCTTGCCCGCCATGGTCCCGATACTGGAGGCACGCACTCCGAAGCGCGCGACCAGCCTTTCTGCATACTCGCGGATTTTGTGCCTATCGAGAAAGAGTCCCCTGGTGCGCTGCCTTTGTGATCCAAGGATAGCGTTGTCGGCAACGGACATCTCCGTGACCGCGCCCACATGTCGCCGATCGGCCGGAATATAGGACAGGCCAAGAGCACGATGCTGTGCGACCGTCAGCCGGGTGACCTCGCGCTCGTCGAGAAAGACTTGTCCTTGAAGAGCCGGCCGCAAATGCATGATCGCCTCAGCTAATTGCGACTGCCCGTTGCCATCGACCCCGGCGATGCCGACAATTTCTCCCGCATGTACATCGAGGCTTACGCCGCGGACCTTCTCCTGGCCCACGTCGTCGCGCACGTAAAGCCCGTGGACGCGCAAGATGGCTCGGCCGCGCTCGACTGGAACCCGATTTGCACGGAGGTTTACGTCGCGCCCCACCATGAGGCGGGCCAGCTCCTGCTCGGTGGTCTGCTGCGTAGTGACCGTGCCTACTACACGGCCATCGCGCATCACCGTGACGCGATCTGCAAGCTCCAGGATCTCCTGAAGTTTGTGGGTCACAATGACGATCGAGCGGCCCTGGTCGCGCAGGCCACGCAGGACCGTGAACAGCTGGTCCTTCTCATGCGTGGTCAGAACGGCGGTGGGTTCGTCGAGGATCAAGAGCCGGGCATCGCGATAGAGCAACTTGAGAATCTCAACCCGCTGTTGCACACCGATGGGCAGGTGCTGTACTTGCGCATTCGGATCAATGGCCAGATGATGCTGGTCGCTCAAGCTGCGCAGCCGCCGCGCGGCCTTCCGCAGGTCGAGCATCGGGCCCGCGTCTTCTTTGAGACCGAGCACGGTATTCTCAACCACGGAAAACCGGCGCACCAGCATGAATTCCTGGTGCACCATGCCGATGCCAAGCGCGATGGCGTCTTTGGCGCTGCTGATTGTGACCGGCTTGTCGTCGATCAGGATCGATCCGGAATCCATGGAATGGAATCCGTAAAGAATCTGCATCAGGGTGCTCTTGCCGGCGCCGTTCTCCCCCAGCAAGGCGTGGATCTCGCCGGCTTCGATGGTCAGGTCAACGTCGTTGTTGGCCACGACTCCGGGGAATCGTTTGACGATCTTCCTCATCGCGAATGTGGGCAAAGCCTTCTCCTTAAGGAACAGCAGACACTTCAGCGAAGGGTACGGGCCGCAAGCTGTAAAAAAAACTTCCGGAAGGGGGATGGAACTCCAGGTGAATTGCATCTATACGTATGACTGACATCTCTTAAAGGGGGGTCATCTAACGGCCCATAGGCCAAGATGCTCAAATTAATTATTTTGAGCATCTTGATCATCTTGATGAAACAAAGGACTTAGCCGACAAAGTTTGAGCATCTTGGTGAAGCGTTGAGCATCTTGCAAGTGCTGCGTGAGAACCTGCGCTTGCTATGTGCCCTTCAAACCCAGGGGGATAGGTCGATCTTACCTGCAGAGAGATCGCTCCATACTTTTTGAAACGCAGCCCATTGCGGTGGAGAAACCAGCTGCGGATTGTGATTGCCCCGGGCGCCCGCCTTCAGCAGCCACATCCAGTCCACCGTAGGCTTCCACTCCTTGCCCCCCGCAAAGGAGTGGTTGGCGACCTCATGAGCAACCGTCTGCACCATGCCTCCAAGATTCATCTCGAAGCTGGTCGCCATATTGTTGGGCGCCAAATCTGTCTGGTCGGAGTAGCATCCCAGCACTTTCGCCTTACCGGCGACCGCGCCCTGGATCGCGCCCAGGCCGGTCACGTCGGCTGCATGCCAGATCACATCCGCTCCATTGCCGATTAGGGTCGCAGCGGCTTCGCGGCCTTTCGCTGCGTTATCGTAATCGCCGGTGATGATGCCCAGGCCCTGGATCCCGGGCACGGTCGCGCGGGCGCCGGCAATGAAGCACTTCAGGATCCTCTGCTGCGTAGGATCGTCCTCGCCACCGACAAAACCAACCGCCTGCTTGCGATCGGATATCAACGCCGCCAGGGCGCCCGCTCCATAAGCGGCGCCGAAATAACCCAAATTGATGAACAGCAGATTCGAGGGAACTGCGGGTTGCGGCAAAAAGCTGGTCACGAAGAATTTTTGGCGCGGGTAGTCCGGTGCAATGTCGAGCAGCGCGCTGCTGAACTCAAAGCCATGACCCAGGACGAGATCGAAACCATCGTCGGAGTAGCCGCGGGCCACCTCCTGCATTTGCGCGAGGCCGATGTTTTCCGCGTAGGCAGTCTTAAATCCGGGCCCCAGTGCCCTCAGACCGTTGAAGGCAAGCTGGCTCCAGCCTCCATCGGTGATCACGCCGGTAAGCAGCAGTACGACGCTGGTCTCTTTCGGTTGGGCAAGACTTCTCGATGCCAGCGCCGCCATGGCGAGGGCCGAGAAGGTCCGTCGTGAAATCCTGCTCACTTCGATTCCCCGGCGAGAGCCCGTAGGTGCGCCGGAAGAAAGGGTCGAACCATGTACTGATAGGCCGCGCCCCCCACGCAGCCGCCGAGCAAGGGACCGGCAATCGGGATCCACCAGTAATTTTGCGGCGAAGGAAAGGCCGCCGGTCCCCACCCAGCGAGAAAGCAAAAGATGCGCGGGCCTAGATCACGCGCTGGGTTAAGCGCCCAAGCCTCCAGGTAGCCCATCGATGCTCCGATCAACGCCACCAGCAGGCCGATCATCAGGGCGCCCGCATTCGCCTGGGGGGCCATCTCGTTGTATTGCTCGGTAATGGCGAAGATGCCGAAGATCAGGAACGCCGTCAGTATGATTTCGTCACTGAAGGCATGCAGGGGAGTGATCGCCAGGCCGGGATGAGTGAAGAAGACCCCGGCTGCGCCACCAGCCGCACGCGTGAGTTGCGCGGCCTGGTTGAAGTGGTCGATTACCGGCACATACAAGACGTAAACAAGGGCTGCACCGAGCACGCCGCCCACCACCTGGGCCACGAAATACGGAACGACTTTGCTCCAGGAGAATTTTCGATAAAGCGCCAGCGCCAGCGTTACTGCTGGATTAGCATGCGTGCCGGAGATGGATCCGGTGGCATAGATGGCCATGGTCACAGCCAGGCCCCATGCGATACACACTCCCCAATACGAGTTCAAGTAGGGGCTGGGATTGTAGAGGGTGTACATGGCGGCAACAGAGTCGCCGAACGCAATGATGATGAAGACCGCCAGGGCCTCCGCCAGGTACTCGCCAAGATCTTGTCTTTTCATCAAACGAATGGATCCTGTCTTTTCGTGTGCCCTTCACGGTAACAGGTATTTGCGCGCCAGATCATTGAATTGCTGCAGCTGCTGGTCGATCCAATCCTGTCCGGTGCCCAACTCCCCGGCCATGAGCTTGGCCACGGCGGGAGCCATTTCGATGGCTGCCCTGGCATTCAGGAACAGCGCCCGCGTGCGACGGGACAGCACATCGTCCACGGTGCGCGCCATCTCCTCCCGGACTCCCCAAATCACTTCCGCAGCAATGTAGGGCAGGTCAGGATGGAGCCGCTGACCGAGACGCTTATCAGCGGCGGCCAGGGCCAGGATTTTCTCAGCATCCGAGCCGTAGACCCCGAGACTGTTGAGCGAGTCGACGTCTTGCTTATAGCCATGGATTTTCAGGTCATGCGTCCCACTCGGCACGTCATTCAGTTCGCCAAGCGTGATGGCGTGATCCACGCAGTCCTCAGCCATATGGCGATAGGTGGTCCATTTGCCTCCGACGATCGTCAGCAGCCCGGAGTTATCGACATGGATGGTGTGGTCGCGGGAGAGCGATGACGTCTTCATCGAGGCGCCATTGGCCTTGACCAGGGGACGGATACCGACATACACGCTGAGCACGTCACTGCGTTGCGGAGGGCGGCTGAGGTATTGGGCCGCGGTGTCCAGGATGAACTGAATCTCCTCCTCAAAGGGGAGCGGGTTGTAGGACGGCTCCTCAATCGGCGTGTCGGTAGTGCCGACCACCGTGTGCTCATGCCACGGGATGGCAAACAACACCCGGCCATCGCTAGTGTGGGGGACCATGATGGCAGTGTTGCCGCGCAGAAACGCACGCTCGAAGACCAGGTGAATGCCTTGGCTGGGCGCGATCATGCCTGCCAATTCCGGCTCAGCCAACCGGCGCACATCGTCAGCGAAGATGCCTGCCGCATTCACTACCACATGCGCCGGGATCTTCATGCGCTGGCCAGATTCACTATCGATCGCGACCACCCCATCGGCAAAGCCATCCGGGCCCCGGGTGATCTCGACCACCGGCGCGTAGTTGAGCAGCACAGCGCCCTGATCGGCAGCCGTGGCGGCCAGTTGGATCAGCAGACGCGTGTCATCAAATTGGCCGTCGTAGTAGATGACGCCGCCGCGAAGTCCCTCGGTCTGGATGGTGGGCAGCTGCTCCAGAGTTTCTTCTCGCGAGAGCAGGCGGGACTTGCCAAAGCCGTATTTGCCGGCGAGCAGGTCATAGACCTTCATGCCGATGCCGTAGAAAGGAGCTTCCCACCAGGAATAGTTCGGCACGACGAAACCCAGGTCATGGACTAGGTGGGGCGCGTTCTGGCGCAGCAGGCCGCGTTCCTTCAGGGCTTCCATTACCAGCGAAACGTTCCCTTGCTCCAGATAGCGGACACCGCCGTGTACAAGCTTGGTACTCCGGCTCGAAGTAGCCGAGCCAAAATCCATCCGCTCCAGCAGCAGGACTGCGAAGCCGCGATTAGCGGCATCGACGGCAACACCGACGCCAGTGGCTCCGCCTCCGATCACGACGATGTCCCATGGAGTGGAGCGAGCTTGCACGCGGACCAGCATCGCTGGGCGATTCATCTACTCATCTCCTTCATGCCAATTCCTTGACCGCTCGACGGCTCTCTTCCAGCGTTCGCGCCCCGCCGCAATCTTCTTCTGACCAGCTTTTGGCTCGAAGCGCGTATCTGCCACGCGCAGCTTACGAATCTCTTCCGGGCTGTTCCAGAAGCCTACGGCAAGCCCGGCGAGATAAGCCGCACCGAGTGCGGTGGTCTCGCTGACCGCCGGACGGATGACGGGCACGCCAAGTAGATCAGCCTGGAACTGCATCAGCAGATCATCCACGGCCGCGCCTCCATCGACGCGCAGCTCTCTGAACGGAACCTTTGTATCCGCATTCATCGCCTCGATTACATCTGCCACCTGGAAAGCGATGCTCTCCTCGGCTGCGCGGGCAATGTGGCCGGGCTTGGTGCCACGGCGCAGTCCGATCAAGAGGCCGGTTGCGTACGGATCCCAGTAGGGCGCGCCCAGGCCGACGAACGCGGGAACAAGAACGACTCCATCGGAGTCTTCCACCGTAGCCGCCAACGCGTTCACCTCGGAGGAATGGCGAATCAGCTGCAAACTGTCGCGCAGCCACTGGACCACCGCTCCGCCAATGAAGATGCTGCCTTCCAGGGCATATTCCAATTTCTTGTCCAGGCTGCAGATGAGGGTGGTGATCAGCCTCTTCTCTGACAGGACAAACTGGGCGCCGATGTTTTGCAACAGGAAGCAGCCCGTGCCGTAAGTGTTCTTTGCGTCGCCGGAGTGGATGCATAATTGCCCAAAGAGGGCCGCTTGCTGGTCGCCCGCGATGCCTGCAATCTCACCGGTCTCGAGCCCTAGAGACGTGGTCACGGGGCCAATCTTCTCGCTTGACCAAACCACCTCGGGCATCATGCTTTGCGGAATGCGGAATAGCTTCAACAGATCCGAGTCCCATTTGTCCTCGACGATGTTGTAGAGCATGGTGCGCGAAGCATTGGTGCGATCGGTGATGTGCTTTTTCCCACTGGTCAGGTTCCAGATCAACCAGCTATCGACGGTGCCGAACGCCAATTTGCCGGCTTCTGCCCTTTGCCTCGCTCCGCCGACGTTTTCCAGGATCCACGCGATCTTGGTGCTGGAGAAGTAGGGGTCGATCAACAAGCCAGTTTTTTGCCGGACGGTTTCTTCACTGCCCTCGCTCTTCAACTGATGGCACCGTTCGGCGGTGCGGCGATCCTGCCAGACAATCGCGTTGTACACCGGCTTACCGGTCTCCCGGTCCCATACGATCGTGGTCTCCCGCTGATTGGTGATGCCGATCGCTGCCAGGTCGCGCGCACGAACCCCGGCCTTACCAAGAACTTCGACCACCGAGCTCATTTGCGAGGTCAGGATGTCGAAGGGATCATGCTCGACCCAGCCGCCCTGAGGGTAGATTTGGTTGAATTCGCGATGCCCGTGGGCGACGATGTTTCCATCTTCGCCAAAGAGAATGGAACGAGAGCTGGTAGTTCCCTGATCGAGCGAAAGAATATACGCCATGGCGCTCCTCTTCACGGTGCCGGCTCGCAGGGCGATGCCTTGAGATTTATAGAGTACCCGGGATCGTCTCGTCAAAGAGCCGCCGGCGCATGGGGGCCGATTGGTTTCAGCCGGCGTTAGATTTCTAGGCTGACTGTGATTCGTGACCAACCGAGACGTTGTCAGAGGAGGCCGGATTAACGAACCTTAAACCGGGCGCCGGTATAGCCTCTTTCCCTTCGAATGCGGCATACACCACCGGCAACAACAAGAGCGTCAGTGCTGTGGAACTGACCAGTCCGCCGATCACGACGATCGCAAGCGGGCGCTGGATCTCGGAGCCGGGTCCGGTGGCAAAAAGAAAAGGCACCAGCCCCAACGCCGCGACGGTAGCCGTCATCATGACCGGCCTGAAGCGCAACCTGGTTCCTTCGCGCACCGCGTTGGCCTGGGTCAACCCTTCTTCACGCAACTTGCGAATGTACGAAACCAGCACTACTCCGTTCAACACGGCGATTCCCCACAAGGCAATAAACCCTACCGAAGCGGGCACAGAGAGATATTCGCCGGAGATGAAGAGTCCGACGATGCCGCCGATCGAGGCAAGGGGCAGCACCGTGATGATGAGCGCAGCGAATCGGACGGAGTGAAAGAGAATGAACAGCAGAAAGAAAATCGCCGCGATGGTGATGGGAACGATCACCATCAAATGATGCATGGCACGCTGCATGTTGTGAAATTGTCCGCCCCATTCGATGTAGTAACCGGCAGGCAGCTGGACCTGACGTTCCACCTTCTGTTGCAGCTCCTTAACATAGCCACCCAGGTCGCGGTCCTGCACGTTTACGCCGACAACGATGCGGCGCTTGCCCATACTGCGGTTGATGAGCGCGGGACCTTCGACCACCTTTACCCGGGAGAGGTCTTTCAGGGGTACCCGGGGTCCATCGGGTGTGCTGATCTGGAGTTCGCGTATGTCATCCACGCTGTCGCGGAGGTTTTCCGGCAGCCGGACGACGCCGGAAAATCGGCGTTCTCCTTCATAGATTTCCGTCGCCGCCTTGCCCGCGATTGCGGTCTCGATGACGTCGTTGACGTCTGCCGCATTGAGACCGTAGCGAGCGATGGAGCCGCGGTCAATGTCGATGGTGAGGTATTGTTGGCCCCCGACACGGTCGACGCGGGTGTCCTGGGTGCCCTGAATGCCGGTGGCAACTCTTGCAATTTCATTGGCCTTTTGGACCAGGGTATCCAAATCGTCTCCGTAGAGCATGACAGCGACATCGGCGCGGACTCCGGAGACCATCTCATCCACACGATCGCTGATGGGCTGCGACATGACCAGGTTGATTCCGGGCAAGGCCGCCAACCGTTCGCGGATCTGTTCGGCAATGGCGTCCTGGGTCATGCCACGCGGCCGTTTGTCATAAGGAGTAAGCGATGCGAGCACATCGGCCTCGTTCGGGCCGGCGGGATCTGCAGGGGATTCGCCGCGGCCCAGGCGTGAGACCACGCTGTTGACGCCCGGGACCCGAAGCATCAGGCGCTGCATTTCCTGCTCCATCTTGAGCGATTCCTCAAGCGAGATGTTGGGCACGCGATCCGCGTTGGGCGAGAGCGTACCCTCCTGCATCTCTGGAATGAAGGATGTGCCGAGAAAAGGAAAGAGAGACAGCGCGCCACAAAAGATGAAGATAACCGCGCAAACCATGATTTTCCGATGGTTCAGAGCCCAGTGCAATAGATAGTCATAAGGCTTGCGCAGAACCCGAACCAGCCAGGTGTCCTCTTCTGAGCCACCCTTCAGCAGGTAGGAAGAGAGCACGGGCGAGAGCGTGAGTGACAGCAGCAGAGAGATGGCCAGCGCGATGGCAATGGTGAATGCTAACGGCGCAAACAGTTTGCCTTCCATGCCTTCCAGGGTCATCAAAGGAAGAAAGACAAGGATAATGATGGTTACTCCGAAGAGCACGGGCGTGGCTACTTCCTTAACCGCCGAAAGCACCACGTGAAGCTTGGCATGGGTATCGCCCGGTTGATGAGTCAGTTTCGCGTGACTGAGCCTGGCGAAGATATTCTCCACTACCACCACGGAGCCATCCACCATAAGACCGATGGCGATAGCGAGACCGCCCAGGGACATGAGGTTAGCAGACAGGCCGATGCGGTTCATCACCAGAAAGGTAAGCAGCGGCGTCAACACCAGGTTGGCGCTGACGATCAGGCTGGACCGCAGATCGCCGAGGAAGAGAAAAAGAATGATGACCACCAGGACAACGCCTTCGGCGAGCACCTCCGTGACTGTGTGGATCGCAGCATCCACCAATTGCGAGCGGTCGTAGTAAGGAACGATCTGCAGGCCGCCGGGAATCATGTTCTTATGATTGATTTCGGCGACCCGCTCCTTCACACGGCTTACAATCTCTTTGGCATTGCCGCCGCTGGTCATCAGGACGACGCCGCCTACGGCCTCGGTGTAGCCGTTTTTGATCATGGCTCCGTAACGCACTTCCGTGCCGATGCGCACCTCGGCCACGTCGCGAATGTAGACGGGTGTGCCCTTGGTTTCGTTGAGCACAATATTGCGGATGTCATCGAGATCGCGTATCAGGCCGACGCTGCGTATAAGATACTGCTCCGCGTGCTGACGAAGGACACCTCCCCCGGCATTGGCATTATTGTGCGCCAGCGCGTCACGCACGTCGTTGATGGTCAGGTTGTAGTAGTGCAGCTTTTGCGGATCGACGAGCGTCTCATACTGCTTGACGAAGCCGCCGGTCGAGTTGATCTCCGCCACCCCGGGGATGGAGCGCAGTAGTGGACGCACCACCCAATCTTCCAGTGTGCGCCGCTGGATAAGTTCTTCGCGGGTGAGGGGGCGATGGGCGGCGCTCTCGTCGGGAAGCTCGAGCGTGTATTGATAGACCTCGCCCAACGCGTTGGTGATAGGACCGAGAACCGGTGTGACGCCCTCAGGCATACGGTCGCGCAGTTCCGACAGCCGTTCCGAGATCATCTGGCGTTCGCGGAAGAGATCACTTCCGTCAGCGAAGACCAGCGTGATGAGCGAGAGAGCCGGTTTATTGAGTGACCGCATGTCGGTCATCCCGGGCAGGCCGGTCATGGCAATTTCGATAGGGATGGTGACAAAACGCTCTACTTCTTCGGGAGACTTACCAGCAGCCTCAGTCGCGATCTGCACCTGGATGTTGGCAACGTCCGGGAAGGCATCCACGGATAAATGTCCCACCGCGTTGATGCCGAAACCCACCAGCACCAAGGCGACTACGACGAGGATGAGCCGTTGCCGTAGTGCCCCGGCAATGATGGAGTGCAGCATCTAAACGCCTCCTTTGATGGCGTTCTGCTTGCGCTGATTGTTCAGGTGGAAGGCGCCTTCCGTGACGATCTGATCGTTCAGCCCGACGCCGCTGAGCACTACGCGCCGGTCGTTCTCCTCGTCTCCAAGGGAGACCTCACGGAGCACATATTTCTCTGGCGCAGCCTGCACGAAAACGTAATCCTGATTGTTTTCCCGCACGATGGCAGCATTGGGCACGGAGAGCTTGCTGTCGGTGCGGCCGGTGAGGGTCATGCCGGCGAGCTCATCGGGCTTGAGCAAGCCGTCGGGATTATCAACATCCATGTGAACCTCTACGGTGCGCGTAGCCGGGTCGACGATGGGTGAGATAAACGAGAGATATCCGGTGATCTTCTGCTGCAACAGAGCGGGTACACGCACCAGGACTTCCATATCTTTCTTTAGCTGCCCGGCGTCTTCTTCGGGCACGTTGGCGACGATCCAGACGCTGGAGAGGTCTGCGATGGTGAAGGCCGGGTCGGCCGGCTGCACCACCTGCCCGATGGTGATCTCGCGCTTCAGAACCGTGCCGCTTCTGGGGCTGAGTATAGGGTAGTCCGCGCTGATTTTGTGGGTGGTTTCCAGCTGACGAATCTGGGTTTCTGTCATGCCCAAACCGCGCAACTGGGTGCGGCACGATTCCACCTCTGTGTTTGCCTGCAGCGACTCTGCCCGGCGGCGTTCCAGCTCCGCGCGGCCAATCACATCCGCTGCCACCAGTTGTTCGGCGCGCTTCACAGCGGCGTCAGCCAGTCCTCGCTGAGAGGAGGCCTTGATCAGGGCCAACTGTGTGTCCGAGAGGTCAGTACTATGCAGCATGGCCAGAACGGTGCCGGCCTTCACTTTTTGACCTTCAAAGACGAGCAGTTCGAGGATGCGTCCGGCTACGGGAGAGCCCACGCGCGCAATGCGCCGAGCGTCTGTCTCGACATGCGCAGCCACTTGAAGCGTGCCGTCTACCGCCATCATTTCGGGCGTGCCGAACTTCAGGTGTTCGGCCAGCGCCGGTGTGATCGATACCTCGTTAGGATGGGTGGGTCGCTCTGCGGCGATGGCCTTTTGTTTGGTCTTGCAGCCCTGGCCGGTGATCAGGAGCAATCCAAGAACGAGCACAAGTGGCCCAGAACGGCGAGGCACGCGAGGTCGCAGCAAGAACGGCGGTAGGAATTCCAGGCTAATCATCACGGTCGCACTCCGGGCGCAATCGCGCCAAGTTCTTCCAGATCCACCAGGGCCGACTGGCGTACAAACTGCGCATCCACCAGATCGCCACGGACCCCCTGCAGTACGCGCTGCGCATCCAGTACTTCCACGATGCCGCGTTCGCCAAAGCGGTAGGCAGCCTTGGCGGCATCCACTGCACTCACGGCTGCGCGCAGCGAACCGGACTCCAGCGACGTGACCTGCTGGTCGGCAAGCTGATATTGCTCATAGGCGCGTTCCAGTGCGGAGACTAACTCGAGGTTTCTTTTGTAGAGCACTGAGGCCGACTGGGAAATTGTGGCCTTGGCTTCGGCTATCTGCCCCTGGCGCCGGTTCCACAAGGGGATAGGTACAGTGAAGCCCACGCGCCAGAAGCTGAGGTCCGGTTGGTTCTCGTATTCAGCAAAGGCGACGGGTTGTGGGATGCGCAGCGCCCGTTCGTGATCCAATGTGGCGATGGCCGTATCGATATCAGCTTGCGACTGGGCGATGACCGGGTGTTTTTGCATGATTTGTTCCCTTAATTGCTTCAGTGGCGGTAGCGAGATTCGTGGTTCGAACTCCCCCTGGGGGTCGAGGTTTGCGTCCAGGGAACCAGCGATGGTGACCCGCAGCAGTGCGATCGCGTTGGCGTACTCCAGTTGCGCGCTGCTCACTGAAAACTGTGCGCGGCCTAGTTCAGCCTCGGCGCGCGTCAACTCCAGCCGGCCCTCTTCGCCGACGTTTACCGACACCTCAACGCGGCGGCGCAGGTCTTGCACCAATTGCAGATTTTCGCGTGCGTGTTCTATCTCTTCGCGGCGGCGGAGCGCGTTATAAAAGGCATGCTTGGTGTCAGCGACAACAGAGAGCGTAACTGCCTGCTCGCCGAATCGGCTGCTCGCGATACCAGATTGCGCCGCACGCTGGCGGGTGTGGCGCTCAACAGGAATTTCAATTGTCTGGTACGCCGCATAATGCTGCAGGAGCCCGGGGATGCCAGGTGTTGCAACCGGCTTCGCATATTGCTGGCCTTCGAAAACCTCCAGGCTGGGGTTGCTGTAAGCGCGCGCTGCGAGGGCCGCACCTGCCGCGCGCCGGGTGATGGCCGAAGCCTCCTCCAACCGTGGGTTGTTTCGCATCGCCATGGCGATGGCAGCCGCCAGGGTGAGAGGGGTAACGTTCGCCCCCGCAACGGGAGTTATACCGGCAGTTACCTGGGGAACGGGCGCTTCGGGAACGGTGTTGGTTGCCTTCTGTTCCAGCGGAGCAATCACCGGCGAACCTTCCCGAGGCGTGGACTGGGCGCAAAGAATGCAGCCTGGCAAGAGCACTGGCAATAGGATCAACCCGCGAAGTATCACGCTCCTGACTGAGCAATCCATGCGCCAAACAGAAATGCCCATGAATCCCGGTAATTCCGATGGAGTACCGCCGGGTTAGTCCCATAAGGGACACCCTGGTGTTCCGAAAGGTACACCGACCGCCTGCGGAGGACGCCTTCTACCGTTGGAAGCGCCGGGAAAGCAGCAAAGCACAACTTGGCTATGGAAATGCACACTTGCCCTCCCGATGCTGGCAAAGTTCCATCCCGCACCGCCCCGGCTGCGCGCGCTAGATAGCCATCCCTGGCGGGCGTGGGAGAATGAGAATATGTCTTCCTATCCATCCAGCTTGCGCTCTAAGCGGGCAAAGGCATTGCTGATCGTGGTCCTGGTGATCGCGCTGGCGGTCTTCAGTTGGGTGGCGCCGGCGAACGCTGTGATACTGCACAATGTGCTGCACCACCTCAATATCCTGCCGTTCATGTTGGCTGGCATGTTCTTCGGCTGGCGGGGAGCGCTGAAGACGATCCTGCTAGCCACGGTCCTGCAGACCCCGTCGATTTACCGTCACTGGTTTCATGAGCCACTGGATGCGCAGGACCAGGTGGTAGAACTCACCACCTTTGGTCTGGCCGCGGTGATCGCAGGGCTGCTGGCCGACCGTGAACGCATGCAGCGCAAGCAGGTGGAAGATACCAAGGTTGAACTGGAGCATGTTTATAGCGAACTGCAGCAAAATATCGATCACTTGAAGAAGACGGAGCGGCTGACTGCGGCGGGGCAGTTATCGGCAAGCCTGGCCCATGAGATCCGCAATCCATTGGCAAGCATCAGTGGTGCGGCCGGCATTCTGGCGCGGGGACAAGTCTCGGGCGAAGGACGCGCCGAATGCCTGGAAATTCTGACCAAGGAGTCGCAGCGGCTGAATAAGCTACTCACGAACTTTCTCGATTTCGCTCGTCCGCGGCTGCCGCGCATGCAGCTAGTGGAGCCGCTGGAAATGGTTCAGTCCGTAACCGCCCTGGCGCAGCACGCCGCCAGCCGGCAAGGGGTGTCCCTCCAGGTGCAGTCAGAAGGGAGGCCGCGGGAGATCGAGTGTGATCCGGAGCAGATCAAGCAGTTGCTGCTTAATCTCATTCTTAACGCCATACAGGCGACGGAGGGTGAAGCAACGGTCACGATCCGCACCCTGTTTACGGAGGACTGCCTTTGCGTCGAGGTCCACGATCAAGGGATCGGCATCGCGCCCGAGGATACAGAGCGCATCTTCGATCCATTTTTTACCACCAAGGAAAATGGAACCGGATTGGGCCTTGCGATCGCATCCAACATTGCCACCCAGCACGGCGGCGTACTCACCTGTAGATCAAACGAGGGCGGAGGCTGCATTTTTCGGATGGAGCTGCCAACGTCCGCAACTCTCTCCGTGCCAAGAGCGAAGGCGGAAGTGCTATGAAACGGAATCATATTTTCGTTGTCGACGATGACAGTAGCCTTCGCCGGGTAATGAAGATGCAACTGGAGGAGGCTGGTTATGAAGTAACTCTTGCCAGTGACGGAGACCAGGCGTGGAAGATGTTAAAGGAAATAGAACCGCAGATCATTATCACCGACCTGCAGATGCCTACCACCGGGCTTGAACTTCTTGGCCGCATTGTTAAAGAGGGAATGCAGACGACAGTCATTGTCGTCACAGCATTTGGAACCATAGAGACCGCGGTGGAAGCGATGAGGATGGGCGCGTACGATTACGTGACCAAGCCCATCGATTTCGAAGCTCTGGTGCTCATTGTGCAGCGTGCCATGGAGCGCCAGAATCTGATCGAAGAAGTGCGCACGCTGCGCTCGGCCCTGGATGAACGGTATGGTTTTTCGGGCATCGTTGGTCACTCCAAAGGATTCCTGCGCGTGCTCGATCAGGCTGCGCGCGTCTCCCAGAGAAACACCACGGTCCTAATCCAGGGGGAAACGGGGACGGGCAAAGAGATTGTCGCGCGGGCGATTCATCACAACAGCCGCCGAAGCAGCCGGCCTTTCGTGCCCATCAACTGTGGTGCAATCCCTCGGGACCTGGTCGAATCAGAGCTCTTCGGCTATGTCCGTGGCGCGTTTACCGGCGCGCTGGCGAACAAGGCTGGACGCTTCGAGGCGGCGGATGGAGGCACCGTTTTTCTGGACGAGGTTGGCGAGCTTCCTCTGGAGGCGCAGGTCAAGCTCCTGCGCGTGGTGCAGGAGGGCGAAGTACACAAACTTGGCGCTAACACACCGGTGAAGGTGGACGTTCGCGTCATCGCGGCAACCCATCGCGACCTGTCGGCCATGGTGGAAGACGGGACCTTTCGCGAAGATCTTTATTATCGGCTGGCCGTCGTTCCCTTAAGGATCCCCGCGCTCAGGGAACGGCGAGAAGACATCCCGGAGTTGATCGACACCTTGTTTCAACGAGCCAAGGAACGGCACAGCATGCTGGATGTGCGTATGGCATCCGCAGTGCACCAGCGGCTGATTGCTTATCGCTGGCCCGGCAATGTGCGTCAGCTGGAAAATGTGTTGGAACGTTTGCTGGTCCTCTCGTCCGCCGATCTTATTACGGTGGAGGATTTGCCCGAGGAGTTGGTCCCAACCTCCGCTGATACGGCCATCCTCTGGCCTAACCTGCCTGAGGATGGCATCAGCCTGGAGGCGATTGAACGCGAACTCATTAGCCGTGCTTTGGAGAAATTCGATGGAAATCAGACCCAGGCGGCGCGTTACCTGGATATCAGCCGCCGCACGCTGATCTATCGCATGGAGAAGCACGGTCTCGCTGCTGTCGACTCTGAAACATCAGAGAATCCGCTCTAGCTCTCGCGCGTGCTAGACTGACGCGAATTCACGTGATCAATCGACGCGCTTTTCTCGGTCTCGCCGCAGGCACAGTATTCTCCACCGCATCCCCAAGGCTTTGGGCACTTGGGCCGATGCCCATGCCACCGGCCAAGGGTGAGGTCGACAAAAAGCTGGACGAGTTTACCGCCGCCTACATGCGGGCCATGAATGCTCCAGGGATGACCCAGGCGCTTACGGATACCAAAACAACCATCCGCACCGCCAGCTACGGCTTTGCCAATGTCGACTTGAAGGCTCCGGTGACTCCCGATCATCTCTTCCAGATCGGGTCGATTACCAAGTCGTTTGCGGCCTTGATCCTCCTCCAGTTGCGAGATGAGGGGAAAGTGGATCTTCACCGGCCGGTGCTCGAGTACTTGCCCTGGCTTCCAGTGACGATGCCGTATGGGCCCATCACCGCACATCATCTGCTGACGCATACCTCCGGTCTTCCGGATGCTTCCTCCATCTTTCAGAGCGATCCGGACGCCCGGCACGCGCAAGGATTTGAACCCGGCACGCACTTCCATTACTGCAATCTGGGCTTCGCCATCCTCGGCCAGCTCATAGAGCGGCTTGACAGCAAGCCCTGGTATCAATGCCTGCAGGCCCGCATCCTTACGCCGCTGGGGATGACAGCGACCGCCGCGGTGATCACGATTGAATCCAGCGCGCGCAGCGCCACCGGATATCAGCCCTTCTTCGATGACCAGGTTTACCCTCGCGAGGGCCGGCTGGTCTCAAGGCCGCCGGAGGTCTTCGATAACCCTGCGGGCAGCATCGCATCGCAGCCCGGCGATATGGCGCGCTATCTACGCACCCTGCTCAACAGCGGCCAGGGGGCGGACGGGCGCATCGTTTCCGCAGAAGGTTTTAGGTTGATGTCGACACCGTATATCAAGGCTCCCGAATTCAGCCCTACCGCCTCTTACGGTTACGGCATTGCCGTCGATGTTCTGGACGGCCATAAAATTCTGCGTCACACGGGCGGTATGAACTGCTTTGCCTCCTCTATCCACGTGGACTTGGATGGAGGGGTTGCCGCTTTTGCTTCGATCAATGCGATGCAGGGCTACCGGCCGACGCCGGTCACGCAGTATGCGGTTCAGTTGCTGCGCGCAGAACACGAAGCCAAGTCCCTGCCCGTGCCAACGGCGCTCGCTGATGCGACGGAAGTGGACAATGCCAGCGAATATGCGGGTGTCTTTCATACTATTGAGGGGCGAGAGTTGCTCTTCAAGGCGGATGGAACCAAGCTTCTACTGATGCATGCCGGCGAGGAAATTCTTTTGCAACGCGGGCAGGGGGATTCGTTCCTCTCCACCGTGCAGGGTTCGTTCTCGGACTATAGCTTGGTGTTTGGCAGAGACCAGGTGACCAGCAAACCAGCAAACCCTGCGGATCATGACGTTGCAGCGCGCCCTCCTGCACTTGTGGTGGAGGTTGGCTATGGTCCGGACTGGTATACCAACGCAGCGTACCGCGGGGATCGCGAGTTTCCTGCGCCGCCCCAATACAGCGCCCTTGCGGGCCATTACCGGAGCGGGAGCGGAGACGACGTGCGCGTCTTTGTGCGTAAGGGCCGCCTTTGGCTGGGAGACGCTCCGTTGAGCGAGATCGGCTCGTCCCTCTTTCGCGTGGGAGAGGATGCGTGGTCGCCCGACACTGCAGAGTTCCTGACCGTCGTGGACGGCCGGGCAAGATTGCTCAGAGCAATCGGCGACGATTGCTGGAGGATAGAAGTCGGCTCCTAGATGTATGGCATCGGGTGGGTGTCGCGTCCATCTGAAAGGGCTGGCCCGGCATGGTCTGTGCCCTTGCCGAATTAAGAAAGGAATAGGACGGGTGGGCCCATATCTCGCTCGTTTTTCGCGAGATGTGGGATTCCACTGCTCTTTCCCTCCGATTCCCGATTCGTCCGATGCAATGAGCGGGCAGGATCGGTGGTATCCCATATCTCGCGAAAAACGAGCGAGATATGGGGCACCCGTCGGTTTGTGAGGGAACGAGGGGGCACTCGGGCTATGAGGGATATCCCACCTGTAGCCCAGCTAAAGCCCTGCCCTGATACAAAGCCAATGTCATTGGAGGCAATATCGATTACACTAAAGACTGCAACAATTTACTGCCCTAGCCTCGATTCAAAATATGCATTCCAGCCGCCCACGACTAGTGCCTGCGCTATTGCTCTGCCTTCTGGTAGGCAGTGCTTGCTGCGCGTTTGCACGGACGGCGCCTGAGATTTCGAAAGTGAGTGCTCTGCCCCCGGCGCCCACGCCCTCAATCGAATCTTCGACGGCGCACGCATCCCTGACCCAGCAGCCCCACGTTACCATTCCCCGGCTGGATAGTGAGCCGACTCTGGGCGACTTTCTTAGCAATCCGGTGCGATCGCAAGCGGCGCGGGCCATGCTACGCATCAGCAACTTCGTGGAGCGTTATCCCAAGGACGGCGCTCCTGTCAGCGAGCCTACCGTCGCCTATTTGGGCTACACGCGCGAATACCTATTCGCAGCCTTTGTTTGTAGAGACAAAAAGCCGAATCTCATCCGGGGGCACATGCTGGCGCGTGATTCTCTCGGAGATGACGATTCTGTCCAGGTGATGCTCGATACTTTCAACGACCAGCGGCGCGCCTTCCTGTTCAGCAGCAATGCGCTCGGCATCCAGGCCGACGGTCTTTACAGCGAGCAAAATGGTACCGATTACTCCTTCGATACCGTGTGGGACACCTGGGGCAAACGGACCCAGTCCGGCTACGTTGTGCTGCTGCGCATTCCGTTCTCCAGCTTGTATTTCGCCAAGGCTGCTCCCGGCGACACGCGGACCTGGGGAATCATTCTGCAGCGCAACATCGCCCATGCCAACGAATCGGCTTTCTGGCCGCAGAGCAGGCATCGTATCGCGGGTCTCCTGACTCAGGACATGGCCGCGGATGGTTTCAGCGATATCGAGCACGGGCAAAACCTTCAATTCGAGCCCTATATGCTCGGCCGCAACTTGCGGCAATTGGATACCGTCGATCCGGACGACCCGTACTTTCAGGACAAAGCTCTGCAGGGCTACAGCGGGCTGGACGCGAAGTTCATCCTGCACAATAGCCTGGTGCTCGACACCACGGTCAACCCCGACTTCAGCCAGGTGGGTGTGGATAATCCGGCTACGCCCAATCAGCGCTTTCCTCCCTATTTCGCTGAGGTGCGGCCGTTTTTCATCGAAAACAGCAGCTACTTCATGACGCCGGTGAGCCTGTATTACACCAACAACATTGTTAAACCGCAGTATGGCGCTCGTCTTACCGGGAAACTTGGCCCGTGGGCGCTGGGCCTGCTCGGAGTGGATGACAGAAGCCCCGGAGAGGCGGTTCCGCCCGGAGATCCCGAGTATGACACTCGCGCTCATTTCTATGCCGGGCGGGTGAATCGCGACGTGGGTTCTCTTTCGAATGTCGGCGTCATTTATGCCGATCGGGAGTATCTCGATTCTTTCAATCGCGTCGGAGGATTCGATTATCGAGCGCCGCTGAAGAACCGCTGGACGCTAACCGGGCAGGCCGTTACCTCGGCAACGCAAAACACCAGCAACTCCACACAAGGCGAGCAGGCATGCGAGGCGCTTACTTTAACCTGCAGCGGCCAGACCTATTCTCAGCAAGTGGACTATTCCGATCTGCACCGCAACGCTTGGGTTGCCTACAACGATACGTCCGCCGGTTATGTCACCGACACCGGGTTCTTTCGACGTCCTGATGTACGTGAACCCAATGGCTACTACAGCTATACCTTTCGTCCGAGGCAGGGGCCGGTTTTATCCCATGGGCCGAGCATCTACAGTGAACGCATCTGGGACCATAACGGTGTTCCGCTGGACTACTACATCAACCCCGCTTACAGTGTCACCTTCAAATATCGAACCAGCATTTCCGCCAATGTCGACATGGGGCAAGACCGATTGCGCCCGGTCGACTACTCCGCGCTGCCGCAGGATGTGGAATATCACAGCCACACCAGCGGAGTTAATTTCTATAGTTCTCCCGTGCCCTATGTGGCGATCGGCGGCGGAGTTTATACGGGTACGGTCATCAACTATTCGCCGCCAAACGATGCGGGGCCGGGCCCGGTCAATGTGACTTCACCGAACCTCAATGTGGAAGTGAAGCCCGCCAGTTCCATCGACTTGCAAAACAGCTATGTATACACGCACTTCACGAATCTGGCCAACGGCGACGTGGTCTATGACAACCACGAACTGATTTCGCGTTGGAACTACCAGATGAGTAAAGCCCTCTCCTTTAACCTGATCGGCCAGTATGTCTCGACCTTGCCGAATCCGCAATACACCAGCCTGGCGAACTCCAAGACACTTTTTGCGGACGCACTGGTCACCTACCAGCCTCATCCGGGAACGGCGGTTTACTTCGGTTATATCGGGAACTTCGAAAACCTGGACCGTGCCCTCTGCACTCGGGAAGCCAATGGGCTCTGCAACACCGATGACGCGATTTTGCCCCCTACCTATTCCTCACTTCTGAACACCAGCAAGACGGTCTACGTGAAGGTTAGCTACCTGCTGCACTTTTGAGTCCGCCGGCCTGGGGCTTGACGGCAACAACGACCAGCAGCCTTCCAGAAGAGCCTTGAGAGACCACGGTGAGACCGGCATTGCCGAGTTCCTTACAAAGCCAGTCGATTCCCAAACGCAGCTTCCGATAGCTGCTCTTGTTCAGGGACCAGCCTGCATCGTGACGGGTGTGCACCAGATCGTGGACCATTACCGACTCTGAGCTCTCGAATTCAAGGAAGCACGTCATGATCGTGTCGTCATCGCCTCGAACCGGAATAAAGCGGTCGGTTCCGTGAAGTTCGATGGTCAGGTCGCGATAAGTGATCACAAACATTCCGCCAGGCTGCAGCGCGTCGAACGCTGCGTGAAACAGTGCGCTCACATCACTCCTGGCGGGTAGATGGGTCAACGTATCGCCCATGCACACAATGACAGTGACTTGTCCAGCCGGCGCAATTGCCGGCAAGTCTCGCAGGTCTGCTTTCTTTATCTGAACCGGTAAGTTGTTTACGCGAGAGCGTAGTTCATCGAGAAGCTCCGCACTGGTGTCGATGGCGATTACCCGAGAGAAGCCAAGCTGCGCGAGGGCTAGGGTCTGGAAGCCAGGTCCGCAACCCAGGTCCACCGCGAGGGCAGCCATTGGCTGGTTTGTGAGAGGCTCCAGTGTCCGGGAAAGGAATGATTTCTGCTCGCTCACTTTCTCTTCGAAAGATGCGCCGAACATCCAGGTGTAATGCTTCGACAGCAGGCGTTCGTAGTGCTCGTTCACAGTGGACATGGGTTATTGTAGCGGCCGGCCAGGATGATTAGACTGTGAGTAGTTCCTCGTAGAAGCCGCCGATCTGACGTTCTCTGTCGACAAAGTGAATCTCCAGGATCCAGTGCCGCTTCTCACCCTTCTCATCGAAGGAGCGCATGCGCAGGTGGTTATCAGAATGCACGTAGAGTTGAAACTTTATCGCCCGCGATTCTTTCGTGTGGGAACTGTCCAATTAAATGTCCAGCGATCGGGCCGCCAAATTCCCATCCGAATTTCTTTGCCAGGGATGTGGCGTAGTGGAAGAGCTCGCTGCTGGTGATCGCCGGAGTTTCGTTGAAATACCGCTTGCCCTGGGCAAATGCTTGCCCCACGTCTTGCTTCATTTTGTGCTTCAGCGGGTCGGAACCGAGAACAAACGTGCGGTCAAAGTCGGCTTCCCAGTGCTCGAATACCGGCCCCAGATCGAGGAACAGGATGTCGTCGGCGCCAAGGATCAGGTCCGGCGGATTTTCCGCATAGGGGAGCAAAGTATTCTTGCCGGCGCGCACGATGCGCTTGTGCCAGTAGGTGGTGATCCCGTACATCTCTTTGGCCAGAGCATAGATATCCGCGTTCAGCGTGCTTTCGGAGATGCCCGGGCGGACCAGACCGCGCACCTCAATCTCATCAAATAGCCGTTCAGCTTTGCATTGAGCTTCGAGGAGTTCTGCGGCGCGCGTCTGTTTCGTCCACTGTTGTGTAGGGTTCGTCATGCGTCATTATGAACGCAGGCCGAGCCTTGAATCAATTTGGTAGTGGGCCTAAGCGAGCTTCACAAAATGCATGGCCGCCGAGTTCATGCAGTAGCGCAATCCAGTTGGCCGAGGGCCGTCATCAAAGACGTGTCCCAGATGGGCGTCGCACAGCCGGCAGGAAACCGCTGTGCGCTCCATACCTAAGCTCCGATCCGTCGTTTCGACAACATTCTCACGTGCTATAGGTTCCCAGAAGCTGGGCCACCCGGTACCCGATTCGAACTTGGTCTCTGAACTGAAGAGTGCGGTGTCGCAACAGATACAGCGGTAGAGACCGCGGTCATGCAGATTCCATGTATCCCCGGAATAGGGGCGCTCAGTTCCAGCCTTGCGAGCCACCTGGTAAGAGATTGGGGATAACAGTTTCTGCCATTCGGCGTCCGTCTTGACGATACGTGCGAGCTCTTCTTTGCCGCTCTTCTTGCCGTTCGCACCGAACTCAACAATGGTCACCATGCCCGGGGTCTTGGAACCACCGCCAGCGGCTGACGCTGCCCTCGGGCTTTGCAGAGACCAAAGTGCGAGCGCCCCGCATGCGCTCGCCGAGCTGATCAGGAATGCCCGGCGGCTGGGGCGTTGACGATACTCTCGTGGGTTACTCATAAAGCTATTCCTCGCATTTATTAGACAGGGTTTGTTTCCAAACCTCTCTAGCCAAAGGTGAACGAATACGCCCGCACTCCCGGAACCAAAAACTCTATGCGGAAGGTGCGGTCACGAATACTACTATGCTGACGAACCAGTTGGTAGAGCCTGTTCTCGGTGACCACGCCGTATCCATCCGCATCGGTATCCAGGCCATGATCCGCGCCGGGCGCGAGGCCGTCGAGAGTGACGCGGAAACGGACGGGTTTTCCGTCAGGGCCTGGCCCTAAAACCAGGTGCAGGTCGCGGGCATGAAAACGAAACGAGATACTGGCCCCTGGGGCGAGTGAGGTCGCAACCTGGTCATCGTCCTGCCATTTGCCCGCGAATGCCCATTGATTGATTTTGAGTTCAGCGGGGGTTCGATAGAGTTGAGGGTCACCCTGGTTCAATCTCTCAAGAGAGGCGAAGTTTTGCGCTCTGGCGTAGCCGATGTAGGTCTCCGGAGATTGCACATCGTCTGCGTCAGACGCAGCTTCCGTGCCGCTGGCAGCTATTTGAGTTGCGCTCTGGGGCAGAGGGGTGTGGTTAGCCTCGGCGAGGAGAGTGCGAATCCACTGCTCCGATTCCTGATAAGCGCCCTCGCCAAAGTGGTGAAAGCGTATGCGCCCCGTGGCATCGATAAAGTAGTCAGCAGGCCAGTACTCATTGTTAAAGGCACGCCAGATGCGGTAGTCGTTGTCCATCGCAACCGGGTAGGTAATACCGAGGTCCTTAACTGCCTTGCGGACGTTTGCTTCATCCTTTTCGAAGGGAAACTCAGGGGTATGGACACCGATGATCACCAGCCCACTGTCCTTGTATTTGTCGTTCCAGGCCCTGATATACGGCAGCGTGCGCAGGCAGTTGATGCAGGAATAGGTCCAGAAATCGACCAGAACCACTTTGCCGCGTAGTGATGCCGGGGTGAGAGGTGGTGAGTCGATCCAGGCAGTAGCTCCGGAAAGATCGGGAAGGACCGCCGGCGCAGCCTCCGCAGCGCCGTCGGAGACATCAATGGTCTGATTGACGACGATCTTCTTAGCGGCGGGATGGAAGCGGTCGACCAGGCGCTGCTCAAGACCAGAGGTGCTAGCCAGGGAAAGACGGGTGAGCACGCCGCGATCCAATCCGAAAGCAACCGCGGCTACAGCGGCCAGAACGGCAACCCCGAGAACGCGGCGAATCCACTCCTCCGCGCCGAGAGAACGCTTCATTGCGGCGAAGACGCGGCCACCGGCGAGCAGGGCGATCGCCAATGAAGTCGCTGCTCCCGCCGCGTAGCTCAGAAGGAGTAGGGCAGTATGGGCGCTTGCGCCTTCCAGGGCCGCTCCGGTAAGAATGAGACCCAGAATCGGCCCGGCGCAGGGTGCCCAGAGTAATCCAGTACCAATGCCGAGCAGGAACGAGTTCAGGACACTCGTATTTGTATCGGAGTTCCTGGAGAGGCGGCTGCCCAGTTGGACGAGCGGACGGGAGATGCGCTCCGCAAGGGAAGAGGAGACCAAGGTAAGACCAAAGACTGCAAACAGCACCAGCGCGGCGACACGGCCGAACTGATTGGCTCGCACCGCCCAGCCGCCACCCACAGTCGCGAGGCTGGCTACCAGGGCAAAGGTAATCGACATTCCGGCAAGGAGCGGCAAGCCGCTTTTGCGAAAGGGCTGGTCGGAGCGCGCAAAAACGAATGGCAGCACCGGCAGGATGCACGGGCTCAAAATCGTGAGAACGCCACCAAGATAGGCTAAGAACAACAGGAACATTCGCTCACCAAGGGCTCTTTCCAACCGGCCGTCCGACCCAGCTCAAATGAGACTACAGAATGCCCAAAGAGGTTACGAACATGAGGAAGCTTTGGTTTTCTGTGGGGAACCGGTAGACCGTTGAAAGGCACTTCCAGAGGGGCCATGAGTAGGGAAAGAGAAACCGCAGGTCCCCGTTCGACTTCGCTCAGGGCAGGCTCTCGGCTACTAATGACAAACGAGTGGGGGAGGCATCGTAGCCCACTCAAGCCAAACTACGGCTTGAATGGGGCACCCAAAGCTTTTGTTGCCCGTTTAGTTTCTCCCTTGACTTGCCACAGCCAAGTCCGCTCCCGGGATGACAAGGGCGGGGCAGAGATGACCTCAGCAGCTGTCACCAAGGGATAGATAGAGGCGGAGGTTATCAGCGCGGGCTTCAAAATTCGATCCTTCCCTGGAAGGCGATCATGCGCGGTGAGCTGTCGCCACCCAATCCCACTCCCAGCAATCCGGTAGGAGGGGAAATGGTGCTGGTCAACGCGCCAAAACCCGTCTGCGTGGCCGGCTTGCCCGGAGTACCCGCTTGATTGCTGGGGAGAGAAAAGTTGGGGTGGTTAAAGAGGTTGAAGAATTGCGCATCGAAACGGAACATGGCATGCTCCGTGATCTTGATTTTCCTGGTCACGTAGAGTTCAGAATAAGTGAAATGCGGTCCGCGATAGTTGTTGCGGCCTGAATTTCCGAATTGGCAGCTGACGATTGAATCGCCTCCGGCACAGGCGCCGGTGCTGGGATCGACAACGGAGACAAAGGCGTCCGGGTTGAGCCACTGTAGGCTGCCACTCTGCGTTACGCCGGAGACGGGAGACTTGCGATAAAGGGGAACGCCGGGTACGCGGTTCGCGTATTGCGGCCCGCTGCCCTGAAAAACGCCCTCGTTGTTTGCGGTATACGGTGCGCTCACCACGCTGAACGGCACTCCGCTGTGCAGGAATACAGTCTGCGCGACTTGCCAGCCGCTGAGCATGTATCTCAAGCCAGTGTGGCTCGAGTGAAAGGGAATCTCATAGATGCCAAAGGCAGAGAGGTTGTGACGTACATCGTAGTCGCAGTTGCCGTATTCCCTACGCAGATCGCCCGGCAGCGGATAGAGAATGCCAAGACTGGAGAAGGGAAGCAGCCCGCCGTTCGACACTTCGTCGAGGCAATGGCTGTAGGTGTAGTTTCCACGCAGCGTGAGGCCGCCAAATTGCTTGGTTGCGCTGGTTTGCAGGCCGGTGTAGTTGCTGCCCGCATCGGTGCGGAATTCGTTCACGTTGCCGAAGCGCTGATCGAGCGGCTGCTTATAGGCAAAGGGCGCGAAGCATCCATCGCACACCGTCTGATATCCATTCAACTGCACCTGGTATGGCTCATGCACGGCGCGCGTGCCAACATAGTCGATGCGCAGCGCACCGCGCGCTCCTAACTCATGCTCGAGACCCAGGCTCCATTGCAAGAAGTATGGCGTCTTCAGTGTCCCGCTGGGGAAGGTATTCAGGTTGACTGCCAGGGGACAGGTAGGAGCACCCGCAGGCAGCCCGACACAGGGAGCACCCCCTGAACGAAAGACATTCTGGAAGGATTGGTTGGCCTGCGCGGTGGCATCGACTGCGCTGTCGGGGACTCCCGGTGCGATGCCGATGCCGCCAACTTGGCCGTTGATTCCGCCGACGAATACCGGCGCATACGGAGCATTGGTCGCACCCAGGTCAGCAATCTGCGCCGGGATGATGTCGTTGAAGACGCCGCCGCCGGCGTGTACCGCTAACTGATTCGATAGCTCGATAGGCAGCCGAAGCACGCGGCTGCCAGCTCAGAAGCGGAGTGCCGGGAAAGAGATTGCGGACGTTGGTCTGAATGACCTGGTTCAAGGGCTGAGTGACCTCATGGCTCATGTTCAGGAACGACCCTGCCGGCCGCGCAAACAGGCCGTGCTGGTTGACCGGATTGGTGTTCCAGGTCACTCGCAGTCCGGCCGTTATTGTCCATCTCTGACTGGCCTTGAAGGTGTCCATGGCGTACATGTCGAGGTTGCCCAGAGCGATGCGTTCCTTTTGGGTGACCGGAAAGCCTGCTGTCGCCGTGGAGGCAGCACCGTAGGTGAACTGCGCGAGATCGTTGTAGGTCACGCTGGGCACAACCCCTTCACCCAGATCGTAATCACTCACGTCCAATCTCCGGGAGTTCTCTCCGAACTTGAAGCTATGCCGTCCATGGGTCCAGATGAGGTTGTCGTTGATCTGCCATTGGGTAACTTTGCGGCCCTGGGTATACGTCTCGTCGTTTCCACCAAGAGTGGTGAATGGCGCGTTCGAGCTGCCTCCGGCCAGCACGATGGGGAAGGCCTCCAGCACCTGCGCGTAGTTGTTGGGCAGAAACAGGCTCGAATACCAACTGGCGCCCGGGTTTAGTTGATTGACCAGATTCGGCGTAAAGAGGTGCGTGTAGCCGACTACGAAGGTCCTCTGCGGCTGGGGCGAGTATGCGTTGAACATGGGGTTGATGCCATCGGTATAGGCGGCCTGTAAGCCCGTGTCCTGCTGGAAGCGATACCATAGGCTGCTGTTGGCGTTGAGGGTGTGATCCATCTTGATGACGATGAGATTTTCGCTGTCGAGATTGTTCAACGACTGAGTGCGTTTGTTGGCGCACCCCGCGCCATTGAACAGGTTGGCCGGAGTTTGCTTCCCCGGCAGCAACGCTCCGTTCTGGTCCAACGGGCAGGTGAGAACGGGAGTCGCTGTGCCTGCGGTGTTGCTGTAGAGCGCGAACATCTTCTGATAGAACGCTACTTCCTCGGGCTGCGCCGGCAGCGTCGTCCCATTGATAGGATCAGTGCCACCCTGGGGCAATTGCTGCAACACATATCGCTGATATGCGGGCGACGGCACAGTGGTGCGGGCGAGCAGGGGAAGAGCGATGCGGATGCCTTCGTAGTGCCCGAAGAAGAAGAGCTTGTCTTTCAGCACGGGGCCGCCAACACTTACCCCGAACTCGTTCACGGTCGATCGCGGCTTCCGGGCAATATTTCCCGGGGTATCGTTGGCATGCAGAAAATAGTCGGTGGCATTGAGCCGAGAACCGTTCCAAATCTCGTACAGGTCTCCATGGAAACGGTTGGATCCCGACTTGGTGAAGTAGTTCACCTGGGAGGCGCCGTAGCGCCCCTGATCGACGGCATAGGAGTTGGTGTTGACGGTCGCTTCCTGCAAAGCGTCCAGGCCAATGACGAGGTTGGTTGACAGACCGATGTTCAGTCCCAGGAAGGGATCGTTGGCGTCGAACCCGTCCAGGATGTAACCGTTTGATGTCGCCGGCAGTCCATTGAACTCGACGTTCCCGTAACCGCCGGCTGCCTTGGCATCGTTCGACGATCCCGCCGTATTCATTAATGCGCCCTGCGCGAACTGCGCGACATAGGTAAGATCCTGCCCAGGATTGGGCAGGCTCTTGATCGTCTTCGCGTCCAGAGTGGTCGATGTATTGGGGTTCTCAAGGCTCATCAACCCAGATTGCGCCGTCACTTCGACCGATTGTGATGTGGCCGCCGGAGACAAGGTGAAATTGACTAAGGCGGTTTGCCCCACAGAGACCATCGTGGGTTGCGACTGGCCGAGGCTGAATCCTGCGGCATGCACTTCCATTCGGTAGGTACCCGGGTTCAATTGCGAGAAGAGGAAGCGACCCTCCGCGTTGGTCTGGACGGTGCGGACGGAACCGGTGTTTACCTCGGTAGCCTTGACCCGGGCATCACGAATCACCGCGCCGCTGGGGTCGAGGACGCTCCCTGCGAGGGCGCTGCTGGTTCCGCTCTGCGCCCAGGTATTAACCATGGTTAACATCAACAAAAAGGCTAAGGCTGGCCTGGCGATTTTGCTGAGCGTCATGGGGGTCTCCGGTATGCCGTTGGCGAGGGAAGGCGTGGCTTTGATTTAGGTAAGCCTAAATATTAGGTACGCCTAAAATAGATCCGTGTCAAATTAGGGACTGGAGATTCAGCCATGGCGGCGCGCCGTCAACCGAACCCGAACAGTGAATCAGTGGACAATTACCTCAAGGCCATTCTGATTTTGGGTGGACCGGAGGAGAACAGGGTGCCCAGCAATGCACTGGCCCATAGGTTGGCCGTGGCCCCCGCGTCGGTGACGAATATGCTGCAAAAGCTGGCCGCAAGCTCACCTCCGCTCGTCGAGTACGAGCGGCATCGCGGGGTCCTCCTATCCTCCGCGGGGAGGAAGCGCGCAGTAGAAGTGGTGCGCCACCACCGGCTGATCGAGACTTTTCTCTATGAAGTACTCGATTACCCCATCGACGAGGTGCATGAAGAGGCCGAGCGTCTTGAACATTTCATCTCCGAGCGCTTTGAAGAGCGCATTGCCGCCAAGCTTGGACACCCGAAGATCGATCCCCATGGACATTGCATTCCGGAGATGGACGGCGCGATGCCGCGACAGAACTCGATCCAGCTGACGGATGCCGTACAGGAAGGTGTCTACGTGGTGGACAGCGTCTCCGACCGCAATGCTCGCACCTTGAAACTGCTGAAGGAAAACGGCATTGCCCCTGGTGTGAAGCTTCGATTGAGGGAGAGCCCCTCGATCACGGGCTACGCGGTCTCAGTCGGCCGTTCTTCCAGAATTTTGAATCTGCAGGAAGACGCCGCCGACAGCATTCGTGTGTGCGTCCTGGGTAAACCATGACTCGTCGCTCGAAGCTGCTTGCAACTCTTCTCGCCGTTATCCTTTTGTCCGCGCCAACACTTCCGGCGCAGACACCGGCTACGCCGCCGCACCCCACCAGCACACCTTACGCCGGCGACCTCAGCATCTTTGAAGAGCCTGGCCGTGACAAGCGGTTGCAAATCGATCGCGTCATGGACCTGCTTCAGTTGAAACCCGGGAGCACCATCGCTGACATCGGCGCCGGGGGCGGGTGGTTTAGCGTCCGCGCCGCCCGCCGCGTCGGACCCGGCGGCCGCGTGATCGCCGAAGATATCAATCCCAATGCCATCGCGTACATCCAGCAGCGCGCCCAGCGCGAGCACCTGCCGAATATTGTTCCTCTGTTGGGCACACCCGACGACCCGAAGCTTACGCCCAACTCCCTCGATGCCGCGCTCATGCTGAAGGTCTACCATGAGATCGCTCACCCTCAGCTGGTCCTCGCCAACCTGCGCGCGGCGCTCAAGCCCGGCGCCCGTTTCGGCATTATTGATCGCAACGGCAACGGCTCGGACCATGGGCTCAAAGAGTCCATCGTTCGCGACGAAGTCGAGCACGCCGGCTTCCGCCAGGTTGCCCGCTACGATTTCACCAAGGCGGACGGACAGGATTACTTCCTCATCTTCGTGAAGCAGTAGAGGGGGGCTTAGTCAATCCGCGGCGTCGATGCAAATGACTGGAAGGCTTCGACCACTGTCCCCGGCAGCTGTTCACGATTCTGCCTGGTAAGCAGCTCGTGCCCAGCGCTGGTGACCGGAAGCAGGGCGGTCTGTGCCGGAATGAGCTGCAACGCCGTGGTCATTTCATCGATAGAGCCGAAGCCGTCCCGCGTGCCATGAACGAAGAGTGCCGGAACATGGAGGCGCGGGAAGTGCCCCGTCCGCAACTCAGCGGGTCGTTGCGGTGGATGAAGCGGGTAGGAGAGCAGCAGCAGACGATCGACCAACCTGGGTTCTTCGGCAATCAGCATTGAGGCTTGCCGCCCTCCGTAGGAGTGACCGCCCAGGAAGATACGGCCCGAGGTCTGTCGTCGCATGGATGCCACTGCCGCTCGAAGCCCCTGTTGGTCACGTTCCGCACTGCCGCGTGGCGGCCCATGCGGTCGCAATTGGCGAAAAGCGAGATCGCAGCGAAGTACGGTCCAGCCCGAGGCACTGAATGCATCTGCCAGGTTCACGAGAAGCGGAGCGTTGCAGTTCGACCCCGCACCGTGGGTCAAGACGAGGCAATCATTGTCTGAATTCATCGGACCATGAATGTACCCGCGAACCGGTACTGCGTCCGGCGCATCGTCACGAAACTCCTGGAAGTTATTCATGCCGCCGAGCCTGCGTCCATCGTGAATCCGCCTTTCTCGCTAAAGGAAGAGAGTGAGCGCCTCTTATCAACCGAAAGATTGAGTACAAACTAAATCCGGGGGTGGGTGACATCGGGAAGGGCGATGCCCTACGCTTCTCTTCATTCTATTTAAAGCGCTGAAATTCTAGGTAAGGTGAGCAATTTATGGCGGCTTCCAGTCAAAGTCTCTCCGCGATAGGTGGTGCGTCTTCTCCGCGTCAGAGCTTGTATGACAAACTCAACGGCCCGTGGCACGAACGCGCCCTGCAGCTCTTTATGCTGATCGTGCTGGCTCATTGGGCGGAGCACTTTGCCCAGGCTTACCAGATTTTTGTGATGGGTTGGCCGCGTCCAAAGGCCAACGGCGTCCTAGGTCTGTGGTATCCGTGGCTCATCCAGTCCGAGACCCTGCATTACGGTTACGCGCTGGTTATGCTCGTTTGCCTCTGGGTGCTGCGTAAGGGATTTACCGGGCGCAGCTACACCTGGTGGATGATCGCGTTCTGGATCCAGTTCTGGCACCATATTGAGCACCTGCTTCTGATTAGCCAAGCCACGTTCCATCACAATCTGATGGGCAAGCCAGTTCCGTTCAGCGTGCTCCAGTTCTTCTTTCCCCGGGTCGAACTCCATCTCTTCTATAACTCGGTCGTTTTCATTCCTATGGTTATCGCCATGTACTATCACATACTTCCTCCGGAGGGAGAAACCGATCGCGCAGTCTGCACCTGCTCCTGGCATAAGAAGGATGATGCGTTGCAGGCGGCAGCCGCACGTGCATAGGGATCCGGGCGATTGATGGTTGTCGCTTGACGTGTTTCTGCAAATGATCGGGCGTATCCCGTGTAGCCGTTGGGCGTCAGTCCCTGCGCTGTGTAGAGTTCTCCTGGTTCTTCTTTGCATCGTCATGCCGGCTGTCACGTCCTGCCGTCGATCGTCCGGAAGGGAACCGGAGATTTTCGTGGACCAGCAAGTCACGCCGAATCCTGTCCGTGTTGGCCCGGCTACCGTCACCATCCAAATTACGGACGCGGCTCGAAAACCCGTCGGCCACGCTACCATTGAGGTGGAAGCGGATATGTCTCATCCCGGCATGGCTCCCGTATTTGGCGAGGCGGAAGAAACGACACCCGGCAATTATCTGGCTCACATCGGCTTCAATATGGGCGGCGACTGGGTGGTGCTGCTGCATATCAAACTGCCCAACGGTCGAAAGATCGAACGCCAGGTGGACGTGAGAGGCGTCCACTCCAACTGAGCAGGATGTCCACTACCGTCTCCAAGTCCCTTGCTCCGGAAGACGATTTTCCAGAGACCCCGCCGTTCGATCTGCTGCGCGTTCCCGTCCTCGGCCGGTTCTTGAGCTGGCGTCACTCCCGCACGCTCTTGCAGATTCCTCTGCTGTTGGTCAGCATCGTCATGGTTCTGCACGGACTCTTCGGGCCTACACTTTCGCCCAAGAATTTGGCCACGGTGCTGGCTTGGGTCCATTTTCGCGGAGCGTTGACGCTTGCCCTGCTGTTTGGAGGCAACTTCTTTTGCATGGCGTGCCCGTTCATGTTGCTGCGCAACATGATGCGCCGCTGGATCCATCCGCGGTTTCACTGGCCCCGCAGGCTGCGCAATAAATGGATTCCCACCGCGCTCTTTGCGCTCATTCTTTTCTTCTATGAGCTATTTGGTTTGTGGTCATCTCCCTGGCTGACGGCGTGGGTGATCGTGGGCTACTTCGCCGCCATACTGCTCATTGACGGCCTGTTCAAGCATGCAACCTTCTGCAAGTTCATCTGTCCCATCGGCCAGTTCAACTTTGTCGCGGCCACGGTCTCGCCGCTAGAAGTGGAAGTACGCGAACAGAATGTCTGTTCCTCCTGCCACACCAAGGATTGCATTCGCGGACGGCGCGATCCTGTTTCCGATCTGGTGATTCTCCAGCGCGGATGTGAGCTTGCCCTTTTTCTACCCTCCAAGGTCGGCAACATGGACTGTACGTTCTGCCTCGATTGCGTGCACGCCTGTCCCCACGACAACATTGGTATCCGCAGCCGCCTTCCGGCCGGGGAACTGATGACCGACGCCCACCGCTCGGGCGTCGGCTTCTTCTCGCGGCGCAAAGACGTCGCCGCCCTTACCATCGTCTTCACCTTTGGCGCTCTGATGAACGCCTTCGGCATGGTTAGCCCCGTCTATGTGGTCGAGACCTGGCTAGGCCGCTTGATGCACGTCCATAGTCAGGCTCCGGTCCTGGGCCTGCTCTTTGCCATCTTCCTCATCTTCGAGCCGGCGCTCCTGCTTGGTCTTGCCGCTTGGACTACCCGCGCGTGGGCAGGCGTGAAACGCGCCTGGCTGCCGCTCATGGTCCGCTATACCTATTCGCTGGTACCGCTCGGCTTCGGCATGTGGCTTGCACACTATGGATTCCACTTCTTTACCGGCCTCTATACGATCATCCCCGTCACCCAAAGCGCCCTCGCCGATCTAGGCTGGTCCTTCCTCGGCCCACCGCGCTGGACCCTGGTGGGCATTCCAAAGTATGTGGTGGAGCCTTTGCAATTCGGATTTCTGTTACTGGGTATGGCAGGATCGCTCATGGTCGCCTGGCATCTGGCGGAGGAGGACTGCGAGGAGCACCCCGTGCGCGCATTCGCGCCCTGGGCTGCTGTTTGCCTGTTGTTTCTGCTGGCTTCCATCTGGCTCCTACAGCAACCTATGGATATGCGCGCCACGATGATGGCCGGGTAGGCGGGGGGCAGGTCGCGAGGACCATGAACAAGACTCAGTATCGAATCCGAGGCGGAGTCCCATGGACCACGTGCCTCGTGGTGGCCCTGCTGGCCATCTGCGCCAGCTTGCCCGCCTGGGCGCACATCGGACCTCCTTATCCCATCATAGAAAATCGTAAAATCGGCAACCTCACAGTCTCGGTCTGGAGCAACCCCGATGTCGGCACGGGAAGCTTCTTTGTCGTGATTGATCCGCCGAAGGGGGCTTCCGTCCCCAGCGACATGAGGGTTCAGGTCATCGTTCAGCCCGTGAGCGGAAGGCTTCCGGAGCAGCGCTACGACGCCTGGCGCGAAAAGCTTCTCAACCGTGTCGAGTTCAAAGCTCTCGTCCCCTTTGACAAAGAAGAGACGTGGCGGATTCGAATTCTGTTGGCCAGCGCGCAGGTCACGGGAGAGACCGATACCGATGTACCCGTGACGCCAACGCTTCTGGGGCGCTGGAGTCTCTTATTCTTTCTTCTTCCCTTCCTCTTGATCGCAGCTCTCTGGCTAAGAGCCGTAACCGTAAGGCGGAAGCGCAGAAAGCGGATGCTGCTTAAGAAGTCTCAAGCAGCGCAGCTCACTGAACCGCCGTCATAAAGGGGCTCTCGGATCCAGCATGAGTGTGCGTATGATGCGACGATTAGCTTTTTATCTGGGTGGCAATGCGTTCGATGGCATGGTGAGCGGATAATATAGCGCCCTCCTGCCAGCCTACGAGGTGGGATAGGTAGTCTCCCGCAAAGTAAGTGCGGCCCTGGGGTTTCTCCAGTTGGTTGTAGGGAGCTGCACTGCTGGGAAGCCGGTTGTTGGCGAAGCAGCCTAATGAGTAGGGAATCCTGGCCCAGCTGATGTAGATGGGCTTCTGCAAAAGTCTGGAGCGGCCAGGGTGAAGTGTTTCGACCGCCGCCCGCGAGGCCTCAAGCTTGGCTTCGATAGAGGGCAACGCGCCGAATGCAGTGGGTTTTCCTGAGGTGTCGCCGAAGCCCTTTCCCAGGCCGCCAAGATCATTGAGTTCCGAGTTGAAGCCGGCAACCAGGACGCCGGTAGGAGAAAAGAGCTTCGCGCTCGGATACCAGACCAGGTCGACGGTATTTTTGAGGAAAGAGATGCCGCCGTAGATACGGTTCTCCTTCTCCCAGAAGCGAGGCGACTCCCAGGCGATTTTGTACAAAGCGGAAACAGGCATGGCAGTGAACGCCTGGTTGGTTTCCGGAGAGAAGTTATTTTTGGTTTTTGCCAGGACAGAAATCGGCATGGTACAGATGCAGAAATCGGCGGTGAGCATCTGCGGTGTTCCATCTTTGAAGTAGGCTATGGTCACCTTCGCGTCGCCGGTGGTGATCTCCTTGACCGGGGAGTCGAAGTGGATCACGGTCGCGTTCAAGGCGCGGGCGAAGGCGTACGGGATTCGATCCATGCCGCCCACCGGCTGGAACATCGTCGCCTGCCAATCAATTTCGTCCTCGTAGAATTCGCCTTTGGACAGGTCGGCGACGAGGAGATCGTGCAGCTTCAGAGGCTTATGGAGCACGTGCTGGGCCGGCCCGGCGCCACGCGGCGTGACGAAGCCGGCGCGCATAGAGCCTACATATTTTCCGTCGGCGTCGAGGTCGCCGAAGTCCGCCAGAAAATCCATCAGCAGGGCGGTGTCTTCCTTGGAGAGCGCATTGTCGAGGGTGTCCGCATGCAGGCACTTGGAGAGGAGTTCCGCGAGGTAGCCGCGAGTATCGTGGATGACCTGGCGTTGCTCGACTGGTTTGCCGGAGTTGAGCAGCGGAGACTGCATCAATGCGGATCGAGAGACATTGACTTCGACCTCAAGGGGTACGCCCAGCAACTGACAATAGTCGAGCAGGTGGGTGTGAATAGAGGGGATGCGGGCGGGGCCGGCGTTGAGATAGCCACCATCTGACCAGCTGCAGTTCTGGATGGTTCCGTCGGTGAACTCCACTTTGGTGCCGTCGCGTACCGTCCAGTTGCGCCCGCCGGGGCGGCTCCGGGCCTCGAGGATGGTACAAGTGAAACCCGCCTTGCACAGTTCGTAGGCAGAGACCAGCCCCGCAATGCCCGCTCCCAGGATCGCGACGCTCTTGCCGCGTCCGAAGTCTGGGGCGAGTTGGGGCAGCGCAGAAACACTGGGGAGAGGCATGAGGCCGAGGGCTTGCATCGTGCGGAAAGCTGCGGAATAGCCGCCGATTTGGGCGACCCGCTCCAGGAAGACACGTCGGGTAAGACTCATTCGGTGGTCTCCAGGCGTTCAGATTGTGAATGGTACCTCCACAGTCTGTAGTAGGTCTGGTTGCCGCGCAAGGAGAAATGTTGGGCATACCCGCGACGCAGATAGATGCGCTCCAGGGGCACTACAATTGGGGTATGAGCACACCCATTCATCAGATTCCCGTGCGCCGGATCAACGGCGAAGACACTAACCTCGGCGAGTACCGCGGAAAAGTCCTGCTTATCGTCAACGTCGCTTCCAAGTGCGGACTCACCAAGCAATACGAATCTCTGGAGAAGCTCTATCGGGATTACCGTGACCGTGGTCTGGTGGTCGCGGGTTTCCCCGCCAATGATTTCAAGGGTCAGGAACCGGGCAGTAATGAGGAAATCCAGAATTTTTGCAGCAGCAACTTTGGCGTCGACTTTCCGTTGTTTGAAAAGATTACCGTGGTGGGGGAAGAGAAACACCCACTCTACAAGGAATTGATCGCAGCCCAGCCGAAGGCAACCAGCACGTCAGAGGTTCCATTCAGCGAAGACTTGAAACGCTACGGGATCCAGACGAACGCCGAGCCTGAAATTCTGTGGAATTTCGAGAAATTCATCGTGGACCGCGGCGGCAAAGTAACCGCCCGCTTCGCACCCAATACCACGCCCGATGACCCGGCGCTCCTGCGGGCGGTCGAGACAGAACTAGCCAAGGCCTAAGCACGCGCGAGATGGCGCCGCTCGAGCCCCTCGCTTGTGGCCGGCGGGAAAGATCTCTAGAATCTTCGCGTGTCCACTTTCCGTATCTGAAAGGACGCCTATGCGTTTCATTCGCGGATTCATCATGACAGCCGCTATCGCCTTCCTCATCCCTGAGCTTGTGGCCCAGGATGCTTCTCACTCCGTAGCAGGCGGCGGTATCTCGGTGCCCGGGTGGGTTGGAGAGATCGACGCCGGAGCGCAGAGGGCGGGACAAACCATTAAAGACACCAAGCTCACCGAGTCAGGCAAAACGCTTCAAGTCACAACCGGCCCGGCGGCGGCCTTTTGGAATCCCGCCAACACGGCGACCGGCAACTACACGGTATCTGCCACATTCACTGAAGCAAAATACATGAACCTGAACAACCATCCGCACCCCTACGGCATATTCATCGCCGGCCACGACCTGGGGACTGACCAGCACAGCGAGTTATATTGTGCGGCCTATGGCGATGGAAGATTTATCGTACGCGGCTTTGGACCGGATCCGTTTCAGCTGAATGGCCATGGAGAGGCGAATGCTGCTGTGCACAAGGCTGCCGGCCCCGGAGAGCCTGTGGAGCAGAAAATCGCGCTTTCGGTGAAAGACGGGAAGGTGGAGTGCGCGATCAATGGCACCGTCGTCGCCAGCTATGACAAGGCGCTGGTGGTAGCCGGCGGAAAGCTGAAATCCACCGACGGCATCTACGGGATTCGCTTTGCTCACAACACTGAAGGCACCGTTGCCGATTTGAAAATGACCAAACCTTAGGGCGAGGGTCCGGATGATGAAAGCCTACCCTCAGGGGTGTGGGACGATGGGGGAACGAAACCGCAGGTCCCTCCACTGCGCTCCCCCGGATTTCCTGTCGAGATTGGTGGCGTTGGCGAACTTCATGCGGCTTTCTTTACGGAAAGCCGCACACGTGGCCGCCGGTGCGTGCCGCGCAGCGGGAAATCCGGGTACGCTCTGGTCGAAAAACATTTCCCTCGGCGGCTAAAGCCGATCTGTTCAGCTTGCTTGACGTACGGGCTGAAGCCCGTACCCTTCTCGCCGACTTTCATCACTTTGGGTGGGCCGAGGGCCCATGACTCCACCGGTCCTAATGGCAAACGAGTGGGGAGGCACGGTAGCCCACTCAAGCCGAAGTACGGCTTGAATGGGGCACCCAAAGCTTTTGTTGCCCCGTGTAATTTCTCTCTTCACAACGCGCTTTAGCCCCTGAGGTCCCGTCTTCTGCTAGTACCGGCTTAGCAGTCTGCGCTAATGCGCGACTGCCAGTTCTTCTTCCAGGAGCTGCTTTTGGAACAGATCCGCGTAATAGCCGTTGCGCGCGATTAATTCGTCATGCGTGCCCAGTTCCACGATGCGGCCGTCGACCAGCACAGCAATCTGGTCGGCATGGCGCACAGTGGAGATGCGGTGGGAGATGAAAAGCGTGGTGCGGCCCCGCATCACGCGCTGCAGTTCGCCCAGAATCTGCTCTTCGGTGTAGGTGTCCACGCTGGACAGGGCGTCGTCGAGGATGAGGATACGGGGGTTGCGAATGACAGCGCGGGCGATCGCGGTGCGCTGTTTTTGGCCTCCGGAGAGGGTGATGCCGCGCTCACCGACGGTGGTCGCCAGGCCGGCAGGGAATTCTTCGAATTCGCGGCGGATGTGCGCCGCCTCGGCGGCTTCCAGCACCTGGGTATCGGTGGCCCAGGGAGCGCCAAAGGCGATGTTTCCGCGAATCGTTTGGCTGAATAAAAAAGTTTCCTGGGGAACAAAGCCAATATTGGCGCGCAATACTTCGAGCGGGTAATCGCGGATGGGGCGATCGTCGATCAGAACGCTTCCCGGCGCGGCGTCGTAGAGCCGCGGAATCAGGTTGACCAGGGTCGATTTGCCTGAGCCGGTTGGGCCTACGATGGCAAGGCTGCTGCCTGCCGGGATTTTGAGCGACAGTGAGTGCAGTACTTCCGAGCGGCCCGAATCCGAGCCCGAGTAGGAAAAGCTCAGGTCGCGAAACTCGATTTCGCCGCGCAGCGTCAGATCGGCGGGGATGGAGGAGTCGGCTTCCGCATTGTCGATAGTGGGCTTGTCGGACAACAACTCGTCGATGCGGATGACCGAAGCGGTGCCCCGCTGCCACAGATTTACTACCCAACCAAGGGCGATCACGGGCCAGGTAAGCATGACCATATAGGTGTTAAAGGCCACGAAATCCCCGATGCTGATGCGATGCGAAAGTACTTCATGGCCGCCGACAAGCAGGGTGATGGCCATGGCGAGTCCGAGTACAAATTCGAGCGTGGGCCAGAGCATGCCCATGAGCTGAACCAGGCGAAGCCCGCGGCGGATATTCTCGCGATTGGACTTTTCAAAGGCGGCAATCTGGGCTTGTTCCTGGGCAAAGGCGCGTACCAGGCGGGCGCCGGAAAAATTCTCCTGGGCTTGCGCTGAAATCTCCGAGTACATCGCCTGGATGCGCTCGAAGCGTTCATGGATCTTTCGCCCTAACGACTGCACCAGAATGCTGGCCAGGGGCAAGGGGACCAGCGCCACCAGGGTTAGCCAGGGGCTGATGCGAAGCAGAAAATACAAGGCGCCGACGGAGAACAGGACGGTGTTGGCGCTGTACATGATGGCCGGGCCCAACAGCATGCGCACCGCGTTCAGGTCGTTGGTCATGCGGGCCATGATGTCGCCGGTCCGATGTTGCTGGAAGTAAGCTGCCGGTTGCCGCTCCAGGTGGCGGAAGAGATCGTTGCGCAGATCGAACTCAATCTCCCGGGAGATGCCGATGATGATCCAACGGGTAAGGAACAGGAAGACGCCCTTGGCGGCGGAGATCAGGACCAGCAGTCCGGCATAAAGCAGGATCTTTTGCCGGGTGACGCCCTGGTTGAGATCGTCGATGGCAATGCGAATGACCTGAGGGAAGAGGATCCAGATGGCGTTCGAGATCACGACGGATAATCCGCCCCAGACGAAGTCGCGGGAATAGCGGCGCAGGTACGGGAAGAGAGGCCGGAGCGGAGCAAGCATGCTGGCTTCTATTCTAATCTCGGTCCTACGGTGTTTTAGGTAGGCGTGCGCAACAGCAGATAAGCTCCGGCGAGGCCGAAGAGTAGATCAGGCGCCCAGGCCGCCAGCAGAGTAGGCAAGAAGTTCACGTTGCCCAGCCCTTCAAACGCGCCCTGAAGCACCCAGAACGCAATGGCTACGCCGATGGCGGCGGCTATGCCGGTAAGGGATCCGCGTTTGCCCATAGACAGGGCGAAGGGAATAGCCAGCACTGCCATGACCAGCGTGACCAGCGGATAAGCAATCTTGAGATTGAGCTGAACGCTGAGCGCCTTGGTGTCAAATCCACTTTGCCCCAGGTCGCGGATATAGCGCTGCAGCTCACCGAACGTCATCTCTTGCGATTGCAGAGCTTGCTTGGTGAAATATTGGGGCTGTTCGTCGATCTCGGGAAAGCTTTCAACATTGAACTGGCTATAGCTACTGACTGCCTCGCCATCGAAGCGGCGCTCCCACCCGTGCTCAAACACCCATTGCTGTATTTGTGGTTCCCAGTAGACGCTGGAGGCGAAGATGCGGCGCGAAAGAGAAAAATTCTCCGGGTTGAATTCGAAGACCGTGAGATTAGCAAAGCGATCCTGTCCCGGATCGAAGAACTGGTAATAGAAAATACGTCCGGGCTTGCCTGGCTCCTGGCGGCCGAAGATCCATTTCCGGTCGGGCCGCAGAAAGGTCTGGGCCGGTCTGCCTTTGATAATGCTGCGCAGCGCCTCCTGCCGGCGGTTCGCGGCGGGAAGGTAGGACTCATCGAAAAGGAAGAGGGCAACGGCCAGCATCGCCGCCACCACCAGGATGGGCACCATCACCCGGTACAGGCTGATGCCCGTAGCCTTCATAGCGGTGAACTCGTTGGTTCGGGTGAGCACGCCAAACGTGACCAGCACCGCAACCAGCACTGCCGGAGGCGTGATGTTGTAGACCATGCTGGGGGTAAGGTCGATAAGATATTCGCCTACCGTGACCAGTGGCGTGCGGTTGCGAATGATGTCGCCGAGCAGCTCGAAGAAGGTAAAAACCAGCAACAGCAGAACGAAACTGACCATCACCATGGCGAAAGTAGTCAGAAACTCGCGCAGCACGTAGTCATCGAGAATGAGCGGAAAGCGTCCACGGTCGTATGCGTCGCGTTCTCCTGTGCTGCGGTCGGTTCTCGGGCTGAAGAGTCGCGTGCTCTTCAGTTTGCTGGCAATGGCTGCGAATTGAGTGCCGGCTCCGCCCCCTGACGCCATCTGCCGCAGCAGCAGCAGACCAAAAAAGGCGAATAGTATGTTGGCCGCCCACACGCCAGCAAAGACGGGGACCTTGCCTTCGCGAGCCAGCGAAACGCCGATTAAGGAGAGGAAGTAGTAGATGAAAACCAGTGCTATGGTCAGCACAAACCCTGCGCTCTTGCCGCCACGTCGCGACGATATACCGAGCGGGATACCGATCAGCATCAAAACCAGGCAGGCTGCCGGGTAGGCGAAACGCTTATGCAATTCGATCAGGTAGCCTCTGCCGCCCGGACCCTTGGTGTGCTCGTAGAGCACGCGGTTGCCCATGGCAAGAATGGGCGTGTTGTTGGTGCCGATGTGCGCATCCTCCTGGGTGCCGATGGCCAACGGAAGTTCCGATTCGACAAAGGTGGATACTTGATATTGGGTACCGCCGTTGGTGCTTACCTCTTCGTGCTCGGTGCCGTTGCGCAGGCGCATCAGGAGCGTGTGATCTCCGCCGTTGGCGACCACAGCTTCCTCCGCCGTGGTGACCTTGGGTGCGACCGGGTTGCTCAGATCGGCGAGGAAAATGCGCTGCCATCGCGAGGCTCCTGCGCCGGCGCGGATATCTTGCACGTAAAGCACATAGTTCTTAAAGTCTTCGTAGAAGACCCGCGGCTCAACCGCAAACGAGGCCTGTTGATTCGTAAGCGAAGTTTCTTCTCGCAAGAAGGCCGCAGTAGCCTTTGGGGCTATGTAGAGCGAAACGGCCAGGGAGATTCCCCAGCTGAGAATCGCGATCACTGATACGACCCGGACGAAGAACCATACGCCGATGCCCACCGCCCTCATGGCGGTGACCTCACTATCGGCGGCGAGCCGGCTGAGGCCGAGCAGCACCCCGACGAGCACGGCCATAGGAATGGTGAGGCTCATGATATTGGGGAGCATGAAAACGAAGATCTTGGCCACGGTGCCCAACGAGGCGCTGTTACGCGCTGCCATCTCCAGCAGGGGACCGAGGTACTTCATGAACAGGATGAAGGTGAAGAGCGCGCCCCCGAGGAGGGCGTGGGAGAGCACTTCATTCCAGATGTAGCGGGTAAAAATGCGCACAGGCGAGATCCCGATCGACTACAGCATTGTCACTTCTGGTGTATGTAGAGCAACCGCTCCGAACGTGGCTTTTCCTCAAGAAAAGCCGCACTTCACTGAACTTGACTGAGCAAGAGTAGAAGTGAGAATGCTCTGGGTACAGTTTAGAGCATTCTTCCGCGATCAGGGCGCGGCAAGAGGAACGCTGATGCCAACTCATTACTGGTCAAAAGAAAGTCGGGGGAGAGAAGGGGTGCGCTTGGAAAAGCCGCCGCGCGTAACAACCGGGCGATATCTTTCGACGTGGAAAGACGTACCGACCTTGCCGGCGCACCCAAAGGAGGGAGAGCATGCTGCTAGTTGGGAGTCTGCCCGTGGCATAAGAAGGCTGACAATGGCGAAAAAGTGTTACTTTCGTTTTTCTTCGCGCTCGCCGGACGAGGTGTCGGGCACCCGGGGAAGGAAACGATAGCCAATGCCGCGGACCGTCTCCAGAAAGACCGGTTCGGCTGGGTTGTCTTCAATATAACGGCGCAGGCGGACCATAAAGTTGTCGATGGCGCGCGTGTCAGTGTCCTCGTGCACTCGCCAGACCTGCTCCAGCAACTCCTTGCGGGAGATGATGCGGCCCTGGTTGAGGACCAGGTAGCGCAGCAGATCAGCCTCCATCAGGGTAAGGCGGATGGCCTTATCCGGGGTGGTGAGCTGGAGCGAAGCGAAGTGGATGGTGCGCCCGGCGAAGGTGAAGGCGGAGGGCGAGCCGCCGCTGCGCGGCGGCTGGGCGGGCTCGGCCGGGAGAGCTGGGCGAAGCCACGCCATGCGGCGAAGAAGGCCGTTGAGACGGGCCAGCAGGATGGAAAGATCGAACGGTTTGGGCAGGTAATCGTCGGCGCCTGCGCTGAACCCGTTGAGTACGTCTTCCGGGCGGCTGCGCGCGGTGAGCATGAGGATGGGAACGAAATTCTGTTGTGCCCGCAGTTCCGCGGCGACAGAGAAACCATCTCTTCCCGGGAGCATGACGTCGAGGATGACGGCATCGATGGAGTCGGCCGCGATCATCTCCAGCGCGGTCTCGCCATCCACCGCCAGCTGTACGGTGTAACCCTCGGCGCGCAGATTAAAGAGCAGGCCCTGTGCCAGGTGACCCTCGTCTTCGACCACCAGGATGTTCGCCAGGTGGCTCACTGCAGCGCCTCTTTGGGGGTGGCGGAGAGGGCACGTGGTAGTTGCAGGCGTATGGTGGCGCCGCGCCCTTCCCCCTCTGATTCGGCGACTACGTCGCCCCCGTGCTGGCGGGCGATGGAGCGGACCAGGAAGAGGCCCAGGCCGGTGCCCTTGATGCGGAAGACATTGCGAGCCGGGACGCGATAGAAGCGTTTGAAGATTCGCTTTAGGTGCGGGGCGGCAATGCCCAGGCCGTGGTCGGAAACCGTGAGCATCATCCACGCGTCGCCCTCGAGAGCCAGATGCACCTCGAGTTGGGGCCCTTCCGGCGAATACTTGACCGCGTTGTCGAGTACGTTGAGGACAGCGGTACGCAGGTCCTCCGGGTTGCCCATCACGGCGACCTGCTCGGCGTCCGGGCCTACCGAGAACCGAATGGTTGACTCCTGCAGGTGGTAACGCTGGAGGGTGGTGCGAACGCAGTCGCGTACCACGTCTTCGAACTGCAGGCGAAGCCGGACCTGGTTGCGCGCGCGCTGGCCCACCTCTCCCGCCTTGAGCACCTGCTCCACGGTAGCCAGGAGCCGCTCACTGTCGGAGAGCATGATCTCGTAGAACTCCTCCCGCTTGGATTGCGGCAGGTCGTGGCGCTGCAGGGTTTCCAGATAGAGGCGGATGGAGGTGATGGGTGTCTTGAGTTCGTGGGTGACGGCGTTGAGAAAACTGTCGTGGCGTTCGTTCCGCTTTACCTCTCTCACCAGGAATATGGTGTTCAGGACCAGTCCGCCGATCAGCAGCAGGAAAAAGGGGATGCCCACCACGAGCAGGATGACGCTCCGCCAGTTGATGATGATCCAGCCAACGTTGAGGGTGATGGCCAGTGCGACCAGGCAGGCCCCGAGAGTGATGGAAAGAACGATCGCATTCCGGCGTCTGGTGATGCGCATATCCGGCAAGCCCCAGGCAAAGTATAGCGGGCGTCTTAGCCTGATTCCTCAGAGACTTGCCTCTCTCTACCGGTAACAAGTAACGGGTGCCCCATACCCGTCTCCCCAGGTCAGTGCTGTGGTATCCCACTCAAGCCAAAGTACGGCTTGAATGGGGCACCCACCTTTTGTTGCCGGTACATAGGAAAATTCGAGGTAGTCGCGACACGGCAGCTTTCATTCACACCCACTCCCTGTACCAACAGCAAAGGCTGGGTGCCCCATTCAAGCCCGGTTTTGGCTTGAGTGGGATACCACAGCACTCGACCTGGGGAGTAAAAAAGCGAAGGGCGCGACCGAAGTCGCGCCCAGGTTAGCAATCGGCTGGTCCGCCGTGGTTAGGAGACGCCCGCAGGACGTGGATCGTGGGGGTCGAACTGAGCTACTTTGACGTTGGTGGCGAGTCCCAACTTCTGCAGGATCCAGATGCCATAGAAGTTTGGATCAAACTCCCACCAGGTAAGGCCGTGCCTGACGGAAACGGGATGGGCATGGTGATTGTTGTGCCAGCCTTCGCCGCCGGTGAGCAGAGCGACCCACCAGTTGTTGCGCGATTCATCGCGGGTCGAAAAACGCCTGGAGCCCCACATATGGGTAGCGGAGTTGACCAGCCAGGTAGCATGCAGGCCAAGCGTAACGCGCAGGAAGATGCCCCACATCACGCAAGACCATCCCCCGAAGGCCAGGAGGGCAAGGCCCACCGTGACCAGGGGAACGTAATGGTATTTACTGAGCCAGACCAGAAAGCGATCCTTGGCCAGATCGGGTGCGTAGCGAGCCATGAGCGCGGTCTCGTGGTGCAGGGCATCGCCGGAGAGAATCCAACCGGCGTGCGACCACCATCCGCCATCGTGGGGGGTGTGCGGGTCGCCCTCGCGGTCGGTAAGCTGGTGATGAACGCGGTGGGTGGCAACCCAGAAGATGGGTCCGCCTTCCAGTGAAAGCGTGCCGCAGATGGCCAGGAAATACTCAAGCCACTTGGGCGTGCGGTATCCGCGATGCGTGAGCAGGCGATGATACCCCATGCCGATACCCATGTTGATGGCGAGTACCCATAGCCCGATGAAGCAGAACAAGCCCTTCCAGGTGAACATGAAGAGAGCGGCCACAGCGAGTACATGAAAGGCCACCATGAAGCCGGTGGTCACCCAGTTGGTTTGATTCGCCTGGGTGTCGCGGCCAAGAACCGGCACATCACTGTGCTTTTTCGCGGCACGAGCCACCGTGGTCTTTTCCTCGCAGGCTTCGGCCGCAGGGACAAACGATATGGTTGAAGAGGGTTCTATAAGTTCGGTCGACATGATCTGGAGGAGGGCCCTTTCGATGTGCCCCGTAGCTTGAACCTAACAGGGGCCCGATCGTCTGTTCGTAAGAGTTTTGTAATGACAATTAGTCATACTGATGACCGGGCGATTTGCATCCGAATCTGTGCTCTGGTGGGGGTAATGTTGGCAAGCTTTCTACGACTTTTGTCTGCCACAGCTCGGCTGGCTTTCATGTCCCTGATGGTTGGGTTGCCGACCCTTCGGGCACAGCTCGCTAGCCGGACCATCCCCCTGCCCACCAGCAAGCAACTGGAGGAGCCGGCTCCTGGGTCTCCGCAAATCCTGAATAGCCTGCCCATGACCGCGGCGATCTCTCCCGACGGCCGGTACCTCGCGGTGGTGAACGCCGGTTTCGGTACCTTCGAGTCGCGTTATCAGCAGTCGATTGCAGTGCTGGACATCAAGACAGGTACGGTGACGGACTTCCCCGAGCCGAGAACGGCGATGGGGCTGCCCCAGACGATGTATTCCGGGCTGGCCTTTGGCAAGGACGGCACGCATCTGTATGCGGTTTTCGACTCCCTCACCGCGCCCGAGGGAAAGGAGAAAGACCAGACCGGCAATGCCATTGCCGTTTACAACTTCAACGACGGCAAGGTGACTCCGGAGAGACTGCTGCCCGTTCCCTTGCAGAAATTGGCGCCGGGCAAGGTGCAGAATCGGATCGGCGTGAATCTGCCTGCGGGCACCGCAATTCCTTCGCCAGCAGGCATCGCAGTGCGCAAGGGACCGGCCGGGACCGATGAATTGCTGGTGGCGGACAATCTATCCGACGATGTTCTGCTAATGGATGGGCCCACGGGCAAGGTGCTCCGGCGCTTCGACCTGTCGCAGGGAAGTGTCGTGCCCTCCAACTATCCGGTCTCAATCACGGTTAACCGGCCGGGAAGCCGCGCATTTGTAGCGCTGTGGAACGGCTCGGCAGTCGTTGAGCTGGATCTGAATAACGGCAAGGTGCTGAAGAAGCTGGTACTGCTTGCCCCGCAGAAACCGACTTCGCCCAGTTCCCATCCCGCTGCGTTTGCCTGGAGCCCGGACGAGAAGATTCTCTACGTGGCGCTGGCTAACCGGGATGCCGTGGCCGCAATGCGGGTGAGCGGCGACGAGCTTAAGCTCCAGGCACTCTATGACACGCGCTTGCCGGGGCAGAGCTATTTCGGCGCCATGCCGGATGCGGTTGCAGTCTCGACCGACGGCGAGCGGCTGTTTGCCGCTAACACGGGCTCCGATGCAGTTGCGGTCTTCGACCTCGGTGGACGGGAGACTGGGGGGCAGCCGATACGCGCCGCGGGTTTTGTTCCGACTGAGTGGTATCCAACCGCGCTGGCGGTTGAGGGCAATACGCTCTATGTGGCGACCGCCAAGGGCCAGGGCACGGGGCCCAATAATATGCCACAGCCGAGAGTCCCTGGGAATACGCGCATGAGCGGTAGCTCCACCTACATTGCTACCCTGCTGCATGGGTCGATAGCCGCTATCGATCTGGCGGAAATTGAGAGCCGGCGCGAGGAGCTGACGCGAACTGTGGTCGAGACGAATATGATGAAGGCCGCGCAAGCGAAGATTGCTTTCCGCGGCGGAACTAACCCCATCCGTCATGTGATCTACATCATCAAGGAAAACCGGACCTACGATCAGATCCTGGGCGACCTGGGGGTGGGTAACGGGGTGTCGGGACTTACCATGTACGGCGAGGAGATTACGCCGAATGAACACAAGCTGGCGCGCCAGTTTGGCGTGCTGGATAATTTTTACGATTCAGGAGAAGTGTCGGGGGACGGGCACGTGTGGTCGAATGCCGCTATCTCCAGCGACTACACGGAGAAGACGTGGCAGCAGAGCTATCGGGGGCAGGAGCGAGTCTACGATTACGAGGGCGTGGTGGAAAACGGCTATCCATTGCGCGAAGGCATTTCGGATGTCAACGAGCCCGGCAGCGGATATATCTGGACTGACCTGGCGCGCAACGGCAAGAGCCTGTATCACTTCGGGGAGTTCATTTCGACCAAGTTCTGCGCTAATCCAGACAGCGCGCCCAAGGGGTCATCCCCCACCCAGGGAACGCCCGAACCGGAGCCGGCGCAGTGCGGTGTGCGCGGCGATATCCGGCATGGGGAGGCGATCCCGCAGAACTACGGTGGCGGCACGAGTCCCTATCCCTGGCCGATTCCGTTGATCAAGGAGAACGTACCCACGAAGCCGGAGTTGGTGGGTCACTTTGACCCCAAATATCCTGATTTCGAGTTGAGCTTTCCCGATCAGTTGCGGGTGGAGGAGTTTCTGACCCACTTTCGCCAGTGGGTGCAGGAGCGCGGGCAAGGGCGAGATACGATGCCGCAGTTCATCCAGCTGCGGCTGCCCAACGATCACACAGCGGGAACCACGCCCGGCATGCCAACGCCGAAGGCTTCGGTTTCCGATAATGATCTGGCGGTAGGACGAGCGGTGGAGGCCATCGCGCATAGCCCTTATTGGGAGGACACCGCGTTTTTCATCCTGGAGGACGATGCTCAGAACGGAGCAGACCACGTGGACGCTCATCGCAGCGTGGCTCTGGTGGTCAGCAAGTACTCGCCGCGCCTGGCACAGCCTCTGGTAGACAGCACTTTCTACACCACGGTGAGCGTGGTGCGGACAATGGAAGAGCTGTTAGGGTTGCCGCCCATGAATAACAACGACGCCTTTGCCCCGCCGATTGCATCGCTGTTTGCGGGCGCCGGTGATCAACCACCCTATGAAGCGGACTATCGCAATCGGGACAACGGATTGCTGTACCAGGCAAATGGACCCAAGGGCCCGGGTGCGCAGGCGTCGAGCCGCATGGATTTCACACACGAAGACCGGGCGGATCCCCGGGTGTTGAATGTAATTCTTTGGCGGGATGCGATGGGCAACAAACCGTTGCCGGCGATGCTGGCTCATCCCCAGGGCCGGCGGGAGCAGGATGATGACGATGATCGCTAAGCGGACGGGTACCCCTCGATGAGGGACGTCTAGCCGACGAAATCGACGCGCACCGGGTTCGGAATAATGCCGCGCTCATGACCCATGGCAAGAAGCTTACGAATCGCTTCTTTCCCGTCTTCGCCGTAATTGAGCGTGCGCTCGTTCACGTACATGCTCACGAAGCGGTTTGCCAATTGGGGGTCGAGGTCGCGGGCAAATTGCATGGAGTACTCGAGAGCGGCTTCGCGGTGGTCGAGCGCGTGCTGGATGCTCTCGCGCAGGGCCTGGGTAACCGTTAGCATGGCGTCCTCGCCCAGGCTGCGACGAATGGCGTTGCCTCCAAGCGGCAAGGGAAGCCCGGTCTGTTCGCGCCACCACTGGCCAAGATCGATGACCTTATGCAATCCGCTGGAAGCGTAGGTGAGCTGCCCTTCGTGGATGATGAGCCCGGCGTCAAAATTACCCGCGACCACTTCAGGAATGATTTTGTCAAAGGGAACGGTGACGGTTTCAATCTCCGGCGCGAACAATTTCAATGCCAGGTATGCGGTGGTCAGGGTGCCGGGAATGGCCACGCGCACGCGACGGATCTGATCGGCCGCGATCCGCTGGCTGGCCACAATCATCGGGCCATAATTTTCCCCCACGCTACCGCCGCAGGCCATGAGCGCATAGTCCTTTTGTACGTAGGGATAGGCGTGAAAGGAGATTGCGGTGACGTCGTAAAAAGCCTCGTCCATCGCCTTGTGATTCAGGGTTTCGATGTCGCAAAGAGTATGGGTGAACTTGTAGCCGGGGACGCGAATCTTTCCCGTGGCCAGGCCATAGAACATGAAGGCGTCATCGGAGTCGGGACTGTGAGCGATAGAGATCTCCTTGACCGTGCCCGGCGAAGTCCTGAGATCTCGGGCTGGGATATCTGGCGGAAGGGAAATAGGAGTAGCGGTCACAAGATCCTTTCTGGAGAACATCGGCAGTTAGTTGGACGCAACGGGTCATCGCCGCGATCGGTAAAGGACCTCAAAGAGCTCGATTGCGTGAAGCATCGCCGAACGATCCCAGGATACCGACGCAGGCGGTTGCGGCCACCACTTTGACCGCATCGCCGGGAAGGAACGGAGCAATCGATTGGGCGAAGACCACAGAAAATCGCAAGTGGCTGAGAAGGCCAAGCCAGGTGGCGCCGGAGACAAGGATAACGATGCTGGCGAGTCCTGCGGCCACGATCGCGGCCAGGAAGCGGCGTTGGCCGCGGCGATAAAGCAGGCTGGCCAGCGCGGCGGCAAAGGGATAAGAGAGCAGGTATCCGCCGCTGGGGCCGAGTAGTTGAGCCAAGCCTCCGGGTCCGTGGGGGCTGAAGACCGGCAAGCCAATGGCGCCTTCCATCAGGTACAGCGCCAGGCACGCGAACGCTGGTCCTGGACTGAAGAGCAACCCGAGCAGCAACACGGCGAAGGTCTGCATGGTGACCGGAATCGGAGTGAAGCCGAGGGGCATGGCGATGTGGGCGCAAATCGCTACCAGGGCGGTAGCCAGCACGACGGCGATCAAGGTGTTCCAGGCAATGCGTGGCGCAGCCAATGCGCGAAGGCTGTCCGGTTTATAACTGATCTCCTGCATAATCCACTCTCCCTTTCGAACCAGGCCGGGGGGTACTCGAGTTCATGCAGTCCACCGAGTCATCCGCGAACCGTCAAGGCCGGCGTGATTCGGAAGGAGCGGCAACACCATCCGGCTCCATCGAAGCATCCGCGCCGCTGGCGCCGGGCTCTCCGTGCCGCCGAATATGCCGGGCGACCGAAAAGGCCACCCACAGTAATGCGCAAAAACTGATTGCGAAAGCCAGGAACAAAAGCCGCATAAAGGACAACCGGGCTCGAGAACATCTTGAAGCATAACAAAAAACCGCTGGGGCTACCGCAGACTTGTCTCCAGCCAGGCAAGATAAGGTTCTGAACCCCCGGAGACGGAGAGCACCAGGAACTCAGGAACTTCATAGGAGTGAAGGCCGGCGATGGTCGAGTGCACCTCGCTGCTGAGCGCAGAGCGGGTCTTGATCACCATTAGGACTTCGGCCGAGGATTCGATGCTGCCCTGCCAGCGATAAATCGATTGCACGCCGGGCAGGATATTGATGCAGGCAGCCAGATGCAGCTCGAGCAGGCGATGGGCGATGAGCTCGGCTTGCTCGCGATCGGTGCAGGTGGTGAGAATGATTTGAAAATCGGTCATGGAAGATCTCCAGGTGGGTACTGTTTACCAAGTATGGTTCCTTCTCTCCGAAGCGGGAAAACTTCCCCTTGAGCGATGAGGCAAAACCAACGTTCACTGAGAAGATAGAGCAGGCGAACCCGACGTTCCTGCACTCTGCACTGGACACGACCGCGTGTGCGGCTTCCATTAAAGAAAGCCGCATGAAGTGTGCGAAGCCACCAAGCTGCATAGGAAATTCGGGGATTGCGAGGTGACCGTGAAAACAGAAAACGAGACCCAGCAGCAGAGTTTGAGGGAAAGGATCTCCTCCTATCTTTCCCGCTCGGGTCGCCGAATGGCGACTGCGGTCGCCATTGTCATTGCCGTCGCGCTCGGTTACCACGTGACATTCGGGGCCAACGGCCTAACGGCTTATCAGCAGAAGCGCAATCAGCACCAGATGCTGCAGAAGGAGATTCTGCAATTGCAACAGCAGAATAGCCGCCTGCAAGACCACGTGCATCATCTGCAATCAGACCCGAACGCCATCGAACACGAGGCGCGGGTCATTCTCCGCTACGCCAAGCCAGGCGAGGTCATCTACGCGCTGAACGATAAGCCCGATGCGAAGCAGGCCGCCAAGTAGACCCAAACATCCCGTTCAGATCCGGAAGATGTAACGTCGCGTTTTCTGGTGAATGCCGGCACTACCCTATCTCAGCCCCAAAATGAGCTGTCCAGTCCCGGAGGGACGGCTGAGAGTAGCCCAGCACGCAGTGCTGGGTAAGATTCGCGAGGATGACCAGTCCCGGAGGGATGGCTGAGAATATCCCAGGACACCCGTCCTGGGTACACTCGAATGAGAATACGAGTCGGGGCTGAAAACATGCCTCACAGTCACACATGTTGCTTGGTTCACGTGGTGTTCGGGACCGCAGACCGCCGGCCGATGATTCGCGAGGACATCCAGGAAATGCTTCACCCCTACATCGGCGGCATCGCCCGGGAGAATGGAATTCGAGCATTGGCCGTTGGCGGCGCCGCTGACCACATCCATTTGTTGCTTTCCCTGCCGCGGACCGTTTCTGTTGCCAAGGCCGTCCAATTGGTTAAATCGGGGTCTTCTAAATGGCTTCACGAGAATTTCCGAAGCTAAAGAGCTTTGCCTGGCAGGAGGGATACGGAGCTTTCTCGATCGGAGTTTCGCAACGGATGGCCACTGTGAAATACGTCGAAGCTCAGGCTCAACATCACAAGAGGATTAGCTTCGAAGAGGAGTTCAAGAAATTTCTTATCGCGCATGGAATCGAAGAGCACTGAGGCCCCCCTTTTGGATCCTGAGAATTGTGGCTTCTCGTGACAGCAGGCCCAGGACTATCGTCCTGGGATATTCTCAGCCGTCCCTGCGGGACTGGTCTCAGTGGGAATGTATACCCAGGACTACCGTCCTGGGCTACTCTCAGCCGTCCCTGCGGGACTGGATGTAGTTTCGGCGCTGTGTGCTGGGATAATCCCGGCCGTTTCCGCGGGACTCGATTCTGAACTGTCCCGGGGCTCGTTGTTGGCCGGTCTTTGGGTGGGGTGGGGTAGCAACCAGTTGCACTTGCGTGACTATTTTTCTTCCGGCACCGCGGCAAGGACGGAAACCGGGGGGCTGTCCCGTTCCACTGGATAAAGGAATTTGAGCGGAGAGCGAACGATTTGGCGGAGCAGAAAGCGCAGCAGCAATAGCTGTTCGCGGCGGCTGACGTCGTAGGCACGTAGGGCAACGAAGGATGCGATGGAAAAGCTGACGCCGAGGTTAAGCACAAACGTCACGCCGATGCCGGCCATTGCGTAGTAAAACCAATCCTTGCCAAAGGAACTGGTACCGAAGCGAGCGGCGGCCAGCGCCAGGGTACCGGTGGACAATGTCACGTGTCGGACATCGAACGGTATGCCGAAAAAGCGCGCAATCACCGGCACAAATCCCAACAGATAGCCCAGCGCGATGCTCGTGCTCCAGCCGGCGAGGTTTAGCTCAATCCAACTCGCCAGCCGGGCCATGCTTGCCTGTCCGATGCGATGCCCAAAGGGATGTTGGGAGACGGCTTCGGTGAGGCGGTGAAAGACAGCGAAATTTTCGCACCATCCGCCTATGAGCGCCGCGGCCCATAAGATCACGCCCGTGCCCGCCGCATAGATGATGGTCCCGGAGGCAAAAGGATGGAGCGCCTCGTAGACATGCCGGGCACTCTCCTCCGGCAAGTAGGACTTGGCAAACATCACCCGCCACAAGCGCTCCAGCGCAACCGCACCGATGCAGACGGCGATTACATTGCCGATGGCCGCCGCTAACTGGGTGCGGCTGATGCGCGCGGTAAAGTCTGAAATCTTGCTCCAGCTGGCGTTGCCCGGGTTGTTGCGGACAATGCCGGCAAAGGTAGCGGCCGTGGCGGAAGGCTGTTTGGTGGCTAGCACCAAGCCGAAAACCTGCAGCAGGATAAAGCTGATTGCATAATTGGTACCGGTTAAAAAACCCTCGACAAACAGCGGAAAATGCTGCTCGACGATGCGCATTTTGAAGGCAGCGGTCAGTACGGTCAATAGTCCGCCACCCACCGCGGCCAGCCACATTTGCCAGTACTCCTTGCGGGTGTGGGCGATGTAGTGTTCGCCGCTGCGGCCGGTGCGCTCTACGGTCTTGCGCGCCAGCAGATTCAGATTCTGCTTGAGCAGAGCAGAAACGCGCTTGTCTTCAAGACGGCCCTCGATGAGCTGGTTCAGCAGATTGCGGGCCGCCGCGGAGCTATCGGCAACGCCAGGGAGGGCCGCGCCGCCGAAGGTTAGAATTCTGGCCAGCCCATGCATGCGCATCAGGGCCAGTTCAATACTCCGCAGGTCGAGCACCAGGTCTGCACTGACCCCGGTGGTTTCCATGCCCAGCCGCACCTGGCCGAGTTCCTTACGGCAAGTGCTTACCGCTGTTTTCCAAACCTCGAAGCAAGGGGCGGCGGTGGCGGCGTCCGAGGCGCGTACCAGCTCCTGAGTAGAAAAAATCAGGTGGTAGAAGGGGGAGTTCTGTACTTCCCAGTGGCCTCCCCGCTCGCGCATGGCAGCGGTGACGCCACGGCCCGCGGTGCGGGTGGCGATCAGGCACAATGCCTGGCGCAAGTCGCTCTGCAGGCGAGGAGACGAACGCGGGCCGCCGCCCGTGGCCGGCGGCGCGAGCAGGACGAGTAGGCGTTCGAAGAGAGGTTGGGGCAGATCGAGGAAGCGTTCCACATGGCGGGAATGAGCGAAGAGGGAGATCAGCAGGCGCGAACTATCCGACACATCCATCGCCGAAGGCAGGACGCGATTGAAGAGCCGCCGCAGCCCTTCGGAAAATATTTGATGGTGCTTGGGCAAGCCGGCTTCGGCCAGTAGACCCACGGAATCGAGCCCGGCGAGCATGGCTTGAAAGGCTTCCTGAAAATCCAGGCGCAACAGATCGTCGTGCTCCATCATGCGGACCCAACACAGCAGGCGCACATTGAAGGAGCGTTCGCTGGAACCGGTCCAAATGGAATGGAAGAGGCGTATGAAGCTGGCGGTCTGCGAATCGAGCGTGGTGGAGGCAGAAAAGGCTTTGGTACGGGCGCGAAGCTCGTCCTTGACACGAGCGAAGGCGGGCCTGTACCGCGAATGGCGGCGCAGGCGAAAGTATTTCCTGATGGATCGGCCTAGTTTCACGGTGCGCTCACTCGATGGTAGAGCATTTCAAGTGGCATGCGCAGGGCGGAGTTCCTCGACCGCCAGCGACAGCGCCGCCTGCAGTTGCTGCTGCGTCGCCTGGTCGAGTTTGGCGCCACCGATGGTGAGATAAAAGACATCAATGGCGATCTCTCCTTCGGTGTCGATCAAGGCCACCTCGATATTGCAATTGTGTGCGGCCAGGGTGGTGGCGATCTGACGCAGCAGCCCGGGGCCATCCTGGGCGACCACCTGCAGCAGGGTGCTATGGGTGGAAGCGGTGTTATCGAATTCCAGGCGCGTCTCGACCTTGACCATAATGGGGGTGCGGACCGCCAGACGCCGGCGCAGCAGGACTTCAATGGGAGTCTTGAGTGAGATCACGTCGCGCAGGCTCTCGCGGAAGCGATCCAGCTCAGATGGATTCAGCTCCAGCGTCCGGAAGGGGTCGGAAAATTGAAAGGTGTCGACGATAATGCCGGCATCGTTGGAGAACGCCTCGGCTTTAACAATGTTCATGCCCCAGGAGGAAAGTGCACCTGCCATGTCGGCAAAGAGCAGGGGCCGATCCCTGGTAATGACGGTGAGCTCGTAGGACTGGCGCAGGCTACGCAGGTGGATCTGAGCGGACGATTGTGATAGCTGCAAAGCCATCTGGAAGTGATCGCGAATCTGCTCTGGCATGCGCGTGTGCAGATAGCGTTGAGGAAAGCCTTCCAGGAAGCTACGCAGTTCAGGGGCACGCTCCGGAGCCAGAGTGAGAATCCGCTTGAGCAGCGAGGGGTCGACATCGGCGCGATAGCGCTCCTGGTCGACACTCCGGTCCATGAAGTTGGAGGTGGCGATATAGAGCTGCCACAAACTATCCGCCTTCCAGGGGGTCAGGGCGTCGGGGTTGACGGCTTTGATGTCGGCGTAGGTCATCAGGCAGAGCATTTTGAGGTGGGTCTGGGAGGCGGCTTTTTCAGCAAAGGCGCGAATGGTTTCAGCGTCGAAGATGTCGCGGCGTAAGGTCATCGACATTTCCAGGTGATTGCGGATCAGGCGCCTCACCAGGTCGCGTTCTTCGGCGTCCAGCTCCAGCCGGGCGAGCAGGCTATCGGCCAGTTCCACGCTTTGCACCGTGTGGTCGCCGCTGCGGCGCGCCTTGCCGGTGTCGTGCATAAGCAGTGCGAGGAAGAAGAGGTCGAGGCGATCAATCTCCGTGAGCAAGCCGGCGAAGCGCCGTTCCCAGGCAAGGTGCGGCTGGCGCAGGGCGTGCACGTTATCGATGACCAGAAAGGTGTGCTCGTCGACGGTGTAGCGATGGTACGAGTCACGGATGACCAATGCGTCGATGCCGTGGAACTCGGGGATAAGCAACTCCAGAATGCCTAGCGCGTGCATGGTGCGCAGCGCATGGGCAGCATGGGGCCCGAGCAGAATCTCGCGCAGCCCGTTCCACAGGAAGGGGCCTTCAGGGATGTGCACATCGAGCACGGGGAGGGCGTCGGCAAGGCGGTCCTCGGCGTTTTGTGTCAGCCGGTAACCATGCGCCGCGATCAGGGCAAAAACCCGGAGAATACCTTCAGGGCCGGTGAGCAGCGAAGATTCAGAGACGTCGACGCGGCCATCCTGGACCACGAAGTCAGTGCCCGCAATCGGAGTGCGCTTGCGCCGCTGGGGGCGGTAAAAAGACTGTCGTGCCGGCGGCAGAGCCTCCATGAGCAAGACGGCGCGGCGATAAACCGTGCGTGCATGGCGGTAATAGGTGCGCATCCAGTAGGCGGGATCGGAGGTGCCTTTGGTTTCGAGGCCGATACTTTGGGCCGCGGCTTCATCCTGCGCATGCCAATCGAGGCTGTTGTCGTCGCGTCCGCTACGGAAGTGGAGAAAGCAGCGCGTAGCGCTGAGAAAATCGAACGCCGCTGCAGCGTCGTTGTGCACCGCGTACAAGGAGTTTCCGAAGCTGGTCGGCCAGGCTTTATGCTCGCGAACGTGGTGCAGCAGGTTGAGCCAGTGGGCAAGTTGGTGATCGCGCAGACCGCCGGGACATTCTTTGATGTTGGGTTCGAGATGGAAGATGGTGTTGCCGTATTTTTGATGGCGCGCGCGGGCGATATCGGCAAGTCTATGGACGATGCCGCTCCACTCGCGCAGCGCGACTTCGGGGAGGATTTGCGTGGTTAACGATTGGTAGAGGCCGTGGTCTCCGGCGATGAAGCGACGGTCCAGCAGGGAGAGTGTGAATTCAATATTGTCGGGGTCGTAGCGATCGCATTCCTTGAGGGTGCGGATCATAGGGCTGGCGCGCAGGCCGAGATCCCACATCGCCTGGTTACAGCCGCGGACGTTCTCGCGTAGCGCATCCTCCACTTTTTCGTCGGCGCAAAGGTAGAGAAGGTCGACGTCAGAGCAGGGGAAGAGCTCCTTGCGACCGAAGCCGCCCACCGCCACGAGTGCGAGCCCGGCGGGCAGCGCAGAGCCGCTCTCGAACTGCCACAGCGGCTCGAGCAGGCAGTCGACAACCAGGGCGCGGCGGCGGATGCAGAGTACGCCGTTGCCGGTGCGATCGAAGGACTGACGCATGGCCGCCATCTCTGCCTGGTAGTGCTCTCGCAGCTGCTGGTGAGACGTGAATGCAGGTTTCATGTCGACCGAAAGCGCAACAAAGGCGGGTCCCGGATTTCCTGTGAAGTTTATTGGTGTTGACAAATTCCATGCGGTCCCGGCTGGCCGGGACCGCACACGTGGCCGTTTCCTGGGCCCGCGTTCAGGAAATCCGGGGTGCCGTTAGAGCATTTTTGCTAATACTGTGGTCCGGTGGGATCAGCTATGTGCGGCCATTCTTTGGTTGAATGGCCGGGTCAAGTTCAGTTTCCTGGTCTACACCGTTAGCAAAAATGCGTTAACGTACCCAAATCAATCTTGTAGTACTTCTCCTCAACCCGGCTGACAACTCCGGGCCGAAGGGCCGATGAATTGGTGTCGAAACATCTGTTCTAAAGCGCAGCCGCGCCTCGTTCGCCGTTGCGAATGCGGATGGCTTCATCGATCCCGGAGACGAAGATTTTGCCGTCCCCGATCTTTCCCGTTCTGGTCGCGGCGATGATGGCCTGAACAGCCTTATCCAGCAGTTCGTCCGGTACCACGGTTTCGATCTTGATCTTGGGCAAAAGATCAACCGTATATTCGCGTCCGCGATAGAACTCCGTGTGGCCCTTTTGGCGCCCGTGGCCGCGTGCTTCAAGGATTGTCATGCCCTCGACGCCGATGGCGAGCAGAGCATCTTTAACTGCGTCGAGCTTTGACGGCTGAATGACAGCTTCTATTTTTTGCATAGTCTGCTTTCCAGAGTAGCAAGAGTATAGCTGTGGGCGCACGGGAGCGCTCTCATAATTGCCTGATTCCTCATCCTGGATCCCGTGAGGGATGGCTTATAGTGTTACCTATGGGTGGAACCAGCAGCGACAAGTATTTCTTCGGTGCTTTGGAGTCGAGCGGCAAGAACCGGGAGAAAGTCCGCGAAGTAAATTTCGGCTACGAACAACCCGAAGGCGTGGTCATGACTTCGCTCGATTTTGCGGTGAACTGGGTGCGCAAGAGTTCCGTCTGGCCAATGACGTTTGGCTTGGCCTGCTGCGCTATTGAGATGATGTCGATGGGCGGCGCGCGTTTCGATCTGGCCCGCTTTGGCGCTGAAGTATTTCGTCCTTCGCCGCGGCAATCTGACCTGATGGTGATTGCGGGAAGGGTATCGCAGAAGATGGCCCCCGTCATTCGCCGGCTCTATGAGCAGATGCCGGATCCAAAGTGGGTGATTTCGATGGGTGCTTGCGCTACCTCCGGCGGTGTCTTTAACAATTACGCATTGGTTCAAGGAGTGAACCAGATTATCCCTGTGGATGTGTACGTGCCGGGCTGTCCACCGCGTCCGGAGCAGTTGATGTACGCGATCACACTTCTTCAGGAAAAGATTCAAAGAGAACGAGGAAGCGCAAAACGCGCATTAAACTTCCAATAATTGTGCAATTGTAATAAGTTTGTTGGGCGGTTCTTTTTTCTGAGTTGGTGACGAGGCTGGCTGGCGGTAGAGGTTACTAGACGCTAACTCCCCTCCCGCTGCTGCCGTTAAGATGTTGAAAATTAAGGTAGTCTAGATAAGAAATATGCTGTAGATTACCGGATGTGGATGTTTTGCATCTCACGTCCTGGATTGTGTGGCGTGAAATCGAGTTTGACCCGAGCCACGTTCATCGGGCTCGACCGTTTTGTTGAATGACTTCCCAGTTTTGTTTGACTTTCCAGTGGTTGCGGAGGATAGACGCATGCACTCTCGCCCGTTGACTTCACTGGGCCGAATTCTGCTTGCAGCAAGTGCTTTGGGACTCGGTTCCGCGAGTCTCTTAGCCCAGAATTCGTCCAGTACAGCCTCAAAGCCAGTAGCCCCTGCGGAGCCTCCAGCTTCGCGCATCGACATTTTTATGGGTTACTCGTACCTTGCGCCACACGGCTCGGTTACGATTCCCTCGGGCGCCAACATCGGTGTCAATGGCCCCGTTAACTATTCTTCCATCAATTACGGCGCGATCGGAAGTGTTAGCTACTTCTTCAACCGCTACGTGGGTGGGCAGCTCGAATATGCCAACCATCCGGACGGAAACAACGACGGAGCGTCTACCGGACAGCTCGGCATGATCTTCCGCTACCCGACCGCTGAGATCACGCCGTTCGTTCACGCGGACGCTGGATACGTAAGGCTGGGTGGCCCGTACCATCAGCCTTACACCTTCGGTCCGGCACTGACCATTGGCGGCGGCATGGATTACTCACTGCCGTTCCTGGGTGGTCACCTGGGACTGCGGCTCTTCCAGGCCGACTTTGAGTACTTTCATGCCAACTTCGGGCCTCAGCCTCCGTATCCTACGGGCGGCCGGGCAAACCTGAAGGTGGCGCGCCTGAGCACCGGGCTGGTGTATCACATGGGCAGCATCCTTCCGCCGCCTCCTGTGACCTACAGTTGCACCGCGGCTCCCTCGCCGGCGTTTCCTGGCGACCCCATCACGGTCACCGGCACGGCGACGAATCTGAACCCGAAGAAAACAGCAACCTATAGCTGGACGGGTGGAGAAGGCGTCAAAGTTACCGGCGACAACACCACTGGCGCAGTGGACACCGCTGGCTTGAACCCGGGCAACTACACCGTGACCGGCCACGTATCTGAAGGACAGAAGGTGGGCCAGTTCGCAGATTGCACAGCGAACTTCACCATCAAGCAGTACGATCCTCCGACGCTTAGCTGCTCGGCTAACCCGACCACGGTTCAGCCTGGCGGCACGGCAACCATTACGGCTCAGGGCGTAAGCCCGCAGAACCGGCCACTCACTTACACGTTCAGCGCGTCCTCCGGGCAGATCAGCGGAAGCGGAAATACCGCCACGTTGAGCACAACCGGTGCGCCTGCCGGCACGATCACGGTTACCGGGACGGTACAGGACGACAAGGGTCAGACGGCTACTTGCACGGCGTCGGTCAATGTCGAAGCTCCTCCGCCACCACCGGCTCCCAAGACCAAGACGCTTTGCTCGATCACCTTTGATCGTGACAAGCGCCGCCCGGCTCGCGTCGACAACGAGGCTAAGGCTTGCCTTGATGACGTCGCTCTGAACCTGCAACAACAAACCGATGCCACTGCTGTACTGGTTGGTGAGGCGGCTTCCGACGAAAAGGGAGCTGACAAGCTGGCTGCTCAGCGAGCTGTCAATACGAAGGACTACCTGGTAACGGAGAAGGGCATTGATGCTTCCCGGATCTCGGTACGCACCGGAACACAGGGCAACAAGGAAGTAGAGAACTACCTTGTACCTGCCGGCGCGACCTTCGATAGCGACGTGCAAGGCACCACAGCTGTGGACGAGAGCACCGTGAAGGTTCAAGCCAGAACCGCACCGGCTCGCGGCCATAAGAAGAAAGCGGCAGCTCCCCCAGCGCAGTAAGCACTGAGGCAGCCAAAACAGAAAAGGGTGACCAGTTAGTAATGGTCACCCTTTTCATTGTGCTTGACCGTGCCGGTCCTACGGGCGCACGGTGGAATCCGGATAAACTGCAAAAGGCTTGTCCGAATTTCAGGTAGTTCAAAACAGAAAACCAATGACTTCATTCATCGGGCGTATTCTCTCCTCCTCCCTACTTCTGCTCGCTCTCTCTCCCGGCCAACCCGCTCTGGCGCAATCTGCTTCCTGGGTTCCAGTTGGACCCGACGGAGGGGATGCGCGCAGTTTCGCCGCGGACCCTAGCGATTCCAGGCATCTCTACCTGGGCACCACCAACAGCTGGGTTTACCAGACAGAAGATGGCGGCGCGAGTTGGCATAGGCTGGCGAAACTAGCCAAGAGCGACGACCTGATTCTGGACAACGTCGTAGTGGATCAGTCTGATCCCAAGACGCTGCTGGTCGGGGCGTGGATTGTAGATCATCCCGGCGGTGGGCTCTTTATCAGCCATGACGCAGGCAAGACCTGGACTACGGTCGAAGCCATGAAGGATCAATCCATCCGCGCTCTCACCCAAGCGCCTTCGGATCCAAAGATCCTGATTGCGGGCACGCTGAAAGGCGTCTTTCGCAGCGAAGACGGCGGGGTGCAGTGGAACCAGATCTCGCCCTTGGGCAGCATGGATATTCATGAAGTGGAGTCGATTGCCATCGATCCCAAGGATCCGCGCACGGTGTATGCGGGCACCTGGCACCTGCCGTGGAAGACCACAGACGGCGGCGCGAACTGGCACAACATCAAGCAGGGTCTGATCGAGGACTCAGACGTGTTTTCGATCATTATTGATCCCACTCAGCCGAACGTCGTCTACACCAGTGCCTGTTCTGGGATTTACCGCAGCAATACTGGCGGTGAGCTCTATAAAAAGATTCAGGGCATTCCGATGACTGCGCGCCGGACCCGGGTTTTGATGTTGGATCCAACCAACCACAACACGGTTTACGCCGGTACCACCGAAGGGCTGTATAAGACCACCGACGGCGGTGCTACGTTCCGACGCATGACCGCGCCGGAGGTGATCGTCAACGACGTATACGTGGATCCGAAGAACCCACAGCACGTGATGTTGGCAACTGACCGGGGTGGGGTACTGGAGAGCGAAGATGCAGCGATGAGCTTCAAGGCCTCTAACACCGGCTTTTCGCAACGCCAGGTTGCCAGTCTGCTGGTCGATGTGAAGTCGCCTCAAACCGTCTATGCCGGGGTGGTAAACGACAAGACCTACGGCGGAGTCTTTGTTTCCCACGACAATGGCCTGATTTGGAGTCAACAGAGCGATGGGCTTCAGGGACGGGATGTTTTTAGCCTGTCGCAGGCTGCGGACGGCACTATCCTGGCCGGCACCAATTCCGGTGTCTTCCGTTGGGATGGTACGAACTGGAAGGAAGACGGAAAGATCGTCAAGAGTGAGCAAAAGACGTCCTATGTGGTGCGCAAGGGCAAGCGCGCCAAGGTGGAAACAACGGTGATGGTGCCGGGCGGCCAGATTGACGGGAAAGTAAGTCAGGTCGACGCTTCCGGGAGCGCGTGGTATGCCGCGACCGTGAACGGGGTCTACGCCAGCAAGGATCACGGAGCGACCTGGGAAGGCGGCCCGGTGCTGGGGAAGACGGAGTATCGCGCGGTGGCATCCGATGGATTGATGGCAGTGGCAGCGCAGAGAACATCGCTGGCGTGGTCGCAGGACGAAGGCAAGAATTGGCAGGCGCTGGCTATGCCACAGAAGCTGACGTGGCTGCAGGCCGTAGCCATCGCCGACAACGGCAGTCTATGGCTGGGTGGGCGTGAAGGTATCTTCTACAGCGAGGACCATGGTCAGAACTGGACCGAAATGACGCAGTCGCCTCTCTCTGATATCAGTGGGCTCGCTTACGACCCGGATCTGAAGCGCGTCATCGTCACCTCCTGGTCCTCCAGTTGGGTGCTGGCTGTTAACCCGGCGGACCGGACCTTTAAGTTCTGGGATCCTGGCTGGAAGGTAAGGCACGTGCAATCAGCAGGCGGACGCCTGTTGGCCGCAACGCCGTACAACGGAGTCGTCATGGAGCCCCAAAATGCGCCGGCAAAGACAGCCGTTGCCCGGAACCCATAATATGCTGAGGCATGATTCGCCTGCGCAGCTTTCAAAGGCAGGACCTGGCCCAGCTGCATCGGCTTGACCAGGTCTGTTTTCCGCGCGAGATCGCGTACTCCAGAGCCGAACTGCAGTATTTCCTGACCCATCCCAATTGTTCCTGCTGGATCGCCGAACAGCCACGAGACAAGCTGGCCGGCTTTGTGATCTTTGAGCGCGTCAGCTCCAACGGGCGCCCCGCCGGCCACATCGTCACCCTTGATATCGACCCCGTCGAACGACGCCGCGGCTTAGGCACACTGCTGATGCAAACCGCGGAAGAGCAAATAAAGCAGGAAGGCGGAGGCATATTGAGCCTGGAAGTCGCCGAGAATAATTCTGCCGCGCAGCAGTTTTATCGCAGCCTGGGATTTGTGACTCGGGGGCGAATTGCGAAATACTATGGGGGGAAGATCGATGCTGAGGTTATGGAGAAGGTGATTGAACCGGCATAGCAGGGGGAGGTCCTGCTGCTTAATCCTGCCTGGAACCCGCGCCGCATCCATTGCTGGTGCCCGGCTCTACGAAATACGCGTGGGGAAGAGGCGTATTCACGCTCACATGGGTCCACCTGCAGAACAAATGTTCTAGTGCAGAAGGAATTTCCAGCAGAGAGTGCCGACCACGGCGAGCGCTGCCTGGAAACTGAGCGCAAAGACGATTCCGCGCGCGCAACCCAGTTTGTCCTCGAGATAGAGCTGCTCCGGATTATCGACACAAACGTCAGCAACATTCAGGGAAACGATGGATGCCTCTCTGCGCACTACGCGCAACTCCGGCCTCATCGATTGCTCCGCTAAATTTGGAAATGCTTGGATACCCATGGTTGTGTTCCCCTTTCAGTTTCTGAATATAGCCGGAAGATCGCTGAGTGTCTCAGCAGATATGTACAACTTTGGTCGGGTAATATGCGCGCTATGTCCTTAACGGTACTAAGGTTGTGCCGAAATGGGGATGATTTGGGTCTACAGCGGCGCGTTTTTGGCCACGACCGTTACCCAGGTAAGTTGTAGAGCCGGGCGAAGGGGTAGACAAAAGATTGGTCTACAGCGAGAGCACCGTTGTGGAACGGTCCCGGGGACTCTCAGGAGCCCGGTTGCAGGGTAAGGACTGAAATCTCTGGAGGACAGCGGAAGCGGAAAGGCAGGTTGACTGCGCCGATGCCGCGATTGACGTGGAGTTGCATCCCGTCGCGCAGCCGGAAAAGCCCCTCCACATATTTTGTTCCCATCTCGGGAAGAAGGAGCGGAGGCAGGAACGGGATGCGAATCTGGCCTCCGTGGGTATGTCCGGAGAGAATGAGGGCGATCTGCTGTCCGACGGCATGGTCGGCGAAATCGGGTTCGTGCACCAGCAGGATGAGAGGTTCCTGGTCCGAGTTCCTGCCGGCGGGGAGAGCCGCGCCGAGGTTAGGCCGTGCCTCGAGAGCATCCTGGGTTCCGGCGAGCCACAGGCGCCGGCCGTCGCGCTCCAGGGCCACAGAACTGTTTATCAGGACGGGAATACCGTGGGTGACTAGAGCGTCGGTGACGGCATGGGCGCCAACCAGGACGTCGTGGTTGCCCAGGACCGCATAGCGCAACGGGCATGCGATACGGCTAAGCAGTTCGGCGCAGTGGTAGCTCATCCTCGCGGCAAAATACCGTGGCAGCGGCTTGGAGCTGACGAAGTCTCCGGTCAACACAACGAGATCGGGATTTGCTTCGTTCACCCTGCGAACGACAGCCTCCATAAAGGACGCTTCGGTATATTCCTGGAAATGAAAATCGCTGATCTGCACGATTTTGAAGCCGGCGAACGGGTCGGGTAAGCGGGTAAGGGTGATGGTACGGTAGACGATCTCAAGTTCGTGGCGGGAGATTTCGCCGGCGTAGAAAGCCATCCCCGCGGTAGAGCCGGCGGCCAGCCAGAGAAAGTTTCTGCGGGTGAGTACCGTCTTCCCCAGGGATGCCGGTTGGGCAGGATTGGCAACCAGGGTGGATTGCGTCAGGGTCACATTTCAAGTTTACGGTGTGGCTGACATTTTGCACCGGGGCGCGGGATGGCCGGTACCTCAAAAGGGAACAGGGGTTGCAGCATGTTTACCTCCGAGGTGAACAAAGCAGCTGCAGACGCGTCTTGCCCAGGAAAAGACGCACTTCGCTGAACCCGGCTGGGCAGAGTCGAACGTGTTTTATCCGGGAAAGATGGTCCGTAAGGCAGGGTAAAGGCGGCGATAGCTGGCGTACGTTTGCTGCATCACACGGGACGCATCCCGGTCGGGGGCAGTGCGCTTGGCTACATGCACCACTTTGTCGCAGGCCGCATCGACCGAAGCCCAGACGCCGACGCCCACGCCGGCCAGCAGGGCGGCGCCATAGGCGGCGCCCTCTTCGGCCTGCACGGTCTCCACCGTTTGGCCGTAGACATCCGCCTGAATCTGGCGCCACAGGGGTGAGCGCGCGCCGCCCCCGCCCACGCGAATGGCCCGCACGGGGATACCCAGTTCCTTGAAAATGGTCAGCGTGTCTTTGAGGCTGAAGGCCACGCCCTCCAGGATCGCCCGGACGACGTTGGCGCGGGTGTGGTCGGCCGCCAAACCCACCAGGGCGGCGCGGGCGTTGGGGTCCAAATGCGGAGTGCGTTCGCCCATGAGATAGGGCGCCCAGAGCACTCCGCCGGCGCCAGGAGGAACCTGCGCGGCTTCAGCGCTGAGCTGATCGTAGGGATCGGCCTGCTGCGTGCGGCCGGCGGCGACCCCGAAGTTGTCTCGAAACCAGCGCAGCGAAAGGCCGGCCGCCTGGGTTACCCCCATGACATGCCAGCGGCCCGGTATGGCGTGGCAGAAGGTGTGCAAACGTCCCTGCGGGTCGGTGACCGGGGCATCGGAGGCGGCGAAGACAACTCCGGACGTGCCGATGGTTGCGCTCACGTCGCCGGGACGGACGATGCCCATGCCGGTGGCGCCCGCAGCCTGATCCCCTGCCCCAGCCACCACGGGTGTGCCGGCCTTCAGACCGGTACTGGCGGCGGCGGCTCCCGTTATCTGGCCCACCACCTGCTGCGATTCATAAAGAGCAGGGAGGCAGTCCGGACTGAGACCCACCGCATCCAGCATTGCGTCGGACCAGCGGCGGTGAGCCACGTCGAGCAACAGAGTCCCCGAGGCGTCGGCCACGTCGATGGCGCGCACTCCGGTGAGACGGAGGCGGATGTAATCCTTGGGCAACAGGAAGCTTTGAAACCTGCGCCAGATACTGGGTTCATTGGTCCGCACCCAGAGCAGCTTGGTGAGGGTGAAGTTGGTCAGCGCGGGATTGGATGTGAGCTCCACGATCCGCTGCGGGCCGATGGTGTCGTTGAGATAGCGGCACTCCGCTGCCGTGCGCTGATCGCACCAGATGAGGGCAGGCCGCAGAACCTCATCGTTTCGATCCAGCAACACGGCACCGTGCATCTGTCCGCTAAGGCCGACGCACGCGATCTCGGAGGCCGGGACTTCGCTCTCCCGCAGCAGCTTGCGGACAGCGCCCTGGCACGCCTTCCACCAGTCTTGCGGATCCTGTTCGGCCCAGCCGCTGCGCGGCGAAGCGAAGGGTTCGTGTTCGTGGATAGCGGAAGCGATGACCGCGCCTGTTTCGTCGATGAGCAGGGCGCGCGTCCCGCCCGTGCCCACATCGATGCCTAGCAGCTTGATGGCTCTATCCCCCGGTCAGCCCCCAGTGTAGCGCAGGGCCTGTGATACAGGCCTTGCGCTCGACAGAGGTCGCTCAGAACTGGTTCCACAGGAACTGGTTGTAGACATCGTGATGGAATTGGATCTCGGCAACCTTGATCAGGCTACCGAGCAGCCGCGGACACCGGTCGGCGGAGGCTTGCTTGAGATCGGCATAGCGGGCTTTTACATCCGCTCCGAGCAGGGTAGTGGCCCACTTCGACTTGCGGAAATCATCGATTGCCGTGTAGACGTTATCCGGCAGGTAACGCTTGGCCTGGCGCAGGTCTTTGATCTTGGAGATCTCCCCTTCGATGCCGGTGCGGAAGATGGAATACAGAGCCATGTAGGGATTGGCATCGGGGCCCACCGAGCGCACTTCCACGCGCGAGCTTTTTTCGTTGCCCAAGGGGACGCGCACCATGGAGCCGCGGTCGATGGGAGAAGCCTTGATCTGGTTGGGCGCCTCAAAGTGCGGGTCGAGGCGGCGGTAGGCGTTCACACTGGCGTTCAGCAGCAGGCAAATATCATTCGCGCTGGAGAGAATGCGATCGATAAATGACCATGCCAGCGGGCTGATCTTCTCTTCTCCTTTGGGATCCCAGAAGAGATTCTTGCCGCTTTTGGTGATGGAGACGTTGGTATGCATGCCGTTGCCGTTGACTCCGATGACCGGCTTGGGCAGAAAGGAGGCGGAGAAGCCCATGCGGGTCGCTACCTGGCGGCAGATGAGTTTGTAGAGCTGGATCTGATCGGCGGCGGCTACTACTTCGCCGTAATTGTAGTTGATCTCGAACTGTGAAGGCGCGACCTCAGGATGGTCCTTCTCATTCTCGAAACCCATTGCGCGCTGCACCTCAGCCGAGGTGTCGATAAAGGTGCGCAATGGATCACCGGGAAGGGAGTGATAGTAGCCGCCGGTATTGACGTACTCGAATTTGCCAGTCTCAGCGTAGCGCCGCTCGGCGTCTACGCCGGCAAAGAGAAAGCCTTCGATTTCGTTGGCGGCATTGAGGGTGTAGCCGTTCTTCTCGTTCTGCTCCTGAGCGTAGGATTTGAGTACGCTCCGGATATCGGCGGGATAGACAGCTCCGGTTTTGTCGATGACTTCGCCGAAGACCACCACCTTGCCGGCTCCGAAGAAATCAGCCGGGACCCAGTAAAAGGCGCTCCAGTCAATTCCGAGCCGCAGGTCGCTCTCCCGCTGGGCGGAAAATCCGCGGATCGAAGAGCCGTCAAAGGTGAGGTTGTCCCAGCTCTTGACCAGGAATTTCTTGTCGTAGTCGAGCATGTGCAAGCGGCCTTCAAGGTCGCTGAAGAGAACGGTGACGGCCTTGATGCCCTTCTCGTCGGTCAGGTACTTCAGCCGTTCTTCCTGGATCTGGTGCTGGGGCACCCGATTCTTCCGCTGCTCTTTCGCTTTCACATTCAACGCTTCGAGTTCGTCATAGGGGAGCGTGAGAAAACTGCGCAATTCGTTCGACATGGATCTCCTTCAGATTGGATATAGCCGCCCAAGAGTCGTACGGCAGATCGAAATCAGGATATCGCGTGGCTAGAGCATTTTCACTTCTACTCTGTAGGGCCGGGCTGAGCGAAGTGCGGCTGTCTTGGGGAAAAGCCGCGTCGGGAGCAGTTGCCTTCTATGCACCGGAAGTGAAAATGCTTTAGCCGGCCACCAAGAGAAGGGAAGCGGGGCAACGGGCGCCAGGAAACCGGCGCGGGATCGAGCACCTTGCTGATAGTGCCCGAATTAGTATCCGCGACGGGCTAGAAACGCTTATGCTGGTTGCGGCAACATCGACTCACAAAGGAGCCAAGACCATGGTCACTTCGCCAGGCAGCGTATTAGGAAAAGGCGCTTCGTTCCCCGTTGGATGGGCCATTCTGCTTATTATTGTCGGGTTCTTTGCGTTGGCCTTGCCCTTCGAGGCAGGCATCGCGATCGCCATCGTAGTCGCAGTGCTGGTCATCGTAGCCGGCATCGCGCATTTGGCGGGTACCTTTGCGGCGCGCACCACCGGAGGTTTTTTCTGGCGCCTGTTGGTCGGCTGCGCATACCTGATTGCGGGTGTCTATCTGCTGGTAAACCCCAAGTTGAGCCTGGTTTCGCTCACCCTGGCTTTAGCGGTTCTGTTCTTTGTAGAGGGCGTCTTTCACATCGTGACGTATTTTCAAGTCCGGAGCGCTCCTGGTTCGGGATGGCTTCTGTTTGACGGTATCGTCACCCTGATACTGGCGGTGATGATCTGGCGAAGCTGGCCGGCGAGCGCGGTGTGGGCGCTGGGCACGATCGTCGGTATTAACCTGCTGATGAGCGGCTTCACCCGGCTGATGTACTCGCGGGCAGTGCGCGCCAATTCCTAGCAGCTTTCACTTACGTGACCAATCATGACGCTAACGGATACTGAGAAGGCCGCTGCTGCGCGCAAGAGCCTGGAATACGTCAAAGATGGAATGGTGGTCGGGCTAGGCACGGGCTCGACCGCAACCTTTGCCATTCAGTTTCTAGGGGAACTGGTACGCAATGGGTTGAAGATTCGCGGGATTCCCACGTCGCGAGCCAGTGGCGAGTTGGCGCGCTCGCTGGGGATTCCGCTCACCAGTTTCGATGACGTTGAATATACCGATGTGACCATTGATGGCGCCGACGAGGTTGCTCCCGGCCTGGCCTTAATCAAAGGGGGTGGGGGCGCGCTACTGCACGAGAAAATTGTTGCTGCCTCTTCGCGGCAATTGGTCATTGTGGCCGATGAACACAAGATCGTTGAGCGGTTGGGCCGCTTCCCGCTGCCGGTAGAGGTGATCCCGTTTGCGGCGTCTCCGGTTAAGCGGAAGCTGGAACAGATTGGGGCGCACCCAGTGCTGCGTTCCGGTCAGGACGGAAAACCCTACATGACCGATGAGGGCAACTTCATCTTCGACTGCCACTATGGAGAGATCATGAATCCCGCTGACGTTGGCCACACCATCAAAAGCATGACGGGCGTGGTCGAGCACGGGCTGTTTCTTGGCTTAGCTTCAGTGGCGGTCGTGGCAGGCCCTTCGGGGGCGCGGCTCATCACTGCCTAGCCACACGTTAGCCAAGATGTAAAATCTGGCCGAGACTAGAGTCGTGGGGGAATAGGTACGGTGTCGTGGAAACGCTTTATGTCGATGCCGGCCATTCTGCCTTCAGGGTCATAGACAAAAATATCGGTAAACTTTGCGTCCCAGATGATTTCGTCAGCGCGGTACGACGACCGGGCATTGACCACCTGGGAAAAGGTCTCATCCATCCCGGTGAGCAAGATCAGAAACTCCGCGCCACTCGCGCACAACTCATCTTGCGTAACTCCGTACAGCGGGCTGTCCTTGTCGATGGTGTGAACGATTGTCCAGGAGAGAGGAAAGAAGACCACACTCTCCCTCTCCAGGCTGAGCGGATAGTAACGGCGCACCGCTGTTCCGCTCGCATTCGTTTCAAAGCGCGACACCAGAAGCCGAACATGAAGGTCGATGATCTGGTTATTTCGCGCGTTAATGATGCGGAATTCGAAAGCGCGTAGGTTGCCGATCCAGGACATCACTGCATTCTGACTGAAGAGAATGTCGGCGACCGGCCGGGAGAAACGCGCAAATACCAACCCCGTAACTACCGCCAGACCCAGCAGACTGACTACGGACTCCAACGCAACCAGGATGTTGGTTGCCAGCCCCACGGGCACAGTGCTTCCGTAGCCTATGGTCGCCGAAGTGTGAATGCTGAAGAAGAAGGCCTTCAGAAAAGGGGTGTTGATTCCGGTGTTGAGGGTGTTGAACAGGCCGTCCGGTCCGCAAGCGTCGTAGAACAAAGCGAAACAGCCGTTGAGCGTAAGATAGACGGCGGCAACGAAGAGAAAGAAGCGGCTCCAGGTGGTGCTGACCAGGTTGGAGTAGGCCAGAAATGAACGCAGCCCCCGGCCTCGTCTCTGCACATTAAAGCTGCCGTCGCGATTGAGCAGGCGAAGCTCACGCTGCGACGATACGACCCTACCGAACCCCAGGTCGCTGGATGGATCGTCGGGAACTTTGGGGTGGATTTGCTTCAGCTCTTGCTCGGTCACCAGAGTATTTTCTCAGAGCGCCAATCTACGGTGAAGCAGAGCCAGCGCCAGATTCAAACAGATCGCCGCCAGCTCTGGATCATAGCGGTAGCCCTCGTCGCGCATGAATGCGTGCGCGCCGTTCACTTCGATCCATTGAAAATTGGCGCCCACCTCGTCCAGCCGGGCCTTGATCAGGTTGCGGCCGGCCAGCGGAACATGCGGATCCTGCCGCCCCCAGATGTGCAGCAGCTCACCCTTGATTTCCCCTGCGCGCGCCAGCGAATCATCCTGTTTGCCCAGGCCCAGACTGTGGCTGTGAATATCCGTCGCATAGAAACAAACGGTTGCCAGGACATCGGGGTTCATGGCCGCACGAAAAGCCAGATGGCCTCCCATGCAGATGCCGATGGCGCCCAAGCGGCCAGTGCAATCGGCCAGGCCCTTGAGATAGCCGAGCAACGTGCGCGCATCACCGTCGTAGGCTGAAACCGCCTTGCCGTATTTGTCGGCATTGCCTTTGTCAGAGCCAGCCTGATCGTAGGCCAGCACGGTTCCTGCCGGTTCCAGCTCGTGATACACCTCGGGAACGGCGACGATGTAGCCATGGCCGGCGATAAAAGCTGCAAAGCGACGAATAGGACCGGTGGCCTGGAAGATCTCGGAAAAGAGAATGACAGCGGGATACTTGCCCTCAGCCGCAGGGCGAAACATATAGGTCCGCATGGGACCTGTCGGTGTGGCGAGATCAACCGCTACTTCTTCTTTAAGGATCATGGCGCTCCCCCCTGAATTTCCTGTACGCTGCGCTGGATAGGACCGTGTGTGCGGTCCCGGCCAGCCCCACGGCACGCCGGGGCAGGCGGGACCGCATGAAGTTCACCAAAGCCAACCAACGCCACAGGAAATACGGGTACACGCCAGATTACCTGATAATGGCGAAGCCGCCAGGAGAGAGCCGATGGTGATTGGCAGGTTATCGGGAGAAGAGGGTAGTGGAGGGCTATCGTCGGCTTGGGCGCGGGTGGAAGCGGCGCAACGATCGGTGCGCCTGCCTTGTCTGCTGGTGCCACAGCCGGCCCATGCTGTGCTCGCCGGAGAAATAGCCGCAGGTCTCGTGGCTGCGAGTTTCGGTGAGTTGCCGCCGGAAATTGTGCAGGCGATTCAGATGCACGATACCGGTTGGGCTTCGAGCGATGCGCAACAGATTCAGCGCCTGCGCTCGGGCGGCCCGCAGGCTGGCAAGGCAGGTCCAGTTTCCTTTGTCGCTGTCTCGCCTGCGGAGGCTGCCGAGGCGTGGACCGCCTCGATCGATAGCGTCGAAGGGCTGACGAAGATAGGCGCCATCATCGTCAGTCGTCACTTCAGCTTTCTGGCCCAGCATGATCAGATCCACCACCAACGTTTTCTCCGGTCGGAACGATTGCGTCAACAGAAGCTCGAAGGTGCCTCGACGACAAGCGGCGAAGATTTGGAAAGATGGACAGCCGCGCTGGGATTCTGCGACCTGGTGTCGCTCTCCCTGGTCAGCGGGCTCAGCAGTGAAGTGGAGTTCCCGCTAGCGCACCCAGCTTCGCCCCAGGCGCAGACAGCGCCGCGGGTAAGGATGCGAATGGAGGGACGCAAACTCCGCTTTACACCGGAGGTCGTGCGCGCCGGCTATAGGTTATCCATCCAGGCGCTCAAACATCCGTTGCCGGCGCAGGGCGCGCGTGCCGAGACACTCGTTTGGGAGGTGCAGTGAATGAACGTGGCAAACCATAGACCCGATACCTTCGAAGCCATGGTGATTGGCGCGGGGGTTGCCGGTCTGGCGGCCGCTCGGGTATTGGCAGAGGCCGGTCGGCGAGTGGCTCTGATCGAGTCACGGGAACGCGTCGGTGGACGGATTCATACCGTTCAGGCCATTCAGGGCGACTTGCCGGTGGAACTTGGCGCGGAGTTTATTCATGGTCTGCCAGCGGAGCTGATCGACCTGGTAGACGAGGCGGGTCTCACCCGTTTCGAGCTGGATGGCGAGAGCCGCTGTATCAGCCCGGGGCGGGGCGAGGGCCAGCTGGAACCCTGCGGCGACCAATGGGAGGTGCACCAGTTGTTCGAGGAGCTCGGCCATGCGCAGCTGTCCCCGAATTCACGGGACCTCAGCTTCAGCGAATTCATGAGCCAACGCAAACTTGGATCAGAGGCCGCGGCGTGGGCGGCGAACTATGTCGAAGGATTCAACGCAGCGGATGCCGATCGCATCAGCATTCGCGCGCTGGCGAAACAACAGGCGGCGGAAGACGCGATCTCAGCGGACCGCTTATTTCGCGTGGTCGAAGGGTATGCGCGGGTTCCCGAGTATCTGCTGCGCAGGTTCCGCGACGCCGGGGGTGAATTGTTCCGGTCTACGGCTGTGTGCTCGATCGACTGGGAGCCGGGTCAGGTCGAAGTGGCAACAGATACCGGACGTGTCCTGGTGGCCAAATCGGCGATCGTGGCTCTGCCTTTGGGGGTTCTGCAGGCGCGGAGGGTTGTGTTTTCACCCCAGCCGGGGGAGATTCTCAAAGCGGCAGACAGCCTTGTGATGGGAACGGCCGCTCGCGTGGTATATGAGTTCGACAACAGCTTCTGGAAAGAGTTTGCCGCGCTCAAGGGCGTGAGCTTCTTCTTCGCGCCGGAGGCCACTCCTCCGACATGGTGGACGACCAGCCCCAAGCCAGGCACGACGTTGACCGGCTGGATAGCTGGCCGCAAAGCGAAGAAACTGGAGATGGACCTGCTGCCCGAGACGGGACTGGAAACGCTCTCAGTGATGCTGGGCAGCACGCTGCACGAAGTGAGCAAACACCTGCTGCGCTGGCATATGCATGACTGGCAAACCGACCCCCACAGCGTGGGCGCGTACACCTACGTACCTCGGGGGGCGATCGACGCATCCGACCAGATGTCGCAGCCAGTAGCGCAGACCCTCTTCTTCGCCGGCGAGCATACGGACACCAGCGGTCACTGGGGAACCGTACATGGAGCGCTACGGTCGGGATATCGCGCGGCGCGGCAGTTACTTGCCTAGCCTCAAATTCCGCGGATACGAAACAGGTCATTGCAGCTTTTCCGACAGGAAACGCTGCAATGGCTGGCTTTGGAAGGGATAGAGTTGCGACCGGAGAACGGTTAGACCAGATCCCCCACCTTATCGGCGATGCTGCTGGCAGCGGAACTGACGTTGCTGGCAACCGAACCCACGCGGGAGGCTACATCGCCGGCTACGTCCTTTGTCTTCTTGTAGACACGGGTTGCGTGCTTGCCGAGATCCCCGGTGGTGTCCTGGATGTAATCGGTCGCATCCTGCAGGTTACGTTTCAATTGTTTACGGGTTTTTTCCCCGGTCTGCGGAGCATAAATAAGAGCCGCAGCCGCGCCGGCGGCCACCCCCAGAGAGAAAACTGCCCAGTAACGGACTACGCTCATGACCATCCACCTTTCACAAATAGCAACTAATTCATCCACTTGGAGTGCACTAAGACCGGATAGGTTGCAGACGATAGTTGGCGACGCTGCGCGGGTCTTGCCTTGCAGCGACGCGGAGAGTTAACGACATAGCGCAAATTTGCTATTGATTTTTGGAGAAAAAATCCTTAAAATGAGAGCTTTGGCATGTCCGGCGGAGCTGAGTCAATGTAATTTCCAAAGCCGCTGGCGATGCTTGTTGCTCATCTCCCTAGAGGATAACGGATCAAATGGCAAAACGTCGTGGTAATCCCAACTGGGGCAAGCCGGAGCCGATAGGCCCGGTAGTCCCGACTGTCACTTCTTTCGAACAGGTGGTTAAGGAATTTAAGCTGACTCCCGATCAGTATGTGCGTTCTACCCGGTTGCGCGAGTGGGCCCGGCGCAACAAGAATTCGAAGTATATCCCGGAAGCGCTGCTCGAGGCTTGGGGTTTTGAGATCGAATCCACGTTGTAAACGAGTAGCAGGTCCGAAGCACAAGAACGCCGCCCAGAGCGGCGTTCTTTGCGTTTGGGGAGGGAGATGTGACAGCAGGAACGCATCTGGCTGACAATAAGGGTATGCAGGCAAAACTGCCGTTTACCGATGTACCGGGGGCCCTCGAAGAATTTAAGGCGGGACGCATGATCGTCGTCGTGGACGACGAGGACCGGGAGAACGAGGGAGACCTGACGCTGGCGGCGGAGTTCGTCACTCCGGAAGCGATCAACTTCATGGCCAGGTATGGACGTGGGCTCATTTGCCTTAGTTTGACCGGGGAAAGGGCTGACTACCTTCGCCTGGGGCCGATGTCGCAACAGAATTCCTCGCGCTTCGGTACTGCGTTTACAGAAACCATCGAGGCCCGGGAGGGAGTGACCACCGGGATCTCCGCCTACGATCGGGCACACACGATTCAGGTGGCGATCGACCCGCGCATGACGGCAGCGGATCTGGCGCGGCCGGGGCATGTTTTTCCTCTGCGCGCCCGGCGCGGTGGGGTGCTGGTACGTGCCGGACAGACGGAGGCTTCCGTCGACCTGGCCCGTATGGCCGGGCTGATCCCGGCGGGAGTGATCTGCGAGATCATGAACGATGACGGCACCATGGCGCGAGTGCCGGACCTGGTGGAATTTTGCAATCAGCACGGGTTGAAGATGCTGACGGTGGCGGAGTTAATCCGCTTCCGGCTGCAGAACGAACGGTATATTTTCCGGGTGGCTGAATCGATCTTGCCCACCCGCTTCGGCGACTTCCGCATGATCGCCTATGAGAGCGAGGTCGACGGGGGAGAGAGCCACCTGGCGCTGGTTCGCGGTGATGTGAACTCGGAGCACAACCAGGAACCGGTCCTGGTACGGGTGCATTCCCATTGTCTGGCGGGCGATGTCTTCGGCACCACGTTGTGCGATTGCCACCAGGTGGTGCAGCGGTCGCTGGAGATGATCGCAGAAGCCGGCCGGGGCGCGCTGGTCTATCTGCACAATTCAAGTAAAGGTTTCGATATCGACCGTAGCGTGCTGCCTCGCCGCCTGTTTCTGCACCGGGAAGAACGCAGTGGCGAGCACGGGGATGACCGGCATCAACGGATTCTTCGCCAGGTGGGACTGGGCGGGCAGATACTTTCCGATCTGAACATCCGCAAGATTCGGCTGCTCTCCAACACCCCCACGCATGTACCGGCGCTGCAAGGATTCGACCTGGAGATTGTGGACCAGGTTGGGCTGGCCCTCAAAACTCCCCGCTAGGGGAAGAACAGCAGGTCCCTCCACTTCGCTACGCTTTCGACGGGATGACAATTTGTTTTGGAAATGGGATGTTCGCTTTCCGGCAGAATTGTCATCCCATCAACCAAAGCGTAGCCGGATTTTTCTGCTACGCGACCCCCACCAACGTCCACGTGGCGGTCCCGGCCAGCCGGGACTGCATAAAGTTTTCCAGCGCCACCAGCCTCGACAGGAATCCGCGTAGCGAAGTGGAGGGACCTACGGTTTCCTTTTCCGCCCTAGGCAACCGGTTCGAGAACGGGTAGCGGGAAGCCGCGCCGAACCAGATCGCTCTGCAACTGTTCTACGTTCTGAAAAAGAGCGGCATGCAGCCCGACGGATTCAGCGCCAACTATGTTCTTTTCCAGGTTGTCGATGAACAGGGCCTGATCCGGCTGGACGCCTAACTTCTTTACTGTGTGCAGATAGATGGCGGGATCAGGTTTGACGACGCCAAGTTCACAAGACCAGGTGAGGTGGTCGAACTGGCCTAGCCACGGGAAGCGTGGCTGCAAATAGTCAAGCACTCCGTATCCCATATTGGACAAGATGCCTAGGCGAAAGCCAGCCTGCTTGATCCTGGGAATCCAGGCGAGCATCGCCGGATTGAGGTCCATCCACATCAGGGCGTCCTGTTCCAGGAGCTGCTCGATCTGCTTTGCCGTGAAGTTCACACCGGTGTCGCGGGCAACTGTCTGCCAATAGGTCTGGCCGTTCAAAATATCGGCATCATAATCCAGACGATGGGCCCAGTATGCCTTCTCGAAAGCCTCCTCCTTCACGCCGGCAACAGCCAGCAGATTGCGATGCGCCTGAGGGTCAGGCGGTCCGCTGAGAACTTCGCCGTAGTCGAAGATCACGGCTTGCAGATCCATGCGCACAAACTCCCTGAAATGAGATGGTACCGTCTATTACACCACGCTAGGGGGAGGGAAGCCGGTGCAAGACGGTAGCGCGAGGAGGTTCCCCTGGTCTGCGCGAACCCGGTGGGATATGGGAGAAACGCCGTGGGCGCAAGAACTTGCGCGTTTGCGCGCGGCCGGGGCTCAGCTCTGGGACCTGACCAGCTCCAACCCGACGGCTTGCGGCTTGGACTACGATGCGATGGCTATTCTGGGGCCGCTCAACGACCCGCAGGTCCTGCGCTATGAGCCGAATCCGAGGGGCCTTCGCCCAGCCCGAGAGGCAGTCAGCGGTTATTACCGCGACCAAGGAGCCAGGGTCGATGCGGAACAAATCTTTCTGACCACCAGTACCAGCGAGGCCTACAGTTTCTTGTTCCGGCTGCTTTGTGACCCCGGAGACGAGGTGCTGATCGGCCAGCCGGGATACCCGCTGTTCGATTTCCTGGCCCAGCTGGACGACGTGCGGCTGGTTCCCTACCAGCTCTTCTACGATCATGGGTGGCATCTGGACCTGGAGGCCTTGCGCCATCGCGTCACGGCCCGCGCCCGGGCGATCGCAGTGGTCCACCCCAACAATCCCACAGGACACTTCACCCGCGACAAGGAGCGGGCCGCGATCGAAGGATTGTGCCGTGAGCATGGGCTGGCGCTGATCGTGGATGAGGTGTTTCTCGACTATGGGCTCGCCGGACCCCACGAGGGGCGAAGCTTTGCCACTGGCAGCCATACTGTGCCCACTTTCGTGCTCAGCGGGCTCAGCAAGGTGGCCGCGCTACCGCAGATGAAGGCCGCCTGGATGACGTGCTTCGCCGAGCAAGAAGCTCTGCAGCGCCTGGAGGTGATCTGCGACACTTTTCTTTCTATGAGTGCCCCCATTCAGCGCGCGCTCCCCGCCTGGCTTGGCCAAAGAGCAGCGCTGCAAAGGCAAATCAGGGAGCGCCTGAAACGTAACCTGGCTGCGCTGGACGCCATCCTGCTGCGCCAGACCTGGGTGACCCGGCTGGAAGTCGAAGCGGGTTGGTATGCCGTACTCCGGGTTCCCGAGCTACAGACAGAGGAAGAAACCGCGCTCGCCCTCTTGCAGGAGCGGGGAGTGGTCGTACATTCGGGCGGTTTTTTTGGTTTTTCGGGGCAGGGGTGGCTGGTGGTGAGCCTGCTGGCACCCGAAGAGGGGTTCGCCCGGGGGGTAGAAGCGATCGTTGCGCATTTCCGATAGAAGTTCGACGGCAATTTTAGGGCCACTCGTAGAACATGGAGGTTACAGGGAGGACTCAAGTTTGTTACTAATACTTTCGTGTCATTCATTTAATGCTTTATAAAGTAGATGCATATATAACATTTTAGGTGTGTTGCTGGCATAGCAGCTTTTGGGTACTAGGTGTTACTGCTCTATTTATGGTCGCATTTGCACCTACCCTCTGGGGAGTTAATGTGTCACATGCGAAACTTTGGCTGAAGAAATGGATTTGATTGTCTTTCTTCGCCGATCGTGGTCTCTGGGCCATGACCAGGAAGCACGCGCGTGGTATCAGGCAACACCAACAGGCGGTCACGTAGCGAGCGCAGGATCTGCGGTCCATCGCCGCCGGGCAGATCGGTCCTCCCGATCGATCCGGCGAACAGCGTGTCGCCGGCGAGCAGCAGATGCTGATCGGGGAAGAGAAGGCAGACGCTTCCCGGCGTGTGCCCGGGGGTATGGAGCACCTGAGCCGGGAGCGTGGCGAGGCCGACAGTCAAGCCGTCTTCGGCGCTGGCGTCCGGAGGCGCCACCTCGGGTGTGGGAACGCCGAGCCAGCCGGCCTGCATCTCCATCATGCCCAACAACCCCAGGTCCTTCTGGTTCATAACCACTGGCGCCCCGGTTAGTTTGCGTAGCAGGACCGCCCCGCCCACGTGATCGATATGGGCATGGGTGACGACAATCTGGCGCAGGGTCAGACCATGCTTCTGCAGCCGGGAGAGAATTTCAGGAATGTTGTCACCGGGATCGACGACTATGGCTTCGTGGGTCACCTCGTCGCCCAGGATGGTGCAATTGCAGCGCAGCGGACCGACGGGAAAGGTCTCAAGGATCATGCCGTCATTCTAGGAGATTGAATTAAGGAATGGATAACGCTGATTACAATGCGGCCATGCGTATTTTTGCGGCGGTAGGGGCGTTGCTGGGTTGGTTTGCTTTGTCGCTGCAACTTTATCTGATGCTGGTCCAATCGCCTGCCGGGGCGATGGCGATGGTGGGGACGGTGATCACCTTCTTCAGCTTCTTTACCATCCTGACCAATATTCTGGTCGCGCTGGTTTTTACTGCCACGGTCTTTCCCTTGATTGGCGGATGGGGGAAATTCTTCCGGCAGCCAACCGTGCAGGCTTGCACCGCGGCTTATATCGCTATCGTTGGCATCATCTACCGGCTGTTGCTGCGGCAACTATGGAATCCGCAAGGGGCCCAGTGGGTTGCGGACGTCATTCTGCATGACGTCATTCCGGTTGGTTACATCATGTACTGGCTGCTCTTCGGACCCCGGACAGGATTGCGTTGGAAGGATGCCCAGGCATGGCTGGTTTATCCCGCCGTTTACCTGGTGTACGTGCTGGCGCGGGGCGCGGTGAGCGGCCTCTATCCCTACCCTTTTGTGGATGTGAATGTGCTCGGCTACAGCGGTGTCCTGGTCCGTGCAGCGGTATTATTCCTGGTCTTCTTAGGAATGGGCCTGCTGGTAGTGGCGGTCGGCCGCTGGACGCGAGGACGGTCGGCCGCCTAACTCCTAAAGAACTCTACTTGGCGGGAGCTACGGGCTTGGCTGGGGTGGTCTGCGTGGCCTTGATGCCCGAGAGCACGGAGCGTGGGCCGCTGCTCCGTTGGATAAGAACCGTGAGTCCGATGGAGGTAAACATGAAGACGATGGCTGCCCAGGTCGTCACCTTGGTTAGCAGGTTGGCTGCTCCGCGGGGTCCGAACGCAGTCTGCGAACCCTGGCCCCCAAAGGCGCCGGCGAGGTCAGCACTCTTACCCTGCTGGAGAAGAACCACCCCAATCAGGATGACGCAAACGATGACGTGTATGACACCGACGAACCAGATCATGAAAAGCTGAACCTCATTCTAATTCTATTGGTGCGGAAGGGGGGACTTGAACCCCCATGCCTCTCGGCGCCACCCCCTCAAGATGGTGTGTCTGCCAATTTCACCACTTCCGCGCTCAAAAACTGCCTTATTTGCAACTACTTGCTGGCTACGCCGCTTTGCACCGTACCATCAGAGAGAAGCTTCTCGCTGCGTTGAGCAGCCAGACGGGCAAATAGGGTGTGGACAGCGTCCGCCTGAGGGTGGACGGAACGCATCGTCGTTTTGATGTTATCGTGCCCCGCGGTGTACTGCAATGTGAGCAGATCTATATGATCCCCAGCCCTCAACCGAGAATCATAGTCGAGAGTCAACCTGCCAGCGCTTCGGCACACATTACAATTGCCAAATCCCGATGGCCGCGATATCGTGAAAAAGCTTGCCAACGACCGAATGAGTAAGCCCGGTACTTGCGAGCGGCGCTTGATGGGAAAGGGCACCTTTCGCAAGCGTCCTCTTCAAGGACCCGTGTCACTGGATAGCATTCGTCTTCTTTTCCTGTCTTTGAGCTCTACCCATAGGGTTAGTAGTTGAAGGCAGCTTAATTGACCGAAACCAAGCGTTAGCGAGTTCCCCCCTCGACGCCCTCGGACCCGGAGAACGTGAGCCAGTGGACAGCGCCGAGCGACTGCTTTCGGAACTGCGTGCACTCGATATTCGCCTTTTTCTGGACGGCGACCGGTTGCGTTGCAGTGCCCCTAAAGCCAGCCTTACTAAAGAGTTGGAACGGAGAATCGCCACCCAGAAGCCGGATTTGATCCGGACGCTCCGTCACTCGACCCCTCAGCCCCTCGCCATTGTCCGGCGCTCAGTCCCGAACGCTAGTATGCCTTTGTCTTTTGCGCAGGAGCGCTTTTGGTTCCTGCAGAGCCTCGACCCGGAGAGCACGGCCTACAATATCACCGCTTCCCAACGTGTTTTCACAGCGGTCGATGCAACTATGTTCGATTCCGCCGTCCGTGCAGTGGTGAAAAGGCATGCGATTCTCAGAACAAATTTTCCGGAACAGGACGGCTCCCCGACTCAGGTGCTTCGGGAGGAGCTATTCCCGGAAGTAGCGCTCTACCACTTCGACCATCTTGGCCCGCTCGAGAGGGCCAAGGCTATCGAAGAAGAAATTCAAAAGCTGGGGAAACAGAAATTTGACTTAGGGCACGAATCCTTGATGCGCATCGCTCTTATCCGAGCCGGCGCACAAGACTATTACATCGCTCTGACGGTCCATCACATCATCTGCGATGGTTGGTCGTTAGGTATCTTCTTTGCCGAGCTGAAGTCTTTCTATGAGGCATACTTTCGCGGGCGCGCTTTGGTCCCAACCCAACTTCCAATCCAATACGCCGATTACGCCCTTTGGGAACGTGACCGGCAGGCTTCCGGAATCTTGTCGCCGCAGCTCGATTATTGGAAGAACAAGCTGAATGGTTCGCCCCGATATCTCGATATTCCCCTGAACCATGCACGTCCCGCGTCTTTAGCCTACGAGGGAGGGTTGCACCGCTTTCAACTCAGCAAGGCAACTTCTGAATCGGTGAAAGTGCTTGCCCGGCAAGAAGGCGCCACTCCATTCATGGCGCTCCTGGCAGTATTCAAGGCGTTGCTCTTCAGGTACACGAAGCAGAGCGACATTGTGGTCGGTACGCCAGTTTCGACGCGCACTCGGTTCGAGCTAGAACAGCTCATTGGCTGCTTCATTAACACCCAGGTCCTCCGTACCGAGGTCCCACCAGGTGTGACGACAAGGGAGCTCCTTAACCGGGTTCGAGCCACTGTTCTTGAATCTGTAAATAATGCCGACGTTCCATTTGAAATATTGGTGAGCGAACTCGTTACTGAACGTGACTTATCCCGGGCACCTCTATTCCAGATTGCGTTTATCCTGCAAAACACTCCAGGGTCTTCTGAGTACGACGTCGTGAGTGGTGGCACCACTCTCGACATGACACTTTACATGTGGACCTCGAACGGAGTCTTCGGCGGCTGCGTGGAATACAACGCAAATTTGTTCACTCCAGAAATGATCGCGTGCTTTGCCGGTTGTTACGAGACCTTGGCGTCGGAAATGGCTGGTCAACCCGACGCCGCCATCGACCAGCTTTCGGTCCTCAGCGCCGCCCAGGAAACGGAGTGGATTGAAAAGCACAACGGTCCGAGGACTTCCTATCCAGATCTTAGTACCCACGAATGGGTGGAGCGGCAAGCAAGCGAGAGGCCGGATGCAATCGCCGTAGTTTGCGGCCAAGAGCAGTTAACCTTTCAGGACCTGAGGGTGCGTTCGAATCGCTTAGCCCATCGGCTTCGGGCTCTGGGAGTCGGACCGGATAGCCTCGTCGCCCTCTGCCTGGATCGGTCCTCTAGTCTTGTAATTGCCCCTCTTGCCGTCTGGAAGGCGGGTGGCGCTTACGTTCCGCTAGATCCGGAATACCCTAGTAACCGGCTGGCTTTCATGCTTGACGATTCAGCCGCCTCGGTTCTGGTTACTGAAAGCCACTTATTGGATCGTCTTCCCCCGAATGTGTGCAATTTGATATGCCTGGATCGCGATCGGCAGATGCTTGAGCAGGAAAGTACCCAAAACCTCAACTGTTCAACGACCGCAGCAAACCTTGCTTACGTCATATACACCTCCGGATCCACTGGACGGCCAAAGGGTGTCGAGATCAGCCATCGCTCGCTGGTAAATTTCCTGGCGTCCATGCAATGTCAACCAGGGATCGATCCATCGGATCGGCTGCTGGCCATCACTACTTTGTCCTTCGATATCGCCGGCCTGGAACTATATCTACCTTTGGTCAGCGGTGCGCGAGTCGTGATTGCCCCACGTACTGCCGCGTTCGATGGAACTGCTCTCGCGAAGTTGCTCGACGACTCGGGAATCACCATCATGCAAGCGACGCCAGTAACATGGCGTCTGCTGCTGGAGGCAGGGTGGCGAGGTGCACCAGGGCTGAAGGTTCTATGCGGAGGCGAAGCTCTAACGCAGGAGCTGGCCGATCAATTGGTGGCAACAGGGGCGGAATTATGGAACCTGTACGGTCCCACGGAAACCACTATCTGGTCTACGTTGCAGCGCGTCACTGCGGATAACGCACGGGTATCCATTGGACATCCGATCGCCAATACACAAGTCTACATAATGGACGAATACGGCCGGCCGGTGCCCCCGGGAGTAGCCGGAGAACTTTACATCGGTGGCGCTGGTCTGGCACGAGGATACCTGAATCGTGAGGAACTGACCGCGGAACGATTCGTGATAAATCCCCTCGAGGCCGGAAAACGGCTTTATCGAACCGGTGATCTGGTTCGGAGATTGCAGGACGGAGGCTTGGAGTACCTGGGCCGAGTGGATCAACAGGTGAAGATTCGCGGGTTTCGCATCGAGTTGGGTGAAATTGAAACGGCGTTGGAACGGCAGCCTGGGATTTCGCAAGCAGTGGTCGTGGTGCGAGAAGATGGGGCAGTCGACCAGCGACTCACGGCCTATATGACAGCGAGAGATCGAGTCATTCCGGATCGCAAGGTACTACGCAAGACGTTGTTGACCCTCTTGCCGGAATACATGGTTCCGACGGCATTCGTCCAGCTCGACGATTTCCCTCTCACTCCTAACCTGAAGGTGGATCGTAGAGCCCTCCTTGCGCCCCAATACCGGCCCGGTCATAAAACCGATCTAACGGTTTTCAAGAGCAGCCCGCAACTGGAAACTTCTTCGGCTCTCGACGAGGACGTGTCGCAAAGCTGCTATGTACCGCCTGGAAATCATGTCGAATTTGTGATGACCGAGATTTGGTGCGACGTGCTGGGGCTCGACAAGGTGGGCCTGCTCGACAACTTCTTCGAGTTGGGCGGCCACTCGCTCTCCGCGGCCCGACTCATAGCGCGGCTACGATCCGCTCTGGGAATGGATTTGCCTCTGCGGTGCATTTTTATCGATCCGACGATTGCAGGACTCTCCAGGCATATCACTTATGATGTCAACACACGCGGCTATCAGTACACGAGCGAGATACCCGGATGGAACTGTCTGGTGCCGGCGCAGCCTAACGGTACGCGCACTCCCTTATTTTTCGTTGCCGGTTATCAAAATCCAGATGATACGTTGCTGGTGCTGTCTCGACTGATTCCAACGCTTGGAATGGACCAGCCGGTCTTCGGATTCAGACCTCGATGGATTGAAGGCGGCAGAGAGGATTACACCACTGTCGAAGAATTGACCGGTGAATTCCTCACTGAGTTACGCGCCGTTCAACCCAAGGGCCCATACCTTTTAGGCGGTCATTGTGTTGGCGGTATAGCAGCCCTCGAGCTTGCACAATTGCTTTTACGAGAAGGCGAGGAAGTACGGCTGATGGTTTTTCTCGATACAGAGCGGCCGAGCAAGCTGCGGATTCTTCTCACCGATCTATTCTTCTTGCGGGAAAGACTCAGCCACATCGTAGAAGTAATGTGCGAGATTATTCGTCCGACGGTAAAAACACGGGGTGAACTCATTGGAGAGCTGGTTCGACGCAAATTCAAGATTTCGCCTTCCGAACAAGCTGTCGCCAATGATCGATTCTACCGTTCACGGGTTCGCTATCGGCGTCTACTGTACAGTCACACTCCGGAACCATATCCGGGACGCATTACGCTCATCGTGAATGAGGAGCAGGCACGCGTCGATAAGGATCTTGGATGGACGGGCAGTGTCCAGAGCGGTGTAGACGTGCACACGATTTCGGGAGACCACTACACAATGCTGACACACCATGGCAAAGAGGTCGCGCAGGTGATTCTCAAATGCATCGACGAAGCCCTGGCGGAGCCGAGCGCGCAGCCAGATCGAACCGAGGTTAGTGTAGGGTGACGAGACTAGACTCATTGAGTGTTCCAGCTTCCCAAGATCAGCATCGTGAGGATGCGACTGTCATTTCCGTGCGCGACGTGACGATGCGTTTCCCGATCGCCAAGCGGTACCGTGAATGGATAACCTCTCCGTTCAGCCCGCGCCGCGTGTGTACCGCGTTAACGCATGCGACGCTCAATGTCCAGTGCGGGGACCGGATTGCCGTGATGGGCCCGAACGGGGCAGGCAAGACCACATTGCTTAAGTTAATAGGCGGCTTGTTGCTTCCGACACGCGGTGAGGTCTCTGTGAACGGTTTCAATACGCTCCAGGACAATGTGGCTGCTCGGAAATCCGTTGGGTTCGTTTTCAACGAGGAGAGGAGCTTCTTCTGGCGTTTAAGCGGCGTGCAGAACCTCGAGTTTTTTGGCGCGCTGGATAATCTTTCCGGCGCACATCTTCGGGATCGCATTCACTATCTGATTGGGCTGGTCGGTCTCCGAGAAGCAGGCGACAAACCGGTATCCGACTATAGTTCAGGTATGAAGCAACGTCTGGCATTGGCCCGAGTTCTGATCGCCGACCCGGACGTACTTATTCTGGACGAACCGACCCGCGCACTCGATCCGATAGCCTGCGACGAAATGGTCGATTTGATCTTGGCTGGAATTTACCAGAACTCGCGCAGAACGCTGCTGATCGCGACTCACCGGCTAGAGGAGGCCATGACTTTATGCAATAAAGTCATGATCGTTGACGGTGGGCGCCTGAAGGCATTTGATTCAATCGCCGATTGCACTGCTAACGGAACCACGCTCCTGCAATATTACCGTCGAAGTTTGGCGGAGAGGAATCATGAGAACTCTGCTTCATAAAGCGTGGGCTTTCGTAAGGCGGGATTTTTCTATTGAATCCGGCTACCAAGCCTCTTTTGTTCTGGGCATCGTCGAATCGATCATGCTTCTTGTGATTTTCCATTTTATCGGCGATCTCGTTGCCCCGAAGGCGACCGCCTCGTTGAGCCGGTACGGAAGTCAGTACTTTCCTTTTGTCATCATCGGCGTTGCGTTCGCCCGTTACTTCGATCTGGTGCTGAAAATGTTTTCGGAATCAATCCGCTCTGCTCAAGTTACAGGCTGTCTGGAAGCGATGTTAAGTAGCCAGACTGGGCCCATTACGGTTGTGCTGATGTCTTCCTTTTACAGCCTTATTTCCGGAGCAGTGCAGTTATTCCTGGTATTGCTGGGCAGTGTGCTATTGTTCGGGGTCGACCTGAGCGGTATGAATGTTCCCGCAACGCTTCTGGTTGTAATCGTTTCTGTCGCGATATTCGTAGCCTTTGGCGTTTTGTCTGCGTCCGCAATTGTCTGGCTTAAGAAAGGCGACCCAATTATGTGGGTCTTCGGCGGCTTCGCCAGTATTCTGGGAGGGGCTTATTTCCCTATCGATGTTATGCCCACTTGGATGCAGAAGCTATCCGTTCTGGTTCCCATCAGGTACTCTCTCGACGCGCTGCGTCTGACGATGCTCAAGGGGGACTCGATTATGTCCGTAGCCAGGCCCGTCGGAACGCTGTTCGTGATTGCCGTGATCCTTCTCCCTGCGAGCCTGGCAATCTTCGCCGCCGCAATTCGAAACGGCAGGAAAGAAGGAACTTTGACCCAGTACTAGGGAGGATTCGCTTGGCGCTGTTAGGTTCGAATCCACACGGGCCGCGCTCTGACGAGAGGCGTCAGCCGGGCGTCCCGATCAGATTTCCACTTCTTCTCGCTGTCCTGAATCTTCCCCGCCGGGATCGCTCGATATGTTCCAGATCAGGGTTTCGACGTGCTCCGCGAGGGATCGAACCGTTGGTGTTTCAAAAATCACGCGAAGCGGCAAACTTATGTTGAAAGCATTCCTCACGCGAGACAGGATGCTGGTTGCGATCAGCGAGTGACCACCCAGGTCGAAGAAATTGTCGTCCAGCCCAACTTGGCTTTGCCCCAGCGCCTCTCGCCAGATCTTCGCAATCATGTCCTCAACTTCAGTCTCAGGCGCCTTGAATGGCGTCGCCAGGTCGGGACGAGCATGGCCGGTGGAGACTCCCGCATCATTATCCTGATCCTGAACTTTCGGCAGCTCGGACGGATCACCGGCAGATTCGGGAATCGGGTTCGCGCCGCAAAGCACATCACGGGTTACAACCGTCACTTGGGGAAGGCGCGCCGCCAACACACGCCGAAATACCTCAACACCTTCTCTCGGCCGGATCGCCGTTTGCAAGGAAGCGAGCCTTCCGGCCTGCATTTCCCGAGGCAATTGGGTGGTGACTGCCATCCCTACCTCTTGCCACGCATCCCAATTAATCGACATGAACACAGCCGGACCCTGGTCATTAGCCGCGATTGCATACGCATCGAGATACGCATTCGCCGCAGTGTAATCGACTCCTCCGACCATGCCGATTACGGAGTTGATCGAGGAACATACAACAAAGAAATCGACGGGATCTCGCTGCGTGAGAGAACGAAGGATCTGTGTTCCCCTGACTTTTGGCGCGAGTACGCGCTCGGTCGCCTCTGTTGTTTTGATCTGGATCAACCCCCCGCCTGCAATCCCAGCCGAATGCACAATACCTTCTATCGGCCCGAGGCGCTCGTGAACCGTGCCGATCGCCGAGCGCATCTCATCGGCATTCGATACGTCGGCGGCGAGTGGCAACACTTCAGCGCCAAGTGCCTCCAACTCTCGCAACTCCTGGATAAGGGCGCTCACGCGATCATCCCCGGAATGTGAGTCGAGCCACAACTGCCATTCGTTCCGAGGGGGAACAGGGCTGCGCCCGATCAGAGCGAGCCGCGCGCGAAACGAAGCGAGATAACGCGCGAGAGTAAGGCCAATGCCGCCCATTCCGCCGGTGATGAGGTAGACACCACCCGGGCGGATCCGGTCGGTCGCTGCCGGGAGATTTACAGCTTCAAAGTATTGCTCCCATCGAAAGCCTCTCCGGTATGCCACGCCGTGGCGGGGAGATGCCGCGGCGGGTTCCGCAGAGAGAAGGTATGCTGACTTTTCAAAACCGTCAGCGACGCAAAGATCGACAACGCGGCACCTGATGTTGGGGAATTCAAGAGGAATCGTTTTGCAGGGACCGAGCAGGAGCGCTAGCTCGGGATCCACGTCTTCGTCTCCCTGCACCCTGTACATTCCCGCGGAAAGGATGACAAAATCGACGGGTTCGCTATAGCCGTGTTCGCCAAAAGCCTGGGCCAGCCGAATCAGATTATGGAGCGATTCTTTCGCAGATTGCAGGCTCCAACCGAATAGTACCGAGCGCGGAACGAGGCGCCTGCGAAAAAGGTCCCCCAGCAGGTCCCGATATTGTTTCATCGAGGTGGGATCGATGATGTAGGTTGCATTGCCGTCGAAGGAAAATGTGCTTCCGGTGTTCACTCGAACGAATAGTTCATTGCGCGCCGATAAAGTGCTGACGAAAGCATCCGCAAGACCTGCGGTGTCGGCAAAGATGACCCAGGGACCAAGGCCCTTGCATGTTGTTTCCGCGCCAAGGGAAATCGTACGCTTCCAGGAAGGCACGTGAAACCAATCTTCGAAGTTCAGCCTTTCGGAAGACGGGGAGAACGTGAAATCGAAAGTACCCGGGGCGCCGGGTTCGACGAAAAACCGGCTTCGTTCGAACGGGTAGGTCGGCATCGAGATTCGATGGAGAGACTCTCCCTGGTGCACGCCTTGCCAATCAATCTCCACTCCCTTGAGCCAAAGAGCGCCTAAGGTACTCAAGACATGACTTGCTGCCGGTCTCGCATCTTTGGCGTGCGGTAGGGATGAGAGAACCTCACCGGAGGATCTGCCCAATTCGCCTTCACGGGCAAGGGCGGTCAGGGTATGGCCAGGTCCGACTTCAAGCAGCACACTGTCGGAGGAACCAGCCAGTACCGTGATCCCTCTGCGAAATTGCACTTTTTCACGAAGATGCCTGGCCCAATAATTCGGATCGACTGCATCCCCAGGAGTAATCCAGTCCCCGGTGATGTTTGAGATGAAGGGAATCATCGGGCGATGTAAGTCGATCTTGCCCAAAAAGTCCCGAAAGGGAGACATAGCGGGTTCCATCATGCTTGAGTGGAAGGCATGGGAGGTGTGAATCCGACTGCACGCGATTGCCTTACTTTCGAGACGACCCTGAAGCTTTGCAATCTCTTCTTCGGGACCCGAAACCGTGCAGATCGAACGGCTGTTCACTGCGGCGATGGAGACGACGCCATCGATCAAGGGCAACAATTCTTCCTCGCCGAGAGCTACAGAAAGCATGCTGCCACGCGGCATACTTTGCATGAGCTGGCCGCGGAATGCAACCACCCGCAGGGCATCCTCTAGCGTAAACACTCCGGCAAGACAAGCTGCGACGAATTCTCCCAGGCTATGACCGATCATGCCGACAGGGGTAATGCCGAACTGCATCCACATACGCGCCAACGCGAATTCCAGGGCGAACAATGCAGGCTGCGCGATCCTGGTCTCGTTCAACTCAGCGGCAGGTCGCGAGCCGTACAACAGATCTCGCAAATCCAGGCCGAGTTCTTTGTGCACCAGATCTGCACAGAGATCGAGATTGTGGCGGAAGGTGGGCTGAAAGGCATACAGATCGCGCCCCATTCCCTGGTATTGCGCACCTTGTCCGGTAAACATGAAGGCTAGAGGACGGTTCGCCGAGTTCTGCACGCCCGCGGCAAATTCTTTCGCCAAGGGCTCCTGCAAGGCATCTTTCAACTGTGCAAGGTTGGAGCAGACGAGCGCGCGCCGATGGGGAAAGTGTTTTCTTCCGACCTGCATGGTGTAGCAAACATCGGGAAGGCAAGCATCGGACCGCGATTGCAAATGGGATGCCAGGCGGCGGACGGCTGCATCCAATGCAGATGCCGTGACGGCCGAAACGATCAGCAATTGCTGGGGCCACAGAGTCCGAGCCTCGTCCTCTCGCGGCGCCTCTTCGAGAACAACGTGTGCGTTGGTCCCCCCGATACCGAAGGAACTAACCGCGGCTCTGCGAGGCGTTGGGCCCTCGGGCCAATCTTGGATCGCTGTGTTGATATGGAAGCGACTGCCCTCCCACGGCAGCTGCGGGTTCCCCCGTCGGAAATGAAGCGTTGGCGGAATCCTTTGGTGCTGCAGCGCGAGTAAGGACTTGATCAGACCCGCCACTCCTGCTGCAACGTCCAGGTGGCCAACATTACTCTTGACCGCACCAATCGTGCAGGGAATATCAGAGCCGCCGTAGACTCTGGACAAGGCTGCGAACTCGATCGTATCGCCTAGAGGCGTAGCGGTGCCGTGGGCTTCGATGTAGGTGATAGATGCCGCATCGACGCCGGAAGCGCGAAGCGCCGCTGAAAGTACATTGGCCTGTCCATCGATGCTGGGAGCCGTATAACCGATCTTATCGGCACCGTCGTTGTTGACTGCCGTACCCAAGATCACGCCTCGTATGGAATCGCCATCGCGACGGGCGTCCTCAAGGCGTTTAAGAACCACGATCGCCGCACCTTCCCCATTGTGGATTCCGCGACCATCGGCGTCGAAGGGGCGACAATGCCCATCCGGCGAAAAGATCATACCCTCCTGGAAAAGGTAACCCGTTTTCTGCGGGAAATGCAGAGAGACTCCTCCCGCAAGCGCCATATCGCAATCGCGTGCGAGTAAAGCCTGGCAGGCCACGTGAACCGCGACCAACGATGTGGAGCAGGCGGTCTGCACCGTAATGCAAGGGCCGCGAAGGTCCAGCTTGTAGCCAATGCGGCTTGCCAGGAAGTCCTTGTCGGAGGCAAGCATCAACTGATAATGGCCTGAGCTTTGTGTGATGTCTGGACGAGATATTAGATTTACAACATAGGAGTTCATGCCCGCGCCGGCATAAACTCCAACGTTTTTTTGATTATCCCCGCCATACCCGGCATCTTCCATCGCCTCCCAGGCGCACTCCAGGAGAACTCGATGCTGCGGGTCAATGAGTTCCGCCTCTCGTGGGTTGAATCCGAAGAAGACGGCATCGAACAGATCAGTCCCTTCCATGATGGATGCCTTACGGACAAAATCAGGGCGCGCAATGAGGGCGGGGGGAATTCCGGAACTCAATAACTCTGCATCGGAGAAAGTCTTGAGAGATTCGTGGCCGTGCACCAGATTAAGCCAGAATTCCTGGACATCCGGAGCATCCGCAAACCGGCCAGCCATTCCGATAACCGCAATGGCCGGATCAGATGTTGCTTGCATCTTAATCCCCGTTTATGGCAGTTGCCATCCTCGCATCCGCCGCCCGCCGGTCAATGAGTCGGGCGATCGATGCGACTGTCGGATATTGAAACAAATCAATCAATGGAGGCTCCCAACCGAATTGTTGGCGGAGGCGCGCTTGCAATCGAACGACTAGAAGCGAATGTCCACCTAGATCGAAGAAATTCTCGGTGACACCGACGTTCACATTCTCGAGCAACACTTGCCAGATTGCGGCAACCTGTTTTTCGGAATCCGTTCTTGGAGCCACGTACCTTGCAGAACGGGAAGCATCCGCGGTGGCTGCGGGTAGAGCTAATCGATCCACCTTACGATTTGGTGTGAGCGGAAGCTTGTTCAAAAAAACGTATGCAACGGGGACCATATAATCGGGAAGTTTTTCTGCGAGTGCTTCCCGGAGAGTATCTGCGGCTAATGTCCCGTGCTCGATAGCGACGATATAAGCGGTCAGACGGGGGTCGCCACCGGAGTCCTCGCGCACCACGACGACCGCCTGCTTGACGCCCGGTTGCCGTTCCAGAATAGTTTCAATCTCCCCCAGCTCGATGCGGAACCCGCGTAGCTTGACCTGGGCATCCACGCGACCCAGGTATTCAATCACGCCGCACGCACGCATTCGCGCCAGATCACCGGTTCGATACATCCGGCCGCCGGCGTGGAACGGATCAACCAGAAAACGTGACGCGGTGAGATCGGGCCGGTGGAGGTATCCACGAGCGACGCCATCGCCCCCTATGAATAATTCCCCTACCGCGCCCAGGGGAACCGGCTCAAAACGATCGTCGAGAATATAAAGCTGGGTGTTGGCAATGGGGCTGCCAATCGGTACCACTCCTTCGCCGAACTCGAGCCGGTGGAGAGCCGACCAGATGGTCGTCTCGGTTGGTCCATAGAGATTCCAAACCTGGGCGCCGGTCTCAACAAGCCGATTCGCCAGCTCTCGGCCGAGCGCTTCGCCACCGCACAAAATCTTGAGCCCGGCAGTACCTTGCCATCCCGACTCCAGGAGCAGACGCCAGGTTACGGGCGTCGCTTGCATCACGGTAATGCATTCCTCATCGAGCATGCGTGCCAGGGCCTTGCCGTCGACGACTGCAGATTTCGGAGCTATGACCACGCGCGCACCACTGACCAGGGGAAGATAAAGTTCCAATCCCGCGATATCGAAAGAGGGAGTGGTCACGGCGAGCAAGCGATTGGATGCGCCCATCCCGGGTTCGCGTTGCATCGAAGCCAAGAAATTGACTAACGAACGATGGGGCACTTGCACACCTTTGGGCGTTCCGGTGGAACCGGAGGTGTAGATGACGTATGCGCAATTCTGCGAGTGGACCGCACTGCGAGGCGGCTCGACGGCTTCCGATTCGTAGAACTGCGGCACGCGCTCGATGCAGACGGTTACAGCGTTCGAAACTGGTACGTTGGGCAGCAGCGACTCTTGCGTGATAAGAACCGCCGCCCCTGAATCCTCGAGCATGAAGGCCAGCCGATCCCTTGGATACGACGGGTCGAGGGGAATATACCCACCTCCAGCTTTGAGCACCGCCAACGGAGCCACCACCATGTCGATGGAACGTTCCAGAAGCACGCCCACAAGGACTTCCGGCCCCACGCCCAATGACTCGAGATGACGGGCCAGCTGATTACTGCGCCAGTCCAAACCCCGGTAGGTGAGGGTCTGATTTTGAAAGGCAATCGCAACTGCATCTGGAGTCAGCGCGCACTGCTTTTCGATCCATTGGTGTAAACAGAGCTCTCTGGGATAGTCTGCTTCCACAGTGGCTGAACGCGCGAGCTGCGACCGCTCTTCCGGGCTGAGTAAGGGCAGGGCGGAAACAGTTTGAAGGGGGTTATCGATCAAACTTTCAAGTTGGGTTCGATAGTGTCGCTGAAATCGCTCAATCGTCGAACCATCAAACAAGTCCGTGCTGTATTCCCAAGTTAGCAGTAGTTTGTCCTTCCACTCCGTAGCCTCGACAGTGAGGTCGTAACGCGCATTGCCCGTATCGGAGAGAATTACTTCGCTCTTAAGCTTGTGGAGCTCCGGCAAGGAGGAGACGCGGTTCTGATAGACAAACATGGTTTGAAACAAGGGGGCACGAGTTGCGTCGCGATGCGGTTGCACCGCTTCCACCAAACGTTCTAACGGAACATTTTCGTTGGCGAATGCGCCAAGAACGGTGTCGCGAACGCGGCCGATTAACTCTGTGACTGTTGGATCATCTTCCAGGCTGACCCGTAACACCAGATTGTTGATAAATAGTCCAATCAAGCCATCGATCTCGGACCGTCCCCGGCCCGAACTAGCCGACCCTACAACGAGGTCATTCTGGCGCGTATACCGAAAGACAAGTAAATAAAACGCTGCCAGAAGAATGACAAAAGGAGTGGTGTTTGCCGAGTGGCTGAAACGACGCACACTCTCCAATGTCTCGGGCGGCAAAAGCTGAAGCAACCGGCCGCCATTCGGGGAAGGCTTCGCGGGTCGAGGCCGGTCTGTCGGCATCTCAGTTACCGGCAGCGGTTCGCGCAACTTTTCCTTCCAATAACGGATTTCAGATTCGAGGGGGTCGCGCTCGAAATTCACAGCGCGCCACACAGCGTAATCGGAGTACTGAACTGGTAGTTCGGAAAGCGGTGATGAGGCTCCGCTGGAGAAGGCATGGTACAGGACGATCAGTTCCTCGAAGAAGACTTTCATGGAGTGCCCGTCCGCGGCTATGTGATGAACGATCACCCCGAGGACATGCTCATCGTCCCCAATGGCGATGAGGCATGCACGTAGCAGAGGCGGAGCCGCCAGATCGAATCGCTGGCGGCCTTCATCCCTGAAAATTTTGCGCATCGCGGAATCTTGATCATGCTCGGGCAGATGCCTTACGGAGTAGTAATCCAGGCTCCAATCGCCGTCCCGCAGCAACGCAATGGGTGCGCCTTCCACCTCGACGATCGCGGTCCGAAGCACCTCGTGTCGCCTGATAATCTCGCGGATTGCCCTCTCGAACGCCGCACAATCAATGGTTCCCGTCAGGCGCACCGAGAATGAGATGTTATACGCGGAGCTTTCGGGATCAAGGCGGTCGAGGAACCAAAGCTGCCGCTGCCCCGCGGAGGGCTCATATTCATGCCGCCCCAGACGGGCAATGGGCGGAATCTGCCGGCCAGAGTTCTGCCCCAGCAAGAGCATGATTTCGGGCTTGCGCTCCTTTAATTCTTCCGCAAGCGACGCTGTCAACACACCCTTCGGTGCCGTGCAACTTAGCTTGTCGTCTTTGACAGCCAGGCGCACCCCAAGTGTTCGCAGATAAGAAAGGAACTCGATCGTTGCTTTTTCGCGCATGGAGTGCCGTTGTGCAGTCATAACCGGCTACTGCAAAGATATGACTAGTCCGTCGGATTTCTTAAGGGGGGATAGGAAGCGGTACGGTACTACAGGTGCCTAAAGAATATTTGGTCAAGTGACCGACGTCAACCACAAAGGGACCGAAAGATATTAACAGGGTATTGCACCCTATTGAGGTCGCGACCCGTGAAGTACTTTCGGCGTGTCGCGCACGACGAATCATTGGCTACGGTCCGTTGGTATCGTGGACGTGCGGGCTGGGTTATAATGCGATCTCCCCCGCTAAAGTGATGCATTATGCCCGAGGCCCATCCTTGGATCATTCGCCCCATTACGCGCCCTCGTGCTCGTTTCCGACTGTTTTGTTTCCCGCGAGCGGGAGGGGGTGCCAGCTCTTTTCGAAGCTGGTCCGAACATTGCCACGAGGAAATTGAGGTTACTTTAGTTCAGCCGCCGGGAAGGGAAAACAGGCTGCGCGAAAAACCCTTGCAATCCATGGGGATACTGGTCTCTTCGATTGCCGGGGCGATGACTGAATTTCTCGATCGACCGTACGCGCTGTTCGGCCACAGCCTCGGCGCCAAAGTGGCATTCGAAGTGGCCAGGGAACTCAGACGAAGAGGGCTGCCTTTGCCAGTTCATTTATTTGTCGCGGCCTCTTCCGGTCCGCAAGTACGCTGGCGCCACTCTTTATTGCACCCGTTGGATGACAACAATCTTCTTCAAGAGATTCAACGGCGTTACGGAGGTATCCCGGAGGAGGTACTCGCCGATCAAGAACTTTGCGCTCTCCTGATGCCAGGTTTGCGCGCCGATTTAACCGTTATCGAAACCTACCAATACACGGAAGAGTCGCCTTTCTTTTTCCCCATAACCTGTCTCTGTGGTTCTGCGGATTGGATGACACCTGAATCCGAGGCCTCGGATTGGCGGCACCAAACATCCTCCCAATTTCGGCTCGAGGTGTTTCCAGGAGGCCATTTCTTCCCGGTACAGACGCGTAGCTCAATTCTCGACCTCATCGCCGCGGATCTCGAACTTCCGTCCTCCCAACTGTCAGGTCGTCACGCAGCGCTTTGAGAATCGGCTACGGAGAGGAATATGAAGGACGCAAACCCATGAGCTCCGCGGAATCGATCCCGAGCGGTTCTTCACACCTCGCGCTACTGAAGCAGGCGTACCTTGCCCTCGAGAATATGCAGGCGCGCCTCGCCGCATCCGAACGAGGCCGCAATGAACCGATCGCCATCATCGGTTTGGGATGCCGGTTCCCAGGCGCAAACGATCCCGCTAGTTTCTGGAGGCTACTGAGTGAGGGGCGCGACCTGGTTATCGAGACTCCAGAATCGCGTTGGAAAATAGATGACTACTATGACGCCAATCCAGATGCGCCGGGAAAACTCTCCACTCGCTGGGGAGGATTTCTCGACCGAGTGGACGAGTTTGACCCGGAGTTTTTTGGAATATCGCCGCGTGAAGCGGCGTACATGGATCCACAGCAGCGGCTTCTTGTGGAAGTGGCTTGGGAAGCTCTCGAGAACGCCGGGCAGGGACCGCGCGATCTCGCCTCCTCTCGAACCGGTGTCTTTGTCGGATTGACGAGCGACGAATACGCACTGCTGACCTATCGCGACGGTGATCTGACGCGATTTAATACCTACTTCGCCTCAGGGGTCGCACGGAGTGTGGCGGGTGGCCGGATCTCATACATTCTCGGCCTTGACGGGCCGAACATGTCGATCGACACCGCCTGCTCGTCTTCCCTGGTGGCACTGCATTCGGCCTGCCAGGCACTGCGCATGCAGGAATGCCGCATGGCCTTAGCGGGCGGGGTGACAGTAGTTCTGTCGCCAGAAATCGGGATTGCATTTTCGAAGGCGCACATGATGGCGTCGGATGGACGGTGCAAAGCATTCGATGCGCGAGCGGACGGATTCGTGCGTGGCGAGGGCTGCGGCATGGTGGTGCTAAAGCGGCTCAGCGATGCGCAGGCGGATAGGGACCATGTGCTGGCGGTGATCCGGGGTTCTGCAGTCAATCAGGATGGGCGCAGCAGCGGCATCACGGCACCCAGCGGCATGGCGCAGGAAGCGGTGATCCGAGCTGCGCTGGCACAGGCAGGGGTGAGGCCGGAAGAGATCGGGTACGTGGAAGCGCATGGAACGGGAACGGCACTGGGCGATCCGATCGAAGCCCATGCGTTGGCGGCGGTGCTGGGTCCGGGGCGGGGAACAGGGAATCCGCTGGTGGTGGGCTCGGTAAAGACAAATGTGGGCCATCTGGAAGCGGCAGCGGGGATCGCGGGGCTGATCAAGACGGTGCTGGCGCTGCAGCATGAGCAGATTCCAGCGCATCTGCATTTTCAGCAGATGAACCCGCACATCGATTGGGGTGGTGTGCCGGTGGAGATCCCGGTGCATGGACGGCCCTGGCCCCGGAGCGAGCGGCGGCGTGTGGCTGGTGTCAGCTCGTTTGGTTTCAGCGGAACCAACGCGCACGTGATTGTGGAGGAGGCGCCTCTGCCTCCGGCTAGGCCGCCTGCTTGCGAGCGGCCGCTGCATCTTCTGGCACTGTCAGCGCGGACCGAATCGGCGTTGCGTGAATTGGGCGGCCGTTATGCCGAGGTGCTAGAGCAGACCCTGACGCCGGTGGGCGATGTGTGCTTTACCGCCAATGCCGGGCGGGCCCACTTCGAGCACCGTTTGGCGGTGACTGGTTCTTCCTCTGAGGAACTACGGGGTGCCTTGCTGAAAGCCCTACCGGGACACCGCGTTCATGATCGCGAAGGCATACGTCCGGTCTTTCTGTTTCCTGGACAAGGGGCCCAGTTCCCCGGGATGGGCAAGCAACTCTACGACACACAACCGGTGTTTCGCGCCGCCATCGAGCAATGCGCCGAATTGCTGCGCGGGGAGTTGGAAAGACCGCTGCTTGAGGTGCTGTGGGGCACGGCGACAGATCTGCTGGAGCAGACCGCCTATACCCAGCCAGCCTTGTTTGCGATCGAATACGCGCTTGCCGTGCTATGGCGGAGTTGGGGAATTGAGCCTGCGGTTGTGCTGGGGCACAGCGTGGGCGAATATGTAGCTGCAGCTGTTGCCGGCGTGTACTCGCTGGCCGACGGATTGAAACTCATCGCCCGGCGCGGCCGCCTCATGCAAGGCGTTGCCGGCCATGGCGCCATGGCCGCTGTCCAAGCACCCGAGAACTGCGTGCGGGAGGCTTTGCGCGGTCTGGAACAACGGGTCACCATCGCTGCGATCAATGCGCCCGAGAGCCTGGTCATTTCCGGTTATGAGCAGGCTCTCCAAATCGCCGAGCAGCGGTTGAAGGAGACCGGCGCCAACGTGCAACGCCTGAACGTGTCTCATGCCTTCCATTCTCCACAGATGGGTGAGATGGAGGAGGCCTTTGAGGCAGTAGTGAGAGAGATTCAATTTCAACCGCCCCGCCTGCGTCTGGTCTCGAGCGTAACCGGGCAACCCGTGGCTCGCGACGAGATGGGCCACGCCGCTTACTGGCGCCGTCAAGTGAGTGAGCCGGTACGGTTTCGCCAGGCGATGGAATCCCTGCCTGAGTCGGGCGCAATGGTGTTCCTCGAAGTCGGGCCGGGTGCAACTCTGACCGGACTGGGGCAAGAATGTCTGAACACCCCTGAAGCTCTGTGGCTGGCCTCGCTACGACGCAAACGTGAACAGTGGCCGCAAATGCTGGACAGCTTGGCGAAGCTGTATCTCTACGGCGCCGAGGTCAATTGGGCTGCCTTCGACCAACCCTATACCCGACGCCGCCTGCCTCTGCCCACCTACCCGTTCCAACGACAGCGCTATTGGCTGCCAGCAGCCAGCAGTTCGAAAAGGCAGACGTCGCGTGAAGTCGACGCCCCGGCCAATCAAGTGTCGTCTGACTGGTTTTATGAGATTGCATGGCAACCCGTAACTTGGGAGCCTGGCTCGTTGAGTGAAGTCACAGGCCGTCGATGGCTGATTGTTTCAGACAGCAGCGATCTTGCCTCAGAGCTGTCTTACCAAATTGGGGAATGTGGCGGTCAAGCCACTGTTGCCAATTCGTCGGAGGACATAGCTGCTCATTTCCACAGCAAGGCTTACGATCTCGTAGTTTATCTGACAAGCGCTGCACACGATGATCTCGCAAACTGCCAAACCAAACAACTTGCGGACGCACTGGCGGCAGTAAAGGTAGTAGTAGCCGCGCAGAGTCGCGCACGCTTATGGATGGTGACCTCAGCAGCACAACCGGTCGTTCCCAGGAAGTCTGGATTGAATCTTGTGCAAGCTCCGCTCTGGGGGCTGGGCAGAACCGTTGCCCTTGAGCATCCGGATTGCTGGGGTGGTCTTCTGGACCTTGATCCCGTTGCTCCGGTAAGCCAAAGCTGTGCAGAGATTCTCAAAGCGGTGCAGAATTCACAACAAGAAGATCAGGTCGCTTTTCGCGGTGCACAAGCGTATGTGGCGCGTCTGGTGCGCCGCGCTCCACCCTCTGGCCCCGTCCCACGCTTCAACCCCGATCAGACCTATCTCATTACCGGCGGCCTGAGCGGGCTCGGCCTGAAGGTTGCGACATGGATGGCTGGCCGGGGTGCGCGAAAGCTCGCCTTGTTGGGGCGACGGACTCCGACGGAGGAAGCAACCGTAGTGGTTGAGAAACTTCGACGAGAAGGAGTACGCGTGGAGACGTACGCCGCGGATGTCGCCTCCATGCTGCAAATGGAAACGGTTTTTCGCGACATATCCGACCTTGGCGGCCTTGTCCACTGCGCCGGCGTACTGGATGACGGCGTTTTGACGCAACAGACTGCGAACCGAATGGAGAAGGTGCTCGCCCCGAAGATCGCGGGGGCGTGGAACCTGCACCGGCTCACCGCGGGCCGAGAGCTTGAGTTTTTCGTTATGTTTTCGTCGGTGGCGTCGCTGACGGGTTCATCCGGGCAGGCAAGCTATGCGGCCGCCAACGCATTCCTGGACGCCCTGGCATGTTATCGCAGGAACAGCGGACTGACCGCGCTATCGATCAATTGGGGCGGATGGGCAGAAACAGGGATGGCCGCACGTTCGGTAACCCAGGTGCGGCGCAAGTCGCCGCTCAAGCTCATGCCGGTCGATTCGGCTCTCACCGCCATGGGTGAGACACTGCTCTCCGGGTCGGCTCAGATATGCATCGCAGCAGTCGATTGGAACACATATAAGACACTCTACGGAAGCCACCCATTTCTCAGCCAGGCGGGGCGAGAGGTTGCCGCCGCGCATACAGAGCGCGAACCGGAAAACAGGCTTTATGAACAGCTATTCGATGCTCCGCAATCAAGCCGACTGGAGCTGATTCAAGATCATGTACGAGTGCTCGCCGCTCACGTATTGGAACTTCCTCCCGGCCGGCGTATCGACCCGCAGCAAGCCCTTACGGAATTGGGCCTCGATTCTCTGATGGCTTTGGAGCTTCGCAACGCGCTCGCTTCAGAGTTTTCTCAGAGCCTGCCCGCAACTCTGCTGTTCAACTATCCGGCGGTGGAGGATATCGCGGCGTTCCTATATGCGCGTTTATTTGGCGGGAAAGAAAGGCCAGTTGAGGAGCCGGTCAAGAGTGAGTTGAGCGACCTGGACAGCATTGAAGAGCTCTCCGATGAAGAAATAGATACGATACTGGCTCAAAGACTCGGAGGCGCGCAATGAGCGATTCGCAAAGGCGAATCCAGGATTTGTCGCCGAAGCGGTTGATGCTCCTCGCGCTCGATCAGCAATCCAGACTCGAAGAACTGGAACGACGCCGAACCGAGCCGATCGCCGTTGTTGGCATGGGCTGCCATCTTCCAGGCGCCGAGAGCGGTCCAGAAGACTTCTGGCGGCTGCTCGAACTCGGAAGGAACGCAATCTCCGAGGTGCCAGAGGATCGTTGGGACATAACCGCTTACTATGACCCCGATATCGATGCGCCTGGACGGATGGCTTCGAAATGGGGCGGGTTTGTCTCCCGGATCGACGAATTTGACGCTCCGTTTTTCGGCATCGCGGGGCGGGAAGCTAATAGCGTCGACCCACAGCACCGCATGTTGCTCGAAGTGTGCTGGGAGGCACTGGAGCATGCCGGACATTCCCCGCGAAAGTTCAGCGGGACGGCGACCGGTGTCTTCGTAGGAATCTGTGCCAGCGACTATCAAACGCTGCTGCTGGCGAGGGGCGAAGAAACGATCGACTCTTACCTAGCCAGCGGCACCGCACCGAGTATTGCCGCAGGAAGGATTTCGTACGCATTGGGTTTGCAGGGACCCAGCATTGCCGTGGATACAGCCTGTTCCGCTTCGCTAGTAGCGGTGCATCTTGCATGCCAGAGTCTGCGCTCAGACGAGTGCCGCATGGCCTTAGCCGGCGGGGTGAACGCCATCTTGTCGCCCAAAACCACGATTGCACTTTCGAAGGCGCACATGATGGCGTCGGATGGACGGTGCAAAGCATTCGATGCGCGAGCGGACGGATTCGTGCGTGGCGAGGGCTGCGGCATGGTGGTGCTAAAGCGGCTCAGCGATGCGCAGGCGGATAGGGACCATGTGCTGGCGGTGATCCGGGGTTCTGCAGTCAATCAGGATGGGCGCAGCAGCGGCATCACGGCACCCAGCGGCATGGCGCAGGAAGCGGTGATCCGAGCTGCGCTGGCACAGGCAGGGGTGAGGCCGGAAGAGATCGGGTACGTGGAAGCGCATGGAACGGGAACGGCACTGGGCGATCCGATTGAAGCCCATGCGCTGGCGGCGGCGCTGGGTCCGGGGCGGGGGGCAGGGAATCCGCTGGTGGTGGGCTCGGTAAAGACAAATGTGGGCCATCTGGAAGCGGCAGCGGGGATCGCGGGGCTGATCAAGACGGTGCTGGCGCTGCAGCATGAGCAGATTCCAGCGCATCTGCATTTTCAGCAGATGAACCCGCACATCGATTGGGGTGGTGTGCCGGTGGAGATCCCGGTGCATGGACGGCCTTGGCCCCGGAGCGAGCGGCGGCGTGTGGCTGGTGTCAGCTCGTTTGGTTTCAGCGGAACCAACGCGCACGTGATTGTGGAGGAGGCGCCTCTGCCTCCGGCTAGGCCGCCTGCTTGCGAGCGGCCGCTGCATCTTCTGGCACTGTCAGCGCGGACCGAATCGGCGTTGCGTGAATTGGGCGGCCGTTATGCCGAGGTGCTAGAGCAGACCCTGACGCCGGTGGGCGATGTGTGCTTTACCGCCAATGCCGGGCGGGCCCACTTCGAGCACCGTTTGGCGGTGACTGGTTCTTCCTCTGAGGAACTACGGGGTGCCTTGCTGAAAGCCCTACCGGGACACCGCGTTCATGATCGCGAAGGCATACGTCCGGTCTTTCTGTTTCCTGGACAAGGGGCCCAGTTCCCCGGGATGAGCAAGCAGCTCTACGACACGCAACCTGTGTTTCGCGCCGCCGTCGAGCAATGCGCCGAATTGCTGCGCGGGGAGTTGGAAAGACCACTGCTTGAGGTGCTGTGGGGCACGGCGACAGATCTGCTGGAGCAGACCGCCTATACCCAGCCGGCTTTGTTTGCGGTCGAATACGCGCTTGCCATGCTATGGCGGAGTTGGGGAATTGAGCCTGCGGCTGTGCTGGGGCACAGCGTGGGCGAATACGTAGCCGCAGCGGTTGCCGGCGTGTACTCGCTGGCGGACGGATTGAAACTCATCGCCCGGCGCGGCCGCCTGATGCAGGGGGTTGCCGGCCACGGCGCCATGGCGGCTGTCCATGCACCCGAGAACTGCGTGCGGGAGGCTTTGCGCGGTCTGGAACAACGAGTCACCATCGCTGCGATCAATGCGCCCGAGAGCCTGGTCATTTCCGGTTATGAGCAGGAACTCCATATTGCCGAACAACGGCTGAAGGAGACCGGTGTCAACGTACAACGGCTGAACGTGTCTCATGCCTTCCATTCTCCACAGATGGGTGAGATGGAGGAGGCTTTTGAAGCGGTGGTGAGAGAGATTCAATTTCAATCGCCGCGCCTGCGTCTGGTCTCGAGCGTAACCGGACAACCCGTGGCTCGCGATGAGATGAGCCACGCCGCCTACTGGCGTCGCCAGGTGAGTGAGCCGGTACGGTTTCGCCAGGCGATGGAATCGCTGCGTGAGTCGGGCGCAATGGTGTTCCTCGAAGTTGGGCCCGGTGCAACTCTGACCGGACTGGGGCAAGAATGTCTGAACGCACCCGAAGCTCTGTGGCTGACCTCGCTACGACGCAAACGCGAAGAGTGGCCGCAAATGCTGGACAGCCTGGCGAAGCTGTATGTCTACGGCGCCGAGATCAATTGGGCTGCCTTCGACCAACCCTACCCCCGCCGCCGCCTGCCTCTGCCCACCTACCCGTTCCAACGACAGCGCTATTGGCTGCCAGCCCGCCCAGGAGAGCGCCTAAAAACGGTTAACGCGGCGGTCGATTCCCTGATTGGATACCCCGAGACAGCGGACGAACTCGATGAGGCCAAACTCCGCGAATGGTTCTACTGTATTAACTGGCAAGAGCGTGCAGTTCCCGCAGCCGTAGAAGACAAGCTCCGCGATCATTGGATTGTGCTCCCAGATGCCAGGGGCGTGGCCGAGGCATTGGCGTCCAAAATACGATCGACAGGTCGCACCTGCGAGTTTGTGAATGACCCTGTCGAACTAGAGGGCACGTTTTCCCGATGGGCTTCACGCCATTCTGAAATTGTCGACCTGCGTTATCTGGATGCAAGGGCAGCGTCTGCTGATGAACCATGTCAGATGCTGGCTAATCTGATCCAGGATATCGCGCGACTGGATCGCCCAGGAGTCAGAGTTTGGATTGTTACACGCGGTGCTCAATGCACTGGACGGGAGACTGATCCGGTTTTGCCCTGGCAAGCTCCAGTGTGGGCACTGGGGCGCACAATCGCCTTTGAACACTCTGAAGTTTGGGGCGGCCTCGTGGACCTCGATCCGGCGGTTGGTGATCACCAGAACGCCGACCTTTTATGGAGCCATCTGCTCTCATCGGAAGGCGAGGATCAAGCTGCCTTGCGAAACGAGTCCCGTCTGGTTGCGCGGCTGGAGCGTACTCTCCCTGCGGAACACCCGTCCGGTTCTCTTTTCAGATCCGATGCAGCTTATTTGATCACCGGCGGATTCGGTGGTCTTGGCCTGGAGATTGCACGCTGGATGGTTGGTGGGGGCGCCCGAAGATTGATCCTGATGGGTCGAACACCGCTGCCGCCGCGTTCCACCTGGAGCACTGTTGCGGGCGGAGATCCGGCGGATCGTGCGATTTCGACGATCCTGCAGCTGGAAAAACTCGGGGTTACGGTCCGCAGCGCCTTCGTCGATATCGGCGATGAAAGAGCGGTCCGAAGCTTCTTTCGACAATATGAAGAAGATTGCCAGCCGGCTATTCGCGGGGTCATACACGCGGCCGGCGCGGTGCGGCAAACGTTCGTTTCGGATGCCAGGGCGGGAGACTTCCGCGCATTGTTCAAAGCCAAAGTCGACGGTACCTGGCTACTGCACGACATCCTGAGAGACGAATCGCTGGATTTCCTGGTCTTGTTTTCCTCGGCATCTGCGGTTTTGAGCTCACCACGGCTCGGCCCCTATGCAGCGTCGAACGCGTTCCTGGACGCGATGGCGGATTACCGACGGTCAGCGGGTCTGCCGGCACTTAGCATCAATTGGGGGGTTTGGAGCGACGCCGGAATGGCCACGCGATCGGAGTCGTCGATGACGCAGAAGGTCTCCGAGCGCGGCATGGGCGGCATGAGGACCGCGGAAGGCCTGCATTGTCTAGGCCGGCTTATCGGGAATCCCCATGGGCACGTATGCGTCATGCCCGTAGACTGGCGGCAATGGACCACGCTGTACCCCGCATACATGTCCAAGCCATTCTTCTCCGCCCTAAGGATTGAAGGCCCTTCAGTTTCAGATTCAAATCCAGCACAATCTGCGCTGAGCTCCGTTACTGTACGCGATTCCCGATCTCGCGTACTTCAGCTCCTTAATTCGTCGCCGGGTGAACGAAAAAGACAGCTGGTTCAATACCTCGCTGAAACGCTCGCTCCGATACTCGGCGTCACCGTCGAGACACTTGATCCCTCATGCTCTATTACCGATTTCGGTCTCGATTCCCTGATGGCGCTCGAGTTCAGAAACCGAATCAGTTCGGAGCTCCAAGTGCTGATTCCGACCGTACGCTTGCTGCAAGGTCCCTGTTTGGAAGAGCTGGCCGGCCGGCTCGCCACAGAGTTGCCTGAGCCGGAACTGCGCGCCCCTGCCGTTCGAATCGCCGATTCGGCCTTCGAATTCCCTTTGTCATTCGGCCAACAGGAACATTGGTTCGGGCATAAGATCATGCCCGGCTCCCCGGCTTTTAATATCGCCTTTTCCGTCAAGGCATCTCCAGTTGTCGAATGGAAAGCGTTCGAGCGCGCGGCTGCCAAGTTGACGGCCCGGCACTCCGCTCTGCGAACCGTTTTTCTCGAGAACGAAGCAGGCATCCCCATACAGCGCGTGCTGCCCGAAGTCCGCCCGGATGTAAGCCTCGTGGAAGCGAGTTCGTGGCCTGAAGAGAGCGTAATGGAGGCCATCCTTCAGGATTTCCAACGGCCGCTGGCTCTCGATCGTCCCATGTTTTGTGTCTCAGTTTTCCGCTGCTCCGATCACGATGTGCTGTTTTTCAAAGTGGACCATATCATCATCGATCATTGGTCCGCGCGTGTGTGTTTGGAGGACTTGCGGAAACTATATGCGGCGGAACTCAACGGGAATGAAGCCGATCTGGAGCCAATCGCAGCGGAATACCGCGACTTCGTCGATTGGGAGACGGCAGTGGTTGAGGGAGCAGGATCAGAAGCGCTATGGGAATACTGGAAAGAGAAGCTGGCCGGCGAGCTGCCAATCCTGCGATTGCCCTCATCAAGTGAACAGTCTGAGACGGTGATGGCGCAGGGGCAAGCCCTTACCCTGGCTTTTGATCCCGAAACCTGGGAGCAGGCACAGCGCATTGCCCGGGAACACCGAGCGACTGGATATTCTTTTCTGCTAGCAGCATTTCAAGTGTTGCTCTACCGGTACACAGGCCAGGAAGACATTGTGGTAGGCACGTCCGCTTCAGGCCGCGAAGATCCGCGATGGGAAAACATGATCGGACTATTTATCAATCTCTTGCCCTTACGCACGGACCTTTCGGGCAACCCGACATTCGCCCAGTACCTCGGCCAGGCCCGCGATACCGTTCTGGAGGCACTCGACCACCAGGCATTCCCGTTTTCTCTGCTTGTCACAAGGCTGCGGCCGCCGCGGACTGCGAAGCGGAACCCGGTGTTCCAATCATTCTTCAACTTTCTGACGGATCGTTCCGGTGTGATGGGCGTGCTTTTTGACGGAGTCGGCGGCTACGCACTTGATTTCGGCCGATCCACGCTCAGTTCTCATATGGCGATGACATTGCAAGAAGTCCGTAGCACCAGAGCCATGATTGCCATGAACCGGCCGGAGCTAATCATGCAGCTGGCGGAGATTCGGGGACGCCTCGTGGGATACCTGAATTTCAATAGTGAAGTCCTGGACACGAGCATAGCCGCGGCCATGGCCGCAGATTACTGCAAGTTGCTCGAAACCATCGTTCGCAATCCGAATACACGGATCAAGGACTTGTTGCCTTGCCCTTTGAGAGTTCCATCGGAGCAAGAGGAAATCGTATTTTAGCGGGGCTCTCAATTTGTAATCCAGACCAGGGGCTGAGGCGCCGGCCAGCACATCATATGCGGCGAAACATCAATCTCGATATCCTCCGCGCGATAGCCATACTTATGGTTCTCACGGCACATATCTTCTTTCTTAAACAAGCTTCGTGGTGGAACGGCTGGGCGATCGGGGCAGGGTGGGCTGGGGTGGATTTGTTTTTTGTTCTCAGCGGATTCCTGATCTCCCGCCTGCTGTTTTCCGAATACCAGCAGACCGGACGAATCGCCTATGGAAGATTTGCGTTCCGCCGTGGAATGAAGATCTGGCCTCCCTTCTATGCTGTTAGCGTCATCTACCTGGTCTGGGGATTTTGGAGTTCGCATCCTCATCACTGGTTTCTGAGGCCCTTCGTACATGACATTCTCTTCATGGATAGCTACGTTGTGGGTACCTTTGGCCATTTCTGGTCACTGGCAGTGGAGGAGCATTTCTACATCCTGTTACCCCTGACTCTTTTTGTCATGGTGCGCTCGGCAAAACCTGGTGCTTCTGATCCGTTCCGGAGCCTGCCACTGCTTTGTTCGATCGTCGCTGTTGTTGTCTTAAGTGCCCGCATCGTGACCCATTTCGTAGTCCCTGAGTTCTCGTATTTCACTCACTTTTTCCCAACCCATCTACGTATCGACTCGCTTCTGTTCGGCGTCCTGCTCGGTTACTGGAGCCAGTTCCATACGGAATGGTTCTGGGCTTTCCTGAGGAAGCATCACAAAATACTGACGTTACTGTCTTTTGCGTTGATATCCCCTTGTGTCATTTTTGGCCAACCCGGCGACGTCGTCGCGCCACCCAACCCTTTTCTTTATACTTTCGGCTTTACTTGCATCTACTTGGGGTTCGGCCTTCTGATGTGTCTGTTCCTCTTGGTGCCTGTACCGGTAACAGGATTAAGCGGTCGTTTGGGTCGGTTCTTAGCCGCAATCGGCAGATACTCTTATTCCATTTATTTGTGGCATCTGCCCCTGATTTTCATACTTCAGAAGTACCGCATTATGAAGACGCACCTAGCACTCATCCTGTACTACGCGGTTTGCATAGTCATGGGAATCGTGATGGCGAAGCTGATCGAAGAGCCGTCGCTTCGGCTCCGCGACTATCTCTCGAATCGTGGTGCCCATGCCGTCCCGGCGGCCGACGTTGCGAAGGCCGATGGCGCCGAAGCTCAAGTCGCCTTCTAGCCAGGCTCCCTGAGTCACTGTCAATTTGCTTGAATCGGGGCGTGTTCGAAAATCAACACGCACGTCCAACGCAAGAGGCGGCGATCATCTGCGCGGGAAAGTGGGCCGTGAACACGAGTCGCCTGTGCGGATCTTCCCATAGTAACCCAAAAAAGCGTTACTACTTTGCACAAGCGGTGGCGGTTTTTGTGACGACGGCGGGACCGTCCTTCCTATAACGTTGCTCTGAGTCGAAGAAAATTAGTCTGCGCGTCTATTCCGGCCGGCGATAGAAAAGGGTCTGAAGGTTGGGCCCGAATACGCCGGCCCCCAAAAGTTTTGGTCGTCTTCTGCTTCTGCCTCCCCCCGGCTGACTAACTCATTCCTTCCGTAGGGTGCGCTTGTCCATGAGAACGGTCGATTTTTTGTCGCATCCGCGAACGCTGGATCTCGACTGGGCAGACAGCGGCCAACTCCAGGTCTCCACGCCGAAGAAAGCCCTGACGAGGCGCGGTCTGATTTCGCGACTATCGAGCCAGTACCACGTGCCGACGACCTGTCATTGTCGTTCGCTCGAATGCGACGTCGTGCTCAATGTAAACCCTGCCCAGCCAAAACGGTTTGAGTAGAGCCGCTTTTTATAAGTCAATGCAACGCAGAATGTTCAGAAAGACAGACGACAAATGACTAACGAGCTTGGCGCAGGTATCTCATTAGAGCGACGGCTGCTTGCTTTTGAGTCTGTGTATGACTGCAAGGTTATTCAGCGGCAAGTGCGGGTGGAATCCGGGCAGGATCCCGGACCCGAGCAGATGGTGGCTTATGTAGTGCCCGCGCGGTCCGTACGCCCGGACTGCATCGACGAATGGGTCGCCTCGCTTAAGAAAGAATGGCAAGACGGCAACGACCCGGATTTCCGCTCTGCATACGATCTGATTGCCGTATCGCGACTGCCGTTGACCGCCGATGGCCAGATTGATGACGCCTCCCTCGCCGGCCTTCCGCTCCTGGACGACGAATTGAAACGGCGCTGGGAAGATCGGCTTAAGAGTCTTGCGGGCGTTGAGGACGCCATGGTTTCGGTGGAACTGGGACGGGAACAGTTGCCGTCTATCCATTACTCGGAGCTATTTTCCGAACCGCAGGAGCGCGCGAATGGCGAAATCGCAATACGAGAGGTCGAGCAACCAGTGGGGCAGCGGGAGGACCCGCAGCCAAATGGCTCGACCGAACGGCGCCTGGCAATCAGTCACGGTGGCGAGTTAGAGACAGCAGATCAGCTCCCACGCCTGCTGGGAGAGACCTTGCAACGCGCAGCGCGGGAACACCCCGATCACGGCTTGTGCACCATCGTCGACAGCGCTGAGCAGTTCCTGTCGTATCCCGAACTTCTGGCGCACGCCGATTGCCTTCTGGGCGGATTGCGCCGCGCCGGCCTGCGGCCCGGCGACCGCGTCATCTTTCAGTTCATACACCATGAGGATTTTCTCACCGCTTTTTGGGCCTGCGTTTTGGGTGGTTTCGTACCGGCGCCGCTGGCACCCTCGCTCGAGGGGATGGAGAGTACGGCGAGCAAACTGCAGAACGTCTGGAAGATACTGGACGCCCGCCTGGTGCTCACCACGCGGGCACTGGCGGCGCGCATCCGAGCAACGCTCGGCTCCCTAAAATTCCCGGAGGCGGCGGTTGAGTGCGTGGAAGATCTCGCCGCGTCCGGCCCGTCCGGCGCGTGGCACGCGGGTGAGCCTACCGATCTAGCTCTCGTGATGCTTACCTCCGGCAGCACGGGGAATCCGAAAGCGGTCATGCTGAATCACCGCAACCTGATTCGACGGTCGGCGGGCTCGGCACAAATGAACGGCTTTTCCAGCGACGCTGTTACGTTGAATTGGATGCCGCTCGATCACGTCGCGGGGATCATCTACTTTCACCTGCGCGATGTGTTTCTTGGCTGTCAACAGATTCATGCGGCCACCCATCTGGTGACACAAGATCCGCTGGTCTGGCCGGAGTGGGTGGACCGATATCGCGTGACGATCACCTTCGCGCCGAACTTCGCTTTCGGCCTGGTGAACGATCACTCGGAAGAGATCGCCGCACGGGCGCGTACCCACGCCGGCGTTTGGGATCTGAGTTGTCTGCGCTATTTGCTAAACGGCGCCGAGGCGATCGTTCCGCGCACCGCCCGCCGGTTCCTGCAGATCCTCGCACCCTATGGCCTCCCGCCGGACGCCATGTGGCCGGTTTGGGGCATGTCGGAAACCTCGTCGGGCACAATCTATTCCGAGACCTTCCGGCGGGAATCGAGCAGCGATGACGACCCTTTCGTCGAAGTTGGCCGTCCGATCCCCGGTTTTTCCATACGCATCGTGGATCAGAATGACCAGCCCCTCGTCGAGGGGGCAACGGGCAGCCTGCAAGTGAAAGGCGATCAGGTAATGGCCGGCTACTACAACCGGCCAGACCTAAGCTGCGAGGCATTTACTGCAGACGGTTGGTTCAGGACAGGGGATCAGGGTTTTCTGTCGCGGGGCAGGCTGACCATCACTGGTCGGGAAAAAGACGTGATCGTCATCAACAGCGTCAATTATCCGTGCCACGAGATCGAGGGTCTGGTGGAGGAAGTCGACGGGATAGAAACGTCCTTCACTGCCGCTTGCGCGGTGCGTGACTCCGGCGCGAAAACGGATCGGCTGGCAATTTTCTTTCATCCGGTTGCTGGCTGCGAGACAGTGTCGCCGGAACTGATCCGGACGATTCGCGGCGCCGTTTCGCGACGGCTGGGAGTGAGTCCAGACTATCTCCTTCCCGTGGAACGTGACGCAATACCGAAAACAAACATAGGTAAGATCCAGCGCCCGCTATTGGCCAAGAGCTTCGCTGAGGGCGCGTTCGCGGATGTGGTTCGGCGCGTCGAAGTGCTCATGGGCGGGGTTAACACAGTTCCTGATTGGTTTTTCCGGCCGGTGTGGCGACGCGCGGAGTTGCGCGGCTGGCGTGAGATCGGACCTATGGTGATATTCGCCGACTCTCTCGGTCTGGCGGAGTGCCTACAGCGAAAGATTGCCGCGACGGGCGGCAAATGCGTGCTGGTATTGCGTGGCGGCGAGTTTGCCGACGAGGGCGAGCGACTGACCATCGATCCCGGCAACAGCGATCACTACCGGCGGGCAGTTGAGGCGCTGGCGCTGAGGGGTTTCGAGACGCAGTCGATCCTGCATCTGTGGACGTATTGCGAAAACCTTGCAAAGCCATATGAACCGGAGGGGTTGGAGCGCGCCCAGGCAACCGGCGTGATGAGCTTGCTGCGTCTGGCCCAAGCGCTGGGCTCGGCAGAGATGCCCCGAATCGGCCTCGCAAATCGTCGACCGGCGGTACGGCTGACCGTGGTCAGCAGTGGGCTGCAATCCGTCGAAGATGGCGCGAGCGGGCAGGCAGGCCCTGAGGCGCCATCCTTCGAAAAGGCCCCACTCCTTGGCCTGCTCAAGACTATTCCGCAGGAGAATCCGACGCTCGCTTGCTGCCACCTCGACTTGCCGACTGCGTCGAATGAGGAGAACGCAACGTTGATCCTGAACGAAGTCGGGGGTCAACATCGCGACACCGAGGTGGCTTATCGCAGAGGTCGCCGTTGGGTACGAAGATTGCAGCGAGCCGATCTTCTCGCCGAACCGGCCCGCCCGTTGCCGATTGAGAGAGGCGGCCTCTATCTTCTGAGCGGCGGCCTTGGCGGGATCGGCCTGGAGCTAGCCCGCTATCTCCTCAAGCACTTTCAAGCGAGCCTGATCCTGGTGGGCCGGACGAAGCTTGTGCTTGATGCCGGCAATCGATCGGAAGCCCTGAGCTCGCTCGAAGCACTGGCTGCAGATACCGGAGGCAATACGTTATACGCTGCCGTCGATGTCGGTGATCCAGAGGGCTTACGCGATGTGGTTTGCCAAGCCGAAAAGCAATTTGGTCGAACACTGGCTGGGGTATTCCATCTGGCTGGCCTCTATCACGAGAGCACGGTGGCAGAGGAAACCGCGACAGGGTTGGGTACAATCCTCCACCCCAAGGTGAAGGGCTCTTTGGCCCTGCATCAGCTACTGGCGAATAGGCCCGGCGCGCTGTTTGTTTCCTTCTCGTCAGTAAACGGCTTTATGGGCGGTTATGGTGTCGGCGCGTACGCCGCGGCAAACGCATTTCTCGAAAGCTTTTCCGAGTATCAACGCGCGTCCACAAACTTGAGCGCCTACTGCATCTCATGGAGCCTGTGGGATGACGTCGGGATGAGCCGCGGCTATGTCATGAAAGATGTGGCCCGGGGACGGGGCTTTTACGCAATCTCCGCTCGACAAGGTCTGTCTTCCTTGTTGGCGATCTTGCAGCGCGCACCGGGTCACACGTTGGTGGGCCTCGACGGAAACAACTTGCATGTCCGCCGGCTGGCCGACGATCTCTCGTTGCCCGCGCAATCCCTGGTCGGACTGGTAACCGGAGATTCAAATGCGATTGCGCGTCTGACCTCGCGCTCATCTGGACTGCAGCTGGGTATTCAGGATCGCTACGGGGCGCCCACACTATGCCATTTGAAAAAGGCATCGCCGGAAATGATCGGTGCAGCGGGGCATATTGACCGTAAGAAGGGGCGGGTCCTTTCGCGCACAGGGGTTCAGGCCGCCGGCGGTACGGTACACCCGGCAAACGAACTCGAAAGCACCATTGCTGGCATCTGGCGAGAGGTGTTGAGACTGGAGCAATTGAGCGTTACCGACAATTTCTTCGATCTGGGAGGCAGTTCGCTGGTAATGGGACAGGCCAATGGACGGCTGCAGGCGACGCTAAAGCGCAAGATCTCGATGACCGAGACGTTTCAGTATTCGACCGTGCGCACGCTGGCGGTTTACCTGTCGGGCGCAAACAAAGTGGGGAGCAGATCAGAGTTGGGTGATAGCAAGAACCGCGGCGAGCGACGTCGCGAGATGATGCGCGGGAGACGTCGCTAGTCCCGACGTTGGGTGTGCGACACAGACGAGGTTAACGTCGGTGCCCTTAACGGCTACCGTGAAGGTGACGTTAGAAAAGTACTCCAGCTTGTGAGCGAAAAACAGAATGGCAGCCGGGGCGAACTCTTTCCGGTGACTGCTTTGATCGATCGGTAGGAGAGTACCATGGGCGGGCAACAGATAATGAGCGACCCAGCGAGCGACCTGGATATCGCAATTATCGGGATGTCGGGCCGCTTTCCAGGGGCCGGAAATATAGATGAGTTCTGGCACAACCTTGTGGCCGGCGTAGAGTCGATCCATTCCCTCAGCGAGCAGGAACTACGCGAGGCCGGGGTTAGCGAGGCTGCGCTCGAGGACCCCTATTACGTACGAGCGACCGCCCGGATCGAGGGGGTTGAGTGGTTCGACGCGGACTTCTTCGGATACAGTCCGCGCGAGGCGGCGGGTATCGATCCCCAACAACGGCTCCTGCTCGAGACTGCGTGGGAGGCGTTGGAAGATGCGGGCTATGATCCTTTGTCGGGTAACGGGGCGATCGGCACATTCGCCGCCGCATCGACGAGCACATACCTACTGAACAACCTCCGCGGTCAGCTGGATTTTCGCGAGTTCATCCTTTCCTCTGACAATATTCGCGCGGTACTGGGCAATGGCAATGATTTCCCGGCTACCCGAATCTCTTACAAACTCAACCTGACCGGGCCCAGCCTGAATATCCAGACTGCCTGTTCCAGTTCCCTCGTGGCAGTACATATGGCGCGCCAGAGTCTGCTCTCGGGCGAGTGCGATATGGCTCTGGCAGGAGGAGCCTCCGTGTACCTGCCGCAGAACCAGGGCTACCGTTTTCAAGAAGATATGATCCTGTCGCCGGACGGCCACTGCCGCGTATTCGACGCCAGAGCCCAGGGAACGATTTTCGGACGCGGAGTCGGCATGGTGCTGCTCAAGCCACTTGCCGCGGCATTGCGGGACGGTGACCACATTTACGCCACCATCCGGGGATCGGCGATAAACAACGACGGTTCGCTGAAAGCCGGCTTTACCGCGCCCAGCGTAAACGGACAAGCGGCGGTGATTGCCGAAGCCCTGGCGAACGCAGGTGTCGGACCTGAAACCATCAGCTATGTCGAAGCCCACGGCACCGGCACCATGCAGGGTGATCCGATTGAGATTGCGGGACTCACGCAAGCCTATCGCCAAGGCACGCAGCTAAGGGGTTACTGCGCTATTGGCTCGGTGAAGTCGAATATTGGCCACCTCGACGTGGCCTCGGGCATCGCCGGCCTGATCAAGACGGCCCTAATGCTAAAGCGCGGGCACATACCGGCGAGTTTGCATTTCAAACAAAGCAACCCCCAGATTGACTTCGCCTCCACACCGTTCGTGGTCAATGCATCGCTCCGATCCTGGTCCCGAACCCGCCACTCACGGCGTGCAGGCGTGAGTTCTTTCGGCATGGGTGGCACCAACGCGCATGTGATTCTGGAAGAGGCGCCGCCGGTTGAACAGCCTGGGGAAGTGAGCGCGCGGCCCATGCATCTGCTAACGCTCTCGGCCAAGAGCGAGAGGGCGCTCATCGATTCGGCACGCCGGCACGCGGCTCATCTGGTTGAGCATCCGAACGTGGCAATCGAAGATGTATGCTTCACGGCCAATACCGGCCGGACGCACTTCGCCCATAGGTTGGCCGCCAAGGCGAACACAATTTCAGAGTTGCAGCAGCATCTGGAAGGATTTGCCGGCGGTGAGACCCCGGTGTCCGTCATGCGCGGAATAGCGTCTCCCAACGAACCACCGCGCGTGGCGTTTTTATTTACCGGACAAGGTTCTCAGTATGTGGGGATGGGGCGTCCGTTGTACGACACGCAGCCCACTTTCCGACGGGCTCTGGACGAGTGCGCGGAACTGCTGGCGCCGCATCTGGATCGGCCGCTGCTTGAGGTCATGTTCGCTGCGGATGCGGTTGGCTCGTGGTTGCATCAGACCGTCTACACGCAACCGGCGCTGTTCTCGCTGGAGTACTCCCTTTACCAGCTTTGGAAAAGCTGGGGGGTCGAACCTTCGGCGGTGCTGGGCCACAGCGTGGGCGAATATGTGGCCGCGTGTGTAGCGGGTGTATTTACCCTCGCAGATGGTTTGAAACTAATTGCGGCCCGAGGGCGCTTGATGCAAGCGCTGCCTTCCGGCGGGGCCATGGCGGCGGTCCTGGCGGGCCCGCAGCAGGTAGGCGAGACTATTGCCGGCTTCGGAAATCGAATCTCGATTGCGGCCCTGAACGGTCCGCGCAACACTGTGATTTCCGGAGACGAGCAGGCGGTGGAGGCTGCGCTGAAACGGTTGTCGACCATGGGCATCGATGGGCAGCGTCTGGAGGTATCACATGCCTTCCACTCCGTCCGTATGGAACCCATGCTGGATGAGTTTGAGCGGGTCGCAGGCAGCATCTCCTACCAGCAGCCAAAGCTGGCTTGGGCATCGAATGTCACCGGGCGCATCTTAGCCGGGGAGGAAGTTTGCAGCGCGGCGTACTGGCGGCGCCAGGTTCGTGAGCCAGTACGCTTTGCCGTTGGGATGCAGTCCCTGGTGGAGCAGGGGTACGGGACATTCGTGGAAGTGGGTCCGCACCCAGTCCTGATCGGAATGGGGAAGCAGTGTGTAGAGGACACGGGGATCACGTGGGTAAGCACGCTGCGGCGCAACCGCGAAGAGTGGGGCGAGTTGTTGTCAGCAGTGGGTGCACTCTACGTGCAGGGGGTGAAGATCGACTGGCAGGCATTCGATCGCGACTATCCGCGCCGGCGTCTTGCCCTACCCACCTATCCCTTCCAGCGCGAGCGCCACTGGATTGATGGTCCCGAAGCGAAGCGTGACGCAATGCCGGAATCAGTGAGCCCTGGCCTACAAACGGGCCACCCGTTGCTCGGACGACCTATCCTTTCGCCTCGATTGACGGATGTCGTGCATGAGGTTGCACTGGGAGCCTGGACACCCGGGTACCTGAACGATCATCGCATTTTCGGCGCGCCCGTATTTCCTGCTACAGGTTATTTCGAGGCGGTTCGGGCGGCACTCGCGCAGTGGAACGAGGGAGAATGCCGAATCGAGGAGATGGCAATCGAAGAGGCGCTTGTCTTTCCGGAAACAGGACCGCGCACGGCACAACTGATCTTGTCACCGGTCGCTGGCGAGAGCAACGCCTACGCCTTCGAATTTCATAGCCTGGACAACCCGGAACATGGACGGTCGCATTGGCGGCTCCACGCGGCCGGCATCGCTCGCGCGGTGCGGGGAGAGACCGCTTTACTATCCGAGCCGCAACTGCCCCCTCTCAAGGATTGCGAATGGAAGGAGGCGGCAGAGTTTTATAGCCGCATGCGAGTGAGTGGGCTGGAGTACGGCGAATCCTTCCGTGGCATCGCGCGGATCCGCGCGCACGGTGGTATGGGCGAGGTCGAGCTCCGCCCACCCGAAGCATCGGTTCCCCAAGCGGAGAGCCGCGCCATGTATTGGTTGCATCCGGCGATTTTTGACGCCGGCCTACAAGCCGTGTTGGCTTGTTTGCCGCATGAGCCGGATGGCGATGCAATATACCTCCCAGTAGGATTTCGGCGGGTGCACTTTCACGGGCCCACACGGGAATTGCGCTCAGCACGGGCGGCGGTGCGGCAGGAAAGCGGCAATTCCTTCTCGGCCGAGGTGGAATTGTTGGACGGTTCCGGTAAGTTGCTGGTCAGCATCCATGGATTGACTCTGCAGCCGGTGCGCCGGGCTGCCTTCGGTAACATCGGACTGGGTCAGGCAAAATCACTCGACGAGTTTTTATATAGGCCGGTGTGGCAAGCAAAGCCGCTGGCCGCGGCAGGGACCCGCACACCGATCCATCTTTCCACCTCGGACCTGAGTGCTCGCGCCGCGAGCCGGTGGCAAGACCTCAGCGAGCAGCATTCCCTGTCGGGATACGACATTCTTGCTCCCCAACTCGATGCCTTGTGCGCCGGTTTTGTTTTGGCCGCACTCAAGGGTCTCGGGTGGGAACTCACCCCGGGTCAGCGCCGTCGCTCGGACACGTTGGCTGACGAACTCAAGGTCGTGCCCGCTCATCGGCAGATGTTTCATCGCGTTCTTGAAATGCTCGAAGAAGACGGCGTGCTCTTGCATGAAGGCGCATTCTGGGCGGTTCCGCGTGTTCCGCCGTCGAGCGATCCTGTCCGTGTCTCCGGCCGGCTGATGGAGCAATGGCCCTTGAACGGGGCGGAGATTTCCATGACCGCCCGCTGCGGGGCGGCGTTGGCCGCCGTGTTCAGCGGCGCCCAGGATCCCATCGAACTGCTTTTCCCCGCGGGATCGCTAAGCGATCTGGAAGCCATCTATCATCGGGCCCCGTTTGCACGCGTCTACAACGGTCTGATTGCGGGGATCATCGCCGATGTTGTGGCCACAGCGCCGGCACCGAGAAAATTACGCGTTCTGGAGATCGGAGCGGGTACAGGCGGGACTACTGCCCATGTGCTGGCGCTGTTGCCACAAGACCGGACGGAGTATACCTACACCGACGTCTCGCCCCTCTTCCTGGCACGCGCCGAGGACAGGTTTGCGGAGTATCCCTTTCTGCAGTATCGCCTGCTCAATATCGACGAGGAGCCGGATGAGCAAGGTTTTCGGGGCGATCGGTTCGACATCGTCATCGCTTCGAACGTGCTGCACGCGACGGTGGACCTGCGGCAGACGATGCACCGTGTTTCTCAACTGACAGCGCCTGGCGGGTTATTGGTCATGGTGGAAGGGATCAGCCGCCAGCGTTGGGTGGATTTGATCTTCGGCCTGACGGAAGGCTGGTGGGCGTTCACTGACAAAGAATTGCGGCCGTCGTACCCACTGCTTTCCATGGTGCAGTGGCGAGCGATGCTGCCCACCGTCGGGTTTTCGGAAGTCATTACCGCGCCCGAAAAGGGGGGAGCCATTTTCGAACAGATGGTCATCCTGGCGAAGCGGGCACCGCAAGAGGAAGTGTTAGTGCCCGGGCGAAACAGACCGCGCTGGCTAATTTTCGCCCATGGTAGCGAATTGGCTATTCAGACTGCAGCGCGCCTCGATGCCGCGGGCAACGAATGTCTCTTTGTCTGGCCCGGAGAGACATTTGAGAGGCTCGCAGAGGATCAGTATGCAATCTCGCCGTCGAGCGAAGAAGACTACAGCACGCTGATGCGGACGGTGCTCACAGACGGTGGAGCGTGTATAGGTATCGTTCATCTCTGGTCGGTCGATAGCCCCGAGAGGGCAACGGATCTCACCGCCGAAGGTGTGGATCAGGCACAACAAATCGGGTGCCGCAGCGTGCTGAATCTGGTAAAGGCCATGGCCGCCTCGTCCGGTTCGGAGGTCCCGCGCCTCTGGCTGGTGACGCGCGGCGCACAGCCGGATCCGGCCGGAACGGTCAACACCGCCAACGCGACGATGCTGGGCCTCGGACGGGTAATTGCTCTGGAATATCCGGAGTTCCTCTGCACCATGGTTGATCTTTCGCTCACGGCCGCGACCGACGAGGCGGAACGTCTCTACGAGGAACTCCTGTCGCCGGATGGCGAGCGGGAAGTCGCCTATCGCGATGGCGAGAGGTACTGCCGGCGCCTGGATCGCCTGCCAAGGGGCGATGCACCAGAGCAACCGCGTAGGCTGGTGCTTTCCAGACCTGGAGAGCTCGATAGTCTTGCATTCCAGGCATCGGCAAGACGGTCTCCGGGGCCCGGTGAAGTGGAGATAGAAGTCAGTGCAACCGGGCTGAATTTCCGCGATTTGCTGGTGGCCCTGGGAATGTATCCCGACCCGACTGCACCCTTGGGTGGAGAATGTGCCGGAACGATAACGGCTTTGGGTCCTGGCGTCGAGGGGCTGCGCATTGGCCAATCTGTGCTGGCAATGGTTGCAGATAGCTTTGCCACCCACGCGGTAGCTGCCGCGGCAATGACCGTGCGAAAACCCGAGCGACTGTCTTTCGAAGAAGCGGCTGGTATTCCAGGAGTCTTCCTTACCGCACAGTACGCTTTGCGCGCGTTGGCAACATTAGGCTCGGGCGACACCGTGCTCATTCATTCGGCGGCGGGAGGGGTGGGGCTGGCTGCCGTCCAACTGGCGCAAAGAGCCGGCGCGGTTGTTTTTGCCACTGCCGGAACCGACGAGAAGCGTCGCTACCTCACCTCGATCGGGGTGAAGCATGTGATGGATTCTCGGGCCAATGCATTCGGGGAGGAGATCCTGAAAGCTACCGGAGGCCGGGGCGTGGACGTCGTTTTGAACAGCCTCGCCGGCGACGGGGTGGAGTGCAGCATCAGGGCTCTGGCGGACAGTGGCCGCTTTGTTGAGCTGGGCAAGCGGGATATCTGGAGCGAGGCCCGCTTCCATGCGGTGCGGCCGCGGTCCCAATATTTTGTGATCGACGTGGCGGCGGAGTGTGCTGACCACCCCGAGGAATTTGGTCAAACGTTGCGCGAGCTTGCGGCGGATTTCGATACCGGCGCACTGGTCCCGCTTCCTCAACGGGTCTTCGATTGGAAGCAGGTAGTCGCAGCCTTCCGTCTTATGTCACGCGCCGAGCACATCGGCAAGATCATCGTTACCCAGCGATCCACCGCCTGGCGCCCCTGCGCTATTGGAGCGCCCGCACTGCGTTCCGACGCGAGTTACCTGATTACGGGGGGCCTGGGTGGCCTCGGATTGCTCATCGCCGGTTGGATGATAGAGCACGGCGCCCGTCATCTGTTGCTGCTCGGGCGTCATGGTCCGACGCCCGCTGCTCGTGAAACGATCGCGCGATTGATGGCGAAGGGCGCAGCAATCTCAGTGGCCCGGGGGGACGTTTCGATCGAAACGGAGCTCTCGGCGGTGCTGGCGAAGGCCGCACTCGAAATGCCGGCATTGAGGGGAATTATCCATGCCGCTGGAACTCTTGATGATGGCGCTTTGCACCGCCAGGATTGGTCGCGCTTCCAGACGGTGATGGCCGCCAAAGTGTATGGCTCATTGAATCTGCACCGGCTGACTAGTGCTCTTCCGCTCGACTTCTTCGTAATGTTCTCCTCCGCGGCGTCGATGCTAGGTACGCCCGGTCAGAGCAACCATGCGGCCGCGAACGCGTTTATGGACTCTCTGGCTCATCTGCGCCGAAGCTCCGGGCTGCCTGGCCTTGCCATCAACTGGGGAGTGTGGGCTCAGATCGGGGCGGCAGCCGAGCGCAAGGTGGCGAGTCGTATGCCGATAACCGGGTTGGAGGCCATCTCGCCACAGCAAGGTTTAGCCCTATTGGAAACGTTGCTTGACCGCGGCGAGCCGCAGGTGGGCGCGTATGGGATGGATTGGCAGGCCTATGCAGCGACTGCGGCAGGTCACGGCCCGCTGGCGGAGCGCCTCGCCGGCTTCGCAGGTGGCCGACGCCATGAAGAACTGACGCGAGAGGCGTCTACGAGGAGGGCTGCGCCGGTGACCACGTCCTCAAACGATCTCGAGCGGATTAAGCAAGCGCCGGCGAGCCAGCGCCACGGGCTGCTTGCCCAGTTCGTTGAGGAACGCGTAGTCAAGGCGCTGGGGCTCGATCCTGCGCGGCCGCCCGAACGAAGCCGCCCCCTGCAGGAACTTGGACTCGACTCGCTGCTCGCGGTCGAGTTGCGTAACGTGCTGAGCAACGGGCTGGGCTTGCCACGGCGTTTGCCGGCAACACTCCTGTTTGATTACCCGTCGGTGAAGGCAATCACAGACTACCTCTCCGGTGAACTACTGCCCGCCGACGATGAAATAGAAGTGGCTCCGGCGCGCGACGGTCAGGCGGAGTTGGCAGAGATCGCAGGACTCTCCGATGAGGAGGCAGAGGCCATGCTGCTGGAAGAGCTTAATGAGGACTGAGGTATACGGATGACGGAAAGACCCGTATTGGAAGACGACCTATCCCCAGTGAAGCGGGCTCTGCTGGAGCAGCGCAGGCTGAAAGCGAAGGTCGAAGCCATGGAGCGGGAACGGGATGAGCCGATCGCCCTCATCGGCTTGGGTTGCCGTTTCCCCGGCGCCGACGGACCCGAGGCGTTCTGGCAGCTCTTGATGAGCGGCGTGGACGCGATTCGCGAGGTACCGGCCGATCGCTGGGATATCGATGCGTTGTACGACCCCAATCCCGATGCCCCGGGGCGGGTCAGCAGCCGTTGGGGCGGCTTCCTAAACAGGGTCGACCTTTTCGATCCACACCTGTTTGGCGTCTCGCCGCGCGAGGCGGAAACCATGGATCCGCAGCAGCGCCTGGCGCTCGAGGTTGCCTGGGAGGCGATCGAGAACGCTGCACAGCCGTTCGACAGATTGGCGGGGAGCGCGACGGGCGTCTTTCTGGGAATCGGCACCAGTGACTATCTGCAGCTACACACCGGCCTCGACGATTTAGAGCGGATTGATGCATACCTGGCGACTGGCAACTCGCACAGCGTGGCTGCCGGCCGGCTGTCCTATGTGCTCGGTCTGCAGGGGCCAAGCCTGTCTGTCGACACCGCTTGCTCCAGTTCGCTGGTTGCGGTGCACCTGGCTTGTCAGAGCTTGCGTGCAGGCGATTGCCGAATGGCATTGGCTGGTGGTGTAAACACTATTCTTTGGGTCGACAATACGATTAGCCTGTCGAAGGCTCGCATGTTGGCGCCTGACGGGCGCTCCAAAACGTTCGACGCGGCTGCCGACGGCTTTGTGCGCGCCGAGGGATGCGGAATCGTCGTGCTGAAGCGTCTTTCGCATGCCGAGGCAGACGGCGACCGCATCGTCGCATTGATTCTGGGCTCTGCCTGCAATCAGGATGGACGGAGTAGCGGGTTAACGGCGCCGAACGGCCCATCGCAAGAGGCGGTGATGCGGCAAGCCCTCCACCGCGCGCGCCTGGAGCCTGCGGACATAGGTTACGTGGAAGCTCATGGCACTGGAACATCGCTCGGCGATCCGATCGAAGTACAGGCGCTGGGAAATGTGCTTTGCAAAGACCGCCGCGACGGCGATTCGCTCATCATCGGTTCGGTAAAAACGAACATCGGCCATCTCGAAGCGGCCGCTGGCGTCGCCGGGCTCATCAAGGCTGCCCTGTGCGTGGAACGAGCGAAAATTCCACCTCACCTGCACTTCAAAACGCCGAATCCACACATCACATGGGGCGACTATGCCTTGTCCATTCCTACCGCAGCGATGGAATGGAATACCGGACACCCGCGCGTCGCCGGTGTGAGTGCTTTTGGTTTCAGCGGAACGAACGCCCACGTGATTGTAGGACAGGCGCCCGAAGTCCGGGAAAAGGCCGCCGAAATCGAGCGGCCGGGCCATCTCCTGGTGTTATCTGCGCAAAGCGAGCAAGCCCTTAGAGAGTTGGCTGCGCGCCATGTGGATTATTTGGTCCAGCACGCGGACACCGAGGTGGCCGACCTGTGCTTCACCCTAAACACGGGACGGGCGCACCTGAACGAGCGCGCCGCCCTCACCGCGAAGTCGGTCGAAGAACTATCCGCCAAGCTTCAGAGCCTCGCGACGGGCAGTGATGCGGGCACCGTTGCCCGGGGAGAATTTACCGGGGCGGCTGAGCCGGAGTTAGCGTTTTTATTTACCGGACAAGGTTCGCAGTATGTGGGGATGGGGCGTCACTTGTACGATACGCAGCCCACTTTCCGCCGGGCTCTGGACGAATGTGCGGAGCTGCTGGCGCCGCAACTGGATCGGCCACTGCTCGAGGTCATGTTCGCTGCGGACGCGATTGGCTCTCGGTTGCAGCAGACCGTCTACACGCAACCGGCGCTGTTCTCGCTGGAGTACGCCCTTTATCAGCTTTGGAAAAGCTGGGGGGTGGAACCTTCAGCGGTGCTGGGGCACAGCGTGGGCGAATATGTGGCCGCCTGTGTAGCGGGTGTTTTCAGCTTGGCAGATGGTTTGAAACTGATTGCGGCGCGAGGGCGCTTGATGCAGGCGCTAGCTCCCGGCGGGGCCATGGCAGCGGTCCTGGCGAGCCCGCAGCAGGTAAGCGAGACTATTGCCGGCTTCGGAAATCGGATCTCGATCGCGGGCCTCAACGGTCCGCGCAACACCGTGATTTCCGGAGACGAGCAGGCGGTGGAGGCTGTGCTGGCGCAGTTGTTGACCATGGGCATCGACGGGCAACGCCTGGAGGTATCGCACGCCTTCCACTCCGTCCGTATGGAACCCATGCTGGATGAATTTGAGCGGGTTGCGGGCAGCATCTCCTATCAGCGGCCAAAGGTGGCTTGGGCATCGAATGTGACGGGGAGGATGGTGGCCGGCGACGAAGTTTACAGCGCGGCGTACTGGCGGCGCCAGATTCGTGAGCCGGTACGCTTCGCTGCTGGGATGCAGTCCCTGGTGGAGCAGGGGTACGGGACATTTGTGGAGTTGGGTCCGCACCCAGTGCTGATCGGGATGGGGAGGCAGTGTGTAGAGGGCACGGGAATCACTTGGGTAAGCACGCTGCGGCGTAACCGGGAGGAGTGGTCCGAGTTGTTGTCGGCAGTGGGCACACTCTATCTGCAAGGGGTGAAGATCGACTGGCAGGCATTCGACCGCGACTATCCGCGCCGGCGTCTTGCCCTACCCACCTATCCCTTCCAGCGCGAACGCTACTGGATTGACCAGAAGTCTCGCAAGTCTCCAGGGTCCGTACCGCAGTCCCAGGCGTGGAACTTGGCGGTGGAACGCGCATCGCGGCAGGCAGAGCATGTGCCGATCGATATGCACCTTAGCGGATTCGCCGGAATGTGGGAAGCTTTGGAAGCCTTAACCGAAGCCCGGATCATCCAGGCGCTGCGCGATTTCGGGTTATTCCTACGCGAGGGAGAAAGGCATTCGGTAGAGGAAAGCTTGCGGCTGGCCGGCATCGGAAGGTCGTATGGCGATCTGATTTCACGCTGGCTTGAGCGCCTGACGAGGAGCCGGATTCTGGCTAGGGAGGGCAACGAATACATCTCTCGCGAAGCGTTGCGGGAACCGGACCTCGGCGGAGCATTGATACGGGCCCGCACAGCGCTGGCACAGGCCCCGGCGCTTTGGCGCTATGTCGATCGCTGTTGCGCGTCGTTGGATGCAGTTTTGCGCGGAACATCGAATCCTTTGGATACGCTGTTTCCCGGTGGTTCGTTTGAGACGGCGGAATTCCTGTACCAGAACTGGGCGTTGCCGCGATACTTCAACGGGATTTTGCAGAGTGCACTTGAGTCGATGGCCCAAGCCGCGGCGCGTGATGGACGCCTGTTGCGAATTCTAGAGGTCGGCGCCGGAACGGGTAGTACGACTGCATCGTTGCTTCCCGTGCTGTCCGGAGTAGACGCGGAGTACTGGTTCACGGATCTTTCGGATTTGTTCCTCGCCCGAGCCGAACGCAAGTTCAGCGACTATCCGTTCGTGCGCTATCAAGTATTTGATCTTGACCGTGATCCGGGCGAGCAGGGCGTGCCGACACACGCCTTCGACGTAATCGTCGCAGCGAACGTACTGCACGCAACCCGTGACCTGGAGTCCACTCTCGAACGGGTGAAATCGTTGCTGACCTCCGGGGGTGTCCTGCTCGCCTACGAGGTTACCGAGCATCTGCCGTGGTTTGACGTGACCGTAGCCCTGATAGAGGGCTGGCAGAAACACGCTGACGACCTGCGCCCGCAGCATCCACTACTCAAGCCGGACGCATGGGCCAGGGTGCTGAATGCGGGTGGCTTCGACGCCGTAGAAACTTTCCCCAAGACAGGATCCCCGACGGAGGTCCTGGGGCACCATGTGCTGCTTGCACGCGGCCCGCGGCTAGCGGGCGGTTCGACCCCGGAAAGGGTTCCTGCCAGAACTGATATCGAAAGGTCGCTCAGCCCTCCAACGGGTCCGCGGCCAGAATCAGAATCCAGTCACCTGGTCGCCCGCTTGGCTTCGCAGACAGACGGGGAACGAAATGAGGAGTTGGTAGAGTTTGTTCGAGGTCACGTGACTGCAGTGTTACGCTTGAGCCCGGCAAAGGCCCCGCGTCGCACCCAACGACTATTGGATATAGGCGTCGATTCACTCATGGCCGTGGAGCTGGCTGGTCGCCTGACGGCTGGGCTGGGGCTGGAGCGGCCGCTTCGATCGACGCTCATTTTCGAGCACCCCACGATTCAGGCAATCGCTGAGTACATCGACCGGTCGGCGCTGGACTTTTCGGTCGGGGTCGGCACGGACAAAGTGGAACCGGAAACCACCCACAGCATGGCCGGTCTCAGAGAGATCGCAGACGAGGACGTCGAACAGATGCTTATTGCGAAATTAAGGGAGATAAAGTAAGAGCGCGGTTCGGTGCTCAACCTTGGCAAAGTACCTCCCGGCTGTATCGACCTGTCTCTGAAAGAGACTCGCTACGGCGGGTAGATCTGATAACTTAGTGTGCGCTGCATATTCGATGCAGCTTACCGCCCGGTTCGCAGACGCACCTGTCAGGAGGTTCGATGAGCATTCCAGGTTATGGGCAGTGGATACAAGATACCAGCGCTAACATCTTGACCCCACGCAGCTCCAGATTGAAGGCCGTGGATGAAGCCATCCAGCAATATGAAAAAACCAAGAACGAAAAAGATCTGTGGAGGATCAAGAACGCATTTGAAGACTGGAAACGCGACCAGGGAAGTGGCTGGGAAACAAGTGTGCGAAACCGGGCCAAGGCCGTTACTAACCTGAACGCCGCCCTGAATAAGGTTGCCGACTATCGAACCTACCAAATCACGCATTTTACGATTCCGGAATTGGTGGCGTTGTCGGTAGTTGCGAAAGAGCGCAAGAAAGCGATCGTCAAGGTTTTCGAAAAGAAGGAAGTAACCTTCAAAGCCGCCAAACTGAAGGACCAGTTACTGGCTTCGGCTCAGAAGATAAAGGAGACAGCGGAACAGGGCGCATCCTATCTGACGGCCAAAGGCAAAACCAGTCCACCCAAGACTTCCGGACCTCCTGCATCCGACGTAGTGCGGCGGAAGATGGAAGACATGGTGAAGACCATGTTCAGTGTTGACGGCCTGGAGGCGCTTGGCAGCCTCGGCAGCTTCATCACCACGATCCTTGGGCAATGTGCGGTCAGCATCCCGCCGGTGGTGGGCCATATCAAGGATGGGTATGACCTCTTCACCGGCTGGGCCAAAGTAGGATCAGACCTTTATCAGCAATACAATATCTCGGAACGCGGCTACGCCATCGACACCGGCGCTCCGTCGTCGGCGTTCGATGCTTTGAAGATTTGCCTTGAGGCGGAAACCAAGAATGAAGCCATCAGCGCAAGCCGCGCAACGGCATCCTTTGCATTGAAAACCGGGCTGGTATTCGTCGACGGCGGCGCGATCAGCGGCCCCGTGGTTGGTGCGGCCAACGCACTGGCCGATTTCGCGCACCAGATTTACCTGTTGGCCACGGAATATAAAGCGACCAAGGCGATCAATGAGGCGCTCACGTCAGGTCTGCTGGATATCCGCTTGTTCCGAAGCTATCCGCTGATGGGATGCTACTTCCTGGTCAGCGCGACGTTGAGCGACTTGATCCCCATTGAGTCCTTCGGCTCACCCGGCTGGATGGACTACATCGAGAATTTACACAAGCACGGCTTCGAGCAGATTTACAAGTCGTCGATCGATTTGATCGAAAAGTCGCCCTGGGAGATCGAGGGTCTGCCCAAGAGGCCTAAGGGAACGAGCGCAGGCATTTTCACAGAAGTGAAGCGCATCTTCTCAACCGTGAGCCCGCTCGGCGATCTCAAGGACTTGAAGGATTTGGCAGGTTAATCGCGTCGAGAATGCCGTTTCTAGTGTCCGAGCCGCTCAGCGTCTCTCGTACGCTGCAACCCGTCTCGGGCTTCCCGGTTACCAGGCTCACAACCGAGCACCGCGGTGTATTGCCGGATCGCGGCTTCGAACTGCCCCCTGATTCTATTGTTTTCAGCCAATCTCAGATAGTTCGGTATCAGGCCACTAATCGAGCACTCGTGAACTCGGGCTGGCTTAGAACCGTCCGAGGGTGGTGTAACCGAACTACGGTCACCCCCCGGTGTCGGATGTGCCGGAGTGGCGGGTCGACTCTTGTTGTCGCCGGGCGCAGGCGTGGGAGACGGAGGGACAGTCGGCTGTGACTCGTCTTGCGGGGTGGGGGGGATGTTCGCCGCGGGTGTGGGCGTTACAGGAGCTGGGCTCTGCGCGGCGACCCCTGGCCGACGGGCGGCGGGAGTGTGCGAGATTACCAGGTAACCAATTCCAAGGCTAATCAAGACGACGACCAGACTAATCATGGCGATCATTCGCCCACGAGAACGTGCAGGGGCCGATTCCCGATCGTCAGGTTCGGAAATACGTTGCTGCCTTGGCCTCCACGTTCCCTCTGCCGGCTGTACTTCAGTTCGAGCGGGCATCGGCTGGTCGAAGATAGTAGGGTTCGTTGGAGCTGCGGCGGGGCTGGGATCGATCACCAGCGTCGGCATAAAGTCTGCTTCGGCCTGCAGTTCGTTCAGTCGATCCTCGCTGGTCCAAAGAAACTCATAGACGCCCGCACGCCGGGGGAAAGATCGCAGGGCAGGCTGGTACTGCGCGACCCTGTCATAAAAGGCCTGGGTAACCAGCACCTGCGACGGCTTGGCGGAGTCAAGCACATCCTTCTGCTCTACCGAAGGGCCCGCATAGCTCGGAAGCGCTTCCCCCGGGGCAGACGAGTCGAGAACCATCGAGATGCTGGCCCGCCCGGAAGGAATGGCGCTGCGGAAGCCTTCGAACGCCATCTGCAAGGCACGGCTAGCCGCCAGCGCCTTCCCAAGATCGCTAAACCCCCGGGTATGCACATAGTCATTTGCGCCCATCTCAGGGTCTACTTCCAGCCTGCTCATCAGCGTATCCCTGACCAGCGCCTGCGTCCGCGAACGCAAATCCGCTGCGCCGTCCGTCGGGTGGCTGCCCCTGGACTGCTGAATACGAAGGACCAACTCAAACTGGTCTTCGGAAGCCTCGCTCTGTTGACTGCTATTTGTCATATCTATCGGTATTCCCAGATCGTCCCTTTATGGCCGGACAGCCACCTGGGGGCGAGCGATTCAACGAGAACTTTGGTTGCAACACCAGGGGGGAAGTGATAGCTTCTGAGTCGGCTCCCCCTTTAGCCACTAATAAATCCCCTTTGGGTCGCAGCCTCCTCATGTAGTAAAGCAAATCTATGACGAGGATGTATGGCGTCGTCAAGGTATTTTCGGGTGAAGTTATTATTTTGCCGCTCCGCAGTGGCGGCTGTGCTCCTGGTTCTCGTGTCAGATCCGGTTTTCGCGAAAATGCCGGAATTGTCAGCGATCGAGGTGTACCCCACCGCTGGTGGGCAGGGGTATGTCCAGATTACGGGCTTCGTTTTGACCCCGAAAAACGAGGTGCATCTCTGCACCTCCGGGCAGACCATCAACAAAAATAGCTACGGAAAACTCCCCAAGATAGAGCTTTCAGCCGGGTGGTCGCTGGAACGGGCGAAAAATGGAGAGTTGCTGCTCAACCGCGGGGGCGCTCCGGAATGCGTGGTCCCGGTCGGGGTGAAGCTGGAGAAAGACGAGGGAGAAACACCCGCGCAACTTGCCGAAAAGACCGAATTACAGGGCCAGATCGTAGCAAAATCGATCCCCTCAACGGCCAGCATTCCCCCTCTCGCCCCTGGGGTCAAAATCGTGCTGGTGAACGCGCCGGACACCGAGCTGGCGGAGTTTCTCCTGGCGCAAAGGTCGGACACGATCGCGGGCTGGAAGGCGTACCTGGGCAAATACCCCTCCGGTCCACACATTGGCAACGCGAAAGCTGCGTTATCGACTTTTCTTATCCGGGACGGACAAACAGCGCTGGCAGGTTATGAAGCATCCCTCAAGGGTACACAGCCGGACTATTCTAAGCTGCAGGCAGCGAAGATTGCTTTAGATTCGGCCCTGGTCACCACACCGGACAACCCGGAAACCGCGTCATTAGCCGCGGGAATTCACCAGGAGAGCAGGGAGCTCAACAGCAAAGGGCTGGCTGAAATCTCGCAGTATCGGGACGCGCTGACAAAACAAGGCCGTGGGTATGCCTACCTGGTTTCTGCGGAGGCAATTTCCCAAGTTACTCTGGGTTTGGAGCCTAAGTCAGCCGAGACGGCTTCCCTCAGCCAAGCCTGCATACAAGAGAGAACCATGCTGGATCACCGCCTGGTTGACTTTGCCAACAAGCTGTCGGCAAAGCGGCCCGACGAGGCGTACGAAGCGATCAAGCCCATTCGCTCTTTTGCCGGGGAATACCCCAAAATACAGGATGATCTCAACGCTCTCTACGCCTATTACGTTGAGCTGGGCAAGCAGGACGCTGCCAAATTCGACCCGGACGGCGCGGTGGCGGCGTTTCAAAAAGCTCAAAAAGTGGAGGCAACGCCTGAGATCGCGCAGATGCTGCTAGCCGCGCAGCAGCAAGCCCAGGAAAGCACCGATAAGGCAGCCGTCCAAAACGCTATGACCCGGAGTACGGCCGCGGAAGAAGACAAAAACATTGTTTTGGCTTATGAGGTTCTCGACGACTTAACACCATCGCAAAAGAAACAGGCCGCAGTTGAGGAACGCCTCGATTCCCTAAAGGACCGTTTTGTTCCGGCAGCCTCCAACATGGCCAAGGAACTGCAGCGGGCCCACAATCCGATCAAGGGCCCGGAGGACGAAGCTGGGATCCAGCTCGCTTACAGCCTGATGGCCCGTTGCTATGCGATAACCAAGGACTCTAGCTATGATGACCGGACGACGGCCCTTGGGCAGTACCTGGGGGACTACTATCTGGAGCGAGCCAAGCACTACCTCGAACGGCCGGAGGGAGCCGGCGCTAATGTTGGTTGGGCATTCCTGAACGAGGCATTGCAGTACAACCGCGAAAATGCCAACGCCGTCCAGGACGAAAAGATGCGCGCGAATGCGGTCCACCAGCTTCGATCCAGGTTGTCGTTCCGGATCGTATTTCATGACCGGACTCCAGGGCGGGACGCGGCTGATTTTCCAGGCCAACTTGCTGACTCGGTGGCGGCCGGTCTGGATTCTTCGGGCCTAAACATCAAAGTGGCCCGGTCCGGCGAGGAGACCAAGGTGCCGCCGAATTTCCTCCTGACCTTAGATGTGCTGCAATACGCAAATTCGAATACCCCTGAAGAGTTAACCAAAACGTCAAAATACCGATCCGGCGAAGGCCAGATAAACGAAGCCTGGGCAGCAGCCGAGCGAGAATATGAGAGCGCCAACCTCACTCTGGGGACGGACCGGGCGGCCCTGGAGGGCGCCGAGGCTGGAGGCAAGAAGAACAAGATCGCCGATGCGAGGAGGCAAACTGACGAGGCACAGAAAAGAGTCATGGAAGCGAGTGCCAAACGCGACGCTTTGCCAAAGTTCCGGGATGTAGGGACTGAACGGCCCTATACCTACACCGAACAGATCAATCAGCTTAAGGGGACCGTCGAACTCGGTTTCACCATTCAAGACAGCGCTGAAAGCGTCCTGGTTCCGACCGTCAAGATCGTCAAAACCCAGGAACAGGCCTTTACCGTTCTGAAGAATGTGAAGCCCGACGACACCATGGGAATACGCAATGGGGGTGAAGTTCCCAACGAGACTGCGTTCCTCAAAAAGGTGGCAAATTCGGCTCAGGATGAGCTGCTCACGCAGGCCAAGGAAAATATCAGCAAGCTGCCTGCGCTGATTCTGCAAACCGCGGACCACAAGGCGGCCGCAATGGATAACGATGGAGCCGCCGAATTGTACATGCTTTACCTGGACTCGACAGAGAGCCACGAAACACCCGAAAGGAGACGGGCGCAGAAGTTCCTGTTGGACAACTATAACCTTCGAGCTTACGGTGATCCCCCGAAGACCTGATACGCCCGGCCTGCACTGAGGCGAACACCCTCGATGAGCGATTAATACTGGAAAGACGCTTGAAGAACCAGAAGCCAGACAAGGTCGGCAAATACGACGTCCTCGACGTTCTCGGACGTGGGGGCATGGGGGTTGTCTATCGCGCGCGTGACTCCCGCTTAGGACGCGTTGTTGCCATCAAGATGTTGACTGAGGGCTACAGCGGCAACTCTGAGATGTTGCAGCGGTTCTATCGTGAGGCCAGCCAGACGGGTGCGCTCCGCCATAACAACATCGTGGTCGTCTATGACGCCGGCGATCAGGATGGCGAGCCGTACATCGTCATGGAGTTTGTCGAGGGTGAACCCCTGGACAAAACCATCAAAGAGAAAAAGCGGGTCCAGCGGGAATTCGCACTTAGTATCGTGGAGCAGATTTGCCTGGCACTGGCATATGCTCACCGCAATGGCGTGATCCATCGCGACGTAAAGCCGGCGAATGTTATTGTGCAACGGGACGGCACGGCCAAGCTGCTCGACTTTGGCATCGCGCGGGATGCGACCCGGGTCGACACCGGCCTTACCAGTACGGGGTCTCTGGTTGGCACACCACCTTACATGGCTCCCGAACGATTTCGGGGAGCGAAGATTGATGGCCGGTCCGACATTTTCTCTGCGGGTGTAATTCTCTATCTGTTGCTCACCGGGAAGCTGCCCTTCGATGATGATTATCCCGCAGTGATGGATCAGATCATGCGTTTTGATCCCCCGGCTCCTTCCGAGCTAATTGCGGATTGCCCCGCTTCTCTGGATGCGATTGTTGCCCGTGCTCTGGCCAAGTCCCCGGCGGAGCGGTATGCGAATGCGGACGATATGGCTATGGATCTGCACGAGGTTGCCGAAGGCATCGCCCGTGCCCATATCGCCGAGTTACTGGGACAGGCGGAAACGCACTTCAATAATCGCGACTTTGTGGCCGCCCAGAGCGCATTACATCAGCTCTTGCGCCTGGATGGCCAGCACGTCGCCGGCAAGCGCCTGCTGTCGCTCGTCGAGCAGCGCTTGACACAGCAGGAAAAGGAACGCAAAGTCCAGGAACTAGCACGGCTGGCGCAGCAGGCAGCCGGTGAGCGAGATTGGCAACGAGCGCTGGCATTGTCTGACGAGGCGTTATCGATCACTCCTGAAAATATGACGCTGGTCGCGCTGCGCAAAGCCGTGGTTGAGGGTAAGCAAACGCAAGAGAAGGTCTCTCACCTTTTGCAAGAGAGCGAATACGCTCGAAGAGTGGGAGAACTTACCCGAGCCCAGAGTCATGCGGCCTCTGCTCAACAGCTTGACCCGGACAACTCCCAAATTCTGGCGCTTTGCAGGGCACTGCAACAGGAAATCGACGAGAAGCGGCGTCGAGAGGAACTTCGGACGATCTTGGCCTCCGTAAAAGAACGTCTGGCGGCGCGTGAGTTCGATGAAGTTACGCTTTTGCTGAACAAAGCCGAGTCCATCTCTCCAGACAATTCAGAGGTGTTCCGGGCGAAAGATGAACTTGCCATGGCTCTGGCGGAAGAGAGACGAAAGGCCATGGTTCGCAGGATTGAAGAGAAGGCGGCCATTACCACCACCGTGGACAAATTGCGTACGGTCTCAACGGAGTTAGGGGAAGCGCTCAAGGAGTTTCCCAACGACCCGTCTCTCCTTCGGCTCAGGCTTAACCTTGAACCTCGCATTAAGCAGCTGGAGGACGAGTTGTTCGTCCGCGAGGTCTCCAGGACTTCCGCGGAGCTACCCCCGGAAGAAGCTGTCGGGCGTATTCGCGCGGCCTTGATTCGCGTGCCGGGAAATGAGCAATTGTTCGGTCTGGAGTCTGCACTCTCTGAGCGCATAGCAAGGCAAAACCGGGAGCGTCTGCTGACCCAGCGGCTGGGGCAGGCTCGCCAGGCCATCGATGATCGTCTGTACCTTGAGGCGGTGAAAATTCTGGAACGCTGCCAGGCAGAGGGTTTCTCTTCCTACGAGGTTACGGGCCTGCTCGAACTGGCAAAGTCCGCGGCCTCGCAGCGCATTACCCAGGAACGTCTGGAGCGCGCCTACACCCATGTGAAGCGGTTGATCGAAGAGGAGGACTACGGCAGCGCGGTGCAACTTCTCGGCAAGGTCCTGCAACAGATCGACGAACCGGTTTTGCACCGGCAAATGGAAGAGGCCAGGCAGAAGCAACTGGCCGTAGAGCAGCGTGCTGACAACGCGCTGGAACGCGCCGGGAACTTGATGCGAATCGATTTGTTTACTGAGGCGGTGCTTCTGCTGGAGGAGCAATCGGCTGGGGTGAAGCGGCTGCCACGGGTGGACCAGCTACTGGGGCTGGCAAGGAAGCTGCAAGAAGCGGAGGCGAACTTCTCCCTTTTGACTGGCCGGTGTTATGCGCAGATTGGAAATGCCCAGGGCATCGCAGACCTCAAGACAGTCTTCGACACAGCCGCGACAGCAGATATGCCGAGCTCACAGGAAGCGACGAAAAGGCGGTTGCGCCAGCGCTGTGAGGAGATATACGGGGAGAAGGCAACCCCAATCATTGCTGCGGCCCGAGAATTAGTTGGCCAGGACGACAGTCTGGTCGCCGAGGCGATTCTGCGGGAGACGACTCCATGGCGTGAATTTGCCCCCGCGCAAGCCCAGGATGAGCTACGCGCTCTGGAGACAGAAGTCGCCGCGGCAAAAAAGGTTTTACGCTTCCGCAGAGGCTCGCGGCGGTAGTCAATTACGAAGTGCGATCAGTCGCTGAAACGAACACAATTCAGCTATCTCAGGCGTCGCTTCAAGCCTTCCTTGCAACCATCCGTCAAACTCGCTTATCCAGCAATCTCAACACATCAAATCAAAATCAGGCCAGGACTTGCTCATGGCAAAGGACCCCTCTGAGTATCCATATAGGTTATTAACTGGATAAATACGTTCCATGGGCACTACTTACGGGCCGACTTATGCAAAGGTTGTAGGCGATGTTCTCGTTCATAGCCTATAGTGTTGATGGCTTTATTGGCCCTCATGCTGAGTAGTAGGGTCCGGGTGATACGAAGGACACCCCTGCCGCACAATATTGAAGGCGAACGATCGGAGGTGAACCTCGTGGCTTTTGAGATGGGTCAACGGGTTGGTGACTACGAGGTCGTCAGCATGCTGGGCGTAGGCGGCATGGGATCGGTCTACCGGGTACGCAACGTGATTTCGGACCGCACTGAGGCGATGAAAGTACTACTTCCTGATCTGGTCGCCGAACAGGATCTGGCAACACGGTTTATCACTGAGATCCGGATGCTTGCCAGCTTCGATCACCCGAACATCGCACAATTGCATACGGCGTTCCAGGCTGACAACCAGTTAGTGATGATGATGGAGTTTGTGGAGGGCTACACGCTTGAACAGCGCGCCAAGCAACGCCCGATCCCCCAGAGCGAGATCATCAACTATATGCAGCAAGTGCTTTCCGCGTTGAGCTACGCGCACGGTCGCGGCGTAGTCCACCGCGACATCAAACCTTCCAACATCATGGTTACTTCGCATGGGGTTGTGAAGCTTATGGACTTCGGCATCGCTAAGTCGCAACTGGAGCACGATCTCACGCGTCCGGGCACCACCATGGGATCGCTCTACTATATGTCTCCCGAGCAGGTGCGCGGCGGTACCGTCGATGCGCGCTCAGATATCTATTCAGTCGGCATTACGATGTACGAACTTTTCGCGGGTCGCAGGCCTTTCGAGGCAGAATCTGCTTACGGCATCCTGGATCAACAGTGCAACGCTGCACCCCTACCGCCGGTCGAACTTAATCAGCAGTTGCCGCAAGCACTGAGCGACCTCATCCTGTGCGCTCTCGCGAAGGATCCGGCAAATCGCTTCCAGAACGCACAGGCTGTCAGTAATGCACTGCGCCAGGTTGCTGCGACGCAGAATGATACTCCCACAGCGGAAGCGGTTGCTTTTGCACCGGTTGCTGTTGCTGCTCAGCCGGTCCAGGGCGTGGCTGCCGCTGCCTCGGTTGTGGCGCAGCCTTCCTCGAGCCACCGCGGAGCATGGATCAGCGTCGGGGCCCTCGTGGTTTTGGTCGTTCTGGCTTGTACGGCCATCGGCCTGCCACGTTTGTTCCACGCCAGCGCGAACACTGAGAGCGCCGGCGATCGCACCGTTCAGGTATCGCCGGCGGTGTCCTCTCCAGCTAGCCCTGCATCAGCAAGTACTGCCCCGGCGGGCGCGGTTCCCGATGAGGGCGCCGCCCAGCCGGTAACACCGTCCCCTGCCCCCCCCAAACTTTCTGATGACGCCGCCGATAATCCTCCGCAAACACCAGCTAAATCAGGCGGTGGAACGGCGACGCGTACCAAGACGGAAAGCAACTCAAAGTTGCCCAGGCCTGCTTACCACTCGGACGCGCAAACAGATACCGCCAGTCAGACAGATAGTACAAAGCAATCCGAAAATGCCGGGCCCACCCCTGAGGAAGTGGATCAGGCTCGCGAACAGATGACCGGGCTCGATGCCCGTGGCAGTGCTGTTTCTGCGAGCCTGGAAGGCCTAAAGCGCCAGCAGGAGGCAGACGGTCTAGGGCTGCGGCAAGATATGGCGGTTGCGTACGCCCGCATGAATAGCTACTTACGCTCGGCAAGCGACGATTTGCATAGCGGTAACGTCCTCGCGGCCCGCAATCATATGGACAAGGCTGATAAAGAAATCACAACTCTGGAACATTTTCTCGGCAAATAGGAGAAGAAAGATCATGCGTAAGTTTCTTCCGATTGTCTTCGCTTTGTTAGTCGCTTTGCCTGGTGTGGCGCAGGAAAAGCGCAGGGTGGCAGTGCTTGACTTTGGGTACGGGACTGTCTTGACCAGTGTCGAAGCGATCTTTGGTTCGAACCAGGATGTGGGGAAAGGCATCTCCGACCTGCTGATCAATGAACTGGTAAACGACGGCAATTATCGTGTTATCGAGCGCAGCGCGCTCGACAAAATTCTTAAAGAACAAAATTTCTCCAATAGCGATCGGGCGAACCCAGCCACTGCCGCCAAGATCGGTGGCATGCTCGGCGTGGACACCATCATCATTGGCGACGTTACCCAATTCGGCCGGGATGACAAGCACTATGGGGGGGGAGGAGGAGGCGGGAGTATCTGGACCGCCGGCGCCGGCTCTTTGGGCATGAGCAAATCAAAAGCGGTCGTAGAAGTGACAGCACGCATGGTCGATGTGAACACAGGCGAGATCCTTGCTTCCGTGAGTGGTCACGGCGAGTCGGAGCGTAAAGGACTGACCACGAGTGGCGCCGGGTACTCTGGATGGAAGGGCGGTGGCGGAGTACTCGACATGGGCAGTACAAACTTTAGCCAAAGCATCCTTGGCCAAGCTGTGAAGCAGGCTGTCAACGATACAGCGAAAGAACTGGATCAGCATGCCAGTAGCCTTCCTGTAAATGCCCCTCCTCCAGCCGCCCCAATTGACGGCCTGGTAGCCGATGCATCCGGGGGAGAGATCATTATTAACGTCGGATCCAGCGCGGGATTGCGGGTTGGAGACAAGCTTGCGGTAACGCGCGTCCTTCGGACGGTTAAGGATCCTGCGAGCGGCAAGGTTCTTCGCACGATCGATTCACCGATAGGGACGCTGACGATTACCAGCGTCGATAGCGGATCCGCTGTAGGAAAGTTCGATGGCGCGGGAGCCCCAAAGATCGGGGATGCGGTGAAACGCCCATAAATGAGTCTGCACCGGAGCGCCCAATCCCGCGGCTGCTAAAGCGAACTGCGGTTTGTCTTCAGTAAACCCCGGTTCGGGCGGCACCTTCGTGTTTGCCTTCAGATTGGCCAGCGGATTGTCAAAATCGAACCCGAAGAGCCTGGGATTTTCCCCGATGACCGCCGCCGAGGCGATGTTGAAAACGTAATCGTAGGTCTCCTGGGGGATTTTGTCCCGATGTTTTGACAGCAATTTCCAGAAGTTACGATCTCTCGGGTTCGCGGGCATGCTCCGTACTAACGGTAAGATCTGGGTTTCTCCCCAGTTGTAGCAAGCCATCACCAGAAATCCGGAGGCCTGGGCATCCGTGCCATAGAGGTCCTGAAGATAAAGAGCGGCCGCTTTGGTTTCTTTGCTGGCGTTGTTGCGCTCGTCGGCGGGGTCAGGTCGTGATTGGTCCACCAGCGGACCCAGATGCAAGCCGTACTTGACGGCTGTTAGCGGGATGAACTGCCACATTCCTTTTGCGAAACCCATGCGGGTGTGCGGCCCTACTGCATAGGGGTTGAAGTTACTCTCCTGCAAGGCAAGGTAGAAGAACTGGGGAGGAAGACCACGCGCCAGCAGGTCGCGAGGAATGGTTTCTGTGTAGCCATTCTGCTTGGCCGTCATGATGGCTGCTTTGAGCCGGCCAGACGATCTCCACCTCTCGATGTAGCGATTGATTTCGGCCTCGAAGTCCCGCGGCATGTCCAGTTCGCACTCACCGAATATCCGCGCCACTCGCAAAACCAGCCTCTGCCGCTCGGTCATTTTGGGGTTATAGATTTCGAGCGTAGCCAGGTATTTGTCGTAGCTCTTCTCCATTTCCTGTCGTCGCACACGAAACTTGTTAAGCTCCGCAATGCCTGCCTGGCTGTTGGTAGAGGCAAGTGCCCGATCGAGATTGGCCAGGTCGATATCCTGCGTCTTGATGGCATAGAAGAGTTCCTCCGCCGTCGCTCTTTGCTGCAGAAGCTGCCGATGCTCGCGATAGGCCAACAGGCCAGCCGCCAGGATGATGGCCATCAGTGCTGCGATGACTACCCCGAACTTCTTCTTTCGCTTGGTCTCGACGTGTGCGAAGGCCTGGCGGATGAACATGGTGTGTTCGCCCGCAGGTTGACCTTTGGCGGCATCGGAGAAGTAGTGATCGATATAGTGAGCAAGGGCGGGGTCTTTGGTGCGGATTGTTTTCTGGGCTGCCGGCTCGGGTTGAACCTTCTCCACTTCGAACTTAAGTTCGGGACCTTCTATCCCCAGTCTCACGGTTGTCGGTCCGGCAATGGGAACGGATGGAACCCGCACTCCCCGCAGGAAGAGGCCATTGGCACTGTCGAGATCGCGGATCGACCACAGCCCGTTCTCAAAGACAACCTCCGCATGGGCTCGGCTGACGAAGGAATTATCGATCGAGAGTTCGCAGTCTTTGAGGCGGCCGATTTTGAAGGGTTTGTCGAACCGGAAATTTCCAAACGAGCCAGGGCTCATTTCCGCATGGACTTTCAAAGCCGGAACAGGGCCCTTTTTTGCCGGGATCATGGTTGCCACTTAGGGTACTACACCCCCTGGCAGCCATGTACAAAAGAACGGTAAGGCGCTGCTATTGAACCGTTGTGGACTCAGAGATACCCTGCGAGTTTGTCAGCGTGACCATGACGCTCTGGATGTCAGAAGCGTCTCCGCTGATAGTGAAGGGCTGCGTGTAGGTGAATGTAGTGCCGTCAGCATCGGAGGCCGCCGATTGATACCAGGCCTGAAACGCGGTGGTCACGGGCACTGTCAGGTCCGTGGTGCCGAGCGACTTACCGGGGACGGCGGTAAAGTGAAAATCCGCTTGCGTCATATCCCGCGTAGAGGACAAACCCAGGATAGCGACCTGCAGGCTGCTTGCGGATCGGGTCAGGGTTCCGCTTGTGATGACAGGTGGGGCGGCGGGAACTGTGACCTCTACAGGGGCGAGGCCGGCTGGAGTGACATCTGCATTCGTGACGTCATCGATGACGTGAGTCGTGACCGTGATCGTGCCCGCGGTCGAACCGCTTTGAAAGGTGATGGGAATGGAAGCCGCCGGCGTGTTAGCCGGAATGGATGGCGTTGAGTACGTAGTCATATTGTTGGAGAAGACAATCATGGCATCGCCCACGGTATTGGGGGGCGCCGGAACAAAGCTAAGGGCCACGGTGACCGTGACTGTGTGGGGGAAAGGGTTGACGGTTAAGTTGATGGTCGTGGGCTCACCTGCCGCTATCGTCGACGGCCCCGAGACGGTGACTGCGACCGGCGGCAAAATCACCATAAGCGACTGGGTCGCGCTGGCAGGCGAGTAGTCAAAAGTATCTGTTGGTGTAAATGTCGCCGTGAGAGTTGCAGTACCCAACGGAAGTATGGCGTTTAAGGCTGGTCTGTAGGCAAAAGTACCAGGAACACTCGCCGACGCGTTCAACTGTGTGGCGCTGAGAGGGGTACCGTAAGCGATGGGGGCAGGGGCGGGCCAGGTCACACTCGGCGTGGTCTGATTGACCTGTTCCGTCAAACCTGGTGAGGTGCCGGCGGCAAAATTATTGTCTCCGGGGTAGGACGCGGTAAGCGTATGCATCCCGGCGGGAAGAGGCGACGATGGGGTAGTAAGGGTTGCCTGCGCGCTTGCATAGTTGACCAGGATGGAGAGGTTGCTCATTGGCGAAGTCGTGGCCTGCGAGAGGAAGGCCAGATCTTGCAAATTGTCGCCATTCAGGTCAACACTGGTCGGCGCATTCGAGTAAGGACTCAGATCAGTAATTTGAGTCACGTTCTTGAAGTTACCCGTGCCATCATTCAGCAGGATGGACAGATCTTCCGCCTCGGTTGTCAGATCGCTTACCATCAATGCGATGTCGGGATATCCATCGCCATTAAGATCACTCACGTTGATGTTGAAGGATGGAAATCCTGAGGTGGGAATAAGTGATGATTGTGCTGCAAAGGTCCCGTCCCCATTTCCGAAAGCAGTCAGGATGCCATTTTGCGAGCTGTCTTCGATGATGAGGTCCGTTTTACCGTCCTGGTTGAGGTCTGCGGCCGCCGGGTTGCTCGCACCCGTCACCGTCGTCGTGCTACTGATCAGGGTGAGTTGAGTCTTAGCGGCATTCAGCGCAAACAGATAGATTGTGCTGGGATTGGTGGATGAGAAGTCGCCGCACGGTCCGGTGGTTGGAATCGTTCCCACAACCACCATCTGCGCCGCGGCAGCTGCAGTAAAATGACCGGTCGTAATGCTTACCGGGCAAAATGTGGGAGGTAGTGGGGCTTGAATGAACGTTCCGAGGGCTCCGGGGTTACTCGCGCCCGCGTTCAATACGACTCCAGCGACATTCTCCCCCAGGACCGCGGCCACATCCGAGTATCCGTCGCCGTCGAAATCGTCGATGGCAACCTGCTCATAGTCTGCAGATGCACAATTGCACCCTGACGCGCTTACCTGCTTCGGTGGAGTGAGCAGCGAACTATTTGGAACGACGCTGCCGTCGAATACAGAGTATGTTCCGACAGCCGGATTAGATGGGCTACTTCCATGGATCAGGAAGCTCTGAACGCCCGAGGACTTTGGCTGGAGAAAGAAACCGCTGCCGATAGCATCAAGTTGCGCCGCCCCCGGAGTGTAGGAATACAAGGTGGGAGTGCTGACCGTGGTGGTGAAGCTGTACAGGGTAACTTCGCCGCTCGACGCGTCCAGGCTTATTAAGGCTGGCGGGGTACCGGCACGCAGCAAAGAAGCGATGCCGACAGGGTTCGAATCGGGCGTTTGGATCGTAGCTGAGGCCGTTGCAGGAAACGCCTGCGAGGACGGAATGACCTTCAGCGGCGCGCTGCCAAGTGAATTCGTGCCGTCATAGAAGAAATTTGCCATACCAGCAGGAACTCCGCCCGCAACCGGAACCTGGTTGACAGTCGTGGAGAGGGTCAGAGTTCCGGGAAGAATCAGGGGCGAAGGAGTCGCCGTGATGGAGACGGTGCTGGGCGGAAGCGTTTGCGCCGCGAGCGTCGCCGCAGTTGCGAGGGTCGCCGTCAAAGCGAGCGCCCGCAAGCAAAGTGACGCGACCGCTTTCATCGTGCCGATCCACTCACACTGCTGCTGGCAGGAATAAAGAGCGTCCTGGGTACCGCCGATGCTCCATCTAAGGCATAGATTGTGCCTGAAGAGAGTTCGCTCAACTGGAAGAGGGCATTGCCGGAGAGGGGAACCAGTTCGGAAGGCCTGCATGCGCAAGGCACTTTTGCCGGTGCGGACGTTGAAGCAAGATCGAGGCGCAACAGCGGAACACCAACGGCGTTGGCTACAAAGGCTTCATGCCCATCCGCCGAGCTTGCAATCGCCAGCGGTTGTGACACTCCGTCGGCAGCGGATGCAAGCTGAGCAGTACTGGGATTGCTGGAGGGATGCGACAATATCACTACTTTGTTGGCGCCGAAATCGGCCGCCAGAACCGTATCGGCTCCCGGCACAAAAGTCATCGCGCCATAGGCTTGTAGGACACTCAGGGACGCCGAGAGAGTTCCAGAAGAGGATAAGAGTTGTATCGCTATCGATCCGTCGGAGTGCAGAAGGGCAAGTGCTACATCGCCTAAGTCTCCGACAGCCGCGCCGACAATGGAACCCGAAGCGGCGAAATTCAACGGCTCCGCTACAGGCGTGGACGGAAGGCCGCTGATCAAAACCCCGGTGGAGCTTCCGCGCGTATATACCAGTGCTTTTGAGCAGGATGGACTCACGATCACTTGCTGGTTTGCAAGTGGAGAGGTGATCAGTGATGGTTCGCCGTTCGGCAGGGACATGACATACACGCTGCCGGACGAATGGGTGAGTAAAACATAACTTTTTCGGAGGCAAAAGGTTGCGGATGTAAAAGGTCCTGCGGTTACAACCGTGTCGCTCAGGGCAGCGGCTCCGGGGACTCCAAGCATAGTCCGGAGGCCAGCGCGATTCGAATCCCAGGTGTAGCCAAGAATCGGCTGGGAGGCGGCCGCAGCACCTGCGGATCCGGCAGAAGCACCAGAGCCAGCGCTGCGCGAAGCAGTGTTCGTTCCGCACCCTACGCAGAGCAAGACGGCAAGATATGCCGCGAATCCACGTGTGTTTCGAGCCCGCAGCAAACAGAAACCTCCGCGCATTTGCTGACCTTTCTTTCCTTTCACCGGCGCCGCAGCGATGGCGCGGTTACGGTGGGCGGACCAGCAGTGATGGTGGTCGACGGCCCTCCTCCGGATTGCGAAGCCACCACGGCAATCGCCGCCGCACCCGCAATTGCGCCGACAATCAGTAAGGCTTTAAGCGGAAATGCGTGGGTTGCCGCTGGAGGGACGCCTACAGTCGAACCCATGAAATTGGATTGGTTGATAGATGTGTGAGCAGTCAGGCCGTGGTATTTGACCGTCACCTGGATTTGATACTTGCCGGCGATATTGTTAGGAGTAAGCCCAGTGGCGGTCGCATGCCCAACGGCATCCGTTACCCCATCGAACTCCGTGCTCCCTCCGGCGAATGTACCGCTGGGGCCCGATTGGGGGAGGGTGAAAATGACCAGCGCGCCCGCGATCGGCCTATGATTTTCATCCTCCACCTGGACAATAGGCTCGCGCGCAGTTTGCTGCTTGATGTTGTTAAGAGCCCCTTCCCCCTCGAGAATAGTGATCTGCAGTTGCGGAGGCGGTGGGGTCTGGGCCTCTAACCCGGTCTGCCCCGAGAGCAATACGATGAGGATGACAACAAGAAACCTGGTCATGAAGCACGTCCTGTTTCTATAGGGCAGAGTCGGCTGGAAGCGTTACAGGTGTTCTTACCCCGAGCACTGCCGGGGCCCGGCTCCGACTTAGAGATAAGCAAAGGAACTTTAGGGCAATGAGATAGCCGACGTCAACAGTAAATGTGAGACAGGTTAGTGGCGTGGTTGCGTCTGGGCCAGCACGGAGTCGATGTTGGCAACGTATTTTCGGGACCTTTGCGCCTCATCTGTATCCGGATTGATGGCGATTACGGCGTCGAAATACTTTCGCGCCTCTTGCAGGAGAGCCTGACCCCCGATGGAGTTGTACTGCTGGGTAAATACCAGGCCGAGCCGGTAGTTGGCGAAAAGATCGTCTGGAACCAGCGAAAGCGCCTTGTGGCACTGGACTGCCGCTTCGTCGTAACTCTTGCGCATCCAATCACAGTCACAGATTCCCTCATACGCCTGGGCCCGGAGTTCACGCCAGATATCCTGCTGGGCAGCACGCTTCTTCGTGCCGGTCCCAAAGAGGCTGCCGAGCACGTAGTAATTCAATTGTCCCGCGAGCGCACTGTTGAAGTTGCTCAAAGACAAGTAGCTTTCGTATTGGCTTGTGGCCAGGTCGCATTGGCTATTTCTCCGCAAAGCTTCACCGAGCCAAAGATGTGCCTCGGCATTCGCCGGCGTGAGCTTGATCGCCTGGTTTCCAGAGTCTACCGCCTGCGCGTAGCTTCCCTTGCGCAGAAATGCTTGCGACTGCAGGTACCAAACCATGCCATTGGAAGGGTCTTGCTTGGCCACTGCGTCCAGCTGACGAATGGCCTCGTCCAATTCTCCGGTGTCGAGCAGGACCGCAGCGTAGCTAAGCCTGGCCTCAAGATATGCCGGATCAATCTCGATTGCTCTCTTCAGAGCAGCTTTGGCTTTGTCTTCCTCGTAAAGCGCATGATAAGTCCGCCCAAGATAAAGCGCCGCCTGGCTATACGTAGGGTCGATCGCAAGTGCCTGTTCAAAGTCATCCGCGGCAACTTTATAGTTTGCGGCAAAGCCCCGGTTGTATCGATCAAGGCCGCGGTCGAAGATTTCCTGGGCAGCGTGGTTGCGCCGCTGGGCAATCAGGATGCGGACCGTCACTGCTGTATCCTGTCCGGGATAGATCTGTTCTTCTCGTGGACCATCCGGTTCGTAGCCTTGATGCGCGCCTTTTAGCGTGTGCGGTCCCGGAGTAAGTCCTGGGAAACGCTGCGGAACGCCCTTCTTGAAAATCCCCAGGCTTTTCCCGTCAAGCCACACCTCCACGTCATCCATGTTGGTCTCAATGACAAAGGTTCCATAGCGCAGCTTTCCGGCGCAGTCCGCACCTGCGCAATTCCTGGTTCCCCCGGAACCGGGATTGAAGGCGAGTACCATGTTGGGATCGAAGCTGCCACGGTCGGAAGTGGGATTCTGCAGCATATGCGTCGCCAGGCGCACATTGGTGTGCACATACTCCGCCAGTTCGTCGGCGGTCACCACACCATCTCCCGAGGTATCCGCCTCTCCCTGCAAGCCCTGAATCACATAGTAGGTAAAGATTCCGTGTCCTCCTCCCCACTGTGAACTCTCGAAGCTCTGCTCACGATCACGGCTCGCGGTGAGAGAAAACATGGAGCTGTTCAGATCTAACAAGCTCTTGTTTACCTGAGCGGTATCGTCCTCGGGAGTGATCGCGCCGCTATGACAGGCGTCGGTCAAGAGGACCTTCCATTTGCCGTGGATCCGGTTGCCTATGACCTGACCCAGCTCATCCATGGGATAAGCGGTGGACGCAACCTTTGTGGGGTCGACATCGTAGGGCGCCAGGTACGCCTTTCCCCCTGAAATGAAGCCATGACCGGCAAAATAAATGAATACGCGATCGTTGGGGCCGGTTACGCTCGGTAGCCACGTCTCGAGTTCTTGTTTCAGATTAGCAAGCGTTGCATGTTCGTTGATCAGCTCGTGAACACCCTCCGCGGGGAATTGACCCGCTTTCTCACTGATGAGGGTGCTATACATATCCGCCGCATCGCGATCGGGGTATTGCAACTGCGCTTTCGCCGGAAGGTTCTTGTATTTGGAGATGCCGACGACAAGCGCGTAGCTACGCGGAATCTGCGGAGCGCTCTGCTTCGGCTGCTGGTCGGGAACGACATCAAGGTCTCTCTGCTGTTGTGGCGCCGGAGCTTGTCCATAGCACTGGAGACTGACCGCTAACGAGAAAAAGATAAGCGACTTGGTGAGAGCGTGCATAGGTCAGCGGTGGGCAATCCGAAACTCGTAGATGATTGGGGTGTCGCCGGCGGTGGCGGGCGTCACGACCGAAACGTCCGGCCCCTGAACGATGGTCACGTCTCGCGGCGTAAAAGCGTCCGAACCCGCCATGGCCCCGGCCGGAACCGCACCAGGACCCGCATTTACATCGAGGCATTCGCCTCGGGCACGGAACAGAGCGTCATCGCAACGAGGAATCAGCTCAGCGGGAGAAGCCTGCGGCAGCTGCTTTACGTAGCCGGTGGTGGGCCCAGTCTCGTTTCTCCGTAGCAACGGTGAAGAAGTGAAGGTAAAGAAGATTGTTTCGTAGCCTGCAGGCTTCTCAATGCGAAACCATGAGTGGCTCGCCGCAGGGATCCTGTAGTCTTTGCCGTGCTCGAGCCTGTTGTCACTGTCAGCTCCAGTGGCCGGAAACAACTCACTATACTTTCCCGAAGCCGCGCGATCGCTTACGTAGAGAAACCCGTCAGAGGAGGAGCGTATTCGAAAGCGAATCATGTCGCCGGTCTTGAAAATATGTTGGGGACTGACTACGCGAAATGCAGATCCAGCCTGCTGCTCGAGAACAATCCGCATTTGAAGGTCTTGACCCGATTGCTGCGCACTGCAGCTAAGCACAGTGGCTCCCGTGATCACCATCAGCTGGAGCGATCTCATCGATGATCCAGAACCAGGTTGGCAAACACTTGCGACGCGGCGTTACTCCCCTTGCCCTGGCTCACGACGTAGATGGCGTTCTCTCCCAGAGACGGGTCTTTCGTCTCCTGTGGTGGATCTTCGACTTCCATAAGATCGCGGCTCTGCAGTTTCTGCACCAGTTCGTCGCTAATCCTGTTACTAGCTTCCACCTGGCCCGCAGCCAGGGCAGAGGATGGTGCGGGATCCTTCTCCTGTTGCCGCAGAGTGAAAATGACTCCATCCAGGTCCGAGACCACCTGGCGGCTCAACAATATAAACAGGCGCTCCTCGCCGGTTTGCTGGTTGAACTGGAACGATTTTCCCGAGGGCACTTGATATATGCGTCCGGCTTCTACCCGGTTGGATTGGGGCAAGTCGCCCTGTGCGGGGAACAAGGGACGCCAACTGCCACTTGATCCTTGCTGGATGATGTAGATGTAGCCCGGCTGATTGGCCATCAAGCTGATCTTTAGCTTATCGCCGCTGTGAAAGGTGGTCTCCGGTAAAACTTCGGAAAGTTCACCACCTTCTCCAACCTTAAGCAGCGCATAGCGAAGTCCAAGGGGCTGTTGCGAGGCCTTCGTAAACTTGACAATATGCGGTTCCGCGCCGTACCCCTTGGCCGCGACCTGTACCGCCTTTTGTTTTTGTGGAGTGGCTTGGCCGGCGATCTGAGTTGTCTGCCTGGTCTTCGTCTCGGTCGCGGGCTTCACCCGGGATGCGGTCTGTGTGGCGGGGTTTGGGGTTACCTCCACCAGGTCGCTGGCTGACCAGAAGGAGTCGCGCGGAGTAAGTGGCTCCTGGGCCTGCGCGGTGAGAGCGCAGCACGCAATTGCGACGGACAGGACAACCCGCTTCATCATTGGCCCACCTTACCTTGCTACGATCGACTTCAACTTACCCCACAAGGGCGATTCAGGGATGTCACGAACACAGCGAAAGCCGATGAAGGCTGATCGTTGATCCTCAGGAAAACCCCGCCGCATGTAAGCAAGTAGCAGGCGTGGGTCGCTCCTGGGAGAAAAGCTGCCACCTTTGATGGAGTACCACTTCCTGGAAAACAAGCTGCTACCGAGCTGCTTTTCCATGTCGGTATACTCCGGCGTACCCGCAGGGAAAGGTGACTGTGTCCATTCGTAGACGTTCCCAGACATATTGAGCGCGCCCGCCGGGCTTTGTCGAGCCTTAAATGAATCCACCGGTTGCAGATTCTGAGGCAGGTCCTGCGTCCAGGGATCCCAGCCCCAAGGGTAGGGGCGGCCATCGGTTCCGCGAGCCGACTTTTCCCACTCCTCTTCTGTCGGCAGACGCTTCCCGGCCCACACGGCAAAGGCTTGTGCATCTGCAAAAGTTACATCTGCAACGGGATACTCAGGATGGGCGAGGAAATTAGCGGAGCCTGGGGGCGCATGGCCGGTTGCATCACAGAACTTTTTGTATTGTGCATTCGACACTTCCGTCTGATCCACATAAAAGTCTTTCAGCGCGATCTTCTTGCGAGGGTTGGGCGACATCGGCGAGTCATCTCCGAAAATAAAATCCCCGCCTGGCACCAGCACCATGGACCCTGCGGCATCGGAGATCATTCTCTTTGACCGATTGAGAACCAGGATTGCCGTCATCCCTACCAGCAGAGTGACTGTCAGCAGAGCGACAGCGGTGATCAACTGCCAGCGGCGATTGGTGCGGCCGGTCACACTGGCAGATGGTTGGGGCACGCTACTCACCCGGGTCTGCTCGGAGTTGGCAACCTGGTCAAACTGAGGCAGCAGCGCGCTGCGCCCGGAATTTACTCCGAGACGCGATAGAGCAGCCAGGAGATCTTTTGGACTTTGAAAGCGTCTCGCTGGATCGATCTGTAGCAACTTCTGAACCAGTGGTTCATAGGAGGCAGGCAACTCGGAATCATAGGATCGCAGGGAGGGGCGCGTGGGTGACAAATGGGCTTTTTGGATAGAAGGGAAGCTGTCTCCACTAAAAGGACGCTGTCCGGCCAATAGCTCAAAGAACACGACACCGAGCGAGTACAGGTCGCTGCGCGCATCACAGGTGTCTCCGAGAAACTGCTCGGGAGACATATAGAAGGGCGTTCCAAGCCCCTCTCCAGGGAGCGTCAAGTCTGTGATTTGGGTGCCCTGAGATGCTTTCGCAATTCCAAAGTCGACCACGATCGCGCGTCCGGACGTATCGAGACGTATGTTTGCCGGCTTCAGATCACGATGGACCACACCCTTGTCTTCTGCCCAGCTCAGAGCTTCCGCTACCTGCGCCACGATATTCGCCGCGTCGTCGGGACGCAGTCGCCCTTGTCTGCGCACCAAGCTCGCCAGGTCTTCGCCCTGGATGTAAGGCATGACAAGGTAATGCAGTCCGTCGGCGGAACCGATGTCATAGACGGGGACTATGTTGGGGTGGCCGGATAGGCGAGCTTCGAGTTTCGCCTCTTCTTCAAATCGCGCCACTACGCGATCGTCCTGCGCCAGCCTTTCCGCCAGGACCTTGACGGCAAATAGCGCTCCATGGGTTGCGTGGCGGGCCAGGAAGACGTCCGCCATACCGCCACTACCGATACGCCGGATAACCTCGTATTTCTCACCCAGCGCCCGGCTTAGTTCGGCGCACTGATCTTCAACTCTACTCATAAGGGGCCGTTGAAGATGATTATGTTCACACCGCTTAGCTTCCGCAACCGGTATTTGGCAAAGGGGCCTGGATCGTAATCGGGCCCTGCGGAATCTATGGGGCTGACCTAGACGGCAAGCTTGTCCTTCGCGTAGTCGACAGCGTGGGTAGACTTAAGGAGGGTGAGGCCGTCGATCCAGGCATTCTTTGATTTGTAATCACCGCAGACAATTTCAACGAAGATAGCCCTGGCCTTGTCACAGCCTCCATTTGCGTGATCTACGAGCAGCGAGGCTTCTGCCTTCCGCTTGACTCCCGCTGTGCCTTTGAGCTTCTTCACTAGCCAGTTGCCTTTCTCATAGATAGATACACCGGTACCGACCACTGGAACGGACCGCGCAATTTGGCGGTCTACCTTTCTCTCTTTTTGGGTCATGGCATATCCGAGAACGCCGGCGCAGACAGTGGGGTCTAGGCAATGATCGGTCAGGCCCCCGATTTCTTTCAATCGCTCGAGGTGAGTCTTGGTGGATTTTATACCGGGCACATGGAGGAGAGAACCCGCTTGCGTGAAGTGGCTGATCACGGTCGAAAGCGTGATCGTTGCAGCTTTCTTTCCCAACCTCGCCGCATAATATAACCGCCAGTTATTTTCATCTGCTTTAAATTTGGTAATGACTTCGCGTATCTCGGGCGGAAGTTCATCCGAACGCGCGGAGTCAGTGATAAGAGGAACATTTTCTATGCTGGACATCGAGCCCCTCCTGGATAAAGAGTGTAGGCGGCCTGGTCATTTTTCGCGTTCGACTACGAGGTTTGGTCGAGCAAAATGATCAGGCTCATTTCCGCGGACGGAATTTCGGCCGGAACATAGACGCCAACTTTGCGAGTTTGCTGGATGTGCTCCCAGCATGGTCCGGATCGATTGATGACGAAGTATTGGCTCTCCACCTTGGCGGCGATCGCGGCTGGTGGAATGGGCAGCCGCATGAGCGTAAGGCCGGGCACAGCGGCGGCGACCAGGCGCGCGATAAACCGCGCCGAGCAGACCTTTACCAATTGCGGCACGCGGGTAATCAAGTCAGCTTCCCCGATAGGTGAGCGGATTTCCAAAAGCCATTGCGACGGCCCTACGCAGCGTTCATCGATGATGTCGCCGTTGTAGATGGAATTCTCTACCAGATGCAAGGGCACCGTGATCGCCTTGGACGGCATGACGATCTCCAGGTGGCGCCGGATATGTTCGTCCAGGGCGGCGAAACATGTTCCGATATCACGGTGGTCATAGGCCGGCAGCGACCGTGGATGCACTTCGAGGCCGAAGGTGCAAAGAGCCCCTGCAAGTCGTGACATCTCCCGAAAGAGCTCCTGAGGGTGTACGTGCTTGGACAAGAGGAAGTGCCGCAGCATGGAAACGCTGGAGTTCAAGGTGTGCAGAAACCAATACTGGGCGACATGGCGCGCCGAAAGGCCCGCCTCGAACTTCCCGTGACGCTGTTGCTGCTCGCGGGCAAATGCGGCGCTCTTGTCGTCGAGGATGTCGATAAGGCGGCTGAGCATGGCAGCGAGAGAGCCGCTGGCGCTCAAGGTAATGCAGGGCGGCACGAAGGAAGAATCACTCTCAAACCGGCCAGAGCCGGTACGCACAATGCGCAAAACTGGCAGGCTCACAAACTGGTCGGTCAACTCGCTTTCGGCAAGCAGCTGCAGGTTCTTGCGCCCGACCTTAATTTTTTTCTCGTCCCGGCCGGTATTTTCGTCCGGGAGTAGTTGCTCCACGCTCTGATAGCGAACCGAGGCGTCGGGGGCCTGATTGTCCAGGCTGGTATTGCGGCCCTCCTGCAAGCTGACCGGGACCGCAAGGTGCATAGTGAGATGATCGGCCACCGGGGAAAACAGCGCGCCGAACTCCCGCGGCGGCGGAGCAGCATCCGATCCAGGCAAATCAAACGCCAGCCCATCCTCAAACAGACCGCGCCCGCTGGTCATGGCGAGCGTGCCGTTGCGCAGAGCGTCGGCGTCGAACTGCAGTCCGGCGAAGCCATAGGCATCTCGCCACAGGCTCATGGTGACAAAATTCAACGAGTCTTCGAAATAGCGGCTCTGCGCCTGAAAGTTGTGTGGGCCAAGGTACATCCCTTCTGCCCAGACGGGTTTGTTCAATAGTTTCATTGGCTTTCAACCCGCCTGCGGCAACAGGATGAGCAACTCCATTTGCGGATTTGGAAAATCACCCGGAACATGCGCGGCAACATTGCGCGCGCGAGTGACGGCGTCCCACGCAGCTCCCGACTGGTTCAGACTGAAGTATTGGTACTTCATCTTAATCGGAATCGCACTGGGTGGGCTGGGCAAGTGGCTGAGCACAACTCCGGGTAAAGCCAGGCTGATCAGCCGCTCGATGTCAGTGGCCGAGCACACCTTCACCAGTTGGGGAACCTTACGGATGACGACGTCGTCGCTGGTGTCGGTGGAGATGGCCAGATACATGCGAGTGTTGTTGAGATACTTGTCCTGGTCGATCGCCGCCGCGTAGATAGTGTTCTTCACATGCTTGAGCGGCAGGGAAATGACATTCGTGGGCACGACCGTTTCCAACAGAAGGCGTAACTTTTGATCGAGATCGTTGAAGACCTTGCCCAGCTCAAGATGGTCGTAGAGCGGAAGATCGCGCGGGCGGATGGTCCCGGAAAAGGTGGTGAGCGAAGCACCGAGCGCGGTGAGCGCGGAGAAGAGCTCTTCCGGATGGCAGCGCTGCCCTTGCAGCAGATGGCTGAGCACGGGAATGTGCGAATTGACGGTATACAGGAGCCAGAAATTCGCTATGTCAGACGCCGTAAAGTCGGCCAGGCTAAGGTTCTTCTGCCGCCGGTTGGCGGCGAGCTGAGTGCTCTTGGCGGAGAGAATTTCCAGCAGCCCGTTGACCAGGCTCAGCAGAAATTCGCTGGCGCGCACTTCGAGCAACGGGGGAACAAAGCGGGTATTGAGGCGGAAGACGCCGGCATCGGTGCGTTCCACGTTCGCGATGCGTAGGGCAGAGCTTCCTTCACGGGTCTCATTGGCTGCCAACAGGCGCAGGTTCTTGCGCGCGATCTGGATCGGCTTTTCCCCGGCGCCGGTGTTCTCGTCGATCACGGTCGTGATCTCCGCCAGGTACCGGGAGCCTGCGGAGCGGCCAGCGGGGGAAACGTTCAGCCCTTTCTGGCGGTAGTCGGGCACGGTGAGATAAATGTCCAGGTCGCGAACGCCGGGATCGAAGAACTCCCCAAGGGCCTTGGAGGGCGGCGGCTGATCCGACCCGGGGATATCGAAGAGCAACCCGTCGGGAAAGATGCCTGAAGCACGGGAAACGGCCAAGTGTCCGTCAGCCAGCAATTCCTGGTCGAGCACGACCTCGCTGAAGCCCCAGGCGCAGAACTTGAGCGCCTGCAGCCGGAAGTTCAAGCTGTCTTCAAGGAACCGGTCCTGCAGTTGCAGGTGCTGCGGCGTCAGGAAGGTGCCTTTGGTCCAGAGAACGGGTTGCAGTTGTTTCATGGGTGATTGACCGGACCTTAACAATAGCAATTGACGGCGAGCAGAGCAAAAGGCGCGTTCCCCGTGCTCTTCAATTCATCTTTCCGCCTTTGCTGCCGTCGTCCGCCTGGTCCGGGTCTTTGGGGCTCGTGGGGCTCGATCCGCAGCCTGAGCCAGCCGCGCCGCCGCTGTTGATCATCACCATCGTTCCCACAATGGTGACGCCCGCGGGATTGATATCGATGAAGTTGCCACCGACTTTCAGCGTTAACTCGGCGCCGGCTTCGAGTACGAGGGTCGCGCCTGCCTTCAGGTGGATGATCTGTCCGGCTTCGTGAGCGAAGTTCATGCCGGATTTTTCGTATAAATTCTGACCTACCTGCAGTGACAGGTTTTGGCCGACCTTCTGGTTGAGGTTCCCCGTCACCTGGCTATGAAGGTCCCCTCCGGCTTTCTCCATCTGATCCTGGGTGACGATCAGGCTTCGGTTGTTTCCCACCCATTCGCGGAGGTCGTTTTTCAGCCGGGTATCGAAGTCCTTTTCTCCGCGGAGGAAGATCTGTTCACCGCCGGTCTTGTCTTCAAAGCGAAGCTCGTTGTAGTTGTCCGTGCCGCCGCCCTTGGAGCTGCGGGTCTTAAAAGTGCTGCGAGTCTGGTTGGCGGGCAAGTCGTAGGGAACGGTCTGTTCTGCGTTGTAGACGCGGCCGGTAATGATCGGCCGGTCCGGATCGCCTTCAAGGAAACTGACGAGCACTTCCTGCCCGACGCGAGGGATGGTGATCGCGCCCCAACCCTGTCCGGCCCACTCCTGCGAAACGCGCACCCGGCAGGAGCACTTGCCGTCGCGGTCCCAGGGGAAGAGGACAATGACCCTGCCGTAGCTGTCCACCCAGATCTCTTCGCCATCTCCTCCGCCATCGTCTCCGCTGGTGTCCTTGTAGGTACTCTTGCCGATAACGACGGCTGTCTGCGGGCCCTGCACGAAAGGCTTAGGAGTAAGACGCGCGGGACGAAAAGGCACGGTTTCCGGGATGCAGGTGAAGTTATTGGAGTAGCTGTCTCCGCTTCCGGCGCTCCCAAGGTTGTAGCTGCCGTGGGCCGACGCGATGTGCTGGACTTCCGTGAGCACATAGGAGACGTTCATGGTGTTCTGATAGTGATCCGTGAGGTTGAATTTATATCCGCTGGTAAAGGCGCGGCAGACACTTGAGCCGCTGGCTACCAGGTGACCGGCCTCCTCTTCCTGCATGCGGAGCTTGGCGAACCCCGTCCCGTCTCCGCGGGTTGTGTATTCGCCGGGATAATCGAAGATCTCAAATCCGCTATTCCCGCCGACTTCGATGACACTCGGCTCGGTGGCGGTAAGGTTGGCCGAAGGGGTGGTGAAGTTATAGTCGGTCAGCGTGTACTTGCCGCTGCGCAGTTGCTGCTCAAGGATCCAGGAATTGATGACGTCGGCCTCGTCGACGCCGCCGCTCACCAGGTTGTATCCGGCGCTCGTCTGCCCGGGGCAAGGCTCATGGGCCGTAGCCGAGTCGGCGATCACCATGGTGTGCTTGCCCATTTCGTGCTGGTAAAAGTAGAAGATGCCGTTCTGTTCCATAAGACGGGAAATGAAGTTGAAATCCGTCTCGCGATACTGAACACAGTACTCCATGGGCGAGTAGTCGCCGTTGAGCAAGAGCGTGTAGTCTTGAAAGCCCCGATCACTAAAGACCTGCTCAATCACTTCATTGACCTTCTTGTTGTGAAAGATTTTGCAGTCGGCGTACCGGGTCAGCATCCAGGTCCAGGGAACAACTTCCATTTGATAGTGGGTAAAGCGAGCGTCGGCGCCACTTTGCGCAAATTGGCTCACCATGCCGTTGAAATAGCGCGGCGTATCATCTGCTTGGGTCACCGAGATGGTTACGTTCTTGCCGATGATGCCGGAGAAATCGATTGGCCCTTGATCCGACAGCAGATCGAGCTGAAAACCGAATAGGCGCGAGATCGCCTCATGGCCGGTGAAACCAGCCAACAGCAATACGTCCTCGCCCAGCGGCGTGGTGAGGGCAATGAGGCGTTCTTGTTGCGAATAGTGCGGCATTTGATACCTACAAATCCTCGCGTCTCAGGTGTCTTCTCAGGCCATGCTTGCTACGGCGACCGGCGCTCCGGGCGCCTCATAGACAAACTCGCCATTCTCCCCTATGCCTACGTGGATGGCGCTCATCTTCTCGCCTTCGGCCATGCCGCCCAGGATTTTTCGCGAGATATCCGGAAGCAGGGAATTGGTGAGTATGTTGTCTACGTTCCTGGCGCCGCTCTCCACTTCGGTGCAACGGCTGGCTACCTCGTTCAGGAAGGCGTCGTCATAGGTCAGCTTGATCTTGTGGTTTTCCAGGATGCGGCGCTGAATCTTGCCTAGCTTCAGCCGGATGATCTGCTTCAGCGCTTCATCACGCACCGGGTAATACGGGATCACGACCATGCGCCCAAGAAAGGCCGGCTTGAAGATCTTGTTGAGATCCGGTTTCAGCGTCTCGACCAGCGCGCGCGGGCTGGGCGCCGTTTCCGGATCGGCCACCAATTTCATCAGCTGGTCGGTGCAGGCGTTGGTGGTGAGGATAATGATGTTGTTTTTGAAGTCGATCTGACGGCCTTCGCCGTCCTCCATGTTGCCCTTGTCGAAGACCTGGAAGAACAGCTCGAGCACATCGGGATGAGCCTTCTCCACCTCGTCCAACAACACCACGGAGTAGGGCCGGCGGCGCACCGCTTCCGTCAGGACTCCGCCCTCGCCGTAGCCAACATAGCCCGGAGGCGAGCCTTTCAGTGTGGAAACGGTATGCGGCTCCTGGAACTCAGACATGTTGATGGTGATCAGGTTGTGCTCGCCGCCATAGAGAAGATCGGAAAGCGCTAGTGCCGTTTCCGTTTTGCCCACACCGCTGGGACCCACCAACATGAACACGCCAACCGGTTTGTTGGGGTCGTCGAGGGATGCCCGCGAGGTCTGAACGCGCTGGCTGATAATCTCCATCGCGTGCGGTTGGCCAATGACCCGTCGCCCCAGGTGTTCCTGCAGGGAGAGCACGGTGGTGATTTCATCCTTGAGCATTTTGCCGGCGGGAATGCCCGTCCAGGCGGAGAGCACCTCGCCCACAATCTGTGCGTCCACGCAGACGCGGATCAGGCCGGTCTCCCCCTGCAGTGCGGCAAGCTCGCCTTCCAGGGCCTGCAGCTCCTCCTTGAGCCCAGCCGAATTGGCCGGGGCACGATCTCCTGTCCCATTGGCCGCGTGGCCTGCCTCCAGCTTCGCCCGCAGGTCGCGTATCTTCGTCACCAGCTCGCGTTCTTTATCCCAGCGCTCCTGTAGAGCCTTGAGCCGGGTTGCGGCCGTCTCCCTTTGCGTCTCAATCTCGGCCAGCTTTTCCTGGTGATCCGCGCCTACCACTGCCTCGCGATCGAGGATTCGCTTTTGCACTTCAAGGGCATCGATCTGGCGGGTCGTGTCTTCCAACGCCGGCGGCGTGGCGTTCTGCCCCAGCGACAACCGGGCACACGCGGTATCGAGAATGCTCACTGCCTTGTCAGGCAACTGGCGGCCGGCGAGATAGCGGTGAGAAAGACGGACGCTGGCGTAAACCGCCTCGTCGAGTATGCGCACGTTGTGATGCTTTTCGAGGGAAGCCACCAGGCCGCGCATCATGATGAGGCATTGGTGTTCGCTGGGCTCCTCCACCTTGACTACTTGAAAGCGCCGGGCGAGCGCTGCATCTTTCTCGAAGTACTTCTTGTATTCCGACCAGGTCGTCGCCGCGATGGTGCGCAGTTCTCCCCGGGCCAGTGCCGGCTTGAGCAGGTTGGCAGCGTCGTTCTGCCCCGCCTGGCCACCCGCGCCGATCATGGTGTGGGCCTCGTCGATGAAGAGAATGATGGGCGTGGCCGAGGCCTTCACTTCTTCGATCAAACCCTTGAGCCGATTCTCGAACTCTCCTTTGACACCGGCGCCGGCCTGCAGCAACGCCAGGTCGAGGGTCCTTACATGCACGTTCTTTAGCGGCGGGGGTACATCGCCCTGCGCCACCCGCAAGGCGAAGCCCTCAACCACCGCGGTCTTGCCCACACCGGCCTCCCCCGTGAGGATGGGGTTGTTCTGCCGCCTCCGGGTGAGGATGTCGATGACTTGGCGGATCTCCGCGTCCCGGCCAAGTACGGGATCGATCTTTCCTTTGCGTGCATTGCCGGTTAGATCGACTGTGTATTGGTCCAGGTTCGGCGTCTTGCCGCCGGCCGGTTTTGCGGCATCGCCGGGGGCAGAGGTTGCAGCCGAGGTAGTCGTCTCGTTGGAAAGGGCGACAATGCCCAGCAGGTCTTTGCGCAGCGCGTCGGCGTTGATCTTTTGGAACTCGCGGCTTACATCGTTAACCAGGCGGGCTAGTTCCTCGTCTGAAACCAGCGCCAGGATGGTGAAACCGGTGCGCACCTGCCCGGCGTTGAAGTCGATCGAACCGATCGTCCACGCGTTGGTCAGCATCTTGAGCACCGAAGGGCTGATGGCCGGCGTGCGTGCATTGCCGGACTTCAGTTTGTCAATGCTGCGGGCCAGGTCAGCCGTCAGCCTCGACTTGTCGATTTCAAAATGCTTGATGATGGCGGCGAAATCGCCGGCAGCGGAATCGAGCAACTTGGTGAGGTAATGTTCCACCTCGACGTCGTAATTGGTGCGAGAGAGGCAGAGGCCGGCTGCCCCTTCGAGCGCCAGGCGGGCGGGTTCATTTAACTTGCCGATTAGAGCTTTCAGATTCAGTCCCATACCATCCCCCTTACAGAGTCAAAATCGTGTCGTCAGGATCGCTGCCCAGAGGCGCGGTGGCCAGCCACGACACCCAGCCGAGCCGCACCGGATTGTTTGCCTCAAAATCGAGCTCTGTGCCCGGCGCCTGGGTGCGATCGAGCACCAGTTGCAGCTCAAACTCCAGGCACTGGCTGCTGAAGAACCGGGTCAGCCCGCGCAAGGCTTGGTAGGCGCTCGCCTCGGGCAGAAAGTCGCAATACCGTTCCATGCTGAGCGGGCCGAGGCGGATACGCACGCGAGCCTGCCGGTCCCAGACTGCGTCGCCCACGACTGCCCCACCGCCAACCTGTCGCGAGGGAGTGTCGAGCTCAGTCATGGCGCATTGGGTCGCTGTATCCAGTCCATACCAGGCGCCGGTGAACTGCTGAATCTCCACCGGCACCTCAAAATAGTCTTCGATGATTTGCTCCAGAGCCACCGCTGAGCGCGCCTGCATGCCCACCAGCGAGACGTAGTGGAGGAGAGCTTCATCCTCAATTTCCTGGCGATCACGCAGGCCGTCGGTTCCCAGGCCGACCAGGTCGAGAAGGTAGCGCGTGAAGAGATCTCGCGCGCCCGCGGAATACGTCACCGGAAATCGTGGCTTCTGCCAGGCGCGATAAAAGAGCGAGATGGCGCGATGATTGAAAATGTCGAAGAAGGCAGCCAGACCGTGATCCTTGGCCCGGGCCCGCTCCAGAATCAACTCGCTGTAGGCATAAGGCAGCGCGCCCATGGGTCCGGTGAGCCCCATGAAGTTCACCATCATCTCCGGCCCCGCATGCTCAGGAAACTCCAGCTCCTGAATCTGACTTGCGGGGAACCCGAGCCGGGGATTCACCCGAAAATGCACGGCTTCCTGCTCGGGATTGGAGAAGCCCCCCACCGGCCGCAACCCGGCGCTGAGGCGCTCCAGAAGCGTGACCGCCTGGAAAAATTCAAACGAACACGGGTTTTCGGCGAGGTCGTCGCCCAGGGGCGAGTTTCTCAAACTAGCAATTTCCGGCCGGATCTCGGTTGCCATTCGTGCAGCGCCCCCTTTCTCTGCGGAGTCGTGACGCTGAGCTGGGTAAAGCTGTTCAGCGAAACGCTGAGGCCGAAGAATCGCTCCAATACGTTGGCAAACAAAAAGGCCCCGCCGCCGGTGAACTGGTCCTCATCGAGCTCCATCTCGATGCGCAGTCCGCGGGCGAAGCTCACTCCCTGCTCCGAGACCAGCCGCGTGAAGTGCGGGCGGCTGCGAATTTGCAGAATGCTCTGGATCACGTTTTGCGAATATGCCGTGCGCCCCACATCGTAGAGCCGCAGAATCTCCTGCAAGGCCTCTTTGCCCTGCTCGATGAGCGAGAGGTAGTTGAGCGACAGGTGGGAAACCAGACGCCATAGTGTGCTCTTGCCCAGTTCAGGCCGCACTGGCTGGGTGGGTTTGCGCAGCGCGACAATGCGCTTCATGGCCGCCGTGCCTTCCATCTCAAAGTCGCTGTCCTGGTTACCGAAAGGCAAACGGGAAGGCAAGTCGCGATTGGTGCAGGTGGTGCGTACAGAAAGCACCGAGGCGCCAGACTCGACATTGGCGTTCGAAAGATCGACCAGAGAGAGCGAAACCTCCGTTCCCTCATCGCTTGGCCGGGCCGACGGGCGGCGGCGCGCAAGCCAGAAGCAACCTCGATCCTCTTTCCGTGCGGAATGACGAAGGGAGTAAAACGGCTCATAGCTGGTGATCTTCTGGTTGCTGGGGTTGATCGCGTTTACTTCGTCGACGGCGAAGACCTCCATGGAGTAGGGCCGGCGCACGTCGGGCGTGACGGTGTACTCATACTTCCGCCGATCCAGCTGGATGGGCTCTGCGACCTGGGGAAAGAGGTTCACCACCGGCGCGCATCCCAGGCGGAAGGTTTTTTTCGAGAGCTCAAGCTCCAGCCGCTGAATGCGGCCCTCGCCTTCGATCTGGGAGATGAGGAAGATAATTTCCACCGCATCCTTGAAGCCGGCTGCCGCGATGCATTCCAAACCGGAGAGGTCGACAAAAAAGAACTTTTCCGGAAAAGCGAAGTACTCCATGAGCAAGCGATGTCCGGCGAAAGAAGAGGGCGCATAGGGGACCATCCCCTGGTCCGAGGCAAAGCCTACAGCGCTCAGTGCCGAGGCAGGCAGCGTCACTGGGGCAAGCTTCGATCCTGCGGAGAGATCGCGGACCACGATGCGATTGAGGCGGCTGAAAAGAATTTCGTAGAGCACGTTCACCAGGCCGCTCTCGCCATCGAGGTAAAAGCGCAACTGGTCCAGCTTAAGGGCATTGAAGTTGACATCGGGAGCACAGCGAAGCTCCAAACGAATAGCCCAGGCGGAATCGTTGGCCTTGACCGCCGGCTGCAATCGGCTGGGCGCACGCCATTCCGCAGCGCTCACGGTCAGCGGCCACAAGACTGTGTCGTAGCAGGTGCGAAAGGTGCAGGGTACTCCACTGACCGGCTTCGAGTAGAGCGGGGAGTTGCGCTCAATCTTCAGCCCGCTGCTCAGCTTACCCTTTTCCGGATCAAGTTGAAATTCAACCACGGACATGGAAGGTAGAGGACGAACCAGTTGCGGGTAGACAACGGTGAGTAGGGCTTCCGTGATCTCGGGGAACTCATCGTCCATTTTGAGATGGACCCGTGCGGCGAGGAAGGCAAATGCTTCCAGCAGCCTCTCCACATGCGGGTCCTCGCATTTTGTCGGTTCCAGGACCAGGCGGGACGCGACCTTGGGGTGCTTCTCCGCGAATTGCACCGCGGACTTGCGCAGATAGTCGAGTTCACGCTCGTAATAAAGCAGCAAGTCATCGCGCATCGTCAGCCCCGGAGAGGCGGCAGTTGCCGCTTTTTAACTCGATGACGGTATCGAACGAGATCGGTTCAGGCGCCGGGTCCATGCGCAGCATGGCCTCAATGCGTAGACGGACTTCGCTCTTCGCCGTGTCGGGATTCTCGGACAAAACGACGCGAACGTTCGCCAGCCGGGGCTCGAAGAGATTGATAGCCGCCACAATCTGCCGTACCAGTTTGTTCCGGTCGCCGGAGGTGGCCATGGTCAACGCGGAGAGATCAGGAAGGCCGTATGTGTATCCGGAGCGATTGACCTCCTTCAGGCCTTCGTGGGGCAGCTCGGCGATCCTGCGAGTGTTGAGCAGCCACTCCAGATCACGCCGCACCGCGCGCCTGAGCAACCGCTCCGATTGTGAGCGGCTGGGAGGATTTTCCGTTTGCGACCCAGGCTCGAGATCAATGAGGCGGTCGAGCACCGGGACAGTGACGGTCGTTTCACCGAGATTTCTTGCCATCTCTTACCCCGCGCTCAGTGCCTGGACCGGGTCCAGGCGGCAGATACGTTCGAACATCTTTTGCTTGTCGCTGGAGCTGCCTTGAATCTTTTTGCTGTTGCGCATCAGATTCAGCAGATCGGCGGCCACCTGCTCAGGGTCTTCCCAGGTGTCGAGTTTGTGGTTTTCGATCATGGCCGTTACGTCGTCGAGCAGCGGTTGAGCGATGGCATCCTTCCCTGCGGATACTGCCAGATCAATTAATTGCATGGTCCGGCGAAAGCGTCCCCGCCCCGATCGCTGGCGGGCGATCTCGCCGCGCATGATGGCGAATGCCTTCTCTTCCTGCCCGGCAGTCAATGCCTCTTTCGCCAGAACATACGCATCCGCCGCCTGTGCCAGCCAGGTGGGTGTTCCGTTGAGACTGGCGGAGGTTGAGCCATTGGCATCGTCGCCCAGGGCCACGGCAAAGTGTGGAGGGTCCTGCAAATGCTGCAGCCACGCCTTGGTCTCCGGATTCGCCGCCGGCGTGTCGTCGAGTAAAGTCGCCTCCAGTAACTCGGGAAGATCATTGAGGAGCGCCCGAAGTTCCGACTGTATGGCGTTGGCGATTGGTTGATATTCGCTTCCCAGGGCAGAGCAGGCGGCGACGGAGAGCCGCTGCAGGTCGAGCCAGGCGCGGCTGCAAGGGAGCCCCATTGCCTCTTCGCAGGCATCGAGCAGCTCGCGCCACCTCTTGGCCAGCGCCAGCCGCTTCACTTTCTGGCGCAGCTCGGTGGGCGGCGCTTCCAGTAGGGTGCTGTCGCCCAAGCGGGATGCAGTGCGCAACTCACCCCAGCGTAGACCACGCAAAATGAGGTAGGGGGCAGGGCTGAGCGGTTCCCGCTTGCGCAGGAACGCTGCTGCCGCGGCGATGCCGGCAACCGCCTGGCGCAGATCGGCTGGCTCTGACATTGACACTGCGGCAAAAGCCGCGGCGGGCACGGCCGTGTCGCCGTCGGCTGCCGGATCTGCTTGCTGGACCTCGACAGGCGGCGCTTCTTCGACAGGGTCCGGTTCCTTTTCGCGCTTCTTGGTGAGTAAAGCGTGGACCGTGTGCCGGACGTCTGTGAGCCCTGTCTTGAGTTTGCTGAAGGAGGGAGCATCGTCCTCGAAGTTCTCGTTGGAAAACTTCTCCAGCGCCTCCAGCGCCTGCAAACAGTTATCGAGGTCTTTCTCCGCCGTGAGATAAAAGGCTTTTGGCGTCTCGGCGAATGCCTTATCGAAGACTTCAGGCGTAAGCTTGCCGTCTTCGATCAACTTGGACCGGGTCTTGCGATCCTTGTCGGTCTTGACCTGGTCTTCATACCCGACGAGACGAGAGTCCTTATGTGCGAACCACGAGTAGCCTTCGCTGACCAACGGCACGGAGCGCAACGGGAAGTCGAGGAAGGACCCGATCCAGGAGAGTGGCTTGGCACGGAGCTCGCGGTCTCCATCCTCGATGACCGGATAAACCGTTTCCCAGAAATTAGTCAACAATTCGTGGCATAAAGTGATTCCCCGGCAAAGACCCGCATAACGCTCGGTCACCAGAAGAGCTTCGGTGAGCCAAGCGGCCAGCTGAAGATCTTTCGACACCGTCGTCAGGGTGTCCTGCGCCAGCTTGATCACCAGCGGGTAGTTTGCCGTCTTCCGTTCGGTTTGCCAATCGCCCTGGGCAAGGTCGTCGTCCTGCCGGCGAGCCTCCCGTATTTTGTCGAAGATGAGTAGTTTGGTGTCGTAACGAAGATCGATGCCACTGGGGTTGTCACCGGCAATCGGAGTGAGAATATCTTCGCGAAGCGGCATAGTGGCGGCAACCTAACTACAACGAGCTTTACTGCTCAGACGGCGCAATTGCGGGTTGGGCGAATTGGATAGACCGTACTTCAAGGAAGGGGACTTCCTCGCCGTCGACCAGCAGAATCTTCTGCCCCGATGGGTATTCCCGGCCCTCGTCGTCAGCCGCCCAATCCGTCATTCTCCCCAGCCAGACAGCTTCGTCCGCATGTTTCCAGGAGAAGGGATAAATCGCCGGAATCAGCACTTCTCCCAAGTCCATGCCTTGAAACGACGGCGCGGCCTGCACCAGAGCCGGAGCCCAGAGCGTATCCCGTAGCCGTTGGGGCGGTCCCATTTCGACCGAGGCCACGTGCTCGAAAGGTATCCAGACATAGGCCCCCGCGGCAAACACTTCCAGCCGCGAGCCTATATCCGGGTCCGCATCGCGCAGTTCAGTAAAGGCTTTCCCGTTGAGCTCGCCTCGAGGCGACGTCGCTGGTGTAGCCGGGAAGGTCTGCTTCTCAAAGATCTCGTGCCGCGTCTTCTCCGCATGCAGCGCTGCGTAGTAGACAATGGCTCCGGTTTCCGCTTCGGCGTTTTTTCCGGCCAGAACGGCGAGCTGCTTTTCTGCACGGGCATAGTCGCCCGAGAAGCAAAGCAGCTCAAACAGAAAGACGCGCTGCGCCGTGTCGGCCGGGTGGTCGCGTAAGTGCGCTGTAAGCCACTTTTCCGCCTCCCGCACCTTGCCTGCCGCGAACAGCTCCTTGGCGGTTACCGGCACCGTATTCCCGCTCGCCCAAGACCTACCACGGCTTGAGCTTGAGTACGTCGAAGCCCTTGTCGATAAAGCCCTTCAGCGAGCCATCCTCTTCGGGGTTGTAGCTGACCTTGACTTTGCTGAAGGCGAAGCTGATGGATTCCACTGGGTTTTCGCTGGAACCGGAGAGCTGGATGGATGTGATCAGCGCATCCTCCATGTGAATCTTGAAATAGTCCTCCTGGTTGTCGCCCATCGGCTTGTCGTAGATCACGTCGACCTTCTTCAGGTAATTGCCAGTGACGCAATCGTCAAAGAGCAGGGGAGAGGTCTTATCGAGCACCTTCATGATCGTCACGTCCCCCACATTGGCGCGGCCCGCCCGAGCCTCGCCCCCGGATGAACCAGCGCCGATCACCGCTGACATGCTTGCGCCAAAGCTGAAGGAAAGTATGTCGATCGCGCCCTGTTTGCTGGTGCTGGGTCCGGGACGGCCATCGATAACGAGATATGCATTGACTGCCATTTTTTCTCCTTGAAGAGTCTTGAGTTAGGCACCGGCACTAGGAACTTGGGCCCATGGGTTCCGTCCAGGATAGGGTGCGCCTAAATTTACTTCACCGCGGCGGGCAGTTCAGCCACCAGCCGTAGAGAAACGGTCAGTTCATCCAGTTGGAAGTGCGGACGCAGGAAAGCCACCGCACGATAGACACCCGGCTTGCCCGGAACCTCCGTTACGTCGATTCGTGCCTCACGCAGCGGACGCTCAGCCTTGGCTGCTGGAGAAGCGGAATCATCCGGGGTAACGTATTTCGTGATCCAGCGGTTCAGGAATCGCTCCGCCTCTTCACGAGACATAAAGCTACCGATCTTATCGCGCATCATGGCCTTCAGGTAATGGGCGAAACGCGAAACCGCCATGATATAGGGCAGCTGGGTAGACAAGCGAGAGTTCGCGTTGGCCGAGTCGGTGTCGTAGACCTTGGCTTTCTGGCAGGTTTGTACACTGAAGAAGGCAGCGTAGTCGGTGCCCTTGCAGTGAACCAGAGGCACAAAGCCCAGATCGGCCAGCTCTTTTTCACGCCGGTCGGTAATCGGTACTTCGGTCGGGCACTTCAACGCAATGTCGCCCTCGTCGGTAGAGAAGTTATGCGTCGGCAGCCCCTCAACCAGCCCACCCCCCTCCACACCCCTCATGGCCACGCACATGCCGTAAAGAGAATAGGACTGTGTCATCTTCGTCCCCAGTGAGTAGGCCGCGTTCATCCAGAGGTACTTGGAGTGATCGGTGCCGTCCACCTGTTCCTCATACTTGAACTCGTCGATGGGCTTGGTTTCTTCACCATAAGGAAGACGGCCCAGGGTTCGGGGAAGAGTCAGGGCGACGTAGCGGGAGTCCTCGCTCTGGCGGAAAGATTTCCACTTGGCATACTCGGTGCTGTCGAAGATCTTCGCCAGATCGCGAGGCGCGTCCAGTTGGGTGTAGCTTTCCAGGTTCAGAAGATCAGAGGACGCAGCGCTGACAAACGGTGCGTGCGCCTGGGCTGCGATATGCGAGACGCCTTCGAGCAAGGCCATGTCTTCGGGATGCTTGCCAAACTCGAAGTCGCCAATCAACGCACCGAAGGGAGCTCCGCCGAAAACGCCGTATTCTTCCTCGTAAATCTTCTTGAAGAGGGCGCTCTGGTCGAACTCCGGAGCCTTTTCGATGTCGCGCAGCAATTCTTTTTTGGTGGCGTTGAAGACGCGAATCTTCAGCCCTACGCCGGTCTCGCTGTTGTCCATGAGGTACTTCAACCCACGCCACGAGCCTTCCAGCTTCTGGAACTGGGCGTGGTGCATGATCTCATTCAACTGCAGCGAGAGCAGGTGATCGATTTGCGCGATGCGCGCATTGATCATCATTTCCGCGTCTTTGGCGACGGTCATCGACCCATCGAGCACCTGGGCCACGAATTCCTTCACCAGGTCTTTACCGCGCTCGCGAGAAGCCGTCTCCTTGCCAAACCTGCCCTGCTCAACGATCTGATCGAGCAGGCTGGATTCTTCGGTGGCAACCGCGGGCGCCGATGCTTGTTTAGCGGCCGTTGCTTCAGCCATTGGAGCCTCCCTCATTCGCGCCGATTTCGCCTTTCAACTTTTCCAGCTTCTCGGTATTACCTACGGCTTCCAGAAGCAATTCTTCGAGCTTATCGTTGCCTTGTAAGGAACTGCGAAGGTTTGCCAATCTGCTTCGCAGGTCGAGCATTTCCTTCAGTGGCTTCACCTGCTTGGCCACGTTACCCGGCTCGAAGTCGTCAAATTTACGAAATTTGAGGTCGACTTTCAATTGCGGGGCGTTGGGGTCGTCGCTCAGCTTGTTTTCGACGGCGAAGGAAAGGTGGGGCTTCATTCCCTCGAGCACCGTGTCGAAATTGTCCGGATTCACCTCGACGAATTTGCGGTCTTTTAGTTTTGGTAGCGGCTGCTCCGGGTTGCCGGTGAAATCTCCCAATACTCCGACGACGAAAGGCAGTTCCTTGATCTCGATGGCGCCGCCCACTTCTACGTCGTACGTGATCTGCACGCGGGGAGGCCGCACACGATCTAGTTTGTGCTGTGCGCTTTGTCTAGCCATATTTGCTTCCTTCTATTAATAGGGATCAAGGGCGGATGATCGTTACGCTACAAGATGATATGCGGACAGGACCCAAGAATGCGACGGTAGCGTCGCAATTCCGCGGCGCTATCGTTCATACCACGCGGCTATGGACGGGTCAAATGAAAAGTACATGCAGCGCTCAACAGTTCTCTACCAATCGCTGGACCGATGTTAATGTTTAAGGCGCATGTTAACACCTTTGTCTGTTGATGATTCGCGGTTGCTTCGTGGCTGGTTCGAAGAAGCTGGTTATAGCGAAGTAAACCTCCAGAGGTACCTTGGTGCCGCTGAGTTACCTTCACGGCATTTGCGTAACGAACCGCGGTTGCTTGATCGCACGCGCGAAGCCACGCTGCTCAGCGCGTTGGTCCGCTGGTTTTGGCTGGGGCGTACCCAGGCAGTGGATGAATCCGCCAGCATCGTGCCGGAAGCGCTTCTGCGCTTGCTGCTGCAATCAGGTTTGCTGAAACAAGACGGAGACATACTCAAGGCATCAGCCATGCTGCTGCCGGTACAAGGCTTCCTGGTGGCGTCCGATCATCCGGCATCGATTGCCAGCGGTGACGCGGAAATGGTGCTGTGGCCGAATCCTACCAGCAAATTCCTGTCTCGCTTTGCGGTCAGGCGTCATTCGCGCGCCACTCTTGACCTGGGAACCGGCAGCGGCATTCTAAGCCTGGGGGCAGCCGAGTATAGCGACCTGGTGATCGCTACCGACCTCAATCCGAGGGTGCCCTCGTTTGTCAGGTTCAACGCCCAGCTGAACGGGATCGAAAACATTCAGCTGCTGATGGGCGATGGGTTTGAACCGGTCGCAGGACGCAGCTTCGATCTGATCCTCTCCAACCCGCCTTTTTTCATTACCCCTCAACGCGACTACCTGTTTTGCGATAACTCGATGGAGCTCGACCAGCTTTGCCGCCGCCTGGTTCAGCAAGCGCCTGCGCATTTGAATGAAGGCGGCTATATGCAGATGCTCTGCGAATGGGCGCAGGTGAGCGGAGAGCCCTGGGAGGAGCGGATCGCCGAATGGCTCCAGGGTACGGGCTGCGATGCGTGGGTAATGAAAGGCCTGACCCAGTATCCTGAGGAATACGCGCAGCACCGCATTCGCGAAACTACCCATGACACTGGCCGCGACCAGGAGTTGTATGAGGGATATATGGATTACTACCGTACTCGCGGGGTGGAGGCGATCCACGATGGCCTGATCGTGATGCGGCGCCGCTCGGGGAAGAACTGGGTGCGTATTGAAGAAGTACCGAAAACCCCAAAGGGAGATTTAGGGGAATTGATCTTATCTACTTTTGCTGCTCACGACCTGCTGCTGGAGATGGAAAGCGACGAAAAGCTGCTTGCGATCAGGCCCAGACTGGCCGCAAATGTGCGGCTGGAGCAGGTTTGTAACCAGGCTGGTGGCCAGTGGCACGCAGAAGCGCTTACTCTGCGGCTGGTGAGCGGTTTTCCTTTTCACTGGACGGTGCAGCCCCTGGTGGCAGAGTTCCTCGCCACCTGCGACGGCACGCGCACCGCCCAGCAAGCCATTCAGGCATTTGCAGAGACCGCGAACGCACCCATGGAGACGGTGACGCGCGAGTGCCTGACGATGATCCGCAAGCTCATCGAGCGAGGGTTTGTTGTGGTGGAGAACGGACTGACTTCCAACTAAGGAGACGATCATGGCAAAGGTAACCGGTACCATCCGGATTAACGCGAATCCAGGAACGTCAGGTGCGATTGGTCACTTTGAAGTCGTCTTCGTTCCCTATGCCGGGCGCCTGAACGCCCAGCCGGTGAGGGTGAGCAATCTTGATGACCTGGTTGCCCTGCTCATGAACCTGAAGATCAACGAAGACGAGGCTACTCGATGGGCGGGCAAGGCGCGCACTCAAGGCGTGGTCCTGATTCCAGCGATTGAGCGGACGGAGCTGCAGTTGAAGGAAAATGGGCTACTGGGCTGATTCGATCAGCAGCTATTTTCGCAGCAGAACGAAGACCACCAACACAATCAGAACGACAAGCAGGAAGCCATTCAATACCAGCAGGATGGGCAGCATCTGCTGCAGTTTGGTCTGGGGAGCTGCAATTGCCGGGGGAGCCAATTTCGGCGCCGCCACCTTTGGCAGTTCGACAGCGGGCGCCTGCACGCTTGGGGGTGAAGGAACTGGTATGGCCGGAACAGCCGGAACAGCCTTGGACGCCTTCATCGCATCGCCGGAAATGATACGGGTATATTCACCCTGGCCGGATGACACGACTGGCGCCGGCGTCACCGCGTCAAATTTCTGTGTGCCGCTGGATAACGGCTCAATCTCCTCCGACAATCTCTGAATCCAGGCGGTGACGCTGCCCACCTCTGGCGAGAGCTGCCCAGCGTTTTGATCCATCCTGGGCACCTCTGCTGCCGGGAGTGCGGCAAAAAGGTCAGTAGCCCCCATCGATCTCGGGGGCGAACTGCTCGGCGGCTGTGCCGGCGGCTGGACCGGGGGCAAGGGTACGGGAGGCGCAGGCGCCTTGCGGAAAAACTGGCTGAAACCGCCATCATCCGATGCGAAATCTGAAGCGCCAGGCGAAGAAAAGCCCTTCATCCGTTGGGCGGGAGTGATCGGAGGGCTAGCCGCCTTGGGTGGTTGCTCACTGGGCGGTGGGACCTGGCGCACAAAGACGCGGGTGGCCTCTTCGGCAGCCTGTGGGTGCGCTTCCTGGCGCGGCGGGCTGGGCAACGGCGGTTGGACCGGTGCAGGTGCGACCGGCTTGATAGCCCCGAACAATTGCGTAAACTCGCCCGGTCCAGCAGGCTTTCCTTCCCGCGATGCCGGGCTGGGTGGGGCAGGCTGTGCGAGACTCTCCTTCGCCGGTTCCTCAGGCTGGTCCGATTGCGTACGGAAGGCGTTTAGAAAAATGCCAGTCGCGCTCAGCGGATCCGTTGAGCCGGGGGGCTCCGCTCCGGACTTGGGATCTTGTGTAGTCATCCGAACGACTTTCCTTCCCCCCGAAACCGTAACCAATTCCCAACCCAAACGCAAGCGAAGTCCGCCGCCCCCAAGCCACCGAAGTTTTTCTCTGCCTCGTGCATGGTTGAGGTATGCTCACCGTAATTTGCATTGCGGTTCGTTGCCCCGCCGCAACGCTTGAGCGAACTCCCCAGTTCGCCGGGGAACCCATGCATGAATGATAGCCCGCCGCGCACCCACAGCCTGGCCTACTGCTATGAAAACGCCATTACCATCATTTTGCGGCTCGGTTCACAGCAGCAGGTTGTTCAGAACTCCCAGGCCTTCCGGTCCAATATTCGTGCGGCTTTGAAAGCCGCAATGGAGCAGGCCAAGGCGCTGGGATACTCCAACGAGATGATCCAGTTGTCGTTCTCCGCAGTCGTCGGGTTTCTCGATGAGAGCGTGCTGATGTTGCAAAGCCCGGTCTTCGCGGACTGGCCGCAGCGACCCTTGCAGGAGGAGCTCTTCGGGCACAACCGCATGGGGGAAGTATTTTTTGATAACCTGCGCAGTCTTCTCGGCCGCCCGGACATGCAGGAGGTCGCCGACTGCCTCGAGGTCTTCTGCCTCTGCCTTCTGCTCGGTTACAGAGGCCGCTACGCTTTGGGCGGCGTTGGAGAGATCGAGGCCTTTGTTCGGCCAATCCGGGAAAAGATCGCACGCATTCGCGGGCAAATGCTCTTTCTTCGCGCCGACGGCCCGCCGCCGGAGGTAAAGCACGGCCGGGCAATCGACCGTTGGAGCCGGACTCTGGGCATAGCCGCGTTCTGTCTGCTGCTGGTGATGCTGCTGGCGTATGGCGGTTTCTTGTTTTCTCTAAGCTCCGGCTTATCCCAGCTGGGATAGCTCGTACCCGCGCCTGGAGGATTTTGTTGATCTATCTGCTCGCCCTTGTCGTGGTTTTAGTCGCTGTGCTGGTGGCTTATGGCGCTGAAGCCCTGCTTCACCTGCATGGCGCTCCCCTGATTCTGCTTGCGTCGGTCATCGTGCTGGCCGGGTTGGCCGCCGCGGCGGCGATCCTGATCATCCATTTCCGCGCCAAGAAACGCCAGAGCCAGGAAGAAGGGACCGGAAGCGACGGGGCCAATGAAATTGACGTCCTGCTCAATGACGCCAATCGCAAACTACGGTCGTCGCAACGACGGGGGCCGAAATCGCTCGATGGGCTCCCTCTCCTCTACCTGCTGGGGGACGCCGGCTCCGCCAAGACAACGACCGTCGTGCGCTCCGGCCTTGATCCGGAACTGATCGCCGGCACCGCTCCGCGGGAGGGCGATGTTTCTCCCACCCCGCTGCTAAACCTTTGGTTCACGCGCCAGGCGGCCATTCTCGAAGTGGGTGAGGCGATCCGGCAGAACATCAACATGCTCACCAGGCTGATTGCCCGTACCCGCCCCAAGGCCTATCGCTCCACCTTCAAGTCGGTAGCGCCGGCTCGCGCGGTGGTGGTCTGCGTGAGCGCGGAGCAGTTGCTGGCGGGCGATGCCCCCACATCATCGCTGGCCTCCAGCCGCGCAGTTGGCGCGCAATTGCGCCAGATCAGCCGGCTGATCGGGGCTGCGTTGCCGGTCTACGTGATCGTTACCAAACTGGACCGCGTGCCCCATTTCGCGGAGTACGTCCGTAATCTCTCCAACGAGGAGGTGCGGCAGGTCCTGGGTACGACGTTTCCCAGGAGGGATATTTCCGCGGGCGTTTATGCCGATCAGGCCGGACGCGAACTGGGGAGTGCGCTGGATTCGCTCACCTTTGCGCTGGGTGAGTTTCGGGTAGAGGTGTTGGGCCGGGAGAGTGAGCCGAGAAATGCTCCCGGCGTCTACGAGTTTCCGCGCGAATTCGGCAAACTGCGCAAGAACCTGACCCAGTATCTGATCGAGTTATGCAAGCCGAGCCAACTGAGCGCTAATCCTTACCTGCGAGGTTTTTACTTTACCGGCTTGCGCGCCCAGATGGTGGAGCAAGTAGCAGGCGCTTCACCCCCGCCTGTTCAGACTGCCGTACGGGACGTCGGCGCGACAGTCATCTTTGCCAGGCAGGACGTTCAGTCGGCAAAACGGCCCGCGGCCCAGCCCATGAGGATCTCGACCCGTTCGCCGCAATGGGCATTTCTTCCCAGGCTCTTTCCGGAAATAATCCTGGGGGACAAGAGCGCCCTGTCGGCAACGCAACAGACAGCGCCTGCCCGGCTGTTCCGCAGAATTCTCTTTGCTTCGCTGGCACTCATTTTTGCCATCTATACCGGCCTTTTGCTGATTTCTTATCGCAATAACTTTGTCCTGGAAGAAAAGCTGCTCGCCGCGGCGGGGGCATTGCCGGTTACTGCGTCCTCTTCGCCGCCCAGCCTGGGAGACCTTCAGGCCCTTGATCAGCTGCGTCTTACGATTGTGCAATTGGATGGCTATCAACAGAACGGCCCGCCGTGGAGCTATCGCTTCGGGCTCTACCAGGGAGATAAGCTGGCCGCGCATGCAAGAAAGATCTACTTCGACCGCTTTCGCCCCATGCTGCTCAATACCACCCAGGCGAACCTTGTCAGCTATCTGCGCAGCTTGCCCAATGCGCCCGCGCCGGGCGCTGATTACACGCGGGCGTACAACCCGCTCAAGGCCTATCTGATAACCACCAGCAATCCGGAGAAGAGCACGCCCCAATTTCTCACTCCGGTCTTTCTGCAGTATTGGACCGCATCGCGGGCGATCGATCCGGCGCAATCCCAACTGGCTCGGCAACAGATCGATTTTTACGCCAACGAACTTCTTCGCCAAAACCCTTACAGCATTCCTTCGGATCCTGCCGCGGTGGAGCATGCGCGCACCTACCTGTCTAACTTCGGCGCTGTGCCGCGCATATATCAGGACATGCGTACGGCGGCGGCGAAAGCTAGTCCCGCCATCGACTTCAACCGGCAGTACCCCAATTCCTCAGCCGCAGTCGTCGAGCCCCATGTTGTGCCCGGGGAATTTACCCGCTCCGGCTTCGCCTTTATGCAGGACGCCGTCCGTCACCCGGACCGATATTTTCAGGGCGAGACCTGGGTGCTGGGCGAGCAGTCCGCCCGTTCGCTCGACACCGCGAGCGTGAGCAAGCAATTGATGGCAACGTATTCCGCCGACTTCATCAAGGAGTGGCACGCTTTTCTGACCGAGGCGCATGTGGTCCCCTGTGGATCCCTGCACGAGGCTCCCGAAAAGCTGAATACGCTTGCAGGCCCGGAGTCGCCGATGCTGGAGTTTTTTTACACCGTCTCTTCCAACACCGCGGTCGCCGACCAGCAGATCAGGGCCATCTTCCAGCCGGCGCAAGTGCTGGTGGATCCCAACGCCACCGCCCGCTTCATCGGAACGGGCAATACCAGCTATGTAAATGCGCTGTTGTCTTTAGCCAACGCGGTGAACCAGTTCAACCAGAATCCAGACACCGCGCGTGACATGCTGAACTCTGCGGTGTCGGCCGCGGATTTGGCGGTACAGCAGACCGCGCAGGCCTTTAACGTCGATCCTCTGATGCACACCGAGAAGACGGTGATCTCGCTGTTGGAGGCGCCCATCCGGTGTGCCGCGACACCACCTCCTCCGGGGCCGCCGGCAGCGATGTGCTCCACGCTGGGCAAGTTCCCATTTGTGGCTTTGTCCAAGTCTCAGGTCACCAGGGATTTGACGAATAACGAACAGGCAAGCCTGGAAGAGGTGAACAGTTTCTTTGCTCCGGGCACGGGCAAGTTATGGACGTACTACAACGAGAATCTCAAGCAGTGGCTGGTACAGCAGGGTGGACAGTACGTTACGACTCCCAACGCGGCGGGACACGTAGGCCCGGCATTTGCGGCGTTCTTCAACAAGGTAGCCGCTATCTCTTCCGCGCTCTACCCATCCGGCACGGCTGCCGCGGGATTCAACTTTACTCTTCGCTTCCTGCCCAGCAAGGGGATTCAAAACGCCACCCTGGTGGTGGACGGCCAGCGCATGCCGGCCGGTACCACTGTGCAGCAGTTCAAATGGAATGGAGCCACCGCACATCAGGCTTCCCTGGCTTACGACACCTCAGAAGCATTGCAGTTCCAGGGAACCTGGGCGCTCTTCCAGCTTGTCAACACGGCCCATGTCACGCGCACATCTGCTGGGATAGAGCTGGAATTTCCCCTCCAGGTCTCGGGCCGGCCAATCATCCTGCCCGACGGCACCGCACAGGTCGTCCGCTTTGAAGTTTCTGGCCCCGGAGCCCAGGTGCTGGTACCGGGAGGGCTGGCTGCACTGCCTTGCGTCACATCCGTACTCAAGTGATCACGGATTTTCTGTTACTCGACGGCAGAGGGTGTTTCCACGGCGCGCAGCACAATGCAGGTGATGTTGTCTGCGCCGCCTCGTTGCTTGGTAAGCTCAACCAGGGTTTGACAGATCGCGGGCAGCTCCGCCTGGGGAGAAGCGATCGCCGCAATCTCCTCTGGCTGAACATAGCGGGTGAGGCCATCGGTGGCGAGGAGCAGCATATCGTGGAGCTGAAGTTCAGCGGCAAAGAAATCAGGCTCGACCGTATCGGCGGCGCCGATGGCTCGGGTGATGACCGATTGCAGGCTTGAGGAAGCGGCCATCTCGGGCGTGATCATGCCGCTGCGAACTTGTTCGTCGAGCAGGGAGTGGTCCTGGGTAATCTGCACGCAAGCCCCGTCGCGCACCAGGTAGGCGCGGCTGTCACCAACGTTACCAATCAGCATGCGGGGTCCGTCCAGGCAAGCGCATACCAGAGTTGAGCCCATGTTCTGAAATTCCGGGTTGTCTTGCGCGGCTTCGCGTACGACCCGGTTCGCCTCCTGAATCGAGTACAGCAGCCGGTTCTCTATGGGGAGATCCGCTGCTCCATTTGTGTCCAGAGATTGGGCTTCAAAAGATTCGATCAGGATACGTACCGCGGTGTTGCTGGCCACTTCTCCAGCCGCGCCGCCGCCCACACCGTCGCAGACGACGTAAAGATGCGGGTCGTTGTCGTAGCCAAAACTGTCTTCGTTATTGGCCCGGCTGCAGCCGATGTCGGTCGCGGCTGCGAACGCCAGGGTGATCGTTGCAAGCTCGGTCATGGTGGTGAGTCCGTGAGCGAAACGGAGGTAACATGAACGCTAACCCATTTCGCGGTGAAAATCGACTTGATTCTCATCCACTTCTAATCCACGGCACGGTTCCTTTTTAGGGGACCTGGACCGTTTCTTCTCCGGCATCGGTAAATGTAATCACTCCGCCCCAGATACACATCAATTGCGAAACATTGTCGAGGGTGGGAAAGTTTCCCAGCAGTACGGTGGGTGCTCCAGCGATCCAGGGAGCGGGTGTGTTTGGAATGCAGGGCATGGGTGTCAGAACGCCCAGGGCGGCTGCGGTTGCTGCGGCGACCGTCGGGTTGGCCGGCGATTGGCACATGCCAAAGGGCATGATGTTGGTCATTGGAATATGGTCCATGATGTTGGCGTCCGGCACCATATTGGTCATGACCTTATTGGTAGGCAGGACCACCAGCGAACTGGGCGCCATTCCGAAGGTGCATTGCATCATCGCTCCCATACAGACTTGTAGAGGCATGAGCCGGCTCCTTGAATGCAGCTTCGAGTGTACGCCGTAAGTTACTGCCACTAGAAGGCAGGTCCTCATGGTACAGAAAGCTGGCAGTATCATAAACCGATGACGTTTCAGGCTGGGCAAATCGTCGGGGAATATAAGATTGTGCGCGTTTTGGGCCAGGGCGGTTTGGGCGCCGTTTACGAGGCCACGCACCTGATCTCACAGCGCGCCGAAGCCATGAAAGTTATGCTGCCGGAACAAACGGGCACCCCGGACATGAAGGAGCGTTTCCGCCGGGAGATCCAGCTTCTCGCCAGCCTGAATCATCCCAACATCGCCGGGCTCCATAACGCCTTCTTCTTTGAAGATCAGCTGGTGATGGTCATGGAACTGGTGGAGGGGGAGGACCTGCGGTCTCGCAGCCGGCGCGGTCGCATTGCGATGCCGACGCTCATGGATTTTGCCACGCAAGTGCTTGGCGCGCTCGATTACGCGCACGCGCGCGGGGTGGTTCACCGCGACATAAAACCCGCAAACATCATGGTTTCCTTTACCGGCCTGGTGAAGGTTTTGGATTTCGGCATCGCCATCGCCCCGGGTAATACGGACCTTACGATGGCCGGATCCCTGATCGGCTCCCCGTTGCATATGTCCCCCGAACAAATCCGCGGTGAAAAGGCGACCCAACAATCCGACATCTACTCCCTCGGCGTGACCCTTTATGAACTGATCGCCGGGCAGCCTCCGCTTACCGGCGCCACCACGTACGACTTAATGATGGCCCACCTCAACCGGACCCCTGTGCCTCTGTCCGAATTGCGCCCGGACATCCCGGTATCGCTCTCAAACGCAATCTCCAAGGCGCTCGAAAAGGAGCCGGCAAACCGCTTCGCTACTGCCGCGGAATTCCTTGGTGCTCTCTGTGCCCAGAAGGTAAGGGATATTTCAGCTACCACCGCGATCAGCCCGCAGGGCGGTTGGCAACCGGTCACCGCCGGCGGAGTGAAGCAACCGGTCACCACCGGCGGGGTGAAGCAGCCTTCTACCGGATCGTTTGCTCCACCTGTCCAGGAGTTGGTGCGCCACCTGGCATCGTTTATTGGACCGATTGCGAAGGTGGTGGTGGCCCGGCTGGCGAATCAGTATACCGATCTCGACCGGCTCTATGTGGAAGCGTCAAAGCAGATTGAGGACGATGCGGACCGAAAGAAATTCCTACGCACCCGGCCGCACCCGTAAGGACTCCGCCGGTTCATCCATTGAGCAGGTCCATGGCCTTCTTCAGGCTGGTGTGCATGCGATAGAAAGAGCGGGTGACCTGCGCTACTTCGTCGTTTCCGCGGACAGGGACCTGTTCCAGATCCATCTCGCCCTTACTGATGCGATCCGCGGAGCTGGAGATCCTGCGTAGAGGCCGGATGACAATGAAATACAATCCCATATCGATCAGCAGAATCGCTGCCAGGAAAATCAACGATAGGTTGATGAGGAGCCGAGTCAGTCCTTGCCGTGCCATCTTGATGGGTAGGGCGGTCGGAATCGATATGATCTGGGCGCCGACCACCTCGTCCAGGTTCCAGCCGAAGCCATTTTGTGCTCCGTAATGCTTGATGAGTGCCTTGGGGGCCAATGAAGGCTGGCTGTGGCACTCCAGGCATCCGCTCTCGACTCGAATCGGGTGAGCCAGTGCGAGGCTCGGGCCGGTCGCTGCATCCCGCATCCGGATCAACTCGGTTTCCTTGGGGGAATTGCGGAAATAATTGATGATGTCCGCTTCCCAATCCGTGGCACGGTCGCGGAGGTTGGTTGGGTTTAACGCCGCTTCCTTATAGGTGTAGTCCGGATAGGTCTGACGGATTTGTTCGAAGGTAGTGGTGGACGCGAAAAAAGGGATTGCTTGCGGCAGGAAGGTGGTTGTGTGCTCCGTCGTTTTCTCGATCACCGGAGTAATGTAATGCTCAGTGTAGTTTCGAGTGGCTAGAGCGCTGGCCGCCATTAGGCCGGCCTCGCGAAGCACTTCGGCCTGCGCCTGCTCTTGCAAGAAGCTTTGCGCCTCGTAGGCGATCAGGAACAGGCCTAAACCAAAGACCGCGACCAGCAGAAGGTTGAATTTTACGAGCAGCTTCAAGAGGAGGCTCCTTGGCTAATCCGAAATAGCAGGCTACAACAAACATGCTGTGCAGGTTCGCACACAGGAACCGGGAATAACATTTGCGGCTGTCCCTCAAATCTCGCTATCATGCACGAGCAAAGCGTCCTAAGCAAGGACTTCCTCGCCGCCCTCTTACCAACCTTCCGGAGTCAACTTGCTGACTTATTTGCAATTCTGCAGGCGGGTTCCCCTGGGAACCTGCCCGGGCATGCCGCTAAATTGGCACCACCTCAAGCCGCCAGGCCGCTTTTGCGACGTGACAAGAGGGGAGGCTCGGTCGTCTAACGTTGGCATGAGTTTCTTTCGAACGTCTCCGCTGCTCTGCTTACTTCTTCTGGTCCCGGCGCTCGAGTCCCAGAACTCCACGACCGCGCCGGCCACGACGCCCCCTGCGGCACAGAGTCCGGCGACACCCACCACCACCCTGTCGGTCGACGTGAAGGTGGTCACCCTGCCGGTGACCGTCCGCGATAAGCACGGCAAGATCGTGCTCAACCTCAGCAAAGACGATTTTGCGCTGGAAGAGGATGGCAAGCCGCAGACCATTCGCTACTTCAATCAGGAAACCAATCTTCCTTTAACCGTGGGTCTGCTGGTTGACACCAGCATGAGCGAACGGGACAACCTGGACAAGGAGCGCGCCGCCAGCCGAACCTTTCTTGATCAAATGATCACTCGGCCGACTGACCGGGCGTTCGTGATCCACTTCGATCGCGAGGTGGAGCTGCTGCAAGACCTGACAGCGGATCATGGCAAGCTGGAAAAGGCTGTGGGGGAAATCGATACCACGTCCGCGGTAGAGAGCACGCCAAGCAGGGACCAGGGCTCCGGGGGGACCAGGGCGAGGCACGGGGCGGGCACGCTGCTCTACGATGCAATCTTCCTCGCCTGCGATGAAGTGATGAAGAAGCAGAACGGGCGCAAGGCCATCGTCGTCCTGACGGACGGAGAGGATCGGGGCAGCCAGGAGACGCTCAATAGCGCCATCGAATCGGCGCAGCGGTCAGAGACCGTCGTCTACACCATCTATTACGGTGGGCACGAGGATCACGATCGCGGATTTTCAAGTGGTCCGGATGATAATGATGGCTATCCAGGGGGTGGCTATCCCGGTCGCCGGTATCCCGGAGGAGGTTATCCCGGTGGCGGCTATCCGGGTGGTGGCTATCCGGGCGGCGGCCGCTACCCCAGAGGTGGCTCACAACAGAACGGGCCAAGTGGAAAGAAGATCCTGCAGCAGATTGCGCAGGAGAGCGGGGGCCGATACTTCGAGGTCAAGAAGAAGGACAGCGTGGACGATGTCTACGCCGCCATCGCCGAGGAATTGCGGACGCAATTCATATTGGGTTACACGCCGCCCAAAGACCAGAGCAGCGGCTACCACTCCATCCATCTGACGACTAAGGATAAGGACCAGACAGTGCAGACGCGCGCGGGCTATTACTCGGGGCAGTGAGGACGCCGGCCCCTGGAAACGCTCTTGCTACTATCGTTGCATGACGGAGATCGGCATCGCGGTCGACCCTTCCCCCGCGCAACGGCCGCAGCGCATAGTGCTTCCCGGGCGCGTGGTCACACTTCGCCCGTTCGACCGGCCCTCTCAGGCAGAGGCACTCTACGAGGCGACCCACGGGCCGGCACGGGAGGATCTCTGGCGCTACATGGGCGATGGCCCGTTCGTCAGCCGTGCCGCTTACGAAGCCGCCTTCGAGAAAAAGGAAAAGTCAGTCGATCCTCTTTTTTGGGCGATTATTGACAACGCCACCGGCCTCCCCGTCGGCCAGGCCTCTTACCTGCGGATTGAGCCGGATCATCGCTGCATTGAGGTTGGCAATATTATCTTTGCTCCCGCGTTGCAGCAGAGTCCGGGCGCCACCGAGGCGATGTATCTCATGGCGCGCTACGCCTTCAACGATCTGGGCTACCGCCGCTATGAGTGGAAGTGCAATGCGCTGAATCAGCCTTCCCGCCGAGCGGCGTTGCGCCTCGGCTTCACCTTCGAGGGTGTCTTTCGCCAGCACATGATCATCAAGGGCCGCAATCGCGACACGGCGTGGTTTTCCATGCTCGATGCGGAATGGCCCGTGCGCCAGGCGAATTTCGAACGCTGGCTCGCGCCGTCGAACTTCGACGAGGCGGGCCGGCAAAAGCTTTCGCTCTCCCACGTGAATCGTCCCTGACTTCTTTTTGCAGAGGTATTCGTTTGTTCCAGTCGCCGTGGTTCCGCGTTCTCGTTTGCTGTTGCCTGGCTCCTTCGCTTGGGGCACAGACCGTCCCGACCGTGGCTGTTCTTGACGGTTACACACCGAAGAGCTCGGCAGCAGAGCTAGCTCTGGAGGCGAAGTTCCGTGACCTTCCTTCGCCGGAAAACCTGCGCAGCGATATGGAACACCTCGCGGCTCGCCCGCACGCCGTAGGGTCGCCCTACGATAAGGAGAACGCGCAGTGGTTGTTGAGCAAGTTTCAGGAGTGGGGGTTCGACGCCCATATAGAAACGTTCTATGTGCTGTTTCCGACACCGAAGGAGCGGAAACTGGAATTGATCGAGCCGCAGAAGTTCACTGCGACGCTGGTTGAGCCGCCCATCGCGGTCGACCCCACTTCAAATCAGCAAGCGGAACAGCTACCGACGTATAACGCCTACTCCATCGATGGCGACGTGACCGGCCCGCTGGTCTACGTGAATTACGGTACGCGCGAAGACTATGACGACCTCGCACGTATGGGCGTTTCGGTGAAGGGCGCCATCGTCATCGCCCGCTACGGCAAGACCTGGCGCGGCATCAAGCCGAAGGTGGCCGCCGAACATGGCGCTATCGGCTGCATCCTCTATTCAGATCCGCAGCAGGACGGATACGGCGATACGGACACATACCCGACCGGAGGGGGGCGACCGAAGGAGAGCGTACAGCGGGGAGGGGTGAACGATACCTATTACCCCGGGGACCCTCTCACGCCGGGCGTTCCAGCGACCAAGAATGCCAAGCGCCTGGCGTTGAAGGACTCGTCCATCATTACCAAGATTCCGGTGCTACCCATCTCCTATGGCGATGCGCAGCCATTCCTTGCGGCGTTGGGCGGGCAGGTCGTTCCCGAGGCATGGAGGGGTGGTTTGCCGATTACCTACCATGTGGGGCCGGGTACTTCCAAGGCCCATCTCAGGATGTTTTCCAACTGGGATATTCAACCGATCTATGACGTCATCGCCAAGATCCCTGGCAACGAAGCCCCGGACGAATGGGTCATCCGCGGCAACCACCACGATGCCTGGGTCAACGGCGCGGAGGATCCGCTTTCCGGGATGGTCGCTGAGCTCGAAGAGGCGCGGTCGCTGGGCGAATTGCGCAAGCAAGGTTGGAAACCCCGACGGACCATCCTTTATTGCGCCTGGGATGGCGAGGAGCCGGGACTGCTTGGGTCTACCGAATGGGTGGAACAGCATGCGGCCGAGTTGCACGACCATGCCGTGCTGTACGTCAACTCGGATAACACCGATCGCGGGTTTCTTGAGGTGGACGGTGCTCATTCGGTGGAGCACTTCATCAATGACATAACGCGGCGGATTCCCGATCCAGAGACCAAGCTGACCATATGGGAGCGGGCCCGGCTGCAGGCGTTGTCCAAGGCGGAGAACGCCGATCGCAAGGCGGTGTTGCGCAATCGTAAGGACACCAGCATTGAAGCTCTGGGCGACGGCTCGGACTACGCTCCTTTTATCGACTACCTGGCCATTCCATCGCTCGATCTTGGTTTTGGCGGAGAGGGCGCAGGCAGCGTCTACCATTCGATCTACGACGATTTTTACTACTACACGCATTTCTCCGATACCAATTTTCAGTACGGGCGAGCCCTGTCGCAGATCGCCGGAACCGCGGTCCTGCGCATGGCCGATGCGGAGCTCCTGCCCTACCAGTACACGGCGGTCGCCGAAACCATTGCCGGCTATGTGAAGGAACTCAAAACCCAGCTCAGCAAAACCCAGGAGACGATCAAGGAACGCAATCTGGAGCTGGACGAGGGGGTTTTTGAAGCCATCTCCGACCCAAAGCAGCCTTCCTATCCGCCCAAGCGCGAGCCCGATCCGCCATACCTCAATTTCGCCCCTCTGGATAACGGCGTGGTCTCGCTCACCCGCGCCGCCAAGCACTACCAGGCGGCTTTCGCTGCTGCCCAAGCCCGTGGTCTGGCGCTGGATGATGCCTCGCTGCAAGCGGTCAACCACCTACTATTGCTGGTCGAACGGACCAACCTGCGGCAGGAGGGCCTGCCGGGAAGGCCGTGGTACAAGAACCAGATTTACGCACCGGGCGCCTATACGGGCTATGGGGTGAAGACCCTTGCGGGGGTGCGGGAGGCCATGGATCAGCATCAATGGGGCATTGCCGAACAGGAGTCGCCGATCGTCGGTAGCGTGCTGGAAGCGGAGAGCCGTGCGATCGATGCCGCAGCCAGCCGGCTGGAGGCAGGATTTTCCTCAGCTGGCGTAACACAAACGGCACCATCTGCGACGTTTCGGTGATTGCGAGCCCCTCCGGTGGGTCATAGAGTTGCGTAATCGGAGGGCACTACAGATGAATAGTTCGGGGACGGTGATCGGGAAAGGCATTTGCATTCGCGGGGAAGTGTCGGGTGAGGAAGATTTCTTCCTTGACGGTGTATTGGAAGGCAACATTACCCTGACGGGCAAGCGCCTGACGGTGGGAGCCAACGGCGTTATCCACGCGGACATCGTCGCCGGTGATCTGGTGGTTTTCGGCCGGGTCGAGGGGAGTGTAAAGGCGGCCGGGCGCGCTGAGCTGAAGCACTCGGCGGTTTTCATCGGAGACATCTCGGCAACGCGGTTGTCGATCGAAGACAACGCCACTCTGCAAGGTTATGTGGATCTGACGGAAGCGGCTGCTCCGGCGAAGAAGGAAGCCGCGCCGAAAAAGCAAGCTGCTGTTGCGGAAACAGAAGAAGCCCCTCAGGAGTATGCCGAGCAGTACAGCGAAGCAGTCTAAGCGACCGGCGTTTAATCTGTAGCCGTCCCTGTTTTGATCGCCCCATCTTTGCTCAGCAAGGATGGGGCGTTCGTGTTTGTGGGTAGTCCCGACTCAGCAAGTTGGTTGGGTAGGTCCGGGCTTTAGCCCGGACACCCATCCTCCAACCGATTGGCCTTCAGGCCCTGAGGTATGCTTTTCCCTCGATGTATTCGCGGAAATACATGGAAAGCCGTGCCCCAGGGCCTAAAGGCCAAAGAATTTGCTCCGTTGGTGTCCGGGCTAAAGCCCGGACCTACCCAACAGCGAGTTTTTCCGCGGACTTCTACTACCGCCCTGACATTTAATGCGCCAGACGGTCTAGATCCATATTGAGCAGAAGGACATTGACTCGCTCTTCGCCTAGAAAGCCGAATTGGCGCCCTTGCACGTGGCGTTGCACCAGATCGCGGACCGTCTCCTGCGGCAGGTGCCGGGCGTTGGCTACAGTAGCCGCCTGAAACATCGCTGCCGCGGGGGAGATGTCGGGATCGAGACCGGAGCCGGAGGCGGTGACCAGGTCGATGGGTACCGGCTGATTCGGGTTGTCCGCGGCATAGTGTGCTATATCACCGTCCATGCGCGTGACCAGCTTCTGGCTCGAGGAAGCAAGGTTGGAGCCCCCGGAAGAGGTTGCGTCGTAGCCGTTGCCTGCCGCCGAAGGGCGCCCATGAAAATACAGGTCTCCGGTAAAGTTCTGGCCTATCAGCGGCGAGCCGGTCACCTGGCCGTTGGTGACGATCAACGATCCGTCTGCCTGGGAGCGGAGGAAGAATTGCCCGAAGGCGGTGACCGCCAGCGGATATAGGACCCCGAGCAGCACCGTGGTCAGGAGGGTAAAGCGGATTGCGATCTTGACTTCATTGCGCAGCATAGTTACCTCGGTACCGGATCAGGACAGCCCCAGGCCGGTCAAACAAATGTCGATGAGCTTGATTCCGATGAAGGGAACGATGACCCCACCCACTCCGTAGATCAGCAGGTTGCGCCGTAAGAGCGCCTGCGCCGACCTGGGTTGATACCCAACTCCACGCAGAGCCAACGGAATCAGGGCGACGATGATCAGCGCATTGAAGATTACCGCGGAGAGAATGGCCGAATGCGGCGTGCTCAGGCGCATGATGTTGAGCTGACCGAGGACGGGAAAGACGCCGGCGAACATGGCCGGGATGATGGCAAAATACTTGGCCACGTCGTTGGCAATGGAAAATGTAGTGAGCGCGCCCCGGGTCATCAGCAACTGCTTGCCGATTTGCACGATTTCAATCAGCTTGGTTGGGTTCGAGTCCAGGTCGACCATGTTGCCGGCCTCCTTGGCGGCCTGTGTGCCCGAGTTCATGGCCACGCCTACGTCGGCCTGGGCCAGGGCGGGAGCGTCGTTGGTGCCATCCCCGGTCATGGCGACCAATTTTCCCTTGGCCTGTTCGCGGCGGATCAGGTCCATCTTGTCTTTGGGTTTGGCTTCGGCGAGGAAGTCGTCGACTCCGGCCTCGCGGGCGATCACGGCCGCGGTTAGAGGATTGTCTCCGGTGATCATGATGCTGCGGATGCCCATGGCGCGCAGCTTGGCCAGCCTCTCCTTCAAGCCGCCTTTGACGATGTCTTTGAGGTAGATCACACCCAGGGCGGTGGAGTTTTCCGCAACCACCAGCGGGGTTCCGCCCATGCCCGCGATCTCTTCCACGCTCTCGCGCACTTTCTGCGGCAGGTTCGATCCCTGCTCTACGAGAAAGCGGGTGATGGCGTCGACCGACCCTTTGCGGATGACGTGGCCGGCGAAGTTGACTCCGGACATGCGGGTCTGCGCGCTGAAGGGAACAAACTCCGCGTGCAGGGTGGTGAGGTCACGGCCGCGCAAGCCGAAGTTTTCCTTGGCCAGCACCACGATGGAGCGGCCTTCTGGAGTCTCGTCAGCAAAGGAGGAGAGCTGGGCCGCGTCGGCCAACCGCTCCGGGCTGATATTCGGTGCGGGAATAAACTCGGTCGCCTGGCGGTTGCCCAGAGTGATGGTGCCGGTCTTATCCAGCAACAGGGTATCGACGTCGCCCGCCGCTTCGACGGCGCGGCCAGACATGGCCAGCACGTTGTATTGCACCAGCCGGTCCATGCCGGCGATGCCGATGGCGGAGAGCAAGCCGCCGATGGTGGTGGGGATCAGGCAGACCAGCAGCGATACCAGTACGAAGATGGTCTGAGGCGCCTGGGAGTAGACGGCGATGGGTTGCAGCGTGGCCACAGCCAGCACAAAGATAATGGTCAGCCCGGAGAGCAGAATGCTTAGTGCGATTTCATTAGGGGTCTTCTGCCGCTGCGCACCTTCGACCAGGGCGATCATGCGGTCCAGAAAGGTCTCTCCGGGATTGGAGGTAATCTTCACCATGATCCAGTCGGAGAGCACCTTCGTCCCCCCGGTCACCGCGGAGCGGTCGCCGCCGGCTTCGCGGATCACCGGCGCGGATTCTCCGGTGATCGCCGATTCGTCCACCGACGCCACGCCTTCGATGACCTCTCCGTCTCCTGGGATATACAGGCCGGCTTCGACGAAAATGATGTCTCCCGCGCGCAGGGCAGCGCTAGAAACCTCTTCCCGAGCCGCGTCTTTGGACGCGCTCTTGAGGCGTATGGCCATGGTCTCGCCCTTGGCCTTGCGCAGGGTGTCGGCTTGGGCTTTGCCGCGGCCTTCCGCCATAGCTTCCGCGAAGTTGGCGAAGAGAACGGTGAACCATAGCCACAAGGTGATTTGCAGGTTGAAGGCAAAGCTGCCCTGATGACTGAGAATTCCCTGAATAAGCAGCACGCTGGTGAGGATGCTGCCGATTTCCACCACCAGCATGACGGGGTTCTTCACCATCAGGCGGGGGTCCAGTTTTTTCAATGAATCCAGCGCCGCCTGACGCATGATCGTGGGGTTCCAGAGACTTAGTTTTTCTGCCATATCGTTCTCCGGTGCCTTAGAAGGTTTTGCCTGCCTGAAGCTGCAGGTGTTCGAGGATGGGCCCAAGGCTGAGCGCGGGAAAAAACGTGAGCGCGCCGACAATTACGATCACGCTCACCAGCAACACGGTGAACAAGGCCGTGTTGACGGGGAACGTTCCTGAAGAGGGTGGAACACTTTTCTTCTGCGCCAGGTTGCCGGCCAGCGCCAACATGGGGACCATCATGAGAAAGCGGCCTGCCAGCATGTTGAAGGCGAGGGTCAGGTTGTACCAGTTGGTGTTGGTGTTGAGTCCGGCAAAGCCGGAGCCGTTATTGCCGGCGGTCGAAACATAGGCATAGAGAATCTCGGAAAAGCCGTGCGGTCCGTTGTTGGTCAGACTGGCGAGGGCGTTCGGATAGAGCACCGACACCGCGGCCAACACCAGGATCAATAGGGGAAAGATCAGCACATAAAGCATCGCCAGCTTGACGTCGTAGCTTTCGATTTTTTTGCCTAAATACTCCGGCGTCCTACCTACCATCAAGCCGGCGATAAAGACGGAGAGGACGACAAAGACGAGCATTCCATAGAGCCCCGACCCAACCCCGCCAAAGACCACTTCGCCCAGCATGATGTTGACCAGGGGCACCATTCCACCCAGAGGCGTAAAGGAGTCATGCGAGGAGTTGACGGCGCCGCAACTGGTGTCGGTGGTGATAGTGGCGAAGAGCGCCGATTGCGAGATGCCGAAACGTACCTCCTTGCCTTCCATGTTGCCGCCGGAGTTGACCAGCGTGGTCTTCTGGTCGACTCCATGCAGGAGCGGATGAGGCTGCGATTCTGCCCAGTAGCAGACGGCGAAGCCTGCGAAAAAGAGTATCGCCATGGCGGCAAAGACCGCCCAGCCGTGCCCCGCAGAGCCAGTCATCTTGCCCAGGGTGATGGTGAGCGCTGCGGGAATGAGAAAGATCAATTCGACTTCAATGAAGTTGCTGAAGGGCGTGGGATTTTCAAAAGGGTGCCCACTATTGGCGTTGAAGAAGCCGCCGCCATTGGTGCCCAATTCCTTAATTACCTCTTGGGAAGCGACAGGTCCCTGCGCGATAACCTGGGGCGGTTGCCCATGCTGCCAGGTGGTTACGCTGGTATAGGGCTTAAGGTTCTGGATCACTCCCTGGCCGATGAGCACCGGTGCAACCACCAGGCAGATGGGCAGCAGGATCCACAGGACGGTGCGCGTGGTATCGACCCAGAAGTTACCGATGGTGGCCGATTGCCTGCGCGCGATGCCGCGAACCAGGGCCACGGCGACCGCGATGCCGATGGCCGCGCTGAGAAAGTTGTGATACGCCAAGCCCGCCATTTGCGTGAAATAGCTCATGGTGGTCTCGGGGGTGTAGACCTGCCAGTTGGTGTTGGTGGTAAACGATACGGCGGTGTTGAAGGCGGTTGCCGGGGGGACACCGGCCAGATGCTGCGGATTCCAGGGCAGCAACGCCTGGGTCCGTTCGAGGATGTAGGTCAGCAGCAGAGAGACGAAGCTGAAGACCAGCATGGCGATGGAGTATTGCTGCCAACTCATCTCCTGATCGGCCTGGATGCCGCAGGCGCGGTAGAGTAGCCGCTCGACGGGCCGAAGTAGCGGATCGAGAAAGGTTTTTCCCCCTTCGAGTACGCGGGCGATGTAAAGGCCCAGGGGTCGCATCAGGAGCAGCAGCACGGCAAAGAAGACAGCGAACTGCAGCCAACCATTGGCCGTCATATTTAGAATTTCTCCGGGTACAGCAACGTGATCACCAGGTAGATCAGGGTCGCGACGGTAAGGACCAATACGATTAGGGTGGTATGGGACATGGCTACCTCAGCTTCTCGCAGCCGCGAACATAGAGCAGCGCGACGACGAAGAAAACAATGGCGAACACAATCATCAGTAGATCCTGCATGGCGATGCTCCATTTCCTAGTGGACCTTTAGCGCACTAAAGAGGGCGTAAGCGAGAGATAAGGAATTTATAAAGATGGGGAACGCTTGGGCTTCGAGAGCAGCGAGGAGCTTCGCAGCTTGTTTGGACCCGCGGCTTGGAAAAAGGGCAATGGGGGGAGCCCCCGCATTCATGCGGGGGAGCTCGGCTTACAAGCCGAGCGGCTCGCGCAGGACAATTTTCGTCCGGCTTCAGGCGCGGGGTTTTGGAATCTTCTCTCCACGTTGCGCGAGGTGGAGAAAGTGCGAATTTCTCAGGCTGCAGGCAAGGAGCCAGGGCTAAAGCCCTGAGGATGGAAATGCAACTCTTCCCGCGACGCTGAAGCGTCGCTCCCCCCTGCTAAAGCAGGGGGCTCCCACCGGGCTTCCATGGGGGAAGAACGGATGACCTCGCTGAAACCAATGCGGTCCTCACTCGGGGACGCCTTCGGGGAGGAAACGGTAACCGACCCAGGGCTCGGTCTGTATGTACTGCCGCGGACCTTCGGCTTCGAGTTTGCGGCGAAGCTGGCCGATAAAGACGCGCAGATACTCCGGCTGGTGCGCCGACTGGCCTCCCCATACGGCCGTCAGCAACGCGCGATGGGTAAGGGCTTTGCCCGCATTGCGCGCCATGTGGAGCAGCAGATCGAACTCGGTCGGAGTGAGGTGCAGACTTTTACCGCATACCGTAGCGGTGTGAGCGGAGGCATCGACGACAAAGTCGCCGATTTCGATGGGCGCATCCACCGTCCGCTCCGGTGCGCGGCGCAAATGCGCACGGACCCGGGCCAGCAACTCCTGAATGCTGAAAGGCTTGGTGACGTAGTCGTCGGCGCCGGCGTCGAGCGCCTCGACCTTGGATCGCTCCTGATCACGCACCGACAGCACGATGATGGGAGTTGCCCCCTTGGTGCGCACCCGGCGGCACAACTCCACGCCACTCATTCCGGGCATCATCAGGTCGGTGACGATCAGGTCCGGACTCCATTCCTCGAAGAGGTGAAGGGCTTCCTCAGGATCGTTAGCTGCTCGTACGTCGTATCCCTGGGCGGAAAGAGCAGTGCGCAGCACGCGCGTGATCTGGGCCTCGTCATCTACCACCAGGACTCGTTCTGCCATTTCCATCCTCTGCCACTACGATATGATCGCCATGAATGCTTCGCTCGCGGGCCCCGCTCAGGCAGCTCGTCTTTCGTTACGTGGCGATGACCGCAGCCGCCCTGCTGGTGGTGCTGATCTATCGCAGAATACTCCACGTGAACCAGACGACCGTGGCCCTCACCTTTCTGGTGATGGTGCAACTGGCGGCGTTCAGCTGGGGATTGATCTACTCCATCTGCCTCTCCATCGGCTGCACCCTGCTGTATAACTTCTTTTTTCTTCCTCCCATCGGTAGCTTCACTATCGCAGAGCCGCAAAATTGGATCGCGCTGCTTTCGTTTCTGGTCTCTGCCATTTTCATCAGCAGGATTTCGGAAAGTGAACGGCGGCAGGCCGCGATGAGTGAAGCCCGGCGCAGCGAAATGGAGCGCCTTTATGAGTTCAGCAACCAGTTGTTGATGGAAGAGAACCTGCACGACGTGGCGAGTCACGCGCCCCTCGTCGTAGCTTCGATCTTCGGCTTTGACGCCGTTACCCTGTATCTCACGGAAAGCGACTCGGCATATTCTTCCGATCCGCGCCGCACGTTTGTCTCGCACGAGGCGTTGCGTGCCGCGGCGCGACTGCCCGATGGAGCGCCAAACCGGGCCGATGGAGTGCGCATCGTTCCCCTGGTGCTGGGCATGCGTGCGAGTGGTTCGATCGCCATGACAAGAGAGATCAAAATGACTAAGGGCGGCAGCTACTCAGACGGATTGTATGACGCGATCGGAGGCTTGCTGGCCATTGCGCTGGAGCGTTCGACGGCGCTCGATCGCTACAGCCGGGTGGAGGCGGCGCGTGAGGGAGAACGCCTGCGCAGCGCGTTGCTCGATTCGGTGACCCATGAGCTGCGCACGCCGCTCACCGCCATCCGAGCGGCAGCGACCAGCCTGTTGTCGCAGCCCTCGCTGGAAGAAAGCCAGCGGCACGAGATGTTCGCCATTCTCGATGAGGAAAGCGCGCGGCTTGACCGTTTGATCGGTCAGGCGGTGGAAATGGCGCAGCTCGACACCGATGGCATCGAGGTGCGGCCGAAACCGCAGCGGCTGCAGGAAGTGATCGACATCGCGCTGGAGGATTGCCACGCGCTGCTGCGGGGGCGCCCGGTGATGGTAGAGCTGCCCCCGGATATGCCCACCATCTCGCTGGACAGGGAATTGATTCGCCGCGTGCTGCGTCATCTGCTGGAAAATGCCGCGCGCTACTCTCCCGCGGGTTCGCCGGTGAATATCAGCGCCACTCTCGAGGCCGACCGGCTGCTGGTGAGCATCACCGATCAAGGGCAGGGAATCGATGACGCCGAGCAGGCCTACATCTTCGACAAGTTCTACCGCGGGAGCCGGCAGCGCATGTTGCATGGCACAGGCATGGGGCTGGCCATCGCCAAGGCGATTCTCCGCGCGCACGGCGGAGGAATTGACGTGGTGAGCCACCGTGACCAGGGAGCCACGTTTACCTTCTGGCTGCCAACCAAACCGGCGTTGTCGGGTTCGCCCTCGTGACGGCATCAACACCAACCATAAGAAAAGTTGCGAAGAAAAAATCTGCTCCAGCAGTAATCGTGTCCGGTACGATTTGCGTCTATGCTTTTCGGATACACCGGCCCTCGGAGGTAAGTTGCGTCGAGGTGGCCCGCGGGAGACACTATCCCTGGTGAATATTTCAGCTCCCGCATGACGTTTTTGGTTTGACGCGTCTAACGGTTAACGGCGGCTCCCGACAGCGCCCTCACGATTCGAACCTGGGAGCTCAGGTGGTTGAGCTTGACCCCGAGGAGAAGGCCCTTGCAAAGATTCTGCACTTTTCTCTCTGCTCCTTTTCTATTCATGCTTGCTTTCAGTGCCCTCCCCTCAGGTGCTCAGGCTCAGAAAGTACTTCAGGACCGGATTACTCAGCCCATCGAGAGCGCAAGTGCTGTGCCTTTGACTGGAAGCGTGCATCCGCTGGCGAAAACCGAATTTGATATTGGCCTGGCCAACAATGCGAAGGTCCTGCAAGGCATGAGCGTCAACTTCAAGCGCTCAGCGGCACAGGAAGCGAGCCTTAAGGCGCTGCTGGCAGCACAGCAGGACCCGTCTTCTCCGAGCTATCACAAGTGGCTTACCCCGGCGCAGTTTGGACAACAGTTTGGCATGAGTGCGGCCGACCTGGCCCGGGTTTCCGCGTGGCTGCAGCAAGAGGGATTCACTGTCACCTCGGTTGCCGAGAGCAGCAATTCGATTCGCTTCAGCGGTAGTGTCGCATCCGTCGAGAGAGCGTTCCAGACGCAGATTCACAATTACAGCGTGAATGGCGAAACCCATTTTGCCAACGCGACCCAGATCTCGATTCCCGCTGCCTTGGGCGGGGCGGTGAGCAGCGTTCGCGGCCTGAACGACTTCCGGTTGAAACCGAGAGTGGTGAAGAGCAGATTCACCTCCGGGGTTTCCGGATCTCACTACGTTACCCCCGGGGATCTTGCGGTTATCTATGACATTAACCCTCTGTACAGCGCGGGCGATACGGGGAAGGGGGTGACCCTTGCGGTTGTGGGTCAAACAGATATCGTTATGGCCGACATTACCGATTTCCGCGCGGCAGCGGGTCTTTCCGCCAATAATCCAACGGTGGTCACGGTCCCCGGGACGACTCCCCCCACGGCTGCTGCTGGTGCAGCGTCCGGCGATCTGGCGGAAACCGATTTGGATCTTGAGTACTCAGGGGGCGTGGCAACCGGGGCATCGGTCGTGCTGGTGAATTCAGACAACGTCTTCACTTCGCTCCAATACGTGGTCCAGAACACAATCAATGGAATCACCATTCCCATCATCAGCCAGAGTTACGGCGCGTGTGAGGCGGCCTTTGACACTGCAACACTGAACACCATGGAGGGCGTCCTGGAGCAGGCAAACACTCAGGGACAAACTGTGATACTCGCCGCGGGAGACAGTGGCGCCGCCGACTGCGACGGCAGCACTTCGACGAATACGGTGACGTCGGCGGTCAACGGGCTGGCGGTGGATTATCCGGGAAGCAGCGTTTATGTGACCGATCTGGGCGGCAGCGAATACATGGGTGACGGTACAGCCGCCGCCCCGGAAACAGGCGCCGGAACTTATTGGAACTCAAACGGCACGGGAGGTGTGTCAGACGATCTGGTCACTTCGGCAAAGTCCTATATTCCTGAGATGGCGTGGAACGATACCACGTTCTCCATTGCCAATGGCGGCGGCCTTGACGCGGGGGGCGGCGGGGTGAGCTCGCTGTGGCCCAAGCCGAGTTGGCAAACTGGGGTGCCCGGCATTCCCGCCGATAGCCATCGTGATGTGCCGGATATCTCTTTGAATGCGTCCAATGCTCACGACACGTATCTCTACTGCACGCAGGTGCTGACGGCTGGAAGCCCGAATACCTACGTCTCCAGCTGCCAGGCGAATAGTTTTCGTGTATCGGATCCAGGCCAGTCGGATGACGCCACCTTCCTCGCGGCTGCCGGTGGAACTTCATTTGCTGCCCCGGACTTTGCCGGTCTGCTGGCGATCATTGAGCAGAAGGTGGCCAGCGGCGGCGGGTTGGGAAACATTAACCCAAGCCTCTATACATTGGCCGCAAACTCGACCACGTACGCATCGGCGTTTCACGACATCACGACCGGGAACAACCAGGTGCCCTGCACCAACAGTTCGCCAAATTGCGCCACTTCGGGTTCCAATAATGTGATTGGCTACGCGGCCGCTACCGGTTATGACCAGGCGACGGGACTGGGTTCGGTCGATGCCAACAACCTGGCGACGGCATTTGCCGCGCTCATCAAGGCAACCGGTACCAAAACGACCCTGACCGTCAGTCCGGGGACCTCTGTGGTTATCAATGAGGCGGTCACGTTCACCGCGACGGTGGCTCCGAACACTTTGACCACAGCGCCCACCGGCACGGTTACGTTCTATGTGGATGGGGATGCACAAGCGCCCGTGACCCTCTCCACTTCGGCTCCGTACACCGCCACGTTGAAGGCCGATTTCCCCACCTCCGGTACCCACAGTGTCTCGGCCACGTACGCATCGGGAGACACCACGTATACGGGGTCGAGCAGCTCTGCCGTTGCGATTACGGTGGCCGCATCCGGAACAGGGGCGACCACCACGATGGTCGCGGCCAACCCCACATCGTTCGCGTTGGGGGCCGCCCTGACGCTGTCGGCGACGGTCTCCGGAGCCACGGCAGGCACCCTTACGGGACCGGTTACGTTCACTACCGGAGGAATAACCATCGGCACGGTCAAGCAAGTGACGCTCGGGTCGGGCAATACCGCGACGGCAGTCTTGAATGTTCCCGCTGCCACGGCGTCGCTCGGTTTTGCAGCCGGTACGGATACCATCACAGCTACCTATGGAGGAGATACCTTCAACGCGTCCTCTTCCGGAACAACCACTGTAACCGTCAGCAACCCGGGCATTACGCTTTCGGCCACGGATATGACTATTTCGTCGCCATCGCCAGGGAACAGCGGTACCTCGACCATCACGCTCACGTCTACCGGTGGATACACCGGGACGGCCATTGTGACAGCTTCGGCCAGCACGTTGAATGCGAACTATGGTTTTGGTAGCACCAACGCCCAGACGGCGAGCGTTGCACTGTCATCGGGCGGTACTGGAAGCACGACCATAACAATCACAACCATTGCCGCGACCGGAAACTTGCAGAAGGGTGCCGGAGGTAACCTGCGGAAGACGACAGGCCGGATTGCCGCGGCTGGAGGGACTGTCGCAGGCTGCCTCCTGTTGCTTCTCATCCCGGGAATTCGGAGAAAGAAGTGGCCTGTGGCGTTGGCGATGCTGGTCTTTCTGTCGGTTGGAGCGGGGCTGGGTTGCGGCGGTGGGACCGGCGGAGGCGCTCCGGCGGGGACTTATACGGTCACGATCAGCGCAGCCGACAGCAGCAATGCAAACATCACCGGTTCTACAACGTTCACTGTAACCATTCAGTAAACCAATTACCGTGAAGGGCTGCCTCTTGAAGAGGTAGCCCTTTTTTGTGTTGTCGATCTTCATTCGTCCGCCTGGAAACCGCGATCGAGGCTCAGCGGATGTGGTGAGATAGCAAGTGGGGCGGAAGAGGAGACGTGAATGAATAGGCGGAGTTTCGGCAAACTGCTGGCGGGAACGGTTACGGCCGCAGGGGTTCCCGGGATGCAGGGCGCGGAAAGCAAGGCAGCGTTGCAGAGGTCATCGGTTTCGGATGCTGGGCCCAGTGGCGGCAGCGACGCCTGGGAATTAGTCATTCTCGATGCTGCTCCGGCTCATTCCACCGAGGCGGGTGGCACCGGGGCAGGGGATATCGATGGCGACGGTAAGACCGAAGTGATTATTGCCACCGATGGCGCGCTCCTGTGGTACAGGCCATCCACGGTCGAGAGAGGCATCATCTCCCTCGGCACTTTCAATGTGGGTCTTGCGCTTCAGGATGTTGATCGCGACGGTCACAAAGAGATCATTATAGGTAAAGAGCTCAATGGCAGATGGGCTCTCTGTTGGTACAAGTTCGGAGCCAGTCTGCGCGATCCCTGGGCAGAACATATCCTCGACGATGCAGCTACAGGACATCCGCACGACGTTGTCTTCGGCGATCTGGACGGAGATGGCGAGCAGGAACTCGTAGCCAATGCGATGTATGTCGATCATCCGGGATTGTTCGCTTATAAGGTTCCTCGCGACCCCACGACTGCGTGGAAGAAGCAAACCATTCAATTGGGCCTGGCCGCGGAGGGCACTGCGACCGGCGACCTGAACGGCGATGGCAAAGACGAAATTGTTTCCGGGCCTTATTGGTTTTCCGCGCCCGGCGCGGGCCCATTTTCCGGCGAACTCTGGAAGACCCATTCTCTGGCGCCGGACTTTCGTGAGTATTGCCGTGCCGCGGTCATCGATGTGAATGGCGACGGGCGCATGGACGTTGTCCTGGTGGAAGATGAATATCCAGATGGGCGGTTGGCATGGTTTGAGAACCGGCTCAGCATCGACCCGAAGCATCCGTGGGTGCAGCACTCCATCGAGGCTCCGCTCAATTTTTCCCATTCCCTCAGAGCCTGGCGCGATGGCAAAACCAAGCAAGTGCAGATTCTGGCTTGCGAGATGAATGAGGGTGGTTGGGAAGCTCCTTATAACTGGAACGCGCGCCTCATACGGTATACGGCGTTGGACGGCGGCAAGTCATGGCATAGCGAGACGCTCTATCGCGGGGAAGGCACCCACGAGGCGGTCTACACCGACCTGGACGGTTCCGGCACGCACGTTATCTTTGGCCACTCGGCGCAAATCATGACCAAGAAGTCGCGGGTTTACGACGGCTGGGTGCAGATGTACCGGCCGCGCAAGAGCGCCCCGATTTTCGCAGAGTACAAACACACATTTGTTGATCGTCAGAAACCGTATACAGGCATAGATATTCATGCGGTCGATGTTGATGGCGACGGTCTGCTCGATATTGTGTGCGGAGCGTGGTGGTACAAGAACCCCACCTGGGAACGGCATACGATTCCGGGCATCGGGCAGATCATTGCTGCCTATGACCTGGATAACGATGGGCGGAAGGAACTGATCGCCATCAAGGAAAAGGCCGGGAGCAAGGATTTTTACAATGCGCTCAGCAGCGAGATGGTGTGGCTCAAGCCCATCGACCTGAGCCGGGACTCGTGGGAAGAACACGTGATTGGCACGGGTGACGGAGACTGGCCCCACGGTATTACGATTGCGCCGTTGCTGGCGGGTGGGCGCGCGGCGATGGTCTGCGGATATCACGATGGCAAGAATCCACCACAGATCTTTGAAGTTCCGCAGGATCCGAAACAGCATCCGTGGCCGAAACGCGTGGTCGCCGATATCCGCTACGGCGAGGAGATGATTCCTTACGACCTGGATGGAGATGGGAAGCTGGACATCGTGGCCGGACCGTACTGGCTTGAGAATCTGGGAGACGGCCAGTTCAAACCGCACCTGCTGATTGACCCCGAGTATCTGCAATCCGCGAATCTTAAATCAATCTGCCGCATTGCCATCATGGATATCAATGGCAACGGGCGTCCTGACATTCTGTTTACCGTGGAAAACGTCGATTATGACGTCCATAAGGCTTTTTTCTCGCCGGTGGGCTGGTTGGAAAATACGGGTAGTCCGCGGGATCGAACGTTCAATGTGCACATCATCGACAAGGTCCGTTCTCCGCATTCCATTTCGGTCGCTGACCTGGATGGAGACGGGAAGATGGAGGTTGTGGTCGGCGAGCATGATCCATTTAAACCGTACCGCAGTGAAAGCCGCCTTTTCGCCTACAAGCAGGTCGACGCGCAGGGGATTAGCTGGAGCCGCTTCCCAATCGACAGCCGGTTCGAGCACCACGACGGCGCCAAAGCTGTCGAATTGAGCCCTGGAAGGTTGGTGATTCTAAGCCACGGCTGGATGGAGCCAACCTATGTTCATCTGTGGGAGCGGTCCAGCTAAGATCCATTGAAGACGGATCGCCAACCAGTTAGCGCACAACGATCACAGCGTGGTGATGGTGATAGTGGTGATGATGATGCCACCGGCGATGGTGATACGGCTGTGCATAAGCAGACGCCGTGAAGAGGGCGATGATCGTGACTAGCAATAGTCTCTTCATGTAAAGCTAAGATGCCCGCTGCGCCTTGCCGCGCCGTGTTGTGCTTATCTTTTCAGTCACTGTACACAGGTGTTACTTATGTACCTTAGGTGCACGGCCAACCTCGTTGGGCCACGATAATAGGATTTTGTGGGCAACCCTTTAAGGCCTCACGATTGTGCCGTCGAGCATGCGATCATTTCCCCGATCCTCAAAATCCCTGGTGTAGGGATAGCGGGCAGCGGCCTTCTCGTCGATGTCGATGCCGAACCCTGGCTTATCGTTGGAGTACATGTAGCCCTTGCGGATCTCGGGGGTGCCGGGAAACACCTCGCGCGTCTTCTCGTCGAATAACGTCTCCTCCTGAATTCCGAAGTTGGGAGTAACCAGGTTGAGGTGGAGATTGTAACAGTGACCGACCGGGTCTACATTGTTCGGCCCATGCCACGCTGTGCGCACATCGAAGAATTCGCAGCAGTGCGCCACCTTCCGGCACATATTCAGGCCACCTACGGACGACTGGTGGATGCGGATAAAGTCAATCCACCGGTTGGCCACCAGGCTCAGCCACTCATTGCGGTTGACAAATAGTTCTCCCATGGCCAGCGGCGCCGAAGTTTCCTGACGGAAGATCTGGAACCAACCAACATCTTCGGGTGAGAGCGGATCTTCCATATAGAACGGCCGGAATTGCTCGACTGCTCTGCATAACTCGATCGATTGGTTGGGCGCCGGCCGCTCATGAATGTCGTGCACCAGCCCGACATCGAATCCGAACTTCGCGCGTAGTGCCTCGAACATGCCGATGGTAGTGTTCAGGTAGCGCCCCGCATCGAAGACCGGTGAAGGGGTCACACCGTCTGGCCGCAGTGCCTGCACGGCGGCGGAGGTCTTGGCACCGCTCACGCCATAACCGGACCATCCAGGAACGGCCAATTGCACCCGCACCACCTGGTAGCCTTTTTCGATGTAGGCTTGCACCTGGTCGTTCAGTTCACTTTGGGTCAGGGCAGCAGCGTGGCCATACAGCGGCACAGCGGCGCGCACCTTGCCGCCGAGCAGTTGATACACGGGGACGCCGAGACGTTTACCCAGGATGTCCCACAGCGCGCCGTCGATGCCGCTCAACGCGTCGTTGCCTTCCGGCCCCGAGCGAAAGTATTCCTGCAGATATGCGGACTGCCAGATGTCTTCGATCTGGTCGCAGTTCTTGCCGATCACGAAGGGTTTCAAACGCTTTTCGATGTAGGCTTGCGCGGCCTGCGGAATCTCCTGGTGGGTGGCCGCGCCCAGGCCGTAGAGGCCGGGCTCGCTGGTCTCCACCTTGACGATCGTCCAGTTGGAGCCCGAGGGTGCGGTAGCGATGATCTTGACGTCGGTGATTTTGAGCGGCGGCATTCCGCGGCGAGCGGCGTCCTTCGCTTGCGCCAGCGGCCCTCCGTTCCCCATGGCCTGGACGACACCGGAAGCCGCTTCGGCAGAGAGGGTGCGGCCGCCGCCAAGGCTGGTGACTGCGCCCACAGCAGCGGCAGTAGAAAGAGTCTTCAGCAGACTGCGACGTTTCATGATTCCTTCCTTTCCCACTTCAGTCGGTGGCCGCGAACGTTTCCGAATCTACATATTCTGCTCGTCTTGCGTGCGCATACCATGCGCAGGCTAGTAAGAACGCTGCCCCGGCCGCGTAGGCGAGAGTGAACTCAGGCGCCACCCACCATCCAATGCGGCTTTCGACGCCGTTGGATGAGAGCGTATAGGCATGGATGATACCGATGGCGGAGAGACCCGCCGCTGCCGCCAACCAGGCGGCCGCGGGCACAAAACGGCGCTGCACGATGAGCGCCAACGCTGCGGACCATAGCATCGAGGTCAGGAGCGATCCCTGCCCGAGCGCGATCAGCCCGCCCATTGCCAAGTCGCCGCCCATGCGGGGCGCGACTTCCATGAGGCTGCTGCCCGCTTTGCGCGCGACCGTGTCCGCAATGCCAGTAGCCCACTGGGAAAGGGCGGGAATCAGTCCGATGATGACAGCAATTGCCTGATTCGAAGGTACCTCGACAACGGCTTGCGCCACGGTGATCAGGCCGAACCAGATGATGACCGGCGCCGCCACTTCCAAAGGCACAAAGCGGAGCACCACCGGCAGGATGCCCGTGGTGCAAAGCAGCAGCGTGACCAGGCCATTCAGCACGGAATAACCCGAGCGCGCGCCGTTGGCCTTGTGCGCGGCATGGCCCAGGTAGAGCGTGGTGGGAAAGGGACTCCCCAGGCAAGCCGCGGCCATAGTACCCAGGCCATTCATCAGGAGAGAGGGCTTGGTTGCATAGTCGTCGCCGGCAACCTTGACGCTTTCCAGAATCATCAGCGATCCCAGAGTATCCAGCGCAGCGAGAGGAATGATGATGGCGAGATAAGGCCAATAGGAACGCTGATTGAAAAGGGCAAAGATATTCACCGCGTGGGGCAGGTAGAGTTTCACCGGCGGCAGCGCGGGCACAGGAACGGTGTAAATGTGGAGCCAGCGGAGCACCGCCACCAACAGCGCGCCGAGGACGATGACAAACAGACCCGGTGGCACCCGATAGGGAAGTTTGAGGTGCGAGCCGTAGAGGGTAAGGAGGACGAGCATGGGCAGCAAAGCGATGGCCGGCTGCTGAAAGACGCCGAAGACAAAGCCCAGGCACAGATAAGCCAGCGCCAGTCCGGCCAGCGGGGAGAGCAGCGCGGCGCGCGGTGTACTGCGGCGCAGCCAATCGGTACATGCGGCTCCCACGGTCTGCACGATGCCGCTCACCATGCTGGCAAAGATGCCCGCGTGCCAGGCCAGGCTTGCATCGTGGGTCCGGGTATAGATGGGGCCCATGATGAGGAACACGTAGGCGAAGATGGTGGGTGTGTTGATGCCGAAGGGAATCGCGGTGACATCGCTGCGGCCCTCCCTACGCGCCAGGCGGCGTGCCTGCCAGGCGTAGAAGAGGTTTCCTGCCAGGATGGAGATTGCCGCACCGGGTAGGATGCGGCTGGCCACGAAGCTCAGGGGAAAGCCGCACACGGGCGCAAGGCCCACGATCAACAGAAGATCAGGAAAGCCGCTGAAGAAGAGTCCGAAAAAGCCGTCAGTGTCTCCGGCGGTGAACCAGCGCAAATGAGCCTCCGTGGCGGTTGCCATCCGGCGGTTCCTCCGGGGTTCATTCTACGATGCGGCTTGGTGGTTGGAGGGGGAAGGGCTGGACGGGCCCTCATTCTCTTACAAAGGACGGGTGACAGATGTTGACCGCTGAGTGCATAGGATGAATCAAAAGTCAGAGGGAAAGAGCAGCGGAATCCCACATCTCGCGAAAAACGAGCGAGATGCCCGGATTTCCTATACGTGGCACCAAGCAATAGCCACGTGTGCGGCTTTCATTGAGGAAAGCCGCATGAAGTGCATCAACGCCACCAAGCTTCATAGGAAATTCGTGGATGTGGGGCACCCGTCCTTTGTGAGGGAATGAGGGCCTGGATGGTATCCTCTCTTCACTCGTCTCATAGGTGCTCCATGTCTGTCACCGAGCCGCTGCCGCCCGCCCGCGCGTCCCTGCCAATGGACGATGCGGTTGGCCGCGTGGCGCTGCGCAAGGCCGGTTGGCGGCTGATTCCAGTGCTTGCTCTGGGCTACGGCATCGCATACATGGATCGGGTGAACATAAGTTTTGCGTCGCTCGAGATGAACCGCGACTTGCACTTCAGTGCGTCGGTCTATGGCTTTGGGGCAGGTTTGTTTTTCGTCAGCTATGCCGCGTGCGAGATTCCGTCCAACCTGCTGCTTTATCGCGTGGGCGCGCGACGGTGGTTCGCCCGCATCATGCTCACCTGGGGATTGCTGGCGATGGGCATGATGTTCGTAAAGACGCCGTTGCAGTTCTACGTCATGCGCTTCCTGCTGGGTATGGCAGAGGCTGGGTTTTTCCCGGGCGTGATTTTCTATCTCTCGGAATGGTTCCCGGTGCACATGCGGGCTCGCGCCATAAGCCGTTTTTACGTCTCGCTTCCGCTCGCCACGGTGCTCACCGGGGCTATCGCCGGACCCCTTCTTGGTCTTCAGGGCAAGGCCGGACTGGCCGGCTGGCAATGGCTGTTTCTGTTGGAAGGGCTGCCTGCCATCGTGCTGAGCATCGTCTTCCTGATCTACCTGCCTGCTGGTCCCGCTCAAGCCAAGTGGCTCACGGAGGAGGAGCGGGAGTGGATTATCCATCACTTGAGCAAGAGCAGCGCCGTCGTTCATCACAGCTTACATATCGGGCGTGCGCTGCTCGATCACCGTGTGTGGCAGATAAGCTTTGTCTTCCTGTGTCAGCTTACCTGCAGCTATGCCTACACTTTTTCTGCTCCAGCGATCCTCAAGACAATCACTGCTCTCAACAACCGCGATGTGGGTTTCCTGGTGGCGGTGATGAACCTGCTGGGAGCTCCCAGCATGATTCTCAATGCCATGCATTCTGACCGCACCAAGGAACGCTACTTCCATGTCATCATCCCTTTTCTGTTAATGGCCGGGTGTTATCTGATCGGTGGACTGTCGGTAGCGCCTCTCCTGGCGGTTCCTGCGCTGGCAATTGCTTCTATCAGTTATTTCGCCCTGCAAGGACCGATCCTGGCGCTGGCTACCAGTTTTCTTCATGGCCGATCCGCCGCCGCTGGCATTGCGGCGATGAATACCATCGGCATTCTCGGTGGTTTCGTCGGCCCCTGGGGCATGGGGCTGGCCAAGGATTTTACCGGAGCCTACCAGCCCGGGCTGCTCATGCTCGTCATCCCCAGCCTGGTTGCAGCGGCAACCATTTTTATGATGCGATTGCAATCAAGGACAGCGAAGGGGCTTTCGGTATAGCGAATGAAAAAGTGCTTTATGGTGATCGTGGTGGTCGGGTTGATTACGGTTTGCCGCGCGGAGAGTATTCCTTCGCGGCAGGCCCGCCCAGCGGAGATAACGCGTTGGGCTGCGGAGGCGAAGGGCGTCACGATCGTCCGGGACGATTGGGGAATCGCACATGTTTACGGCGAGACCGATGCGGATACCGTCTTCGGCATGATCTACGCCCAGGCTGAAGACGACTTCAACCGGGTCGAAACCAACTACCTGAACGCCATGGGGCGGTTGGCCGAGGCGGAGGGCGAAGGCAAGGTTTATCAGGATTTGCGCATGAAGATGTTCATCGATCCTGAGGTCTTGAAGAAAGAATATGCGGCGAGCCCGGAGTGGCTGAGGCAGCTGATGGATGCCTTCGCCGACGGAGTCAACTTCTATCTCGCGAAACATCCGCAGGTGAAACCGCGAGTGATTCAACGCTTCGAGCCCTGGATGGCGCTTTCATTTACCGAAGGCAGCATCGGGGGCGATATCGAGCAAGTGGACTTAAAGAAATTGGAAGCGTTTTACGGAGGCCGCAACCACGTTGGGGCTTTGCAGGAGCAACCCGAAGAGGAGCCAGGCGGATCGAATGGGATCGCCATTGCACCGTCGAACACGTTGCAGCATCATGCGCTGCTGCTGATCAATCCACATACTTCGTTTTTCTTTCGGTCGGAGCTGCAGATGGTTAGCGGAGAAGGGCTCGACGCCTACGGGGCCGTGACCTGGGGCCAATTCTTTATCTACCAGGGCTTCAACGATCGGCTCGGCTGGATGCATACCTCGAGCGGAGTGGACGCGGTCGATGAGTATCTGGAAACGGTGCAGAGTAAAGACGGACACTACTACTACAAGTACGGAGACGGGGAGCGGCCCGTAGTCGAGAAGCAGATCACCGTGCCCTACCGCAGTGGGCACGGTATGGCGGAGAAGAGGTTCACCGCGTACTACACCCAGCACGGCCCGGTGATTCGGGATCAGGACGGCAAGTGGGTGACGATCCGGCTTATGCAGGAGCCGGTGAAAGCGCTGACGCAGTCTTACCTGCGGACCAAGGCGAAAACGTACAAAGACTACTTGCAGACGATGGAACTGCGGGCGAACTCGTCCAATAATACCGTCTATGCCGATGCGGATGGACACATCGCCTACTTTCACGGCAACTTCATTCCCCGCAGAGACACAAAGTTCGACTTCACCAAGCCGGTGGATGGAAGTGATCCGGCAACGGAGTGGCAAGGGCTTCTGACCGTCGAGGAGTCGCCGCATCTGCTGGATCCGGCGAGCGGCTACGTCTTCAACGTGAATGATTCTCCCTGGTCAGGCGCGGGAGAGAGCAGCCTGCGCAAGCAGGATTACCCGGCGTATGTAGAAACGGGCAGGGAATCGGCGCGGGGACTGCACGCGATGCGCCTGCTGCAGGGCAAGAAGGACTTCACCCTGGATTCCCTGGTGGCCGCGGCTTACGACAGTTATCTGCCATGGTTTATCAAACCGCTCTCCGCGCTCACCCGGGCGTGGGCGAACCTGCCGGCCAACTCGGAAACCAAGACAGCGCTTGCGGGTCAGATCGCAGTACTTCAGGGTTGGGATCTGCGCTGGGGTGTAGGTTCGGTGGCGACTTCGCTGGCGGTCTTCTGGGGCCAGGAAATTGCCAAGGCCGCAATCGTAAGCGGGGCCCATACAGCATCCAATGAAGACGAATTTACCCCGCCGTCGGTGCCGGCGGATGTGGCTCTGAAGGCGCTGGCTACGGCCTCCGATAAGCTGACTGCGGATTTCGGGAGCTGGCAGACACCTTGGGGGCAAATCAATCGCTTTCAACGCCTGAATGGGGACATCGTGCAGCGCTTCGATGATGCCAAGCCGAGCACGCCGGTCGGGTTCACTTCCTCCAGCTGGGGCTCGCTGGCTTCCTTCGGGGCCAGGCCCTATACGGCGGAGGAAACCGGCAGGGCCACGGGAACGAAGAAATGGTACGGAACCAAGGGAAATAGTTTTGTGGCGGTGGTGGAGTTTGGGGATAAAGTACGCGCGCGGGCGGTGACGGCCGGCGGGGAAAGCGGGCATCCGCAGTCGCCCCACTTCAAAGACCAGGTGGAGCGATACTGCACGGGGAATTTGCGCGACGTCTACTTCTATCGGGACCAATTGAAGGGGCACACGGAGCGCGAATACCATCCGGGCTCGTGAGGCGCTCATGTTGGGTTTAGAAGCGCGAGCAGTTTTTATGGGAATGGTGCTGCTGGCGATGCCCGCTTCAGCACAGGAGCAAGCAGCGCCGGCCAAGCCACTGCATGTGTTTGACCCCAAGGTCATGGACACGAGTGTTGACCCGTGCGTGAACTTCTACCAGTACTCGTGCGGCGGCTGGCTGAAGCAGAATCCCATTCCAGCGGATGAATCCTCCTATGGGCGATCCAACGAATTAGAAGATGAGAACCAGTTGGTGCTGAAGGCGATTCTAGAGAAAGCCGCAGCGGGCGGCCCGGAACGCTCGCCCAATGAACAGAAGATCGGCGACTACTATGCCAGCTGCATGAATGTGGAAGCAGTGGACAAGGCTGGGCTTAAGCCACTGCTGCCGCTCCTGGATCGTATCGCTGCGCTTGCATCCAAAGATCAGTTACCAGAGCTGACAGCCTATCTGGACGGCATCGGCGTCAATACACTTTTCTCTTTCGGTTCCGAGCAGGATTACAAAGATGCCACGCAACAGATTGCGGTAGTTGACCAGGCGGAATTAGGTCTGCCGGAAAAGGGATACTACGAGCGCAAGGATGACAAGTCCGTTGAGTTACGCGGTCAATATGTGGCGCACCTGACACGGATGTTTGCGTTGCTTGGGGAAGCCCGCCAGCAGGCGGCAAAGGATGCGGAGACGGTGCTGAAGGTGGAGACGGCGCTTGCCGGCTATTCGCGCAGCAATGTGCAGCGGCGCGATCCCGCGAGCCTGTACCACAAAATGGACCTGGCGAAATTTGACAGTGGCGTACCGACCTTCAGCTTCGCGACATTTCTGCGTGCCGAGCATGCGCCTCCGGTGGAATCGTTGAACGTGGCGGAACCGGCCTACTTTGCCGGCTTGAATCAGCTGGTTGCGAGCACCAGCCTGGATGCATGGAAGACCTATCTCCGATGGGCCTTGATCCGCCATCTGCCGGGCACTGCTTTGCCGCAGGCGCTGGATAAGGAGTCGTTCGACTTTTATGGCAAGGTACTGGATGGCCAACCAGAGCAAAAGCCCAGGTGGAAGCGCTGTGTTTCTGAGACAGATGATGCGTTAGGAGAGGCGTTAGGCCAGGTGTTTGTGGAGCAGCGGTTTAGTCCTAAAGATAAACAGCGCACGCTGGAGTTGACCCAGGATGTAGAGGCGGCGATGGGGCGGGATATCGAACAACTCGACTGGATGAGCGCGACCACCAAGGCGCGCGCGGAGGAGAAACTTCATGCCGTCGCCAATAAGATTGGGTATCCGGATAAGTGGCGCGACTACTCCGCACTGACTGTTACCCGCGGAGACGGGTTGGGCAACGCGTTGCGAGCGGCTGCATTTGAAGAGAAGCGCGACATTGCCAAGATCGGTAAGCCGGTAGACCGCGGCGAATGGGGCATGAGCCCGCCTACGGTCGACGCCTATTACAGCGCGCAGATGAACGACATCAACTTTCCTGCCGGCATCCTGCAGCCGCCATTTTTTGATCGTAGCCAGGATGATGCGGTGAACTACGGGGGTGTGGGCAGCATTATCGGTCATGAATTGACGCACGGCTTTGACGACGAGGGGCGGCAGTTTGATGGCAAGGGCAACTTTGAAGATTGGTGGACACCGGCGGACGAAAAGCAATTTAACGAGCGTGCCGATTGCGTGGTGAATGAGTACAACGGCTTTATGGGTGTGGACGATCTGCACGTCAACGGGAAGCTGACCCTGGGGGAGAACATTGCCGATCTTGGCGGGCTCAAGCTGGCGTTTCTCGCATATCTCGATCGCGCGCAGAAGGCCGGTGTGGATCTGCAACAGAAGGGAAGTGCGGAGTACGTGGGCTTAACTGCTGATCAGCAGTTCTTCGTCGGGTTTGGACAGCACTGGTGCCAGAACATTCGCCCGGAGGACCTGCGATTGCGGATACGCACCGATCCGCACTCACCGGAGGAGTTCCGTACCAATGGAGTGGTGTTGAATCTTCCCGAGTTTCAACGGGCATTTGCCTGTAAGACTGGCCAGCCAATGGCTCCAGCGAAGCGCTGCACGATCTGGTGAGTGATCAGACGGCGAGGTGTCCCAGGTTCGCACCCGCGTACCTGGGCCGAAAATGATCTTTTCGAATGCTTTTACTTAATGGCTTATCCGAGTTAAAGGGAAAAAGCGATCGTAGGGGCTTCGCCCGTCTTTTCGGCCCAGGTACGCTTAGGCGAACCTGGGGCACCCGTTCTTGCCCCTCGGCTGTAGTTAGTGCGATGACGGCATTGCAAAGCCAACTTCGGGCACGGCAGCTCCATCGGCCCTCGGTTCTGAGGCTCCGTAGTTGACGTTGGTAGTGCTGTCGTGGAGTACGGCTTGCCCACGCCCCATGGTGGTCGAATACTCCTTGCGCACCTGCAACACGTGACCCATGGCCGTGAGCTGGGCGATCGCCTGTGGCCCCACGCGCGACTCTATGAGGATGTTGCAGCCCAGCCGCGCACTTACGGTAAAGCGCGCCTCCTCCATCGCGGCCTGAATGTTCATGTGATAGTCGGCGATGTTGGAGACAAACTGGGCGTGGGCCAGCGGCTGATTCATGCCCCCCATGATGCCGAAGCCGATGTGTTGGTCCCCGCGCTCCATAAACGCGGGAATGATGGTGTGGAACGGACGTTTGCGCCCGGCCAGCGCATCGGGCGATTTGCGATCTACGGAGAAGAGGCCGCCGCGATCCTGAAGAGCAAAGCCCATGCCCTTCACAGTCACGTTGGATCCGAAGGCCTCGTAATTACTTTGGATCAAGGAGAGGATATTCCCTTCGCGGTCGACTACGGAAAGATAGGTAGTGTCGCTTTTCGGCAGTGCGCCAGGAGCTACATCGCAATTCGCTTTACCGGGATCGATCAGCGCGGCACGCTTGGCGGCGTAGGCTTTGGAAAGCAGTTGTGTCACCGGGACGGAGCCAAACCTGGGATCTCCGTCGTAGGCCTTCACGTCCGCGTAGGCTAACTTCATCGACTCGATCCGGGTGTGCAACTCGGCCACGCTCAGCGCGCCGTCGGGGGACGGCTTGAACTGCTCCATGATGTTGAGCATCTCGAGGGCGGCCATGCCATCGCCGTTGGGTGGAAGCTCATAGACTGTCCAATCGCGGTACTTGGTGGAGATGGGTTCGACCCACTCCGCGGAGTATTGGCTGAGGTCATCGGCGGTCATGGTGCCGCCTAACTCGGATGAGGTCTTCAGGATTGCCTGCGCAATTTCTCCTTTGTAGAAAGCCTTCTCGCCGTCTTTGGCAATGAGCGTCAAAGCCCCGGCCAAATCGGGGTTGCGAAAGACCTGGCCCAGAGCGGGTGCCTTACCATCGGGCAGGAATACTCTGCGGCTCTCGGGATACTGCATCAGCCCGGGCACTGCCTCCTGCCAGTACTCTTGCAGCGCTTCCGGTACCGCGTATCCATGCTCGGCGTAGAAAATTGCGGGTTGAAACAGCTCACTCCACGCAAGTTTGCCGAAGCGGTCATGAAGCTTGGTCCAGCCGTCGACGGCCCCGGGCACGGTGACCGAATCGATTCCGTCCTGGGGCATCTGGTGAATGCCTTTCGCTTCCAGGTGGTCGATGGTCAGTGCTTTGGGAGCCCAGCCACTGGCATTCAATCCGTATAACTTACCTGTCTTAGCGTCCCAGTAGATGGCGAACAGGTCGCCCCCGATCCCGTTCATCATGGGTTCAGCAACGCCCAGCACGGCGTTGGCGGCAATGCCGGCATCGATGGCGGAACCGCCCTGCTCCAGGATTCTTGCGCCGGCCTGGGAGGCCTGCACATAGCTGGTAGCCACGATGCCGTAGGGCGTAACCACCATGGAGCGGCCGTAGGAGCGATCTTCCGCGGAGGTGGAGACGGTGACAATAGCAACTACTGCAGAGACAATGATCGTTCTGAGCATCATCCTCACCCCTGGCGGTACGTTAGGACGGGCTTGTATCGCCGCATGAGGAGATAGTAGATGGTTGCCGATAAAAAGAAGCCGACGAACCAGGCGTAGTCATACAGAAAGCGGACAGGCGGCACCGCGAGGCCGATGAGCGCCACAAAGACGCCCACCACCAGCGCCGCGACGGCGCGGGGATTGAAACCGCGGGAGTATTCGTAGGGGCCTCCGCGATGATAGAGGGAGGCGACGTCCAGATGCGTGTGCCGGATCAGGAAGTAGTCCGCCACCATGATGCCCGCTACCGGGCCGAGTAAGCCAGAGTAGCCAACCAGCCAGCCGAAGATGTAAGTGCCGAAGGTGCTCATCAGTTTCCAGGGCATCATGGCCAATCCGAGAAAGCCGGTGATCAGGCCGCCGGTGCGAAAGCTGATCAGGCGCGGAGCGAGGTTGGAGAAATCATTCGAAGGCGAGACCACGTTGGCGCCGATGTTTACGTTCAGGGTCGCCACCAGCACGGCGACCAGCGCCAGCACCGCCACCAACGGCTGATGAAAGCGTCCCAATAGCGTGATGGGGGACCATATCGGCTCGCCAAAGATGGTCTCCGAGGCAGAAGTGCATGCGATGCCGACGAACGAATAGAGGGTCATCGCGATCGGCAGCCCAAGGGCCTGGCCGACTATCTGCGAGTCCTGTGACTTGGCATAGCGGGTGAAGTCGGGGATGTTCAGCGAGAGTGTTGCCCAGTAGCCAACCATCGCCGTCAACGATGGAAAGAAGAAATGGAGAAAGCTGCTGGTCGAGTGAAAGCGGCTGGGCGCAGAGAGCATGGGGCCAAAGCCGCCTGCCTTATGCAGCATCCAGAAGAGCAGGGTGAGCGACATGACCAGCATGAAGGGCGCGGAGAAACTCTGCAGGAAACGAATCGACTCCACCCCACACCAGACGACGAACATATTGAGCAGCCAGAAGCCGAGGAAGCTCGACCACAGGACGACCGGCATGTTGGCGGTCGCCGGCCATACGACGTGGATCATGGCGGCGATCGCCTGGCCGCCCAACCAGGATTGAATGCCAAACCATCCGCAGGCCACAAGGGCGCGGAGCATCGCGGGTAGATTCGCCCCCAATGCGCCGAAGCTGGCGCGCACGAAGACAGGGAAGGGGATTCCATACTTGGCGCCGGCATGCGCGTTCAGCAGCATGGGCACGAGCACGATCAGGTTTCCCATCAGGATGGTGAAGAGCGCCTGCTTCCAATTCATGCCGCCGGCTATCAGGGAAGAGGCGAGCATGTAGGTGGTGACCTCCATCGACATGGAGAACCACAGAGCGATGTAGTTGTAAGTGCCCCAGGTACGGTTGGTGGCGGTGGTGGGTGCAAGGTCAGCGTTGTAGAGGTGCGCATCCCCGCTGGTCAGGGTGGTCGTGGCACTGGGCGTGAGCATCAGGCGAAGCCCCCGGCGTTGGCTTCGCGCTTGAGGAATCGCCCGCGGCCCGTCTTCCCAATCCACTTGCCGTCTTTCACTACCAGCTCACCGCGGGAGAAGACGTGCCGGGCGTTGCCGGAAACTTTCCAGCCTTCGAACATAGAGTAGTCAAGCGCCATGCACTGGGTTGCGGCGGAGATGGTGTATGCGGCGTTGGGGTCCCAGAGCAATATATCCGCGTCTTTCCCCGGCGCGATCACTCCCTTTTGCGGCATGCCGAAGATCCGGGCCGGGGCGGTGCAACAGAGCTCGACAAACCTCTGCGGGGTGAGCTCGCCCAGGACCACGCCAAAGTGCCAGAGGATCTGCAGGCGGTTCTCGATGCCCGGTCCTCCGTTGGGAATCTTGGTGAAGTCGTTTCTTCCCAGAGATTTTTGGTCGGCAAAGCGGAAGGGGCAGTGGTCGGTGGAGACGACAGAGAGTGTGCCATCCTCGAGCGCCTTCCACAGCGCGGGCTGGTGGTGCTTCTTGCGCAGGGGAGGAGTGAAGACGTACTTGGCCTCTTCCCAGCTTTTTCCGGGCATCTGGTCTTCGAGCGAGAGCACCAGGTACTGCGGACAAGTCTCCGCCAGGGCATGCAGGCCGCGCTGTTGTGCGTGCTTCAACTCGCGCAGAGAGTCTTCGTTGGAGAGGTGCACGATGTAGACCGCGGCGCCTGCTATATGCGCAATCGCAATAGCGCGGTGTGTAGCCTCTGCTTCCGCATGGGTCGAGCGGCTGTGCGCGTGATGGTGGGGCTCGGTCTTGCCTTCTGCCAGCATCCGCGACACCACGATGTCGATCACGCTTCCATTCTCGGCATGGACGCAGCAGAGTGCGTTCAGCAGTCCGGCCTTGTGCATCACCTTGTACATCAACCCGTCGTCGATCATCAGGACGTTGGGATAGGCCATGAAGAGCTTGAAGGACGAGATGCCTTTTTGCACCAGCATTTCCATCTCGGCCAGGCCCTGCGCGCCGTCGCCCGGGCCGAGGTCGGTTACGGCCATATGCAGGCCGTAGTCGATGCAGGCCTTGCCGTCGCTCTTGCCCAGCCAGGTTTCCAGAGCCTCGGCCATGGTGTGGCCCCGGGACTGCAGGGCGAAGTCGATGACCGTGGTGGTTCCACCTACGGCCGCCGCGATGGTGCCGGTGCGGTAATCGTCCGCGGATACGGTGCCTCCGAAGGGCATATCCAGATGGGTGTGCACGTCGACGCCGCCGGGCATCACCAGCAGGCCAGTGGCGTCGACTACGGTGTGGCCGGCGGCGGGAAGGTTGGGGCCGACTTGCTTGATCGTCTCCCCATCGCAGAGGACGTCGGCCTTACGCTGACCGTCCGCGTTGACGACGGTGCCATTCTGTATCAGGGTGGCCATAGGAACGTTTGTTTTCTCCGGCGTGGCTAACGCATTTTTGCTAATACTGTGGTCCGGTGGGATCGGTTATGTGCGGCCATTCTTTCCACCCCGTGCACGCAAAGACCGCGTGCCCCGGGGACCCCGGGTTTTGGCGGAATGGCCGCGTCGAGCTCAGTTTCCTTGTCTACACCATTAGCAAAATGCTCTATGCTTTTGCTTGCACAACTTCAGCGGTGCGTTCCGCCCAGGTCTGTGGGGGGAGGCCGTTGTCGACGCGCTCCATGGTAATGCAGCCGTCGACGGGGCAGACCAGCGAGCAGAGATTGCAACCGACACAGTGATGTTCGTCGACCCGCGGAATACGCTCGAGCGGAGTCACCGCATTCGTCTGCCCCGGGCCGCCGGCATCGAGCTTGGGGATGGGGGTGCTGGAGATGCGGCGGCCCGCCTCCGCCGTGACCATGGCCGGCGTGCGGGTGTTATCGGGCGCGGGCGCCGTGCGATCGAGGTGGATGCATTGATGGGCGCCATCCCAGCAGGCGGTGTAGCAAAGCTGGCAGCCGATGCAGAGATCCTCGTGAATACGGGCCACGATCTGGTAATTCAGGTTGAGTTGGTTCCAGGTGGTTACCGTGTGCAGTGAACGGCCGCGGAAGTCGTCAATGGTGGCGAAGCCTTTCTCCGCCATCCAGGCCAGCAGGCCGTCTTGCATATCTTCGACGATGCGGTAGCCATAGTGCATAGCCGCGGTACATACCTGTACCGTGCCGCAACCCAACAGGATGAATTCCGCTGCGTCCTGCCAGTTACCGATACCGCCGATGCCGGAGACCGGCAATGCACCCTGCGGGTCAGACAGCACCTCGTGCACCATGTTGAGCGCGATGGGTTTCACCGCGGGGCCGCAGTAGCCTCCGTGCGAGCTTTTGCCATCGACGTTGGGGTTGGGCTGGAATGTGTTGAGATCAATGCCGGTGATGGAGTTGATGGTGTTGATAGCGGAGAGGGCATCGGCTCCGCCGCGCTTGGCCGCGCGCGCGGGCATGCGAATGTCGGAGATGTTGGGCGTGAGCTTCACGATCACCGGGGTGCGCGCCTTTTCCTTTACCCAGCCGGTGATCTGTTGACAGTATTCGGGCACCTGTCCCACCGCCGAGCCCATGCCGCGTTCGCTCATGCCGTGGGGGCAACCGAAGTTGAGTTCCAGGCCGTCGGCTCCGGCATCTTCTGCGCGCTGCACAATATCGTGCCAGATCTCGCGCTTGCTCTCTACCATCAGCGAAGCGATGACCACGTGGTGTGGGTAGCGCCGTTTGACTTCGGCCATCTCCTGCAGGTTGATCTCGATGGACCGGTCGGAGATGAGCTCAATGTTGTTGAAGCCCATCATGCGGCGGCCTTCCCAATCGATAGAGGAGTAGCGCGAGCTGACATTGGTGATGGGCTCGCCGATGGTCTTCCATACAGCGCCACCCCAGCCCGCATCGAAGGCGCGCATGATCTGCTCCCCGCAGTTGGTCGGCGGGGCAGAGGCGAGCCAGAAGGGATTGAGGCACGGGATGTCACAGAAGGTGGTGGCCAGCGTTGGCTTAAGCTCGGGCAAGTTTGGCCTCCAGCCACGCGGCGATGCCGATGCCCGCGCGTTTTCCGTCTGCGACTGCATCCACTACTTCGCGGCCGCCATTGGTACAGTCACCGCCGGAGAAGAACTTGGGGTGTGAGGTCTGGCCAGTGGCGCGGTTGATGACGATTTGTCCGCGTTGGAGTTGGAGCTTTGCTGATCCGCTGGCCAGCGCTCCAAGCAGGTCTGACTGTGTGCCTTGCCCAATGGCCAGGACGACCAGATCTGCTGCCAGGGAAAACTCAGTGCTGGGTTCGGGGATGATCGACCCATCGCCGGTGGCTGCCAGTTGGATCAACTCAATCCCTTCTACGGCTTCCCCGCCGAGAATGCGCGTGGGTTGCACATGCCACAGGAACTTCACGCCCTCTAGCCTGGCGTGCTCGTACTCGAAGGTGAAGGCGGACATCTGCTCCTCGCCGCGGCGATAAACGATGTGCACGTCGGTGGCGCCTAGCCGAACAGAAGCGATGGCGGCATCGATGGCTGTGTTTCCCGCTCCTACGACGACTACGCGCGGCGGCACTGCATGCAGTTCTCCTGACTTGTAGCCGGCGATCAGATCAAGGGCGCTGGTCACGCCCGGCAGTTGTTCCCCTGGGATACCAAGCTGGTGGATCGCACCCAGCCCGATGCCCAGGAAGATGGCATCGTGCGTGCGCTCGAGGTCAGCCAGCACCTGCGCGTCGATCATGGTCTCGAAGTGAAACTCGACGCCGAGTTGGGAGAGCATTTCGATTTCGCGCAGGCTTTCGACCAGGGGCAGCTTATATTCGGCCACGCCGTAGGTGTTCAATCCTCCGGGTAACGGGCGGGCGTCGTAGAGGTTGGCACGGATGCCGCGGCGGCGCAGTTCGGCTGCGCAGGCGAGCGAGGCCGGCCCAGCGCCAATGAGGGCTACGGAGAGCCCGGTGTCTGGGGCCGGGGTAAAGGGCAGGGGAGCGCCGCTCGCGTGGAGTGAATCCATGGCGAAGCGCTGCAGGCGAGCGATTTGGATCGGCTGCTTGTTGAAGCGGTGGAGCACGCAGGCGCCTTCGCACAGGACATCCACCGGGCAGGCGCGGGCGCAGCTGGCGCCCAGGATATTGGCGTCCAGAATGGTGCGCGCGGAGCCGGAGAGATTGCCGCTGGCGATCTTCTTAATGAATCTAGGAACGTCGATGTGGGTGGGGCAGGCGGTGGTGCAAGGCGCATCGAAGCAGTAGAGACATCGATTGGCCTCAGGCATGGCTGCCTGCCGGTCGAAGGGCGGATGCAGATCGCCAAAGCGCGCGGAGGTCTCCGGATGGTCTGGGGCCTGCTGCAAAAAGGACGTTGGGCCACTCATCTGGCGATACCCTCTCTCTGCGTCGCTGCTCGTTCGGGCGTGGAAACCATCATTATGCACTATTCGGGGGCAAGAAACGGAGCGGAAACAAGCCCTGGGTGTTAGCACACTCCGCTTCAATTCAGCTGCCCAGCTGTCGCTTTCGGGGGCGGCGGCGCACCGATGTCTTTTCCGATGTACGGTTAAGTACGTTTTCTGAGCGTTGGAGTATCAGTGCGGCTACCTTTTCGGAGACCGGATGCGCGATCTTGATTGTGGGGAGAGCGGCCATCACGATTTCGACAAGCTCGGGCACGCGCCGCCTGACGAGCGCCGGCGCGAGCCCCGCCTCCCTGGCCATCTGTTCGAAGTCTTCCGGATGAACGTTCTCCGATGTGTACTCGCGGCCAATTTTCATGGCCATATCCCGGCTTAGCTCCGGATAGAAAACCGTGCTCACGATGTCATAGAGCGGCGCGAATCGGATTTCCAGATTTTTTGTCCCAATCCCACGGTAGAGCAGCGAGAAATTCTTGCCGTGAGCATCGTTGTTGCCGACAAGATAGTTGAAAATTACCGCGTCGAGCAGCAGCGCAAGATCGATGACCGGAGCGCTCGAAACATCGCGCAGCAGCGCGAAGCATTGTTTTAGAGAGGGTCCGCCTTCTTTTTGATATTTGTGTTCGGACACGATGCCTTGCGCCTGGCAGAAATCCTCCTGATGCAGCCGTTCGACCATGGGCTCGCCGCCCGCTCCCTTCCGGTGATAGCGGTCATAGCGCTCCACGAGCAGGTAATCCGTGCCTTCCGCGCTACGTGCATCGACGGCGGCCGCCGGCAGCCTGATCGCGGAGGCGAGTTGCATGCAAAGGGCTTCGTTGAACACGACGCCATCGAAACGCTCCGGCGCCGGCTTGAAGATGTGTGTGCTCGGTGCGCCGCCAAGAGGGACGCACACTTCGCCGGCTTCGATACGCAGCGGTACCTTATCTTGCGCGCCGGCGAGGGACAACCGTATCCCCTCCTCACCCGCCATAAGCGGCCGCTGCGGCAACTGCTTGAGGATCCCTGCAAGCTCGCTCTCGGAGAGCTTGCGATACCGGTAATCTGCCTGCGGCAAGGCGTGCCCGGTGGGTAGGAAAGTGACCGCGCCCGCGCATTCTCCGCCGATCCGCTCCAGCATGGCGTAGTCGTTCCGCGCGCTGATACCAAGATTGTGCGCGATGATGTCGCGATTGGTTTGCTCGGGCAGAATGCCGGCGAAGAACCCGCGGCACTCATTGCGACTGAAGGGTTCCGTTCGTAACGGGAGCGACCGCGAAATCGGCGTCGCGTCAGGCTTCACCAGCCAGCCTTCCGCATACGCGAACGACATCTGTCCGCCGTCGTCCTGTACGAGGTGGCCGACGAGATCGCTATTAAGGTAGACATCCAGTGTTCTGGCCATGGGTTATTCTTCTTTCGCCGAGAATGACGGTGGTGTCAGCGTCAGCTTGATCCCCAGGGTTTGCAGGACAGTCAGCGCTTTGCCGATCTCGCAAGTTTCCTTGCCCTTCTCAAGATCGATAACGAACCGGAGGCCGGTTCCCGAAGTAAGAGCCAGGCCCTTCTGCGTGACACCGAGACTCTTTCGGGTTTCGCGGATGATCTTCCCGAGCTCTTCAGTGGTGTATTTCATTGGCGCCCCCCAAAAAGTTCCCGTACGGGAATATTATAGGTATTCTTGAGTCGAATTCGGATAAATATTCCCGTACGGGAACATTAAACTCAAAATTGGCCTAAACGAAGCAAATGTTCCCGTACGGGAACATTAATGGAGATGAGGGCGTGACCGCGTGCTATCCTTGCCCGCATGCGCCTTTGGCCGCCTGCAAGTTTGCTTTCCCTGGCTCTACTGCTTACGGTTCTCCCTCTCCAGGCGCGGGTGCTTCGGGTCGAGGTGGCTGCCCGCACCAGCGTCCTCGACGGCAAGATTTTCGGTGAAGCGGGGGCCTATGAGCGCATCACCGGAAGGGTTTATTTCTCGCTTCCGGTGGGCAATCCGCACAACGTGCGCATCGTCGATCTGAACAACGCTGTGAACCTGAAGAACGGCGAGGTCGAGTTCTCCTCGGACTTCGTTGCTGTCCGTCCCAGGGATGCTCACAAGAGCAATGGCTCGATGCTGCTGGAGGTCCCCAACCGGGGAAATGCCCGCATTCTTTCCCTGGTCGACGGCGGGGATCAGGATCTTGCCCACGGCGCGGGAGATGCGTGGCTACTGCGCAATGGCTTCACAGTCGTGAGCCTGGGGTGGCAATGGGACGCTACGGGGCCAAAGGCCCTGCGATTCTTTGCCCCGATCGCGAAAGAGAACGGAAAGACCATCACCGGCCTGCTGCGCGGTGACGTGATGCTCGCGGAAGCGATGCCGGAGATCCCCCTGGGACACTTCACGGACCCGGGCATCGGCGGAAGCGAATATCCGGTGGCTGCGCCGGATGATCCACGTAATGTGCTCACCGTCCGCAGCTCGCGCGAGGCGCAGCGCACCACCATTCCCCGCACTGACTGGCAGTTCGCGCATACCGTCCAGGGAAAGCTCGTTCCTTCCGACCGGTACATCCACCTGAATGGCGGTTTCCAGCCGGGGAAGATTTACGAATACGTTTATGTGGTTGCCGATCCAGTCGTGGCCGGGGGCGGCTTCGCGGCCATTCGCGACTTCGCTTCGTATGCCAAGCATGATCCTGAGGCCATTACTCCGGCGGAGAGGGTCTACGGCGAAGGCATCTCGCAGAACGGGCGCTTCCTGCGCGACTTTCTCTATCAGGGCTTCAATGCAGATGAGGAGGGGAGGATGGCGCTCGATGGAGTGCTTGCCCACGTGGCAGGAGCGGGCCGGGGCAGCTTCAACTACCGCTTTGCCCAGCCTTCGCGTGACGCACGGCCTACCTCATCGATTTTCTTCCCTACCGACATTTTTCCCTTCACCGATGAGCCGGAGAGAGATCCGGTTACAGGAATAACCGGAGGGTTGCTCGACCAGGCAGCGGCTGACAAGGTGGTGCCCAGGATCTTCTTCTCCAACACTTCTTATGAATACTGGGGACGTGTGGCGTCTCTGATCCACATCAGCGCTGATGGGGAGAAGGATGCGTCTATCTCGGACAATGTGCGGATTTACCACTTCACCGGGCTACAGCATTTTTCTGTTCCCTTTCCGCCGGAGAAGGGAACGGGGGACGAGCTGGGGCAGGAGCCGCAATCGCCGCTCCCCGTCCGATACTTCTGGCGCTCCATGATCGCCAATATGGACGGGTGGGTGCGCGACGGCACCCCTCCGCCTGCAAGCAGCTATCCCAAGATCGCGGACGGAAACCTGGTGACGTTGGAGAAATACGCGTTGCCCGCGATCCCGGGAGTCAATCGGCCGCACGAAGCGAACCAGGCGTATCGTCTCGATTTCGGGCCCAACTGGCAGCAGGGAATTCTGAGTATCCAGCCGCCCAAGGTCGGTCCCGCTTTCCCTGTGCTTGTGCCCCAGGTTGATGCCGACGGCAACGAACGCGACGGCGTGCGTCTCCCGGAGATCACCGTGCCGCTAGCCACTTACACGGGTTGGAATCTTCGTGATCCATCGATTGGCGCGCCGGATCAGCGCGTCTCTTTTGAGGCTTCTTACTTGCCATTCCCCAAAACGGCTGCTGAGCGGCTGAAAACGGGCGATCCACGCAAGTCCATCGCGGAACGCTATGCGAGCCGGGAAGAATATCTCGGTCAATATAAGAAGGCGGTGGACGATCTGGTGCAACAACGCTGGATCCTGCCGGAAGACCGCGCCGCCCTGCTCCGTCGCGGGGAGCAGGAATGGGCCGAAATTACGAAGTAAGGGTCCACTCTCCTATCCAGTACGATCAGACCTAAGTCATCTCAAGAACATTGCGGAGAGTGATGGATGCGTAGCAAAGTGGCCCTATTGGTGCTCCTGATGGCAGTACAGGTGGCATACGCCTTTGATTCTGTTCCTATGGCCGAGTACCGCCAGCGCCGCGTAAAGCTCGCGGCGGAGCTGCACGGCGGCTCGGCGTTGATCGTTGCCGCGCACGAGCCACTGATGGAATTCCAGGACTACCGCCAGGACGAGGATTTCTTTTATCTGACGGGCTCCAACGAGCCGGGTGGTGCGCTCCTTCTGATTGGCGACGGCCCTGCGACCACGACGCGCCTGGGAACGGTGGTCCCGGCGCACACGTACCGCGAGATACTTTTTCTCCCTATGCGTAATCCCGTCCGCGAAAAATACACCGGGCCGAAGACCGACGCTGCGACTCCAGGCGCGAGCGCTTTGCTGGGCGTGGATGAGGTGATGCCTCTCTCCGCGTTGCCCGGTTTCTATGCGGAATTCCTGGGCCAGGACATACGGCGCGCGAAAGAAGTCTGGACGCAGCAGGACATGGGCGTTGCCAGCGCGACGCTCGGCTTCACTGCCAGCGTGCTGGGCACGGACGACCCGCCGCCAACGCACGATGTTCGCTCATTGACCGAGCAGTTGCGCATGGTGAAGAGTCCTGCGGAGATCGCCCTCATTCAGAAAGCCACCGATGCCTCGATCGCGTCGCAACTCGCCGGCATGCGAGCTATCAAGCCAGGGGTGCGGGAACGAACCATCGCAGGCATTGAAGTGGCCACCATGCTGGAGGAGGGATGCGAACGCGCCAGCTATCCCGCGATCGTCGGCTCCGGGATTCATTCGACTACTCTTCATTACTCAACGAACAGCAAGACGATGGAGAAAGGTGACGTGGTAGTGATCGATGCCGCGGGCGAGTACTCGATGTATGCCAGTGACCTGACCCGAACCATGCCGGTGGATGGGCACTTTACTGCCCGCCAGAAAGAGATCTATGACATTGTGCTCGGCGCCCAGCAGGCGGCGCGCGATGCCTTTGTGGCTGGTAAATCAAAGATGGGCTCCATCGACCATCGAGCGGAGCCTGAGATCACCCTGGACAAGGTCGCCTTCGACTACATCAACAGCCACGGTAAGGACATCCACGGGCAGCCCCTGGGTAAGTACTTCCTGCATACGCTCGGGCACTCAGTGGGTATCGATGTGCACGACCCGTATGACTACGACAAGCCCATCGTGATCGGCTCTGTGTTCACCATCGAGCCTGGCATCTATATTCCTGAAGAGAAGATTGGGGTTCGGATTGAAGACACTTTCTACGTCGATGCTTCCGGAAAACTCATCGACTTCGCCGAGAAGTTGCCGCACACGACGGAAGAAGTGGAAGCGGCCATGCGTGCCAGGTAGTCTTGTCTCCGCCTGGGGGTTCAGTACGTTCCGTCCTGTCGCCGTAGCTCTCCATGGTGTTTCCAATAGCGCTCTGCCCGCCCTGCACGTCCGAAGTCACTTTCCAACGGGTGGTCTCCTCAATGCGATTGCAGAAGGTTTTGAATATCGCCCTGGATGCGCGACAGGGGTGTGTCCTGGTATCGGGCTCGGATGTTTCCATCACGGTCGATGAGGAAGGTAACCGGCAGTCCCAGGACGCCGCCATAGGCGGCCCCAAGATACTCGTCTCCCATCAGTACCGGATAGTTAAGCTTCAGCCTGGATACGGTTGCGATTACCTCCGTGGTCGAGTCGTTCATTGAAATGCCGATCATCTGAAGGTTTTCGGAACCATACTGCTTCTGCCACGCTACAAAAGTGGGCATCTCCATAAGGCACGGTCCGCACCACGTCGCCCAGAAGTTGAGGAGGACTACCTTGCCGCGGTAAGAGGTGAGCCTGACCTTCCGATGGCTGAGGTCGGCCCGCGAAAAATTCGGAGCTGGGCGACCAACACCAACACTGGGGGTCACTGCTTGGGCCGCAAGAGGCGGGTTTCCAATCAGCGCGCTAAAGAGCATCAGCAGAAGTAACAGATTGAGAAAGGACACCACCGTCCTCGATCGAGCAGTCCCTTCCATCGTTTCCTTTCTAGCGGCCTTTGGTAACCGGGTAACCCTTGTCGACCCAGTCAGTCCCGAAATTCTCAGGCAGGTAAAGAACCCTTACCTTCGTAAAGCCCAGCGTCTGCAACTGCTGGTAAGCCGGCCGGATATTCGGGCAACGGCCCCAGGGGCAGCATCCACAATAGATCACGATAAGCCTGTCTTTGTTGAGGGCGGTGACTCGCTCGCGCAGGGCTTCGATCCCTGCATTTGTACCTGTGGGCCCGGCATACTCTGAGCCTTCTATATGCGCTTCAGCGTAAAAAACATGCGAGCCGACTTGCAGCACCAATGGCTTGGTCGAACTGCGCAACATTTGCACCAGGTCTGCGGGCTGCAGCAGAGCGGCCGGCGGAATGATTGCGTCCGTTTGAGCCGGGGTCTTGGCGACGGACTGCTGCGCCAGGACAAACACGCCGTAGGTGGCGCAAATGGCGATCAGACTTGCGGCGAAACCGATGCGGAGAATGAGGACTTTCAAGGGGTGATCCCCTCCTGTGCAGGATCGAGAGTGAATTGACAATACAGGAACTGCTGCATCGTTCCCATGGGGGTTTGATGCTTAACGACTGAGCTTCTCACAAGATGAAACCGCCGACCCAACTCGTGGTGCAACGACTCTGCATCGTAGCGCTTGGTATGGAGCCCGCTACACTTCTCGGGGCCCTGCGGGCCGAAGGTCGCCATGACAACCTGTCCCCCGGGCTTGAGAGCTGACACGAGCTGACGTAGATACATCGCCCGTTGCTCGGGTTCGGTAAAGAAGTGAAAGACCGCTCGATCATGCCAGAGGTCGTAGGCGTGAGCGGGGAGTGCGGCGATGGTCACATCTCCTTTGAGCCAATGAACGGATTGTGCCGCTGGTCCTAGCCGCCTCTGGAATTTTCTGATCGCGGCCCCCGCAATATCTAAAACCGTAAGATTACGGTATCCTGCCGCAAGCAGATCATCCACCAACGTAGATTCACCGGCTCCCACATCGATGATCGAGGATGACAGACCCGTGACGGCGGCGGAGACCCACCCGGTTGAGATTTCCAAATGCGGTCGGTACCAGCTCGTCTCCTCTGGAGACTTGGTTTGGTATATATATTCCCAGTGCGCCTGCGCGTCCATATCCGATGTTAGTCTTTCGCAGGCGAAATGGGGGGCGAATGTCATCCGCAGGTTGGGTTTCAGCTTAATTTTTCTGCGTACGCTCGAGTGATCAGTGGACATCGATGTGCGCGACCCATGAGACTACAGTGAGGCCTGTGCGAGGAATCTTTATGTCCAAGCTTCGTGTTCATTGCTTTTCTACATCGGTCGACGGTTACAGCGCCGGTCCCAATCAGGACCGTGACAATCCGCTTGGCGTCGGCGGCCTGGCGGTATTCGGGTGGCAATTTGCTACGCGGGCCCATCAGGAGATGCACGGCGGGGATGGCGGCGCGACCGGGATTGATCATGACCTCGTGGTGCGCGGCTTCGAGGGTATCGGCGCGTGGATCATCGGGCGCAATATGTTTGGGCCGGTTCGCGGACCCTGGCCGGACGACGCCTGGAAGGGCTGGTGGGGCGATACTCCGCCATATCACACTCCGGTCTTTGTGCTCACCAACTACCCGCGCGCATCGATCTCGATGAGCGGAGGCACAACATTCCACTTTGTGACGGATGGCATTCAGTCCGCGCTGGAACGAGCTGTCGACGCTGCAAATGGTCGGGATGTCCGGCTCGGCGGTGGGATTGCCACCATGCGGCAATATCTATGCGCCGGCCTTATCGACGAGATGCATTTGGCTATTTCGCCAGTCCTGCTCGGCTCCGGAGAACGCCTGTTTCAAGGCGTGGACGCAACGGCTCTTGGGTATCAAGTCACCGACCACATTGCCACTCCAGGCGCGATGCATATTTTCGTTACCAGGCGAAAGTAGCCAACCCTATCCGGACGGAGGCGACCTCGCTTGACTGGGCTCCAACACCTGTTTACTCTAGGCCTGTAGCCAAAAGCCTATGGCAAAATCCACGCCTCGCGATTTGTTTCCTGGCGCCCTCGAGATGATGATCCTGGAGTCGCTTCGCCGTCAGCCTGCCCATGGCTATGCGCTCGTCCAACACATTCAGCAGCGATCCAATCACCTGCTCCAGGTGGAGGAGGGCTCGCTCTATCCGGCGTTGCAGCGGCTGCTCAAGGCAAACATGGTAAAGGCCAAATGGGGCGTTTCGTCCACCAATCGCCGGGTGAGGACCTACCAGATCACGGCCGCCGGCCTGCGCCATCTGGAGCAGGAGATTTCCAGCTTTGAACGAATGTTCGAAGGCATTGCACTCGTCCTCAACCCGGGAGAGTCCACGGCCACCTAGCTTACTTTTTCTTGAGCACGGCGCTACTGTTCTCGTCTGCCGTAATGACACCCATCAGCTTGCTCACATCTGCGGATTTCTCCGGCGCGAGGTCAAGTGCCCGAACAACATACTCGCGGGAGTAATGCAGAACGTTTCCATTGGCCTTCACGTCGCTTTTATAACTGGCAAAGCCAACATCCAGGTCTACGGGCGCGGGCATATCATCGACCACGTAGTCAGCCGGCAATACGACGTCGATGCTGTCGCGCCAGGTTCCGGTCTCTCCCAGGTCGATGGGGTAAGTGCGCGGCTTGTCATCGTAAGGCCGAGCGTTGCGGCCCAGAACCCGGGGACGGACCAGCAGCAGATCGCCGGTCGGTTGGCCATATCCATTGGCGGTGAGCGAGTATTGCAGCACCACGCTCTGACCCATCTCGCGGGCATTCTGCGCGCTATTCGCATCGACGGTGACGCTGGAGAAGTCTCCCTGCAGGCGTCTCTCAAGTTCTTCATGCTGCTGCTTCTCGCCCTCTTCGTTATAGAGACGGCGATAATGGCGAGCCGCCTCACCAGAACGTGTCTCCGTGACTGTTCCTTTGAGGGTGCCATCTGCGTTCAGTGCAAAGGAGGCCGTGCGATCCAGGATGTCGGCATCGGGCGCGAGCGTCGGCAACTGAATCACCTGGCTGTCGTTCCCCGCAACTAGAATCCCGTAGCTGCCCTGCAAAGAGAAACCCAGCAGGCCAATGGGCGTATAGGTGTCGGTGGGGTCGAAGATCAGATAGTGCTTACCGGTGCGGGCAGTCACTACTGCGCGCAGCTCCGGATCACTGTAACCGACAGGCATCTCGATGGCGGCAATTGCGTGATTGCCCTCAATCGAAGGAAGCGCGGGATCGATGAAGCCCCGATGCGTGTCTACCAGCACCCAGGTCGCGCGGACGCCCACTGCATTGAGCATGGCGATCAGTAGCGTCGCTTTGTCTTTGCAGTCGCCGTAGCGGTACTTGAAGACGTCGGCCGCCGGATGCGGCTGCAATCCGCCGATACCGATCTCTATACCCACGTAGCGGATCTCTCGCTGCATAAAGCCGGCAACGCCCTGGATCTTAGTCTTGAATTCCGCCCCACCGCCGACTTCCCGGGACTTGGCGGCAATTTCCTGTGGAGCTTCGGTGCGGCTCGAAGCGAGCGTGTCGTACCAATTGCCGATCTCCGTCCAGCGCTGGTCACCGGTCGGCAACGCGGTGGCGGAGTAGTGGACAACCATGCGGGCAGCCAGCGCATAGGGCGAGGGGGCCATGGGCACGTCGGTGAGATCAATGGCGGCCACGTCATTGACCTCCCAACGCCAGTGGTTGGGCGCTACCTCGGTGGGGGAAACCGGTGCGTAGTGCAGCCAAGCCACGTAGTGATTCCAGTTCGGCGGAAGATCAACTTCGAGAACCGAGTGCACTCCGGGTATGTCTCGTTGAAAACCCCAGGTTTGCTCCTGGGCGCCGTAGGTGGCTACATGCCGCTCGACCTCGTAGGCGACGATCCCGCCCGGATCGGCTGCGGGTGGGGTAACCGTCCTGGCGCGAAGGTCATCGTAGAGAATGCCCCACTCCCCCATCGCCTCGTCATGTACCTCCTGATCCTTGACCGTGTATTGGTGGCCGTCGGGACCAATGCTCCAGGCATGAAAGAAGTCCAGCTTTTCGTCTTTGGAGTAGCTGGCGACAATCTCTGCGTACTCGCGGCCCCGGGGGCGCAGGATCTTAAGCACCCGCCGTAACCGCTCCGTGGCCCGGCCATCCGGCGCCACAGTCACCAACCGGTCATCGAGCAGTACCACCGCCCCGATGTTTGACGGGTAGGCCGGAACCTTGGTCGCCGCGGCCTGAACAACCCAGTCAGGAAAGACATTGGCCGCGAAGGCGGCTTGCGGCGCCATGACGGGAAGGTAGAGAAGCAAAGCTAGCAGCGGACAGTTTTGGCGAAGCCTCATTGGGCTTTTCCCGCTGTAGCGTTTCCCGCGGCAGATGCCGCCTGGGTGAACTCCAGCACCGCCGGCTCCTTATCCTTGGCATTGACCTTTTGGTAAAAATCCTTCAGCTCTGGATATTCCTCTGTCTTGTACATGACATTGCCCATGACGAACACGCGCAAGGATTTCATAACGCCGGGCTCGCGGGTAAATTTGGTCCGGTAGAGGGCGTTTTGCGGATAGGTGACGTCTGTGTCCTTAGGCAGACTCTCTATCTCGAACGCCGCGGGCAGCTTGATCGACACTATGTCCTGCATGCCCAAGGGATAGTCGAGAGCGATCGGCATCGTTCTCTTATCCAGCGCGAAGAGGGGATGGCTGGTCGCCTCGAAGAAGCTAGCGGGGAGGAAGACGCGCTTTGCGGTCGTCGTGCCCATGGACCCGGTAACATTCAGAACGCACAGCAAAGTGTGGTCCCAATCCGTCACTCCGAGAAAGTGATCGACTTTTACCTGGATGCCAGGCGGCATCTCCCGCTGCACCATCTGTTCAAATTGCTCTTTAAGCGCATCCTCATCGTTGCGCAGAGCAAACTCACGCCAGCGCAGGGCCCGGTTGCCTGTGAGACTGATACGAAGGGTGCCGGTTACCTTGCCATCGGGCTGGATCTCGAGAAACGCATTCCGAATCTGGCTGGTCGATTGGTAGCTGGGAACGGGCGTTGCGAAGATCACCGCGCCTTGATCGGTCTGGCGGATTCCCTGGGTCCCGGTGTGCTTCCAGTGCAATGCACCGAACTCGGCATAACGTTCGCCAGGGTCGAAAAACTGTTCCTTGCCGTCGACTTGCACAATGGCGATATCGTCATCCAACTGGCTCCAGTCAAGATAATCGGCCAGGAAAAGGTTTCGATCTCGGTTGGTCACGACCCCGACGTACGCCTTGAATCCAGCAGCGCGGGCGAGGCCGACGAAAAGCCGGGTGAGCTCATCCCGATTCCCCCGCTTCTGTTCCCAGATATCTGCGGCTGTCTTGACTCTAATGCCTTCTGCCTTGTCTTCTGAGCCCGTATGCTCGCGCGTGAAGCTGGTGTTTTCGAGCTTCATGACTGCGCCATAAATTTTCTGCAACTTTTGTGCGGGCGTGTCTGTCGGGCTGACAATCTGGCTTGCTACGGCGGAAAGCTTGCCTGCGTCGATAAACCTGTCTACATTTTTCGACCAGTACTTGCCTTCATTGCCCCAGTATTCGTCCTCGGTCTTGGCGATGGTGTAGTAGAAGAGCGCGCGAAAGGAGTAGTTGTGCAGCGGAGGCATGAACTCTTCATCCGGAAAGGATGGGATTTTCTCAACATCGACGGTGTAGTATTTCCCGGCGGGAGAGTAGACAACCGAGCGGCCTGGAGGTAGATAGGCCGCGTAGGCAACGTGGCCCTGCATCACGCCACCATGGCCGTCTTCGAGAACCCGGTCGCTGGGTATGAATTGAAAGTGCGCTTTACGCACGTAGAGAGGGCCCTGTAGATACCAGCGCGGAGAGACGACCAGATTGCTTTCGTAGCTCAATACGTAGCGGTATTCGAGAATGCTGCCCACTTGAACGTCAGGCAGGGTGAAGACAGTGGCTTTGTACCTCTCCTTCTCGCCTTTTTCGAGCACCTTTTGGTATGGTTTTCCGGTAAATGGAATCACGGTGCCGTCGCTGTGAATCGTGCGGCCCTCAACCCCAAAGATTTTGAATTGCGCACCCTCGTACGAGATCTCCTGGTCAGCGTACTCCTTGCCCTTCTCGGTGAGGACCTTGAGACGAACGTAGGTCATGTGGACGTGCAGCTTGTCGTCGGCCCGTTCGTCACGCAACAGATAAATCGCCGCCGCGCCAGGAGCGGCCGGCTCAGCGGTCATCTGTAGTTCTTCCGGGGTTGGTTTGGTCCACCCATCCGCCAGGGCGTGGGCGCTGGTCAGGACCATGAGGGAAGTGAGGACACTGGGCAGGAAACAACGCAAGGCAGCAGGCACAAAAAAATCCTCCGGCACAAAGACCGTAAGTGCAGCAGTGGATGACCTGCTGAGGCGGGGGATAAAGTTTCTTTGCCCTCTTGTACGACGAAACGGGGGTACTTTACAAGGAGATTCTTGCCCTATCCCTCTCCCCAACGTCACTTGCGCAGCCAACTGCCGGGTGAGTTTCTCCACGGCGTTCGGAGCAAAGGTAATCGCTCGCGGTCTCCTCTCTTGACGAGCCACCAACACTTGTTTAGTCTATGCCTGTGGTCAACAAGCCTAGGGCCACCAAGATCCACACCCTTTGATTTGCACAAGGGGGAATTCTGATGAACTTGCTACCTGGTATCTTCCGTCGCAATAAAGTTTATGGCGATCTCGCCGAGGAAATGCGCCTGCACCTGGAAGAGCGGGCCGAGCAGTTGATGAGCGAAGGCATGAGCAGGAAAGAGGCGGAACAAGCGGCCCGCCGCGCTTTCGGAAATGCCACGCTACTCGAAGAGCGCAGCCGCGAAGTGTGGCAGGTGCCCTTGGTGGAATCGCTCGGGACGGACTTGAAGTTGGTATTCCGGAGACTGCGCAAATCGCCGGGATTCGCCGCGACGGTCATCCTGACCCTGGCGATAGGAATCGGCGCTAACGCAGCGGTCTTCAGCGTAGTCAACAGCGTTCTGTTCAGGCCTCTGCCTTATCCGAATGCAGAGCAATTGGTGGCCGTCCGGCTGATCGCTCCCGGGGCTGCAGGGCTGGCGGACTTCTCCAATGGTCTCCGCCTCTCGTCCTCCATGTATTTCACCTTCACCGAGCAGAATCGGACGTTTCAATCGTTCGGTGTGTGGAACACGGGCACCGCCAATGTCACCGGCGTTGACCAGCCGCATGAAGTACACACGGCCTCTGTTAGTGACGGCGTGTTGCAGGCGCTCAGTGTGCCGCCTGTCCTTGGCCGCTGGCTGCTGCCGGCTGATCAAGATCCGCATGGTCCGAAACGTGTAATGCTCAGCTACGGTTACTGGCAGCGCCGCTTCGGCGGAGATCGGTCGGTGATTGGGCGCAGCATTGCGGTCGATGGGCAGCCGCGGGAAATCGTCGGCGTCATGCCGAAGGGGTTCGAGTTGGTGAATGCCGATTTCGATGTGATTGCGCCGTTCGCCTTCGACCGCAACAAGCAACATCTGGCTGGTTTCGGCCTACAGGGAATCGCCCGGCTCAAACCGGGGATTCCCATTACACAAGCGAACGCGGACTTGAAGCGGATGCTGCCCATCTGGGAGGACTCCTGGCCGTCGGGCGTGAAGGGTTTCAATACTCACTTTTACGAGGAGGTTTGGAAAATCGCGCCCGCGATTCGTCCCCTAAAGCAGGAAGTCATTGGCAGTGTCGGCAATGTGCTGTGGGTGGTGATGGCTACCATTGGCGTGGTGATGCTGATTGCCTGCACCAATGTGGCGAACTTGTTGCTGGTGAGAGCGGATGGCCGGCAGCAGGAGCTTGCCGTCCGGGCCGCGCTGGGAGCCTCGCGAGGACGAATCGCGTGGGAGCTGCTGCTGGAAAGTGTGGCCCTCGGACTGATCGGCGGTGTGCTCGGCATCGGGATTGCCTATGAGGGGCTGCGGCTCCTGCAGGCTATCGGTCCGGCCAATCTTCCACGCCTGGGCGAAATCTCCCTGGATGGCCAATCGCTGTGGTTCACTCTGGCACTTTCCCTCCTATCCGGCCTGTTATTCGGATCGATTCCGGTTTTGAAATATGTGGGGCCGCGTATGCCTACGGCTCTGCGGGGCACGGGAAGAACTGCGAGCGTCAGCCGGGAACGGCAACGCTCCCGCGACCTGCTGGTGGTGGCCCAGGTGGCGATGGCCCTGGTATTGCTGGTGAGCGCCATGCTGATGATTCGCACCTTCCAGGCACTGCGCCATGTCGAGCCCGGGTTCTCGCAGCCGAAACATCTGCAGACCATGCGCATTTCAATTCCGGCTTCCCTGATAGCGGACCCGCAACTGGTTACCCGCACGCAAAACAACATTGTCGACAAGTTGGCGGCGATTCCGGGCGTGACCTCGGTGGGGTTCGCAGACGCAATGCCGATGGACGGAATCCAATCCAACTGGAACGGGATTCAAATTGAGGGGAAGAAATCAGACGAGGACACGCCCATGCGGCTGTTCCGATATGTCGCCCCTGGTTTTTTCCGTACTTCCGGGACAAGGATCGTTGCCGGCCGCGAGCTCACCTGGACAGACATTTACGGGCGACGGCCGGTGGCGATCGTTTCCGAGAATCTTGCCCGCGAAACATGGGGCTCCCCCTCGGCTGCGCTGGGCAAGCGATTGCAGGACCTTCCGGGCACACCGTGGTTTGAAGTGGTCGGTGTGGTCGAGGATGTCCACGTGAACGGCGTGCAGGAGAAGGCGCCCCCTATCGTGTATTGGCCTTCGATGGTAGAGGGTATCTACGGGCCCAACACATTTGATGCCTTACGCGGGGCGACCTTCGCGATCCGCACTGATCGCGCCGGGACGGAGGCTTTCCTCAGCGAGATCCAGCAAGCCGTTTGGTCAGTGAATCCGAGCCTGCCGCTGGCGTCGGTGCGGACCATGCAGGAGATTTACAGCCAGTCGCTGGCACGCACCTCGTTCACGCTGGTCATGCTTGGCATTGCCGGTACGATGGCGTTCGTGCTGGGGATCATCGGCATCTACGGTGTGATCTCGTATGCGGTGTCACAACGCACGCGCGAGATCGGAATCCGTCTGGCGCTGGGAGAGCAAAGAGGCCGGCTCCGGTGGATGTTCGTCCGTTCCGCATTGGTGCTGACGGGAATTGGCGTGGCCGTCGGTGTGGTCGCGGCAACCGGATTGATGCGGCTCATGAAGTCGCTGTTGTTTGGGGTGAGCCCGCTGGACCCTGTTACTTACGTCGCGGTACTAATGGTTTTGGCCGCATCCGCGGTGCTGGCCAGTTATCTGCCGGCTCGCCGTGCGGCAGCGGTGAATCCTGTGGAAGCTCTGAGAGCCGAGTGATTCGGTAAGCCTTTTAGCGTCCGCCTGCTACTTCAGAATGGAATCCCGAAGGGGCGGCAGAAAATACCAGGATCGAGTCCTGGCTTTCTGCCGTTACGAGAAGTAGCACCCCAGGACTGCGTCCCATAGGCGCTAACTTGTTTGCTTGTTTTAGTTGTTTTTTCGTCACACCTCTCCACAAAATCGTCATCCTGAGAGCTTGTGACTTTTTTGATTTTTGAGTTTTTGGCACACTCAACCGGAAGGTTTTTCAAAACTCCCAAAAACACCGTCATCCTGAGCGAAGCGCCATACAGATTTATCGCGTGACGCTGCGCTTGATGGCGCGTAGTCGAAGGATCCCGGCGGTGTTTATCTTGCACATGCTGTTCGGGCCTTTTCAACCACCGAAGCCCGAGAACAGGATCTTGCGGCGGCACGCACTTGATGGTCACGGGTACATCTTTTCATGCGCTGTGATCATCTTCCAGCCCCAGGTCGGTGCAAGGTCTTTGAACTCGGGATTGATCGTACGAATGAGGTTGAGCTTCTTTTCGCGCCGCCACCCTTTGAGTTGTTTTTCCCGAGCGATGGCTGTGCGAATGTCTTCATAACCTTCAAAGTAGAGCAGGCGCTTGCAGCCATAGGTCGCAGTGAAACCTTCCAGCGTGCCCTCCTTATGTTGCATGACGCGCAGATACAGGTTGCTGGTGACGCCAATGTAAAGCGTGCCCGTATGGCTGCCGAGAATGTAGATGTAGCCGCCGGACATAGCAAGATGCTAGCAGTTCTTGTTCTCGGCCCCAGGGAAAGACCGTGGCGGTCCGCCAGGTGCGGGCTTCCGTGGTTGAAAAGCTCCGAACAGCATGGGTAAGATAAGCACCCTCGAGGTCCTTCGGCTACGCGCCATCAAGTGCGGTGTCACGCGATAAATCTGTGAGCGCTTCGCTCAGAGGCTGTGACTTTTTTAATTTCCCCAGTAGTCTGTGGCCGGAAAGCTATGAAGAGCATCTGCCAACAAGCATCGCCGGGGTCCTTCGACTGCGCGCCAAAAACCCTTTGTTAAGCGATAGATCTGCGAGGCGCTTCGCTCAGGATGACGGTCTTCTGGGAGTTTTAAAAAACCTTCCGGTTGGGTGTGCAAAAGCTCAAAAAATCAAAAAAGTCACAACCTCTCAGGATGACGATTTTGTGGGGAGGCGTGACAAAAAAAAACTAAGACGAGCAAATAAGCTAGCGCTTATGGGACTAGGTCTGCGGTATTTTCAGCCGTCCCGACGGGACTCTATTCAGAAGCGGCAGGTTCTCACGCAGACCCTTTATGCCATCACCAGCCGAGCGTCTTGCGGGCCACGCTCGGTTACGGCTTTTCTTCTGTCACTGTCTCGGTTTCAAGATCCGCCTTGGTGCGAAGACCGCGAATCAGCAGGGGCATCACAAACAGGATTGCCAGCACCGTGGTGAACATTCCCCCCACGACCACACGAGCCAACGGCTGTTGCGCCTGGGCGCCAATACCGTTGGCGAAGGCAGCCGGACACAGGCCGAGACCTGCGGCCATACAGGCCATGACCACCGGCCGCATTTCATCACTGCACCCTGTATGCAGTCCCGCTTCGAAGCCTTCTATGTGTTGTGCGCGACGAATGCCTGACAGAAAGACGACCGCCCCCAACGTGGCGACGCCGGTGAGAGAAGTGAAACCAACCGCGGCGGAAATGCTGAAGGGCGTGCGGGTGAGGAACAATGCCAGGACACCACCAATGGCCCCGAACGGCAGCGTGCCCAGCACGATGAGCGCATCCTTCCAGGTTCGGAACTGGATATAGAGCAGGACGAGGATCGCAACCAGACTCACCGGGATGATGAAGGCCAGCCGGCGCTGTTCCTTGCGTAAGCTATCGAACTCTCCTGCCCAGGTGTAGTTGTAGCCTGACGGCAACTTGACCTTGTTGATCAGTTGCTGCTGCAGGTCCTGAATGGTGGTGGCGAGATCGCGACCGCGCACGCTGAACTTAATGGGGATGTATCGCCGGCCGTTCTCGCGATAGATCATGAAAGCTCCATCGCGAGTTTCTACTTCGGCAATCTGGCCAATGGGCAGCTTGCTCCCGTCCGGAGCCGGCAGCAAGATAGCCCGGATGGCCTCGGGGCCATTGCGAAATCGTTCCGGAAAGCGGACAGTCAGATCAAACCTGCGGTCGCCCTCAATGACCTGTGTGAGGGCGGCACCGCCGACCGCCGCCTGGATGGTGGCATTGATGTCGGCCGCTGCGATACCGTAGCGAGCAGCCTTGGCGCGGTCGATTCGGATGAGCAGGCTGGGCTGACCACCGACGCGAAAGACACCCACGTCGGTGACGCCCTTTACGGATTGCATGACCTGCGAGATCTGGTTGGCGATATGCGACAGCGTGTCAAAGTCGTCGCCAAATAGCTTGAGTGAGTTTTCACCCTTGACGCCAGACATGGCTTCTTCCACGTTGTCCTGGATGTTCTGGGAAAAATTCAGGTCCATGCCCGGGATTTGTGAGAGGCGATGGCTCATCTCATCGATCAACATGTCCTTGGTCAAGCCCGCGCGCCACTGGCCGGGCGGCTTGAGCGCGACCGAGACTTCCACGTCATTGAAGGTCACGACATCGGTTCCGTCATCGGGACGGCCCATTTGCGAGACGGTCTGGGTGACTTCGGGAGACTTCCCAAGCTGTTTCCGCAACTCGTCGGCGATATTTGCCGCCGCCTGAAAAGAGATATCCTGCGGCAGCGTGGCACGGATCCACAGATTTCCCTCTTCCAGGGGAGGCATGAATTCACCGCCCACGAAGGTGAAGAGTACGCCGGCTCCAACCAGGCTTGCCAGGGCCACAATCCAGGTGAGTCCGCGATGTTTGAGGACATGGGGAAGACCGTGGTCGTAGTGGCGGCGCAGGAAGCCGCCGAGGAGGGTCTCGTGTTTCTCCTGGTTGGGTTGAGCGGGAGAGACCATGTAGGCCAGTACGGGGGCGAAGATGAGTGAGAACAAAAGCGCGCCGATCAGCGCGAAACCATAGGTGACCGACATGGGCGCGAAAATCTTGCCCGGAACCCCCTGCATGGTGAAGAGAGGAATGAATGCCACGAGGATGATGAGGGTGGCAAAGAGCACGGGCTTTGCGGCATTACTTGCGCCTTCAATAATCAGCTCGCTGTTTTTTTCTTCCGGCGCGCGCCGCGAAAGCTTGCGGTAGATGCTTTCCAGCACCACGATGGACGCGTCCACAAGAATGCCGAAGTCGATAGCGCCAATGGAGATGAGATTGGCCGACTGCCCGGTGAGCACCATCATGGAAAAGGCGAAGAGCACGGCAAACGGGATGGTCACCGCGGCGATGAAGCTGATGCGCAAGTCGCCCAACATGGTGATCAACACCAGCGTCACCAGAAACAGACCGGTGAAGACCACGTGGCGGACGGTACGAGTCGTGGTGTTGATGAGATTGGTGCGGTCATAGACGGTGCTGATGTGCATCCCGGGAGGCAACAGACCGCTGTGGTTCAACTCATGGATTTTCTTTTTCAGAGCCTCCAGCGCGGGCAGTGATTTCTCTTCCTTTTGCAGCAGGACGATGCCGAGTACGACGTCCGGCTCGCCGTTGCGGCCGACCTTTCCCAGCCGAGGCTGGAATCCCTCCTTCACCTCGCCTATATCGCGCACCAGCACCGGGGCGCCGTTCCGTTCGGCAACTACGACTGAGCCGATATCATCGGTATTTTTTAACAGGCCCAGAGCGCGAACGTTGATGCTTTGGTCGCCCAGCGTGAGATAGTTGCCGCCGGCGTTCGCGTTGCTGCTCTGAATGGCGTTGAGCACCTGGGGCAGGGTGACGTTCATCGCCAGCAACCGGTTCGGGTCGGCTTCGACCTGGTACTGACGCGTGGTGCCACCGAAAGTTGTGATATCGATGATGCCGGGGACCTGTTTCAACTCGCGGCGGATAAGAAAGTCCTGCGTGGCTTTGAGCTCATTGAGCGAATAGCTGGGACCGGTGAGCTGGTAACGGTAGATCTCGCCGATGGGCGACCAGGGGGAGAGCTGAGGCTGCAAGCCATTGGGTAAGGCCAGGGTCTGGAGGCGGTTAAGAACTTCCTGCTTGTCGCGAAAGTAGTCGCTATCGAAATTGAAGTACAGTTTCACGTCGCTGAGGCCAAAGATGCTGATGGAACGCACCTGATCCAGATGGGGGGTGCCGTTCAGCGTCGCTTCCACCGGGACGGTCACCTGCTGCTCCATCTCTTCGGCAGACCACGAGGGGTTCTGGGTGATGATCTCTACCAACGGAGGGGAGGGGTCGGGATAGGCCTCGATGTCGAGTCGAAAGAACGCGTAGACGCCGACCTCAAGGGAGACGACGAATACGATGAGCACAATGGCGCGGTACTCAAGCAAGGTTCGAATCAATGCCTTCATGCTCAGTCTCCGGAGGGCGCACGCAGCAGCGCCGCTCCCCTGGTGACGATCTGATCGCCGTCCTTAAGGCCGGCTGTCACCACCACCGTTTTGTCGTGGATGGTTCCGGTGGTGACCTGGTGCTGCTCATACTTCCCCGGGGCCGTTTGCAAGAAGACATAGCTCGAGGCACCTTCGTGAACGACTGCGGTGGTGGGCAGGATGAATTGCTGCTCCGTGGTGCGGGCGATGGAGAGCGTAGCGAACATTTCGGGCTTAAGGCGATGCTGGGGGTTGGGCATGACCACGCGCACCTTGAGCGTTCTACTCGTTGGGTCCATGGCGTCGGAGATGTTGGAAATCCTGCCGTGCAGCGTTTCGCCGGGATAGGCAGGGAGGGTCACATCGACGGACTGCGCGGAGCGGACCGTGGCCAGGTCCCGCTCAAAAACGTCTCCCAGTATCCAGACCGAATCGAGGTTCGCGATGGTGGCGATGGGACTGGCGTTGTCCAGCGAGCGCTGCATTTCACCGCTGGCCGTTCCGATTTCGAGGACCGCGCCGCTGATAGGCGCCCGGAGGGCCACGGTGTCTGATGAGCCTTCAGGAGAGAAGCCCAGCATCTGAATGCGCTGAATGGTGCGCGTGAGCTCTGCGTGCGCCGCCTGATCCGCGGCTTCTATGTCGTCGTAATCGCGTTGCGCCATCACTTCGTGCTGCAGCAGAAGCTTGGCACGATCGAGTTGGTGGTCGGAGCGTGCTACCTCGATTTTGGCTTTATCGTAATCTGCCCGGGCCCCGGCAATCTCGCTGCTCTGGATGAGGCCGATGGTCTGTCCCTTGGTCACGTCCTGCCCGGGACGGACATACAACTCGACCAGCCGTCCAGTGACCTGAGAGTAGATATGGACCACGCGCGTGGGGTCGGGTTCCACCCGCGCGGCGAGCTCGAGGCGATCCGTAACTGCCTGGGTATGAACGGCGGTGACCTCGACCGGGCTGTTCTGTTGAGCGTCTCCGCCGCCGGGGGACGCGGGCGCCGCGTCATGGCAGCCCAGGCCGGATAAAGACAGAAGAGCAGCGATCCAAAGTGCATGGCTCATCCGTGCAGGGCTCATGGAAGCACCTCCGATCCGGCGACATAGCTGAGCTGGTGGATAGCAAGCCAGACCTGCGCGTCGGCGTTCAATGTGTCGAGATTGGTCTGACGATAATCGCGAAGAGCGTCGAGGTAGTCGAGCAGGGTGCTGCCTCCATGGCGATAGCTGAACTCGAGGTTGTCACGGACGCGTGAGGCTTCCCCGAGATAGTGACCGTTGTAGCGTCGCGCCTGTGCCAGCGCGGTCTGATAGGCGGCCCACGCCTGGTCTACGTCGTTGACCACCTGGTTGCGTGCGGCTATTTCCGCAAAGCGGCTGGACTGGACCTCATAACGGGTCCGTTCTTTTTCGCCCTGATTACGATCGAAGATCCGGAGCGGGATGCTGATATCAAAGCCGGCCGAGTTGTAAGTGCCCGACCGGTCATACTCTCCACCCAGCGTTGGGTCGGTGGTCCCGGTCGCTTGCGCCAGTTTCACATTTGCTTCGGCGAGGCGAAGGGACTGCTGCGCTGCGAGATAATCGGGACGCTCCGCCAGCGCTCGCTGTTCCACCTCCGCCAAGGTCAACGTGAGCTGGGGTGGATCGAGCGTACCTGTAATGTCAAATGCGGCCGCCGGGGTATCGATGCCGAGCAGCATTTTCAATTGATCGCCGGATTGCACGAGATTCAAATTCGCGGCATCGTAGTCCGCCTCAAACTCGGCCAGTTGCAGGTCGATGCGATCAAAGTCGGTAGGGCTCACATCACCGGCGTCCAGGCGGACCTTACTCAACTCCACTGTCTTGCGATAGCCCTTCACATTGTCGTCGGCCACTTTCAGGCCGGCCTTGGCGGCCAGCATCTGGGTAAAAGCCTGTTTCACGGCAAGGATCGTTTGCCGCTCCGTATCCTTGTATTGGCTTTGCGTAACATCGGTGGTGGCGTGAGCCGCATCGAGACGCCAGCGCCGCTTTTGCCCGCGTTCAAAGAGGCGCGTGACGTTGGCCGAATAATAGTAGGGATTGCCAGGGTTATTGGCCGGGAGCGTCACGTCGTCGCCACTGAAGGTAAAGATCGGGTTCTGGCGCAGGCCGGCCGTAAGTTCGCTGGCCCTGGTGGCGGAGACATGCTGTTGGCCGGAAAGAAGAGTCGGATTCTTGACGCGTGCCAGGTCAATGGCCTGTTGGAGTGTCAAGGGCGCCCCGACGGTCTGCGCCATTAGGAAGGATCCCGCAGACAGCAAGACCATGAGGAAGGCCAAATGTCTCAAATGCATTGATAAAATCCTATATCGGGACGCCTTTGATGTCGCACACCAGGAAGCTTTTCGGTTCACAGGTCTGAGCGCACCGTTGATTTTGGGAAAGGAAGATGCGGGCCGGTGCGGATGGTGGGCAAGGAAGCCGGCAGCAGTGCCAATCTCACCGGTCGCGATTTGCCGGCCGGGCGGCGCGCGGCGGCTGATGGAACGAGAAACCCCGTTTCCAGGGACTATGACCCCAACTTTGGATTGTCGCTGAGGACTGAGTCCACGTATTTAATAAGCAACACCTCATTACCGATCTCACTATAGATCAGCTCGTCCACAGTGCCTCCCGCCACAAGAAGACCGAATCCCCCGGCGCGCATTCCTGCTTGTTCGCGCTGTGCAATGTGGGCCGCCGAATCATCTGCCGGATTGGCAATCGCCGCGTGGCTTAGCGTTTCGCGGCGGAAGCCCGCCCCGGGGTCACGCACGTAGAATACCAGTGCTCTTGCCGTGCGCACGGCGGTGACCTCTACCACTTGCTCGGGATTGAACGCCGTTCCGTGCTCCATGGCGTTCAGCAATATCTCTCGCAACCCCTGCATGGTTTCCTGCCGCGCGTCCTCAGGGAGTTGAGCGTTCAGCTCCTTGGCAAAGGTCAAGAGGCGTTCGGCATTGATTAGACGGCAATTGACGCGGACCGATACCCAGCCCGGCTTAGCCGATAGAACCTGTATGTCGTCTCGCCATTCGCTGTCGGACGCTGCGCGACAGGCCAGGTGCGCGATCTCTTCCGGATCAAAGGGAGGGGTGAAGCATGCGAACACCCGGGCACGCAGGGCGGCGATCACCTCGTCCGGAGTGCTCTGATGAGCCAGGAGGAAGCACTTTACTCCAGGCCGGATGGCACGCATCTCCTCCAGCAGCGCCAGGTCTTCCTCCACAGCGCTGTCGGGACTGGTAATGACGACCCCGAACGATCGCATACGCAAGCGCTGCAGGGTGTCGGCGTGCCCCGCTGAATACTCCAGGGGAAAAGCGGCGGCGGAGAGCGCGTCGCCGATCTCGCGGCTCACTTGAGCGTGATTTCCAATAATCAGGACCCGGCTCATGTTGTGCTCCGAGGTGATGAACGAAACATTCTAGGGCCCAATCGCTGCCCGATCTACGAATCGGGGCGTGCATCTACGGGAGGTCGCCTGGCTCGAGACAAGGGCGTCTGGAGAGGCAGCAGGCCACGGTCTCACGGAGCAGAGCGACATCGCTGGCCAGCGTAGCCTGGCTCATGTAATCCCAATCGAGCTTGATCTTCAAGGGCCTGATGAAACGACAGTAGTACCACTCGAGGTCGTTGTCTGAGATGTCCTGGAGTATCTCTTCTTCGTTGCGGAAGGCGAGCGTGGCCGCTCCCGTCAAACCCGGCCGAAAGGGCATGCTCATCAGCTCCAGGTGGGGGAGCTTGGGACGCGGGCCGATGAGACTCATGTCGCCGCGCAGGACATTGAAAAGTTGAGGCAGTTCATCCAATTTGTACTTGCGAAGAAAGCGCCCGGTCCTGGTAATCCTGGGGTCTCCGCACTTGGTTAGGGAAGGGCCGTTCTGTTGAGCCAGGGTCTCCATCGTCCTAAATTTAAACAAGATAAAAAGCATTCCGTTCTGCCCCACCCGCCTTTGTCGAAAGATCACCGGGCCCTGGGATTCCAGGAGGAGGGCAGCGCCGATGAGGATCAGCAAGGGCCAGGAAAGGAGAAGCGCAATCGACGCGACAGAAAAGTCCAGGCATCGCTTGGCAGTGGAGAGGCTCCATGAACTAGGCTGGACGAAATCCAGGGTTTGATCCTGGGAAATCGCCGGGTTCTTCGCAGGAACTGCTCTCCCGGAAATTGCCTCATTCCAGGTCGGACTTGAGTTGGGCGGTGGCGTGGCAAGGGTTGTATTCATGGGTTTTTAAAGACCAATTCAAACGCGTGACTGACCCATATCGGGGAAGAACAATCTCTGTGTCTACACCGATTTCGGCTTTGCAAGCCTGCTAAATCAGAAAAACATGGGGGTCGTGGAAGGCAACGAACGTTCCAACTTCCCAACGGATCCAGCGATATTCCGGGGGGCTCCTCAAGCAGATGTTCGCAAATGTCTTTCTGCCGCCACAACTGTCAAAGGTGACAGCTATTTCGTGGAGGGCCTCAGATATTGAGGCACCCGTCTTTCGTTACGGATCAGGCCTTCTGGCCAGCCGGTGAAGGCTCGAGGGCCGGCTCGGGGTGGCCTAATGGACTTTTAATCGCAGCGGAGGGCCACCATCGGGTCAACTTTGGTCGCTCGGCGCGCCGGTAGCCAGGCAGCGAAAAGCGTCATCGCGCTCACTACGATGAGCGCAACGGTGAACGTGATTGGATCCAGGGCGCTCAAGCCGAAGAGCTGATCTTTGATGTATTTGGTTGCCAACAGGGTGAGCGGCAATCCCAGGCCCACGCCGATGGCGAGCAGCAGAAGCGATTCGCTCAGAATCATCCACTGCACGGCGGGGGTCTGGGCGCCCAGCGCAATGCGAATCCCGATCTCGTTGGTGCGGCGCACCACGTTGTAGCTCATGACGCCATAGAGGCCAATCGCCGCCAGAAGCAGCGCAAGCAGGGAGAACAGGCCGGTGAGCGAGGAGATGAGTTCGTCGTTCGTCATGAAGTTCGACAGTTGATCGTGGATGGTTGTGATTCTGAGAAGAGGGAGGTTGGGATCGACGGATGCGACGGCTGCACGAAGATCGGTGATGGTGTGAACCGGGTCGCCGGCGGTGCGAACCAGGATCATGCCGGCGAAGCGGTCCTGGTTTTCTACGGTGGCGGCCGGCTTGGCGGCTCCGGCTGCAGCGGGCGCGGCGGAATCGGCGGGAACCAACGGGTCGATCTGGGCCAGCGGGATGTAGGTCATTCGGACCTGATCCGTATCGCGGGGATTCCCGGATTTGGTGTCGCGGGCGATACCAACAATTTGCCACGGCCCTTTGACGCCGTCGCTGTCGATCATAAGAGACCGCCCCACAGCGTCACCTTTGGGGAAGAAGTGGGCAGCGAGCGTCTGGTTGATGACGGCAACCTTCTGGCTGTTGGCGGTGTCGCCATCGTTGAAGGGACGTCCGGCAACCACCGATATTCCAGCGGTCTCAAAGTATTGTCCGGAGACGCGATTCAGTATCGAGGACCTGTTCTCCTTAGGCGCGGGCATGTAACCGGGAATGGTGATGCTGGAGGACCAGTTCCCAGCGCTGATAGGCGCAGTCAAGGAGATGGCGACAGAGCGAACGCCGGGAAGCGCGGATAGCCTTTCCACAAGACGCTGGTGCAGGCCAGGGGTCTGGCTCGGTTTGTAGCCTGCAAGTTGTGCGTTGAATTCGGCGAGCAAAAGGTGGGAGCGCTCAAAACCGTAGTCCTGGTTTTGAAGATTGCGCAGGGTGCGAAGAAACAGTCCTGCGCCGACCAGCAGGAGGAGCGAGAGCATGACCTGGACGGTAACCAGCGTGTTAGGCCAGAAGCGGGCCGATTTGCCGCCACTGCTTTCCGCGGTGCGGCTGCCGGCGTTCAAATTGCCAGCCGCTCCGGTACGTGCCGCAGCCAGGGCGGGGGCGAGTCCGAAGAGGAGCCCGGTGAGCAGAGAGAGGCCCAGCGTGAAAAGCATGACGGTCGTATCCGGCCTGGGGTCCATCGCGATATAGGCGTTGCCCTGACTGACGAAGGCGATCAGCACGCGCGTGGCGGCGAAGGCAATGCCCAGTCCCAGCACTCCGCCGGCGAGGGAGAGCAGGAGGGTCTCGATCAGGCTCTGGCGGATGAGGCGTGCGCGGCTGGAGCCAAGGGCAATGCGAGTGGCGATCTCGCGCTTTCGAGTGGCGGCGCGGGCCAATAAGAAGTTAGCCAGGTTGGCGCAGGCGATGAGCAGCACCAATACGACCACACCCATGAGAATTTTTAGCGAGTCGCCGTACTGATCGCGGAGCGATGAGGCTCCGCGGGCGGCGGAGATCAAGGGAACGCTCACACGGTTGATTTCCTGCAGCCGGGCGGGTGTCACCTTCGCGCCTTCCTCGGTGCGGATGCCGGTGCGAATCTGCTGATCAAGCCAGTTCTGGCTTTGTGCCCATGCGGACTTATTGGTCGCGGCCTGACTGCTGAGGCGGCCAAAAACATCAAGGAAATAGATTCCCCCGCCTGGCGTGAGCATGGAGAGCTGCTTGAGAATGACGGTCTGCATCGCCATCGGCGCCCAAAGGTCGGGTGGCTCCAGCTCCTGCTTTATGCCGTGAAAGGCCTCGGGCATGACGCCGATGACGTTGAAGGGAGTGCCGTTGATCCGGATGGTCTTGCCCAGGATGGTCGGATCGGAGGAAAGCGACTGCTGCCAGAAATGATGACTCAGGACGACAACCGCTCCGCTGCCTGGCGTAGCGTCGTCGGAAGTGGTAATGGCGCGGCCCAGGAAGGGCTGAGCCCCGAGCACGCTGAAGTAGTTGCCGGAGACCAGATTAGCCGGGGCCAGGATGGCGGGCGCATTGGAGTCGGCCGCGCCATCGATGCTGGGCAGACGAATGCTTACTTTGTTTGAGAAGCTGCAGAAAGAGGCTATGCCCTGGAACGGTCCGGGATCGGTCTGGAGCTGGCGGGCAAAATACCACGGGAACAAGCCGACCGTGCCCATGTCGATGCCCCCGGCCTCTCCGCCGCCGTTCTCGGGTCCGAACGTGACCAACTGCTCAGGATTCCGCACCGGAAGATTGCGCAGCATTACCTGGTTGATCAGGGTGAAGATGGCCGTATTACCGCCGATGCCGAGGGCCAACGACAGCAGGGCGATGGCGGTGAATGCCGGGCTCTTCGCGAGCACGCGCAGGCTGATGCGGGTATCGTGCAGCAGGCCTTCCAGGGTGGACTCCCAGCGCGACGACCACACCTGATGCTTGACCGCGTTACGGCTTCCCATCTCGACCAACGCGGCGCGATGCGCGGCCTCGGCAGTCATGCCGGCGGCGTGTTTGTGCGCGACGGAAGCCTCCATGAAGGTCTGCAGTTCTTCATCGAGCTCGCGTTCGACACGCTGCTTTTGAAAGAGGGATTTCAGGCCAATCTTCAGGTTGGTTAGCCGATTCATGAGGTTCCTCCTGGCAGGAAGCTTTGCATTACGCTTCGAGGATGCGGCAGATGGCAAGCATTTGCCGCTGCCATTGCTCGGTTTCCGTGATGAGAGCCTTTCGACCGTTGGCAGTGAGCAGGTAGTACTTGGCGCGGCGATTGTTTTCTGTCGCCCGCCATTCGGACTTCACGCGGCCTGCGCGCTCCAGCCGGCTGAGCGCCGGAAGCAAAGAACCGGGATTGACGTGGAATGTGCCGTTGCTGATCTGCTCGATGCGAAGAGCTACTCCATAGCCGTGCATGGGCTCCAGAGCCAGAGTTTTCAGGATGAGCATCTCCAGCGTTCCCTGAAGCAGGTCGCTGGGTTTTGGAAGGGGCAGTGTGGTCTCGTCTTCCTTGGCGGGCAAGGCGGTCTCCTCTTGATAGTCTAGAGGTTACAAATGTTCCTCTAGGCTGTCAAGAGGAGCCCGATTCGAACGTTGGGCAGGCTGCTCCTATATGGAGAGGGTCTGTAGCCGGCTTAGGCCTGGTTTTGCAGCCAATGCATCGTTTTTCTGGCCAGACGGTCAAAGGCTTGGACCGCCAGTTCGAGATGTTCGATCCTGGTGTTTTCCGCCGGGTTGTGGCTCAGACCGGCCAGGGACTGGGTAAACATCATCACCACCGGGACCCCCGCCCGCGCCACCTCGGCGGCGTCGTGCAACGGTCCTGACGGCAGCTGGTGGGAGTTACCTGCGATCTCCCGCACCGCCTGGTCGCACAGATCGATCAGCTGCGGGTGGAAAGGGATCGGCTCGATGCTCCAGATCCGTGACCACTCCACGGTGCAACCCTCTTCGGCGGCGAATCGTTCGCTGGCCGCCCGGGCCTCGGCCAGCATCGAAGCCAGCACCGCTGCGTCGAGGTCACGCATATCCAGGGTGGCTTCGCAGCGGCCGACCACCGCAGTCACGATACCGGGGAAGGTCTTCACGCTACCCATGGTGGCCACCGCGTCGGGATGTTTGCGGGCGATTGGCCGGATCTCCAGGGCCAGCTTGGCCGCGGCAGCGAGCGCATCCCGGCGCACTGCCATCGGGGTGGACCCGGAATGTGCCTCCTGTCCATGAAAGGTGATCGCGTGGCGCTCAACCCCCTTGGTTCCCAGCACTACTCCCAGAGGCAGCTTCATGGCCTCAAGCACCGGGCCCTGCTCGATATGCAACTCCAGATAGGCGCCGGCTTGCCCACGTTCGGCGGCGGCATCGCCAATGCGTTCGACGTCGACCTGGCATTGCCGCAGGGCGTCTTCGAGGCGAATTCCGTCCCGGTCAGTACGGCCGCGGTCGGCCTGAATGCTGTGCGTTCCGGCGAATGCGGAGGACCCGAAGAGGCTGCGGCCAAAGCGCGCGCCCTCCTCGTCGGCCCAGTCCACCAGGCGAATGGTGATGGGCGGTTTGCCATGGAAGTCTTCGGCCAGGGCGCGCAGCACTTCGAAACTGGCGAGCACGCCAAGGGCGCCATCCAGCCAGCCGCCGTTGGGCACGGAGTCAAGATGGCTGCCGAGGACGAGGGTCCGCTCCGACTCGCCCGGCAGCGTCGTCCAGGAGTTGCCGGCCGCGTCCAAGTGATGCTCCACCGGCAACTCGGCCAGCTTTTTCTGAAACCAGGCGCGCGCCTTAAGCCAGGTGGGAGTCCAGGCGATCCTTTGCGCACCGTGATCGTCCGCGGTCAGCGCGCGAAGCTCTTCAAGGTCGGAGATGGTTTTGCGCGCGTCTACTGGCATGCGGCTCCCTCTTTGCTTGTTTCGCTCTTGTAGACGACGCCGCTCTTCATTACGAAGTTCACATGCTGCAGCACCCGCACATCCTGGAGCGGGTTCTCTTTCACCGCGATGATGTCGGCCCAATGGCCGGGTTCGATGCTGCCCGTTTTTGCGGTCCAGCCCATCAGATCCGCGGCGTTTACGGTCGCGGATTGCAGCGCTGCGAGCGGGGTCATGCCCATCTGGTTGACGTATACATCGAGCTCATGGGCATTCAGCCCGTGAGGATACACCGCGGCATCGGTGCCCAATGCGATCTTCACCCCGGACTCGATGGCGTGCTTTATATTCTTCTTGGCCACGACAATCGTATCTGCCATCTTTTGCTTATAGAACGGCGGCAGGTTTCCTTTTTCGGTCAGCCAGTCCTCCAGGTAGAGAGTGGGCACCAGGTAAGTTCCGTTCTTCTTCATCGCGGCGATGGATTCGTCGTCGATATAGCTGCCATGTTCAATCGAGTCGACGCCGGCCTGGGTTGCCCAGAGAATGCCCTGGGCGCCATGAGCGTGCGCGGCCACCTTTCTGCCCAGGCGGTGGGCGTCGGCGACGATAGCGCGCATTTCCTCCAGGGTGTATTGCGAGGCCTGGGGATCGTCACCTTTCGACAACACACCGCCGGTGGCGCAGATCTTGATCAGGTCGGCGCCGTATTTGATATTCTGCCGCACTTTCTGCTGCACGGCGGCAATGCCGTCGGCTACGCCTTGGTCGGTTACGTGATATTTGATGGGCAGGAGATTGTCATCGCAGTGGCCGCCGGTGATGCCGAGAGGCGGTCCACTCACTTGCATGTGCGGTCCCGGTACCTCGCCTCGATTGATGGCATCGCGCAGATCGACGTCGGTGTAGCCGCCAGCGCCGACATTGCGAATGGTGGTAAAGCCGGCCAGCAACGTGGTGCGGGCATTGACCACGCCCTGGATGGCTTCTTTCGCGTCGGTTTGCGTCAACTCAAAATAGGGGTCGAAGTTGGGAACGCCGGTGATATGGGTGTGCACGTCGATCAAACCGGGCATCACCGTCATATCGCCAAGGTCAATCACCTTGTCGCCCGGTTGGGCAGCAACCGAGGCGCTGGCCGCCACCGACGAGATGGTGTCTCCCGTGACCACGATGGTCTGGGCGTCAAGCAGCTTGCCGGTCTTTACGTCGAGCAGGTGCCCTGCCCGGACCAAGGTACGCGAGGCGCTGGCCGCCCCTTGCGCGAAGACAACCGAAGATCCAACCACCAGACAGAGCGCTGCTGCCAGTTTTTGCCGCCAAACCATCATGCTTCTCCCGTTAGAAGTGACAGAAGTCTAGCAGACGAAGACTGGGCTGTTGGTTCGGTGTCGCGTCGCTGGTCTCAAGCCGCGTTCGCTATTTATGTCACCATAAGGCGGAGGTATCTATGCAAGGCTCCCCCAGCATCGAGGAACTGAACCGACGCTTCGCCATCGCCGGAGTGGCGCAGATCACCGCCGGCAAGGGTGGCTTGCCGCGAGTAAGCGTGAGTGCCCCTGCGGCCACGGCGGAGATTTACCTGCACGGTGCGCAGCTTACCTCCTGGCGTCCGGCGGGCGGCGAAGAGGTGATCTTCTTAAGCGCGCAGTCCCAGTTTGAGCCGGGACGCGCCATCCGCGGCGGCATACCAATCTGCTTTCCCTGGTTTCGCAATAAGGCGGAAGACCCCAAAGCGCCATCGCATGGATTCGTGCGTACCAAGGCGTGGCAACTCGACTCCGTAGCCCTTAACGGCGACGCCGTGGCGGTGAGCCTGTCGACCTGGAGCGACGAGGGGACGCGGGCCTGGTGGCCACACGATTTCCATCTTGTGCACCGGTTGAACATTGGCGCGGAGCTGGCCCAGGAGGTGGTGATGACCAACACCGGTTCCGTGCCGCTGCGCTTTGAAGAGGCCCTGCACACCTACTACCGTGTGGGTGGGGCTGAGGCCGTTCGCGTAGGCGGGCTCGATGGCGTGGCCTACCTGGACAACACCGATGGCAACCGTGAGAAGCGGCAGGAGGGCGAAATTGTGTTCACCGGTCCAACCGATCGCGCCTACGTGGACACGACGCATCCGGTTGAGATTCTGGACCCTGTCCTGCGCCGGCGCATTCGCCTGGAGAAGGAAAACTCCCGCACCACCGTGGTTTGGAATCCCTGGATCGAGGGCGCGCATGCTTTGGCAGACCTGGCAGACGATGAATGGCGGACAATGGCCTGCGTCGAGGCCAGTAACATTCGCGCCTTTGCTGTCGACCTTGCGCCTGGGCTGCAGCACACCATGAAGACCAGCATCCGTGTCGTTGCCGCGTCGGGTGATAGCTTTTAAGGGGTCGTCTTGCCTTGGTCGAGGAGCGCGATGCGAAGTATCTCGACATTTGCAGTCCTTATCTCCTCTTGCCTGTTGCCTGCAGCAGCGCAGGCAACGCGTAGCGCGATCGATCCGCTGCTGAAGCAGCCACTACAGAGCCCGGTACTGGTGTCTGAAGAGCTGCGGCACTTTATGCTCAAGCGCATACCTGCGCTGCCGGCGATCAGCAGTGCAGCGGATTGGCAGAAGGAGGCTGAGCGGCTGCGGGAGCACGAGTTATCGGTGATCTACCATGGCTGGCCGCGGGAGTGGGTGGAAGCGAAACCAAGCTTCGAGAAGGTGGCGGAAATCGCGCGGCCGGGTTATCGCATCGTGAAGCTTCGCTATGAAATCGTCCCCGGGTTTAGCTCCACCGCGCTGTTGTATGAACCTGAGCATATAACGGGGAAGATGGCCGCGATTCTGGATGTCAACGGTCATGGCGCCGGCGGGAAGGCCGTAGAACACAAGCAGAAGCGGTGCATTAACCAGGCGCGCCGCGGCATTCTGGCGCTCAGCCTGGAATGGATCGGGATGGGCGAGTTAAGTAGTCCAGACAATCAGCACGACCAGATCGGTTTGCTCGACCTAACCGGATCGAACGGCGTCGGCTTGTTTTACCTGGCGATGCGCCGCGGCCTCGATTACCTCTATGACGATCCGCGGGTGGACAGAACGCGCATCGGCATGACTGGCCTGTCGGGTGGTGGGTGGCAGACGATGTTGCTCAGCTCTCTGGACACCCGGGTGGGTCCTGCCGTACCGGTGGCGGGCTTTAGTTCGCTGACCACGGCCATCGAACACCCGGAGTATGCGGGTGATGCGGAGCAGAATGCCCCTGATATGCGCTCGGTCGCGGACTATGCACAATTGATGGCTTTGCGCGCGCCGCGGCCGACTCTGCTGATCTACAACGCTATGGATGACTGCTGCTTTCGGGCAGGCGTCGTCAAGCAGGGCGTCTACACCGATATACAACCTTTCTTTGCCTTGATGGGCAGCCCGGGAAATCTGGAGTGGTACGAGAATGAGAATCCAGGGACCCACAACTATCAGATTGATAGCCGTGAACAGTCGTACCGGTTCTTCGACCGCGCCTTTCACCTCCAGGCCAGCGAGAAGGAGGACGCGGATACGGATACCGAGGTGCAGACGGCTGCGGATCTTGCGGTTGGCATACCGGCAAGTAACCTCACGATCGTTGGCCTGGCGCGTCAGCTAGCCCAGGGGATCCATCACGATCCTCCGGCGCAAGCGGATGCTACCTGGATGGAGAAGCAGCGGCAGCAACTGCGCGAGGTGGTGCGATTTGCTCCCGTCACGGTGACCCATGCGTGGCCGGTGACTGAGACGCACGAAAAAGGCCTGGAGAGCCGCGGGTACCGGTTTGAGTTCAGTAACGGGCTATCCGCACCCGGGGTGCTTCTTCAGTCCGCGGAGAGGCCGCAGAACGGAGGCACGACTCTGCTGATCTCCGACTCGGGGCGCGCGTCCATGCTGGTCGAGGCAGCCAACGATGTGGACCGGGGACAGCGCGTGCTGGTCTTCGATCCTTTGCTCTTGGGCGAGAACATTCCCGGCACGGGCGACGACTATTCGAGTCTTGCGCAGATGTTGAACACTGTTGGAGAAAGGCCCTTGGGGCTCGCCGCGGCGCAGGTAGCCGCGATTGCCCAGTGGCTGCAGACGGACTCGATCGACGGCAGTGGAACACCGGGCGCCCGGATCAAGCCCCCGAGCCATCCGGCGCCGGTGCGCATGCTCACGAACGGCCCTCGTGGGGAAACCGTCGCGATCGTCTCCGCGGCGATTGTGCCTGAGCTGTACTCCTCCATTGAGGCGCGCCACGCGATAGCAAGCCTGGGCGACTTGTTTACGCATCCACTCGATTATCATGACGCGCAAGAGGTGATGTGTCTCGATCTGTATCGGTACTTCGACTTCAACACCTTGAGTCTGATAGCAGCGCCGGTCAAAATCGACCTGGCTGGCAAAGATCCAGAGCCGATCTTCTGGTGATAGGAAGACCACCCAGCGACATTCCGAGCCACGTTCTGCAAACGGATCGAGTCCTTTTCCGGTTTCCGCCGGAAACCTAGTGTTCTATCCCTGAAGTTCCTGGAACAATTCGAGGAATCGAAAATGTTCCAGAAACTGCGCTCAGGGGCTGAAGCCCATTTGGTTTTGCAGTGTTTGCGGCACGACTGAAGTCGTGCCCTGATACAAAGCCGAAGAGGAGTTCTTTAACGAACTTTAGGGACGGGACACTAGGCTTCGGCGCAATTCAGATCGAGGGCCTCGATCAGAGGGACTTCCCAACGGCGGCTGGAAAACATATAAGGCTGGTGGCCGGTAGAGAGGCGCACATCCGCGTGGTCCAGTTCCTCGGGGGTGGCAAACCCAAAGAGCCGCAAATGCTCGCGGAGAAATTTCCAGGAAGGAAAGGAAAAAATCCGGTCTGCCTCTTCGGCCGATGGCGCTTTCAGCACCAGGACAACCCCTGGTTGCGATCGTGAACTGGTGCGGGTCAATCGGGGTTTAACGATCGCCGTGTACTTGCCGGCGGGGATGCGGATTGCTGTGCGGGGCATTGGGCGAGTGGGGTGGCTACTCATGGGGGCTGGTCTCTTCACAGCTATCGGCGCGAGCGACGGCCGAATGAATCCAATCCACGCCCGTTCCGGCTTGAGACAGAGTCCTTACTTTTTCCCATTGCTGGACTGCAGCCGGGAGACGATGGCGTCGACGTCGTAGACGCATCCGCCCCAGACCCCTCCGCTGGCCTGCACCAGGGCTGCCCATAGCCGGGTGTCGTCGGGAAGCGCGGGATGCGGCTTGAGATCGGCGCGGGACGCTCGCGCGGCCAGCCGGCGTGCGCCTTCTTCCGCGCCAAAGATCTCCTGCGCATTTCCCACCAGGTTGACGGAGCCGGTCAGCTTCTGCCGGTCGATGACAATCTCGATCTGATCACCGTCCTGAAGCTTGCCTATGGCGCCTCCGGCCAGCGCTTCGGGGGAGATGTGCCCGATGCAGGCGCCAGTGGAGACGCCGCTGAAGCGGGCGTCGGTGAGCAGCGCCACGTGCTTACCTGAGGGGAGCCACTTGAGAGCGGAGGTGATCTGATAAATCTCCTCCATGCCAGCCCCTGCGGGGCCGCAGCATACCAGCACCATGACGTCGTGCTCCCGGATCTCGCCGTTCTTGATGGCGTGGATGGCCGCTTCTTCGGAGACGAAGACGCGGGCCGGACCGAGGTGACGAAAGACACCGTCGGCATCGATGAGCGAGGGATCGATGGAGGTGCTCTTCACTACGGAGCCCTCAGGGGCGAGGTTGCCTACGGGGAAACAGACCGTGGGGGTGAGCCCGCTGGAGCGGGCGCGATCCGGGTCCATGATGACGTCGTCGGGATCGATGCCGTCGCGGGCACGGAGGTTTTTGCGCAGCTCGTGCCGGCGGGGGCTGTTCTCCCACCAGTCGAGACAGCTATCGAGGGTCTCACCGGATACTGTCTTCACCTGGGTGTTGAGCAGGCCTGCGCGGCGCAGGTGGAGCATGACTTCGGGGAGTCCGCCGGCGAGAAAGACTTGCACTGTCGCGAAGTTGCGCGGGCCGTTGGGCAGGGCGTCTACCAAGCGGGGAATTTCCCGGTTGATGTGGGCCCAATCGGCGGCGACGGGGCGTTTGAGTCCGGCGGAGTAGGCAATCGCCGGCAGGTGCAGCAGCAGGTTGGTGGATCCGCCGAAGGCCGCGTGGGCCACCATGGCGTTTTCCACCGATCCCTGGGTGAGGATGTCGTGCGTGCCCAATTTGAGTTGATGCAGGCGCAGGATGGCGCTGGCGGAGCGGCGGGCGGCGTCGAGCCAGATGGGCGCGCCCGAAGGGGCGAGGGCGGTGTGGGGCAGGGACAGCCCAAGGGCTTCTCCTATTACCTGCGCGGTTGCGGCGGTTCCTAGAAACTGGCAGCCGCCGCCTGGTGTGGCGCAGGCGCGGCAGCCCATCTCCGCCGCGGTTTCGAGGGTGATTTGTTTTTGGGCGTAGCGCGCGCCGATGGTCTGTACCTTACCCGCATCCTCCCCTGACTCGGGCAGCAGAGTGACTCCACCCGGAATGAGGATAGTGGGCAGGGGGCCGGCGGAAGCCAGAGCCATCATCATGGCCGGCAGCCCCTTGTCGCAGGTGGCGATGCCGATCACGCCCATCCTGGTGGGCAGGGAACGCATGAGCCGGCGCAGGACGATGGCCGCATCGTTGCGAAAGGGGAGGGAATCGAGCATCCCGGTGGTGCCTTGGGTGCGGCCGTCGCAGGGATCGGTGCAGGCCCCGGCGAAGGGAATGGCATCGAGGGCTTTTAGCGTGATGGCTGCTTCGGCGACGAGCGCGCCCAGTTCCCAGTGCCCGGTATGAAAGCCGAGGGCGATGGGGGTTCCATCGGGGGCGCGGAGGCCTCCGTGGGTGCTGAGGATGAGGACTTCCGAGCCCAGCAATTTTTGCGGCTCCCAACCCATGCCGGCGTTCTGGCTTAAGCCGAAGAGATTGCCGGAGGGCGCGGTGAGCAGCATCTCCGGGGTAATCGGCAGCAGGCCGCGCGGGCCAGGCGCGTGGGTGGCCACGTCGTCCAGTTTGAGGGTGCTGGTTTCGAGAACCGATGATAGGGAAATAGTAGGAATGGGGGTCTCCTGTCAGGGTCAATTGTAAGATGCCGGCATGGTTGAGGGGTTAGAGCGGCGCCAGGAGGAAGGGGACCTGCATTTTGTCACGTTCAGTTGCTATCACCGGCTTGGTTATCTGAGTACTCCGGCGGCTCGGGATCTGTTTGAGGAGGCGCTCGAAAAGACGCACCTTCGTTATCGATTCGACGTGATTGGGTATGTGGTTATGCCGGAGCACGTTCATCTGCTGGTGGGTGAACCTCGAGCAGAATTGCTGAGCGCAGCACTGCAGGGGTTGAAGCTTTCGGTGGTCAGGCGAGCTCGGGAGCGACCGTTCTGGCAGGCGCGCTACTATGACTTCAACGTTTTCACGGAGGAGAAGCGAGTCGAGAAGCTTAACTATATGCACTGGAATCCTATGAAGCGCGGATTGGTGGATAGGCCGGAGGACTGGCTTTGGTCAAGCTGTCGCTTCTACCAGACTGGAGAGCGAGGGCGGGTGACGATTGATTCGTCATGGAGAGTCTAAAAGCTTTGGAGGGGCTTCGCCCCCGTCTTTTTCGGCCCATGTACGCTGGGGCGAACATGGGGCACCCGTCCGATTACCTCGAACGCGGTTACGAATCGATGGCGCCTATGTCTGACAGAGATTAGTTACCGGGAAGATTGTAGCTAAGGCACCATACCTCAGACAGATGTTAGTGACCTGGACGGGTGCCCCACGTTCGCACCAGCGTACGTGGGCCGAAAATGGTTTTTTCGAATGCTTTCACACTACGGGTAACTGAACCTTGACCCGGATTTGGCTCCTCACGGAGAACGTCTTGGTTTGAAATATGAAAAGCTTTGGAGGGGCTTTGCCCATCGTTTTCGGCCCATGTACGGCTCCCTCAGACAGATGTTTAGTGACTTAAACGGGTGCCTCACGTCAAAGGGAGGAATGACTTATGGAGAAAGCGGATTCGATGGCGCTGGTTTGCGCGCTGCCGGAGGGTGATCGGATACAACGGCGGGTTGAGATACAGGCGTTGTTACAGAAGCGGACGGCGTTTACCGCTCACCCCGATGGCGTGGAACTGGAATGGGTGTTTTCTGAGGAAACCGCCCGCCGCTTGCTCGACTTCATTTTGTTCGAACGCACCTGCTGCCACTCCTTCAGGTACGAACTCGGGTTTGCGCCACCGCAGAACCGAATCACTCTGCGGCTGCGGGCATCCACCGAGCAGGTTGAGGCACTCCAGGCGCTCTACTGCTGAATCCTGGTATCCGCTTTACTGGGCGAAGCAGTCACTTGAGCCGGCGTCGGTAGTTGCGTAGTATCCCAACCGCCACCAAGAGCTTCCACCAGTTGCACCGCGCTGGTCATCTGCTCGATCTGCAGGCTGTAGAGAGTCTGCTGGTTACTAAACACCGTGTTCTGCAGGGTGACCACGTCGATGTAAGGATCAATGCCGGTCTGGTATCTGCTCATCTCCAGATCGAGCGAGGTCTGGGCCGAAGCCACCGCGGCACGCTGTTGTTGGATCTGCTGCGAAAGAATCCGGGTCTGTGCCAGATAATCCTCCACCTGCTGGAAGGCGGTGAGGACCGTTTGCCGGTAGGTCGCCACGTCGGCGTTATAGATGGCTACGTACTGGTGTAATTCCGCGCTCAGTGCGGCGTTGTAGAGGGGTTGTGAAAATGTTCCACCGAGAGACCAGAAGCGGCTGGGCCAGTCGGCTATGTGTTTGAACAAAGAACTCTCGAAGCCGCCGCCCACGGAGATCGTCAGGGAAGGAAAGAAAGCAGTATAGGCGACGCCCAACGTGGCGTTGGCAGAGGCCATGGTTCGCTCCGCCGCGGCCACATCCGGCCGGCGCTGCAGCAACAGCGAGGGCATGCCGATGGGGATTGGTGGCGGCGCGGTCGTGATGGGACGAGCGGGAAGAGAGAACCCCGACGCAGCCTTGCCGATCAGGACAGCGATTGCATGCTCATACTGAGCCCGTAAAATGCCCAGGTTGGTCAAAGAAGCCTGGGCCGACCGCAGGGTGGTTTGTGCCTCTACCACGGAGATTTGATCCCCCACGCCAGTGTCGTATTGTGCCTGGGTCAGATCCAACGACTTCTGATATTGCGCAACGGTCTGGGTGAAAAGCTGGATCAGCGCGTCCTGTCCGCGTATCTCGAAGTAGTACTCCGCCAGATCGGCCTGTTCCACCAGCCGCTCATTCTCTAAATCCGCTGCGTTCATCTGGGCGGTATATTGGGCTGCACGGACTTGGTTGCGAATTCTGCCAAAGAGATCGGGGGTCCATGAAATATCCACAGGCAGGGAGTAAATCTGTGACTGGTGTCCGGCGTTGAAACTTGAAGTGGCACTGAGATTTCCCGATGAACGAGAGCGGCTGTAGGACGGGCCAAACGACACCGTTGGAAAATACAGCGCGCGCGCTTCCCGTACCAATGCACGGGCTTCCATGAAGTTCTCAAAGTACAACTTTATGTTTTGGTTATCGATATTGAGCTGGCCTTCGAGGTCGTTGAGCTCAGGCTCATTGAAAATCGCCCACCAGTCTCCGCGAATTTTTTCGTCGGCGGGTTGAGCTACCGTCCAGGTCCCGTTTTCTTGAGCTCCATTGTCCCGGTTTCCATTCTGGTTGGTCTGCGGCTGCGGCGGATTGGACGATGAAGTGGCGGGTGGCGCTTCTTTAAAGGCAGGGGGCGGCTGAATGGCGGGTGGGTGATACTTCGGCCCCACATTGCAGCCGGTCAGCATCACGCAAAGAAGAAGGCCAATCTGGCTTCGCCGATTTGTTGTTGTTTTCTCCATAGAAGAAGCTCTTCCTAAACAGCGCCTTCCGGGTTGACCTGGAAGGTGTCGTGATGCCGCCCTAAAGCTCGCAACCGCAAGCGGTCCATGTACAGATAGATAACCGGGGTGGTGTAGAGGGTAAGCATCTGGCTTACGATCAGGCCACCCACAATGGTAATTCCCAATGGCCGCCGAAGCTCGGAGCCGGTGCCGGTTCCGAAAGCGAGAGGGAGAGCTCCGAAAAGCGCGGCCATCGTAGTCATCATGATGGGCCGGAAGCGCAGCATGCAGGCCTCAAAGATCGCGTCGCTGGTGCTCTTACCGTGATCCCGCTCGGCCACCAGGGCAAAGTCGATCATCATGATGGCATTCTTTTTCACCAGCCCGATCAGAAGCACGATACCGATGATGGAGATGACGTTGAGGTCATTCTTGAAGACCAGCAGTGCGAGCATAGCCCCGACGCTGGCGGGGGGCAAGGTGGAGATGATGGTCAGGGGATGCACCAGGCTCTCGTACAAGATGCCCAGAACGATGTACACGGTCAGCAGCGCGGTGAAGACCAGCAGCGGCTCAGTGCCCAGAGATTCTTGGTAGGCCTGCAGGGTTCCGGAGAAAAATCCGCGGATCGTCGAGGGCATGCCGAGCCTGGTCTGCATTTGGTTAATCAATAGCGTCGCATCGCTGAGAGACAGACCGGGAGCAAGATTGAACGACACCGTCACCGACGGGAAGACACCGGTGTGGGAAATCTGCAGGGGCGTAGTGCCAGATCTGGAAGTGCTGACCGCCTTGATAGGGATGACTTTGTTGGCGGAAGCTCCGGGGTAGATGTAGTTGAGTCCCGCGGGAGATTGCCAATACCGCGGCGCCACCTCGAGCACGACGTAATACTGGTTCAACTGGGTGTAGATCACCGACACCTCGGCCTGGCCAAAGGCGCTGTACAGAGCGGAATCCAGGGAGCTGGGAGTCTGGCCGAGGCGGGCAGCGGTGGTCCGGTCGTAATTCACAACCTCCTCTAACCCTCCGTTCTGCTGGTTGCTATTCACATCCAGCAAACCTGGAAGCCTCCTCATTTGCGTCAGCAGGATGGGTCCCCATTTGGCCAGATCCTGCACATTGTCCGCCTCCAGGGTGTACTGGTAGAGAGCATTACTGCCTCGACCGCCGATGCGCAGATCCTGAGCGGCCTGCAGGAAGGCCGAGGCCACGGGAAGCTTGCTCATCTTGGGCCGCAAGCGATTGATGATTTCCATAACGCTCACTTTGCGCTCGTCGAGCGGTTTGAGCGCGGCGTAGATAAAGCCGCCATTGCTGCCGCCGCCGCCTCCTCCGGTGTAGGCGTTCACATTGGCCACGGCGGGGTCCGCCTTAATCACGTTGACCAGCGCTTTGATCGAACTGTTCATCACCCCGAAGGACGCGTCTTGGGGTCCTTGCACCCCGCCCACCATGGCCCCGGTGTCCTGCTGCGGGAAAAAGCCCTTGGGTATCTTGACGATCAGCACCACGTTCAGGGCGATGATCAGCAACAGCACCACCAGCATCAAGCCCGAATTGTCCAGCACCCACAACAAGGAATGCCGGTAGATGTTCAGCATTCCCTCAAAGAACCGTTCACTGGCGCGATAGAGACGGCCATGCTTCTCGTCGCCATGGGCTTTGAGCAAGTGGGCGCACATCATCGGGGTCGTGGTTAACGAAATCACCATGGAAACGAGGATGGCCGTGGACAGGGTCACGGCGAACTCGCGGAAGAGGCGGCCGACGATGCCGCCCATCATCAAGAGCGGAATGAACACAGCAATCAGCGACGTGCTCATGGTAAGTACAGTGAAGCCGATCTCCTGGGCGCCCTTGAGCGCAGCCTCGGCTGGGGGCATGCCCATCTCCAGATAGCGGGAGATATTCTCCATCACCACAATGGCGTCATCGACGACAAAGCCGGTGGAGATGGTCAACGCCATCAGGGAGAGATTGTCCAGGCTGTAATTCAGCAGATACATCACGGCGAAGGTGCCGATCAGGGAGACGGGCACGGCGACACTGGGAATCAGCGTGGCGCGGCCGTTGCGCAGGAACAGAAAGACTACCAGGATCACCAGGCCCACGGAGATGATGAGCGACGACTCGACGTCATGCAAAGAAGCCTTGATCGTGGTGGTGCGATCGAGAACGACGGTGGTCTTAATCCCCTGGGGCATCACCGCTTCCAGAAACGGAAGCTGGGCGCGGATGCGCGCGTTGGTCTGGATGATATTGGCGCCCGGCTGGCGGAAGATGATAACGGTCACTGATGGGATTCCATTCAGATAACCTGCGGTGCGAATGCTCTGCGCCGAATCCTGCACGTTGGCCACATCGGACAGGTGGACCGCGAGCCCATTGTGATAGCCGACGATCAAGGGCTTGTATTCATCCGCTTTCGAAATCTGGTCGTTGGTGATTATGTCCGCAGTGACCGCGCTGTTTGCTATCTGGCCGCGAGCGATGTCGGAATTCTGCAGGCTCAGCAGCCGCTGAATCGTGGAAATTGTGATTCCGTAATGGTTCAACTGCGGAGGATTGACATCGACTCTCACGGACGGATAGGACGCGCCTCCGACACTGACCTGTCCCACGCCCTGGATCTGCGAAAGCTTCTGCTCCATGATCGTCGAGGCGGAGTCATACATAGCTTCTTTGTCGTACTTGTCCGAGGTGAGCCCGATGATCATGATGGGCGAGTCGGCCGGGTTGACTTTGCGATAACTCGGATTGGACGGCAGGTTGGCCGGAAGATACGTCCTGGCCGCGTTGATGCCGGCCTCGACATCCCGCGCGGCGGCGTCGATGTTGCGGCTGAGATCAAATTGCAGGGTCACGTTGGTGCTTCCGAGGGAGCTCGAGGAGGTCATCTCGGTGACGCCCGCGATGTGGCCGAACTGGCGCTCCAGTGGAGTGGCCACCGAGGAAGCCATGATCTGCGCGCTGGCCCCGGGTAGGCCGGCGGAAACCGAAATGGTAGGAAAGTCGACCTGGGGCAGGGGGGAGACCGGCAGCACGTTGAAGGCGATGCCACCGGCAATGGCGATCGCCGCCGTCAGCAAGGTTGTGGCCACCGGCCGTCGAATGAACGGACTGGACAGGCTCATGCTTCACCTGCCGGTTGCGGTTCGGGACTTGCGCCAGACCTGCCGCCGGAACGGGAGAATCGTTGCGCCAGGTTGTCGAAGAAGATGTAGATCACCGGCGTGGTGTAGAGGGTGAGCACCTGGCTCAATAACAAACCTCCCACCATGGCGATGCCCAGCGGGCGGCGAAGCTCTGACCCGATGCCCGAACCGACGGCCAGCGGAATTCCGCCCAGCAGCGCGGCCATGGTGGTCATCATGATGGGACGAAAGCGCAGCAGGCAGGCTTCATAAATGGCGTCGGTCGAGTTCAGGCCGCGCTGCCGCTCCCCCTCCAGAGCAAAGTCGACCATCATGATGCCGTTCTTTTTCACAATCCCAATCAGCAGGATGATGCCGATGATCGCCACTACGCTCAAATTCTCTTTGAAAAGAATGAGGGAGAGCAGCGCGCCGACGCCAGCCGAAGGAAGCGTGGAAAGAATGGTGATGGGATGAATGAAGCTCTCATAGAGCACACCAAGAACGATGTATACCGTGACCAGGGCAGCGAGAATCAGCAGCGCCTCGTTGGAGAGGGAATTCTCAAAAGCAGCAGCGGTTCCCTGGAAGCTGGACTGCACACTGGGAGGAAAGTTCAACTCCTTTTCCGCTTGATGAATCACGTCAATCGCGTCGCCCAGCGAGGCGTTCGGCGCCAGGTTGAAAGAAACCGTGACCGAAGGGAACTGACCCTGATGGTTGATGGAAAGGGACTCCGTGCCGGGCTGAATATGCGCAAAGGCAGTCAGGGGAACGGCATTGCTGGGGGTGGAACTGGCATTGGTATTGAGCGTAGTCGACGTGCTGGTGCTGCGGGCCAGAGCGTTCTCGGGCGGCGTCAGTACCCCGGAGGAGGGGGTATAGAGGGCGGAAGTAGTGGTTGCATTGGACCCGGCCGTGGCGGACGCAGAAGCGGAGTAAGAGGTGCTGGCGGCCGCTCCTGAGGCCCCCGAGGAGGCGTTGCCCTGGATGTACATCTTGTTCAGCTTGGCCGGATCCACGGTGAAGTTGGGCTGGGCTTCCATGATCACGTGGTACTGGTTGAGCTGGGTGTACATGGTATTGATCTGGCGCTGGCCAAAGGCGTCGTAGAGGGTCTGGTCTACGGTAGAAGGGGCGATGCCGAGGCGGGACGCGGAGACCCGGTCAATGGCTAACGATACGGTCAGGCCGCCGGTCTGCTGATCGGTGGCCACGTCTTCCAGTTGCGGCAGTTGCTTCAGCTTGTCGACAAACCGGCCGGCCCAAAGATCCAGCTCGCCTACGTCCGGATCCTCCAGGGTGTACTGGTATTGGGTCCGGCTTACCCGGTCATCGACCGAGATGTTCTGCACCGGTTGCATAAATAGCCGGATGCCGCTCACCGTCGCCAGGCTGGAGTTGAGGCGGCGAATCACGTCTGAGGCGTTTAGATCGCGCTGGTCGAGCGGTTTCAGGTTGATCGACATGCGTCCGCTGTTCAGCGTGGTGTTGGTGCCATCGGCGCCAATGAAGGAGGAGAGACTCTCGACCGCGGGGTCTTTGAGAATTACCTTGGCCAGCTCTTGCTGCGCCTTGGTCATGGCGGTAAAGGAGATCGATGCGGGCGCCTGCGAGATGCCCTGGATCACGCCCGTGTCCTGCACCGGGAAGAACCCTTTGGGAATAACAATGTAGAGAAAAATGGTAAGGATCAAGGTGCCCAAGGCAACCAGGAGAGTGAGCGTCTGGTAGCGCAAGACCACCTTCAGGGTCCGGCCATAGAACGCAATCATGCTCTCAAACGCATGTTCCGACGCGCGATAGAAGCGGCCCTGCTTCTCCTCGGGATTATGTTTCAGGATGCGTGAGCACATCATCGGCGTGAGGGTCAGCGAGACCACGGCGGAGATGATGATGGTGACGGCCAGGGTGACGGCGAACTCGCGGAAAAGGCGGCCCACCACGTCTCCCATGAAGAGCAGGGGAATGAGCACGGCGATCAGCGAGACGGTCAGCGAAACAATGGTGAAGCCGATCTGCTCCGCGCCCTGCAGCGCGGCCTGCATGGGCGTATAGCCTTCTTCCAGGTAGCGGGAGATGTTCTCGATCATGACGATGGCATCGTCCACCACAAAGCCGGTGGAGATGGTCAAGGCCATCAGCGAGAGGTTGTCGAGGCTATAGCCGAGCGCATACATGGCTGCGAAGGTGCCGACGATGGAGAGCGGCACAGCGACGCTGGGGATGATGGTGGCGTACAGGTTGCGCAGGAAAACAAAGATCACCATCACCACCAGGGCGATGGTCAACATCAACTCGAATTCCACATCCGCCACCGAGGCTTTGATCGCAGTGGTCAGATCGGTAAGCGTCGTGATGTCGATGCCCGTAGGCAGATTGGCCTGCAATTGCGGCATCAGCAACTGGATGCTCTTGACCACGCTGATGGTGTTGGCGCCAGGCTGCCGCTGCACGTTGAGAATCACGGCCGGGGTAAGATTCATCCAGGCGGCCTGCTTGGTGTTCTCCACTCCGTCCACAATCTTGGCTACGTCGTGCAGAAAGACCGGGGCATTGTTGCGGTAGGCGACCACGACATTCTTGTAATCGGCACTGGTGATTAACTGATCGTTGGCATCGATTTGCCAATCTTGCCGAGGCCCGTCGAAGTTGCCTTTAGCCTGATTGACGCTGGCGGAAATCAGCGCCGTCCGTACCGCTTCCAGGTCGATGCCATAGGACTGGAGCTGCGCCGGGTTCACCTGGATCCGCACTGCCGGCTTCTGGCCGCCACTGATGCTGACCAGGCCAACCCCGTTTAACTGTGAAAGCTTAGGCGCCAGGCGGGTGTCGACTAAGTCCTCTACCTGCGAGAGGGGCAGCGATTTCGAGGTGATCCCCAGGGTCAGCACGGGCGCGTCGGCCGGGTTCGTTTTGCTGTAAATCGGGGGCGCGGGCAGGTTCGCGGGCAGGAAGCTCTGGGCGGCGTTGATGGCCGATTGCACCTCTTCCTCGGCGATGTCGATGGGGAGGGAGAGGTTGAACTGCAGCACCACCACCGAGGTGGCGCCAGAACTGGTGGAGGTCATCTGGCTCAGGCCCTGCATCTCGCCAAACTGCCGCTCCAGGGGAGCGGTCACCGTGGTAGCCACCACGTCCGGGCTGGCTCCGGGATAAAAGGTAAGCACCTGGATGGTTGGGTAGTCGACCTCAGGCAGGGCGGAGACCGGCAACTGGGTGTAGGCAACGATGCCTACGAGCATGATGGCGGCCATCAGCAACGAGGTCGCGACCGGCCGCAAAATGAATGGGCGAGACGGACTCACGGGGCATTGCTCTCATTATTGGAAGGAAGAAGCGTCTGCTTGGAGATGATGACTTTCGAGCCATCCTGGAGCTTTTCAAAACTGCTGTCGGCGATCACGTCTCCGGGATTGAGTCCTTCCACCTGCGTCGTATTGGACTCACTGACTAAAGGCTTGATGTTATGAATGTGGGCCACGCCGTTTTGAATCAAAAAGACGAAGGCCACTTCCCCGTCGTGCTGGATGGCCGAAGAGGGGATCAGGACCACATTGTGCAGCGTTTGCAGCAGCAAACGGGCATTCACAAACTGGTTGGGGAACAGGGCATTGTCTTTATTGTCGAAGACGGCGCGAAGTTTCAACGTTCCGGTCGTGGTGTCAATTTGATTGTCGGTGCTTTCCAGCTTGCCGCTGGCCAGTTTGGTGGTCTCGGAGCGATCCAGCGCATCCACATCGAGCAGCTTGCCCTTGCGCATCTGCTGTTGCAGTTGGGTCACATTGTCTTCGGGAATGGTGAAGACCACGGTAATGGGCTGCAATTGTGTAATGACCACCAGAGGCGTGCCGCTGGAGGCGGTGGCCAGGTTGCCCGGATCGACCAGGCGGAGACCGACGCGTCCCGTGATGGGCGCGGCGATATTCGTAAACGCCAGTTGTACCTGGTCAAACTGTAAAGTTCCCTGATCGGCTTTGACCGTTCCTCTTTCCTGGAGGACGATTTTCTCCTGATCGTCGAGCGTCTGCTTGGGGATGGCATTCCGCGCCCAGGCGTCCTGGTAGCGTTTTAGGTCCATCTCGGCCTGGGCCAGCAGGTTGGTGTCGCGGTCGAGAGTTCCCTGGGCGGTGAGCACGTTAGCCTGGAAGGGCCGGGGGTCGATTTGGATCAGGGTTTGGCCGCGTTGCACCAATTGACCTTCGCGGTAGCGTACCTGGTTGATGACGCCGGTGACCTGGCTGACAATGGTGTCTGTATAAACCGGGGTGACGGTGCCGATGGCGTCGAGGTAAACCCCGATGTCTCCCTGCTTTGCGGTCACAATGCTGACGGTCACGTTTCCCCCGGCAGCACCTCGCCTACCAGTGGGTGCGGTTGCGGCCTGCCGGTGGTGCAGGACCCACCAGAAGAGCAGGGCAAACGCGAGCAGAATAACCAGCCAGACCAGGATGCGGACTCCCGCGGAGCGACGTGGCGGAGGCAATTGGTGTTCGGGTCCGATGTGCGGTTCGGTAGCGCGCGGCTCCGGTTTCTCTTGCCTGTCTCGGGTGTCGCGAATGTCGTCTTGCATCAGTTAACCTGGAGTCCTCTTTCCCTGTTGTTGCTCCCATGGTTCCCGTACGCATTATCGACGGCGGGAGGAGTGGCCTCTACTCGCGCCGGTTTGCCGGCGAGCGAAGCCGGTCAAGGGCGATTCAATGGGCGGCGAGGGCACGCCGGGGCAGACGTTGTCAAAACAGTTTATGGCATAGCCAACCAAGGAACTGATCCGTACTTGTCCGTGCGATCAGCCCCTAAAGAGCCGCCTGCCTGGAGGCGGAAAAGCGGAGGATTCCCTGGCACGATCAAAAGGTTAGACGGTCGACCCGCGTCATGAGACGCACGCGGACTTTCTCCGTGCTCTGTGATGAGGATAACGCACGCGCGTTTCCCTGGAAAATTCACAGATGATTAGTTTGCGTTGGTTTCTCTTTTGCCTGCGGATGCAGAGGCGGCAGCCTTCTTCTGGCTCTTTACTTTGGCCCAACGCTTGTGCTGCGCGTCGGCGATGGCCTTGCGGGCCCTGGCGCTTAATTTTCTGCGGGGCTTGCCAAGGGTAACAGTGGCGGGATTCTTGCGGCCAGGTGCTTTGCCGCTACCCGCGAGGATGGCGCGCACTTGGCGAAGCTTCGCAATCTCTTCATCGATGGCGTTCAGGATATGGTCGGTCAAGCTCGTTCCTTTCACTCCATCGCAAGAATAACAGGTTAGCTTTGCACAATTACCGGCTGCGGCGGACTGCACCGCTTATCCGATTCAACGGGCATGAAGTCCTGTTTTGGACCAACCGTCGGTGTGGAGGTTCCGCCGATTCGCGGCGATTACATCCGTGGGCGAGTCGGCGGGACAATCAAGAGGCAGGCATGTTTCTTGCGCTATCTATGTGGGGACTCTGCGTTGCTCGCTTGGTGAGCAGTGTTGCGAAAGACCACCTGGAAAATGATATGCGGATGTTCAAGATGCGGGCATGCACAGCGCCCATATTTAGCACTATTGCGGTTACATTATAGGTGTTACCCGAACGTCACCAGTTGGGGTGATTACCAATACGCGCTCCAGTAATGGCGCTTAAGTGACACCACTCGTTCGCCGCGCTACACGTTTCGTAAGCTGGTGGTTTTTCGAATCTCGATTAGTCTCACTCATGTAGTCAGTTGCTGTGACGCGAGGGGAGACCATGAAGGGCTATACGAAGGTAGTGAAGATGGCAATGCTGGCGGCGGCGAGTGCGGTGCTGGCGGCCGGTTGCGCGGATTCCAGGGTCGCAAGCAAGGCGAATCTTGCCGACGCACTCAACCATGATTATTCGGCCAGTCAAGACTGTCTTTTCACCAAACCGATGCCTTTTCCTTATCAAGTGTCGGTGAATGACAAGCTGTTGGCGGAGACACGGCACCGCCTGGACGCGCTGGCCGAGGCTGGGCTGCTGGAACGTGAACAGACCGCCGAGGGCGCGGATACCATCAACCGCTATGTACTGACCGCCGCAGGCAGCCGGACCGAAGGGGCTGGGCGCTTCTGCTACGGGCGCCGCCAGATCACCAGCGTGGAGAAGTTTACTCCGCCGGTCGATTACGACGGCAAGCCGCTGACCAAAGTGGAATACCACTTTGTGCTCAAGAACCCGCCCAGCTGGGCCAAGAAGGATGAGGTGCGTAACGCCTTTCCCATGGTGGCTAAGTCCATGTCGGACGAGCCAGTCGATGACGCCACACTCATGCTGACCCACGATGGCTGGGTTTTAACCTACTAACCACCTCCCTGGAGCCCATATCTGCCAGGTTCGTTATGGCAGATATGGGCGTTTTTGTTTTCGCGGGTTTGAGCAGACGCATCGAGTCCCGGCGAGATGGTTGAACCCTTCCATGGTTCGACTCGGCAGACCATTTACGCCATTTTGAATGGATTTATTTTCGAGGGCAGCAAGTAACTTCGCCGTTTGTCTGGGTGGGAGCCCCCGCATTCATGCGGGGGAGCTCGGCTTTCAAGCCGAGCGGCTCGAGTAGGATTATTCTCCTCCGGCTTCAGCCGCGGGATTTCGGAATCTTCCACCCCGGCCAAGAGAAACCGGGGCTAAAGCCCGACGGATGGAGTTGCGATTCTTTCCGCGACGCTGAAGCGTCGCTCCCCCTGCTGAAGCACGGGGCTCCCACCGGGCTTCCACGAAGGAACGATCAGGATGACCGCAAATGGTTAGTTGCGGTTGATTGAGTGGATCTGGGTTTCTCTAACGGCTCAGCAGGATGCGCAGATCGCGCAGGTTGTTGTGCGTGGGACCAGTGACCAGGGTGTCGCCCAGGGTGGTGAAGAGGCGGTAAGCGTCGAAGTGAGCGAGGACAGAGGCCGCATCGATGCCCAGGGCGTGCGCCCGGCTCACCGTCGTCGTATCGGCGATGGCGCCCGCGGCGTTGCTGTTGCCATCAATGCCGTCGCTGCCGGCGCTCAGTACGACCACCGGGGACGCCGGCCCAGCCAGCGCCAGGGCACAAGCCAACGCGAACTGCTGGTTGCGGCCACCTGCGCCGTGGTCGCGGCCCAGGTGCACCGTCACTTCGCCGCCCGAGAGCAGACACAGCCTGGGATGATCACGCCGCAGTTGATGGAAACGATGGAGCAGATAACGGGCAGCGTCCGCGTAATCCCAATCGTCACAGCTGTTGTCGATGACTGCGTCATAACCTAAGGTCGAAGCCATGGTTCGTGCAGCATCGACCAGGTCATCGCTCGAAAGCAGGGTCTCGACGGGTGCGGTGGGCAGCGCCGGCGTTTGGGGAAGATCGGGATCATCGAAAAAGGCCCGCACCCCTGGGGTGAAGCGCTCGCGCAGATGGTAGCGGCCGATAATCTCGCGGCACTCCGCCACCGTGGACGAGTCAGGAAGCGTGGGGCCGGAGGCCAATGCATCCAGGTAGCGAGGCGCTACGTCCGATAGCAGCAACGAGAACCTCCGGGCGCGGCCGGCGGCTGACGCCAGGCGTCCGCCCTTGACCGCGGAGAAGTGCTTGCGCACGGTGTTGATCTCAGCGATGGTCGCCCCCGAACCCACCAGCGCCTGGTAGAGGGCCTGGGTTTCTTCGAGCGAGATGTGGGGGTCCAGAGGCAGCTCGAACATGGCGGACCCGCCGCCGCTGATCAGGAAAAAGACGAAGTCCCGCTCGCCCATCTGCCGCAACAGCCGCAGCGCAGCCGAGGCGGAGGCGAAAGAATCCTGATTGGGTAAAGGATGGCCGCCGGTGTAGTACTCCACTCCAGGCTCCCGGTCGGAGGGCAGCACCGGCCCGCAGCATACGCCACCGGCCAGCGCTCGCGGCATGCGGGCGCGCAGCGCCTCCAGCATAGGCAGAGCCGCCTTGCCCAGAGCTACGGCGTAGATGCGGTCGTATTCGGCGAATGGAAACGGGGTGGGGAAGCGGCGATCGAAGGCCGCGGCAATGCTCGAGGAACGCAGCGCATGATGAAAGATATTGCGCGCCTCCTCATGCATGGTATGCAGCGTGGCTTCATTCATTTCGCCATCTCCGTGGACAGAAAGTTGGTTTCCAGCCAGGCGCTCAATGCCTGCTGCATCTGCTCCAATTTGCCGGCGAAGAAGTGATCTGCGCCCGGGACCATGACCAGGGTGGCTGGGGGCGCCGCGCCGGCCACTGCGGCTTCCACCCCCGACTGGGGCCCATATTCATCGGCATCTCCGCTGATAAAGAGCTTGGGCTGGGGACAGCGGGCGAGAAAGCTGTAGTGATACTCCCGTCCCCCGGCTTTGACGGGAAGCCCGAGCGAGGCAATGCCTTTGACCCGCTGATCCCCACAGCAGGCGCGCAAGCCAACACTGGAGCCGAAGGAGAAGCCGGCGAAGAGCAGGGGCAGTTGGTACTCCCGCTGCAGCCAATCGAGCGCGACGCGCACATCGCTCACTTCGCCGCGGCCGTGGTCGTGCGTGCCCTCGCTCAAGCCGGCGCCGCGAAAGTTGAAGCGCAGCACCGGCAGTCCATAAGCCTGGAAGGCCTTCATGGCGTGATAGACGACCTTATTGTGCATGGTGCCGCCGAAGAGCGGGTGCGGATGGCACACCAGGGCCGCGTAGGGGGCATCGGGACGGCCCATATTGAGCAGCGCTTCCATGCGGCCGGCCGCGCCGCGTAGATCGTCCACGCTGCGCAGCAACGCAACGCCCGGCGAAGTGGGGTTCTGATGCATCGCTTGTATCCTAAAGGATCGCTCAGGCAAGGATGAGCGCGGCGCGGCTCAGGTATGCTGAAAAACGATGACCCCCCTCGATCCCATTGCCCTGACCCGCCGGCTGGTGGATATCGAATCCGTGACCTATAACGAGGGGGCGGTGGGCGCGTTTCTTGATGCCCTACTGTGCGAGCGGGGTTTTGCCGTGGAGCGGACGGCGGTGCCCCAACCGGCAAACAGCCGCTTCAGCGGCGAACGCTTCAACGTGTATGCAGGCAGTGGAGAGCGTCCGGATGTGGTGCTGTCCACGCACATGGATACCGTTCCTCCCTTTTTCCCCAGTAGCGAGGACGATCTTTATCTCTACGGCCGGGGCGCCTGCGACGCCAAGGGCATTATCGCTGCGCAGGTGGCGGCCGCCGAGCGGCTGCGTGAAGCCGGGGTCGCGGCCGCGCTGCTGTTCGTGGTGGGCGAGGAGCGCGACTCGGCGGGAGCACGGACGGCCAATCTGCATCCCAAGGGAAGCCGTTTCCTGATCAATGGCGAGCCTACCGACAACCGCCTGGCGTTGGCGTCAAAGGGAGCGCTGCGGGCGGAGATCCGGGCCCACGGCACCATGGCCCATTCCGCCTATCCGGAGTTGGGCGATAGCGCGGTGCACAAGCTGGTGCAGGTGCTCGAACGGCTGCGGACCTTGCCCTTGCCCAGCGTTGATGGGGTGGGCCCGAGTACGCTGAACATCGGCGTCATCGAGGGTGGCCGGGCGCCGAACGTGATTGCCGATGCCGCCGGGGCGCAGGTGCTGATCCGCCTGGTGGGCCCTTCGGACGAGATCCGCAAGGCGGTGGAGCAGGCGGCTGCAGGCCTGGCCGAGGTGGAGTTTACCCTGGAAATTCCCTTCATCCGCATGCGCCAGGTGGAGGGGCTGGACACCATGGTAGCGGCGTTCACCACTGATATTCCCGCGCTTACCCAGTGGGGTGAGCCGCTGCTCCTGGGACCGGGCTCGATCCATGTGGCGCACACGCCATTTGAGAAGATAGCCAAGCGCGAATTGCTGGCGGCGGTCGACCTGTACTTCGAGGTGGCGCAGCGGCTCGCGCTTTCTCTGTAGATCGGGTGACGATGACATTCGCCTGGCCGACGCGGCTGAAGTACGGACTGCTGGCGGCTCTTGCGGGCTGGCTGGCAGGCTGGCTGGTCACGATTCCCTTTGAGCTTACCCTCGCCTGGCGCTATGTCGATGCCCACACCAGGCAGCTACCGGACACCGTCGCCAAAGGGTTGGTGGTGTGGGCTGCCTTCAGCCTCTTCATGGCAATGGCAGGTTTCGTGCCCGTGGTGCTGCCGCTGTTCCTATTCGTTTCTCCGCGCTGGATTGTACGCTGGCGCCGTTTTCTGATCCCGGGAGTTATGGTGTTGGCCGTCCTGGCTATCGACCGCCGCATGGGGTTGTTGAACTCCTATCACTTTCGCCATCCCGAGGCTCTTTTCACCTTCTTCTTCAGCGCGCCCAATATGTTTTACGTTACCTTCGCGCTGGTGCTGATGTGGGTGTATGCGGCGCTCGCCAAACAACGGCTGAACCTAGCTACGCGCGAAGAGTAACAGCAACTGCATGTCATTCCTGTCCGCGGCCTGCAAGGCTTCGATGTATGCGCGTCGAAAATCGCTCTGGCGCGCAATCGCCGAATTGCCCCACGAGAACTCAGGCCGCCCCTGGCGCTCAGCCAGCACATCGGCCATCAGTCGTGCATGGCGGCCATTGCCGTTGGCAAAAGGGTGAATCAAGACCAGGCGATGATGCAGCCGGAGTGCGATCTCGTCGGGAGGAAATGTCCGATTCTCGAGCCAGTAACGAACGTCGCCCAACAGCCCTGCCAAGGAGTCGCGGATTTGATGATGAGGGATGCCGATGTTCTTTTCCGTGCTGCGGTAGCGGCCGGCCCAGGTCCATGTCTGGTTGAACATCCGCTGATGGAGCCCGCGGACGTAGGACTCGGAGAGCGAGTCCCGCCGGCGTACGCTTCTCGGATCCAATGCCCACGCGTATGCTTCCAGCACATTCTGTCGCTCCCACTCATTGAGCTCGTGCCTTGTGGTCAGGTTAGGAATGAGACCGGCCTGCTCTTCGGGAGACAGGGGGGTGTTGCCGTCTCCTGTGGTGAACAAAGTCATCGAGCGGCGCGCTTGCTGAGCAGACGCCGGGTCTCCGCCTTGATGGCCTGGTCGATGCCCCCCGCAGCCTGGTCTTCGAGCGCCATGGAATGCTCCACTGCCAGAACAGCCCGGGTGGCCTGAGCACGGGCCCGGTTCTCCACCAGGTCTTGCATCATGCCCGCTCGGGGCACCAGGGCATACACCAGATCGCAATCGAGAGCGCTCGCCAGGTTGCGCAAGCTCCTTAAAGTTATGCTGTCGTCGGCTTCCGCTCTTTCCAGCTGCAACGGAAGGGAACGATGCGTGCCCAAAGCACGGCTCAGCTCGCCTGCCGACACCCCGACGGCCTCACGGATCGCCCGCGCCCAGCCCTTCGCCGGCCGGGGCACGTTCCGCGCCGCCCGAAACGGCGCTTGCGCGCGCTCCAGTTGCTTGATTCTTAAACTTCGAAACTGATGGCGCATGGCGAGCCTTCTTTCTGGATGACTATTTAAATATAGCCGAGTTGGCTATCAATGGATATGTATAAATAGGCTTACTAGATCGTATGAATATCTATAAATATGCATTGACCGAAGCCGATCGGAGCTGAGGGTGTAAGTCATCACGCTGCGCAGGCTGTAAAGCGGTAACGGCGGCAGCTAGGTAGACTTGGAAAAGATGACAGAGCCTACGAACGCCCTTGCTGACGCCTCATCCTCGTATTTGCGTTCCGCCATGCATCAGCCGGTCCAGTGGCATGAATGGGGAGCCGAGGCCTTTGCCCGCGCGGCCGGGGAAGACAAGCCCATCCTGCTCGATATCGGAGCGGTTTGGTGCCACTGGTGTCATGTGATGGATCGTGAGAGCTATGAGGATCCCGGGCTGGCCGCGGTCATCAACCAGAACTTTGTCGCAGTCAAGGTCGACCGAGACGAGCGCCCGGATGTGGATTCGCGCTACCAGGCCGCCGTCGCCGCGATCAGCGGGCAGAACGGCTGGCCGCTGACCGCGGTGTTGACTCCCCAGGGCCAGCCGTTCTTCGGAGGAACGTATTTTCCCCGCGACGACCGTTACGGCCGGCCCGGCTTCGAGCGCGTGCTACGCAGCATGGTGGACGCCTGGAAGACGCGCCGCGACGAGGTGATGGAATCGGCCGGGAGCGTGGTCGAAGCGATCGAGTACAACGAGAACTTCGCCGGCCGAGCGGGCAGCCTGAGCATGAGCATCGTGGACAAGATGGTGGACTCGGCGCTGGAAAAGTTCGACCGTCACCACGGGGGGTTCGGGGCGCAGCCCAAGTTTGCCCATCCTTCGGCTATCGATCTGCTCCTCGATGTTTCGGGACGCACTGGAAACAAGGCGGCCCGGGAGGCAGCCGTGGTGACCCTGGAAAAAATGGCGCTGGGCGGCGTCTATGACCATCTCGGTGGAGGCTTCCATCGCTACTCCGTCGACGAGGCCTGGGTGGTGCCGCACTTTGAAAAAATGCTGTATGACAACGCGGAGCTGCTGAAGAACTACGTGCATGCTTTTCAAAGCTATGTGGGAGTGGAGTCGGCGCGGGTGGCCAAAGATATCATCCGCTGGATGGACACATGGCTGACAGACCGTGAGCGGGGCGGCTTCTATGCCTCGCAGGATGCGGACATCCATCTGGACGACGATGGCGACTACTTCACCTGGACGCGCGCTGAAGCCGCCGCGGTGCTCCCGCCGGAAGAGATGGAGATCGCTGCCGCTTACTACGACATCGGCGACCTGGGGGATATGCACCATAATCCCGCCAAGAACGTGTTGCATGTGAAGCAGACGCTGGATGTGGTGGCGGCTCGCGCCGGCAGGACGCGTCCGGAGGCGCAGGCGCTGTTGGCGAGAGCCCATGCGCGGCTGTATGCGGCGCGCGGTAAGCGGCCTACGCCGTTCATCGATACCACGGTTTATACCAATTGGAATGCGCTCGCGATCTCGGCGTATTTCGAGGCGGCGCAGGTGCTGCGGCTGCCCAAAGTAAAAGCCTTTGCGCTGTTGACCCTCGACCGGCTGTTGGATGAGGGCCTCCATGCCGAGCGGGGGCTGGCCCACGTGATCTCCTATACCGGCGGCGCGTCGACCGGGACCAAATGGGTAGCGGGCATGCTGGACGATTATGCTTTTCTCACCCACGCCTGCCTGGACGGATGGCTGGCGACCGGCTCCGCGAAGTATTACCGCGCCGCCCTGGACCTGGCTGAGCGCATGGTAGCGGAGTTCTACGACTCCACTAACGGAGGTTTTTTCGACGCCACAGCCAAAGGCCCAGAGCTGCTGGGCGTCTTGACGGCACGGCGCAAGCCGCTGCAGGATTCACCCACACCGGCGGGGAACCCGGCCGCTGCCTTGGCGCTGCTACGGCTGGAAGCGCTGAATGGGCGGGCCGATCTACGGGAAAAAGCGGAGGACACGCTGGAGGCCTTCGGCGGCGTGGTGACCCATTTCGGACTCTACGCGGGAACCTATGGCCTGGCGTTGGAGCGGCTGCTGCTGCCGCCGGTGCAGGTGGTGGTGATCGGGGAGGACTCCTCTGCAGATGAGCTGGAGGCAGCCGGCACCGTGGGCTACGCGGTCAACAAGAGCGTGATCCGTTTAACCCGGTCGCAGGTCGGTCAAGAGCTGCCGCCCGTGCTGGCCGAAACGCTGCCTCTGCTTCCGGACCTCAACGCGGCGCACAGTTTTGCCGTGGTTTGCCGGGGAACCGCTTGCCTTCCGCCGACCACAAGCCCGGAGAAGCTACTGGCTTTGCTGCAGGGTTAGGTTGCGAGACATTGCCGGCTGCATCGTAGTTGGCCGCATTTCAGCCAACCGTATTCAACCCATCTTCCCAAGCTCATCTTCGTTTCCGATGAGAAGCACCTTTTTGCCTCGCATCACCGATTTCAAGAAGTGGTTTCCGTCCCGTAACTTGGACTTGAAGTCTCTCAATGAAAAGACTGTCGGATTGATCGAACGTCCGAGGTCACGCTCGGCGGGACTCAATTGCGTGAGTAACTCGTACATATTCACGTCACCGATGACGATAAGATCTGCGTTGCTCCTCCCATCCTCATCCCCTCCCGCGATCGATCCGTAGACCAGAGCAAAGGCTATTTTTTTCCCGAGGGGCACGAGAGCAGAACGAAGCAGATAGAAGGTGCCTGAGGTCTTGGCGATCAAAGAATAGAGTTCCGGGTATGCAGGATGGTTCCGGTCGGCTTGATAGAAGACCTGCATTCCGGTGGTGGACCTCTCAATCAAACCAAAGCGAGAGAGCGTTTCCAACTCCCGTTGTACGGTCCCGACACTGGTGCCAACCTGTCGGGCAATCTGACGAATATAAAAGGTCTGGTCAGGCATGCCATAGAGGAAGGCCAGGATACGGCCTCGGGTCTGTCCGAAGAGGAGGTCTCCCAGGGAATTAGCTCTCGTTCTCATAATGAGAACAAATGTACTCGTTTCGAGAACAGCTTTGCCTTCCTTTCTTGGAAAATCCCTCGCAAACAATCCCGTTGCCGAGACCCCTTATTGGGGAGAAGCCGCTACCGATGAGCTTCGGGCAGCAGGCACTGTTAACCGTGCAGTCAACATGGGGTATTAGCGCATATGTTACGGACATGGTTACCAATCCGGCGGACGCGCCCTTTCGCGTCATTAGGAAATAGAGCGAAGAATTTGCTTGTTATGCAAGCGCGTCTCTGGTCACGATCAACAAGACAGTCACGGACCGCCGATGGAACCTGGCAAGGACGATAACGATTACATCGCGCGATTGCGCAAGCGCGTCAACGCGCATCTTGCTGTCAAGCCGCTGCCGTCACACCTGCAGCGACGGTTCTCCCTTCTGCGCCCCGGCCAGGGCATGCCTAAAGAGGGCCAGGAAATAGACCTCAGCGATCTGGCTGAGGATCCGGAACTGCAGCAGTCTCTGGCCTACATGGTGCAGTACACGCCCAGCAAATGGTTGCTGGAGCAGGAGGCCGAGCTGCTTGCGGATCGGCGCGACCTTCATGATCCGGAGCGGAAAATGCCCCGGTTCCGGGAGAGTGACCCGAACGAGGACATCTACGATTGGGCGCGGAAGCAACGTCTCACCGGCTTGTGTTTCTCTGGCGGAGGCATTCGCAGCGCCACGTTCAACCTGGGGATTCTGCAGGGGCTGGCGGTCAAGGGCTGGCTCGATCAGGTGGACTACCTGTCGAGTGTCTCGGGAGGCGGCTACATTCATTCCTGGCTGGCCGCATGGCTCAAGCGCAAGACCACGGCACTGAAAGAACGCGAGGTCGCCGAACCTGAACTTGCGGCATGGCGGCACGTGATGAGCCGCCTGGTTCCCCTGCCACACCGCGAACCGGGCCAACCATTTCAGGCGGTCTGGGCGAGCCAGATCCAATGGCTGCGCAGGTACAGTAACTACCTCACGCCGCACAAAGGAGCATTCACCGGCGATACCTGGGCCGCCGTCGCTTCGTGGATACGCAACGTGTCGGTGAACCAGGGTCTGCTGATCTCCATCTTTCTTGCTTTGCTTTGCGTGCCTCATCTGTTCGCGCCGGATGTGCATCTCCAGCCCTACCGCGCTACCGCCGCAACCAACAGCGCCGTTGTTTCCTCGGTCACGACAGGAGGAGCGAAAACGACGCTCACGCTGGATCTCGGCCCAGGCAGGCCGGTGCAGATCGCAGATGGACTGGCCACGACACCCAAGGAGACCTTCGGGCAAGTTTTCGCGAAGTATGCGCGCTGGGACGCCATCGCCGGCGGCTTGCGCATAGCCGGCTGGAGCAAAGCTGCGTTGCTGTTCTTTCTTCTGGCCGGCGCGAGCATCGGCAGGTTTCTACGGCTGGAATACTCCGGGGCTTTGCCCTGGAAAGAGGAGCTGCCTGACCGCCGCGGAGACAGTTTGCGGGCGAAGTTTCGCCGCTGGCAGGTGGTCTGGGCGAATGTCCTGGTAGTGGCGCCCATCCTGCTCTTCGGGCTCTGCATGACCCATGTGACCTTGAGTCATCCCGCCACTCCTGCCTTCACCGTCAAGTTGTTTTGCCTGCTGGTGGGGCTGGTGTGGACGGAAACCTTTAGCGGAGGCGCCCTCTCCGAGACGGAGCGCCAGGAACAAGAGCGCCGTAAGGCGAGTTCCCCGAATCGGGTCTGGAAGGCCACGTTCCGATGGAGGGCTCGGCAGGCGGCGTGGCTGCTATTGCTGGGAGTGCCGGCTGCGGTGGCCGGCGCTCTGGCGGGAATGGCAGACGCTGCTGCGGTGAATTCGGTATGGATGCGCGATATCGCCCGCTGGCTATTGCTCGACTCCTCCACCTCGATCCAGGTGGTGTTGGGAACGTTGCTCTTCTTCTGGCTTCCGCCGTTCACCATGGTTCTGGCTTCGGGGATGATCGGTAAGAACTTTCCCGACTGGCTGGGCGAATGGCTGGCCAGAATACGCGGCTACACTCTGCTTGCTGGGATCGGTTGGATCTTTCTCATGGGATGTTCGCTGCTTGCGCCGGGAGCGGCAACCCACGTGTGGCAGTCGCCATGGATCAAGTGGCCGGCAATTCTCACCTGGGCAGGCACGACCCTGGGTGGCGTTCTGGGCGGCAAGAGCAGCAAGACCAATGGAGACCAGCTCGGCGCAAGCGGCCTGTTGGAGTGGATCGTGAATTTTGCGCCGTACGTGTATATCGCCGGGCTGGCAATCCTGCTCTCGTGGGGATTGGAGTGGGGAACTCGGCTGTTTCAGCCCAAGACTTTCCCTCTGGGAGGGCTTGGCGTATGGTTCACGCTGATCGTCTTCTTCGCCGGCTTCTCCACCTTGCTGGGCGCCCGTCTCGACATCAACCGGTTTTCCATGCACAGCTTTTATCGCAACCGTCTGACACGCTGTTATCTGGGCGCTTCCAACAAGAAGAGAAACCCCAGCCCCATCACCGGATTCGATGAACGCGACAGCAACGATCTGAGCGTGGACCAGATGACGCCGGCACATGGATACCCCGGTCCGATGCCTATTTTCTGCTGCGCGATGAACATCACCACCGGCGAGAACCTGGCATGGCAGGAGCGCAAGGCGGCTTCGTTTGCCTTCACTCCGCTGTACAGCGGCTACACCGTGGGCTGGACCGAATGGCGGAAAAACCTGCGCTTCAACGGCTTTGTTCCCACCGCCATGCTTTATCCGGGCGGCCCCAAAGTGGCTACGGCGATGGCGGCCTCCGGGGCGGCGCTGAGTCCGAACTGGGGCTACCACACCAAGCCGGCGACCGCCTTCCTGATGACCATGTTCGATGTGCGGCTCGGCCTATGGGTTCCCAACCCCCGGCGTTCCACAGCCGCAGGCCAGCGGCTCGATGCCGCTGCGGGGGACGTGCCCCCGGCCTCCCCGGTCTTTGCCCCATTCAGGCTGTTGAGTGAACTGCTGGGCAGCGTCGACGATACTTCAAAGTACGTGTACCTGACCGACGGCGGCCACTTCGACAACATGGGCCTGTATGAGTTGGTAAGGCGGCGCTGCTACCACATCGTCATCTGCGATGCGGAAGAGGACGGCACTTACAGCTACGAAGGGATCGGCGCGGCCATCCGCAAGTGCCGCATCGACTTCGGCGTGGCTATCGATCTTGACTTATCGGGACTATCGCCCAACAAGAAAACTAAGCTAAGCCCGGGCCATATAGTGCGGGGAACCATCCGCTACCCGGAAACTGTGCCTGGGGATGACGGCGAGGTGATTTACATCAAAGCCTCGCTCACCCGCAAAGCGCCGCCAGATGGCAGTCCGGCGGAAGCCCCGGTGAAGGGTAGCGTGGAGTTGCCTGACGTTCCGGGCGACGTACAGAATTACAAGCTCCAGCACCAGGACTTTCCCCACGACTCGACCGCCGAGCAATGGTTCACGGAATCGCAATTTGAAAGCTACCGGCGTCTCGGCCAGCGCGTGGCGGCGAGAATCGACCGGTTGTTCGTAGGCGCCGGCCGGGCCGGCTAGATGCCCATCGCTACTCAGCGATAAAGGGATTCGTCTCGTTGGGTTTGGCCATCGTGGGGTCAGGGGCTTTCGCCACTTCGGTCTCGGGCTTCGCCGCTTGCCCAGTGCCGCTAAGCACGCGGTAGGGGCTGCCCGGCAATATGTTCTGCTCTTCCAGCGCCAGGCGGATACGCCGCTGCATCTCGCGCATGGCTTCGAATTGCTTGCGCGGCAGGGTCCTGATCTGGATGGGATAGATGACTTCGGTTCCCTTGATCGAATCCACCCCGAAGACCTGCGGGTCGGCGACAAAAATGTCCTTGAAGGCGGGCTCGTTGCGGACTTCCAGCGCGATCTTCTTCAGGAGCGGGATCACCTGGTCGGGATTGGCAGAGAAGTCGACCGAGACGTTCAGCGTAGCAACGGAGTAGTCCCGGCTTTGGTTGGCCACATTGGTGATCTGGCTGTTGGGAATGATGTAGAGCGTGCCGTCAAACCCACGGACCGTGGTCTTGCGCAGGGTCATGGTGTCCACGGTGCCGGTCATCCCCGCCAGGGTGACCACGTCGCCCACGTTGTACTGGTCTTCAATCAGGATCAGGATGCCGTTCAAGACGTCCTTCACAATGGTCTGCGCGGCCAGGCCGACAGCCACGCCGGCAACCCCGGCGCTAGCCAGCAGCGGCGAAAGGTTGAGGTGGAGAACACTCTCCATGATCTGGAGAAAGGCCAGGAAGACCACGATGCCGATGCCGGTGGCGCGGATGACGGTGGCCAGCGTCCGCACCTGCGCGCCTCGGGCGACGCCAAAGGTGTCCCGGTGCTCCGCGACCTTGATAACCCGGCCGGTAACGAAGTTAACCAGGAGGACGAGCGCCCCGGTGTAGAGGCCGATCACCAGCAGTTTGGGCAGGCCGGTGTGGAGGAATTCCTGCACGTCGGAGAGCCATTCCTGGTTAAGGCCGCGAAGAAACGAAGGTCCAGGCTGGAGCCTGTCAAGGAGGGAGACGAGGGAGAAAACGGTGGCGTACACTGGCACCCTATGATGCTACTCGAGCGGTGGCTGGTTGCGGTCATCATGGGGGTTGGGCTGGTCTTTTTGGGGGCCGTTGCGCCCGCCCAGTCGCCCTCTGCCGAGAGCCAGGCAGCGCGGCCGGACCAGGCGGCCGAACCTGCACCGGATCAGACGACCCCAGATCAAGCCGCGCCGGACGAGCCTCCGTCGAATCATCCTGGGGAAGCCACCCCGGACGAGCCTCCGTCGAATCATCCTGGGGAAGCCGCGCCGGACGAGCCTCCGTCGAATCATCCTGGGGAAGCCACCCCGGACGAGCCTCCGTCGAATCATCCTGGGGAAGCCGCGCCGGACGAGCCTCCGTCGAATCATCCTGGGGAAGCCACCCCGGACGAGCCTCCGTCGAATCATCCTGGGGAAGCCGCGCCGGACGAGCCTCCGTCGAATCATCCTGGGGAAGCCACCCCGGACGAGCCTCCGTCGAATCATCCTGGGCAAGCCACGCCGGACGAGCCTCCGTCAGATCATCCTGGGCAAGCCACACCGGACGAGCCTCCGTCAGATCGCCCTGGGCAAGCCGCACCGGACGAGCCTCCGACGAACCACTCAGCGCAAGCCATGCCAGACGGACCTCCGACGAACCACCCTGCGCCAGATCAACCTGCGGCGACCCAGTCAGCTCCGGATCAGCCGATGCCGGCTCAGCCTGCGGTGGCCCAGCCTGCGGCCGCCCTGTCTGGTACTCCTGCGGAGCGAGCGCAACAGCAACAACTTCAGAAAGAGACATCCCAGCTGTTGCAGTTGGTGAAGGAGCTAAAGGTCGAGGTACAGAAGGCTGGAGGCGACACCTTGTCGTTGGACGCCCTGCGCAAGGCCGACGAGATCCAAAGACTGAGCAAGTACCTCAAGGAAAAAATGAAAGAACGGGGGCAAGCCCTTCAAGGCAAAGGACAGTGAGGGTGAAGTGAGCGACCTATCGGGAAGCCGGTTGTGGGTAGTGATCATGATCCTGGTTGGCGGGTTGGCGGTAGCGGCCGGCCTGGGGATGGCGCAGGTGATCTTCCCCGTCCCGGGATCAACCCCCAGTGACCCCCAGGGCGTGTTCAGCCGCGAGCACACGACGGGTGACGAACCCTACGCCACCCGCGAAATACAGGAGCGACAGCTCAAGCGGCTCCGGCAAGAGCATCAGCAGCAAATATTAGATGACACCGACCGCCTGGTGAAGCTGGCGACCGCCTTGAAGGCAGAAGTGGACAAGGGAAATCAAGCCACCCTGGCTGCCGATGTCCTGAAACAGGCGGACGAGATCGGCAAGTTGGCCAAAAGGGTCAGCGACCGAATCAAGACCCAGTAGAGTTAACTAAGCAATGTTGAAGCTAACCGGCTGGGCGCCTAAGTCCGTGGTCGCCCTACGCGACTACAGTGGAAAGAAATTCGCGGCGGACCTGGCGGCCGGCGTCACCGTGGGGTTGGTGGCCTTGCCGCTCTCGATGGCATTCGCCATTGCTTCCGGCGCGCCCCCAGAGGCCGGTCTCTATACCGCGGTGGTAGCCGGGTTCGCCATCTCCGCCCTGGGCGGCTCGCGCACTCAGATCGGGGGGCCGACCGGCGCGTTTGTCGTGATCGTCTCCGGCATCCTGGCGCGCTATGGCTTCAATGGCCTGCTGATCTGCACTATGATGGCCGGCATTCTGCTCATCCTGCTGGGAGCCACCGGCCTGGGCGCGGCGGTCAAGTTCATACCCCGGCCGGTGATCGTGGGCTTCACCAACGGCATCGCCATCCTCATTGCCAGCACCCAGATCAAGGACTTTTTCGGATTGCGCACCGGGGCGGTTCCCGGCGATTTTGTGGGCCGCATGCGGGTCGTGGTGGAGAATGCACATACCGTCTCGTTGACCACCACCCTGCTGGCCAGTGCGTCCCTGCTGCTGATCGTGATGACCATTCGCCTGCTGCCGCGGGTGCCCGGCTACATCGTAGCCCTGGTGGCAGCAACCGTCGCCGTCTACTTCCTGCGCTTGCCGGTAGAGACCGTGGGCACACGGTTCGGTGGCATCCCTTCAGGATTTCCTCATTTGCATGTTCCGGTTTTCGAATACAGCACAATCAGGATGCTGATCTCGCCCGCGATTACGGTTGCTTTGCTGGGAGCGATCGAGTCATTGATGTCCGCGGTGGTTGCGGACCGCATGAGCGGAGATCAACACAATCCTAACGTCGAACTCACGGCGCAGGGCATCGCCAATATCCTGTCCCCGCTCTTCGGAGGCTTGCCGGCCACCGGCGCTATCGCTCGTACTGCGACCAGCATCCGCTGCGGCGCGGTGAGCCCGGTGGCGGGCATGGTTCATTCCCTCACCGTGCTCGCGGTGTTGCTCTTTGCCGCCGGCCTGGCCAAATTCATCCCGCTGGCAGCACTGTCCGCCATCCTTATGGTGGTCTGCTACAACATGGGCGAATGGCACGAGATACCGCAGATCTTGAAGCTCTCGAAGCTGGAAATTGGGGTGTGGCTAACCACGCTACTGCTGACTGTCTTTGCCGATCTGACCGTTGCCGTAGAGGGTGGCATGATTCTTGCGGCGCTGGTCTTCATCCGCAAGGTGACACTTACGACCACCGTGACCCGGGTGACCGAAGATGATGTCGAAGACGGACGAGCGCACGTGCTGCAGGGTAAGGATATTCCGCCCTTCGTGGCTATTTATCGCATCCACGGACCATTCCTCTTTGGCGCCACAGAGAAGATCGACGAGATCCGCCGCCAGCTGACGACGCTGCCGCCAATCGTGGTGCTGCGCTTGCGCAATATGACGGCCATTGACTCGACCGGGCTGCAGGCGCTCGAACGGCTGGCTCTCGAAGTGCGAGGGTCGGGACGAACCCTGTTGCTGTGCGGCGCGCGGGAGCAGCCTGCTCGCTTGATGGGTCAGGCTTCGTTTGCCCGGCACGTGGGCCAGGAAAATATCTGTGCCCACGTAACCGCGGCCCTGGCCCGCGCCCATGCCATTCATGACCAGGCGACCCACGCCGTGCTTTCTACTTAGACATGCAGAAAATCTATCTCGGCGTTGATGTGGGCGGTACCAAGACGGCGGTTGTGCTCTCTGCGCGTCCTCCGGAAACTCTGGGGCGAATGGAGTTCGCGACCAGGCCGGAGCGCGGGCCGCAGCAGGCTCTCGATCGCATCGTGGAATCGGCGCACAGCTTGTTGGCGCAGAATGATCTTGGCCGGGATTCCCTTGCGGCCATCGGCGTAAGTTGTGGCAGCCCGCTCGATCGGGTGAAAGGAATCATCCACGCGCCGCCCAACCTCTCTACCTGGGTGGATGTGCCTATTTGTCGCTTGCTTGCGGAGGCCTTCCACACCACCTGCCGCCTGGAGAACGATGCCAACGCGGGTGCAGTGGCGGAGCATCGATTCGGCGCCGGCAGGGGCGCCGACCACATGGTTTTTCTTACTCTGGGCACGGGCCTGGGCGCTGGCATCATCGCCGCCGGGAGCTTGTACCTGGGGGCCAATGGGGATGCGGGAGAGATAGGTCACGTGCGGCTCAGCCCGACGGGGCCGGTCGGCTACCACAAGGCTGGGTCTATCGAAGGCTGGGCCAGCGGCGGCGGCATTGCGCAACTGGCGACGCGCATGTTGGCGCAGGCAGAAAAGCGTGGCCGCTCCAGTGTGTTGCACGCGCAGATGGCCGAGCACGGGCTGACGGCACGCGATGTGGGCCGCGCGGCGCAGGAGGGCGATGCGGTCGCACTCAGCATTCTGCGCAGTTCCGGAACACGTCTGGGCCAGGCGCTGGCCATGCTGATCGATGTGCTGAACCCGCAGCGCATTGTGCTCGGAGGGTTGGCCTGGCGCATGGGCGAGACATTGCTCGCACCCATGCGCAGAACGATCGAACGCGAGGCCTTGCCGCAATCGTTGCGGGCCTGTGAGATTGTTCCCGCCGCGTTAGGAGAGACCATCGGCGATGTGGCTGCCCTGTGTGTGGCGATGGGACTCGAAGGAAAAGGAAGCATAGCTGCGCGCTAAGTGACGCGGTAAGCGATTCCGTACCTCAGACAAATGTTAGTGAGCTGGACGGGTGCCCCACGTTCGCTCAGCGTACGTGGGCCGAGGATGGTTTTTTCGAATGCCTTCACACGAAGAGTAACCGAATCTCGACCCGGACTTGGCTGCTCACGGAGAACGTGTCGGCTTGAAATATAAAAAGCTTTGGAGGGGCTTCGCCCCGTCATTTTCGGCCCATGTACGCTGAGGCGAACATGGGGCACCCGTCTCGATAGTGTAACGGAGCGGCGGGATACGCAGTTTAGGCTAAAGGTTAGAATCGAAGATTGTTGTGCATGGGGAGAACGGGATGAGTGGACGACTGGCGGGAAAGACCGCTGTGGTCACGGCCGCAGGACAGGGAATTGGACGGGCGACGGCGATTGCCTTTGCCCGCGAAGGCGCCACCGTGTGGGCGACGGATATCAACCGCGCGACGCTCGATACTCTAGCCGCGGAGCAGCCGCGGATCATTTGCCGCGAGCTCAATGTGCGCAACCCCACGGAGATTGAACAACTCGCAGCCCAGCTGCCGGAGCCTCACATTTTGTTTAACTGTGCCGGTTACGTGCATCATGGAACCATTCTCGACTGCAAGGAGGAGGATTGGGACTTCTCCTTCGACCTGAATGTCCGTTCGATGTATCGCACCTGTCGCGCGTTTCTGCCCGGCATGTTGCGCGCGGGCCGGGGAAGCATTGTCAATATGGCTTCGATTGCATCCAGCGTGCGGGGTGTGCCGAACAGGTTTGTCTATACCAGTTCCAAGGCGGCGGTAGTGGGCTTGACCAAGGCGATTGCTATCGACTTTGTGCGTCAGGGTATCCGCTGCAACGCCATTTGCCCGGGCACAGTGCAGTCGCCCTCGCTCGATGGGCGCATTGCCGCGCAGGGCGATGCGGACGAGGTACGCCGCGAATTTATCGCTCGCCAACCCATGGGCCGCTTAGGCCGGCCGGAAGAGGTCGCCGAGTTGGCGCTGTATCTGGCATCGGATGAGTCCAGCTTCACCACCGGGCAGACGCACGTGATCGACGGCGGCTGGAACATCTGATTGTGTTGGTTGGAAGGGTAATGTTACTTGAGGAAGGCCATGCCATTGTTTAGAGCGGTTTCACAGCAGTCGCGATCTTTGATCAGGCATAGCCGCTGTGAAACCGCCTTAATGGCCCCGTAACATTCCTTCGTTAGACCTGAGCCTTTCTTGCTTTTGCCCAGCGCTTCCGTTGTGCTGCCGCGATCTTCTTACGCGCTTCCACGCTCAGTACGCGCTTGCCTTTGACCTTAGGCGCTGCTGAACCATTGAGGGAGCCCGCAGAGGCACTCCGGCTATGACCATTGGTCGTACCTTGCAACAAAGCCTTTACCTGCTGCAGCCGTGAAATTTCACTGTTGATGTGTTCTAAGATTTCTTTCGTGTTCAAGGGGAATTCTCCGGACGCAAAAAGTCGTCCCCGATAGAATATCAAATTCGATCCGGCGGAGATACCTCGGGCCTAACACGGGAAGGTGATGGAAGGGGTAATCGCGTTCCTAAGTGAAACCTGGAATCGAAACGGAGTAAACGGGATAGGCCCTTTTGTGTGTGACTGCGGAGCGCGACACGCCCCGGAAAGCTACACTAGCCCATGCAAGGTAGAAGCGAGAATACTCTAAAGAAGGTACCTGCTTGTTCATGAAAGCTTCCCTCAACCGACTGCGCGGCAGGTCCATTCTTGACTCCAAGGCTAGCTCCGCAGAGCAGCTATTTCTGGCGCCGCCGTTTACTGAAGAAGTGGCGTCTGCAATTCGACTTATTTCCACCCGCCTGCCGCTCAAGGCCGATGAAGCTTCTCGCCTGCTGTGGCAAAGGGAAAGCAACGCCGCCTCGGAAGCGGAGTATGAAGCCCTGCTGCCGCTTCTTGCGCAAGTGGACAGGCCGAAACGCGTGCTCGAGATCGGTCCAGGCTTTGGCCGGTCGGTTGTCTTTTTTAACAAGAAGGGACTTCTGCCGGACAGCGAGTTGAGTCTCTACGATGCCGACGGCACCAGCACCAAATACAAACAGAAATATTACGAGCATCCTCCGCAGTGGCCGGATACCTCCTCTTTCTGCGGGAACCTCTCGCTCTTACAGACCATGCTGGACTACAACGGAGTCTCTTCCTATAAGATCTTCGACGCCGCACAACTGCCGCTCGCCGCATTGCCCGGACCCTATGACCTGATCTATGGGTTTTACAGTATCGGCTTCCACTGGTCGCTCGAGTACTACCTGGACGACCTTGCCCCGTTGTTGCATGAACGTACCTTGATGGTTTGTACGCTGAACAAGAACTTTCGTCCGTTTCCACGGCTGGAGCAATTTTCCACCCGCGTTCTTGCATGCCGCGAAGTGAAGAAGAACGCAACGCCTCTTCGCCTGCTGGTGTTAAGCAAAGGACCACTGCCCGAAGTGGGGCGCTCCATGGCCGAGGCCTTTCCTCAGTAACAGCAAGCAAAGGAAGACTGCTTTAGGAGCCAGGGTTTCCTCAGATCCGAATTGCGTTTCTCGGTGTGGGAACCATAGGTCACTCATTTGTTGCCCGAGTTGTTATCATCAAGGCCATGTGCGGCCGTTATGTGCGTAAGTCAACCCGGAGAGAAATCGCTGCATGGTTCGGTGCGGAAGATGATGATGCTGTGGAGTGGGGCGCCAGTTACAACGTCGCCCCGCAGACCTTCCAACCGGTCGTGCGCCTGAACCGCGACACGGGCATGCGGGAGATCGTCCTCATGCGCTGGGGCTTGATTCCTTATTGGTCGAAGAACGCACAGATCGGCTACTCCACCATCAATGCCAAAGCCGAAACCGTGGCTACTGCCCCGGCTTTTCGCGAGGCCTTCCGGCGTCGCCGCTGCCTGGTGCCCGCGGATGCATTTTACGAGTGGCAGAAGCTGGACCCAAAACACAAGCAGCCATTTGCTATCGCGCTCTCCAGCCGCGAGCCTTATGGCTTCGCTGGTTTGTGGGAGCGGTGGAAGAATCCGGCTAGGGGCGAGTGGTTGGAAAGCTTCTCGATTATTACTACCGACCCCAATGCGGTCGTCGCCCCGTTGCACAATCGGATGCCGGTCATCATCGAGCGCAAGGACTATGCCCGCTGGCTGGGTGGAGGTAATCTAGCGCAGCCGCCGTTGGATCTGTTGCGTCCCTTTCCGGCGGAGCAAATGACCGCCTGGAAGGTGGACAAGACCGTCGGGAACGTTCGCAACGACAGCGCGCAGTTGCTCGTGGAGCCTGACGCTGCCGAGGGCTGCGCTTGAGGTAGAATATGTGGTCATGGAGAGGGGAAACCTGACTCCGGCACACCGTTTCCAATCCGCAACGGTCTAAGGTTCATCCAGGCGCCATTCCCCTCGTCGATTGAGTCCGACAAACTACTGATTTCATACCGCCTTTCTCCGTCTGATAGGAAGCCATGTTTCCGATACGCAACAAGGCCGGCCTCTCGAGTTTCTGAAATCTGAACAGGGCAGAATAGATAACACTCAAGGTTACGTTAACCAAGATAAAACAAAATCACTGCCCGGCTTGTTACTTATGACTTAATAGAAATAGTGCTCAAGATTCTTGCGCGTTGCCCAATGTTGATGCATACTTGCACTTAGTTAAGTCGTAACTATGACGGAAATAGTTATGTGTTTAAAGGGTTCCCTTCTCCCCGGCTGACCCTTTATTTTGCCCTCGGTTTCTCCCCCAAGAAAATTGGAGATAGCTATGAGTCCTCTTCGGAGACATGGCGGCGGACGTCCTCGCTCCGCCCATTCCATCCTGGATATTGCAGAGCGTTGGGGTATATCGCAGAAGGCCGCGCGTCGTTTGGCGGCGCGCAGACTGGATGACAACGCCATGGCCATACTGGTGTACGAGAGCAAGCGTTACGCAGCCGTTCAGCGCCGTGAGATGGCCATCCAGGGAAGATACACAGGCGGCATGAGGGCTCTGGGCATGCGCAGCCGCGTCCCCGCAGGCCGTGCATGAGCCCGTGCGAGAGGCGGGACGCGCCCATCGGTTTGCCTGGACGACATCCTGCCGATCGTCTGCTACACGGCGCAAAGCCAATGGCCGAACGCAGGCAGGGAGTTCATGCCAGCAACCCGGACAGGAAAGCCGGGCGGCAGCAGGTGAAAGATTGCGCCAGGTCGCGATTCGGCCTGGAGGTGGGGAAGATGGTGCGGCAAACCCTGATCCGCCGGGTGCAGAAGGGGGATGTGAAGTATGCCCGTAAACTTACTAACTCACGGACTGTGATTGTGCTCGATTGCATGGACGGGGAGGTGGCATTTCTCTATAGCAGCGCGACCAAGGAAATTGTCAGCTTTCTAGCCCCCGATGCGCCGGAGATTACAGCCTGGCGCCGCTCGCAACCAACGGCGCCGGCATTCGTTCGGCGCAGACCGGACGGTGCACACAAGTGAGCACACACACCGTCCACGGCCACGATGGCTTGCCTGCCAGCGTGGCTGCGGAGATGGCGATCCTTGGCGCCATTTTGCTCAACAACGGGCACTACCACGAAGCGGCAGGCCGAATCGCGGCCGTCGACTTCTCGCTCGATTCGCACCGTCGCGTCTTCTTGCGTATAGGCGAGTTGATAGCCGAGGGCAAAAGCGTCGACATCATAACTCTCGCCGAGCAGTTACAGCGCCACAAGGAGCTGTCCGTGATCGGGGGAGTGGCTTATCTCGCCTGCCTTACCGAGGGGTTGCCGCGCCGGCTATCGATCGAAGAATATGTGCGCATCGTCAAGGACAAGTCTCTTCTGCGCCAAACCATCTCTGAGAGCGACCGGGTAGGAGCGCTGGCCGGCGATCAGTCCGGCTCCGCGGAGGAGGTTCTGGCGGAGGCTGAGTCTGCCTTCCGCAGGATTGCCGGGCAGGCGATTACCTCCGGCTTGACTTCGGTGGGCGAGTATGTCAAAAGTCACTATCCGCGCATCGACGAAATCTTTGAACAGAGCGCGCGGCTTACCGGCATCGCTTCCGGCTTCTGGTGCCTCGACCATCTTACGGCCGGGTTTCAACCAAAGGAGTTGACTATCCTGGGGGCGCGGCCGTCGATCGGCAAGACTGCGGTGGCCGGCAACATCGCCGTGCATGTGGCGATGGCGGGCAAGACGGTTGCCTTCTTCAGTCTGGAGATGCCCAGCAAGGCGCTCATTGACCGCATGTGCTGTGCGCGTGGGCAGGTGGATTTACAAGCGCATCGCCACGGCAGACTAAGCGCGGTGCAGAAACAATACTATCTGCGCGCGCTGGCCGAGATTATCGACGCGCCGTTGTATATCGATGACCAGCCGGCGCAGAGCGCGGTGTCGATTGAGGCCAAGGCGGCGCGGCTGCAAGCGAGCGCTGGTCTCGATCTGGTAGTCGTAGACTATCTGGGATTGGTGGCGGCAGAGCGCAAGGGCATGGAAAACCGCGAGCAAGCAGTTGCCTCCATCAGCCGCGCGATGAAGGGATTGGCCAAGCGGCTCAACGTGCCGGTGATTCTGCTGTCGCAATTGAACCGCGAGCTCTATAAGCGGGTCGACAAACGTCCAGTCCTCTCCGACCTGCGCGAGTCCGGATCCATTGAGCAGGATGCGGACATGGTTCTTTTCCTGCATCGCGAGGAATACTACAACCCCGCAGACCCGTCGCTGGCCGGGAAGGGCGAGCTGATTATCGCCAAGGCACGCAATGGTCCCCTGGGAACTGTCCGCCTGCACTACGACGCCCGCACCTGTAGATTTTCGAGTGAGCGGGAATGAGGCCACGATGCCATGCTGTAAAACAGCCTGTCGAACTTTAAGCAACCATTCCGAAGCGCAGCCTATCGTAAAAAGAGTAGGGAAAACTGCAAAGAAGGACTTGCCCAAAATCGCCGCAATCATTTCAATGGTGCGGAATCTTTGCATGCACTTACGGCGTCATATTCAATATGGAGGACTTTTTCTGCATCAGGAGCAAATAGTATGAAGGGCCATCGTCAGGCGCTGGCAGTTGCCAGCGCAGTATTAGCATTACCACTTCTCGCCTACTCTCAGAGTGCAAGCAGCCAAAATTCTAAAGATATGCAAGGCGCCCAGTCGCAGATTGCGGGGCATCATGAAGCTTCGCTTATGAAACCCGTCAGCGCTATCCTGACGCATAGCCTGGATGCTGACAAAGACCACCAGGGTGAAACCGTTCAAGCCAGGCTTTCACAGAAGGTAACCCTAGCCGGCGGGACCGAACTGCCAAGGAACACGATCCTGCTGGGAGAGGTCACGACGGATGATATGCACCAGCAAGGGGTTTCAAAGCTGGCGCTTCGTTTTGACCAGGCGCGCCTGAAAGATGGGACCACGGTGCCGGTGAGAGCGACTATCGTGGGTTACTATGCGCCCAGCACCATTGAAACAGATCTTGGCCCGGAGGAGTCCAGTATGCCTAACGATTGGACCGCCAAGACGGTGCAGTTGGATCAGTTAAACGTGGCCTCCGGCGTTGACCTGCACAGCAAGATCTCGAGCAAGAACTCGGGCGTCTTTGTGACCACCAAGAAAGATGATGTGAAGCTTGGGGCGGGTAGTGAGATTCAGTTCGCTATTGCTCCGGCAAGGGCTGTGATGTCGAATGGACAGACCAGCTCGACAAGTGGGCAGTCGTAGCCGCTGTTGGCTCACGCTGTAAACGGGAAAAAGGCCCGAGGCCAAGGACCGCCAGGCCTTTTTCAAATTTACTAAGGACGCCACATGCCTCCGCGGCGCCCTAATGCCGTGCGCCCGGTGGTTCTGATAGGGGATTCCTGGCGATCGAGTTCCTCTTCCTTCTGCTGCCAGCGGATCGCAGCCGAGCCCACGTCCAGCCCGCGTACCGCATACTGCAGCGTCAACTGCCGCGGCTGCGTCGCTTGCTGAATGAAGGTGTATAAGGCATAACGCGTCTCATCGGCGACGTCATCCAGGGGATCGCCGGCTATCTTGCGAATGTCCCCCGGCCTGCTATCGTCGTGCATACGCGTGCGCAGGGCCTCGAAGCTGCGCGGGCATACGTCGGTGATCTCGAACTCGCCCGTGCGCAGCACGCGGTAGAGTAGCTGCCAGCCGCCCAGCCGGTCGTTCGAGGCGCGCTCGCAGACGATATCCCAGGGCTCGAAAACCTCGTTGAGCTGGTCGGCAATGGTATGGCCATCACCAATATCCTTGAAGTTAGCCGGGTCGAGATAGGCAGCCACAATGCGGCGCCGCTGCCCGTCTTCTTCTGCTGGTTTGATAAAGGCGTCGACCACCATCTGCGCCAGCTCATACGCCGGCACGTGCGGCACCACCAGCTCACCGATCTTGCGGATACGGCCCTGGGGAAACGCCGTGCCACCCTCCTGCTTGAGTCGCTGTGAATCGATGCCGTGGATGGCTATCTCCTGCGGCACCTCTGCTGGGCCGCGGACGTAAAGCCCCACCGAGGAAGAGGATTTGCCATAACCGTAATCGATCGAGAGGAAGTGGTTGTGCCACCACTCCACGCCCGCCTCGGCCAGCGGGCGCACCATGCCCGCATGCATGAAAGGGAAATAGGAGCCTTCGAGTGTGCACCAGCAACCCTGCTCCATGGCCGCGGCTGCGCCGCCTGACATCATGTGCAGGCGTTTGGAGTAATTCGCGTCCAATAGAGTGTGATCGGAGAGTTTGCCGGGAATGAAGGCAACGGAGAAGGGAATGGCTTCGCCATCAGAAGGCCAGCAGCGATCGCGGTAAAGCTGGCCGGGTTGCGCCGCGTCCCGCCCATTGTGTACCGGGCACTGGCCGCGCAGAAAGAGGGTCTGGTGCCAGGCCGCGCCCACGTTGCCGGGGTTTGATGTGAGGCGCATGCGCAGCCGCAGGCTGGAATCGGTCGAGCTCAACCGGCCCAGGATATTGCGTACCTGCTTTTCTGTGTGCAGCGTCGACTCATCAAAGCCGATGAAGGAATAGCGCGGACCCAGGTATTTCCAAACGTCGTCGTCCGTCTTCATGTAGGCAAAACGGATCGTCGCTCCGGAAGGAAAGCTCCAGGTCCACTTAGGGGAACCCACGAAGACGCCGCCCAGGGGCGCGTAGAGCCGGCGGGTCTTGTCGATAATATCCGTCATCTCCACGAAAGAGGAGCGGAAGACAATGGCCCGCAGGTTCGGGTTTTCACGCTCCTGTACCGCGTCCATCAACATGGTCTCGGTCTTGAGCGAGCCGGCGGATCCGCCGAAGAGCAGGATGTCCGCTTCCGAATCGAGCGCAGCTTGTTGCGCGGCGGTCGCCGGCATCCAGTGATGAGGAGCTTCCGCATCGGTCGCGGTCATGATGCAACCCGGAGTGGAATGTTTCCCCCTGGGCAGTCACGGGCGTCAGGCGAACGATCGGTCACAGCTTCTCATCGGGCCCTTCCTGGGCGCAGTGGGGGGTCAATTTGCTCGTGACGAACCGGCCATCCATGCCGACCGATAGACTTCCTGTGAGGCCGGGCGAGTTGTTTCGCCAGGTTTCAGGCGCAACTCTTCGCAGAGGGCATCGAGCGCTTTCAGTTGCCCGGTGACGTTTCCTTTGGTTCTCTCCGGCTCGAGGTTGGCCAGCTCCCAATATCTCGCCAGAATCTGGTCGCGGCCGATCGTCAGTCCGGGTGCAGTGGAATCGTGCCTCAGGGTGAAGGCGCCTACAGGGTGTTTGCGGATCATGTTTTTCTCCTTTTGCGGCCGGGCGATATCTCGCTTTGCCCGGTCATTCGTGTAATATTTGGTTCCATGGGAAGCAAAGATAAAGGCAAGCGCGAAACCAAGAAAGCACCAAAACCCAAGCCCAAAGTAGAGCCCGGACGCAAGCGCGGGGAAGATACTCGCCTCGGTGGGCCGCCCAAAAGCTGACGGCGAGTCTCGTCCGCTCGGTGCAAAGGCTACGGTCGGGCCGTGGTGGGACTTATGTCTTTGTGACGCACAGTAACGTTCCTTCCGTCCTCGGTGCGCACCCGCGCGATCCGCATATTCGGATCCACATAGACTACTCTCGCCAGCACGCCACCGGATAGCCTTACCCTGGCCCCTTTAACGACCGGACCCTTCACCACGCGTTCCATAGTCGAAGCCGTAACTCCATTTCTGGAGTTGAATCGCTCCATGGCGGAATCGTTGATGGCCCTTGCCGCCGCCCGCGCCCGGTCGGCGCTCTTGCCAGCGAGCTCCGCGTTGCGCACCTTCTTGTAGTCGTGATGCTCCTGCCGGTTCGCCTCCAGAACCTCTTCAGGCACGATCTGCAGCTCCTCAGAGGATCCATTGGGCATCAGCACCTGCAGGGAGTAGCCGCGGTAGTGATACTCCGGATCGCCGACGGTAAAGTTGTCCTGCTGACGCAACACTCGGAAATGCTGTTTCACGGCGGCCACTACCGCATCTTTCGCTTGCGGCGAAGCGACCGCGATTTGCGCCGCGCCGTAGTCGCTTACTGTCTCTGCAGGCTGGCCCTGGCCTGCGATTTTTTCCGCCAGCCGCGCCGGATTCTTTACATCGCGGCTCGCCGCCAACCTGGCGCCGGGGATGTGCTTGATCGCCTGCAACAGCCGGGCCTTGTAGGCCGGCATTGCTTCGGTAGCCAGAGCCTGGTTGATGGCAGGGCTATCCGTTGGCTGCACGATCTTGCGGCCGGAACTGGATTCCATGTTGCCCACCGCCTGCGGACGCACGATCATTTGCTGGATGCCAGGTAACAATCGTGGCTCCCCCGGATTTTCTGGTGAGCTTGTTGCGTTGGGGAACCTGATGCGGTTCCGGCTGGCCCCACGGCTCGCCGGGGCAGGCGGGACCGCACTCGTGCCCAGCGCAGCGTACAGGCAATCCGGGTCGCGGGCCGTTTTGCGTACTGCCGCCTCGGCATGCGCGCCAAAGGCATGTGTCACTGTTTCAAATCCAAGATCGGCCAGCGAGCGAGGGTTGCCTCGTGCCGGGGGAACAATGGGTTCAAAGCCAAGCGTATCGAGGGGATGTGCAGCCATAGGTACATGCACCAAAGGGTTGCCTGAAATGGAACCAATGAACGGCAAAAGAAAGGTCGAAACCTCTCGGGTTGAGTAGGGTTACATCCAGTAGGCGGTTGTTGTAAGGGAGAAAGACAATGAGAACAAAATGGATAGTCAGCGCGATATTGGCTTCAGCACTTACGGCTCCGGCATTCGCACAAGTTGGCATTTATATCGGAGGTGCGCCGCCACCGCTGCGGTATGAGGCCCGTGGTCCTATGCCGGGTCCGGGCTACTCCTGGGTCGATGGCTATTGGTTCTGGACCGGCGGACGGTATGAGTGGAGGCACGGAGTGTGGCAGAGACCTCCTTATGGGGGCGCCTACTGGAACCACCCTCACTATGACCACTACGACAAGGGCTGGGCCTACCACGAGGGTCATTGGGACCATCATGACCACGACGACCACCATGACTGGGGACACCACTAAAGCGCTGTTTTACTCAACCGGGGCCCGGCTATAAAGTTGGGCCCCGGTTGTATGAGCTGGCTCGCTTTTCCCCTACGGCTCATCCAGTACTTTAAGGTTTCCGTCGATCTGCATGGCGGCATGAAGATTCGCCTTGGGTAGATAACCAACCTGCCCCTTCGAGGAAACCTTTATGTACCTTGGATCGCCGGTTCGGTCAGGTGTCCCCCTCGCAGCGGGTCCGGTGGCAAAGTATCCTGCCAGCCCGCGGCGCACCAGGGGAGCCTTCTCGGGTTTGGCGTCCTCGTAGTCCGAAGCCCGCGACGGGGTGGCCTGCGAGGGCGGCATGGCCAGGTTGCCGGTCAGAGGAGTGGATTCTCCCGGGCCGCTCTGTGGAGCATGGTTGGGCGGTGGCATCACCAGGCTCTGGGCCTCAGCCGGGGACAGAATTTTCTTGAGCAGCCTGCGGGCTTCCTCTTCACCCAAAGCATCGGTGTTGTAGTCCCGATCCTCGATCATGGTTACAGTTTCCCTACCTTGCCGAGATTGCCGGCAACGCTGTTGCCCACTTCATCCCAGAAGCCGGGCGTCCTGGCCGCTTGCGTCTCATCACCCAGGGTGCTATCCGCTGCATTCAGAGAACCACCGTAGAGCGACTGATTCGCGCTGATCGGCTCGGCCGACGCGCCAAGAGCAGCCTGGTTGTAAGCAGCTTCGCCCGAGATGCGCTTTTGCTGCGCAGCGGCCAAGTCGCCGGCCAGGTCGCGGGTGTTCTGCTGTGCCCCGGCAGCTGCAGTGGCCGCATCGGCGGCACTATTCTGTCCCGTCCGCAGTGCCTGCGATTGCAGCGCGCCCTGGAGCGAATTCGAGCCCGCGTCCGATACATTGGCCAGGCCGGTGTTAATGGTCTGATCGTATTCGCCCCCCTTGGTGTAAGGGTTGCCGGAGACGAATTTTGCCAGTTGGTTGTTGTAGTTGCCGATGGCGTCTTCCGTCGAGCCGAAGGCCGACTGCGCGTTGCCAAAGTCAGTAGCGTTCTCGTTCGACGCGGTGTTGAATGCTTGCGTGGATTGCCCTCTGCTCATTTTGTCCTCTCAGGTCTTTGGCGAAGTGTGCGAGCTCGCGATCGACACAAGCAAACCCCGCTCGCTGCAATGGTTTCTCGATCATCTTCTTGAGTGGCCGAGGTACGAAACACTCCAGCCAGCGAAAGCCCTGGAGTTTCAGCACGTAACTAAGCCCTTTTATCTCCCGCCGCCCGAAGGCCGTGGCTTTTGCATCGCAACCGACAAAACGCAACTCGGCGATCGTCTCCACGTAGATGCAGTTCCGGATGGGCCCACCCTCTTCCACTCCCACCAGAGCGATGGCGATCGCGGGACCGAACAGGTCGGGAAGCTCGTAATTGGTGCCCTGCGCGGCCTGATGCTCCCGGTGGAGTTGCTGAATCGCAGGCCAGTCTTGCCGGGTCGCCTGGCGCAGCGTGATGCGCCTCATCTCACGGTGAGTCCGTGCTTGCCGGCATAGTTAAGCATCTGCCGCTGCGACGTATTCAGCGCCTCGTTGATTTGAGCGACGGCGGCTGCCGGATCCAGCTGGTCCAGATTGTCTTTGGGGTGAACCGCTCCGCATGCGGGGCAAGCGTCGTGGCCGACAGCCAGTTGTATCAAATGCCGATTGCCCCGTTCGTCGCGCAGCTCGATCACATGAAAGCCGCTCGCCATATCCAGGTACTGCTGGTGCAGGTTATACATCGGCGTAGAGCCTCCCCCCGTTGTTGCCGCTAGCCCCGCCCCCGCCGTTGACTCCACCACTTACGCCGCCGGAGGCCGTCACCGTTGGCGTGCTGGAATAGCCGCTGCCTGCGCTTCCCGGAGTGACCTGCGTGACTGCGCCGGCCGCCACCACGGCCGTCGCTGTTGCGCCGCTGCCAGAGCTATCCGTTATCGTCAGCGTAGGCGCCGCGGTGAGTCCATTGCCGGGGTTGATGATCTGGTAAGCGACGATGGCGCCGCCGGTCACCACGGCATGAATCACCGGCAACACCAGGCCGCTTGCGTTAGCGATGACCGACATCTTGCCTACCGGCACCCAGGTGTCAGAGAAGGTCTGGGCGAGTTGCGGCTTGAGCTGATACTTCTGTCCATCCCAGACCACGAAACCATTGGTGGCGTAAGCGACATTCAGGATGGTCCCAGAGGCAATTACTTTAGAACTGTTACCAAGGATTGAGGTCCACGAAGTGCCGACACCTCCCGACCCATAGACCCGTACCGTGGCCGTGCTACCGTTGGCGACCGAGTCCACGGTCGCATAGTTGGATTGGTTAAGGGAGAGGTTGGTCGCGGTCGCCGCAGAGCTCATCAGGCCGGAGCTGACCGCGCCCGGCTGAGCGATATAGCTGCTCCAGTTCTGTTGGTTATAACTCGATCGCAGCCGCCAGTAGAGAGTCACGCCAGGATTAGGCAAGACATAACTGGTATTGGTGCTGATCGGGTAGGTTGTTACTCCCGAAGCAAAGTTAGCCACCGGTGAGCTGGAGATCTCCTGATAAATAGGCGCGTTGGTTGCGTTGCGCGGGGCTACGGCTCCTGTGGCGTTCTGGGGTGTCGTGATGGAAACGGAGAAGCTCCCATTCGCCCCGGTCACCGCGAGCTGAGAAGGCGCCGGGGGTGAGGTGAAGGGAGCGGTGCTCGCGTCTATCTTGGTCAACGGCGTCGTGCCCGTCTGCGCGTAAAGAGACTGCAGTGCCAGATGTATAGCGGTCAGCGTCTCCCTCAGATCGCTGTTTCCCTTGGCGGCAGAGTTGATCTGCGCCAGGTTTACGCTAAGCGCCATTGCTGCTGCTCCTGCCGGTGAACAGCGGGCGGGTGAACCCTCCACTTGCCATACTGGGACGCAATGATCTGGCCTTCGATATTCTGTGCCTGGACGCCGGCACACCAAAACAAAATCGGAAGGAGCGCAATCAGTTTCTTCATGAGTAGGTGTGGACCGAATCTGTATCTGCCGGGTGTCGAAGTGTCGTCTGCGTGTAAACTCCGCGGTTGGGTAGGTCCGGGCTTCGGCCCGGACATCTATCCCAAGAACTATTGGCTGGGTGGCCCATTCAAGCCTTCTTTTGGCTTGAGTGGGATAATGGCTCTCGATGTGCCACTTTCCGATTGCCACGGCCGCCCAACGGAAATAAAGTTCCGCAGCGTTCTCTGACGCGTGGCGGGACTGGGTTCGTAAGTCGAGTTCTCACTCAGTCTTTAGCCCCTGAGGCAAAAGCTACCGGTGCTTCATGGTTGCATCCCAATGCAATCGATCTCCGGCACGCTGATTGCGTTTGCCCCACTCGAATCCGCGTTCTGAAGAGTGAGCGTGAAGCCTGAAGCCGTCTTTGCGCTGAAATAAATCGTGTTTAGCGCCAACCCAGTAGGCGTCGACGGCGTGCACGTAAGGGCATACGCACTATTAGCGAATGCGGTTGCCCAAGTCGCGCTGATGCTGCACGTGGAGAAAGCCGTACTGCCCGTGTTACAAATCCCGGAGTTGATAATCAGCCCCTGAATGGTAGGGATCGCAGTGCCATTGGTAGCAGCGGTGACTCTGCCGTAACCATCGACGGTCAGGTTCGCGTTGCTATACGAACCCGGCGTTACCGCTGTTGCAGCGAGGTCGATATCGGTGCGTGTGGCCCCGGCGTTGGTGTCCAGGGTAAACCTCGGCGTAAAGTTCAGGTACGGCTCCTGCGCCAGTAACGAGCCGTTGGTTTGTACATACTGGTAGTAGAGCGCGGGCAGTGTTCCACAGCTCCCCGGGCCGAAGTAGGTGCCATTTGAGACCAGGCACTGCCCGATCGAGCCCGCTCCCCCGGCGACCAGGTAGCCAAGGTTGGTGTTGATGTAGCCGTTCTCCACGTCAACCGGCCACGCCGGGGTGCTGGTGCCGACGCCCAGTGCGCCCAGGTTGAGCAGGTCGTACCCGGTCATGTTCACCAGTCCCGAAATGCTTTGCGGCCCATGATTCAGTGGCTGTGACAGAATCGGCTGCGGATAAATGACCGTGCCATTCCACAGCGGGGCGCCGTTTGAGATGTTAACCGTACCGCTCTGGCCGCCATTCAGCTGCCATGCTTGCGGCCAGCCAGGGTAGGCGTTGCCGCTCGAGGAAAGCAGTGAGACGTTGTACCCGGAGTAGGGAATGATCGTGTCGTTGAATGCGATGGTGCAGGGAACATCGTTCACCGTCGGGAATGGTCTCCCCCGTGGTCACCGGTGTTTCGTTTTGCACGAAGGTGCCGGTGGGTCCTGAGGAGTTGCCCTGGGCCGTCTCCGCCCCGCTGATCGCGCCCACGTACACTCGCATGCCTGCAGCGCCCGCGGGAAAGGTAGCGGGCGGCGAAATGATCAGCGACCCGGTGCCCGTGAGTTGCACCTTGAGCTCGGGTGAGGCCAGCGTCTCCAGGTTACCGCTGGTGTAGAACGTGAATACCACGTAGTAGATCCCGGCCGCCATGGTGCCCGAGCCATAGGTGATCGAAGTATTGGGTAAAGTGAGCGGGTTAGGAATCCCGACCACCGAGCCGTCAGCGGACGTGTAGCATGAGGCGCTGGTTGGGATCACGCTCCCCGTGCCGATGGCTAGTCCGGCTTGCTGCAGCCCGAAGGTCAGCGTGCCGTTCTTGATTGGCAGGCCTGAAGGGCCTAGCAGTGTTCCGGTGATGGTCCCGCCATACGCTGTGGCCGCGCCCAACATCAGGATCAGCAGAGCTCTTATGCTTGACATGTAAGGTCTATTTCGAAAGGAGCGTCAAAACCCGCCGCCTGGCACTAATTGCATTCCGCAAGTGATTACTTCGCCATACTCGTTACGGGTATAGGTCTTGATCCACGAGCGTGCATTCTTGAAAGTAGCGATCTTCTTATGTTTACCCAGCCACACCAATTCACCGGCCATCACCAAAGCTTCCGCTTCGTTCTTTGAGTAATGGTGGTGGCGCCTGCTCGAGCACTTATGGGCAATACCCCCAGAGGCAAAAGATTTGGCATCGACCTCACTGAGGATGCAAACGATTGGGGACTGAGCAGGCATACCTTCCTCCGCAACCCGTGGAGCCGGCGTCTCGTCGCTTAGTCCCAAGGTCGCACGCGCTGGGAGCGCAATTAGAAGCAAGCGTACGAGAGCTTGTCATCTATTCGGGTGATCGATTGTGAGAGTCACCAATATAGATTCGGAATAACCCTAAAAAGTTCCCCTCTCATATATTTTTCGCACCTTTCGCTTGGCGCGGTGTATCGTCCTCTTCACGCAAGCGGGCTCCACTCCCAATACTTCCGCGATCTCCTGTTCCGGCATCCCTTCGAGGTAGGCCATCTCCAGAACCCGCCGTTTAAAGGGCTTTAGCACGCGCAGCAATCTGTCCAGGTCCAACCGCGCCGCCACGCCTTCGAGGTGTTTATCCGCGCGCGCAAAGATGCATTGCTCGCGAACGTCATCGGCAAGTGGCTCTGTATCCACCTGTATAAGGTTGAAATCTCCGTTACTCGTCTGCCGTTCTCTGCGCAAAGTTATCAAGCATTGGTTTACCGCGATACGGGTAAGCCACGTACGAAACTGCGAGTTGCCTTCAAAGCTATGCAACCGTGTGAAAGCTAACAGAAACGTATCCTGGCACATATCATCCAGGTCGTTCTTGCGAAGGATGGCCCGGCCTACTGCCTTCACGTAACCAAGGTGCTGTTTATAGAGCTCCGTGAACGCATCTTCGTCACCCGAGCGAGCCGCAGCGATCAATTCGGTCTCATCCATACTTGCTCCCCGCTGAAACCGTTAAGACCGCAATCTGTCACTTTAAAAATGAATCGGCGGAAGTACCCCTCTTGAGCTTGAGGAGCGGACTTGCCTGTGGCAAGTCAAGGGGCAAATTACACCGGCAACAAAAGCTTTGGGTGCCCCATTCAAGCCGTTGTTTGGCTTGAGTGGGCTACCATGCCTCCCCCACTCGTTTGTCATGAGGAGAGCCTGTCCCGATTTTGGAAGCACCTAAGCTGTTTGTTTTCAGCATCAGATTTTTCGCGAAAACCACAAAGTTACAGACCCTGAGCGAAGTCGAACGCGGACCTGCTTTTCCACTCCACCTGCAACTAATGCTGGCGCAAGTACCCCATCAATCCACATCCTCGTCATACAACTCACGGCGAAGGTGCTCCGCTGCGGCGACACGTACGAACTCAATCATGCCCAGCGTATCCGCGGCGATCTGGCCACAACTGTCGTAGCTGATCTCGCCCTCGCCTGTACGTGTGACGATCAGAACCTGGGTCACATCGTCCATGCCTTCCATCTTGGAGATAAGAAACTCACTCGGGCTCGGTTCATCGCTCATCCACGCTCTCCCATTCTTCGGTTTTCTTCAAAGAGTCCGGGCTATCAACGCGGCCCGGGCGCCCAGAATATCGAGCGCATCCACGTACCCCTCGTAGTACGGCCTTCGCACTGGCCGTACTCCCTCCAGAGTTGCCGTCACCAGCACATATTCATAGGCTCGGCGCAACGTCACCAGCCCGCACACGGCACGCCTTGCGCGCCGGCTGAACAGCAGGGCCAATACTTCGTATATGTCTTGCGGGAACATGCAGCCCGTCAGGATGAATCCGTTTACCGTGTTGCTCTTCATCGGGTCTATGTCTCCTCTCCAATTTCAACTGCCTCTTCAATTCCTTCTCGGTTTCCAGTGCCTTACGTTCGGAACGTTGCTCGTCCCACTTAGCCTTGAACCTGTCCAGCCCCTCACGCAGCCAGGCAGGATTCAGCTCTTCGGCCAAAGCGACCGCCCAGTCATAGTGGTCCTGCCACGCGCGCGTGCGCGGGTAAAGAAACTGTTCTGCGTTCCGGTGCACCAGGTCATCAAGGCTGTGGTAGTCCTGCAGCGCAACCAGGAAAATCGCTTCGCCTAAGTTCCTTTGCTTCGCGTGTGTCGGCCGATAAGTCGTGTACGCCGCGTAGATATCCATCTTGGCCAGTTCCATTTCATTGGTCACCGAGTCCTCCTCACCGCTGGAGAATGTAAAGAATGCCTTTCGTCGTGGCTCTTCCGCATCGCGCGTAGGTAACAACGAGCCCACTGCCCCTCTATGCGTTCCGCGGTCCTTGTGGCCGAATCACCGGAAAAGTTGTCCCACCCTTTAACTACGGGATGTTGACTCACATAGCGCAAACCCTGCTTGGCTGAGCCACTGCCTAACAACGCGAGGGCAAGTTCTATCTCCGCCGGTAGGGTCGGTGCCGCGACCACCGCCTCTGTTTCCAGCAGCACTCTCCGTCCCGTCTCGTCTTCCCCGAACCTCACCCCGCCGCCCAGGGCGCGTCCCTCACAGCCGTGTTTTTCCAGATAACTGCAGACCCACTCGAGCGCCGCCCCAGCCCTGCTTTCCTCCGACCATCCCGCGAGCTCTCGTATCTGTCCCGGACTGGGCCAGTAGGTGCAAGTCTTCTCCGCCAGCACGTATGCCGAAGCCAGTGCCTGGGGATCGATATCCGTCAGGTTGCGTACGTGCGCCGCGGTGACCGCGCAGTTGTCCTCTTTCTCCATCGCCTCGCGTAACTGTCGAACCGCGCGTGCGATCGCGTGCCGCAAATCAGATGCGTTCCTCACCTCGGCAAAAATCTGCTCGTACACTTCCCGCTCTTCAGAGCTGCTGTCCGAATGCTTCATCCCGCTCACCATGTGGTCACCTCCCGCTCAAATTGCAACCGCTCCCCTTGGTCTGTGATCCTTCCAGCCGCAGAAGATCGGCTTGCAGACGCAGTTGACGGACCGTGGGGAAGCGGTCCATCTGTTCCGGTTTGCCCATCCGCAGCGTGCCCCGTCTCCATCCCGTGATCGCTATTTCCAGGTATCGCCAGGGCACATCGAGCAGGTCCTCGGCCATCAGCAAAAGACATTCCGGGGTCAGTGAAAGCTGCCTGCTCAACGCCAGCTTGCCTAGCTCGATCACTGTGCTCTCGAGCCAGGGCCAGTGCCCGGTCGACGGCGCTGACGACGCTGTTGCGATTGATTTCTGCTCTGCTGGCATTGCTTCCTCCTGCCGATGCCGGCTTGTTATAAACAGTGATTTCTTCCTGGAAGCGGGTCAGGTTTGCAATCCACAGGTACACGCGGTCGCCATGAGCAACAGCCGACTTAGCTCGGTTGTCTAACATCTTGCGGAACTGTGTTTCGCTTAAGCTGGGGCTGGCCGCCAGAAAGTCACTGAGCGCCTTGGCGTCACGTCCCTGCCAGGGCATTTCAGGAGACGCATGATTCTTAGTGCTCCAGTACTCTCCAAGAATCAGGCGAAAGGGCGTATGGCGCCCATCAGGAGCACGTTTCTCGCTCACATTGCTCGAGGAAGGGAATGTTTCTAATAACTGTGGTTGTGATTGTGATTTGGCATCGCCAAGCATGGCGTTAGGAATGCTCGAAGCAATGCTTGAAGCATTCTCAACGCACTCGCCCTCTTCAACATGCTCCGCAGGCAGGGGTGCTGTTTTGTTCCACCGGTTACTCGAGGCTAATCTGGCTCGGCTGGCATTGGATTGCTGCTTGGCTGCGGTCCGGCTTCTTTCCCGTTCCAGGCGTCCATGATGCCAGTGCCCATCGCGGATATCGAAAAATTCCGCCAGCACCGCCCGGCAGATGCCCCATGCCTTTATCGAGAGGCCCGTGATCTGTGCCAGCACCACATCGTCGTCTTGCAGAATCCCACGGCGCCAGAGGTGGAAGAGAAGTAAAAGATAGGCGCCATGCTGTTCCGTACTCAGGTGCATGGTGTCGGCAAGGTAGTCACCGATGTACACCGGCATCCAAATATCGGTCTTGCCTGCGCTCAAAGTCTGGGAAATGTCGTGCTATGCCCGTACCGCCTCATAGATTCCTCTCACTTGGTGTCATTTCTTGCGGCTGCTCCAGCATTCGCCAGGCGTCGTTCCACTTCTCCATGAACCGCCCCAAGCTGGCAGAAGAAAAGATCCAATCAGCTTGCAGGGAACCCGGCAACGCTAAGATGCCACGCATCGCTGGGGCGCGCAATAGTCAAGTCAAAAAAACCTGAGGAGGAAGGGGTAGTTAACTTAAAGTTACTCCCTCCGCACCGTGGATCACCCCTAAGAACAATAAAAGAAACACCGTTATAGTTACTTTTAGTTTACCCTCCCGTCATCCTCATCATTATGGCCGCCCTCTCTTGACGGCCCGCTTTATCGGCAGCAAGCTCACAGGTAGTAAGCGTCGGCTCGAGGTGAGTCCGGGCTTCGATCGCGTTCGCGCCTCTCCCCTTTTGTCTCTAATCATGGAGAATAAACATGTATCTCCGAATAACACCGTTCCCGCCGCCTCGTCCGCTGCGGACCAGGGTCTGGCTACCCCGCCGCGTACCGTCAATCAGATCATCGCTGGACTCGCCTTCTTTACCCCCGAACAGCGCTCCCTCGCATGGTCTCCCGAGCCGCCCTTCGCAAGCGTCGGAGCAAGTGACTGCCGGGTGGGTGGGAGCTGCGGTCTTGACTTCGATCGGGAAACCGCCCGCGCGCGTTGGGTTCAGGCCCGTCATCGCTGGAACAGGGAACAGAAAAGGCTGTTGGATGCTCCGCCTTCTCGAGGTTAGGCCCGATGCAGCTTGAGTCGCGCTCTTCAGAGGAGCCGGAGAGCCCCGGCCAGTTATTTGACACCATGCTTCCTCGTTACGGCTTGGCTGGGGAGCCAACCTGTCGCTGCGCCGTTTGCGAATCGCATCGTGCGGCCCAACTGACCCAGGCGCTAGGGCATTTTTGCTAATGGTGTAGACCAGGAAACTGAACCCGACGCGCCATTCCGCCAAAGAATGGCGCACGTAACTGATCCCACCGGACCATAGTATTAGCAAAAATGCCTTAAACAACAAATTTGGCCGGGGCCTTGTTCTTAGGGATGGAGGAATCAATGAGCGTTGAGCAGCGCCGTCGTCAGCAATTCATCGCCGGCCTTCGTGCCGTCGCCAGTTTCTATGAGCAAAATGCAGACGCCTATTACGACGGTATGCACGTCACGTTGAATTGTATGTATGGGGTAGCGCGCCACGCCGTACGCTGCACGAAATGGTCCGGTCATTTGGTCAGTGCACCAAGCTCTACGATGACCGTAACGTTACTGTTTCCAGGCAGTTCAGTGAGCAGCTAACTGTGGCCGTCTTTGCTCCCCGTACCCGGGTTTGCCGCCGCGTGGTTACAGGTGTACGCATCTTACCGGCCCGGATCGTGCCCGCCACCAAAGAGTTACATATTCCCCCGGCTCGAATTGAGATCGCCGAATGGCAATGCGATCCTCTATTGCCAGACGACGCCCGCCCCTGACTTATTTGTTGAAATCCTGAAAATTGTCCATCCTTTCCCCGTCCCCGTTGCGCTCTCTACCGTAGGTTGAGTTACACTTGAGTGCGATGACGATCGAAGAAATACTCCTCCATATCGATGCCGAAATTAGCCGTTTAACAGAAGCCCGCGACCTCGTTGCCGGAACCGCCGTGCCCAAGGTTTCCCGCAGTGCGCGTAAGAGCGGATTGGCCGCTCCTAAGCCCAGGGCCGTGCGCACCAAGCGGGTTATCTCGCCCGAAGGCCGCGCCAGAATCGCCGCTGCGCAGAAGCTTCGCTGGGCTAAGCAGAAGCGTGCCAAAGAGAAGCACTAAGGTTCATTCGCGTATTGGTTGTTGTGCGAATGGCCATTCTCCCCGCCGGTGCGCGCGAATCATATAAGTCGCAGTTCCGGTCAGCACCACGACCATGGCGAAAAATATCTCTCGCGCAAAGTGTGGCCGTGAGAACAAGATGTAAAGAAAGCCTGCGATGGCCACCAGGGGCGGCAAGGGGTAGAGCCATATCCTGAACGGCCGCTCCAGGTCCGGCTGCGTGCGTCGCAAAACCATCACCCCAACCTGTTGCAACAGAAACTGTAATAGGATCCGTATCACCACCAACGCTGCTACCAGGTCCGCTAGCTGCAGCATACAGAACAACATAGACACGCCGGCCAGCATCAGCAGAGAGACGTTGGGGATGCGATGGCGGGGGTGCACGTGGGCGAATATGCGGAAGTAGTTGTTATCCAGCGCCGCGGCATAGGGCACACGCGAATAGCCCAGTAGCAGGGCATACACCGACGAAAACGCCGTCCACACCACCAGCAGCGCGACGATCCGCCCTGCCGTCGCGCCATACACTCGCTGTACCACCACCGCCGCCACACTGAGCCGCGCATTTGCTCCCGCCTGACCGATAAGTTCCTGCCACGGTATCGTCCCCAGCACGCTGGTATTCAGCAGCAGGTACAGCGCCGCCACCAGCCCCACCGACCACACAATCGCACGCGGAATCGTTCGTCCTGGGTCGCGTACCTCCGCGCCCAAAAAGCATATGTTGTAGGCTCCCCAGTAATCGTAAGTCGCAATCAGCAACGCCGCTCCCAGCCCGGTGAAGAATCCGCCTGAGAGCTGAAACGCGCCGGCCGGGAAGTCGAAGGCCAGGCTGGCGTGAAAGTGCAGCAACCCGGTGAGGATCACGGTCAGCATCGTGCCCATCACCCCCAACCACAGCAACCCTGAAAACCGGGTTACGCTCTGTATGTTGCGATACAGCAACGCTGCCGCGATCACGCAACAGAGCATTGCCACTAAAGTGCCGGGTCCGAGCAGGATCGACAGCGGTAGCGTGTGTACAAACGGGACCGGGATGGGCAGTTGATAGGAAAAATACACCTTACGCAACGCGGGCCAAAGGTAGCCTGCATATTGCGCCAGGCCCACGCACCCTGACGCGATCGAAAGCGGCGCACTGAAACTCAGTTGCCAGATATAGAGGAAGGAGAGAAATCTTCCTGTACGCCGTGGCCCATAGATGGTTCGTAGATACTCGTACGATCCCCCGGCCTTGGGCATGGCTGCCCCCAGCTCCGCCCACACCAGTCCATCGCATGCCGCCAGCACCGCTCCCAGGACCCAACCCAGAATGGCTTGTGGTCCGTGCATCGCCAGCACGATCAGCGGCAGGGTGACGAACGGCCCCACCCCGATCATATTGATCATGTTGAGCGAAATCGCGCCCGGCAGGCCGATACCGCGTACCAGACCCTGGTCCTTCTTCGTCACCCGGCTCATCCTCTCGGCAAAATGACCGGGCGCCCCGTCCTTCCGCGTTCACGAAAGGCAGGGATACCGCGAACCTCGGCCTTCAATATTCTCACCGCAGAATACGGTAAGGGTCAGCGACTTTGATCCTGTCATATGCTATAGCTAGCAAACTGCCTATGACATGCTGCAGGACTCCGTTCCTAACCCTAAGCCTCGTCGCCGCCCTGCTCTTCGCCGCGACCCCTCTTTCGGCCCAGATCCCAGCCTCCACCGCCATTGCCGCAACCCCTGACTATCAACCTCTGCGGGTCGATCGTGGCTCTGGAGCGCTCCAGCAGTCGCTGCGCAAGCTTGCCACCCGCGCTAGCATCATGATGATCGTTGCCCATCCCGACGACGAGGATGGCGGCATGCTCACCTATGAGTCCCGTGGCCAGGGCGCACGCGTGGCTCTGCTCACGCTGACCCGGGGCGAGGGTGGGCAGAACATCATGTCCAATGACCTCTGGGATCAGCTCGCGCTGGTGCGCACCCAGGAGCTTTTGGCTGCCGGCCGCCGCTACGGAGTCGATCAGTACTTCACCCGCGTCGCTGATTTCGGTTTCTCCAAGACCCTCGAGGAAGCCCTGGCCGTCTGGGGACACCAACGCGTCCTCTACGACGTCGTTCGCGCCGTCCGCCTCAATCGCCCCCTGGTCCTCACCGCCGTCTTCGTTGGCGGCATCACCGACGGCCACGGCCAGCACCAGGTCTCTGGCGAAATGGCACAGGAAGCCTTCAAGGCCGCCGGAGACCCCACCGTCTTTCCCGATCAGATCAAGGCCGGCCTTCTCCCCTGGACGCCGCTCAAAGTCTATGCCCGCGTTCCTTCCTTCTCCGTCACTCCGAAGGGTATGTACGACTACGCCACCGGCAAGTGGGCCCCGGTGCGCTTCTATGACTACGTTGCCGGCAAGTGGACCAATGCCGTGCCTACCGCCAACGTCACCATCCATGAGGGTGCCTATGACCCCGCTCTCGGCGGCTCCTATATCCAGCTCGGTCGCGAGGGCCTCGGCCTGCAAAAATCCCAGAACGGCGGCACCGGCATCCCCCTCCCAGGCGCCTTTGACGTCCCCTACCACCGCTACGGATCGCGCGTGCCAACCTCGGATACAGAGCGCTCGTATTTTGATGGCATTGACACCTCCATCGTCGGCATAGCCTCCCTTGCCCCAGGCCAGCACCCCTTCCTCACCGCCGGCTTGCGCCAGATTGCCGCGTCCGTCGACCAGGCCACCCGCACCTTCTCCCCGGCGCAGCCGGCCAGGCTCGTCCCGATGCTCGCCGCCGGTTTGAAACAAACGCAGTTGCTGATGCAAAAAGTAACCGCCTCCGATCTCTCTGCTCAGGACAAATACAATGTCCTTCATGAGCTCGGCGTAAAGGAGGCTCAATTCAACAGCGCTATCGTGGAGGCGCTCAGGGTCACGCTCACCGCCGTCGTCGCTCCTCCCAACCCCGATCGTGGCCGAGCCGGCTTTGCCGTAGACGCGCAGGATACCTTCACCACCGCTGTCCCTGGCCAGTCGTTCGGGGTCACTGCCTACCTCACCAATGCCAGTGACGTTCCCGTGCAGATAAAGAAGGTCTCTTTGCGCTCCACCGGTACCGGTGACTGGCACATAGCCGCCTCATCACCCGCCCTGGGCGGCTTGCAGGCCAACCAGCGCCTCAGCGCGGAATTCAAGGTCTCGGCGCCCCTGGACGCCGAGGTAACCAAGGCATGTTTCCATCGCAAGACGGTGGCCCAGCCCTATTACGACCTTGACAGCGTGGAGTGCCTCAACCAACCGCTCCCCCCTTATCCGTTGGAGGCCTGGCTCGAGTTCACCGTCGATGGTGTTTCCGTCAGTTCCGCCCAGGCGGTGCAAACCGTTCAGCATGTGGTTGGCCGCGGCGGTGTCTATCAGCCACTGCTGATAGCGCCGGCTGTCTCCGTGGCGGCAACGGCTACAGCGGGCATCATTCCGCTTGATGGGGATAAGGGTGAGACTGCGCTGGTCAACGTTCGCGTCCGCAGCAATGTGAAGGCATCGCATCCTGGGGATGTGCGCCTGGATCTCCCCGCGGGCTGGCAATCCACGCCCCAATCTTTGCCGTTTACCGCCCACAAAGAGGGTGACGAGCAAACCCTCACCTTCACTGTCACGCCAAAGAACCTCGCTGCCGCCAGTTATTCGGTCACTCCCGTCGCCGAGTACCAGGGGCGCCAGTACGCGCAAGGATATGAGACGGTCGGCTACCCTGGCTTGCGCCCTTACAACTACTACCAGCCTGGTCCGTACAAATTGGTGGGTGTTGATGTCAAGGTAGCTCCCGGTCTCAAGGTGGGCTACGTCATGGGCACTGGCGATGAGGTTCCCCAGGCTCTCGAAAGCATGGGAGTAGCAGTACACCTGTTACAGGCAGCCGATATCAACAATGGCAACCTGGCGGCCTATGACGTCATCGTGCTCGGCATTAGAGCCTACGCCGCGCGTCCTGAGCTTGCCGCTTCCAACGGCCGCCTGCTCGACTACGTAAAGCAGGGCGGTGTGCTCATCGTCCAGTACAACACCCGTGAGTACGACCATAACTACGGCCCCTACCCGATCAGTCTTACCGGCGATCCGGAAAAGGTGGTCGATGAGAGTGATCCGGTCCAGATATTGCAGCCGCAGAATCCGTTACTCTCCTGGCCCAATAAAATCACCACTGCCGACTTCCAGGGCTGGGTTGAGGAGCGTGGTCATTCCTTCATGCACTCATGGGACCCGCGTTACCAGGCTCTGACCCAGACCAACGACCCGGGGCAGGATGAGCAAAAGGGTGGCTTACTTTACGCACGTTACGGCCGGGGCGCCTACGTCTATATTGCCTATGCTCTCTACCGCCAGTTGCCCGAAGGTGTCCCCGGAGCCTACCGCATCTTCGCCAACCTGCTCAGTCTCCCCAAGGCCCCACCCCAATAGCCAGACCCGGAGGAACAGGACGGGTGCCCCAGGTTCGCCAAAGCGTACCTGGGCCGAAAACGATGGGGCGTCCCGGATTTCCTGTACGCTGCACTGGACGGGACCGTCGTATGCGGCTTTCATTAAGGAAAGCCGCATGAGGTGCGCCGGAGCCACCAAGCTGCACAGGAAATCCGGGGTTAGCCCCCACGATCGCATTTGCTGAATCCCGCAAATCAGCTGTGGGTATCCTTCCGGAATATTCCCTACCGATACTCCGCGCAGAACCCCGGCGCTCCCTGGCCAATCAGCGCACAGCCTCTCTTGATTTCCTCCACGATCAGCGAGCAAGCATTCTGCGCATTGCATGGCGGGTGAGTCGAAGGCGAAACCTGAATACACTCGTTCACCAGCTGTCGCGACCGCTCGATACCCACAGCATTGAGGCACGTTCCAGTAGTGCTGAAGGTGGCAGAAGCGCTCCCCGGCGGCAGTGCCAGGTAAGGTTCCGGTATCCCGAAGGCCTGCGCGATCTGGTGCAACTCTGTGCGCAATCTTTCCCACCGCGATCTGGTCTGCGGATTCAGCTGAAGGCTGTAGACCAACGGATCGATTTGCCCCGCGGTATGCACCAGATCGACGACCTCCTGATCCGCCTTCTGGTGGTGCTTGAAAGTCTCGAGAGCGGTGTTTGCCTGTTTGGCGAAGGTGTCCGCCAGCTCCTTGGCATCCTTCTCCTGGGTGGTCCCACGGATCGTGCTCTTCTTCAGCGCGTTGGTAAAGTTCTGCCGGAAGGGTCCTGCGTCATCCTTCAAATTCTGCATCAGTTGTTGCAGATCTTTGTCACTCAAGCCGCCCTGGGCCAACGCCAACCGATTCGCCCCCACCAAACCGAACAAGAGAATAAGACTAAGGGAACCTGGCCACCTCTGCACGCTTTTCCTCCAGCAGTCCCTGCTCAAACAAGGCCGCACCTCTCATCAGCGGTGAAGTCAAAATGCTCTTGTATCCTATCGACGTTCCTGCCGGGCAGCAACCGAGTGTGTCGACCGGATGGGCGATCGGAGAGGCTTCGCAACCAGGCAAATGCTCTAATATCGCTTAAGCCGCCGCGTTCTTGAGAAAGAGCCGCCCCACAGAATGTCAGTACCGTCCCCTGCATCCGCCGCCCCTTTCCTCACCGACAGCCTCGTCTTCGATTGGAAAGCGCAGTCCTTTCGCGCCGATCTCATCTTTGTTCTTCCCATATCGATCTGTCTCACCCTCGGCATCTGGCTGGGACGGCCGGGCGCGGGATTGATCGCCGCCGGCGGTGCCTTTACCGTCGGTTTTGGCGCCAAGCAGCATATCGACGATTCCCGCCTCCTTCCCATGATCCTGGCCTCATTGGGAATTGGCGCTGCAACCTTCGTTGGTATGGTTGCCGGCCACACCAACTTCATCCTGGTGCTCATCGCGGCCGGAGCCGGCTTCGTCTACGGAATGCTTTCTCTGCGTCAACCAGGGGTCAGTTGGGTCGGACAGCAGTCCATCGTCTTTCTTCTCGTCGCTTCCGCTTTCCCCTTTTCGCCCCGGGCGGCCGCGATCCGTTCGGGGTTGGTCATGGCCGGGAGCGCCTTGCAGATCCTTACTTCGAGTATCCTGCTCCACCTCCTCCAACAGCTGCGCACTGATCTGCGGTCAGTCGCGCGTTATGTCAGGGAAGAGCACCAGGCGCTGCGTTTCTCCGTGGAACAGGCCGCCCGCTCCCTGATGAAGCGGAGTCCCGCCTCCAGCGCAGTGCCTTACGCGCTTCGTCTAGCTGTCACGCTTGGGGTGAGTACAGAAATTTACCGCCACTTCGGCTTTGCCAACGGATACTGGATCCCCATGACCGCGTTGCTCGTCCTCAGGCCCGGACTGAGCGACACGGCCAGTCGGGCCATTGCGCGGACCATCGGCACTCTTGCCGGGGCAGTCTTTGCCAGCTTCTTTCTTGTCCACCTGGCCCCTGCGCCGCCCATTCTGGCATTCTTGACCCTGTTCTTTGCCTGGTTCTCGTACTCACTCAACAACGTGAACTACGGTCTCTTTACCCTCTGTCTCACCGCATACATTGTCTGTTTGCTTGCTCTCAACAGCCTGCCCGGCAAGGATGTGGCTTACCACCGCGCCGTCAGCACCATAATTGGAGGTGGGTTAGCCCTGACCGTGAGGTTATTGGTCATCCGCTACCGCCAGAAGCACTCGACTCCGGCCACCGCATAGGCGGGTGATGGAACAAGATTTGCGTTGTGTTTCGGTTCGGCAGCTACGAGTTCCGCTCCCACTCGGGCAGTGAAAGTATCCAGTCCTCGCCCTTGCCCTGGTCGGCTATATTCACCATCCGGCCCTGCTCTACTTCTCGCTTGCCGCCGTCCCAGATCGATCTTCCGTCGAATCGGCTTGCCGGCGCCGCCACGGCATCGCGTATCTCCCGCAACTCCGAGGGCCGCCCCACTTTCAGCAGGTATTTGCGTATCACCGCCGGCCGGTCGAGTCCTTCGTACTCGCCGCGTTCGGGTCGCTGCTCTTTCAGCGCATCCAGGGTTTGTTCCAGCTTCGCCACCAGATCCGGCGCCAGGGCGCGCAACTCCCCAAGAAGCTCGTCCCGCCGCTGTTTGAGCAAGCGAACCGTAAGTGTCGTCTTGGATCCTGGCCCCATCGTTCTCTCCAAGTACGCCTGATTTGGGAGTAGGCCTTCGCCGCAAGCTGTGCGGCCGAAAATTCTACATCTACTCCGAGCATAATTAAACGCCTAAATCCAGCGGAGCGATAGCGCCAAATGGCGCCACACCGCTTTTCGTCGAAATCCGGGAAAGTCTGGGTTTCTTGGAGAAAACTCGCATCAACATGCACAACTCCCAGAGCGGGGCCCCAAGCACGAGGTGGGCTACCCAGATCTCTCCGGCTTACGACTATTCTCCCAGCCCGAACCGGCTGGAGCTGCCTTGCAGTTCCAGCCGGCAACACCCGCCTGCTTGCAGCGGAAGCCAGCGATACCTCCTCAGCTCTCCGCAGTGCGAAACTCCACTCCTGAAGGCCATTCTTGAATATCATAAGAAACATGAAACCACGCTGAGCCTCTTGCTTGAGTTCCAATTTCTTGTTGTCTGCATCAGAAGACAGCACTGTCGAGTCCTAACCGCTCCGGAAGCTTTTCGTCAAAGAGACAGTTTTGGAACCAGCATTTGATATCCCCTGAGGATCATTCATGAAGAAATCAGAAGTGCTGAACGCCTGGGCCAGCATCCTCGCCGGCCAGAAGCCGAGCCTTTCGATCGAAATTACGCGCGAGTGCCCCCTGCGTTGCCCTGGTTGTTACGCCTACGAGCCTGAGCATCTGGGAACCAGCGGTGTCACCCTGCGTCAATTGTCCGATTACAAAGGGGACGACTTGGTCCGCAGGCTGCTCGCGATTGTTGATCGCGAGCGGCCCATCCATCTCTCCCTGGTCGGCGGCGACCCCTTGGTGCGCTACCGCGAGCTGGAGGTTCTTTTGCCCCAGCTTGAGAGTCGCGGCGTTCACGTGCAGCTGGTCACCAGCGCCTTCCGTGCCCTGCCAAAGGCCTGGAGCGCGCTCTCTAAGCTGAGCCTGGTAGTGTCGATCGACGGTTTGCAACCGGAGCATGATGAGCGTCGCAAACCGGCCACTTATGACCGCATACTCACCTCCATTCGCGATAGCTTCGTGACCATCCACTGCACGGTCACCGGCCAGATTGCGGACCGTCCCGGATATATGGAAGAGTTTCTACGCTTCTGGAGCGCCCGTCCGGAAGTAAAGCGAATCTGGGTTAGCCTTTTCACCCCGCAGCAGGGTGCGGAGGGCCCGGAACTTATTTCTCCCGCCGTGCGCCGTCGGCTGCTTGACGAGCTGGAGCGTCTCTTTCCTCTTTATCCCAAGTTCCAGATGAACCGGAAGATGATTGAAGAGCTTCGTCATCCGCCCCAATCGCCGGAGGAGTGTATCTTCGCCCGCACCACGATGTCCCTCTCCGCGGATCTCGAAACGCGCATTGGGCCTTGTCAGTTTGGGGGCAAGCCTGACTGCACCCAATGCGGCTGTGTTGCATCCATGGCGCTGGCTGCCGTGGGCCACCATCGCGTTCTGCCCGGTCTCACCGCCGGCCACCTCATGTTTGCCTCCGAACGGGTTGGCGTGGGAGTCGGCAGGGTCCGCTCTTTGACCAACCGCCTCCGCGGCAAAACCGCGGTGCTTCCTCCGCCGCCCGGGCCGCCCCTTACCGTTATCTCCAACGCAAAATAAAAGAGGGAGAGGCTAATATCAGCCTCTCCCTCGCTCCACCGGCAACAAACATACTGGGTGCCCCATTTGCCCCGATTTCCTGCGGAGGCTTGTGGCGTTGATATACTCCATGCGCCTTTCCTTAATGGAAGGCGCACACGCCGACCTCTCTAGTGTCCCGTCCCTAAAGTTCGTTAAAGAACTCCTCTTCGGCTTTGTATCAGGGCACGACTTCAGTCGTGCCGCAAACACTGCAAAACCAAATGGGCTTCAGCCCCTGAGCGCAGTTTCTGGAACATTTTCGATTCCTCGAATTGTTCCAAAAACTTCAGGGACAGGACACTAGCACAGCGTGGCAGGAAATCGGGGTCAAGCCGTATTTTGGCTTGAGGGGGCTACCATGCTTCCCCCACTCGTTTTTCATTGGGAGCGGAGGTGTCCGCGATCTACACTACGTCGTCGCCACCATCAACCATCCTAGAAGCTGATCCGGCCCGTGATCTCCACATTCCGTGGACCCGCTCCTTCCGCGCTCTGCAACCCGGAAATCGTGCCGAAGGACAGATCATCGAGGTAGGTATCCGGCACATCGAAGTTCCGATGATTCAGCGCATTGGCCGCCTGCGCGCCGAATTGAAACTGTAACCGTTCTGTAATCTTGATCGACTTGATCAGCGAAAGAGAAACAGCGTCCGTACCCGGGCCGACCACACTTCCCACCGAACTGTCTCCAAACCGCCCGGCGTTGGCAGGCGGGAACGCAAACGCCGCCGGATTGATGAATACCGGCCCGGCAGAATTTGTGAGACCCGCCGTCGCCTTGGGCGACACACCCGGAACCACATCGGTCCTGGCAGCGCCCAGTGTGTTAAGAATGCCGGTGTTCGCGGAATCGACCGACTCTTGTGCCATGGTGAGGAAGGCTCCGCTCTGGAAGACCGTCACCCCACCCAATTGCCAGCCGCCGACCAGCGTATCCACCAGGCGATTGCTGTTGGCGAGGAAAGTCGCTCCCTTGCCAAACGGAAGTTGGTAAATGAAGGTAGCGAGCACGCGGTGACGGCGGTCGAACATCACATTGCCGTAATCCAGTCGCGGATTGTTCTTATCCGAAACCCAGTTGCCCCCCGCCGGAGCAAATTGCGTCGGAACCGCGCCCCCCGCGTCCGACAGATCCCGGGTGAGCACGTAGCTGGCCTGGAACTGCAGCCCATGCGACATCCGCTTCTCCATCACCGCCGTCCAGCTGTTGTAGTTGCTGACCGCCTGGTTGACCACGCTCTGAATAATGCCCCAGATGGGATACTCCAGCGGTGCCGCCTCACCGGTGTTCGCGGGCACCTGGTTCAGGTCGTTGAAGTTTTCCAGGTTGACCCCATGACTCCCGGTATAAGACAGCCGCATCCCGATGTCGTGACCCCAGTCATGTTCGAAGGTCAGATTCCACTGCTGTACGGAAGGGTCTTTGTAGTGGATGGGAAAGGCATATTCGAAGCTGGCCGATCCCGGCAGATTCAGGTTCGAAGGGAAGGGCGAAGGAAAGCTGAGGTTGTCGCCGCTGCCGTCGACGGGGCTATAGGTATTAAAGTACTCGGGAACAAAGCTGGCGCTCACCGCCCAACCGGAAACCAGCGAGAAGCCCAACGGCGACTCAATAAACCGTCCCCAGCCACCACGGATCACCGTGCTGTTGTTGTGGTTTGGCCGCCAGGCAAAGCCGATGCGCGGACCGTAGTCGCTCTTGTAGGTATAGCGCAGTTTCACTGGAAGGCCGGCCTGCGCCGCGGTAAGAATAGGTGTAGGCGCAATCGACGCCTGGAAACCGGGATTGGTGTAGGTGAGTCCCTGGGCATTCGGCACCGCCACTGCGCCATGAATTCCGTTCTCGTCATAGTCCGGCAAAAAGGCGGCCGTGTTGTAGTGCGTGTCCTTCAGGGGCGGGTGGATTTCGTACCGGAACCCTGCATTGATCGTCAGATACGGCGTCGCCTTCCAGTCATCCTGTCCGAAGAACGCATAGGAGTAGCCCAGGCCGTTCATCGCCGGGTTCGTCACCTGCGCCAGGGTAGTGTTATCCGGGTACCCCAACAAAAACTCGGTGTAAGGATCGCCAATCGTCGCCCCCACCGTGCTGGTTTGATTAAAGACGTATTGCCCCGCACGGTAATTGCCGAAAACGTTCTCGTCATGGTCCGTCAGCCGGCGAACATCACCGCCGAATTTGAAAGTATTCCTGCCTTTTATCCACGTCACGTCGTCCAGCAACTGGATGATCTTGCTCTGCTGCCTGGTGGTATTGAGTCCACCGGTCCGTTGCAGCCCGGCAATCTCCATATCGGGAACTGTCGGCACCGTAGCAATGTCGGGGATACCGGTAATGCCCACCTGGCCGATCAGCGTTTCCGAGTTCACGTCCGCGTTGAGCGAGGTGCGGATGGCGTTAAACCCGCCGCGAAACTCGTTGATCACCCGGGGGGTGATGGTGTAGTTGTAGGCCACCGTCAATCCGCGATCCTGCTCCGGCTGGTCGACGCCGCCCAGCAATGGCGACAAGCTGGTCGCGCAGAAGCCCACGCAGTTTACCGCGGGAGCGGTCGTCACCGAGCGGTTCTTGAAAGTGTACCGGCCATAAATTGTCTGATTGGAGGTGATCGTTTGATCGATACGCACATCGAACTGGTTGCTCGAAATCGGCGCCGGAAAATTGGTGACATAGTTGTTCTGGAAAGAGTCGCTGGGGCCGCTATTCGGCTCCGGCATCAGGTATTTGATCGTATTTGCAGCTACCGGAGAAATGGGAACCGAGCAGTTCGACGGGCCGGTGCAGGGAATCGGCGTACCGTCATAGTTGTTGATCGCCGGTGTCGTCGTGCCTTGCGTGGCTACCAGGTAGTTCCACAAGTTGCCACTGCGCATATCTTCGCTGGGAAAGCTTTCCACCAGCGGAAATTCACGCGGTAACCGTAGACCCTCATAACTGCCGAAGAAAAATGTTTTGTCATGCCCGTTGTAGAGGTGAGGGATTCTCACCGCGCCGCCGGCAAAACCGCCAAAGTCATTCATGTGCAGGGATGGCTTGCCGGTAAAAGGATTGCCTGCCGTCAGGGCCGTGTTCTCAAGATTCTCAAAGACCCCGCCATGGTAGTCATTGGTGCCGGCGCGCGACGTGGTCGTCACGTCTGCCACTCCGCTGTACTCCGCGTTGTTGTTGGTCTCGCTGACCCGGATCTCGGAGATGGAGTTGAACGAGGGAAACAGTTCAGCGATTGGGCCGCTATTTTCCACGTCCACGCTGCTGATGCCATCGATGGTGAACGACATCAGTGCCGGCGTCGTGCCGGCGATGGCCAGGTTGCCGCTATCGTCCACCTGCACGCCCGGTTCCGTGGTCAGGGTTAGCAGGGGACTGGTCGATCCATTCGAGCGCGAATAGACGGCCACCGGCAGATCCACCAGTTCATGCGTCGTCTTGGTCGACGCCAGGCTAGACGTATCGGTCGTGATCACGTCGCCCGCGGCTTGCACCTCAATCGTTTGCGAAGCCGCACCCACGGCCAGGTTGGCATCGATGCGCCGCGTATCGCGCGCCTGCAACACCAGGTGGTCGAAGACCTGGTCCTTGAAGCCGCTTGCCTGGATGGTTATCTGGTAAGTTCCGGCATCAAGGTTAGGGAACTCATAATTCCCCGAAGCACTGCTCGTCGTCGTGTGCGTGGCGGAGCTGCCCCCGTTCACCAGGGTCACCGTGGCGCCCGGCACCACGGATCCCGATTGGTCCTTCACCGTGCCCACGATCGCTCCAAACGTGGACTGTCCCACCGCTTGTAAGCCGGACGAAACGACGCAGGCTGTCAGGATTAGCAGCAGCCACTTGCAAACATTGGAACGAGCCATAGCTCACCTCCAGAATTTTGTAACCGTCGCTGTTGTAACCACACACACCGGCAGAACCAGGGAAGCTCAATTTGTCCAGACAAACAAACCTACAGACGGTCCCGGTAACAAGTGCTGGGTGGCCCATTCAAGCCGTAGTTTGGCTTGAGTGGGATAATGGCTCTCGATCTGCCAGTTCCCCTTCGCAACCAACGCCGCCGGAGACACCCTCTGCACTCCACTAGCAAAAGTTAACTGGAAACGCCGCTCCCCGATTTGTCATCCCGATCTGTCATCCCGAGCGCTAACTGAGGGACGAGGGACCTGCAGTTCACCCCACCTGCAACTAACGCCGGCGCAGTTGCGATCTAAACTCCACTAACTGATGCCAACTGGAAACGCTGCTAAGGCTGCATCGGTAAATCCATAAGCGGGCTCTTCGAATAAAAATCAAAAGGACGTATGGTGAAGTCATGCCACATCGTCGGCATCTGCGGCCAATCCTCCGGCCGCGGCACATGGTGAAACGCCATCGTGTACCACGCCACAATATCGGTGTTCTCGATGCTGCGGTTCTGTTTCACCCAAACCGGCAAACCGTCCGTGCCTTTGCTCCCCGAAACATAAACGCCGGCTGCATACCGCTCCTTCGCGTCATAGGGAGTTACCCACAACTGGTGGTCCGAGAATCCGGCGCGCTTCTGCGGCCAGTCGTCCGGAGATAGAAGCGAAGCCCCTGTCAGCCCGGGCATGATCTCGAAGCTCGTCGGGTAACCCAGCTCATTGTGTTCCGCCGGGTTGACGAACCTCCACATCGCCGGGTGTTCTATGCTGATGTTCTGCATAGCCTTACCTTCGTTGTCGATGGTCTTTGGAGCCATCGCCCAAATGGTTTTACGCGCGCTCGACGCGGGCAGCTTGTACTGCACCAGCTTGTCTACTTCGAAGTTGTTCTTCGTTCCATCCACATCGATATCCATCCGGAAGGAGAAGAAGTGGTCGTGATCCACTCCATCGGTGTTGGGCGCTACCAGGTGGCCAAACTCCACCGGATTGCCTTCCGGATCCTTGCCCATCATCTCCATCTTGTCTTTTACCGGCTTCACTTCCAGCTCGCCTGTCGCGCCCACCGCCACCGTGATCGCGCCCTCCTGCTCAAAACGCCAGTCGAGGATGTAGTCGTAGTTGCCCACCACCGCAACGGTGCGGAAAACCAACTCCCGTCCCGGTCTGCCGGCAACCCCTTCCTGCTCCCAATGCCGCCACGCCGGATCGCCCAGCGTGCGCTCGAACATGCACGCCACTTCGGGCCGAACGAAGGGTGTCCCGTTCTCATGGAAGTAGGTCGCGCTGAAATAGGTGGCATAGTCGGGGCAATCCGTCCCTTTCTGCAACGGCTTCAGCATGCCCAGCCCGGTGTTCATGAAGTATTCGCCCGCGTCCAGAAACACGTGCGAGTTCCATGTCTCCTCGGGATCCATGTAAGGCACATACATCTCCGAGAGTGACCCCTCATAGAGCACCGACCGCCGCTTGCCCTGGTAATCGAGCGAGGCGGTGTTGATCACCGGACCGCTGCGCGGGTCAAGACGAAAACGGAAGTGCCAGTTCTGCCAGCTCACCTCTCCGTCCTTAATCGTGAAGCTGGGACCCTCAGGCTGCGACACCACGATAGGCTTGGTCCCGGCCGCGGCGGGCCCGCCATCCGAGTCGTAGAGCTCGCTCACCGGCGGCATCGGCGCAACCCCGTAATCGGTAAAGCGAGTGACCTTCTTGGTCGCCATGTCGACGGTGAAGAAAATCCCCCCCACCTCGCGGTCTTCCATTCCATTCTCGGAATCGATGTTGTACTCACACCCGCCCCATCCAATGCGCCGCCCATCCTGCTCCGGCAACGCGATGTATCCTCCGGGCGTCGCAAAGCAGGTCACCAGGTTCAGGTCGGTGATGCCGCGCTTCTTCAGCGCATCCACGATCCGCGGATCGTGCTTGATGGCATCGTTCACCTCCTGCTCTTCGGTGGTCGTGAACGGCGCTTGCATGCCCTTCAGCTCTTCGTACGATTCCACCTTGGCGGTCGTGATATTCACCAACGCCGCGTAGGAGTGGCCTTGGTAGTACAGCACCACATCCGCCTTGCGCTCGATCGGCGAGCCCGGCGTCCAGGCCAGAACGTAAGACTTATCCGGCTCGTGCAGCAGCACGCTGGTGAACAGAAGCTTTTCCTCGTTGTGGCCGGCAGCCCGAATCGCCTTATAAACCACCCAATATTCCGCCGGAGTCAGTGCGTCCAGCGGATGGTGAACGGCAGGGGCGAGCGCTGTAGCAGGGAGTGAGAAAAGGAGCGTGCTAAGGCATGCAAATGCAGAGAAACGAAGAAGGGATCGACAAAAAGACACTTCGGAATAACCTCCGGAAAAGGGGGGCGAACACTCCGCCAGATACACAACGTCCTTCTCGTTGGAAGGAACGATGAACAGATGGGACCTAAGCTGAAACAATTGCCGACAGCGGGCCGATTCTAAGACTGGGGGAAACCTGACTGCTTTGAGTTAGCCAGGCCCACGCGGTTACGTTGCGCGCGGGTAAGTCCGGGCTCGTTCCTCTACTGGGGTTTCAGTATTGGAACAGCGAGTTAGCGACAGGGCTATCGCGAGGTTGAACTCAAGATAGCGAAGCAGGCAAGCAAAGTCAACGCCTATTCAATCTCGATCTAACTACCGCAACAGGAAGCCGCTGCTTCTCCATGCTGGACGCTATGTTCATTGGCTGCGCCGGGCAAATCCATTGCCGGATTCGCCACGAAAAAATTGTTCGGCTTGAGCATAAAGCCCGCGTATTCCACAGGCATGATAGGAAAGTCTTCGGGCCTGCAAACGTGGCTGACACCAAAGCTGTGCCACACCACAATGTCCTCATTCTCGATCGGCCGGTTCTGCTGCACCCACGCGGGCAGGCCATCGCCCCCTGCGTGCTGGTTGGGATAATTCCCGGTAGCGTAGCGTTCCTCTTCCGCGTAAGGCGTGACCCACAGGTGCTTGCTGGCGAAGCCTCCGCGGCGATCGATGCTGCTGCCCGCTTGCGCCAGCAGCACCGGGCTTGCTTGCGCCACCAATTTATAGCCCGGATGTTTGCCCACCGCATTGCGCCGGTTGGGATTGACGACCTTCCAAAACCGTCCCGTCCGCCCATCGGCCTCGCGGCAGGCGTCCAGCTCGCGGCTCAGCGTTCTTCCCGTGACATCGAACACATTGCCGTAAGGATTGTCCTTGCCCCACGGCCGCGGCTGATACTCGTGTTCAGTCACGCTGTTCTTTTCGCCGTCGACCATCATGTGCAGACGGGCGCAGAAAAAGTGCTGATGATTCGGTCCGCCCAATCCCTCGGCCACCATGCCGCCGTAGGGATAATCCGCCCCGGGCGCGATGGCCGCCGTCTGGATAATCCCTGTCAGCTTCACCTCCAGCTGAATCGTCCCATCCTGGTACAGGTACCAATAGAAGCCGTAGTCGTAGTTGCCCACCGTCGCGAAGAAGCTGATCACCAGCCGTCGCGAACGGCGCACCTGGTGCAACCCGGTGCGAAAGTCAAAGTGTTTCCAGAGAATGCCGTAGTCTTCCTCGTGCATGCAGACCGCATTCTTCATCAGTGTGGCTGCTCCGAAGTCGTCCACCATCGGCATATCGAAATAGTGGATCAGGCCCAGGCAATCGCAGCCCAGTTCGAGCGAGTTGGCCAGCTTTCCCAATCCATATTCACCGCAATCGAACGCGTTCTTCCAGAAATGGCTGGTGTTGGGATCACCGTACGGAACCACCATCTCAGTAACGCTGGCCCGGTACACCACTGGGCGCACGCCTGTCCCATCGTCGAAGCCGAGCTGGTGCAGCACCAGGCCTTCACGCGAGGTAAAGCCGACCCGGAAGCTCCACTTCTGCCACTTCACCTGCCAACCGTCGATGGAGAAGCTAGGTCCTTCCGGCTGCGAGATATGCAACGGCTTCAGATCTGCGCGCGGTTTGCCCAGCGATTCCGGATCGTAGTTATGTTTCTTCTTGGGGACCGGCACCACCACGTCATCATCGACCAGTTGCAGCACTCGTTTGCCGATCAGGTCCACCACCGCCACCACCCCCTCAATAGGGTGGGAGTATGCATTGTCTTTCAGGCTTTCGCGGTAGTAACTCACCGCCCGTACCACGCGCTTGCCCGCTTCCAGCGGAAAGCCGAAGTTGCCCGCGGAAAACGGATCCACCTGCACCAGCTTGATATCTTCATCGGTGAGGCCGCGCCGCTTGACCGCACGACGCCATCCCTCATCCGCCTTGACGATCTGGTCGCAGTTCATAAAGTCCTCGACCAGCACCGGAGGCTGTCCATAAGGAGCCGCGTCGGTAACATGTTGCACCCAAGAAACCAAAGTCCCACGCGTCAGGTTGACCACCGCCTCGTGCGTCGCCCCCGTCGTAGCATCGAACACCATAAGAAACGCTGACCGCTCTATAGGGTCTCCTGCCTCAAAGGTCAGCACTTCCGCCTTTGGTGGTTCGTGTAGATGGACCATCGCGAAGCGCAGCTCCGCGCCCAGCTTCTTGATCGCTTTCAGTAGCTCGCAAGCGCGAAGGATCTCCTCGGTGCTCAAAGGGTCCAGCGGGTGCGCCCTATTTCCCAACGGCAACTGCGAACCATTCATAGCTGGTGTAACCGCAACAACGCTCATAACCCGCCTCCAAACTCAGACCTCAAACTCTGTCCCGGCAACAAATTGTCCCAACCACAAACCGAAAGGTGGGATAAAAGAATCCCATTCTCTAACTCTGTCCCGGCAACCAAACGACGGGTGCCCCATCCTTCGCGTTTTTTGCGAAGGGTGGGATACCACGACCCTCAACCTCTAAGCCTCATCCGCAACGGGAGCCAGTGGTACTCCCACACTCCGCCGTGCAACCCCCAACGAAACCCCAATCCCCAACACCATCACGGCCAACATAATCCAGGGAAAGCTGCGCACGAATCCATCCTCGCTACCGCTTAGTGCCGGCAGATTCGTAATCAGCAAATACAGCGCGTAACCAAGTCCCGCCATACCCAACACCGGAGCTACCATAGTGTTCCAAACCCGCTTATCCAACCCATTCCGCCAAAAGAAAACGATCACCGCCGCGCTCACCAAAAACTGCAGTCCCACGATGCCGATGGTGGCGAACGCAGAAGTCCAGCTGAACACCACCGTCAGTGGATCCGCCCCGCTCATCACCGAGGCTGCCACCCCGACCACCGCGCACCCAGTTTGCGCATAACTAGCCTTGTAAGGAGACTCGAATCGCGGGTGAACATGGGCCAGAAATCCCCACAGCAATCTTTCCCGTCCCAGCGCAAACAGGTACCGTGTGATGGTGTTATGAAAAGCCAGCAGGCAGGCAAAGATGCTGCTCAGCAGCAGCGCCCGCATAATCCCAGTACCGATCCCGCCAAGATACACATCGCTCTTGGCGAACCAGAAATTCCCCGGGTCCGCGATGGCAGCCGCAACTACGTGATCCACTCCATACGAGCTGATAATCGCCCAGGTAACAAACGCGAAGAAAATCATGATGATCGAAACCGCGGCATACGTTGCCAGCGGAACCGTCCGCGTCGGGTTTCTGCTCTCTTCCCCGTAGATCGCCGTAGCCTCAAAGCCCACAAACGACGCCAGCGCGAACATGATGGCGATGCCCGGATGCCCGCTGACCACCTCTCGCCACGCGAAGGGACGCACATTAAATCCCTGGGGTCCGCCTCCGTGCAAGACGATAGACAGGCTGAGCGCCAGCAGGATACCCATCTCCAGCGTAATGAATAAACCCAGCAGGAAGCCGCTCAGGTCCAGCTTCCGCATACCCAGAAACTGCACCAGCGCGATGGCCACCGCGCTGTACGCGTACCACGGCACCTGCAGAGAGAGCAGCGGATTCAGAATCACCGTGGCGAAGAATCCAAACAGCGCATACACCCCCACCTGCATGGTGGTGTAGGAAACCACTGCTACGAACGCTCCGCCCACGCCAAAGCTGCGTCCTAGTCCCTGCGCCAGGTAGGCGTAGAAGGCGCCCGCGTTCACCACATGGCGGCTCATCGCTGCATAACCCACGCTGAAGACCAACAGGATCAAACCCGCCGCGACGAAGGCGCCGGGCACGCCCGCCCCATTGCCCAACCGGATCGCCACCGGGATGATCCCCAGCATGCCGGTCAACGGCGCGGCGGCGGCAATCACGAAAAACACAATCTGCCACATCCCGATGGCGTTCTTCTTCAGTGCGGGCGCAGAAGCTGCCACTCATCCCCTCAAATGCTGGTCTGTCCCCTCATCCTCGCCCCATCCGGCAACTTTTGTCATTGCTATCGATGCCACTTTGTTGATAACTTACGCCAACGGCCAAGTCGCCCGACTTCTCGGTTCCTGTTCGTAGCCGCTCCTCGTTCGCAGCCCAAAACCCTGAGGTATCCGATCATGCAGCCGTCCCCAATGATCCGGGCGAATCTATTGGCGCCCATCCTCGACGCCTTAAGCGCGCAGGGCCGCGACACCGTCCCCTTGCTGCGCCGCCACGCTCTCCCCTTCGCGCATCCCATAGATCCGTATCAGCTGATCCCCCTGGCCAGTTATGTCGCCTTCTTTGAGCAAGCCGCAAACCTATTAGCTGACCCATTTCTCGGCCTGCGCCTGGGCCAGGACTTCAAGCCAGAACTGCTGGGTCCGCTGGGGTTCATGTTCCAGGCCTCTGCCGATCTCCGCGCTGCCTTGCAGCAGTTATCCTCTTATGTCAGCGTCTGGCAAAGTGGAACACATCTGGAGCTGGTCCCCGGCGAGATCACCGCCGACTACATCTACCAGATAGATGACCCCATGCTGCGCCCCCGTCGCCAGGATGCCGAGTATTCGATCTCTTCCATCTGCAGTCTCATACGCAACTTTCTGGGCGACAAATGGGCGCCCCTCGAAATTCACTTCGAGCACGCCCGTCCAGGTACGGACCACCGCGCCGCGAGGGCATACGCGCAAGCCTTCCACGCGCCCGTGTTCTTCGGCCAGAATCTCAATCGCCTGGTGATTCGCCCATCGGACTTGTGCCGTGCCGGCGTCTCTTCCGATCGTTCCATGCTGCCCTTCATGGAGCGTCATCTTCACGATTTAGCCCGCGAGAGCAGCGAGCCTGAAACCTTTGCCCGCCAGGTGAACCATCTCATCGCGCGCCGCATTGGCCATGGTCCCATCAGCCTTCCGGCGATAGCCGCGGAGCTTGGACTACCGCCTCGTTCCTTTCAGCGCCGTCTCGCCGAAGAGCGCACCAGCCTTCGCCGCCTGGTCCGCGACCAGCGCCGTTCCATCGCCGAGTCGCTAATCAAGAACCGTGCAACCACAGTCACCTCGGTAGCCCACACGGTAGGCTACGCAGAGACAGCAGTCCTCTCTCGCGCCTTCAAGAATTGGACCGGCAAGTCACCAAGAACCTTCGCCCGAGCAACCAGGGCAGCAAGCTAGAAGAATCTGAGCGTCTCGGTGGACGAAATCGGAGAGTAATAATGGAATTGTCATCCCGAGCAGTCCACTCGCGGTGGCGAGTGAAGAGCGGCATTACAACCGCAACAAAAGCTTTGGGTGGCCCATTCAAGCCGTACTTTGGCTTGAGTGGGCTACGATGCCTCCCCCACTCGTTTGTCATTAGGACCGGCGCGTACCTGGGCCGAAAAAGATGGCGGAAGCCCCACCAAAGAATTCCGCAAATCAAGTAAAAATAAGAGGACCCCAGTGGCGAGACCCATCCCATCAGGCAAGAAGAAGCCCGGCCTCGATCGCGTACTCGGTCGCCGCGATCTGGTGTTGCTCTTCGTGGTGGCGGTCGCCAACCTGAACCTGATCCCAGCGGTATCCGCCTCTGGCCCGGTCACACTGTGGCTCTGGCTCATCGCCCTCTCCTCTTTCTTCTGGCCGCAAGGCGCAGCGGTTACCGAGTTGGCGCAGAAGTGGCCGGGCGAGGGCGGCATCTATCTCTGGGCCAAGCGCAGCTTTGGTGAAGAGCACGGCTTCCTCGCCGGCTGGTGCTATTGGCTTTCGAACGTAGTCTACTTACCCACCGTCGTACTCTCTTGCGTCGGCGTGGGCGTATACGTCGCTGGACCCAGGATTCAGAAGCTTGCCGACAGCCAGGCCTTCACTGGAATCGCCTCCTTGCTGATCATCCTTTTTCTCCTCGCGCTTAACGTGCGCGGTCTTTCGCTGGGTAAATGGATCAGCAATCTCGGCGCTCTTGGGACCATCGGCGGCGCCGCCATGATCTGTCTGCTCGCCTTCTTGACCCTGAGGCATCACGGCAGTGCGCTCCACGTCTCCGACCTTCATCCCGACTTCCATGACTGGCGACTCTTCGCCGCCTTCGGCACCATCTGTTATAGCCTGGTCGGCCTTGATCTTGCCTCCATCATGGGCGATGAAATCCGCGACCCTAAACGCAATCTCCCCATCTCCATCCTGCTCGGCGGCGTGATCGCCGGCTTGATCTACTTCGGTACCACGCTCTCCATGCTCATTGCCATGCCGCAGAAGGAGATCGGCGTCCTATCCGGCATTCTTCAGGCCATCAACGTCATGAGCACGCGCACCGGCTTGATCGGTGTCGTCGCCCCGCTCGCGTTCCTGGAATGCATTGCCATCCTGGGCACAGCCTCAGCCTGGTTCAGCGGTGCCGCGCGCCTCCCCTTCGTCGCTGGAGTGGACCGCTATCTGCCCCCCATCATCGGCCGCGTCCATCCTCGTTACCACACGCCCTACGTCAGCCTGATCCTCTTTGCCGTACTGTCATCGTTACTGATCGCGACCAGCTTTCTCGGCGTCTCCGTGGGCGAAGCTTACCTCACCATGCTCGATCTGGCCGTCATCCTGCAGCTCTTACCGTCCACCTATATGTATTTGGCTCTCCTCAAGCACACCTGGAGCAAGAACAGCGAGCTCAATGCCAACAAGTATTACCTCACTGCCAACGCAGTCTCTGGCCTGGCGGCGACCGCCGTCGGCATCGTCGTAGCCTTTATCCCCTCGCGCCAGGTCAACTCCATTTGGATCTTCGAAGCCAAGCTGGTCGCCGGATGCATAATCGTCTTTGGCGCCGCCCTATTTTTCTATCAACGAGCGCTGCGCAAGGCGCGCAACAACCCTGCCGATACCGAACTGGTTCAAGGCGTGGAATACGGTTCCTAGTCTCATGTCCCGTCGCCTCTTCCATCGTGCGGCTCTGCCCGCACTTCTCTTCACTCTGGGCCTCTCCGCCGCCATTGCCCAAACCCCCCAAAAGAGCAATTACCGCGTCCAGGAATTCATGGTGCCCATGCGCGATGGCGTGCACCTGCAAACCGTCGTGATCAGCAAAGCCAATCAGACCCAGCCGCTACCCATCCTCATGACCCGTACTCCCTACGGTGTTCCCACTCAGGAGACCTACGACAAGAATGCCGCCACGGCAGGCGCGGACTGGGTCCCCGACAGTTGGAAGGAGCTTGCCGCCGACGGATACATCTTTGTCGTGCAGAATCTCCGCGGCCGTTTCAAATCCGAGGGTGTCTTTCTCCTTACCTCGCAGTACGACCCCAGGGATCCGAAGCAAGCCAACGAAACCAACGACGCCTACGACACCGTGGAGTGGCTGATCAAGAACGTGCCCAACAATAACGGCAAGGTGGGCATCTACGGAATCTCTTACGATGGGCTCACCACAGCGCTCACCCTCCTGCATCCTCATCCGGCGCTCAAAGCCATCAGCGAGCAAGCCTCGCCTGTCGATCAATGGATGAACGATGACGATCATCGCTACGGAGCCTTGCGTGAGAGTTATACCTTCGAATACTCCGTCCTGGAGCAGGCCGATAAGAACCAGAACACCCACTTCGACTTCGATACCTACGACACCTACGACTGGTATCTCAAGGTGGGTCCGCTCACCAACTTAAATGACCGCTACGTGCATGGAACCCTCCCTTACTGGAACGACGTCATGAAGCACCCTAATTACGACCAGTTCTGGAGAAAGGAAGCCTGGGTGAACCAGCTGCACAGCTCCACCGTGCCTAATTTGAACGTCGCCGGGTTCTGGGATCAGGAGGATCCCTGGGGACCCTGGCAGATTTTCCGCCACGCGCAACAGCACGATCCGGATAACACCAACTTCATGGTCGCCGGGCCCTGGTATCACGGAGGGTGGGCGGCCAAGGCCGGAGACAGCATCGGCCCCGTTGGGTTCGGGGACCACAAGACGGCGCTTGAGTTCCGGCAAAACATCGAAGCCCCGTTCTTTCGTTATTACCTGCATGGCCAGGGCAACAAGCCCGATTGGAAAGTCACCACGTTCCAATCGGGATCGAACACCTGGCACACCTACAACGACTGGCCCCCAAAGCAATCCAAGCCGACCAACCTCTATCTGCACGCCGACGGAACCCTGTCGTTTGCGCCTCCCGTGGCGGGCGCCCCGGAGTATCGCCAATACATCTCGGATCCGGCCAACCCGGTGCCCTATCGTGCGCGCCCCATCTCGCCCACCTACCCGTTTCCGGAATGGAGATTCTGGGAGGTGGCCGATCAGCGCTTCGTCGACCACCGGCCGGATGTGCTCACGTTTGTCAGCGACCCCCTCGACCATGACGTCGTGATCACGGGAGAGATCGCCGCCACCCTCTTCGCATCCACCTCCGGCACCGACTCGGACTTCATCGTCAAATTGATCGACGTCTATCCGGAGAACGGGCAGAAGAGCGCCATCGACGCCAAAGCCGACCCCTCTTATGCGAACTCCATGAATGGATATGAGCTGCCCATTGCCATGGAGGTGCGCCGCGGCCGCTACCTTGAAAGTTACGAGCATCCCAAGCCGTTGATCGCGAATCAGCCCCAACCGTGGCAGATCCCGTTGCGCGATCACGACCATGCTTTTCTCAAGGGTCACCGGTTGATGGTGCAGGTGCAATCCACCTGGTTCCCGGTCATCGATCGCAACCCGCAAAAATTTGTCCCCAGCATCTACCAGGCGGTCGCAACCGATTACGTCCCGGCAACCCAGCGAATCTTCTGCACTCCCGCCATGCCTTCCCACCTTGTGCTTCCAGTGATGCCGTAGTTCGAGCAGACTGCGGAAAAACTCATGTTTTGTATCAGGGCACGACTTTTAGTCGTGCCGCAAATGATTAATACGTCGGGCTTTAGCCCCTGAGGTGTCGCTTTCCCACCCCGTGCAGAGTTTTTCCTCAGCCTGCTGGAGTTACGAACCAAAAGCCGCAACCGGCCTTTTGTCCTGATATGGCTCTCGGCGTTCCCTTTTCGGATATAGTTACCAGGTTGCCTATGAGCTCCTTTCCTGGCGTTCGAGATGCTGGCCACCCTCTGCGCAGCTCTGCTGCCTAAAGACGGTTTGGCGTGCACCCTCAACCTCGGCTGGAACAGCCGCCTTGCTCCCATCGTTGTGTGCCTCCACCTGCATGCAGGTGAACCACGTTGTAACTAAACAGGGAGATGCATCTTGAAATCAAAAATGTTTTTGCTTTGCGCAATGGCCGTACTGGTCACCTCGCCGTATTCGACAGGTATGGCACTGGGCCAGGCTAAATACGACGTGATCAACCTCGGGACACCTCTCGGTGGCAGCTTCGCCATCTCTGCCGGGATAAACCCCTTGGGCTTCCTGGGGGGCTACGCGAACCTGCCGGGCGATGCCAGCCAGCACGCCGTTCTCTGGTATCCCACTAGAACCAAGGACTTGGGCACGCTCGGTGGAACGAACAGCGCCCTGCTGAACCAATTCTCCGGCTTTTCAGAAACTGCCACCCTAGACCCTCTGGGACAGAATTGGTGTGAGACCGGCACCGGTCAAATTTGCCTGCCCATTACGGTGCAAAACGGCCGTGCCGTTTCTCTTCCGCTGCTGGGCGGTCACAACGGTGCGGCCTTCGGCAATAACGACCTGGGCCAGGTGGCAGGAGCCGCTCAGACCGCCACGCCCGATCCCAGCTGTCTGGTCGGCGGCAAGCCGGTTTCACCAGTCTTTCAAACCCAGCAGGCTGTACCCGTCATCTGGACCCTGGGGCGCGCTCGCCAGCTCCCGGTCTTCCCTGGAGACAGCGAAGGGAGTGCCAACGCGATCAACAATCTTGGACAGGCAACCGGCTCTACAGGAGATTGCCTGACTACGCCCGCTGCCCACGCCGTGCTCTGGAAGAACGGCAAGACCATTGATCTTGGCAACCTCGGCGGCTCACTCTACACCAATCCCTTCGGCATCAACGATCGGACCCATGTGACCGGTACATCCGATCTCGCTGGCGACTTAACCAGTCACGCATTCCTGTGGCAGGACGGCGTCATGAAAGATCTTGGAACCCTTCCCGGGGATTATTACAGCGTGGGCTACTCCGTGAATAATCTCGGCCAGGTGGTCGGCCAGTCGTGCGATGCAAACTTCAACTGCCGCGCCTTCCTTTGGCAAAACGGAAAAATGACCGACCTCAATACTCTCAACCCCTCCACCTCGCCTTTGTACCTTTACCTTGCGGCCACCATCGACGATTTCGGTGTGATTGTAGGGTATGCTTTCGATCAAACGGCCAACACCTCCCCCGCGTTCGTGGGCATTCCCAGGTTATTTGGGATCGGCTCAGCGGCGGCCACGTCCACCGCGCATATCGAAGCCGCTCCCAGGGTTGCGCTGCCCGAAGCTCTGCGTGCGCAGATCCAGCAAAATATGAAAAAGAGAGGAGCACGGCGGGTAGCACCACGCTAGCAGAAACAGGATTGCCGTACCTCCTCTTTCCCCTCGCAAAGGACGGGTGCCCCATATCTCGCTCGTTTTTCGCGAGATGTGGGATACCACGGACCTCGATCGATGATTGTGCAGGGTGTAGATGATCATGGATCTCGGGATCCGTTGCGTGGAGAAACCGGCCGGTCGGTTGGGCACAGTGAGGCAGGTCTATGAGAATTCAGGCTCGCCTTTTGCCGGAGTATGGCAATGCTCCATTACCTCGGGTGAGCGGCCACCTCGTTTATGAGGGGGTTGACGGCCATCGCTGGACTATTCTTCAATAAGCAAATCACGGATGGGCGCCAGCCACCCCTGATCTCAGATCATCTTCACCGGGCCTGGCATGATTGCATTTCTGAGTCAAATCGAAACGCGAGGGGATCCCGGTGACCCAATCCTACGAAGAGACTGATGCCAGTCACGTACTAACCATGGATGAAATTACGAACCTCACCGAGGAGGGTAGCAAGCCTGCCGATACCCTCATGAACGTGGTTGCCTTGATCGCCACGCGTTTCCGAACCGACGTGTGCTCCGCCTATTTGCTCGAGCCGGATCGCTCAAACCTGGTGTTAGCGGCTACCCTTGGCCTGCACCCCCGATGTATAGGCACTCTCCGCATGCCCATCAACGAGGGCCTCACCGGCCTGGTTGCGGAACAAGTATTGCCCGTCGCGGTGGAGGATGTCAGCAATCATCCCCGCTTTAAATACTTCAAGGAGTCGGGCGAAGAGGTATACCACTCGTTTCTCGGCGTGCCCCTGATCGACCGCGGCATTCTGCAAGGGGTTCTCGTCGTGCAGACCAAAAGCCCGAGGGAATTCCGGGAACACGAGATTCGCATGCTGGCCGAAGCGGCAAACCAGGTCGCGCCAGTAGTCAGCGAGGCCCGCACACTGGATCGTTTCATAGCCCCGGCTCAGGAGCGTCTTTGGTCCGTTGCCCATAACCTCTCCTGGTGCTGGGACTACGACTGCATCAGCTTGTTTCGCGATTTGAATCCCACCCGCTGGTGGCAGCTGAATCAAAATCCTATCGCCCTGCTCAACGAAATCCCCTTGGGCGAACTCGAACGCCGCGCCACCGAACTCGGGCTGCACAGCCGCATCAACTATGTCTACCGCCGCCAGCAGGAGTATCTAAAGGCAGACCGCACCTGGGGCTCGATGAACGCTGGTGTGCTCCGCCCCCGGCCTGTTGCCTACTTTTCCGCGGAGTTCGGGTTGCACGAGTCCCTGCCCATTTATTCCGGCGGCCTCGGCGTGCTCGCCGGGGACCACATCAAGAGCGCGTCCGACCTAGGCATTCCCCTCATCGGCATCGGCTTGTTCTATGGCCAGGGCTACTTCCGGCAGTACCTGGACGCGAGGGGCTGGCAACGGGAGGAGTACCTCCGTACCGACGTCGATCAACTCCCCATGGAACTCGCCATTGGCAAAAAAGGCGAACCGGTGGTGGTGGAAATTCAAACCCGCGGCGGCTCCATACGCGCCAAAGTCTGGCGAGTCCAGGTGGGGCGTTGCACCCTTCTATTGCTTGACTCGAACGTGCAAGGCAATGCGCCTGAGGATGTGGATCTGACCTCTCGCCTCTATGGCGGCGACGGACGTACCCGGATTCGCCAGGAGCTGCTCCTTGGCATCGGCGGCTATCGCGCTCTGAAGGCTATGGGCATTTCTCCTGGCGTTCTCCACCTCAACGAGGGCCACAGCGGTTTCGCCGTGCTGGAGGCGATCCGCGATCGCATGCAGGAAGAAGGCCTGGACTTCGACACTGCCGTCAATGAGATTCCCCGGGAGGTGATCTTCACCACCCACACCCCCGTGCCCGCGGGTCACGACCGGTTCGCCGGCGATCTCATTGAGGAGCACCTGGGCCCTCTGCGCGAGCAACTGGGTATTTCGCACGAGCGGCTTATGGGCTTCGGTCGTGAGCATCCCAGCGATCATAACGAACCTTTCTGTATGACCGTCCTTGGGCTCTTGCTCTCCCGCCGTGCCAATGCGGTTTCTTCTCTTCATGGCGAGGTTTCGCGTGCCATGTGGAAGGGCTTGTATCCCGGCAAGTCGGAAGACGCGGTGCCCATCGGGCATATCACCAACGGCGTCCATGTCCCATCCTGGCTGGCGCCGCAAATGTCTCGCCTCTATGACCGCCATCTCGGGGTCGGATGGCAGGGCAAAAGCTCCTGGCTGCGCACCTGGGAGCCCATCGAGAACCTGGACGACGGCGAGCTTTGGGAAACCCACCTCAGTCTCAAAGCCCAGCTGATCGACTTCGTGCGCCGCCGCGCGCGCGAGCAGGCCGAACGCCGTGGGGAGCCGGAGGAGACTCTGCACCGGCTCAGCAAAGTACTCTCTCCGGATGCCTTGACCATTGGTTTCGCACGCCGGTTTGCGACCTACAAGCGAGCCAACCTGATCCTGGCCGACATCCAGAGGCTGGCCTCCATGGTCAACGATCCCAAGCGTCCGGTGCAGTTCCTCTTTGCCGGCAAGGCCCACCCCCACGACGAGCCGGGAAAGATGGTGCTGCAGCAGATTGCCGAGTTGATGCGCGAATCCAAATTCCGGGACAAGTTTGTCTTTGTCGAGAACTATGACATCAATGTCGGCCGTTATCTCGTGCAGGGTGTGGATGTCTGGCTAAACAATCCGCGGCGGCCCCTCGAGGCCTCTGGCACCAGTGGGCAAAAAGTAGTGTTGAATGGAGGCCTGAATCTGTCGGTTTTGGATGGCTGGTGGGCCGAAGCCTACGACGGCCTTAACGGCTTCGCCATCGGTAACGGCAGAACCCATACCAACATGGATGTGCATGACACCCGCGACGGAGAAGACCTCTACCGCGTCTTGCACGACGAACTCATTCCCCTCTACTATCAGCGCGACAAGGATGGGCTGCCTCGGGGATGGATCACCCGCATGAAGCGAACCATCCGCACCCTTGGCTGGCGCTTCAGCGCAGACCGCATGGTGATGGACTACACCAGAAACTGTTACGTTCCCGCAGCCGGCGGCACCTCGAGCGAAATGAAGCCGCACTCCTAGCAGCTACCTCCTAATGGAGCATTTATTCGCGGTAATTGATCGAGAGCGTCGGCGTGGGACCGTCGTTGCTTGACTCTGTCCATCCACCTCTATGCATGCCAAGGTGGGCCGCTGCCCTCAAATTTGCCATCCGAGGAGCGGACTTGCCTGTGGCAAGTCAAGGGACTAAGTACAACGGCAACAAAAGCATTGGGTGGCCCATTCAAGCCGTACTTTGGCTTGAGTGGGCGACGAGCCCTCCCCAAACCCGTTTGTCATTAGGAGAGGCTGTGACTTTTTTGATTTTTGAGTTTTTGACACACCCAACCGGAAGGTTTTTCAAAGCTCCCACAAGACCGTCATCCTGAGAGTTTGTGACTTTATTGGTTGCACACAAAAGCCGACGCTGAAAACAAAAAGGTTAGGTGCTGCCAAACAGCGCAAAAATCAATAAAGTCACAACCTCTGAGCGAAGCGCCTCGCAGATCTATCGCTTAACAAAGGGTTCTTGGCGCGCAGTCGAAGGACCCCGAGGATGCTTGTTAGCGGACGCTCTTCAGAGCTTTCCGGCCACCAAAACCTGAAAGAAATCAAAAAAGTCACACTCCGACCGGAGGGACCTGCTGTTTCACTTTCGGGCACAACCGAATGCCGTGGGAGAATCGCCTCTGGGTTCCTTTTCTCCATCAACGCAAACTGCAGGTCCCTCCGCTGCACTGCGCTCCAGTCACCCACTACCTATAATTATTTTTCACCTAGAACCGTCTTCCATAACCGCTTTTCACAGCCGATAATCCTGTTCACGTATAACCCGATGAAAACACTTCTACTCTTCGTGTTCCTGAGCACCGCCACCATCCACGCTCAGAACCAGGGCCTTTGGGAAGGCTATGACGGCGAATGGAGCCACGTTTCCGGGCAATTGCTGGCTCTCGCCGAGGCCACTCCCGCCGCAAAATTCTCCTGGCGTCCCGCGCCGGGAATCCGGTCGATTGGCGAAGTCTACATGCATATCGCCATCGCCAATTTCTATCTATTGAGCGTGGCCGGGGCTAAGGAACCGGCGGTGTCGGTCAGCATGGAAAAGACAGTGACCGCCAAGGCCGACGTCATCGACTGGTTGAAGCGCTCGCTGGATGCGGTAGCCACGGCGCGCGCGCAGTTAAAGCCGGCTGACTTCGAGCGCAAGGTCACGATCGATAACAAGGTGGTCACCGTCGATGGCATGTACCTGCGCATCATCGTTCACGCGAATGAACACATGGGGCAATCCATCGCCTACGCCCGCATGAACGGCGTCGTGCCCCCCTGGTCAAAGCCATGATTGCACGACAGCAGGGCGGGAAGAGAACGGCCTCCTCCCGCGCACACAGCGTTCCCACCTCGGATCGACGTCCACCGGTCGTTGCCGTTCATGATCTTCGATCGACCTATCTGAACGGGGATCTGCGTCGCGGCGCGCGCACTCGTGATCGGATCGCGGCGTCCTGCAGCTCGCGCCCTGGTTCATCATCGACTGCAAGTCGCTGCAGGTCCTCCTCCAGGCGGAGTACCTGCATTACCCGCGCATAGTTTCCCAGGGCCACTCCGGGATCACCCAGCTCAATTCGGTACAATGTAGCTCGTGCCATGCCTGCGCGCTGCGCAACCATCTCAGCCGAGTACCGCCGGCGCAGACGCGCGAGCTTAAGCCTCTCCCCGAATCCAGCCAGGATGCTGGCCAGACCAGGCTGAACACGGGCAGTTTGTTTCCTCATAACGTCTCATGTTTTATACAAATTGGGCCATATATGTCTACTTTATGAGACATTACGCGCCGGAGGCAGATCCGAAAAGGCCAAAGCGGCGAGGTCCTTGCGCGCCGGCGAGATCTCCTAGCGTGGACCCCTCTGGCCGTTCCCGCCTTGCTGCGGTGGTCTCTGCTGTTGGCTCGGGGGCCGGCTTTGGTTGGACGGCGGCCTTTGTGGCGCGGACGTCGGCCTCGACTGCGGCGGCCTGGGCTGCGGCGATGTCGGCCGGGGCTGCGGCGTCGGCCGTGGCGCTGGCGCTGGCGGCCGATTCTCCGGAGGCCTGTGCGGCGCGGGTTTGGTCGTAGGCACCCGGTTCGGCGGCGCGGGTTGGGTTGTGGGTGGTCTGTTCTGCGGCGGACGGTAACCTGGCGTCCCCGGCTTTACCGGTTGGATCGTCGTCGGCCCACCGTTGGGAGGACGATAGCCTGGCTGGTTGGGCGGACGATAGCCTGGCTGATTGACCGGCCGATTGTAGCCCGGGGGCGGGTGGTAGCCGGGCCGGTTATAAGACGGATAACGGACCGGTGTGGGCGGCCGGTAGTTCGGTGGCCGGTAGCCCCAGTTGCCACCATATCCCGGTCGGGAGTTATACGGCACGGGGCGCGGACGGTACCACGTATAGGGCGGACGATAGCCGCCGTGCCAACCGCCCCAGGGACCACGGTTGTAATAAATTCGCCGCGCTCCCCAATTCCATCCCCAGCCACCCCATCCCCAGGGCTGGCTCACCAGGAGCGCTGTGATGCCGATGCCAATGCCGAAGGTGATCAACCCTACGCTCGGGCCGCCCCCGACATACACCACCGTGGGGTTGTATTGCGGTATGTACACCACCTGCGGGTTCACCGGCTGGATCACGTAGATGGGTTGGCCCGCATTCTGCTGCACCTCGACCTGTTGCTGAGGAGTGCTACGCAAGGAGCCCGCTGCGTAGGCTTGCGCCCGCAGCCGCTGGATGGATGCCGATACCTCGTCCTGATTCGCGGTGACCGCCGCCCCGATGGCGGCATAGTCGTCAATATTCTCCGCCATCATCCCCAGCACTTGAGGAAAGCCGACCAGGGCAATAAATGCCGGGTCGAAGCCCTGCTGTTGGGCTGCCGCGGTCAACTGCGAGAGGGTCAGGTTTTGGTTCTGCCCCAGCCAGTTGTTTACGTCCAGAATCTCTTGGGGATTGGTAGAGGCAGTGGTGATCTGGGCGAGAAGGGAATCGGGGTAGAGAGCGATCGGAGCCAGCAGTTGATCCAGCTGCTGTGGCGTGGGCGGTGGCGGAGCCTGTGCCTGTAGATCGGGAGCAAGACCCTGAAAGAGGAGGAGGCCGACGAGCAGAACAACGGCGGACAGGCTGGGTTCACGCTGCATCTGGCATACTCCCGGGGTTACGGCTTCAACGCCCTTGGAAAGGGTACCGCAACCGCAGAAATCCTCCTAAATCTTGTCCGGCAGAGGCGTCTGGCCGATGGCCGCCGACCTCTGAATATGGGTGTAACGAAATGACTCGGGAAACTTCAATCCGTACCCCAGGCACCGGTCGAAACTGATGTGCGACAGCCAAATGAGTGCGCATTGGCCACCCAGCGTGGAACTCCGCTCCCAGGCCAACAGGCCCAACGCTAATGGAAACACATAGCTATGGAAAAGGTTGTAAAAGACGGCCGATGTTTTGTTGGCAGATAGTAGATAACCGAGAAGAGAGACATCGGGCACGAGAAACAGCAGGGCGAACACGCCCCAGTGGTGCGGATAGAAACGTTGATAGGCAAGGCATCCAACAAGCAGCACCAACAGTCCCTCCAGTCTCAGCAGGACGTCGGGGCGAGTAAGGTAGAGAGAGCCAGAGGAAGCGTTCATTTGCCTACAGCCTACAGTTCCAACGCGCAAGTGGGGGCCATCATTTTGGCTGCAGGTAAGTCCACCCGCATGGGGGAAGCGAAACAGCTCCTCCGCCTGGGTGAAAGCACAGTGTTGGGCCGGACCATCGAGAACGTTCGCCGCTCAGGAGTGAAAGAGATTGTCCTGGTGCTCGGCTCTTCCGCGGAAACCATCCGCCGCCAGCTCCCCGCCTCGTTGCTCGAAGGTCTTAAGGTTGTGGTCAACCCGGCATTTGAACAGGGGATGGCAAGTTCGCTGCGAGCCGGGCTCTCCGCGCTCGATCCGCTAGTAGCCGCCACCCTCATCGTTCTGGCGGACCAGCCATTCGTTCGCCCCGAAACTCTCAATCAGCTGGCCGCTCAGCACCGCCGCACCAAAGCGGAGATCGTAATCCCCTCACACAAAGGTGTCCGTGGCAACCCGGTCCTTCTGGACCGCTCGATCTTCCCTGAGGTCATAGCGCTCCAGGGAGACGTAGGCTGCCGTGCGATCTTCGGCAATCACCTGCAGGGAATCGTAAACGTTGAAGTAGAGGATGAAGGAATCCTGCTCGATATCGACAACCAGGAGGATTACAGGCGACTCCGGAACCCTGGAGGAAGCGGCGAAGCCGCTAAGGAAGAGTCTCCGCCTCACAGCGGCGAATAACCGCATCCACGTCAAACGCCCGTCCGGAGAGGCCGGTTTCATCGGTTGGGATTTGCTGGACGTGGCCGCCCCGGCGTAGCGCCACCATTTGGCTCATCACGCTCAGGGCAATCTCCTCCGGCGTGGACGCGCCCAGATGGAGCCCGGCGGGCGCATACACAGTAGCGATCTTCTCTTCGGAAACATTCCCGGCGCGAAGATAGTCGAGTACCAGCTTGGCCCGATGATGGCTGGCGATCAGGGCCACATAGGCGGCGTTACCTTCCAGCGCCTTTTTGAGCCACAGATGGTCTCTTTTGTGTTGCGTGGCAATCACCACGAAGGATTTTGATCCGATCGGGGTTTCCGTGAGATCGAAATCTTCGGTGACCAGTCTCTCAGCCTGGGGAAAGGAACTGCGATCGGCGGCCGGATCGTTGACCGTGATGGTAAACCCCATCAGGTCGCCCAGCACGGCCAGCGTTTCCGCGATGCGGCCATGGCCCACGATCAGAAGTTCAGGCTTGGGCAGAACCGGCTCGATAAAAATATCCATGGTCCCTCCGCAGGGCATGCCCACGCCCAGCTGCTCATCGCTCATGTCCACGGTAATCATCCGTGGTCTTTCCGTCTCGATGCAGCTGATGGCTTCGCTACGAACGGCGCTCTCCGCGCAGCCGCCGCCCACCCATCCCAGCAGCAGCTTGCCGAAGGGATCGATGATGGCCTTGGAGCCGCGCCGGGCCGAGGAAGAGCCTTCCACCCGAACCACCGTAGCGATGGCGAAGGGTTTGCCCTGGGAGGCGAGTTCGGCCGCTTTGGTATAGAGGTCTGAGAACATCTGTAGGGGGTTATCATAAGCTTTTGCTGCTTTACGCTTCAACCACGGGGATAGGCCTTGTATAGCGAACAGGTACTTGCCCATTACGCTCATCCGCGCAATGTGGGGAGCGTCATCGAGCCTTCCGGCAAGGCGATGGTAAAGAGCCCGCTCGACAGCGACACCGTCCTGATCTCGTTGCGTATCGACCACAACATCATTCAGGAAGCAAAGTTCAAGTGCATGGGCTGCGCGGTAGCGATCGCCTGTTCCTCCGTGGCCACGGAGATGATCTTAGGCAAGACTGTCGACCAGGCCTACTCCATCACCGAGCAGGCAGTGGCCGAAGCCCTGGGTGGCATCCCCGAATACAAGATGCGCTGCAGCAACCTGGCCCCCGCTGCCATCCGCAACGCAATCGACGACTGGAGAAACCGAGCCGCGCCCGAAACACAGGCGCGTTGAGCTTGGTTCCGGAGGGACGGCCGAAGAGCGTTGTCCTGATTTTCCCCTTGTCCACTACTAATGGACACCTCCATAATAAGGACATGCCCGGCTCCTTCCCATCAGAGACACTGCGACAACTGCGCTCCCTGAATTTCATTAACAAGGCCGACTTTCGTCCAGCGCACGCCCAGGAGTGGGACGGCGTGCTTATCCTGCGCGCAGCCGAAAAAAAATATGAATTCCTGGTCGAAGTCAAACGCTCCTACCTTGACCGTTCCACCTTAAACGCTGTGATCGCGCATCTAAATCGATCGGCCAAAGTTGAAAAAAAACCGCCTCTCCTGGTCGCGCGATACATTCCGAGACCTTCCGCTGAGCGCCTCCTTGAAGCGGGAATCAACTTCGTCGATGGCGCGGGAAACATCCATCTAAAGCTCGGAAAGAGTTTCGAACGGACCATCGTTGGCCAGCCGGAACCTTCGAAGATCGATAAGGCATCCTCCTTATCCGCCCCAAACATAAAGGCGCTCTTCGCCTTCGCCGCCCATCCCATTCCCGACAAGTGGACTGTCCGCCGCCTCGCCGAAGTCGCAGGAATCAGTAAAAGCACGGCCGCGCAGGTGCTGCACCAGCTAATGAATGAGGGGCTTCTTAGCCTCCACGATAGTCGGATCGCTTTGGTCGAGGACAAGGCCAAAGATCTTTTATTACAGGGATATGGCCGGGTGCTGCGGCCCAGCCTCCTGGTGAATCGCTTTCGTGCTCAGGAGCAGAACCCGGATAAATTTATACGTCAGCTTGGCGAAGTTCTAAATGACACAAACACGCAGTGGTCACTGACCGGTGGTCCTGCCGCGGATATTTTGACCCACTTCTATCGCGGAGAAGAGACGCCAATATTCATGAGCGACGCAACTCCCGCTGTCCTAAAGAAGCTTCGACTGATGCCAGACCGGGATGGGAAAGTCATCCTGCTAAAAGGCTTCGGCCAAGTCCCTTATTGGAAAACAGTAGATGGAAAGATGCTCGCTCACCCGTGGCTTATTTACTGCGAGCTCATGTATTCCTCCGATCCGCGGGCACACGAGGCCGCCGCGGAATTAGAAGAAGTGATCCTTCGGAGGTCTCATGAGACTCTCTGAAGCTCAGCTCGCAGCGTTAAGCGAATTGAACGTCATCTGCCGTAACAGAAAAGCAGAGGCGGTGATCATCGGGGCCGTGGCTTTCCAGGCGTTCTATCCGAACCGGGACCGCTACACCCGGGATATCGATCTGGCGGTAGCCCTGGACTTCGCAGATTTCAACTTGATGCAAGCTGAGCTGACTCAGAAGGGCTGGAAGCAGGAGCAGCGTAGAGAGCATCGGTGGCATAGCCCCGGTGGTGAAGTGCTCGACATCATTCCTGCCGGGAGGCAATTGCGTCAAGCCGGCCAAATCACTTGGCCGGCCAGCGATATGGTCATGAGCCTTGTCGGCTTCGAGCACGTTTTCAAGAGCGCTATCGACATGCCGGCACTTGGAACCGACTCGAAGGTCGTTCCTCCGGTGGTGCTGGCGTTACTCAAGGTCGTCGCATTTATGGATGATCCGCAAGGTCGCGTAAAAGACCTCTCAGACATCCGGGAGCTTATGACGCTGTACGAGGCAGATACGGATCGAATCTTCTCTGATGAAGTCTTCGCTGCTGAGCTGGGAGACGTGGACCTTGCCCCAGCGTTCTTGCTCGGGTTAGATCTCAAGCTGCTCGTATCTGAGCGCGAGAGGTTCCTGGTCGACAAGTTTCTGAGGCTTATCTCAGACGAGACCAAACGCGAGTTTTCCGCGTTTGTGCGCGCAGCGCCCCTGTTCTCCGCTCGGGATGAGGGCACAGCCCGAAAGCAGTTGGCTGCGTTCTCCACCGGATTCAGGTGGTCCCATAACTAAATGTGAATGCGATGTCCGGAGCTGCACCAGCTGTTTTTCGTTTCCCCTACCACCGCATTAGATCCCCTGCCTCCACACAACCTTCCCACCCACCACCGTCAGCACCACCTTGGTCTTGCCCACGGTGTTGGCTGGCACCTGAAAAAGATCCTGCGAAAGCACAATCACGTCCGCCAGCTTGCCGCTTTCGAGTGAGCCCACCTTATCCTCCATGAACTCGGCGTACGCGCCATTGCGCGTATATCCGGCCAGCAGCTCTGGTAGCGTGAGCCGTTGATCGGGATAGAAGCCCTCGGCGGGCTTCCCCTCGATGGTCTGCCGCGTCAGCGCAACCTGCATCGTAGGAAAAGGATTGAGCGTATCCACCGGCCAGTCGCTGCCGTTGATCATCAACGCCCCACTGGCCACCAGGTCATGCCAGCGAAGCCCTTCAGAGAGGCGGTTTGCGCCCACGTTGTCTGCCCACGGCTCATCGCCCCATGAAGCCCCCAACGAAGGACAGCACCATGGCTGCACGCTCACAATCACTCCCAGCTTGGCGAACCGCGGCACATCCACTGGCTTGATGGCTTCGATATGCTCGATGCGCCAGCGCCTGTCCCGCGGGCCATCCTCTTTCTCCACCGCCTCGTAGGCATCGAGCGTAGTCCGCACTGCCCCATCGCCGATCGCGTGCGTCATCACCTGGTAGCCATGCTTGTCCAGTGCCAGAAAGTCCCGCTGAAATTCCTCCGGCGTATACAGCGTCGATCCTTTTTTCCCAGGCGTGTTGGCATAGGGCTCGAGCATAGCGGCGGTATGCGTCTCGACCACTCCATCGGCAAAAAACTTGATAATGCCGGCTCTTACCCAATCATCGTGAAAGCGCCGTCGTGCCTCGTCGAAGGTGGCCAGCTCCTCCGGCGAAATGGTATGCCGCACCCCCACATCGGTAGCGAATGCCGTGGTCATGCGCACCGTCAACTCACCCCGCTGGTGCAGCTCCTGGTATAGCTCCATCTCTGGAATATCGCCGGTGGCATTCACCACGCCCGTCACGCCGTGGCTGTTGGCCTCAACCATGCCCAGGCGGATGTGGCTCAGTTTCTGCTCATGGGTCACCGGCATCACGCTGAGCACCAGGTTCTTGGCCCCTTCCTCCAGAACCCCCGTGGCCTCTCCGCTCTTGGCGTCGCGCACGATGATGCCGCGCACCGACGCTCCTCCAGCGCCGGGATTGGGTGTGGCGCGCTTGATGTTAGCTGCGGCCAGCGCTTGCGAGTTCACCCACAAGCTATGTCCATCCGAAGATAAGAAGGCCGCCGGCCTGTCAGGGAAAGCCTCATCCAGCATCGCCCGGGTGGGCAGCCCGTCGGCGGTAGGGAAGAACCCATAGTTCCAGCCCGCCCCGTAGATCCACTTCTCGTCCGCCTTTGCCGCCGCCAGAGGATGCGCCTTTGCATAGTCGAGCAGAATCTGCCGCACCTCCTCGGGCGTCTTGGCGTCGTAGAGCAGCACCCCCGCCAAACCCGCGCTTCCCCACAAGAAATGAGTGTGGGTATCGATGATGCCGGGCATCGCCATGCGTCCGCCCAGGTCGATCACCTGCGTCCCGGCTCCGTGATACTTCTCCACTTCCCGGGTGGTCCCCACCAGCAGGATCTTTCCCTCCCGGATGGCGACGGCTTCTGCCCACGGCGCAGCAGGATTCGAGGTGTAGATATGCCCCTTCACCAGCACCAGGTCAGCCGGGGGTGTGGCTTTGCAGCCAACCAGCGCGCAGCACAGCAGCAAGCCAGTCGCGGCACGCTTAGCCCCGGATAGCAATAGGCATGGATCACCCAAGGATCGAATTCGCACGCACACTCTCCTCAATAGAGTTGGCACAGAGTAGCACGCTCATTCTCTGCGGCCGAATCTTCTCTCACCCCTCGAAACGCCCGGTGATTTCGCTTGCCCGCCGATTGCTACGAGTGGGATACTTCCTGTGGAAATTCTTACCAATGAACGCGCGCGGCCAGGGCTGGGAACGGCGCGAGTGCTCTGGAGGCTGCATTGGCAACCACCGCGGGAATGGGCACGGACGAGGACGGTGTCGCGCCCGGGGTTGCCGAGGAGCTCGCCGGACCTCCCCACGTCGAATCGAATCTTTTACAGCCGGTGACCCGGGCCGAGCGCATCAGCAGCATGGATGTGCTGCGGGGCTTCTCCCTGATGGGCATCCTGGTGATGAACATCACCGATTTCGCCTATGGTATTAACAATTATTCCTTTCCCCTCAGCACCGTGAAACCGGTCTTCGATGGTCCGCACTGGAAGATCAATACCGCTGCCTGGTTCATGCGCTGGATCTTCGCTGAGGGCAAGATGCGCGCGCTGTTTTCCATGCTCTTTGGGGCGGGCGTCATTCTCCTGACCGGGCGGGCGCTGGCCCGTGGCGCGGGCATACGCGCAGCGGATATCTATACCCGGCGGAATATGTGGCTGGTGCTTTTCGGCATGCTGCACGGATACCTCATCTGGAGCGGCGACATCCTGTTCTATTACGGCTTGGCCGCGCTCCTCTTTCTCTTTCCCTTTCGCAATGTGCGTGTCACCCGGCTGATTTGGGTGGGCGGGATCCTGCTGCTGATCAACAGCGCATTGGGGGTCAACGCTCAGTACCACATCTGGGCCAGCGCCAGGGATGGAGCGGCCAAGGCCACTGCCAAACTCGCGCAACACCAGCCACTCACCGACGATGACCAGGACGCTCTGAAGCAGTGGACCGATGTGCAGGAACATTGGCGGATGAGTCCGGCGAAGAGGGCCAAGGACATTGCCGCCATGCAACAGGGCTACTGGAAAGCGCAGGGGCACGACGCGCATGACGTCTTAATGGGCGAGCTCAAAGGCTCCTACTTCGGATTCGGCGATTGGGTAGGGATGATGCTTCTCGGCATGGCGCTCTACAAGAATGGATTTCTGCCCGGGCGCTTGAGCAGAAGGTCCTACGCCTGGATTGCGTTGATCGGGCTGTCGCTCTCGTGGGGCGTGAGCGGTTTCACCGCATGGAAGGCCTGGGCGCTCCATTTCGACATGTTCAAAACGTTGCTGTGGGTCTTTATCCCCTATGACCTGGCGCGGGTCGCGGGCGCATTAGGAAATGCCGCGTTGCTCTTGATCCTGTTACAGGCGGGAGCCCTGAAGTGGCTGCTGCAACGGGTGGCTGCGGTGGGGCAGATGGCGCTGTCGAATTATCTGCTGACCAGCATCATCATGAGGGTGATCTACGTCTGGGGACCCTGGCACTGGTACGGTTACGTGGAGTACTACAAGGTTTACTACGCCGTAGCCGCGATGTGGATTTTCAATATGGCCTTCAGTTCGATCTGGCTGCACTACTTCGAGTTTGGGCCGGTCGAGTGGGTGTGGCGTTCCCTGACCTATTGGAAGCGGCAGCCCATGCGGATTCGACCAGCCGTTCCGGTGTCAGCTTAAGAAATCAGCCAACAAACTTCATCCGTTCCGCTTCGGACGGTGCCGGGCAAACTTCATACTGGCCTGTCAGCCGATAGCGATGACGCGCAAACATGCGATAGGCAGCGTTGCGCAAAAACCGCGGCACCGCGCGCAGCATCTTTCCCAGCACCCGCCAGCGGCCGCCCAGCAGCAGCAGCAGACTCACCGTGACGTCGGATTGTGTCAACAGCCGCTCGTCTGCCGAGCCGGCGTCGAGCACCAGGTAAACACTATTGCTCTTGAGCATCGCCTCGCGGTCGATCCCACGCCGGGAAAGTATGGCCGCAGCCAGGGCAGACTGCTGGGGAGCAAAGCGAAGGCGGTCGGCGTGGTCGCGTTTGATCGCCCATTGCACCGCACTGTTGCACACGCCGCAGAGCCCGTCATAGAGCATCAGCGCGCGTCCTTCTATCTGTTCGCTCATCACGGCGTCGCTCATCGTTAGCCCCGCCGGTGATTATCTAGCCTATTAAGCAGTGTGATCAAAGGGAAAACCATTGGGATTGTTACCCAGGGTTGGCGTCCCTGATTACCTGAGCGCCCGCTCCAGCTCGAAAATTCTCGCGTATACCTTCTCATACGCCTCCACCATGGTTACGAGAGAGAACCGTTGTTCGACTCTGCGCCGGCAGGCATGGTCTTGAATCGAAGGCACGCCATCCAGCGCTTTCACCGCGCCGTCCACATCGTTCACCAGAAATCCCGTCGCTCCCTGCTCAATCACCTCGCGGCAGGAGCCAAGATCCATTGCGATCACCGGAACTCCCGCCGCGTTCGCCTCGGCCAGCACCAGCCCAAAACGTTCCGGGATGGTGTTCAGGTGAAGCAGGGCAAAGGCGCGTGCAAACAAGCCATTCTTCTCCTCCACGCCCACTGGCCCCACGTACTCGATCTGATCATTGAGATGCGGCTGAATCGCTTCCCGGAAGTAGTTCATATCCTGCACAATCCCGGCGATGAGCAATTGCCGGCCACTCCGGAGGGCGGTCTCGATCGCCAGGTGGACTCCCTTGTCCGGATGGATCCGCCCAATAAAGATAAGCTCCTCCCCGCGGCTCCTTCGTTGCGGATACAGCGTGAGGTCGATTCCGTTGTATACGGTGGCCAGGTAATTCAATCCCGGCGCGCGATCCGAATCGCTGATGGAAACGAAATATCCATCCTTGTATTTCTCGTAAACCGGCATGATGCGGGGTGAAGAGAATCCATGAATCGTGGTCAGCACGGGTGTCTTGACCAGGCGCGTGTAGGCCAGCGCCATAAAGTCATAGTGGCTGTGGATCAGGTCAAACTCCGCGGCGTGCTCAAAGGCCTCTGCGATGTGCAGGTATTCCGCTACCTTGGGATCGATGGAGCGATCCTCTTCGTAGCCTCTGTCCACAACTGCGTGGAGATGAGCGCGGGTGAGCGAATCCCGGGTAGCGAACAGCGTCACATCCCATCCCCGCGCCACCAGCCCTTCGGCGACGTTGCTGGCCACCGTCTCCCACGCGCCATACTGCCGTGGCGGCGTGCGCCAAGCGACAGGAGACAAAATCGCGACTCTCTTCTTCGACCCTACCAAGAGGAAGTGAACTCCCTACTTCATCGCAGCCAGCACATCCTTCAGGGCCACCGTAGCAAACCCACTGGCGTGATCGGCCAGCCCATAAGGAATGATCAATTGCCCCTGGTGCAGCAACGCGCCGCAGGAATAAACCACGTTGGGCACATATCCTTCGCGCTCGCTCGGCTCCGGGGTCATCATCGGTTCGCGCAGCCGGCCGATCACTTTGGAAGGATCCTTTAGATCCAGCAGGAAGGCCCCAATGCAGTACTGGCGCATCGGTCCCACTCCGTGACTCAGCACCAGCCACCCCGCCTCGGTTTCGATGGGCGACCCGCAGTTCCCAATCTGCACCAGCTCCCATGGAAACGCCGGCTTCAGGAGTAACTGGCGGTGATTCCAGAAGTGCACATTGTCCGAGCGCATCAGGAAAATGTTCTCGTTGTCCTGGCGCGAGATCATCGCAAAGGCGCCATTCACTTTCCGCGGAAACAGCGCCATGCCCTTGTTCTCCGCCTCCGGACCATTCAATGAAATAAACCGGAAGCGCAGAAAATCAGAGGTCTCAAGCAGCTCCGGCATAATTACCCTGCCGTCGTAGGCGGTAAAGGTCGCGTAGTAAACATGCGTGCCGTCGTCCTTGCGAAAACGCACGAACCGCGCGTCCTCGATGCCGTTGCGTTGCGAGGGCGTGGAAGGGAAGATGATTCGCTCGGAAAGATCCTGCTCCCGCTCAAACTGCACCTCGTAGTTGGACCGCGCCAGCATCCAGATACTCTGCGCCCGCAGCTGATCCTCGCCGGCTTCTCCATGCGCCTGGCTGGAGTGTTGCAACTCGCAGGCCAGGGCATCTCGCAGCGCCGTCAGTCCGAACGAGCTTCCCAGCCTCTGCAGCACACGGCTGGTAAAGTCGCTCTCCAACCCGAGTTCCCAGAGTTTTCGTTGAAACAGCGGTCCTTCATACAGCGTGTTGGCAATCTGCCGTGGCTCGGTGAGCAAGCTGCCCGCTGGATCCACCTCGATGCTCAGGTCGCGATGGACGACTCCGCTGCGAAAGGTGACGGACGAAATATGACCTTCCCCGGTTGCGCGCAGGCTGAGAACGAAGCGCACCGCCCCTTCGGGCAAGCCCGCCTGGTCAGGGTGCGGCACCATCGAGGGGCTGAACAACGCCGCGGATTCCAGGGAGTACTCGGCCAGAAAGTAGGAGCCGATCAGAAGCCTGCGCTCGGAAGAAAACTCGGCATGTGCCGGCATCAGCTCCCGCAGTTGCTCAAAGCGATCCAGGAAGCGTTGCCGCAGCTGCAGGTGGCGCTGCGCAAAGTCGGCCGAGACTTGCTCCAGCAGTTGGCCCACCATCGCCTCTGGCACGGCCATGATTCGTTCGATGATCCCGCGCATGCGTCGCGCATCCCCGGGTTCGAATTGCCGTAGAAGGACCCGTGACGGATCCGGCCTCAGGATGGTCCTGGAGCGTTTCAGCGTAAGTGTCAGGCCGGTCCCGTTTTCCACTGCGGTCGCATTTCCCATGGGGTCTCGTTTCTTGTCGCCTCCCTCTATAGTCGTTTCCAAAGGCAGTCTTGTGCAGCTTTTCAACGGGAAATGCGCACAAAGGTGCTCTCCCGGCATACATCTTTAAGGGAATCGAACCCGAGGGCTACTAGTGGATGGAGATGGGCAGGGGAGGATACTCCTCCACCGTGATCGGCTGCTGGAAGCTGGTGAGCATGTTCTGCGCCTGGCGCATCTCCACCAGCGATAGCAGAAAGGCCAGCGTGGATTCGGCTCCCTGGTTGCCGTTCACCCGGTCCACGTGCAATCCGTCGCGGCAGCCGCCGGTTTCGGGCACGTAGAGTTCGAGGCCAAGATCATTGCCTCCGATGAACCAGTCGAAGGCGTGTTGCGCCTGCTCGTACCAGCGCACATCCGCCGTTGCCCGATAGGCTTCGAGGCAGGCAGCCACCGTGGCCTGGGCCTCGATCGGCTGCTGGTCGAAGTTAGCCCGCGCGCCGCCCCGGTGATAGAAGCCGTTGCTGCCGATCGGACGCAAGTGGCCCTTCTCCGTGGTTTGCTGCTCCGTCAACCAGCTCAGGGTGTCGAGCCCTCGCTGCAAAACAGCTTTCTGGCCCGTAGCCCGTCCACTCACAATCAAGGCATGGGAGAGCCTTGCGTTGTCGTACGACAGCTCTTCCTCAAACCAGTTCCAGTCAGCGTGCGCATGCCGGTCGTAGAGCTCCATCAAGCGCGTTGTCAACGTCTCGCGTGTTTGGTTCACCAGGCTGTCCCCGCCCAAGCGGCGCAGGTATTCGTGGATGCCCAGCAACCCGAAGGCCCATGCTCTCGGTGAGCTGAACTCGGTCAAGGCCGGCAATGCCCGCGCGAACAGCTGGCCGGCCATCATCTGAAAATTGCGCAGCGTCGATCGCCCTACGCCTACTCCCAGCGCCCACAGCGCCCGCCCGTGGCTGTCTTCTGATCCCTGCTCGTCGAGCCAGTGGCGATCGAAGCTCATGTGGTTATGGAAGCGGCCGGTCGCCGGGTCGAAGGCGTGATGCAAAAAAGCAGCGCTGGTGCTGGCCAGGTTCCGCTCCACTTCCGCATCGTCGGCCAGCTCCCCGATCAGCACCGCCAGGATAAAGGCCCGGGCATTATCGTCGGTGCAGTAGCCTTCGCTGAAATTAGGCACACTGAAGATGGCATGCTGAAAGACGCCGGTGGAATCCGTCATCCGCGAAAGATGCGTCAACTTCAGCTCCGGCAGCTCACGGTGTTTTTTATCCAAGGTCTTGATGGCGAGGGATTTTCGCGACAATGGCGCGCCTTCCAGGCGAGCGAGTTCAAAGCTGTGCATATACAGCTGGGCCACGTTCGACCAGATCATCTCCCGCCCCAGCCGGTAGGCATTCTTGCGCATGGCATTGCGCCGCGTGTCATCGCGCAGCAAGCCAAGAATCTGGTCTGCCATTGCCGCCGAATCGGCAAACGGCACCAGGGCGCCGCGGTCGTCCGCGAGTAAATCGGCCGCGTGCCAATACGGTGTGGAAACCACCGCTTTGCCGGAACCGAAGGCAAACGAGAGCGTGCCCGAGGTGATCTGCGACTGGATTCAGATAAGGAGTGATGTAGAGATCCGCGGCGCCCATGAACTCCTTCAAGTTTTCCGGGTCCACGAACTGATTGCAGAAGATGACGTGCTTCTCCAGCTTATTCTGGGTGGCCAGAATCTCCAGGCTCAGCCGGTAAGCTTCCCCATGGTTGCGTATCTCGTTGGGATGGGTCGCGCCCAGCACGATATACACCACATCGGGAAACTCGGCCAGAACCGCGGGCAGGGCATTGAGCACATATTCGATCCCCTTATTCGGCGAGAGCAAGCCGAAGGTAAGCAGCACCGTGCGGCCTTCCACCTGGAACTGGTCTTTGAAATAGGTTGGGTCCACAAATCCGACATCGAGAATACCGTGGGGAATGAGGTCAATTTTGCTCAGCGGCGCGCCATAGATTTCGTGTAACATCTGCCGCCCGCGATCTGCCATCACCACCAGCCGCGTGGAGAGAGCGATCAGTTCTTCCATGGCGCGTCGCTGGTCGGCCTTGGGCTCGCGCAGAATCGTATGCAGCGTGGTCACCACCGGCATTTTCAACTCCCGCAGCATGGCCAGAATGTGGCCTCCGGCCGGGCCGCCGAATATGCCGAACTCGTGCTGCAGGCACACGATATCCACATCGCTGATGTTCAGAAAGTCGGCAGCGCGCAGGTAAGACGGCAAATCCTGCTCTTCGATCTCGAACCGCACTACTTCCGGATAGTCATATCCGTCCTCAATATCATTGACGGATACGCACAGGCACTGGCTCTGCGGATAGGCGCTCTGCACCGCCGACAGTAGATCGGTGGTGAATGTGGCGATGCCGCACTTGCGCGGCAAGTGGTCGCCCACAAAGGCGATCTTGCGGATCTTTGCTGTCTCTCTTAAGAGGACTCCGTTTGCCACCATGCTTCTGGACCTCTTCCGTATTCCATTGTGTGATGCGCCGAAGTGCGTAGAGGGAGAGTGACAGTAAAGGAGGGCTGTCTCTATGGTATCAAGCCCAGGATGCTGCGCGCCGGAATTCTCTTAAGTCCCACTTATGGCATGCTTTCTTGTGTAATTTGGAAACGGAGCGTCTTCGCCTATGAAACTAGCCATCATCACAGGAGCGGCCCAGGGTATCGGCCGCCGTACCGCTGAGATCTTCGCCGCCGCCGGCTATTCTCTCGCCCTGCTCGATCTGCAACCATGCACCGCGACTATGGCCAGCATCCGTGCAATCGGTTGCGACGCGGCGGACTTTACGGGTGACCTCTCCGACGAATCGGTGGTTGAAACCGCTGCCGACGCGATACGCCTGCGCTGGAACCGGGCCGATGTTCTGGTCAACAATGCCGGCATCAGTTCGATTGCCCCGGCGGAAACGGTAGATGTGCAGACCTTTCGCCGCGTCCTCGAGGTAAACCTGGTCGCGCCTTTTCTTCTCGCCCGCGCCTTCGGAAAAATGATGTTGCAGCGGCGTTCCGGCTGCATCGTGAACGTGGCCTCCATCGCCGGGCTAGCCGGCATAGCCGACCGTGTCGCTTACAACGCCTCCAAGCACGGGCTGATCGGGCTCACCCGTACGTTAGCAACCGAGTGGGGAGGCCGCGGGGTGCGTTGCAATGCCGTGTGCCCAGGCTGGGTGAAGACCGAGATGGATCATGCCGACCAGGCCCTGGGTAGTTACACCGATGAAGATATTATCGGTGTCAATCCGATGGGCCGCTTTGCCTCACCGGAGGACATTGCCCGCGCCATCCTCTTCCTCTCCGATCCGGAGCAAAGCGGATTTATCAACGGCCAGGCTCTTCCCATCGACGGAGGCTGGACCAGCGACGCGAGCTGGCAAAGCCTGCGCATGAGCCACCGCTAGCCTGAATTTCTCAAAGATTTCCCGGCGACCGATAATTGCCATTCGTTACGGGCACAGAGAGGCAGCTCTGTGAGAAATCCGGCTAAGTCCTTTGTTTCGTCAAGATGATCAAGATGCTCAAACTAATTAATTGATCACCTTGGTTATATCTGAGCGAAACGTGGCCCTTTTACACATGGAGCCACACTACCTTAGATGCATTTCCGTGGGATTTCGTTCACCTTTCCAGAGATTTTTCTCGCAGCGCCGGAAAGCACTGGAAGCTGTCACAGTTACGAACACGATCTCACTCGACCAGTCGCAGCACCCTCTCCACCTGTGCCCGCAGCTCCGCCACTTCTTCCCGCAATGCAGCGATTTCTGCTTCCATCTGAGCCATATTCGAGCCGGTGCCGGCGGACTCACTAGCCTCTGCGTGTACGACCGCCTCGGCCGGTTCGCCCGAGAACAGATGCGCGTAACGAGCCTCCTTGGTGCCGGGCTGCCGTGGCAGCACCTTGACCAGCGGAGGCTCCCGCTGCATCAGCCGCTGCAATGTAGACTGCACATCGCTCAACTCCTCAAAGCGGTGCATGCGTTCACCCCGCCCGCGCAGCTCGCCCGGAGTCTGCGGCCCGCGCAGCAGCAGCACGCACACCACTGCGATCTCTCCCCGGGTAAAGTTGAACACCTCCTGCATCCGGTGCTCGTACTTGGCAACCCGGCTGTCCGCGCCCCGCGCCGCGCCGGCCAGCCCGTCGTCTTCGAGTTGATGCAGCGCCTGCCGGATCTGGTCTTCATCCAGGTTCATCACCGGCTCGCGGTTATTCTTCTGGTTGCAGGCATTGGCCAGTGCATTCAGAGACAGCGGATAATAGTCGGGAGTCGTAATTTCCTTTTCCACCAGCGATCCGAGCACGCGAGCGGCAACAGGCGAAAGTACAGTGGTCACGGCGAAAGCCCCTTTCAGCAGACTTCATAGTAAAGGGTCATCGCTTGTTCCCGGCTGTACTGCACCCCAAAGTGAGACACAATTGCAGCAGAAAAATGGGGATACATCGGCCATAAGGAGCAGGCCGATGGGGAGGAAAAAGCGAAGTATCGCGTGGAGTTCAAGCGGAATGCTGTCAGTCGGATGGCGCACGCCAAGACCATAAGTGGTCTAGCCAAAGAATTGGGGAACGGGGCCGGGGCTGTCCGCCGGGTAGCTACGTCGGTAGACGTAATCGGCGCTGTGATCGTGGCGCGATATTTCCAGTACACTGTCGTCACTCATGTGTCCTCAACCGCCAAGCCAGATAAGAGCGCAACTTCAAAAGGTTCTCGCGAGCACTGCCTTTGCGAATGCCGAACGAATGCGCCGTTTCCTGGAGTTCGTTGTCGAGCACACTTTATCCTCTCCCAACGAGCACCTGAAAGAGATGATCATTGGAATCGAGCTCTATACCGGACATGGCGAATTTGATCCTCGAATCACTGCTGTCGTTCGAGTCGACGCTTCTCGAGTGCGGACGAAACTTCGGGAATATTACTTGTCCGAAGGCGCCGCCGATTCCCTCGTCATCGATCTCCCGAAGGGAAGTTATACGCCGGTCTTTCGTGAAGCTTCAACTCAGGTAGCCCCCCCGCGCCCGAGCATGACCAGTTTCACTGAACCATCCATAGTGGTCCTCCCTTTCTCGAATCTAAGCCCCGATCCTGAGGCCTATTTCAGCGACGGCCTCACCGAGGAGATCATCCATGCGCTGTCCTCCATTCGAGGGCTTCGAGTGGTCGCTCGCACATCAGCTTTTGCGCTCAAACACCAGAACGCTGACGTTCGGGAGATCGGCCGGGCGCTGAATGTAGGCTTCGTTCTTGAAGGAAGCGTTCGTAAGTCGGGAAATGCGCTGCGCGTGACGGTGCAACTGGCTAGCACTTCGGATGGATATCAGTTATGGTCCCGGCGTTACGAGCGAAGCCTTGAAGACTTGTTTGCGGTACAAGATGAGATAGCCCTTGCGATTGCAAACATGCTTCGCGTCGGCACTGCCAACCAACCACCGGCTTTATTGGCTAACAACGCTGGTAATTTCGAAGCGTACGAATGGTACCTCCGAGGCCGGCATCACCTGAATCGCCAAACAAGAGAGGAGTTCCACCGGGCCATCGAATGCTTTGAAGAGGCTTTGGTACGCAATCCCGGATACGCTCCAGCACTGAGCGGGATGGCAGTGGCTTGGCTCTATCTTGGGTTATTTGCCATGGATGCTCCGTTTGACACATTGCCCAAGGCGCAGAAAGCGGCGGCCCGCGCACTTGAGATCGATGATTGCCAGGGAGATGCGTTGTCCGTTTCGGCGTCCAGCAAGGCTATGTTCGAGTGGAAGTGGTCCGAAGCGGAAACACTGTTCCGGCGGTCTCTCCACACTCAACCCCGAAGCGACCTCAGCGCTCATCTGTTCGCCTTGTTCGTTCTTTTGCCGATGGCGCGGATTGACGAGGCGCTCAGCATGCTCGAAGACGCAAAACGAATCGATCCGCTATCTCTCCTGGTGGCGGCGAGCAGGGCCGCGGTGCTGCTCATGGCGCGCCGGGTTGGTGAGGCCGAGCTCGAGTGCCGGCGCGCGTTGGAACTGGATGCCAATTTCTGGCGGGCGCTCGTCGGCCTGGGGCGTTGCCATGAGGCGCGTGGTGGATATGAAGATGCAATCGTCTGCTTTGAACAAGCGAAGGCGGTCTCAGACAACGTTCCCACAGCCATCGGAGCGTTGGGGCGCGCTTACGCGCTGAGCGGACGAAAGAGCGACGCCCTTCTTCTTTTAGACGAATTGGACAATCTTGCAAAAAGCCGTTACGTGTCACCGTACGGACGGGTGCTGATCTATCTAGGACTCGGCGACGATAAGGTTTTCGACTGGCTGGAGCGCAGCTGCAACGAACGCGCAGGCTGGCTTATGTACCTGGCTACGGATCCGCGGTTCGATCCGCTACGGAAGGATGTCCGGTTTCACTCTCTTCTCGAAAGGCTGGGCTTACCGCGGATCGCTTATTCGACGACCGTTTCAGGATAAACGATCCAAACGCTTGAAACCGTTTCATACTTGCCTATTACCCCTGGGTCGAGGAGACTGCTCCCGGTGAAAGATGTCACTGACCGCAGGTTTGAAGCACTCCCGAACTCGAAATCCTGAGAAGCTGGCCATCGTATGTGGCCAGCAATCCTTGCCCCACGCAGAGTTAACCTACGCAGAGTTCGACGGGCTGACAAATAACGTAGCAAGCAATCTGTTGGCGGCGGGGCTGGAAGCAGGAGACAGGATCGCGCTTCACCTTCTGAACGGCCCGGAACTCGCCATTGGCTATTTCGGCTGTTTGAAAGCAGGGGGAATTGTCGTACCCATCAACCCGCAATTGAAAGGGCCGGAGATTGACTACATTCTTCGCCATAGCGGGTCGGCGTGTTACATAGGTCGGCCGGATCTTTATACGGAAGCTAGAAAATCATGTCCAGCAATGACTGCGTTGGAGCTTCGTTATCTTACAGGTGGCCGGCCAGGTAGCGGCATAGGTTCTTTTGACAATCTTTTACGTTCCACGGCTGGCTCCGTTCGTATTCCAGAGATTGTGCCCGATCAGATTGCAGCGATTCTTTATACCTCGGGTACGACAACCCGGCCCAAGGGCGTCATGCATTCGCATGAGAGTCTTATGCAGACAGCCCACGCCATGCACCACATGCGGCTCGATCAGGACCAGGTTGCGGTCGTTATGTCATCGATGACCCACATGGTGGGTTTTGCGATGGTGTTTCTGTCCGGTCTGCTGAACGGTGCGACGGTTTTCATTACCAGGCCCTTCGACTTTCGGGGTGTCCTCGAAGCCTATGGGCGCTGGGGCTGCACCTACACCGTTGGCCTTCCTGTGATGTTCCACGGTCTGCTTCAAGCGCAAACTGAGATGCCGCAGGATGTGGCTTCAGGGCGATTCTATTTCTGTGGTGGAGACTCCGCGTCTCCCGCACTCCAGGAGGCTTTTCAAGCTGGCTTCGGCCCTGTTTGTGAAGTCTACGGCATGACAGAGATCGCCCCTGCAGCCTGGAACCGCCCTGGTCATGTACGAGTCGGTTCCATTGGTCAGCCCGGTGAAGGGGTTGCGGTCCGCTTGGTTGATTCTGATGGTCGCGACGTGAAAGCCGGTGACGTGGGGGAGATATGCGTTCGAGGCCCACACCTCATGGTCGGCTATTGGCAGGATCCGGACGCCACAACGGCGGCTGTCCGGAGCGGCTGGTTCCATACCGGAGATTTGGCTCGTTGCGACGTGGACGGCTTCTATTGGTTCGCAGGACGTAAGAAGGAGATCATCATTCGCGGCGGGAGCAATATCTCCCCGCAGGAAGTCGAAGCCGTGCTCTACCAGCATCCTGCGGTCGGTGAGGCGGGGGTGGTGGGCCGGCCGGATCATGTTTGGGGAGAAGTCGTAGTCGCCTTTGTTGCCTTGCGATCAGGGCAGGCGGTCACGGAGGCCGAGTTGATTGCGTTCGCCCGCGAAAGGTTGGCGGACTACAAGATACCGGTAAGTGTCATTTTTCGGGCCGAGTTGCCCAAGGGCCCAACCGGCAAAATTCAGCGGCGCGCGCTTGGACAGGAAGAAAACGCGTTCGCGCACTGATTTGAGATTTCGTTAAGAATTTCAACGCTCGTGAAAGGAAAACATTCCATGGCAACCGCTGCTTCCAGTATCCAGGAACACGTGAGTATCCACGCACCAACCCAACTTCTGATCAACAACCTGTGGGTGGCAAGCGAATCAGGCAAGACATTCCCCACTTACAACCCGGCGACGGGTGAGGAGATCGCACAAATATCCGAAGCCGACGCAGCGGACGTGGACAAGGCGGTCAAAGCGGCACGGTACGCCCTTGAACGTGGCCCATGGCGCAAGACGTCCGCATCGGAACGCGGACGCCTCCTGAATAGGCTCGCCGATCTGATTGAGCAAAACGCCGACGAACTTGCGGCACTGGAGACACTTGACAATGGAATGCCGTTGACGGTGGCACGGAACGTGGCTCTGCCTCTTATCATCGCCCACTTTCGCTATTTCGCCGGATGGGCTGACAAGAACCACGGCAAGACAATTCCCATCAACGGCGACTATTTTTGCTACACCAGGCACGAGCCCGTCGGCGTTGTCGGCCAGATCACTCCGTGGAACTTCCCCCTTCTTATGTATGGCATGAAGCTTGGACCGGCTCTGGCCATGGGCAACACCTCTGTACTCAAACCCGCCGAGCAAACTCCCCTTACCGCATTACGTCTCGGGGAACTCATCCTCGAGACTGGCTTCCCTCCGGGAGTCGTGAATATTCTTCCCGGTTATGGGCCGACAGCCGGAGCGGCTATAGCTGATCACATGGACATCGATAAAGTCGCCTTCACGGGTTCGGGGGAAGTGGGCCGCCTTATCATGCAAGCGGCAGGCAGATCGAACCTCAAGCGCGTCGGTCTCGAACTCGGCGGCAAAAGCCCCAACATCGTTTTTGCCGATGCCGATATGGAGCAGGCAATTGAAGGCTGTCATTTCGGAGTATTTTTCAATCAGGGCCAGATCTGCTGCGCTGGTTCGCGCCTATACGTTGAAGAGAAGATTTATGACGAATTTGTTGAAAAGAGTGTTGCACGTGCGGGCCGGCGCACGGTGGGCGATCCCTTCGACGTAAGTACCGAACAAGGGCCGCAAATCGATGGAACGCAGTTTGACAAGGTAATGTCTTATATCGATGAAGGTAGACGGGAAGGTGCCGAACTGCTTATTGGCGGCAAGCGCTTCGGGGACCGTGGTCACTTTATTGAACCAACGGTGTTTGCCAACGTCGAGGATGAAATGAAGATCGCCCGGGAAGAGATTTTTGGACCTGTAATGAGCATTATCAGGTTCCGCGATATCGACGAGGTCGTTGAGCGGGCGAACAACACTCCTTATGGGCTGGCGGCTGCGGTTTGGACGCGAGACATTGGTAGGGCGCATGCGATAGCGAACAATGTCCGCGCAGGTACGGTGTGGATCAACTGTTTTGATGTTTTCGACGCCGCAGCGCCCTTCGGTGGCTTCAAGCAGTCCGGCATGGGCAGGGAGATGGGCGAGTATGCGCTGCAGCAGTATACGGAGGTTAAAACCGTCACCGTCAAGGTGTAACGGGACGAATCGCGTCAATTTTGATGCTGCCAGCCTAAATGGCTGATCGTGACTGGAAAAAATAGAAGCGAAATCGCAGATGAGCTAAGCGTTGTTACAAGCGGGTTACCTCTTGCGGTAGTGAGATGCTTGTCGGCAGCCAGAAGGAGTAGGCTTTACAGTCCGATGGCCATTCGTTGAACGAGAGGCGGCACACGGGCGAGACAGGTTTGGCACTGCACATTAACGGCAGAGGGTGGATTGAGTGTTGCTCCTAGTGAAGCGAGTGGGGGATGGACCCTTTTTTAGGAGGAAATTGATACACCCGAGCTGCCTTCTTGGGCAGACTGGCAGAGAGCCGAAATTCGATCGGCTCTAAGATTGCAACGACCAGCGCGCTGACAGAGTTCTTGAGCTCGACGAAGTCTCGGCAGCTACCGAGCTTATCTTCATAATCGAACAAATCATTTCTGAGCCTAATTGCCATGCTGACCAATTCTTCCTGGGAAATTGGGCTATTGTTGGTGACTTCCATGGCCGGCTCCTCCTTGTCGAGGTAGTTGACCCAATAGTAGGCCCCGACGCACACCTCACGCAATCTTCCCCATTCAAGTTGCTGATTACGGTTGAGCCTGCGCGGTCCAGTGAGGCAGCCACGAACCTCCACCGGGCAGCGCGCGACTATAATCTATGCCGAGGTGGGTGAGATGAATAGCAATAGCGACTGGCAGAATCGCTTGGGAACCATACGTATCGCAGCGTTGGGCATCATGGCGGCGGTCGCGGGCGTGATCTGGTTCTTTCGGCACTAGCCCAGGCGAGACGCAACCGTCGGCTACTCAGTAGACTCGATCCCTGTTTTGACTCCAGGTGGAAACGCTTTGAGGAGGCGGGAGAAAGAAGATGCCGGATTCGGACAAGGACCGCACGGTCATTATCGATGCACATCTTGACCTATCGTGGAATCGGCGCACACGGCTTTGCAGTGCAATCGTTCCCGTTGGGCTACGTTTCGTCCGTCCCCAAGATTCGTCCCCAAGATTCGTCCAAGATTCGTCCCCAAGATTCGGCTTTTCGTAATCACCCTTGTTACTCTTCGTCTCGCAATTAGGGTCCAGTCTGTACCCGAACTTTTTGGGCCGACGTTATCTCAGATCGGTTGGATAGTGTGTCTGCCACCTCAGATCGTAAACAGATTCTTCATTCCATAATCGAGGTAGAACTTGAACCGCATCGGGACGCTTCTCAGGGGTTCGAGTGCGCTGGTCGGCATGCCTGCTCTTTCGAGAAGGAAACCGAGCGATTGATGATACGGGTAGGCGTACCTCGTCCGCGCGAGAAGACGGCTGATTTCGGCTGCGGAAACCCTACCGATCGGCTGAGGCAAAGCGGCCGCAACAGCCTGAATTCCGCCTGCCCATTCCTGTCAAAACATATACACATATTTACAAGTGTAAAGGGTTTGATAGAATGGCCATGCGATGAAGAAAGTGGAACATGTTGAGGCTCTCGTCCAGAAACGGACTCTCGTGCGCTCGAAAGAGCTCAAAGGCCTCTCCCTATCCCGCTCGCATCTCTGGAATCTCTCTAAAGCCGGCAAGATCGAGCGCGTGGGTCGCGGTCTGTACCGGGCAAAAGAAGCCCCAATCTCCACCAATGAGACCCTTCTCGAAGTTGCGAAGAGGGTCCCACTTGGAGTTCTGTGCCTCTCCTCCGCCCTTCGATTCCACGAACTGACTACCGAAAACCCCTTCGAAGTCTGGCTTGCCATCGAACGAGGAGCCTGGTCCCCAAAACTGGACTATCCTCCTGTTCGCGTCGTCCACTTCTCCGAAGCCGCCTTCAAGTTCGGGATCGAAACCCATTCGGTGGAAGGGGGAACGCTGCGCGTCTATAGCCCGGCGAAGACCGTTGCGGATTGCTTCAAGTTCCGCTCCAAGATTGGAATGGAGACCGCGATCCAGGCACTTCGCGGTGCCTACCGTGAGAAAAAAGCCACCATGGACGAGCTATGGCGCGCAGCCAAGGTGTGCCGGGTAGTCAACGTCATGCGGCCGTATATGGAGTCTCTGACTTGAGCAAGGCTATTGCGATCAACACCGCCGCATCCGCGAAGCAGCGCCTTCTCAACCGGGCCAGGGCGAAAAAAGAAGACTTCAATCTTCTTCTGACCAAATACGCGCTGGAGCGGGTTTTATACCGCATAAGCCAATCGTCACACAAAGACACCTTCGTTCTTAAGGGAGCGCTGCTTTTCGAGCTTTGGACGGAGCAGACCCATCGGCCAACCCGAGATGCGGACTTTCTCTTACAAGGGGAAAACAACCTCGCACGGTTGCAGAAAATCTTCGAAGAGATCTGCGCACTGAAGGTTGAGGATGACGGGCTGCGCTTTGATGGCGAATCTGTAGAGGTGGAACGGATCAAGGAGGATCAAGACTACGAAGGCATGCGCGTAACCTTCCCTGGATACCTTGAAAACGCGCGGCTCCCGATCCAAATTGATATCGGCTTCGGGGACGCAGTCACCCCCGCGCCTATTCAGACCTCCTTTCCAACGCTCTTGGGAAACCCCGCCCCCATTCTTCTTGCCTATCCCCGCGAAACCGTTGTCGCCGAGAAGTTCGAAGCTTTGGTGAAGCTCGGCATCGCCAACACGCGCATGAAGGACTTTCATGACCTCAAGACTCTATCCAGCCTATTCCAATTTGCTGGACCGACCCTCTCTGAAGCTATACGGCGCACCTTCGAGCGGAGAAAGACACCGTTGCCCCTAGAAGCTCCGCCCACCGCTCTGACTCCTGAGTTCTACAATGATGCCACCAAGCAGAAGCAATGGAATGCATTCGCCACGAAGAACAAGCTCTACATCGAACCGATCACCCTTCAAGAAGTGACTGCGAGCATTCAGGTGTTTGTCATGCCTGTGCTGCCCTCGTCAGCCGCGGAGAACATGCCAATTCTTCAATGGGAGCCGGGCGGTCCCTGGAAACAGCTCTGAAACTAGCAGTCAGGAAATGCGGAATTACCTTTCGGGATTGGGACACCCGCCGTTCAGAGCAACAGAAGCCAAAGACTTCTAAGGACAGTTCCCAAGTTGCTGATTACAGTTGAGCCTGGGCGGTCGAGAGAGGCAGCCTCGAACCTCCGCGGCTATAATCTTGCCGAGTTGCGTGAGATGACGCCAGGTGGAAACGCTTTGAAGAGGCGGGAGAAAAAAGATGCCGGATTCGGACAAGGACCCCATGGTCATTATCGATGCACATCTTGACCTATCGTGGAATGCGCTCGGCTGGAACCGGGACCTGGACCAAACCGTGGCGGCGATACGGCTCTCCGAAGCCGGTATGAAAGACAAGGGCCGAGGTACCAACACGGTTGCATTTCCAGATATGCGCCGCGGCAGAATTGGTATTGCGCTCGCGACGGTCCTGGCTCGTTGGAATCCGCGGGGAAGTTCCTCGATAGACTTTCGCACCCAGGAGATTGCGTCTGCCGCGGCCCAGGGCCAGCTTGCATATTACCGCCTGCTTGAGAGGCGCGGCGCCTGTCGAAGATTAGTGGATTGGCCGTCTCTTGAAAATAGCTTCTCGGAGTGGAAGACCGGTGGCGCGGACGCTCCGTTTGGTTTCATATTGAGCATGGAGGGTGCAGATCCGATTGTTTCGCCCGCGCACGCGGTCGATTGGTATCAGGCCGGCCTGCGCGTCGTGGGATTGGCTCATTACGGACCTAGTGCATACGCCCACGGAACCGGCAGCCCAGGTGGCTTGACTCAAGCGGGAAGAGAACTGTTGCGCATTATGGAAGAACTCAACCTGATCCTCGACATGACTCACCTCGCAGATGAGAGCTTCTGGCAAGCAGCCGATCATTTTAGAGGCCCGGTGCTGGCAAGCCACAATAACTGCCGCGCGCTCGTTCCGGGGGACCGGCAGTTCGATGACGCGCAGATCCGCTTGATCATCGAGCGCAACGGTGTGATCGGTGCGCCGTTTGATGCATGGATGATCGTCCCTGGCTGGAAGCACGGCACGGATAAGCAAGCGCGGCCATCGCTGGACGCCTCCGTTCAACACATCGACCACATCTGCCAACTCGCGGGCAATGCAAGGCACGTGGCTATTGGAAGCGACCTGGATGGGGGATACGGGACGGAACAATGTCCCCAGGAGTTGGATACCATCGCCGACCTACAGAAGCTCAGACCGTTGCTGCAACAACACGGATACACGGAAAATGACATCGAAGGGATATTCCATGGCAACTGGCTTCGGTTTTTCGAGAGAGCGTGGAAGGGTCACCGGTCATCACCGCCGTCCGAAGTGGCTGGCTAAACGCGTTCCTGTAATCGTCTGAGTTCCCAGGCATGCTGATGGAACCAACGGCCTACCGATTCGGTTTGAAACGCCACGCGTTCGACGAACGAGTCGACGAAGATTGGCGGAATGCAGCCAGCCAAGAGCTGGACTAACCAATAGACGGCTACTTTCTGTTCAAAAGTTGGTCCTGCCCCACCGGACGCTTCCGGACTCGAGATTCGATTCTGCGTCTTTCCCACGAAGAATACCTCTACTTCGAACCTTAACCGATTCACCTATCGCTATTCGCGCAAGAATCCCGGATAGACAAAAGCCGATCGAATCGATTCAGCATTCTGGACAGAGACACCGCAGGCGCGGACAGTGTCGTACCAGGTCCTCGTGACCTGGTCGGTCATCGTTGTAATGATTTTTTGAGCTTCCACGCGGTCGAGAAGAAACCGGGCGTGCTGCGAAAGAATGTTGCGAGCGTTGGCAAATCGTCCCTGATCGCCGCACACCATCGCCAGATCGCGATGATCCTGGCCGACCTGAGGAGCCGGTGTCAGATCATAAGCAGGAGAGAGTTGCCATGCGCGATCGGGAGCGAGGAATGCGTGATTCTTCGGATGATCATCAAGGTTTGAGATGAGCGCGTTAAACACGATGCGGCAGAACAGTTCGCGCGTTTCCCGTTTCGGCTCCCGGACAAAGCGTCGCATCTCTTCGGCCAGCAGAATATAGGACCAGCGGTCTCTGTTCGATACGGCATCGTCGGTGCGGAGCACGGTCAGGCCGCTGATCATTCGCGCCCGGGTGTAGCCATCCGCCGCAGCCTGTCGATCAAATCGCTTGACGAGCAAAACATCCTTGCCTGCGAAGGTCTCGATACGACTTTCGGCCGTTGTAATGCCGCAGAGCCTCGCAAGCTGCAACATGGCATGTTCCACCCGTTCGTAATTCCAGCGATCATCTGGGCGCGCGAATTTGGCAATCCAGAGTTGGCCCTGGTCCTGGATTACGGCCTTAGGGCGGGCTCCTCCCATGGAGGTGCCCAATAGAAGAAGGTCCTGTACTTGTTGAGCATTGGGATCAGAAGGGAGCTCATCGCGGATAAGAGCTTCTGCGGTCTCCTGAAGACGAGCAAGGTCCAGGCTTTGATTGAACTTGCGAATAGGCGCCGGAGGAGAGACCTTCTTGCCGAAGCCCAAAGCTCCGGCTCGGTCGTCGGGTGATTCCAGGAGATAACTCAATTCGCTGCGGTTGGGGATGCCGGCCTGTTTCTCAATCACGCGCCGACCCCAGGAATCGGGGCCGGCATCGCGCAGAGCGCCGAAGACCCCGTTTAGCCGCACTGTCTTAAACGTCTCATCGGACAGCTTGAGCTCGATGGGGTCAATCTCTACCGCATCGGGATTAGCCAGATAGGATCGCCCGTATACGAATTGTCCGAGGGCCTTCCCGCTGGTTGTTTGTTCGAGAACGAATCGACCTGCCGTTGTGGCTGCGCGCGCGCCGGGCAGCGTGATGTAGACGAAGCACTCGGTGGGAGGTCTAAAAGTCATTGTTGAGTCCTCGACCTTTGCGCGCGCGCACACGATCGCGCCGGCTGGCCAGGGTGAGCCCTTGTTCGTCTTTCAGCGGGTTGGCGAGATCTTCGAAGGTTCCGAGCAGATCGTAGACCCAGAGAAGCGCTGCGTAGACGGCCACTGAGGTAGAAGGTTTGCCGCGCTCGGCGTCACTGACGGCCCGTGGGCCAGTTCCGATTTTTTCCGCCGCCTCGTGAATCGTAAGGTCTCTGCGCAACCTGGCTGTGCGTAGATTTCTTCCAAGTTTTTGGAGTGCCTGTTCGACCGGATACGGTTGGGCGTCCAAGAGCATATTCCTGCGCATCTTCCTCCCTCAAAAGCATATTATCGAACTTAATTGCCCTTTAATAGCGTATTCCAGGTTTCAGAGAAGCATACCATGATGTACTGCTTCGATATCCGATCATGGGCGTATAGTGATCGAACTTCACGCTGTTGTGCCACTGCTTTACGAACTCCGTAACGGCCGTCGCCAGTTGTTCATCGTAGAGATGAAAAGTGGACGACCACAAAAGTTCATTGACCTCCTCGAAGCACTGAACACTGGCTGCACTCAGATATTTGGCCCCTGCTGCAATATGTTCATCACGAGTTTGCATTGCACTCCTGGCATAAGAACGCCTGTTCATCCATGAATGGTTGGATATTGACACAGTGCGATTCGTCGCCCTGCGAGGGCCCTCCAGCGGGAGTTATTGCCTTTCATCGTTGCATGGGTGCATGACCGCGCCACACGCGGGAGACTGCACCATGAGGAAAATTTCAATGCGTAATCGAATGATTCTGTTTTCCGCTTTCCTGTGTGTGGCGCTTGGTTTTGCTGTCCAGTCTTTGCCTGCCCAATCCGCCTCCGCGCAAACCCCCATCCAAACCTGGGAGCTGCCTCACGGGACGGTCGTCAAAGACGCCGGCCCTCGCAGTTATCGCTTCACGGTGGTTTACAACACTGCCGGCCGCACCGGCGAGGTCATTCACCGCCAGCGCATAACGGGAGACTATACGCGCGGCCTTGCCAATGGAGAGGTGGAGTGGAAGAACGTTGGCGTAGCCGAGGCCGACGGCGCCACAGCGCCTTTTCCGGCAGCGCAGCAACGCGACTTCATGCAGGGATTCCGTTATCGGAACGTGCCCGCGGAAACCCTGAAGCCGGATTTTTTCAAATCGTTTCCCGCGACAGCAGTCTTCGAGCGCAACCTGGTTTGGGACACAACCATGATCGAGGCCTTCGGCCAGAACTACTTCGATCAGCTCAAGCTGAACGTGCCGCTGCAGGCCCCCGCGGACCAGGATGTGAATATGCCAGGCGTGGGCACGTTCCGTAACCACAATATAGTGCTGGAATGGGTTGGCCGCTCGCAAAGAAACGGGGAGGACTGCGCCCTGATCAATTACCAGGCATTCTTTAATCCACTGCAAATCGCCAACGCCGGCATGACCCTCACGGGCCGCAGCGATTACTGGGGGGAAATCTGGGTATCGCTGGCGACAAAGCAGATTGAGTACGCCACAATCTATGAGCAGGTGAGCGGAGAGATGAAACTCCCCGGCCAGGACACTCCGCAGACCATCAGCATCTTTCGTACCGGAGAACTGAAACTGCTGAACGCAAAGAATTGAGGCGGTGAACGATGACGACGGGAGTGACTCCTTTCAAACACAAATGGGCGTTCTCGCTGCTCTGGACAAACGTTGCCGTGGCGGTGGTGGATCTGATCGTGATCACGAGCGGTCAGGCTCCCACCGCCCGGTCCATGCTGCGTATTCTGGCTTTCACATTCGTTTACGCAAACCTCACCAGCATTCTCGGCCTTCTGGTCCTGAGCTGGCTGATTGAGAAACCTGCGGTGCGCAAGGTGTCGCCGTGGAAGGTTGTGGTTCCCGGCATCCTCTTCTTTACTCTGGCCGGCTGCCTCCTGGCGCAGGCGCTGCTGGCGGCGGCCGGCTTTGCTGACCCGCATCATTTCTGGCTGGACTACTATTACACGCTGCGCATTGCCGTGCCGCTCGCGCTTTTCTTCGGCCTTGGCGCCATGACGCACGCATTGCTACTGGCGCGCGTGCAGCAGATGGAGCAGGCACTTCACGAAAAAGAAGCGGCAGAAGAGCGATCGCGCAAGCTGGCGGCGGAGGCGCGTCTGCGGTCGCTGGAGTCGTGGATCCATCCTCACTTCCTCTTCAACACGCTGAATTCCATCAGCGCGCTCATTGTTCTTGACCCTGCACGCGCCGATCAGATTGTGGGCCGCCTGGCAACCTTGTTGCGCGCCTCCCTGGACACAAGCGATCATTCGCTGATCCCTCTGCATCAGGAGATCGCAATGGTGGAAAGCTATCTGGACATCGAGAGGGTGCGCCTGGGCGACAAACTGCGCGGACGGGTGGAAGTGCCGGCTGAGTTGAGGGAGACCATGGTTCCGCCCATGTCGGTGCAGTCGCTGGTGGAGAATGCAGTGAAACACGGAATCACTCCGCAGAAAGAGGGCGGGGAGTGTTGCGTGAAAGCGCGCGCCGATGCGGAATGCGTGCGCATCGAGGTGGACGACACGGGGCCAGGCTTCGACTTCGCAAAGCTTAGCGCCGGCCATGGACTCGATAAACTCGTTCAGCGCCTCGATGCGTTATTCGGCGGCCGCGCAAGCCTCAACGTCTACCGCCGGGAGGCTTATTCTGTGGTGGAAATGGTTTTGCCACGCGTATGAAGCTGCGTGCCTATCTTGTGGATGATGAGCCGCTGGCGCTTGAGCGCCTGCGCCGGCTTCTGGAGAACACCGGCCGGGCAACAGTGACCGGCCATACGACGAAGCCCGAGGAGGCCGTGGCCGTGCTGACCGAAGATCCGCCCGATGTCTGCTTCCTCGACATCCAGATGCCGCGCCTGACTGGCTTTGATGTTCTGGCGCAGTTGAAGCGGCCGCCGATTGTGGTTTTCACCACGGCTTACGACAGGTTCGCGCTGCAGGCCTTTGGCGTAAGCGCCGCCGATTACCTGCTGAAGCCGGTCGAACCCGATGCGCTGGTGCGCGCGCTGAGCAAAGTGGAGCGGCTGCACGGAGCGGAGCTGCCGGCGCAACCCAATCTACAGATGCTGCTCCGTCAGATCACAGAATCACTGCGCGAGAGCAAGGCCGAGTTTCCTAAACGAATTGCCACGCGCCTCGGCGACCGGCTTTGGTTTCTTGACCTCGATCGAGTGAGTCATTTTTACGCCGAGGACAAGCTTACCTATGCGGTTTCCGAAGGCAAGGCTTACTTTATCGACCACGCGATTGCGGAACTCGAGAGAAGGCTTGATCCGAGCCAATTTTGCCGCATCCACCGCGGCACGCTGGTCAACCTGGAGTGGATCAAGGAAGTGGCATCGTTGCCCGGAGGGGCTCTCAACGTCCGCCTGAAAGACGGCCGGAACACAGATCTGACCGTTGCCCGCGATAGGGCACGCGCGTTCAAAGCGCGGGCAGGGTTGTAGAACGAACCTGGTCTACAGGCCGGCAGCATAATCATTTGTTCCTGGCGGGACATGAAGAAGCGTTTGCCTTCTCAACCTGGTGCAACTGTGAATCTCTGGACGAGCGATTTCCGGCGATTGATCGCCAACTCAGAATGCTTACGTCTCAAATGCGAAAATCCGCTTCCAATCTCTCTTCATGCTGATCACCGGCCATCCCTTCGCTTTCGCTTCGTCGTACAGTGCCTGCGTAAATGTTCCTACCTTGCTATCTGGTAACCCCAGGGCAGGACCGTAAGCATACTCGCGATTCTTGTCATCATGCAGCACCAGCATCGCCAGCCGTTCCCCGGATGCGGCCTTCGTGTACTCAAGCATCTCCCGGTCCCCAATCGAATTGCCAAACGCGGCATGGGGAATTCTCCCGATCATCAAGTGGATCCCTTCGGGCTTGCCCGCATGGTCGTTATTCAGAAGCAGCTTGGGATCCTTGGTCAGAATTGGATTCCCCATCGCGTCGTAGCCGAACGTAGTGCCGCCCATACTTCCCACTACCTGTTCCAGTGGCACACCATAGACCTTGTCGCAATATGCACGCACAAAATCCTGCCCACCACCGGTGACGAAGTACGTTCTGAATCCGTTCGCGCGCAAATACGACATCACTTCGAGCATTGGCTGGTAGGCCAATTCTGTGTATAGCTTCTTCCAGCGCGGGTCCTGCGCTGTTGTGATCCACTGCTGCACCTGGTCGTGAAAGGTATCGACGGTCATGCCCGTGAGCGTCGCCTCGAGGATTTTATAGAGGTCCGGAGTGGGAAGCTTAGCTATCGCCGCCCGATCGCCCGACATCACTGTCTTGAACGGCTCCTCGTTGGTCAATTCCGGCTTTGCCTTGACCACCTCGGGCACGCGATTCAGGCAGTAGACCACCTGGCTATAGATGGGCTGCTCTACCCATGTCGTGCCATCTTGATCGAAGCAGGCAACCCTGTCCGCTGCGGGGACGAAATGCTCGCTCGAAGAACTCGTCGTCACGCGAACGAAGTTCAGAATGGCCTGCTTGGCCGCGCCGTCGTTCCACGAGGGCAGCGGGTCCTGATCCTGTGCAAGGGCTGCGGGCGGAAACAAACCCTCGGCACCTGTCGGAACCAACGTCGCTGCCGTTGTCGCCAGTCCCATCTGCAGCAGTCGACGTCTCGATACTTCCAGTTGAGAGCGTATCTTCATCCGAATCTCCCTACATAGGTTCGCGGACCATCGTTATAGGCTATGGCGTAAGGGCGGTATCAATCACCTGTCGCAAGTGACAGTCCTGACAGCAAATCGTCTCACTCCGCTCCGGAGTGTTCGACTGACGGTCAAACGGCAATCAGGTTCAGCTATATCAGCACGCCAGCCGAGCTATGGAACGGACATAGACCGACGCGTGACCGGCGGGATGTAACCCGATTGGCAGTCGCCTGCTGGTCGTCCTGGCAATGGCATGTCTCCAGAGACTCGGGTCAGCGGTTATCACCGCCCTCCCCAGTGGGCGGCTGAACGCGTTCCTGTAACCGTTTGAGCTCCCAGGCATGCTCATGGAAGAGCTTTTGCCAGCGCCCGGCATCTCCCGGCTCGTACGTGTAGAAGCCCTTGCCATCGAGAGCTCCCCGTGACCCCTGGAGAGCGGCGAATAGGGCAGGCACCTCAGAACTGCCTGCAAGATCGGGAAGAACTCCGGCCATAGCCTTGGCGTAAAGACCTGGACCCCCGGTTATATCGATCCACCGGAAAGGACCACAGAACGAAGCCCATAATCCAACCGCGTTGCAGAAGGCCTGATCGATCGTTTGAACGTCGCCCACACCCAGTTCGACAAGATGGGCAGCTTCCCGATACATCGCGTAGCTCAACCGATTGATGATGAAGCCGGGGACGTCCCGATGGACCATAGAAGGGTCCTTGCCAACTCTTCGGCCTAGTTCCACGGCGAGCTGGAGGGAGGCGTCTGAAGTGAGTTCGCCGCGAATGATCTCCAGGAAGCGCGTGGCGTAACACGGTTGAGACCAATGCATGCCGAGAAAGCGTGAGGGATGCGTCCGCCCTTGCTGCAGAAGTGTAATCGGAAGTGCAGAAGTGTTACTGGCAATGGGAGTATCCTGCCCTACGATCGCCTCGAGTTCTTCGAACACCTGTCTCTTGACAGAGAGATCCTCGTGAACGCTCTCAATGACAAAAGCACAGGGCTTAAGAAGGGAAATCGAGTCGCAAATAGTTAGAAGCTCGGGCCACGCAGTTGCCGTCTGCGGAGCCAGGGCGCCATGGCGAACCATCTCCTCAACGGCGTTTTCAATAAAGGAGAGCGCCTCCCGGCGGGCTTGCTGACTTATATCGAAGGCGACGACATGCACTCCGGCGCCGACCAGCGATGCTGCGATTCCTCTGCCCAAAAGGCCTAACCCAACCACTCCGACGGGATCGATTCTCATGACTCTCATCCTTCTTGACAATGGATGCTCGTTGCCATACGTTCCGTGGCCCTGATTACGATCACACGGAGCACGCCCGAATAGCGTCTCTAAGGATACCTGCATGCCGACAGTGGAGTGTTGGCTACGGCTGGTGGGCTACTATTCTACGGGGACCGTACCGGGGACTTTTTTGGCTGTTATCGCGATACGCCGACCATCGTTTGCTTTGGCTTGCCATAATTTATGGCTGACTCAAAGGTTTCTTGTCGCTCTGGTGTATCAAGTACAAGGTGGCAGTTCACATATAGGAGGCGCTTGCATGGCAGGGCGGACGAACTATCATTACCAGGAATATACATGGTTAGAGATGCGGGAAGTTGTTAAGCAACAGCCGGTGGTTGTATTGCCGGTTGGCTCTGTCGAAGACCATGGACCGCACCTACCGCTGGATGTGGATAATTTCCTGATCGGAAACATTTGCGAAGAAGCGGCCCGGCGCCTGGATGGACAGATGCTCCTATTACCTCCCATCCCTTACGGCTTCGAAGAACATCACATGGATTTCCCGGGCACGATCGACATTGCTATGGAACACATGCTGCACTTCGTTCTTGACGTTACTCGCAGTGTGGCGCGTCATGGTTTTACGCGCATTCTTCTTGCCGACGGCCATGGTTCGAATATGCCGATTCTCGATCTGGTGGCGCGACGTACGGTGCTGGAAACGGAGGCGTTGTGTGCTGCCTTTATCTGGCCTAGCTTGGCGAAGGATGCGATTGAGCGGGTTCGGGAATCAGAGAAACCTGGAGGGATGGCTCATGCTTGCGAGTTGGAGACCTCCTTGTACCTATACCTCGATCCCGCGCGCGTGCAGATGGATAAGGCCAAAAAAGAAATCGGCATGCCGCCGTCTCGTTTCATCTGGATGGATTTGATGAGCGCTTCGCCGGTTCTGCTGATGGATCGATGGTCTCGTTTCAGCAAGAGTGGTGTCGCGGGGGACCCAACGCTGGCGACTCGGGAAAAGGGCGAGGCTATTTATGAGGCTGTTGTCACAGCCCTGGTCGAACTCGTACGAGAATTCAAAACCTATAATCGCGCGCCGTGGCAGGACCTGCATTGAGCTTGCAGACGACTCACCCAGCGCGGCGGTCAACGATTGCGTTGCATCCACCCTCAACCACAGGAGGCTGACGATCAAATAAACAGCTCCGGCGCTTATCAGCATGGCCGCAAACGATCCGAACCTGGTAAACATGAAGGGATGGATTGTCCGAACCATACTAGGCAGTCTGGTCCTGATAGATTGTCGACGCCACCGGGTCTCATGGCGGAGCAAGCTGAAAGAGACGGTTATCCCCGGCGAGGGGTCTCTTCGGCGGCCAGCACGACTTGGTATCTCGGATCGTCGCGGACTGACTTAGCCAATCGTGGCTCTTGCATCTCCCTTTTGATGCCTGCAATCGTGGCTCTTGCGGGACCCTTAGACTCTCTCTTCTTTTTCCTCATCCTGCCATACTGGCACCGATCCTGAGCAGAAGCTGTTCGCAACAGCTCATATGGGCGACGTGTGCCAATCTAGTAATGGCGGCCCGAAGGTGTGAGCAGTAGTGAACAGAATTCGGGTCATTTCGAGGAACATACTAATTCCAGATAACCCTCGGCACCCCCTGCCGTACAAGGAGAAATACACGAAAGAGGGCCCATGTGTCTCCTCGCTCTGGCTCATGCATTTTTGTCGTCGATGATGAACCTGTCATCGCGTCCAGTCTCGCCGCCATATTGCAACTGAATGGCTTTTCCGCGAGGTTCTTCACCTTGCGGAAGATCTAATACCTGGGGCAGCGCAATCTACGGCCTCGCGCGCAGACCCTCCCACGCAGTTGAGCGTATAAGTGAGCGCCATGAACGAGGCCCAGGAGATTGACTATGCGTACCACGCAGACAGGTTGCTTCTGCTAATCGCTCGAAGAGGCAGGTTACCAGCAGCCTCAGAGCAAATCCCTGCGCTGGATATTGAAATCATGTCCATTGAAGACCTGGTGAGGTCATATCGATTGCTGAGTGCCCACGAACTTCGAAAGGTTGCAGGCCGGCTTTAGGTAGAGCCCAGACAGGCTTAGCGCTGCCGCGCGGCAAACGGTTCTAGCGCAAGCTGGTGGGTGCAGAGGATGGATGCCTCATGCCTGCAGAACAGCGAAGCTATGGCGCCATCATTTGCCAGGGTTGGGGGCATCCGTGGGTTGCTCGATCGACGTACCATGGCCGGGCGCTTCATAGAGCCAGAAACCAATTGCGGTAAGCATCGTTACGATGATGACCACGCCGAGCAGCAATCGGCTGATATTTGAAGGGCAGAACTCTCCGACACGCGGCATACTCAACTTCAATTCCATCTACCAGAAGCTTGTCGCAAAGGGCAGCTTATCGTCAGATTAATTCCTTTGGAGTCGAGAGCGGAGAGCCACGCCGGGTGCACTGCGATAGCTGTCCGGCCCCCATGGCTCGCAGCGATGAACGCTTTCCAGGTCCTGAAGCGCGATATCGACCCTGGCGCTGCCCACTGTCAGGAAACACGCTAGACATATGCTGTCGAAGCTTGCATCCGCATTGCGGCGGTGGGCGAATCGACGAAATAGGAAAATCTGTTTTTCCATCTCACCTGTTCCTTTCATAAATGGTGCCACTCATTTCGTGGCAAAACTGATCACTTTTGCTCAGGGTCCCCGAGCGCCAGTTCAGAAACCCTCGTGAGCAGACCTTGCTTATGCCGGCGGGGGTTTCCCGCCGCCACGACAAATAGGGCTGGGCCAAGCCGATGGAACTCCAGACAAGGAATTACACGTCCAGAACCCTTTGGCGCGGCCATGAAGGTAGGATTCCGTTCGCTGGACCTATAATATTTCTACGACTCCCGCTGTTTACTCCAGATCGGAAGTGGCCGCTCACTCGTTCGATTGCGCCCGGGCACAACCGTCTTCGGGAAGGGACTATTCAGATGGTTGCGCCCAAAGAAACCGCATTTGATGCCGCCGCTTTTCTGTCAAGCTCTGGATTAGGACGAACAGTCGCCCAGTTCAAGCCAAAGCAGCGATTGTTTTCGCAAGGAGATCCCGCTGACTCCATTTTCTATCTTCAGAAGGGTCGCGCAAAACTCACCGTCGTTTCGAAAAGCGGTAAAGAGGCCACGATAGCACTTATCTCCGCAGATGACTTCGTTGGAGAAGAGTCGATTGCGGGAGCGGTCGGGCTTCGACTGGCGACCGCTACTGCGATCACCGCCTGCACAGCGCTTAAGATAGAGAGGCAGGAGATTGTCCGTGTTCTGCACGAAGAGCATCAGTTCTCCGACCTGTTTTTGAAGTTTCTGCTGGCCCGTACCATGCGAACCCAGGCCGATCTTGTCGATCAGCTTTTCAACCCCAGCGAAAAGCGTTTGGCGAGGATCCTCTTGTTGCTGGCGGAGTTCGGCAAGCCGGGTGAATCGGAACCGCTGATCCCGGAGATCACGCAGGAAACTCTGGCGGAAATGATCGGCACCACCCGGTCGCGCGTGAGCTTCTTCATGAATCGCTTTCGCAAGCTCGGCTTTATCGAATACAACGGTCGCATCCAGGTTCATCGGTCGTTGCTCAACGTCGTTCTGCACGACTGAAACCCTCTCCCCCAAGCCTCCTCGAGAGTTGCATCGAACACCGGAATGGAAATGGCCTCTTAGCATGCTTTCTGAGGGTCCTGCGGTGACAAGAAAGGCGCGATGGTCACTGAATGTGATGCTTCTTACCCTCTTCCGCGACCATGAGCGCATATTCCCAGCCGGCCTGAATCAGAAACTCATGGATCTTTTCGGGCGCTGTACCATTGGCACTTAGGAGCGCCTCCGCACTAGTCAAGAATTCAAGCATCACCGGGTTGCCGGGGAGTTCAAGTTCATCCGCGATTTCCCGGGCAAGATCTGAGACGGCATCGGGCTCTTTTCTCCCTAGCACTTCAAGCTGTGCGTCGATCTCCGCAAGGCGTTTCTTTAGCTTTTTTAGCGTGGCATCTTTTGGATGTTCCAGCAGCCACTTCGTGAATATCTCCCGCACGGTTCGAAGCCACGCCGGCACATTACCGTCCAAAGCCATGAGCACGAGCAAATTGGGAACTAATTTTGAAGGTCTGACCGCGAAGGGCCTACAAGCCGGGCAGGTCCGCTTGTGCGCATACACGCGCTCGCTCGCTGCATCCCTTTCGTCCAAGGCATTTTGTACAAGCTGCGCACGTTGCCGGGCCGACGCGCCTACAAGCTGAGGATCTTGCGACAGTAAAATTTCTCCCCAATGTCGAAGAGCAGACTCATAGTGCTGTCTAAGGCGGACATGTTCGTGACATGGCAATTCGTCCTCCAGCCATGTGGGACTGAACCACCAAATCTAAGCACCAAACAGCGAAAAAGCCTCCACGCCATATTGCGCCAGGAGGCTTTCGGCATGATTCGGCCAGTGCAGTGTTCCAGAAACCATACGCCGAGCAGCTCTTATAGGCCGCTCATTTCGCGAGTTTCCGCAGGGCCAGCTCTGAACGTTTCGGGACTTGGTGGTCAGGGACCCGATGGAGAATTTCCGCCCACCCGGCGCCGGGAAACCTGATCGCGGGGCGGAACCGCAGACAGTGGTTGAGGGCGCAGAGATGCGACCCTCCCTTAATCACGACCTGCATTGACCTTGTTGCCGATGCCCTGGACACCTGCGGAATAGGTTCAATAGAACTCTCAATGCTGCTATCGGCTGAAGTCGTCAGTGCAAAACGCGCGAGACCAGCTACTATGATCCATGGATTGAGGAGACTCGGGTGATGCTGCGCTTTGTTTTCGCATGGTTCCTGGCCTTCTTGGTATTCACACCAGCCCGGGTGGAATGTGCACCGCAGCATAACCATGCATCGGACCAAGCGGACCGGATGGGAACAGTCCACTTCGACACGTCATGCAGTCCTGAGGTGCGCGACGAATTCGACCTGGCGGTGGCGACTTTACATTCCTTTGGCTACCGGAAGTCAGCGGAGTTATTTGCTGACGTATTGAGCAAAGATCCCAGTTGCAGCATGGCAGAGTGGGGCATTGCGATGAGCCACTACCGCCAATTGTGGGATCCGCCGACTAAAGACGATCTAAGGATCGGTCTGGAAGCCGCTCAAGAAGGTTTGTCGATGGGACCGAAGACTCAAAGGGAACGCGACTATTTGGGCGCTATGGAGGGTTTCTATCAGAATGCAGGGTCAGAAAGTCACAGCATCCGCGCCAAACGGTATGAGAACGCGATGGAGTCGCTGTACCGCCGGTATCCGCAGGACAGCGAAGCCGCCATCTTTTATGCCTTGTCTTTGATCGCAAATGCTCCGCCCAATGACAAGACCTACGCGAATCAGAAGAAAGCCACTCAAATTCTCGAACCGATCCTCCTGCAGCAGCCGCGACAGCCGGGTGTCGCCCACTACATCATCCATGCCGACGATAACCCGGTGCTGGCTCAGCTGGCTTTGGATGCGGCGAAGCACTATTCCCAGATTGCCCCTGACTCGCCCCACGCCCTGCATATGCCCTCTCACATTTTTACCAGGCTCGGTTTATGGGACGACTCCATTGCCTCGAACCTCGCTTCGGCCGCTAGCGCGCGCAAACAGGAGCTGGCTGGCGACGAGTTACACGCTCTGGATTACTTACTCTATGCGTATCTGCAAACCGGGCGCATAAAGGAAGCCCGCGCACTGACCCAACAACTGCCGGTTGTCGAGCCGGGCGATGCGGCCCGCTATGCCGGGGAATACGCGACCGCTGCGATCCCAGCCCGGTATTGGATCGAGCGTCAGCAGTGGGCTGCTGCCGCGGCCCTCCCTTTGCCTCCACAAGCTTCCCCAGGGGACGCATATGCGTCGACTCAGGCAACTCTTTATTTCGCCCGCGCGCTTGGGGCATCGAGGCTCGGGGACATTAAGACGGCGCAGGCAGCCAAGCAACCGCTGCTATCGTTGCGTGACGCACTCGCGCAGAGCGGCGACGGCGATGCGGACCAGGTGCATGTTCAATTGAAGATTGTGAGCGCCTGGATCAAGTGGGCAAATGGTGATCACAATGCGGCCGTGCAAGAGATGAGAATCGCCGCAGACATGGAAGACGCAACCGAAAAATCGCCTGTCAGTCCAGGCTCCATCGCTCCCGCGCGGGAGATGCTGGGCGATATGTTGCTTTTGGCAAAGCAGCCGAAGCTCGCGTTGACGGCCTATGAATCGGCCCTGAAATCCACCCCTGGACGCCTCAGAGCAGAATACGGCGCCGCTGTTTCCGCCCAGGAAGCAGGACTGCGTCCCGCCGCGGAGCGGCATTACCGCACGCTGCTCACGAACTGCAGCCACGCCGATTCAGATCTTCCGGAACTCGCGCAGGCAAATTACTTTTTCGGCAAAGACAAGCTCCGTTTCGATGCGGTCCCCACGAAACCCCACTCGTAACCGTCAGAAGTATGTTCGCGCTCGTCAGGCGGAGCGCACGACACAGCGAAAGCCAAGATGACTCATCGAGGTATCGAGCATCTGCGGTGAGCGGGCGGCGGGGCGGAAGCGCAAGCAGTAGTTGGGGGCGCAGAGATGCGATCCCCCCTTAATCACCTTGCGCGGTATTTTGATCTGCGGTTGCGTCGGATCGAAGCTCTCTTCGAGGGTGGCTTCGCGCCGCAGCGAATCACCACAACAGGGCTTCGTCTTCTCCGGGGATGGGTTGGCCGCATACCAATCGCTGGTCCACTCCCAAACATTTCCCGCCATATCGTAGAGACCGTATCCGTTAGGTGGGAACGAACCAACTGGCGATGTTCGCTCATAACCGTCGAGCAAAAGATTCTGCCAGGGAAACTCACCCTGCCACGTATTGGCCATAGCCTTGCTCGCCCGGAAACATCTCGTCGCCCCAGGTAAAGATCGCGCCATCGAGTCCGCCGCGCGCGGCGTACTCCCACTCGGCCTCGGTCGGAAGCCGTTTGCCTGCCCAGTGCGCGTAGGCTTCCGCATCCTCGTAGGCGACGTGCACCACAGGATGGTCCATCAACGCTTTGATGGAGGAATGGGGCCCGAGCGGCCGGCCCCAAAAAGTACCGGGCGTCCACGCCCACCATTGCGACCAGTCGGCAAGATTCACCGGGCCGCGGGCGCGACGAAAAACGGCTGAACCAGGAACACAGAGTTCAGGACTCGCGCCGGGATAGAGCGCCGGATCAATGGGGCGCTCAGCCACTGTTACGTAGCCAGTCGCTTCCACGAATCTTGCGAACTCCGCATTCGTGACTGGACAGCAATCGATCGCGAACGATTCGACGCGGACTCGCCGAGCGGGACGCTCCTCGGGATAGAAGTCATTCGATCCCATAAGGAACTCACCGCCTTTGATCTCGACGATCTCACCGGATGTGGTCTTGGTTGCCATCGTGTCTCGACCTTAGCAGCGACTTTACCCCTTCGGACAAGCCGCTTCTGCAGGGGCTCCCCGCCTGGAACGTAAGTAAAGTCATCGCCGGCTTTTCCTCAGCCAGGCAGCTTTGACGTCTGGATGTGTCGCCGCTGCCGGAGGAAGCCGCCCGCGTTGTTCGCCATCGAATGACTGCGCTAGCTATGCACACTGGCTAGTGCCTCGGCCTTCGCGGCGGTCCGCCGCCATCAACTGCTCCGGCCCGAGTTTGAGTGAACGTCGTGGCTATAAAACGGGGTTGCCTCCAAGGCATGGGGAATCCTGAAGTTCCTGCAAACCGTATTTCGGCGTGCGTCTCCAGCGGCATCCCCGCCGCTGCCGAAACCGGCGTAGAATTATCCTTGGTCGCAGCTCTAGCCTCGACTCCTGCTGTCTCGGCAGAGAGTTCGTTTCGGCGGTCGAACCCACCACATGGAGCATTTATGCATCTCTCCCCTAAAATCCATGTTCCCGATCCCCACTACCCCGAACCGGCGATCTTGCGCGCGCTCAAACCACCCGCAAATCCGCTCACGTACTCTGGCGGCCCCACGACTTGGTTCGAGAGGAGCTCCGCCCGATCCAAACTGGAATACGAAAATCCGGATTTAACGCAACCGTCGGTGTCCAGCTTCTAGGCCACCTGAAATTTGTCGCAGTTGAGCAATCGCCTTCTCTGTAACCGGGAGTATGCGCGCGTCTTTTTGACCACCGGCAAGCGGTGCGGGGCGACTTCAAAGCCTATCAGTAACGAATACAGAATCGACTGGCTACGAGTCATTGCTGGTTCACCGTGATGTAGTAAGGATCGGTCGCAACGTCAAATTGGTCTTTCGCCAGGTTTGTCGGCATCGTCTGCCAGGCGGTCGTGGGATGAATCATCTGCCAGTGCTCCTCGCTGCCCACTTGCACCGGCATGGCGAACGCCGGCTCATCGGCCTGCCACCGGTAGCGGACGCTTCCCGGGCTCCGGCGAGTTGATGTCGATTAAATGGAAGTACGACAAAACGGTCTTCCGCTACACGGTTGATAGTCCCGCGATTCAGAGTGGCTACCTCAAGCCGCAACTGCCGATGCAATACGAGCTGAGCGGCGATCCGCACGAGGATTCCAACCTGTGGTACACCGACCTGACCCAGGGCTGGATCTGCACGAGGTGGCAGAGTGCTCCGCCCCATGCCTCGGAGACCCATCGCAGGAAGCCCAAAAGCTAGTGTTCTGTCCCTGAAGTTCCTGGAACAATTCGAGGAATCGAAAATGTTCCAGAAACTGCGCTCAGGGGCTGAAGCCCATTTGGTTTTGCAGTGTTTGCGGCACGACTGAAGTCGTGCCCTGATACAAAGCCGAAGAGGAGTTCTTTAACGAACTTTAGGGACGGGACACTAGTTTCGAGCGTCCTGGTCCCGTTGCCAGACAGACATCTGGCCAAAAGTAGCGGCCGGGTGATAGTGACTGTGCAGGTACTGATCCAGTACGCCCCTGCTGAGAAAGCTCTCGTTGGGCTCAGGCGCCTGGGCCTTCAGAACGATGTAGGGCGGCGCTGAAACATCGAGTTCTCGAATCGTCTGCCGTTGCAGTTCGACGCTGTTCAGGAGTTCTCGATCGAGGTGAAACCACGCGGTAGCAGGCAGACGGTCTGCCGCGAAGTAGATCGAGTCATCGTTGTCCGTAATCTTGTATCGACCAGTCAATTCCACGTACAGCTTGTCCTTGTTACTGGTGTGGGTGGCAACGTATTCGATCGTCTGCAGCTGATCGTTGTCTGCGAAGAAGCAAAGCCCCCGCGTCATGGGGCTTTGGATATGACACCACGCCTGCTCGAGCGGAGGTATCGTCCCTTTCAGCGTCCGCACAAGCTCCTCTTCAAAGGAAAGGTGGAAGATCTGCAAACGCCTGATTTCATGCAGAAACGACCACGTTGCGGCTATCACGCTCAACACAGCGAATCCCAGAACCGTCCGTCGCAGAAGCCCGCGTAACGCCGAGCTGTGTTCGAGGAGCAACGCCACCAAAAGCAAAGAAGGCACGATGGACAAATAGATTTGCCCCAATCCTACGTGGACGATGCCTGTGAAGTACATGGCGAAAACAAGCAGACCAAATGCGAACAGAAAGCCGCGGTATCGCCGTATCTCGCGGTCGTCACCTGAGAGCCGGCCGCTTGCCGACCGAAAGCCCGGAAACACCGCAGCGAGCAAAGCCACCGCCATGATCGCTACCAGCAGGAAGATCTCCACGTTTTCTAGGTTGTTAACAGTGGCAGGCGGAAAAAGCAGCGGGATGCGAGGCCCGGAGTGCGCGGCTGGATAAATCAAAATGTCAAAAACAATCGGGTGCAGCGGCGCAAACAACAGGTAACACAAAGCGCAGGGTACACTTACGGCTGCAAAGCCTGCAGCCAGGGGCCATGCCTTCTCGAGCAGAAAAGGTACCCGTGGCGATCCGGAATGCCAATACGCGACAGAGGCCAGAACAATGATCTGTAACACAAGCAGAGCGATGCCCGTGTCATAGCGAAACAGAAAGGCCAGCCCAGCCACGCCCCCTGCGGCCACCAGGCGTCGTTTGGGCACCCATCTCTCATAGGTCGGCAGGATCCATGCGACGCCGACCAGGTTGAGCAGGCACACCGGCACAACCGGCGAGGAGGTAAGACTGCTCAGGCCTAACTGCCACAGTAAGGCAGCGGCCGCCGTTGCAACCGCAATCGACCGGCGGCAGTAATCTGCCGCGATGGCATAGACCGCGGTCACGACTAACGATTTCAACAACAGATCGTAGAGCCGCTCGATGAGAAGGGATTGTCCAAAGAGCTTGAAGATCGCAGCGAGGGCGTAAAACTGCGCCGGACCGTAGTTCATGTAAAAATCCCGGTGAACAATCTGGCCAGCTGCCACACGCATGGCCGCAGCCAGCACGAACCCTTCCTCGTAGATAGTTGTCTGGCGAGACATTGCCAGAAACAGCACGAGATAAGAAATCGCAAAGACGATAGCAAATGCCGCCAACCGACCCTTGCGGGTTTGCGGGGTTGCATTTGCGAGTTCAGTCATGGGCGTGTCCGGGACGGGCAAGAAAAGGGCTGTAGCACCACGTTGATGGTACCAAACTGCCTTCGAGCCGACTCGTCGTTCACGGGCAGCTAATGAATGCCGGGAGTCAGTAGCAGCGTATGCATGGCGTCGATCAACATACTACGTCAGAGCTTGTTGGTGTGCCCCGAGGTCATACCGATCCTAAAGAGGAACGGCGTGAGAAAACCGCTGCTATGTCTCAGGCAGGGCAGCCTCGGTTGCTATTCTGATCCATTCAGCATTCAACGCATCACCTGGCTTTCTTCTCGCTTTTTTGGGAAGCACGGCCACTCGCGAACATCCCCCTCAGAAGTGCTGCTCGGCTTTTTCTTCTTGCTCTTAGCTGTGGCAGCCGTAGTCTTCACCGGCGGTCGTCTGTTCGCTGAACCAAACTAAAAACCCTCGAAAGCAAACCTCGTAGCAGGGGTTCATTGCTTGTTCACCGTGATGTAGTAAAGATCGGTCGCAACGTCAAATTGGTCTTTCGCCAGGCTTGTCGGCATCGTCTGCCAGGTGGTCGTGGGATGAATCATCTGCCAGTGCTCCTTGCTGCCCACTTGCACCGGCATGGCAAACGCCGGTTCATCGGCCTGCCAGCGGTAGCGGACGCTTCCCGGGCTCCACTGCAAATCCAGAACCGGCAGCGCCGCATGCCGCAGGTACTGATCGAAGACCGGTGTCAGATTCATCCCCGTTTGCTGGTTGAAGTACGCGACCACATCCTCCGTCATGATGTTCTGATACTTGAAGTGCTGGTAGAAGCTGTGCAGCAGCGCCCACCAGCGCGCATCATCGTCTACTAAGATGCGTAGGGTATTGATAAACAGCGCGCTCTTGAAGTACTGGTCTTCCGGAGGGGTGCTGTTAACCCCTCGCGCAGAGATGATCGGTTGCAGGTTCTTCACCTTGGATTTAAATCCATTCAGGTACTTCAGCGCATCCGCGCGTCCCCACCGCGATTCCACATAAAGGCTCTCCAGGTAGGTGGCCCAGCCCTCGTGAATCCACATGTCCGATCGATCCGCGGCGGTGATGCTGTTGCCGAACCACTCATGCGCACTCTCGTGGATGATGATGAAATCGAATCGCATGCTGAGGCCGCCGCCCACCCAGTCGCGCCCCAGGTAGCCATTTTTGAAGCCGTTGCCGTAGGTCACAGCGGTCTGGTGCTCCATCCCTGAGTACGGCACCTCAATCAGCTTGTAACCGTCCAGCGGAAAGGGATAGTCACCGAAATAGTGTCCAAATATCTCCAGCATTCCTTTAGCCTGGGTAAACTGCTTTTCCGCCTTGGACTTATCTTCCGGCAGCACATAAAAATCGAGTGGCAGCTCGCCCAGCCGGTCGTCGAAGTGCACATAATTGCCGATGTTCAGAGAGACGTCGTAGTTGTTGATGGGGTAGTGCACCATCCAATCCCAACGGGTGTATCCATCGCCCAGGTCCGTCTTGCCCATGAACTTTCCATTCGAGACGTCGACCAAACCGTTCGGAATCGACACGCTGATCTCCATACTCTCCACTTCATCACGCCATTGGTCCTTGTTGGGCCACCACACGCTGGCCCCGGTTTCTTCACAGGCGGTGTTGATCCAGGGATGGCCGGCCGGGTCTTTGCGGAAAGTGATGGCGCCGAATCTGCCCGTCTCTACCGGATGGCCTGAGTAATAGAAATCGATGGAGTAAACGCGGTCTGCCAGCAAGGTCTGGGGAAAGTCCACGAAGACCGCTCCTGCATCGCGTGTGTACTTCAGCCGGACGGACCCCAAAAGTATCTTGTCGATATGAAGAGCTTTGTGCAGATCGAGTTGGATCCGTCTGCCGTCCTTGAGCATCCTGAAGCGAATTGTGTTCTTGCCCTGCAGGAACTTCGTTTCCGGATCGACCCGAACGTCCAGGTGATAAAACAGCAGGTCGTTATTGGCGCGATACGGTCCATACGCCCCGCGCAGAATGTCCGCTCGCGTTTGCCCCCGCGCACCGGCCCCCCACACGGCAGCTACGATCGCAGCAAACGCCAGCAGCACCAGTACTGTTCTGGCCCCGCGTCGCAAGCCAATCAACCGCGGACCCGCAGCCCGACCACCGTCATGTCGTCATAGGTCTCGCCCGGTAGTTGGTTGGGGGATTTGCTCATGGGACTGTCCCTGATCTCGTACGCCTGCGATGGCGGCAGAAGCCTGAAAAAGGACCTGAGGCTTGCCAAAAAGTAATCTACCGTTCAGGCTTCCCCAGGGCAAGGCCCGTGGCCGCAAGTTCGATAGACCAAGTGGGTCGATTGACCAGCTCCTAAACCCACTACCGCTGATCTGTCTCCCTAAGGATCACTCCAGCATTCGCGGCACCGCCAAGAAGCACCCCGGTTCGTGCCGGTCTCAGTGAGCTGATTGGTCTCTTTATAAGCCGGCTCCTACCGGAGTCACCGTCCTGGCAGGGACGGGTGCCGGTGTTCGCACCACCTGCCCCGGCATGCAGTGGGGTTACCTTCCAGAATAAAGGGGCCTTGACATAGCCTGCGTCACCTCCCACTTCGCCCCTTGGTGTGGTTAGCTTTGCCCCATAGGCGACAGCAGTTCATCTCTGGAATGGCGTCTAAAATGGCGGACATGGAAGCGGACTTATTCACGGACAAATTGATTCTCGTTATGATCTAAGATCATCATAATAAAAATGTTATTGATATATTAGAAGCGGACATGAAGGCGGACATTAAGGTAGACATGAAAACGATGGAAGATCGCGGTGAAGGGGTTTCTATGATGGAGCCGCTATTGATTGGCGCAGGCTCCCGTCATCGCGCCGGCCTGGTAGATCTTGCACTAGATCTGGTGCAGAAGTCTACTGAGTTCCGTCACCGCCTCCCGCAGAGCCTGCTACCCTCTCTTGCTGATCTCGTGCGCGCAATGAACTGCTATTACAGCAACCTTATTGAAGGGCACGACACCCACCCTATCGATATCGAGCGCGCAATGAAAAATGACTACAGTCAAGACCCTCGCAAGCGCGATCTCCAGGTGGAAGCAAAAGCCCATATCACAGTCCAGAAATGGATTGATAGCGGTGGCCTAAAAGGGCGGGCTGTCACAAGCGATGGTGTCCGGGATATCCATCGTCGCTTCTGCGAGCTGTTCCCCGAAGATCTGCTATGGGTCGAAGACCCGGAAACGAAAGAACGTGTACGGGCGGTTCCGGGGGGACTGCGCGAGAAAGAAGTCCGCGTCGGTGCTCACATCGCAATCAGTCCCGGCGCCGTGCCACGATTTTTGCAGGGCTTCGACGAGGCTTACGGACGCCTCGGCAAGACGGATTTGATACTGGGCGCCGCCGCGGCTCATCATCGCCTGGTATGGGTTCATCCTTTCGTTGATGGTAATGGTCGAGTCACACGGCTGATGTCTCATGCGATGCTGCTGGAAACACTTGATACTGGCGCCGTTTGGTCGGTGGCACGCGGCCTGGCGCGTCATGTTGAGGCATATAAGCAACATCTTGCCGCATGCGACAGCACACGTCGTAACGATCTTGACGGGCGCGGCAATTTGAGCGAAGAGGCACTTTCTGAATTTACGGACTTCTTTCTCCGAACCTGCATCGACCAAGTCGAATTCATGAAGGGCCTTATGCAGCCAGATCGTCTACGAACACGCATCCTTCTTTGGGCCGAAGGAGAGACCAGACTCAATACTCTGCCGCGAAAGTCAGGAAGCATCCTCGAAGCTGCGCTCTATCGGGGAGAGCTACCTCGTGCCGATGCCGCTGAAGTTGTGGGCGTCGGCGCGCGCCAAGCGCGTCGTATTGTCTCAGCACTCATCGAGCGAGGAGTGCTCCAATCGGAGAGCCCGCGTGCGCCGCTGCGTCTTGTTTTTCCGGCGGCGTTAGCAGTTCATTGGATGCCGGGATTATTTCCTGAGAAGCACAAGGGAGCCGGCCCGGCGTAGCCAGGCCGGCTCCTCAAGGAAACCCTACAGCCGTTGCCCGGCGCCGGTCGGCGCGATTCCGGCCTGGCTCGCCGCCAGCGCGCCGATCACCGGCAGTTGGAACGTCTTGCCCTGGTACGCCGAATACATCAGGTAGGCCCACAGGCAAAATCCACCCACGGTAATCAACAGGTTAATGGGCAATTGGATAATGAAAAACAACCCGTGCGAGATAGCGCCCAGCATCACCCCGATAATCATCCAAACGATCCAGAATGCGATCCAGGCCAGGTTGAAGAAGATCGACTGAAACGCGTGGAAGCGCACAAAACGGTCGGCTTTGAACGGGTCGATCACCAGGAACAGAATTCCCGTGATGGCCCCGACCAGGTAGGCCAAGGCCCCGGCAACGTTCGGGGTAAGTCCGGCTCCGGCAGCGGGTACGGGAGCAGCGGTGGGTATCGTTCCTGGAATAGGGCCGGGAATTGAACCAGGCATCGCGCCCGGCGCAGCGCTGGCTGCAGCCGCGCCCTGGGTGGCGCCGCATGCAGTGCAGGTCGGGCTCCCGTCGGGTAAGCTGGTTCCACACGTTTGGCAAAAGCTCATAGTCTTCTCTCCTTGACAGTTCTATAGCAGGCCGATGGTCGCGCAGCTCCCCGGCAACCATCGCGGCCACCGCCTGCGGCAGGCAGTGGCCGGCACTCCTAGTTGCCTTGGGCATGCAGTGTACACGATGCCAGAGACACTGTCTCTCTTTCTGTGCAACAGTATCGGGCTACGGGGACTAGGCCTATCTGGGGCCTCTAAGCGCTCTGACCTGGAATGCCAATACGCATAAGGGATACTTTTCCGGCCCAAGCACGATAGCATGCGTGTTGGGCCGTCCCTTTGAAACCGGACGATTGTCTCGTAATTGAGTCTGGTCTTCCAAGCACTTTCTCAAGAATTGGACCGAGCAGTTTGACCGTTGGAAACAAGTTAGTACTCATCGTGGTTATTTCGATAAGTCTAGGCCTCCCGCTGCGCGCGCAGCAGCCGGTCACCGCCAACCCCGGCTGGAGAGGGGTGCTGCGCAATACCGCCGGCAGCCCGCTGAGCGGGGCAATCATCGAGCTCATCGGGAACCCGGGGCAAATCGAGCACAAAGCGGTCTCGGTCACGCAGCCGGACGGCAGTTTCGTCTTCGGCCAGCTCCCACCCCTCATTTTTGCCCTCTTTGTCACCGTGGACGGCCATCGCATCGCCTATCCGCAACCCATCAATCTGGCTCTCTCACAGGAACCACCCGACGTCATCCTCACCCTGAGCAGTGAGGGAACACTCGCCTTGGAGGCCGCCCCAGCGGAATCCGAGACCGGCGGCGTAGTGCTCTCCAGCCACGCCGTCAGTGGGCTTCCGCTGAACAAGCGGGACTTCAGCCAGTTGTTGCTTTTGGCGGCCGGCACCATGACCGACGCCAACGGAGCTACCAACTTCACCCAACAGTTCGCCATCAATGGCCAGCGCGGCGTCGAAGCCACCTTCGCCATGGATGGAGCGGATATCAGCGACCCCGAGATGGGCGGTTCCACGTTCAGCAACTTCAACGTGGACGCGGTCGAGGAGATTCAATCCCAGTCCGGGTGGATGCCGGCCGAGATCGGCCGCGGAGCCTCAGGTTTCACCAACATCATCACCCGATCCGGGAAAAGCGGCTTCCACGGCTCCTTCTTTGAGTTCCTGCGCAATTCGGTCCTGGACGCAAGGAACTACTTTGACCACGCCTCGATCGCCAATCCCGGCCGTCTCCCACCCTTCCGGCGCAACGAGTTCGGCTTTACCAATGGCGGCCCCGTCATCCTTCCCCATCTTTACAACGGCGCCGGCAAGACCTTTTACTTCGGCCAATACCAGGGCTTTCGCCAGGACCTGGGCACCACCCAGGTCTTTCCCGTCCCCACGGCTCAGGAACGCGCCGGCGTGGACACCACCGCCTTCCCGGGCGACACGCTGCTGGTCCCCGTCGATCCAGGCATTGCCCGGGTTCTGGCCCGATATCCCTTGCCCAACAATCCAACCGGCCCCTACGGAGACCACACCTACGCCACTTCCTCCCAGGTGGTGACCAATGCCAACCAATTTTCCGTGCGTCTCGACCACCAGATCTCCGAGCGGTCGCAGTTCTTCGCCCGCTTCAACTTCAATAATTTGGACGGGCCCACCACCAACCCCGATCAGACCGCGCTCGATCCCGACTTTGGCATTCGCTACATCGACCACCAACGCAACCTGGTCTTCACCTTTACTCGCACCGTATCCCCACGCCTGGTTCTGGAAACCTCGGCCAGCGTCACCCGTGCCACTCCGTCGTTCCCCACCACCGACCTCACCGACCCCGCCGTCAAGTTCAACGACGGCTCCTACGAGCCCTTCAATCAGCCTGCGGGAACGGTCGTCAGCATCTACGGCAATATCTTCCAGCTTCGCCAAAATGTTTCCTTCACCACCGCCAGTCACACCTTCAAGGCGGGTGGGGAGATGCGGCTGAATCGCGACACCACCTACTTCGGTATCAGTCCCGATGGCGAATATGACTTTGGCGGAGGCACCGCCTATTCCCCCATCAACATCCCCTCGCAAAGCGGCCTGCACAACATCCATCCCGGTGATCCGCTGCCCGACACCCTCACCGGCTTGCTCAGCGGAAGCCCCTTCGTCTACACCGTCGTGGTCGCGCCCCCCTACTTTTCCGGGGGCCAGCACATCGGAGCGGCGGCCATCAACCGCAATGCCTTTGCCTTCTTTGCCCAGGACACGTGGAAGATCTCGCCCCGCCTGGTGCTTGACTACGGCCTGCGCTACGAGCTCTACACGCCTGTTTCTGAGCGCGCCAAAAGAACCTCCGGCATCGCTTTCTCCAACACCCCGGCGGGCGTCGAGCAAACGTTCGTCATCAATCCCCAGCCTGTCTATCGCTTCAATCTCGACGGCCTGGGACCGCGCGTCCAGCTGGACTGGCTGGCCGGCGCGCAGATCCAGCTCCGCGCGGGCGCGGGTATCGCCACCATCCCGCCCAATCTTTTCCAGGACAATTCGGCCACCGGCTCCAATCCATTCGCCGTTTATCCCCGGCTCAGCTCCACTGCCGCAGCGCCTATCCCGTACGGCTTTCAGATCACGTCGAACGAGCTGCCGCTCGCCTACACCCCCGAGGGGCAGAACATTTTCGCCAACGGCACCAAGGCCGTTCATGCCAACACCGTCATGGATCTAAACCGCTATCAGAGGGATCTTGCCGCGCTCTCGCCCGCCCACCAGCTCACTCCGTTAACCATTAATTGCATCGATCCCAAATTCGGCAACGCCTACCTGCAAACCTGGACCCTCGGTTTGGAACGCCATTTCGGTAACCTGGTAGCCAACGCGACCTATATAGGGACAGCCGCCGCCAAGCTGGCGCGGATCAGCTTCTTCAACGGCTACAATGGCGCGGGCCCGAGCTTCGCTCCCTATACCCAGTTTGACCAGGCGGGGAACATCATTGGGGGCTTTGGCACCGAGAACATCATCACCAACACCGCCCACTCCTCGTACAACGCCTTACAGACCTCGCTGCAGGGAATCGTCCCCCATGGCGGCCCGGGCATGCAGGCCAGCTACACCTGGTCAAAATCGCTCGACGAAACCAGTTCCGTGATTGGAGGATTCATCACTGGAGGTTCAGGCGCAATCTCCCAGACCGCTCCTCAGGATCCCTTCGACACGCATCCGGAGAAAGGGCCGTCCACTTTCGACGTGGCTCATGTTTTTACCCTGAGCCTGGCCCAGGACCTTCACGGAGAAAGTATCGAGTTTCTGCAGCCGCTTGGCAGGGCCGTCACCGCAGGCTGGGAGCTGCTCAGCATCTCCACCATCACCAGCGGATCACCCTTCACCATCTATTCCGGCCTGCAGCAGACGGATGCCGGAACCATCGGCGCAGATCGCCCGGATCAGGTTGGCATTCCCCACCTTTCGACCGCCCGCAAAGTCCGCCAGGACTATTTCGGGCTGGGCGCGAACAACGCCTCGTATTTCTCAATTCCCATCAACGTGCCTGGGGGCACGGGCCCGAACCACGGAGTCTTCGGCACCTTAGGACGCAACACCTTCCGTGGGCCGGCCTATTACGACTACGATTTTGCCCTGATCAAGAGCACCCCGATCGGCCGCCGCTCGAGCGGCATAGAGCGAATGGACCTGCAATTTCGCGCCGAATTTTTCAACATCTTCAACATCGTCAACATGGGCCTGCCGGCCAACACGCTGCTAGGCTCCGGCTTCGGCGAGATCAGCCGTACGGCCGGCACCTCCCGCCAAATCCAGTTCTCCCTGAAGCTCATCTACTAATCGCCAACCCGGAATGCACAAACTTCCACGAATTTCGCGGTGGTTCGAGGGGCCCGTCTACTCCCCCAGCGCCGTCATCTCTTCCGTAACCAATTCTCGCAAGTGAGATTTTCGATGCGGACGAACTCTTTTTGATTGTCGGTAACGAGGATGTAGCCCAGTGCGATGGCCTGAGCGGCTATGAGCAGGTCGTTGCCGCCAATGGGTCTGCCAGCCTGTTCAAGCTGAGCGCGGATCACTCCGTAGGCTGCGTCGGCGGGCGCCTCGAATGGGAGAACGTCCATTGCGCCAAGCACCGCTTCGACCTGGTTGGTGAGACGTGGCGAAGCCTTCCTGGTGGCGCCATATCGTAATTCCGCAGCGACGATGATGCTGGTACAAACCTTCTGCTCGCCAACTCTTCTGGTATGTTCCGCTACTCGACCCTGTGGATTGCGGATGAGATCGGAAACAATGTTGGTGTCGAGCAGGTAGCGCATCACAGGTCTACAGGATCAGGAGCGTGATCAGGAATTGGCGGAAAATCTTCTTCCAGCGGCTTGAGGGTTGCCAACAGAGCCAGCAGAGATCTAGGCGGGGCAGGTTCGATGATCAGTCTTTCTCCCTCCTTACGCATGACCGCGTCCTCGCCAGGAAGCTCGAACTCCCGAGGAATTCGAACCGCCTGGTTGCGCCCGTTCCTGAAAAGTCTGACGTGCCGCTCCTGTGTCATTTTTTGTGGCCTATGCTTTAGCATATGCCAGCCGCCAGCATTGTGTCCAGAGCCTGGGGGCTTGCCAATCGCGGCTTGCCTCTCGACCGCCGTGCAGTTCGCTGGTATGGGTACGGGTGCGTACGGTTTCGGAGTCCAAACCATCAATGGAAATCAGTGTTTTGGCCATAACGGCAGCTCTCGCGGAGTCAATGGCGATCTTGAAATGTGCCTGGATTCCGGCTATACGATTGTCGCGCTCGCGAATGTAGACCCTCCGGCTGCTGAACAAGTCTCCCAGTTCATCATTAACCGACTGCCGGCCAACCCGAAGTAGTCATCGCGGTCTTAGCGGTTAACGATGGCCAGGCAACGCGGCGCTCTCTGCTGCAATTGCTGGGTCAACTTGCTCACGGTAGGATGGCTCAAACCGTCCCGCTTCATCTGCGCCAGTACTGCCGCCGCATGATCAGGCAGCGCCGAGGCCATGACCCGGATATCTTCGATGAGCGACTCAGGCCGCAGACGCAGCTGCGCTGCCACCCGCTGCCAATGCCTGAGTCCGATGTTGCGCACCAGGTATTCGCCTCCCATCTTCATGGCCAGATTCACGCGCCTCAGCTCCAGCGTGCTGTAGGGCAGCATACTGTCCAGGTCATAGAAGGGCGCCAGGCGGACGACACCGCGCGCTCCCAGCAAAAGCGAGTAGTTCTTGGCATGGGCATCGGTTCCGGCGATGAGCCAGTTAAACATCAGGGACTTGGCGAAGGAGGCAACATCTTCCCCGGGGCTGCTCGATTGGTTGCTCAACACTTCACCGATCGCGCGCACGCCCGGCCCACCGTCAGCTTCATACTTGCGGTCGGGATGGAGACCAAGTGCCTGGCACAAATCTTCCTGGTGAATGCGCGACCATGTCTGGCCATGGCGGAGGCGATCGTAGCGTTCCACCACGATGGCAATTTCTTCGCTAAAATGCTCGATGTGAGAGTTGGGGACAGTCATTCCCAGGGCCCGGGCCAGCTGAAGACAGTAGTGCTCATTCTCCGCGTGGCCGGCGAAAGCTCCGGTCGGCGGCTTCAGAATATGGGTTGTCGGCGTACGACCCGACGGAACACCCCAGCGCTTCCGTTCATAAAGGAAAGCCGTCTTCGGCTGCGCCCCGGCGAGCGAGAACTGGCCTGTGTCCCGTGACGTCCTCCCTGCCGACGGATCTGCGCGGAGCGCTCTGAGGCGCTCGGCGATGTCTTCCTCGCTCAGCCATTCGACCTCTTTCGGAGTGTCCGGATCGCTCAGCTGTTCCAGCCGTTCCGGTCGAACCAACTGAATGGCGCCGGCGCAATCTTCCCCGACATGGCTGAGCAGGCGAAAGACATTCTTGGCCGACACCTGATAGCGCTGGGCCAGTCGTTCGAGCACTCGGGCGTTGTCGGCTAACAGTCCCCACAGGAAGGGCTCGATGCTGGATTGACCATGACGGACGGCGGTCAGCGGCATAGAAAGCGAGAGCGGGTAGGCGTCCGGATCCTCAGTCCATGGTTCCGTGTAGGTGAAGGAGAGGCGGCCGCTCTGGGAAGCGACCGTCCCCACCACCCTGCCATTGAGCAACACCACCAGTTGATTGTTCAGAGGATTCTTCATCGCAGCGATTTCACCGTCGAGGGACGGCTTTCTTCAACGCGTGAAGAATCTCGTCGATATCTTCATGCGGCAGCTCTGCCAGGTCGCGCCGCTTAGTGAGGCGCCGGGGCCTCTTTGCCGGCTTGATCGCCGCTGCTTTGCCGGCCTTCGGCTTCAGGGCCCTCTCAGGCTTGCTGACCGGGACGTCGGCAGAAAGATCGACAACTACGTCGAGGGCACGGAGGGTGCGCAGTACCAGGCTCAAGGCGGCGCCCGGCTTGCCATTCTCTACCTCGATCAGCCATTTCCGGCTGGTCCCCGCTTTCTCGGCAAGCGTGGCCTGATCCATCCCCAGCTGGGTGCGGCGCGCCCGCAGGTAGGCGCCGAAATCCTTGACATTCCTTATCCTCATCTCACATAGAGTAACCGCTCGGTGACATCCTGTAAAGTCACCGTTCGGTTACATTTGCTTTTGTTACCGTTCGGTTACATGGATGTTTTCCTGGATCAGAATGTCAGCCCTCACGGAACAATCACAGCCGATCCATCCTCAGTCTCATTCTTGACCGCGAGCAGCGCCTTATTCGCATCCTGCAGAGGGAACACCACCGCCCGCGGACGAATATTCAACTCCCTGGCCAGGGCAAGAAAATCCCGCGCATCCTGACGCGTCATATTCGCCACGCTGCGAATCTGCCGCTCGCCCCAAAGCAGCTTGTCGTAGTCAAACGCCGGCATCTGGTCGAGGTGGATGGCATTGATGGCAACCACTCCACCTTTGCGCAGCGCTGCCAGGGCACTCACGACCACCTTTCCGCTGGGAGCGAAAGTGACCGCCCGATCCAACTCCACGGGCGGCTTCTCATCCTCGTTGCCGACCCAGGTTGCACCCAGCGCCGCCGCCCGCTGGCGATGGTTCTCTCCCCGCGTCACCACATACACTTGACACTTCCACGATTGCAGAATGGACATCGCCAAGCTAGCCGAGCTGCCAAAACCAAAAAGTCCCACCCTCTCGCCCTGCGCGACGCCGGCGACCCGCAGGCTGCGAAAGCCGATAATCCCGGCGCACAGCAAGGGAGCGACATGGACGTCATCCAGGCCCGCTGGCAGCGGAAAGCAGAAATCCGCGCGCGCCAGGGCATACTCGGCATAACCGCCATTCACCGAGTACCCGGTGAACGTAGGCTGATCGCACAGGTTCTCCATCCCGTGACGGCAGTACCAGCACTCCCCATCGACGCCGCCAATCCAGGAGACCCCGGCCCGGCTGCCCTGGGGCAGCTCAGCGGTCGCACCTCCCGCCACTTCCCCCACAATCTGGTGGCCCAGGATCAGCTTCGGATGCAGTGGCGGCAGATCCCCTTCCGCGATATGCAGGTCAGTCCGGCAAACCCCGCACGCCATCACCCGCAGCACCACGTAGCCTGCCCGCGGCTCCGGACGAGGAACCTCTTCGACCTGCAGGAACGACCCGGGCGCCGTATGGCCGGCAATAAGAACGGCAGCTTTCATGCTCCTCCTAAGCCTTACCTGCCTTGGCAGCGAGTTCTTCGCTCAGCTTGCGCGCGTTGACGGAATGCTCGTGCGCCTGTATGGACAGTTCGTGAGCTGTGAGATGATCGCCTTTACCGTGGGCGGTTGCCGCGGCCAAGTGGGCATGGGCTGCAAGGTTATGGAATTCGGCGAGTCGATCGTGGGGGCTTTGTGGCATGGTCTTCTCCTGTTTATAGGTTAATCCTCGATTCGGGTTGCAGCGATGTGCTATTCGATACAGCCTGGAGCTGCTTGGCCGTGCCATGCTGCTCCAGGCGGACGAAAGCCATTCTTGGCGCCTGCGTGCAACCGAAAGGGTGAACCACATGCCGAATAACCGAGCCAATGCGGATGCCCTGGTTTACCTGGTCGGCGGCGGCATCGCCTCCCTTGCCGCTGCCGCCTTCTTCATTCGCGACGGAGACATCCCCGGCCACAACATCACCATCATCGAGGAATCAGCAAAGATCGGAGGCAGTCTCGACGCTGCCGGAAGCCCTGAAGATGGCTACGTCATGCGCGGGGGCCGCATGCTGGAAAGCAAGTACCTCTGCACCTACGATCTCTTTTCTTCCATCCCTACTCTCGATGAGCGCATGACGGTTACGCAGGAGATCTTCGCCTGGAACGAGACCATGAAAACCTCCTCCAAGTCCCGTCTCTTCCGCGCCGGACACCGCGTAGACGCTCCCAGCTTCGGTCTCAGCGAGAACCATATCCTCACCATCGAGCGTCTGGCCCTGGAGCCGGAGGGCATGCTCGGACGAAGCAGCATCTCTGATCAGTTCGACTCCTCGTTCTTCACCACTGACTTCTGGCTCATGTGGTGTACCACCTTTGCCTTCCAACCCTGGCACAGCGCGGTGGAATTCAAACGCTACCTGGTGCGTTTCACCCATATGGTCTCCGGCTTCAACACCCTCACCGGCATCATGCGCACCATCTACAACCAGTACGATTCCCTGGTAAGACCGCTGCAGAAGTGGCTTCAGCAGCACGGCGTCCAATTCCGGTTCAACACTCGGGTCACCGGTCTCGATCTCCATCACGATCCGGATGGCTACATCGTGCGTGGCATCCATTGCGAACAGGATGAATTGGGCGAAGATATCCAAGTGAACGCCGGGGATAAGGTACTCGTCACCCTGGGTTCCATGACCGAAGCCTCCAGCCTGGGATCGATGGACGAGCCCGCACCTCTGAAGGGGCAACCGGATGGCGGCGCCTGGGCGCTTTGGGAGGCAATTGCCGCCTTCCAGCCACAGTTCGGCCGTCCCTCCAACTTCACCGGCCGTATTGCGCAATCAAAATGGATGTCCTTTACCACCACTCTCCACGAGCCAACCCTCTTCGATCGCATCCGGGATCTCACCGGCAATGTCCCCGGAGAGGGCGGCCTCATTACCTTCCCGGAGTCGCGCTGGTTAGCCTCGATCGTATTACCCCACCAGCCCCACTTCATCGGGCAGCCCTCGGACGTGAACGTCCTTTGGGGTTACAGCCTGTTTGTCGATAAATCCGGCGACTTCGTGAAGAAGCCGATGTCGGCCTGTACCGGCCGGGAGATTATGACCGAGATCCTCGGCCATCTGCGGTTAGAGACCGATGCCAAAAAAATTTTAGAGACCTGTATCTGCATCCCTTGCATGATGCCTTTTATCACCAGCCAGTTTCTATGCCGGAGCAAGGGCGATCGCCCTCAGGTGGTCCCCAGGGGCTCAAAAAACCTCGCCTTCATCGGGCAATTCTGCGAACTCCCGGACGATGTCGTCTTTACCGTGGAATATTCGATCCGCTCCGCGCAAACCGCCGTTTACTCCTTGCTCTCGCTCCACCGCACACCACTGCCTGTATATAAAGGCGATCACGATCCCCGCGTCCTGCTCCGGACCTTTTTGACGCTTCATGGCGAAACCGTCCAGGAAGCCTTTGCCTTCTAACCTGTATCGAACGGGACAGTATTGGCTCACCGAATGGAACATGCTAAGCGTGGCCGCTCATTTTGCGGCTTAGCGAGGAAAGCATCATGTCCCAGCGACTTGCTCCGTATTCTGTCCCCACCAAAATCCTTTTGCCGATCGATTTCAGCTCTTCATCCGACGCAGCGTTGCAGATGGCCACCGACCTCGCTCAGCATTTTCATGCGGAACTCTGCCTGCTGCACGTCGTTCCTATATTTTCCCTGGACACCGGCACTGAGTACATTCCAGATACCGAGTTCCTTCAGGACGCAAGGAACCGCAGCGAGCAGCGCTTGGCTGCATGTGTTGCCGCTCTTGTTGCGAAAGGCCTAAGCGCCCGTTGCGTCATCGAGATTGGCAACGATGTGGTGGGTCACATCATGTCGGTGGTGGAGCGCGAGCGAATCGACATGATGGTGCTTTCCACTCACGGAACGTCCGGTTGGCGTGCGGTAGTGTTCGGCTCGATCGCAGAGAAGGTGGTCAGGCTGGTGCAATGTCCGCTACTGTTGCTCCACTCGCCAAAAACCGCGGCGGCTACGCAATCATTCACTTCGATGGCTACAGCGTTCCCGTTGACCACCCCAATCCATACGTCGTAAAAGATGCCGGCCCGGCTCTTTCCGATCCGTCACGACACGTTGTCGAGAACCAGTCGCTGGGCTGGTATTGTCAGGGGCTGGGCCTGCTTTTGGCTGCGTCCCCCGCGGACCGGCGGGTCTGCCGGCTGGACGATTGCATAGTCAAACCTGTTGTTGCAGTGGAAGCAATTCGTTTCGTGTACTGGGAACGAGGTCTCCACGGACAGCTGGGGGAAAGCCCGGAGACACTCCGGGCAGGTGAGCATAATATACGCCCCGCCGGGAGAGGCTTGTCCGTTCCGCTCAACCCATATGGGCGCCGTCGCGGAGCTATGTGCGAGGGACGGATGCGGCGCTGGGGCGGTCATGCCCTCCATGATCTCTAACAATGACCCCAGGTCGCTTCCCTTTTGATAGAAGGCGTCTGCGGCCACCCCGAGTGGTATGTCATCGACGGCAAACGCACTGCTCATCGCGATGACCCGGATCGTGGGAAACCGGCGGCGAACCACGGAAAGAAATTCAAATCCGGACATGCCGGGCATATTGAGATCGGAAAGGATAACGTCGGGAATTGCCACCCGAAGTTCGGACAAAGCCGAGAAACCGTCTGCCGCACAGCGAACACGATGTCCGAATGCCGCAAAGATATGCGACATGGACATGCGGAGCGCCGCGTCATCGTCGACGACCAGAAGATTCACCGTCGTGTTGGGCATCTTGCACCTTCCCGAACGCATCTGAGTGTTGGCGTGGAACCATTCTCCCACCCGGGGGCCCCCGGAATATGTTCAATTTTGCTCAATTCCTCGGGCCACAGCGGTTAGTTCCGATCCGGCACAATCATTCCCGGCATTCTCTCCATCCTGCGAACAATACACGGCGAAACTTTATTGGAATATTTTGCGGAACATGCTGACCGCCCATCGTCTCTTGCGAGACAATTGCCTGTCCGAATATTGGACATCGTGAGTTTGAGGGGGCGGAACCTTGAATACCATCGATCCCAGAGCCGGACAACCGGCCAGGCCCAGTGACTTGGTCGACGTACCAAAGCTAATCACCGCCTATTATGAGGATCGACCCGATTCCCGGGTTGCGGAGCAGCGGGTTGCCTTTGGCACCTCGGGCCACCGCGGTTCCTCCTTCGAGCGCTCCTTTAACGAATGGCACATTCTGGCCATCACCCAAGCCATTTGCCTCTACCGCGCTCAGCAAAAAACCGACGGCCCGCTCTTTCTGGGTATCGACACCCATGCCCTGTCCCAGCCGGCCTTGGCCAGTGCGCTGGAGGTTCTCGCCGCCAACCGGGTCGATGTCATGCTGGCGAAAGACGATGACTATACCCCGACCCCAGCGATCTCTCATGCCATCCTCACCTACAATCGCGGCCGCAAGACCGGGCTGGCCGATGGCATTGTGGTCACACCCTCGCACAACCCCCCTGAATCGGGCGGTTTCAAGTACAACCCCACGCATGGCGGTCCGGCCTCATCGGAAGCCACCTCCTGGATTCAATCCAAGGCCAATGAGTTTCTCACCGCGAAACTCGAGGGTGTCCAACGCGTCTCCCTCGACACGGCCCTCAAGTCCTCCACCACACACCGCCACGACTATGTGACCGCTTACGTTGAGGATCTGGGCAACATCATCGATATGGAGGCGATCCGCGCCTCGGGGATCAACTTCGGCGTCCATCCCCTGGGCGGGGCCGGCGTGCATTACTGGACGCCGATCGCCGAACGTTATGGGCTGAATATGACCCTGGTTAGTGATGTGGTCGATCCCACCTTCCGTTTCATGACCCTCGACTGGGATGGCAAGATCCGCATGGATCCCTCCTCGAAGTACGCGATGCAATCCCTGATCGCGTTGAAGGACAAGTTCGATGTGGCCGTCGCCTGCGACACCGACCATGACCGCCACGGCGTGGTGACCAGGCGCAGGGGATTGCTGCCTCCTAATCACTATCTCGCGGTATGCATCCACTATCTCTTCGGCCATCGCCCGCAGTGGGGCAAACACGTCGCGGTGGGCAAGACGGCGGTAAGCAGCAGCATGATCGATCGGGTCACCGCCGGGCTAGGCAGAGAGCTATTCGAAGTCCCGGTAGGCTTCAAGTATTTCGTCGACGGCCTGCTCGACGGCAAGCTGGGGTTTGTCGGCGAAGAGAGCGCCGGCGCCTCCTTCCTGCGTCGCGACGGCACCGTCTGGACCACCGATAAGGACGGCATCATCGCGGCTTTACTGGCCGCCGAGATCACCGCCACCATGCATAAGGACCCGGGCGAAATTTACCACGAACTTACCCAGCAATATGGCGACCCGCTGTACGACCGGACAGACGCCCACGCAACCACCCAGCAGAAAACCATGCTGGCGAAGATGAGCAAAGAAAGCATCCAGAGTGCCACCCTGGCTGGAGAGAAGATCCAGGCCATCCTCACCCACGCGCCCGGGGATGGCCAGGCAATTGGTGGCGTCAAGGTAATTGCGGAGAATGGTTGGTTCGCGGCGCGCCCATCGGGCACCGAGGAAATCTACAAGATCTACGCCGAGAGCTTTCGTGACCAGAAGCACCTGGAACAGATCGAGTCCGAGGCCCAGTCCATCGTGAGCGAGGCGTTCAGCGCTGCGATGGCGCGTTGACCAGAGCCTCAGGAAAACTTGAATAGTCTTTGCGCCGTTAGGCCGCGTATCTTTGCTCGTTCAGCTTCCGGCGCAAAGTCGAACATCAGGTCGACCAATTTCACTTCCCGTGCAAACTCTGTCATGTTCGTGCCGAGTCCTCCCCAAATCATCCGGTCGGCGCCAAACGCTTCATACACGCGCCTAACCACGGGCTTCGCATCCGCGTGAGGGTACGGCTCCTTTGACACCGTTTCTACTCCCGTCGACGAGTACTTCATGTACACCTGCGGCAGCTTTGCCAACTTGAGCACCTGATCGAACTCTTCCGGCGTCCCCTGTCCCGCGCGAGCCAGGTGATCTAGAATCACCGGCGTCTTGGGAAATTTCGCCGCCAGTTCGCCGATCTCGACCGCATAGTGCGGAATGCAATGGATCTGCATAGCCAGCCCTAAGTCTTGCGCAGCACGCCAGGTCACAGCCATTTGCGGATTTCGCAAATCCCTGTCGCGGATTAACCCGCTGGTCGTCGAAGGGGTTCCCGCCGCGTGAATCTCATGGATTCTGAGCGCCACAATTCGTCCCGGATTTCTCTTGAGCAGCGCCTGCATCCGCTTCGGCGTTTCCGGGTCGATGGGATCGAACAGGCAGGTGGCTTTGAAGAAGCCGGGGGAAGGCTCGTGCGCTAAGCAATATTCCAGGTAACGATGGTCATCCTGGTAAGGTTCCGGATGCACGATGACCGCATGATTGATCCGCGCCTCGCGGACGAACCGGACATAATCTTCCACCGGATCCCGCTGGGGCTTGTAGGACGCGCTGTTGTACGGAAAGCGGGCCGGGTCGTCCGCGAACAAATGGATATGCGATTCGATCAAGACTCCAGAGGGCCGCACCGCAACAGGGCTATCTGCCAGCATCTCTGCCACCCGTCTCAATCCCCGCGCTCTTGCGGCCCACGCGTGAGCCACCGCCATTGCTCCCACTAGCCAATCTCGCCGGGAAATCATAGTCGACCTCACAGGATTACGTCCGACCTAAGAGTAGCGGTAAACTGCTCCAGGCAGTTGGGTTCGAGGGGGATATCCATGAATCGAAGAAAGTTTATTACGTCTACCGGGGCAGCGGGACTATTGGCCGCTCGTGGCGCGAGCACGATGGCTGCCCCGGCGAAGACCTCCGTCAAACCTGCGCTCATGAAAGTTGGGGATCAGACGGCTCCCACCAACGAAACCCACCTCAAATACCTCGCCCGCTACAGCGTACGCAATATCTGCGGCTATCCGGAGATCGAAGGCGACCGCATCTACGCCACCGTGGAAGAGCTGAACCGCATGGTCGACCTCGCCTCCAGGTGCGGCATCAGCATCGACTGCACCGCCCCCCCATTTCTGGCGTCCAGTTACATCGATAAAGAAAAGCATCCGGCCATCATGTTGGCGCAAAGTCCGGAGCGCGACCGCGACATCGAATCCCTGCAGACCATGATCAAAAACTGCGCCCAGGCGGGCATCCCCTCCATTAAATACAACATGAGCATCCTGGGTGTCGTCCGCTCCGGGCGCACGCCAGGACGCGGCGATGCGATGTATAGCACCTGGAAGCTCTCCCAAGCGCATCCCGAAACCCCGCTCACCAAAGCCGGGCCGGTGAATGCCGATCAGTTCTGGGAGCGGATCACCTACTTCCTCGATCGCGTCATTCCGGTGGCTAATGAATACAAGATCCGCATGGCCTGCCATCCCCACGACCCCGGCATGCCGCCCGAAGGCTATCAGGGCGTGAACCGGGTGCTGGGCACCGTCGACGGCCTGAAAAAATTCATCACGATTCAGGAGAGCCCTTACCACGGGCTGAACTTCTGCCAGGGAACGGTCTCTGAGATGCTCGCCGATCCGAGTAAGGAAATTTACGACGTCATCCGCTACTTCGGCTCCCGCAACAAGATCTTCAATGTGCACTTCCGTAACATCCGCGGCCATCGCAACGACTTCATCGAGGTCTATCCCGATGAGGGGGACGTGAATTTCGTAAAAGCGATTCAGGTATACAAAGAGGTCGGCTACCCTTATATGCTGATGCCGGACCATGTTCCCCAGGCGCCCAATGACCCCAACGGACTGCAGTCGTTTGCATTCTGCTACGGCTACATTCGCGCGCTCATTCAATCCGTGGATTCCATGTGCTCGACTAGCGCGTGAACTCAGGTATGGGAGATACACTGTGCGCAAGACCCGATATGCATTGCTCTCTTTGCTTGTCCTGCTTCTTCCACCCGCGCTCCACGCGGCAGCTACGGTGAAGAGTGAATTCTTCACCACCAGCGACGGCGTCAAGCTGCATTACCTGGAGAGCGGCGCGGGCCCCACTATCCTCTTCGTCCCCGGATGGACGATGCCGGCGGAAATCTGGCAGCCGCAGATCGATTATTTCAGCCGCAACTACCACGTTGTGGCGATCGATCCGCGCTCTCAGGGAAACTCCGAAAAGACTCCCGATGGAAACTATCCCGGCAGGCGCGCGCAGGATTACAAAGAGCTGATCGATCACCTGGGTGTACCGCAGGTGGTCATGGTCGGTTGGTCGCTCGCCGTCCAGGAGTCGCTGACTTATGTCCAGATGTTTGGAACTTATAAGTTGAGCGGGCTGGTCTTAGTGGATCTGGGCATCTACACGATAGTGACCCCGGAGGAGCTCAACGGCCGTTACGAGCAGTTTCACACCTTTCAGTCCAGCCGGCAGAAATACACGGACACCTTCGTTCGCGGCATGTACCACAAGCCGCAACCGGAGGAGTACCTCAAGAGCGTAATCGAAGCCTCGCTCAAAACCCCCACCAGCGCGGGGATCGCCCTGATCAGCGAGCTTGCTCTCAAGTATGACGAACGTCCCGTGCTGCCCAGGCTCAACATACCCGTGCTTGCCGTCATGACCAAAAACAATCGTGCCGCCGCGGAGCTGATTGCCTCTAGCGTGCCGGGTGGGCAGGGGGAAGTCTTTGAAGATGCCGGCCATTGCCTCTTCGTCGATGACGCCGACCGCTTCAACACCTTGCTCGAAACATTCATGAAGAAGGCGTCTCCCCGATGATGACACCCGAGGAAATGGCAAAAAAGGTGGGAGCGGGCCTGCTCTCTTTTCCCGTCACGCATTTCAACGATGCACTCGATTTCCAGCCCAAGCCCTACCAGGAGCACATCGCCTGGCTGCTCTCACATCAGCCCGCCGGCTTGTTCGTTGCCGGTGGCACGGGCGAGTTCTTCTCCCTTACGGCCAGCGAGTTTTCTAAGGTCGTGCGCGCCGGGGTAGCGCAGACCGCGCAGCAAGTGCCGGTGATCGCCGGCTGCGGCTACGGCACCGCCATGGCCAAGGAATTCGCGCAGGCCGCCGAGCAAGCCGGTGCCGACGGAATCCTGCTCCTACCGCCCTACCTTGTGGGTAGCGAGCAGTCAGGCCTGGCTGCCCACGTGGACGCGGTCTGTGCTTCAACCAAACTCGGCGTGATCATGTACAACCGCGACAACGCAGTCCTCGATGACGTGACGCTCGCCGGCCTCTGTGATCGCTGTCCAAACCTCGTTGGCTTCAAGGACGGCGTCGGCGACATTGAGCGCATGGCCAGGATCTACGCCCGAATGGGCGACCGCCTTACCTATATCGGTGGCCTCCCGACCGCGGAGACCTTCGCCCTTCCTTATTTGGAGATGGGCGTCACTACCTACTCTTCTGCTATCTTCAACTTCCTGCCTAACTTCGCGCTCGACTTCTACTCGGCAGTTCGCAAACGCGACCACGCAACCGTATTCGCCGGCTTGCGCGACTTTGTTCTGCCTTATATCCAGATACGAAATCGGCGCAAAGGCTATGCCGTCTCTATCGTGAAAGCAGGTATGAGGGCCATCGGCCGGCCCGCGGGTCCTGTCCGGCCGCCTCTCACCGACCTATCGGAGGCCGAGCTCCACGACTTGACGAGGCTCATCGCGGGGCGCTCTTGACCTTGGCCCTGGCCAAACGGACCCACGTCCGCTATCTGATCATCTCCATCCTCTTTGCTGTCAGCTGCTTCAGCTATGGAGACCGGGTGGCCCTTTCCATCGCAGGGACGGCGATGGCCAAAGACATTTCCTTAGACCCGCTGAAGATGGGCTACCTCTTCTCCGCGTTCAGTTGGGCCTACGTGCTCGGGCAGCTGCCGTCGGGAGCCCTGCTCGACCGTTTCGGTTCCAAGCTGGTCTATGGCATGGGCATCGTCGTGTGGTCGATCTGCGCCCTGCTCACCGGCTTTACCGGATACCTTGCGGCGGGCGCCGCCTTCACCGTGATCTTTCTTCTGCGGCTCATAGCCGGCTTTGCCCAGGCCCCGGTCTTTCCCGGAAATGGCCGCATCGTAGCCGCCTGGTTTCCCGCCAACGAGCGCGGGCGGGCTTCCGCGATCTTCAACTCTTCGCAGTATTTCGCGTTGATGATCTTCGCGCCCATCCTCGGCTGGATTATCCACTCGACTGGCTGGAAGAGCGGCTTCTGGTTCATGGGTGTACTTGGCTTCGTCTTCGCCCTGATATGGGTCAGGAACATCTACGATGTCAAAGACCATCCGCGGATCTCTGCTGCGGAGATCGAAGTCATCGAGCAGGGCGGCGGTTTGGTCAGCGCCGGCACGGGGAAGGGAAGTCTGCTCACCTGGGCTGCGATCAAGCAGTTGCTGAGCCATCGCATGTTGGTCGGTATCTATCTTGGCCAATACTGCATCACCACGTTGACCTGGTTTTTCCTCACCTGGTTTCCCGTTTATCTGGCGCAGGCGCGGCACCTGTCGATCATGAAAGTGGGCTTTGCGGCGGCGTTGCCGGCGCTGTGCGGAGGAACAGGGGGCATTCTTGGTGGGGTGGTTTCCGACCGGCTATTGCGCGCCGGCCATTCCCTCAGTTTTGCCCGCAAGACACCAATTATCGCCGGCATGTTGCTATCGGTAACCATGATTGGCTGCAACTATGCACCGGCGCAGGCGGTGATGTTGCTCTTGATGTCGTTAAGCTTTTTCGGCAAAGGCTTCGGCTCTTTAGGCTGGACGGTGATCTCCGACACTTCACCCAAGGGCATGGTCGGCCTGAATGGAGCGCTCTTCAATCTAATAGGAAACCTGGCCGGCATCACGACGCCCATCATCATCGGCTATCTGGTCAAGAAGACCGGCTCCTTCGACGACGTGCTCATCTTTGTGGGCGTGACCGCCCTATGCGCTATCGTGAGTTACGGCCCGATCGTAGGCGAAATCAAGCGCCTCGACCTCAAACCTTCCTGAATAAGAAAGAAACCGCAGGTCCCCGTTCGACTTCGCTCAGGGCAGGCTCTCCACTACGCTTACGCTCCGGTCCCAATGACAAACGGGTTGGGGGGCATCGTCGCCCACTCAAGCCAAAGTACGGCTTGAATGGGCCACCCAAAGCTTTTGTTGCCGTTATAACTTCTCTCTTCACTCGCCACCGCGAGTTGACTGCTCGGGATGACAAATCTGTTTTGGGTACCAGCATCCCAGCACTCAAGCCAATTTGTCATCCCAAGGAGCGGACTTGCCTGCGGCAAGTTAAGTTAAGCAATTACAACGGCAACAAAAGCTTTGGGTGGCCCATTCAAGCCGTACTTTGGCTTGAGTGGGCGACGATGCCACCCCGACCCGTTTGTCATTAGGAGGAGCTCCGCCCCACGCCACCAATCCCGTTAAAACTTATTCCAAAGGTACTGGTTATAAACGTCGTGGTGATACTGCACTTCCGGCGCCTTCACAAACGTGCCCAGCAGCCGGGGGCAGCGGTCCGCGGAAGCTTTCTTGAGCTCAGCGTAGCGCTCTTTGACGTCGCTCCCCAGCAGCGTGTCGTTCCACTTGCCGGCCTGGTAATTATCGAGTGCGGTATAGATATTGTCCGGCAGGAAGCGCTTGGCTTTCCTAAGATTCTCGATCTTCGCGGTTTCCCCCTCGATCCCTGTTCTGAACACGGAATAGAGCACCAGGTAAGGATTGGCGTCGGGGCTGACCGAACGGACCTCCACCCGCATGCTCTTCTCGTTGCCGATGGGTATGCGCACCATCGACCCGCGATCGGTGGCGGAGGCGATGATCTGGTTGGGAGCCTCAAAGTGGGGATCGAGACGGCGATAGGCGTTGACGCTCGCGTTCAGCAGCACGCAGATGTCATTGCCGTGGGTAAGAATGCGATCGATGAACTCCCAGCCCATCTTGCTGAGCATCTCTTCACCCTTCGCATCCCAAAAGAGGTTCTTGCCCTCTTTGCTAATGGAAACGTTGGTATGCATGCCGCTTCCATTCACGCCCACCACTGGTTTGGGCAGAAACGACGCGGTGAGCCCCATCTTGGTCGCCACCTGCCGGCAGATAAGCTTGTATAGCTGGATCTGGTCCGCTGCGGTCACCACATCGCTGTAGCTGTAGTTAATCTCAAACTGCGAGGGCGCAACTTCCGGGTGGTCCTTCTCGTTTTCAAATCCCATGGCTCGCTGCACTTCAGCACTGGTATCGATGAAGGTGCGCAGAGGGTCCCCAGGGAGAGAGTGGTAGTATCCGCCGGTATTGACGTAGTCGAAGTTTTGCGTCTCGTGATAGTGGCGCTCGGCGTCGGTGCCCTTGAAAAGAAATCCTTCAATTTCATTGGCCGCATTCAGGGTGTAGCCGTTCTTCTCGAAAAGGCCATCGGCATAGTTCTTGAGCACGCCCCGAATGTCGGCGGAGTAGGCCTTGCCGTCCTTTGCGATTACCTCGCCGAAGACCAGCGTTTTGCCCGCGCCAAACACGTCGGATGGCACCCAGTAAAACGATCCCCAGTCGATGCCCAGTCGCAGATCGCTCTCTCTTTGTGCGGTAAAGCCACGGATCGAGCTGCCATCAAAGGTGAGGTTATCGTCGCTCTTGATGATGAACTTCTTGTCGTAGTCCAGCATGTGCAACCGGCCTTCGAGGTCGCTAAAGACCACCGTGACCGCCTTGATGTGTTTTTCGTCGGCCAGGTACTTCAGCCGCTCTTCGCGGATTTTGTCCGCCGGCACGCGGCGCTTGCGTTGATCCTTGGCCGCAAGGTTGCGCTCTTCCAGCTCGGCATAGGGCATTTCAATGAAGTTGCGAAGTCCGTCTGACATGCGTCTCCTCAGGGAATCGTCTTCCCGGCAAATAGTTTGTACCGCAAACGGCGTAAAGAAAATATCCAGATACAGGGGTCAAGCTCGCCAGAAAGCTGCTGCTTCAACCAGGGATATGGTTTGCTAGAGCGCAGTCTCCCCGCGTTCATCATTACGTATGCGGATCGCGTCGTCCACGCGCGTTACAAAAATTTTCCCATCCCCGATCTTACCCGTCTTCGCCGCGCTGGCGATTGCCCGAACCACCTTCTCAGCCATCTCGTCGGGGACCACCAATTCGAGCTTTATCTTCGGCAGTAAATCCACCGAATATTCCCGCCCGCGGTAAAACTCCGTATGACCCTTTTGCCGGCCATGCCCGCGCACATCAGTAATCGTCATGCCGGAGATGCCAAGTTCCACCAGCGCATCCTTCACTGTATCGAGTTTTGACGGCTGTAGCACTGCTTCTATCTTCTGCATTTGCCCTCAGTCCTTCCTTACCTGGCAAAGGCGTGATCCGGAGCCGCGACACGGCTCCTTTGCACCTTCAAATGTTGGTCAGTGCAAACCGCCCTGGCGTTTATCTTCTCGACCCCAGGGCGGAGCCATTCTAGTTTGCAAAGTCGTAGCCTTCTTCGCCGTGCTGCGACAGATCCAGTCCTTCGCGCTCGTCCTCTTCGCTGACCCGTAGCCCAACAGTCTTATCCACGACGAACAAGATAACCAGCGTCCCGACAATCGACAAAGACCAGGCCACCGCCACGCCAATCGCCTGGTTCAGTATCTGACCCGAATTGCCTTCAATCAGGCCCGTAGCCTTGCCGGCCCCGAAAATCGGATTGATGGCGCTGCTCGCAAAAATCCCGGTCAGCAATGCTCCGATCGTTCCGCCTGCGCCATGAACGCCGAACGCATCCAGCGAATCGTCGTACCCGAATACGGCCTTCACCTTAACCACCATCAGGTAGCAGCATACCCCGGCGATCAGACCGATCCACAAGGCCGACATGGGCGTCACAAAGCCGGAGGCCGGCGTGATCGCCACCAACCCGGCTACTGCTCCGGAAATCGCGCCCAGCGCCGAACATTTGCGATTCCTTAACCACTCCGCTCCGCTCCATCCGATCGCCGCCGCTGCTGTCGCGAAGTGCGTTGCCACGAAAGCCGATGTAGCCAGGGTGCCCGCACTCAGTGCCGAGCCCGCGTTGAACCCAAACCAGCCCACCCATAACAAACAAGCCCCGATGAAGCTCAGCACCACCGAGTGCGGCGGCATCGGTACCCTGGGATACCCCATTCGCTTGCCAAGGTACAACGCCGTGACCAGGGCCGACACACCCGAAGTCACATGCACTACGGTCCCCCCGGCAAAATCAAGGCAGGGAAAACGCCCGCCCAGCGAAGCATTCAGCAGTCCCCCCTTGCCCCAGACCATGTGCGCCATCGGGCTGTAGACAAAGATTGCCCAAAGCACCATAAACAACAGCATCGCCGAAAACTTCATCCGCTCGGCAAATGCGCCGGTAATCAGGGCCGGGGTAATGATCGCGAACATCAACTGGTAGACCATAAACGTCTGCAGCGGAATGGTAGCCGCGTATTTGACATCCGGCGCCAGCCCAACGCCATGCAAAAAGACATTGTGCAGGCCGCCGATGAACGCGCTTCCTTCCCCGAATGCCAGGGAATAGGTCACCAGTGCCCACAACACCGTGATGACGGCCATCATGGCAAACGTCTGCATCATCGTGCCCAGGACGTTTTTCTTCCGCACCAGGCCGCCGTAAAACAACGCCAGTCCCGGTCCGCTCATCATCAGGACCAGGGCTGCGCTCACCAGCATCCACGCGTTATCGCCCGCCGTCTGCGCCGCCGCAATCGCTACCGTCTGGTCCGCGGAGGTCTTTTCCAGCGCCGCCAGCCGGTCCGCCTGCGACATGGCAGTTGGCGCAGCCGCCACTGGCGCCTGCGCCGCGGCTATCCCACACGTGGCCCCCACCACCAACACCAGCAGAACAGCACGAACCAGCACGCACATAGGATCGAATCGTCTCATTAACTTGCCACCCTCCGTTCAGCGCTCCAGAGAAAACGATCGCTGGGAACAAGGTCCATTCACTTCTCTGTTCGCTTACTTTACACAAGACCTCCCCGCATCCCAACACCAAACATCTCCCGGAGTCCCCTATCTTTTAGCTCAGGCGCCGGCTCAATCCAGGGATGGGCCTAAAAATGGTAGATCACATCGCCGGCCAGGGTCAGCTGGCTCGTCTTGGTTGGAGCGCCGCTGACCCCATTGACTGACGGCGAGTCATACGCCGGCACATCGTAGGAGTGTTCAAAGCGCAATTCGGGACGGAAAGTCACCGAACTGCCCAGCCAGAAATTAAATCCAACCATGTGCTCACTGTACTTGGTTTTGTTCCCGGTCCGCTGACCCTTGAGGTCGTCGAAGAACTCGTTGCGGATGGTCAGCGAGCTGTGATGATGATTGAACTCATGCTCAAGGTAATTGAGGATCGCGAAGTCCGGAGCGAAACAGTGAGGGGCCAGCGGATTGCACTGCGCTCCGTTGGCGCCCGTGATGAGCGCGGGCCCAGTAATCTCACCTGCATTTGCTCCGATATTCGCGTTCGAACCATAGCTGATACACGGGCTCAGCCCGTAACATAAGTTCGGAACATCTCTTTCGTACTGGTACCACGCCTCCGTATCCGTGTGCCAGGTAGCATTGATCTTGTGATACTGAGTCAAGTAATAGCCGGACACATTGTTATACGCATATTTCGCTGAGTTAAGGGAGTTAGCGCAGGCATAGAGGTTATCCCCTCCATTCGTCCAGGTGTACGACACGCAGGCGTCTCCCGTGAGTTTCGCGTTGGAGATCCAGATAGCCGATTCACACCCGCCGGAGACGCCGGCCTGGACCGTCCAGTGATCGCTCAGCTTCGTCGTGGTGTTGACTCCACTCTGCGTATAGCAGTCATAGGTATAGAGGATGGAATGGCTATAGGTATAGTTGTTCGGCGCTAACTGCGCTTCAATATCGGGCAGGGAGATATAGCGTCCCATCCGGATATCCATGCCCTTTGCCAAATGAGGGACATAGAGGTCCAGGTAATACATCACCGGGTCGTACCCGTAGACGTTGTTCTTGCTCAGCAGTTGCTGGCTGAAGATACCTTTGGCCGTAGTGTAGCGATAATCCAGGCCGTAGATGCTGGTAAAGCGAAAGCCCCAATCGATGTGATCGGTTTGCACCGTGTTCGGAAGACGCTCGAAATAGAGCGCGGCCTGGTCGAGTTGGAAGGAGTTCGGGATCACGTCGTAGGCGGTTTCGTTGTTGGCATACCTGCCCTTGTTCGACGTACTGGCATTTCCCCCAATATCGAACCAGCCGTAAATCTTTACCCGGCTCTTATTTTCGTTGATCGCCTGCATCAGGATGTAGGTGCCGTAGTCAGGCGCGCCAATCACGACGGTGCCGCCGATGGGCCAGTCCGCTGAAGGAAAGGGCGGCGAGTTGAGCGGGGGCGGCGTGCCCCGCCGCGCGGGCGCGGGAGCGGCAGGAGAGCCGTTCGAGTCCACGGTCCAATCATCCAGATAGGCATGCCCTAAGCGGGTAAAAAAGCCCCGCTGCGCGGGAACCGAAGCACCAGCCGGTGCGGATGCTGCTTCTGCCTGAGGAGAATCGGAAACGCTGGGAAGCGGAGCGGCATCGCCGCCGACGCTGGTGGCCGGTGCGACGCTGGGAGCATTCTCTGCATGGCCTGTCACGGTAACCGTACTTAATATGAACACTAAAAAAAAATAAATTCCAAAGGACTGCCGGGTGTGTGGCAAGTAGGGCCTCTTCGTGTCACCAACGTTCCATCGTTAGTAGATTGCAGGCCGTGTAAAGAAAGTATAAAGATTCGGCCCCCCGGAACCGGACAGCTACCATAGTGGATATGAATCTTTATGACTTCCTTACGAATCGCGTCGTGGCGGACTTCCCCGACGCCGCAGCAGACCCGCAGCATCTGGGCTAATCAATGAAATCTTTCCTGGGGTTGCTCGGCTTGGCCATCGTTCTATTTCATCCCGTCAGGCCGGCTTCAACCCAAGCCCTCGGCGTTACAACCGGCATTTTTGGAAACATCGCCAGCGTCGTGCTCGTGACCGTGGCGAATGGGGGCGACAAGATCGGCGTTTATACGCCTTCCTTTGCCGTCCGTTCCGGCGGCCAGGTCGCGATCATCGCCCTAGGATTCGTGGTGATGACCGGCCTGCTTTGCATGTTGGCGCATCGGATGGTAAGTCATCCAAGACTCGGAACGCCTCTGCGTCCCTACGGTCATGTCTTTGCCCCGCTGGTCTTGATCGGACTCAGTATCTTGATCATCCACAACGGGGGTAGCATCCCATCCTCACTCGGAGCTATCCGGGCACCCCCGGTCTAGAACTTCACCATAAGATCGAGGTCGATAAAGGACTCGTCTCTTCTCAAATCAGGGAACCAGGTTCCACCGTTCTTACCGCAGCCATTGATCGTTGCCGAGGGGGTGCCGTCGAAGCAAGCATATTGCGTGGGGAAGCCGTTGTTCGTACCCACGGCGCTACCCAGAAATGCTGGTGGGGTTATGCCCCCATGGCCGCTCCAGTAGGGCACGTTCGCATGGCGGTAGTCATACTCCCAGCGGAACGTGATCCATTGCTTCGGCATGTAGTCAAAGGTGATGGAGCTATCCCACGCTTTGAATGGATTTCCAGGATTCTCGGTGAAGTAGGGTGAATTGATCGCTGCGCTGGCAGCTGTCTCCCCGTTAATGGGCGGCAGCAGCACCAGATAGCGGCCAGGATTGTTGATTTTGCCGCCTCCAAGCGTCAGCCCATACAAGTCCCTTTTGAACCACGTCCGGTCATAGAGCATGAAGCCGAGAAAACTCTGTTTCGGACCGCCTGCTTTGTCCCCGTAGCAGCTAACACCGTTGCCGAATTCGCATCCCACATCACCCGTGAAGGAGAAGGCCATCTTGTCGAGCATTCTCTCTGGGTGGTCATAGTATTTGACTTCGACGCTATCGTCGGTATGCAGGCGGCCGCGGTTTGGCAGGTACAGATCATCGTGGCCCAGACCGTAGTTATTCGAGATGATGTTTATCCATGGTTTTGGAGTGTACTTGACCTGGCCACCCAGGCCTTTTCGCGAGTTCGCGGAAGCGTACGATTGCCAGCCATTGATGAGCCACGGCTCAATCTTCAAATGGGCTGTCGGAAATATCTGAACCCGAAGGCCCTCGAAGAACCAAGGTGTATTCGAGGAGACATACGACGGCTGATAGGCCCAGTTATCGAAGTTGTAGTAGCTGAAGAGGCCGATGTAAGACAAGAAAATGCCGGCATCGATGTTGATTCCGTGCAATGCATCGATATGGTACCCGCCGTACGCTTCCGCCAGCTGGCGATCCGCTTCATTAAGAGTCCACTGCCCCTTGGCATAGCTGGGATCGTTGCGTACCGTGGAGGTTGAGTAGGTGCCGAACTGAGTCATAAACCTGGCGCGAACATTCTCAAAGTGAAAGTCGCCGCCGATCCCCAGTTGCTCGAGCTGAATTTCGTTGGCCCGAAAGAGTTCGCTCGATCCGCCCATGGAGTTGTCGATTGGCTTGTTGAAGTCATAGTTATACGTGATGTCCGCTCGGATCTCAGGGGTAAAGAACTTGGAGTCGTAGGCCGTGTCCTTGTTGCGCGGATTGCCGTTCAGCCAGGTCCAGTCCGCATCTGAAAAGGGCGCTGTCTTCTCGGGAACGGCCGGCGGCGGGGTCACCGATTGTAGGGAATCTGCCTGGGAGACTGAAGCTGGCACCGCACTTCGTAGCAAAGCTGGAGGCGCCGCACTTGCCTGTAGCTTCTCCTTCTCCCCTTCCAGAGCTTTGGCTGCGTCTGATGTGTTAGCTACGCTGCCGGCGGCCAGCTCCGCTTCCAATTGAGCGATACGCTGCTTCATAGCCTCCAGCTCTTTTACGATTGCTGACCTGAGCTCCACGCCCGGCACAGTAGGAGCTATCTCTGTGGTGACCGCAGCCGTTGCTGCTGGAGCTGCTGGCTCAGCGTTGTTCTCGCTGCCACCGGCGGCCGTGGTCGAGGCATACTCAGCATCATTTGTTTGTGCGCTCTTCCAGGACGCCTGTGCGACGCATGCCGGACTCATCGAAGCACAACCGAACGCAACCAATACCGTGCCCACTTTGCGGACCTTGCCGTTCATAAGCGCCTCTCATCTGCAATGTAAGATTTTGTTCCTCGGTTTGCCGTAACCTTGGATTCCTCGGCCGTACCCTTGGATTTAAGTGCGGAGAAGAAAATCGCACGAGGCTTCGGTCGCATCTTCTATTAGCTGCGCAAGGTTCTAAGGAACTCATAAAGGAAAAATAAAAGGTCTATAAACGCAGGTGAGATGGGAGAGTACAATTTCTTCGGAGGTGACCTATGCTAAAGCCAAAGAACATTGTGTGTTTGCTTTTCGCAGTGTCGATCGCCCCCGGGGTTGTACCAAGGACTGCGGTCGCACAAACCAAAGCATCCGTGCCAAAGCCTCAGAACAAACTGATCATCGCGGAGGATGAGGTCAAGCAGTTGCTGCTTCTTATGGATGCCAACAAAAACGGCAAGATCTCCAAGCAGGAGTACATGAAGTTTATGGAAGCAGAGTTTGACTGGTTCGATAAAAACCACAATGGAGAGCTGGACATTAAAGAAGTGACAAAATCTAATGTGGCTCTGACCCACTTCACCTCAGTGGGGAAGTGACGCCACCTCCGTTGCAGGCAGGCCAGCAAATGTTTTTATTACGGCCCGACTTCAATCGGGCCGTAAACGATTGAGAATATGGCAGGCTAAAGACCTTTGCGTGGGAGCTCCACTCTCGAACTCAGTCCCGCCAGGCCGCAATCTATCGAACGGCACGTTCTTGACCGGCGTATTTTTCCAGCCACTCCAGTTCTTCCCTCACTTTGATGTAGCCGTGCCATGGATCCTTCTCCAGGGAATGTCCTTCATCGGGAAAGACCAATAAACGATGCGGCACCTGCAACTGCTCGAGCGCACGCTCCAGCAGCAGATCTTCCAGGTAACTGACTCGCACATCGGCGTTGCCGGCGACAATGTGCGTGGGCGTCCTGACTTTGTCCAGTTGAAAGAGCGCCGCTTCGCTCTGGTAGATCGCTGGATTCTGCCAGGGCAGCGCACCACCCAGATACCACATATCGTCGTAGGTTGTATCGTCATTTCCCCAGTTCGCCGCGTGCTCGACCGCGCCCGCGCCGGTCACCGCCGCCTTGAACTCGGTAGTCTGCGTGATGAGCCAATTGGTCATGTATCCGCCGTAACTATATCCGCCAACTGCAAGATGCTGTGGATCGGCGATGCCTTCCTTCACTATGGCGTCCACTCCCTCCAGAATGTCCTTGCCCGGCCTGGAGACCAGATGAGGAGCAATCTGCAGCATGAACTTGTCCCCATACCCGATCGATCCGCGATAGTTCGGCCGGAACACCAGCCATCCATTGGCCGCGGCCAGGTTAGCCCATTCGTACCAGTCGGCTCCAAAGTAATCCCCGTTCGACTCCGCCGGACCGCCGTGAATCAGCGTCAGCATGCGCAGATTCTTCTCCCCCATCCTGTGCGGCGGATAAATCAGTATGCCCTCAACCGTCGTGCCGTCGTCTGCCTTCCATTGGTAGGTCTTCCACTCCGGCTGCGCGCGTTCCCTGAACACGGGATTGAAGCTGCTGATCGCCCTCGCCTCATCGGGCCGAGCCGCATCGGCTGCGACGAAGATTTGTGTCGGTTGAGTAAGCGTGGAATACCTCACCAGCAACCGTGGCGAACGCACTCCTGCGTCCAGGCCCGCGTAGGTGCCGGGCAACCCAGGTAAAGGCGTGGCATGCTCCCCGTCGATCCGGTAGAGCTGGGTTTGGGTGCCTTTTAACCCGGTAGCGATCACGCGGCCATCGTCCATCACGGTGAAGCCCTCGAACGAACCTTCGAATTCGCTGCCCAACCGTGTCACCTTTCCGCTCGCGGCCTCGATCACATATAACCGTCCCTGGATCGAGCGGAATTTTTCGACATCTCCTTCATCGGCTCCCACGTGGAAGAAGATCCGGCTGCTGTCAGCATTCCACCGCAGGTCAGACTCCCGGGCCCGATTGTTGGTCAGGCGCCGTGCCTCCCCACCGGAGTTACTTACCAGATAAATCTCGTTGTGTTTTGGATCTTCCAGGCGATGCGAGACCGAATCGGTAGTGAACGCAATCTCCGCGCCCTTTGGGCCGGGAGCAATCTCGTTGATTTCATCAGCAATGGCAGTGACCTTCCTGGCCAAAGCCGGCAGAGGCAATGCATCGTCGGCCACCGCTGGCGGATGAGCCGGCACGTTCTGCTGGGCAGCTGCGATCGCCTGCCCGGCCGGCAGCGCAAGCAGCAGATCGCCCCGCTCTTGCTCGCGCCAGCGAATCACGTCTTTCCATTGCGCCTTGTTTGCCTCCTCGGCGCTCTTCGAGAGCGGCGAGGCGCACGAAAAAAATATTTGCGATCCATCGGCTGACCAGGCAAAGGCATGAGCCTCCAGCTTTTCTTTGTAAAGGGCGAACGATTCTCCGGAATCTACTGCGATCAGCCATACCCGTTCCGGCCCGTCCTTCACTTCACCTGCCTTCTCATCGTCGTCAGGTAGAGGAAGATCAGAAAGAAATGCGATGTACTTGCCATCGGGAGACCATCGTGGTGCGCGCGCGTGTCCCGATCGTGTCAGCGGGACCGTCTCGCCCGTCTTCTCTTTCCAGATCCATAAATCGCTGCGGAACCGGTTATGCTGCCAATCCGAGTCAACCGTTTCTATGACCGCCGCCGAACCATCCGGGGATAATTTTGCCCCGTGAACGTCGGTGGCGTTCATAAACTCGTCCAGGGTGATTAAGCTCTTGGCCTGCGCTCCAGCCACTGGCATGCATCCCAGCAAAGCTGCGGCAAGAAGTAAGACAGCGCGAGAATTTCCCAGCAATCGTCGTCCTTTCCCATGCCTTTCCCGTCCTTACCGCGGCAGAATCGGGGTCTGAAAAGCGGGGACCCAGTCCTTGGGGCCAGAAGCTCTATACTAAACAATCGCAAGGAGTGCCTAATGCATTTAGTGGTCGCTGGAGCAGGATGGCTCCGGCTCCTGACTTGTTGCCTTCTTCTATCTCTTGCAACGGTTCACGCCCGGGCGCAGCTTGACCAACAATCCCGGAAGCTTTCCCGCGACATCTTCCAGCAGCTCATCGAAATCAACACCACCGATTCTGTGGGCAGCACAACCGTCGCCGCAAAGGCCATGGCGCAGCGCTTGCTCGATGCCGGGTTCGCAAAGGACGATGTGCTCGTCCTCGGACCGAACGATCGTAAGGGCAACCTGGTAGCGCGCTTTCGTGGCACGGGCCGGGCCAAGCCGATACTCTTTATCGGTCACCTCGATGTGGTCGAAGCATTGCGTTCCGATTGGACCACCGACCCCTTTCAATTTGTCGAGAAGGATGGTTACTTCTACGGGCGCGGCGCCCAGGACATGAAGGAAAGCGCCGCCATCCTGGTGACCACATTTATTCGTCTGAAGAAGGAAGGTTACCAGCCCGATCGCGACCTCATCCTGGCGCTCACCGCCGACGAGGAGAGCGGCAAATCGAACGGCGTCGACTGGCTCCTGAAAAACCATCGCGACCTGATTGACGCAGAATTCGTCCTCAATTCCGACGGTGGCGGCATCGATCTTGAACACGGCAAACCCCTCACCTTCAACGTGCAGGCGAGCGAGAAGCTCTATGGCGATTATCAGCTCACCGCCGTCAACCCCGGCGGCCACAGCTCTCTACCCGTGCCCGACAACGCCATCTACCATATTGCCGGTTCTCTTACGCGCTTGCAGGCTTACATCTTCCCCTTTGAGCTCAACCCCGTGACCCGCGCCTATTTCGCAAGCTTGAGCAAGCTGGAGTCCGGCCAGACCGCCACGGACATGGCCGCGATCCTCGAGCAGCCGCCTTCCCCGCAGGCCATCGCGCGCCTGTCCCAGATTCCGAAGTACAACGCCACCCTGCGCACCACCTGCGTCGCCACCCGGCAGTCGGGAGGCGTTGCCAACAATGCCTTGCCGCAAACCGCCGAAGCCATCGTCAATTGCCGAATTCTCCCCGGGCATTCGCAGGAAGAAATTCGCCAACAGCTCATAAAGATCTTCGACGACCCCAAGGTCACCGTCCGCTTCGTCAGTGATGCCGGCGAAGTGATGGATCGGGCAGAAGAATCCAAAGGAATTCCACCCACCATCCTGCAGCCGGAAGTGATGCAGCCCCTACAGAAGGTAGTCGCACAGATGTGGCCGGGCGTTCCCGTGATCCCCGTGATGGAAACGGGCGCATCCGACGGCAAAATTACCAGTGAGGCCGGCCTGCCCACCTACGGCATCAACGGGATCGCGATCGATATCAATGACGTGCGCATGCACGGCAAAGATGAACGGGTGGCTGTCGATTCCTATTACCACGGAGTAGAGTTCTACTATCGCTACGTGACCCTGCTCAGTGGCGGTAAGTAAGATCGGTAACGGATGGTGGCAAGTTGAAATTAATCCTGGGAAGAATAAGTAGTTCGGGCCCCCTGCGCTGGCTCTCCGCTGCACCACTGGTTGTTCTCTCGATTCTTGCGATTCCCGCGCCCGCTGCGGCACAAAACACCGCCCAACATGCATGGATGAATACCAGCCTCTCGCCCGATGAGCGGGCCGATCTGGTGCTCAAGGAAATGACGCTGGACGAGAAGATCGTCCTCATGCATGGGCAGGGCATGCCGGGTTGGAGCCGGCCCATGCCCAAAACCTATCTTGGCAACGGAGGCGCTGGTTTTGTGCTCGGCATCCCGCGCCTGGGCATTCCCCAGATTGAGATGAGCGACGCCGCCTACGGGGTCCGGATGAGCGCCCAGAACGGCCGCTACTCCACGGCGCTCCCGTCCAACATCGCCGCGGCAGCCAGCTGGGACACTGAAGCGGCCTGTGACTATGGTGCGCTGATTGGCCGCGAGCTCCGCGCCCAGGGCTATAACATGTCGCTCGGCGGAGGCGTCAACCTGACCCGCGAACCGCGTAATGGAAGAACCTTTGAGTACCAGGGTGAGGATCCGCTGTTGGCCGGGACGATGGTTGGCAACAGGATCAAATGTGAACAGGCCCAGCATGTCATCGGCGATATCAAGCACTACGTCCTGAACGATCAGGAGAATGGCCGGGACGAAGTCGACATCATCATCAGCAAACGGGCCATGCGCGAGACCGACCTGTTGGCCTTCCAGATCGGCATCAGCATCGGGGACCCGGGCGCCGTGATGTGCTCCTATAACGCTATCGACGGCGACTATGCCTGCGAGAACAAATACACACTTACGGATGTACTCAAGAAAGACTGGGCCTTCAAAGGTTTCGTGCTCTCTGACTGGGGCGGAACGCACAGCACGGTCAAGGCCTCGGCAGCAGGCCTCGATAATGAGCAGCCGATGGATGATTTCTACGGCGAAAAGCTGAAGCAGGCGGTCGAGGCGGGCACCGTCCCCATGGCGCAGCTGGATGACCACGTGCACCGCATCCTGCGTTCCATGTTTCTGGCCGGTCTCTTCGACTACCCAACCCAGAAGAGCGTCGTCGATGTGGAGGGCGGTTTTGCCACCGCGCGCCGCATCGCGGAGCAGAGCATCGTTCTACTTAAGAACAAGGGGGGCCTGCTGCCGCTCGATCGTTCCACCGTGCACTCCATCGCCGTCATCGGGCCGCATGCTGACACTGGCATGATCTCCGGCGGCGGATCGGCGCAGGTGGATCCGCAGGGACAGCCGGCCGCACCCTGGCAGTCGCAGGTATGGTTTCCCACCTCGCCCTTGAAAGCCGTGAGCGCCGCAGATCCCGCGGCTCGGCTAACGTTTGATTCCGGCGCCGACCCAGCTGCGGCTGCGGTCTTGGCCCGCCAGGCGGATGTGGCGATTGTCTTTGCCTATCGCTGGATGAGCGAAGGGACGGATCTCCCGAACCTTTCCTTGCCAGACAACCAGGATGCCCTCATCGAGCAAGTGGCCGAGGCGAATCCCCGAACCATCGTAGTGCTCCAGACCGGCACCGCCGTCGTGATGCCGTGGCTCGACAAGGTCAGCCGGAGTGATGGAGGCCTGGTACGCCGGCAGTAAGGGCGCGGATGCGGTGGCCAACGTCGTATTTGGCACGGTGAATCCGAGTGCCAAGCTACCCCTTACCTTTCCGCGCAGCGTGGCCGATCTGCCCCATCCGGATCTGATGAAACCGCCTCCGGGACATAACGCGGGCGCGGGCGCCGTCTTGAAGCCCGAAGACGCTAAGCCGACCTTCAGCGTGCATTACGACGAAGGATTGAAGGTGGGGTACAAGTGGTACGACGCGGAGAATAAGCCTGTCCTTTTCCCCTTCGGATACGGCCTTTCTTACACCACCTATCAGTACTCCGGTCTGATGGTCACGGCAGGTAAGGAGCCGACGGTTCGGTTCACGGTAAAGAATGCCGGCGCCCGCGCCGGAGCTGAGGTCGCCGAGGTCTATGTGGCCTTGCCGGCCAGTGCAAACGAACCACCCAAGCGACTGGCAGGCTGGAGTAAGGTGCTCCTGAATCCGGGCGAGAGCAGGGAAGTCAGCCTGACCATCAATCCTCGGGAGTTGTCTATTTACGACGAGAGCACGGATGCGTGGAAGCAATTGCCCGGTCGCTACACCTTCATGGTAGGGGGTTCATCTAAGGATCTACCGCTGCACCAGGAGATAAATCTTCCCTGATCCCCCCAATGGGACGAAAAACTCTGGGTGCCCCATGCAAGCCCCGTTTTTGGGCTTGAGTGGGCAAGGATGCCGTTTCCATCAGCTTGCAACCAGAAGCTGCTTCTCATTATCGTGGTCAAGTCCGGCCAAAGGGTCCAACCACATGTCTTCATCACGCCGTCAATTCGTAGCATCACTCGCAGCCATGGGCGCAATGGCGCCATTCAGCAGAGCCGCGCACGCCTTCGCCGCAACCTGCCCCTTTCACCTCTCTGTAATCAACGACGAGATAACGCCGGATTTTGGCCGTGGCTGTGAGATTGCCACCAAGGACTTCGGTCTGCACTGGATCGAGCTACGCTCCATGTGGAACAAGAACATCACCGATCTCGACGCCAAAGAGATCGCCGAATCCAAACGCATTCTGGAAAAATACCAACTCCGCGTGACCGATATAGCCAGCCCGCTCTTCAAGGTGGATTGGCCCGGAGCGCCGCTCTCCAAGAGCAGCCCCAAGCGCGACCAGTTCCACGCCGACTTCGATTTCAAGCAGCAGGATCCATTGCTGGAACACTGCATTGAGTTGGCTAAGCAATTCCAAACCGACCGCATCCGCTGCTTCGACTTCTGGCGTCTGGATGACCAAGCCCCCTACCGCGCCGCCATCAACGAAAAGCTACGCAAAGCTGCGGAGACCTGTGCGAAAAGCAACCTGATCCTGCTGCTCGAGAACGAGATGGCCTGCAACACCGCCACGGGGGAAGAATCCGCCGCGGTTCTGAAAGCCATCCCCAACAAGAATTTCATGCTCAATTGGGACCCGGGAAATGCAGCCGCGCTGGGAAGCACACCTTATCCCGACGGATATCGCCTCTTGCCCCATGACCGCATCGGTCATTGCCACGTGAAGGATGTGGTGCGCCAGCCGGGCAAGAAATATGAGTGGGCGCCGGTGGGTGCGGGAGCAGTGGATTGGGTAGGTCAGTTCCGCGCCCTGGCAAAGGATGGCTATCACTACGCCGTCAGCCTGGAAACGCATTGGCGCGGAGCGAGTACTCCGGAAGCCTCCACCCGCGTCAGCATGAAAGGGTTGAAGGAAACACTCAGCAAGGCCGGCCTGAATTGCTGAAGTGATTCCTACTCCTTCGGGCTACCACGAAAACTCACTTCCCACTGCACGGGTTGTTGCTGCCCTTGAAAGCTGACCATCAGCGCATCACCGGTCAGCGAATGTTTTTCTGGAATTTCCCCGCTTCCCGCGCCAACCACGCGGAGATGCTCGACGCTAAAGCCTTTGGGTAGGTGGAACCAGAGAGCATACGGCTCGCCGGGCACCGTCTCCGATGTTCCGGAAAGCCTGTTTTTGGAAGCATCCCACTCCTGGTTCACGATGGAAAAGGCGCCGCTGATGTGGCGAGAATTCCCAACCAGCTGCGGTCGAGGCAGCACCGGATGGATGGCCAGCACCCGCGTGTCATGAGGTTCGATGTCGATCGCAATCTCATCGGAAAAGACACCGAGCACCTTCTGATTCCAGAAATCGAAGGCCACATAGCTGGCCGTTGAATCGAGCCCCAGCTTATCTCGCAGTGAAATCTTCCGGCTTGCAGCTTCGGAACGCCAGTTGGTGAAGCCCACAACATCGTACCGTCCCGACTTCTCATTCACTTTCAGATCGAGGATCTCAGGATAATTGTGAATATAGGAGTCAGCGCGGGTCTGGCGAAAGGTTGTGTTCCGCGAGTCCGTTCCGCGGCTGAAAAGATCCAGCGGGATGATGGGCATGGTAGGCATCGTCTGCTGCAGCAGCTTGAGTCGTTCCTGCGGCAGATCCTCCATCACATTTCCCACCGGGTAGGCCACGCCCGTCAAAGAGATGAAGCTGACGATTGTGCGTGCTTCCTGCTCCGTCACCCCCACCCCCGTCGCAGGATCTTCCCGGCCGGTAATCTCGCGCAGCACATCCGGCAACCGCTTTGTCTTGGCTTCCTCCATCGTCATGGGGTTGCCAAGTTCCACCCCTTCGCCCGGCATCACATAAGCAAAGATGTGGTTTGAGAACGCGTTCCCGTTGATGGAACTGAAGAGGGCATGCATCCCCTGCCAGTTGTTGTACACGTCATTCCCATTGAAAAAGGAATTGAAGTAGCCGACCCCATTCAGCGGCATGCCTGCCGGACATCCTTCGAGAAACACCTGCGGTCCAATGGTGTCGCGGATCACTTTCATCCGGTTGCGATAGACGACGACAGGATCCGATGACTTGTCGTAAAGCTTGTCCTTGTCGAGTTCGGGCAAGGCCTGCGGAATCGAACCCTCACCATCAAACTTGTAATACTCGAAACCCCATTTATCCAAAGTGGAAAAGAGCTCCCGGAGAAAACTCACCACCTCAGGATTGCTGGAGTCAAGGACAGGCGTGCGGTAATCGGAAATATGCTTTCCTTCGATGTTGCGCAGGTACCACTCCGGATGTTTCGTAAGGGCGCCCGCATAAACATTTGGCACAATCCAAAGCCCCGCGCGGAAGCCCTTGGACTTTATGTAATTGGTGAGCCACTCGGGGCCATGGGGAAACTTCGTTTTATCCCAGTTCTCGATCCAGTAGTGTTGCCCTTGTTTGTCGCGGTCAAAGCCGTCGTCCAACTGCACAAACTGAAATCCGTAGGGCTTGAGGTTTTTTGCCAGCCAGTCCGTATTTTCGACGATGTCCTTCTCGGTCACGTCTTTGTAGTAGCCGGTCCAACTCGACCACACCATGGGAGCCGCACTGAAGTAGCTGTCATCAAAAGGTACGTAGAAGGGTACACCGAGCGTCTTGGTGTAATAGTCGGGCACGAGACGGATGTAGGTATTCCCTGGAACGGGCATATTTACCTCCATCAGACTCGGATCCGGGCCTGCGCGGCGCAGTGTTGTCTGCTCTGAGAATTGAATCACTGCATCCTGTTTACGGTCGAACAGGCTATGAAACGCCGATCCTGAAACCAGCCCCAGCGAGAAATACATAACTTCAGGATTCTTTAGAGGAAGAAAGGATTGGTTGCGTGTTTCGGTGCCCCCGTACTCGAGCGGCGCTTCATCCGTTCCGATCCAATCGACGGGAAATCCCTGCGGATCTAAAACGCGCGCAGGTATTCGATTGACGGGAGCCGGCGCCTCGGCAGTAAGGACAGAGTTTATAGCAGTACTGGAGATCTTGAGCATGTTGTGGCTGATGTCAAGTTTCCAGTCGGTCATAGGGTGAACCGTATGTATGGTCAATTGGGATTGACTCGTTTGCTCGACCGACCAGCCGGTCAGAGGCACAATCGTTTTCTGATCTTCGAGGTTAATCCGCACATCTTTGAGGACCATGCCCAGGTCTTGCTGCGAAATGCTGACTACGCTTCGTTCTTGATCCGCGGTAATTGTCCAACCCTGGTTAGTGATGGCGACCGGCGCGGCCGCATGGGCACTGCCGGCCGCAACGATAAAGAAAACCGACACAACGATCGACAAAAAGCTCTGCATGGTTCACTCGGTTCTTTCGCACTCGGTTCTTTCGGTCCTGGCCCAACGGTACGCCTTGCTAAGCTTCTGCTTGCGGATCACTGACCTCTTTGGCATAGAACATATGCGAAATCCGGGGCGGCTCCTTGCCGCGGTGAAAGCTGAAGACACGCTCCCGGGTCGCCAGGTCTGAGGCTGTGAAGCGCTCCCGCTGCCGCAGGTATTCAAGCCATGATTCGGTGATAAACGTCTCGTTGAGATGTCCCGGGTCCAACGCATCCTGGTATACGCCCCAGCGAATAGCGCCATCACGCAGGCGCACATCGCGCAGTTGATGAATGGCTTTGGTAAAGGCGGCATAGTCCCTGGGATCGATATGGTAGTCGATCGACACCCGAACCGGGCCATCGCTGTCTTCCCGTTCCGTCGCCAGCTTCGGTGCCGGCAGCGCGTAGCGATGGGGGCTGAAATCCGGCTGCACTCCGCGCAACACGTGGAAGCGCAGTGAGAAAGGGAGAGTGACCGCCAGTCCTGCAGCCGCGCACATCAGCGATTTTGAAGTGGAAACGTGCTCCGCGATATAGCCCCAAATCACTCCACCCAGGGCCATGCCACCGGCGAAGATCATCTGGTACGCGCCCAGCGCCCGCGCCTGCACCCACGCCGGAACCGACACCTGCACCGCCAGGTTCAGCGTCGACATGGCGCTGGTCCAGGCGAACCCGCCGGCGATCAGCATGAAGATGATGATCAACGGCACTTTCACCAGCGCTAGAACCGCCAGCGTAGCCACGAAGACACCGGTGGACGAGGCAATAATGGCGTCCGCCGAGAGCACCCTGCGGACGCGCGGCAGATTCGTCGCGCCGATCACCGCTCCGAAGCCCATGCTGCCGTTCAGAATGCCGTATCCCATCGCCCCCTGGTGCAGATCGTTACGGGCCACCACGGCAAGCAAGGCCCAGACCGCGCTCACGAAGAGGGTGAAGATGAGCGTTCGCATAAACGCGGCCTGCAGCATCGGGGCATAGCGAAGGTAACGGACGCCGGCGCGGACGGACCCACGTATACGTTCTGCCGGCAGTGCGCTCTTGAACAGCGGGTTGCGTTGCCAGCGGTACAAAACCAGGATGACGCCCACAAAGGAGAGGGAATTGAGCAGAAACACCGAGGCAGCGCCGGTGGTGGCACGGGCGAACAGTGCGATGGCCAGGCCGCCCATGGCGGGTCCCAGGGCGCGGGCGAGGTTAAACCCGGCGCTGTTGAGGGAAATGGCATCCGGCAGCTGCGCCCGGGGAATTACCTCCGGCACAATAGCCTGCCAGGCCGGGCTGTTCATCGCCGTCCCGATATTCAGCAGAAAGGTAAGAATTAGCAGAATCCAGGGCGAGATGATGTCGAAGAACGTGAGCACGCTGAGGATCGCGACTGCGGTCAGCATCCACGCCTGCCAGAAAATGAGCAACCGCCGGCGATCGAAAATATCGGCGGTCGCCCCCGCCAATAACCCCAGGATGACCACCGGCAGGCTGGCCGCGGTCTGCATCAGGGCAATGAGCAAGGGAGACGTCGTGAGCACCGTCATCAGCCAGGTGCCGGCCGTGTCCTGCATCCATCCGCCCAGGTTGGACACAATGGAGGCCAGCCACAGATCACGAAAAAGCGGGACAGAAAGCGGTTCGAAGCCGCTGAGCTTGCCTTCCGTCTCCGCTTGATCCGTCTTCAAAGTCGTCATGGGGGATACAAGGCTGAACTTCCATTATCCCAGAGCGGAGGCCCCTGCTCGACCGGATGTGCCGCATGTGCAACACCGAATCCTGGAAAAAGACGCGGAAGACTTTCTTTGTCTGCTTCCGTCTTAACCAGCAGGCGGGAGGGGCACAAATGAGCACTGATCTTGTAGTCGCCCGCGGGCAACAGGTCGTAGGACTCTTGCTGGCGACCGTGCCATTAGCCGAGCGGATGTTGCTCTACAACGTGGCCTTGACAGCATGGATCATGCTTCCCGAGCGCGGCCTGCTGGAAAAATCTCTTCTAGCCTGCCGGGGACGGCTCGGCCGAAACGCCAACCCTGCCCAAAGTTAAGCAAGGGCAAACTCTGTTTTTGCCGGTCCTCAAAGGTAGTGGGTGGGGACGGGTGCCCCAGGTTCGCCCAAGCGTACCTGGGCCGAAAAAGACGGGGCGAAGCCCCATCGGCGGCTCTCAGCTAAGCCTGACCAGCGTATGCTAGTCCTGTCGTGAACTTTTCTTCGCAAGCGCGTAGCACTCGAGGCAAGAAGATCGTTCTGCCGCTGCTATTGCTTGGGCTGCTCATGACCCAGGCCGCGTCCAGCGTGTGTGGGGCGCGGTGTGTGCAGCACCAACTTCCGAATCCCTCTGCACCCGTGATGGCACATTGCTATTCCATGCTGCTACCTGGGTCCAACGGCCCCGCGCTGCAGACCTGCCAAACCGGTGCGCATGCCTTTTGCGCGATCGATCTGATGGCCAACAGCCAGGGAAAGACCTCGAGTCCGCTCATACTTCACGCAGAGGTCCGCCCAGCGGCCCTTCTCCCGGACCAGAACATCTCCCAGTCCCTCTCCAGTTCCCGCCTGCTTCGAAGTAGCACTAGCTCCGCGCCCCTGATCACCGCTCTGCGCGTATAGACGCTTTCCCCTGGCCTTTCCATCCGTAGGGAGAGTCGCGTTCGTACTCCGTCCCTTTGTCTTGCCGCAACGAATCACTCCCGGAGTCCTTATGAGTAACCGTCGTACTTTTCTCCATCGCGCCTTCGCATCCGGCGCGGCCCTCCTAGCGGCCCGTGGCCTTTCGGCTCAGACCATGAAGATGACCATGCCGATGCCGAAGCCTGCGACGCCGGATGCCCCGGCCGCGCCGCATACCCAATCCACCCGGCCGGCCAGGCAGGCTCTGCCGTCTTCCGCTTCCCCTGTATCCGTCGTGACCACGGACGTCGGCGATCTTGCCTACACCATGGACGGCGGCACCAAGGTCTTCCATCTGGTAGCCGAAGTGCTGAAGCAGAAAATCCATCCGGATAAAACCATCGACGCCTGGGGATTCAACGGCAGCGCGCCTGGCCCAACCATCCAGGTCAACCAGGGCGATCACGTCCGGGTCATCTTCGACAACCATTTGCCCGAGCCAAGCTCCATCCACTGGCACGGCTTCGAAGACGCGGTCGGTTACGACGGCATGCCCGGCATCAGCCAGGAACCAGTGAAGCCCGGCGGCCGCTTTGTCTATGAATTTGACATTCACCAGGCAGGGACCTACTTCTACCACTCCCACATGGCTATGCAGGAAATGACAGGAATGCTGGGCGGATTCATCATGCATCCCCGCACGCCCTACCACCCGCATTGCGATAAGGATTTTCTGCTGCACCTGCAGGAGTACCAGGTGTTGCCCAACAACACCGTCCCCAACACCATGAACATGGAATACAACTGGCTCCTGCTCAACGGCAAAGCGGGGCCGGCAAGCACTCCGTTGATTATTCGCCAGGGAGATCGCGTACGCATCCGCTTTGTCAACCTGGGCATGGATCATCACCCTATGCATCTTCACGGATACACCTTCCAGGTCACCGGAACCGAAGGGGGCCGCATTCCCGAGACCGCATGGTGGCCGGGAAACACCGTACTGGTAGGCGTAGCCCAGGCGCGCGACGTGGAGTTTATCGCCGAGCGCCCCGGCGACTGGATGCTGCACTGCCACTTGCCGCACCACATGATGAACCAGATGTCGTCGAACGTGGGCAGCATGAACCGCCTGGGAAACACTTCGGACACGGCGACGACCAACGGCCCGCTCTCGCAGAGGGCGATGCCTGGTATGGCAGCGCCTGGTGATATTGCGGACAACGCAGACGCAGTCCCGGGCTTTCCTCAGGATGCCTATATGGAAGGTCCCGCCATGGCCATGGACTCCATGGTGGAGAAGCCCGAGAACTACCTGCTCCGCCCAGGCTGGAGCGGCTTCATGATGGGCATGATGACCTTCGTCAGGGTACTGCCGCCGGAGAAATACGACCAGGTGATGGCCCGTATGAAGCAGGCGCAAAGGCCGAACGATCCCTACGGATCGCTACTCGAGAGAGTTTCCTAACCTTTCCCGGAGGACACCATGAAGAGACTCGCGCTCCTGTTGTTGGTCGCCGCGCCGCTTTTCGCACAGAACGGGCAGCAATCGTCGATGGCGGGCATGGCTATGGATCATTCGTCGCCGTCACAGTCCCCCGCGCCGTCGCCGCAATTACTGCAGGGTGTTTCCACGCGCACCCCACTCAAGTTGGAAGACTTTCTTGCCATGGCCGACCGCAATAATCCGACCCTGCAACTGGCCGCAGCCATGATCCGCCGTTCTGAAGCGCAAGCCAGGCAGGCTGCGCTCTACCCCAATCCCACCGTCGGCTACGAGGGCGACCAGATTCGCGGCGGTTCTTATGGCGGAGGAGAGCAGGGCGGCTTTGTCGCGCAGACTATCGTGTTGGGTGGCAAGCTCGGCCTTCGCCGCAACATCTACGAGCAGCAGAAGCAATCCGATACGATCGCTGCCCAAGCCCAGCTCACGCGCGTGCACAATGATGTCACCCAGATGTTCTATAGCGCGTTGAGCGCCCAGCGCACGGTGGAGATGCGCGGCCGGCTCACGGCTTTGGCTGGCGAGGCCGCGCAAACCGCCCACCGGTTGGCCAACGTCGGCCAGGCGGATACACCCGACGTCCTGCAGGCCGAAGTCGAGGCGGAACAGGCGGAGATCGACTACACCGTCGCGCAGCGAATGTTTATTCAAAAATTCAAGAGTCTCGCCGCCCTGGCTGGCAGTCCAACCATCGAACTAGCACCCCTCGACGCGCCGTTCGACACACCGCCGGAGATCGATGCATCTCACATCGTGGACACCATCATGCAGCAAAGCCCGTCGGTGAAGCAGGCGCAACAGCAAGTGGTGATTGCAGAAGCTCGGCTGAAGGATGCCAAGCGAGAACTGGTGCCCGATTTGCAGTTGAGGGCAGGGGAACAAGCCAACCTGGAGCAGCTCCCGGAAGCTCCGGGCAAAAAGACGGGGGCGCAAAGTTTCGCCAGCGCGGGTATCGAGCTGCCGCTCTGGAACCGCAACCAGGGCAACACGAGAGCGGCCGAAGCAGAGCTCGACCAGGCCCGGCAGGAGGTGACGCGGACACAACTATCGTTGCGGCAACAGGCCGAGGTGCTGGCGCAGAATTATCTTTCCGCCAAAGGGGAGGCGGAGCGCTACCGCACAGCTCTCCTCCCCCGGGCTCGCCGCGCGTATGAGCTTTATCTCCAGAAGTATCAAAGCATGGCGCAGGCGTATCCTCAGGTCATCGTCTCGCAGCGCACTCTCTTTGAGCTTGAGGTGCATTACATCGACTCCCTCGATCGCGTCTGGCAGAACGCCATTGCGCTCGAAAACTTTACTCTGCAGGGCGGCCTTGAAAGTCCTGCCGATGCGCGATGAAAGGAAGATAGCTTTGAATCTGCAACTGTGGTTGATTCGTCATGGAGAGACGGAATGGAGTCTCTCCGGCGCCCATACCAGCAGAACCGACATCCCGCTCACCGCGCGTGGGGAGCAGCGCGCAGAAAAGATCAGGGACTATCTCGCGCATCGCAAGTTCAGCCTGGTATTAACCAGCCCGCTGCAGCGCGCCCGGGAAACTTGCCGGGTCGCCGGCTATGCCGATGTCGCGCAGATCGACGAGAACCTGCGCGAGTGGGACTACGGCATATTCGAAGGGCGTACCACGGCAGAGATTCGCAAGGAGCGGCCTCACTGGTCCATCTGGGACTCTCCCGTTCCTGAAGGCGAGTCCGTCGAGCACGTGGCTGCCCGGACCCAGCAAGTCATCGATCGAGCCGTCAAGAGTGGCGGCCAGGTCGCCTTGTTCGCCCATGCCCATGTCCTCAGGATTCTGGCCGCCACCTGGCTTGGCCTGCCTCCGCGAGCGGGCAGCCTGCTGGCGCTGGGCACGGGCTCGGTGAGCACCCTAGGCTTCGAGCGTGAGACCCGGGTGATCGAAACCTGGAATCGTTCCTTTGAAGTAGAGGAGTCGGCGTGAGTTTTCAAACGATCCTTGTAGGCGACAACGGAACTCCCGAAGCAGAACGAGCCGTTGCGGTCGCCCTGTCACTCGGCGAGAAGCTACAGGCAAAGGTGATTCTCCTGGGTGTATTACCGCCCCCGAGTGCAGAGTCCCTGGCAGAGGGTTACGGACTCGAGAACCATGGGGATGCGCGAAAGAAATTGGAGGAACATCTGGAGCGCACGGCGCGAGCCGGCCGGGAAATAGGTGTCGATGTGGCAGCCGAGATCGTGGAGGGCATGCCTGAAGCATCGATCGAGAAAAGAGCGGAGCACGGCGGGGCGGACCTGGTAGTGGTTGGCCATCGGCACATCAGTCGCATGCGTGCCTGGCTTGAGGGCTCGACCTCAGAGAGCCTGGTGCGCAGATGCCCAGTGTCGGTGCTGGTGGTTCCGGATGGGGAATAGACCAAGCAAAATTTCCCGGGGTCGTTGGTCAAGACGCGATCCGCGCCAGCAATACCCCTAGCCACAGCGCAATCAGTCCCAGCAGAACGCTTAGCGTTACATAGAGCGTGGCCATCAGGAATGCGCCGGTCTGTAGCGCGGTAAAGGTCTCCCATTCGAAGGTGGAGAAGGTGCTGTAAGCGCCCACGAAACCAATCGGGATCAGGAACCTCCATGCCGGATTGATCTCTGTGTGTCGACCGAGCCACGTTAGCGAGAAACCAATGATCAGGCATGCCGTCATGTTGACCACAAACGTGCCGTAGAAAAACCGTGTGCCCATCCGGCTGGCGACGGCCGAACCCACCGAGTATCGTGCCAAAGAGCCCAGGGCGCCCCCGAATGCAATAAGAAGGTATTTCTGCAAACCCAACCTCCGTAAATTGACCCACCAACCCTAAGGAGTACACGAGCGGGCGACTCCCCACGGGGTGGAACCCTAGTTTGGACAGGGATAGCATCGTCGAGGGCATGACTCCGCGACGGGCGTCCCGTCAGGAGTCATCCTCTGTCGAGCCAAAGAGGCTGAATAGCGGTTAAAGCGCTTTCACAACTCTTGGGCCCTGACGAAGACTACGAAGCGATAGGCCCTTTCGTGGTTTTCTCCCAAGGAAAACCACACCTCGCGATCCTCATCAGTCCACAGTAATTGCGAAACTGCCTTAAAGGTGAACTCCTTCACCTCAGCATACTTATCTGAATAGCTACCTGGATGCCCCTTGTCAATCCCTTAGGTCTTTCCGGGCCGGCCGCGTCGGACCAATGAATGCTGGACCAATGACTATCGCTCCTGACTATCCGCTCCTGACTATCGCTCCTGACTATCCGCTCCTGGCTATTCGCTCCTGGCTATCCGCTCCATGCAAACTCCTATACACTTGTCGGGCATCAGGATGCCTATGCCAAGCACAGCCATCGCCGGCAAGGATCAACAGGATCCCCGCGTAACCGCCAGATTGATCGCACGCATCAAACGCCTCATTGCGGATGGTTCCGTCTCGCCCGGCGCCAAATTCCCCCCTGAGCGCGAGATGGCGAGGGAGTTCGGGGCCAATCGCGCATCGGTCCGCCAGGCGCTCAAAGTACTGGAGATGATGGGCGTTCTTTCGCAGAAGGTTGGCGATGGCACCTATCTCTCAGAGAGCGCGGAGACGATCCTCAACGAACCGATCGACTTTCTTGTGCTGCTGGACGACCTCTCCCATCATGAACTGCTTGAAACCCGGCTCATTGTGGAGCCGGAACTTGCCGCCCGTGCCGCGGAACGCGCCACTGCCGAAGACATCTCCATCCTGCGCAACGCCGTTCTCGCCCTGGAGCGCAGCAAAGTCAATCGCGATCGCCTCGAAGCGGACATGGCTTTCCACAACGCTATCTTCCGGGCCAGCGGAAACCGCATCTGCCAGCTGCTGTTCAAGGGAATTCACCGCACCGTACTCACCAGCATGAACCAGTTGTCAGAGCGTGTCCCGGTCGAACAGCCGCTGAAATTCCATCGCAAAATCTACGCTGCGATTCGTGCCCGCGATGCGGAAGCTGCCCGCTGCGCCATGCGTGATCACATCCTGGACGCACGCTCTCTGCTCACCAGGAAATCCTGAGCGGTCCAGCCTCTTACGGGTTGTGATACACCTCCTGCATCTTCGTCCAGCCGGTCGCTCCCGGCAACGGAATCTGCATGCTATCCGTCACGCTGAGCCACTTGATGTTACGAGGTTCCTTCGCCATTGCCTCCGCGTCAGCCTTGGGGTCGCTTCCGGTGTACTCGTAGTAGCCGAACAGGTAGTAGTGGCTGTCATCCATCTTCTGGATGTAAATCGAAAAGTTGTGCATATGGTATTTATCGAGCAAATCACGGACGCCTGGGTTTGACGCCGCATGCAGCGCCTCGTAGGCGGCGATTCGGTCGGGCTTGATGCCAATCAACATGCCGGTTCGTGCCGGCTGGCTTGGTTGACCATGGCCATAGAATCCGATCGCCACCCCGGCCAGCAGTGCGGCAAAAACAATCCTCTTCATCCTTACCTCCCTTTTGCAACGCACCCATGATTGCATTTCTCACCCAATGGAGAGAAGGGAAGAATGGATCAACCAAACCGGTTTTGCACTTCTGAAGATCGCGGACAACCTACGTCTCTCTACCCGCAACGGCTGCTGAGTGAGCGTTTCGCTCCTCCTTCCTTGTCATCCCGCCCGGCCCGGCTTGCCGTGGGGGGCAAAATCCAGGGATCTGCGACTCTTCAAGCCACTTGCGAATTCCTCATGGAGGCACCGCCCTACTCTTGTCATCCCGAGCGGAGCCGACCTGTCCCGGCGTGCCGTGGAGGGATCTGCAGTTCTCTCCACCAGCGACGGCACTCGCACCTTGCCAACTACCCGCGCAATGGTTCATCATTTCAAAGTCCATGCGCCTAGATTCCCACCAGCACTTCTGGCACTACAGCCCCACCGAACACAGCTGGATGACCGACCAGATGGCAATCCTGAAGCATGCGTTTCTTCCCCAGGATCTGCAGCCGCTGTTGGCCAGCATTGACTTCGACGGCTGCATCGCCGTCCAGGCGCGACAGAATCTGCAGGAGACGCAATGGTTATTGGAACTCGCGGACAAACACGAGTTCATCAAGGGAGTGGTTGGCTGGGTGGACCTGCGTTCAGAAGAACTACGCGACCAGCTGGAGAGGTTTGCCAGCCATCCCAAGCTCGTCGGTGTGCGCCATATAGTGCACGATGAACCCGACGACAATTTCATGCTGCGGCCAGACTTCCGTCGCGGTATTTCGCACTTGCGAGACTTCGATCTGACCTATGATCTGCTGCTCTTTCCCCGGCACCTAAAGGTTGCGGTGAAGCTGGTAGAAGAATTTCCGGAGCAGCCGTTTGTGCTCGATCACATCGCCAAGCCCAAAATTGCCCAGGGGTTGTACTCCCCCTGGCAGGAGGATCTGCATCAGTTGGCGAAGCTCCGCAACGTTACCTGCAAGCTTTCCGGCATGGTCACGGAGGCCAAATGGAATCAGTGGCGTCCCGAAGACTTCCACCGCTACCTGGACATCGTTTACGGGGCGTTTGGCTGGAGCCGTCTCATGATCGGTTCCGATTGGCCGGTGTGCACGCTCTCGGGAGAGTACCAGCCGGTGATGAAGATCGTGATTGATTACGTGCAGCAATTCCCGGCAGAAGCGCAAGCCGCGATCCTGGGCGAAAATTGCGCTCGCTTCTACCGCATCGATGCTTATAGACGAGGACTACGGCCATAGGCGCTCAATCCATGGCCATTTCTCCGATCGATGTCATCGTCATCGCCGTTTATCTGGTTGGTATCACCGCCTTCGGTATCAAGATGGGCTACCGGCGGAACGCTTCTTCGCAGCAATACTTTCTCGCCAACAAATCGCTCGGCTGGTTCACCGTCGGCGCCGCCGTCTTCACTTCCAATATTTCGACCATTCATCTGGTCGGGTATGCGGCGGGTGGGGCAAGAGACGGCCTGGTTATCGGAAATTTCGAGTGGATGGCGTGCTTCATCCTCATCCTGCTGGCGCTGATGTTCGCCCCGTTCTATATCAACTCCGGTGTGGCCACATTACCCGAATTTATGGAGCGGAGGTACTGCCCTGAGGCACGCACCTTCCTAGCCGTCATCGGAATTCTCGGTGCACTCCTCATACACATCGGCATCAGCCTCTTTGCGGCCGCGAAGGTTTTTGAGAGCCTGCTCGGCGTGCCCATGTTTGCCACCATCGTTGTGCTGTCGCTTTTTACAGTCACCTACGCGGCTCTGGGCGGGCTCAAGGCGGTGGTGATGACAGAAAATATCCAGGTGGTGCTGCTGCTGGGCGGAGCAACCCTGATCACCATCCTCGGGGTGCGCGCCCTGCCGGGCGTGGGCGTGCACAATATCGCAAGCTTCCAACACGCCGTCGCGCCCGGACAACTGCACATGCTGCAGCCGGTCATCGATGCCCATGGGCACCTCAACGAGTTTTCCTGGCTGGCGGTTGTGCTTGGCTACCCCATTCTCGGCATCTGGTATTGGTGCGCGGACCAAACCCATGTACAGCGCGTGCTGGGCGCGCATAGCTTGAAAGACGGACAGAACGGTGCGCTCTTTGCCGGCTTCCTGAAAATCACGCCCGTCTTTCTCATGGTCTTTCCCGGCGTGATCGGTTATGTGCTCTGGCAGAGGGGCGCGATCCATCTCATGAATGTACCGGGAACCGCTCATCCGGATTACAACACCATGCTGCCCCAGCTGATCCTGTACCTCATCCCCGTCGGGGTACGCGGTTTAATCGCGGCCAGCCTGGCCGCGGCGCTCATGAGCTGTATGGCGGCGGCGCTTAATAGCTGCGCAACCCTCATCTCCATCGATGTGGTCAAGCGCCTCCATCCACAAGCCACGGATGCCCGCGTGGTCCGTGTAGGGCGCATCACTACCGGCGTGATCATGGTGCTGGCCATGTTGTGGTCCACGCAGGGCGACCAGTTCGGCACCATCTTCGAAGCCGTCAACAAGATTCCCATGACCTTTGCGCCGGCGGTGACCACGGTCTTTGTGCTCGGCGTTCTGTGGAAGCGAGGGACCCGGCAGGCAGCGATGGCTACCCTTTATTTCGGGTCCCTCCTCGGCGTCATTTATTTTCTGGTCGATTTGCCCAGCACCGGCCGATGGTTCCTGCCTTCCAGCCGCCTTACGGACTTCGGCGGCTTTGTCACCGATCCCGTCCAGGGTTTAGGCATTCCATTCATGCTCGCCGGCCCGATCATTGCCGTGGCCTGCGTGGCGATCTACGTCGTAACCAGCCTGCTGACGCCCGCTATGGATCAAGCTGAGGTCTCAAAAGTCTGTTGGGATCATCCGCTGGCATTTCTCCGCGGGCCGGTCACAGCCGTGAGTGATCCGCGCATCATATCGCTCTTATTATTGGTAACCGTCGGCGTGTTTTATTTCCTGCTCAGGTGAGGGCCACGCTTGCACAGTGAGCGGGACCCTCATCCTTGAGGTGACATTCTTGCCAAACACCAACTACTTCTTGGCCGGCATCCAGAAGTCAGGATCCGCTTTCACCCAGGCTTCCGGCGGATAGCTCATCTTGGGGTCGATGACAAATAGATTCGTTTGTCTCGACTCTACACAGGCGGCCTCAAGCTCCTCCAGTTTCTTCATGCCGTCCGCTCCCATGGCCTCCTCGAACTTCTTACCCTGGGCCTCCTCGGCGTCAAGATCGGCCGCGGACTTGATCGTGGTGATGACCAGGAAGGCGCCGCCCGGCGAACCGTAGGCCTCCTCGTAGGTTCCCCAGTGGAAATCGGGAACACCCTTCTTGTAGCCGTCGCTCACCAGCTTGACCAGTTCTTCCCATTCTTTGTAGTGTCCGGGGCGAATGAAGAACTGGATGATCTCTTCGTAGCGGGCTCCCACGCGAAAACCCGGGTTGAGACTTAAATCATCCCGCTTCACCCATATGCTGTAATCCTTGGATGAGAGCAGATCGCCATCAGCGGCATCGGTGCGGTCGAGCGTAGCAGAAAGGTTTGAGTCGCTGGTAGCGCCCCTGTGCGCCGCCGCCATGTCGGCAAAGGAGGAGTAGCCATGAAAGAACAATGCGCGCGGCGGCCCGGACAGCGATACCGCGGCATAGTAGTAATTCGGAATCTTGCCTGCAGCCAGGGCGCGGGGATAAGCGCCTTCGACCATCTGATGAGGAGCGCCGTCCTTACCTGGTTTGGTGTACTCCCGAGAGATGACCAGTATCTTCGAACTGGGGAGAACATCCTGAGCGACGAGAGCAAAAGGTGCGTTGAACGAAAGCAGTATCAGCAGCGGTAACGCGGAATTACTGTGGAATCGTAACTTCATACATCTTTCTCCTGAAGTTTGAACGGTGAAAAGAGCAGGAACAGCTGAACAGACGGCAAACTCTGCACGTGGCCTGGCGAGAGAATTACCGGGTGCAGGCGAAGAGGAAGGCTCTAAAAAAATCAGAGCGCGGCCGTCAGACACAAGGATCCCAGGGAATTCAGCGAAAACGGAAGATGCGCGGAGTATAAGTACGAGGACTCGGCGAAGCAACACTATTCGCTGTGGCCGCTTCAAAGCTGAACAAAACAGCTCTGTCCGAACCACCATGCAAAGGGGCAAGACAATGAACCCAAGCGCCAGCAGTCCTACAATTCCGGCGGATGACCTTACGCGCATTCTGACACTCGCGCAACCGGATACGAACGAGAAGCTACCTCACATCGGCCTGGTAGGTGATACGTACACCATCCTGCTGTCCGGTGCGGACACTGCCGGTCGTTTCTGCCTGATCGATATGCACATTCCGCCGCAAGGCGGTCCCGGCCCCCATCGTCACGACTTTGAAGAGACCTTCATCCTGCTCGAAGGAGAGATTGATGCCACCTTTCGCGGGAAGAGTTCGATCGTGCGGGCCGGCGAAACCGTACACATTCCCGCGAACGCACCGCATCAGTTCCGTAACGCTTCGTCGCAACCGGCACGGATGCTCTGCCTCTGCTCTCCCTCTGGCCTGGAGGACTTCTTTCGCGAGGTCGGCGTCCCTGTGGCGACCCGGACCACGCCGCCTCCCAGCCTTGACGCCGCAGCGCTGGCCAAGTTCATAGCAAAAGCTGAGGCGCTCGCTCCGAAGTATCGGACGGAACTGCTGCAGCACACTTAGCCTCGTTGGGCCGGCCGCCGGTCAGCTCAAAGCAATCGTCACCGTCTGCGGAGTGGTTGGCACCGCGTGATGGGTCACGTCGTGGAAGCCGGCGCGAGTGCACATGGACGCGATCTCGCGTTGCGAAAAGGCGTCACCCGATGGGGTTGTGGTGAGCATGGTCATGGCGAACATGCCGGCCCCCGGAGGCGTGATGCGGTCATCGTTCACGGCCATTTCCACAATCGCCATCTTCGCTCCCGGTTTCATCGCGGCGTGAATTTTCTTGAACAGGCCAATATTTGTTGAAACATCGAAATGGTGGATGAAGTTTGTGACCAGCACCACATCATAGCCAGATCCGTAGTCAGTAGCGAAAGCGCTGCCTTCGATCGCATGCCAGCGGTCCGCGATCCCGAACTTGACGGCGTTTTCATGAGCGACCGCCAGCACATTCTTCCAATCCAGGGCGTGAATTTCGGCTGCGGGGTTGCGTCGCGCGATGGTGAGGCCGTACATCCCATGTCCGGCGGCGATATCCAGCACTTGGATCGGGCCCGAGCCGGCCGTGAGCTGCGCGACCACCTCGGAAGATGGCATTGTCAGCGGCGCCATCCCACGCGCAAAATCGACCCACACCGGGTTGTCGTCGCTTACCGAACCTTCGGCAGGCAGGATCGTTCCACCCTTGCGGACCGCTCCGGTCATGCTTCCCAGGCCCTTCTCCATGAACGGATGAAAGAGGAAGGACGCCATGCCGCCCATGTAAGCGGGCGAGCCTTCTACCAGGAAGAGCTCCGAATCCGGGGTCAACGCGTAGCCGGATTCGTCTTTGGTGAGGAATCCAATGATGGTGAGAAAGTCGCACAGGACGCGAAGACCTTTGGCGGAGGCGCCGCACTTCGACGCAAGAGCTTCCGGTGTGCGCGCGCCGGCGGCGATGGCGGTGAAGAGTTTCAGTTCAATGCCGGCGCGCAGCGCGCTGGTTCGCTGGTGTGCCTGCAAGGTGTCGAAAACCAGCATAGGAGAAGGGGGTTGAGTGGTCATCGGCGGATTGTACACGTTCGCGAATTTGATTGAGAAGCCCGGGGATCCGCCCTGCTATCTCAAACTACGACCGGACGACGCTGGCCGATGTTGGTGGCCTGTTCAAACGCGTATCCCAGTTGAAGTACTCCCCAGTCGTCGTGATGGCGGCCGACGATCTGAATTCCGATGGGAAGCCCGGTGGACGAAAATGCGCAGGGAACTGACATCGCCGGGTTTCCTGCCGCCGAAATGTAGTAGGCAGACTTCATCCACGCCAGGTAGTTTTCCATCTTCACGCCGGCAATTTCCGTAGGGTAGTGTGTGTCCACATCAAAAGGAAGCACCTGATTTACGGGCAAAATAAAGAACTCGTACTCTCCTTTGAAGTTGCATAAACGCTGGTAGAGCGCGGTGCGCTTGGCCTCGACCCGGGACAAATAAGGCCCAGTGAGCTTGCGTCCTTCCGCAACGTGCCAGTGGATGTACTCGTTAAGCTGGTCGCCATGCGTAGCCAGCAAATCTCCAAAGCTCAGTTCGATCGACCAGTGGCGCCACGCCAGGAAAGCCTCATTGGCATCGGCAAAATCGGGTTCGGCCTCTTCGACAATGCATCCCAGCGATTCAAAGACCTTGCGCTGTGCCTGTACTGAACTTTTCACCTCCGGCTCCCAGGGCAGTCCCATGTCCTTAAACATGGCCACCCGCACACCCTTGAAGTTCCGCTCCCCCAGAGGCTGGGCAAACCGTGCCCCTGATTGCTCAATTGAGATCGGTGAGTGGTGGTCGTAGCCGGCCAGCACGCTCAGGAAATAAGCGCAGTCGGTGACGTTGCGGGCGACGGGTCCGGGCACCGAAAGCGTGAACCAACCCAGGTCGGTAGGCACGTTCGACACCCGTCCTGGCGAGGTGCGGATCCCCACCACATTGCAGAAGTTGGGAGGATTGCGCAGAGAACCGCCCATGTCGCTGCCGTCGGCCAGCGGAGCCATGCCACACAACACCGCGACCGCGCCCCCGCCGGTGCTTCCGCCGCATGTCTTGTTTATGTTGTAAGGATTGTGCGTGGGCCCGAAGACTGGATTGAACGTCTGCGAACCGAGACCGAATTCGGGCACGTTCGTCTTGCCCAGCAGAATCGCTCCCGCCTCTTTCTCCCGCTGCACTACGCGGCAATCGAAATCCGGCACATAGTCTTTGTGCAATGGAGACCCATAGGTGGTGCGGATGCCGTGCGTCTCGTGCAGGTCCTTGACGGCAACCGGTAAACCATGCAGAGGACCAAGCCATTTGCCGTGGGCGAGCGCCTCGTCTGCCGCTGCGGCTTGTGCCAGTAACTGCTCCTCCGGGACCATGGTCACCATGGCATTCACGTTGGTATTCACCCGCTGGATCTGTTGCAGATGCGCTTGCATGACCTCGCGCGAAGAGAGCTTTTTAGTGCGGATCGCCTCCACCATGTCGACGGCGCGCATAAAACAGATTTCGTTCCCGGCGCTGGGGGTATTCCGCCCGGTGGCAGTGGCGGATTGCCCGAGAGCCGCTGAAAGCGCAGTGCCTGTTCCCAGCTTGAGAGCGTCACGACGGGTCATCTTGCTGTTCATCTTTCCTCTCGGTCAACGATGCAGAAACCACACTCCCGATCATACCGGCCGCCCCACACGCACCTCATTGAGAAAATCTGGGAGACACGGGGCCCAGGAGATAGAAAAACGAGGTGGATCGATAAACCTGGAATTCGACACCCGGTAGCCCCACACTATATGTCAGTGGGATCTCAGCCCACTATTTCTGTGGAGAGGTCAAATGTCCAGCAACAATAGATTGCGTCCCCTGTTCATCCAGGTCCACGCCCAGGACAATGTTGCGATTGTCGCGAATGAGGGTGGTCTGCCGAGCGGGGCACAATTCGATTCCGGCCTGACGCTGTTAGAGTCGATCCCCGAGGCGCACAAGGTAGCCCTATCCGACATCAACACAGGGGCGCCCATCGTTCGCTATGGCGTGGTCATCGGATGTGCCGCAACAGCGATTAAAAAGGGCAGTCGGGTGCACGAAGGGCTGATGAGCTTGCCCGCCGCCCCGCCGCTTGAAACACTGCCCCTGTCCACCGCCGTGCCCGATCCGTTGCCGCCGCTAGAGGGATACACTTTTGACGGCTTCCTCAATGATGACGGCTCGGTCGGGACGAAGAACATTCTGGGAATTGCCACCACGGTGCAGTGTGTCTCGGCCACGGTGGAGTTTGCGGTCAGGCGCATCCGGTCAGAGATCCTGCCTCGCTATCCCAACGTCGATGAGGTGATTGCCATCACCCATCCTTACGGATGCGGGGTTGCCATCGACGCTCCCGGCTCCGAAATCCCCATTCGCACGCTGCGCAATCTAAGTCTGAATCCAAACCTCGGAGGAGCTCCGATGGTAGTCAGCCTGGGCTGCGAAAAACTGCAGCCCGCGCAAATGCTACCCCCAAGCAGCCTCCCGATGCTATCCAGTGTGCCCTACGTCATCCGATTGCAGGACGAGCAACACCACAGCTTTGGCGACATGGTCACGGCCATCATGGAGATGGCGGAAAAGCGGCTGGCCCGTCTGAATGCGCGCACACGCGTTCCCCGGCCGGCGGCCGATCTTGTGGTGGGGCTGCAATGTGGCGGGAGCGATGCCTTCTCCGGCGTGACCGCCAATCCGGCCGTGGGCTATGCCGCCGATCTTCTGGTGCGCGCCGGCGCAACGGTGATGTTTTCCGAGGTGACCGAGGTCCGTGACGTGATTCATCTGCTGACTGCACGCGCAGCCAACCAGGAGGTGGCACGAGGATTGATTCGTGAAATGGCCTGGTATGACGCGTACCTCGCACGCGGCGGCGCTGACCGCAGTGCGAACCCGACTCCAGGAAACAAGATCGGCGGGCTGGCAAATATTGTCGAGAAGGCGCTGGGCTCGGCCGCGAAAGCGGGCAGCAGCGCGCTGGCCGGTGTTTTCGGTCCCGGAGAACGCATTACTACCAAGGGGCTCATCTTTGCGGCCACCCCAGCGAGCGACTTTGTCTGCGGAACCCTGCAGCTAGCCGCGGGGATGAACATGCACGTCTTCACCACCGGGCGCGGAACTCCTTACGGGCTTGCCATGGCTCCCGTGATCAAGGTTGCCTCTCGCACCGCGCTTGCGGATAGGTGGTCCGACCTGATCGATATCGATGCCGGGCGCATCGCCACCGGTGAAGCGACCATTCAACAGGTGGGCGAGCTGATCTTCAACCTGATTCTCGATGTGGCGAGCGGACGCAAACAAACCTGGGCCGACCACTGGGGTTTGCACAATGAGTTTGCTCTGTTCAATCCGGCTCCCATCACGTAAGAAGGCCTGCTCCAGGCTCGCGATTTAGGTCGCAGCGTTGATTTCCTCCCTAAGGATGCGCCGCAGCGTTTCTTCGAACTTTGGAGCCGTGCCGTCGACATGCTGGCGCAAGGCATCATTGATCAATGTCTGGTACCCGGCCGAACCACCGGACCGCTCAGCCTGTTTCAGAAAATAATCCACCAGATCCTCGTCAAGGCGGATGGTAATGCGTGTTTTCCCGCGTGCTTCCGGTTCAGGGACTACGATGCGGCCCCGCTTGCCTTTACTGAAATCGTATTCTCGTTTCACCGGTTTTCCTCGTATTGCCTGATCTCGTGCCGCTCCGCGGGCCGCGCTGAAATGATTCGGATGCTCGCTCCGCGATAGGTATAGATGACGACCAGCACCCGCCCTCTCACGCCAATTCCAATCGAAATAAAGCGTTGTTCGACAGGATCGGACTCGTCATCCGTGATCGTAATGGCAAAATCATCTTCGAATACTGGTAAAGACTCGGGGAAGCGTACGCCGTGTTTCTTGTAGTTGGCTTCGGCTTTTTGAATCTCCCAGTCGAATTCCATGCCTTCTCTCTATTGTATGTACATTCTGTATGTACAGTCAAGACGACAGAGAGCGGGCAAGAGCGTCTCGGCAGGCCGGTGCGAGTCTACGCAATGCCAAGCTTGCGCTGCAGCTGCTCGAGTGAGATCCCTTTTGTTTCCGGGTAGACGGACAGCACGACAAAGAACTGCAGCGTCGTCATCGCGGCAAAGAATGCGAAAGGCAGCCCACCGGAATATTTCGCGAGCACGGGAAACAGCAGGGAGATGATCGCGTTCATAATCCAGTGCGCGGATGAGCCCAGGCTCTGGCCCTTGGAGCGGACGCGGTTGGGAAACACCTCCGCGATATACACCCAGATCACTGCTCCTTGGGAGACGGAGAAGAACGCGATATAGGCAACCAGGAGCCACACCAGGGTTTCGGCATGGCTATGGGTAAAGAAGACGGCCGCGACTCCGGCCAGGCAAATGGTCATCCCCACGCTGCCGATAAGAAGCAGCGTCTTTCGTCCCAGCTTATCGATCAGCGACATACCCAACAAGGTCGCGAGCAGATTCATCAGCCCGATCAGCACCGTCTGCAGGGAACTCGACAGTTGGCTAAAGCCGGCCGAGGCAAAGATGTAGTTGGAGTAATAGAGAATCGCGTTGATCCCCGCGAGTTGATTAAACAGTCCGATGCTCACAGCGAGAAAGATGGGCAGCCGGTACTCGCGCTTGAACAGCGGCTCGGCCGCCATCCCGCGCTCCATGTGGATGGAATCCATAATGTCGCGTAGTTCTGCTTCAGAGTCCGGAGAGCCCATCATCTTGAGGATAGCCAGTGCCTCGTCGGTTCTGTTCCTGGTTACCAGCCAGCGTGAACTGCGGGGAATTCGGAACAGCATGACGAGAAAAATGAGCGAAGGAATGCCCGCAACCCCGAGCTGCCACCGCCACTGCAGCAGCCCTAGATCGAGGAGCGAGATCAGGTAGTTGGAGAGGTAGGCCAGCAGGATACCGACAACTACGTTGATTTGAAACAGGCCTACCATTCTGCCCCGCCACTTGGCCGGCGCCAGTTCGGCAATGTAAACCGGCCCCAGGACCGAAGAGCCGCCGATACCCAGTCCGCCAATCAAGCGAAAGACCATCAAGGACGGCCAGTTCCAGGCGAAGGCGCACCCCAGGGCTGAGACGGTGTACAGGACCGCCATGATGCGCAACGCCTCACGGCCGCCGATCCGCTGACCCAGCACCCCGGCGGACATGGCGCCGATCACCGTGCCGACCAATCCAATAAAGACAGTCAGGCCGAGAGTGAAGGGCGTCAGGTGATAAACAACCGTCAATTGCTGGGTCGTGCCTGCGATAACAGCCGTGTCGAAGCCGAACAGAAGGCCGCCGAGAGCCCCGACGATGGTACTTTCCAGAAGATATTTCGTCATTGCCATGAGGAGGGTCTCTCTTTATGGGAAGCAGGTCTTGGTCAAAAGGCAGATTGTATCGAATTAGAAACCGTCTGGATATCCGCCACCCGATTTCTTATGCTTGGGCTATGGAATGCTCGCTCCTTAGCCGTCAGAGGTTTAACTCACAATTCCATCCGCTCCGGCTCGGTCTGGTTTCGGCCTTGTTACTGCTCATGGTGTGCGCCGCGCCGCTTTAGCTTGAGGGGCAGGCTGGCGGTGGCACGCAGGCCTGTGGAAGCAACAGTACGGTCGATGCACTGGGTGAAAAGACTGCAGCCAGCGCCAGAGCTTTTCTCGCGCAGCTCCAGGTCGCCGTGCAGTCGAACAACAAGGAAGAGATTGCGGGGATGATCAGCTACCCGCAATTGGTTCTGCGTTCAGGAAAGCGGACCCGCGTACAGAAGAAGCAGGCATTTCTGACAAACTTCCGCCTGATCTTTACCGATCCGGTGCGCAACGCCGTTCTGCATCAGGCGCCCCAGTGTCTCTTTGGCAATTCTTCGGGGCGATGATCGGCAACGGCGAGGTGTGGTTCCGCGAAGAGGCCCCGGATCAATGGAAGATCATCACCATCAACGATTCGAGCGCGCCTTGAGTGCGATCATGTTCCAGCCGGCAGAGTCGTAGCTCGTGCTGCGTATCCGGGAAGGATAGCGGTACATGATTGCCGCCTTGCGGACCGGCCCCGTTTCCGGTCTCAGTTTCGTTATCTACACATCCATCGGCGACCTTGCCCGCGCCCGGTCCCGCTGACGACGCCTCCTGCCTGTCGCATTTCGTTTCCATCCCAAGATCCTCGGAATACCCGACTCTCTGCGTCGCGGTGTGTCCCCAATCGCTGCGGTGACCTGGCGCCGTCCCCGTTCTATGGGAGCCGGTTGGTAACCCAATTGAAAACACTTGTGCAGCTTTGCAGTTCTCAGATGACTAAAGTGCCCGGGGGAGAAAGCCGATAACAAAGAAGTGTTAGGTCTTACGTCACCAGAGTCCCACGAGGGGACAAAAAATGCGCACACCGCGGCTCGAAATCGTACGGTTGTTGGCGGCACTCACGATAGTGCTGATTGCTGGATGCGGTAAAGAAACCGTCAATATTCCAGACACGACTGCGCCCCAGGTGTCATCTACCACGCCCGCTGCAGGTGCGACTACGGTGGCCCTAAACACGACCATCAGTGCAACCTTCAGTAAGCCAATGAATCCCAGCACGATCGATGCGGCCTCGTTTTTGGTCGTGGGTCCAGGGGGAGCCTCCATCGCAGGAACGGTTACTTATGCCGCAACCGGATCGGTGGCAACCTTTACTCCGGCTGCCAGCCTGGCCTACGGCGTAGTGTACACAGCGACCATCACCACCGGAGCAACCGACCAGGCAAGTCCAGCCAATCGACTGGCGGCCAATTACGTGTGGATGTTTACCAGCGTCGCCGCGCCCGCGGCCCCCACCGTCCTCTCCACGGCCCCCGCCAGCGGGGCCACGAACGTGCCTGTAAATCAGGCCTTGAGTGCCACCTTCAGCGTGGGGATGAATTCCGCCACCATCGACCCTGCCACCTTTACCCTCGCCGGACCAGGCGGCGTGGCTGTCGCAGGAACCGTCACCTATACGGCCCCTGGCTCAGTAGCCACCTTTACGCCCACAGCGGATCTCGCGTACAGCACCCTCTACACAGCCACCATTACCACCGGAGCCACGAACGCGGCAGGCACTCCGCTGGCCGGCAACTACGTGTGGAGCTTTACGACGATTACGCCCCCACCCGCGGTTGCGTCCACGGTTCCCGCGAATGGGGCCACCGGTGTGCTCCCCGACCAGGTGCTCAGCGCAATCTTCAATGAGTCGATGAACTGTGCGACCCTGCTTTCACCCGCGACCACCTTTATCGTGACCGGGCCGGGCGGTGCCGCGATGGCGGGAACCGTCGGTTGCACGGGCAGCGTCGCTACCTTTACTCCCACTGCTGCGCTGGCGATCAACTCCTCGTATACCGCGACCATTACCAGCGCAGCCAAGAGCCCAGCCGGTACCCCGCTGGCCAGCAACTATGTTTGGAGGTTCAAGACCGGCACCGCCACTACGGCGCCCTCGGTGATCCACACTGTCCCAAAAAATCAGGCCACAGGCGTGCCCACCAACCAGGCCCTCAGCGCGGTTTTCAGCGAGGCCATGAGCCCCTCCACCATCAATGCCGCCACGTTCACCCTGTCGGGACCAGGAGGAGCTGCGGTGCCTGGGGTAGTGACGTATATCGCCGCTGGCTCCATCGCAACGTTCACTCCCGCGGCTGCCCTTGGACCCAACCTGGTCTACACGGCGACGATCACCACCGCAGCCCAGGATCTGCAGACCAGAGGGTTGGCTGGTAACTATGTCTGGACCTTCACCACCGCTGCCGGCCCGGACCTCACACCGCCAACAATCATTTCGACCATCCCGGCAAACGCAGCCACCAACGTCCCCACCAACCAGACGGTGACGGCCACCTTTAGCAAAGCCATGAACCCCGCCACCCTCAACACAGCCAGCTATACGCTCAAAGCGCCTGGCGGAGCTGCCGTGGCTGGGGCGGTTACCTACGCAGCGATCGGCAATACAGCGACCTTCACGCCGGCGGCCACGCTGGCTCCCAACACTTTGTTCACCGCGACTCTAACCACCATGGTTACTGACTTGGCAGGGAATGCGCTGGCCAGCAACTACGTATGGACCTTTACCACTGGCGCGGCGCCTGACACCACCCCGCCGGAGATCGTGACCACGAGCCCGGCCAACGCAGCCACCAACGTGCCCATCAATCACGCGGTCAGTGCGATCTTCAGCGAGGCCATGGACCCCCTCACCCTCACCACTGCGACCTTTGGACTCACCGGACCAGGAGGAGTAGCGGTCACCGGGACTGTGACCTACGATGCGATCAACTTTATCGCGACATTTACCCCCACGGCTTCACTCGCCGGCAATAGCCCCTATATCGCGACTCTGACTGCCGGCGCAACAGACCTGGCGGGCAATCCGCTGGGCACCACCGGTGCGCCGAATCCGTGGCACTTTAGCACCGGCGTCCTGGTCGTCCCCCCACCGGTCGCGCTGGGAACAGCATCTCTCTTCGGCGGCTTTGGCGGCTCTGCCGGGCTGACCAACCAGGGAATCGAAACCGTGGTCAATGGAAACATCGGAACGACCGGCGTTTCCACCCTGGTAACCGGATTCCACGACAACGGCCCAGGATGCATTTACACCGAAACGCCGCTCAACGTAGGCCTGGTGAACGGAGCCATTAACACGGCTGCGCCGCCTCCAACGGTGGCATGTCCTGCGGAAGGGACGGCCGTTACAGCTGCCGTTGCTGCCGCGGCTCTAGCCGACGCACTGAGCGCCTACAACGCCCTGGTCGCGATGCCCAACGGCCTGGATGTGTCGACATGTCCGGGATGCGGAGGCGGCTTGGCCGGCGAACTCGGCAATCGCACGCTGGCTCCCGGGGTCTACCAGTCTGCGCCTGGTAGTTACGCCATCACCCAGGGTGATCTGACTCTCGATGCGCAGGGCGATGCGAATGCCTCCTGGGTATTCCAGATGGCAACGACACTCGACGTAGGCGATCCCACGGTCCATCGCAGCGTGCTTCTGGTCAACGGGGCGCAGGCCAAGAACGTCTTCTGGCAGGTCGGGACGGCCGCGACCATCAACGGAATTCAGGGCGGCGGGACGATGCAAGGGACCGTCATCTCTCAGGCGGGGATCTCGGTCTCTACGGCTGGCGTCAATGCGGTGACCACCATAAACGGCAGAGCGTTGTGTCTAAGCGGGCCCGTCACCATTGTGAATACCGTCATCAATGTGCCCGCCCCTTAGGGCAGCAACCATAGCCCTCACGTCGACTATGCAAACGTGGGGGCATGCGACGCCCAATCACGGTCGCAATGCGCAGTCAGGAGAAGTAATGAACTTACCGGTGCGGATTCTTGCCACAGTAGTCGTTGCAATATCGCCGATGTCCACGGTCTTACTCCATGCGCAACGCACGGGAAGCCTGTCGGAGATTGCGATGGATGGCACTGCCCAGTCTTCCGCATCAGGCTCCGCAGCTCCGTCCGCGCGCGAACCGAGAAGGACGCCGAAGGTCGATATCTTTCTTGGCTACTCCTACCTTCGTGCCGTACCGGAGCTGGCGAACGGAAACCGGTTTGTGGACTTGAATGGCGGCAGCGCATCGATCGCATTCAACCTAAGCCGTTACTTCGGAATCGCTGCCGACTTTGGCGGTTATGACGACACCCAGCTGAGACTTGCCGGCCCAGGAGCAAACCCGCCCAGCGTGGTAGACTCCGGCGGCTCCGCCTTCACCTACCTCTTTGGTCCTCGCTTCTCTTTTCGCAACCGCAGTAGGGTCACTCCCTTTGCCCAAGTCCTGTTTGGCGCGGCACATGCCGGGGAAGTGACACTCTCCGGATGCACCGGTTCTTCTTGTACGCCCCTGCCTGCGCAGACTGCCTTCGCCTTGACGGCCGGGGGCGGATTCGATATTCGCCTGGCTCGCCATATCTCCATCCGCGCTGTTCAAGCGGAATACTTGATGACCCGTTTCTCCGATCCCGCGACCGGGGCAGGCAATACCCAGAATGATCTTCGCCTTTCTGCCGGACTCGTCTTCCGCCTGGGCGGCCATACCCCTCTGGCGCCAGCGGCTAACCGCTCGCTTGCGGTCGTATGCTCGACCGACAACCAAACCGTGTATGCCGGCTCAGGAGATGCAGTCGTGGTGCGCACCCACTCCAGCAGTCCCGGCAATGTTCCCCTCACCTACACCTGGACAGCTAACGGCGGCAGCGTCGAAGGATCTGGCCCGGAGGCGCGATGGACTGCTTCCGACACGCCGGGAGTTTACACCGTCAGCTTGCATGTGGACGATGGTCACGGGGCTACGGGCGATTGCTCTTCGGATGTTCGAGTTGCGCAGAAGGTACATCAGCCGCTCACCATGGTTTGCGCTGCAGAGCGAAGTTCGATAGCGTCGGGCGAGCCGGTGCGGATTACGGCCACGGCCTCCCATGCGGAGCCCGATTCGTTGACCTACTCCTGGACTGCGAGCGGCGGCAGCGTGACCGGCTCTGGATCTTCGGTGATGTTGGATACCTCAGGTCTCCCCACCGGCCGCTACACGGTGACAGGCCACGTTGGCGATGGACGCGGTGGGACCGCCGACTGCTCAGTCGACGTCAATGCCCTGGCGCCTACCCCGTTGGAGTTGAGACTAGCCCTCCACAGCATTTACTTCCCAACGGCCCAGCCCACGGCGAATGATCCTACGCAGGGCCTTTTATCCAGCCAGAAGCAGATGCTGATCTCCCTGGCTAGTGATTTCAAGCAATATCTCGAAGCCAAGCCGGACGCCCATTTGACTCTCGAAGGCCATGCCGACGTACGGGGTTCCGAAGAATACAACCAGTCGCTTTCCCAACGCCGTGTCGAAAGCGTGAAGCGCTTCCTGACTGACCGCGGTGTCCCGACGGCTAACATCGAAACCAATGCCGTTGGTGTGCGGCAGAATCTCACCGATCTGCAGGTGACAGATGCGGTTGAGCACAACCCCGACCTGACTCCAGTGGAGCAGCAGAAAGCACTCGAGAACCTGACCACCATTCGGCTGGCTAGCAATCGACGCGTGGACATTACTCTCAGTACCACGGGTCAACAGTCCACTCGCCAATACCCGTTTAACGCCGCGGATGCTCTGGCTCTGCTCAGCCAGGGAGCGAACCCGCAAAGGCCACGGCCGGCACCCAGGAAGAAAGCCACGTCAACGCCTGAATAAGCCAAAGAATTGGCGGAGAGAGAGGGATTTGAACCCCCGATACCCGTGAAGGTATGCCTGATTTCGAGTCAGGTGCATTCAACCGCTCTGCCATCTCTCCGTGCCGGGGTTGCAACAGCTTCCGCAAGTCAATCATAAATGAGCGGCTTGCCGAGCCCGCTTCAATTTTCCCCTCCCTCAAAACCCACAGATGGTCTGGTGAGAGAACGCTGCAACCCTCGGCTGGTTACTCCCTACCAAGGTAGTATGGCCGACTCCGTTTGCGCATGGCATTCTCTTCCTACGATGCGAGTCAACATCAAAGCCCGTATCCCCATGCATCTGTATCAGGAGTTTCACAGTCTGCCCCTTGTGCTGACGATTGAAACGGCACACGGCCTGGCTGCTCGTTGTGAACATCGCACCACTGCCGCCGAACTGATGTGGACTCTGGACCAGAAGACCGATATCAACTCCGGCCTTTTGGACCGGTTCCGTCAAAAATTAAGGCTCATCGAAGAAGCCAATCTAAGCGACGTTGAAGTCAGCGACGAAGTCCTCGATATGTTCGGCTTCTTTCTCTAAGCATTTCCCTTCTGGGGGTAGAGAGGCGCGAATACCGGCGCGGCTTTTCCTCAAGAAAAGACGCACTTCGGCGGCCTTGCCGGTGCAGAGTAGAACTGAAGTGCTCCAGACGTTACGATCCCGCGCCACCCCCCAATTCCTCATTCAACAGCCGCGCCAGGCGCAGGCCCGCCAAGGCCAGCTGGCGGTCGACCACCGGCCGCTCCCGCAGGTAGTAGGCCTGGTCGATATTTGTCTGCGGCTGCACCCACGCCTGCTTGGCTAATTGCAACGATTCGTTCGCCCACGCCACCGGATCCGCTGAACCCGCCTGCAGGTGGTCGGCGGCAATCATCTCCTCCAACTCGCGCGCATACCGGTGCTCGCGCAATCCGGTATGAAGGATCAGCTCGGTATCCCAAACGCTATGCAAATTGCAGGGATAATCTCCGCACTGGTTTGCACCAAAGACCGAAACGGGAATGTCGTTTCCTCCACGCGCGTCGGCCATGGCGTGGAAAGGCTGGCTCAGGTCACCAACCAAGTGAACCAGAAACTTGAGCGCCTCGCTCCGCGCCGCAAACGGCTGCTGCGGATCGCCCAGGATCCGGGCAAACTGGTTGATCCGGGCGACGATGCAATTATCGTCAGGGCAGTCTTTTGGCTCATACCCGCCGGAATCCGGAGGGATATCCACGTAGTGCCAGGGAGCCGTCTCCGGCCGCCCGCTGCGAATGTCATCCGCCCAGGTGGAGATGGACGCGAGGTCGTTTTGCCCCAGGAATTGTCTCAGTTTCTCAAGCGTGGCATCGTCCAGATGGTCCCAGGCGATGTCAGCGATGATCCTGTGGCCCTCGCTTCCCCAAGCCCATGCCTGGGGGTGGGGTAATATAAGCAGAAAAGCGGCGACTGCCGCCAACCATGACCGGAGCCGCATGCTTTCGATGATAGCCTGCGGCTGTGGATCGTTTCTCCTTTTATTCGCCTATATTCGGCTCCTTGCCAACCCTTCCTTTGCACAAAACCCTCTGTCGTCGGCTGCCAAGGCTGCTCGCACAACATTGCTTCCGGCACCCACAGTGTTCCCGCTCAGCCCATCGCTGTTCTCTGTCTTCTCTGCCGCCAACGGCGCATGTATCTGCCGGTTGACATCACCCTGGACCGGTCGCTTGCGAGCCTTGCCTTGCGGGCCGAGCGATGAGGTTTTCATGCCCGATCAACCGGGTCTCCACGTAAACTAGAGATCACCATGTCGACCACGACTCGTATTCCCGTAGAGGTTTACCTGCGCTCTTCCTACGAGCCCGATGCAGAATACGTCGATGGAGAGATCGAGCAGCGTCCCATGGGGGAAAACGACCATTCCGCCTGGCAGGAAGCTATTTGTTTCTGGTTCCGGCAACACGCGCGAGATTGGAACGTGCGTGTCAGACCCGAATTGCGGATCCAGGTCGCTGCAACACGTTTCCGGGTTCCCGATGTAACGGTGCTTGACCGCGATCAACCCATCGAGCAGATCGTCACCCAGCCGCCGCTGGCCGTTTTTGAAGTGCTGTCTCCGGAAGACAGCCTGCAGCGCCTCAAGCGCAAGCTGGAGGATTATAGAACGATGGGCATTCCGGAAATCTGGGTCATCGACCCTCAAGATGGCGCCTATTACCGGTACGAGGAGCGCCAGCTCCTACGCAATGATTCGTTCTCTCATGTTGCCCAGGGCATCGTCTTCGACATGAACCGGATCAAAGACCAGCTCGACTGATTCGACCCATCGAGTGCTCCAGCCCCCGCCTACAAGAACAACGGCGCCAGCACCAGCGTGACCGTGGCCAGCAGCTTGATCAGCACGTGTAACGAGGGGCCAGCCGTGTCTTTGAATGGATCCCCCACGGTATCGCCGACCACTGCCGCCTTGTGGGCCTCGGAACGTTTGCCCCCGTGGGCGCCGGTCTCAATGTATTTCTTGGCGTTGTCCCATGCGCCGCCGCTGTTGTTCATCAGCATGGCCATAAGGATACCCACGATGGTCCCCACCATAAGCAGGGCCGCGACTGCTTCTGCACCGGCAAGGTCGATGGAATGACCGTTGAGGACGGGCGAGTACTCTCCCGGAATGTGGATGTGAAAGCTCCCGCTCAAATTCTTGAAGACCAGACCTACTACCAATGGAGTCAGCACGGCGAGCGCGCCTGGCAACACCATTTGCTTGAGCGCAGCGCCGGTAACGATGCGCACGCAACGGCCATAATCCGGTTTTGAGGTACCAGCCATGATGCCGGGGTTCTCGCGGAATTGTGCGCGCACATCTTCAATGATGTATTGCGCCGTACGGCCCACAGCTTTGATGGCGAACGAGGAGAAGAGGAAGATCAGCATCGCGCCCAACAACGCGCCAACGAAAACCGGCACGCTGGCCAGGTTGATGTTGGTAAAGCTCCAGTTGGGGTCGAGCACTTGGCCCGCGTCGGTGAAACGTTGCGCCACAATGCCGTGAACGGTCTCGAGGTAAGCGGAAAAGAGCAGAAAGGCAGCCAATGCGGCAGAGCCAATGGCATAGCCCTTGGTCAGCGCCTTGGTGGTGTTGCCGGCCGCGTCCAGCTTGTCCGTCTTTTCCCGCACTGAATCTGGTTGATCCGACATCTCGATGATTCCGCCGGCATTATCCGTAATCGGCCCGAAGGTATCCATGGCCAGAATGTAAGCGGCAGACGAGAGCATGCCCATCGTAGCAATGGCGGTGCCGTAAATGCCTTTGGCATAGTCGGAGATCGTCGTATCGGCGAGTCCGCGCACGCCAAAGTAGTAACTGAGTAGCAGGGCAGCGCTGATCACAACCACCGGCATGGCCGGTGTCTCCATGCCGACGGCGAGGCCGCTGATGATATTGGTGGCGGGGCCCGTCAGAGAAGCGTTGGCGATCGATTGCACCGGCCGGTAGCGGGTCTCGGTGTAGTACTCCGTGATGCGGACAAAGAGAAACGAGGTCACCATACCAACAACCCCGCAGCTCAACAGCCACCAGCGGCCCTGCAGCATGTAGTACACCGCTCCAGCAAAGCCCACCAGCGCCAACAGCGTGGTCACGTAATAGCCACGATTCAGGGCATCCATCGGGTCCTGATCTTCGCGGCTATGGACCACCAGCACACCGACAAAGCTGGCCACAAGGTTGATGGCGTGCACGATCAATGGGAAGAGGATGCCCTTGATGCCGAAGACCGGATACAGGGCGGTGCCCAGAATCATGGCGCCGACGTTTTCCGCCGCTGTAGATTCAAAGATGTCCGCGCCACGGCCGGCGCAATCGCCTACATTGTCGCCCACCAGGTCCGCGATCACCGCGGGATTCCGCGGATCGTCTTCCGGGATGCCCGCCTCCACCTTGCCCACCAGGTCGGCGCCGACGTCCGCGGCCTTGGTGTAGATGCCACCGCCCAGCTGGGCAAAGAGCGCCACCAGCGACGCGCCAAATCCAAAGCCGACCAACTGATAGGGAACGTGTTGCGGATCCCGTAGTCCGCCAAAAAGGAAGAAGAGGCTACCTACCCCTAGCAGGGAGAGGCTGATGACGACCATACCCGTCACCGCCCCCCCACGCAGGGCAATCTTCAAGGCCTTGCCCAGGCTGGCGCGGGCGGCGCTGGCGGCGCGAATGTTGGTGCGGATGGAGACAAACATGCCGGTGTAGCCGGCCAAACCGGAGCAGACGGCGCCGATCAGGAAGCTGATCACAACCTTGCCTGCCAACGGAGCGGTAAAGTCAGAAAACTTGTAGCCCACAAAGAGGGCAATAGCAAGCACCACGGCCAGCGCGGCGATGGTCGTGTATTGGCGCGACATAAATGCTTCCGCGCCCTCGCGGATGGCGTTCGAAATCAGCCGCATTTCCGGGGTCCCGGTATCAAACGCTAGTACAGAACGGGCCAGAAAAAGGGCAAAGACAAGGCCGAGCAGACCGGCAAGGAGAGCGATCCAGAGAAACGTGCTGCCATGGGTGTCGAGGGCAGCTGTCAAGCCCTGTCCTGGGACAGTGGCCGATAGAAAGAAGAAAACCATTCAAACGCCTCCAGAGATACTTGCTGCTGGGGTTACCGGCAGGTCGGCCCGCCGCGGGCGCAAACACCTGCAAACCGGCTGATTAGAGCATGCTGAGAAAAAGATGGTCAACGTCGCACCGTCATCATACCGGCAGGGTGGTAAACACGCCCAATTGGATGCCGTTGTCGTACCGGGATCTCCTGCCGCGGGGCACCGGAGATGACTATTTTTGTCGGTCCCGCCTGCCCGCAGCGCCGTGGGGCCAGGCGGGACCGCGTAAACTTGGCCGACGTCACTAAACTTAACAGGAAATCCGGAGGAGAACCGTCAGCCGGTTTTCAGCAGGAGTGGAGACGAAGGATTACAATCTGCCTTGGCATTTCCCGGATTTCCTGTCGAGGTTCATGGCGTTGACGAAGTTCACGCGGCCGTTTCCTCCGCAGCGTGCAGGAAATCCGGGTCGGGCATTTATCCTTAACTGTGTCGTCAATATGAGGTGGGCATGGCGAAGGCGGTTACGGCCAGCACTGAGCAATCCAGTCCCGCGTTCTATGCCGGGTTGGAGCCGGAGCAATTAATCCGGTTCTACCGGTTGATGTATTTGTCCCGCCGCACAGATGATCGCGAGATCCTGCTCAAGCGGCAGCAAAAAATCTTTTTCCAGATCTCCGGCGCCGGCCACGAGGCGTTGCTCGTGGCTGCGGGCATGGCTCTCAGGCCCGGCTACGACTGGTTCTACCCCTATTATCGCGATCGCGCGCTATGCCTCACCCTGGGTAGTACGGTGGAGGAGATGCTCCTCCAGTCCGTGGGCGCAGCGGCAGACCCGTCTAGTGGGGGCCGCCAGATGCCTTCGCATTGGAGCAATCCCCGGCTCAATATCGTCAGTCTCTCTTCTTCGGTCACGACCCAGTGCCTGCAAGCTGTCGGTTGCGCGGAGGCGGGCCGGTACCTAGCCACCCACCCAGCAGCCGCCGAGCAGCGCCAAGGCGACTACAGCGCGTTCAAGGCAACCCACTTTCACGGGGACGAGGTGGTCTATGTCTCGCTGGGTGAAGGCGCCACCAGCGAAGGCGAGTTTTGGGAGGCGATCAGTTCGGCGTCCAGCCTCCGTCTGCCGGTGCTGTTCGTGGTGGAAGACAACGGCTACGCTATTTCGGTTCCGGTGGAGGTGAACACCCCGGGCGGGAACATCTCGCGCCTGGTGGCCAATTTTCCCAATTTCTTTTTCGCCGAAGTCGATGGCACCGATCCGGTCGAAAGCTATGCTGCGTTCACCCAGGCAGTGAAGCACTGCCGTTCCGGCAAAGGGCCGGCCTTCGTTCACGGACACGTGATCCGGCAATATGCCCATTCCTTTTCTGACGACGAACCGCTCTACCGGTCGGAAGCGGAGCGCAAGCGGGACGCTGCTCTCGATCCTCTGCCCAAGCTGCAGATGCGCCTGCTGCGCGACGGCATACTCGATCCTGCAGCCATTAACCGGCTGGAGCAGGAGGTCGACGAAGAGGTGCGGAGCGCGGCCGAAAAGGTCCTGCGCGCCCCGCTGCCCGAGGTTTCCTCAATCAAGCGCCACGTCTATTCCGAGGACCTCGACCCCACGAGCCAGGATCTTGCCCGGCCGGCGGTGCAGACGCCGGACGTGCAGGAGCGCACCATGGCCGATCTGATCAACAGCTGCCTGAAGGACGAGATGCACCGTGATCCGCGCATCGTGGTCTTTGGCCAGGACGTGGCCGACACCAGCCATGACCAGGACCTGCGCCAGGGCCTGGTGAAGGGTAAGGGGGGTGTGTTCAAGCTCACTACCGGCTTGCAGCGGGAGTTCGGACCGGACCGCGTCTACAACGCGCGCCTGGCCGAGGCCGATATTGTCGGCCGCGCTATCGGCATGGCCACACGCGGACTCAAGCCCGTGGTCGAGATCCAGTTTTTCGACTACATCTGGCCTGCCATGCATCAATTGCGCAACGAGCTCAGCCTGTTGCGCTGGCGCTCCAATGGTACCTATTCGGCTCCCGCGGTGGTACGGGTGGCCATCGGGGGATACCTTACCGGCGGTTCGGTCTACCATTCGCAGTGCAGCGAAAGTATCTTCACCCATACCCCTGGCGTTCGCGTGGTCTTTCCCTCCAACGCCCTGGATGCCAATGGCCTGTTGCGCACCGCGATCCGCTGTGACGACCCGGTGCTCTTTTTCGAGCACAAGCGCCTTTATCGCGAGACTTTCGGCAGGGCGCCGTATCCCGGACCGGAGTTTGCCATCCCTTTCGGAAAAGCAAATCTGCTGCGCCCGGGCAAGGATCTCACCGTGATTACCTATGGGGCCGTGGTGCCTCGGGCTCTGCGCGCTGCCCAACAGGCGAGCAGCGAACTGGGCCTGGAGGTCGACCTGCTCGATCTGCGCACCCTGAGTCCCTACGACTGGGAGGCGATTGCCACTTCGGTGCAAAAGACCGGCCGGGTGATCGTTGCCCACGAAGACATGTTGAGTTGGGGATACGGAGCGGAGATCGTAGCCCGCATCGCCGATGAGTTGTTCGAGTACCTGGACGCTCCCGTGAAACGGGTGGCCGCCATGGACACTTTTGTGGCCTATCAGCCCATTCTGGAGGATGCCATTCTGCCCCAGCCGGAAGATTTGTTCCGCGCCATGGCCGAGCTAGGCAAGTACTAGATTCTGTTCCGTTAGGGGCACCGTCGTACGGAGAAATCCCTAACCAGGCACAACTTTGTTCCCCCGTCCGCGTTCGAACAAGTGTGCCCCTGAGCGTGGGGCGGGTTCGGAGCTGCAAATGGCGACACGTCGCGCATTCATGAAGGGCGGGGCAATGGCCCTGGTAGGCACATCGGTGGTGCCGGCGTTTCTCAGGCGGTCCGTGCTCGCTCAAACCACCAGCGCCCAGGCCCAGGGCAAGAAGTTGGTAGTGATCTTCCAGCGTGGCGCGGCCGATGGGCTCAATATTGTGGTCCCGCACGCAGAAAGCAACTACTATCAGCTCCGCCCCACCATTGCGATCCCGCAAAACCAGCTCATCGACCTGGATGGATTCTTCGGACTGCACCCTGCCATGCAATCGTTCAAACCCCTGTTCGACCAGGGGCATCTGGCCATGGTCCAGGCCGCTGGCTCGCCCGACACCACTCGCTCCCACTTCGACGCCCAGGACTATATGGAGAGTGGAACCCCGGGCGTCAAGGCAACGCCGGATGGCTGGTTGAACCGCGCCTTGCAGGCGGAAGATCTCCGTCGCTCGCAAAGCCACACCGCGTTTCGCGCGGTCGCGCTGGGGTCGCAGGTTCCACGGACGCTGGATGGGAAAATCCCCGCGGTCGCGGTGAACCGGGTGCAGGATTTTGCAGTGGGCGGCAAGAGTGAGAATGCCGCGCCGATCAGCTCCGCTTTCGAGGCGATGTATGCCAATTCCGTCGATTCCGTGCTCCACGGGACTGGCCAGGAGACCTTCGAAGCGGTAAAGATGCTCAAGGCGACTGACCCGGCGCACTACAAACCGGGCCCGGGCGCGAACTATCCCAACGGTGTTTTCGGCGACAATATGAGGCAGATTGCTCAATTGCTGAAGGCGAATCTGGGTGTGGAAGCGGCCTTCACCGACATCGGCGGGTGGGATACCCACCACAATCAGGGCAGCGTCAACGGACAATTGGCCAACTGCCTGCACGACTTCAGTCAGGGCATCTCCGCTTTCTGGACTGATATGGGGAGCGACGCAGAAAATGTAGTACTGGTGACCATGTCCGAATTCGGGCGCACGGCGCAACAGAACGGCACCGGTGGAACGGATCATGGGCATGCCAACGTCATGTTTGTGCTCGGAGGCACGGTCAAGGGTGGCAAGGTCTATGGCAAATGGCCAGGCATGGCGACCGAGCAGCTTTATCAGAATCGCGACCTGGCGATCACCACGGACTTCCGCCAGGTTTTAGGAGAAGCAGCGTTCAAGACCCTGGGAGCGCACAACCTGGAGATGGTTTTTCCTGGATCGGAACTAAAGACCACGCAATTCCTGAACTTGGTATCGAGTTAACCGGGCCCCCGTACTCATTGCAGATCCCACTATCCGGCACGTTCGCTGTGCCAGGTGGGGAAACCACGATTGTCGGGCTCCTGGACCTTAAAAGCCGAATCGAAGTCGGGGGGCTTGGACTTTGGCAGAAGGTTTATGGGTGTGGCGGTTATGGGATCCCTTATCTGGCACAGCGAAGGTGCCGAATAGGGGTTAGACCTACCGGCTTAGCACCTTGGCGCGCGTGCCTCTGCCTCTTCCCACGAAATCATCCAGCCCCAGCCAGCCGCAGCCGGTGAAGACGAGCATCAGGGCGATGGCAAAGAGCGCCAATGGTAAGGCGAAGGAATTTGGTCCCATCAGACCGCCATGGAGATGGATTTTGAGGATGGCCACCGCCATGTCGGTCGCCGTCATCAACGCCGCAACCCGGGTCAACAGGCCAACGATGAGCAGCATCCCGCCAAAAAATTCGGTAAAGGCCGCGACATAGCCAAGCCACACAGGCAGGTGAATGTGGCTGACCATATGGGTGAAATTGTAGAGCGCGCCTGACGGAACGACCTTGTCATATCCGTGGCGCACTATGATGATGCCGAGAACCAACCGCATGACCAAAGCACCAAGAGACTGAAAGCGGTTAAGCCAGTTAAACAATGGGAACTCCTGTTCGTACCAGAGTCGTTGTAGCCAAGCTTAACTGCCAGGCAGATATTTGCCCAGAAAACTTCGCAGGCAAGGCAGATAATTTTCATCTCCGAAGAGATCGGTGATGGTTACCCTTTGCTTCGGCTCCGCAGCCTGGTCGTAGTAGAGTCCGTTCGCACCGTGTGCTGAGTAAATCATCAGCTTAGGCGTGCGCAGACTAGCCAGTGTCCGGGTGGGGTCGAAGCGGTCATGGAAAAGCAGCCGAACCGGCAGTAGCCGCGTGCGCGCATCGAACTGCAGCGAGTCGAGAATCGGCGGCTTGGGATCTTCGAGAATCAGCGCCGCTGCCTGGGGATGCCGCCGGGCGGTCTCGACTGCGATTGCTGCGCCCAGCCCGCCCCCGTCGAGGACGATCTTGGACGGGGAAACATGACGTGTATCGGTGAGGTAACGCCAGGCGGCGTCACCATCCTCATAGGTGCTTGCTTGGGATGGATGTATGTTTACGCTCTTCCCAAAGCCGCGATAATCGAAGGCAAAAATATTCAGGCCGAGGTTGTGCAAGACCCGCAATTGCGGCAACGTGTCTGAGAGCGAGCCAGAGCCGTCGTGCAGGAAGAGCAGGGTATCGGCGGATGTGGCGCGATTGGCCGGGACCCACCAGCCGTCGAGCTGCAGAATGCCGGTCTCGGTCGAGTCAAACCGGATCTCGTCATACTGCAGGCCCGCCGACGCTGGCGTGGCCGTGACGCTGCGGGATGGTTGAAAGACCAGTTGCCATTGCCCCTGCCAGAAAAGCAGGCAGAAGGTGACGTAAACGCAGAGCACCGCAAAGAGCAGGGTCGCCGCCAGGCCGCCAAGGATCCAGCGCGCGCTCGCCAGCGGCTGCTGTGGGGCCAACGGGCTTTTCCACCCGGGCGGGGGCGTGTGCTTTTGAGGCAGGATTCGGTTTCGGACAGAGCGGCTTTTGGCCATTCGGTTAACCAAAGGCGAGTTCGTCAGCCGATTCCACCGGAGTTCCACAGATGCGGCAGAGGACTGCCGAGCAGTCGCCACACACCAGCGGGTCATGAACGGCGCGAGCGCATGAAGGGCACCACAGATCTGCTCTTGGAGGTGCTTGTGGTACTGCCGGAGGTGGAAGACCATCCATCATTCCAGAGCGTAAAGCATTTTCACTTCTGGTGTATACCGCGGCGACTCCTGGCGCGGCTCTGCTCAAAGAAAGGCCGCACTTCGCTACACTCGCCTTATGCGGAGTAGAACTGAAAATGCTCCAGCATAGCCAGGTGATCAGCGAACGATGAGCGAATTAGTGAAGATTTGCGTTAAGGGCGAGCTGCCGCGACCGGGGGAGGCCAAGGAATTCAGTGCGGGCGGCAGGACACTGTGCATTGCCAACATCGACGGGGTAATCCGCGCCCTCGACAATGAATGCCCGCACCGCGGTGGCCCGCTGGCCGAGGGAATGATTGAAGAAGGTAAGCTGATTTGCCCCTGGCATGCCTGGTCGTTCGACCCAGCGACAGGAGCGACAACAAGCTCTCAAGAAAGAGTTGCAGTTTACCCTGTAACTATTGAGGGAGAAGATGTTCTCGTCAGGGTATAGACCTTGGTCCACCCCAAATGCTGGGTGGCCCATTCAAGCGTTCTGTTGGCTTGAGTGGGCGACACTGCTGTTCATTTAGATGTTTTTCGATAGAGCGCAACGCAGCCCTCTAGACAGCGTCTCCCGCTTTCACAATGGCCGTAAGCGAATGCGGATCCAGGCTGGCGCCGCCAACCAGCGCGCCGTCGATCTCCGGCTGACTGAGCAGTGCGCTGGCATTCTCCGGCTTGACGCTACCCCCGTACAGGATGCGCAGCGCATCAGCCACTGGCCGGCCAACCAAGCGCGCCACCTCGCCCCGGATCATGAGATGAGCTTCGGCGGCGATCGCCGGAGTCGCCGTCTTTCCCGTTCCGATGGCCCAGATGGGTTCATAGGCGATGACCATCGGACGAAGTTTGGTCACATCGATCTGGTGGATCGCGCGACTGATCTGCCGGCACACGACCTCTTCCGTCATGCCGCTCTCCCGTTGTTCCTCGCGCTCACCAATGCAAACAATGGGCACCAGGTGGTGCTTGAGGGCGGCGGCTAGCTTCCGGTTGACGTCATCGTCGGTTTCCCCAAAGTATTGCCGGCGCTCGGAGTGGCCAAGGATCACATGGCTCACCCCCAGGGCGACGAGCATAGATGCGGAGGTTTCTCCGGTAAACGCGCCCTCCTCCGCAAAGTGCATATTCTGCGCGCCCACCAGGACGTCTGAGCCCTTCACTGAGTGCAGCGCGGTAGCCAGATCGACGGCGGGCGGGCAGATCACGATTTCGCTCCTGGTCTCGCCTTTGACCAGCGGCAGAAAGGTATGAAGGAAGCTCTGCGTCTCCGCAGGTGTTTTATACATCTTCCAGTTGGCGGCGATCAGGAGCTTGCGCATGCTATTGGGTGTCTCGCTTCTTGTGTTCTTTGACCAGATTGTAGAGCACGGAAAGTGTATGTTTTCGATCGAGCCGCCCGGCCACGCGCACTACGGTCCAGCACCCGAGAAAGCCGAATACGAAGTATCCCAAACAGCCGATAGCCAACAGGAAAGACATCGGCTTGCCCGCCAGCCAATCTCCGAAGACGCTGATTGCGTTGATCGTGGAGATGAAGCCCATGAGACCCCCGAGGGGGAAGGCGATCAAGCCCAGGCTGACGCGATAGCGGTAGCCGCGAAGAAACTGGGTGAAGGTTGCGAGTAGCCACGCAATCAGCGCGCAGGCAATGCCCGCGACGAGGATGAGCAACGGCAGTTCAAGATTGACCACAGCCATGGTCTAAGAGCCGGGTGCTTCCGAGAGAGCCTCGACGCCGGGAAGCCGTTTGCCTTCGAGAAACTCGAGCGACGCGCCCCCGCCCGTAGAGATGTGTTTGATCTTGTCCGCTACCCCGGCCTGCTTCACAGCCGAAACGGAATCGCCGCCGCCGACGATCGTGATAGCGGCCGCATTCTCCGCCAGCGCTTCTGCAATACCCGTGGTGCCGCGGGCAAAGGCCGGCATTTCAAAGACACCCATGGGCCCGTTCCAGACGATGGTGCGGGCCCGGGCGATTTCGGTGGTGAACAGTTCAACCGAAGCTGGACCTATATCGAGTGCCATCCAACCAGCCGGGAACGGACCATCCCCCTCGAAGATCTGGGTACGGGCATCTGCCGCGAATTTGTCGGCCAGCACGTGATCGACGGGCAACAGAAAACGCACGCCCTTATTCTCCGCTTCTTTGAGCGCTTCACGAGCCACTTCCAGCTTGTCGGCTTCCACCAGCGACTTGCCTACGTCCTGCCCCATCGCCTTGAGGAAGGTGTATGCCATGCCGCCCCCGATGAGCAGCGCGTCGACCTTGCTCAGCAGGTTATGGATCACCTCGATCTTGTCCGAGACCTTAGCCCCGCCCAGGATCGCGACGAAAGGCTTCTCAGGAGCCTCCAGGGCCTTGCCCAGGTAATTCAGTTCCTTCTCCAGCAACAGCCCGGCCGCGGACTGGGATACGAAATGGGTGATGCCCTCGGTCGAAGCGTGTGCCCTATGAGCGCTGCCAAACGCGTCATTCACATAGACGTTGCAAAGGTTGGCGAGTTGTCGCGCGAAGTGGAGATCGTTGGCTTCTTCCCCAGCGTGGAAGCGCAGGTTCTCCAGCAGCAACACCTGCCTTGATTCGAGCTGGCGCGCTAACTCCGTGGCCACGTCCCCCACGCAGTCGGGGGAGAAGGCCACGTTGACCGATTCTCCCAGCGCGTGATCGAGCAGCGTTCGCAGCCGGTCCACCACCGGCCGCAGGCTGTATTTAGGGTTGGGCTTTCCTTTGGGACGCCCCAGGTGCGAGGCCACGATCACTTTGGCGTGATGGCGCAGCGCGTACTCGAGCGTGGGCAAGGTCTCTTTGATCCGGGTATCGTCGAGAATCTGCGTGCCGCTTTCCGACAGCGGTACGTTGAAATCGACGCGCACAAAGAGATATTTGTTGTTCAGCTCCAGGTCGCGGATGGAAAGTTTCGCCATGGGAGTTCCCCTCAGGAAGTCTTACGAGAGCCGCCTCTGATCGTTCACAGGTCTCGCGCATCGCTGCGCGAGACCAGCATTTTTGCTAATGGTGTAGACCAGGAAGCCGAACTTGACGCGGCCATCCTCCAAAGATGGCCGCACATAACTGATCCCACCGAAGCAACGTATTAGCAAAAATGCATTAGAGCCCTGCTTTCTCGAGGAACAGCACCAGATCCATCACCCGGTTCGAGTAGCCCCACTCGTTGTCGTACCAGCTGATCACCTTGGCCATATTGCTGCCGACGGTCTTGGTCAGGGGGCTGTCGACGATCGAGGAAAGTGGGTTTCCCTTGAAGTCGCTGGAGACCAACTCATTGGTCTCCAGGCCCAGAATGCCCTTCATTGGACCGTCCGCCGCAGCCTTGAGGGCCTCGTTGATCGATTCCTTTGTGACCGGCTTGTCTGAAGTGAAAGTGAGGTCCACGACCGAGACGTTGGGCGTGGGAACACGGATGGCGAAGCCGTCCAGCTTGCCCTTGAGCTCGGGTACCACCAGGTGCAGAGCCTTGGCGGCGCCGGTCGATGTAGGAATCATCGAGAGAGCGGCGGCGCGTCCGCGGCGCAGATCCTTGTGCGGGAAGTCGAGAATCACCTGGTCGTTGGTGTAGCTGTGAATCGTGGTCATGATTCCGGCGGCGATGCCGAATGTGTCATTGAGCACCTTAGCCAAAGGCGCCAGGCAATTGGTGGTGCAGGAGGCGTTGGAGATGACGTGATGTTTCTTTGGGTCGTACTTATCTTGGTTCACTCCCAGCACGATGGTCAGATCTTCGTTGGTAGCGGGCGCGGAGATGATCACCTTCTTGACCGTTCCCTGCAGGTGGGCCTTTGCCTTGGTGGCATCGGTGAAATGGCCAGTGGATTCGATGACCACTTGAGCGCCGGTCGAGGACCAGTCGAGCTTGGCGGGATCGCGCTCGGCAAATACCTTGAGCTTCTTGCCGTCGACGGTGATGAAGTCTTCTCCGGCAGTGATGGTGTGGGGCAGGTTGCCCAGGATGGAATCGTACTTGAGCAGGTGGGCCAGGGTTGCCGGGCTGGTCAGGTCATTCACCGCTACAAATTCAATCGCAGGATTACCGAGCGCCGCGCGAAAAACGTTGCGGCCAATACGGCCAAAGCCGTTGATGCCAACCTTTACTGCCATAAACTTTAAGATCTCCTTGAAGATGGGTCAGGGTTTCTACGTCGTGGGTGCGGAAGCAATTTCCGTGCCCTCGCGGGATGAGCGCGAAACTTGAGTGTACCAAAGAGCGGCGGCGGGAAAGGGGGCAGGCCATTTGCTGCCGTGGCAGAATATGTGTTAAATCCTCATCATGCGCGAATGGATGCGCGCCCTAATGAGACGACGTGGCAAGCGCGGAGTGAATGACTCGGAATCGACCGGGAAAATCGGACAGGAGATTCCAGCCAACCAGCCGACGCCGTTACAGCCGATGTACCCAGAAGACAAACGGGGTAGGGCGCCCGAGGCTTCTGTGGTCAGCCCTGTAGTGAGCAGTTCTGCCGTTACCAGTGCTGCCGTTGCCAGCCCGGTCGCCATCGCGCAAGCTGAGGGCACATCCGCCGAGGTTCACTCGACGGCCGAAGCGCCAGCGGCGCCAAAGGAGGGAAAGCTGGTGGTGGAGACCCAGCCGGAATCGCCTTCCGTGCCGCCCCCGGAGCTGCCGTCCGCCAGCCAGAAAGATCTCAAAGGCTACGTGGTGTTGGCTATCGGCTTGCCAGGATCGGGGAAGACGACCTGGTTCAAGCGCCGCGGAGTCACGCCGCTTTCCAGCGACATGCTGCGCAGCATCCTGTTCGATGACATCACCGAGCAGCGCTACCAGGGACTGGTCTTTTCTACGCTGCGTTCACTGCTGCGGGCGCGCCTGATCGCCAAGATGCCTTGGAATTACGTGGACGCGACCAATCTCTCTGCCCACGAGCGGCGGCAGTGGATCAAGATGGCCAAGAGCTTCGGCTACGAGGCGCAGGCGGTCTTCTTCGACGTTCCGCTGGAGGTATGCATGGAGCGGAACAGCCGCCGGGAGCGCACGGTGAGCGATGACGTTATGCGCAAGATGGCTGAGCGCTTGCGCCCACCCAGCTTCAAAGAGGGCTTCAGCAAGATCACCATGGTGCGGGTCAAAGGGGCCCCGCCGCTCAAAATGGACGGGGTTGACGTGGAGCCGCCCAGCTCTTGACGCTCCAGGCGCCAGAGCCCGCGATTGCTTTCGAGCAAGTCGGTCTCACCACGCCCGACGGACGCGTCATCCTCGACCATGTCAGCTTGCAGATCGCGGAGGGTTCCACCACCGCCCTATTAGGGCGCAGTGGATCGGGAAAAACCACGTTGCTGCGCATGGTGAATCGCCTGATCGAGCCCACAGCCGGTCGGGTGATGGTCGAAGCAAGAGCCACCACCGATTGGGACCCCATCGCCTTGAGGCGCTCGATCGGGTATGTGATCCAGGAGACGGGCCTCTTTCCCCATTTCGACGCGGAACGCAACATCGGCGCCGTGCTCGAAATCGAGGGTCGCCCTAAGCAAGAGATCGCCGGCCGTGCCCACCAGCTCTTTACCCAGGTGGGCCTGGACTATGCGACCTTCGCCCGCCGCCTGCCTTATCAGCTTTCTGGCGGACAACGCCAGCGCGTTGGCCTGGCACGCGCGCTCGCAGCGGAACCCAAACTGCTGCTGATGGACGAGCCCTTCGGCGCACTGGACCCGCTGACCAGGGCGGAAATGCAGGACATGTTGCGCGATTTGCTCCAGCGCCTCCACAAGACGGTGCTGCTGATAACCCATGATCTGGACGAGGCGCTCTACCTGGCCTCGCACATCGTGTTGCTGGAAGGGGGCAAGATCGCGGCGAATCTTCCGGCAAAGGAATTCCTCGGCTCGCAGATCCCGGCGGTGCAGAGTTATGTGCGCGCTGTGCATCGGGGCCAGGAAGCGGTGAACTGATGTCCGGTTTCTTAGCTCAGCACGCGTCGGAGATTGCTGAGTTGACCCTGGAGCATCTCTGGCTGACCGGCAACGCGATGCTGTTGGCCGCGGCCATCGGCGTACCGACAGGCATCTGGCTGACACGGCATCCGCGCTGGGCAAAGCCGGTATTGGGGGTCGTGAATATCATCCAGACCATTCCCAGCCTGGCGCTGTTCGGTTTCCTGTTGCCCTTGCCCTGGATTGGCGATCGCGCGGCGCGCATCGCCATCGCGGCGTTGACCGCCTATGCGCTGCTGCCCATCGTGCGCAATACCTACGCAGGGATTGAGGGAGTCGATCCGACCGTGCTGGAGGTGGCCAAGGCACTGGGCATGACGGATGGGCAGAGACTGCGCAAGGTGGAGCTTCCGCTGGCCGCAGGTTTCATACTCGCCGGGCTGCGCACTGCGACCGTGTTGGCGGTGGGCATTGCCACCATCGCGGCGGCGGTAGGAGCCGGAGGATTGGGCGAGTTCATCTTCCGTGGCGTGGCTTCCGTCGACAATCGGCTGGTGCTGGCCGGAGCGATCCCGGCCGCCCTGCTCGCGATCGCCGCCGACACCGGGCTGGGATGGCTGGAGAGCCGGTTGCGGGTGCCGGCCCCGGGACGAACGTGAAATACGCGGTGGCCCTTTGCGCGGGTCTTATGCTGCTGGCCATCGCCGCCTGCTCGCCGCCACGTCCGGACTATCCCGTGATTGGAGCCAAGAACTTTACCGAGCAGGTGGTTCTGGGCGAGTTGCTGGCCCAGCAAATCGAGGCCGTGACCGGCATGAAGGTCGAGCGCCGCTTTTATCTCGCCGGCAGCTATATCTGCAACCAGGCCCTGATAGCGGGCCGCATCGACTCCTACGTCGAGTACACCGGGACCGCTCTGACCGCCATTCTGAAGCAGCCGGTGGACAAAGACCCCCAGCGCGTATTGGAAACGGTGCGCCGCCTTTATCAGCAGCGCTACCAGGTGGTGGTGACGGCGCCGTTGGGATTCGAGAACACCTTTGCCATGGTCATCCGGGGGCGGCAGGCCCAGGACCTTCACCTCACCACGCTGAGCCAGGCAGCGCGTTACACCCCCCAATGGAAACTAGGGGTCGGTTACGAATTTGAACAACGGCCGGACGGCTTGCCAGGCCTGCAGCAAGCCTATGGCTTGAAGTTCGACGGCTCGCCCCGGCTGATGGATTTGGGGTTACTCTACCGCGCACTGAATGGCCGCCAGGTAGACATCATTGCCGGCAGCTCGACCGATGGCCCCATCAAAGCCTTCCACCTGGCCGTGCTTCAGGACGATAAGCATTACTTTCCTCCCTACCAGGCAGTTCCTCTCGTGAGGCAGGAAGCGCTCGACCGCTGGCCGAAGCTAAGAGAAGCCTTTGCCAGCCTGGCGGGCAAGATCACGGCAGAAGAAATGCAGACCATGAACGAGGCGGTCGACGGTCAGCATCGCGACCCGGCCCAAGTAGTAAGAGAATTCCGCCAATCCCACGGCCTGTAACCGTGTCCTCTTTTATCGCCTTTAGGATTTTTCCATCTACGGGCCTTGATGTTTAGGAATTTGTCCATACCAACGAGCCCCGGATGTTTTTGGATTCGCCCCAACCAACGACCGAGGGTGCCCCACATCTCGCTCGTTTTTCGCGAGATGTGGGATTCCACCGAGGGGACTTGCGAGATGTCTGTGGTGAAGCAAAACTGAAGGGGAGGATCCATGGTATCCCACATCTCGCGAAAAACGAGCGAGATGTGGGCATCCGTCGGTCGTTGGTTGGGAAAGAATTCAGATGACAGAACCATGGCTGCGAGGCACGTTTTCCGATGTCCCGCTGATGCAGCGAGCACTGCTCCATTCGCTCGAAATGGCCCAGGAAGATACGGCCAAGTGGTGCCGCGATCTGGACGACCGCGAACTGCACGCGCGGCCCTTCAATTTACCCTCGGTCGCGTTTCAGTTGCGTCACATCGCCCGCAGCCTGGATCGCTTTTGCTCTTACGCGGAGGGCACTCCGCTAAGCCCGCAGCAGTTCAAGGCGCTAGCCAGCGAAATGGATAACGAAGGAACCCGGGAGTCCATCTTCCGCGAATTGGAAGAGAGCCTGGAGAAGACACGGCAGCGTCTCAACGCAATCGTCCGACAGCCGCCTGATCTGCCGGTAAGCATCGGGCGAAAGGCCCTGCCCACCACCCTGACCGGACTGCTCATCCACGCTGCGGAGCACACACAACGCCATGTAGGGCAGGCGATTACCACCGCCAAGCTGATCCTGGCGCAGCGCGCCCCTAGCTAAGCTCAGGAATGCGGTCGACGATGTGGCCCATCTTCTCCTGCTTGACCTGAACATAGCGCTCGAAGCTATCGAGCGGCTCGACCTCAGCCGAGATACGTTCCACCACCCGAATACCCACCGCCTCGAGAGCCTCGACCTTGACCGGGTTATTGGTGATGAGCCGTACTGCCGTCACATCCAGTAGTTTCAGAATCTCAGCCGGTAACTCGAACTCGCGGCAATCAGGTTTATAGCCGAGCTGCAGGTTGGCTTCCACCGTATCCAACCCCTGGTCCTGCAGCTCGTAGGCACGCAACTTGGCCATGAGTCCGATGCCCCGGCCTTCCTGCTGCTCATAGAGTAGGATCCCGGCGCCGGCCTGAGCAATCGTTCGCAGCGCCAGTTCCAACTGGAGCCGGCAGTCACAGCGTAAAGACCCGAAGACGTCCCCGGTTAGGCACTGGGAATGAATGCGCACCACCGGCGGCTCACTGTGTATGTCGCCCAGCACCAGCGCAATCGCGCCTTCGATCTTCCTGCTGACCGTCGTCATCCCCGGCCCGCACGGTTCCGGATCTACGCGCGTACCTTCGAAGCCCAGAATACGGAAATGACCCCAACGGGTAGGGAAGTCCGCATCCGCCACTTTCTTAACACTTTCCAACGGCATAGTTAATTAGAGCCTCTTTGCCGGCCTCGTGTCCAGCGGGGGAAACTGGCGTAAAGTAAGAGCGTGTATGAGCCGAAGCTCGTCCTCATCTCACTGCTGATCAAGCTGGGTGTGGCCGCGGCGGTGTCGGCGGTGACTGCCAGGGCCCTTACTTTCCAGCGTCTCTTGTTTGCCGAGCGCCGCACTCACCGCGCAGACCATCGGACTGCTGGCCTTTCTCTGTATCCCGCTGACGTTAGGAGTTTGGATTCGCTTCATCGTGCCAAACTTCTACGCCGCCGATATCAGTTTCGAAACCGTCATTATTCTCGGCATCCTTCTAGGCCCGCTCTCCGCTCTTTTCGGGGGAGCAGTGCTCTCCATCCCCGCTATGTTGCATGACGAATATCTGACCCTGCCTTTTCTCCTCGCCGTGGCCATCGTTTCCGGACTGTACGGCCGGGCCGTGGAGCCGGAAGAAGTATGGTCGTTTTCCCCCTTCGTCGACCTCAGCATCTATCGCTGGGTGCGGCGGAACCTGCTCAAGCCACGCATCGATCGCCAGATCCTGCTGCTTATGCTGATCGTCGGCATGCAGATGGTCCGCATGTGGCTGGCGGCGCTTTATCCCGGGCGTCTCTTTACTTTGAATTCCCACGGCTGGCTGGTTAAGCTCGCGATTTGCGTTTGCCCCGCGGTAGTGGTGGCCATCCCACTCAAGATCTGGAATTCAAGCCGCATTGAAATTAAGCTGAAGGAGCAGAAGCGGCTGGTACTGGAGGCGCGCTTCGACGCCCTGCAGCGGCAGATCAATCCTCACTTCCTCTTCAACACCCTCAATTCCATCGCTTCGCTGGTACGCTTCCGGCCCGAGATGGCACGGGAGATGATTGTGCAGTTAGGCAACATCCTGCGCGCGCTGCTCAAGGATCACGACGCGTATGTACCCTTTCGCGAAGAGCTGACTTTCACCGACGACTACCTGGGCATTGAAGTGGTTCGTTTTGGGGCAGAGAAGCTGCGCGTGGTCAAGGAGATCGATCCCGGGACCCTGGAGTTGCTGGTGCCTTGTATGCTGTTGCAGCCATTGATCGAAAACAGCATCAAGCACGGTTTGGAGCCGCGCCTGCAGGGAGGAACCATTACCCTGCGCAGCCGCATCCAGGGCGCCAAGATGATCGTCGAAGTGGAAGACGACGGCGTGGGTATGGCTGAGGGCCGAGCGCGGGAAGTAGGCTTTGTCAGCCGGGGAGCAGGCATCGGCATGCGTAATGTGCGCGAACGGCTGGAGGTGCTCTACGGCAACAGCGCCCGCTTCGAGGTCTTCAGCCGTCCCGGACGGGGAACGCGCGTCACCCTGGAAATACCAATGGCGCCCAACGTACTGGTGCTGGCAGATCAGACGTCGGCGCGCGCCAGTACCCTCTCGTAGTATTTCTCGTATATCGGGATGATGCGCGAGGCGCAGTAGTGATCCTGGGCCGCTCGCCGGCCGGCATCGGCCATGGCGGCGAGACGGCCCTCATCCGCCAACAGTTCGATGGCCCCGGCGGCCATTGCAGCGACGTCGCCTACGGCGAACAGGCGGCCGGTCACACCGTCTTCAATCAACTCCGATACGCCGCCGACCCGGGTGGCGATGGTAGGTACCTTGCAGGCCATGGCTTCCAGTGCTGCCAGTCCGAAGGACTCCAGTTCGCTGGGCATGATCATCAGGTCGGCCACCGGCAGTAGTTCGTGGACCCGCTCCTGTTTGCCTAGGAACTGCACCCGGTTCTGAATGCCTTTGTTGTTGGCCAGCCACTCCGCCGAGGAGCGGTCTGGCCCGTCGCCTACCATCAAAAGGCGCGCCGGCATCTCTTGTGCGATGCGGGAAAAGACCTCGACCACATCGAGGATGCGCTTGACCGGGCGGAAATTCGAGAGATGGACCAGGATCTTCTCTTCTGGTTCCGCGTATCGCGCGCGGGCAGCAGCCTGCTTTTCGCCCAGCGGCTTGTATTCGTCGCAGTTTACGAAGTTGGGAATCACTTCGATAGGCCGCAAAATGCCGAAATCGTGCACGGTTTTCTCGCGCAGGTAATTGGAGATCGAAGTGACGCCGTCGCTCTCTTCGATACCAAAGCGCGTGATGGGCAGGTACGATCGGTCGAGCCCTACAAGGGTAATGTCGGTACCATGCAGCGTGGTCACAAAGGGAAGATGTCTGCGTTTTGCCAGCATCTGGCGCGCCAGCAGCGCGCACACCGAGTGGGGAATGGCGTAGTGGACGTGAAGTAGATCGAGCTCATAATATTCGGCCACCTCCGACATGCGTGTAGCCAGAGCCAGATCGTAAGGTGGGTACTCGAAGAGCGGGTAATTCGAGACCGGTACCTCGTGATAAAAGATGCCTTCTTCGCGCCCGGTGAGCCGGAAGGGTTGCGAATAGGTAATGAAGTGTACCTGATGGCCGCGCGCTGCGAGTTCGATACCGAGTTCCGTCGCGACCACACCACTGCCGCCGTACGTCGGATAACACGTGATGCCGATTTTCATTTTCACAACCCCTTGGTCGCCACAAAACTAGACCCTAAACTATGCTCGCTGTCCCACCTGATGAAAATCAGTAAGAGACAAACCCGGGTCATTCCTGAGTGCCTCGGGAATGACCTCGAGCAGAGCGCTGCGTTCCGTGTCCCGCGAGGCCAACAGGCGAGTATGTGCCTGCTCCAGCGCACGGTCGCTATACCCCGGATGGCAAACCAGCTCCCAGGTACCGCCAGGCATGGCATGAAGCATGGAACGAAGAACATGCTCATCGAGATTCCCGGTAGCCAGCACCCCGATCGACCCGTCTGCGGTCAACATACCGTATTCCCCAGTGAGCCTGGAAAAGGCTCGACGCTGGCTTCTCATGGCGTGCACTTGCGCCCGGCGCCACGCGCTGGCGCCCGGCGTAGCGCGCAGGCTCCACGACGGCTCGAAGGGATTGCGCACGCATTCCACCCCGCAGTGCTTTGCCGCACGCAGCAGGGGAGCCAACGCACGGGGAAACGCATGGATATGTTTGTGCGAGTCGATGTGGCTGACGGTGACTCCGCTCGATTGGATGCGCCGTATTTGGGCGATGGCCTCGGCCTCGATTTCCCGCTCACGAATACGGCCGCGCATCAAGTCACGCAGAAAACTTCCCACCGTCGGCCGCAGCGAAAACGATGCCGGACGCTGGGGATCGAGTAGGGAAGGCACCTCGTCCGGGCGGAGCAGCGGTGAGCCGTCCACCAGTACGACGTGGCAACCGACGGCTAGCGCCGGTTGGGCAAAAGCCAGATAAACGGCGGGAGAGAAGTAAGGAGCCGTGGCCATTAACGTGGTCGAGCTGAGTACGCCTGCTCGCTGCAGTTCAACGATCGCTCGGTTGACGCCTGGCGCGAGACCAAAGTCGTCCGCGTTGATAATCAGGCGCTTCATTTCCGCCAGTGTACCAAGGGTCCGAATTGCCTCCTCGTGCATCAAAGGTTCAATCGCGTTGGACCGTAGCGGAACGAACCGCGCTGCAACGGCGAACTATTCATACGGTCAGCCGACGGAGAGCGCTACAATAAGTTTTCTTTGAGCGGGGGAGGTCCGCAACAATGTCCGGACGATGGCTGCAGCGCAAAGGGCCCGGCTCAGCCGCGTATGCGTTGCTCCTGCTGCTGAGCAGCGCCGGACATGCAGCCTGGGCCGCGCCCACTGACAATATCGTCTACCAGACTCCAAACACCTTCGAACCTCACTCCAGTCCGGCGCTGTTGATCCACCATTTGTCGCTTTTTGTGATTCAAATAACGGCCGCGATTTTTATCGTAGTCGCCTCGCTTTTGGCGTATGTGGTGGTCCGCTTCCGGCAGCGCGATCCCAATGATGACAGCGAACCGCCCCAGATCTACGGCAGCACCCAAATTGAATTGGCCTGGACGGTGATACCGATTCTCATCGTATTCGTGCTCTTTCTCACCACGGCCCGCATTCTCTTCGCTATCCAGGATCAGAAGATGCCGCCGTCGGCCCTGGATGTCGACGTTATAGGCCATCAGTTCTGGTGGGAGTTTCGCTACGCAAAGTTGGGTTTCACGACTGCCAACGAGCTGCACGTACCCCTCAGCACCGAGCAGGCTCCGATGATCACCTCTCTGAGCTTGCTTTCCGCCGATGTGGATCACAGCTTCTGGGTCCCTGCGTTGTTCGGCAAGATCGACTCGATTCCAAACCACCTCAACCACATGTGGTTCAATCCGGATAAGCCCGGCATGTACGTGGGCCAATGTGCCCAGTTCTGCGGCGTGGAACATGCCAAGATGCTGCTGCGTGTCTACGTGCAGACTCCGGAAGATTTCGCTGCCTGGGTGAAGAATCAGCAGCAACCGGCGGTTCAGGATCCTGCCGTTGCCCAAGGGCGGCAGCTTTTCGAGTCGGAAGCTTGCATCAGTTGCCACGTGGTGCGCGGCACCGCCGCTCAGGGAAAGTTTGGGCCAGACCTTACCCACTTTATGAGCCGGGATACGCTTGCATCCGGAGCAGCGGACAATACCCCGGCGAATCTCAAGCTTTGGATCAAAGATCCGGACTACGTCAAGCCAGGAAGCCTGATGCCGGCGATGCAATTGAGCGATGACCAGATCGACAAGGTCGTCGCTTATCTTACGACCTTGAAGTAACTGCGACACGGGCCAGAACAGACAGGAGTTTTTCGTTATGGCTGATTCGACTCTACCGATCGGGAGCGCCATCGACCTCACCCCGCCGGTTGCGGTCTACGGAACGTGGCTTGAGCAGGTGCACGATTGGGTGGTCACGGTCGACCACAAGAAAATCGGATTGATGTACATGGCCTATGCCCTGGTCTTTTTGCTGGTAGGGGGCTTCGAGGCGATATTACTGCGCATTCAGCTTGCCGTTCCGCACAACAACTTTCTCGCTCCCGAAGTCTTCAACCGCATCTTCACCATGCACGGAACCACCATGGTCTTCCTCATGGGGATGCCGTTGATCATCGGCTTTGCCAATTACCTTGTGCCCCTGATGATCGGCGCCAGGGATATGGCCTTTCCCAGGATGAATGCCTTCAGCTTCTGGATGACCGCGCTGGGTGGCTTGATGCTGTACTACAGCTTCATCGGAGGCGTGGGCTTGCAAGGCGCAGGAAGCGCGCCCGACGTAACCTGGTGGGCGTATGCCCCGCTTACCGAACGGGCATTCTCTCGCGGACACAGTACGGACTATTGGGCGTTGTCGCTGATCGTCTCCGGGTTCGGCACCATCGGGGCCGCGGTCAACATCATCGCGACTACCGTCTGTATGCGTTGCAAAGGCATGACGATGTTTCGCATGCCGCTCCTGGCATGGCTCTATCTGGTTGTCTCGGGAATGATCCTGGTGACCATCAGTCCGTTGACCGCGGCGCAGATCATGCTGGTCATTGACCGTTATCTCGGCGGCCACTTTTTCGACTCGCAGGCCGGTGGCGCGCCCATTGTCTGGATGCATTTCTTCTGGGTCTTCGGTCACCCCGAGGTCTATGTGCTGGTCATGCCGGCGTTCGCCATCGCCAACGAAATTATTCCCGTCTTCTCCCGTAAGGCGATCTTTGGCTACCCCGCGATGGTGGCCGCATCCGCCGGCATTGGTTTGATCAGCCTCAGCGTGTGGGCGCACCACATGTTCACTGTGGGCATGACCTCGGCCCAGAACGCCTTCTTCGTGCTCTCTACCGGAATGGTTGGGGTTCCGACTGGGATCAAGATCTTCAACTGGATCGCGACCATGTGGGGAGGCAAAATACGCTTTGCCACGCCCATGCTCTTCTGCACTGCCTTTCTGGCTCAGTTTCTGTTCGCGGGTCTGACCGGGATCATGCTTTCCACGGCTCCCTGGAACTGGCAACTGCACAACTCGTATTTCGTCGTCGCCCACTTCCACTACGTTCTGGTGGGTGCCATCGTCTTCTGCTTTCTCGGAGGCTTCTGCTACTGGTACCCCAAAATGACGGGCAAGATGCTCGACGAGCGCCTGGGCAAATGGAGTTTCTGGCTGCTGGTGATCGGCTTCCACATGACCTTCGACTTCATGCACATACCCGGACTACTGGGCATGCCGAGGAGTATCTACACCTATGAACCTGGCCGGGGCTGGGACACCTGGAACTTGATCGTTTCCATCGGAGCCATGATTCAGGCGATTGCCATGCTGATCTTTGTTTACAACCTGGTCCATGCGTACTTCAAAGGCCCAGACGCGGGACCGGATCCCTGGGATGCCTGGACACTGGAGTGGGCAACCTCATCTCCACCGCCCGCCTACAACTTTGCCAGCGAACCGGTGGTGGCCAGCCGCAGACCGTTGTGGGACCTGAAGCACCCGGAAGATCCGGACTCCCGGTACGAATGATTTTGATCGTCGAGGATATATAGAGGATGAGCGCCAGCACGATTCCCCTGGCTCACGGATCGGCCAACGAAGATTGGGTGTTGCCCTATCACGGCACCGTCGCGATGGTGTCGCTGATCGTTGCCGAGACCGCGATCTTCACCATCTTTGTGGTTGCCTATGTCTATTACATCGGCAAGAGCATCTCGGGACCGCAGCCGCGTGATGTGCTGGATCTTCCCATCTTCAACACGGTCTGCCTGCTTTCCAGCAGCTTCACCATCTGGCTGGCGGAACATGCCCTGAAGAAGAGCGCGATGGGTGCCTTCCGCTTGTGGTGGGCGCTCACCGTGGTCTTAGGCGCGATCTTTCTCGGTGGCACCGGCCTCGAATGGAAGAAGCTGATTTACCACGATGGCTTGACCATCAGCACCAATCTTTTTGGTACCACGTTCTACTCGCTCGTCGGCTTGCATGCGAGCCACGTGATCGTCGGCCTGACCATGCTTTCGATCGTGCTGATCTTTTCCCTCACCGGGAAGCTCAAGCGGGAGCACTCGAGACAACTTGAGGTGCTCTCGCTCTATTGGCACTTTGTCGACGCAGTCTGGGTGGTCGTTTTTACGGTCGTCTACATCATCGGCCGCTGAGAAGAAAGAGAAGAGCATGGAAGAACCACAGGCACACAACGGCATATCCGATGAAGTGGTGCAACTGCCGGCGCCGACTGCGTGGCCGCTGGTATTGGCCCTCGGCCTGACCTTTGGCCTGGCGGGGCTGGTGACCAACGTGGGCATAAGCATCCTGGGGGGTGTGCTCCTCGTTGCCGGCTGCGTGGGATGGTTCTTGCAAGTATGGCCGCATGCCCATCATGTTGCCGTGCCGGTCAAGGTCCAGAAGTTCGAATACACCACGGTGCGCACCAAGGTCGCCCGGATCGAGATCGACGAAAGCCATCGCGCACGCCTGCCGGTTCACACGCCCTCAGTGATCGCGGGGGTGAAGGGGGGCATCGCCGGCGGCGCCGCGATGATCGTCCCTGCGCTCCTCTACGGTCTGATCCGTTACCACAGCATCTGGTACGCGGTAAATCTGCTGGGAGGAGCTGGAGTGGCCGGCTGGTCCAATCCCACCCTGGCGGAGATTACGCACTTCCGCCTGAGTGCACTGATCTTCGCCACCATCATCCATGCTGTCGGCTCGCTGCTGATCGGCCTGCTGTATGGCGCCATGCTTCCCATGTTGCCGCGGCACCCGATAGTGCTCGGAGGCCTCATCGCCCCTCTGTTATGGACCGGCGTCTTGCATGCGACGCTGGACCTCATCAACCCCTATCTTGATGCCCGCATCGATTGGTGGTGGTTTGTCGCCTCCCAGGTGACCTTCGGCGTGGTGGCGGGCTGGGTCGTGGCCAAGCAGATCCACATCCGCACCGAGCAATATCTGCCCTTTGCCGCACGCATGGGATTGGAAACACCAGGAATGATGGAAGAACACGATCGGGAGGACGGACCGAAGTGACGGCGCGCCTCCTCATGTTGGTCTTCTGTATGACTGTGCTTGGCTGCGGGCAACTTCCCGGCCATCCCAAGCCCGGACCGGAAGTGCCGCGTCCCGAGTCGGTGTTGGATTTTACAACGCTCTACAGTCAGAACTGCTCCGGCTGCCACGGCGCCCAGGGAATGAACGGTCCGTCCTACCCGCTGGCGAATCCCGCTTATCAGGCTCTGGTCAATGAGCAGATCCTTCGTCAGACAATCGCCAACGGCGAACCGGGCACGCACATGCCCCCCTTTGCCATCAGTGCCGGGGGAAGCTTGACCGACCAGCAGGTAGACGCGCTGGTGAACGGCATGCGCGCCGCCTGGTTTAAGGGGGGAACTCTTGATGGCGCACCGCCTTACAGGGCCGCCAAGCCGGCTGATCCCGCTCACGGCCAGCAGGTTTACACCACTTATTGCGCTTCGTGCCACGGCGCTGCAGGAGCCTCTGGCAAAAGCAAAGCGGGTTCCATTACAGATCTCGCATTCTTAGCCCTGGTGAGTGACCAGGTCCTACGCACCGTGGTGATTGCCGGGCGCCCGGATATCGGCCAGCCAGACTGGAGAAACGATCTGCCTGGGCACCCGATGAGCGATCAGGAAGTAACCGACGTGGTGGGCTGGCTCTCCAGCCAGCGCCCCGGCGCACAGCAGAACAAAGCCGGAGGAGGCTCGCAATGAGCGACGAAAAGGCAGCAGTAACCAGGCGGTGGGTATTGGTGTCGATCGGCGCACTGCTCAATGGCGCCGTTGCTCTGTTAGTTGCCATCCCTGTCGTGGGCTACTTATTGGGGCCCATTCGCAAGAATGGCGGTTACAATTCCTGGATCGATTTGGGCGACATTTCTCAATTTGAACTGGGACAGACGCGGCTGGCCAGCTTCGTCAACCCCAAGAGCATGCCGTGGGATGGCGCCACCGCCAAGGCCGCCTGTTGGGTACGCAGGACTCAGGAAGAGAAGTTCCAGGTTTTCGCCATTAACTGCGCTCACCTGGGTTGTCCGGTACGCTGGTTTCCTCAGTCGGAGCTGTTTATGTGCCCATGCCACGGCGGAGTCTACTACGCCGATGGCTCGCGGGCCGCAGGACCGCCGCCGCGAGGTCTCTTTGAATACGCCTACAAAGTGCAAAACGGCAAATTGCTGATCGATGGCGGACAGATGCCTACTCTTGCAACCAGCGCCTCGGTACGGAAAGAGAGCTCCGCATGCACTGGCTGAAACAAGCTTACGACTGGTTAGAGTTCCGGTTGAAACTGGAAGGGCCGATCAAGGAAGCGGTTCTTCACCCGGTGCCGAGAAACACGGCCAGCTGGTGGTATGTCTTCGGCAGCGCCAGTTTCGTTCTGTTACTGCTACAGATCGTCACCGGCATCCTGCTGGCTATTGTCTACGTACCCTCGGCGGGCGAGGCCTGGAACAGCCTGCAGGTGCTGAACCAGCAGCTCCCGCTGGGGTGGTTCCTGCGCGCGATGCACGGCTGGGGCTCGAACTTCATGGTCGCCGTGGTGCTCATCCACATGTGCCAGGTTTTCCTCTTTGGCGCTTATAAGTTTCCCCGCGAACTCACCTGGATCCTGGGCGTCTTTCTGCTGCTGATGACGCTGGGCATGGCATTCACTGGCCAGGTGATGCGCTTCGACCAGGATGCGTACTGGGGGCTGGGCATTGGCGCCTCGATTGTGGCCCGCGTCCCGTTCATAGGCGGCCCGCTCGTCGACCTGCTCTTAGGGGGCCCGATTATCGCGGGCCCCACGTTAACCCGCTTCTTTGCCTTGCATGTCTTTGTCATCCCGGGAATGATGCTGGCGTTCGCCGCGCTGCATATCTGGATGGTCATCGGACTGGGCATCAACGATTGGCCCATGCCGGGCCGGATTGTCAGGCGCAGCACGTATATTCAGGAGTACCACGAGCTGACGCAGAAGGACGGCATCCCTTTCGTACCTGGGGCGGTGTGGAAAGACATGATATTCTCCGCAGCGATCCTCTTTGCTGTGGCGCTCTGCGCAGTGTTTTTGGGGCCTTTTGGGCCGACCGGCTTTCCCGATCCGACTATCATCCAGACCGTCCCCAAGCCGGACTTTTTCTTCCTGTGGCTTTACACCATTCTCTCCTTCCTCCCGGAGAACCTGGAGACGCCATTCATCCTGGTGGTTCCAGCCCTGGGCATACTGTTCCTGCTGGCACTGCCATTCTTTGCCGGTGAGGGGGAGAAGAGCTGGCACCGGCGCCCCATCGCTGTGCTGTCGATCACCGTGCTGGCAGTAGGTTTCGCTGTCTGCGAACACCTGGGCACTTACACTCCCTGGAGTCCGGAGATGCAAGCCTGGAGCGGGGATACTGTTCCCATCAAATACGTGCACGGGGCCACGCCGCTGGGAAGACAAGGCCAGATTGTCTTTCAGGATAAGCAATGCCGCAACTGCCACATGCTGGGCGGCGTGGGCGGCCAGCGCGGCCCGGCGCTCGATGGAGTGGCCACGCGGCTTACTTATGATCAACTGGTGCGCCAGGTGCTGCAGGGTGGTGGAAACATGCCCGCTTACGGAAAGAATCTTTCCCCGCCCGAGGTAACGGCGCTGGTCAGCTTCCTCGAGACCTTACATCCCGCGGGCCAACTCCCGGCGCGGGATGCGTCGCAGCAATATATAAGCACCGGGGAACTCGATCCTCCGCAACCGTAGAAAGTGAACCGGAGGGGTCTGCGGTTACCTTCGGCCTGCCGCCAAACGCAATTTCGGGAGCGTTCTCCTGGAAGAAGGTTATTTCAATGGCAGAAACCGCAACACAAGCCGCACTAGCTTCCTGGTCTTTTCCCTTCTGGGCCACATCGGGCTTGTGTGCGTCCGCTCTACTCTATCTCCGTGGCTTTCGCCGAATTCGCCGCACCCGGCCGCACCTCTTTCCCTCCTGGCGCGCCTCCTGCTTTCTTGGTGGCCTTCTCTCTCTCTACATAGCCGTCGGTTCGCCCATCGACGCGCTGGACGACGTGCTGCTATTCGCGCATATGACACAGCACCTGATCTTTATGTCGGTCGCCCCCCCGCTGCTCTTGCTGGGCGCACCGGCGGTTCCGTTCTTGCGCTCACTGCCGCGTTGGCTGCTCCGCGGTGCTCTCGGCCCTCTCTTCCGCGCGCCATGGTTGCACCGGCTATTCCGGTTGCTAACACATCCCGTTTTTGCCTGGCTGGCAATGAACATCGCCTACCTGGGCTGGCATATCCCCCGGGCCTACGAACTGGCGCTGAGCTCCGATGCGTGGCACGCGCTGGAGCACGCTTGCTTTCTCATCACCGGATTGCTTTTCTGGTTTCCCGTGATTCAGCCGTGGCCGAGCGTTAGCCGCGGGTCTCGCTGGGCATTATTGCCCTACCTGGTCGCCGCGGACCTGGTGAATACCGCGTTTTCCGCCTCGCTCACTTTTGCCGGAAAAGTGATCTATCCCAGTTACGCGGCTGCGCCCAGAGTCTTCGACATCTCGCCCCTGGCAGATCAGGCCGCGGCGGGCGCGCTGATGTGGGTCATCGGCTCGATCTTCTACCTTGTGCCTGTGGCATGGATCGCGGTTCATTTACTCTCACCGCACCATACTTCAACGCTGACCCGGCAAAGTCTGGTGTAACCTACAGCCCTGAGACCAAATGATCCACGCGCCGAATCCCCTGATCGCCATAGGAGTGGTCGCGTCCACCGCGGCCACGGACGCGGTCTACGTTCTCTTTACCGCCGCGGTAGCTGCACGCCGTAGGAGCATCGCGGCCAGCTGGAGCAGCGTTTGGTATCTGCTCTCTGCGTTTGCCGTGATCAGCTACACCGGCAACCCCATCTACGTGGCCTTTGCTGCGATCGGCTCCTGGCTCGGTGCCTTCGGGGCGGTCACATGGCTAGGGACGGCTGATGTAAAGAGTGCCTCGGCAAAACCGCGCTCTTGAATAACTCCCCGCGATTTGTGTTAACTTTTGCAGGGGAAATGACATGGCAGAAACCGTTGCGCAAGCAAAACACACCAAGTGGAATGATATCGAAGTAGAACCCTTGAGCCCGCTCATAGGCCGGCAAATGATCGTGGGCACCAACCTGATGGTGGCACGTGTCCTGCTTAAGAAAGGCGCGAAAGTGCCTCTGCACAGCCATCACAATGAGCAGCTCACTTACATTCTTGAAGGCGCATTGCACTTCTTCATCGATGGCCGGGAGATCACAGTCTCTACCGGGGAGGTGCTCTGCATCCCGCCCCATATGCCGCACGAGGCAATCGCGCTTGAGGATACGATCGACCTGGACATCTTTAATCCCCCGCGCCAGGATTGGATCGACAAAGACGATGCTTATCTGCGCCAGGGTACAAGCGAGTAACCGGGGGGAAATCAAGTGGACTTGGGATTGAAGAACCGCAATGTCATCGTCGCTGCGTCAAGCGACGGTATCGCCCGCGCGGCGGCAGAAAAGTTCGCAGCCGAAGGCGCGAAAGTCGCCATGTGCTCGCGCGACGCCAACAAATTGAACGCGGCGGCAGGGCTCATTGGTAAACGCTACGGCGTCCCGGTACTCGCCGAGCCGCTGGATGTAACCGATGCCGCCGCCGTCGAAGCGTTTGTGAAGCATGTCGCAAAGGAGTTCGGCGGCGTCGACGTTTGCGTGACCAACGCAGGCGGACCGCCGGCCAAGATGTTCTTTGCCACCACTACCGAGGAGTGGCATCGTGCAGTGGAGCTGAACTTCATGAGCATAATCCACTTTGCCCGCGCGGTTTTACCCTGGATGCAGAAGAACCACTGGGGACGCATGGTGACGATTACCTCTGTCACCGTGCGCCAGCCGGTCCCCGACCTCATCTACTCCAACGCGGTACGCGCCGGAGTGCTTGGCTTGATCAAGAGCCTTTCCAATGAGTTTGGCAAAGACGGCATCACGGTCAATAATGTGGCACCCGGCTACACCGCGACCGAGCGCTTGAAGGATCTGATCAGCAAGCGCTCGCAGGATCTGGGCACGAGCCCTGCTGAGTTCGAATCACGCCTGGTGGGAGATGTGCCTTTGAAGCGCGTCGGTCAACCAGAAGAACTAGCCGACGCGATTGTCTGGCTTGCCTCCGAGCGTGCATCGTATATCACGGGCCAAACTCTGCTGGTCGACGGCGGAGCGTACCAAGGGCTCTAGGTTTGCGTTCCCTGGGGACCTGCGGAGGTAGTCGTATTGGGAAACCAGGCCGTATTGCCATGCTTGAGCGAGATCAGGTGAAGAACCGATGCCCCGTCTGACGATCGCACTCCTGATCGCATTCTCCTGTCTCCTGTGGGGGCAGGCCAGTCCGAACATGGCGCCCGGTTACCAGCAGACTTACGATCGCTTGCTGCAGCAGATTCGGCAGATCGCCATCTTCGATGATCATGGACATCCCGGCTTTGCAGACGATAGCGACGTCGACGCGATGGCCTCTCCGCCTGGGCATGCTCCCCTGCGCTTGAGGCTGGACAACCCCGAGCTGATCGCCGCCTCCAAAAATCTCTTCGACTACCCCTTCGCCGACAACAGGCCGGAGCACATCAAGTGGCTGGTGGCCAAGAAAGCAGAGTTGCGCCGAACCTACCCCGGTTACCAATACTTCGATCGCATCCTGGATAAGCTCAACGTCGAGACCATGATGGCCAACCGGGTTGCTATGGGGAACTACCTTGACCCCAAGCGTTTTCACTGGGTATTTTTCGTCGACTCGTTTCTCTTCCCTCTGGACAACAGTGAGTTGACCGCGCGCAACATCGATGAGGGTGTCTATATTCCTATTCAGGAGAAGAAGCTGAAGGGCGAACTCACCCAGGCGGGGTTAGACGCGTTACCTGGGACCTTGCCCGACTACCTGGCCTTCGTCAGCAAAATCCTGGAGCAGAATCGCAGTCATGGCGGCGTCGCCATCAAATTTGAGATCGCTTATTTCCGCTCTCTGCATTTCGACGATCCGCCTCAGGCCGAGGCGGCGACGATCTATAACCGCTATCACGCTGGAGGGAAGCCATCTGCTGCAGAGCACACAGTTTTTGAAGACTTCCTGTTTCGATACCTGCTGCGCGAGGCCGGGCGCCTCCACCTTGCCGTACAAATTCACACCGCCGTGGGGACCGGCGACTTTTTCAGTGTGACCGGCGGCAATGTGCTCAACCTCGAGAACGTGCTGCGCGACCCTCGCTACAGCAACGTGAACTTTGTGCTGCTACACGGTGGCTACCCGTTCCAGAACCAGGCCATCTGGCTCACGGCACGGGAGAATGTCTATCTGGACTCGTCGTTGATGGGTATTTACTTATACCCAAAGGATCTGGCCGAGGTACTGCGCCACTGGCTGCTGCTATATCCCGATAAAGTCGTCTTCGGCTCCGATGCTTTTCCCTTTAACGAAGCCATCGGCGCGGAAGAGAGCGATTGGCTGGCAGTTGAGTCCGCGCGTACGGCGCTCGCCGCCACGCTCTCTGGGATGATCCTCGACGGGGAAGTTACCGAGCAGCAGGCCCTGAAATTTGCGCACGGCTACCTGCATGACAACGCCGCGCGTATCTATCCCCAACCCGTACATTAGCCGTTGTGTCAACGAAGAAACTGATCAACGAATCCCTCTCCCAACCCGACGGCCGTATAGTGGCGGCGACAGAGATCGATCTTGGTAAACACATCTTCGTACCCCAGAACTCCACCATCGGGATCGACATAGATCATCGCGCCATTGACCTGAAAGAGCGTAATCATCTCCGGAACGTCGGGTTCCACCACCAGCGTATGGGTCTCGCCCGGAGTCTCATAGACATAAGAACCTTCCGTGGCCGTCCAATCATGTTCCAGATAGTGCCAGCTGCCTTTCAGCACAAAGCCGTGGACGGGCTGCGGATGCCGGTGGCGCGAAAGCACGCCCGACTTGCGCACCCGGAGTAGGTTCATCCAATATCCCCGGCTGGTGGACAAGCACAGTGGACGGAACCATACATTTTCCATTTGCGGCACCCACAAGCGCTCATCCTGTGGGATAGCGTTGGGAACGACCAACTCAGGGAAGCATTCCTTGGGCTGCGGATGCCGATACGGAATCCGAGCTTCCGCCGCAGTTCCACGGCGCGCCGGGACAGGTTGCTCCGGACGATTAACGGTAAGATTGCTCATGGTGGATCCTCGCTTTCATACTGCTGCGTAGCCTCCATCGACGGGCAAGATCGCTCCCGTGATGAAGCGTGCCGCTTCCGAACAAAGAAATACAGCCACTTCGGCAACATCTGCCGGCTCGCCCCAGCGCTGCATGGGCGTGCGCTGCAGGATAGCGGCCGACCGGCCTTCATCCTCAACCAGCCCTCGCGTAAGCTCCGTGGCGATCCATCCCGGAGCAATGGCATTGACGCGGATGCCTTCAGCTGCCCAGGCGACCGCAAGGGCCTTGGTTAATTGTGCCACTCCGCCCTTTGACGCCGTATAAGCGGGAATCAGTGGGCCACCAAAATAGGACAGCATCGACGCAGTATTGATGATGGAGCCGCGCGCCGCAGCAAGCTTCGCATGCGCCCCGACGCACATGCGCATAGTCCCGGTCAGATTGACGTCGATCACCTTTTGAAAGTTCGCCATGTCATATTCTGCGCCACCGCGAAAAATGACTCCGGCGCAATTGATGAGAGCAGAGAGTTCATGAAACGGCGCCAGCACTGCGGCCACCGATTCGGCAGATGTGACGTCGAGCCTGACCGCCGAAAGATGCTGCCTCCGAGGGACTGAAGCCACCTGCTCATCGGTCAGCCCGGTGGCGGTTACTTCGTATCCCGCATCGGCCATTGCGGTCGCGATGCCAAGTCCAATCCCTGTGGTACCGCCGGTGACAAGTGCTCGCGGCCGCGAGGGCGCTTCTGCCATCAAGGTCGAGCCCCCGCGAAGATACGCAGAAAGAACATAGCTTCCCCGGGTCGAATGGTATTACAAAGCCTGTTTGCGTACAAACGGGATGCGGATGCGAATCACGTTCGCAACGGTTTCACGACGCAGTATTGTTTGCCAACATAACCCGAGGCGGGCGCTTGCCGCAAATAGACCAGTTCGCCATTGAAATCTTTTGCTGCCGTGTTTGTGAATTGAATATCCACGATCCTGACGGGCCCCAGTGCGGCCCGGACGACGCGCTCCGGCAGGCAATGCATTTGCATATCCCTCGTACCGGCTCCCAGCGCGGCGTTAATTCTGGACCGGATGCGAAGAACGTGGCGAACACGAATCAGCGTGGAAGAGACGTCTGGGGTGGCAAAAGAATCCTGCGCTCCAAAGATAAGTATTCCGCCCGGCTCCAATAGTCTTACAAATTCCCGCAGGTACGTCGTCGAAAAGCGCCGAGGCAGATGTTGCAGAACAATGTTGCTGTAGATGAAAGAGAAGCTGGCGTCAGCCAAAGGCAGCTTTTCCTCGGAGTTTGCCATGTAGCGGCAATGCGCATACCGGTTCAGAGACTCGGCCTTGTGAATCATCTGCTGCGAAATATCCACGCCCACACATGAGGCGAAATACCGCGGCAGAGCTTGCGTTACCCGGCCCACGCCGCATCCAAAGTCCAGTGCCGCGCCGGCATAATTTGGCATGCAGTGAATGTGGGCGAGGTGACTCATCACCGTCTTCATCTCCGCTTCCCCCGTGGCCATGAACTCCGCCAAATCCCATTTCCCCCTCGCCCGGCGCTGATCGGTAAGAATGGAGTGCAGCGCATCGCGCTCCGCGAGTGATTCCCAATCTTTCTTAAGCGACTTGAGATTCGTCATGAATTCCTCTGGTTCCCGTCATGGAAACACTGGCCGGCGCGCGACCGCGGTGAACCACAGGCTGCGGCCGCAGTCGGTGCCGTAGAGCAACGTCTTCGAGCCGTCCTCCCAGGACGGCTCAATTTGATTGCACGGCACATCCGCGATACGGCGCGTCGAACCGCTTCTTTGATCGCGCACCCACAAATTCCACACGCCATTTTCCAGATGGCTGTAGGCCATCCACCGGCCATCCGGCGATAGCGCCGGATAACGGGTCTCTCCCAGCGAGAGCGGCGCGTTGGTGTGCATGGCATCGGTCAAAAAAATCTGCGGAGGGCGCCCGTCCTCCACGGCAGAAAATGCATATACGTCCTTCGAAAGGAACGAAGCCTCGTAAACGTTGCGCGAGGCCGCCGTGAGCGGGGCTTCGATGGCGTGGTCAAAGCGAAACGCTTGCCGCACCACCAACTGTCCCCGGCCACCGGTGTCCCGCACAAAAGCGAGGCTCTGCCTATCGGTGGAGAGCATCGGCTCACGCGCGCGATCCGCCACAACGCGCGCCGGCTCACGTAAGTTCACAACCGCGGAGTGCGGACTAAACCCACGCTCTATCCAGATGTCGTCGAAGTTGCCCGCGAAGGAAAGGTCGTCTTCCGTAGACGGATCAAGCCAGATCGCATCCTGATCCTGCCACACCAGGTGGTAGCCGCTCTGAGTAAATGCCACGTAGCGAACCTCCGTCCCGTGCGACCCCGGGTTCGCATCGAGTAGCGCTTGCGTTTGCAGGGGCAGACGGTATGCATACTCCTGCCGCATCGCCCGCTCGAGATAAAGGCTGGAACGCACACCGAATATCAGCGAAGCGGCCATGGCCGCCGTCCATGCATAGTGCGTCCAGTCCCACGAAGAATCCCCCGGCCACTGGTCGCGCCACAGCAGGATATAGATTCCCAGAAGAAGGGCGAGCGTCAGAGGCAGTCGGGGAACATAGAGCAGGATCTTAGGGCCGACCATCGAGGTGGGGCTGCTCATGGGAAAACCAATGCCGAGATAAACGATCAGCAGGACTCCCAGCCACCCGTACCGCTTGCGTTGCAGCAGGAGAGCCGCCAGTACGCACACCGGCAACGCCAGGAGCACGAAGTTATACGATGCCGGGCTGGTGGAGATGGCAAGCGACGCTACCAGAAGCGCCGACCACTCCAGCAGGATTCGGGGCCGAGTGCGGTCCTGCATACGGATCAGCAAGATGGCCGGCGCCAGCGCCAGAGCCTGCAGCGTAGGTTGCAGCAGCGCGTAGCACAGAGGAGAGTTGTGCCACGGCTGTGGATTCCATTGCGGCTCGGCCAGAAATAGATAATGCAGAACGCTGGAGATCGAAGCACTCGCCGTCGCATACGGCGGCAGCCCCTCGCCCCGCAGTGTCCAGGGCAGAATTTCGTGGAGATAGGTGCGATGCAGGTTCCAACCGAACACCGCCACAGACGTAGCGAGGGCGGCCATCCCCGTGAGGGCTCCCGAGACCAAGGCGCGCCAGGCCCGCCGCTGCAGGAAAAAGATAAAGAACAGCACGGGGAAGATCTTTGCCGCCGCCGCGATAGCTATCAGAGCGCCGGCCAAAGCAGAATACTCTCGCAGATAGGCCCAGCAACCCGCCACGATCAACAGCAGCAGGAGCAAATAGAACTGGCCGTAAAGCAAATTACGGTGAAGCGGAAAACTCAACGCGAAGACCAGCGCAATCCGCTGATAGCTCAATCCAGTCATGGAGCGCAGCATCCAGCAAAGCGGCACCAGGAGCGCGAGATTCACCAGCAGCCACACGTGCTTGGCGGTCAGAGGCGTCAGCTCCGTCAGGGGCCACATGACCAGTGTCGAAAATGGTGTGATCGGTATCAGTCCGATGAGCCTGGCATCCAGCGCACGATGGTCCTTCTCGCGTTGCAACCAGGTCCACTCATACAGGCGGGCGGTGTCGAAGCCCTCATGCGCGATCCGTGCTGACAGATAGTAATTAGGAAAATCGGTATTTAGCTTGCCCCATGCCCGCGGCATAGTGTGTACGCACAAATAGACAAGTGACACCAACAGCACGCCGCGTTCCAGCCAACAGACAACGCGATCATCCCTAAGTGCGCGCACAATTCATCGTCGCAGGATACGCGATCGGCAATTGTCACTGGCTTGTCACTTCACGGTTATTCGATTGTAGGGAACCGCAAAGGCGCTCTTGGCCTCATGGTTTGGATCCTGCCGGGTGGATCCAGACGGCATTGCCACCGCCCGAAACCATGTGTACGTCGAGAACCGTCGTGCGGTCGACCGGGCGCTTGGTGAAGCTAATGTGGGTTGCATTGCTGGCGGCGTCGGGAGCGTCGGCATAGATCTCAGCCACATACTTGCCATCGCCCAGGAAGTCCAGCGGAACCTTGCTGTTTCTCTCCTCCCAATTGGTCAGCGAGCCGACATACCAATCCTTGCCGCTCCTTCGAGCCAGGATGATATAGCGCATGGGCAGCCCATCAATCACCCGCACCTCGTCCCACGTGGCGGGTACCTGCTTGATGAAGTCGAAGGCCTTCTGGCCCTTGTACTGTTCCGGATAGTCAGACACCATTTCCAGCGGGCTCTCAAAGACCACATACAACGCCAGCTCTTGCGCCCGTGTTCCCAGCGACATCGGCATCTTGTTACGGCCGATAAAGTTTTCCAGGTTGGTATTGTTGAAGGCGCCGGGGGTGTAATCCAGGGGACCGGCAAGCATGCGGGTGAAGGGAAGTGTGGTGTTGTGCACCGGCGTGACCCGGGCCGACCACTTGGAGTACTCCTTGCCCATCACTCCCTCGCGGGTCACCAAATTGGGGTAGGTGCGCCGCAGTCCATCCGGCTTGAAGGCTCCGTGGTAATCGATCATGAGATGATGCTCGGCCGCTTTCTCCACCACCCGGCGATACCAGTCGACCATCCATTGATCGTCGCGGTTCATGAAGTCGATTTTGACCCCCGCGACGCCCCACTTTTCAAACAGCGGAAAGGCCTGGTCCATGTATTTGTCGACCGAGGTCCAATGCGACCAAAGCCAGATGCGAACATGTTTTTCCTTGGCGTAGCGCAGCAATTCCGGAATATCGACGGTGGGGTTGTAGCGGGTAATATCTGCCGGATCGGCATAATCCCCAGGCTTTGCTCCGGGCGTCGAGAGGGCCCAGCCGGCATCGATAAGCATGTAGGGAAAGCCCGAATCCGAAGCAAACTCAATGTAATGCTTTAAGGTTGCGGTGTTCATCCCCGGCGTGAAATCCACCCCGGTCGCCCAGTCGCCCGACCACCAGTCCCAGGCCGATTTTCCCGCTCGAATCCAGGAGGTGTCGGCGATCCTGGAAGGGGGATTCAGGTTGAGAATTATGTTCGACTCGATCAGCCGCCCGGGAGCATCCCCGATCATGAGCACTCGCCAGGGAGACTGGAAGGGAGCCGTTGCGTCCACAACAACACCGGGCACGTCGACTTTTGGGGATAGCTCGGCCTTCAGGCTGAACAGCGGTTTATCGCTACGAAGATACATGCCCGCATAGTTATTGATATTCGCTTCGGTGATCGCCACCCAGCCGGTACCCGGCACCTCGGCCAGCAGCGGCAGCGCAACCAGCCAGTCGCGATGCAGGCTTCCCACCGTCCTCATCTGGTAATCGTCTTCATAGGAGGATTGAAAGCCGCTCAAGACCAGAGGGTAAAGGGTTGCATCCTTGCTATAGCGGAACTGGGTCCGCTCGGCGGCAATGTGCACGCTCTTAATGGAAGGCTGCTCGGGCACGATGTACCGGAAAGCCACCCCGTCGTCGAACGCTCGCACCTCGATCGATAGCCTGGTCCCGGATTCACCCTCGAAATCCGCTCTGAGGGAGTTGTAGTGGTCGCGGACCTCCTTAGTCTTGCCGACCGGGATGGTGTAAGTCTCATCTGCGCTGCCCGGCTTCGAGCCCACGTAGTGCATCCCGGGACCCAGCGCCGGCTGCCCCTGGAGATCCAGACCGAGCTCCCCCTCATCGAGCAGCCGTTTGCCATGGAAGTCAACCGAGTAGCGGAGGGCGGCCGGCCCGGTCCCTGAACTTTCATTGGAAAGGGCAAAGACGATCTGTCCGTTGGGAGAGGCGACCTGCCACCGGTTCTGGCTGGCGTCCTGGGCCGAAGCAAGGAGGGCGACCGTGAAAACAAAGGAAAAGAGCAGGAAAATCCGCAGAAAGGGCATAGTTTCTCCGGGTCGAATGGTATTACAAAGGTTCCTTTGCTTCCAATCGGGCCTGCCAGCCGTCGCCGGGCCGGAAATACCTGTCGCATGGTTAGGTCTTAGGCGTAGAGTGTTCAGCGAATTCCATTTCATTCCGAGGGGGCTCCCATGTTGAAGCCTTTCCTGATCCTTTCCTCCGTGCTCCTAACCGGCGCTATCGCGTCACTCCTGCAGGCGCAGCAGGCCGCAACTCCAGCTCCGCCGGCCGCATTCAACGTTCCGCTGGAAGCCGTAAACCAGGTAAACCCAATGAAACCAACCGCCGATTCGCTGGCCCGCGCCAAAAAGATCTACGGCTACGAGTGTGCCGCGTGCCATGGTGACGACGGTGCAGGCACCGGCGACGTAGCCAAGACCCTGAAGGCGAAGATGCCCGATTTCCGCGACCCCACGGCTCTCAAGGCACAAACCGACGGCGAACTCTACTACATCATTAATAAAGGCAAGGGAGTGATGGAGGGCGAAGGCGCACGCGTCAAGCCCGACGACACCTGGAACCTGGTGAACTATATCCGCTCCTTCTCCAAGCTGCAAGCCGCGACGGCGGCTCAAGGACCGTCGTAGATTCTCCGGGCTCGCGGTCTGGATCAGAGAGGTACTTGTGCTCAGGCTCTTGTACACGAGCCTTCCGCAGCACCATCTTGCCTTCTTGAACGAATGATCCGGCCGGCGTCGGCAACCTCCTGATCTGCCGGCGCCGGTAACCTACGAGTCCGTTGAGCCTCTAAAATCAAATCCCGGTCGATAGCTGAACGTGTGCGCATTCGAGAATTCCTGGATCCGCTTAACCCCACACGTCAGTGAATGGTCAACGTCGAGCGTCTGGCCAGGGCGTATCCTTCTTATCGGAACGACCATCCGATGGTTGACGTTAGTCCCAAGTTATTTTCTGGCGCCCCTACGACTGGCCGGTTGTCAAAATTGTCGTAGAAGCTCCCCCGAATATAAAAGTCTTTATAAAATTTGTAATAAACATCCTGGTTGAGAGTCATTCGTACGCGGCCTGGTGTGGTGAGGCTCGGATAGACCCACAGTGTGGTGTCAAAAGTTGTTGAATCGAATCGGAACGTTGAGAACTGAACTGCGAAAGCGGAATCGAGGCTGTGCTTGCTCGCCGTCGATTCACTTTCCGATGCATCCTTCTCCGAAGTGAAGGCCAATCCCGCGATCAACGAAAGGTTCGACTTGTTGGTGTAGACCGGCCGTATCGCCAGCGCTCCCCCGAGCGTCGTACGCAGGTCAATCTGCTGTTCTGAGCTCGAAAGAAAATTTGCAATGGCCCCGCCGTACCAGTTCGATTTGCGAAGCTGATTGAAATACTCGGTCTTCGCCGTGGTTTCGTTCGTATCACTGACTTCCTTCTGACTTGTGACCGCTGAATGCATCTCCTCTGTTGTCAACCACCACGAAGGGCTGGTTAGTTTGGATGTTGTCAACTTTGTTCCAGTCGAAGACCACCGTGGAATTGGCATAGTCCTGCTTCACCGTAAGCTGCCCTTGCTCGAACGAGCGTATTTCGCAGGTTGATTCGGTCGCCATTTTTCATAAAAACCACGTCGGTCTTCAAACGGCTGGAGGCGTGCACCTGGGGTGTGAAAATTGCCGAGAAGAGAAGGCAGAGCAACACGGTTGGTGCGCCGCAGGACTCACGGAATTTAGCCTCTGCAATGTATGCCAGTTCGCGTGGTCCCAGTTCGGGTGAAAGATCGTTTGCTGCCGGGCGTGCCACTCGGCACCTCCGTTAGGTTGACGCACTATCGTGCTCAATTGAAGATGATCACTCATTCTCACGGCCAGCAGCAATGGCGTGGAGGGATCGCTCGCGAACCAACCCCGAGCGCTGACTGCTTGGTGAAAGTACTTATCTCTTTGCCGCAGGTTTAAGATGAAAGGTTCTTGACCTCAATGTCAGCCAGGAATCGGACAACTATCTTGAGACCCGGAGCTCGCATCGAATAAATGTGCGCCAGCGAAGTAAGGCCCAGTCGTTAAGATCCAATACGCGTGATTGGACAGCACGCTTCAAGAGGGAACTCTTGGAGTTCCTCTTCAAAGTTCTTCTGTGAAGTCAACGCAGCGTCAGGACAAAAAATCCATGCAAGGCAAGGAACTCAGAACTCTGATCAATCAGGAGGATCCCCTTATGGCGAATACCACAGCTTCACCGGCTGACGTCCGCACCATCGCTAAGGATGCTTACATCTATGGCTACCCCATGGTGCAGACCTACCTCACCATGTACGCTTTCTCCATCGACACCCACAATCCCCAGTACAAAGGCCCCTTCAACGCGCCACTCAGTTTCGCCCGGGTCTTCACTCCCGACGATAGTGCCTTCGTCACCCCCAACTCCGACACCCCATACACCTTCCTAAGTCTCGACCTGCGCACCGAACCCATGGTCCTCACAGTCCCTCCAGTGGAGAAGAACCGCTACTGGGTCTTCCAGATGATGGATCTCTATACCTTCAACTTCGATTACCTCGGCACCCGCACCACCGGAAATGGCGGAGGCACGTTTCTCATCGTCGGTCCCCGCTGGAAAGGCACAGTCCCTCCGGGCATGACCAAGGTCCTCCACCCCGAGACCGAGTTCATCAACGTAGTCGGCCGGACCCAACTCTTTAATCCCGCTGACCTCGACAACGTAAAGAAGATCCAGTCCGAGTACAAAGCGCAGCCTCTCTCTGCCTTTCTGAGTCAACCCGCCCCACCCGCAGCGCCGGTGATCCACTGGATCCCACCCGTCTCTCCAGCGCAGATGCAGACCTCGCTACACTTCTTCAACGTGATGAACCTTCTGCTCCAGTTCTGTCCGGTGGAGGCGAGCGAGACAGCTCTGCGCTCCAGCTTTTCCGGCATCGGCGTCGGTCCTGGTAAAACCATCGATGTCGCCATGCTCTCACCAGAGATCAGGGCTTCTATGGAAGATGGAATGGCGGATGGACAAAAAGAAATCGACGAACGCCGCGCCGCAAGCGGCGGAAACATCAGCAGTTTCTTTGGCACGCGTGCCTTCCTGCACAACGACTACGTCGCTCGCGCCACCGGAGCCCAGATGGGCATCGGCGCCAACTCCAGGGAAGAAGCTATGTATCCCCTCTATGAAAAGGACTCCAGTGGCGGCCTCCTCGACGGCAGCAAAGCGCGCTACACCCTTCACTTCAACAAAGGGGAGTTTCCACCCGTCGACGCCTTCTGGTCGCTCACCATGTACAACCTCCCGGAGCAGCTTCTGGTGAAAAACCCGATCAACCGCTATCTCATCAACTCGCCCATGCTGCCTGACCTGAAGCTCGACTCCGAAGGCGGCCTCACCATCTATATCCAATCCGACTCACCCGGAAAGGACAAAGAGTCGAACTGGCTACCAGCCCCCAAGGCGCCCTTCATGCTCGCCATGCGCTATTACCTTCCCAAACCTGAGCTCATCCAGGGCACTTGGAAATCTCCAGCCGTTGTCCGAGTCAACTAATTGGCCCCACAGGAGGATTTATGCTGCAGCAACAAGAAGACAAGAAGCCCGCTGACTCCGCCCTCACTTCGCAAGACGCACGCGCCATCGCCAAAGAGGCGTACATCTACGCCTTCCCCATGGCCGCCAACTATGAGACGCTCCACAAGCAAGCCCTCGACACCACTGGCCACGATTACCGCGCCCCCTTCAACACTCTCACCAACGCCAGCAGTGTCGCCACGCCAGAAGACAAGTTCGTCGTCACCCCGAACTCCGACACACCTTACTCCTATGTCTGGATGGACCTCCGCGCCGAGCCCCTCGTCGTCACCATGCCGCAGATCGAGAAGGAGCGCTACTACACCGGCCAGCTCATCGACCTCTACACCTTCAACTTCGCCTATCTCGGCACGCGCAGCTTCGGCAACGACGGCGGCAATTTTCTCATCGCCGGACCAAACTGGAACGGCACAACCCCGGCCGGCATCAAGGCCGTCCTCCGCACCCAGACCCAGTTCGCCTACCTTCTCATCCGGACGCAACTCTTCAATGCTGCTGACATCGGCAACGTAAAAAAGATCCAGGCCGCCTACCGCGCTCAACCCCTCAGCACCTTCCTGCACCAGCCGGCGCCATCAGCCGCCCCTGCGGTCCACTGGCCTGAACCGAGTGCGGATATGCTGACTACGCCGGCCATCTTTTCCTATTTGAACTTCCTGCTCCAGTTCTGTCCCACCGACCCCTCTGAGACCGGTCTCATGGCGCGCTTCGCCCAACTCAATCTGGGCGCGGGCAAGACGTTCGCGCTAGCGAGTTTTGCCCCAGAGGTTCAGCAGGCCATCAGCAACGGCATCGCCGACACGAAGGCCGACGTCGACCTGATGATGAAGAAGATCAATACCGATCAACTCCAGAGCTCTGACCTCTTCGGCACGCGCGACTTCCTCAAGAACAACTATCTCTACCGTTTCATCGGAGCCAAGCTCGGTCTCTATGGCAACTCCGGAGCCGATGCTGCCTACTTTGGTTACTTCATCGATGCCGAGCACCATCCGCTCGATGCCTCGAAGAGCAACTACGAGCTGCACTTTGCCCAGGGCGCCATCCCCGAGTACCACGCCTTCTGGTCTCTTACTATGTACGACGGCAAGACGCAGCTCCTGGTCGCCAACCCCCTCAATCGCTACCTGCTCAACTCCACTACGCTGAAGTCTTACAAGTACGGCTCCGATGGTTCGCTCACCTTCTATATCCAGAAGAACTCGCCCGGCAAGGATAAGGAATCCAACTGGCTGCCCGCGCCGGACGGCCCGTTCTATTGCATCTACCGCGTCTACATGCCGGGGCAAGCCGTCCTCGACGGCACCTGGAAGAAGCCGCAGATGCAGGCTGTCGCCGCAAAGTAAGAATCAGGTTGTTTTTGTGGGTGGAGCGAATGGTGCATCCGCCCGCCTCAACGTGGGGCGTGCGGATGCGAATTCCATTGCATCTCTTATTTCACCGGCGTCCACGAGGCATCGACCGCAAAGGTCTTCATCTGTTGTGCGATGTCTCCAGTCTTCTCGCCTAGATCCTTCTGGTAGATGATCCCCTTCTGGTTTACCAGGAAGGTCATCACCCCGCTCGACCGATAGTCTGCCGGGTAGGCTATGAAGCCGAAGCCGCTGGCACTCGGGAGCATGCGGTAGTAGTAGCCGTGATAAGGTGTCCGTCTGCCGGAGACGTCGTAGCCCTCCGAGGATGCGGACGCGAGCATCGGTCCTGCGGGGCTTTGCGGCTCGCCCTGTTCCGGTTCCCAATAAAGTCCGTTTTGCTTGCCCGGTTCGCTCACCAAGCGCGGAGCGTACGAGCCCGCAGGCCGCCCATCGTGGCTGGTCGCCGCGTAATCTCGCTGCGCGGCGACGATGCCGTGACAGACATTGATGGCGTCGAGTTCATTGTGGCCGATGCGGCGATAGAGTATCTCTTGTTTGCCCGCAGCTCCATCCCAGTACCAGACGCTCCCTGATTTCACCAGCGGAATGGGAAGCGGCCAATCGTTTTTTCCGACTTGCAATGTAAGCTTCCCGTTGCCGGCAGGTATGAGCGAGTGCCGCTCGTCGTACCAGCCCAGAAACGCTGTGCGACCCTTGTCGTCAGCGATCGAATCGCTGGAGGAGACAATCTCCTCGCTGCCGGGGCCCAGAATCGCAACCAGTTCCGATGTATTCCGATCCCGCGACGCTTGGATGAAAGCGCTGACCGCGTCCTTGGCGCTGGAGAATGTTTTCTGACCCCTGGCCTGAGCATAGACAGAGCAGGTGAAGTGAAGTGCCCCCAGGACGAGGACGAGTGGGACAAAATGACGGGTGGCTCGATGAATCCTGCTCATGTCTTAAATCCTCAAGTGCGCGCTGAGAAGTAGGTAAGGGCCTTCCTTCGTTAGTGTCTCTTTCCCCTGCCACCACCACCGCCAAAGCTTGCCTGTCCGCGATTGCTGGCTGCTCGCTCTGACTGAGCGCTTCCGCTGGCGCTGAATGCGTTGTTGCCGCCTCCTCCGCGATTCTGTGCCTGTGGAGCAGGACGGGCCGCCGGGGAGGATCCTCCCGCTGGACGAGCCGACGTGTTCCCGTAGCCGCGATCTCCCCCGCGATTCATATTTGCTGGAGTCGCCGCAGGTCGAGCCATCGCGGATGTATTTCCCGCAGCCGGCGGCCTCATGGTGCCGGCGTTGCCCGCACCTGGGCGGTTTGCAAAGGAGCCGTTGTTAGCAGCGTTAGGGCGATTGGCGAGGGCGGCGTTGTTATTCCCGTTAGGCCGATTGGCAAAGGAGCCGTTATTGTTCGTGTTTGGGCGATTCGCGGGGTTCGCGGCGGCCATCGACGCTCCCGGCCTCGCGTTGTTCGCAGTCGCAGGGCGAGCTCCCTGGTAGGTGGACTGACCCTTCCAGTTTGGTTGGTTCGCGGGACGATTGTTCGCATTCACGTTCACATTCACATTCGTATTGCGAACACTATTGTTGTTATAGCGGGAGTAATAGTTGTTATTGTTGTACCGCGTGTTGATGCTCTGGTTGTAATTGCTCCAGTGATAGTTCGGTGGTGGACGGTATCCATACGCGGGTCGATAGCCCGGGTAGACAGGGCGGTACGGAGGCGGATAGTAAGGGCGGCCGCCGTAATAGACGTGCCCATAACCCCATGCGGGATAAGGGTAATAGTTGTTGTTGTTAAAGGTAGATCCGATGGCCATGCCCACACCGAAAGAGAGAAGCCCGATCGCAACCGCGGTTCCGGTGCTGACCCCGCTCGACTGCTGCGTGACCACGGTGGTGGTGGCCGGCGGCGCCGGCGTGTTGTAGATGGTCACGGGGTTGTACTGGGGAACGTAGACAACCTGCGGATTGGCAGGCTGAATTTCCACGTAGCTCTGGCCATTTTCGGTCTTGGTATCGACAGTCATCTGTGGGCTCGACTTGAGATTGCCCAGCTGTTGCGCCTGGACACGCTTTTGCTGGATGGCGTCCATAACTGCCTTCGGGTTTGCCTGGAATGCCTGACCAAGCTGCGTTGTCCAGTCCATCTGCTGGCACATGTTGTCAACCACCTGGGGGAAGGCTGTGAGGTACTGCATACTGGGACTCAACCCCACCTGCTTGGCCGCGTTTGCGAGGGCATCTCCTTTGAGGGTCTGATTCTGCAGCAGCCAGTTGCCCCCGTCGAGAACTTCCTGTGGATTTGTTGATGCCGCTAGAATCTGCGCCAGCAGCTTATCGGGATAGAGCGCAATCGGCGCCACTAGGTCGGCAACGCTCATCTGCGGCGCGGCGGGCGCGGCGGCAGCGGGAGGAGGCGGAGGGGCAGACTGCGCGGCATCCGGACCCGCCGCGGGATTCGGTGTCGCCGACTTGCAGCCGGACACGACGCTCATCGTCGAGACCGCGGCAGCCAGGAGAAGTGCTGTGTTGGCACGAAAAAGGTGATTCATCTTAGACTCCTGGGTGCAAAAGAACTTTTGGTGATTACCTTTCCAAAAGCGATAGAACACGTTGCCACTACTTCGTCGAGAGGCGTATGGTGATCAGCGGCGGGGCCGGCTAACGAGGAAGAACTCCTTCGTCGGTAGAAAAGCAATCCTCCGGCACCAGTACGGTAGTCCTTCTGGCGAGTCATTTCAAGACGCACGCATAGTACCTAAGGACTACATTTTTCTTGTCGCTCGCCTTGCCTTTCCGACAGCGAACAGTGACACTGTTCGCGGGCTCGCTCAGCGCTGTGCAAATGCATGGGACGGGAAAGTCTCTCCCGCTTGCATGTAACTATGAATTCTCCAACCTCCGTCCTCGTCGCCGGGCAAAAACATGATCTGGATTACCGCGACGCTTGCCTATTGAATTCCAACAAGCACTAGTTAAAAGGGAGCACCCAATTACACGTCGACAGTGGAGTGCTTCGGTTGGGCCCTTTCGGCGCTACCACCAATCAACGCAAGAGTGAAATTCCAACCATGGAGGAAAAGAGAATGCCCAACAAAGCGAAGGAAGCTGCGAAGAAGCCGAACATCCTGGTCATTTTGGGGTGATGACATCGGAATTTCGAACCTCAGTTGTTACAGCCATGGGCTGATGGGTTACCAGACCCCCAACATCGATCGTCTCGCCAAAGAAGGCATGATGTTTATCGACTCCTATGGAGAGCAGAGTTGCACTGCGGGCCGGTCATCCTTTATCACCGGCCAGAGTGTCTACCGTACCGGCTTGTCCAAGGTCGGAATTCCTGGCGCTCCTATCGGCATGAATGAGCAATTGGTAACCATCGCAGGATGCCTTAAGAACCAGGGCTACGCGACGGGCCAGTTTGGCAAGAATCATTTGGGCGACCTGAATAAGCATTTACCCACGAATCACGGCTTCGACGAGTTCTTCGGTAACCTCTACCACCTCAACGCTGAGGAGGAGCCGGAGATGTACGACTACTTCACCGAGAAGGATTTCCCGGAGTTCAGAAAGACCGTCACACCGCGCGGCGTCCTTAAATGCTGGGCAACCGACAAAGACGACCCCACGGTGCAAGAGCGTTGGGGACGTGTTGGAAAGCAAAGGATCGAGGATACGGGTCCGCTCACCAAGAAGCGGATGGAGACCTGCGACGATGAGTTTGCGCCGCTGCCAAGGATTTCATCAAACGTCAGACAGACGTCGACAAACCGTTCTTCCTCTGGCTCAACTTCACACATATGCACCTGTTCACGCACACCAAGCCGTCGAGCCTCGGGCAGGCAGGCCGCTGGCAGTCGCCGTATCACGACACGATGATCGACCACGATAAGAATGTCGGCGAGGTGCTCGACTATCTCGACGAGCTGGGCATCGCGGACAACACCTTTGTCATGTACTCAACCGACAACGGTCCGCATCGGAACTCATGGCCCGATGGCGGCATGACGCCGTTCCGCAGCGAGAAAGACACCAACTGGGAAGGCGCCTTTCGCATTCCGCTGCTGGCGCGCTGGCCCGGCAAGATCAAGGCTGGCGCCGTCTCCACCCAGATCGTCCAGCACCACGACTGGTTGCCGACCTTCCTCGCCATGGCCGGTGATCCGGATGTAGTAGAGAAGCTGAAGAAGGGATACGAAACCATCGGCAGGACCTACAAGAATCACATCGATGGCTACAACCTGGTGCCCTATCTCACCGGGCAGGAGAAGGAGAGCCCGCGCAAGCTGTTCGTCTATTTGAGCGATGACGGCGACGTGCTCGCAATTCGCTTTGACAACTGGAAGGCAGTGTTTATGGAGCAGCGCTGCAGAGGTACGCTGCAGGTCTGGGCGGAGCCTTTCACCAGGCTCCGGCTGCCGAAGCTCTACAATCTCCGCACCGATCCCTACGAATTCGCCGACATCACCTCGAACACCTACTACGACTGGTTTATCTACCATGACTACATTGTGTATGGCGCCTTGGCGATCGCAGATAAGTGGGCGGCGACCTTCAAGGACTTCCCGCCGGTACAGAAACCAAACAGCTTTACCATTGATCACGCACTGAAAATGTTAAGCTCAGCTGCAACCGGCAGATAGTGCTGGATGCAAAACGCCGGCAGGCGAACGAAATCTCGCCTGCCGGTGTGGTTTTTTGAGTTTTGCTTCCCGTCAGCGGTGGCCGTTACTGTTAACCACTCTCCCACTAACAAACCGCTCGTTCCGAAGCACCGCTTCTACGGCAGCCATCAGGTCGCTGCCGGCATCCGATTTGATAACATAGCCCAGCGCGCCCAGGCGGAGAGCCTCTTGCACAAAATCAGCCGAAGATTCCTGGCTCACGAAAAGTATTTTGGATTTAGGAGAAAGCCTCCGGATGCGGCGACCGGCTTCAATGCCATTTAGGCCCGGCAGGCCGATGTCGAGCAAAATGAGGTCTGGTTGCAGCTCTTCAGCCTTCTGAACTGCCTCTAACCCATCCCCCACTTCACCTACGATCTGCAATTCCGGCTTTGAACCCAAAGCCGAGCAGAGGTAACGCCGGAACTGTTCGTTATCTTCGACCACGAGCACACGAACGAATGACCCCCGTCGGTCGGCGTCAGTGCAAAGTGGTTCGGGGTTGGATCTTCCAGGCTGACGGCGTTCTTCGACCATGGAACTCCTGTAAAGCGAAGCGTGTGCGATCTCGCAAAAAGTGGTTGCGGTAATGGCTTATTAGTATGATGCTACTCTGTTCGTACCGTCATTGAGATTTCAGGTTTTCATTCGTCCCTTCAAAGATCTAAATGGTTGTGCATTGTAAAGAACCCTTAGCATCAGCGAGCACTTCAGTTGTCCCGAAATCGAGAACGCGCGTATAACCTCTTTTAATTGTGCGCGTTGTCATCTTGGGCCAGGACGGTCCCCGGAGTCGAATGGACTATTATCTGTGCAAGAGCTTTTTGCTAATTCTCTGCTGAAAGTTTTGCGGAACCGATGATGGAAAGGCTCTCGTCGAATCTCGGAAATCGTCCAAGGGCCCTTTCCTGGCCGACCGCGCTCATCGCAATTGTGGTCGTCAGGGCCGTCGTCTCATACGCCGTCAAACCCGGCTCTCCTCTGTTGTCCTACGGCGTAACCAGTTATTGGCTCCTTCTGCTTCTGGCGACTGGCTTCGCCATACGCAATGCGATCCAACTTACCCTGGGAAGCCGTGCCTTCTGGGTATTGCTCGCGATCGGCTATAGCCTGTGGGCGCTCGACCAATCCATTTTCATGCTCCACGAATTTGTTCTGCACACCGACGTGCCCGACAATTCGATCGCCGATCCGGTGCTCTTTCTGCATATCGTACCGCTCATAGCCGCAGTGGCCATCTTTCCCAACCTGCACCTATCGGGTCCTAAGCTGTATCGAGTGCTTTCCAATTCTCTGCTCCTCTTGTTTTTCTGGGGCACTCTTTACGTTTACGCTGTCTTTCCCTACCAGTATTTGTTCTCCAACACCACCACCTACGCCCTGCGATTTGACATCCTTTACCTGGTGGAAAATCTGGTCATGGTTGCGGTCGTCGGAATTCTGAGCCTGCGCGTGCAGACCCCCTGGAAACCAATCTACCTTCACTTATTGGGCGCGTCCGCAATCTACGCCTTAAGTTCTGCAGTCGCCAACTGCGCAATCGACTCTGGGGGCTATACCTATGGAAAGCTATACGGTCTGGGTCTGACCTCTTCTGCCTGCTGGTTTCTTTGGGTACCACTGCGCGCACGGCGCTCCACAGGAGGCGAAGGAAAAACGGCCCCATTCGACAGCGGCCAGGACACACGGGCCTCAGCGTGGGCGATGCTGGTCGTTGTCATGATCTCTATCCCCATGGTGTGGGAGCTCTTCCAGAAAGACGAGACCGGTGGCATGCGCACGTTCCGTCTCTTCGTCGCGATCGTTGCTATCGTCTGTCTGGCGAGTGTTGCCTATATAAAGGAATACTTTGCCAAGAGCGAACTGATTTCACAACTGGGCTTAGCGAACGATCGGGTTCGCATGGCCGTGGAAGCCGGTAAGTCGTTGGGATGGGAATGGGACCTTAAGACAGGACGCCTCTCCTGGTTCGGGGATCTGCAGAACATAATGGGAATTCCGTCCGATACGTTCGTTGGGCGAAGGGAAGATTTCTATCAATTCGTGCACCCCGAGGACCGGCAGTTGGTGGAGAAAGCTAATGCCGATGCCAGGCAAAGCCGGAATCCGTACGCGGCGGAATTTCGGGTTATTCGAGTTGATGGGACAGTGCGCTGGGTCGCAGCGAAAGGACAATACTATTACGCCACCAATGCCGATCCCGTGAGAATGCTGGGAATAGCGGTCGACATCACGGGGCAAAGACGCACTGAAGAATCGCTGCGCCTGTTCCGAAAACTGATAGATGAATCCAATGACGCGATTGAGGTGGTCGACCCGGAAACACTGCGCTTCCTTGATGTGAATGACAAGTCCTGTCGCGACCTCGGCTACACCCGCGACGAACTCCTATCTCTCCGCGTTTTCGATGTTGATCCCAATTTGGACGAATCCTTCGCCTCAAGAGTTAAAAAAGAGCTCGATCACTCAGGTTTCGCGACCCTCGAGAGACTGCACCGGCGAAAAGACGGATCGACTTTCCCGGTGGAAATCAATCTCAAACGTGTCCACCTGGACCGTGAGTACAACGTCAACGTCGTTCGCGATATTACCCAACGTAAACGGGTCGAGGAAGCGCTGCGTCAAAAGGACGCGGAGCTTGCCAAAGCCCAGCGTTTGGCCGGACTAGGAAGCTGGCAGTGGGATGCACGGACCGACACAGTGATCTGGTCAGAGGAGCTTTACCGCCTCGCCGGTCGTGACCCCAACTTGCCGGCGCCCCCCTTCAGGGACCACTCCAGCCTCTTTACTTCTGAAAGTTGGGAACGGCTTGAGGGCGCTGTGAGAGCAGCCTTACAAGCCGGAACATCCTACGAGCTCGATATGGAGATCATCGGCGGGTCTGCCACAAAATGGGTGATTGCGCGGGGCGAACCGCTGCGCGATGCGGGCGGCCAAATCGTCGGACTCCTTGGCACTGTGCACGACATCACCATTCGCAAGCAGGCGGAACAGGCACTGCGCGAGAGTGAGGACAAACTCCGGCTGATTCTGGATTCGACTGCCGAGGCCATTTACGGAAGCGATCTCGAAGGCCGATGCACTTTTTGCAATCCAGCCGGCCTTCGCATTTTGGGGTATGGAGCAATCGACGACCTCCTGGGCAAAGATATGCATCTGCTGATTCATCACACTCGAGCAGACGGGACACCATTCCCCGTCGAGGAGTGCCGAATCTTCCGAACAAGGCACACTGGGGAAGGAATCCACGTGGACGATGAAGTGCTGTGGCGTGCCAATGGAACGAGTTTCCCTGCAGAATACTGGTGCTATCCCCAGCGTCGAGGGCAAAAGGTTGTTGGCAGTGTGGTGGCCTTCGTCGACATCACTCGGCGCAAACTGGCGGACGCTGCGCTCGCGAGTGTCAGCGGCAAGTTGATCGAGGCGCAGGAGCAGGAACGTAGGCGGATCGCCAGAGAGCTTCACGACGACATAGGTCAGCGTCTTGCATTGTTGGCCATCGGGCTGGCGCAGCTCCAACAAGGCCATCCCAATTCATCTGAACTCCCTGGCCGTGTAAGTGAACTGCAGAAGCAGACTTCCGAGATAGCGTCCGACATTCAGTCCTTGTCTCACGAGTTGCACTCTTCGCGACTGCAATACCTCGGTCTCGCCGTTGCTCTAAGAGGCTTCTGCCAGGAATTCGGCGACCAGCAGAAAGTGGAGATTGATTTCACCACCCAGGATCTGCCGGTCTCTTTGTCGCAGGAGATTTCGCTTTGCTTATTCCGAGTGTTACAGGAAGCTCTCCACAACTCGGCAAAACACAGTGGGGCACGGCACTTTCAAGTGCGCTTGTGGGGAGCAGCCGACGAAATTCATCTCACGGTGAGCGACCCCGGCGTAGGCTTTGATATCGATGCGGCAAGGGCGAGCCGAGGGCTTGGCCTGATCAGCATGCAGGAGCGTCTGAAACTCCTTAAGGGAACGTTGTCCATCGAATCGCAACTCCAGCATGGCACCACGATCCGCGCGGTCGTGCCTCTCAGATCAGATCTCGAACGCGTACGTTACGTTCCGTCATAAACCACAACAAAAGCCATCGCTTGTTACGCGCCTGCCCGAACCGCTAAATCTAAAGAGCGCTCGCCCTGCAACTTTTACTAGTTCCCGTCCAGACAGTCCCCTGCGATGCTATTGCCTCTGGACAGCGAGGTTCAGCAAGCAGTCTCTATAATTGATCGACCCAGGAGGCCCTCTGAATGCCCGAAGCTGGAGGTTCCAACATTGAAATTGCCCACCACCTTAGCGAACCCAAGGAATCGGCCGAACACGCGATACTGGAGATCCTCGAGGCCGTGGTGCTCGCCATTGTCGCGATCGCCACGGCTTGGAGCGGCTATCAAGCGGCGCTCTGGACTGGTCATCAATCAGAGTTGTATGGCCAGGCGAGCAAACTGCGGGTGCAAGCGGAAGGAGCCGCCACCTTCGCAAATCAAGAGCGTCTCTATAACGCATCGACCGTGGTCGAGTGGCTGAAGGCGGAGGCTCATGGTGATAGAAAGCTCTCTGACCTTTTTGAACGGCGTTTCCTGCCCGAGTTCCGTCCCGCCTTTGAAGCCTGGAAGAAGACTGACCCTCTCAACAATCCCAACGCGCCGGCAGGTCCTCAGTTGATGGGGCAGTATCGAAGCGCCAAGACCGAAGCTGCTGCCAAGTTGAATGATCAAGCCTCAGCTGTCTTCGACCAGGGCACCAAAGGCCGTGAAACCTCTGACCAGTACGTGCGCGCAACCGTGACTCTGGCCACCGTGCTGCTGCTGATAGCCATCAGCCAGCGTTTCACCACCCGTCGCGTGCGGGTCGGATTACTGGTGATCGCCATGTTCCTGCTCTGCTTTCCGGTTTATCACATACTGACGCTCCCTCGAGCATAGCGCGGCTCTGTGAATGCTGGCTTTCTTTACCGAACGAATGAGTGGGTCGTCCAATGGGTCTTCTTCGTCTTAATGGTGGCAGCCACGGAAGTTGGTTTCCGCCTCGGACGGAAGTTTGAAACGCGCGCTCCCGCCAGCATCAAAACACAAATCTCGACTGTGGAGGCCGCCATACTGGGCATTCTCGCGCTCCTGCTTGGGTTCACTATGTCCATGGCGGTGTCCCGCTTCGACCTGCGCAAACAATTGATGTTGGACGAGGCCAACGCTATCAGCACAACTTGCCTTCGTGCCCAACTTCTACCCGCGCCTGTAGGCTCCGAGGTGACGAGCCTTCTACACCAGTACATCGACCTGAGGGTGCAATACGGTACTGCGGGCAACGAACGTGCCCGGCTTGAAAGTCTACACTCTCAAACAGCGCGGTTGCGGAACCAGCTTTGGATGCGGGTGGTAGCGTACGCACAACAGGATCCTAATCCGGTGAGAACCGGCTTGCTGCTGCAATCGATGAACGAGGCCTTCGATCTGGAGGCAGCGCGCTGGATGGCGTTTCAAAATCCCGTACCTGAAAGTGTGATCTACGTAAATGCCGTGATGGGTTTGCTGGCAGCTATGCTGGTCGGGTACACCTTCGGTGTGAACGGACGGAGGAATTTCTTTTCCATGGGCCTGCTGGCGCTGTCTATCACTTTGATCCTTGCCGTAATTACCGATCTTGACCGGCCGCGCTCTGGATTCATTCGCGCAAGCCAGCAGCCCATGATCGACTTGCAGCAACGGTAAAAACGTTCTCGCTCACTTATCGAAAGGGAAAATGCGCTTCCAGTCGTCCTGCATGCTGATTACTACCCAACCGTTCTGCTTCGCCTGAGTCATACGGTCAAGTGCAAACGTCGCTTGCGTATATAAGGGGTGCCCCGTCCAGAGGGTTCCGTCCGGGTCAAACGTGGCGATGCGATCGTCTGGCTTAACGTACTTGGGGACCCTTGTCGGTCGTGTCTTTAAGAAAAGTAAGAATTGCCTGTTTGGCCGGCCCGTTATTTCACGAGGGCAGTGGGTCCCTCCGGGCCTCCGCGCGAACTGTCCAAAGGCAGCACGAGGAACAGCGCTGATGTCGCTCTGAACCGCCAGCAAAGACGAAGAGCAAAACGAATCATCTCGATTTCCTTTTGAGGCGGTCTGTTACCCAGCCGGAGGGGTTCGGCTTTGGGACGCGAAACCTTTTCAGCCAGGATCGTTCATAAGCCCCGCCTCGTCCAGAATCGTGAGTCTGCTGGCGGGGGCCTTACGGAATAATGATGGCCTCTGCCGTGCTGGAGCCGCACATTCCCTGAATCTCCCCGGAAATGCAAGCGCCTGCCGAAAACTTGTAGCAACCGGCTTTCTTGGCGGTCACGGATATGGGACGCGTGGCGCCGCCCATAATCGCATCGTCGGAACCGAAGGCTGCAGGCGACCCAAAGTCGACGACGAAGCCCGTATTCTTCTGCGTGCTCCTCCACACAATGGTTGTGCCGGTCTTGACGCAGAATGTGCTATTCGCCTTCGCGTTGGCGATACTGGGCGTCGCTGAGGCGCCGTAGTTGTCGCGCTTCACGTCTACAGTACACGGGTTGGAACTGGATCCACAGGTGTTCCCGGCGTTGCACAGCGATTGTGGATTGGGTTCTGAGCAAGCATACTTGTCATTCTGCGCCAGCGCTGCAACGCAGCTCAAAAGCAGCAGAAGACACGTCATGGGGCCCGTACGAACAAGCAAACTCTTCTGAGTCTTCATGCAACACCTCACCTTTCCGACCGTAGTCAGTGTAGTTAGTTGACGCCCGCTGTTCCCTTCCAGTCGATGAGGGAAGAAAGCCGCCACGGATTCTGTAGCAGATCCAACTGCAGCTCGCCTTCTTTGTCGAGGATCAGTTGCGCCGCAGGATAGAGAGTGCCGGTGCTTTTGCTCTTATCCTGATCATTCAGTTCCAGGACGCCCGCAGTCAGATCGTAGGACATGGAATTGCTGTCCGTCCATGCCTCTGCCATGCGGATTTGGCGGGTGGTGGCAAAGACGATCTTGCGGCCGGTGGGCGTGTTAAACATCCTGATGTAAGAGCAGTCGTTTCCCAGCGTGCCCGTGATCTCGAGATGTCCGACCGCCTTCATCTTCGACAGAGCATTGGTCAGCCCCTTATTCTGTCCCTGCTGGTACGCCTGCACCAGGATATTCTTGTCCGCCGGAGTTGAAAACTCGTAGATGTCCAACGTCACGCCGATGTTCTGGCCCAGTTGGGTTCCCGTTCCATACGCCTGCGCATCGATCGTTTCATACCTGTCCCGGGCAAAACCGGGGCGGCCTGCGGCTGCTAGAGTCACCAGCACGATACTGTTGACGAGGTAGCGTGAAAATTGTTGTGTGCGCATCTTCTTCTCCCGTTCCCTGCAGTTGGCAGGTCTCTCTTGTTTTCGCGGCCGTACGACGCACAGCGTCTCAAGCCGTCGTTTGCAACATCACTGCGATGAAGTGGGGCCCAGCAAGCTTATTGGAAGAGTTCACTCCGATTGCAACCAGCTGGGAACTGTCAGTAGTGACAGGTGCCTGTCAGAGCGAACCTCGCCGTTGCTTGAACAATGCCTGCAGCCTACCTCGTAGCAGAGAACTGGATCGCGGTCGGACAACTAACAGAGTTCGGGACCTAGCAGTTCTATTAGTATGCCGGGTCGAGATTGGTTTCCCGTGCTCTTGCTCCCGTGATGATGATTTAACTTGAGGACCCGGGAGACAGATTGAGGGAGTAGGCGCCGTCAAGCATAGGCAAACGCCTGGGAGACTTTTAACCATTCGCTCCAGTCTCCATGCAGAATTTTCTGCCGAGTGGGATCCGAGGAGCTATTATTTTTGTTAGTACAATCAGCCCGATTACCGATCTATAGATACGCCCTCCGCGATGGGGCCCCCAAACGATTCATCACTGGTCGTGGGCTGGGAGTGTGTCGATGAGAAGTGAATCCTTTGTACTACGAACCAACGACGCCCGATGGCCTTTGCTGCCCACATACCGTCGGCAATCTTGTCGCATCCTCGCTGTTTGCCTGACGTCTCTGCTGATTACGGCTTGCGAAAAGAAGGAAGCGCCGCGCGAGATGCCGCCTCCTGAGGTCGAGGTCACGGGGGTCCTTCAACGGGACGTGCCGACCTATCAGGAGTTCGTTGCTCAATTGAATGGACCGATCAACGCTGAGATTACCCCAAAGTACAGGGCTACCTGCTGAAGCAGACTTACCAGAACGGCTTTTTCGTCAAGAAAGGCCAGTTACTCTTTGAGATAGATCCTCGACCCTTCGTGGCGTCCCTTGATCAAGCGAAGGCACAGGTAGCGGTGGCTGAGGCGCAACTCTCCAATGCGCAAACCAACGTGACCCGTGACACGCCCCTGGTCGCCCAGAACGCCATCCCGCGTAAACAGCTGGACAACGATCTCGCAATGTTAGCGGCCAACCAGGCTCAACTTGACGCCACGAAGGCCCAGATGGTGCAGGCGCAACTGAACCTCGCCTGGACCAAGGTATATTCGCCCATGATTGGAGGCATGCTAGCCGCCTCATTGCTCGTCATCTTCTTCATCCCAGTTTCCTTCGACGTCACTTGCCGTCGGCACTGCTGCAGCGGCGTCCCGACCTGCAACAGGCGGAGCAAGCACTGGTAGCGGCCAATGCTAATGTCGGAGTCGCGAAGGCGAACTTCTTTTCCCAGCTTTCCCTCACCGGCGCCTTCGGCGCGCAGAGCACGGCATTAAGCAGCTTTCTGCAGGGACCGGCTACGTTCTGGTCGGTGGGGGGCGGCGTCGTTCAACCCCTCTTTGAGGGAGGCAGGATCACCGGCGCCTACAAGCTTGCCTGGGCGCAACGCAATCAAGCGGAATTAGCCTACAAGCAGGCCGTGCAGCAGGCCTTCGCGGATGTTTCCACCAGCCTGGTGGGCTATCGCCAGTCCCGGCTCTCGAATCAAGCTGCAGGAGCAGACAGCCACCTATCAGGAAACGGCACGGCTGGCCAACGTCCGGTTTACCGGAGGGTATACCAGCTTTTTAGAGGTGCTGTATACGGAGCAACAGTACTTCACCTCCGAATTGAGCCTGACGCAAGCCTGGTATGCGGAGATGCAAAACTACGCCCACTTGTACCAGGCGCTGGGTGGCAGCTGGGAACAATAGCGTCACCGCGACGCTCCCATGGAAGGCTGTCAGTAGTGACAGGTGCGCGTCAGGCGTCCAGGGAGTAGCATTCATTGAGGTTTGAGAGAATAGGTGAGCGCTTCAAGCGGCGGCGAATTTCCCAATGCGAGCCGCTGGATCGTATGATCGGCAGACGCGGCACCGAAGCCGCAAGAATCCATGGGAGCAGGAACGCAATGACTCGTGACCATGCTGGAAGAGGCGCAATAGGATGAGCAGCCAGGTGTCTCAAGAGATGACGCAGACCCAGGCGCCGCCCGATATGCTGTGGATTCCCAGGGGTACGTTCCTGATGGGTTCAGAGGACTTTTACCCCGAGGAAGGCCCCGTCCATGAGGTGAGCGTCGATGGCTTCTGGATGGATCGGCACGTGGTCACTAACGAGCAATTCGCGCGCTTCGTCGACGCGACTGGCTACATCACGGTCGCTGAACGTCCGCTGAACCCCGCCGATTTTCCCGGAGCGCCACCCGAGAACCTCGTTCCCGGTGCGCTGGTCTTTCAGAAGTCGCGCGGCCCGGTTGATCTGAAGGATTACAGAAACTGGTGGGTTTGGACGCCCGGAACGAGCTGGCGCCACCCGCGCGGACCGGAGAGCTCCATCGACGACATTCTGCAGCACCCGGCCGTCCATATCGCCTACGAGGACGCCGAAGCCTACGCGCGCTGGGCAGGCAAAGAGCTGCCCACTGAAACCGAGTGGGAGCGGGCGGCCCGGGGCGGACTGGAGGGCAAGAAATTTACCTGGGGGGATGAACATTTTCCTGGCGGAAAGGCCATGGCAAATTCCTGGCAGGGCGAATTCCCGTGGCAAAACCTGCTGGTCGACGGCTTTCCAGGCACCTCGCCCGTGGGCTCCTTTCCGGCCAACGGCTACGGACTATTTGATATGGCCGGAAATGTATGGGAGTGGACTTCAGACTGGTATGTCCATCACCATGCCAACGAAATCGCCCAGGCTTGTTGCGGGCCGGCGGTCAACCCACGTATCGCTTCTGCTGACAAGAGCTACGACCCGGCGCAGCCGGCGTTCCGCATTCCACGCCGCGTCGTCAAGGGTGGTTCGCACTTATGCGCTCCCAACTACTGCCTGCGTTACCGTCCCGCGGCTCGCCAGCCACAGATGATCGACACCGGGATGAGCCACATTGGTTTTCGCTGCATCCTGCGGAAGGCCGGACTACAAGCACCGAACGTTGCTGTGGAAAGCCCTCAGGAGCAACTGAAACAACCACCAGTACAAAAGCTCAAGAGTTCACTCCAGCGGGTTTTCAAAGAGTTCAGAATCATGCGGCGGGCTTTGGTGCACCCTCTGGTGCCATGGCATGCGAAAGTAGTCACCGGCTGCGCGGTCCTTTATGTCGTCAGTCCTATTCAGCTCGTCCCCAACTTTATTCCGATCATCGGGCAGATGGACGACGTACTGGTGGTCACCCTGGGCATCAGATACCTTCGGCGATATGTTCCCCAAAGTGTTCTCGATGAGTGTGAGAGCCATTCTCACAAACTTCGTAAACCCAAAATCACAGTGAGTCCGGTAACCCACCCGCTTCCGACTTCGCAAGCATAAGCGCTTGCGCATTCGCTTGATATAAATCTTCACTTCGGTATGATTTCGTCAGCGCTGCCTGCGCGCACCCCGCGCAGCGCCCGCCCCACCTCCACGATTTTGGAATTGCTCGAGTTGGTCCCCGCGTGCGCGGGACTGAGAATCGTTCTGTAGTTGCCCCATGGTCTGGCCGGAAGGCTGGCTGGGCTGAGTTTGAGAGCCTCGGCCATGCGCGCCGCTCGTCGTCGTGCTTCCTGACAGGGCCGTTGACGAGCCTTTGTATTGTGATTGTCCCAGGCTGTTAGAGCCGGTGGAGTTCTGCCTTTGCTGCTTTGCCTGGGCTGTCGCTGTAGACGGGTCCACTGGAGTCCAGCCTCCATCGCTATACTTGCTCCAGTTGCCGTTCGCATCCTTCTTGTAGACGTTGCCGTCGGCGCCCGCATAGACGTTGTTGCCGTCCCTGCCGAACCATACGGGCCGTAGACCGCGCGGCCAACTCCGTAGAACCCTGTGTAGGGGTTATAAACGGCGGCCACGCCATAGGTGTATGGGTAGGGATAATAGACGGGATGCGGTCCGTAATAAACGTAAGGGGGGTAGTAATATCCAGTGCCATAGACGATCGTCGATCCCACGGCCATCCCCATCACAAACACCCCCAGATAGCCGCTTGAATAACTCGTCTGCACGGTAGTTGGCGTGGGGTTAGAGACAATCACATAAGTGACGTTATACATAGGTGAAGCCGGTGGAATGGTGTAGATAACCGGAGGGACTGAATCCGCCGTCTTCCACGGGCCGTTTGGAGTTTGAGCCACAAACCAGATGCCCTGGAAGCAAAGGTAATAGAGGTTGCCAGCGCGAATCACTTTGTCCGGCGTGTTCACCGCGTAAAGCATGGAGGTGGTTGGGATGAGCACGAATTGCGGCGGCCCCGCATAGGAGACTTTCACCGCAGCTTCTGCAGCGGCGCGGCTCACAATGGCCGTCGTCGGTACTTGCGACAGCAACACAGCATCACTCGCCTGCTGCGTCCCCGGCACGGAAACCAGAACTCCGGAATAGACCTGCCCCGGTGGGATCTTGGCGAAATCAGCGGGGAGGCTATCCCCGGCATATGTCCACGGACCGTTCAGGCTGGCAGCACGGAACCAGCGACCGGAAATCAGGACGTAGACCTGGTCATCAGGCATATGCAAAAAAACTTTGCTCTCGGTGTTGCTGGCGTATTCAAGACTGGTGCCGGGGATTTTCGCGTAGAGGGGTTTACCCCTGAATGCGAGTAACTCCGCTGGCTTATCTGTGAACAAGACGGTCGGAGAAGTTCCCGTCTGCGCGGTCGGCGGCACTGCCTTCAGGACGTCGTGCCAGTTCTGCTTTGCGGGTAGCTTGGCCATGTCTGGTGGGATCTTGAGCGTGATGGTCCACGGTCCCCGCGGCTCCTTTGCCTTGAGCCAGGTCCGGCCACTTAGCAGGTAATAGTCGGAGTTGTCATAGAACAGATCAAAGTTGATATTGACGACGTATTGCAGGTTCGTGCCCTGAATGGGAGCCAATACCGGCTTTCCGTCCATGAAAAGCACAATCGCCGGAACGGTGCTGACAAGAATCGTGGGCGCCTTCGTTCCGGCAGCAACGGAACGTACTGGTTGGTTCAGATGTTCGAGGCTGGCTATCATGCGGGGTAGGCCGATGGTCAGCGTCATGGTCGGATAAATCTGATGCACCCGTTTCTGCATGGCTGCCGTCTGAGCCGTGTCGAGGGAAGGGAAGCGCGCATCCATGACCACGATGTTGCTGATGTAAACGGTTTGGGCGCTTTGATCGGTGATCGTTTGCGCATGCCAGGAGATGACGCCCACGACAGGTTTTTGCCCTTTGTCAGTAACCGAGATTGCTGTGTCGGCGAACAGTTCCCGATATCTTTGCCAGGCCTTGAGTTGCGGCTGGTAGACAACGACATGCGTCCCGTTCCGATCAAAGACCCTTGGCCAGGATGGCGTAGAGGGCGTCGCACTCATTGAGTTGCCGGTTGCTGTAGGGGTTTGTTGCGCCGAGCCGGAAATAGAGCCAGTCGCGAGGCACATGGCAATGGCAAGAATCAGAAGACCGCTCAACTTTGCCAAAGGTCCCTCATGAGTGATCGCTTTCTCCTGAATCGTTCAGAATGGTCCTCGCAAAAGCGCCGGCACGCCCCTGGGTGTCCCAGTGGCTTGCCGAGGAGTGTCATTGGGACCGACCTTAGTGCCAGTCGAGTGTATATCAATGGCAATGAGTTGTGGTGTGTGTTTTGCCTCTCCGGAAATAGGTCAATGCCACAGATCTAAGCCGAGACGCCAGGGCGCGCCGCATCAGAAAAAGTGGGATGAGCGAGCAGCAAAGCTGGGACCACGGGTCCCGAATCTCTGTTACAGTCCGCGCCTACATACTCTCTTAGCCTTATCCGTGAGATAAGGCTACACCTGTCGCTAGTGACAGGTGTATGTTCTGCTTCTTGCCAGTACTTTCATGTTGAATCTAAATCGTCCGGCCGTGACCGGTTCGTAGCTATAGCTGGTGCGGAATACTTCGAGAGGTTGCGCGCGCGGAACTATCGAAAGCGTTCACCACCACAAGCGAAACGGCGGGCGGTTGTTAGGGGAGACATCGTGCGAAAGCAAGTTTTTGCCGCGATGCCTTGTGTCCAATCAGCGTGACTAACAAGAGCAGACGATGGAGAGAAATCAGATGAAATCAGCGAGAGGCAACTTTACAGGCGCAGGGGCGCAAAGATGGTGCGCGGTCCTGCTTACCATAATATCGTTAGCATCCGTAGCTTATGCACAGACGTTCACTTCCGGGCAGAAAGGGAAAGTGAAGGGAACAATCGTGTCCAGAAGCGGAGACCTGATCAAAGTGCAGGACGCGAAAACCGGATCGACGGCAATCGTTAAGATCACGGATGATACCAAGATTATCCGCAACAAATCCAAGGTGTCGTTCCACCGTCACGAAGACATGGACGTTACCGCCATGGTGCCTGGCTTGACCATCAGTGCCGAGGGCGTAGGCAACGCGAGCAGCCAGCTGGAAGCGACCAAGATCACCTTCTCGCCGGATGAGTTCGCGGTGGAAGTGGCGCAGGAACAGCAGATCATGGCCAACAAGTCAGCCGCCGGCCAGGCGCAATCGACGGCCAACCAGGGTGTGACCGCGGCGGGCGCCGCGCAGACCTCGGCAAATCAGGCGCAAACCTCAGCTAACCAGGCCGGTTCCATGGCCCAGGCAGCCGGTTCCGTGGCGGTGATGAACGCGGCAGCTGTTCAAATGGTGAATAAGCGGGTATCTGACCTCGACGACTACAAAACAGTGGCCGAAGCTGCGATCTTCTATCCCGTCGGCCAGTACACTTTGGATGACGCTGCCAAGGCGGATCTCGACAAGCTTGCCGCTCTTGCCTTGTCAACCGACGGCTACATGATTGAGGTCGCGGGCTACGCCTCCAAGACAGGAACGAAAGCGGTGAACCAGCAACTCAGCGAAGATCGTGCGGCCGCAGCGGCAAACTATCTTCGCAACCACGGGAATATTCCATTGAGGCGGATCCTTGCACCGGCTGGTTACGGCGCCACCCATCCCGACGCCGAGAATACAGACCCCCAGGGACGAGAGCTCAACCAGCGTGTCGATGTAAAACTAATCGTGAACAAGGGACTGAACGGCGTGTAGTTTTGGAATCCGGCCAAGTTATATGATCTCTCTGAGCAAGATGCGTTGCATAGGGTATTCACCAATCCATACGCGGCGCGTCTTGCTTTGTCTTTAGGATATGGAACGAGCGTTGCCGTCTTAGCCCGCGTCATATCCCGAACGCAATAGGAGAAAGCAAACATGACCCTGCCAAGTTTTCCCCAGGTCGACTTGTTCGCCGCCGGCATCAACGCCCTGAACGGGGTGCTTGTGGCGCGCAATCCGTCGCACAACCGCGGCTACACCCTTGCGGGACTACTGATCATGGCCTACTTCGGAGGAATTGGAGGCGGCGTGTCGCGTGACCTGCTGCTCAATGACATCCCCGGGCCGCTCCAGGGTCCGGACTATCTGATCGTGTGCCCCCTGATGGGTCTGCTGGGGCTGGCGATTTATCGCTTCGCCGAATCACAGGAGGAGCGCTTCCGCACCCGGATACTGGCCTACTTCAAGTCGTTCACGCTGCCCTGGTTTGCCATCCTGGGAGCGCATAAAGCGCTCGATCACAATCTTGGCATCTTCGCCGCGATCGTGGTCGGGCTCATCGCCACCACCGCCGGCGGGGTATTCATCGATCTCTTCTCCGGGGTCACGCCTGAGATCGTGAGGCCGGCGGAGCAACTCGTTACCTCGGCGCTGCTGGCAAGCACGGTCTACACCTTGATCGCCGTGCATTATAAGACGAGCACCAGCTTCTTTCCCGTCACACTGGTAGCGGTGCTGGTTTCCTTTGTCTTCCGAGTGTTCGCGGTGCGGGACCACTGGGGGTCGATCGTGCCCCTCGCTGCGGCTCCCCAGGGCCCGCGCCCGTGAAGGATTCCTGGCCCTTGGCGTCCGAAGTGTACGCTACTCTAGGCCGGAGATCAAAGGAATCTTTCCATGAGCCCAGTTGAACCGAAAAAAGATAGGGGAACGCTGCTTGCCGAAGAGCGAACGAATCTAGCCTACCAACGCACGATTATCGCAGCAGAGAGAACGCTCATGGCATGGATTCGAACCGCTCTTTCAATGATCGGTTTCGGGTTTACGATCTACAAATTCTTCCAATACCAGGCTGATGAAATCGCTTCGGGTAAGATCGCGCGTCCGAACGCACCGCGCAATCTGGGATTGACTTTTATCGCTGTCGGGACCCTGGCATTGGTAGGCGCAGCCTGGCAGCACCGGCAGTTTTTGAAATCACTTGGGACATCAGAGAAGAAGCACACGATCTCCATCTCCATCGTTGTGGCGATGGTTGTGGTCCTGATTGGACTGGTCACGTTTTATGGAGTTCTGCTGAAAAGTGGGCCGTTTTAGCGCCTTCTTCTATCCAAGGCTGCCTATGGGTGCTCGAGCGACCAGACTTTCTGGATGAGAGCAAATAAGAAAGCGGCGGTCAGCCCGAACAGGATCCATCCATCCAAAGCCTCAAGCGGCCACATGAGCTGCCAGCCTGGCTCCAGGCGGAGATCAGTGCCCCCTACGGTTGTCATGACGCTCAACGAGTACAACATTGCCTGCTTCCGGTCGCCGCCCAACGCACCAAGCAGATGGTAAGCGACGGACCACGTCCACGCTTCAACACCATGCAGGCATATGGCGCAAAATGAAGATCCCCCAACTACCAAGACCGACAGGGTATGGGTGAGACGCTTATTCTGCTCCTCTTTCAGGAGGATACGCAGCCCCCGGCTGAGCAGCCCAAGACCATAGGAGTGGAAGACTATGGTCAGAAGAATGAGGGGGATACTCCATAGCCAATCGGACCTCCATGGAGCAAGCGGGGCAGAAGTCATAAGTGAACAATAGTGAACCAAGGGGAATGCGATCAAGGGAACTGTCACTTACGACAGGTGCAACAGTTTGTAATTTGCATAAATTGACTGGCCGACTAGGACTTTTGCTAATGGGCTGATCAGCACCGAACTGATAGATTGCCCTTGTGATTTGTGAACAAACGATGATGAAGTTCCGCGTATGTTTATGCACGGCGTTGTTCCTCTTGATGGCGCTTACATCCACCTTAGCTCTGGCGCAACAGAGCAAGCCTCCGGTTGCAGCAGACACACCGATCGCACCGGAGGGAGCGCAGGTTGCCACGGAGCAGACGCCTGCGGCCGCTGCCAGCACCGATGCCTTGAGGAAAGCGACACAAAACCCGGTTGCCAGTCTCATCAGCGTTCCCATCCAAAACAATAGCAATTTTGGGGTGGCTCCTGGCGACCGAACCCAGGATGTTCTCAATATTCAGCCTGTCGTGCCATTGAGCCTTACCAAGGACTGGAATCTGGTCATTCGCTGGATCACGCCGATTGTATGGCAGCCGCTGCCGAATCAACCATCGGATCCCGAAACAGGGGTCTATGGCTTCGGTGATATGCAGCCGACTTTCTTCCTGGTGCCGAAGAAGACTGGAAAGTTGATCTGGGGAGGAGGCCCTATCGTTCAGTTGCCCACCGCCACCAGCAAATTCCTTGGGCAAGGGAAGCTGGGGTTAGGGCCGTCTATTGTTCTGCTGACGCAACCCGGCCCCTGGACGATCGGTGTTTTGGCAAACAACGTGTGGTCCGTGGCAGGTTCAGGCGGCCGTCCGGATGTGAATCAATTTCTAATGCAGTACTTCATCAACTACAACTTGAAGAAGGGCTGGTATTTGACCACCGCGCCCATTCTTACTGCTAACTGGCGGTCTACCAGCGGAGGCACCTGGACCGTGCCCTTCGGCGGCGGTGTAGGCAGAATCATGAAACTGGGCTTTCAACCGGTGAACCTCAGCGCAACGTTTTATGGCAACGCAGTCTATCCCACGGGAACTTCATCTTGGAACATGCGTCTGCAGATCGCGTTTCTGTTCCCCAAGCTGACCAAGGAGCAGGAAATGATGATGATGGAGCAGCGGCTGAAACAGATGAAGGATCAGCCAACAAAGCAAAAGTAATATCGTGCCTCGAGGTCGCCGAAGGCGCTTTCGTCCGGTCTGGGGCCGGTTGAGTGATCAGCTCGATTTCGTGGCGAGACTACCTGAGTCATCCAAAAGAGAAATGCCGTCGACGATTCGAAGAGCAGCCAGCGCGCTATACCTCGCGAAATGTGGAAGTCGAATAGACCACCTGATCATGCCACCACAACCGTTCAAAGAAGGTGCGTGCTTCCATTCGCACTGGTCCCTTCGAGGATGGCGGTGTGGTCTCCAAAAGGTCACTGATCGTGCGCTTGCCATCCATCGCATCGAACCATCGCTTCTCTATCGCGCTGATGGTCATAAAAAGGTCCCTGTAGGTGTGGCTCCGATTGATGAGAACGCCTGCGGCGCCAGGAGGCAGGCGCTCTTGAACACAGATCGTTTCTGATATCCGAATGGGCACGTACCCCAGCCAGGCGTCGCCTTCGAAACTAATCACCTGGTTGGCCGCGTATCTCTCGTCGCGGTAAACAATCATGCTGTGCCGAACCATCGTCCCGCGGAAAAGTTCCGCAGCTGCATATTGTTCTGCCAGGGGAAGGTGCGCCATCCGGGAGGCCTGGGGGATCTGCGCCATCACTCCACAGCGAGGGGAGTAGGGCGCCTGCTTTACCCAGCGGCCGAAAGTCAGCCCTCCCCGTGCAATAAAATCGACCAACTGGGCCACCGAATACGCACGATCTTGCGGATGCAGCAGGGCATCGGCAAGTGCTGCCCTCTGCCGAAAATCCGGGGCCTCGCGCAACAGATTTTCCAACGGATGGCCTGGCGGCAACGCCCCCAGCGCAGCGATGAGCTCCTCGATCCCGTCATCGGTAGCCCGCGTCCCAATCCGCCTACAAAATTCCTGCAGCATATAGATGCCGGCCCGTCCGTAGGGAGCATAGACCATCAGGTGCATGGCACCATCCGGCTTCAGCACAGCGCGTAGAGTTGCGAGTCCGGCATCGGGATCCGCGAGATGATGGAGAACTCCGGTGCAGACAATCTGGTCAAATGTTTCTCCCAGCTCGCTGATACGATCGATCGGAAGTTGATGGACCTGAAGGTTGGTTAAGTTGTATTTGCGTTTCAGCTCTTCTGTACATCGCACACTGGTCGTGCTCATGTCGATGCCGGTTACACGAGCCGCAGGCCGACGCATCGCATGCTTTGCCGCCTGGGAGGTTCCGCAGCCAGCAATCAGGATGGAATAGTCTTCCCTATACGGACTGTCAGGCCAAAACAGATGGTAATCCGCGCGGCGCTTTTGCAGGTCCTGCCAGTGCAAGCGATATTGCTCCAGGCTATCCACCGGCGGAGGGTAGGGGTAACGGTCATAGAAGTCCTGGACCCGCTCTGCTATATCGAGCGATGGTGGAGTGTCGTCTGCTGTTCGGCTCATGGCAAATAATGTCGCATTCAAATTCCCCGGCAGACCATTGTCAGCCGGGGAACCTTTGTCCATCAAGCTTTTCGCAGTTTATTTATGTCCCGCGACAGCGGCCTGTGTTTGATGCAACGACGCCATCACTGCGTCGAGGTTAAAGGAAGCTGCCTTTTGGCGAGGCGGATACTTCACATAGTTCTCTATCTGGCCAGCCACGACTGCCTGGCACAGATAAAGTTGGGGGACGTGATTGATCATCCAATCAAAGTAGACATTGGAGTTGTAGTCGGCGCGCTCGAACGGATCCCGACGGAGGTTAAAGATGTGCGGAAGCCGCAGCTTCACCATGGGCTCTGCCCAAACCTGCGTTGAGAATGCACGCTGTACTTCAAACACCAGTTTATAATCGCCGACCCGGACTGCCATGACGCCGCCATCATCGCTGATGTAGAAGAAGTATTCCCTGGGGCTCTCCTTCACCTGGCCAGTGATATAGGGCAGCATATTGAAGCCGTCGATATGTACTGTGAACGTCTTGTCCCCGGCTTTGTAACCGGTGAGAAGCTTCGTACTGACGTCTGGATCACCTGCGGCCGCCAGCAGTGTGGGCAGCATATCCTGGTGGGTCACGATGCCGTTCAGCACCGAGCCCGCAGGAATCTTGCCTGGCCAGCGGAGGAACGCCGGAACACGCCATGCGCCTTCCCAGTTGGTGTCTTTCTGGCTGCGGAACGGTGTGTTGGCGCCATCGGGCCAGGTGTCGTTCTCCGGTCCGTTGTCAGTGGAATACATGACGATAGTGTTGTCGGCGATGCCCAGTTCATCGACTTTGTTCAGGATCTCACCAATTTGCTCGTCGTGGGTGACCATGCGATCGCTGTAGTCGTCCTGGCCGCTCTTGCCGCGGTTCTTATCGGCAAGGTGCGTCCTGAAGTGCATGGCGGTTGAGTTGTACCAGAGGAAGAAGGGCTTATCCGCCTTGACTTGCTTTTCCATCCAGCCGATGGCGCCTGCTGTGATCTCCTCATCGACTGTCTCCATGCGCTTCTTGGTAAGGGGGCCCGTGTCTTCGATGGTCTGCTTGCCTACTCTTCCCCAGCGAGGATCAGTCGTTGGGTCATCTTTGTCGGTTGCGAAGCAGTGCAGCACGCCTCTGGGTCCAAATCTGGCCAGGAACTTGGGATCCTTGGGATAGTCGGGCAGTTCCGGTTCTTCTTCGGCGTTCAGGTGATAGAGATTGCCAAAGAACTCGTCGAAGCCGTGCACGGTCGGCAAGTATTCGTTGCGATCCCCGAGATGGTTCTTTCCGAACTGGCCGGTGGCATAGCCGAGCGGCTTGAGCAATTCAGCGATAGTCGGGTCTTCAGGCTGAAGTCCGACAGTAGCGCCGGGCATGCCGACTTTCGTCAGACCGGTGCGGAGCGGGTTCTGGCCGCAGATGAAAGAAGCGCGTCCAGCGGTGCAGCTCTGCTGGCCGTAGTAGTCAGTGAAAGTGACGCCTTCTTTGGCGACGCGGTCGATATTCGGGGTGGTGTAGCCCATCATGCCTCGGCTGAAGTGACTGATGTTCCAAGTGCCGATGTCATCGCCCCAGAGGATCAGGATATTCGGTTGTTTAGCCATTGGTGTTTTCCTTTTTTAGGTTGGTTTCTTGCGCTGAAGTTGTCGGCCATAGCCGGGCAAACCTTGAAATCCATCACGAAGTTTCAGATTTAATGAATCCACCCGAGAGCCGCTATCCCTGCCGTTCGCAGTCAACTCGGTGTGGGCGGGTCGTGCCCACTTTGGGCGTGTGCGGACGGATACCTGGTTACCATGCGCATCCTCTAATCTCCGGCAAGGCGTTCCTTTACCGCGTTGTGCCGGCGCCGCGCGATTCGATTGATAGGTCCGCGGAACAGCAGGTAGGGGACGATGGCGAGAATGATCGCGACCAATATTGCCTCGCCGGGATAAACCGTCCACCGGTGCTCGATGAGCTGGTAGACCACGTCCAGCACGACCGCGAGGATGAACACCTTCCCCACGCCCTTCCAGCCGTTCTCCAGCATCGACTCACGCTCCCCCTTGTCAGTGAAGAGAGCCCAAAAATAAGCCGGCTTGCCCTCTCGGGCATCTTTCAACCCGTCGCGGATGGCGAAGAAGGTGGCCATGGCCGGTTGCAGGAAGAGACGGAACTTCATTGGACCAGTGACTCGTGCGATCATGTCGTCTGCAATGCGCGTAAAAAGATGATCCATCGCTGTCTTTCTCCCCTCAGACCGTCAATTCAGGGCGGCCAACCTGCGCCGGCTGCCACGGCCAACGGCCTTCCATTTCTACCGCCAGAGACCAGCTTAAGAAAGTACGGGTCAGGATGACTGCGGCCAAGATTCCAATGTTTGTAAATGTGGGCGCCAAGGTCACCGTGCGGATCACATCCGCTGCAACCAGAAACTCCAAACCGAGCGAGAGCGCTCTACCCAAAGAAAGCTTGTATCTCTCATAGCGGTTGCTGGCTTGCTGGCCTGTGTGGATGAGAAAGCGGACGGATGCCCAGAGAAACGCACCCGCGATCAGCAGAACAGCCATCGCCTCGATAGCCACGGCCCCAATTTCGATTAACCTGCGAGAAGTTTCCATGCTCTCTGACGGGCAGAATAGGCTCTTGCCCGCGAAATCCACTTCTGGCGGATTTCGCGGGCAAGAGCTATTTCATGCTTACTTCTGCAAGTTCACACCGATCGCGGTTGATTGAGAACTGTCACTTGCGACAGGTCAAGGCTGGCCGGGAGGGGCCATCTACGGAATCATTCCGCAGTCGAACATTTTGTTGGCGATGGGGGCAGCCACCTTGTTAATGAACACTACACGCATCTGCGGATCACTCTTCAAGAACTGTACTACCTTCACTTCTTGCGGCGAAGGCGGTTGCGGCTGCTGCTTCTTCGCTATCAGTTCCTGGCAGGGGGTACTCTGGTACTTCTGAATCACCTTGGCCGCGAGTTTATCTAGCATTGGGTACTGCTCTTGCGCCTGCGTTCCGGTTACCATGGTCAGGGCTAATGGGGAAGTCAGTAAAACGAACTTGCCGATACGATTAAGCTTCATCAGTTGTTTTCTCCTTGTTTCGAAAAATGCTAAACCCTTCCTGGCTGAGATCGAGACGAAGAAGCGCCCGAAATCCCTGGGGAAGGTTGCCGGAGCTATTAGAACAGGATTAGGTGTATGCGCGCAGGCGTGCTTCTCTGCTGGCGGCCTCCCCCGAAGACATCGAGCTTGAAATCGGAGTTCTTCTTTGAATCGGCGTTCCCCCAGCGCACCACGGCGGGATATACCCCGGGCTTCACAAACGTCCCAGTGGCGAGCCAGGCGGCCAGCTGGGGGTCCCGTCCAGCTTTTACTCAAGGATTCGAACTGGGCCGGGCGCAGACCCCCTTTGGGTGGGTTCCGGGGCCAGCGCGGTATTGTGACTCCAAAATGCCAAAAAATGAGCGCAAAAAGCGCTATAGGCGCTAGAAGTCCTGTGGGGTGACCCCTTAGGTTGAGACAGTTTTAAAAGCGCGCTTCCTCTTCGGCCACCCACTCGTCTGAGTCGGTTTCGTCTCCTCATTTCCCAGGGTGCCCGTGACTCGGGAGGTAGCTTTCAAGCCGACGCGATTCCATTAGGGTCATTTCCGTCCCACTTTCCCCACGTCCTACTTTCCCCAGTCGAGCGAATAGATATCCTGGGTGCCGTTGTTGCGGAGCAGCAGCGGGGAATCGTCGGGGGTCAGGGTCAGGGAGGCGGTCCAATACCCGGTAGTCGGCAAGTCCTTGAGATCGGCCACCACTTCCACTTTGCGGTCGAGGATACCGATCCTGAGCACTGCCCGGTCCGGTGCTCGACCCACGAAAGGCACTCGACCCAGGAAATATATATATCTTCCATCCGCTGACCAGTTAGGAAAGCCGGCTGTTAATTGCGTCAGGTCTGACCACTTTCGTGTCCGGAGATCGAAGAGAAAAATACCGTCGGTCTTTGCCGACATGGCCGCAATGTATCGTCCGTCGGGTGACCAGCGTGGAGAGTAATATCCCTGGGACTCTGGAAGGGGGGAGATTTTGTGGCTTGTCAAGTCGAGCACACGGATCGCTGAGGACCCCGTATCCACGCGGCCTGCGAAGACAAGCTTGCTGCCGTCAGGCGACCAGTTGGGGTCACTTTGAGGATCAGGATCGTTGGGAATCAATTGCTCCGGGACCCCGCCGTTTCGAGAAACTGCGTACACCTTATAGGGTTGTGCTGAGATGCTGACCCGATTGTCGACCAGCAGTTTGCCTTCAAGGTCCCAACCGTAGAAGACGATGCGCTTGCCGTCTGGAGACCAACGCGGCAGCCTTGCATACATCTCAGCATTGCTGAGGGCTAGACGCTCGCTCCCATCCACCTTGCTTCGCCAGAGGACGCCGTCGGGATAGGTGACGTATGCCACCCATTGGCCATCCTTCGAGAAGGAAACGAATTCCGCCGAGATTCCGGAAAGAAAGGGCAGGAACTCTGCAGACCTCGCGTCATAACGCACTAGTTCGCCCAACAACCTGTGGCCCACCAGGAAGAGCTTCTTGCCGTCCTTGCCGGGCAGGGGCGAATCGAGGCTGAGCGGGCTTTCAGTCAATTTGACGGGCGTCCCAATGGATCTGCGAAAAAAACCTGTCCTTTCCGGAAGAACCCAAATCTGTCCCTCTGACTGGAAGACGAAGTACTTTCCGTCCGGGGTCCACTTGCCATGTTCCTCGTCCGCTGGGGTATGCAGACCTGGAAGCAAGGGGTGCAGGTTTGTTCCTTGTGCGGTGATCTCCCACAGGGCGCGGTCGCCCGACTGCGGATTCCTTATGCTGAATCTTAGCTTTGTTTCATCGGGCGAAAATTGAGGGTCGTAAGGTATACCGGGGACGGTGACCAGCTTGCGGGCTTCGGCGCCATCGCTTCTTGCCAGAAACAAGTCGTTCCCGTGGCAGTACGCCAGCATCTTTCCGTCCGGAGACCAGACAGCCGTTTGAGACGCGACCAATGAAAAAGTAGTTGGCACGCGATGAGGCGCACCACCGAGTGTCGGCAGACTCCAGAGGGCCCCCGACAAGTCGACGGCGAGAAGGTTAGATCCATCGGGAGAAACGCTGAGCGGGGTCAGGCCTTCGGAGGGGACGGGGATCGGAATCGGGTCGCCACCCGAGACGGAAATTTCCGCGATCGTCCTGTTGGAAGGGGTTCTCATGCCGAGATAAAGGCGCAGCCCGTCGGTCGCCTCCAGAACCTTCGGCTCACCGTCCTGGGTGAGCTGGACATAATTCGAGACTTTCGGGGGTGGCAGTGGACGCGACCGGAAGTAGACAAAGGCGCCAGCGAGCAGCACAAAAACTGCCGCGAGAGCCACCGGCCAGCGCCGAGGCAGAATTGATCTCGTGGATTCCGGCGGGCTGCTCATCCTCGACGTTGAGAGTTCGCGCACCGATGTCCGTGTTTGACGTGCTACAGAGTGGGTGGGAGGCTCCATCGACGGATTGTGTTGCAGGCGCTTCAAGTCGGCGCGAATTTCCGAGGCGTGCTGATAGCGGTACTCGGGGTTTTTCTCGAGACACAGGTCGATGATCCCGGCCAGGGCGGCGGGAATATCGGGATTGAGCTGAGTTGGCGTGATCTGGACTTGCTGAACGATGGAGATCAGAAGCTCGCCCGTGGTATCTCCCCCGAACGGCGAGCGGCCGGTGCACATCTCGTAAACCGTGATGCCGAAAGAGAAGAGATCGGTGCGCGTGTCGACCTGTCTACCCAGCGCTTGCTCGGGCGACATGTATGCGGCCGTTCCCATTGCGGCGCCAAGGCCGTCAGTGAGTTGCTGTCGCTCCAGGGAAGACTCCTCCCCGGCGGCTGCGAGTTCCTTTACGGGCACCATTTTGGCCAGACCGAAGTCCAGGACCTTGGCACCGCCGCGTTTGGTAATGAAGATGTTTGCTGGCTTGATGTCGCGGTGGATGATGCCCTTCTCATGCGCCGCTTCGAGGGCGTCCGCGACGTCGATCGCGATTTCGATCACGCGATCGATGGGAAGCGGGCCTTCTTGAATCAACTGTTTCAGCGTCTCGCCATCCAGGAACTCCATGGCGATGAAGGTGCGGCCGCCTTCTTCGGCGATCTCATGAATGGTGCAGATATTGGGATGATTCAGGGCCGATGCGGCACGCGCCTCGCGCCGGAAGCGTTCCAGAACCGCATGATCGTTGGCGAAGTGATCGGGCAGGAATTTGAGGGCGACAAACCGTCCAAGCAGCGTGTCTTGTGCCTTGTAGACTACGCCCATGCCACCGCCGCCGATCTTTTCCAATCCACGGTAGTGGGAGATGTTTGCTTCACCCATTGGGATATTTTCGCAGGAATCCGGAAGTCTCGTTGACGCAAGTCAGCGGCCATGTCCCGAGTCGTGCATCGCCGGAGCAATTCTAGCCGGTGTTAACAGCGCTTTTTCGCGACCGGGAATCGATTGTGAAGGTGCAAAACATGAAGTTCTTGGTTCACCAGCCGAAGCATAAAGGGACGATTCACTCCTGGATCGCCTATCGCATATCTACTACCCGAAAGGTTGACGAATCGCATTCGCGGAGTGCTCTCGCCCCCTGTCACAAGTGACAGTTTTCCAATCAGCTGGGATGGAGTGAACTAAAGATCGAGCCTTTGCTTGCGGCGCGCGGAACGCTTGCATCTATTGCGAGTCTACACCTCGACCTCCAACCAGGCACGGGTCGCACGGGCCGACATAGGCAAATCGTCCGATAGATAGTTCAGCGATCTGCAGCGCTCAGTGTTACGCGCGCGCTCGTCTACTGAAGCATGAACTCCGACGTCCAACAGGCCGCGCGCCGCCCGGCTGGCCGTTCACGGTCTAGTCCGCACGTTTCACACGGAGGATAGGAGAGATAAATATGACTGACGGGTGGCCGTTGGATTCGGACCTGGGTGAGACGCTCCACGAGAATGAAATCGCAACAGATCTCGGAATCGATGGCGACCACGGTTGTCGCACCTGTCGCAGCTGACAGTTTCCGGTCAGCTTGTGATGGGGTGAAGTGAATATCGACTATGTGATTTTCTGCGTGACTGACTCTTGCGTACAGCGCGGGGTCGGATGACGGCCACGCGAACGAGCGTGCCACGCCCTTCGATTGAACGAATCAACCCTTAACCCAGAGCATAGCTACTGACGATGTGACTGTTACGGCGAACACGAGGTCGCTTTGCTTTGACTAACCTGAAAGGAGCATAATATGAGCTTAATTCAAAGTCACCTCACGATTACGTTTCCGATTAAATCACCCGCAGATGCAAGAGCGATTGCAGAAGAGCTGCCCACGTTGATGGCCGATTTCGCGAAAGCGCAGGATGCCATCGGATCCGTGCATTACTCCCGTTTCCTCCCCTTCGACGATAACTCGCTCATCTTCCTCGCCGACGTTGACGGCGAGCTCGAAAAGCTCAGTGGAGATCTGGCGAAGTCTGCGGGGCCAGTGTTTGACTCCATATTCAAGCACGTCAGTGACCCTCCTCCCACGCCGGTGGCCAGCAACTCTGATGCGTTCATCAAATGGGTGAAACAACATTCATCTAATCCTCTGATCGTCTACTCCGCTTTTGGAAACGCTTCGGTTCAGGACATCAAGGCCGCCGTTCGTGCCGTGGGCTTCAAGGGCAGTAGCGAGCAGTCCCCTTTACTGATCGCTCTGCCTATGAAATCGAAGCTGAAAGCCTTTGTCTTTGAGGACATCGTTTTGAAAGCCGCGGCGAAGACTATGACGGAAGGAGCGAACTCCATTGGCACATTGCATTTCGCCCACTTTGTGCCCCTCGCGGACACCCACCTCGGCTTCTTCACCATCTTCGACGGTACTTTCGAAAAGTACATCGGGGACTTTACGGAGAAGATCGGGCCGGTTTTCGACCTTATGTTCAAGTATGTAAGCGATCCGCCGCCAACCCCTGTCGCGAAGCATGCCAAGGCGTTCTTGGATTTTTCTGGAGCAATGAATCGCCCCGGCATCGGGTATTACAGTGCCTACCCAGGCCTGGCGGTTCAAGATGTCAGGGCCTTGCTCGCCGACGCTAAGGTAGGAGCTGCTTCGCGTTGATCGCTCAGTCTTGGCGAACAGCGATTCGTTGCTAAGCACCGGAGGACGAGCATTGGCCTCCGGTGCCTGTCTCTGAAGTCAAACCAGTCGGGAAATGAATTTTACAGCGGTGATGCTTGGCAAGAAGTAGTTCGTCCTTAAGGAGAATGAGATGAAATGGAGATCAGCTGTTCCGAGACCGACGCTCGCGGCGATCATGATTTGCAATTTGTTTTTTGTAACACGGACGTTTGCTGCCGACATCGGCGGCCAAGTGTTGGGCGCAGGCAAGCCCATCACCCAATCAACGGTGACCCTATTGGCAGCGAGCGCGGGCCAGCCCAAACAACTCGCACAGACCAAAACCGACAACGATGGCCGGTTCGTGATCGATAGCACTGGCACGGCTGACTCCAGCCTCTATCTTGTAGCTACCGGTGGCGTATCTGCAGCCAATCAAGGAGCCGGTGAAAATCCGGCGATTGCGCTGATCGCGGTCGTGGGAAGCAATCCCCCAGCCCGCGTCACCATCAACGAGTTCACTACCATTGCATCGGTGGTGACCCATGCGCAGTTCATCGACGACACCACCATCAAAGGCGCCCCGCTCCAGCTGCGGATTGCGGCGGGCAACGTGCCCAACTTCGTCGATTTAGAAACAGGCAGTTGGGGGCAGACGATTCTCGACGCCCTCAACAGCGCGCAGACACCGACGATGGCCAACTTCGGCACGCTAGCCAACGTGATGGCCGGTTGTATCACGCGCGTGAGGCCAGATGCGTGCAGCCAGTTCTTCGCGGCGACTACGCCTCCCAGCGGCGGCGCTCCACCGGATACGCTTCTTGCGGCGGAAGTGGTCGCGTCGTTCCCATGGCACCAGCCGGACAAAATATTCGCGCTTCTCAACCAGTTCTATCCCCTGCCGAAGTCCGGCATTCCCGGCAAGCTCTTGCGGGATACACCGTACCTGCCGTATCTCACCTTCGCTCCCAGCGCCTTCGTGTTCCCGCTTAAGTTCACGGGTGGTGGCGTGAGCGGGGGCGGCAAGCTCATGTTCGACAGCGAAGGCAATGCCTGGGTTGCCGACAACTTCTCCGTCGGCGCGCAAAACCAGGACGCCTCGTGGACCGGCAACGTCAGCAAGTTCGCTCCCAATGGTAAGCCGCTTTCACCTAGCCCCCTGGGCTTCAGCGGCGGAGGTCTGGCAGGCCCCGGTTTCGGATTGGCGGTCGACGCTCAGGACAACGCGTGGGTCACCAGCTTTACCGGCCAGAACATCTCGAAGTTCGATAAGAGCGGCAATCCGCTTTCGCCACCCGAGGGCTGGAACTTTAACCGCCAGATCAGCCAGATGCAGGGCATCATCGCCACTCCAAGTGGCGACATCTGGACGCTGGACCTGATCAAGGGCCAGGTTCTGAAACTACCCCAGGGCGATCCATCTAAGGTCCAGTTCTACTGCCAGAACAAGACCGGCGATCCGCTGAAGAACCCTTGCAAACTTGTCGGGCCCTTCGCCCTCGCCATTGATCAGCAGGACCGAATCTGGATTACCAACGCCGTCACGGACAAAGTTGTTCGTTTCCCAGCTTCCGATCCCAGCAAAGTCGAAACGTTCAAGGTAGGATACTCTGCCAGCGGCCTCGCTATCGACAGCCTGGGCAACGTGTGGGTGACGAATAAACTGGGCAGCTCGCCCAAGGGGGAATTGAAATTCGGGGAAATGCTGGCCGCATTTAAATTCAACTTCGACAACGACCCCGACGCCGGGGCAAGAGCGACCAAAGTCCTGGTTCCTGCCATGGCCGTGGAGAAATCCGGCTACGAAGGCGGCAGCGTTACGGTGTTGCGCCCCGACGGCACCGAGGCGCCCTTCTCGCCGGTGTATGGCAAGGGTATAGTCGGGCCCTGGGCGGCTTCAGTCGACGGCAATGATAACGTCTGGATTTCCAACTTCGCCTCCTCGTCGGCCGGAATAGTAGAGTTGTGTGGCTTCCGCACCGAACACTGCCCGCCGGGCGTAAAGACCGGTGACGCCATCTCGCCTCCAGGCGGTTACGTCGGCGGCGGATTGCAATTGCAGGTGGACGTTGGCATCGGTCCCGCCGGAGATGTCTGGGTCACCAATAACTGGCAGGACTACAAGGACGCCCTGGGCAAGACCGATGAAGCAGTACAAACCCTCGGCGCGGGCCAAGGGGTGGTGGTCTTCTACGGAATGGCAAAGCCGGTTAAGGTGCCGCTGATCGGTCCGGCTCGTCCGTTCTAAAAGGAGCAAGAGGAGAGGTTCGATGACAAATCAGAGCTGTCCAGATTAGTGGTAGACGTTTGTTTTAGCGTTTATTGTGTTGAAACGTTCAAGACGAGTGGGAGCGAACGAAATCAGGTTGGCGGAGGATTTCCGATCTACGCATCCATCAGCAACAACATCGCATGGAAGCGCAACTCCCCACTTTGTCATCCCGACCGAAGCGTAGCGAAGTGGAGGGACCTGCGGTGCGCCTTGACGTCAAGAAAAGGTGCTACAAGTGAGATCGCAAGGCCCAACCAAGCGGTTTGTTCTTTCTAAACAACTTACCCGGCGTGGAGTGGCGAAGTAAAGATGGCCTTTGTTTGGTCTCAAGGCGCACCGCAGATGATAGGTCTCAAGGTTTAGAAACGATTACGGTTTCGAATATCCTACTTTCCCTTCCGGGGAACTATCATTCCTGACCGCGAGAGGTGGGCATGTTTTTGGCTGACGGGCCCCTGATTAGCCACCCGACCGGTCAGGACTTCAAGGTCGCGGCAGCGCTGCTTTAGGCCTTGTGGAGGCACTAATCAACCTCATGCAAGTAGACCCACAGCGACTCACGCTTCGGTAGTGGGTCAGTCTGAAGCCACTGGGGCATTAGAGCCCCGCAAGATACGCAGTGAACAGGATGGCTAATACTCCGTCCATGATCCCGACACCCGTCAGAGCGATCGTTCGCTTAAAGGGGCCGAGGAAGATCAGTGCAACGATGGCAAACTTTTCGATGATGGCAGCGGTCAAGATCGGAACGCGGGAAGCGGGAACGTAGCCGCTATATACGGTCAGTGCGCAGACCACGAAGAGCAGCGCTCCCCAATGCCGAACGAAGAACATCGTCACGCCGTCTGAGCTCTTCACTCCAAACAGCAATTGCAGAGCAGTTCGAGGGAAGAACAGTCCGGCAAGCCCGCCGGCAGCCGTCCCGATGCCTGAAATTATGAGTATCCATCCGATGGATGATGCCAGCATTTAATTAGTCCGTTTCTCGGGGGTAATCTTGCCAGTTCTACGGGCGTCGAGCTGTTCGACTTCCGCTCCTGGGGCCCCGGAGTCTGCTGAAAGATTAGGGCGAGTTCAGTGCCCCTGCGACTGGCAGAAGTGACAGGTGTTCTCTTCACGCTGGCGATCGCGTTGCCTGCCGGTCAAACCAATCCGGAAATGAATTTGACTGCTGTGATGCTGGGCAAGAAGCAGTAAGCAGTGGCTTTCGTCCTAAGGAAGCTTGAGAACCCGGTGATCTTAATCGGCGGCGCGTCATCAGCCTGGGGGATCACGAAAATACTTTCAGAGGGATCCTGTGTTCCCACAATAGGATCCTTCGATTTAGGATCCAGCCTGACTGCTCCGGCGAACTCGCTGTCATTTACCCAGTTATGCAATACAAACTCATACTGGTTCTCGATGGTTGCGTTGATGAAGTAACCCAGAAGCCCGCGCTCGATACCGTCATAGGGTTGAGTCGGATCATAGACTGGCCCGTATGGCATACCACGACGGATCATTCGGTGAGCATTGTTGCTCCCGCCAGGTTCCCCTTGTCCCTGGACTGGCTGGCCGCGAGGATTTACCCGGCGTATGTGCGCCCCAACGGGGCAGCGAAGCCCTCTGGGATCCCCTGAGCCATCGGCGTTGACATACCCAAAATTGTTTAGCTGGTCGGGCGAAAGCCCGTCGGCGGGGTTATCAGTGTCTGGTGACAACGCAAGAGGAACGCCGTTGCGCCACCGCCCGCACATCTTTGCGGCTAGCAGTTCGGGGTCAATCTTGTCCTTGTTCTTTTGCAGATTATTCTCGAATCCAACCACATCGGTCACGATTATTTTGAAGACAGAGAAACTACCATTGAGGCCGAGTTCCCGGGGCTCGGGCACGGTGTAATTCTCAGCTCCGTCCTGTAAAACAAACAGCCACGGTTCGCACGGCTGCTGATGATCCGGTTTGTACTTGAGTGGACCACCGCGAATGGTGGTCATGCTGATGCCGTCGGTGTAGCCGAAGTGGAGTCTGGAGGTAAAGGTGGGCTTGCCATCAATTACCTCGGTTAACGCCATCCCGTCGGCGCGGTAGATCTCCCGAAAAGCATCGCCTTCGGCAAACAGAGCAGACAGGCGTTCGCTGTAGCTGGTCATTGCCTCCGGACTGATGGCGTAAAGCGTCACCAACACGTGGTCCGACCCCGTCCCGAAGCCGCCGACCCAGTTCTGCGGCGCACTCGCCCCCGTGTCCCCCACAAAGGCTGCTCGTTCGGCCGCTCCCGCCATGAATGAGTGGAACGACTCGAAGGAGAGCATGGGGACGCGATCTTTGATTTCCAATGCGATAAGTCCCGGCCACGTGATGCCCAGATTAAGGCAATAGTCCGGCTTACAGCGTGGAGGCTGCGCCGGATCGTCCCCCGGACCGGGTGCAAGACCCACCTGCCACTCCTCTGCGGTGGTTATCTGCGGCGCGTCCGCCTCGTCACCACTGACGAGTCGCCCCAGCATCTTCCGTGCCGCCGCTGGGACGCCGACCGATAGCAGGAAATGCCTCACTATGGGCATACTGTAACCGCGGATAATGATCCCCTGGATATCATCAAGGTCGAGTGCGGATCTCCCGGCCGATCCTGAATGGGCATCGGCAGCAGACGGATCGATCCGGTCGAGCAGGCGGCGGAGGAAACCTTCGCCTTCCTTTGGCTGTGGCTCATCTTGTTTGATGTCCTGACTCATAACGTCTCTCCTACATGACCCCCACGTCCGCGATGCGGGAGTCGTGATTCAGTGCCGGATGTTAAGGCGAAAGAGCAACCAGCCGGTCCCGCATAAATAACAATTGCGAATACATGGGCTGCTCGACCCAGGTCGTACCGTTCTGATCGAAGGTAGCGATGCGGTCCTCAGGCTGCACAAATTGGGGGTTCGCCTTGTCGGTCGTGGTCTTGACAAAGCTGAGCATCGCCTGCTTGGCCGCTCCGTTGTTCCATGACGACAGTGGATCAGCGCCAAGATCCACTTCAGCTGCGGAGGGAGTTGAGGCAGCAGGACTATTGGAATCGGAAGGATGAGAAGGCGTAGGACTGCTAGAACGGCCGACAAGGAGGAGCATCGGGAAAATTAATGTCCAAATCAGGCGGATTCTCAATCTTTTACCTTACTTGCTTGCGTGGTTAACCATGACCACAAGTGATTGTTCTACTGACAGAGATATCGGAACACTGTCATTTGCGACAGTGCCAAGGTAACGACGCTTTCCGAGGAGATGGATCGTAATTTGCTTGCTTACCGCGCGTTGCATCCGATGACTGAAGAGTCAGAGGGAAAGAGGGTGGTGGAATCTGCGACATCTCGTGAACGAGCGCGAACCAACATTTTCTGTACGCGGGAATTGGAGAGAGCCACGTGCGGCTTTCATTGAGGTGAGCCGCATGAAGCCCATCTACGCCATTAAACTTCGCAGGAAATCCGGGGCGCGGGACGCCCTTCATTTGTTAGGGAGCGAGGCAACGGTAACTGCCGGTCGCGATTCACTGCTGCAGGAGCATGATGCAGATCTGAATGACTGCCGCGAGCACCAGGACAACGGCAAGGCCGATGTTCAGATAGGCAATTCGAGAGCGGCTCCGGTTGAAGGCCTGGTTGAGCTTTTCACGTTCTTCGCCCATGCATCCTCTCAATCGGATACAGCCAACGTAGCTGGAATCGCCTCAGCCTGCTGAGGTAAACATTTAGCCTAGCTGCTCTTAGTTTTCCTGCCCTCCTACGTCTTTAATCGGGAAGCTCCTGCTGCTCGGCAGCCGCTTCGGCTCGCCTTGGCCACCTAGTCATGAGCCGTGGCTATAGCTGTGGCCGCGGCCTTTTGTTCAACTTCGGATAGCTGCGAAGGACCGAGATCGAAGGTCAGCTTGTTGATCGTACCGGTAAACTTAAACGGCAGCTCGTAGCTGTTATCTACCCCCGAGCGCGTATCCAGCCCAACGTCGAAGGTCTCATCAATCGACATCAACAGCGGGATCGTGTGCTTGAGGGTCTTCTTGGCCAATTCCTTGCCATCCACCGAGAGCACGCCCGTGCCCCCCTTGCCGGGCCCGGGGCCATCGTATTTGAAATCAAAGACGATGGTGTGTTGACCAGGCTCGAGCGCCTTGCCAAATAGATTTTTGCCGAGGATGGCGCCGATACCGCCCTCCCAGCGAATTCGCTCCAGATCCAGAAGGTTGTAAACGAAGACCGGCTTGCCATCTTGCAGGAAGAGGCCATAGCCACCAAAGCGGCCGCCAAGCGTCACGATCATACCCTCCGCGCCGCCTTCAGGAACGGTGATCTGGGCGGTGATGGTGTAATCCTTATTGAGGATGCTGGGAGCATTACCAACCGGTATCCCGGCCTTTACACCCGTGTAGGTGAAGACTGTCTTTCCCTCGGTAGCGCTCGGTCGCGGTGTCAAAAGGCGCACGAAGGCCCTATTATCCAAGGGGAAGACCTGGTATTTCGCGGCTTCCGACAGAAACAATGCCTGCAGTTCCTTGAGCTTCTCCGGAAATTTGGCCTTAAGGTCGTTGTTTTGCGAATAGTCCTCTATAACGTTGTAGAGTTCCCACTCGTAATCATTGACGCCCGGCAGCTTGCCAGTCCCCAGAAGCCAGGGTGCGGCAAATGGAGTGGTGCAGGCGTACCAGCCCTCATGATAGATACCCCGGTTGCAGGCCATCTCGAAGTACTGGGTGGTGCGCGTCGAGGGTGCGCCGCTGTTCGCCTTGGCAAATGTGTAACCCATGCTGACGCCTTCGATGGGCTTTTGCGGGATGCCGTTGACCATCTCCGGGGCCTGGATGCCGGCGGCTTCGAGGATCGTGGGCACGATATCGATGATGTGATGGAACTGCGAGCGGATTGCCCCCGGTTCCTCGATGTGGCCGGGCCACGATAGGACCATGCCTTGCCGCGTTCCGCCGAAATGGGATGCCACCTGCTTGGTCCACTTGAAGGGTGTATCAAACGCCCACGCCCATTGCACCGCCATGTGCGGATATGTTTTGTCCGAACCCCAATTCTCGTAATGCAATGCATTCATCACTTCGACGGGTTTGACCGCCGGGCCGTCAACAAGGCCGTTGTAGGCGGTCATCTGGTTGAAGGTGCCTTGCTCCGTGCCTTCGGGACTGTTGCCGTTGTCGCCGCAGATATAGATGATGAGCGTGTTGTCGAGCTTGCCCATATCCTCGACCTGCTTAATTACCCGGCCAATCTCATGGTCGGTGTAGGCTACATACGCTGCGAAGACTTCAGCCTGGCGGGCAAAGAATTTCTTTTGGATTACTGAGAGCGAGTCCCACCTGGGCAATTTGGCCCCACCAAACTCGGGCTGACCGTCGGGCCAATCGGTGAGTTCACTATCCGCTGGAATCACGCCAAGCCGCTTTTGATTCGCGAAAATCTCTTCGCGCATCTTTTCATAGCCCATGTCGAACTTGCCTTTGAACTTCTCTATCCATTCCTTTGTTGGCTGGTGCGGGGAATGCGCTCCGCCGGGCACGTAATAAAGGAAGAAAGGCTTGTCGGGTGCTTGCGCGTTCAGGTCGCCCAGGTATTTAACCGCCTCGTCGGCCATGTCAGTGGTGAGGTTGTAGTCCTCACGCCCGATCCACGGAAAGATCTGGGTGTGGTCCTTAAACAAATAAGGTGTCCATTGGTCGGTTTCGCCGCCCATGAACCCGTAGAAATAATCGAAGCCCATCCCCGATGGCCATTGATCGTAGGGCCCAGCCAGGCTGTATTGAAAGGTAGGAGTGTTATGGTTCTTGCCATACCATGAGGTGGCGTAGCCGTTATCGCGAAGAATGGTGCCGATGGTGGCTTTCTCCGGGCTCATGACGGAATCGTAGCCAGGATAACCCGTGGATAGTTCCCCGATCACGCCGTAGCCTACCGAGTGATGGTTGCGACCGGTGATGAGCGCCGCCCGCGTCGGTGAGCAGAGTGCGGTCGAATGGAACTGGGTATAGCGCAATCCCCCCTGGGCGAGGCGGTCCATCGCGGGCGTTGGGATGACGCCGCCAAACGTGCTCGAAACACCATAGCCCTGGTCGTCGGTCATGATGAGTAGAACGTTTGGAGCACCCTTGGGCGGCACGACACGCGGCGCCCACCAGGGGGTGGACTCCGTGGCGCTGTCTTTGATCACCCCGCCGAATGTTGGGGGCAATGGCGGAAGCTGCTTTCCGTCGAGGGAGGTCGTGGCGCTGGGTGAACCCGGAGCACCATTCATCTTTGGATCTGCCATCTTGTTCTCCTTCTGCTCTGACTCTTAGTGATTTTTTTGCCGACGGCCTTAGCGTCTTAAATGTCCAACTGGATATTCACAGTCGGGGCGTACTGTGTCGAGAATATTGAAGTCAACCTGGTGTCCGCGCTGCCAAGCCACATCCGCATCCGAACTCGGTGACTTTCAAGAAGCTGTTTGCGAGAGATTGCCAGAAGATCGTCGGCCATCCGGAAGGGCTGCCCGGATGCAGCGTTTCCTTCGACAAAAAGAAACAGTACTTGCGGTCGAGATTGCAGATTACGCCCGTCGGCCCGATCAAAACGTGGAAAGCGTGCAACGCATTCCTTGGGAACGTGTGGCCGCCGTTTTGAAAGTCTCCTGTTGCGGCGGTCACGGCTTTCCTCTCTTGGACCCGTACTCAACAGGCGACAGGTTGCTTTCACGTCGGTCGGAGATCACTCGATGTTCTTTGCTGTAGCGACCCGCTCCAATGCTGGGGCAGAGGCGTGCACATCCGCTGCGATTCCACTTTGGGGGCTGCTGTTCGCGCGCAGGCGTGCTTCTCTACTGGCGGCCTCCCCAAAGCAGCGAGCGCGGTTGATGCTTCCAACCGGCGTGCTGTCAGGGGTCGAGTGTCTGGTGACATCGAAATAGACGGTTTCGCCGGCATCTGGGCGAAGCTGAGACTGCGATAGCAGGGTGAGGCGCGCGATCGTGTGAAAAGGCGCTTCCGCTTCTTTCCACTTGACACTCGCGTTTTCAATCCAGAAGTTGGCGTCGTAGCGTTTACCCCAATAAGTCATCTTCTCGGCGTCGAGGAGTTGGACGGCAAAATCGAAGCTGCTCATCCTGCCATCCTCGTTGAGGTGCCGGACCAGCTCGTCCTGCAGACCTTTCGGGTTGCTCTTCTGCAGAGGGCGCGCCAGATTGTCCGGTGAAGGGATAGCCGAATACTGGACAACGTCGATGGGTCCGTGGCGAAAGGGTACGTTGCTCCAGTAGCGGAGTTGCTGATAAGGCCGGATCTTCTGGCTCATCTGCAGTTTTGCCAGAGTCAGTATCCTCAGCACTCGTAGTTTGTCCTTGAACGACAATGACAACAAGCCGGAGAGTGGGTTCGATGCCGCCAGTACCCTCATGATCGCCGCAAATGCAGGGGAGTCGTTGATGGGCAGAGGCGGAGCGTTCTGCAGTGAAAAATCCTGTCGGCCACCGTTCCCGCCGGCGACAGCCAAGCCACCCCGCGTAAGATCGACCGAGAATGACATAGACCGGACGTCGGGCTTGAAATCCGAGTTCTTCTTTGAATCAGCGTTTCCCCAGCGCACGACCGCGGGATATACGCCGGGCTTGGCAAATATCCCCTTGGCGAGCCGCGCCGCCAGCTGAGGATCGCGTCCGACTGTAACGTCAAGGACTTCGAACTGGGCCCGCGCGCAGACCCCCTTCGCATGTGTTCCACGAGCAAGCGCGCCGGTGTTGCTCAGCAGCGGAAGTCGCCTGCACCTTGAGGGTTGTTCGGACAATCTCCTCGATGTCAGACGATTCCCGCGGCGAGGTTCCGCTCACTGTCGCTACCCGGTCACTCCGAACCACCTGGTCAACCACAGCATAGGTCTCGGCCCTCCTCAACGCGTATCTTTTCGTTATCCCAGTTTGGAGATGAATTTAATTGCGGTGACGCTCGGCAAGAAGCAGTAGGCGGCGGCCTTCGTCGTAGTGAAGCTGGAGAACCCCGTCAGCTTGATTGGGGGGGCGCCATTTGCCTGGGGAATAACGAAGATGCTTTCCTTGGGGTCTTGCGTGCCGATCATAGGATCTTTCGCCTTAGGATCCAACCTGACGGCCCCCGCAAACTCGGCGTCGTTTACCCAATGTCCTAGCACGAACTCATATTGATTCTCGATGCTCGAGTTGATGAAGTAGCCGAGAAGGCCACGCTCGATACCGTCGTAGGGTTGCGCCGGATCATAGTTCGGTCCGTAGGGCAGGCCGCGGCGGATCAGACGATGAGTATTATTGCTGCCCCCAGGCTTGCCTTGCCCCGTGACTGGCTGGTCGCGTGGATTGACGCGGCGCATGTGCGCGCCCACAGGACAGCGCAGCCCTTTGGGGTCGCCCGATTCGTCTGCGTTCACGTATCCGTAGTTGTTCAGCTGATCGGGGGAAATTCCTCCCGGCGGACTGTCTGTTTCCGGCGACAATTCCAGAGGGGTGCCGTTGCGCCAGCGTCCGCAAATCTTGGCGGCGAGCAGCTCGGGATCTATCTTATCCTTGTGCGATTGCAAAAACTCTTCAAACCCAACTACGTCCGTCTTGATCATCTTGAAGACAGCAAAGCTCCCGTTCAGGCCGAGCTCTCGCGGCTCAGGCACGAAGTAGTTCTCGGCTTCGTCCTGTAAAACAAAGAGCCATGGTTCGCATGGCTCCTGGTGATCTGGCGTATATCGTTCGGGACCGCCGCGAATGGTGGTCATGCTGATGCCGTCGGTGTATCCGAAGGGAACTTTGGCGCAGGGTTGGGGCTTGCCATCGACCATCTGCAGCCAGGCGCTCCCGTCGGTATGCCAAATCTCCTGAAACGCTCCGCCTTCGGCAAACAGGGCAGACAGCCGATGGCTATAGGCCGTCATGGCCTCCGGACTTATGGCGTGTAGCGTCACCAGGACGTGCTCGCTTCCCCTGCCAAAGGCGCTGATCCAGTTTTCTGGTGCACTTGCCCCCGTATCGCCGACCAGGCTCGCCCGTGCAGCCGCTCCGGCGACGAACGCGCCGAACGACTTGAACGAGAGCGTTGGCACACGATCTCTGATCTCCAGCGCGACCAGGCCTGGCCAGGTGATGCCCAGGTTAAGGCAGTAGTCGGGCTTGTGGCGGGGAGGATCGGCGGGATCGTCTCCTGGTCCGGGAGCGAGGCCTACATGCCAGTCCTCTGCGGTGGTAATCTGCGGCGCGTCCGACTCGTCGCCGCTGACCAGCCTCCCCAGAAGCTCGCGCGCCTGCGCAGCAACGCCCACGGAAAGCACGAAATGCCGCACCATGGGCATTCTGTATCCACGCAGGATGAACCCCTGAATATCACTCAGGTCGAGTGCGGACTTCTCCGGGCGGCCAGGTGTCTCAGGATCTTCCTTCCCGCCCCGGGGGGTCACCAGTTTGCGAAAGAACGATTCTGCAGACCATGATCTCTTATCTTCGCTCACCGCTTGCCTCTTGTGGATGCACGGTTTACTGCGGCGCCGCGGCGGCCCTGCTATCGGCGAGCAAGGCGTGAATGTCCTGAACGCCCAGGCCTGGATACGCCTGGTAGAACCCAATCGGCTGGCGGTTTGCCTTCGCCGCGAAGTCGATAAACTCCTGCAGGTACTTTCGGCAGGGCGAGGGTGGCGGGTTTGTGCAGAATTTGAATATTAGATCGAAGACTTCTCCAATGTTCTTGGTGAAGTCGGAGATGTACGTATCGAAGGAGCCGTCATACACGGTAAAGAAGCCAACCTGGTGGTCCTCAAGCGGCACGAATTGCGCAAAGTGGGGCGTGCCGACCTTGTCCAGATCGTGGGTTGTTCCGCGCCCCCTTGCGCGCAGCAGCAGTTTTATCTCGGTGAAAGCAAGTGCTGATTTTATTGGCAGGATCACCAGGAATGGATTTAGTACACCGTCCCCGCTGAGGCCTGCTGCGGATGCCAGGGCCCTGATCTCCTTTACCGTGGCGCCTGGGTACGCGGTGTAGCGATTCACCGGGCTCAAAAGGTGCTTCTCGGCCCAATCGACGAACGCATCTGCATGTTCGGCCACCGGAGTGGGTGGCGGATTGTCTACATGCTGGAAGATAAAATCAAATAGCGGTCCTGTATGTTTGGCGAACTCGCCAAAGAGGTCAGCGAATTCGCCGTCGAAGTCGCCCAGGAACAGCAGTGTTTTCTCGCTGAGCACGGTGAAGCGTGAGTAATGTATGGTGCCGATCCCATCCTCCGCCTGGAAGAGCGCCGGCATCAGGGGGGGGAGTTGCTCCGCCAACGCTTTTGCGTCTGAGGGCGCCTTCAAGGGAAATGCCAGTGTAAAGTGGCTCTGGTCTGTCACGAGGAACCTCCTTTCAGTTCCTTCGCCTGCCGTGGCGGCTCCTAGGCGGGCCATTGCTTGAACATTTTCTGCACAGCCTTCGATACCATCTGCGAATTCTTGTTGCCGTTATTGCTCAGGGTATTTTGAGCAATTCCCCGCCAAATCAGGGACTTGGTCTTCGCGTCGTACAGGTCGACAATCATCGTCCCTATCACGTTCTGCTCGGGTGTGATTCCGCCCATTCCGCCACCGATGCCACGCATGCCCCATGCCTGGTAGGAGGTCTGCTGTTTCATGCCGCCGCTTGCGGTGAGGATGATGTCGGGATTCTGGGATTCCGTCACCAGTTGGAAACCCTTACCCTGCATCGCATTGTCGATATCTGATTTGGCTTGTTGCGCCAGGATCGAGTTCTGGATTTCGTTGGCGTTGCCACCGCCCCAGGCGTAGGTGTGATACTGCGAAAAGCTCTGGCTGCGGTTGTAATTTACTGAGACTTGTTGCCCTAGGGCAACCACGGACGCGATGCACAGAAGCAGGGCGCACAATGCGTATTTCGTCTTCATGATCGTTATCCTTTACGTGTAATTCCGTTAGCACCAGTGTTTACCGCGATCATTCTCCCGGAACTGCGGCTTGCCTACTGTCACTTATGACAGGCCGTCAGGAATTCCTTGATGGTCCAGGAATCACTTAACGATTTGGACCACCAGGGATTCGGTCATGACCATGTCCACGGTTTGGCCTACCTGTAGCTGGTCGAGGTTCGTAATCTTACTGCTCACCTTGATGGTTTTCTTCTTGCCGTCCGGATCGAGCAGGGTCACACGATCTTTCTGCGGGTCCACCGCCAGAATCTTTGCACTCAGGGCGGAGGTATCCACCATGACGACCCCGGGTTTGTCGCCTTTTTGCGCCACGGCCACTTCTCCGGCGGAGCCTGCGCCGGGTGCCTGGTTCGACTTGCCAACCGCGATGAGGAGTTCTTCCGTGTAAGCCATCTTCAGGCGATCTCCCACCTGGACCTGGTCGAGGTTTTGAACGCTCTTGTCTACCTTGAAGGTCTTTTTCTTGCCGTTTTGTAACAGTAGAGTAACCTTGCGATCTTTCAGGTCTATTTTCTCGACCGTAGCAGTGGACTTAACCACATCTACGGATTCGATGCCTTGGTCTGTTCCTGTAGATTGGCTCTGGGTGTGGCCAATCGGGCTAGCCGCAAACAGTAGAATCGCACTCAACGTTAAACCGATTGCCTTCATGGGTTGTCTCTTTTCTCGGGATTCTTCCGGACCTTAGGAGGCTTTAACAAGCGCTGGCGGCTGCCAGGTGCCCTTGCCCGGCGGCAGTATGGAAGGCGCCGACTCTTTCGGCCAATACAAGCGCATCACCAGGTAAATCGGGCCATCGGGGGCAGGCAGCCAGTTGGCTTCATTCTCCTTGCCCGGCGAGTCTTTTTGGATATAGAGCGTTAGCGAACCATCCGGATTCGTCTTCATGTCCGGCAACATGGGAGAGTTGATCAGATACCGGTTAATCGGGATTCTTTATCAGGAACTGGCTCTTGCCGTCATACATCGTCACCGACCAAAATGCGTTCACCGGCGGAAGCTCACCCTTGGCAAAGGTCAAAGTGTACTTATGCTTGCTGCCGTCGAGCTTCTCTCCGTTGGGCAGGATTCGGGTCAAGGGGTACATCGCCTCGATCGCGCTGTTACCGAAAATTCCACCCTTGGCGGCCGCGGCCCGCTTGAGCCAGTCTCCGCTGTAGAAGGCACGATCGCCGAAAAATGAGCCCACGTTCCAGCCGTTGATGACTGCTCCTCCGCTGGCAATGTACTTGTCGACCGCATCCATGCCCTGCTTCATCCCAAGCAGGACCTCGGCCTTATGCTCAGAGAGAGGTCTTTCATTTCAAATTGTTTGCCGGCACCGATTCCAATGCTCGCCAGCTTCGCGCGAATTCCCACCTCTTCCGGGCCAGCCGGAGAATACTGCAAAGCAAAGTCGAGTAGCTGCCAAAACTCCTTCTTCGCAATTTCCGCGTCGGCCTTGAGGTAGTTGATCGCGGGCGGAGGCGGAGGCGCGGGCTGCTTGAGAAAGGCGGAGAGTGGCTGCACCTTGTACCCGGCCTGGATCTTGACCACGTTCGGCATATCCGCTGCATCGAAGAGTTGGGTGCGAAAGATCACAACGGAGAACGGCGTCGTCGAATGGAAGACCTGCTTGATTTGCGCGGGGACTTCACCCTTCCAATCGGGGCCAACGATCATGAAGTCGCCCGCCTCGGCGCCCGTGGTCCGGCTGCCGATGTATCCGTAGTTGAAGGTGTTGGCATCGGTCAGCTGCACGGAGTAGTAGCGCGGCTTTGCAACCGCAGGGACCGATATCACCGTCGGTTCCGCGCGCAGGTCGATCTGCATCAAGGAGTACGGCGTGTCGCTATTGGGCGTGATGACCGCTGTGTCTTCGTAGGTAAACACCCGTGCTTCATTAGTGAGCGTGCCGGTTGGCGCCTTGTATTGGGACGAAGTTGTGTCCACAAACAACTCGTATGCCGACGTGTAATACATCACCAGCGGCAGTCCGTAGATGAGTCCTTGTTCGGCGATGGCTTTGGTCTCGAGGATGCCGGGTACGGGAACGCCATTGATCTTGTCCAACTTCTCGGCCTGCGAGATCGCATCAGCACTCATGGTCTTTCCTCCTTGCAGGCCTTCTAGCCCAAGGGAAGCATACCGGCCTCCACGGGACTGGCCCACTAGCAGTAATGCTAGTGACGAACCAAAACAAAGAGAGGGAAGCCAGCGCCGTCCCGTTGTCGAGTTTCGGGCCGGCTTAACCGCCGATACGGCCGAACAGTAGTTCTCCGGCTCAGATTCCCTAATTCGCCTGCCACTTTTGCTAGTTACAGGAGCGTTTTGACGCGCCGTAAACTGCACTTGCGCATCGGCTGCGATCCTTGTGTCGCCTAAAAGGATCCCGCACTATGCGTTTGACACATCGCAGTGATTTGCCGGGATTGGTTTCACGGTAGCCTGCGTGGCCTCTTGCCAAATCGGCTAACAAGTCACATTCATAGGTACACCCTGTGAGGAGAACACCCCCCATGCTAAACATGGCGCGATTTCGAGAATGTCGCCTTCATCCATTCGGCCGCGGACAGAAACTCGCGGCCGCTCTTTCTCTTTTGCTCTTGGCCCCGCTGTCTTCACTGGCACAGGCTGCTGCCAAGAACCCTGTAGAGCCGGCAAAGAAAAAGGAACCGGAAATCAAGGAGGAGCTGACTCTCAAGAACGGCGATAGGTTAACCGGGCAGCTGCTCACTTCCACTGGGACTGAGGTCAAGTTCAAGAGCGATCTGGCGGGGGAAGTAACGGTTAAGTGGGAAAATGTGGAGGAATTGAAGTCCAGTCGCGACTTCGCGGTCATTCCAAAAGATCTAAAGGAGGCGAGAGATAGCGCGATCGTACCCCAGGGAGCAATAAAAATTGGTGAAAAGGGAATTATCGTCTCTCCCGTATCCACGGCCAAACCGGCGATAAGTGAGGTACCCACCGCGCCCGAGGCGAAACCAGCCGCTACCAAGGAGGCCGCTGCGGCAAAAGAGATACCAACCTCTAAAATCGCATCTGTTGTTGACGATGCTACATACCAGAAAGAGATAAACACAAAGATAGGTTTCAGATCGGGTTGGGATGGGCACATCACGACCGGAACTTCGATGATTTACTCAACCCAAAACACTTCCCTCTACCAGGTGGATACGGCACTCAAGCGGTCGATTCCCACGGTAAGTTGGCTGGAGCCGAAGCTCCGCACCACGGCTGACTTCACGCTGAGTGCAGGAAAGACGACACAGCCCGGGACCGAAACGACGATCACCAATATCTTCCACGTAGGCGGGGAACGAGACGAATACTTTAGCCCGCGAGGCTACTATCTGCAGGTGCTTTCTCTCGATCACAATTATGCCCAGGGCCTTGTACTGCAGCAGAAATACGGCGGCGGAATCGGCGCAACCCTGTTGAAGAAGAAAGAGGCCGAGCTCGATATTACTGCCGATCTGCACTATGAAACTCAGGAATTCCAGGCAAATCCAAGCATCGACGTAGAAGCGCTATCGCTCCACCTGATCGCATCGACACTGACCGAGGGGTACACACGGAAGTGGGGCAAGCTGCAGTTTGATGAAAAGATTCTGGCAGACCTTGCATGGAACGATGCCAGCGCCTTCTCCGCCTCGGGACGCAGCTCGATAAGATTGCCTGTCTACAAGAGGCTGGCCTTTTCGGTATCGACGATCGACACCTTCTTGAATAACCCCCAGGTGGGCTACAAAAAGAACTCGTTCCAGTTCACCACCGGGTTTGCACTGAACCTGCATGCGAGCGATTGATTGACAGGAAAGAGGAGCAAACTGGTAGTTTTGGTAGTTCGCACTCGCTCGGCGCCCCGATATTGTTTTGCTACGTTGTTTCTCGTCTCGCGCGGCCTCAGAAGGGAGGTCTGGTGGCGAAACGGATTAGGGCAGTATGCGAAGGGAAGTCCCGATGTCTGGTCAAGATCCATAAGCTCAAGCACATCAAGCTGCACGCTAAGCTGCTTCTGGCCGACGATAGCCTGGCCATCATCGGCTCGATTAATCTCGCCCCCGGCAGTTTCGACAGCCGCCGCGAACTGGCTATCCAGGTCAGTGATGAGCACATCACAAAGCGCATTTCGAAGACACTGCAGCATGACTGGGAAAACTCGCATCCGCTCGATTTAACCGATGAAGGGCTCCTGGCCGAACTCAAGAAAGACGATCCGGCTGTAGAAGAAGTCCTGGGCATCACAGCAGGCAAACACAGGAAGCACGGGTGAGCGCGTGGAGATGATGTGGGGCTGGATAGTCAGGGGCACGCACGGCCACTAGGTTTTTCGTTGGGATATCTAGTATTTTTGTGGGTTCACGCCAGGCGGTCGGCTTGAGACACTTCCCACACAATCGTCGCGCACTTGATGCGACGGCGAGCAAAGATCAGAAGCTAAACTTCTCGCATAACTATAGGAACGACAATGTCGAAGATGACTCGAGAGACTACTGGAGCCGATGGACGCCCGCTCCCAATCCTGCCTCCGGAGCGCGACGCACGCGTTTGGGCCCGGCTGGTGCGCGTATTGTTTTACCTGCCTGGCTTCATGGGTCTGTTGCTGCTAAAGACCGGCGAACCTGCAGGCTTCGGGATCACCGTCGAACTGCTGATGCTCTCCAGCGCGTCCGCTGTTGTTGGGGGCCTGTTCATCGGTTCAGAATCATCAGGCGCCGGTGCGGATGCCGCCTCCAAAGTGGGCACCTGGAGCGGAGCGCTGGCCATCGAGCTGCTCGCAGTGGTGCCTTTCTTATGCGCGATCCCAACGCTGTTCCACGAACTAGCGCACAGCGCGCTCTTGCATTCCAAGCTGCCTGATTCCGTCGACGTTACCCTCGGCGCCTCCGAACTACTGCCGGCCGTAGCGATCATACCGTTCCTGATCTACGAGCTTGCCGGCTTCGGTACCTTGAGCTACGTGGTGACGAAGCCTTTGAACTGGCTCATCAACGCGGTTATTTTCTGCTTGATCATGACCAGTTATATCGCCTACCGCGTGGGTGAGTACTCCATAGAAAAGCGGGTCGGTGCTTTGCTCGTTGCCGTCATGGCGATTATCGTTTTCTACGGTGTGCTCAAGCTGAAACGAATGCAGGCTATCTACGATGAGCACTGCCCACCAAAGGCTTCGAAATAAATTAGTTTGAGTTAATACATCAACCAGAAAGACGAAAGAAGGAGTTTCCGATGAAATCACTGAATAGCAGGTATACCCGTGGGGGCACAAGGGTTTGCACGCTCCTGCTTGCGCTCATGGTGTTGGCATCTGTGAGCTTTGCGCAGACGTTTACGTCTGGAGAAAAAGGAAAGGTGAAGGGGACGATCATTTCCAGAAGCGGAGACCTGGTCAAGGTGCAGGACAAGAAGACCGGTTCTACCGCGGTGGTTAAGATCACTGATGATACCAAGGTTTTGCGGGACAAGCACAGAGTCGTATTCCATCGTCACGAAGACATGGACGTCACGGCCATGGTTCCTGGCTTGGCGATTAGCGCAGAGGGCGTAGGCAACGCGAGCAACCAGCTGGAGGCGACCAAGATCACCTTCTCGCCGGATGTATTCGCGATCGAAGTGGCTCAGCAACAGCAGATTATTGCCAACAAGGCAGCTGCCGGCCAGGCGCAATCGACGGCCGACCAGGGAGTGGCTGCGGCGGGCACCGCGCAGACCTCGGCGAATCAGGCGCAAGCCTCAGCTAACCAGGCCGGTTCCATGGCCCAGGCAGCCGGTGCCGTGGCGGTGATGAATGCCGCAGACGTTCAAATGGTGAACAAGCGCGTATCTGACCTCGACGACTACAAAACGGTGGCCGAAGCCGCGATCTTCTATCCTGTCGGCAAGTACACTTTGGATGACGCCGCGAAGGCGGATCTTGACAAGCTTGCCGCGCTTGCCTTGTCGACCGACGGCTACATGATCGAGGTCGCGGGCTACGCCTCCAAGACGGGAACGAAAGCGGTGAACCAGCAACTCAGCGAAGATCGTGCGGCTGCAGTGGCAAACTATCTTCGCAACCACGGAAATATCCCGTTGAGGCGGATCCTCGCACCGGCTGGCTACGGCTCTACCCATCCTGACGCCGAGAATACAGATCCGCAGGGGCGCGAACTCAACCAGCGAGTCGATGTAAAACTAATGATCAACAAGGGCATGGCCGGCATGTAGTTAGCCTGCCCTTTCACGTCAACAACTGTGGCCAGATGCGTAGCGCGGAACCCCTGTCGTTTCCAGCGCTACGCATCTGGCTTTTTGTGGTCTAGGCGGGAAGCGGATGTGGCAGCGACAGCTTGCCCCGAACGGTTACCACTGGGCTGCCAATTGGTGACGAATGGGCTGATCCACTAAACGGTTGCTTACTGGGTTAAAGGCGTATGCTTTCCTGTACGCGTTTGAAACCTACGATAGACTCTGGGCCATGGTTGGGTGTACCGGCCGATCCTACGGACGTTGAAGGCGACCATAGCGGTAAGAAGGGCATCCGTTTGCGGGTGCGTCAGGTAAGCAGGTCAGTGGCTCAGGTGACCTCCTCGATTGCGGAAAATTTCTCGATCACTCGCGGCGGAGCGCTGCACGGGCTCCTGGTTCGCCTCGGTCAAGCAGGAGACGGACGCCGTCTGGTTCTTCGGAGAGCCTTGTTCGTCGTCCTGATCACGTGGCTTCCTTTGCTTTTGTTGTCCTTGATGCAGGGGCTGGCCTGGGGACGACAGATCAACATTCCCTTCCTTCGCGATCTTGCTATCAACGCGCGTCTCTTGATTGCTGCGCCGATCCTGATTCTCTCCGAATCAAGAATCGATCGACGGTGGCGAACCCTCGTGCTTGAATTCCTTAGGACCGAATTGGTAACTGGGGAAGTGCTCTCATCTTTTGAACAAGTGCTCGAGCGAACATCGCGGTGGCGTGATGGCTTTGTACCTGAAACCTGTTTAGCACTCTTGGCGCTCTTCCCGTCCATTTTCATCGTCAAAACCGAATTGCTGATGAGCGGTATCTCGAACTGGCATACCCTGAGCACAGGGGCAGTCAGCGCCGCGGGTTGGTGGTTCAACCTTGTGAGTACCCCGATCTTCCGGTTTCTCTTGTTGAGGTGGGTGTGGAGGATGTTTCTCTGGACTTCGTTCCTCTGGAGCGTCTCAAGAATCAAGCTATTTCTTGTTGCCACACACACCGATTTGGCTGCTGGCCTCGGTTTTCTATCTGAGGGCCAAAAGGCATTCAGTCCGATCGTCTTCGCCGGGGGAGTCGTGGTTGCCGGCCAAGTGGGAAATGCCATCGCCTATCAGGGCGAGTCCCTTTCTTCTCTTAAATTTCCCATGATCGCTTATGGAGTCCTCGCGGTTCTTTTCCTTGTTGTTCCACTCCTGGTCGTTGCGCCTGTTTTGCTTCAAGTCAAAAGAAGAGCGCTGCTCGATTACGGAGCTCAAGTGACTATCCATAACCAATTGTTTGATCAGAAATGGGTCCAGAAGAAAGGACCTGCAAACGAGACTCTTTTGGGAAGCGCCGACGCGTCTTCTTTAGCCGATCTCGGAAGTAGCTTTACCATCGTCAGACAGATGGGAATTGTGCCGATCGACAAGCCAACTCTTATCACGTTGGCCATATCAGCTGCATTGCCAATGGTTCCCGTTATCCTTTATGCGACGCCCGTTGTTGAGCTGATTCGGATCGTAAGGATGCTTGGCTAACCAGGACGTTGCCGGGCTTAGTGATCTCAAAGGTCGTGAAGGACCAGATGCATTGAATATAGGTACCGGATGTCAAGTGCACGTTTAGGTAAGGAGAATCAGATGAAATCTGCAGTCGGCCTGTCCAGGAGTGATAGGCGCAAACAAGGAAAAGGGCTGCGCGAAAAACTCCCCCGCACTGCCCATGCCGAATGGAAACCACGCGCAAAGACGCAGGATATCGTCAAACTGCTCGAGGAGTCCGACGTCGGCCGAATTCGAGGCCTGCTTCCGGTTAAGTATCAGCGGATGGCGATTTCGCCTTTCACCTTCTTCCGCGGCGCGGCCATGATTCAAGCGCGAGACCTCGCGAACACGCCGGTTTCAGGGATTACGGTTCAGGCCTGCGGCGATTGCCACCTCGCGAACTTTGGCGGCTTCGCCTCCCCCGAGCGAGTGCTGGTTTTTGACATTAATGACTTCGACGAAACCTTTCCTGGTCCTTGGGAATGGGACATGAGGCGATTGGGAGCCAGCCTGGTGTTGGCGGCGAGGGATCGGAATTTTTCGAAAAGTGTAGCCAATCAGGCAGCGCGAGCGGCGGCTGCGTCCTATCGCAAGCGCATGTCTGAGTTCGCCGAAATGACCGTGCTTGACGCCTGGTATGCAACCGTCGATGTCGCGCAAATCAAAGAGTATTTTCGGAATGACAAGGACATGTCAGCGCGGTTGGCCAGGAAGCAGAAGCAGGCCCGCTCGCAGAACTCTGAGGCGGTCATTCCCAAGCTAACGGAGGTTGTAAACGGGCGCCGGATGATTAAGGACAGCCCTCCGGTCATCTACCATTTTGACGAATACGCCAAAAATGTCGAAAAAGGGCACGCGAAATTCATTGCTCAATACAAGAATTCGCTACAGCTGGATAGGCAAAAGTTGTTCGACCGCTACCGCCTTCAGGACAGTGCAATCAAGGTCGTGGGAGTGGGGAGCGTCGGCACGCGCTGTTATCTTTCTCTGCTGCTGGCGGATGGAAAGGATCCACTCTTCCTTCAAGTGAAGGAAGCGCGCCGGTCGGTGCTGGAGTCGCCTCGCGGAAAAAGTCGCTATGCCCATCAGGGTATGCGGGTGGTGGAGGGCCAGCGTCTCATGCAAGGGGCGAGCGATATCTTTCTCGGTTGGGCCCGCACCCAGAATCACGATTACTACCTTCGCCAGTTCCGTGACATGAAGGTCTCGGCGGAGATTGAAACCTTCCGTCCTGCAACCCTGGTTGGTTACGCTACCTTGTGTGGCTGGGCTTTGGCACGGGCCCATGCCAAAGCCGGCGATGCAGCAACAATCGCCGGATACCTGGGAGCGACCGATCAGTTCGATGTAGCTTTGGCGAAATATTCGGAAGCATACGCCGACCAGGCGGAACGTGACTTCGCAACCTTCAAGGCTGCCATTCGTTCCGGGCGGCTTTCGACGGATGCAGAAAAGGGCGCTGGATTGGAGTTCCTGTTGTAGCCCTTTTGGATCATGGCAACCCTGCTACGGTCTACACTCGGGGCAGGGTAAGGATATGGTAAATGGGAAAGCATAGCAGGACCATGGCGATCACCAGCAGTCCAATCCGGATCGGACGCGTCTTGAAACGCTGACCGATTGCAATCAGCAGCAGCACGGTGGCTAGCGTCACCGTTGCGCGCACGTATTGTTGAGTCAGCGTCAGGATAATCCTCAATTCGGCTTGAGGTAACGGGGGGGATAGCGATGGATGTCGTGGTCATCGGTGCTGGCCCCGCGGGTTTGATCGCGGCGCTCAGGGCTGCGGAGTTGGGCACGCGAACGGTGCTTGTAACTCGCGGCAAAGTTGGAGGCATGGCGGCGAACGACGGCCCTATTCCGGTGCGGACATTCGCTCAGGCAGCCCGGTTGCTGAGGGAAGCTCGACAGCTTGGACGGTTTGGCATCGCTGTGGGCGAGCCGATTCTTGAATATCACCGGCTACTCGCGCGCATGCGCGAGGTGGTCCATGACGTGGGCGAGCGTTCGACCCGGCGTGAGCACCTTGAACGCATGGGAGTGACGATTTACGAACACTCTGGCACAGCACGCTTCGTCGACCCGCACACCATCGAGACCGAAAGCGGGCTGCGCCTTCGGGCGGACAAGTTTATCCTGAGCGCGGGCGGCACGAGCCGGCGACTGGCCATTCCCGGCTTCGAGTGGACTGCCACGCATAGCGAGGCGTGGGGACTGGCCGAAGTGCCTCCATCGATGCTGGTTGTGGGAGCCGGCGCTACCGGGGTGCAAGTCGCATCCATCTTCCAGGCATTCGGCTCTCGGGTCCAACTCTTTCAGGCCGGCCCGCGCATTCTACCCACCGAAGACGAGGATGTGTCTGCCGCAGTCGCGGCCGCCTTCCGGGACGCCGGCATGATCGTGCGCGAGGACTTTGGAACGATCGAATCGTTTGCAAAGACACCGGGCGGAGTGCGGATGGTTTTTTCCAAAGACGGCGTGCGCGAGAGTGCCGAGGCTGCGGTCGTTGTGGTGGCGATTGGTTGGGTGGCCGACACAGCCGGTCTGAACCTGGCGGCGGCGGGCGTCGAGACCAACGCTCGGGGTTACGTGCAGGTGGATGAGTATCTCCAGACCTCCGCTCCCAACATCTTTGCCGCGGGCGACATCACGGGCCGGCTCATGTTGGTACCGCAGGCGGTCCATGACGGTTTCGTAGCTGCCACCAACGCAGTGCGAGGCGCGAAAGCGACCCTGGGGGAGCAGGTAAGTCCCATTGGCAGCTTTACTGAGCCGGAGTATGCGCAGGTGGGTCTGACCGAAGCGAAGGCTCGTCAGGGGCACGACGTGGTGGTAGATGTGGTGCGCTTCGACGAGACCCCGCGCACGATCATCGATGGTCAAACGACTGGGTTCTGCAAGCTGATCACCGACCGCGCGACGGGCAAAATCCTGGGCTGCCATGTGGTAGGCGAGCGCGCCGTCGAGATCGTGCAGGTGGTGGCGATTGCCATAGCGGCAGGGATGCGGGTGGATAACCTGGCTAGAGTTCCACTCTCCTTCCCAACCTACGCCGGCATCCTGGGGCGAGCGGCTTACCGCGCTGCGCGGCAGGTCTACCCCGAGTTCCAAGCGGAAGAAATGAACGAGTGAAGCGAAGCCGGTACTGACCGTCGCGCCTCACTGCAAGGTCGAAGCGGATGAAGTCGATACGCTAACGCCAATACCCTGCGACCCAGACATAACCCCCGCTGCGAGGAACCCAGCGCCCGGGGATCCACACAACCCCACGATGAGGCGGGTTGACCCAGCGTCCAGGCACCCAGACATAGCGGCCGCCGTACCATCGATAGTATCCAGGCATCCAGACCCATCCCGGATGCAGGGGTGGTCCCTGACGCTCAACAATGACCGGCGGCGGCGGGCCCGTATGGATAACGACCTGCGCGTTGGCCGCGCCCACGGTCAATGTAATCCCGCATAATGCGATCAAGACGCGTCCTTTTACCGTCATGGAAATCTCCTGGATCCGACGAGACGATCTTATACGCTGTAACTGCCCGGGAGCTATGAGGAAAATGACAATCAGTCTGGGGAAGAAGTCCTTGAAGGTCATCGTCGCTTTGACTGTCGTAATGTTCGTGTCACAGGGATTCGTCCTTGCTTCTTCCCCGACAGGCAAAGGCGAAACGTCCATCATGGCGACCGTTCAGGAATCCCTGGATAAGAAGTCGTTATCGGCGCCACTGATGGAGAGACTCATACACGCACTTGCCGGGGAATGGTCCACGGAGGAGACTTACGACCCAAGTGACCTGTTGCCCAACGGCGGCAAGGGACATTCCCAGGATAGCTATCGAATCGGCCCGGCTCGCTTGTCGCTGGTTGAGGAGTACCATGGCGACGGCGCCGCCGGGAAATCGTGGGGTACTGGACTCATCTGGTGGGACGCCGAAGCTCACGGCTTCCGTTTCGTCTGGTGCGATAGCTATGCGCTAGACCGGGGTTGCCGGGTCTCATCGCAAACAGGCAAGTGGGATGGCGATGACTTTGTGCAGACCGATGTGCACGAGGTTTCAGGAAAACGGGTGTTCGAGAGGGAAGTCTGGTCCAGTTTTACGGCGAACTCATTCGTACAGACGCTTTACGTTGGCGAGGCGCCTGACAAGCTGAAGCGATTCATGACGATGAGGGCCACGCGGCTCGCCCGGCCTTGAATCAGGCAGGACTTCGCAGGCAAGCCGGCAACTACATTCTGCTCTTCTCGGTATTCTTCAATGCGACCTCGGCTTGCAGCAGGACCTTATCTGCATCTTTTACAGGCATGCCGGCCAGAAGCATCTTATAGGAAGTCCGTAACTGCTCCAGTGCGGCGACCAAGGCAATATTGCTCTCCAGAGTCCACCGAATCCAGTACTCCATCTGTGCTTCGATGACCTCTTTAGGCACTGCGCACTTGCGGGGTTCCTCAACCGGTTGCACCGGCGTAAGGGCCGGTCGTTGTGACCCAGGGTCGCGCCGCTCTGGAAAAAAATCGAGCTTCCTGCCCAAGAAAAATATCCGTCGAAATGCGGGCCAGAAGAATAGCGAGAACCAATTGTGGCGCGGCATCGCTTTCGTGTCCGTCGAATGATCCATTGGCGTCGCTGTGTGTAAGATCATGCTGGAGAATCCCTTCTACTTCAACAAAACCTGGTGACCTTAACAGGATGACAGATAGAGGGGGCGCAGTCGTTGCGCTCGAGCAACCAAGAGGTTACAGTTGCCTCGCTGATGCCGGAATGCTAGTCTCCTGACGAGATCTATCTGCGGGGGAATGATGGAAGAGGAGAAGGGAACTGCAATCGCCGCCCGACTGAAGGCTCCGCGCGCCGGCGCGGTCGCCGGTATCCTGTTCTCAATCCTGTTTATCATTAGCGTGTCGCTGATCCGGCTTTCTGTTCCCGACAGCCCGGGCGATCCTGGGACTTGGCTTGCCGAGAGCGCAAAGTCCATCCGTCTTGCCCTGGACCTGCTGCCCTTCGCGGGAATTTCCTTCCTGTGGTTCATGGGCGTGCTGCGCGACCGGATGGGGGTACACGAAGACCGCTTCTTAGCCACCGTGTTTCTGGGCAGCGGGCTCCTGTTCCTCGCCATAGTCTTTACCTCGTCGGCGGTCACAGGTGCTCTCATGATGGCCTACGAGGCAATTCCCGGAAAGCTGATGGATTCCGCCACTTACACATTTGGCCGCAGCGTGGCCTACGAGCTAGTCAACGTCTACGCGTTGAGGATGGCGGGAGTATTCATGATCTCGACCTGCACGATCGATATCCGCATCGGGATATTTCCACGCTGGATGGCGTGGCTCGGCTACGTGCTCGCCCTTTTTCTGCTGCTGAGCATCGGGCATCTCGGCTGGGCGCCGCTGGTCTTTCCGCTGTGGACGCTGGTGGTGAGCGTGTACGTCCTGTTTGCGAATTTTCGACCCAGCCCGCTGGCCAAGTCGGAGGCGTGATTACAGCTACCCTCTTAAGCTCCTCCCATTGCGACTAGTTACGTTCCGTATTTACGAGACGACCTAGCTGCGGAGCCACTGTTTCGGCGATGCCGTCCTGTTCCAAAAAGAGAGTCTGTGAAGGGAATGCCAGGCGCGCCCCTGCCTCTGATACCGCGGCCAGCAAACTCATTAGTATTTCCTGCTGTCGAACTAGAAACGGTTCGACTGCGGGAGCGAGTACGTAGGCAAACACTTCCACCTGAAATGAAGTGTTCATCAGGCCAATGACATGGATGCGGCTGGTTCCCTTTTCGATTGCAGGGGACTGCTCCAAAAGTTTCCGGGCGCCGGTAAGGACGCTCTCGATTTGTGTGATCGAAGTATCGAGGCGAAGCGGCAATATGTGATGAAACCAGAATTTATCTCTTAGTGCAAAGTTCTCCGAATTTAACTGGGCGATCTTGGCATTTGGAATGGACACGACGGTACGGTCCAGGGTTCGCAAGCGGGTGGACGACAGGCCTATATCTTCGATGATGCCGGTTTGGTCGGCAACGCGACAGTAGTCACCGACGCGAATGGAATCGCGCATGATAATCGAAATGCCGCCGAACAAATCCTCCAGTGTCTTCTGCGCAGCCAGAGCGAGTGCAATACCGCCGATGCCCAACCCCGCGAGCATTGCGGTTACATTGACTCCAGCTCCTTCCAGGAGAAGAAGCACAACCACAAAGAGGGCGAGTATTTTGAACAATCGCCGTGCCAACGATATAACAGCGATCTTTTCCCGCGCGCCGGTCGCCAGAAAATGACGGGCACTGATATCACCGCCGATATCAAACAATCGCACCAGAAGCCATGCGGCTCCGATGGTTCCCAGAGTTCTCGCTGCTGTTGACCAATAATGGCGTGCCAGGACGGACATGGAAAATGTCGCGAGGACAGTAACTGTCACCGCCAGCAGTAATACCAGCACCGGCCGTTTTAATCGAGCCAGCATCTCTTCTTCGCCCTGGACATGCTTCTTGTCCAGAAAAACCCTGAAGATCAGGAACAAGAGACGCGTGACTGCGGAAGACAACAGAATGGTAAGAGAGATAGCAACCAATATGGTGAGCCAGCGCCACAAAGGAAGGCCCAGTAACTGCAGGCGGACGAGCGGCGCGGGAAAAAAGCGGGAAAAATCGGGTTGCTTGATCTCGGCATAGGCAGCTGGAACCCGGGCCAATGTCTCAGGTGAAAACAGCCAGATGGGAGCTTCCTGCGGGCGCTTTACGCGATCAAGGAGTATCTCGAGGTTGCCGTCTGGGATCTTTGCAACACCCACGCGTTCGCGAGAGACCCGCAAGTCATCTGTCAGGTTGCCGAGGAGATCCCGCGACAATCCGTTAATACTGGACGAAAGGCCTGTGTCTAGCACAACCTTCAGCTGCGTGGCTAATTCTTCTGCCTTCTCCTCGGGGAGCTTGGTGTCAAGATACTGAGCGGCTTTGGTCAAATTGTTGTCGTTCACCGCTTGTAAGAAGCCGATCACACAGCCATACGGGGTCGAACGGCCGAGCGAGTCGACGGGGATGGGCTCGGCCGCAGGCCCGGGTTTAGTGGGTGTACTTCCATCCTCGGGCACCGCGGGCGCCTGTGAGGATACTGTGGGGCTGGTCACCTCAGGGGGTTTTGGAATTGCATGATGTTTCGTGTTCTTCTTTTGCCCGGAAACATTTTGCGCGAGGAAAAGCAACAGAAGAAAGAAGCACAGAAGCGGGGGCGTGCGGGTCGTTCGGTTTATTGAAGCCATTCTCCTGATACCCCCTCATGGGCAATCCTGCGAAGGACGCGACCATCAAGAACTGCCCAATGCAAAAGTGTAGTAGTCACGACATCGTTTTCCAATATGCCTCTGCCTCAGGGTGGTTGTCGAAGAGTATGCAGGCGGTGGCGGAGTGTTAGCTGCGTTAGGGCGTTGGAAGGTGAGGGGACGGAGCACTCACCACTCCAAAACCGTCCAGCTCAGTGAGCACTGGTGGTTGCTCCGTCTATCCTGGAAACCGGGAAACTTTTAGCAGCCCTTCAGAGGTTCCCGAAGAACATGGCGCTGAAGCTGCTGCGGAAGTCCGTGAGGGATAACTTTTGGATTGTCCCGTACGGGTTGTATAGCTCAATGGTAGAACCCTGGATGCCCATGACCGCGAATCCATGATGAGCGGTGACCTTGGTCGCATCGTCCTTGGATGCGGCAATGGTCGGGATTTTGCCTGCGGCGCTTGCGGCAGCACTGATCTTGGTGAGATCGGTGTTCTCGTTGATAGGAAACCCGTCTGGCTTTGAACCGACGAGGACAGTCCAAAACTCGTTTACGGTGTGTTTGGTGTCGTCGTCGAGGTCATCGTAGCTGCCAATCTTAACCGCGTAGGCCTTCTCGATCACGCACGGCCAAAGCGCCTTCTTTGGTGAATCCATGTAGATCATGTCCACCTCTGCTCCGTCCGAATACTTGACGTAGAACACGTCGCTGACCTCGAAGTCATTCCCGAGGTTCACTGTGAAATATCGTTTCGAGAGAATCTCATTTTCCGGGCGTTTGTAATCGGGGTCATCCATCTTGGAGGAGAGTGTCTTCAACACATCTTTCGAGAATGTCGTCTTGACCTGAGTGTTGACGTATTCGGTGATCATGTTATCGATGTGCTTCCTGCCGCCCGCCGTATGAGCCATGGCAGCCAGGATAGCGGCTATCGGGCAGTTAGCAAGTTCACCCTGTTTTACGTCGCGCTCGGACGGGGTGTCCTTTGCGAGATTCCAGCCCACAGAGCGTGCTTGTATGACCGTGCTACTCCCAGCCGCCGGAGGCGGCATGGGCAGTGCCTTGGCTGCCTTGGTTGCGGTTTGCGATTTCGCCAAGTCCACCTGTTGGAATGCCAACGGCCCGGGGATTCGCCCACCGAATGGCCCCAATGATCTGCCGAGCGGCCCAGGAGATCGAGCGGTACCTTTGTATTCGATCGTCATAGCAACTCTCCTCGAAGTTCCAGTCGCAACGGCCCTATTCGCCCTGGCTGGCGGGAAACCCTTGACTTGCAGACATTGTAGTCCCCCGGCCTTCCCGTCTGGTCCGCGAAGTCTCTGCTCTGCGGCCCTGCTCATGAAGATCGAGATATCTCTCCGCCCCGGTGACCGGTCAGCCGATTTCGAGCTCGCTTCTGTGCGCTGAAGCACGGGTAAGAAAATTCTCACGAATGATCGCGTCGTACCTTGCGAATAAACTCAGAAGACCAATTTGAAAACCCGCGTGAGCAGTTCATCGAGGGGCATGATCGTCAGTAATAACGGGAGGAAGGGGACAATCGTTACAATCACCAGCAGAATGATCTCATCGGTCGCGATGGGCAGGGAGCGCATCGCGCGGGCCACGGCGAAGCTATTCCCCAGATCAGCCAGCGACTGGATGTCGCCGCTTCCCAGCGGCGGCTCGTCATTGGCTTTGCCTTGCAGCCATTTTTGATCAAAATCCAAAACATACGAGGAAGCAAAAGCGCCATATTTCTCCAGGCCCCGGAGCTTGGCGCGTAACAGTTTTGTTGTGAACGACAATAGCGGAGCCAGCGCCGCGAGAATTGAGAAGACGACATAGCCAGCGATCGTCAACTCCGAAGCGAGCAGGGTTGCTCCGTTGTACAAGATGCGGCTTGCGATTTGCCCCGCAAGCAATGCGCTATGTGCGAACAACAAAGGAGCGAAGCCCAGGCTGGTTTCGCCCAAAAAGCCGAGCCCTCCTGCCCCATCCGGGTGTAGGGCCGGCAAGTGAAGTTTGAGATGCGAAACCCGAAGCAGAAACCAGAACCAGATCAGGTACCGCACGTACCAACGGAGCAGGATGAACTGGAAGAGCGGTACGCTCACAAACGCAAGCCAATATCCGGCCATCGTCAAGTGCAAGTGGCCCCCTTGAGAGTAGGCATACCAGCTGGCCACATCCGGTGGAATCTGAAGCCGCCAGATCCACATGCCGACGGTGAACACCAGGACGAAAAGCGTAATCTCAGCAACGACTGAGTTGTGAATACGCGTGGCGGAGTTTATCGCAGCATAAAACTTCGGGAGCTCTTCGACGCTGACAACCTGCCGTTCGACAAAGTTCCTTAGCACGGGCCAGATGCGGTCTCGAACAATCACTTCAGCCAGGATAAGCACTGGCAGGGAAACTAAAAACCGTACGTGCGTCTCGATATCGTGAAGGAAGAAAAGATTCACTCCTCCGGCGAATCGACCTTGCGCCAGGGAAAGCGCTGCCAAGGGGACCCAGCACACGAGAATCGATATTGCGGCCAGGCGACGCAGCAGCTGCGGCCTTGAACCTGCCAGGTGTGATCGCCGGAGCGTCCGATACAGCGGGCCGCCAAGAACCAAAGAAAAATCGGGTGGCTCTTGCATTGGTCCAGGGGTAGCCAACGTTGACCTTCACTTTCAAGAACGCTTTATACAGGGTGACCACTAGGCCTGCGCCTCCGGGAAAGCGCCCGTTTCCATCTGCCGCTCCTCCCGTGAAGGCGGTTTTGCTGCCCGTAGAAGAGTTCGACGATGGCTCAAGTTATGCGAAGAAGCAATCTCTCTCTCAATCCCAGGTGACCGGCAGCCAACCTCGACCGCCGGCCCTGAGACCCCCTACTGCCGCGCCATCGCGATGCGGACAGCTTCCTCCGGTGAGACAAGGTGATCGACGCTTACAGCATCCTCAGCAATGGCGAGTTGAACGCCCTTGATGCGACCTGAGAACTCGTTCTCGCGCGCCCCATAATCCGGTGAGACAGGAGATCCCGTGTCCACCCCCACGTCGCAACCATCATCGGCAGAGAAGACCATGGCCGCCGTGGCGGCGACCTTGCCCTCGCCTACCTTCTTGCCATCCACGTACAAGGATGCGACGCCGCCCTTGCCGAGACCACCCCCAGCGTAGGCAAACTCCATCCGTACCTGGTGATCACCCGGAGTGAGCGCGCTGCTCGACTCGGCATAGAACTGCTGGATACCGAGCAGATTGTAACAGTATTTGAGCTTACCGCCCTTAGCGTAGAGGCTCCAGCCGCCAATGTTGCCGCCCTGGGCTACGATGACGCCCTCAGCCCCGGTTGAGGGTACGGTGATCTCAGCGGTCACCGAATGCGACTTGTTTTTCAAATTAAGGACCGAGTTTTCCGAGAGACGTCCCATGCTGCCAAAGAGAATTTGCGAGTTGCCCTTGATCAGCACCGGCCGCCCCGCCAGATCCGAGTTCAAGCGTGCGCCGATGTTGTCATCGAGGGGTAGTACGTTGTTTCGCACCGCCTCGATGAGCCACAGACGCTGCAACTCATACAGCTTTTCGGGCATCTGCGTCGCCAGGTTGTTTGCCTGGCTCCAGTCTTTGTTGGTGTCGTAGAGTTCCCAGGTATCGTCGTCGAATGCCGGGGTCTTCTCGCCCTGGAGTAACCACGGCGTCTTGTGTCGCGTTACCGCTGTCCAGCCTTTGTGGTAGATGCCGCGGTTGCCGAACATCTCGAAGTATTGTGTCTCATGCGCCTCGGCAGCCTTGGCGTCGTTGAAGGAGTACGCCATGCTGACGCCTTCAATGGGATGCTGCTGCACTCCGTTGACGAAGATCGGCTGGGGCACGCCGGCCAGTTCCAGGATAGTTGGGGCGACGTCGATGACGTGATGAAACTGAGTGCGGAGTTGGCCTTTCCCCTGGACTCCCTTGGGCCAGTGCACGATGGTCCCGTTACGTGTGCCGCCCCAATGCGAGGCGACCTGCTTGGTCCACTGGTAGGGGGTATCCAATGCGTGCGCCCAGCCCACCGAATAGTGGTTGTAAGACTCGGGTCCGCCGAGCTTGTCCAGCCTTGCCATCAGGAACTCAGGGGTCTCCAGTGCGGAGGCGCCGTTGAAGTTGATCATCTCATTGTATGTGCCGTTCATCGTGCCCTCGGCAGATGCGCCGTTGTCGCCGATGATGTAGTAGACCAGCGTGTCATCCAGCAGATTAAGCTTTTTCAGCGACTCCACCAACCGGCCAACATGATAATCGGCATACTCCATGAACCCGGCGTAAACCTCCATCTCCCGGATCAGAACGGGCTTAAGCTCGGCCGGCATCTCGTCCCATGCAGGGATTTCTTTGTGTCTTAGCGTGAGTTCGCACTCCTGCGGAATCACGCCTAACTTTTTCTGTCGGGCGTAGGTCTCCTCGCGCAGCTTGTCCCAGCCCTGGTCGAACTTACCCTTGTACTTATCCGCCCACTCTTTGGGAACGTGATGTGGGGCGTGGGTCGCGCCGGGTGCGAAGTAAACGAAGAATGGCTTATCGGGAATGAGCGCTTTCTGTTGCCCAATCCAGTTAATGGCCTTATCCGTCATATCCTCCATCAAGTGGTAACCCTCTTCGGGCGTCTTTTTGGGCTCGACCGGAATGGTGCCCTCATACAGCGATGGGTACCATTGGTGCGCCTCCCCTCCGATGAACCCGTAGAAATATTCGAATCCTCCTCCGCCGGTAGGCCAGGCATCGAAGGGGCCGGCCGGACTGGTCTCCCACACCGGCACTTCGTGGCATTTGCCGAACTGCGCCGTTGCGTAACCGTTCAGCTTGAGGGTTCGGGCAAGGGGCGCGCAGGTGTTGGGCAGAATCGAGTTGTAGCCGGGGGAACCACTGGCAATTTCGGTAATCCCGCCCATGCCGACGGTGTGGTGGTTGCGTCCGGTCAGGAGAGCCTGTCGCGTCGGCGAGCAGAGCGCTGTGGTATGGAAGCGGTTGTATTTCAGCCCACCGGCCGCGAGGAGTTCCGCCGTCGGTGTATTGCAAGGGCCGCCAAAGGCGCTGGAGGAGCCAAAGCCGGCATCGTCAATCAAGACCAGCAAGACGTTGGGTGCACCGGCGGGCGGCCGCAACGGCGTGATCGTCGGGTACTTGTTCTCGGGATCCTTGGCGTCATAGCAAATCAAGCCTGTGCGCGGTTGATCCGGAATTGGAAGTACCGTTCGTTGTAGGTTGTCGGGTGCGCTCATCAGTTCTCCTTCGCATCGATTTCTGTTGCAGTGGTTGGACGCGCGATTTCATTGTGGGTACCGTCATGACGTGGCCCCGCTCCGTATGCGAAATAGTCCGTTCGTCAGCGGGCCCGCGGGAAGGGTTTGCGAAAACGATAAACGGGCCGCCGGACAATTGCTATCCCGTCGATCCACCAGGAATGCGCTCAAAAAGGATGAGCGCTCATCCTCAGGACGCGCCAGGCGCGGCCGCCCCGAACCTGAGCCATCCGCAACAAAGAGTGCACTACCACCAGCGAGCCGGTCTACTGGAAGTATTACTAGTTAGCTGCTGAAAGTGGCTGGGATCCTACAGCCCAGAAAATCCGATGCCTCGAAAGATCAAGTAGGACGTGGCCTGATACGCCGGATTCGAAACTTCATGGAGACAGGACACGCTATGACCATTCGAGCCCTCATCCTCCGCTCCACTCTTCTTACGCCGTGCCGCCCTTTGCGCAAGAAGAATGGCGACGCCATCGTGATGAAAAATCGCGACCGGTTTACTAGCGAGATCAAAGTCCTCAGCGCGGGTGTGCTCTCCTCAAACTGAGTTATGTGGACGGTACGATCGGTGTGCAGTGGTCGCAGGTAGCAAACCTGGAGAGCATTCGCCAGGGGCGAGAACCCCGCGGGTGCGGTGTATCGAGCCGCAACTCGGCTCATGTCGGGACACTGGCAATTTTGCAGTGAAAGATGGCCCGATTGAGTGGTCGATCTTCCGCGGTGTCAGCGCTCTTTACGTCCCCACGATCAGGAGAAGCTGTAGTGCACCCCACAGTGAGGCGGAGTCCAGTCTGTCCCGTTCACTCCTGTCCCTTTGAATTTGATGCGATGGGTATCATGTCGCGTATCTTCAGTCCCATTTCTGTCCGCCGAGTTATGCGCCAAAATTTCCACTTTTTAGGATTCATTTCCACAGCAGAAAATCACCACGGCCACTGGCATTCCCGCTGGTGAAGAGTAGTATTGGTTTCAGCGGAAGAGTGATCTTCCAGAAGGAGAGAGCGGACTAACGGTCGTCTCCGAGAATCGGCAACGAGACTCAGTCCAGGCAACTGGAAACAGACGGCAGTAGGAAAGTTTTTGCGGCGAGTGTGATCATAGAGGAGCGAGGTAAACGCGGGCTGTAGTTCGTGGGTGCTGAGTGATTCCGGGATGACAAGCGTTGTGATCTGGAAGCCGACCCGGATCTCCGAAAATCGGAACAGAGAGGGCGAGATCTCGCAAGAGAAATCGCCCTTTCGTTTATTTGTGCTCGCCGTAGTGCACATGCACGGGAGACGCCGCTCGGCGATCATCCCTTCTCGAGTCTCCTCTTGTTCTTAGATCAGTTCCAGCCACAGCAGATAAGTGGTTCGCTTGGTGATAGGCTCAAACCGTTATGACTCTTTGCCGTATTCTGTTGCTGCTTTTGACCGGGTTGCCCTCATGGCTGCCCCTTACTGGGCAGACTGCCCAGAACCCGCTGCCGAATTCGGACCTGAAAGAGCCGGAAGGGAAACAGGTCCAGTTCCGGTTGCAAACTTTGCCCACGAGCGTCCAGATCTACACGTGCCGGCAAGCCGGTCAGGGCTTCGCCTGGGTGTCGGATCCGGACGCGATCATGATGAACGACAAGAAGACCTTATTGGTCCACCATTACAGGGGCCCGGTGTGGGAAGCCACTGATGGCAGCGTGGTGCGCGGCGATGGCCCGCAGGCAAAACACTATCTGCCGAAGAATCCTGATGCCATCCATTGGTTGGAGTTGCCGGCCAAAACCACGGCGGGACAATTCGCAACAGTGTCGTTGATTCGCCGCATCGATACCACCGGCAGCGTGCTTCCCGCCGGCAAGCCCTGCGACGCACAACATGTGGGAGATCAAGAACGGGTCGGCCACAGCGCGACCTACCTGTTCTACGCAAACAAGTAGTGAAGCCGGGCTCCGGGCAGAACGGTAACTGTTACGGTGCCGAGGTGGCCGATCTCAATTCGATCGATCCCCGTCAGGCTGTTAATATCGCCGGCCGACCGTGTCTCCCTAAGGCTGGTCAGGCCGCCGCGACGTGGAGCAACCGAGCTGCATTCTGGTAATAAACCTTATGCAAGATTGCATCGGGCAGATCGATTCCCGATATTTGCCAGCGCCCTTGAGGAGGCACTGGTGCGGGAGCATAGTCGAAATATTCGTCATCCGTCTCTAGAAACCGGAAATAGATTTCATAAAGGCGATCGTTGAATACTTGCTGCGGGAATTTATCTCCGTGCGGCGTAGCGTCTGTTCCAAAAACAATGCGATCCTGGTACTTCTCAAAGAACCTGCGTGCCGCCCTCGGCTGCCTGCCCAGCTCATTCAGACGGGCGGCGATGTCTACATACATGTTGGGAAAACGATCGAGGTTTTGCGAGACGTTTTCCAGGTTTTCGGCGAAGTTACCGACATGTAGGGCGACAAAGTTCGTCTTGGGGTGGCGCGCAAAGACCCGATTGCGTGCCTCAAGAATTTCCGCGTTCGAGGGAAACCCAGGTCGGAAGTAGGACCAATCCGGGTGATTGTTCAGCTCCTCGTACCGCTCATTGAAGCGATCCGTTTGCGTGAAGAACGCCAGTGGATCGGATACGTGAATGGCGACAGGCATTCCCAGGCCGCCACAGGCCTCCCACATCGGGTCAAATCGGGAATCATCCACTTTAACCAGGTTGCCTGTGGTCGTTTGCTCGCGCAAAGAGAGGCCGAGGGTCTTCAAAATCTTTAGACCACGGGCGCCTGACTGGTGGGCAGCGAGGATAGCGTCTGCCTGCAACTGCGGATAGTTCGACTGTTGAAAGAGGTTATAGGAGGGTTCAGTGAAGGTATAGAAGCGAGTCGGAAAGCGCTTGTCGTATAGGGCAACGGTATCTTGCAGGCCAGCTGCAAAACCGCCTGTGAGGTTGGTCAAGGCAAGGATATTTCTGCGCTCCATGATGGGCAGCAGTTCCTCCGGCTGGCCGACGATCGTGCGTTCCGCTGCCAGGGAAACGCCATTCACTACGTGTGCGGAGAAGGTCAGGTGGGTATGGAAATCGATGACCGGGTATCTGGCTCGCGGTACTTGCGTTTCTTTCAAGTGGAGCATGCTCACCGGCTGATAGTTTGCCAGAGCGAGCGGTTCCTTCTGGCTCTCTGCCGGCTTCTCGTCTGCCCGAGGATTGGTGGTCGATTCGGCCCCCAAAACCCGCCGAAGACCGCCAGACAAGATGCCCATTCCGGTCGTGGCTAATAGCCTCCGGCGACTGATCCAGCCCATTCTGCCCATCCTCTCTACGATGGAGTTGCCGATGTTCTGCGTCTTTCGGCGAATCTCAAGGATATACCTGGCCGAAAACCGCAATCCCACGTCCCGCTGAGCGACCCCAAGCTGCATGGAAAAAAGTTCGGGATACTGGCCCCTTTTGACGGTGGATTCCGCTTAACAGATTGAAGGCATCAGAAACTAACGCCTCGCAGAAAAGAGACACTGTCATGAAACGGATCACAGCAATCGCACTCCTCGCCATTGCAAATTTTGCGATGGCCGGCACATCATTCGCGCAGTCCAGAGCGGTTCAGGCGAAGGTCCCCTTCGACTTTACCGTGGGCAACCATCTGCTCCCCTCGGGTACTTATACGATTAAAGAGGAACCAACCGGGCTCATCGTGATCAAGAACCGCGATAAAGCCATTACGATGGTGAGCCTTGTCGACCAGGACGGCAACAAGGCAGCAGGCGGTGGAAAGCTCATATTCCGCAGGTACGGCAGCCAATACTTTCTGACCGAAATTCTCTGCGGCTGGGCGGACATGAACGTCCGGGTTCCTGCTTCCAAGACGGAGAAGAGGGTTCAGCTGCAGCAAGCGATGGTTGCCCCGAGCGGCGTGACTTTCATTGCTGCCCGGTAGAGGAGTAACTTGAATAGGAAGATCCGGGGCTAACCCTCCCCGGGTCTTCTGGTTGGCTGGTTCTTTCTTACCAGACTTCATCCGGAGCGGTCTCCGGCGAAATAGGGTCTGCCAAAACAAGCGCTTTGTGAGACTGGGTATCATGACGACTCAGCCGGAGTTGGTGGAGCAGCTGTTCGAGGCCGCATTGGCCATCAAGCCTGCCGAGCGGGGGGCCTTCCTCGACCGTGCCTGCAGCCGCGACCCTGAGCTGAGGCGCACGGTCGAAGAGCTGCTTGCCGAGGATGCAAAGGCCGGCAGCTTTCTTGAGCACCCGCCATTTGAGTTTCTTGACCAAGGCGAGATACACCCGCGCCCAGCCGATGAAACCGGCCCCCTCGACCTCAATCAGATTACGCGGCCTGTAGGCCGGCTGGCCCCCAATGAAATCCTGATTGATCGCTTCGTCATCGTGCGCTTCATCGCCAAAGGAGGGATGGGCGAGGTCTACGAGGCGGCGGACTGCCTCTTGCAAGGTGCCCAAGTCGCCATTAAGACAATTCTTCCTCAAATAGCTCATGATCCGGACTTGCAGCAACGTTTCGAATCGGAAGTATTGCTTGCCAGGCAAGTCAACCACTCAAATCTCTGCCCCATTTATGACATCTTTCATTGTCATCAGCCACGGCCTAGCTTCCTGTTCCTAACCATGAAGTTGCTGCCGGGCGAAACCCTCGCAGCGCGGCTGCGCAGAACTGGGTCGATATCGATCGTCGAAGGATTGGCTATCCTCAAGCAGACCGCCGCCGGGCTCGCTGCTATCCACGCCGCCGGCATCGTTCACCGGGACATCAAGCCGAACAACATCATGCTCGATGGCGTCGGTTCGGATGTGCGCCTCTGGATTACCGACTTCGGCCTGGCTCGCGCGTATACGGCGGATGCGTCCCTTGCAGATCGCGAGTTGGCCGCAGGAACGCCGGACTATATGGCTCCTGAATTACGCCGGGGACTTGAGCCCTCGCAAGCCAGCGATCTGTTCGCCCTGGGCGTTGTTCTGCACCAGGTCTTCACCGGGCAGAGACCGCTTTTGACGCCAGACAGATCCTCTGTCATCGTCAGCCCGCGATTGAATACTTCACGAATACCTTCGTTTTGCGTGAAGCTGATAACCGAATGCCTCGATCGCGATCCGCAGCGAAGATGCCAGGCCTTCGTGCGCGCACTCGGCTCATCCCTAATCCAATATTGAACCAGGAAATTATGGGAGGTGATGTGAATGAAGCGAAAGATTGCCTTTCAGTCTGCCCGCATCTTCGATGGCGCATCGGAAACGCTGCGAGCGAGGGAACAGGTTTTTGTGGAAGACGGTGTAATCAGCGAGATCTCCGCGCGGCCGCCAGGCGCCGAGGACGAGGTCATCGATTGCGGGGGCCGCATACTGATGCCAGGGTTGATCGATGCGCATGTTCACGTGTACGGAGCGGGGTTGAACGTCGTTCGGGTGGTGCAATCGCCCATGTCTTACCTGGCACACTTTGCGGCGCGGTTTCTTGCGGCGAGCATCGATCGTGGCTTCACCACGCTGCGCGACGTTGGGGGAGCAGATATTGGCCTGGCGCTGGCCATCAAGGATGGTTTGCTCGGAACGGTCCCGCGGTTGATTTATGGCGGCCGCTTTATCTCGCAGACCGGCGGCCACGGAGACTTTCGTCCTGGAGACCACTCGTTCGAGACGGGAGGTTTTTGCGGTTGTTCGCATCACGGCGATCAATTGGCGGTGATTGCGGATGGCGTAGACGCGGTGCGCTCGGCGGTGCGGGAAGAACTTCGGCGCGGCGCCTCGCACATCAAGATCATGGCTTCAGGGGGAGTCGCGTCGCCTACGGATCCGATCGACCGCTGCCAGTACTCCGACGAGGAGATTCGCGCCGCGGTGGAGGAGGCGGATCGCGCCGGCCGCTACGTGGCGGCTCACTGTCATCCAAAGGAAGCCGTGCGCCGGGCGGCGGAGCTGGGCGTACGATCGATCGAGCATGCCACCATGATCGATGAGGCGACTGCCGAATTTGTCGCCGAGAAAGGCGCGTTCACAGTGCCCACCATGGCGATCATGGTGGGCCTGCTGGAAGAGGGTAAGTCCCTTGGACTGCCTGCGGCCAGCCTGGAGAAGTTGAAACGGTTCGGCGATGGGGCGTTTCTGACCCTGGAGATCATGAAGCGGGCAGGCGTGCGCATGGGTCTCGGCACGGATCTGCTGGGCAGCCTGCACGTGCGGCAAAGTACCGAGTTCACTCTGCGTGCACGGGTGCTCCCCCCGATCGAGGTGCTTCGTTCGGCTTGTGCCGTCAATGCGGAATTATTAGGACAGGCGGGAAAGCTTGGTTGCATTCGCGAAGGGGCGATCGCAGACATCCTGGTGGTCGACGGCAATCCTCTCGAAGATATCTCTGTACTGGGAAGCGGCGGCGATCGCCTATTAGTCATTATGAAAGAGGGCAGTTTTCACAAGCGTGCGATCTGAGGATCCGCCGCACGCACGCGCGCGATCGACGCCTCGGCCGCAACCTCAGCAACCGTAGTTGGGCTCGAAGCAGCGTGGCTTAACCCCGAGATAACATCCTGACTTCCTATTCGGCGCGTAGGCTCTGCATGGGATCCACTTTGGATGCGCGGCGTGCAGGTGCCAGAACAGCGAGCGCTGCCACGGTAAGAATCAATAGGGTTGCGAGGAGATAGCCTGTGACTCCTGTGACTCCGGGCAAATTGACTCCGGGCAAATTGAGGATTCCGTGGATGACGCGGTTGAGCAGAATGGCTACCGCAGTTCCCGCGCCGAGTCCGATCAGGACTTCGAGCAAGGGTTGTTTGCCCAATGCAACAAGGATGGCTCTACGCTGTGCCCCGAGGGCGACACGGATGCCGATTTCACGGGTGCGGAGGTTGACGGCGCGCATCAGCAATCCATAGAGGCCCAGCGCCGTGAGCAGCAATGCCAGCAGTGCGAAGGTGCCGGAGAGGGAGACTAGCATTCGTTCGCGGATGAGGTCCCAGTCGGCGAGGCCGGTAAAGGGAGATATTATGATCTCCGCCCCGGGCGGTATCACTTCTTTAGCGGCCTGATGGACGGCGGCTACGGCCAGATCAGTGGAGGAGGCGCGCACGAAGAGGTTGTTACCTGAACCCTGCTGCTGGTCTGGGCTGCCCATGAGATAAACGGCGTGGGCGATAGGCTTGCGCAGCGATTGATAGCGAACATCCTCGGCGATCGCGACGACAAGGCAGGCGACGTTTTTGGGATCGAGGTCGGTGCCGTCAGCTTTGCCCTCGACAGCGTAATGAATCTCCTGCCCGATTGAATTTTCGCCCGGGAAGAAATAACTTGCCATCGTTTTGCTGACGACGCATTCCTGTATTGCTTTGGGTGCGGCAAAGACCGGAGTTCCAGAAAGAATGCGGGTTCCCGCAGCGGCGAAGAAGCCGGGCGTGGCGGCGGTGTAGAAGATGTTGTGATCGCTGTGCACGTGAGCTTTGCTATCGAGCGAGAACATCCCGGTGACGCCGAAGCCCCCGGTGAGCGGCCGGACGGAGGTATAACCGGCGGCGGTGACTCCTGGCTTCGACTGCACTGTGGCGAGTAAGCGGCCATACAAGTTGTGCGTTTGAACCTCGTCGAGCTTGAGGTCGTCAAGACCAATGAATGCGTAGGCGGCGTTCCTGATTACAAATCCGCTGTTCTGGGTGAGCAAGCTGGTGAGCGTGCCTCCAAGCAGGAATGCGGTACTGACGAGGCAAAGGCTGACCATGATCTGGAGAGCAATTGCCCAGCCACCAAGATGTCTGGCAGCGACGCTGCGGTCGACGGCTTTGAGATCGAGCGCAGGCGCAGTTTTGGCAGCGCGCAGTGCGGGCAGCAGACCTGCACCGAGGACGATCACGAAGGTCGAGACAAGGTTAAAGGTGAGAATGATGGCGTTTGGATGCAAATCTGCCACGATGTGCTCGTCACTTGGAGTGATCATGCCAAAGAGCACACGCGCGCCATACCAGCCGAGGCTGACACCCAGGAGGGCTCCGGGGATGGCGAGGAGGAATGTTTCCAGCAGCACCTGCCTGACGAGACGGAGCCGGCCTGCGCCGAGAGCTGCGCGCAGCGCATATTCCCGCTGCCGGCCGCTGACGCGGGCGAGCATAACCAATGCGGTATTGACGCAGCACAGTACGATCAGGAAGCCGACGAGCAGCTCCAGCACGAGAAGTGGGCTTTTATAGCGATCCTTGAGGTGGTCGATGCCGCTGTGACCATCCTCAGGATGAAGACGATAGTTCTTGAAGAAGCCGTTCAGCATCAGGCCGCCTGGATCGGCTGCTTTGCGGAGCGATGGCTCAAGAGCATGGGCTTCGGCGATGGCGTTTGAGAGCTTTATACCCGGGCGGAGGCGGCCCATGGCCTGCAACATCATGGAGCCTGGTTGGGTAAGCACGTCCTTGGTGAAGACGAACTTGGCGAAGGACAGGGGTAGATAGACAGCTTGATGCTGGTTCGCAATTGGGCCATCGAAGCCGCGGGGCAGGATTCCAGTGATGATGACCGGATGGTCTGCGATGACGAGCGTACGTCCTAAAGCATGGGGATCACCGTGAAATTCGCTTTGCCAGTATTCGTAGCTGAGGACGGCGGGGATGCCCTGCTCGCCCTGGTTTTTGTCGTCCTGCTCGGTGAATGTGCGGCCAAGGGCCGGCTCCAGCCCAAGCACGTTGAAGGCGTTGCCGGAGAACATCTGGACGAATTGTTTGGTGGTGTGCGTGCCGTTGCGAACGGGGATAAATTCATTTGTCATGGCAAAAATGTCGACGCTGGTTTTTTGCCGCTGACGAAGCTGCGTGTAGAGCGGCCCGGAGAGTCCAGTGCCATTGAGGCCATCGCGCATCTCATAAACGACGAACTGCTCAGGGTGCGGAACGGGCAGGCCTTTGAGAACGATGTTCCAGGTCAGGGTGAAGATGGCAGTGTTCGCTCCGATCCCCAACGTCAGCGTGACAACAGCGACGATTGTAATGGCGAGCGATTTAGCGAGTTGACGAACGGCGAATTTCGCATCGGCCCAAAGGGATTCGAGTTTGGGCCACTGCCATACTTCGCGGCTGCGCTCTTCGATCAGCGTTAGATTGCCAAAGGCGCGGCGAGCGGCATGTTCGGCTTCCGCGCGGCTCATGCCTTCGATGCGAATGAGGTGCTCGGTCTTCTGTTCGATGTGCTCTCGCAGCTCCGCGGCTAAATCATCGTAGCGACGATGTTGGAACATCCGCTGAAGCCAGCCCATCCGCGAGCCTCCCTAAGAGTTTGCGGTGCGTCTGCCTTGTCCGAGAACGAGTTCGATGCCTTCGAACATGCGATCGAAGCTGAAGACCTCGCGCTCCAGGTGGCGCAAGCCGGCGCGCGTGATCTCATACACACGCACGCGGCGGTTGGTTGAGGAAGAAACAGTCCATTCGGCTCTGACCAGTTTTGCTTTGAGCATTCGCTGAAGAGCCGGGTAAAGAGAGCCTTCTTCAACTTGAAGTAGTTGGTTGGAACGCTGCTGGATGTGTTGCACCAAGGCATACCCGTGAGCGGGTTGGCGGCGCAAGGATTCGAGAATCAGCATCTCCAGGGCGCCGGGAAAGAGATCGCGGGAAAAGCTTTGACTCTTGTTCATAACACATCGATGCGCAATGCCTAGACTAAATAGGTAACATGGCGTTGTCAATCAAAATCGCTTTTTACAAGCGTAGAAAGCCAGGTCACGTCGGTGCTTGAAGGCCTGGTAGGATCAACGCGAGCTGCGTTTAAGAGTCGCTGTCTGCTAGTGTCCTGTCCCTGAAGTTCCTGGAACAATTCGAGGAATCGAAAATGTTCCAGAAACTGCGCTCAGGGGCTGAAGCCCATTTGGTTTTGCAGCGTTTGCGGCACGACTGAAGTCGTGCCCTGATACAAAGCCGAAGAGGAGTTCTTTAACGAACTTTAGGGACGGGACACTAGCGAACCTGCGCCGGATTGGTTCCCCTGGCGGCGTTGAGCGATTCGAGCAGCAGGTCGGCGGCAGTATGCGCAAAGCTCTCATCGTTTATGTGCGCGTCAAGCTCAACCAGTTTGATTTCGGAGCGAAGAGTCGCCTTCAGGGCGCGGCAATAGGAGTTGAGCGCCTCAGGCGAATAAAATGGTCCCCCTGGCTTGTCGATGGCGGAAACGCCTTGCAGCGGAATCAGCACGGTCACCGGCCCGCTCGCGTGGTTAAGCCTGGTAGCCGTAATGCGTCCGATCTCCGCACACTCTTCGGGCGTTGTCCGCATCAGCGTGACGGTTGGGTTGTGAACATACAGCTTACGGCTCCGAAATGTGGCCGGCACTGTTTCGAGGGGACCGAAATTCACCATGTCGATGGCGCCCGGGCATACGAGCTGGGGAATGCCCTTGCTTCCCGCTGCTTTCAGCCGATGCGGCCCAGCGCTCATGACACCGCCTATTAACTCATCTGCGAGTTCCGTGGTCGTGAGGTCGAGAACCGCTTGCATGGCTCCGTCTTCAATCAACTGCTCCATCGCCTGGCCGCCGGTGCCAGTCGCGTGAAAAACAAGAACTTCATAGCCTCTCTCCTCGAGAACACGCCGCGCTGCCGTGACGCAAGGCGTGGTGACGCCAAACATGGTCGCCGCAATCAAGGGCTTGTCGTCAAAGTCAGGGGATGGTTCCGCGGCAACCATGCCGCAGATTGCCCCAGCGGCATTCGTAAGTATGCGACGGGAGACGTGATTTAACCCCGCGATATCAAGGACGGACGGCATCATGCAAATGTCTTTCGTCCCTACGTAGGGTTTGGTATCGCCGGCGGCCAGGGTCGAAACCATCAATTTTGGGAAGCCATAGGGAAGCGCACGCATGGCTGCAGTCGCAATGGTCGTGCCGGCGGATCCGCCGAGGGCAACCACACCGTGGATGGCGCCTTGCACATGGAGCCGTGTCAGGATCGCTATTGCCCCAAGCGCCATGGCGGTTACACTTTGTCCGCGGTTCCTTTCCTTTTGCAGCGCGGCCAGATCCTCGTTTGCCGCCGCAGCCACCTCAACTTGCGAGATATCGGCGGCAAAGGGCGGACTGCCAAGCACGCCGACGTCAATCATCATGGTTCGCAGCCCCGCACTCTCGATGCGGTCACGTAGAAACGAGAACTCCTCGCCCTTGGTGTCGAAGGTGCCAATTAGCGCAACGGTTTTGGGGATTTTCTGAGACATCGCGCTAGATTTCGGGCAGTTCGCCTGGTGCGAGCACTCGGCACTCGGGCATGGCACGCAGGAGCGCTTCGGGGCCAGGCGGCGAGTAGACGGCGATCATTTTCAACGGCTCCCAACCGCTATTGATGGTCGCGTGAAAAATGCCGGGTGGAATGTGAATCGTATCTCCGGCGCTTATGGGTTCCCACTGCTCGCCGTCGATATCGATCATCTGCTCGCCTTGCCCGGAGACTACGTACAGGATCTCCTCTGTTCCCGGGTGATTGTGGCGCACATGGCCTTTCCCAGGCTGCAGGAGCACTACGCCCATGGTGAAGCGTTCCGTGGCAGTGACGCGGGGTTCGCTGAGCCACTTGATCGTTCCCCAGTCAAAGAGCTGGGTTTCGACATCGGCGGGTCTTATGAACCGGCGACCGGCGACCTTATTCATGCTTGCTCCTTTCGCTGCGTTCGGTGTGGATTTGGAGGTTCTTGAAACTCTTCACCTGCTCAGTGATGGCACGCTCAGTGGGCAGGCGCTCGATACTCGAAGCGCCAAAGAATCCGCAGACCCCTTGGGTGCGGCTGAGGACGTACCGAACGTCCTCCGGCTCGGCAATCGGGCCGCCATGGCAGAGGACCAGAATTTCTGGATGGATGGAGACGGCGGCTTGCTGGATGGCCTGAATGCGGGCAACCGCTTGATCGAGCGTGATGGCGGTTCTGGCGCCGATGGTCCCTTTGGTGGTTAATCCCATGTGTGCGATCAAAAGGTCGGCGCCGGCTTTTGCCATGGCCTTCGCCTCGTCTTCATTAAAGACGTACGGGCAGGTGAGCAGGTCCAGCTCATGCGCGCGCGCGATCATCTCAACTTCCTGGACGTATCCCATGCCGGTTTCCTCCAGGTTCTCGCGGAAGAGACCATCGATCAGACCCACGGTGGGGAAGTTTTGTACTCCTGAGAAGCCGAGTTGTTTGAGGTCGCGAAGAAAAGGGTCCATGACGCGGAAAGGATCGGTTCCACAAACCCCGGCCAGCACCGGCGTTTTGCGAACGATGGGCAGTACTTCGCGCGCCATTTCCAGGACGATGGCATTCGCGTCTCCATAGGGCATGAGACCCGCCAACGATCCTCGCCCGGCCATGCGGTAGCGGCCGGAATTGTAGATGATGATCAGATCGGCTCCGCCAGCTTCGGCACACTTGGCAGAAATTCCAGTCCCCGCGCCTGCGCCGAGGATGGGGATACCCCGCGCGCTGTTCGCTCTCCATTGCTCCAGGCACGCTGCTCGGTCCATCATGCGTTCTCCGTGTGCCGGCTTGGCTCACAAGGGCACGACCCGAAATATACAGTACTTCTCCAGGCGCTGTTCTGCCCGTCACCACGATTACGTCACCACGATTAAGGGGGAGAAGTAAAGCCTGGAGTTCGGTCCTCACAGGCAGCTGCCCGGCAAAGCTTTCCGAAAAAAGAATGCACTTTGTGAGAGAAAAGAGGGATAAGCCCCCCGCCGACGCTTTCCTTTGGGAAAAAGATTGAGCGATAAGCGAGAAAAGGCCTGCTCTTCAGGTTATTCGCTTTCCGTAAGCGTATCCGCGGTTTCAGTGTTGGGCGGCCAGCCAGAGGGTCTCGAAGATGAGGTGACAGGATGAGGTCCCGTCGTTTTATTAAAGATGGGAAAGATCGATGGATCCGCCCCTCGGGGCGTGCCCGGGCGAGGGCCCTGGTTGCGGTTTGGTTTCAGGAATGGGGTGTTCCCGTCCTGGTTTCCCTGGAGGCGCCGGCTAAGTCCTTTGTTTTACGAAGGTGCTCAAATTTTTATTTTTCCCGCCCCCATGGTTGTCTAGGTATTCACCGGCTAGAGCATTTTCACTTCTACTCTGCACTGGTGAGCGCGGCGAGGTGCGGCTTTTCTTGAGGAAAAGCCGCGTCGGGATCGGTTGCTCTGTATGCACCAGAAGTGAAAATGCTTTAGCGGCGAGACTTTCGGTTAAAGCCATGCCCCGACACAAAGGGGGCCGGGCAGCGCCTCAAGGCGCTGGCCGGTGGTATTTTCCAAGTTGTCAAGACTGCTCAATCAAGAGGACGCACTGAGCGCACCCTGCTTATACGAACGCTGATGTTTTGCGAGTAGGCGGCGGATGCACGGGTGAAAAAAGCCGGTGCAAGGCCAAGCAGGGCTGCTGTGGTAAGACAGCGCTGGTGTGGATTCTTGGTTCCACATTAGTACGGTTTTTGGACTTTGTCCAGAGCGGCGAGACAAAGTAATTTTGGTAACCATGGCGGTGCTGTTACTTCCTTATCGCGCAGGGATGTGCAGGACGAAGTAATTCCACGAACTTTTTGGGGTTATTCGTCTTTCAGGCATCACTAGTTTGCGGTTGGCTTGTCGATGTTGTCGATCACGATGACTTCGAGCGGCTCTTTCTTCGACACGAGCTTGAAACCCAGCGGTTTAACGCCAAGAAGAAAGGCCGTGGCCTTGTCAATGTCATTACCACCCTGCATCAAACTGGTAGGGGTCATCACCGTGAAATCGAAACGACCCTCCAGACCAGTTTCGTTAACAATCTGCCGGTCCTGGATAAAGCCCATCAAAAATTCGGCGAACTCGGGCATGGTGGTGTGAGAAAACTGGACCGCCGTAGTGCCATTTTCCAGGTCCCTGGGAGAAACGAGGATGTTGTTGACGCTCGGAGCGCTGACATCGATCTTTGGAGGGCTCTTGTCGCAAAACTCACCGGGAAGGACTGGTTGCCCTCTGTCCAGGTCCCTGCGATTGATTTGCCGTCGGCGTTCAGTTTGCCGCGAAACGTGATGTCGAAAATCGCCGCGGTCGGGTTCGGCGCCCGGTAGACCATCGAGAGCAACGGAACCGCATCGGCCGCCCTGTCAATAAAAATAACGGACCCGCGCAGTGCCCCGTTACCGGCATCTGCGATCCTGAGCACAACGCGCCGGCTTTGGCCAACGGGCAGGGTCCCCTGCCAGGTTCCGGCGATGCTCTGCGCATAGGCAACAACCACAGCACTCAGTGAAATCATCAGAATGGCACTACTTCTGAACGAGATCGAGAATGCATCCCTCTTCACAGTTCTATCCAAACGCATACCCCAAGGACGCTCGGGTCCACCAATTCATTCGAAAAATTTTCATCCTTTTCCCTGCTGTTCGGTGGAATGTGGCGGATGGACCGCCAAACCGGAAGTTACTGATCGGTAATTGAGGGTTTGGCGACGATACACGCGAAATCACAGAGAACGGTGTGCCAGACGGATCCATGAGCGAAATGGTTTTGGATGCGTCCTTTAGGTGAGTTATCGCTCTCAAGAGAGGGACTCATTCTTCTAGGCTAGTTTGGATTGTGCTCAAGCTGAACTTGCATCGGCGGCGACATTCTTGTGCGGGTGGGGCGGTGTGCCTTGCTGCGGCCTTGTTTTCTGTTTGCGCCGCTCGGACTGCGCGAACTCAGGAAGCTTCGAGCCCAACAGCCGCGGAGCCGCAGTCTGTGCCTGAGTGGCAGATCGCCGCAGGTGGAAGAATGAGATTCGAGGTTGCATCGATCCGGCTTGAGAATGCCGGTACGTTTACGCAGCCTAACTTGGATCTAAGTAAAAACGACACAACTATTCCGCCTGGAGGACGCTTGGTGGCGGATTTCCCGTTGGTGAAGTACATCGAGTTTGCATACAAGATTGCGGATGAAGGGGAAGCGATGATTGCTCATCTTCCGAAATGGGCTGCGACGGATCACTTCGTGATTCAAGCGAAGGCTGAGGGCAATCCCACCAAAGACCAGATGCGGCTCATGATGCAGTCTCTACTTGCTGATCGCTTCAAGCTCGCCGTGCATTTTGAGACGCATGATCTCCCGGTCCTTGCGCTTCAGTTGAAAAGGGCGGGCGAGATCGGACCAAGGCTTCGGCCCCATTCCGAGGGCCCATCTTGTGACAATGCGCTGACTGTGCCGTCGGACCCCAGGTCGCCTTCAGTAATCCCAGGAGGCTTTGTGCCCGTTTGCAATCTGTTCCAGGCAGTATCTGCACAAGACCACACGGCGATTGTGCTAGGTGCTCGAGATGTCACCTTGGAACAGATTGCGGAAAATCTAGGTGGGCTCGGAATCCTGGGCCCGCCTGTGGTGGATCAGACGAGATTGAGCGGCAAATTTGATTTCTCGCTTAGTTGGATGCACGAGCGACACGACACTCAGTCACCTACTGCAGGCGAACAAGTAGATATAGACGGACCACCGTCGTTTCTCGAAGCTGTGAATGAACAATTCGGATTGAAACTAAGACGCGTAAAGGCCCCCCTTCAGGTTCTCGTCATCGACCATGTGGAGCAGCCATCGCCGAACTAGAATGGCGTTTTGGAGTTGCAGGACGAGGTAATTCCGCGGGAGTTGCAGGACGGACGAAGTAATTCGCGAGCTATTCCGGGGTAATTTCGCCTGTCACCCATCACCCATCACCTGCTATAAGGTTCATGAGACGATGGAGACACCGTGCAAAAAGTAATCTTTGGATGCATACACAGCGCTGGACGTTCGCAGATGTCGGCGGCTTTCTTTAACCAGTTCGCTGACCCTAAACGAGCACTCGCTATTTCAGGCGGGACTCAACCTGCGGAGCACGTCCACCCCGTTGTTGTGGAAGCGATGCTTGAAAAGGGACTTGACCTCAGGAGTGCTAGACCGCAAAAGCTTACTCCCGAGCTGGCTAAAGATGCGGATATTCTTATTACGATGGGTTGCGGAGACGATTGTCCCTATGTGCCCGGTCTGCGTCGCGATGACTGGCCGCTGCCCGATCCCAAGGATCAAAGCATCGATTCAGTCCGGCAAATTTGTGAAGAAATTCGAAAACGGGTGTTGGGATTGTTATCGCGGGAGCGTTTCGACAGGGAAGTCTAGACAGTCCAAGGCAGTGCTCCGATGACCCAGATGAACAAGCGTGAGTTTCTAAAGGCCGCGGCGGCTGTGGCGGTGTCCATCGCTGTTCGCCGATCGCCTGGCGCTGAGCCGCAGCCCATACCTAAAACCTACATCTACAAAACTGCGGGTGGATGCCAGGTGAAGGCGGATGTTTACGGATCAGACGCAACCCTTAGAAAGCCGGCTATCCTCTGGATTCACGGAGGAGCCCTGATCTTTGGCTCGAGGGAGTCTCCACCGCAGTGGTTGAACCCAGACGGACGTTACATCGTTGTCTCGATTGATTACCGTCTGGCGCCGGAGACCAAACTGGCGGCTATTGTTGAGGATCTCCAGGATGCTTACCGATGGGTGCGCGAGGAAGGCCCGGGAAGTTTTCGCATGGATCCAGAGAGAGTGGCTGTCGCCGGTCAGTCCGCGGGCGGGTATTTGACGTTGATGACGGGATTCTCGGTGAGCCCAGTCCCCAGGGCGCTTCTCTCTTTATCGGGGTACGGAGACATCACTTTGCCTTGGTATAGCCGGCCCGATCCCTTCTATCTACGGCAACCGTTGGTATCAAAAGAAGAGGCTTATCAATCCGTAGGAACAGCTTGCGTATCTTCACCCCCACCAGGCGGGCACCGTGAAAAATTCTATTTGTATTGCCGTCAACAAGGGATCTGGCCGAAAGAAGTAGCAGGCCATGACCCGGATAGCGAAAGCAAATGGTTCGATCCCTATTGTCCGATACGCAACGTTTCGGCGAAGTATCCGCCTACTCTGCTGATTCATGGGTCAGGAGACACGGATGTGCCCTACGAAGAATCGGTGAAGATGGATGAAAAACTGTCTCAGTTCAAGGTAAAGCATGAATTTCTGCGCGTCCCAGGGGGGAGTCACTGCCTGGCCGGTGACTCCCCGGAGGTGAGGGCCGCTGTTTTTCGGCAAGCGATGGATTTCATGAAAGCGCAGATGGGTTGAGACGTTCTTGACCCGTTCGCTTGCTCCTGCTCGGCGATGGCCGACGAGGGCGATGGCGCCGCGCGGGGATCCGAGGCACATGGCACATTGCCATTCAAAACGGGTTTGAGCAACCTCGGCTCCCCGGCTCAGAACAGCGATAGTGCGGACGCCCGCGTTCCCGCCTGCGCACTATCGATGACCGCCTGCCGCACTTCCAGATCCAGTTGCAGCCTGGCGAGGATCCGCCTGCTGTCGCCGGGTTTCTATTGCCTGTGCCCAATCTGCCGATAACTACTGCTGTGGTCTGCACCAGTTCGCCCTAACCGGTTAACGCCGTCCGCGTTCAGTCAAGATTTCATGTCCTCGAGAACGAACGACGCCCTAAGTTTACGGGAGCCAAGGATCGATTCATGCAGTTGCAGCAGAATGTCTCATTTTGCAACGAATGTCGGCGGCGCAACGGCCGCCGAGGTCTCCTGATGGATAGACGCTTGCGGGATATGCCGTGACGAGGGCGGGGCCGGGTGCGGCTCGCAGTCTTTTCGTGGCGGGCACGATCCTGGTGGCCGCTCACGTGACTCTACTCGTCTTTGATCCGCGTGCGTTGTTCCCGTCTAACCTGATCCTTCTCATATATCCCCTTCTGGGGGTTACGGCGTGCCTGCTTGGCGCTTACAGCGAATCTCCAGAGGCCAGGCCATTGTGGCTCTTATTCGGGTGCGGTTTGCTGGTCGCAGCGGTCGGTGAGCTTGGTTTGACTTACTACGACTTCGGCACGCATGTACACACTCAGACCGAGGCCCTCAACTCCGACTTCTTCTTTTTTGCGTACGCAATTCCTGTCATGCTGGCTATCTGCTCCCGAAGTACAGAAGCCGGCCTGCAGAGCTTCGCATGGCTCGATGGGGCTCAAGCGCTCATCGCAGCGATGCTCGCATACTTGCAGCTCTTCTCCGTATTGCCCTCTCATGCCCGCCCCGAGGCCATCTCCTCGACCAATCTCATGTATTTGAACAATGTGGAGAATTTGATTCTGGTCGGAGCTGTGACCTTGCGCTTCTTTTCCAATCCGAGCCCGGCAAGAAGACGCTTTTACCAGACCCTCTCCGTCTATCTGTGGGTCAATGGGATAGTAGCTTTTATCGTGGGCTACGTCGGACTGAAGCTCGGCTGGCATAACGGCGTGCAAGACGCCGCGTGGGGGATCCCTTACCTCGCTCTCATGGGCTCTATTGCCTTGCAACACAAGACCCCTATGGACAAGAGTGAACGGAGCAGCGGCCAGCGGACCGTGGGACTACTGATTGATAACCTCAGCCCGGTATTATTCACGCTGGCTATCACGCTTATGGGAGTCAAGATTGCCGCGGAGCACCCATGGTTGGGATTTGTCTGCATTTCGGCGGCGGTCGCGATCTATGGAGTACGAGCCGCGATATTGCAAGTGAGGTATGCCAGGTCGCAAGAGGAGTTGAACAAGGCGATGATCGCGACCGAGCAGGCGAGCCGCGCCAAGAGCCAGTTCCTGGCGAATATGAGCCATGAAATACGCACGCCGATGAATGGCATTCTCGGCATGACGGAACTTGCTCTGAGCACGAACTTGAGTGAAGAGCAGCGCGATTTTCTGCTGACGGTGAAGTCCTCAGGCGATCGCCTGTTGACCATCATCAATGAAATTCTCGATTACTCGAAGATGGAAGCAGGTAAAACCGTTCTGGATTCGGTGGCCTTCCATTTACCCAACGTGGTCAACGAGGTATTGCGGAGCCTCGCCTTCCTCGCCCACCAAAAGGGGCTGGAACTCGCCCTGCACATTGCCCCGAATGTGCCCGCTGACCTGACTGGTGACCCGGTCCGTCTTGGTCAGGTGCTGATCAACCTGGTTGGCAATGCGATCAAATTTACCGAGCACGGAGAAGTCAGCGTGGATGTATCAGCGGGGCCGGTGACAAACGACCGCGCGTGTCTGCAGTTTTCCGTCCGCGACACCGGCATCGGAATTGCACTGGATCAGCAGGATGGACTTTTCCAGGAATTTCAGCAAGCGCACACTTCGGGCAATCGGCTATATGGTGGTACCGGACTGGGACTGGCCGTCTCCAAGAGCATTGTGACTTTGATGGGAGGTGCGATCGGTCTCAAGAGCACGCCCGGGGAGGGCACAACCATCACCTTTGATGCTTACTTTGCCGTGTCGCCTGGATCGCAGCCAGCCGCGCCCATCCCAAATGAAGAAGAGTTGCAGGGGATGCCCACCCTGATCATTGATGACAACGCTACGAATCGACGCATTCTTTCCGAGCTGACTGGTCAATGGAAGATGAAGCCGCATATGTGTGATTCCGGGGAATCCGGGCTTGCAGAACTTTCCAGAGCCGCATCCGAGGGCGATCCCTACCGCTTGGTCCTGCTCGACGAGCAGATGCCCGGGATGGATGGAATGGAAGTGCTCGAGCGCATTCGGCGAAATCCGATGCTGCACAGTGCAGTGATCATGATGTTGACCTCGTGCGATCAGGTCAGGAGCGCAGAACGTTACCGGCAGATGGGGGTGGGGGCTTACCTGATCAAGCCCATAAGCGCTGCTGACCTGCTTGGAGCGATTCGTCTTGCGATCGGAGTGCATACGCCGGCAAGTACGGTCACTCTGCCAGCCGCTGGGATTTCCGCCTCGCCACGATCGCGAAGGATCCTGCTGGCCGAAGACAACCTGGTGAATCAAAGGGTCGCCCTGACGATGCTGGGCAAGATGGGCCATCGGATCACGCTGGCAACGAATGGCCTGGAAGCACTGGAGCAATGGAGAGTAGGCGATTTCGACCTGATTCTCATGGATGTGCAGATGCCTGAGATGACCGGCCTGCAAGCCACCATGCAAATCCGCCGGGAAGAGGCTATGGGCGCTCACGTACCCATTGTTGCCATGACCGCATCTGCGATGAGCGAGGAACGGGAACGCTGCTTGGCGGCAGGCATGGATGATTTTATTTCTAAACCAGTCAGTTACCAGGTCATCGAACAGATGATCGCGGCGACACTTTCACAGAGAACATAAACAGAGTCCTGAACCTGGGGGGGGGCGCTCATCTTCAGGATTTCCCGGGGGGACTGTCAGCGTAACTCCCGGTGTACACGGGTTGCGAATTGTGAATGCTCAGGGGCTCCGGAAAGTTGACTACCAGCAGAGTCAGGTCGTCCTCCTGCCCTTGCCCCCGCGGGTGTTCGGACCAACCAAACAACTCACCCAGGAAAGCATCGGCAAAGATCTCCGCTCCCGAACCGTGGTTGGATTCCAGAAATCCTTTGAATAGATCCAGGCCAAATTCCTGGTCCGACGGGCTCCTCGTTTCGAGGATTCCGTCGGTGCAAAGCACGACCTTGTCGCCCGGCGCCACCGGTACCTCCAGGGCAGAGTAAGTTGCTGCGTAGAATAGGCCGAGTGGTAGACCGTTCTCCAATAGCGGCGAGGCGTCGCCGGTGGAGGAGCGCCACAGCAGGAGCGGCGGATGTGCGGCGCCCCCGTAACTGATGGATTTCTTTTCCATATCCACAAAGACGTAGGCGGCAGTGACAAAGCTATTTTGGAACTTTCCGCACAACGACTGATTCAATCCGGTGAGCACGCGCGCAGGATCGAAAGCGTGCGGCGATTGAGCAGCCAGCGCAACTTTCAGCATGGAGGCGATCAGAGCTGAAGGCAGCCCGTGCCCGGAAACGTCCGCAACCAAAATCCCCAGGTGTTTCTCGTCGATGATGATGAAGTCGTAAAAATCGCCGGCTACGGATGTCATAGGCATACAGCGCGCAGCAATTTCCAATCCTTTCATTGCCGGAGTCTCGCGCGGCAGGATGGACAGCTGAATTTGCCGGGCCATCTCTATCTCGCTATTCAGAACCACGAGTTGCCGGGACAGCTGTTCGCGGGCTTCGCGAAGCAGGAGATGCGTGTGGACTCGCGCTTTCACCACCGCGGGTGAAAAGGGCTTGTGGATATAATCCACAGCTCCCATCTCGAAACCCTTGGTTTCATCTTCGACGTCCGTTTTCCCGGTAAGGAAGATCACTGGTATGTCTCTGGTCTCTGGCGTTGATTTCAGGATGGCACAGACTTCAAAGCCGTTCATCTCCGACATGTCGACGTCGAGGAGGATGAGGTCTGGCTGTGGGTCGGCTTTCGCCAGTTCCAAAGCCTTTGCGCCGCTGGTGGCGACCCTGACCTTGAAGTCCTCTTTCAAGATGGAATGTGCGATCTGAAGGTTGGCGGGAGCATCATCCACCACCAGTACAAGTTTTCTCTTCGTAGCGTCGGTCATTCTGGCCGCTCCTGGTTCGCGTCTTTTGCGACCTCATTTAATTTCAAAAGTGCGCCGTCGAAATCGAACTCGCTGACGGCTGACCGGAGGGCAGACAGCCGCGTCTGGTCAACGGTACCTGCGAGGGCCTTTTCCAGAACGAGAAAAGCCTCTGCAGCATCGGCCTCGCTCGACTCAAGAAGGAGCCTCAGGTGCGCGATTGCAGCCGTCCTTGCCGACGCATCGAAAACAGCACCCGCTTGACTATCCGTCGATTCATGCGGCGCAGCATCGGGCATCGCCTGTTGAATGGCGCGAACTTGCCGGCTCATCACTCGATCGAATTCTTCCACCAGCACTGGGACGGCTGGATCCATCTGGTGAATCGCACGCTCCAGCTTTTCAGCCGCGGTAAACACCTGGCCGAGACCGATGTTCCCCGCGACACCCTCCACCATGTGAGCGATACTCTCGGCCGACTTCCGGTCACCGCTCTCGATGGCAGCCGCGATTTGCGCGCCCGCGTTTGCTTGCTGTGCAGCGAAGCGCGCGAGCAGGTCAAGGTAAAGGCGTTTGTTCCCCGCAACGCGCCTGAGGCCGGCAGCCACGTCAACCCCTTCCATCTCTGGGAGAGCCGTGTCTTCGAGCGCTATCGCCGTTCTGGCCTCGGTTTCAACAGCCTGTCCCTTTCGTGGTTTGACCCAACGCATCAGGGTTGTGAACAGCGCGTCGGGGTCGATAGGCTTGCTCACGTGGCCGTTCATCCCCGCTTCGAAGCACTGCTGTTGCTCCTCAACCATCGCGTGCGCGGTCATGGCGATAATGGGCAGTCCTTGAAGCTGGGGCCGGGCTCGCAGAAGCCTGGTCGCTGTGAAACCATCCATCTGGGGCATTTGCAGATCCATAAATACGATGTCAAAGGGTGGGGGCTGCTCGCCTTCTATCAGGATTCTCACTGCTTCGCCACCGTGATTGGCAATGCTCACGCTGGCTCCCGCACTCTGCAGCAGTTCAGTCGCCACTTGCTGATTCACCTCGTTGTCTTCCACCAGCAGAACACGGATACCGGTTGCGTCGGGAGAAACCGGATCGCCGCTTGTAACCCGCGAAAGGTCAGCCGCGTCGCCGGCGATGCCAAACAAACGTACCAGTGTGTCGTAAAGGGTCGAGGGAGTCACTGGTTTCAGCAGGTAGCCATCCATTTCTAGCTCATCGGCCTGGGCGCGGATGTCGTCCTGCCCAAAGGCAGTAAGCATGACGATCCTGGGGATTTGCTTGAGAGTCTGGCTGGACTTGATGACCCGGCTCGTCTCCAGGCCATCCATACCTGGCATTTGCCAGTCCATCATGACGAGCTGATAGGGGTGGTGCGGGTCGGCGGCAATGAGTTGCTGGATTGCTTCCTCTCCTGAGGAGGCGGAGTCAACCGCGATGGCGAACGCCTTCAGACTTTCGGTGATGATTTCGCGGGCTAATGGGTTGTCATCGACGATCAACGCCCGGATGCCCGAGAGGTCGGGGATGAAGCGTTTCCGCTCGGCTTCGCTTGACCCGATCCCGAGCCATACCGTGAAGAAGAAGGTGCTGCCTACGCCGTAGCTGCTCTCGGCCCAGATTTCGCCTCCCATGACCTCGACGAGCCGTTTGGAGATGGAGAGGCCGAGCCCGGTGCCGCCATATTTGCGGGTGGTGGACGTGTCGGCCTGGCTGAATGCCTGAAACAGACGAGCCGTCTGCTCTGGGGTCATTCCAATCCCCGTGTCGCGGACGGAGAACCTGATCTTCAGCCGGCCCGCTAGTTGCTCCTCGGGTGTAACTGTTACTACCACTTCGCCATGATCGGTGAACTTGACCGCGTTGTTAACGAGGTTGATCAGGATTTGGCCAAGGCGCAAAGGGTCGCCGATGAAATTCAGTGGCAGATCGTTCGGGGAAGCGATCAAAAACTCCAAATGCTTATCGTGAGCTTTTTGACCGACGACGGAAGATAGATCTTCGAGCACCTGATCGAGGCGGAACTCCGTATTCTCGACTTTCAGCTTGCCAGCCTCGATCTTGGAGAAATCGAGGACGTCGTTGATGATGCCGAGCAGCGCCTGGGCAGCTACCTTGGTTTTCGTCAGGTAGTCGCGCTGCTTGGTTGTCAACTCAGTTTTCAGTGCCAGATGGGTCATGCCGAGGATCGCATTCATGGGAGTGCGAATCTCGTGGCTCATGTTGGCGAGGAATTCGGCCTTGGCCTCGGCGGCCGCAACGGCCTGCTCTTTGGCAGTGACAAGGTCCGCTTCGGCTTGCTTGCGATCGGTGATGTCTTTGGTGGTGTTGAGCAGATACTGCGGATTTCCAGCGGTGTCCCTGATGACCGAAAAGGTGCCGTCTGCAATGACGATGCGTCCGTCGCGGCGAATGAAGTGCTGCTCCCACTCGTCGTAGTCGTATTTCCCTTCCAGCAGCTCCTTGTAGCGTTTTGCGCTCGAGACACGTTGGTCCGGGTGGACCACCTGGTCCCATTTCTCCACGGAAGTTAGATCCTCGTGCGTGCACCCGAGCATTTCATGTAAAGCCTGATTGGTGAAATATTCTGCCTTGCGGACGTTGTGAAGACCGATGCCGACGGGGGAGTTCTCGAAGATCGAACGGAAGAGCTGCTCGCTCTCCTGCATGGCTTCCTCGGCGCGCTTCCGTTCTGTGATATCTTCCTTCAGGTCGACCACATACTGTGGGTTGCCTGCGGCGTCCCGGAGCAGCCGGAACCTCCCGTTGCAAACAACGATGCGTCCGTCACGACGGATGAAGTGTTGTTCAAATTCGTCGGTTTCGCGCTTTCCCTGGACGAGTTCCGCATATCGTTGCGCGCCCGCGGCGCGTTCCTCGAGGGGAACAATTTCGTCCCATTGCTCGATACGACTCAGCTCTTCTGCCTTATAGCCCAACATGTCGTGGAGTGCACGGTTGGAGAAATGCTCCTGGCTGTCAATCTTGAGCAAACCGATCCCGATCTGCGAATTCTCAAAGATCGACCGGAAAAGCTGCTCGCTCTCCCTGAGCTTTTCCTCTCCTCGCTTTCGTTCGGTGATATCGACCACCGTGACGACAGCTCCAGTGACTTCTCCGCCCTCACGGATGGGAAACGAAGAATATTCAACCGGGACCGGGGTGCCGTCGCGGCGCCACATGACTTCACCATCCACGCGGCAGCTTTCCCCTTTCTTGTACGCGCGGTAGGTGGGGCATTGGTCTACGGGATAGACGGAGCCGTCGGACTTGTGGTGATGCACCAGGTCGTGCATGTTGCGGCCTAATGCTTCCTCGGGCCGGTAGCCGACCATTTCGCAGGTAGCGCGATTGATGAACGTGCAGTTGCCCTGCAGATTGATCCCGTAAATGCACTGCCCGGTGCATTCAAGGAGCGACTGCATTTGTTGCATAACACGGTTTCTTTCCTCTTGCAGCCCCTGGTAAGACTGCAGCGATCGCGCGATGTCACCGATCTCAGAGCGATCCTCCTGAAACCCGATCTCGATGCCCGGCTTTCGGGCGAGAAGGTCGCTGAGGCTAAGTCCCAGGGCAGCCAGAGGGGTCACCATCTTCGTACGGTAAAAGATGAGCGCGCCCGCGATAGCCAAAGCATTGAGGATGGCGGCAATGATGGCGAGGTCGGCGGTCCATTGGGCCGCACGCTCCGCGGAGAGGGCCTGATCTGCGAGACGGCCGTCCAAGCGGCGGCGGAACTCATCGAGAGGATCCATGATCAAGGCTTTGGCCTTGAGGTATTCCTCGCCATACACATATCCCATGGCCCTGGTGAAGTCCTTGTCTTCAGCGGCTTCGAACGATTTCTCCTCCTGGGCGATGAGAGCATCGGAACTTTGTTTGGCGCGGGAGACCAGTTCGCTCTCCTCCTGGTTGAGGCCAAGTGCCTGCAAGCCTTCTACGGCGCGGTCGCGGTTGCGCTCGACATGTATCTCGCGCAGGAACACGTCGCGGTACCGGGGATCGCCCGCGACCGCGAATCCTCGCACCGCCGCTGTCAACTTGTCGGTGGCCGCAGCGAGCTGGTTGCTCAGCAGCAGCGACTGGGTCCTGGCAGTCAGTGCAGTCACCTGGCGATGCCTGAAATGGCCTGACACCAGGACGCACGCCACGGACGCCAGCGAAAGCGAGGCAACCAATATGGTGATACTTCGGTTGGCCCTTTGAAGACGCATGTACGCCCCTCTCAATCCCGTCCCCGTCTGACTTTTCGACCCATGCGGCCGTGTGAGATGGTCTGCCTGGCGCGGGAAAGGTCTTCAGACACTGCGGATTTTAAGGTTTGAGCAATTTAGCGCCTACTGGCAATAGTGTCAGGTGCGCGGGGTACCCCCAACTCCCGGTCAGGCCGGTTCCCGAGCTGTATCCTGAGAAAAAGGTGCGACCTTGACACAGCTTCTTATGTCGTTAAGACTATAACCAGATCGCTGAACAAGTCGATATCGCGGCAATTGTTGAATAGAGCAGTAAGTACAGTATCGAGGCAGCGGACACTTACGGCCTCCGTATTTGCGGCCCTGGACTGAGATGCTTACACGGAGACGAATAGTGCATCGCTTGATCCTTGCGGCCATTCTGTGCTTCCTGGTGTGCAGTGGCGGCATCGCGCAGCAGTCCCAACCGGACTCCTCGCCGAATGCACCCACTCAGACCGAGCCACCGCCGACAACGCCAACGACGGCCAACCCGATACAAAGCGGCGTACAAAGCGGTGTAGATCTATTTAAACTACTGCAGAAGAAATCCCTGGTGTTTCCTGACCTCGCTACCAACCAGGGGCCGTTAAGCAGCTGGCAGAAGTTTAAGCTGGCGTCCAACAACAGCGTTGCGCTGTCCACGGTTGGGGCAGCATTGATCGGCTCAGCGTACGGCCAAGCGATCAACAGTCCTTCGGGCTATCACCAGGGTGCGGAAGGGTACGCGAAGCGCTTCGGAGCCGATATGGCCCGTGCCGCATCGGACAACCTCTTCGGGAACTTTCTGTTGGCGTCTGCCTTCCATCAGGATCCACGGTTCTATGTAAAAAAGAATCTTTCGTTCAAGCAATCGGTGAAGTACTCCGCCCTCAGGGTGGTCTTCACCCGTACCGACTCTGGAGAGAAGGCGGTTAACTATTCGGGTCTAATTGGCCCGCTCATGGGCGAAGGGTTGGCCAATGCCTACTACCCGGAAGAGAATCGCTCGGCCGGCAGCACCTTGACCCGCTACGCCTCCGACCTGGGGTGGAAATTTGGCGGGAATCTGCTACGCCAGTACTGGCCGAGCATCAATAGAAGGTTGCGCCTCGTACCCGCTTCCTAAGGTAGCCCCGCGATGAACGTCCGGGAACTTCGATGTGCATGCAGTGGAGTGCAGGTACCGAAATGGGTCGGTCTATTTATTCCCCGTGATCCGCTCGACAAACAGCCGCACAAACCGGTCTCGGTCTGATCCCACGCAAACCCGGGCATTCGGCTTTAGATCAACGACGCCTTCGATCTCATAGTGGTCCCCGTGCAAAACGTTGTTCTCGTCGGATCCCCTGCGATTGGCGACGGTTTCCCCGCGTGTGAACTCACCTCTTGTTTCCACGTCCACATGCATACTCTCGAGCGTGACCAGCGTCGGGTCAATCACCGTGGCCACCGCCAGCGGGTCATACATGGCAGCTCCCTGGTAGCCGCTCTTCTCTGACCGGGTCAGGTAGAAATCGGCAAGCTTACCGATGAATTCGCTTTCCGGCCGGTGGCTCGCCTGCAATTGAGTCACATCTTTGCGCGTAATCAGCGTGCGTTCTCCTACGTCCGAGCCGATCATGGTGACGGTCCAGCCGGCATTGAAAACGATTTGTGCAGCCTCCGGATCATTGTAGATGTTGGCTTCTGCCGCTCCGTTTACGTTTCCGCCGGTGATGGAACCGCCCATAATGACGATGTCTTTGACCAGAAATGCGATTCCGGGATCCTTGGAAACGGCCAGCGCTATATTGGTCAGCGGCCCTACGGGAATCAGCGTGAGTTCGTGCGGATACTTGTGGACCATCTCGATGATCAAGTCGGGCCCGAAGCGCGCATCGGGCTTACATTTCGGGGCGGGCAAATCGACCCCGGCAAGACCGTTCTTCCCGTGCCAGAACTGCGCCGTGATCAGCTTTTGATCCAAAGGGTGCTGTGCTCCGCCCGCCACAACTACATCACATCGCCCGGCAAGCGACACAAGCTTCAGAGCGTTTTCCAGACCTTGTGCCGCTTCAACATTACCCGGCACTACGGTCAGCGCCTCGACCTTGAGTTCCGGCGAATTCAAGGCCAGCAGGATTGCCATGGCGTCGTCGACGCCCGGATCCGTATCAATAATTACGCGCCGCGGAGCCGTCTGAGCAGAGGCGTTGGTCAGAATGACGAAAACGATCGATAACAGAACAGAGGTGATGCGCAGTCGCTTCACTGAAGGAGTTCCTTTCCTGAAAGAGCGGCTTGACATTTCCAGGTTTTCGGCCAGCTGGCAGTGTATTTTTTCGTTGAGCAACAAACACCGGTACATTTTTTGTCGCGGACAGGACAATCGGCTTATTGCCCTATTTGGATGGAACTACGTCTTCGACAAGTAGACATGGGAGGACGCACAGCCGCTAATCGTGCTCTTTTGTGGCCCCGTTATCCCCCGGCCTGGAAAGCCGTTGCGAAGATTGGCCCAACGGCATCACGCCGCGCGATGGGGAAGGCTCCAATTCGGCCGGATATAGTGGCAAGTGTAGCCATTTGGATATCGTTCCAGATAATCCTGATGTTCGGGCTCAGCTTGCCAAAAGGGACCCGCCGGTTCTACCGCGGTCACCACTTTTCCGGGCCAGATTCCCGAGGCATTAACGTCAGCGATGGTGTCTTCCGCGGTTTGCTTCTGCTCATCGGTGGTATAGAAGATGGCAGAACGATAACTGGTCCCGCGGTCGTTTCCCTGACGGTTCAATGTGGTTGGATCGTGAATTTGAAAGAAGAACTCGAGCAACTTGCGATAGCTCAACTGCTGCGGGTCAAAGACGATCTCGATCGCCTCGGCATGGGTTCCATGATTGCGATAGGTCGCGTTGGGGACATCACCGCCGCTATATCCGACTCGGGTCGAGATGACACCTGGATAGCGGCGCAACAAGTCCTGCATGCCCCAAAAGCAGCCACCGGCTAGTATTGCAGTTTCGTGGGAGGGTGACATTTGCTAGTTCTCCTTCTTTGGCTCAAATAGTTTGACATATTCACCGTAGCCTTCGCTTTCCAGCTCGTCGAGGGGAATAAAGCGTAGAGAAGCCGAATTGATGCAGTAACGCAATCCCCCGGCGTCCCTGGGGCCGTCGTCAAAGACATGACCCAGGTGACTGTCAGCGTGGCTGGACCGGACCTCGGTCCGGCTCATTCCAAGACTGTTGTCAGACCGCTCCTCGACGTTCTCGGGATCTACAGGTTTGGTGAAACTCGGCCAGCCGCAGCCGCTGTCAAATTTGTCGAGGGAAGAGAAGAGCGGCTCACCGGAAACGATATCCACATAGATGCCGGGAGCATCATGATCCCAATAATCGTTATCAAACGGACGTTCGGTACCGCTTTGCTGCGTGACCCGAAACTGTTCGGGAGAGAGGCGAGATATTGAGTCAGCGTCCTTTGTGTAGTTGGCCATGCGATACCCCTTGAATCGATCCATCTGCCAGCGACTATTTGATCCCTCAGATCCCAGAATGGATGCAAGGTAAATAGAGATGATGGTCGGAACGCATATGACTATGCGCCGGCCAGGCGCGCCACCTTACCTGGTTGCCTGGAGTTTCTACATTTTCCAGAGCCTGGGGTATGATCTGTCGAACTTCAGTTTCGCTGTTTCGCTTTGTATCAGGGCACGACTTTTAGTCGTGCCGTAAATGGTTGAGCATACGTCGGGCTTTAGCTGCGGTTACCGAGGGAAGAACAGATGCTTTTACCCGCGGTATCCGCTTAGCCCCTGAGGTATGGCTTTCCCGCCCGCTACAGAGTTTTTCCGCAGTCTCTCTAGCCCCTCTTATGGCAATCCCTGCGCGGCATAGCAACCCGGAGGCAATACTTAGTAGCGAACGGGTATTTTTTTGCCACCACGAAGACCAGTATGGCCAGACGCATCCTTCAATCTGAGCGGAATGCGACGCTTTTGATCGAAGTTTTGCGTTGGAATGTAGCAGCAGGAAAATTTCAATTGCATGACTTCGTAATCATGCCGGATCATCTTCACCTGCTGATTACCATTCCCAGGGATGCAACGATTGAAAGAGCGATGCAATTGATAAAGGGTGGATTTTCTTTTCGTGTCAGGAAGGAACACGGCTTCCGTGGAGAGGTCTGGCAGCGTGGATTTTCCGAAGTGCGGGTCAACGATCAGGAGAGCTTTCTGAGCTTCCGTAAATATATCCAGCAGAATCCCGTGAAGGCAGGGTTGGCGGACTCTGCAGAACTGTATCCCTACAGTTACACGTATCTGGCGCAAAAGAAGCTGGCAGGCGCTAAACAGGCTGCGGAAAACTCTGCAGCGGGCAGGAAAGCCACACCTCAGGGGCTAAGCGGATACCGCGGGTAAAAGCATCTGTTCTTCCCTCGGTAACCGCAGCTAAAGCCCGACGTATTCTCACGATTTACGGCACGACTAAAGGTCGTGCCCTGATACAAAGCAAAACCCAAAACCGAAGGCTCGATGGATCGGACCCACGGATCTGGAAAATGTAGAAACTCCATACGCCAGCTTCGCTGGCGCACCGACAGGATACGCGGCCCCCGGTTGCCGGCCCCGGGCGTCGGGCGCGGTCCATCAAGTTTCGGGAAAGAACCGGGCGGTCCAACGGGATGCTAGGATTGATGCGTGTTCAACTTTGGAAAGCCGAAAACGGGATCTCAGTGGATGGCACACCTGGTGCTCGCCATTGTGGCGTTGTTCCTCGTTTGGTGGATGTTGCGGCTATACGTTTTATGAGCGAGGCCTCGGCCAGTCACGTAAACCGGTTCGTTTGAAGCGTTCCCAAAGACCACGCACGCAGCGCCGGGACCCTGTGGGTCCGTACAATAAAACCATGGGAACGAACACTCGATACGCTGATCGAGACGCTGCCGCTGGTCTTGAAAACAACTTCCCAGCAATCGAGACCTGGGGAAATCAATTTCCAGCAACCAAGCAGATAGGAAACGCAGATGGCGGCCGATCAAAAACTGGCAGGCTTGAGCTGGGGGGCGCTCCTACGCGCTCTGTGGCGGGGGGGAACCAAGGCCAATATTCCGAACCGTGCGGCCGAGTTGGCCTTCTGGTTCCTTCTGGGCTTTTTCCCCATGCTCGTGTCCGTAACAGGCATGGTGTCGATGATTGGCTCTGCTCCGGGTTCGCAAGGCACCTTGATGAAGTCCGTGGGAGAATTTCTGCCTCCCACCGCTTCGAAACTCGTACGGCAAGTGCTGGCGCAGACAACGGGCACAGGCGTAGCGTGGCTTTCCTTGCTTTTCGCGCTATGGTCTTCCTCATCGGCGACCTCCGGACTGATCGATACCCTCAACGCCATTTATGACCTGCAGGAAAGGCGCCCCTGGTGGAAGGTTCGCATGATTTCCGTGGCCCTATCGGTCGCCTTGGGAGCGCTGCTTACCGCTGCTTTGATGATGGTGGTGTACGTCCCTATCCTTTTGCACGCGATCGCGCCCAGTTCGGCAATTCTCTCCGTTTGGAAGATTGCACAGTGGCCGGTGGCTGCATGCATGCTTGTTGTGGCGCTTCTTGCTGTCTACCGTTTCGCTCCGAACATTCAGGAGCAGGAATGGAAATGGCTGCTTCCCGGAAGCGTCGGCGCGGCCGCAATCTGGATGGCGGTTTCAGTTCTGTTCAAACTGTATGTTCGCCACTTCAGCCATTTCGGGGTGCTTTACGGCTCGCTCGGCGCGCTGATCATCCTGATGTTCTGGTTCTACCTGAGCGGCGCCGCGATTCTGATAGGCGGAGAGCTCAATGCGATTCTGGAAGATGCTGCCGCCAAACAAAGCGTTCCTGGAGCGAAGAAGCGCGGCCAGCGCTCGCCGGTTCAGCTGAAAGATCGAACCCTTGCATAGCCGTGGGGGCTGAGCACAACCTCTCAGTGCGCAACGGGCACCCGGGGGTTCCATTACGCGTAGGAAGCTTCGACAGAAAGCCTCGGTAAGAAATGCGGGCTAAGCACGCCTCAGGTCTCCCGGCGGATGAAGGTAGGCCATCAGCATTGTAAAAGCGTCCTGAAAAACTCAGGCAACAAGGCGGCGCTACCGGTACGGCTTTTCGAGCCCATGTCAGGATACTCGTCACAACCGTGGGTCTTGAAAGATTCTTCAGCTTTGCGCCTCGCCATCTTTCGTGGAACAAAACGCGGTGTAGGGTGAGCCCATCCGCAGGCCTCACATCGATGCCCACGGAAAGCGCCTGTTTCCACCAGAACCATTCGCCTCTTTTGCATTTGGTGCTACCCCTTGTCTGGTGGAGTTTCCACCCTGGAATTACCCCGAGCCAACCGTCTACTTGAAAGTTAGCTGCGATTCCCCAAGCAACGGAACTGGCACAAGTGACAGGCGTTTCTCTGCGACTAACGAAGCGCTCGCTAGCCCTCTTGGGGCTCGCGTTTGTTTCGTCTCTTACCGGCTAAACCCGCTCGCGGCGCGGAAGTTTCGATCCTGTCGCTGAGTACGCGTGAGGCGGCTCCTCGGCAAAACGACCCGCACGGAAACTTCACTGTGCGGACGTCGCAAACATGGCCGCGCCGCCAGCGATGAGCCAGGTCTGCATCCACATGTGTGTGTCGTCAGTGGCCAAGAGCGAGGTACTTATTGGGAACGTTCCGGACGGGCGGTTCCTTGTGGTAGCGCTTGCGATAGAGGTATTCGATATTGTTGTAAACATCTTCCTCGCGCCGATGAAACTGCCGGTAAAGACCGCACTGCGCGTAGGAAATCGGGGTGACGTCGTGCACGACCGTCTCCCAGTTCATCGATTCTCCCCACAAAAGCGTCCTCACCCGAACGTCCAGATCCGCGCCCGCTTCCACTAGGAGCTCCATCATCGGCCGGCAATAGTTGAAGATGCTGTTTACTGCGTGGAAAACCGGGGTGTGTCCGCCCGTACCACCAGCATCCTGATCGGCGCGAGCGTTCACATCCGCGCCATTGTCCAACAGAACTCGGGCACAATTCGTCGAGTTGAATTCGGCGCAGATATGGAGAGCTGTGACGCCTCGACAGGAGGTGAAGGCGCACACGGGGTTCAGATGCTGCTGCAGGCCTTCTTTCGATTCGGATAAGAGAGCGCGGAGACCGGAGTCGTCGTCAAGAAGGATCCGTTCGAGCAGCGGATCACCCACTGTGGCCCCCGCATCCAGCAAAACCTGCAAACATTCGGCGAAGCGCGAGGAGCGAAGATACATCGCAATCAATGAGTCAATCGGCCGCATGCCGTCGATCGGCTTAGTCGGGCTCGCCCCCGCGGCAAGTGCCTTTCGTATGCCAGCCGCGGAGTGCACTTCGAAGCCTCCCAGCAGATCGGTTTCGTGAGACATGACTTCTCTTTCTACAAGGCAGCGCCGGTTCCCCAATTGGTAGGCTAAAAAGTATGCATGAGAACTCCACTTAAGCACTCATCCCCTCAGGACGATAGAGAGCCGGCCAGGACCACGTCCCATAAGCGCTAACCTGTGAAGTTCAGAAAGAGAGTTTGAGGGCCAGCTGTATCAGGCGACCATTGTTCACTGTGGACTGGACAAAGCCGAATCCAGGCGAGCTCACATCAGCCACGGGCGAACCAAACTGCGGGTGATTGAAGAGGTTGAAGAACTCGGCGCGGAAATTCAAACCCATCTCTCTCGGCAGCCCGATCTGCTTGATGACCGAGAAGTCCGTGTTGACGAAATCGGGTCCAATGGCTGGGACGCGCCCCGCGTTACCCAACTCGCCTGCGAGAGGCGCAACAAAGCAGGCCGAGTTGATCCATTGCAGCTTGCCGTGGGCCGCATTGCCGGCATCGCAACCAGCGACCCGGTTAGGCCGGTTCCAATCGTAGGCATTGCCTCCGCTCGAGAACGTCGTGCCGGAGGTGTTAATGCTGTCGATCAAGGGCACTGGGAATCCGGAAGAGATTCTCTGGATGAGAGTCACCTGGAAGTTGCCCAGAATAGCGTTGGTCACGGGATTCCAATCGCCCCCGAACTGCTTTCCGCGGCCGAAGGGCAAATCGTAAATCACACTGCCGGTGAAGCTGTTATCGAGGTTGATCTGCGACAACCCCCAATCCAGCTTCTCCCAGTTGGGAAGCGGGAAAAAGGGGGCACTGGTCTCGGAACCCAACCCGTCGGTTAACCCGTTGTCATAGGTACGAGAGTAGGTATAAGCAAACAGAGCATAGAGGCCGTACTTGGGCGTCTTTGTCTCTGCTTTGATCTGCAGCGAGTTATAGCCAGTCTTTCCTAAATCCCCGTAGAGAAGAATCTGGTTGAAGTCGGGCGCGATATAGGGCGACTCGTAAGGCGAGCCATTGAAGTTGCAACCGAGAGTGTAGTTCTGCACTGTGCCGCACGCGGTCGGACTGGAAGGGGTGAGACTATTGCCGACGATCAGGATGTGCGTGCCCTGCGAACCGGCATAGCCGGCGGTCAGCACGATGTTGCCGGGCAGCTGGCGCTCGACGTTCACGTTGTATTGCTGCACCATGCCATGCTTCGCATTCGTGGGCTCGTAAGCGAAGGTTCCCTGAAAGTTCGCGGCAGTCGGCGGCGTGGGAACGGGCTGAAACCCATTGGAAAGACTAATGCCGGATTCTGGCGGACGGTACGCTCCGGACTTCCGGTTGCCGCAGCTTGGACAACTCGGCGAAGTTAGGAGTTGCAGAGTCTGACTCCTTCCGTGTGCTGATTTGCGCCGTGCGCCGTCTCAGGGTGACGAGCCAGATACAGCCGCTTGCGCTCCGCCGTCAGCCAAGCCACGTCCGCAGCGTGCAGCACGCGACGGACAAGGCGTCCTTGTCCGCTCCAAAAATAGCACAGGCTCCACGCAATTCCCCCGCGTGGAGCCTGCTTGGGCCGCTGGTGCGATCCGGGAAGGGGATTCCCGGTGGCCCGGTATTGTTCAATCATGTATTGGACAAAATCGTCAAGGTGACTTTCAGGCGCCGTCACCTTCGAGTCCGAGGTCGGCCCTATAGAACGTAGCCTTGATGCGGCGCTTTTGAGGGGCGGCGACCGCGCCCTTGCCGCCTAGCGCTGGCTGGCACGCCTTTCGCCCGCGTTCCCAACAGAAGAAGCGCGCGGGCGTTTTTGTGACTGCGGACGTTTCACGGTATAATTGCGAACTCGGCGCGATCACCGACCCCCGGTCCCGCGCCGAGGCACCGGCGCTGAGAGCCGCCCCTCGCCGGCGCCGGTGCAATGCCGTTATCTCCGAGCCACACAGCGGCCCCGTGGCGGCCATCCCGCGCCAGCCGAAGGAATTGCTCCCGGCAGTCGCCGATCCCTGCCCTTTGGCCTTGTATCGCGCTTGGCGCGCCTGCGCGTATGCGATACGCGAGAGCCCATATTTTTCCGGCCTGAGCGCGGATTCGGCTTGACAAAACCTGTCATAATGTGATTATTGCAGAGCGCCATGCAGAAGCCTGACGCAACTCAATCCCATCTCAAGCTCGTCTCCGACAACGATGCTCCGTTACGTCTCGGCGTCGTCGCCGCGCAGTTCGGATTGACAGCGGCCGCGTTGCGCACAGAAGCCAAACGAGGCCGGCTTGTAATTTCCAGAGTAGCAGGCAAAGACTGGACATCCGTCGCCGAAGTTCAAAGGATGTTTGGCCTATGCCGCAGCACTCCAAAGAGATCCAACTCTGGCTTCGACCGGCCGAGGCAACGAAAAACCGGCGTGGGTCATCCGAGATGGCGGAAAGCAAGTCCGCCGCGGCCCGTTTCGCAGCCCTTCGGCGGCCTTCACGATAACCTCAATAAATTCAGGTGCGAGAATTTAACTCTTGCCATCCTTCGCCGTCATTCGCTATAAGTCGCGAGGAACACGTGGGCGCAGACGTTGGCAGAGGGTTTGATGGCTCGTAGGCGCAAAGAGACATTCACGGACAAGGGCGTCCTCGCAGCCCCTGAAGGGCTCCATTGCGACGGGGGCGGCCTCTACCTCCGCGTCACCGCGGGGGTCGACGCCTCCTTAAATCGGGCGTGGCTCTATCGGTTCGCGTCGACTGGGCGCGAGCGATGGATGGGCCTTGGGGCCTACCCTGACGTGACGCTGAAGGAAGCACGAGAGCTAGCCGATGATGCGCGGCGGCTGCGGCGGCAGGGGGTCGACCCGATCGACCGCAGGCGCGAGGGCAGGGCGGCTCAGGCGGTAAACGGCGAAACAAACGACATTCAAGGAAGCAGCTGACGGCTATATGCGATCTCATGGGGCGGGCTGGCGGAATGCCCGAGGAGCAGCCGGCGCAATGGCCCTCGACACTCAAGACCTATGTCTATCCGATCTTCGATCTGCCGGTTCAAACGGTCGACGCTGCGCTTGTGCTCAAGGCGCTGAGCCGATTTGGAACGAGAAACCGGAGACCGCGGTGCCGGGTCCACGGGACAAATCGAGGTCGTGCTGGACTGGGCGAAGGCGCGAGAGCTTCGGGAGGGGGAAAACCCTGCGCGCGCTGGCGCGGCCATCTCGACAAGCTTTTGCCTGCGCGTGCGAAAATACAAAAGGTCAAACACCACGCGGCCTTGCCATTCGACGACCTGCCCGACTTCATGGCGCGCTTGAAGACACAAGAGGGCGTAGCGGGCGGGCGCTCGCGTTCAGCGATCCTGACAGCGGCGAGAACGGGCGAAGCGATCGGCGCTTAGTGGGATGAAATCGACCCTGCAGCGAAGGTCTGGACGATCCGGCCGGCCGGATGAAGCCGGCAGGGAACACCGCGTTCCGCTTGCTCCTGCAGCCGCTGAAATCATCGAGCAGGCGGCTGCGCGACGCGAGAACGACTACGTGTTTCCCGGCGCGCGCGGCGCTGGGATAGCGAAAACGTCGTTCTTGACGCTCTTGCATCGCATGGGGCGTGGCGATCTGACGGCGCATCGCTTCCGCTCCACCTTCCGCGATTGGGCCGCCGAGCGCCCAAGCTTCCTCGCGAAGTCGCGGAGCAGGCGCTCGCCCACACGCTGTCCGACAAGGTCGAGGCCGCCTACCGAAGGTCGGACCTGTTCGACAAGCGACGAAGGCTGCTGGAGGCTTGGGCGCGCTTTGCGTGACGCCAGCGAGCGAAAAGCAAGGCGCTGTGACGCCGCTCCGGATTTCAGCGTGATGGGCTTCCCTCTCATGCTGCGCCGCGCCAATGACGAGGATGGCCTCAAGAAGCTCGCCCATAAGGCGTGTATCGTCCCTGCGCAGCTCGACGCGTTCCAGTCCGACATGCGCTCTGCGTCCGGCCCATCGGCGAAGGGTTGATCTCAACGCGAAAGATCAGCCGAGCCACGGCGGAACTCGCCAAGATCGTCAATAGCCTTGAGAAGTTTCAGCGGGGCGTCGCACCAGCCGTGGCCGAGCTTCACGGATTTCTCAGCGGCACGTCGATGACGGTGCTCGGCATGGCGTTTCCGCCGGCTGGGCGCGCGCGCGGGCGTGCGCTGCCGCTGCCGACATTATGGTTACCGAAGTTGCTGGACGCAAACGTGGCCTATGCCGCCAAGCGGCGTGACGGCATGAGCGCGCGCATCGAGCGCCACAGACCACCAAGAGCGCAAACATGATGAGACACCTCACGGTTGCGCTGTGGCAGGTGGCGGGGAAATATTCGCCCCGACTGAGCGCCAGGAAGAAGCAGGGTTGGCTCCACGAAGCTCTGACGTGGTGCGGCGCGACGCCCCCCAAGTCCGAAGTCTCGGCGCTTCAAAGCCCTCGCCAAATACGCCGCGGACAACTCATGCTGCGCGACCCGGCAACCTGCACGTTAAGTCACCGATTATTTCGCAAAAAATCAACTCTATTAACGTACACGCGCCCGGCCGACACTCGCCTCCATCGTCGCGCTTCAGCGGCATGATGGAGGCAAATCATGGACGAACCAATCCAATCACCTGCTCAGGCGCAAACTGCGCTTGCTAGAATTATGGGCGAACCTATCCGGGCGGGTGAGCCGCTCGTATTGACCCCGGCGCAGGCGCAAACCGCGCTTGCATGCGGCCCGACGCGGCTTTGGGCTTTGATCAACGAAGGCGAGATCAAGTCGTTTCTCGACGGCAACCGGCGGCGCATTACGGCCGCGTCTGTTCGCAACTACGTCAGCCGCAAGCTCGCGGCATCGCCCGCGAAACTGACTGTGCCGACAGCGCACAATCAGCGGAGAGCGCGCGCCAGTGACGCAGCGGCGTGACGGCGATGAGAAAACCAGAGCGACGACCGGCCCCCAAGTCGATGGCCAAACCTGTGCAGAAGCCGACGCACAAACCCCCGCCCCCCGAAAATCATGGCGAAGCCCGCACACAAACCCATGGCAAATCCAGAGCCCGAAGCCGATCGCCAAGGGCGCTCGCCGAGGGGCCGCAAGTGGGCCATCAAAGGCCGGTCCCCAAGGCGGCGAAGAAGCCCAAGTCGAAGGCGGCGAAGGGTTCGGGGCCGTTTTGGATGCCCCGGCCGTGGACGACGGCGACGAGTAGTCAAAGAAAACCCGGCCCTGCGATGAGACGGGACCGGGCTGGAATACAAGATTCAACAATGGGAATCTCTAACAGACCGAAGCCGCCGGAGCGACCAAACTCCATAGGACAAGACGATCATCGCCGCGACGATAGCGATTGGTTCGGGGCGCGACCGAACCGGCGGTTGCGCGCGCGCCTAATGACCCGGTCAGAACGCGTCGCGCAAAACCAGCCCTGGACGGCGGCCGTCTCCATCGAGTCTCAGTGCCGGTGTTGCAATAGTCATTACATGCAGCCCGTCTACGGTGACGCAGAGCGCGTAGAGCCGTTGCTCTTCATGGACGACGACAAGCTTTTCAAGCGTATTGGCACGCAGAGCGGCCGATTTCTGCGGCACATCACCGAGCCTCTGCCTCCCCTCGACCGCGCGCAATCAATCGAAGCCCAGCAACTCCGCGACAAAGATTGGTTTGAAGACCATCCAGAACGGGGGTTGGTCGTGCGTCCCCTGACCCTGGCGGACCTCTACGACCTTGATGAGATCGGTTGCACGCTGGCGGAATTCCGCCGGGTTACGTCGGGACGCCATCGTCATCGGCGCGGACAAATACATTGGGCGAACCGAGGGGGGCGTCGCGGTTCCGGCAGGGGATATGGCGCGCTTGGAGGAGAAGATGGGCGAGCGCGAGATTCTCTTACACCTAGGCCATCGCGGGGCGCGAGACTTGTATCGCTACGTACGCGACCGAGACCTCGTCGACGCGGTCCGCGAGCAACTCTCCCGGCAACGCAATCGCCGGCCGGATTGGCCGTCAACCATAAGGAATGCGCCGCGCAATCGAGCCGAGCGCATCGCCAAGCTCGATCTCCTGCAGCGCCGTTGCGCGACTACCGCTCCTTCGTAACCAGAAACAGAAACAAACATGATGACTGATAAGCCCAACGTCTTCAGGGAGGTTTTCGACGAGGTTCTCTACCCCGCCCCGAAACCCGCGCCCAAGGAGACTCGCCCTTAGTTTCCGACAGCGAGGCGCACGCCAAGCTGAAACGCAATCTCGACATGGCCTTGAACATTCACAAGCAGGCCATGTCCGGCCACCTCCCCGACATCCGGGAGGGGACAAGCGGCTCATGGTCGAGTCGGCGAACACCACGGTCAAAGCGGCTTTGGCCACCGACCGCACGGCGCTCAAGGCTCGATCGGACAACATCCTCGAGCGGGTTCTCCTCCGCGTGATCGTGGTGCGCAAGTATCACGGGCGGGGTTCGCCCAAGGACGTGGAGAGACTGAGGGCCACGCCGCGCGCCGAGCTTGAAGCTGCGCTGGGCCAGCGTTGGCTCAAGGAATACGACAGGATGGAGTTTTAAGCGAAACGCCGTCCCGCGAGCAAAACGGGACGGCGTGGATTAGACCGATGATGGCCGCGAACCAAACGGGACACACCAGACAAGTTAGGTACGCGAAATGTCTAACATTATTTCTTTCACCCCGCAACCGCCACGCGACGACCGCGAACTGGCGCTGCAATTCCTTAAGCTCGTGCTGCCCTCCGAGGGGGAATATTTTGTCGGCGTCAAAACGAAGCGCGGCAAGTGGGACGGCAAGCGCCATCAGCCGACGATCGGGGCCTTGTGCGCCTACCTGTTCGAAGCCGACCGCGACGGGAGCAACGCCTGCTTCGCTGTCGCAAGCTTCACTTCAAACGACAGCCGAAAAGCCGAGAACGTGCGCGCGCTGCGCGCATTCCGGATCGAGATCGACTACGGCGAGGGTCACAGCAGTAAGGACATCTACGCGACCAAGGCCGATGCCCTGAAGGCGCTCGATAGCTTCTGCGACGCAGTAGGGCTGCCGCCGCCGATGGTGGTCGAGAGCGGCGGCGGGCTACACATCTATTGGCCGCTGAAATACGCCATCGAGGTGAGTGAATGGGTGCGGCGCTCCGAAGGGCTGAAAGCGGCCTGCCACGCACGAACTCAAGGCGGGCCACGAGTGCACGGCCGACGCGGCGCGCGTGCTGCGCCTGCCCGGCACGATGAACCGCAAAATTCCCGGCAAGCCGAGATTTGTCACCCTGGACCCGCGATTTCTCAAGGTCGGCGGTTATGATCTCGCGCAGTTCGATATGCTGCTCGGGTTCGCGCCGCAGCGGACGACCAGCAAAGCCCTGTCCCCCTGCCGCCAAGCCCCACTACCTCGACGGCGTCGGCCACCGAGACGCATTCCCCGACCCTCCCCAGCAGCTCGTCAAGATCGAAGCG
>CAWBGZ010000004.1:0-1243258 GCA_963788515.1 uncultured Acidobacteriaceae bacterium
TGAGCGAGATGGAGGTCTCTGTTTTTCGCCAGCGATCAATGGAAGCGATAAAGCAGAAGGCGCGTCGCGGCGACAATATTTTTCGACCGTGGGCGTGGGATATGTCAAATGCGAAGGAGACCGTATCGACAAGGACCCAGACCGACCAGTACGGGAGGCGATGTCACTGATCTTTCGCAAGTTTAGTGAGCTTCAGACTGTCCGCCAGGTACTGGTGTGGATCCGTCAGGAACAAATCCTCTTGCCAGTTCTACAACAAGGACCCGGAAAACAGCCAATTCTCTGGAAAGCGCCGGTTTATCACACGCTCCACCACATCCTGACGAATCCCGTGTACGCAGGCGCCTACGCGTTCGGGCGCCGCGGAACAACGGTCGCCCTTGCGGAGGGAAGAAAACGGATGATCCGGACTGTCCACCGAACGTCAGACTCATGGGAAGTACTGATCAAGGATCGTCATGAAGGCTATATTAGCTGGGAAGAATTTGCTCGAAACCAGGAGATCATCTCCGATAATGCAAACGGCAAGAGCTATCTCGGTCGCGGCTCGGTTCGCCGAGGAGAGGCTTTACTGCCCGGACTGTTTCGATGTGGGCGATGCGGCAGGAAGCTCACGGTGCATTATGGCAGCAGGGGGACGCATACCCAGCGCTATGCTTGCCGTGGTGCTTTCAGTGCGCGGGCGGAGATGAGCTGTATCAGTTTCGGCGGCATGCGAGTTGACCGCCTTGTTGGGCAAGAGGTGTTGGAACGAGTACAGCCTCTCGGTATCGAGGCTGCCTTAACCGCCATGAAAAGTCTTGAGCGAGAGCACTCGGAAAAGCGATTGCAACTGGAAAACGCGCTTGAGCAGGCTCGATTCGAAGCGGCTCGTGCGTATCGCCAATACGATGCATCGGATCCCGAAAACCGTTTAGTCACGGCTGAGCTTGAACGTCGCTGGAACGAGCGTCTTGTCGTTGTGCGTACCCTTGAGGAGGATATCGGTCGGCTTGCGACGGATCGAAAGCCGGTTCTCACTTCTTCTGATCGTGACCGTTTACTTCTGCTGGGGGAAGATCTTGCTCGCGCATGGAACAACCCCGACGTAACAAATGAAACCCGCAAGAAGATCGTTCGACTGTTGATTAAAGAGATCGTAGTCGACACATCTGACAACACGGTCGATCTGATCATCCACTGGCAAGGCGGAGACCATACTCGGTTGACCGTAAAGAAGAACCGGGCCGGTCAAACCCGTTGGTCAACTGCCGACGACGTGATAGAACTCATCGAAGCGCTGGCCCGTCAAATGCCCGATCAGTCCATCGCTGCCGTGTTAAACCGTTCTCAGAAACAAACTGGCCGCGGCAACACCTGGACGCGGATGCGTGTATGTTCTGTCCGAAATCAAAAAGGGATCTCTCCTTATCAAGATGGAGAACGAAAGGCGCGCGGAGAGGTCACGCTCAATGAGGCCGCTGACATCCTTACCGTTAGCCCATCCACGGTCCTTCGCATGATCGGAACCGGCCTACTGCCCGCCCAGCAACTCTGCAAGGGAGCCCCCTGGATCATCCGAGAGTCGGCGTTGCACACTGAAGCCGTGCAACGCGTAGCGAACTCCCGAAGGGCGCGAGTTCCGTCATCTCACAATCCGCAGCAACAGCCCCTCGATTTATAAGGAGATAGCGTGATGGGCAGTAAGAACCACCCTCGTCTGATCCTGCAAATAGATAATTCTTTCGCCCCAAGGCCACCACGCGCAGTGCCCGCTCAGCTGCTGAATTATCTATTTCGATTGCGCCATCGTCGAGGTAACGGCTAAGCGCCCGCCAGCGAGAGAGCGCATAGCGGATGGCCGCCGCGGTATCAGACTTGCGCGAGAGGCCCGCGAGGGTCGTATGCATCCAGCGATGGAGATCATCCATGAGAGGGCGCGCTCTTGCCTGGCGGACTTCACAACGCAGGCCAGTTGCTTGGCCACGAATCTCGCGTTCAATGTCGTAGAGTTTTCCGATCCGTTGGATAGCCTCCCCGGCGATGGCTGATCCGTGGGCCACATGAATGTCATAGAACTTGCGCCGTGCATGAGCCCAGCATGCGGCTTCGACGATCTTGCCACCTTCGTACAGATGATGAAATCCAGCATAGGCATCGGCCTGCAGAACACCGGCAAAGGAGCTCAGATGCTGCTTGGGATGTTCTCCCTTACGATCCTGTGTGTAGGTGAACCAGACAGCTGGCGGCACATCACTGCCCGCTGGTCGATCGTCGCGCACATAGGTCCAGAGGCGCGCGGTTTTGGTCTTGCCTGTGCCGGGAGCCAACACTGGAACGGGTGTGTCATCGGCGTGTAGCTTCGAAGCGGCGAGCACATGCTTGCGTAGTTGATCGACCAAAGGCGAGAGTAAATAGCTGGCAGCTCCCACCCAATCGGCCAGCGTCGATCGATCCAGGTCGACTCCTTCGCGAGCATAGATCTCCGACTGGCGATACAAGGGAAGATGATCTGCATACTTCGACACCAGAACATGGGCCAACAAGCCGGGTCCGGCAAGCCCCCGGTCGATCGGCCTGCTCGGCGCCGGAGCCTGCATGATCGTGTCGCAGCGTGTGCAGCACATCTTGGGACGCACGTGGCGGATTACCTTGAAGCTGGCCGGGATGTACTCCAGCATCTCGGAGACATCTTCGCCCAACTTCGACAGCCCACCACCGCACGCTGAGCAGGCTTCTCCAGCAGGCATATGTGTGTGGGTCTCGCGGGGTAGATGCTCAGGCAGTGGGCGACGCTTCCGTTTTCGACCAGGGGTGCTGGTGCTGCCGGTGGGCGCCGCTGCTGGGGGACGCGCGGCCTCACCGGTCTCCAACTCTTCCAGCTTTAACTCCAGCTGCTCGACCTCGCGAGCGATTTTTTCGCTCTTGGTACCGAACATCATGCGCCGAAGCTTGGCAATGATCAGCTTCAGGTGTTCAATCTCGCTGTTGCGAGTAAGCAGCTTCTCTTGCTGCGCCACCACAAGGGCTTCGAGCGCCTCGCGATTCAGCCGGCTCAGATCAACAACGCTGGCATGAGCATCAGCCATGGCACGGAGTATGCCACAGTTACGTCGCAGCCATAGATCGAATATCTCGCCTCATCCTGCCGACTGTGGTTCCCATGTCCTCTGCGGTTGACGCCAGTCGATACCTTCCAGAAGCATCGACAACTGCGCACGCGTCAACGACACCGTTCCGCTTGTTGCCTGGGGCCAGATGAAGCGTCCTCGCTCCAATCTCTTCTGAAAAAGACAAAGGCCATCGCCATCAAACCACAGCAGCTTGATCAAATCGCCGCGCTTGCCGCGGAAGACGAACACATGGCCAGAGAATGGCGCCTGCTCCAGCACTGTCTCAACGATCGATGAAAGTCCCTGAAAGCCGCGGCGCAGATCTGTGAATCCGGCGGCAATCCAGATCCGTGTTCCCGCCTTCGGCTCCATCACCGCAAGAGGCTCCCCAGAACTGCTCGCACCAGTTCAGGATCAACACCCGCCTCTACACTGATCACGGCTCGACCTGGCAACTCGATATGGATCGAGCCTGTCGGCGCTGCCGCGAGAGCCGTCCCAGACATCGGCTCTGCCGTCACGGTCACCGGCAACAGCCTGCTCTGCGCTTGTTGGCCAACACCGAGGGCTCCCTTACGGTACTCGTGTCGCCACTGGAACACCTGGTTCGCATTTACTCCATGCTCACGGGCCACTCGGGCAATCGAAGCTCCCGGGACAAACGTGGCCTCTACGATGCGACGCTTCTCCTCCCGTGTTCTTCGCAACCGCTTCTGGGAAGGGGCCGCTACCTCAACTCCATCCGTATCGCTCACAAGGTAAGCGTGGAACAGAAAAAACCAGCTGTCTATACGGCCAAAAGCGGACGCTTACGGTTCTGCCGCGTAGTCGATGGAGCTTTCCTGAAGCCTTGAGGAGGGATGAAATAGACCTCATCCAGGAGCTTCGCTCCAAGAGGCTTGGATATTCCGTGGTCACGATTCATGCTGGGATTAAAGAGTAGGGCAGCGCGCGGCGCCCCAGGGCTCGCTACGCCAAAATCAGGTTGCAACCCAGCCCGCGAATCTTCTCCTGCATCTCTTCGCGCAGACCGGTGTCGCTGATGACCGTGTCGATCTCAGAAAACGGCGCGATACGCACCATGCTGCGTTTAGAAAACTTGCTGGCGTCCGCGACCAGGATGATTTCCCGCGCGATGCGCAACATAGCGCGGTTCACCATGGTCTCTTCCAGGTTCGCGCCGCTTACCCCGAAGTCCGGGTCGCACCCCGCACCGCTGAGAAACAGTTTGTCGGCGGAGAACTGCTCGAACATCTCCTCCGTTGAGCGCCCAACGATCGAAGCCGAGTCCACGCGCAGTGTGCCGCCAACAATAAATGTCTGCACTTCCCGCGCATCGAGCAGTTCGGCAGCGATGTTCACTCCGTTCGTAATCACCTGCAGGCCTTGCTTATTCTTGATCTGGCGGGCAATTTCCAGGGTGGTGGTGCCGGAGTCAAGAATGATCGTTTCGCCATCGTGGATGAGGGTCGCCGCAATCGCACCGATGCGCCGCTTCTCTTCCGAGTGGGTCTTCAGGCGCTCGTGTACCGGCGATTCGCGCAGGATCGTGTCCGGAAGCACCGCGCCGCCGTGGGAGCGTAGTACCAACCCGCGCTGGTGCAGTTCGTTCAGGTCGTTGCGGATGGTGACGGCCGAACTGCTGAACTTATTGGCCAGTTCATTGACCCGCGCCCGGCCCTCGGTGCGCACGATCTGCAGGATCTGCGTACGGCGCTCTTCGGCCATCATCCCATCCTGCGGGCGGGGCGGCGCGGACTCCTCCGTGGATAAGCCGTGGGGAAGGTTTTCTTCAAGCGCATTCAATACTGGGCGGCCCTTCACCATTGCTCGATTTCACATGCCTTTCGCTATCTTGCGATTCACAGACAGTCTATCTTAAACGTCAACAAGCAAAAGTGAACTGCAGTAACTGCTTCAACCCGCAAAACAGCCCGAGCACCGCGCCAATCCCGCCTGGTAAACGCAGCACAAAGTCGCCCCAAGTGAAAGAAATAGTTGACAAATCGTAATTAAACGATAGAGTCTTAACTCATATCGACGGCGCACCTTGATGCGCCCCTGCTCGGTTCTGTCCGGCGCCTGCGCCGCCATACTGTCGCCTGCCTGCATCGGCGTATGGCGTAAGAACATCGGTCAGGCACGTTACGCGGAGCCTACGATGCATCAGGTATTGCACGCGCAAGAGGCCACGGTAGCAAACACCGAGACCGTTGTTACCACAAAACTCCGTCCCCTCGACAACCTCACCGCGGTACGTAATCACGCCGTGGACGCCTATCGCGGCTTGGTCATGTTGCTGATGATGGGTGAAGTAATGCAGTTTACGAAGGTCTACGGTTACTACCATGACAGTCTCTTCTGGAGGATTCTGTCCTTCAACCAGAGCCACACACAGTGGGCCGGCTGCTCCGTGCATGACATGATTCAGCCCTCATTCTCTTTCCTGGTAGGCGTGGCCCTCCCCTACTCCATCAGGAGCCGGCAACGGAAAGGCGCTGGGTTTCCCAAGATGCTGGCGCACACCATCTGGCGATCCTTTCTGCTGATCGCGCTCGGCATCTTTCTCCGCTCCATCAACCACACCCAGACCTACTTCACCTTTGAAGACACACTCACCCAAATCGGCCTGGGCTATACCTTTCTATTCCTCCTGGCGTTCCGGCCTACGCGCGATCAGTGGATCGCCTTTGGCGCCATCCTCTTTGGCTACTGGCTGGCGTGGGCGCTCTATCCTCTACCGGGTCCAAACTTCAACTATGCCGCGGTGGGCGTTCCGTCGGATTGGCATCATCTGTACACCGGCTTCCGCGCCCATTGGAACAAGAACAGCAATCTCGGCCAAGCCTTCGATCTGTGGTTCCTGAACCTCTTTCCGCGCGCCCACACCTTCGTCTTTAACGATGGCGGCTACCTGACACTGAGTTTCATCCCCACGCTGGGCACCATGATCCTCGGCCTGTTCGCGGGAAAATGGTTTGTGGCTTCCGCGCCCAAGCAGCCGATCCGCAAGTTCGTCATCGCCGGCTTTACTCTGCTGGCCGTCGGCGTCTTCCTTCACTTCAGCGGAATTTGCCCCATTGTCAAGCGCATCTGGACGCCAAGCTGGACCCTCTTCAGTGGTGGCATATGTTTCCTCGTCTTAGCCGCGTTCAGCTGGGTCATCGACGTCAAGGAGAAGCGCGGCTGGGCATTTCCTCTCATCGTGGTCGGCACAAACTCGATTGCCGCCTATCTCATCGCCCACATGTGGGAGGAGTTCATCAAGAGCAATCTCCTCACCAATCTGGGTCCAAACCCGTTTTATCTGCTCGGCCCGGGATTGCAGCCCCTGCTGCTTGGCGCCACGATCCTATTCATCTACTGGCTCTTTCTCTTGTGGATGTACCGGCGCAAAATTTTCCTCCGCATATGAGGATCTAACAAAGGAACTCTCGTGAAAGACGACTCATCCGACCTCGCTCTTCCGCCCAGCCGGCGGCAGTTCCTCCAGCTTGGGGCCATGGTTACCGCGGCCCTCAAGATCGATAGCTACGCCTTTGCGGACACGGTGCATCCGTCTCCTGGCCAGTCAATGATCGGTGTCCCGTTCGAGGCCACCAAGGATCCGCGTATTGGCTTCATCGGGGTTGGCGGCAGAGGTACAGGTCTGCTCGGTTGGTTCCTGGCCCAGAACGCGCAAGTAGTTGCTATTTGCGATGTCGTCCCGGAGAAGGCAGAGCATGCAGGCCAGTTGGTGGAGAAGGCCGGCCAGAAAGCGCCCCAGCTCTATACCAAGGGTCCCCATGACTACGAGCAGCTCACAGCCAGAAACGATCTCGATCTGGTAGTCATTGCCACCCCGTGGGATTGGCACACACCGATGGCCCTTTCCGCGATGGAGAATGGCAAGCACGCTGCTTGTGAGGTGCCCCTGGCCTACACCCTCGAAGACTTGTGGAAGCTGGTCGAGACCTCGGAGAAGAAACGCCGCCACTGCATCATGCTCGAAGAGTGTTGCTACGGCTATACCGAGACGTTGGTGCTCAACATGGTGCGTCGCGGGATGTTGGGGACTTTGCTCAATGGCGAGGCGGCCTATCTCCATGATCTGCGGGAGGAGATGTTCTCTAACAAAGGGGAGGGCCTATGGCGCCGCGCATACCATACGCAAAGCGATGGCAATCTCTATCCCACGCACGGGTTGGGCCCGGTAGCTAACTACATGAGCATCAACCGCGGCGACCGTTTTGACTACATGGTCTCGATGAGCACACCACCCCGCGGCCTGGCCGCCTATCGTGAAGCCCACACACCCCAGGGCGATCCCAAGTGGAAAGAGAAGTACGTGAACGGGGATATGAACGTCTCCCTGATCAAGACAGCATCCGGATTGACCATTACGCTCAAATTCGATACCTCCAATCCTCGACCCTATGACCGTATCAACATGATCAGCGGCACCAAGGGCGTCTTTGTTGACTATCCGCCGCGCATCTACCTCGACGGTCAAGCGGGTGGGGAAGCATGGGGAACCCTCGACGAATATAAAAAGGACTACGAGAGTCCCTTGTGGGCCGAGAAGGGCGAAATGGCGCGCACTTCAGGTGGCCACGGCGGAATGGACTTCATCATGATCTATCGCTTGCTGCAATGCTTCCGCGAAGGGCTGGCGCCTGATATGGACGTGTACGACGGCGCCGCCTGGTCCGCTCCGGGACCTCTCAGCAAAGTCTCTGTGGCTCAAGGGAGCGCGCCAGTCAAGTTTCCCGACTTCACGCGCGGATTATGGTCCAAGCGAAGCGGATGTTCTATCGGAACATAAAAAGAAACACCGGCTTCGTAATCTGGCCCTGACTGCAGAAACAACGAACGGCGATTCTCATCATGGCACGCATCGAATCCCTCCCCCGAAAGAATCGAAGAAGCGTTCTGTGAAGAATCGCCGCTTAAGCATCGCCACCTTGCTCCGACCACCCGCTAATTGCCCATGATCGGGTGACGGTGACCATACCGGCTCATTTCATGCCGAGCCGGGTCGTTGGGTTTCGATCTTAACAATCTGCTCACGTAATGCTGAGGCTTTGGCCAGAAGAGCGTCAGCCTTCTGCCGAGTTCGGCGATCATCTGGACTGCCCGAGCCGGTCCCCTCTTTTATTTTCATGCGCATCGCCGACGCCATCTCTCGAGGACAATCTGGATCCTTCGCCAGCCAGATTGTCCTCCTTCTGTCCACTGTCCCCGGTTCAAGCGTGAGGAAGGAGCCCGGGCCGCCAGCGCTTGGCCGTAGACAATCTACTGCGTATAGGAGTAGAGTGCCTACATCTATGACGACGAGCAGGGAAAAGCGGAATCCATATCAGAACCGGGTCGAGTTGCTTCAGGGCACGCTCGACATGCTGATTCTGCAGACACTGCAGTGGGGTCCGCAGCACGGGTACGGTATCAGCCAGGCGCTTCGCATTCGATCCGGCGAAGTTCTGCAAGTGGAAACAGGGTCGCTATATCCAGCGCTGCACCGGCTGGAACGGCAAGGCTGGGTGCGGTCGGAGTGGAAGCAGACGGAGAGCAACCAACGGGCGAAGTACTACCGCATTACCGCGACCGGGAAAAGGCAACTTGCGTCCGATCACGGCCGCTGGCAGCAGATGGTTGAGGCGATTGGCGCGATTATGAGCGGCGAGCCGGAGAGGGGTGAGCCATGAGCTGGTGGCGGTTCTTCGCACGGCGTAGGCGCGATCTCAATGAGGAGATTGAGGCGCATCTGCAGATGGCTGTGCGCGACCGCATGGAGCGTGGCGAGACCCTTGATGAAGCTCGGGCGGCTGCGGCGAAGGAGTTCGGCAACGTGCCGCTGGTGAAGGACGTGACCCGCGAGACGTGGGGCTGGGAGTGGCTGGAACGCACGGTGCAGGATCTGAAATACGCACTGCGTCGGTTGATGAAGTCTCCGGGGTTCACGATCGCGGCCATTGCCACGCTCGCGCTGGGCATCGGCGCCAACACGGCAATTTTCGAGCTTCTGAATGCCGTGCTGCTGCAGTCGCTACCGGTCGAGAATCCGCAGGAACTGGCCGAGGTGCGGGTTGTCGATATAGATAAAGCCCGCGGGAGCTATTCCAGCGCATATCCGGTGGTAACGAACCCGATCTGGGAGAAGCTGCGCGAGGATCACCAGGGCTTCTCGGAGATTGCCGCATGGGCGAATACCGGTTTCAGCCGGGACTCGGGCGGTGACGCGCGCTTTGTGAATGGGCTGTGGGTGAGCGGCGACTTCTTCCGCGTGCTCGGGGTTAGGGCGATCCAGGGGCGGGTGTTTACCGCGGAAGATGACCGCCGCGGTTGCGGGTTGCCGGGCGCGGTGATCAGCTATGGCTTCTGGCAACAAGAGTACGGCGGCGGCCCGGCGCTGGGCCGCAAGCTGATGCTCAACGACAAGCCGGTAGAGGTGATCGGCGTCACCCCGGCGAGCTTCTTCGGCGTGGATGTGGGGCGGACCTTCGACGTGGCAGTGCCGGTGTGCTCCCAGCCATTCCTGAATACAAGGAACAGGCTGGATTCGAGTACTCAGTGGTGGCTCTCGGTGATCGGAAGGCGCGATCCTTCGTGGCCAGTCAAACGAGTGGCAGCGCACCTGGGAGCGGCCTCGCCCGCGATTTTTGCGGCGACGCTGCGGCCGGATTATCCGGTGGAGAGCGTGAAGGACTATCTCGCGTTGAAGCTGACGGCCGCACCTTCGCCGGCCGGTGTCTCAATGCTGCGTGAAACCTATTCAGATCCGCTGCGGATTTTGCTGGGAATCTCCGGGCTGGTGCTGCTGATTACCTGCGCGAACCTGGCCAGCCTGATGCTGGCACGGACCAGCGTGCGTGAGCGGGAGATGGCGGTACGGCTGGCGATCGGCGCGGGGCGAGGGAGGTTGATCCGGCAGGTGTTGTCGGAGAGCCTGCTGCTGTCGCTGGCGGGTGCGGTGGCCGGTGGAGTGCTGGCGCGCACGCTGAGCCGGGGATTGGTGGCGTTTCTCAATAACGGGCACGATTCAATCTCTCTGGACATCAAACAGGATTGGCGGCTGTTCGCGTTTCTGCTCGCAGTATCGCTGGTGACGTGCCTGCTGTTCGGGCTTGCTCCGGCGCTGCGTGCATCGCGCACCGCTCCGGGCGCAGCGATGAAGACGGGCGGGCACGGAATGACGGCGAGCCGCGGGCGACTGGGATTTCGCGGTGCGCTGGTGGTATCACAGGTGGCGCTGTCGCTGGTGCTGCTATTCGGTGCGCTGTTGTTCACCGAGAGCCTGCGCAATCTGCTGACGGATGATCCTGGATTTCAGGCAAAGGGTGTGTTGATCGCCGGGTTCGACTTTGTGCGCCTGCAGATTCCGGTGGACCGGCGCGGACCGTTCCATCGGGAGTTGCTGGACAGGATACGAACCATTCCCGGCGTGGATGTGGCAGCCGAAACGAATATTGTCCCGCTCAGCGGCAACGGCTGGAGCAACACGGTGTGGATCGACGGCCACGACGGAAGACTGCGGCAAGATTCGAGTTTCAGCTCTGTCAGTCCGCAGTATTTCCAAACGCTGGGCATTCCGATGCTGACCGGACGGGACTTCAACGAGAGCGACACCATCCAGTCGCCGCGTGCGGCGATTGTCAACCAGGCGTTCGCGCGCCAGCTGGGGCTTGGTGAGAATCCTATCGGCATGAGGTTCCGGCGGGAGGCAACTCCGACGAGTCCGGAGGAAGTAAACGAGATTGTCGGTCTAGTAAAGGACACGAAATACCGGCATATCCGACGGCCGGCTGGGGCGATTGCGTATCTTGACATCCGGCAGGACAAGGACGCGGACAACTCAATGCAGGTGCTGGTGCGTTCGAAGCTGCCGATGGAGACGGTCGAGGCGGCGATCCGACGCACGGTGCACGAGGTGAGCTCAGGAATCAGCTTCGACTTCGAAGGGCTGCAGGATCAGATCGGGCAGTCGCTGGTGGCCGAGCGGCTGCTGGCAACGCTCTCGGGATTCTTCGGCGTGCTGGCCGTGGTGCTGGCGATGATCGGGCTGTACGGAGTAATGTCCTACACGGTGGCGGAGCGTACGAGCGAGATCGGCATCCGCATGGCGCTGGGTGCGCGGCGCGCGCATGTGACGGCGATGATTCTGCGAAAGGCGGCGGCGCTGCTGGTGGCGGGTCTGGCTCTGGGCGCGGGGTTATCCCTCGCTGCCGCAAGCGCGGCGAGCGCGCTGCTGTTCGGGTTAAAGCCGCGCGACCCAGGGACGCTGGCGATGGCAGCTGCGGTTTTGGCGGCGGTCGCTCTGGGGGCGAGCTATCTGCCGGCTCGGCGCGCCGCTGCTCTGGACCCGATCGCCTCTCTGAAGGAGGAGTAACCCCGGTGCGCTTGCCTCTAATCGTTCGATAGCTAAAGGGGAAGGCCAGTCCTCAAATAGGTATGCTTTCCCTTGATCTCCCTTCGAAATCCATTTATCCCTTGACAGTCTAGGAGAGTCTACGGCACTCTCTCCTAGAGAGCCAGGGAGAGATCCGCCATGCCCAAACAGGTCGACCTGATGCAGGGAACGTTGGAGATGCTGATTCTCAAGGCCGTATCGCTGGGTAAGCTGCATGGCTACGGCGTCCTGCTGCGCATTCAGCAGATTAGCGGAGAGCAGTTAGTGATCCAGCAAGGCTCCCTCTACCCCGCACTGTATCGTCTGGAGCACGAAGGCGCAATTAAGAGCGAGTGGGGCGAAAGCGAAAACAACCGGCGCGCCAAGTACTACAGTCTCACAGCCGCGGGCCGCAAGCAGCTTGCCAACGAAACGGAGAAGTGGAACCGCATGGCCGGCATCATCGGCTCTATTCTGCGGCTGACGACTGCGGAGAATAAGTCGTGAAGTTCCCTTGGCCGCGGCTAAAATCCTGGATACGCTCCGTGTCAAGGGGGCAGCGCCTGGAAGCCGAAATGGAAGCTGAAATCCGGTTTCACATGGAGGCGCGCGCGGCAGACCTGGTGCGCGAAGGCCTGAGGCCGAGCGAAGCGATGCGGCAGGCGCGGCTGGAATTCGGTACGGTCGCAGCGCACAAATACGCCATGCGAAGTTCCCTGGGTTTGCGCTGGTGGGATGAGTTGGGGGAAGACCTTCGCTACGGTTTTAGAATCCTGCGCAAGAGCCCTGGCTTCACTTCGATCGCTGTTGCCTCGCTCGCGCTGGCCATCGGCGCCAATACCACCATCTTTTCTGTGGCCAACGAGATGTTGCTGGAGCATCTCGGTGTACCCCATCCGGGGCAACTGCGACTGCTGACCATGAGCGGGGATCCGAAGGTCGTAATTCACATGATCTGGGGAGATAGGGATGAGCTTCCCGATCCCCAACACCAGAACCAGCTCGCGCGATACGACGTATTTACTTACCCGATCTATCAGCAGCTCCGCGCCAATAACCATGTGCTCGAAGACCTCTTCGCATTCAAGGGCCTCGGCCGCGTAAACGTAACTGTCGATGGTGCTGCGCAACCGGCCGATGCTCAGCTAGTTTCGGGGAACTTCTATCAGCAGATGCAAGTACAGCCGGTTCTGGGCCGGTCGATCCTTCCCTCGGATGATGGCGCACCCGGAACCGGTACGGTAGCCGTGATCAGCGACGGTTTCTGGAGCCGGGCTTTCGGCCGGTCGCCCGCTGTGCTCGGCAAGGTGATCGATGTCGATATGACCCCTGTGACTATCGTCGGCGTAAATTCCAGGAGCTTCTCCGGAGCGGGGAGCGTCCAGCAATCGCCCGATCTCTTCATGCCGCTTTCGACCATGCCACTATTTCGAGCACCCTTCGGAGATTCGGGCCCAGTTTTGGCCAGCACTAAGCTTTACTGGTTGCAAGTGATGGCTCGGGCGCGGCCCGGTTTTTCGGACGAGCAGGCGCGCGCCTCGCTGGATGTAGCCCTGGGTGCAGCGGTACGGGCCACCACGGCCATCAAGAAAGGCGAAACGCTGCCGCACATCCTCGTCGAGGATGGCAGCAAGGGTCTGAATGAAGTTGCCCATCAATATGGCAAGCCACTTTATGTATTGCTGGTCATGGTCGGCGCGGTACTGTTGATGGCGTGCGCCAACATGGCCAGCCTGATGCTTGCCCGCGCCTCGGCGAGACAGCGGGAGATGAGTGTTCGGCTGGCGCTCGGTGCGGGCCGTTCGCGCGTTCTGCGCCAGGTGTTGACCGAGAGCCTATTGCTTTCATTCATGGGGGGAATACTAGGACTACTCCTCGGCTATCTATGCCGGACCGCGTTACCCCACCTTATCGCCAAAGAGTGGGACTATTCGACTATGGAGGTCCCCTTCCATTGGAAGGTATTTGCCTTCACCGCAACCATTACCATCGGTACCGGAATTTTGTTCGGCATCTTGCCGGCCTGGACGGCGACGCGCGCCGAAATAGGCGCCGCCCTCAAGCAGGGTGCGCAGACGGCAACCCGCCGCCGCCACGCCTGGAGCGGAAAAGGAATCGTTGCCTTTCAGATCGCGGTATCGACCGTGTTGGTTATAGCGGCCTGGCTCTTCCTGCGGACGCTCATTAACCTCAACAGAGTCGATCCCGGCTTCGCGGTAGATCATCTTGTCCTTTTCGAGATCGACGCCCCCAGCCTGCGCTATCCGGCTCCAAAAGATGTAGCCCTGCACGCCCGGCTGGAAGAGGCATTATCCGCGGTCCCCGGAGTTAAGGGGTTGACCACATCGGACGCTCCTCTGCTTGTGGGCATGCAGATGATCACAGGCTTCCATGTCGAGGGAACGCCTGAGGTGGAACTCTCGCCGGGAGAGATGAGCAAGCTTCCCAGGGCGGCCGACGTGGGAACGGATTTTATTTCCGTAATGAAGATTCCGATGGTTGCGGGCAGGGCTTTCACCAGGCAGGATACCGAGACTTCTCCCAAGGTGGCGATCATCAATCAAGCGCTGGCAAAACTCTTCTTTCCTCATCAAAATCCCATAGGCAAACGCTTCCGCGCGGGACCGAACGAGAAAGATGCAAAGTGGATAGAGATTGTCGGCGTCTGCGCTGACACCCGTTACGACACACTGCGCAACGATCCTCCGCCCATGCATTTCCAGCCGTATCGTCAGCAGCCCGAAATGGGTGGTCTAACCTACATCGTCCGGACGCCGATGAAGGCCGAGGCGATTGTGCCCTCCTTGCGAGCGGCGGTGCAACACATCGATCCGAATCTGCCGCTGTTGGATATCCGCACCCAGCAGCAGCAAATAGATGCCGACCTGCAGCAGGAAAGAATTTTTGCCAGCCTAAGCACGGGCTTCGGGCTGCTTGCACTCACCCTTGCCTGCGTCGGGATCTACGGCATCATGGCGTATACCGTTGCCCAGCGGACTAATGAGATTGGCATTCGCCTGGCATTGGGCGCGCGGCGTGGCCAGGTGCGTGGCATGGTTTTGCGCGAGTCCGGCTGGCTCGCTTTAGCCGGCGTTGCCATTGGAATTTCGATTGCCCTGGGTTTAGGACGCTTGGTCGAGTCACTCCTTTATGGAGTAAAAGCCGCCGACCCGCTATCCGTCCTTGGTGCGGCGCTCTTATTGCTTGCGGTCGCTCTCAGTTCTGGCTGGATACCCGCACGCCGCGCCTCCCGCCTGGAACCTATGGATGCCTTACGCCACGAGTGAGTCGAGGCACTCATCTGTGGTGTCCTCATCTGGCCAGAGGACTCCATCCATTCACGAGCCGATGACGGGTTAGACTCTTTCCGGAGTGTTATCGAAGGCTGAATCTTTCGGGGGTTTTCTCCCGATGCTGCAAATCCATCCCTTGGCGGGTTCCTCAATAACCCGAACATCCGAGTAGCCGGCCGTCGTGAATAGTTCGCGATGCTCATCCACGCTCAGGAGCGTCATGCCCGCTAACGGGAGATATTTTTCGGTAAGTTTTGCGGTCGCCGTCTTCGCTCCTTTATAAGCCTCCGCGATCAGGATGAGAGCGCCGCCGGGCTTCAGAACCCGGAAGACTTCGCGTGTGTCGGCGGCCAGGTCGGGCCAGAAGTAGTGTGTTTCCACAGCCGTGACGAGATCAAAGACCTCGTCAGGGAACGGCAACTGAGAAACCGAGCCTGGCCGGATCTCGACCCGGCCTATATCGATCCAGCGCGCATTGGTTTTTTGGGATACGGCGACGCTCTCATCGGAATAATCGATGCCGCAGACCTGTCCCTGCGTGGCGATCGCCGCTAACTTGCTCACCGTTCTCCCTCCACCGCAACCTACATCGAGAATCGTGCTGTGCGGCTCTATCGAAATTTTTGCCAAGCCCCAATCGGTCAACCTGGAATGTGACCAATTCATTCTCCACAAGGTGAATCGACCCATCCGTCCCGTCGGCTTTCGGCACTGATCGAATGGTGCGGTCTTGCCGGTCACGGTTTGTTCTCCCTAATCTCCGAAATAAACAGGCTGACGATGAAGTGAGTCCGCCTGCCGTATCCCCATGCGAATCTTCCAGGCGCCGCTGCCGGGACCTACACGAGATCGTATTGCTGCAGAGGTTACATGCGGAAGATTCTTACCGGTCCGTCGCCGATTTGTAATTGCGGTGCGCCTGCGGTTGATTTTCTGCTATTTTCCGGGACGCTACACCAAGAATCCGAATGGCAGATTGGGGAATCTAACGCATCATGCGGGTACAAAAGGGCTTGATCGGTGTCATCGTAATTCTGCAGGCCGTGCTTTTTCTGGCACATTTTCTTGTTTATGAGACGTGGACATTTTCGTCCGCGGGAAGCGATCTCCCCGGGACGCTGTGGATCAAGCTGGTTCTCGGCTTTTTGTCAGTGAGCTTTGTTGCCGCTTCCCTCCTTGCCTTCCGCTATACAGATGCTGCGGTGCGGGCGTTTTACACGATTGCTGCGGTTTGGTTGGGTTTCTTGACATTCCTCTTTTTGGCTGCTGTCCTCTCCTGGATAGTCTTCGGAGGCGCGCGGCTGGCTGGGCTGGACGTGCGCTTCCATCGGATGGTGGAATGGCTGTTCGGCGCTGCAGTAGTGGCTGGCCTGTACGGAGTTTTCAACGCAGGCTGGACGCGAATTACTCGAACGACGGTACGACTCGCCAACTTGCCGCCGGCGTGGCGCGGGCGGAGGGCGGCGCTCATCAGCGACCTGCACCTGGGGCATGTGCGAAACGGCGGTTTTCTGCGGCGGATGGTTGCGAAGATTTTGCAGGAAGAGCCGGACGCGATTTTTATTGCCGGCGATTTGTATGACGGCACGGCCATCGACGTCCGGCGAGCAGCGGAGCCGTTGCGCGAGCTCGTGGCGCCGCATGGCGTGTATTTTGTCGCGGGAAACCACGAGCAGTTTGGGGATGACAGCAAATATCTGCATGCCATTGCGGCCGCCGGAGTGCGCGTGCTCATGAATGAGAAGGTGGACGTTGACGGTTTGCAGATTGTGGGTGTGCCGTACCGGAACGCGGCGCGGGCCGGGCATTTTACGTCGGCGCTGCAAGGCATCCGCTTGGATCGCAATCGCGCCAGCATTCTGTTGACGCATGCACCCGACCATCCGGAAATTGCAGAGGCTGCGGGCGTTTCTCTGCAGCTATCCGGGCATACGCACCTTGGGCAGTTCATACCTTGGAGCTGGATGGCGCGGCGGATTTACCGCCAGTTTGTCTACGGTTTAAGCCGGATCGGGAAGATGCAGGTTTTCACTTCAAGCGGAGCGGGAACTTGGGGACCGCCGCTGCGACTCGGATCGAATCCCGAAATTGTAGTGCTTCTCTTTGAGTGAGGCTGGCGCCGGTTTGGATTCAAGACGTAAACGGGTCAATGGTTCGAATCGAGCCGTCCACTTCGAAGTGAAGCTCTGTCACCTTGACGTTGCGCAGGTGGTTCTTGTTTGAGAGCTGCGTGTCTGCATAGAAGAGCCACCAATTACCACCCCATTGCATGATTGAGTGATGCGTCGTCCAGCCCTGCACGGGAAGCAAGAAATGACCTTTGTACTGGAAGGGCCCTTTCGGCGTCCTTCCGGTCGCGTACGCGAGAAAATGTGTGTCACCCGTCGAATACGTGAAGTAGTACACGCCGTTGCGCTGGAACATCCAGGAAGCTTCGAAGAAGCGGCGATCATGGTCGCCACCAAGCAACGGTTTGCCGTCTTCGCCCAGTATGACAACGTCGCCAGGCGGTTCCGCAAACTGCTTCATATCGGGAGTCAACCTTGCCACCTTCGCCATCAGCGCGGGTTTGTCATCCTGGTGTAGATCTGTGGTTGATCCGGCAACGAAACGTCCGCTCGTCCAGTTCTCGAGCTGCCCTCCCCAGATCCCACCGAAATACATGTAGCTCTGGCCATCCGTATCTGTGAACACCGCGGGATCAATGCTGAAGCTACCTTGGATCGGTTCGCGCTCAGCTTTGAAGGGCCCCAGGGGATTGCTCGACGTTGCGACGCCGATGCGGAACACTCCTTGCTTGTCGCGGGCCGGAAAATACAGGTAGTAGATTCCGCTACGGTATGCCGCGTCGGGCGCCCACAATTGCCTGGATGCCCAGGGCACGTCCTTTAAATCAAGCGCGACGGGACCTACCCGAACCGGGCCGCCGATACGGTCCATTTCGAGCACGCGATAATCGTGCATCGCGTATTCGCTGCCGAGGTCGTCGTCCGGAATATCCGTCGGGACGTCATGAGAAGGATAAACGTAGATCTTGCCATGAAAAACATGGGCAGACGGGTCCGCGGTGTAGATGGAGGTGACCAGGGGCTGAGCCAGATATTGCCGGCCGTTCGGCGCTTTGGGCGCGTCTCCCCGGGCAGTGGTCAGTGACAACGCGCCCAGGAGCACACAACAATGAGTCCACTTCACGCGATCACCTCGAATGTCCTGATCTCGGGATCATGATACCAAGCCAGCCCTTACCCTTGGCTTGAGTAGTAGTGCGGGGGAAGATCGCGCAGATCAGGCTCTCCCCCGTTCCCGGCGTCGCCAGGAGAAAGTAGTATGGCGCCAAAAGCAGCAGCTGCAGGTCCTCTACGGTCGTATGGAGGCTGGTGGCTCCGGCGGTGTCGAAGTTGGTGAGGTTCATGCGGAAGGGCTTATCCTTGCCGTCCTGTTCGTAGCCCAGCGCATCGTGCTTGATGATCTCCTCGTGGTCGTCGCGGAAATGGGTGTGCGCCATGCCGAGCGGCTCGAAGATACTTTTGGTTGTGAACTCGCGCAGCGACATCCCACTTACGCGTTTGACAATGATGGCCAGCAGCGTGAAGCCGGAGTTGCTGTACATGTACTTTTCGCCGGGCTTGAAGTTCAGAGCCCGCTGGCGCACGAGCACAGACATGACGTCGTCATCGGTAAAGAGATCCTGCGAATAGCGCCAGCCCGCCAGCCCCAGCAGCGACCATTGATCGCGCAGGCCAGCGGAGTCTCGTGAAAAGGGGGGCTCACAATGAAGACATGGGAGCTAATCAGCATCGTTTTTTCGGCTCTTACGGCTGGAATGTTCCATGGACCGTGGATTGCCTTGAGTCGGTCGATGAAGACCTTTGCGCCTGAAGTTTTTCTCGAGATCGTCGATCGGATGAACCGTAACATGGCGTCAGTGATGACCGTGCTGATGCCGGGCACCATGTTGTCGATCATCCCGCTTCTTCTGCTTTCTTACCACCAGCGGCCGATGGTTTTCTATCTCAGTGCGGCCGCATTTGTGCTCTTTCTGGTTGCGCTGCTGGTCACGGTGGTGGTTGAAGTTCCCATCGTTCAGCAAATCGTCACGTGGACGCCCTCGACGCTACCGGGAAACTGGCGGCAGCTTCGGGATCGTTGGATGAGGTTCCATGTCATTCGAGTGACTGCCGGGGTTGCGAGTCTTATCTTTCTGCTTGTCGCGGCACTCTTCTGAAGCACTGGAGACTCAATTGGACGGATTCTGAGATGCTTATCGACGGTGCCCATTGCCGCTATCCGGTGGTCTCGAGTTGGGGACGGCACATTTCCCTCAGTGGCTGAAGCCACATTCGTCTCGCTTGCTTGGAGTACGGGCTGAAGCCCCGTACCCTTCAGCTCCGTTTTCATTTACCTGGGTAGGTCGCGGGCTGATGAAGGTTCGAATCGAAAAAACGATGTCCTCAGGGGCTAAAGAGTCGGCGTGAGAACTCTGTCCGTCCACCTCCACCGGTGCCAAGGTGAGTCACCGCCCCTCAAATTTGTCATCCCGACCGAAGCGCAGCGCAGCGGAGGGATCTGCAGTTTGCGTTGATGGAAAAGCAGAACCCGGAGGCAATTCACGCACCCACATTCGCTTGTAACCCGAAAGTGAAACTGCAGATCCCTCCGCTGCGCTGCGCTTCGGTCGGGATGACAAATTTGGAGGGCGGTGGCTCACCTTCTCACGCAGACACTAAAACCCAATTATTGTCGGGTTTCAACGGCCCGACTAAAGCCAGGCTCGGGCTTTCACGTATTCGGGAACTCTATGGATCACCTGGAGCCGCGACATCGAGGTAATGGGCGACGAGGCCCAGGATGAAGCACCAGAGCATGACGTCCAGAATGTAGGCGGTGCCCAGGCGGGCGATGATGCTGAACGTCTGGCCTGCCAGACCCGCTGACGGCGCCCAGCCGGCGAGAGCCCAGGTGACTGCGGAGGCGCCCAGGCCGCCCACCAGGACGCAAAACCAGTAGAGCCAGTGGCGATAGACTCGTGCGGCGCGACCGAGCCAACCGGCCTTCAGTCCGCAGGCACAGGTCTCCATGGCTAGCGGAAGCAAAAGGCCGCCCAAAAGCCATTGCGCACAGTCATAGAGACGTTCCTGCCAGGCAACTAATTCCGAGTAGCCGAGATGATGGCGTAGCCACGGCGGCGATTGCGAGTTCCAATAGCCGGCATACAAGGCCTCGTGCGCCCGGCCGGCGGCAATCGGCTGCAGCAGCAACCACCACAGCGCAACGAAGACCGCCAGCAAGATCCAGCTGAGCCAGAGGGGTGGCCGCGCAGCGCAGGGACGCAGTTCGCGGAAGGTTGCCGTGTAGAGCCAGAGAAAGGCGATGACCAGCAGCACACCGGAGAGTATCGAGAACGCGAACTGCCAGGTATGCGAGTCGGGAATTTGCAGCCAGCCGGCGGCCAATAGCATGAGCAGGAAATTTCCCACCAATTGGGCAAGGATGAGACGGCCCCTGAACCGGCCGACGGCGCCTCGGAATGCCTCCATCATTTCTTGTCCTCCACGGGCGCCGGCGCCGGATCCACTTGCAGGTGCAAGAAGTCGCTGGTCGCCTGAATGCCCGGCTGGTACATCGGCTGCACGTTGGCCGGGCTGATGGCAAAGCTCCCCGGGTTGACGACCTTGAGCAGATAGAAGGATTCGTGGCGGCCACTCGACTCAGTGGCGAAAATGGCCGCGCGGTCATCGTAGAACTCGCGCCGCGTATACCAATAGTCCCAGTTAGCCGGTTTGTCTCCGAGGATATAGCTATCCTCGTTTTGTACAAATTCTGTTCCCGCGGGAATCGGATCCTCGATGAGCAGATACTTGGCTGGTGATCCGTTCACAGCCAGGTGGACGGCGAGCGTATCGCCGGGCACGACGGGGCCCTTCAGCGGTTGTAGCGAGTATTCAATCTTGCCACCTTGGTTCACCGGCACCAGCTTGAAGTAGTCGCGGGTGAGGTTGAGCGAGAGCGTGCCTTGCTGGTAGAACTTCTGCTCGGTGGAATAGTACTTGCCCTGCACCGTCCAGTAAGCGCGCCCACTTCCCTGCTTGGTCACGACCACTGCGTTGCCTCCAGGATGGAGCTGCGCAGGAGTTACATCGACGGTTAGGTCGACGCCCGAGGCCGCATCAGCCGCAGTGAAATGCCGCTTGCCGATGGAGGCGCCGTTGAGCTGCACGTCCACATCGAAATCCGCGTTCAGCTCCTGTGACGCGGCGAGATAATCCACCAGGCCAAAGAGCACCATGGCTGTTTGCTCGGTCGAGTTCCACCAGTATCCGCCGTTGCGATTGAGCACCAGCCACTGCGCCGCACCCTCGAGCAAGGGGCTGCCGGCATCGGCGTGGGTGAGGAAGCGCAGAGCGAAGGCCGTGCTCTCGGCGCTGTTGTCGTCGCTCAACTCGAGCAGCGGGTTGTAGGTCGATGGCCAGGAGACGAGCGTTCCAGTGTGCGTGGCTTTCGCTTCGAGCAATTGGGCGATCTGCGCGGACCGGCTGTCCCCGGTGCGCAACATGACCATGCCGGTAAGGGCCAGGCCCTCCGCGGAGAGGTCGTTGCGGCGCGACCACAAGGTCTCGACGGATGGGCCCAGGTCTTTCGCGCCGGCCTCGCTAAGGGCATAGAGCACGTAGGCGCGCAGTTCAGGGATCATGCGCGGATGCTGGGCCAGCTGCTTCTGCAGATAGCTCACTGCCCCGCCCAGGTTGGCGTCGGCTTTTGCATAGCCCGCGGTCTTCGCCTCCGCCAGACCGGAGACAACATAGGCGGTGATAAAGACGCGGCTGGCATCCTCTTTCCACCAGCCCCAACCGCCGTCGTCGTGCTTGAGGTCGTTCAGGCGATCGAGTCCGGCGTCGATCTTGGCCTGCAGATCGGCCGGGCTCACCAGGCCGGAGAGGTTGAGCTTCTTAAGCGTGTCGGCGACCACCAGGTTGGGCAGGAAGCTGGACATGGTTTGCTCGGTGCAACCGTAAGGATAGCTGGTGAGATAGCCGAGCGCGGAGAAGAGGCTGCCGGCAATCGACGGAGCGATCTCGAGATGTACGGTGTGCGCGGCGGCATCGGTGCTTCCAGGGAAGTCGATGGTGGTGGAGGCTTGCCCGTTGTCTGCGATCACTCCGGAGTTGTTGATGGTGCGCGGCACGCCGATCGGCTCCACAGGGAAGGTCAGCTCGAGCGCATCTGATTCTTCGTTGGTAAGGGCTTTGGCCAACAGGCGGGCGGTGCCGATCTTCGCTGCCTTGACTCGCCACAGCGCTGTACCTTCGCCCTTGCTGGGGACAGTGACAGTCTGCGGCGCGCCGGAGACGGGGTCGAGGCCATTGATGTCGAGCGAGAGCTGCACCTGCTTGGCCTGGTCGAGGTAGTTGTGCACGATGACCGGTATGGTGACTTCATCCCCCTGGCGCAGGAAGCGAGGCGTGCCCATGCGGACGATGATGTTCTTGCGCACCAGCACGCGGTTGATGGCAGAACCTGCCCTGGAGTCGAGAGTGATGGCGTGCACCGTGCTCCGCCAGGTGGTTAGCGAGTCGGGGAACGTGAGGGTGACGTGGGCGTGGCCGGTGGCGTCAGTATGGATGGACGGCGACCAGTAGGCAGTATCTGGAAAAGCCTTGCGCACGCGGGGCTGCACCACATCGTTGCCCGGCTTTACCTGGGCCAGCTGCGGACGGTAACGTGACTGCCGTTCGGCGAGCACTGGAGACTTGAGCCCCGCCTTGCCGCTGAAGTAGTACTGCAGCGACGAATCGACCGCGGCGTAGACGTAGCGGTCAGGGTAAAGCTTCTTGACCATGTCACCGCTGCTATCCGGATAGAGGGAGTAGATGGCTTCGTCGACCACTCCAAAGCTAAAGTCGGCGCTGACTGGCTTGCCCTGGTAGTCGCGGGCAAATACGTCGTAGGAGGCGGTCTGCTGGGGCTGAAAGACGTCCTTGGCCGGGATGATGTCGATTTGTAACTGCTGCTGTACCGGAGGAACCTTGATGCTGAGGTTGGCCTGGTAGAGCTGATCGTTGCGGATGAAGGCAGCGGTTACTTCAAGGTTGGGTTGCGCATCCGCGGTGATGGGCAGGTCGAAGGTCAACGACTTGCCGGGGGAGAACATGACCTTGCGGAACTCGACGGTATTGCCGGTGGCGATTACCAGGGGGTGGATGTTGTCGACATTGGAGAGGATGCTGAGGTGGGCTGTGTCTCCGGGGGCGTAGGTCTTTTTGTCGGAGATCATCTGGACGGCGCGCGATTCCCCGCCAAACCCTTCCTCGTTGTTGCCCATTACCCAGAGATAGCTGGAGTCGAAGACGACTCTATTTTCGGGAGTGGTAGCAGTCGCCTCCACCTCGGTGCTACCGGCTTGATTGACGCGGATGGACCCCTGGGCCTTTCCAGTAGCGTCGGTGGTGACATCGGTGGCGGCGCCGCGTGTGGTCTGGGTCTTTCCGTTGGCATACGTGTGCCTGACCAGCTGGAGGTGTACCCGGGTTTGTACCGGGTGGTTATCGTAGTCCACCGCGGTTACGTTAAAGAGCGCAGAGTCGCCGGTGCGGATGGCGTAGCTTACGGGCTCTACGCGGATGCGGAAGGTGCCGCGGGTGGCGAGGAAGCGTCCACGGCCGGTGATTTCGCGGTTGGCCTGGTCGGTGACGGCGGCCTCCACCGTGTAGTCCTGGTCCATTGGCCGTGTTGCGTTGGATAGGTACTGCGTGGGCACGTTAATGGTGAGCTTGCCGTTGGCGTCGAGCTTGCCGGTCTGCTCGGATTGCTGCGAGGCGTCGTAACCCAGCGAGGCGTTGTCATCGCCGGCTCCCATGCCCCCTCCTTCATCGCCGCTGCCTTCGTCGTCCCACCAGTAGTGCGGGGAGTGGTAGACGCGGTACTTGACTGCGGCATTGGAGACAGGCTCGCCGAAGAAGTAGCGGGCATCGATAACTACCGGCATGGTTTCGCCCTGCAGCAGGCGGGGTTTGGCGGGGCTCACGCGCACTTGATACTCGGGTTTGCGGTAGTCCTCCACACGGAACATGCCGTTGCCGGCGTCGTTGTCGGGATCGTCGGAAGCGGGCCCGTTGCGCAACCGGATGGTGTAGTAGCCCAGGGTCGCGGTCGCCGGCAGGGTCAGATCGCCGTACACAGCACCCGCGGAGAACGGCATATCCTTGTCGAGCAGCGCGTGGTCATCCTGGTCGGCGATGGTTACGTGGATGGTGGTGAGCTTGGGCAGCTCCAGATGGTTCTCCACCTTGGCGCGCAGAATTCCCTTCCAGTGCACGACGTGGCCGGGGCGATAGACGGGGCGGTCGGTATAGATGTAGGAAGACCAGCGGCCGCCCTGAAAGCCGCTGAGGGCATAGCTTCCGGGAGTGACGGCGGCTACTTCATTGCCTGTTGTGGCCAGCACCCAGAAGTTATCCTGCTGCACCTTGGGCGCAGTCAGATGCAGGTCTGCGAGCCCGTCGGCATCGGTGTTGCCGGTAGCCTGCTGCTGTTGGCCAAAGCCTGCGGTCACCTTCACGCCTGCGATGCCCGCTCCGGAGACGCGGTCAACGCAATAAGCCAGCACGTTGCCGTTGCCAGTGCGCGTGATCATGGCCATGCGGCTTACCATGAGCAGGGTGTAGGCCTTGTAGTGGCCGTTGGTGGCCTCGATCAGGTATAGGCCTGAGGGCAGCGGATCAATGGGGAGTTCCTGCGAATCGGAGACGTAGGTCGGAGGCAGTTCCTGTCGCCAGCGCGCGACCAGCTGGTGGTCATTCAATAGTGGGATCTGCGCGAACTGCGCTACGCCGACAATGCGGCTGCGATGGGCCAGGTTCGCCTGGTGTTCGCGCAGAAGGTCGCGGTTTTCCATGGTGAACTGGCTGCGGAAGAAGCGGCGGATTAGGAACCAGAGATGATGCTTCCAGTCGTGAAACTTTTCCAGCCAAGTGCGCTCGTCGATGCGCTCTTTGGGACCGAAGGGGGTTCCGTTGTCGAAGCTGTGCAGATCAGGCAGGCCGGTGAGGAATTTTGCCGGGTTTTGCACCCGGTAGATACGGAACTCCAGCTCATCTACGTTCTGCGCGTAGAGATGGATGGTGGGTTTCTCAGTGGGCGCGAAGCTGCGGTTGGTGCTGAGATTGAACGAGACCGGGCGGGCAGCCTGAAGTTGCGCGGGAAGCAGCAGCCCGAGCAGCAACAGGAACCCGACGCTCAATCGCCTTCGCGCAGAATGTTCCAACGGTAGACTCCGAGAAAGTTTGCGTTTTCGTTGAGCGGACGCCAGCGCGCGTCCGGGTGGTGCAACAAATCAGCCAATAGCAGGCGGCGCATTTCGCCTTTGCCATGATGAATGGGCCCGGTGTGATAGACAACGCCCTTCTCCCCACAAAAAATCATGGAGTGAAATGGGGAGTGGTAACGGGTAACGCCGGGGACATCATACGGTGAGTCCTGGTCCAACTGGCGATAAAAAATGAGGTCGCCGGGGCGAGCCAGGCGCAGGTCGCGTCCTACCAGGTGGGTGTTGTCTTGCATCAGGGTTTGCGCATCGGCGAATTGGGCGAAGCTTCCGTTGTTGAGGTCGGCGGGTAGGAATGGGCCGGGGCGGACGCGGAAGAGATTGGCTCCCAGTGGGCTTTGCGGGTAGGTGTATTGGCGGATCGAGGGCGCGGCGGATTGGAGAGCGTGGCCGCTCAGCCAGGTTTCGTCGTGGGCGTGAAGGGCTTCGCGATAAGCGAAACGCAGCAGGGCGGCGCAGTCGTTGATCTCGGGAGGTAGTTCGGCAGGGGGTTGGGTGGCCTGGGCCTCAGCGATGGTCGTGAACCAGGCGCGGAAGGCTTGACGGTCCTGGGTGGTGTGTAAGCGGAGGAAGTCGGGGGTTCCATCGGAGTAGCTGTCGCTGGGGTCGAAGACGAAGGTTACTGGGATACGAATGAGGCGATTGCGCCAGTGTAGACGGAGCTGCGTGTGGCCTGGATTGACCGGAGATTGGAGCATGGCTTCGATGACGGAGTGCTCGGATGCGAGCAGCTTTAGGGTTGGCGCTTGGTTGATGTCTTGGGTCACGGTACCGCCGGGCCACGTGAGCTGGATGCGGAGTGCTGCGTGTTCAGCGCCATCGGCTGGGAGCGTGACTTGTTGGGGGTCGATGCTGAGGCGCTGGCGGCTGTAAATGATGGCTATGCAAACGCCCATCAGGGCGAAGGCAACGGCCGCGTATGCCAACCAGTTGCTTCGCCGCTGCATATCGAGCGGCGTATTTTCCCTTAGCATCGTAGACACAGCAGGTCCCTCCGCTACGCTTCGCTCCGGTCGGGATGACAAAGTTAAGGGTAACTGCCACCCTGTAAATCTTCTACGCGGATGTGTAGAGAAAAAGCAGATCCCCCGCTCCGCTACGCAGCGGTCCCAATAACACTGAGGCGTTGAGTGCTGTTATCCCACTCAAGCCCAAAAACGGGGCTTGAATGGGCCACCCAGCATTTGTTACCGAGCGGAATGTGAAGGAAAAACGCGGATCACCTGCGGCTCTGTCCATCCCGCCTGCCCCGGCTTGCCGTGGGAGGAGCGGACTTGCCTGTGGCAAGTCAAGGGAGCAATTACAACGGCAACAAAAGCATTGGGTGGCCCATTCAAGCCGTACTTTGGCTTGAGTGGGCTACCATACCTCCACCTCCCGTTTGTGATTAGAGCGAACTCCGGATTTCCTACTAAGCTGCTCTCCTCAACGACCACTTATGCGGTCCCGGCCAGCCGGGACCGCATGAAGTTCGCCAACGCCACTAAGCCCGACAGAAAATCCGGAGGAAGCTGACGGCTTGCCCTGAACGAAGTCAAACGGGGACCTGCTGTGCGCCTTTCCCAACCTAAGACCTCTCGTGGAAATGTTTTTCGACCGAGCGGAGCGACCCGCGGTTCACTTTTTTTGAGGTGGCGCTTTCATCAGGCCGACGAACATGCTGGTGAACTTTGGCAGATCCAGATCCATTTGCGCGTGCACCAGCTGCACGTCGGTGTCGGGCTTAAGGGAGGCGGTCCAGGTAAGGGTGTTGCCGTAGCTTGGGCCGTGGCTTATGTCGACATCCATGTAGAGAAGGCGCTCCGTGGTAATGATGGACGGGTCCAGCAACACGCTGGCGGTTAGCTCGTCCCACAAGTAGTAGCGATCCTTGGAGAAGCGAACAATATACTGCGCTGCCGGGTTGGACGATTGCGAAATCTCGTCCACCATTTTCTGGGTGAATGTTCCCTTGATGGAGACGTCCACCGTGGTTACATCGATGCGCGGCCAGTGGGCGCGCAGGACAATGTGCGCGGCTTCAGGATCGAACCAGAAGTTGAACTCATGGCGCGGGCTGGCCGAGAATTCCGGATCGTCGGTCTGCGGATCAAGGCTCCCGCCCATGAGGTAAATCCCCTTTGTCAACTCGGCGAAATGCGGATCGATGGATAGCGCAAGAGCAATATTGGTGAGCGGGCCCAGAGCGCAGATGGTCACCTGGTGAGGATGCGCATGCACCTGGGAGATGAGGAAGTGGGCCGCGTCCTGGTCCAGCGGGAGTGTATGCGGAGCGCCTTCCGGCAGAGGAGGCACGAAGTACGGATCGTGGCTGCGCGATGGGTCCCCTTCGTGACCGGCCTGCTGGTCAAGAGTGGAGGGTCCGCCTCCCCAGGCGCCCAGCCAATTCACTTTGCCGTAAAGCTGGGCAGCGAGGTAGGTGTCCTTCTGCGTGCGTACCAAGGGAAAAACTGCGCCGCGAACCACCGGGACGTCGGTTCTTCCAATGAGCTCGAGCATGCGGAGCGTGTGCTGCACTTCCTCATCACGCCACGCGTCTCCGGTCACCACGGTGATGCCTAGGACCCGGACATCCGGTGATTGCAGAAGGACCATCAACGACATCTGATCCGATCCGCCGGGACCGGAGGCGTCCTGGTCGACCAGGACCATGGGCTTCTGCGCTGAGGCCAGGGTAGAAAAGGCTAGCAAGGCGAGCAGGATGGGTTTCATTCTGAAGGTGGGCATTTTGTCCCAAATATAAACTACGGGCGAAGATTACCGGCCTACCAGGCAGGGACGCTTGGGATGAAACGTCCAGCCGGGCACCAGGTCCTGCATCGGAGTGCGATCGTCGCGGTCTCCCAGGCCCAACTTGCAGTAAAGCGCATGCGCAGCCTCGATCCGCTCCAGGTCGATCTCGATGCCCAGACCGGGGCGGGTAGGCACCTCGATTTCACCGTTGACGATGCGGAAGGGTTCCCGGGTCAGACGCTGACCGTCCTGCCAGATCCAATGCGTATCGATGGCGGTTACCTTTCCCGGAGCGGCAGCCGCTACATGAGTAAACATGGCCAGGGAGATGTCGAAGTGATTGTTGGAGTGCGATCCCCAGGTAAGGCCCCAGTCACGGCAGAACTGCGCCACGCGCACCGAGCCCTGCATGGTCCAGAAATGAGGATCCGCCAAGGGAATGTCGACCGCGCCCAACTGCACGGCATGCTTGAGCTCTCGCCAGTCGGTGGCGATCATGTTGGTGGCCGTGGGCAGGCCGGTGGCGCGGCGGAACTCCGCCATGATCTCGCGGCCGGAGTAGCCCTGCTCCGCGCCGCAGGGATCTTCCGCATAAGCCAGGACATGCTGTTTGCCACGGCAAAGAGCCACTGCTTGCTCGAGCGGCCAGGCGCCATTGGGATCGAGGGTGATGCGTGCCTGGGGAAACCTCTCCGCCAGCGCAATCACGGTTTCCATCTCTTGCGGCGCGGCAAGCACTCCGCCTTTGAGCTTGAAATCGTGAAAGCCGTATCGCGCTTGCGCAGCCTCAGCCAGGCGTAGCACAGCGTCGGTGGTGAGCGCCTCTTCATGGCGCAGATGCAACCAGGCGTCGCCGGCATCTGGTTCGCTCGCATAGGAAAGGCGAGTCTTCCGCCGGTCACCGACGAAGAACAAATAGCCGAGCACGGGTACGCTCGTTCGCTGGCGTCCCTCCCCCAGCAACGCGGCGACAGGCAGGCCGACCCACTGGCCCAGCATGTCGAGAAGAGCGGACTCAACGGCGGTGACAGCATGCACCGTGGTGCGCATATCGAAGGTTTCGAGACCACGTCCACCGGCATCGCGATCGGCGAAGCGCTGGCGCATCGATTGCAGAATCTCATGGTAGGAAGCGATCGCAGTGCCAACAATCGCTGAGCTGGCCTCTTCGAGAACCTGGCGTATCTTCTCGCCGCCTGGAACCTCGCCGGCGCCGGTGTGGCCGGCCTCGTCGGTGAGCAGAACGAGGTTGCGGGTGAAGAAGGGGGCATGGGCCCCGCTCAGGTTCAGCAACATGCTGTCGTTGCCGGCAACCGGAATCACCCTCATGCTGGTCACGCGAGGGGACGACTGGCTGGCTTCTGCAGAGAATTCCCTGTTGGTATGCACCAAAGAAAGTATCTCAGAAGGGCACAAAACCTTAGGGAGAAGTGGAGAACAGACTTATCTGCTCAGGCATTCCGCGAGGTCGCGTTTGACGGCCGGGCGGGGGAGGGACTGCTTCATGAGCAGCGAACCGGCGGCCTCAGGGGTCAATGGCCGGGCCAGGAAGAAGCCCTGCGCCAGCTGGCACCCTAGCTCGGCCAGTTGCCTTAAATGCTGCTCTGTCTCCACTCCTTCTGCCACGGTTTTCAGGCCCAGCTGTTGTGCCAGCCCGGTGATGGCACGCACGGTGGACAGGTTAGCAGCAGAGCCGTCGAGGCGATGGATGAAGGAGCGATCGATTTTGAGAGTGTCGAGGGGCAGCGCCCGAAGATAGCTGAACGTCGAATGGCCGGTGCCGAAGTCGTCGATGGCGATGCCAATGCCCAGATCGCGCAGCTTCTGCAGTTTGCCGGCTGCGCCCCTGAGGTCGGAGATGATCCAGCTTTCGGTAATTTCAAGCTCCAGGCGGCCTGGCGCCAGCCCGCTACGCTCGAGCGCCTGCGCGATTTTGGAACTGAAGTTGGGGCGTCCCAATTGCACACCGGAGATATTGGCGAAGATCTTGACCGAGGGTACGCCGGCGGCATCCCATACAATCGCCTGGCGGCATACCTCTTCGATGACCCAATCGCCGATGGGCACTATCAGGCCGGTTCTTTCCGCGATGGGAATGAACTCGAACGGGCTCACCCGGCCCCAGGTGGGATGTTTCCAGCGCAGCAGTGCCTCAAAGCCCGCGATCTCCCGGTTCATGGTGTAAATCGGCTGGTAGGCCAGGCGGAACTGGCCCTGGGCAATGGCAGCGACCAGCGCATCGACCATCTCCGCAGCCCGCCGGTTCTGGCGGCCCAGACCCGGGGAGTAGACCTGGGCCTGCCCTCTGCGCGCGCGTTTCGCTTCCAGAAGCGCCATATCCGCATTGCGCAACAACGAGTCCGGAGTTTCCCCGTGATCGGGAAAGATGCTGATGCCGATGCTGGCGGTTATGGTCAGAGTATGGCCATCCACCAGCATGGGCGCGCTCAAGTCCTTAAGCAGCCGGTTGCAGATGTTAGCCGCATCCGATATCGCCCCAAGGCCGGTCAGGGCGAGGATGAATTCGTCGCCGCCATGCCGGGCGAGGGTATCGACCTCCCGAATCGTTGCCTTCAGCCTCTCGCTGATTCGTTTGAAACAGGCATCCCCCAGCTCATGTCCCAGGTTGTCGTTGATTTGCTTGAAGTGGTCCAGGTCGATGCAACACACGGCTACCAGCGTGCCCTGACGCCTGGCGCTGACCGTCGCCTGGCGCAACCGATCCTCCAACAGAAGCCGATCGGGCAGCCCGGTCAGAAGGTCATAGTGCGAACCATGGATGACCTGCTCATGAAGTTGTCGATGTTCGATAGCCATGCGGCCAAGATCGCATAGGCTCCGAATCGTTTCGCGGGTAGCGTCGTCCAGCAGGGCCTGATGGCTGTCGAATATGGTGACCACACCCTTCGCTTCTCCGGAACCGGAGATCAGGGGCGACGCCAGACAGAGCTTAACGCCGGTTTCCAGAATCTCGCGGAACTCGAGGCAGCTGTGGGAGGGACCAGGGGACGATCCGGAAACGGTTGTCCGGCCCAAGATCGCAGATGGTCCCTGGGATCGTCCCTGGGATTTTTCCTGGAGCAAGGGGTCGGGCGCAGGCTCTATCGGAGGGGACGGCCGTGGGGGCAATCCCGCCTCGGCTTCAATGTGGAACTGGTCCCCGGCACGCACGAAGATCGCAATTGACTTAGGAGGATAGAGGGCGACGAAGGCGTCAGCCATCAACTGCATGGTCGAGGGAAGAGAATGGTGGGCGATGATGGCGGAGAATATCGCATTCTTGCTCCGCTCCCACTTTTCCTTGCGCCTGCTTTGGGAGATGTCGCGAAAGACGACCACCGTTCCCAGGAGCTTGCCTTTGCGCAGGACCGCCGTGCCGGTGCAGGCGGCGGGAAAGCTGGTGCCGTCTTTACGCCAGAAGATCCAATTTTCTTCCCCTCGCATTGAGACGAGTTGCATGGAGTCCTGGAGTGGGTCAGGAGAATCCGTTCCGCTACCGGGCCGGACGTGGTTCACAAACACCTGTTCCGGTTTGCCGAGAACATCCTCAGCCGCCCAGCCTGTCATCTTGATCGCGGCATGGTTAATGAAGGTCGTTCGTCCACTGGCATCGGTGGCATATATGCCGTCGGCCGCTGACTCCAGCAGCAGGCGGTTCACTTCATGGATGCGGAGCGAAGACTCATAGGCATCCTGCATGATCGCGGTTTCTTCAACGACCTCTGCGGGCTCAAGGGACTTTTTTGCGGAACTCGCGACCGGTGGCGTGGGATGCGCGCTGTCCATAGTGGCATCATCGTCAGCCGGAATTTGGACTTTAGGAGTCGCCGTCGATTCAGGCTGCCGCCGTAATCAGGTACACCCTCGGAGGACAACTGTGCTTCAGGTGCAGCTAATGCGTTACCAGCTGGGGAAAGGGAAACGTGGCCCTCAGTGGCTAAAGCCGGATTGATTTAACAGAGGTTATGTACGGCCTAATGCTCGCTGCGGCGAGGTAGGCCATACCCTTCAGAAAAGCGAGCTTTTGAAGGGTACGGGCTTTCAGCCCGTGCATAAGTGGTTGTAAACAGGACCGGCTTCAGCCGCTGAGGGACACATTTCTCTCCCTCTTCAGACTTTTTCCGCAGCAAGGGGAAGCAACTTATCGCCGGATACCCTAGTGTCCTGTCCCTGAAGTTCCTGGAACAATTCGAGGAATCGAAAATGTTCCAGAAACTGCGCTCAGGGGCTGAAGCCCATTTGGTTTTGCAGTGTTTGCGGCACGACTGAAGTCGTGCCCTGATACAAAGCCGAAGAGGAGTTCTTTAACGAACTTTAGGGACGGGACACTAGCGGTGTTTCTTGACTGGAGCGGACTTCTTTGGCGGTGGCGGCTTTTTCGCCGGCTCGGGTTTCTTGTGGGCTTTGGCAGCTGATTTCGCCGGCACTGCCTTCTTCGTCGCGGTGCCGTTTTTGGCAGCATGCTTGGCTGCAGGCGCCGGCTTTGCAGGAGCCCGCCGAACCACTTTGGATGGGACTGGCTTGGCCGCCGCCCTGGCGGGAACTGCTTTGACGGCAGCCGCTTTCATGGGCAACGCCTTCTTGGCGGTTGGCGCCGGGCTATGAGCATGAACGGATGGACGGACGGGCGCCGGCGCCGTGGCTTTGGCAGCCTTGGCCATCACATGAACCTTCGCCGGCTTGCTGGGCGCTACCACATGAAGAGTGGGATTCGGGGCTGGCTTGCCCGCGGCCGGGCTAACCTTCGCGGGCGCCTCGGGTTTTGGGATGATTTGCGCCTTGGCTGCGCCATTACCTGATTCACCGTTCGAGTGGGCTTTCCTGGGTGCCGGTGGGCTCTTCTTCGCAACCGGCGGAAGGCTATCCTCGGGTTCGCCTTCTTCGTCCTCCACCTCTACCTCTACCTCCTCGATCGCCTCTTCGTCGTCCAGCTCCAAAGCCTCACCGTCGAAGGCGGCTTCCTCCACCGGGACCTTGGCTTTCGCTTCCCCAGTTTTCTTTGAGCCTCGAGTACGGCGTACGGTTACGGGTGGTGGCGGCGCGGGCGGTGAGTAGGGTTCAAGGAAGGCGCGCAGTTGCTCTTCGGTCTCCAGCTTGCCGTCAATCACGCCCAGGAATAGTCCGGAAATCATCTCGTCATAACCCGGCACCTCCGGAGTAATGCGCAGTTCCTGGAGCAAGGCATGGGGAACTTTCTGGCGCGCTTCCGGCCAAACGGTAAAGAAGTTCTTGTATTTGGCCTGAATCACCGGAGATTTAGAGGTCAAGCCCAGCCATAAAACAGCTTGTGGCTCAGCGCTGGTAAAGAGCTTCCAGGTGGCCGAAGGAGTGGTCGCCTCCTTGCCGCTGAGCTGCTTGTTGAATTCCTTGGCGGCGTGGTCGAGGTTATCCCATTCCGCGACAAAACCGGGACGAACAAACATGGCCTTGAGGGCGGCCAAGTCCTTGGATGAAAGCTTGGCTGTAAGAAAGTGCACCGAAGCCGCAGAAATATCAGGACTTACCCCCTGCATCTGCAACTGTGTCACCAGCTTGCGCATTTCCTCCAGGCCCGGCGCATCGGCCGAGGCCGTGGTCCAGGCGGGAAACAAGTGAGGCATCCACCCCTGCGCTTCCATGGCGGCAAGCACTCGCAGCCCGTCCTCTTCATGGCCGATCTCTTCCAGTTCGTAGCCTCGGTGATAGGGAGAGAGAGCCTCGATGGCATTCTCTTCCTTGGCATTCTGAAAACGTGTCTGGGTGCGCTCATCCAGCTCCCATCCCAGACGAGCCACCAGGCGAGTGGCCCGGAGCAAGCGGGACGGTTCCTCCAGGAAGCCATAGTTGCTTACCAGGCGGAGCTGCCGGGCTTCAATGTCCGCGACCCCGTTGAGCGGATCCATCAGCAAGCCGTAAGAATGCTCGTTCAGAGACAAAGCCATGGCGTTGGCAGTGAAGTCGCGGCGGCGGAGATCTTCCAGAATCGTGTCCCAGTGGTAGACCGGCTTACCAGGCTTGGGATATTCCTCGCGGCGCGCGCTCGAGATCTCGACCGTGACCCCGACGGGAAAGCGAAAAAAGAGAGTCCGCGAGGGCTCATGTTCGCCCCACAGTTTTCCTCCCGCTTTCTCCAGCGGTTTCTTCAGTTTAAGGGCATTTCCCTGAACAGTTACATCAAGATCGAAGACTGGCGAGCCGCTGGTGAGGTCACGGACGGCGCCGCCAACCAGAAATACCGTCATCCCGGCTTCGCGAGCTGCCTCGCGGATGTGCTGGAGCGCGTTCTGCTGGTGTATGGAGAGACGGTTCTTGAGAAGATAGATATAGTCGGGCATGCCTGACGTTCAGCTCCGCCCGCCACTGAGAGTGCGGCTAACATTCGCCATGTGAACACCTTAGCGGCAAACCCACGCTACGAACAAACACCTAAGTTACCATACTGTGAAGGTCCTTGGCTACAGGCTTGCACAGCTTTCGCTGCGCTCCTTTGCACGATTGGCGGTGCGCCAGCTGAAGGCGCGTGCGACAATCCAGCCGGTGACGATTTCCGTCCCCTCGGCCGCCGGAGGCCCAACTCCATGCCAGTCAGCCGTAAGAAGGTCATCGTACGAAAGTTGAGCCGGGACTGGCTTTCCGGGTATCTGCCTCCCTCATCCTTTGTGGCCAACGAGCAGGTCGAGGTATTGGACCTGGCCGGCAAGCTGGTCTCGGTGCACATGTCGGAAGTGAAATGGATCTGCTTTGTGCGCGACTTTCAGTCCGGCGATGCCAACCAACCTGAGCGTTTGCTGCGCAAGACATTTGTCACCCGGCCCCGCAGCCAGGGCCTGTGGATTCGGGCCCGGCTCAAGGATAACGACATGATCGAGGGGCTGGCGCAGAATGACCTGACCCTGCTCGAAGGGGAGGGGCTGTTCCTCATTCCTCCGGACACGCGATCGAATACCCAGCGGATTTTCCTGCCGCGGCAAGCAGTTGCAGAGCTGGACGTGCTGGCGGTGATCAAGGCAGGAGGCCGGCGAGGCCCCTCCGAGGCGGTGCAGGAGAGCCTGTTCAAACCACAGAATTCGTTGTGAGCCGACTCACGATGGAAATAGCCGGTGAAAATACCGCACACGGGACTTTTCACCAAGAAAAGTCCCACTTCGCCGAGACCGGATTGGACACGTGATTCGTGAAGAGGCTCTAAGGACTCCGGTACAATCCCCTGCATGAAGCTTGCCGAACTCGCCCGCGTCCTTGGGGCTACCTGCCATGGCGACCAGGATCAGGAAATTACCGGGGTCGAGGGGATTGAAAGGGCTGGTCCCGGCCAGCTGACTTTTGTGGCCAACCCGAAGTACACGCCGTTTGCCCGCACAACCAAGGCCGGGGCGGTTCTGGTGACCGAGGATTTTCCGCAGATCGAAGCGGCCACGTTGCGGACCGCGAACCCCTACCTGGCGTTCGCCCGCGCCATCGACGTCTTCCATCCAGCCCCGCACTACCCTGCAGGGATTCACCCCACAGCAGTGATCGACCCCAGCGCCAAAATTGGCGAGGACGCGCACGTCGGGGCGTACGTGGTGGTCGAAGCGGGGGTAGTCATTGGTCCCAGTGCGACCCTATTGCCGCATGTGGTCATTTATCCCAACGCACACATCGGAAAACATTTCTTCGCCCACGCACATGCGGTGGTGCGCGAGGGCTGCCGCCTAGGCGACGGGGTCATCCTGCAAAACGGAGCGGTGGTGGGTTCGGACGGATTTGGATTCGCCAAGGAGGACGGTGGCACATGGCATAAAATCACCCAGAGCGGCGCGGTGGTTCTGGGGGACCAGGTGGAAGTTCAGGCCAACTCCTGCATCGACCGGGCCAGTGTGGGAAACACGGAGATCGCCAGCGGGGTCAAGATCGATAATCTGGTGCAAGTGGGGCACGGATCGACGGTGGGAGAGAATACGCTGGTTTGTTCCCAGGTGGGACTCGCGGGATCGTCCGGGGTAGGCAAGAATGTTGTGCTCGCGGGGCAGGTAGGAGTGGTCGGTCACAGTTTCATCGGCGATGGGGTGGTGGTCACCGCACAATCCGGGGTCCCAGGCGATGTGGCTCCGGGCAGCGTGATCAGCGGTTCCCCGGCATTCGAACACCGCGCATGGATGCGCAGCGTGGCTGCATTCCGGCGTTTGCCAGAGCTCGTCAAACAGGTTCATAAGAAACCGTAAGATTCTGTAGAATCATGCTTTATTGAGTCTTTCGAAACTGGGTTCGCCTCCCCATGCTTGGCTCGCTGCGAGCAAACGTATTTGGCCGGCAGCGCGTCTCCCAAATTAGGCATCTTATTTCAGTCCCAAGACCGGCAGGACCAACCTATCGGAGAAACGGGAAGGCAGAGTTTGCATCTGGTCGAAAATCCTGTTCGTGTGTTGCTGCTTGACGATGATCCGGAGAATCTTTTGCTTCGTGCCGCCATCCTGCGCAAGCACGGTTATTTAGCTGACACCGCGGGCACCATCGGCGAAGCGGAGAAGCTGCTCAATAAGATCGATATCGCTGTCCTCGACTATCATCTGGGGGCGGGTCAGTTCGGTACGGAAGTGGCGACTATCCTTCGCCGGCGCCGGCCAGAAGTGCCAATCATCATTCTTTCTTCGACCCTCGAGCGGCGCTTCGGCGGGGTCGAAGACATGCACCTGCTCAAGGGCTACAGCTCGGTCGACGATCTGATCACCGCGTTGCGTTCGTTTGAAGCCAAGCACCGGGGAAAGCCAGTGGTGGTCGACGCCCGGGATTTTTTCTACTCCCGCATCAGCATGGCGATTGGCGAGGATGTGGTACTCGAAATCCTCGATGGCAAGGGAGAGTGGATGTACGTGAACGAGTCCTGTGCGCGCTTGCTGGAGCGGCCACGGGATTGGTTTCCGGGCAAGAACATGTTCGACGAGATGCCCGACCTGGCGGCTGACTGGAGAGAGATTCTGCGTACCGTCGCGGAGAAGCGCGAAACGTATATCGATCGAACCTATCGCGGATTATTGAATCTGCCCCGGAAGGGCGAAGAGTGGGTGTGGAATGTGCTCGCCTTCCCACTTACCTTGCATAACGACGAGACCGGGGTGGTTTTGACCGCGCGGATCCTGGAGCGGAAAGCACTGCTGTGAAGGTCCGCGGTGTGTTGTTGTTGACCCTGTGTGTCGCCGGACTGGCAGCGTGCCGGTCGCGCTTCGTTGAGGCCACCATTGTGAACCAGGGCCCCACATTGCATGTGCTGGAGTTTGATTATCCCAGCGCCAGCTTTGGCGCGAACCTGTTGGCGAGCGGGGGAACATTTCACTACCGCTTCAAGATTCAGGGGGCCGGACCGCTGTCGCTGCAATACGAGGACGGGGAAGGCCACACCCACACTGCCACGGGTCCTAACGTGGACTTGGGCGATCAGGGTTCGCTGGTGGTGACCATCAACCCTGCGGGCGCAGTCTCGTGGACCACCAGCTTGACCAATCCGAAATAAAGCTACTTGACCACAGACTGGAAGAGACTCGATTGCAGCAGGCTGGAAAACTGGCTATCTGAGGACGCAAAGCGCACGTCCAAGGTGCCGCCGCTCGAGTTGATGGTGGTGTTGTCGATGGCTTCCTTCTCCGCCGGAGTACCGCTCACTTTCTTATACAAAGCCGCGGCATTCAGCAGCGAAGCCATGGTGGCAGCGGAAATCGTGTCCGGCGTGACCACGTCGAGCGAGAACTTGACTCCGTTGTCAAAGCTCATCGAGTAGCGGGAACTAACCAGCCGCTTCTTCACCGTGTCGTAGTCGGTCAACTGGGAAGCGTCTCCCAGCACCGAGCGCATCATGGTTTGCGTGCCTTCCTGATCGAGAACGCTCCACACTGCGTCGCTGTCAACGGACGCCATCTGGCCCAGCATGGCGCTGTTATTGAGAAAGCTGGGCGCCAAACCGTCGCGCGCGTCGAGCGCCGACTTGAGCGATTCGGTCTGGCCAAAGACCATGGTGGTCGGATTCAGGAAGACCACCTGCATTCCGGATTGGCCCATGGGGTATACGCGATTCTCGCGGTAGACGATGGGCTTTACTTTGCGCTTTTTGAAGTTAGCCAGGATATCGTCGAGCGAGAACTGGCCTTGCGCCAGGCCAACGATACGAGTGTCTTGCCCCTTTTTGAACGATGCAAAGGCCAACTCTTCAATGTCATGGTTTTCATCGAGACCTGAGGTGCGGAGAGCCTGCTCCAGTTGCTTGAGCTCAGGCGGAAGGACACGCGCCTTGAGGTCCATCGCGGCTTGCGAGTTCTGCATAGCGTGGTAATCCACGACAATCAATTGCTGAACATCCTTAGGTATTGCGGCGCGCGCATCCTGGCCGAGCTGAGCGGCAGTGGCGGGTAGCGTTAACGCAAGAGCGAGCCCGGCAAAGGCGCTCGTTTGCATATATCTCGTGAAGTCGATCAATGGGTCATTCCTTCCCTGGGGGGACTACATTCAAAAAAATGTAAGCAGTTTAATTAACCCAGCTTTCTCTATCTTATGCTTTGCTGGCGCCGGCAACCGGCCAATCGAGCGGCTGCTTGAGCCGCCGTTCGAGAATCCTCTCCTCCGGCGTAAACCCTCTAATTAGACGCACCCACTCACTATCACGCTCAAAGGCCTCTTCCGGAAGTAGACCGATGAGTTCTGCGTCTACAACCTTGGTGCCATGGGTCACCGCCAGGCGACTGACCGCCGCGAAGGCGTGCCCTACCGGGGTGAGGCGGAAATCTGTGATGTTGAGGGAAATCTGGGCCCGTCCCTGCACCAGCACACCCATGGCCTTGACCCCTTCCAGGCCGCCACTCGAGGCCCGCAAGGCTTTAGCGATCGCACGTGCCGCAGTGACGTTGGGGCGATCCAGATACAGGTTGTAAGCAACTAGGAACTTACGCGCCCCTACCGCGCTTGCCCCGGCGGTGGGGTGTAGTTCAGGACCGCCAAGATCGGGGCGCCGCGCCGCATCGCGGGAGACCAACTCACGCAGGCCTTCGAATTGTCCCTGGCGCACCTGTTCCAGCAGCGCCCGGTCGGGACGAGACGCGGCCGCTTCGTAGAAATAGATGGGGATGTTGTAGCGGCTCCAGATTTCGAGCCCGGCCTGGCGAGCCAGGATGGCGCATTGGGCCAGCGAGATTCCCGATATGGGAACGAAAGGTATCACGTCGGTGGCGCCAATCCGGGGATGCACTCCACGCTGTACCGTCAGGTCAATGAGTTCCGCCGCTCGGCCGGCAGCGCGCACGGCCGCCTCCACTACCGCCAGCGGGCGCCCGGCAATAGTGACCACCGAACGATTGTGGTCGCTATCCATAGACCAGTCGAGCAGGGAGACGCCATCCACGCGCATAGCGTCCACGATGGCATGCACTTTCTTAGGATCGCCGCCCTCGGAGAAGTTGGGCACGCACTCAATGACTATCTCTTCCATAAGACCCCCAGCCTCGCGGCCAGGTTATTTCCACCAGGTATAGCCGATGGAAAACTGCACGCTGGCATTCACGCCAGGATTGGCATCTCCCATGCTGGCGTTCGAAATATGCACCGCATTCGCGGAAATGGAGATCGACTGCTTTGGCTTGACAAAGTAATGGACGCCCAAACCGAATTGTGGGGTGTAGTTGAAAACACTGGTCCCCAAATGATTGGGCACGGGGTAAGGCCCAATGGGTGGAAATTTGTGATTGGTCCAGATGAGACCACCCGCACCCTGAATCCAGGGCAGAAGGTGATGGCCGCTACGAAAGTTCCACCGCAAAATGGCCGGCGTGACGCTGACCCCGGTATAAGTGCCGCCAGTGGGAAACAGGTTGCTACACGTCAACGGGCCGCCGGGCTGCTCGTAACAGTTGGCGCGCAGGTACTTCGGGGTGTATGCCTGCCATAGCGGCATGAGTTCCGCACCCAGTTCAAACTGGCCATTCAAGAAGCCCTTACCAAAAGGACTCGTCAACACTTTGCCGGCATGGACGCCGGCCCATAGAAATTTATAGTCCCCACGGTCTCCTGTACCGAAGCCGCCGTTCACGAACGGTCCAAACTCCCAGGGCCGGCCGGCGAGAAGAGTCTCCGCCGGACGCGCCGAGGAGGCAGCCGCGTTACCGGCTGACTGAGCGCCGGCGAACGCGGGGAAGAGAAGAACAGACGCAACCATGAGCAGGGCAGCAATTCGATGGAGTGGCTTTGCGCTCGGCATTGTGATACTGGTCTTCCCTTCTTTCTATTACTGTCGATCCGGTCACTGTCCGTCCGGGGGCCGGTTCCCGGCTGCAGGGCAAGCGGAACTGTCTTGGGCGAGGATACAGGGCAGGGTGAGACGGATGAGATTTGAATGCGGCCGGCCGATCAGCCGGCGACTTCTTCGTACTGCGTGGCGTCCAGATCAAAGTTCGAGTAGACGTTCTGCACGTCGTCAAGGTCTTCCAGCGCTTCGAGGAGCCGGATCATCTGGCCGGCTACGGTGCCCTCGAGCTTGGTATAGGTGGACGCAATCATCGTGATCTCAGAGAGCGAGGGCTCGAGCTTGGCTGCCTTGACCGCGGTCGCGACTGCCTCGTAGGCGGAGGGGTCGGTCAGTATCTCCCAGGAGTCACCTTCGTCGTTCAGGTCTTCCCCGCCGGCGTCGAGAACGATGTTCATCAACTTGTCCTCATCGGCAGCGGACTTGGGGATGGCTATCAGGCCCTTCTTGGCAAACATGAAGCGGACCGAATTTGGTTCGCCCAGGTTGCCCCCGTTTTTCGAGAAGGCATGGCGCACCTCGCTGACAGTGCGGTTGCGATTGTCAGTGGTCACCTCGACGATGAGAGCGACGCCTCCGGGACCGTAACCCTCAAAGGAGATTTCCTCATAGATCGAGCCGGGCAATTCGCCGGTGCCGCGCTGGATGGCGCGCTTGATGTTGTCTTGCGGCATGTTTTCAGCTTTGGCAGCGGCGACAGCACCGCGCAGCCGGGGATTGGCATCCACATCTCCCCCGCCCTGGCGGGCCGCCATGGTGATTTCCCTGATCAGACGCGTGAAAATCTTGCCACGCTTGGCGTCAAGTGCGCCCTTTTTGTGCTTGATTGTGGCCCATTTGGAGTGGCCGGACATAGCAACCTCTACTGCCTGTAAGAAGGCGGATCTTTGCCTCGCGGCGAAAGGCGAGTATAGCACCTTGAGAGTTGTGGTTTCCTCCCTTGGCAAAAACAGCGAAGGCTGGGGCAATCGGAGATTCGCTGGACCTCGGCCAAAAAGAACCTTCCCCTAAGGGCTAAACAGGCTGCGGAAAAACTCATGCTTTGTGTCAGGGCACGACTTTTAGTCGTGCCGTAAATCGTGATAGTATGTCGGGCTTTAGCCCCTGAGGTATTGCTTTTCCTGCCCGCTGCAGAGTTTTTCCGCAGCCTGTGAAGGCCATACCCCTTGAAGACCGGGGTTTTCTCCGCAGCCTCTGTAGCCCGTACCCTTCTCGGTCGATTTTCATCCCTTTGGGTGGAGGAACGGCGAGCGTGAGGACCCAGCCTGGCTACGGTAGCTGGCGGGACCGCGGGCGGCGGAAAGCATAGACAATGGCGAGCAATGGTGGGGCCAACAAAATACCCCAAAACGGAATGACAATACCGAGCACGATGGGCACCAGGATCGAAGCCCAGACGGGGACGCGAGTGACACGCTTCATGATGAGCGGCTGCAACATCAATTGATCAATCACGACGATCACCGCGTACATGCCCAGCAGGAAGCATAGACGGTACATATCAGGCTTGCTGACCAGGATGGAGAACGCCGGCCCGAGAAGCGCAATCACCCCGCCGATGTTGGGGACCAGGGTCATGAGCCCGGCGATCAGTGCCCATACCGGGGCCAGGGGCACGCGCAGCAGCAAGAGCCCGATCAGCCACAACACCGCGACGCAGAGCCCTTCAATGGTTACGGCACGCCACCAGTTGACCAGTGCGGTGCCGGCCGTGCGCAGGTGAAGCGCACTTTTGGCAGAGAAATTCTCCGGCGGGGGGACGGCGGCAGTAAGCGCCGCAGGCGGGTCGTTTGGGACAGGATCCCCGGGAATGGCGTCCTGATCTGGCATGGCCAATATCCCGACAATACTCCTGCCGGGCGGCCAAATGCCATCACTGGAATCTGGCTCGAAGGCGGATTTTCGTCCACCGCAAGACGGAAGCCGTGCAGACACTTCTCCGCTCGTACAAAACTGCTAGCCTATGAGTATGAAATTCGGCGTCCTTGTATTCCCTGGTTCCAATTGCGACCACGATGCATACCACGTTGTACGCGAGATCGCTGAACAGCCGGTAACTTTTCTCTGGCATGAATCGGAGGATCTGGAGCGCTGCGACGCCATCCTGGTGCCGGGGGGATTTGCCTATGGAGACTACCTGAGGACGGGGGCAATCGCCCGGTTTTCGCCGGTCATGCAGTCGGTCAAGAGGTTTGCCGCCGGGGGCGGACTGGTGCTTGGCATCTGTAACGGCTTCCAGATTTTGTGCGAGAGTGGCATGCTGCCCGGGGCGCTGCTCAGAAATGCCGGGCTCCGGTATATCTGCAAGCAGGTGTATGTGCGCACCGAAACCACCCGCAGCCCCTTCACCCAGGCGCTCAGCCCGGGCCAGGTATTAAAAATCCCCATTGGGCATATGGAGGGGAACTACTTCTGCGAGCCGGCCACCCTGGCCCAACTGGAGCGCAGCGACCGGATCGCCTTCCGCTACTGCACTCCGTCCGGGGAGGTTACCTCCGCCGCCAACCCCAATGGCTCCATTAGTTGCATTGCGGGGGTATTCAGCGAGGGGCACAATGTGCTGGGTATGATGCCCCATCCGGACCGCTCGAGCGAAGCGATACTAGGCTCGTCGGACGGCTTACTGTTGTTTGCGTCGATGGTCAATGCAATGACCAGGTAGGTCAGGACTTTCATGATTGATATACACCACCATTTGTTATTTGGCCTTGATGACGGACCGACCGACATTGAAATCTCGGTGGCTATGGCCGAAATGTCGATCCAGAACGGGGTAACGCACATTGTGTGCACCCCCCATTCCAGCGAGCATTTCAAATTCGACCCGGCGTTGAATCTGGAACGCCTGGAGATGGTCCGCAAGCGGCTGGGAAACCGCATTTCGCTGGCGCTGGGCTGCGACTTCCACCTCATGTTCGACAACATCGAGGACGCGATCGCCAACCCGACGAAGTATTCCATTAATGGCAAGCAATATTTGCTGGTGGAGTTCCCCGACCACGGAATTTCCCAGAACATGAAGGAGATTTTTTTTCGGCTTGGGATGGCCGGGATGACCTCGATCATCACTCATCCTGAGCGCAATCCGCTGCTGGCACGGCATCCCGAACGCATGGCGGAGTGGCTCCGCTCCGGCTGTTTAGTGCAGATCACGGCCGCTTCCCTGACCGGCCGCTTCGGCAAGGTGGCGCAACGCGTCTCCCACGAGCTGCTGCGGCGGAACTGGGTGAACTTCATCGCCACCGATGCACATGACCTCACATCGCGGCCACCGATGCTGCGCGACGCCTACCAACTTGTATCCGAGAAATATGGGGTCGAGACCGCGGACCGGTTGTGCGAGCACAATCCCCGCGCGGCCTATTTCGGGGAAAACCTCCCGCCGCAGCCAGAACCGGAAGGCCTCCATCCGGAGCTGGATCCAAAGCACTCCTCAGGCCTGCTGAACAAGATGTTTGGTTGGTAGGGATAGCGGGCTGCGCTCTGCAGGCTGCAGGAAAACTCTGGAAGACACGGGCTTCAAAGGCTGCGGAAAAAGTCGTCGTTGGGTAGGTCCGGGCTTTAGCCCGGACATCCGTCCCCAAAGCCTATGGGCCTTCAGGCCCTGAGGTACGCTTTTCTCCCACGCGTCCACGGAAATTCAAGGAAAACATACCTCAGGGCCTAAAGGCCAAAGTAACTTGCCCGATCAATGTCCGGGCTAAAGCCCGGACCTACCTAACAGCGAGTTCTCCGCAGCGTCTACAGCCCCAGGCCACCATCTACGCCCAGAATCTGCCCGGTGATGAAGTGCGGCCCACGGGCAAAGAATAGAACCGCTTCCGCTACATCGTTGGGCGTGCCATTGCGCTGCATCGGCGTCTTATTGGCAAAATGCTCGTAGGCCGGATCCACTTCTCCATTCACGACCATGCCGGGGGCAACACAATTCACGCTGATTTCCGGCGCGAAGGCCTTCGCCATGGTCTGCGTCAGCATGTGCAGGGCGGCTTTCGAGGTGCAATAGTGCGCGTGGGTGGGCCAGGGATGCATGCCACCCAGCGAGCCGATATTGATAATGCGGCCACGGGCTTCTCGCAGCTGGGGATAGGCCGCCTGGGCCATAAGGAAAGGTCCGCGGGTGTTGGTTTCAAACATCTTGTCCCACTGCTCTAAAGTGATCGATTGCAGCGCCGCAGTCTCAAACGTGCCCGCGTTATTCACCAGAATATCCAGCCCGCCAAACTGCTCCACCACGGCCGCGACCGCTGCCTGAACACTATCGATGTTGCGCACATCGCAGGCGACGGCGGTTGCCCTCACGCCGAGCTGCTGGAGAGCTTCCACTGTCTGCTCCGCCTCCGCCTTTGAACCGTTATAGGTGATGGCTACATCCGCTCTGGCGGCCGCCAGGCCGAACGCGAGGCTGCGACCGATACGTTTGGCGGCGCCAGTCACCAGCGCTCTTCTGTGATGCAGGTTTTCCATAGAAATCGATCTTACCCAGCCACTCCCCCGCGTTGCGGAGGCCCAGGCTGATCTATTGCGGTAAGGGCGTTTGCTGGGAGGGCTTGGCGCTGTTCGATTCGCCTTTGGGGGCAGTGTTGCTGGGTGCGGTCCCATGGCCGTCGCCGTAAAGCGAGTATTGCGCGGTCGGCCGCTTCATCTTGACCAGGATATCTTTGCTATCGGTATCGATCTTGTAGTCCTCGCCGTAGGTCTGCCAGCCATCCGCAATCACCTGCAGGCGCACGGTGTCGCCAATCGGGATCACATCAATGGTGACCTTGCCGTCTTCATTGCTCTTCAGCTCCAGCGCGCCCTTATCCTTATCGCCTTCCATGGGATGGAAGACAACAGCGGCGTTGGGGATAGCTTTGCCGTTGGTAGACCTGACGACAGTGACTTTGATGGTGGCGGTGGCCGGCGGGGGCGTATATTTGCGCCCATTACGCTGATCCGCCGCGGCACAGAGGAGCGGAAAAGCCGCGAGCAACAGCACGATACTCGAAATCCGGCGGCAAAACAGGACGCCCATGGCAGGAAGTATAGATGATTTCCGAAGCATTTACGCAGGCGTAATATTTGAGCGAGTTTCACTCACATTTCGACTTTGCCGGCTTGACAAGGGTTCGGCTGACGACTATCTTAGCAATTGAAGGGCGAGAGTGCTAAGCGCCTGTGTAGGAATCAGCGTATCGCTCTCAAATCTAAACCAATACAGCTTTACTCGTAATTACCGCGAGGCAAACCCTCGTGCGAAGGAGAAGTAACGCAATGGCAACTGCAACAGCATCCGTAGCTACCAGCTTCACGCCACTTCACGACCGCATTCTGGTACGGCGCGTGGAAGAAGGCGAATCGATTCGGGGCGGCATCATCATCCCTGACACGGCCAAGGAAAAGCCGCAAGAGGGTGAGGTCATCTCCGTCGGCAAGGGTAAGTCGAACGACGAAGGCAAGGTTTTCCCGTTGGATGTCAAAGCCGGCGACAGCATTCTGTTCGGCAAGTACTCGGGAACCGAGATCAAGATCGATGGCGAGGAATTCCTCATTATGCGTGAGGAAGAAGTACTCGGCATTCTCAAGAAGAAATAAGCGCATCGCGGCTGCACCGGATGCGCTTTTTACTGCTTTATGAAACGGCCGGCGATGCCGGTCTGCTTGAAGGAGAAATGGAATGGCAAAGCAAATTCTGCACGGAGAAGATTCGCGTCAGGCAATTCTGCGCGGCGTAAATACGCTGGCCGACGCGGTTAAGGTGACGCTCGGGCCCAAGGGCCGTAATGTGGTCATCGAAAAGAAGTTCGGATCCCCCACCATCACCAAGGACGGCGTCACGGTGGCCAAGGAGATCGAACTGAAAGACTCGCTCGAAAATATGGGCGCGCAAATGGTTCGTGAAGTAGCGTCGAAGACTTCGGACGTGGCCGGTGACGGCACCACGACGGCAACGGTTCTGGCCCAGGCGATTTATCGCGAGGGTGTCAAGACAGTTGCCGCGGGCGCCAACCCGATGGCTCTGAAGCGCGGCATCGACAAGGCGGTGGAAGCAGTTGTCGGCAAGCGTGATGAGCATGGAGTGGTCAAGGGCGGCGCACTGGAGAAGTTTTCCAAGCCGGTGACGGGCGAAATGATTGCCCAGGTGGGCACCATTTCGGCCAACAGCGATTCCACCATCGGCAACATCATTGCCGAGGCCATGAAGAAAGTCGGCAAGGACGGGGTGATCACGGTTGAGGAGTCGAAGACTCTGGAGACCCAGCTGGAAGTGGTCGAGGGCATGCAGTTTGACCGCGGCTATCTGAGCCCCTATTTCGTGACCGATCCCGATCGCATGGAAGTATCGCTCGAAGAGCCTTACATCCTGATCCACGAGAAGAAGATCAGCTCCATGAAGGATCTTCTGCCCTTGCTCGAGCAGGTTGCCCGCAACGGCAAGCCGCTGGTGATCATCGCTGAGGACGTGGACGGCGAGGCGCTGGCGACTCTGGTGGTCAACAAGCTGCGTGGCACTCTGAACGTAGCGGCAGTGAAGGCTCCTGGCTTCGGCGATCGCCGCAAGGCAATGCTCGAAGACATCGCCAAGCTGACCGGTGGCAACGCGATCACGGAAGACCTCGGCATCAAGCTCGAGAACGTCAAGATCGAAGATCTTGGCCGTGCCAAGCGTGTGACCATTGACAAGGACAACACCACGATCGTCGAGGGCCGCGGCGACGCGAAGGCCATCGAAGGCCGGGTAAAGGAAATCCGCAACCAGGTGGACAAGACGACCTCTGACTACGACCGCGAGAAGCTGCAAGAGCGGCTCGCCAAGTTGGTTGGCGGCGTTGCCGTCATCAAGGTGGGCGCGGCCACCGAGATCGAGATGAAGGAGAAGAAGGCTCGCGTTGAGGATGCCATGCACGCTACCCGCGCCGCGGTTGAGGAAGGCATCGTTCCTGGCGGCGGTGTGGCCCTGATTCGCTCCGGCAAGGACGTCGAGGAACTGCTCAAGACCCTGGAAGGCGATGAGAAGATAGGCGCTCAAATTGTTCGCCGCGCCCTGGAAGAGCCGCTGCGCCTGATCGTCGGCAATGCCGGGGAAGAGGGTGCCGTGGTCGTAGGCAAGATCATGGAGAACAAGAACCCGCACTTCGGGTACAACGCCAGCACCAACAAGTACGAGGACTTGGTGGAAGCCGGCGTCATCGATCCGACCAAGGTAACTCGCACCGCGCTGCAGAACGCAGCCTCGATCGCCGGCCTCATGCTGACGACCGAAGCGATGGTGGCCGATATCCCCGAGCCGAAGCAGTCTGCTCCGGCTGGTGGCGGTCACGGCGGCGGTATGGGCGACATGTACTAAGCAGCACCGCTCGAAAGCAAAGGGCCACCCGCAAGGGTGGCCCTTTTGTTTTGGTGCGCAGTTCCCTGCTCTCAGCGGCCGGCGGGCTTGTCGTACCACAACGCGGATTTCCCGGCGAGGAACTTCCCAGCTCGTTTAGAACCGTGGCTCGAAAAAAGCGCAATGGTGGGAGCCCCCGCATTCATGCGGGGGAGCTCGGCTTTCAAGCCGAGCGGCTCACGTAGGACTCATCTTATCCGGCTTCAGCCGCGGGGCTTCGCAATCTCCCACGTTGCAAGCGAGTTGGAGAAAACGCGAATTTCCTGGTGCAGCCAACATTTCAGAGCCGGCGTTATGACAGCGGCCAAGGAAAACCGGGGGCTAGAGCATTTTTGCTAATGGTGTAGATCAGGAACCTGAACCCGACGCGGCCATTCCGCCAAAGCCGGGGCCCCCGGTTGAGTCGTGAAGGCCGCATGATTGGCGATCTGGCCCTTTCTGCCAGGCGATTGCGCTTAAGTGAGTGAGGCGGTTGGTGAGACGCCTTCCACAAGGAGAAATGTTCACATGAACGCGCTCGCTGTCGCCACAGGGGAACAGGGCTTGTTGGAATTCTTTGCGTTCGATGCGTCTTACGTCGAGAAGCTTCGAGCGGGAGATGCGCATATAGAGGGACACTTCGTGAGCTACTTCAGCCAGCTGATCCATCTCAAGCTACGCTCGCGCTTGAATTCCAAGGAAGCAATCGAAGATATCAAGCAGGAGACCTTCATGCGCGTATTGACACTCTTACGCCGGGAAGGAGGGCTGCGGCAGCCGCATCGACTAGGACCCTTCGTCAACTCGGTTTGCAACCATGTCTTGTTCGAGCACTATCGTTCGCAAAAAAGAACGGAGGCGACGATCGGCGACAAAGGGGAGGCCACCATTGCTGGCTGCGAACCAAGTGCGTTGCGTCTGCTGGAAGCCAAGGACACCGAGCGAGTGGTTCGCCAGATTCTTAACCAGTTGCCTGAACGCGACCGGCGTCTGCTTCAGTCGGTGTTGCTGGAAGAACGCAACAAAGATGAGGTTTGTGCCGAGTTCGGCATCACCCGCGAATATTTAAGAGTGTTGTTACACCGTGCCAGGCAGTCGTTCAAGTCGTGTTATACAAGCCGGTTAGGTGTGCCAGTTATGGTGCACCGGCAACGCGCTGGAGTTTCTGCTTGCGTTTGTTCAGGCAGATTGTGCGATTCGTGATCGAAACAATTGCGGAACCACCCCAAGCGAGATGACCCATGGCTTCGGTTGGTGGGAACTTTTCCCGGTCGGTCACGTGGGGAAGTTCGGTCGCGGATGAAGGTGCGTGGAGCCTGGCTACTTTTCGCCGAAGGCTACGAAAGCACCTAGCCCGATCATGCCGAGGCCGGAGGCTACTCGCTGGTTGCGGCGAAAACGCGTACTGGATCGCAAGCGTGCGCCGAGCGGGGCAGCAAAGGCGACGACGAGGAGGTCGGCAGTGGTGTTCAACGAGACAGACATGGCGCCTAGCAGCAGAAACTGCACCACAATATGTCCCAGAGCCGGATTCACAAACTGGGGAAGGAAGGAGAGGAAGAAGAGCGCCGTCTTTGGGTTCAGAACCTCGGTCACGATCCCTTGCCGGAACGCATGATTCGAATTGCCGGTCTCGGAGGGTTCGCCCATCGGCACGTTGCGGGTGCGAATCATACGGAATCCCAACCAGACGAGGTAAATGGCTCCGGCGTACTTGACCACGGAGAAGGCCGTAGCGGATGCAGCCAACACGGCGGAAAGGCCGAAACCGGCCGCGAGGACGTGGATCGATCCTCCGACGAGGGTGCCAAGAGCCGAAAGCACGCCCTCTCGCTTGCCTCCAGAGAGAGTGCGCGCGAGGACATAGAAGATGCCGGGGCCGGGGGTGAGGGCGAGCAGCGTCGCAGCTGCGAGGAAGAGAGCCAGCAGGTGTCCGTCCAGCATTTGACTATTGTAGCGGTGAGCTCGACTGGAATGGAGATAGGATATGAGACCCCTGGTCTTCGCGCCCGATACGACGGAAATCTTTCCTTTCCACCCGCTCCGGAAGAACGTCCCTATTGCATCGCAAATTTCGTGTCGACACTCGACGGTGTCGTGAGCTTTAATTTGCCGGGCCAATCGGAACGAGCTCAGATCAGTAATTGGAACGAAGCTTGGTTGCCAGCGTTCAGTATTCCCCGGCGACGGCTCCCTGGTGGAAGCTTATCAGCGCAAAAAGTGCAACAGATTACCTCTTCCTGCGTTATCAGGCGGTAGATCAGGGCGCACAGAAAGCCTGCACCCCATCGCTCGGGGGGATCGTCGGCAATCCGCACTTCGGCCTCTTAGGTTTGGGTGCCCCATTCAAGCCTTCTGTTGGCTTGAGTGGGCTACCATGCCTCCCCCACTCGTTTGTCATCAGGAGGAACTTCCCAGCTCGTTGAGAACCTCGCTCGAAGCGCAATGGTGGGAGCCCCCGCATTCATGCGGGGGAGCTCGGCTTTCAAGCCGAGCGGCTCGAATACGACTAATCTATCCGGCTTCAGCCGCGGCGTTTCGCAATCTCCCGCGTTGCAAGCGAGGTGGAGAAAACGCGAATTTCTGGGTCTGCAGCCAACATTTCAGAGCCGACGCCGATTGCTTGCCTTCCCAGCCTCAAAAATAAAACTTACGAATTGCGTTCCGCCCCGCGCTTTTTTCCGTATATGAGAATACGACGGCAGGGTGGGAGGCGCAGTGCCAGGGATCACCGGCGAGTTTCGGGAGATCGTCGAGGCGCATCAATCGCGGGTCTTCAGCATCGCGTACCGTGTGCTCGGCGACCGCGGAACCGCCGAAGAAGTAGCGCAGGACGTGTTCCTTGAATTGTACCGGGCGTTCGATGGCATTGCGTCTGACGAGCACCTCATCGCATGGCTGCGCCGCGTCGCGGTGCATCGTGCAACCGATGCGCTCCGCCGCAGACCACGTATCCTCCATGGTGCTGCCGAGTTCGAAGATTGGATGGCGAAAGCGCCGAACGAAGAAGGGTCTTTACCTCTGGCCTCAGAAATCGAGCGGTTGTTGCTGGAACTGCCTCCGGCGCAACGGGCGGTCGTTCTGTTGCGTTTTCAAGAGGACCTGCCGCCAGGAGACATAGCGGAAACACTCCGGATGCCGTTGGCAACCGTAAAGAGCCATCTGCAAAGAGCGCTGAAGACAATGCGTGCGCGAGCCGAAGACACGTTGAGGGAGTACACACGTCATGGATGAACACGAAGACCTTGAGCACTGGTTGCGCCAGGGACTGAGGCCCCGGCAAGCCCCGCCAGGATTCAGTGCGCGCCTGATGGCCCGCTTACCTGAAACATCGCGCTCATTCCAGAAGAAACGCACTCTCTGGCTGCCGGCCGCCCGCTGGGCAACCGCGGTCGTGCTGCTGGGGGTTGCGGGCGGCAGCTACTGGCAGCACCAACAGCAGCAGCGCGTCGCCGGCGAGCGTGCACGCGCACAACTCTTCCTCGCGCTACGCATGAGTGCCGCGACCCTGAACGACGTGCAGCACAAAGTGTTGAGATCTACTACGGGAGACTCGGAATGAGGAACCTTTCCATGACTGCAACCTTCGCAGCCTGTCTGTTTGCCCTTTCAGCCGGTGCGCAGAGCAGCACTCCCCCCTTTCCGGCCACGCTCGAGAAAGAACTGGCGGCTCGAGCCAGCAACTACACAGAAGTTTCCATGGACAAGAAGATGCTGAACTTCGCGGGCAAGTTCCTCAGCAAGGGGGACGACGACGTGAAAGCAAAGCAGATCATCGAAAAGCTCGACGGCGTCTATGTTCGCGAATATGACTTCGACCAGCCGGGACAGTACACGGCCGCGGACCTGGAGCGCATCCGCAGCCAGTTCCAGGGTTCGGAATGGTCGCCCATGGTCCGCGAGCGCTCAAAGAATGGCCAGGCAGACACAGACGTTTATATGAAGATCGTTGACGGGAAGATGCAGGGCATGTTCGTGCTGGACGCGGAATCGAAGGAGTTGGACCTGGTCTACATCGCAGGCACCCTCGATCCGGCAGAGCTTTCCAAGCTGGACGGCAACTTCGGAATCCCAAAGGGTGTTGCCAAACACGTGGCCAAGGATGCCGGCAAATGACACGCCTTCGCCTTTCTTTCCTTGTGCTGCTTCTCGCCGGCGCTACGCTCTATTGCTTTGCTGCAGACCGTGGCTTCGACGGCTTGGTGAGCGAAGTGGAGCACCGCTATGATGTCCATGCAACGCGCATTCCCATGATGAGTTTTGTGAGCCTATGTGCTCGATTCGCCACCCACGGGGGCGTGAAGGGTCTTCGTGTAGTCGAGTTCGACGACATAAAAGCAACCGTCGATGTCTCCGAGCTCGCGTCTCTGGTCCGCAGTCATCTGGGAGCGGAGTGGCAGCCATTCATCCAGGAGCACGGCAAGCAAGGCGAGAGCGAGTCCATCATCTTCGTTCGCGAGAAGGGTAACGCCATGGGCATGATGATTGCTGACTACGAACATGGCGAACTGGATGTGGTCCGCATGGAACTGAGTGGCGATGCCCTCGCAAAATGGATGAAAGATCCTCAGGGGGAATCCCGGGGACGAAACCTACCCCATTAGGGCATTTTGCTAATGGTGTAGACCAGGAAACCGAACCCGACGCGCCATTCCGCCAAAGAATGGCGCACGTAACCGATCCCACCGGACCATAGTATTAGCAAAATGCCCTAGAAGGGGGCACTGGTAAGCAGTGTCTGCGATTCCTTAGGGCACTTTTCGTCCTCTTTTCTTCTCCTTGTCCACGCAGATTCCATCTGATCCTGAGGGCGAAACGATGGGGGTTTAAATTCGTCACCGAATCCCTGCGTTTTATGTCGCCGAATCTTTTTCTGTATCTCCCCCGGGCTCCGTCGCCTCCGGCCACTCTTGAGCGCCATGCAAAACGCGCAAGATCGTGACGGTCTCGCGTTCATTTCTGTAGGCTGCAATATAGGAACAAAGAGACCTTCCTGCTCTCGCATCTACACCCGTTTTTCCCGTATCGGGCGAAAATACGACAGTTCTAGATAAACCGGTCTAATCCGGCAACTTTTGCGGTGGACAATCCGGTATAATCCGGTACATTCTCCGGTATGATTAACACCAATACCATCCAGGTCACTCAGGAATTGCTCGCTCTCCTCTCCGAACTCGATGAGTTCAAAGGGGCTTGGCGTGCTCTGAGCACGATCGCGCCGGAGCGCCTGAACGCGCTGCGCCATATAGCCACTGTCGAGAGTATCGGATCGTCGACTCGCATCGAGGGCAGCAAGCTGACCGATCGGGAGGTGGAACAACTGCTAGGAAGCCTTGAGATCAGGCGCTTTGGAACTCGCGATGAACAGGAAGTCGCGGGCTATGCCGATGTCATGGAGACGGTTTTCCGGTCCTGGTCACATATTCCGCTCACCGAGAATTACTTCAAGCAGCTTCACCGTGACCTTTTGCAGTACAGCGAGAAGGACGAACGGCATCGCGGGAACTACAAGACCTCGCGCAACGACGTCGGTGCCTTCGATGCCGCCGGCAAGATGATCGGTATCGTGTTCGAAACGGCCACGCCGTTCGATACCCCGCGCCGCATGGCAGAACTCGTTGCTTGGCTGAATGAGGCACGTGAAGTTCGCCACTTACATCCTTTGCTCACCGTTGCTGTTTTCGTTGTCGTGTTTCTGGAAATTCATCCTTTTCAAGACGGTAATGGGCGGTTGAGCCGCGTCCTGACCACGTTGCTCTTATTGCAAGCCGGCTATAGCTATGCGCCTTATTCGTCGCTCGAGAGTGTGATCGAACACAGTAAGGAAGCCTACTACCTGGGCCTGCGGCAAACCCAAAGCACTATCCGAACCGACACGCCAAACTGGCAACCGTGGCTGCTTTTCTTCATGCGTGCCCTGCAACAACAAAAGCGCCGGCTCGCAGTGAAGGTGGAACGGGAAAAGAGCGCCCTTGCCACTCTGCCGGAGCTTGCCGTCAAGATTCTCGACTATGTACGCGATCAGGGACGCGTCACCACCCGCGACATGGTGCGAGAATTCGGCGCGAGCCCGAACACACTCAAAGCTACATTCACCTCACTGGTTGATAAGGGCTTCCTGCTGAGACATGGCGGCGGCCGTTCCACCTGGTACGGACTTCCGTAAGGCTGAGTTAGGGTACTTTTCGTCTGGCCATCTTTTCCCCGGGCGTTTCGATCAAAAGCTCTACTGAGCTCGATCCTATCGTCCATCAGGATGGCGGCGCGCGGGCTGTCGGCTTCGAGAGATGGCGGCGTGGCGCGGACTAGTTGTGTGTACGGCAAAGCGATCGATAGCGATCATGGCCTCGGCGACATTGATCCTTGCTGGTGCGCCCATTTCTCCCGCGCCCCCCTCCCGTCCCCGAGTTTCCCCTGAGATTGATTCTGGCGAGCGAATGTTTTAGAGTCACCGAGACAGTTTGACCAGGCATCAAGCCAAGCCGGGCAACGAGGGCGCAACCTTGGACAGCGATGGGTTAGCTGCTTTGCCAATCAGGAGAAGGATTTATGACTACCTGTCGGTCTTCTGTTAGCTTCTTATTAATCGCCACGGCAGTTTTTATATCGGGAACTGCCTCAGCTGCTAGCGATACGATTCTGGTCCACGGACACATCTATACCGGAAATCCGAAGGCGCCATGGGCCCAGGCTTTGGCGATCACGGGTACCCGTATCGAGGCTGTGGGTAGCGATCAAGAGATATCGAGGCAGCAGGAAGCCAATACGAAAGTAATCGATCTCCAAGGGCGGACCGTCATCCCAGGCATCATAGACAGCCATACACACATCTTGTTCGGTGCGATGGCGATACACGGATTCAATCTCTCAACCCCGCAATCTACTATTACTCCGGATGATCCGGATGCTCTAATCGAAAAAATCAAAGCCTATGCAGGCAGTCATACTAACCAGAAAATATTGTTTGGCAGGGCCGACTTCGCCACTGATCCGACACTGGCCCCTACGCGTGAACTTCTGGATCGCGCGGTTTCAGATCGCCCTGTCATCATTCACAATACCAGCGAGCATGCTCTGTGGGTGAACACAAAGGCACTCGCTCTAGCAGGACTTACGGAAAAGCCAGTTGCAGATCCAGCGGAAGAAAAGTACGTGATTCGTGACTCGAGTGGTCAGCCGACCGGTGTTCTTTTGGAGGCAGCAATGGAATTGGTCGAGCGCGCTGTTGCCAGGCAACAGTCGCTTGACGATAAGCTGGCGTTGCTCCGTGATGCGTCGCACTATTTGAATCGCTATGGCATCACAAGCATAACGAACGCCACAGGCAGTCTAGAGGAAATCCAGCTGTTTGCCGCGCTGCGAGACCGTCGCGAGCTTACCGTTCGCACTCGCATGTCATTTGGCGCAGTCGCAGTTAACCACCACCTGACGCCTAAATTCCTTTCGGATCTGGACCAGGCACGTACGCTTTATCACGATGATTGGGTTTCATCCAATCTAGTCAAGTTCTTTGCAGACGGCGGAACCGGATTCATCTCACCTCTGACTTATACACCGGCCGAATACAAGAAACTTGTGCTTGAGCTGGATAAACGCGGGTACCAAATCATGACTCACGCTACCAGGTTCGATACCACGCGGATGGTATTGGACACATACGAAGACGTGGAGAGAATTAATGGTCCCAGAGATCGCCGTTTTCGATTGGAGCACGGCGGCCTTCTCACTTCAGAGGATCTGCCTCGCCTTGCGAAACTTTCGGTCATTATCAGCATGCAGCCGAGTCTCTGTTGTGGCGATAATGGCGCTGACGGTAATCCCCAAGATAGAAGAATTACAGACAGGTGGCAGAGCTTGGAGAAGAGTGGCGCAGTGCTAGCTTTTGGTAGTGATTGGCCGTGCACTTTTCCGCCTAATCCATTCATCGCGATTCAGGAAGCTGTCACGCGTCAAATTTGGCGGCCCGCCGGAGCCACGAGCGGCATTCCCGGAGGAGCACTGGACGGGACCGCACAAGCGGGAGCCGTCGAGACCTCAGAAGTTTACTCTCCAGAAGAGCGGCTCACGGTCGAACAAGCTGTGAATGCATATACGCGAGGTTCGGCATACGCAAGATTTTCGGAGGATCGGATTGGTACCCTCGAACCAGGGAAGGAGGGGGATCTTGCTGTTCTTTCCCAAGATATCTTTTCGGTGGATCAACATGAAATCGGAAGGACTCGCGTCTTAATGACGATGGTCGGGGGGAAGGCTGTTTTCACATCCGATGAAATGACGGCCATAAATCATGGGATTCGGTTAACGAGGTGATTCGGGGAGTTCGGGGAGTCTCAGCTGAGGGGTGCAGTCCAGCAAGGACAACCACGATTTCACCCCAATTCCGCTGGGGCGAAGCTGATCGATTGAATTTGTTGCAATAGGTATGCTGTCGCCGGATTAAAGTCCAAAATCGTAGATACAACGTCTCTGGTTTCGATGACCCCAACGCCACTCGCTTTGGGCCACACTTTGCGGGCGATGCCTGCAAAACGGGCAGCACAGCATGGAAGAATCAGAAGGGCGGATCCGATGCCATGCGAACGGCGTAACCGGAGAACTGCGTGCCGCGGACTCGTGGTGTGTACGGCAAAGCGATCGATAGCGATCATGGCCTCGGCGACGTTGCTCCTTGCTGGTGCGCCGAGAGCACAGGAAGTTGCAGAGCCTCCGCTGCTGGTCTGGATGAACGGAATTGCTCAGGCGCAATTGCAGCAGCGAAGCGACAGCCTACTCGGCGTCGCCACGCTCGCGCAGGCACAGGAGAGAAAACGGCTGGTGCATGCGAAGCTCCTCGAAGATCTGGGAGGCTTGCCCCATTACCATGGCGCGTTGAATGCGAGAATCACTGGCGTCCTCCGCAACGACTCCTACACTATCGAGAAAGTCATTTATGAGAGCCTGCCTGGGTTTTACATTACGGCAGATGTCTACCGTCCGAACCAACCCGGCCGTTATCCCGGCGTGCTTTTACAGTCGGGACACACACAGGAAGGGAAGCCCGAGAACCAACGGGTCGCGGCCAATCTTGCTTTGAAGGGATTTGTGGTTCTCTGTTTCGACCCCATCGGGCAGGGCGAACGCGTGCAGACGTACAGCCGGCAAATCGATGCGCCGCTGGCAGGCTGGTCGGTGCCCGAGCATGTCGAGATGGCGGCGCAGACGCTCCTGATCAGCCAGGGACTGGCGCGCTACTTCATCTGGGATGCGATGCGTTCGCTTGACTATCTCGCTGGCCGGCAGGATGTCGATGCCGCTCGCCTGGGGGCCGCAGGTTGCTCAGGCGGTGGCGCGCTGACAACCTTCATGGGGGCTCTCGATAGCCGGCTCAAGGTCGTCATCCCTGGCTGTTATCCCGCCTCGTTTCGCGTTCTGTTTGCGACGATGGGGCCGGATGCTGAGATGATCTTTCCCAATTTTCTGGCCAGCGGACTGGATACGGCCGACTTCGTGGAACAGTCTGCGCCCACGCCGTGGCTACTTGAGACAACGGAGACCGATGAGTACCATTTCAGCCATGAAGGCGTTCGCATGGTCTACGACGAAGCGCGGCGATGGTATTCGCTCTATCATGCGGAAGAAAATCTCGGTTACCTGATGGGCCCCGGCTCTCATGGTTTGCCTCTGGTGAGCCGGGAAGCGATCTACCAGTGGATGCTTCGCTGGCTGAAAAATGGGCAGGGAGATGCCCATGAACAGCCGGTAAGGATGTACAGCAACCATGAGCTGCAGGTGACATCGAGCGGCAATGTCGAGAACGAACCGGGCAACAGGAAGCTCTACCAGATCCTGCTTGCCGATCTTCACTCCCGGGAAACTCTGAAAACAATTCCGGAACTTACGGCTGAGTTGAAGGATTTGAAAATCTCCACTGATCAATCCGCGCCGGTGGTCAAAATTTTGCATGAGACGAGCGACGCTGACGGCCGGCAAGAGCAGATTCAATTTGAAAGCGATCCCGGCATCTGGCTGGATGCGACTCTGTATCTGCCCGCTTCGGACAACCGAAAGCCGGCGGTCGTGATGGTGGAAGGACGGGGATATTCAGGGGCGACGCCGCTGGCTACCCTGGCGCAGAAGATGGCGAAGCAGGGGCAGGTTGTTCTGAAAATGAAGCCGCGCACTATGCCTGTCGAAGAGAACGGGCCCTACACGGGAGATTGGGAAATCAATGCCAGGGCCAACCTGATTGGCCTGAATATGCCGGCGCTGCGAGCTCACGATGTATTGCGAGGTGTTGACTTGTTGAGTGCCCGGCCGGATGTGGACCCGGCGACGATCCGCGGTATGTCACGCGGTGTTGAAGGCATCTGGCTCCTGCTGGCCGCCGCCGCCGACCCGAGGATCGAGGGAATCTGGCTGGACCGCACTCCGTATAGCCTGCGTGCTGCGCTTGAGAACTCAGTCGCAGCAGACCTATGGGATGCAACGATACCCGGGTTTGTGCTGCACTGGGACCTGGATGATTTGGTGAAAGCCATCGGGCCGCGGCGGGTCTTGTGGACGGATCCGGCAAACTGGGTGCGCAGGGTTGCTTTCGCAGGTCCGTCGTTTCGCTACCGCTATGTGTTAGGCGATACCACCGATCTGGTGGATGCACAGGACGACGCATTCATTCGCGAGCTGTTGCATTGATGCCCGACACCGGGGTGAAAATAGAGAGGGAGATCGATGCGCGAGAAGCTCAAGCGTGGCCTGGTGGTTCCCAAGAACCCGGTGTGTGAAATGCGGCGGCATAATACCTTTTCACCGTCAGTATGCTTTGCCTGCGGTGACAAGAATGCCGTCCGTTCCACTAGAAGACTTCTATAGTCGCACTGTGACCGGGGGCCGCGGCGATCTTCTGGTCCCGCGTGATCAAAGGAGCCTTTAGCTCTTCGGCAAGCGCTACGTAGGCTGCATCGTAAGCACTCAGATTCTGTCGTAGCTGCCAGATCCGATGCAAGAGCACGACAGAGGCATACCGGGTGACACGAACCGCGATCAGATCTTCCATTGCCTCCTCAGCCCGCTTGCGTGCCAATGTCCCCTCGCGCACCAGACGCCGCAGGACCTGAGCAAACTCCACATCGAGCAAATGAACAGTGTGCAGGGTGTCGTTGCGCGCGTAGATGCGCTGTTCTATGCGCTGTCCGGCTGGGGTTTGGAGCAGCCAGTCGACGACCGCCGAGGCATCGAGCACGATCATCGCGCACTACGTTCCTCACGCAACAGTCCTCCGGTGTCCAGAACGACCGGAAGCGGTTTGCGCTTGTGCAGACGCTCGCGAAACTCGGCCAGCGTCGGGCGCTCGGCGATCTCTCGGAACTCCACGAGCAAATAGTCGGAAAGCGACATGCCCGCCATCGCGGCCCGGGCCTTCAGGCTGCGATGAAGAGCATCCGGGACATTCCGAACCTGGATCATTTTTGCCATGCTATGAACTTAGTTGCATGTGATGCACATGTCAATGTGTGCATCAGGGGTTGGGGCCTGGCCGTGAGCGTTGTGAATATCGCAGTAGGAGCCGGGGAGGGCACGAATGGACGTAAAATGGCTCTTTCACGAGGTGGGTACACAATCACAAATAGCAAACCGATACCGTTTGCAGCCGATCGATCATTTTTCGGCCATCCCAAAGGACTTTTCTTCCTCGCCTTCACAGAGGCCTGGGAGCGCTTTTCTTTCTACGGAATGACGGCCCTGCTTGTTCTCTACATGGTCAACCAGCTGTTGCTGCCTGGGCATGTCGAGAACATTGCCGGTTTTGCCGCCTTCCGCAGCGCCCTGGAGTCACTCACGGGCACGCTCTCGCCCGTCGCGCTGGCTTCGTTGATGTTCGGGCTCTACGCGGGCTTCGTCTACTTCACGCCGGTGTTCGGCGGCCTGATTGCTGACCGCTGGATAGGGCAGCGCAACGCGGTGGTGATCGGTGCCCTATCGATGAGCGCCGGCCACATCGCAATGGCTTTCGAGCGGACGTTCCTGCTCGCGTTGTTGCTGCTCGTGATCGGCTCGGGCTTCCTGAAGGGCAACATTTCGACCCAGGTTGGCGCTTTGTATCAAGACGATTCGCAGCGAACCGGCGGTTTTGCAATCTTCAGCACAGGGATCAATTTTGGCTCCGTCTTCGGGCCGTTGGTGTGCGGCTTTCTAGCCCAGTATTACGGTTGGCATTATGGCTTTGGCGTCGCCGCGATCCTTATGCTCGCCGGGCTTGCAACCTACCTCTGCGGCTATCGATACCTGCCTGCAAAAGTGGGTCCGCGCAGACAAACCAGCGAACGGCTTACCCGCACCGAGTGGCGCGTTATCGGTGCGCTGATCGCCGTCGTCCTGATCACTGTATTCCAGTCGATCAGCTACTACCAGCTTTACAATGTGTTCAAGGTCTGGATTCAGGAACATGTCGATCTCAGGGTTGGTGGCTTTGACATCCCAGTGCCTTGGTTTCAGTCGGTGGATGCGCTGGTGGCCATTCTTGCCGTACCGGTGCTTTTCTGGTTATGGCGGCGCCAGGCGACGCATCGGGGTGAACCCGGGGAGCTCGCCAAAATCGGCATCGGGGCATGGATCGCTGCAGCCAGCCACCTGATCCTGGCGGCCGCCGTCGTTTCCGCCCACGGCGCACGCATCCATCCAATCTGGCCAGCACTTTGCGCCACGGGAATGGGCGTGGCCTTCCTCTACTACTGGCCCACCTTGCTGGCGCTGGTCTCCCGGGCCGCTCCAGCCCGCGTCAACGCGACCATGATGGGGATCGCCTTCCTGTCTTTGTTTTTGGCAAATAACATCATAGGTTGGATAGGAGGGTTCTACGAGCGAATGAGCCCTGCGTTGTTCTGGTTGCTACATGCAGCGATCGCCTGCACGGGCGGCCTCTTGGTCTTGATCTTCGGACACAGGCTCAGGCGGGCGCTTGGCACAACTGCCCCGCAACCTATGCGCTCATCGGCGATGACGATTGAGGTGGAAAGTTGATCGCAAGTGCCAGTTCCGCAGTACTGAGATTTCTGAGATTTGAGATTTTGAGATTTAGTCGTCGATTTAGTCGTCCTGACGAGACTGGTACTTTGGGAAAACACACTTTCCTAAGCATCGAAGCTGATTTCACCTTGCCTTCGATCCGCGATCATCTTTTCGCGGGGTCCTCCCACCGGCGAACCAGAATCCAAACCGCGCCGCAAGAAACTTCCCGCATTGAAGTAGCCTTTTTACTATGGAGCCTATTCGCACGCTGTTCGCAACTCAACCCACCGAGCCTTCGGAAACGGCCCTCCCTGAGGGTCTTCGCGCCCGATACGACGGAAATCTTTCCTTTCCACCCGCTTCGGAAGAACGTCCTTATTGCATCGCAAACTTCGTGTCGACACTCGATGGTGTCGTGAGCTTCAATTTGCCGGGCCAATCGGAAGGAGCTCAGATCAGTAACTGGAACGAAGAAGACCGGTTCATTATGGGTCTGTTGCGGGCCTCAGCAGACGCGGTTGTTGTGGGCTCGGGGACGCTTCAAGCCGTCGGTCCGCATGGTTCCTGGCTCCCGGAAGCTGTCTATCCGGCAGCGAAAGATTTATACCAAAAGTATCGAACCGAGGTGCTCCGAAAACTGGAGTATCCACTCGTAGTGATTGTCACGGGAACGGGCGGACTGGACCTCACCAGCGCCGTCTTTCATACACCGCGAACCAGGGTGCTCATACTGACTACGGAACCAGGCAAACGGACGTTGTCGCAAAGTGGATCGGAGGCGCTCGCCTCCGTCGAGGTGAAGGCGCTTGCTACGGCAGAAGAGCGCATATCTCCTTCCGCGATCCTTACGTTGCTCAGGCAGGAAGCCGGAGTGGAGTTGCTGCTACTCGAAGCCGGCCCGACACTCTTTGGCGAATTTCTCGCAGCTGGGGTCATGGATGAACTTTTCCTGACAGTGGCGCCTCAGATGGCAGGGAGAGACGCAGTGCACCCCAGACCAGGCTTGGTTGCCAACGTTCAGTTTTCTCCGGCGACGGCTCCCTGGTGGAAGCTTATCAGCGCAAAAAGTGCAACAGATTACCTCTTCCTGCGTTATCAGGCGGTAGATCAGGGCGCATAGAAAGCCCCAACGTCCCGATCGACTCGGGATCTAAAGAAAATTTTCACGGCTTATATTGTGACGATGTCATGGATGCAGCTTCTGCTCTAAATCCGGCACAAACAGCAGTTGGGCGTAGGCATCCAATCGATGTGCAGCCGCCAGCGCCAATTCATAGGCGGCTCGCGCACTGTCTTTGTCGCCTAATGCCGTCTGGGCGTCTCCCAGGGCCATCTGCGCCAGCAAATTCTCCGGCTGCAACGCGACAGCCTTCTTTGCCGCAACCAAAGCCTCTGCGAGCCTATTCTCCCTGAGCAGGATTTTCGACTTTTGGACTGCTCCCAACGCTGCCGCTTCATGCACATCGAAATCGCCATGGTACACAAACACGCTGTGATCGATCTGCTCCGCCATCGGCATCCACCGAAATCGCTCGAAGACATTCAGCTGGTCGCTGGGCCAGTCACAGGCTTCCAGATCGTCTGCGCTTAACAGGAGATTGCCATGGATGGTTGCTGGCACGTCCATCGGCAGGATCTCTCCTCCGGTATGGGCAGTGGGCAGGGGGTGGCAGGGAATACCGTAGGCTTGCGGACGAAGATCCGGATAAGCGGAATAGGCGAACCAGCACTCCTCACCAGGATGGGCGTCAACCCATTGCTTGACGTGTGGCAGTTGCTGCGCCCAATCCACACTGGAATCGCTCAGGTATTTGTGTGTGTTGGCCGCTCCGCCCCAGGCTTCGTTGCCATACGCCATCTCTGCCGGAAACACAGCCAGGGCAGAAACCACATGACACGCCACCAATCCTCCACCGATCCAAATCCAGCGCCGGCTATGCCGCGCGAGCGCTGTCAGGCCCGCTGCTGCCAGCAACGCGGCCAGTGGATACAAGAACAGAACATGACGAGTGCCGATGTTCATACCGCTGAGGATCGCTACAGTCAGATAGATGGCGCCAGGCACAACCAGGTATGCCAATTCTCTTCTCTGCGTGAGCCGCCCGCTGATCACCGCAAAGCCGGCCAAAATCACCAGGCCGATCAAGCCCAGAGAGGTCTTGATGGACAGCGCGACTGGAAAGTACCACCAAACACCGTGAGCATAGTCGTGCCCTAGCAGGAAGATGGGATACTGCTGCGCTGCATAGTGGATGTCAGTCATCCCCATCAGGTAGGATTCTGGCAGCAACCGCCAGTTGGCGAGATGTCCTATCGCCCAACTATTCATTCCCTTAAGGGGTGCAGCGTATTCGCTCAGCGTCGGGTTCATAACCAGCCCTGCCGGTCTGGCCGCATAGCGAAAACCATAGAAAGCCCAGAGCACCACAACCGCCAGGACCACAATGGCTGCAAATCCGCCAAACAGTGTGCCAGCCATCCGCTTGCGCCGTCCCCGCTCGGCACAGGCGATCTCTACCAGCGTCAATCCCAGAATCATCGGAGCCAGCAAAATCCCGCTGTGCTTGGCCGACAGCGTGAGTCCAGCGGCCAAGCCGGTCAGCAACAGGCGAATCACAGAGGGCTGCCTTGCGTAACGATAGAAGCAATAGATTGTGGCCAGAAAGAAGCAAGTGACTCCCACATCGGTCGCGACCAGATCACTGTTGGCCAACACATTGGGCTCGAAGACCACCAATAGCAAAGCCAGCAAGCCAGCGAACTCGCCAAAGAGCTCGCTCCCCATCAGAAATACCATCACTGAGAGACCCACAGTGAAGACACCCGCTGCCAGGCGCATGCGGAAGAGCAGGCGATGCCTTGGGCCATCATTACGTTCCAGAAAATCACGGCCGTCCCGGTACGCCTCTGTCTTGAACATTCGCTGTTGCAGCGGAGGTACCCAAAGCTTCTCCTGCAGCAGAGGCAGGGTAGCCACCAGCTTTACTAGCGGCGGATGCTCGGGATTCAGACCGTAGTCGCCGCTATGCCACATCATGTAGCCGGCGAAAATATGGTCACCCTCGTCGAAGGTGGGCGACTCGCCATGCACGATGATCGCAACCAGCACCATCTGCAAGATGATGAGTCCGCCTGCCAAGGACCAGGCGGGCATCTTCCATCTATTCATCGACCCCCCCGCCTCCACAGATTTACGGGTGTAATGCAGTAGCTGATGAAAACGCTATGTGCAGTGATTCGCGTCTCCATTATAGGGAGCTCCACCAAGGACCTTTTTCCAGGCGTTTCGTGGACGCCGTTTCGTGGACAGATTCAGGAGCGCGATCATGCAGGTTGTGCCACCAATCGGCCCGGTTGAGTCGTGAAGGCCGAATGATTGGCGATCTGGCCCTTTCTGCCGGGCGATTGCGCTTAAGTGAGTGAGGGCCGGTTGGTGAGACGCCTTCCACAAGGAGATATGTACACATGAACGCGCTCGCTGTCGCCACGGGGGAACAGGGCTTGGAATTCTTTGCGTTCGATGCGTCTTACGTCGAGAAACTTCGAGCGGGAGATGCGCATATAGAGGGACACTTCGTGAACTACTTCAGCGAGCTGATCCGTCTCAAGCTACGCTCGCGCTTGAATTCCAAAGAAGCAATCGAAGATGTCAAGCAGGAGACCTTCATGCGCGTACTGACACTGTTGCGCCGGGAAGGAGGGCTGCGGCAGCCGCATCGATTGGGACCCTTCGTCAATTCGGTTTGCAACCATGTCTTGTTCGAGCACTATCGTTCGCAAAAAAGAACGGAGGCGACGATCGACGACCAAGTGGAGGCCACCATGGCTGGCCGCGAACCAAGTGCGTTGAGTCTGCTGGAAGCCAGGGACACCGAGCGAATGGTTCGCCAGATTCTCAACCAGTTGCCTGAACGCGACCGGCGTCTGCTTCAGTCGGTGCTGCTGGAAGAACGCAACAAAGATGAGGTTTGTGCCGAGTTCGGCATCACCCGCGAATATTTAAGAGTGTTGTTACACCGTGCCAGGCAGTCGTTCAAGTCGTGTTATACACGCCGCTCAGGCGTGCGAGTTAAGGTGCACCGGCAACGCCCTGGAGTTTCTGCTTGCGTTTGTTCAGGCGCCAGTCGGCTGGTGATCGAGTCGCACGTCAAGACGAACGTTTACAGGTGAAAAGTTTAGTGACGAAATAACCCCCATATAGGCGCCTTTTCGGGGGGAGTCTCCCACTGCAGGCAAGGGGGAAGGGTCCAGCCTCAGGCTGTCCCTGTTTTACCCCTTCCGCGAACGGGCTCCCTTGGGCGGAGCCGTTTTCCTTTGTGTGATAACTGGCTCGAGGTAGCGGAGAATGGCATCGCGCATAGCCTGCTGCAGGCGCGGACGGGCGCCAGGCGAGGCGGTGGTAAGCTCGTCGAGGATTCCTCGGAAGATCATTAGGGCAACCTGACCGTGGTGGGCCGCTTCGGAGCGCGAGAGCGTGGGTAGCTCAAGCCGGAGGCGCGCCGCGATGAAGTCGACGAAAACCTGCCCAAGTACTCGCTTGTCTTCGCGCGCGGCCGTTGAGAGCGGGGCGTCGACCACGAGAGTGTGGAACTCCGGCCGCGTCCGGTTGAAACTCATGCAGACATCGATCAGCTCATGGATGGCCTCTGTGAAGTTCAAGGCGCCTTCGGAGTCGATCGCCCGTTCCGCTTCGGCCATTTCGCGTGCGTACATTGAAGCGAGCGTGCTGGCGATGGCTTCCTTATTGGGGAAGAACTGGTAGAGGGTGGCCGGGGACACGCCCGCTTCCGTGGCGATCGCGTTGGTGGTGGTCTCGTGGTAGCCAAGGCGTCCGAAGACCGCGGCTGCGGCGCGGAGGAGATTCTGCTGGCGCTGCTCGCCTCGCGCGTTACGCTTGCGGTTTGGATCGAAGACGGCCACAGCACGATTCTCGCAGAGCGTAAAGATACAAGCAAAAACTTGCATCCTTGCCAGAATATAAGTATCTACTTGCATAGGAGGAGAACGGACATGTTCACAGTGATGGGAATTACCGGCAAAGTGGGCGGAGCGGTGGCACAGAATTTGCTCGCGGCAGGCAAAACGGTGCGCGGCGTGGTGCGCAATGCGGGCAAGGCGAAAGCCTGGGCCGATCGCGGTGTGGAGCTGGTGCAATCGGCTTATGACGATGCCACCGGGCTCGCAAAGGCGTTTGCCGGGGCTGAGGGTGTGTTCGCCATGATTCCACCGGACTTTGCGCCGGCTCCCGGCCTGCCGGACCAGAGGCGCACGATCGTGGCGATCCGCCAGGCGCTTGAGCAGGCGAAGCCCGGCAAGGTCGTGTTTCTTTCGTCCATCGGTTCGGAGCAACCGAGCGGGCTGGGGCTAATCACGTCGACGCACCTGATGGAGCAGGCGACCCGCACGCTGCCGGTTCCTGTGGCATATCTGCGCGCGGGCAGTTTCATGGAGAACTGGCTGGGAGCGTTGGACCACATACGTGCGACGGGTGAGATGCCCTTCTTCTATGCTCCGCTTGATCGCAAATTTCCGCTGACAGCCACGCGAGACATCGGCTTGGCGGGCGCCAAGGTCCTGCAGGAAAGCTGGACGGGCGAGCGCGTGTTCGAGGTGGACGGGCCGGAGGGTGGAACAGATTTGCACGAAACGGCGGCCGCGTTCGGCAGGGCGCTGGGCCGCGATGTGAAACCCGTGCAGTTGCCCGAGGCAGCTTGGCAGAGCGTTCTGGAAACAATGGGCATCCCGGGCGACCGGACAGGGTTCTACATCGAGATGGTGAAGAGCTTCAATTCAGGCTGGATTCACTTCGGTAATTCGGGAACCGAGAGGTTCCACGGGCCGACGACGATCGACGCGTTCGCACAGGAGCAGGTCAAGTAAGGAGAACTGGGCATCTTGAGAATAAGCCACATCGGCCATCATTTCCTTGCGCGATCATGAGCGAACAGAGCGCTGCCATGGTTACCAAAATGATTTTTTTTCTCTCTCTGGACGCAGCTCAAAAACCGTACTACTGTGGAAGTAAGAATCCACAAGCCAGCGCCCTCTTCGCGACGGCGCTGCTTGGCCTTGCACCGGTCCCCTCTACCCGTGCACTGCCGCCCAACGACCGGAAGAGCATGAGCGCTTATCGGTGTGACGAATCGGTGATCGCAGGCAGTAATCTGACCTCGATGTGACGGATCAAGCTTGTCCGCGGCATTTCCTGAGCCCAGCGCGGGCGCCTGCGGAGAGCAGGGTGCGCTCAGTGCGTCCTCTTGATCGAGCAGTTTTGACAACTTGGGAAACACCACACCACAGCGGAGATCAAGTCCGTATGTCTAGAACTCCGAAGCGGGGTAGGTCCGGGCTACTTGGCCGCAGCGAGCTTCCTCGCCGTAGCGAGCTTCAGCCCGGACCTCCACTCCTCTAGTGCCCCCGGGCCTTCAGGACTTGAGATGCGGTTCTATCTCGATCCCGCAGGGCTTATAGCGCTTACAGCGCTTTTGGCGCTCATTTTAAAATTTGCCAAACCGTCCCCCAAGACATCCCGTAGGGCGGCCTCTCCGTCGAATGAGGGCGGAACATTCATTGATTTGACCATCTTCGTGAAACAAAGGACTTATTCGGCGCGCCACCTCCCACTGAGCTGCCAAACCTCAAAAAGGACCCAAAAATATCAAATTTTAAAAATGGCTGAACAGACTGCACCCCGGTCGAGATAGAGCGACCTAATCCCTACGTCTTTTCAAAAAACGAGCCACCCCACGCATTACGCCCCATTTCGTCCTTTACACAGAGAGACTCCACAGCGTCCAGGACTTATCTCGCTTATCTCGCTTATCTCGCACATTTTCTACACAAGAACAAAGACGCCGAAGAATCCGGGAGAATCGGAAATTACCCTCAAGGAGTTGCCTCCATCTGCCGTCTGGGCATGCAAGTCCGCAGCTCACCGAAAACACGGTCGTTCGGGCCGGGTTGGCCAAAACTTTTTCAGTTCTGGTTGCAATGCCGCTTTCTTTGTTTTTAAGACCCCATCACCCGGCTTGAGGCATACACCCAAATGTGAGATTCTTACACATCGAGGCAGTTTCCATGCGGACGAATATCGAAATCGATGACGATCTGGTGCAGCAGGCCATGCGCAGCACCGGCGCGCGCACCAAAAAGGCAGTCGTGGAGGCCGGGCTGCGGCTGCTCGTGAAAACTCACGCGCAAACAGGCATCCGCCGGTTGCGCGGCAAAGTGCAGTGGAACGGAGATCTGAACGAGTCTCGCCAGGGCCGGATTCGAGACTAGAGCATTTTTGCTAATGGTGTAGGCCAGGAAACTGAACTCTACGTGGCCATTCCGCCAAAGAATGGCCACACATAACGGATCCCGCCGGACCACAGTATTAGCAAAAATGCGTTCGGTTACGGGCATGACGATTGTAGATACGACGGTCTGGATCGACTACCTGGGAGGAACGGCAAATCCACACACAGAGTGGCTTGATCGAGAACTTAATCAACAGCGCCTGGGATTGACCGATCTCATTCTGTGCGAAGTCTTGCAAGGAATCCGGGGTGAGTCGGAGTTCGCGCGTGTGCGGCGTGAGTTGTCGACGTTCGAGGTGTTCGCCACCGGCGGCGAGGGTTTGGCCGTCGCATCCGCGAAGAACTATCGATCCCTTCGATCACGCGGTTGCACGGTTCGGAAGACCATCGATTGCCTGATCGCAACTTTTTGTCTCATGGAAGGCCATTCCCTTCTCCATCGGGACCGTGACTTCGAACCATTCGAAAAGTATCTCGGTCTCCGAATAGCGCTGCCGTTAGGACTCGGCTACTAGTGGCCTGTAACCGCTGATTCAGGAGTGGAACGAAAATCTGCGAAGATGCGCGACCCTCCTAAGGGTCACGACTCTCGTGCTTTGTGTCAGGGCCCGACTTTAGAGCTTGCGGAAAAACTTTCGTTTTTCGAAGGGTATGAGCTTCAGCTCGTACGTAAGCGTTTGCAAACAGGTCCGGCTTTAGCCACTGAGGGATGACTTTTTCTAGGTTCAGCGACTTTTTCCGCAGCCTCTTTAGTCGTGCCGCAAAGGGCTAAGAAAGAATTGGGCTCTACCAAAATCAGGCGTTACAGTCCACGAGAGCACATCTATTTAGAGTGCCCGAGGGTGAAACGCAAACCCAGTCGGAAGGTAAAGGGGAGCGATGGATACCCTATGGGCGCGATTCTCTTGTTGCCGGTAAGGTTGTCGAGCTGTGTATACGCTGCGACCCAGGACAGGAACTGGTAGCTTCCGCCAAGATCGAGCTTGGAATAGCCGAAATCCAGGTTGCGGTTGGGTAGGAGCAGCGAGTTCCCTTCTACCAAATCACGGCCGCCCAGAAACGTGGAATCGTCACTCCGGCTGGCAAAGGCGGCCGTGAACCCGACCGCATATTTTTCGCCGCTGTAGCTCACCGCGGCAAAGCCGGTATGCGGCGGCCGCTGAAACGGACGGGCGCCGCGCAACGGGTCAAAGGCGCCGATGGGCACGGTCGAGAAGGGCGGTGCGGGTTCTCCCGGCAGCCCGGTGTTAAACGAAGGCTGCAGCGCATCAGAGGTAAAGGATCGCTGCACCACCGCATCCAGGTAGGTATAGCCTCCGCGCAAAAACAAAGTCCTGAATATCGTGTATTCCACCTCGCTTTCCACGCCCAGCGCGCGGAACGCCTGCGAGTTCATATCGAGGGGGCCTGCGCTGCTGAGAAGGCTCTCCAGGGACTGCTGCTGACTGGGACTCAACTGTGGCAGGAGCGCCGGCACCTCGGTGGCAGGAACCGGCTCGATCTGGCGGCCATATTGGTTGTGGAAATAGCTGACGCGCAGCAGGCCGCGCTCATTGATAAAGCTTTGCGCAACGCCGCCTTCATAGGTGCGCGATTGCTCCTCCACAATGGGCGTGATATGGAACTGCTGGATAGCTTCCTGGCCGCCCTGCTGGCCCAAAAGGAAGTCGTATAGGGACGCAAGCTGCTCGGCAAGCGATGGCTCCTGGTAGCCTTCGGCAAAGTTGAACCATATCTTTGTGCCGTGGAAGGGCCCCCTGCCCGGCCGGACCGGATAATAAGCCAATCCGAGACGGGGAGTGCCCACCGTCCCAAACAGCTGGTTCTTCTCCACTCCCCCACCCAGCGAATAGAAGAGCCGGTTGTGGTAGTCCCCCTGCACCTGCGCGGTGTAGTCGTAGTTGGCGCGCCCTATATTCTGATCGAGCCCGTAGGCCACGGACTTCTTCGCCCCGCGCTCATCGGCATAGCGGAAGGTGAACAAGCCGAGGATGTGTTGGGTAAACGGGTAGTCGCTCTGAAAGTAGACCTGGTCGCGATTGTTGACCTGTTCCACGGTGTTCGGATAAGCGCCGGGGAAGTTGAGGATGGCCTGTCCCGTTGCCGAGTATCCATTTGCGCCGTCGATCACGGTGTTGTAACCATAATAGTTGTTCGATGAGGTGAGCTGGATACCAGCAGGGTAGAAGTTGATATCTTCTTCGCGCTTGCGCGTCATTCCATAACGCACCAGGTTGTGCCAATTGCCGTAGGTCCGGTTCTCGAGGGACGCTCCAAGATAGATGTCCTGATTGGATTGCTTGCCGGCGTTGGCAATGCCGTAGAAGTTGAAGGGCCCGGGGGTTCCGGTGGCCGCATCGCTATTGCTGGCGGTTACCCGGAGCTGGGTTGCCGAGGTGAACGCGTAGCCCAGGTTGGCGATCGCAGTATCGTCATGGAACTCATCCATGTTGATGGAGTTGTCGCTCTGGAAGGCTTCAAAGCCACCGTAGTAGTCGAGTTTCTTGTAGGTGCCCCCCAGCTGCGCCCGGTTGCGAAAAGTAGTAAAGGTGCCGGCATCCCCCTCATAGAACAGCGATGGAAAGGCGGTGCTGCCGCGCGACGTGGTCACATTCACGGCTCCGGAAGCAGCATCCGAACCGTAGAGCACGCTATTGGGACCGCGATAGACCTCCAATCCGCCTATTCCAACCGTCGACAGGTTGCTGTAGTCAAAGCCTCCGCCGATATCGCCAATGGGAACTCCCTCCAGATTCACCTGGTTGGAATCGGAATTGCCGCCGCGAATATACAACGAAGCCGGGGCGCCGTATTCGCCCTGACGCACGACAAAGTCTCCCGCCACCTGACGCAGCGGATCGATCAGATCGGTGCGGTTGGGGAAGTTTCCACTGCGCTGCGCGGTGACCGCGGCACTGGTCTGAGCCTCGGGGGTCGGTATGCCGGTGGCAGAAACAACAATCTCCTGCCGCGCGTTGGACGACTCCAGCACAACGTCCTCCTGGTGGCTGTCTACGGCTCCGGCGTAGAAGCTGAGGGTAGTGATCTGTTTGAAATTGCTTGCGGAGACCAGGACATAGAACCGTCCGGACGCACTGCTGCTGATCTGATAGGTGCCATCCGAACGGGTCAGCGCGAGGGCCACGATCTGGCCATTTTGCACCAACACGACATTGGCATGGACGATGGGTATGCCCAATGAGTTGGTCACGGTTCCGCGGACGATCGCGGCCCGGGTGGTCACGCAAGCCAGGGCCATGAAGAGAATCGCTGAGAGGCGGAAGGCAGATGGCAGAAGGCACTCGCGCCACGATCGAGCCGGCATGGAAATCTCTTTTTTCTCCCGGAACGAGGGTGCCTGCAGCTACGGCAGTTTCGCAATTGGTGTAGACCGAAGCAATAGGCCCTTTCGTGGTTTTCTCCCAAGGAAAACCACTCCTCGCGATCTTTATCAGGCCACAGTAATTGCGAAACTGCCTAAATAGACGCCGCGCACCGGTCCCACGCGCAGGCTTTCCAAGCGAAATGGTGACCCCGGGAAGACTCGAACTTCCGACAAACAGTTTAGGAAACTGCTGCTCTATCCACCTGAGCTACGGGGCCCCTGCTCTGACTGACGGCTACGGCTTCAGTTTAGAGCATTTTCGGGATTATGGCTGAAGGGGTTCAGGCGTGCAAAAGGGGGCTTAAGGTACCAGCATCCCCTCATGCCCGAAGATGCGTCCCCAGCCTCTTGCTGTGGGCCAGATTTCAGGCACCCGTTTTAAGCCGCTTCATTTGTGGAGCGCTGCCTTGTCGGGTGGACGCGGATGGCTGTACCGCACAATCTGCATGCCAAGCTCGCTGTCTTCGAGCGTTACTTCAAGAATCTGGTTGGTGAGATCGCCATTCGGATCGAGTTCATCCAGCGCCTCGGAGAAGAGCTCTCTTTGGAGCGCGAGGTCCATGCCCACGGGACCATTGAGGCAAACAAGTCCGGCATGGAGCGATACATCGGCGTACTGGCCTTTGGAACCCGGCGCCTTCCGCGGGCCGCGAAAATCTTCGCTATTCTTGGTCACCAAGACCCAGTCCTCATCCAGCAAGACTTGCTTGAGTTCCCAGTCCTTCCAGCCGGACTTGCCGATCCACACTACATAAGAAGCCTCGTGGTGGCCTCGCTTTTGGGCCATGAGAGCGAGTTCTGAACTGAGGCATTCGTCGATGAGGAGTTTAGTCACTGCGGAAGAGAGCGCAGCTTTCGACGGGACGAGATAATTTTCGCACCCACCGGCGGATTGTGCTGCCTTGGTCTGCCACGCTGTGGATTCGCTTCTGCAAAGAGAGCCGCGAGCTCCACCTGATCCCGATTGAGGCTGGGATAGGAAGAGAGAATCCTCTCCATCGGAATACCGGCCGCAACGGACGCAGCTACGTCATAGACCGGCACGCGGGTTCCCTTGATAACGGGTGTTCCGCTCAATATCTCGTCGTCTACGTACACCTGAGTGCGGGCCGCGTTAAGGCGGAACAACCGTTCGTCCACGCTGTTCCAAAATGGCGCGAAGTCCACTGTAAGAAACCCGTTCTTAACAATCTTGGTTGAGGTTGTCCAATCTCGAAAATGACGGATTGCCAACGCGATGGTACGCTGTCGCTCTTCCGCAGTCAGCCGGTCAGCCGCTCCAAAGTAGAAGGAAATGAACACGCAGGCTTGACTCTTGAAGGATCGGGCGTCCTGAGTGTCGTAAAAGCTGTCAGGCAAAATGTGCTCGTCAATCACGCGGTGTACATCTCGCACCGAAACGCCGGCCACCACGGCGGCTTCACCCGGAGTCAGAGTCTCAATAGGAGCATTCATAGCTATCCCTCCACCCCATCATCATAAACCTTCCGAAGCGTCGGAACAATATTAAGGGAGGGCTCAGGTACGATACCGGGGTACCAAGACGACTCGGCAACAGTCCTTCATCTGGGGACCGATTTGGTCACCAGTTCGTCCGAGATATGCCGCAATTGTGGATAACCGGTGAGTCGTCGCGTCTATGAGTGACGCAGGGCGCACCTCTGAAGGGCACGCCTGCTTATCAACCGGCGGATCTTAACGGGGCGTTCGCAGAGGGGACGGGGAGGTTCATGCTGGAATATTGGTCGCACATGACTTAACTGACAATGACTCGTTTGTGCTATGACCAATTGGTGGTAGCCGTACCAACCCAGGCAACCGAGGCAGGGGCACAGCCAACGAAGACCCGGCTATGCGCCCAGGCTTTTCAGGCGGAAGAGCGCCGCGATCAAAGCATCGATATCTTCGAAGCTGTTGTAGAGCGCCAGGGACGGACGCACGGTCGTCTCGACCCCGAACCGGCGTAGCGTGGGCTGGGCACAATGATGGCCGGAGCGTACGGCAATCCCTTCGCGGTTGAGAGCGGCGCCCACCTCTTCGGTACGAAAGCCCGCGAGCACAAAGGAGAGCACACCCGCCTTTTCCTTAGCTGTGCCGATGATGCGCAGCCCCGGCACCCGCAAGAGCCCCTGGGTCGCGTAGACCAGGAGTTCATGCTCATAACGAGCGACGTTCGGCATACCGACGTGGTCCAGATAATCGATGGCCGCGCCCAGTCCTACGGCGTCTGCGATGTTGCCGGTGCCGGCTTCGAAACGTCCGGGGGGCGGCTGGTAGGTCGTCTTCTCAAAGGTGACGTCGACAATCATATTTCCGCCTCCCTGCCAGGGAGGCGCCTCGGCTAACACCTCGGGCTTGCCGTAGAGCACGCCGATGCCGGTGGGTGCGAAGACTTTGTGCCCGGAGAAGACATAGAAATCGCAATCGAGCGACTGCACATCGATCGGCATGTGGGAAACGGCCTGGGCGCCGTCGACCAAAACGCGGGCGCCATAGCGGTGAGCCATTTGCACCATCTGATGGGCCGGGGTCATGGTGCCCAGGGCATTCGAAACCTGGGTGAAGGAGACCAGGCGCGTCTTCGGGCTGAGGAGCTTCTCATACTCATCGAGCAAGATCTGGCCATCGTCGTCGACCGGCGCGACCCGCAGGCAGGCACCCTTTTCAGCGCACAACATCTGCCAGGGAACGATATTGGCGTGGTGCTCGATCCAGGTGATGACGATCTCATCGCCTTTGTTGATGTGCCGCCGTCCCCATGCCTGGGCGACCAGGTTGATGGCCTCGGTCGCGCCGCGGACAAATACGATCTCTTTCGAAGAGGAGGCATTGAGGAAGTGCGCCACCTTGGTGCGCGCATCCTCGTAGGCATCGGTCGCGCGCGCTGCGAGCTCGTGAGCGGCGCGGTGAATATTGGAGTTCTCGTGCTCGTAGAAATACGAAATCCGGTCGATCACGCTCTGCGGTTTCTGCGTGGTGGCTGCGTTGTCCAACCAGATCAACGGACGGCCGTTGACCCGTTCCTGCAAGATGGGGAAATCGCGGCGCACCGAGCCGATGTCAAATTGTTGCCGCGGAAGCTTCAGGTCACCAACCGCCGCGGGTTGCGACATGGCAGACTTGGGCTCGGGAACCGATGCATTCCTTGCCGCCTTGTCGGATGCCGTCAGCAGGCCGCTGTCGTCGAGAAAGTAAAGCGAAGACGATTCTGTCAGAACCGCCCTGGCATCGCTTTCGTTGCGTAAAGGCGGCAGAGGGGGAAGCGTAGGCACTCCCGCAGCGAAGGAGGGAAACAACGCACGGTCAAACTCCGGCATTGGGAGCGAAAAGGGAGAGACAGATGCGGGGACGGACTCAACAGCAGGTCCCTCCACTACGCTACGCTCCGGTCGGGATGACAATTCTGTGGGTACCATGCTGGCTGTGGGAGCCATGTTGGACCCGTTGAGGGCTCCGGCGTTGTCCAGGAAGTAGAACGGAGATGCTGAAGTCAGCGCCGATTTTGCATCGTCCTCCGTTCGTAGTGGGGGAAGAGGCGGGAGCGCGGGCACACCATCTGCAAAGGATGGGAATAAAGCGTCGTCAAACTCGGGCATGGGAAGCGAGAAAGGAGACGACGGCAAGGCGGCCGATGCGCTTCGCGGATCATATTGCAGCAGTCCCTGCGGGACGGGCGCGGCGGCAGGCAGAGCAACCGCGGTTACTTGCCCCGGGGCGACCTGTCCCACTCTGTTCAGCCCCGGCAAGCCGTGGGGCGCGCCCTGGAAAGATGACAACTCCGTGCCGGGCATATCCGGCGCGATGGGAAATTTGCCGGCTGATGGGATGGCCGGCACCGAGGGCAGCGGCATACCCAACTGCGGCAGCCTGGTTTCAAAGGCTGACCCGGCGTAGGAAGCATCCGGCATGGCCGGAAACGCCGGCCCGGGTTGCCCGCGAAAGAACTCGTTGGCCATGCGCGTCAACAGCGTCACATCGGGAAGCGAACCCGCTTGGCCGATACTGTTCTGGTCCGCCGGCATCCTTTGTGCAAACTGCGCAGCGGAATCCTCTCCCTTGTTCTGATCACTTGTACTCATGGTATTGTCCGACTTCTACATTCTCGAGCACACCCAGGGCGTCTTCGGCCAGCACCGCCGCGGAGCAATAGAGCGACACCAGGTAGGAGGCCATCGAGTTGCGGTCAATACCCATGAAACGGATGGAAAGGCCGGGAGTTTGTTCGCCTGGTAGTCCGGGTTGAAAGAGTCCCACCACGCCCTGCTTCCTCTCCCCGGTGCGCAGCAACATGATATTCGTCTTCCCTGCTGCGTCGATGTTCAACTTGTCGGTGGGAATCAATGGAATGCCACGCCAGGTGATGAACGGCGAACCGAAGATGGTGGCCGTCGGAGGAGGAACGCCGCGAAATGTACACTCACGGCCAAAGGCGGCGATGGCACGGGGATGAGCCAGGAAGAACGCTGGTTCCTTCCAGATGCGGGAGAGCAATTCATCCATATCGTCAGGGGTGGGCGCAGCCTGGCGGGCTTGAATTTTGAATGCAGGATCAACATTATTCAGCAGGCCATAGTCAGCGTTGTTGATCAGCTCGCTCTCCTGGCGCTCTTTGACCTTTTCAACGGTCAGCCGTAACTGCTCCCGGATCTGATCGTGGGGATGACTAAAAAGATCAGAGACGCGGGTATGAATATCCACCACGGTCGTGATGGCGCTCAGCGTATATTCGCGCGGAGTCTCGACGTAATCGACAAAGGTCTGGGGCAAGGTACGTTCATCGCGCGATCCGCAAGCGACCTCGATTTCCGAATCGTTCTTGACCTTGTTGACCCTGTAGGTACCAGATTCGACTGGAACCCAACCGAGCAACTGGACCAGCCAGCGCGGCGTAATGGCCGTTAGCTGCGGCGGCGTTTTCGTTGTGTTCGCTAACTGCCTTGCTGCTACATCCCCTAACGCTCTTGCCATAACGCTTGCTCCTTCTTGGTGGACCTTGCAACAGTTGAATCATAGACAAAGGCCGCACCCGCGGGAATCGCGGAAATATGGAAAATCTGGTGATTCACGTCATAAAGAATCGACAAGCCGCACTCGGACCTCATAATTTAAGGACATGTGCGCCATAGAGGAGGTACTAACTTACTTATGACTGGATTGGTTCATCCGTCGATTGACGACATCGACTGCGAAATTCTGGCGGAGCTGCAGGCTAACGCGCGCATTGCGTTCGCGGAGCTAGGCCGCAGAGTCGGGCTGTCCACGCCGGCGGTGATTGAACGAGTTCATCGGTTGGAGGAAAGCCATGTGATTCTCGGCTATCGCACCTTGATCGATCCAGCCCAGGTTGGACTTCCGGTACGTGCTTTTGTTCACGTCACAGTGGCGGGCGACAAGCTGGCAAAATTTGCCGCCGTAGTGCGCAACCTGCCCGAGGTTTTGGAATGTCATCGGGTTACGGGCGCTGAATCCTTTATTGTCCAGGTCGCGGTCCGCGACGTAAGACATATGGAAGAAGTGATTGACTCGATGATGCCCTATGTCTCGACCAACACATCCATGATTCTGGCTTCCCCTGTGCCCTGGAACAGCATCCTCCCGGCGGCGCGTTACGGGAAAAAGCCAAGGCAGCGTAAGCCCAATGCCTAGCTAAATCATCTTATTTGCGGATCGCGCGGATAAGGTCGGTGATCACCGGCGGGGTAATCGCGCGGATTGCTTTCTTGATCCGAATCGTCGCTTTGACGCTGTTCACGCCAGGGCGTTCCTGAAATGCGACTTCATGCCTGTGCGTGAGTTCCGGGTCTTCCTCGGGACGGCCATTCGAATAGTAGTACGTCGCAATAGACTTGCGATTGCGATCGGGTGGGCACGCCAGCGGTATGGGATGACCGTGGAACGAAATACTGGTGGTGCTGAAGATAGCGCAGCGGTTGAAGACGGGAAGAATTTTTTTTTCTGCTCGCTTGACGTCGCGATCCCACAGCTCGAAGTGTCCCCCGTACTCCTCTTTCCAGTCCTTATTGAGATAGACAAGTACGTTGATGCGGCGGTCCAGGCGCAGCCCTTTGTGGTAGCTGAAGTCGGCGTGCACTTCCAGGAGGCCTCCAGGCCTGATCTGATGTAGCCCTCCGCCGGTATAGTACGGATCGGGCAGCACCCCCTGAATCCCGGTCAGCGTTTCAAGAAACTTAAGCATGGGCCGGCTGTTGAGAAAGTAGAGAACATCGCGAATCGACGCGGGCAGCTTCTCTACTACATCGAAGGCCAGCTTCTTGCGCTGGTTCACATCGGTGTAGGCGTGCCAGTCCGCTTCTTTGGGCTCAGGGAAATCGCGCAGCGCGGCCTCTGCTACCTCAAGGGGTAGGAAATTGTCGAAATAGATATGGGGGTACGGAGTATTTGCCTTGTACTCCTCCGCCTTGGCTTGGGCCAGAGCCTCAAGTTTGGCGGCAAATTCATCACCCAGCAATGCGTTCATCACTCTGCTATCGCTAAGCGTTTCTAGCTGTTCGGGCATGGCCGGCCTCCATGGATCGTGCTTGTTGCCTGTCCAGGCTGCCAAGCCACTGAATTCAAACCTATTGATGAGCAAGAGGCATGTCAAGGCAGTCGACCGAGCCGGGTTGTAAACTGGTAGGGAGGAATATATGGCACAGCTGGAACGTAGGAAGTCAACGACAGTCAAAGTGGGCAATGTGCGCGTGGGTTCTTCCGCGCCGGTAGTGGTGCAGTCCATGACCAATACCGATACTGCCGATGTGCAGGGTACGGTCCAGCAGGTTGCCGCGCTGGCCACCGCGGGTTCGGAGCTGGTACGGGTGACGGTGAACAACGACGCTGCCGCGGCGGCGCTGCCCGCGATCGTCGAAGGACTGGCCAAATTGGGAATCGACGTGCCTATTGTTGGCGACTTTCATTACAACGGGCACCTGCTGTTGAAGAAGTATCCGGAGTGCGCTCGCGCGTTGGCCAAATACCGTATCAATCCCGGAAATGTTTCGATCGGACGCAAGGATGACGACAACTTCCGCACCATGATTGAGTGCGCGGTAGAAAACCAGAAGCCGGTGCGCATCGGCGTGAACTGGGGTTCGCTCGACCAGGCCCTGCTGACGAAGATGATGGACGAGAATTCCAAGAAGGCCCAGCCCGCGGAGGCGCGGGAGGTGATGATCGAAGCCATGCTGGTGAGCGCGATCGAGTCCGCGCGCGCTGCCGAGCGTTACGGGCTGCGCCACGACCAGATCATTCTCAGCGCCAAAGTGAGCGGCGTACGCGATCTGATCGAAGTCTACGAATTGATGGCTGCTCGCTGCGATTACGCATTGCACCTGGGGCTTACCGAAGCCGGCATGAGCATGAAGGGCATCGTCGCCTCGACGGCCGGCTTGGCTCCCCTCCTGCTTAAAGGCATCGGCGATACCATACGCGTCTCCCTGACCCCTAAACCAGGGGGCGACCGCACCGAGGAAGTACAGGTGGCGCAACAGATCCTGCAATCTTTGGGCATCCGCAGTTTTGCTCCGCAGGTGACCGCTTGCCCGGGATGTGGGCGCACCAGCAGCACCTACTTCCAGGAATTGACCCAGGATATTCAGGGCTATGTACGCGAAAGCATGCCGGTGTGGCGCGAGCGCTATCCCGGCGTGGAAGAGTTGAAACTGGCGGTCATGGGATGCGTGGTGAACGGGCCGGGCGAGTCCAAGCATGCCAACATCGGTATTTCGCTTCCCGGCACATTTGAAGATCCCAAGGCGCCGGTTTACGTGGACGGACGGTTGATGACGACGCTTCGCGGGGACAACATCGTCAATGAGTTCAAGAAGATTCTGGACGAGTATGTCGCGGCCCGCTACGGGTCGGGTTCTCGCGAAGAGCAGCTGATCGAAGTGCGGTAGGCGCCGGTGTCCTAGCTGAGTTCACAGGACCAGCCCTGGGAGCCTGAACGATGTCCAGCTAGCTGGCGTTCTTCGATTGCCCTCGCAATTCGCGCAAGGAGTAAAAAGTGCCTCGCCACGAGACACCTCCCCGCCAGAGTGCGAGGCACATGGAGCGAAGAAGGGCGTAAAGCAACAACACCGCGGCTGCGGGAAACAGCAGCATCTGCACAGCGGAGAAGTGGTGATAGCTGCCCACCCGCTGATAGGCAAGAAAAAGCGCAATCAGCAGGATGCCGGCTGGCCACCAGAACACATACCCAACCAGACAGGCGGCCAGCGGAAAAAGTGTGAACATGGCCATGCCGCAAACAAAGCCGAGCAGCAGTTCGGGCCGGAAACGAAAGAGCGCGAACAGGTTCTTGGTCAGGTTGTCTACCACGCCGAAGGCCCCGCGCGCCCAACGCACGCTCACCAAATCAAGACCCAAGGCGACACGCTGAGCAAATCCATTGGCCTTGACCCGCCTGCCGAGAGCCAGATCCTCGAGAACTTCCATGCGCAGTGACTCCCACCCGCCAAGAGCGTCATACGCTTCGCGCCGGATCAGGTTGAAGGCGCCTACACCGACCGCATCCCGCCGGGCGCCCGGATCCGGCACTCGCCATAATCGAAGGGCCCAGATGGATAGGACCTGAAGAAATGCGACCATCATGCGCTCCCCCCAACTCCGCAGCAGAACCGTGGGCAACAGAACCAGATGGTCGGCACCGCTGGATGTGGCGTATTCGAGTGCCCGGCGCAGAGCATCGGAACGAAAAAGGACGTCTCCATCGGTAAAGAGCAGCCAGTCACCGGTGGCATGCTGCGCGGCCAGGGCCATGGCGTGGGTCTTACCCAGCCAGCCTGGGGGTAACTCGGCCACGTGCAAGACCTGAAGAGTCTTACCCGGTGCCCCTCCCTCGCCAATCACGCTTTCTGCCAGACTCTCCATCATGGCTCCTGTTTGGTCAGAAGAGCGGTCGTCGACCGCAAGGACCTGGAGGTCGACGCGTTCCGCGCCAAGCAAGGAACGCAGTGTCGCGGCAATGCTCGCCGCTTCATTCCTCGCTGGGACGATGACGCTAAGAGCCGGCAAGGGCAGGGATGGGTGGGCCTCGATGATCCGGGTCAGATCGGGTACCTGGCGCAGCATTCGACGCCACACCAGCACGCGCATCGTCCAGGACAGGGCAATGAGCCAGTCGAGAACCAGCACGATCCGAAGCAAGACAGGCATCTCCCTCCAGTATGCGGGTAGCGGCAACTTGTATACTGGCCTCCGGGCACGACTGAATGGCAGAGGAAAGACGAAAAAGAATCAGCAGCAGTGTGCTCTGGATTGCTGCCGCGATTGCGCTCGTGTTTATTTTCTTCGGTGTCCGCCGGATGACACGCGAAAAGTTGCCGCTGCGGGTGGCCGAGACCCAGGTACAGGATCTGATTAAGCCCAGCAGCACCAATGGCCGGGTGGAGCCGCAGCATATCTTTGAGGCGCACGCTCCCGAGGCAACGCTGGTCAAGGATGTATACGTCCACTTGGGCGAGCGGGTGCGCACGGGGCAGCTGCTGGTGACCCTGGATGACGCCAACGCACGCGCCAGGCTGGCGGCTTCCATCGCGGCTTTGCGCGCCGCCCAAGCCGGCTACCAAACGGTGGAGGCCGGCGGAACCCATCAGGAGCAGCTCGCCCTTTCCAGCAACATTGCCAAAGCAAAGATCGATTGCGAGCAGGCCGCCCGGGACCTCGATGTGATCCAGAAGCTGGCGGCCAAGGGCGCTGCGGCGCCCAGCGAGGTGGCCCAGGCGCAAACGCGTTTAGAGATCGCGCAGGCATCTCTCCACTCGCTTGAAGAACAGAGGAAAAAACCCTTCGCGCCGGTTGATCTTACCCGGGCCCAATCGAGCGTAGAGGAAGCGGAGGCATCGCGTGCCGCGGCAATCCAGGTCATCGCGCAATCGAATCCGCGGGCGCCCTTCGCCGGCACGGTTTTTTCCCTTCCCGTCACGCGCTATTCCTATATCGAGCCGGGCGCGGAGTTATTGCAGATGGCTGACCTCTCCAAGCTCCGGGTGCACGCCTACTTCGACGAACCGGAGATCGGGGACCTGAAACTCAACAACCCGGTCTCAATCGTATGGGATGCTAAACCGGATTTGAAATTCCACGGGCACATCATCCGCCTGCCCTCTTCCATCATCGAATACGGGACCCGGCGGGTCGGAGAGGTCCTGATCAGTATCGAGGACTCGGACGGGGTTCTGTTACCCAACATCAGTGTCGTGGTCACAGTCGTTACCCAGGAAGTGCGCAATGCACTCACGGTTCCTCGTGAGGCTCTTCACATCGAGGGTGGGCGCGATTATGTTTACGTGGTCGCAGATGGCACCCTGCATCGCGCCGCAGTGCAGGTGGGCGCCATCAATCTCACGATGGTCCAGATTCTTAGCGGCCTCAAGGAACATACGGTGGTCGCCCTGGGCACGACCAATGGGGCGCCGATCTCCGAGGGTGTTCCCATTCGCATTGTCGATTAAGGCAGGGCTGACCAATCTGTAAAATGCAGATTGCGGAAATTCGAGGGTCAACCATATCGGTGAGGCGCGCCTGCCAGTTCGTGTTGTTGGGTATCTTTCCGCTCATTGCGCACTGCGGAGCGCTGGCCCAGGTTTCCTTCTATACCGCGGTCGATCTGGCCCTGCGTAACAGCACTCCCGTCCGCATTGGCGCGGCCCAGGTGCAGCATGCCGAAGCCGCAGTGATGCAAAGCGTGGACGCCTATAAGCCCAGTTTTTCGGTTGGTTCGAGCCTGGGATATTCGTACGGCTTCCCTGTAGGCCAGCCTTCGGTCTATTCCGTCAGCGCAAGTTCGCTGGCCTTCTCCTTTTCCCAACCGGACTACATCCGCTCTGCCCGCGCGGCGCTGCTGGCCGCGCAACTGCAACTCAAAGACACCCGGCAACAGGTCATTCTGGATGCGGCGCTGGATTACATTGAGCTGACCAGCGTCAGCGAACAGATCACGGCGCTCGATCAGGAGACCGGTTTCGTGCTCAGATTGGTAGAGATCGAGACCGACCGTGTCAATGCCGGACTGGACAGCAAAGTCGAATTGACCAAGGCGCGCCTGACCGGCGCCCAAATTGCGCTCAGGCGGCTCCATCTTGTTGACCAGGCTGATCTGCTGCGCGTCCGGCTCGCCCACCTGACCGGTCTCAGCCCACCCGACCTGGTCTCAGAACCGCAAACCATTCCGAAAGCGCCGGAGATTTCGCCGGAGGGCCTGATCACGGATGACAACAACAGCGTCAAGGCTGCTTATGCCTCGGCCAAATCGAAGCTTTACACGTCTTTCGGGGACGACCGCCAGAATAACCGGCCGACGTTCGCCTTTGGGGGCGAATACAACCGATACGCTAAGTTCAACAACTACGAGGAGTACTACCTGCGCTTTCAACACAACAACTTCAATATAGGGATCCAGATCACGTTGCCGATTTTCGATGCTACGCGCAAGGCAAAAGCTAAGAGCTCCAGTGCGGAGGCGGTGCAGGCAACGGCAGAAGCGGATCAGCTGCGCAACCAGACCGGCGAGCAAATTCTGCAATTGCAGAAGAGCGTGGCCGAGCTTACAGCCCAGGAGCAGGTAGCAGAATTGCAGAATGAGTTGGCCCAGGATCAACTGGATGCAATCACGACACAGCTTCACCTGGGCAGCGGCGGTGGTCCGGGAGCAGCGGCGCCCTTGCCCAAGGACGAACAGGCCGCCCACATCGGCGAGCGCAGCCGCTTTGTCGATATGCTCGAAACCCGTTTCCAACTGACGCAAGCCCGGCTCTCTCTGCTGCGATCCATGGGCAGAATCGAAGACTGGGCCAAGGCAGTGCCTGCAGCCCGGCCCTAAGGGGGCATTTGGGTGCAAAATAAGAGATCGGCAGGTTCATGAACCCTCTTGTGGCGGCCGGTCGTCTAATGGTTCTGGGGTGGTCTTAAGTGTCCTGTTTTCGCCCTTTGTGCCCCCGGTCCTGTTAGACTGTAAGTTGAGCCTATGCCACTAAAAACGTTACTGTTAAACCCCCCATCGTTCGAGAATTTTGACGGCGGAGCCAGCTCACGTTGGCCCGCTACGCGTGAGATCGAGTCCTACTGGTATCCAGTCTGGCTCGCGTACCCGGCCGGGATGCTGGAAGGCTCCCGCATGCTGGACGCCCCGCCGCATCACGTCTCGGCGACAGAAACCATTGAGATTTGCAAGAGCTATGAATTCCTGGTTTTGTTTACCAGCACTCCAGGCTGGACCGGCGACCAGAAGCTGGCCGAAGCTATCAAGCGGGCCAATCCGCAAATCAAGATCGCTTTCGTTGGACCTCCGGTCACTACATCGCCCGACAAAGCGTTGAACGAATGTTCCGCGATTGATTTTGTTTGCCGGCGCGAGTTTGACTTCTCGGTGGTGGAGTTTGCCAATGGCAAGCCGCTGGATGAGATTCTTGGCATCAGCTACCTCAAGAACGGCGTGGTCGCCCACAATCCCGACCGGCCACAGGTAGATAACCTGGACCAAATGCCATGGGTCACCGATGTCTACAAACGCGACATTGACGTGACGAAATACAACGTCCCGTTTCTGCTCTATCCCTACGTCGCTCTTTACTCCACGCGAGGCTGCCCGGCGCAGTGCACCTTCTGCCTGTGGCCTCAGACCCTGAGCGGACACGCATGGCGCAAACGCTCGACCGACGACGTCGCCGCAGAGATGGCGCACGCCAAAGAGCTGTTCCCCGAAGTAAAGGAATTTTTCTTCGACGACGATACCTTCAATATCCAGAAAGCGCGCACGGTGGAACTCTGCGCCAAGCTCAAGCCGCTGAAGCTGACCTGGTCTTGCACCTCGCGCGTAACGACCGACCGCGAGACGCTGAAGGCGATGCGTGAAGCCGGTTGCCGGCTGTTGATTGTGGGTTTCGAATCAGGCGACCCGCAGATTCTCAAAAACATCAAGAAGGGCGCCACCGTGGAGCGCGCGCGCGACTTCGCTCGCGATTGCCATGAGCTTGGTTTGACCATTCATGGCGACTTCATCCTTGGCTTGCCCGGCGAAACCAAGGAGTCGATCCGCAACACTATCAACTTTGCCAAAGCGCTCGACGTGGAAACGATCCAGGTCTCGATTGCTCATGCCTATCCGGGCACGGAGTTCTATGACTTCGCCGCGGAGAATGGTTTCATCATCAACAACGGAGCCATGGTCGATGAAGGCGGACACCAACTCGCCCACATCGAGTACCCAGGATTGCCCAAGGACTACGTGCTGGAGATGGTGCACCGCTTCTACGACGAGTACTACTTCCGTCCCAAGGCGGCATGGCGCATCGTGAGCAAGGCCATCGTCAATCGCGACGTCAAGCGACTCTATGTTGAGGCCAAGTCGTTCCTGAAGCTCCGTGCCCAACGCAACAAGGTAGTGGCCGACGGTAAGGTGAAGGCGGCCAAGTCTCCTGGGCCGGTCGTGAACGCTGGAGCATGAGCCGGTTGCATCGCTCTCAAGTTCCATGAACACCTCCACCATGACCCTGCGGCGGTACCTGGTTCTGGGCCTGGTGGCGCTCACCTCGGCCTTTGGCGATACGTCCCTCGCGGTGGGGATGAAGCGTGTCGGACCAGTATCGTTGACTCATCCCGACGCGCTTCTCTCTGCTCTACGAACGCCCTGGGTGTTGGGTGGAGTGCTGCTGCTACTGGTCTTCTTTGCCTCCTATCTAACGGCGCTTTCCTGGGCGGATCTGACCTTCGTGCTACCTGCTACTTCGCTCGCTTACGTTGCGGTGGCATTCCTCTCCAGGTTCTGGCTGCATGAACACATCTCGTCCGCGCGCTGGTTGGGCATTGGCCTGATCACCGCCGGAGTGGGCTTCGTGACCCAGGGCCCGGCGTACACCTCGCGTAATTCCGATCCGGCATTTACCGGCTCACTGCAGGAAGGCCCATGAACCTGAGTTCGGGCCCAGCGATCGCAGCCATGATTGGCGCCATCGTCTTGACCGCCACTGCGGGGGATGTGTTCATTGCCTCGGCCATGCGCGGCATCGGCGACCTGGACCAGATCAAGGCAACCCGAGGCTTCGACGGTGCGGTCTGGGCCGTGATCAGTGAAGGCCGCTTTCTGGCCGGAGCCACCTGTATGGCCCTCAGCTTTTTCTCACTGCTCTTTTCCCTTAGCCACGCGGACGTGAGCTTGATTGCCCCGGCAGCGGGTTCCCTCACTTTTGTGAGCAATGCGGTAGCAGCGAAGTGGGTTCTCCACGAGAATGTTGACCGCCGGCGCTGGCTGGCGGCAGTGTTCGTGTGCTGCGGCGTCGCCTTGCTCAAGCGTTAAGGCGGGTACAACAGCGGCGCTGGTTCCCTGTGATATGCTTGCCCACAATTGAGGCTAAGCCTTTGGCACACGAACACTCCCATAGCCATCTTTCGGCTGCTCCCCGTGAAAGCCTCTCTACCCAAACGCTTGACCAATTGATTGGTTGGTTGAGGGACGGCACCTTCAAATCGGGCAGCAAGCTGCCTTCGCAAAATGAATTGGTGGAGTACTTCGGGGTGAGCCGCACGGGCGTTCGCGAGGCGCTGCAAATGATGGCGGTGCTGAACCTGATCGAAATCAAACCTGGTTTAGGGTGCTTTGTTAAGAGGGTATCGCCGGAGTACATCATTCACGCGGATGTGTTATCGATTCTGCTGGAAAAAGAATCGGTGATGGATGTGATCGAGGCGCGCAAGCTGGTGGAATCGGGGACCGCTGCCCTGGCCACGGAGCGTGCGCTTCCCGAGGATTACTGGAAGATGGAAGATGTTCTGATCGCGATCGACCGATCGATCCAGAAGAACGAAAGCATTGCCGTGATCACAACCGAATTTCATTGCGCTGTGGCCGAAGCCAGTCACAATGCGGTGCTGGCCAAGCTACTTTGTTCTTTCACGCAATTGATGGCAAAGGCAGGGCGGCTTCTCGAGGAGAGCGTGGAAGACCTGGACAAGTTCAAACGCGATGAATTGAAGTCGCATCAGGACCTGTTTCACGTAATCAAGCAGCAGGACCCGGAAAAATCGAGAAAGGCGATGATCGAGCACATCGCTTATTCCGAGAAACTGATCGTTGGCGCATTGAAGCGCGCCGAAGAGGTGGAAGGCTCGGCCCTGGAAGCAACCAACGCCGCGGTCTGAGTCATACGCTGATCGACCCTTTGGCCAGGATTCCCCCGTCACAGACCACGTGCGAACCGGTCATGTAGGCAGTCTCATCAGAAAGCAGCCATACTACGATACGTGCCGGATCCTCGGGTTGCGCCAGCCGCCCCAAAGGGATCTCGCGGCACAGTTGGGCGCGCATGGTTTCGACTTCGGCGGCACCCACGTTACTCCACATCATGCCAGTCTCCGTTGCTCCGGGAGCGATGGCGTTCACGCGTATGCCGAATTTTGCGTAGTCGATGGCCATGCAGCGCACCAGGGAAGAGATGGCTCCCTTGGTTGCGCTATACGCACCGCTACCGCCTGCAGCCAGGGCGACAAATCCGGTGGGCGAAGAGGTACAGACGACCGATCCGGCAATCTGAGCGGCCAACATCCGTTGCAGGCCATGTTTGCAAGTAAGGAAAACGCCAGTCAGGTTGGTGTCCATAATATGCTTCCACAGTTCCAGCGGCATCTCATGGATCAGCCCACCAATATCGATGCCCGCGTTGGCAAAGATGCCGTAAGGCGCACCGAATTGCTCATGGATCAGCGCGAAGGCCTTCGCTACCTGGGCTTCGTCCGTGACATCACATGCCAGGCCGATCGCCCCGTTGGCGCCCTCGGCTCGCGCCGCGTCGGCAGCCTGTTTTGCACTCTCACCGTTCTTATCCAGAATGGCAACGCGATCTCCACGCTTGGCGCAGAGCAGAGCGGTTGCGCGGCCAATTCCGCCGCCACCGCCGGTGATTACGATGAGCCTATTTTCTGACGCTGCCATTGTTTCTCATTTTCTTTGGACGGCGGAGTGGTCTGCTTCTAGGCGGGTACAGGCCGGTAGGCAATGCAATCGATCTCCACTTTCATGCCGGCGGCCACCATGCCGGCGGCGACCGTAGTGCGGGCGGGTTTGTAGGCGCCGAAGACTTCGGCGTACACCTCATTCATGGCGCCAAAGTCCTGGGCATCGCGCAGGAAGACGGAGCACTTGACAACATCCTGCAGATCCGCCCCGCAGCCGCGCAGGATGGTCTGCAAATGTTGCAAGACAAGCCTGGTTTGCTCTTGCACGCTGGCCTCCGACTGCATCTCGCCGGAGGCGGCATCGACTGGACCCTGACCGGAGATAAACAAAAAATCGCCGGCACGCACGGCGCTTGAATAAGGACCCTGAGGCTTAGGCGCCCCGTCCACTTGTAAGCGTTCCAACATTCCGTTCTTCCTCCAAGCACTACCGGCCCTTACCCCGGGCGTTCGATTCCAAGATACTTCATGAGCCACTTTTGCCCTCTGGCAGCCGCGGGCGTTCCATCCATAGAGAAGCCATTGCACAGCGGTAGCAGACAGGTATGATAGGCTGCAGGTTCTGATGAAACCTCCACCTCCACAGAACAATGGCGGCCAGATCCTGCGGGCGAATGCCCTATCCTTTCCCTCGGTGCTGATGCAGAGTATCACCCACATCGCGCCTGCGGTCGGTTTGGTTTTCGTGTTGCAGTTCATCACCACCATGGCCGGCATCGCTGCCCCGTTGGCCTTTGCGCTGGCATTCTTCATTGTGCTGGCGATCGCAGTTTGCCTGGTGCAACTCGCTCTGCATCTTCCTTCGGCGGGTGGCTATTACACCTATGTCAGCCGCGCGCTCAATCCCAAAGCCGGCTTTCTGGCGGCGTGGATGTTCTTCTTATACGAGCCGCCCACCGCCGCGGTAAACCTGGCCTTCCTGAGTTTCATGCTGCATAACATTTTCAAGATGGAAGCGGGTATCGACTGTCCCTGGTATGTGTTCTTTCTGGCGTCCGTGTGCCTGATCACGGTATTGATCTATCGCGGCATAGAAATCTCCGCTACCTTCGTCGTGTGGCTGGCGGGGATCGAGATTCTGATCGTCGCGTGCCTGGCGATCGCGAGCTTCCTGCACCCCGGCGACGGACGGGTCCATCTGGAGGACTTTGCCTCCTGGCATAGCTTCCGGGAGAAGGGCTTCTATCTCGCGGTGGTCTTCTCCATCCTGATTTTTACCGGCTTTGAGTCGGTCGCCCCGTTGGCCGAGGAGACACGCGATCCGAAGCGCACACTTCCTCGCGCTGTCCTGCTCTCGACCAGTCTCACGGGTCTTTTCTTCGTGGTCTGTTCCATGGCCTTACTCACCGGTTGGGGCAACAGCCATATCGCCAGCTTTGCGTCCTCGACCGAGGCGCCGGTGATCCTGCTGGCCAAGCGGCTTTGGGGTACAGCGTGGGTGCTGGTTCTGATTGCGGTGACCAACTCCATCCTCGCGGTGGCTATCGCCGGCAACAATGCCGCCACCCGTGTCTTCTTTGCCATGGGAAGAGCGCGCTCGCTGCCGGCCGTTCTCGACTATGTACATCCGCGATTTCAGACACCGCGGAATGCCATCATCTTTCAGACCTTCCTCACGGTCGCGATCGGCCTGGGGGTTGGTTTCTGGATTGGCCCGGATCAGGAGTACTACGTGCTTGGTGTGGCCATGACTTTGTGTCTGATGTTTATTTACTCCGCCGGCAACGTCGGCGTCTTCTTTTATTACCGGCGTGAGCGGCCGGCAGAATTTCGCTTTTTTCTACACTTTCTTCTTCCCTTGCTTTCGACGATTTCCCTGCTTTGGGTAACCTATAAATCCGCTGTTCCCTTACCGGAACCGCCGGTACGGTATGCGCCGATTCTGGCAGCCGTCTGGCTGGTTGCCGGGGTGGTGGTGATGTTGACGGTGCGCGGCGCTGCGGGCACACCTTTGCTGCCGCTGGAGTCAGAGAGCAATGCAGAACCCATCCCTCAGGGGCTTTAAAAGATTGGGAAAAACCCGCTGGATGAAGGGTACGGGCTTCAGCCCGTACATAGAGTGGGTGAACATAATGGGCTTTAGCCCCTGAGGTTGCTTTTCGCCCAAGACGTGCCGATAAGGATTCCCTCAGGGGCTAAAGCCCAATGACTCTCGTTGGTTTATGTACGGGCTGAAGCCCGTACCCTTCATTGATCGTCCACCTCTATCGGGGATGAGCGGCATTGATGAGCAGACGCAAGCACTTCGACGTAGCCATCATCGGGTTGGGAACCATGGGCAGCTTCGCGGCCGTCGAGTTAGCGCGGCGCGGCCTTTCCGTGGTGGGTTTCGATCAGTTCACCCCGCCTCATGGCCGCGGCAGCCATTCCGGCAGCACCCGCGTTTATCGCATTGCCTACCCCGAAGGGACCGGCTATGTGCAGCTGGCGCAACGCGCGGGCGAGTTATGGGACCAGGCTGCCGAGCAACTGGGCACGCAACTGCTGCACCGGACTGGGATGCTGAACATGGGGATTCCAGGCCAAAGATTTATTCAGGAGATTGAAGAGAGCGCATCCACCAACCGGCTACCCATAGAGAGACTCTCGGCGAATGAGGTGCATCGCCGCTACCCCGCCTTTGAGATCGGGGAAGACTATGTCGGGCTTTTTGACGCCCAGGCGGGCTGGATCGATGTCGACGCGTCCATCACCGCGAGTCTTGCCCAGGCCCAGGCACTTGGGGTCGAATGTGTTTTCGATCAACCCGTACAGGGATGGGACGCGTCGGCGAGCGAAGTTCGCGTGCATCTACAAAACGAAACTATCACTGCGGCAAACCTGGTCGTCACCGCAGGCGCGTGGACGGGGAACCTGCTGCGCGACCTTCATCTGCCGCTGGCGGTGAAGCGCAAGGTGATCGCGTGGTTCGACCCACTGGCCCCGGAACTTTTCGCGGCCGATCGCATCCCTGTCTTCACCTTTGCAGAGAACGCGGTATATGGATTTCCTGGCTTCCCCGGCCTGGGTGTCAAGATGGCGGAGCATGCTGGCGGCAGTTACCTGCCCCATGCCGATAGCCCCGTCTCGCCCCCGGGACCAGCCGACCTGGACCCGATCGCAGCCATCGCAGCGAAATACATGCCTAAGCTTGCGGGCAGCTACCCTGCGGCGCGATCACGTCTGCTGCGTTCGGCTACTTGCCTCTACACCGTGACGCCGGATGAAGACTTTATCGTGGATCATCATCCAGAGTTCGACAACGTCGTCTTCGCCGCAGGCTTCTCTGGTCACGGTTTCAAGTTCGCTCCCCTGATCGCCGTGGCGCTGGCCGATCTGGTGCAGCAGGGGAAAACGTCCTTGCCCATCGGCTTTCTTTCGCTGGGACGCTTTTCGGCCCAGGTCCTTTCACAGGAGCAGGAAACATGAAGATCACCAAAGTGGAGACTCACGTTCTTCTCGTACCGGACTACGATTCGGCGGCTTGTTCTTCGGCCCAGGATGACATCGTCGTCCTCGTCCATACCGACGAAGGTCTCATGGGCATTGGCGAAACAGACACGAACCCCTGGGTTGCGGAGGCCATGATCCACGCTCGCGGAACCCATAGTCTCGGCCTTGGTCTGGAAGAGATGTTGCTGGGCGAAAACCCGCTGAACGTGGAAGCCATCTGGGAGAAGCTCTATACCGGCAGCATCATGACCGGACGCCGGGGCCTCGGCATCTGCGCGATCGGCGCCATCGACATGGCGTTGTGGGACCTGCGGGGCAAGATCCTCGGCCTGCCGTGCTGGCAGATCATGGGCGGAGCGAGAAAGACCCACGTCACCGCTTATGCTTCCCTTCTGCCCGTGGGCGGTACTCCAGACGCATTCCTCAGTTCGCTGACCGCGAAGGTGAAAGAGGCTCAGCGGCTGGGATTTCGCGCGGCCAAGATCGAAGCGGGGATTAAGGGTCCTTACAGCCATATGGGGCTCCAGGCCAGCGACGAACTGGTAGTCGAGTTGACGGCGGCGTGCCGCGAGGCCGTTGGCCCGAACTTCACGTTGATGGTCGATGCCGTCTATAACTGGACCAATGCCAAGGAAGCCCTACGGATCATCAAGCGGCTGGAACCGTATGACATCTTCTTTGTCGAAACGCCGCTGCAGGTCGACGATCATGATGGTTATGCCTTCCTGCAGGATCACTCTCCCATCCGCATAGCGACCGGAGAACTGCAGAACACGCGCTTCGAGTTTCTCGAGCTGATGGACCGCGCCAAGGTCGATGTGGTGCAGCCGGACATCGGCCGTGTCGGCGGTTTGACGGAAGCACGCCGCATCTGTGACATGGCCGCAGACCGCGGACGGTTGGTGGTTCCTCATTGCTGGAAGACCGGCATTGGGATCGCCGCATCAGCGCACCTCTGCTTTGCCAACGCGCACTGCCCGTATATCGAGTTTTTGCCGGCAGCGCTCTCTGAATCCGCCTTGCGCCGGGAGTTGGTGGTCGACGATCTGGAGTTGATCGATGGACAGATCGCGCTACCGCACAAGCCTGGGTTGGGAATCGAACTGAATCAGGACGCGCTGGAACGTTTCCGCGCGGATCGTGTGGTTGCAGAGTTAACGCAGTAGAATATTTTCGTTACCGGGGCAGCAGACGCATCAGTCCAGTGGGTGGCAGATCGGCTTGCAGAAAGTGGGATGGCTTTTCGGCAGCTCGGCTCACGGCTTCTGCAGCCAGGTAACCGCTGCGCACAGCGCCCTCCATGGTGGCGGGCCAGCCGGTGGCGATCCAGTCGCCCGCTAAAAAGACCCGCGGCCACGGACTTAACGCCGTCGGTCGAAGCAGGTCAAGCTGCGGACGAATGGAATAGGTGGCGCGCACCTCTTTGACCACGGCGGCTTTCACCAGCTTCGCCTGCGCGACTAAGGGAAAGAACTCAGCTAATTCTCGCAGCGCGAGATCGATGATCTCCTGACGTTGCATCTCTACCATGGACTTAGAGGCGCTCACCACCAGCTCAACATAACTGCCCGGCACACCGCGACGCTTCTCCGGTTGCAAGCGTGATTTGTGAAACAACCATTGAATGGTTGCGTCGAGCAGGATCGCGTGCTCCAGATCGGTGATCTCGCGATCGAACCACAGGTGGATGCCGGTGATGGGCGAGTGCCCAAAATGGCCCAGGTTGATGGCGAGCTGCTCGGCCTCGGGGTTTCGCGGCAATGCGGGCAACAATTTACTCAAGCCTTCAAACGCCAGCGCCAGCACCAAGGCGTCGCTGGTGAAGCTTTGGTCTTGTGCAGTCACGGTCCATTGTTGGGTTTCTTCAGACCACTCAAATGACTCAGGCGCCATGCTCAGATTCACTTGACCGCCGCGACTCTCTACGTATTCGATGGCGTGGCTGTACAGTTCACTCAAAGGAATGGTGGGAACGCCCATCCGGCCCGCTCCCGGCGAAAGCAAGAGTGACTTACGAATGACTTGACCAGCATAATGCACCGACATCTGATCCGGATCCTCATTCAGCGCACTCACCAGAACGGGTTTCCAGAAGCGGTTTATGGCTCCGGCAGTCTGCCCATGCCGCGCCAGCCATTGGGCAAAGTTCTCTTCAGAGTCTTTAGGAATACCGGTGATGAATGCGCTGATTCCGCGTCCAATGGCCAGCTTGTCAGAAAAGGAAAAGGCCTGGGCTCGCAGAAAGGCCGGCATGTCGTGAAAGGGCGCGGGCAGGAACGAGGCCTCAAGAATGCTTCGACGTCCACCTGGCTCGACAAAGGTAAGGCGATCGAACCAGCGGATAGCAGCGCTCACACCCAGCCGCTGATACAAATCGATCAAGTTGACGCAGTTGCCCAGCAGCACATGCTGGCAGTTGTCGATCACTTCGCCCGTTCCAGGGTGTTCGTAGGAGGAGGCGCGGCCGCCCAGGTAGCGCCGTTTCTCCAGCAAGCGGACCTGGTAGCCCGCCTCAGCCAGAGCACAGCCGGCGGAGAGCCCAGCCAGTCCACCGCCGACCACAATGACTGAACGTATCAGGCCCACACACCCTGCGCCAGCGTCTTGAAAAGGCCGCATCCCAATATGCTCAGCTTCTCATACGCGGGAACGCCAATGCGGGCGGAGAACACATCAAAGTTGCGCTGTTCGATGTGCCGCAACAAGCGATGGTAAATGGTGACCAGCACCCACATCGCAGCCCGGCTGTCGGGCGAAATCAAGGGCAACAGCGCTTCCGCGGATTTATAAAACTGCCCGGCGCGCTCCGCCTGGATGGCCAACACCCGGCGCTGGGGGGGCGTTAACTGCTTGCCGCTGGAGATTGCTGTCATGGAGCCGGGGGTCACACCGCAGCGTTCCATATCCTCCAGAGGCAGGTAAAGGCGGCCCCGTTCTGCATCCTCGCGCACATCGCGAAGGATGTTGGTCAACTGAAAAGCAATGCCGGTTTCTTCCGCAAGCTTCTCCGCCCGCGGATCGAGGTATCCGAAAATCCGAATGCACACCAGCCCGACGACCGATGCCACCAGGTAGCAGTAGCGATAGAGATCAGCGAAGGTTGCATATGCCGCGAAGCGGGGTTCGAGATCTGTCGCTGTGCCTTGCACCAGCTGGTCGAGCAGCTGCGAAGGAATGGCAAAGCGGCGTTGCGCATCCAGAAGCGCGACGAATACAGGATCGCTGGCAGCCCCGCCAGCCAGCGCCTGATGCCACGTGGCCAGCCAACCGTCAAGCGCAACCCGGCGATCGGCGATAGAAACGGATTCATCGTCGGAGAGATCGTCCGCCTGGCGCATGAAGGCGTAGACCGCGCAAATCGCGTCCCGCTTGTTCGCCGGCAGCGCGACAAAGGCATAGTAAAAATTTTTTGCCTTCTTCCGCGCAATTGCCCGGCAGGCCGCATACGCTGCCTGGACCTCAGGGGTCACGCCGCCCGCCTTCCCCGCGAAACCCCAGGCAAGAGCTTGCCACAAAGCGCCCGCGCCAACAGCCCGACCTTCCTGGTTTTAGAGATCACAGGACGCATGGTGAGCACGTCATACTGCCGGCGCTCGATGGCACGCAGAATTTCCAGGCCACCACGGCTGAATAGATCCAGATCAAGCGCCAGCTCTCGATCGACCAGGTCGATCAGCGGCAAGCCCTTGGTGAACAACTGACGGGCATAGTCGACCTCATAACGTAGCAGCGCGCGAAAGGCTGCGGTGGGCTCACGACGCGCAATCGTGGGCTCGTCCACTCCGTAACGATGCATATCGTCAAGCGGCAGGTAGATTCGGCCGCGCGCGTAATCGGAGCTCACATCCTGCCAGAAGTTGGCCAATTGCAAAGCGGTGCAGGTGTAGTCGGAGAGGAGAAACATCTGCGGGTCGCGATAGCCGCAGGCATACAGGACGAGGCGTCCGACTGGATTGGCGGAGTATTTGCAGTAATCCAGAACATCGTCCATGGCCTGGTAACGCGGGACGGTCTGGTCCTGACGAAAGGCCACCAGCAGGTCGGCGAAGGGCTTCTGAGGGATATCACAGATACGGATCGTCTCGGCCAGCGCGACAAAGACCGGGTGGCGCGCCTCACCGCGGTAACAGGCATCCAGTTCCCGGCCCCACAAGTCGAGCAGCGCGAGCGATTGCTCGCGGTTCCCTACCTCATCGCCGAGGTCATCCGCGATGCGGCAGTAAGCGTAGATGCTGTAGAAGTGAGGCCTCAGCCGGGCGGGCAAAAACCATGAAACCACATGAAAGTTCTCGTAGTGAGTGGTGGCCAGCCGTTGGCAGTAGGCGCGTGCTTGTTCCAGCGTTGGGCGCTGCCCGGGGATGCGGTATTCCGCCGGAAGCGCGGACCAGCCGCGCTCTACCAGTTCCCTATCGTCCTGAGCACTCTCGACTGTCATGCTTCCTCATTGCCTCAGGGGCTACAGCCCTCTCCTGCCCAACCCTTACGGCCCGGCTGAGGCCGTGCCCTTCGTTCGGTTGTATTCCGTACGCTTCATTCTTCGCACTTATGGAATGATAGCCGTCTTGATGTCGTTGGAGCGATCCTTCAGGCGGCGCAGTACTGTTTCCAGCTCCGACAGCTGTGCTCTGCCGGTAATGTATTCGCTGCACTTGAAACGTCCACTAGCCAAAAGGTCGAAAGCCTTGCGGCAGGCGGCGGGCGTATGGTGGAAGCTCGCCTTGAGAGTGATGTCGTTATAGTGCAGCCGATTGGTATCGAACTCTACCTTGGTGCCGGCGGCGCAGCCCCCGAAGAAGTTCACCGTCCCGCCGCGGCGAACCATGTCCACCGCCCACTGCCATGTCAGAGGCGTGGCCACGGCTTCAATGGCCACATCCATACCCCGGTGATCGGGCGTAAGAGCCCGCACGGCAGCCACGGCGTCGACGACGGAAGCTGTATGCACAATATGGGTTGCGCCGAAGGTGGTTGCCGAGGCAATCTGCTCATCGCGTTTAACCACCGCGATCACTTTCATGCCAGATAGCTGCGCCACGTGGATGAACATCAAGCCGATCGGCCCTGCTCCGATCACCACCACGCTGTCACCGCGCTTGGCTCCCGTTTCCTCCAACCCACGCACAACGCAGGCCAACGGTTCGGTCAACGCCGCATGCTCCAGGGGCAAACTCTCGGGCACAATGAGCGTGTTCTTAGACACGATGCGGGCGGGAATGCGAATGTACTCGGCGTAAGCGCCGTTATTGAAGAGCAGGTCCTCGCAGAGGTTTTCCTGTTTGCGAACACACCAGTAGCAGACGCCGCAAGGCGCTGAATTCAGCGCCACCACGCGCATACCAGGCCTGAAGCTTCGCACCCCGACGCCGGTCTCGTGGACTACGCCGGCCAGCTCATGCCCGAAGAGCGCCGGCGGCGCGATCATCCTGGCATGGTAGCCTCTGCGGAAAACCTTCAGGTCGGTGCCGCAAGTGAGAGCGGCGTGAACGCGGATCACAATCTCCCCCTTACCGGCGGCGGGGATGGGAACCCGTTCAATCCTGACGTCTTCCTTGCCGTAGAGCACGGCAGCGTTCATCTCACTTAACATGCATTCCCATTCTATGTGCCTTCTTCGATCATGATCTTCATCGATGTCGCATTGGGCTCGGAAGCGACGGCCAGCGCAGCCACTGCTTCGGTCAAGGGAAAGCGATGAGAGACCAGCCGGGTCAAGTCGAATCCCTGCCCGTAGCCTTCGAAAACCATGCGCAGGGCTTCGTCCTGAATGTCCACCGAAGCGCTATAGGAGCCTACCAGCGTCTTCTCATCCACGCACACCGCGGCGGGATCGATGGTAGCCTCTCCGTGCTGGGTTTGCGCGAATAGCAGGACACGCCCCCCGGGACGCGCTGCGTCCATCGCTGTGCGGATCAACGCATTGCCGCCCACGGCCAGGATGACAGCATCGGCTCCCCGGCCCTCGGTGGCCGCTCGGACCACCCCAACCACGTCTTCGCGCGAGGCATCGATGGGCGAATCGAGCCCGAAGGCCGCCGCGACGGCGTGCCGCTCGGGGTAGAGGTCTGATGTCAGCACCTTTCCGGCGGCCCGCTTCGCGAGCGATGCCAGCATGATCCCGATGGGCCCCTGGCCGATCAACAGCACGGTCTCATCCGGTGAGAGATTCAGGCTGCGCACGCCCTTAAGGCAGGTATTCAGGGGTTCCATAAACACCGCCTGGGCAAAAGAGACATCGTCGGGAATCTTCACTAGTCCACGCTTCACGATCCAGTCCATGACCCGCACATATCCGGCAAAGCCACCCCCGGAAGGCTCAAACCCGGCGGTGCAGCCTACCCGTTTGTAAACCGGACATTGGGCGAAAGTTTTCTTGCGGCAGTAGTAGCAGTTGCCGCAGGGGATGTGGTGGAAGACAGCCACCCGGTCACCCACGGCAAATGCGTCCACGCCTGCCCCTACCGCGGCGATCGTGCCCACCGTTTCATGGCCGAAGATGCGCGGGGCGGCGTGCGACCCGGTGTGGATCTTCTTTAAGTCTGTACCGCAGATACCGCAGCTGTGCACCCGGATGAGCACCTCGCCCAGGCCAATCGCGGGCACGGGAACGGTTTCGACGCGGACATCGTTCACCCCGCGATAGACAGCGGCCTGCATGGTCGCCGGCAGGGCAATCTGGCTCTGCAACTCCTGAACAGCGGGCACGATCTGCATGCTTATACATCCCCTATGAGCGGATGCAGCGCACCGGCTACGGCCCGGGCGCCTCTCTTCGCATTCTGGCCCATGCGCATCATGGCGGGCCAGTACTTTGGCCGCACGGCCACGTGGCCCAGCAAAGCTCCTACGCGCAGGTGGCCATTGTTGTCGGTATAGCGACCGAAGTCTGGTAATACGTCCGCGATCTCATCCGATATGGCCTTGAGGCAGTAGAAAGCAATGTTGTGCCTCAGTGCAAAGCGAGCCACGGTGGCAGCCTCCATATCCACCATCACGGCCTGATGAAGGCCGGCGAGCTGCCGTTTTTCCGCATATTGAACTATATGGTCGGTGGTTACCAGCCTGAGCGGAACACCGCTTCCTTCGGGCAACGGGAAGTTGGTCGGGAAACACTCGCCAGTGAGGGCGTCTATTACTTCGTTTACCGCATACGCATTCCCAGGATGGATACCGCAGGACAGGGCGCCAGCCCATCCTACGGAGACGATTGCATCCAGCGCTCCGTCCTGAGTGGATATGACGCAGGCGTGGGCCGCAGCCTCGTTCCCTACACCGGCGCAGACCGCGATGCATTCTACATCCTCCACGCGGGAACGCCATGCTGCCTGCCCTTTGTGCGCACCGGGCAAGGGCACAGGTTTCCATCCCTGCACCAACGGCTTCAATTCGCCGGGCAAAGCCGCGATAATGCCTACGCGGCTCATGCGGGCGGCGCGTACCCGTGCGCCCGAAACCAGTCGATGGCCGCGCGCAGCGCCGCATACACGGGAACCACGCGGAATCCCAGCTCGCGCTCGGCTTTGGCAGAGGACACAAACATCTTCTTCTTACCCATGCGTACGGCCTCCACGGTAGCACGCGGCTCGCGCCCGCGCAGCTTGCCGGTCATGGTCTGATCCCATAACGCGAAGATCATGGCCACAGTATGCGGCACGCGCATGGTAGGAGAGGGCAAGCCGGTGATCGCCGACATTTTATCCAGAATCTGCTTCAAGGTCAGGTTTTCCCCACCCAGAATGTAGCGTTCGCCGGACTTGCCGGCCTCCAGGGCGTCGGCATGCGTCCTGGCGACTTCGTTTACATCCACCAGGTTCAGGCCCGTGTCCATATATGCGGGAAATTTCCGGTTGAGAAAATCCACCACGATGCGGCCGGTCGGCGTCGGTTTGATGTCATTCGATCCAATCGGTGTCGTGGGATTGAGAATGATCACCTGCTGGCCGGCGCGGGCGGCTGTGATGGCTTCCTGCTCGGCCTGGTATTTGGATCGTTTGTAGTCCCCGATCATGTCGTCGATCGACACCGGGGTTGCCTCGTCCGCGATGCGCCCGTCCGAGAGAAAGCCCATGGTGGCTACGCTGGATGTGTAGACCACACGGGGAACGCCCTCTTCGCGGGCGACGCGCAGCAGCTCCCGGGTACCGGTCACGTTCGTGGCGTACATCTTTTCCGGGTCAGTCACCCAAAGCCGATAGTCGGCGGCTACGTGCATGACAGCATCACAGCCGGCGATAGCGCTACGCAGCGCATCCACCCGCAATAAGTCACCAAGGACTGTTTCGACGGCCAGCCCAGCTAGATTCTCGAGTTTGCTGGTGGGGCGGATGAGAATGCGCAACTGAGCGCCGCGACGGGACAGCTCTTGCGCCACGTGGCTCCCGACGAACCCCGTAGCTCCTGTGAGGAAAACTCTCAGACCTATACCCCTGTACTAGAAGGACAGTACAACAGCAGGTCCCTCCGCTCTGGTCCTGATGACAAACGAGTGGGGGTGGCATGGTAGCCCACTCAAGCCAAAGTACGGCTTGACCCCGATTTCCTGCCACGCTGTGCTAGTGAGGTCCGCGTGTGCGCCTTTCATTAAGGAAAGGCGCATGGAGTGTATCAACGCCACATGCCTCCGCAGGAAATCGGGGCAGATGGGGCACCCAAAGCTTTTCTAGCCCGTTTAATTTCAAAACAAAATTGTCATCCCGACCGGAGCGGAGGGACCTGCTGTCCTCTCAACCGGCTTCCGCGGCTAGTCCAGAGCTTCGGGATGCAGTCCAAAGCCTTTTTCGCCGGCTGCCTTCTTCTCGTTCCACTTCTTCACCCAGGCTTCCCAGCTGGCTCCGGCAGCGCGGTCTTTGCCGCTGAAGGTAAGGCCCGCAATCTCGCTGTAAGCGATGGAACGCTTTTCTGGCGAATCCTTGGGAAAGAGCCGGACCCAGGACTGGGCGAGGGTAGCTCCCGTCTTGCGGTCGAAAATATAGCCCTCTATGACGGAGCCATCCTTACAGGTGATGGTTACGTCGCCGCGATAGTCGAAGGCCTTCTCCAGCGCGTCGAGCACTTCCGCATCAGTGCCCAGAACCGGCGCCCAACCCTCGAGGTTCTCATGCTTGGTTCCCGGCGCCAGTTCGAGCGTGTCAGGATCGAGATTGCCTGCAGCCTTCCCTGTCATACCCTTGTCTCTTCCATCTGCCGCTTGGCATCGCTCTGGATCTGCACCAGCGACGGCGACGAATGCCCGTTAAGCAGCGGGGAGGTCAGGAGATCGCGTGCACCCTGGTCCTCGTACCTGTCGAAAATCGTGGCGCGCACCGCGGCCATGAATCCCCGGAAAGAGCCAAACATCTCGTTAACTGAGGACGGCTCATAACCGCAGCTGACCATGCAATTAGCGCATTTCGGATTGCCGGAGGCGGTGCCGTAGTTTTCCCACTCCGTCTCCTCGATCAACTCCTTGAACGTGGAAGCGTAGCCATCCTGCAGCAGGTAGCAGGGTTTCTGCCAGCCGAAGATGTTGTAAGCCGGATTGCCCCAGGGCGTGCATTCGTAGTTCCGCTTGCCCATCAGGAACTCGAGGAAGAGCGGAGACATGTTGAATTTCCAGTGCTTCTCCCGGTTGGAGAGAATTGCGCGGAAAAGCCTGCGGGTGCGCGCGCGGCCCAGAAAGTGCTTCTGGTCGGGCGCCTTTTCGTAGGAATAACCCGGGGAGATCACAATGCCCTCGACACCCATGGCCATTACTTCGTCAAAGAAAGCGCGCACGCTGTTGGGATCGGCGCCATCGAAGAGCGTCGCGTTGGTGGTCACCCGAAATCCCCGGTGCACCGCCTCGCGGATCCCCTCGACCGCCTTGTCATAACCGCCCTCGCGGCAGACCGAGAAGTCGTGGTGCTCGCGCTGGCCATCCAGATGGACGGAGAAGGTCAGATACTTACTGGGCTTGAACAGGCCGATTTTTTCCTTGAGCAGCAAGGCGTTGGTGCATAGATAGATGTACTTCTTCCGCGCCACCAGCCCTTCCACGATCTCCGCAATCTGCGGGTGCATCAGTGGTTCGCCGCCAGGGATAGACACCATCGGGGCTCCGCACTCTTCGACCGCCCGGAAGCACTCTTCCGGCGAAAGATCCTTCTTGAGAATGTGTGCGGGATACTGAATCTTGCCGCAGCCGGCGCAAGCCAGGTTGCAGCGGAACAACGGTTCCAGCATAAGCACGAGCGGGTAGCGTTTTTGCCCGCTCAAGCGCTTCTTGAGCACGTAGCTGGCCACGGTCCACATCTGTGAGATCGGCACTGCCATCGTTTCAAATCTCCTCTGAGAGCTCTAAGCTCTTTCCATCGCACGGCGGTAGTCAGTAAGCGCCAGCAGGGGAAAATAATTCCGGTAAAGATGGTAAGCAAGATAAAACACGCGGGGAAAGCCGGTGCCGGTAATCACTGCCTGCCGGGTCGGGCCTTCTCCCATGCTTTCATCCCACGAGCCATCGGGCAGTTGGCGCTCGATCAGCCAGCGCACTCCCTTGGCAACCGAATCGCTGCGCGTATCCCCCGCTGCCAGCAGACCTAAAATCGCCCAAGCGGTCTGCGATGGGGTGCTGGGCCCAACTCCCCGGGTTATGGGATCGTCGTAGCTGGCGCAGCTCTCACCCCAACCACCGTCCGCGTTCTGCACCATGCGGATCCACTCCGCTGCCTGTTGAATCTGCGGCTCGTGGTTCCATACTCCGATCGCTTCCAGACCCCGCAACACCAGAAAGGTTCCGTAGAGGTAATTAACGCCCCAGCGGCCGAACCAGCTTCCATCCGGCTCCTGCTCGTTATAGATGAAGCGGATAGCCTTCTCGACGCGACGATCCTTCTGCGTGTACCCGTAGGTGGCCAGCATCTCCAGGATGCGCCCTGTAATGTCGACGGTCGGCGGATCGAGCATGGCGTTATGGTCGGCGAAGGGAATATTTTCGAAGACCATCTTGGTGTTGTCTTTGTCAAAACTGGCCCAGCCGCCGTTCTTGCATTGCATGGCGAAGATCCAGGAAATCGCGCGCTGGCAAACGTCGTATTGATAGCGTTCCCGGGCGTGGTTATCGACCTTGTTCAAGGCCAGAAGTACCTGGGCGGAGTCGTCGGTATCGGGATAAAACTCGTTGTTGAACTCGAAATACCATCCGCCAGGCTGCGCATTCCGCACCTTCACGGCCCAGTCGCCTTTGTGGCGCACTTCCTTGGAGAGCATCCAGTCGGCGGCCTTCAGCAGGCGCGGGTCGGTGCGCGGGACCCCGGAGTGCCCCAGCGCATAGACCGCATACGCGGTATCCCACACCGGAGACATACACGGCTGCATGCGGAAGGTCGGCTCCAGAAAATCGGGAATCCCTTCCTCTTCAATGCCCAGCTTCTCAAACTCATCCATGGCCCGGATGGTCTGCGGATCGTCGATGGAGTAGCCCAGGCAGCGCAAAGCCAGGATGGCATTGAGCATGGCGGGATAGATGGCGCCCAGCCCATCACTCATTTCCAACCGCTCCAGGATCCACTTCTCTGCTTTTCTCAGGGCCATCTTACGCAGCGGCCGAATATGCACGCGCTCGGCCCAATGAAAGAGCCGGTCGACGACCAGGAAGAAGTTGCGCCAGCCGAGTACGCGCTTGCGATCCCAACGCAGATGGAGGTCGGCATCGCTCTTGCCCCCAACGAAGAGCTCATCGATTCCATTTTCCGGGGCGAGCTTCTTAAAGGGCTTTTTGGCGTAAGCGATGGAAAGCGGGACCAGGATCGCGCGCGACCAAGATGAGATCTCGTAAATGTTGAAGTAGCACCAGTTGGGAAAGAGGACTAGCTCAGGTGGGATGGCCGGGACTGCGTCATATTCATACTGGCCGAAGAAACAGAGGTAGATCTTGGTGAAGGTGTTACATTCCACCACGCCGCCATGGGCAAGAATCCATTGCCGGGCATGAACCATGACGGGGTGATCGGGAAGCCAGCCCATCAGCTTGAAGGCGAAATAGGCTTTGACCGAAGCACTGATATTGGAGGGCCCGCCGGCGTAGATGCTCCAGCCGCCATCCGCATTTTGCTTGCGTAGGATCTCCGCGACGGCGCGCTTCATCTTGCGCTCGTCGCCGGTACCCAGCAACGTATGGACCATGATGTAGTCGGATTCTAGGGTGGTGTCCGCTTCCAGCTCGCCACACCAGTAGCCGTCCGGGTGTTGCTGGGAAAAGAGGAAGTCCCGAGCCCGTGCGACGGAGGATTCCACTTGGTCGAGCCCGGCATCAATGCGGCCAAACCGGGGTATAGCGGGCTGTCCACTTTCAGAGGATGTGCTCATGCTGGACCCTGAAGTTCTCTTTCCAAAAACAGCTAGCTTGCGCTGTAAAAAGCCGGCCCTTAGCCCGCAACAGGCCGGATGGCCTGGACGATCTCCGGGGGCAACCCAAAGCGGACGTTTTCCGGCATCACCTCTACTTCTTCGACGTCGGAAAAGCCGCGTCCGCGCAGGTAAGCCACCACTTCGGCGACCAGAACCTCAGGCGCGGATGCTCCAGCCGTGACCGCAACCGTGGTTGCGTCCTCCAGCCATTCGGGATTAATGGCTCCCGAATCTTCGATCAGAAATGCGTTGGTGCTCAGATTACGGGAGACTTCTACCAGGCGGTTGGAGTTCGAGCTGTTGTTCGATCCAACCACCAGCACCAGGTCCGCCTGATGGGCCACGTTTTTTACCGCTACCTGGCGGTTTTCCGTGGCGTAGCAGATGTCCTGAGTGTGTGGTCCAACGATGTTGGGGAATTTGGCCTTGAGCGCGTGGATAATATCACGCGCTTCGTCGAGGCTCAGGGTGGTTTGGGTGAGATAGGCAACTCGCTCAGGATCAGAGACTTCGAGGGCGGCCACTTCCTCCACGGTCGAAACCACCTGGGTGACCTCTGGAGCCTCGCCGAGGGTGCCTTCGATCTCGTCATGATCCCGATGCCCAATCAGCACCAGGGAATAGCCCTGGCGGGCAAACTTGACCGCCTCCACGTGCACTTTCGTTACCAGCGGGCAGGTGGCGTCGATCACCTTTAGTTTCCGTGACTTGCTGCGTGCACGGACAGCCGGGGAAACGCCGTGAGCGCTGTAAATGACCCGCATTCCCTCGGGAACATCGTCGATGTCATCTACAAAGATCGCGCCTTTCTCTGCCAGCTCGTTGACTACGAACCGGTTGTGCACAATCTCTTTGCGGACGTAAATGGGAGCACCAAAGGTGTCAAGGGCAATGTTGACAACATCGATCGCGCGTACCACGCCGGCGCAGAAACCGCGCGGTTTGAGAAGAAGAACCCTCTTGGTTGCGTTTTCGGAGCGGGGACCGCTCACAGGCGAGGATAATAGGGGACTCGTCACATCAATCAGTATACCGCGCCGGCCCTTATCTGTCTGATGGATAAAGAGTCTTGGCCGTCATCTAACTCGGCACCGGGGGCGATGCATATGTCGGCCTTCGGTCGCAAAATTTGGCCCCGCGGTCGATGTTCGTCCCACTAAACCGCAGCCTATAGATCTGGACGGGTGCCCCAGGTTCGCCAAAGCGTACCTGGGCCGAAAAAGACGGGCGACCCGGATTTCCTGTTACGCGGCACTCACCAACGTCCACGTGTGCGGCTTTCAGTAAGGAAAGCCGCATGAGGCTCGACAACGCCACCAAACTCAACAGGAAATCCGGCGGAAGCCCTTCGAACGCTCTCGTTATCCGCGCAAAAGGACGGCTGCTCAATCAGATATCCTCGTGAATTAGAGCGAAAGCATTGGAAAAATCCCATTTTCGACCCATAGACGCTGGTGCGAACATGGGGCACCCGTCCAGATCCATAGCCTTCTTATCGGGACTTGACCGCTTTGCGGCTGGTCTTCAACAGCTGCTCTGCGTGCCTCAGGGAGGTTTCGGTTAATTTGGCCCCGCTCAACATGCGGGCTACTTCCTCGGTTCGCTCCTGCTCCTCGAGAAGGCGGACAGAGGTCTTGGTCTTTCCCTGGCGCTCCTGCTTTTCTACCAGGAAGTGCTGGTCGGCGAATGCTGCAATCTGGGGCAGATGGGTTACGCACAGCACTTGCTGCGCGCGGGAGAGCTCCTTCAACTTTTGGCCAACCGCTTCGGCAGCCCGGCCGCCAATGCCGATGTCGATCTCGTCGAAGACCAAAGTGCGGGGTACAGGCGTTTTGCGACGCGCGCTTCCCTGCCCTCGCGATGCACCCTCCTCGACACTCACCTTGAGCGCCAGCATTACGCGCGACAACTCGCCTCCGGAAGCGATTTGTTCCAGCGGCTTCAAGGGCTCGCCGGCATTGGTGGCGATGCGGCAATCGACCAGATCCCAGCCATGCCGGGTCCAGTACTGCTCCGCTTCCTGCGCAACCATCTGGACCGCAAACCGCGCCTTCATCGCCAGATCATTGATATGCGCTTCGGCGAGCTTTTCCAGCTTGCGGGCCGCCGCCGTGCGCTCGGCAGTTATTTCCGCAGCCGCCAGACGGTACGCATCCGCTGCCTTGCTCCGCGCAGCCCGCAGTTCCAGCAGCAACTGGTCACGGTTCTCCACTTCCGCCAGTTTGGCAGCCACGTCCTTCCCGTGGGCGAGTACCTGCGCCAGCGTCGAGCCATATTTCCGCTTCAGGCGATTGAGCGCTTCGAGGCGATCTTCCAGCTCCGTGAGCCGGTCGGGAGAAGCCTGAATCCTGGAAGCATAGTCCCGCACGGTGGAGCTCACATCGTCCACCACGGCGCGCGCCGATTTCAGTTGCTGCACTGCCTCGGCAAACTGCGGATCGTAGCGCTCAAGCTCTTCCAGGTTTCTTAGCGCGGCGCGCAATGCAGCCTCAGCCGACCGGTCGCTCTCGTAAAGCAACTCATGCGCGCTCATGGCCGCGGCGAGAAGCTTCTCCGCGTTGGCCAACACGCGCCGCTCTATCTCCAACTCCTCGTCTTCTTTTTCCCTGATCGCCGCACTCTCGATTTCGTTCTTCTGAAAACTCCATAGGTCGGCCTCGCGCAGACGTGCCTGCTCGTCGCCTTCCAGACGCTCCAGCCGGGCGCAGGTCTCCGACCATTCCTGGAACGCCACCGCCACCCGATCGGCGGTGATGCCGGCACTACGGTCCAGCAACTGGCGCTGCTGTGTCTGGTCGAAGCTGCCCATGGTCTCGCTCTGCGCATGCACCAGCGCCAGTTCAGGAGCGAGTTGGCGCAATACGTTCACCGTGGCAGGCTGATTGTTTACGTAGACACGGCCCTTGCCCCCAGCTTGTATCTCGCGGCGCAGAATGATCTCGGCGCCTTCCGCATCGATGCCATTGGCTTCCAGCGTATTCTCCGCCCCCGGAGTGCTCTCGAAAACACAGGCCACGACGGCCCGGCCGGCACCATGCCGCACCACATCGGAGGAGGCCTTGTCGCCCATGAGCAACGCCAGCGCGTCGACCAATATTGACTTGCCGGCACCGGTTTCTCCCGTCAGCAGGTTGAGACCGGGGCCGAAGACAGCAATCGCATGATCGATGACGGCGTAATTTTCGGCGCGAAGTTCGAGCAGCATGGGGCAGTTTCGAGAGTCGAGCGCAGCATAGCATGACGGCGCCTGGGACCCGTCTGACCCGGTTATACGCCGGGTTACCTTGCGCCAGCATCTTATACAGCAGTTTGGTTTCGTGTCCGCATGTCTGCTACCGTGAAAGAGGAAGTGATGATGTCCCCCTTTCATATCGCGGCTTTTCTTGTTCTGCAAACAGACGATGGCGCGGCGCCCGTGCCTCATTCAGCAACCTACGGAGCCGGCGCCGTGTTTGACATGGTGCGCAATAGCGGACCCGTGGCCATTGCTGTGCTCGTCCTGCTGTTAATCGCCAGCCTTTACTCCTGGGCAATTATTTTGGGCAAGGGTTCCGCTTTTCGCCGCGCCCGCGCACAAAGCCGCCGCTTCGTGCGCGCGTTTCGCAAGGCCAACCGGCTGCAGGAGATTGCCGCGGTCAGCGAGCAGTTCAAGCCCAGCCCGCTGGTCATCGTCTTCGATGAAGTGTATGACACATATCGCCGCCAGACAGGCGGTTTCGGACCACCCAAGAACATCATCACGCTGGAGCGCGCGGCCCAGGCGGCGGCGAGCGAATCGCTTACGGTTCTGGAGCAGCGTCTCACCTGGCTGGCCACGATCGGCGCAGTGGCTCCGTTCGTCGGCCTTTTCGGCACAGTGATGGGCATTGTGGAGGCCTTTCATGGTTTGGGCGTCGAGGGTGCAGCCACTTTGCGCGCGGTAGCTCCTGGAGTCTCCGAGGCCCTGATCACCACTGCCGCCGGCCTGGTGGTCGCGATTCCGGCCGTGATCGCTTACAACCAGTTCACCGCTTCGCTGCGCGAGTTTGGCTCGCGTATGGACGACTTCTCGCGCGAACTGCTTAACAGTCTGGAAGAGATAAGCCTGCAGCCCAAACAAGACCCGATGGAGAGGGAGGCCACGAGTGGCCTTCACCGCTAATTCCGGCCATACCCGGACCTCGCTTGCGGAAATCAATATCACGCCGCTGGTCGATGTAGTCCTGGTTCTGCTGATCATTTTCATGGTCACGGCGCCGGTGCTGCAGTCGGGCATCGATGTCTCTGTTCCAAAAACGCGCAGCGTAAAAGAAATTACTCAGCAGCGAATGGTGCTGACCATTGACCGCGACCAGAATGTCTTTCTGGGAGATAAGCCAGTCAACCTGGCGCAGCTGCCCACGCTGCTGCACCAACCCAAGACGGATCCAGCAAGTCAGATCATTTATCTGCGGGCCGACGAACGGGTTCCTTTTGGCGCGTTCGCCTCAGTTATGGACGCGGTCAAACAAGCTGGGATCACCAATATCAGCATTGTGACCCAGCCCATCCAGAAGACAGCGAAGTAACAGGCGATGGCAGGCTTCTCGAGCGATGAATTATTAGACCAGTCCGATGGCATAGGCTCACCCTTCGCCAAGTCCACGGTCATGCATGCGCTGGTGTTCGCCGGGCTGATCGGCTACGGGTACGTGCACAATCTGCTCCACGGAAGCGAGTGGGGCGCGAACAGTTTCCAGCAGGGCGCGATCCAGGCCACACTGGTTTCAACCGCCGCGTTGCCCCTGCCCCAGGATCACCCGCCCACCGACAACGTGCTGGCCACCGAAACACCAAGCGTAGCTCCGGCATTGGAGACGCAGAAACAGGAGCCTATTCCTCTTCCCGAGGCAGTACCCATCCCTGAAAAGCAGCCGCCGAAGAAACCTGAGGCCAAGCCGCTGCCAAAAGCACCACCGCAGCATCAACCTCCGCCGAAGCCGCAGAACAAAGCAAACTACGGAGAAGCAGCACCGCCCAATACTCCTCGCTCCACGGCAAGCAACAATAACGCCAATAGTCCCATCGCACAAACAGGCGGGGATTTTGGCACGCGCTTTGGTTGGTATGTGGACGTGATTAAACGCAAGGTGGCGCAGGATTGGTACACGGGGGAAGTGGATCCGAGCACGCCGGTGGGAGCGACGGTCTTTGTTCAGTTCACGGTGGCGCGCGACGGCTCTCCAGGCAGCATCTCGCTAGCCACGCCGAGTAGTTCCCCTTCGCTGAATTCGTCGTGCATGCATGCGGTGCAGCGCGTGGATACCTTCGGTCCACTACCGAGCGGTTACAACGAAAGCAGCTTGAATGTGCTTTATCACTGCACTTACCCCGGTACCCGATGAGGTTACCGGTGTAACTAAGTTAGGTTTTTATCGTATAAACTTAAGACTGCGGCAGGCATGAGATCCAGAAAAATAAATACATTTCCCCACTCCCGCGTTTGGTTTCTTATTTTCCTCTTGCCGGCCCTCGGATGCTGGAGGGCGAGTGCGCAGGATTGGGTGCGCACGGGCACAAATCTGGGAGCGGCGCGCATTCGACTGGCCGCGGCCGACTTCAATCCCGCTTCTTCCGACCCCCAAACCCCAGCGCTCAAAACCACCTTTGATAGCACGTTGTACAACGACCTGAATAGCGCCGGCATCTTTGACATGGTTTCCAAGAGCATGGCGCCACCGTTGATGCCCGGCTCTCCGCAGCAAATGAACCTGGCGCAATGGTCGGCAGCACCGTCGAACGCTGCTTTCGTCGCCTTCGGGTCCATTTCTGTCGCCGGGAATCGCGTGGCGGTTTACGGCTGGCTGTTCGACGCCAAGAATCCGGCCTCTCCGCAGATCCTGGGCAAGCAGTACAACGAAGCCGCGAGCCAGGATAATGCGCGGCTGATCGCTCACCGGTTTGCTGACGAGATCATTACTCGCCTCGGTGGCGGAATCCCTGGCATCGCCGAGACGCACATCTACTACATCGCTTCCCGTGGCGGGAACAAAGAAGTGTGGCAGATGGATTACGACGGACAAGGCCAACACCCGCTCACGCACTTGGGCACGATCTCGCTCTCCCCGCGCGTCTCCCCGGATAACGACCGCATCGCATTCGCATCCCTGGGCCGTCAAGGCTGGGCCATTCGCATGTATTCGCTGGTGCTGGGCCGCATGGTCAGCTTCCCCTCTATGGTTGGCACTACCCTCTCGCCGGCCTGGTCAAGCGATGGCGCGAAGCTGGCTTTCTCCGCCTCCCGATCCGGCGATCCAGAGATTTTTACCTCCGATGCCAATGGCGGCAACGTGAAGCAAGTGACAACCTTCCGCGGGCCCGATGTTTCGCCCACCTGGAACCCCAAGACCAATGCCCAGATTGCGTGGTGCAGCGGCCGCACTGGCCTGCCCCAGATTTACATCATGGAGTCGGACGGAACCGGCGTGCAGCGCTTGACCGACGGCGGATATGCTACCTCGCCCTCCTGGTCACCGAGCGGACAGTTCCTGGCTTTCGCCTGGAACCGCAAGTACGGCCCTGGCGCGCCCGGTGGGCAAGACATCTACATCATGGACATCGCCAGCAAACGATGGACCCAACTCACACATGATGAGGGGCGGCAGGATTTTCCCTCATGGTCTCCGGATGGGCGGCACATCGTATTCCAACGCGAGAACGGTGGCGGATCTGAAATATGGACTATGCTTTCCGATGGCAGCGAGCAGCATCGGCTCACCCAGAGCAGCGGAAACTCAATGCCTAACTGGAGCTGGAAATAGTCCGGTGTTGTGTTTAGTAACTGTCAGTCTCAATCTTTGATTGGGAACGCCTTGGGGAACGAACAACGTAAGGAGAATATCGTGAAGAGTCCAAATCACAGGCATTATGCAGCGTTCGTCGCTGTCGCCACCCTCATCTTTGCCGCCGGCTGCCACAAGAAAGTGGCGCCTCCGCCGCCTCCGCCGCCTCCAGCCGCTACGTCGCCCGCACCGACCGCCTCTCTCACGGTGACGCCCAGCACCATTAACCCGGGCGGAAGCGCAGTGCTCGCCTGGCGAACGACCGATGCGACGGACGTTTCGATCGACGGGTTGGGCAATGAGAATGCCTACGGTACTCTGAATATCCTGCCCAGCCAGACAACGACCTACCACCTGGTTGCCCGCGGCCCCGGTGGTTCCACAGATGCAAGTGCAACCCTGACCGTTACTGCTCCAGCAGCGCCTCCGCCACCTACCGGCGAAGCCATGACCGAGCAGTTATTCGAGCAGAGTGTGAAGCCGGCTTTCTTCGACTACGACAGCTATGAGATCCGCCCCGATGCGCAGACGGTACTGGCGCAGAATGCGAGTTTCCTGGCTGCGCATCCCACGCTCAAAATCGTTGTCGGCGGCTATTGCGATGACCGCGGATCGGCTGAGTACAACCTGGCGCTGGGCGAGAACCGCGCCAATGCGGCCAAGCAAGCGCTGGTCAATGGAGGCGTGAGCCCGGATCGCATACGCACCGTGAGCTACGGCAAGGAGAAGCAGTTCTGCACTCAAGCCGATGAGGCTTGCTGGCAGCAAAACCGCCGTGCCGGCTTCTCGCTGGATCAGTAGTTGGGGAAAACGCGCCACGGCGGCTGCGCGAGCGTGCCGCCATGGCGCTTGCCGCCTCTGATCAGACTGCTGGACTAAACTGAAGAAGCGAGCGGCCCGTTCCGCTCCAGTAAAGCGCCATGGGGACCATCATGCGTAAACACATTATCCGGTTCACTGCCGTTACCCTCTTTGCTTTGTCCAGCGGCTTGCCTCACGCATTCGCCGTTTCCAAGGAAATGATCCAACTGCAAACCCAGGTCCAGCAATTGCAGGACATGGTGCAGCACTTGCAGACATCGAATGACGAACGTATGGGCGTGCTGGTCAACCTGGTGCAGCAAAATACCGACAACATGAACCGGATGATGGCCTCGGTCAACGCGCTGCAGGTTGCGTTGAAAACAGAAAATGACCAGCGGGGTTCGAGCAACACCCAGCTCTCGACCCAGATTCAGTCGCTCAACGACTCGGTCGATGAACTCAAGACACGCATCGCTAACCTGACAACGCAGATGCAGGCCATTCAAAGCCAGATGCAGAACGTGAATGGCTTGCCGGCGCAGCCCGGCGGCGCAGCCCCACCGGCAAATCAGGGCCCGGGAGGGCAAGCTGGTGCACAGATGCCCACGCAGACGCCCCAGGCGCCTCCGGTCGACCAGCTCTATCAAAGCGCTCTGCGAGACTACAACTCGGCCAAGTACACCATTGCAGCCTCTGAATTCGGCGATGTGATCCACTATTATCCGCAGGATCCCCTGGCGGGAAACGCCCAGTTTTATCTGGGGGAGATCTCTTACCGGCAAGGCAAGTTTGCCGCGGCGATCAAGAACTACGATGCGCTTCTGGAGCAGTATTCAGGCAATCCCCTGGCTCCTTCCGCTGAATTGCGCAAAGGACAATCGCTGATTGAAATGGGCCAGAGGGACGCCGGTGTGCGCGAGTTGCGGACGCTGATTCAGCGCTATCCGCAAACCCCCGAAGCCCAGGAAGGGCGAAGTAAATTAAACGGAATGGGCGTGCGCATCTACGCCTCCAAGCCAAGCGCCTATCCTCCAGCTGCGGCCCCGGCCCCGCAATAACCACTCCGGAAATCAACTGCATCTCCCTCCCCCCGGCTTCTGCCAAGACTCCCCTGACTAAAGGCTTTTTACCTCACGGTCCTCCACTGGACTGCCCTTCCATCCCGGTGCTATTGTTTCCTTCGGCGTCAGAAGTCGGCGGCACCCCCCTCTCCACTCAACTTCCTGCCGATCGCGCCGGAGGCATTTGATGGCAACCATCCCTGTTGATTCCCGTATCGATTCCAAAACCGCGGAGTTTTTCTCGCGGCAACACCGCATGCTGATCGATGGACGCTTCGTCCCGGCCGCATCCGGCAAAACCTTCCCGGTCTACAATCCGGCCACTGGCGAAGTGGTGGCGCGCGTGCCGGAAGCCGAAGAGGAAGATGTGAATCGCGCCGTTTCCGCCGCGCGCCGCGCCTTCGACGAAGGCCCCTGGAGCAAGAAGCTCTCCCCCTCGGAACGCGGACAGATGCTGTGGAAAGTCGCCGACCTGTTACAGGCAAACCTGGAAGAATTCGCCGAGATTGAGTCCCTCGACAACGGCAAGCCGTTGTCCGTCGCGCGCGTCGCTGACGTTCCCTTGGCCGTTGATATGTTCCGCTACATGGCGGGCTGGGCAACCAAGATCGGCGGCTCTACGCTTTCGTTCTCCACGCCAGGTGCTTTCCACTCCTACACCCTGCGCGAGCCGGTGGGAGTCGTAGCGCAAATCATTCCCTGGAATTTCCCGCTGCTGATGGCCGCATGGAAGCTCGCGCCGGCGCTCGCTGCCGGCTGTTGCGTGGTGCTCAAGGTCGCCGAGCAGACACCGATGTCGGGGCTACGCCTGGCAGAGCTCTTCGATCAAGCAGGATTTCCTCCAGGCGTGGTCAATGTGCTCACCGGCTACGGTGAGGGCGCGGGCGCACCGCTGGCCGCGCATCCGGACGTCGACAAGGTAGCCTTCACCGGTTCCACGGAAGTGGGCAAGCTCATTGTGAAAGCCTCAGCCGGCAACCTCAAAAAGGTCAGCCTGGAACTGGGCGGCAAGAGCCCGGCTATCGTTTTTCCCGATGCCGATCTGGACCGCGCGATCGCAGGCACGGCCAGCGCCATCTTCTTCAACCAGGGACAATGCTGCTGCGCCGGCTCTCGCCTCTTCGTGCACGAAACCCTCTTTGACAAGGTTCTGCAGGGAGTCAGTGACATCGCGGGAGGCATCCACATGGGCCCTGGCCTCGACCCGCAGACCGCGATGGGACCCTTGGTCAGCGAGGAGCAATTCGATCGGGTGACCAGCTTTATCGAATCCGGAGTCCAAGAGGGCGCAAAGGTGGCTGTCGGCGGCAAACGCCATGGAGATCGCGGCTATTTTGTTCAGCCGACCGTGCTGACCAACACCAAGCCATCGATGAAGGTCGTGCGCGAAGAGATCTTTGGGCCGGTGGTATGCGCGGAATCCTTCTCCGATGCCGACCTGGAACGTGTCGCTCGCGAAGCCAACAACTCCGTCTATGGCTTGGCCGCCAGTGTCTGGACTCGCGACCTGAGCACCGCACACAAGATGGCGCGGCTCATCCGCTCGGGAACGGTCTGGATCAATTGCCATAACGTCTTCGACGCCTCCCTGCCCTTCGGCGGATACAAGCAATCCGGCTGGGGCCGCGAGATGGGCGAGGAAGTGCTCCATAACTATACGGAAATAAAGGCCGTGACCGCGGCCCTATAGCCAAAATGGGCTGGGAGCCGGAGATGATCCGGCCCCCCCGCCTTCTGCGTACAACGCCGCAGACAAAACCCTCATCCCTTAAGGCACGATGCCAAAAGAAGAGCACCCTGACAGCGATTTCAAAAAGGGAGCGGTGGAAGAAGAAACCAGCGAGCCCTCCACCAACGGAGACCCTAATCTTCAAGGTCAATTGGGTCACCGTGATCAAGACGAAATGCTTAAAGATGCCGACAGCGATTTTCCCGAGCCGGGCTCGAGTCCGGAGCACAGCGGAGAACGTCGCTAGAGCACTTCTCCTGGGCGCGTGTTTTCTCAGCGTGCTGCCCGGCGCCGCGGCCTCCTCCACATTCCACGTCCGTCTTTCTCCGGGACCCCGCCTGGTCGGCACACGCGCTGATCGCTCGGGCGGCGGTTCCGTCACCGCCACGCTCGAGGACAACAGGCTTACGCTGCAGGGGTCGTTCAGCGGGCTGCTCGCCGTTCCTACAGGCGCGCAGCTGCGCATGGGTTCGCTGCCCGGCGTGCGCGGACCGGTCATCGCTGACCTCACCATCTCTCCAGACACCACCGGCAAGCTGAGTGGCACGATCCAGCTCCCCGCCCAGCAGCTCACCGCCCGGCAGCTCGCGGCCCTGCGCAAGGGCGGCCTGTACATAGAGATCGACAGTGACAAGGCGCCCGAAGGCGACCTCTGGGGCTGGATCATGCCGTAATAAGGCTTGCGTGCGTTACCCTAGGCAGCGGGAGAAACATTCCATGGTGGGCCGAAGTATTGCGTTGGTGGCGTGTGCTTTGGCGGGATGGAGTTGGGTTGCGGCCGCCCAGCAAGACACCGGTCCATTTACCGCGGCGCAAGCCGCGCAAGGGCATAAAGACTATTCCTCCGCTTGCGCCTCCTGTCATCACGAGAATCTATCCGGCGGCGGCGAAGCGCCCTCACTCGCAGGCGGCAATTTTCTCAAGTCCTGGGGTAGCCGTTCGACGCGGGAACTTTACAACTATATCCAGTCGGCCATGCCTCTGGGCAAAGGCGGCAGCCTGAGCAACCAGAGCTACGAGAACATCGTGGCTTTCCTGTTGGAGGTCAATGGAGCAACACCGGGGGGCAAACCGTTCACGGGCGACACAGATATAAAGATCGGCAATGTCGCCAATGGCCAGATGCCCGCCGGGATCGCCCATGCGGGAGAGGCGGCGCCGTCCGTTCGCAGCGGCCTCCTCGTCGCGGGCCAGATACCCCACTACACGCCCGTCACCGATGCGATGCTCACTCATCCCGAGGATGGCGACTGGCTCATGTTCCGGCGTAATTATCAGGGTTGGAGTTTCAGCCCGCTGAAGCAGATCGATGCCGGCAACGTCAAAAACCTGCAGCTGAAATGGGCCTGGGCGATGAACGAGGGCGGCGCCAATGAAGTGACGCCCATCGTGCATGACGGCATCCTCTTCCTTTCCAATACCGACAACATCGTGCAGGCGCTCGATGCGAAAACCGGCAAGCTGATCTGGGAGAACCGCATCGGGCCCAAATCCCCCGTGCTCTACGGCGGCAATCGCAGTCTCGCGCTTTACCAGGACAAGGTATTTGTAGCAACCACGGATGCGCATCTGGTGGCGCTCGACGCGCGCAGCGGCAAGGTCGACTGGAAGGTGCCCATCGCCGGCAAAGGCCATAACCAGACCGGTGGCGTGATGGTCATCCACGGCAAGGTTCTGACCGGCGTCACTGGCTGCAGCGCTTATGCCCGCGAAAAGTGCGCCATCACCGCTTTCGACGCGGATACCGGTGCGCAGGATTGGCGGTTTTCTACCATCGCGCTTAGCGGGACACCCGGGGGTGATACGTGGAATGGACTGGACGACCTCTATCGCGCGGGCGGGGAGACCTGGATCGCAGGCACGTACGATCCCGATCTCAATCTCACGTACTGGGGCGTGGCCCAAGCCAAGCCCTGGATGCGGGCCAGCCGCGGAACAGGCAACGGCGCCGCGCTCTATACCAGCAGCACGGTCGCGCTCGATCCAGACACGGGCAAGCTGCGATGGTATTACAGCCACTCGCCCGGCGAGTCACTCGACCTGGACGAGGTGTTCGAGCGCGTCCTTATCGATCATGGCCCGCAGAAGACGGTCATGACCATTGGCAAGGCCGGCGTCCTGTGGAAGCTGGACCGGAGCAATGGCAAGTTCCTGGACTACAAAGAGACTGTGCTGCAAAACGTATTCGTGCACATCGATCCCGAGACCGGCGTGCCGACGTATCGCGATGACATCCTCAACGGCAAGACCAATGAGTGGATTCAGTCCTGTCCCAGCGCGGAGGGCGGTCACAACTGGACGGCAACCAGCTACTATGCGCCCAGCGACCTGCTGATCATCCCCATCTCGCAAAGCTGCAACGAGCTGAATGGACATGATGTGGAGAGGAAGGCTGGGTCAGGCGGCGTGGCAGCCGCAGTGCGGGTCTATGAGATGCCAGGCAGCAATGGCAATATGGGGAAGCTCGCAGCCTATGACACCAGAACGATGAAGGAGGTCTGGTCGTTCCAGCAGCGCGCACCCTTTCTCACCGCTGTGCTTTCAACCGGCGGAGGCATTGCCTTTGTGGGGGATTACGACCGCACCTTCAAAGCGGTGGATGCCAGGACCGGCAAAACTTTGTGGCAGACTCAGCTGGGTACGACGGTACAGGGCTATCCAGTCTCATTTAGCATCGACGGCAAACAATATATTGCGGTGACCACGGGCCTGGGCGGTGGCAGTCCGGAAAACATGCCCAACGTGATCCTCACCGAAGTGCATCGCCCCGACAACGGGCAGGCACTCTATGTGTTCGCTTTGCCGGATGGAGGACCTTGATGAACGTCGGCAAAAGGAATTTTCTGATCTCGAGTCTCGGCCTGGGGGCGGGACTGATAGCGAAGCAGACGTGGGCGCAACCGCAGCATCTGGACGCTGCACCGCCACCGCCGAAACGAGAGTTGCCGCATCGTAAGGTGAAGACCACTCCCCTATTCAAGTCGCCGCCGGGCTATCCCAACGCGGTGGCCATCGCGCCGGAAGGTTTATGGGTGGCAGAGCAAAAGGCGCAGAATTACGGCCCGGGCATTAAGACCTCGCCCGAAGCCTGCTGGCTGCTCGATTGGCATGGCAAGCTGCTCAAGACGGTGCTCACCGAATCCTGCAACACCAGCGGCATGGCGTACGGCGACGGCTTCATCTGGATGGGCGCCAATGGCGGTCCGGAAGGCATCTACCAAACGGATATGAATTCCAAGACTGTCTCCCACAGACAGATCCCGCTGGGGCCGCCCAACGATGGTGGTGGCTGTCACGGCTTGATGTGGCATGACGGCAAGCTCTGGATCGTAGCGAATCGCCTGCGCGCCATTCTGCGCATCGATCCCAAGACCTGGGAGCCGGAGTTCATCATTCCGATCACGACTGCGCGCTGGCACGGCGTTGCCTGGGATGATGGAGCAGTCTGGATGGTGACGGGCACCTCGGATGTGGATCGCTTTATTGAGCAGGACGGCAAGCTCATCCACACCACCACGCCGGGTCTGGTCAAATACGACGCAGCGACAGGGAGGCCATTGGAAACAGCAGAGTTTATCGAAGGATCCGCCGATCCTCATGGCTTGACCATGTACAACGGCAAGCTGATTAGTTGTGACGCCGGCGTGGGGCCGCCGGGATTTGAGCTCACTCACAGCCCGAATAGCGGGTATATCTTTCAGATCGATTTCATTTAGGAAAACGAAAGCCCGTGGCTAAAGCCGGAAGAGAATAATCCGCGCGAGCCGCTCGGCTTGAAAGCCGAGCTCCCCCGCATAAATGCGGGGGCTCCCACCATCGCTCTTTTTGCAAGCCGCGGTCTGCGAAGTTCTTGCCACCCTCAAAACTAAATTCAGTCAAAAGGGCGAACGGCTCGGCGATCAGCCGTCTCTCCAGGATTCAAGTGCGTTTGATCAAATTTATTGCAGTCAACCCGATCGTTCTCCCACATGGAAGCCCGGTGGGAGCCCCCTGCTTCAGCAGGGGGAAGCGACGCTTCAGCGTCGCGGAAGAGTCGCACTTCCATCGATTGGGCTTTAGCCCCGGCTCAAGGTGGGCTCCCCCGCATGAATGCGGGGGCTCCCACGATTGCCCTTTTCCAAGCCCGCTCAGCCGATCTTGGTCAGTTGGCCCTGGTTCAATTCTTTCCAGTTCCGTCCGTTGTCTTCGCTGAACTCGGTACGGAAATGCATGACCTTGTCGGAAAGAAACTCATCATTGGTCAGGAACATGATGGTCTTGTCCTGATTCTTGACCTCAGTGCCAAAGCTCCAGACGTTTCCCTTTACCTGCATCGGTACTTCCCGTGGAGAATCGTCTTTGTCGACTCCGAAGAACTTGTAAGTCTTGTTTGCCTCGTCGTAGGTATACACGGACAGGCTATTGCTGACGCCGTTGGCGCCGTTCATCAGATGGTCGCAAAGGATAAAGCCATGATGGGGCGACCAGGCGCAGGTCATTTCAGAGGTTACGGAAGCTGCTTCGCTGTAAGGAGTGGTCATTACCTGGGTTTGGGACTCCCAGGTTCCTACCCAGACATCCATCTTGGTTAACTCCGGAGCAATGGGGGGGGTTGCCAAATGATCGCTGGCTAACGCCAGGGTGCTGGCGGCTACGACCGCGAAATAGATCCCTCGTAGGAAATTCTTACGCATCCGGTCCCCTTGCTCTGCTGAGAGAAACGAGCTGATGATACAACTTTTGGGGGACGGTTGAACAATATTCGCTGCATATTATTGGTACCCATAGACCCAAAATTGCTCGCGCCCAGGTAACGTAACGCGAGCAAAATTTACCGGGTCTACCGGTGCTTTTGCATAATCTGATCGAGAACCTGGCGCGATGGACGTACCCGCGACTCCGGGAGGGTGGCTAGCGGCTCGTTCACCAGATTAAGCATGTCAATAAAGCTATGCTTGGTGGTGTCGACGTAAAAGACGCCGGTTAAGACCTCGCCCTTCTCATGGGCCTCCATCAGGGCGGTGACCGCACCGATGCGGCTGGTCGGGTTGTACTCCGGATGCAGCTTGCGCAGCCTCATGTGGGATCCGTCGTGCATTTCCACGTCGTAGGTGGTTCCCGGATCGTAATCGACGGAGATATCCTCGAAGGAGGGCACGAAGCCTACCTCGTTCACTGCTTCTTCGTGCTCCTGGACGTATTTGTAGCTCTTGGTCGATCCCTCGTGGTCGTTGAAGGTGACGCAGGGCGAGATAACGTCGAGCATCACCGTGCCGCGGTGGGCAATCGCCGCCTTGAGCATGGCCAGCAACTGCTTCTTGTCCCCGGAGAAGGACCGGCCCACAAACGTCGCGCCCAGCTCTACGGCCATCACACAGGTGTCGATCGGCGGCAGATCGTTGATGACCCCGGTTTTGAGCGTCGAGCCGAGGTCGGCGGTGGCCGAGAACTGGCCTTTGGTCAACCCGTAAACACCATTGTCCTCAATGATATAGATGAGGGGAAGGTTGCGCCGCATGAGGTGGGCGAACTGGCCAAAGCCGATGGACGCCGTGTCACCGTCGCCGCTGACACCCAGACCCATCATGGTATGGTTGGCCATCAGTGCGCCGGTGGCTACGGAAGGCATACGCCCATGTACGCTATTGAAGCTGTGGGCGCGGCTCATGAAATAGGCCGGGGTCTTGGAGGAGCAGCCAATGCCGGAGAGCTTCATCACCCGCTCGGGCGCGACTCCCATCTCGTACATGGCGTCGACAATGCGCTCGGAAATGGCGTTGTGCCCGCATCCGGCACAGAGGGTCGTCTTACTCCCGCGATAGTCCAGCACCTGCAGGCCGAGCCGGTTTTTCTTGGGACCGGGAGCCACCGGTGGATTGAGCGTCGTCGCCATTAGATTTCCTCCTGAAGAACCAGCTTGTCGGTCACGGTGCGCGCGTCGAGAGGCAAGCCGTCGAAGTGGCGAATACTTCTCAGTTTGGTGATCTCAGCAGGGGGCAGATCCAGCTTGAGCAGGCTGAGCATTTGTCCATCGCGATTCTGCTCGATCACGTAGACCCGGGGGTGAGCGGCCACAAAGGCATGCACTTCGGGTGAAAAGGGGAAGGCGCGGAGCCGCATGTAGTCGGTTTCGAGGCCGTATTCCTTCTTCAGCTGGTCGCGGCTCTCGCGCACCGCGAAATCAGAACTGCCGAAGGCAATCAGTCCGATCTTGGACTTGCCCGTCTGCACCATCTCCGGCGCGGGCACCAGGGTGCGCGCGGTTTGGAATTTGCGATCGAGGCGTTCCATCAGGTTCTGATAGTCGTCCGGCCGCTCGGTGTAGAGCGCCTTCTCGTTGTGGCCGCTGCCACGGGTGAAGTAGGCAGCCTTGGGATGGTCGGTTCCGGGCAGCGTGCGGTAGGGAATGGCGTCGCCATCCACGTCCTTGTAACGTTCGAATTCACCTAACCGCTCCAGATCTTCTTTGGAAAGAATCTTGCCCCGTTGCAAAGGCTTCTCAGGGTAGACGAACGGGTCAGACATCCAGTTGTTCATGCCGATATCGAGGTCGGAGAGAACAAAGACCGGGGTCTGCAGTTGCTCGGTGAGGTCGAAGGCCTCCATCGCGAATTGATAGCACTCGTTGACCGAAGCAGGGAGCAACAGGACGTGCTTGGTGTCACCGTGGGACAGATAGGCGATCGCCAGCAGATCTCCCTGCATGGTGCGCGTCGGCATACCAGTGGAAGGGCCAACCCGCTGAATATCGAAGATGACCCCGGGAATCTCGGCAAAATAGCCCAGGCCGGCAAACTCCGCCATCAGCGAAATACCGGGACCTGAGGTGGAGGTCATGGAACGCGCTCCCGCCCAGCCAGCACCCAGCACCATGCCGATTGCTGCGAGTTCGTCTTCCGCCTGTACGATGGCGAAACTCGCTTTGCCGTCTTCTTCCACCCGGTATTTCTTCATGTAGTCAATGAGGCTTTCCACCACCGAAGACGAGGGCGTGATGGGATACCAGGTTACTACCGTAACCCCGGCGAACATGGCGCCCAGAGCAGCCGCCGCGTTGCCATCGATGATGATCTTGCCCTCGGTCGCGTGCATGGGCTCGAGGGCTAGCGGATCCTGCTTGGTCAGGGACTTGGCGGCGAAGTCGTAGCCGGCTTTGATCGCCCCCCAGTTCAGATCGGCAGCCTTCTGCTTTTTGGCGAACTGGCGTCTCACGGCGTTTTCGACTGCGACCAGGTCCATCGCGAGCAACTGCGCCACCACGCCGACATAGATCATGTTGCGGACCAGCTTGCGCAGCTTGGCTTCAGGACAAACAGCTGCGGTCAGCTTGTCGAAAGGGACCGGATAGCAGATCACGTCCTCGCGATACTGTTTGAGGTTCAAGGCTTCGTCATAGATAGCGGCGCCGCCCGTGGGTAGGGAGAGGATGTCTTCTTTCGCCGTTTCAGCATTCATCGCCACCAGCAGTTCGATTTCCCGCCTGCGCGCGACATAGCCTTGCTTGCTGGCGCGAATGGTGTACCAGGTAGGCAAACCCGCGATGTTGGATGGGAAGAGGTTCTTGCCGCTTACCGGGATGCCCATCCCGAATATGCTCTTGAGCAGCACCAGGTTCGCAGACTGCGACCCGGACCCGTTAACGGTCGCTACCTGGATGCTGAAATCATTTACGATCCGCTTGGATGCTGGCGTTTGCAGAACCGCTGAGCTACCCGCTCCGGGTGCTCCCACGGCAACGTCTCCTGTCGCCATTTTGGCCGGATTCCTTCCCCGAGATGAATTGAGCGGCACCATCGCCGGCCAGACTCTGGAGTGCGTCTGGATCAAGAAGGACCCTGATCTCCGCTCAGAACATTATAAGTCAGTCTTTCCCTCGCCCTTGCCCGTGGCGCTTAATGGCTCTAATTTGCCACTGGGCGGAAGCAAGTCCCGTGTCAACGGCGATGAGCTCCTGGAAACGGAGGCTGATCCCGTTCTGGCACCTCCTGGCTGGTGTGGGAAACAAGAAATGTCGTTTTTTAACTGCAGGGCCACCGGCGACTGCCCCTCCGGCTAAGTCGGAACTACAATCAAGGAATGTTGCTTGAAGGTATTTTTGCCGCGGTAACCACGTGTTTCTATCCGGATGGACGGCCCTATTGGCGCAAGCTGGAGCAGAATGTGGATCGCTATTCCCGCACGCCGCTCAGCGGGATGGTGCTGCTGGGCTCCACCGGCGAGGCGGTCATGCTAAGCGAGGAAGAGTCGCGAGAGGCGCTGCGCGTGGCCCAGGCGGCCACGGCGCCGGATAAGGTTTTGCTGGCGGGAGTCGGCCGCGAAAGCGTATTTGAGACACTGCGCATGGCGGACTACGCGGCAGAGCTTGATTACGATGCGATCCTGGTCCGCACACCGCACTACTATCGGAAGCAGATGCGGAACCGCGAGATGCTCACTTACTACCAGGCGGTCGCCGACCGTTCTCCTCTGCCGGTGCTTCTCTACAGCGTGCCGGGGTGCACGGCATACGACCTGCCGGTGGAGGTGGTCGCTGAACTGGTCATGCATCCGAATATTGTGGGCATGAAGGACTCCAGCGGCAACGTCGACCGGATCGCGCAGCTGGTCCACGCCACGCGTTCCTTCAGGAAGCGCAGCGTTCCGGTGACCACCGTGTTTTCCGCGGTCACTTCGAGAATGTTGCGGGCTTCTGTTGAGCCTGAGAGCCATGCGACTTTTGTGGCTGCAGACAAGCTTGGTTCTGGTATGACGGCTCTGGCGGTGACCCCGCCCCGCCCGGCGCTCAAGACGCGCTCCCGGGAAGTAGGATTTCAACTTCTCTGCGGGTCTGCCCAGACGCTCTACCCATCGCTCGAAGCAGGAGCCACAGGCGGCGTGCTGGCGCTGGCAACGTTTGCCCCTCAAGCCTGCCAGGAGGTCTACACAGCGTGGAAGGAGAACGATGCGATGCTGGCTGCGGATAAGCAGCGGCGCATTGTGCGCGCGGGGATCGAGGTATGCGGCCAAATGGGGATTCCAGGCATAAAGTATGCGCTGGACTTGAATGGATATTATGGCGGCCGGCCGAGAATGCCCTTGCTGCCCCTGGTCGCGGAAGAACAGCGCCGAGTCGAAGAACTGACTTTCGATATTCGCAACTAACCTATTGCGCAACGACCGGTTCCCGGCGCAATTCCTGCAGGGCGTTGACGGTGATCTGGCGCCTCTGGGTCGCGGCGATTCCTTCCGCCGCAGCCCGGGCCGCGGCAATCGTCGTGATGGTAGAGATTCTCTGCGTCACGGCTGCCCGGCGAATCGCTCGCTCGTCAAAGAACGTGTCCTGGCCATGCGGTGTATTGATGATGAGCTGAATGCGCTCACCCTTGATCAGGTCAACCACGTTCGGCCTGCCCTCCTTGACCTTGTAGACACGCTCGACAACCATACCGGCCCGCTCCAACACATCTGCCGTTCCCTGTGTGGCCACCAGGTGAAAGCCTAGCTCCACATACTGCCGGGCAAGGTCTACCACCATCGCCTTGTCGCGATCATTCACGCTGAAGAAGACCGTGCCCTTTACCGGCAACAGCTGCCCGGCCGAGAGTTGCGCCTTGGCAAAGGCTTCGCCAAAGTTATCCGCCACACCCATGACTTCACCGGTCGACTTCATCTCCGGTCCCAGCACCGTATCTACCCCAGGAAACTTGTTCCAGGGAAAAACCGGCGACTTGACGAAAAAGTGGCTGCCGGTGGCGAGATCCGTGCGCTCGGAAACCTGCTCCGGCATCAACTCGCGCAAGGTACGCCCAGTCATCAGGCGCGCGGCCATCTTGGCCAACGGCACTCCTGTCGCCTTGGAAACGTAGGGGACGGTGCGGGAAGCGCGAGGATTCACTTCGATCACGAAGACCTTGTCCTGCTCTCCGGACCTGCGCTGAATCGCGAACTGCAGGTTAACCAGGCCGATGACATTCAGAGCCAGCGCGAGCTTGCGGGTGTAGGTGCGAATGGTGTCGAGCGTGGAGGGCGCGAGATCCGCCGCGGGCAGCACGCAGGAAGAGTCGCCGGAATGAATACCCGCTTCCTCGATATGCTGCATGATCCCGGCAATCACAACGTCTCTGCCGTCACACAAGGCGTCCACGTCGACCTCCACCGCATCTTCGAGAAAGTGGTCGACCAGGACGGGTCGTTCCTGGGAGTACTCCACCGCTTCCTTCATATAGCGGCTCACCGCATCGGCATCATAGGCAATCACCATCGCCCGGCCGCCCAGCACATAGGAGGGCCGCACCAGCACGGGATAGCCGACACGCTCCGCGCCTTGCACTGCTTCTTCAACGGTGGTCACCATCGCGCCCGGAGGCTGAGGAATATTCAGATCCTCCAAGAGCCGTCCAAAGCGCTTGCGGTCTTCGGCCAGATCGATGGATTCGGGAGAAGTGCCCAGGATCTTGATGCCCGCTGCCTTCAGTGGGATGGCGAGATTTAACGGAGTCTGTCCGCCGAATTGCACGATCATGCCGATGTCGGCCCCTGAGGATGCCTCGTGCTCGTACACGGCCAGAACGTCTTCGAGAGTGAGCGGTTCGAAGTACAACCGGTCGCTGGTGTCGTAATCAGTCGAAACCGTCTCCGGGTTGCAGTTGACCATGATGGTCTCGTAGTCGTCATCGCGAAGCGCAAACGCCGCATGGCAGCAGCAGTAATCGAACTCGATGCCCTGCCCTATGCGGTTCGGTCCGCTGCCTAAAATAATGACTTTGCGTCTCGCCGTCGGTGGGGCTTCATCTTCCTCTTCATAAGTGGAGTAGAGGTAAGGTGTATCGCTATCGAACTCAGCCGCGCAGGTGTCGACTTTCTTGAACACGGGCAGCACACCGTGACGCCGCCGCAGTTCCCTGACCGGGGCCGCTCCATCCAGGCCATCGAGGTTCCATTCCTCAGCGATCCTGGCATCAGAGATGCCCATCCGCTTAACCTTGCGCAAGAAATCCGCGGGCATGTTTTCCGACGAATATTCGGCAAGCTTCTGAATGGTCTCCGTTACTTCCTTGATCTGGTAAAGAAACCAGGGGTCCATCGAGGTCATGCGGGCTACTTCCCGCACCGAGAGCCCGCTGCGCAAGGCATATCGAATGTAGTTCAGCCGCTCCGGTTGCGGAGTCACCAGGCGCTGCGTCAGCCGCCGCGGCTCGATCACCTCCGAGCGTATGCTCTTGCCCGTGTCCAGCGAACGGAGCGCCTTCATCAACGCTTCTTTGAAGGTGCGGCCCAGCGCCATGACTTCGCCCACAGACTTCATCTGCGGCCCCAGATTCTCGTCCGCCCCGGGGAATTTCTCGAACTGCCACTTGGGGATCTTGACCACCACGTAATCGATAGAGGGCTCAAAGCACGACGGCGTCTTGCGCGTGATGTCATTGGGTATCTCATCGAGCGTATAGCCGACGGCCAGCTTGGCAGCGATTTTGGCGATAGGAAAGCCGGTCGCTTTGGAAGCGAGCGCCGAAGAACGCGATACCCGCGGATTCATTTCGATGACCGTCATGCGTCCAGTCGAAGGGTTTACCGCGAACTGCACGTTGGATCCGCCGGTCTCGACGCCAATTTCGCGCATCACGCGGATGGCCGCGTCGCGCATCGATTGGTACTCACGATCGGTCAGGGTCTGGGCCGGCGCTACGGTGATCGAATCACCTGTGTGCACTCCCATCGGGTCCATATTCTCAATGGAGCAAATGATGATCACGTTGTCGGCGAGATCGCGCATCACCTCCAACTCATATTCCTTCCAACCGAGCACCGACTCTTCGATCAGGCATTCATGCACCGGAGAGAGATCGAGGCCTCGAGCCAGAATATCCATGAGTTCTTCGCGGTTGTAGGCCAGGCCGCCGCCAGAGCCGCCCAGGGTAAAGGAGGGCCGGATGATGACCGGGAAGCCGATTTTGGCCGCGAATTCCGCGCCGTCGCGAATATTGTTCACCAGCGCCGAGCGCGGGACATCGAGCCCGATGCGCGACATGGCATCCTTGAACAGCAGGCGGTCTTCCGCCTTCTTGATGGCTTCGAGGCGGGCGCCAATCATTTCCACGTCGTATTTTTCGAGAATGCCCGCATCGGCAAGATCGACAGCCAGATTCAGAGCCGTTTGGCCGCCTACCGTAGGCAGCAGCGCGAATTTGCCGATGCGTTGGCCGTTGTCATCGGTCATCCGCTCGCATTCCCGGCGGATGATCTCTTCGACGTACTCCCGGGTCAAGGGCTCGATATACGTGCGGTCGGCAAGTTCGGGATCGGTCATGATGGTGGCTGGATTGGAATTCACCAGCACCACCTCGAAGCCTTCGGCCTTGAGTGCCTTGCAGGCCTGAGTACCGGAGTAATCGAATTCTGCCGACTGCCCAATCACGATCGGACCCGAGCCGATCACGAGAATTTTGGTTATATCGTTCCTGCGTGGCATCTTATTTTTCCATTCGATTCGCGCCTTTAAGAGGCCTCGCCTCGGCACTTGTTGTGGGCGTTGGGTAGGTCCGGGCTTTAGCCCGGACATCCATCCTCAAAACCCATCGGCCTTCACGCCCTGAGGTACGCTTCTCTCTCCACGCATCCGCAGAAACTCAAGGAAATGCGAACCTCAGGGCCTGAAGGCCCAATCAATTGGCCCGTTTGATGTCCGGGCTAAAGCCCGGACCTACCCAACCGCGGCTCTTACGCAGCCTGTTTAGCGGCTGAGGGAACGGGTTTAGGTTCAGCACAAGCGAACCGGAAGCATGTTCATCCCTTCCACTCTTCCATCATTTTTCGGAAGTCCCGGAAGAGATAGTTGGAGTCGTGGGGACCGGGGCTGGCCTCCGGATGGTATTGCACGCTGAACAGTGGCAGCGTGCGGTGGCGCAGGCCCTCAAGCGTGTTGTCGTTCAGGTCGACATGGGTGAGCTCGACGTCGCTCTGGTTGATCGAGTCCGGATCGACGGCAAAATTATGATTGTGCGCGGTGATCTCCACCTTGCCCGTCTGGGTCTGTTGCACCGGGTGGTTGCCGCCGTGATGGCCAAACTTCAGTTTGTAGGTCTTGCCACCAAGAGCCAGGCCGATCAACTGGTGCCCAAGACAAATGCCAAACATAGGCCTGCGTCCAAAAAGCTTGCGGATATTCTCCTGGGCGTAGGTGACCGGCTCCGGATCGCCCGGCCCATTGGATAGAAAAATTCCGTCGGGCTTCAGGTCGAGCACATCCTCCGCCGAGGTTTCCGCCGGCACCACGGTGACCCGGCACGCTTCACGCGCCAGCATGCGCAGGATGTTGTGCTTGATGCCAAAGTCATAGGCCACTACATGCAAATCAGGGTGGGGTAACTTGAGGCTCTCGTCCCCCTGCTGCAAAGGATCGCCATTGAAGTTTCGCCGGTCGTTACAGTCCCACTCGTAAGCCGCCTTGGTGCTCACCACCTTGGCCAGATCGGTGCCATCCATCTTGCGGATTCCGCGGGCCTTGAGGATGAGCTTGTCGGGATCGGTCTCGAGCGAGGAAATAACCCCACGCAGCGCACCGTGGGTGCGCAGATGGCGAACCACAGCGCGAGTGTCAATCTCCGCGATTACGGGAACGTTAAAGCGCTCCAGGTATTCTTCCGTCACTTGCTGCGAGCGCCAATTGGAGCTTACTGGCGAAAATTCGCGCGTAACCAAGCCTTCGATGTACGGGCGGCTGGCCTCGTTGTCGGCGGCATTGGTTCCGTAGTTTCCGATCTGTGGATTGGTCAGGACAACAATCTGTCCAGCGTAAGAAGGATCGGTGAAGATTTCCTGGTAGCCTGTCAGGGCGGTATTGAAAACCACTTCGCCAAAACATTCACGTCTGGCGCCATAGCTCTCACCGCGGAAGATGCGCCCGTCTTCGAGCGCGAGGATTGCCTGCATGGCTTCTCCGTCGAGTGGATTCAGTCAAGTTTAACAGGTATCGAAGGCCAAGGTACGTGGCGCTTAGTGGATAACGCCCATGTCTTCCGCGGGCCAATAGACAAACGCGGCTTTGCCGTAAATTAGATCCCGCGGCACGGGTCCAAAGTCGCGGCTGTCGCTCGAAATCGAGCGATGATCGCCCATGACGAAATACTGATCGGACTGAATCACCATCGCATCCTGCGATCGGCTGTCGTGGAACCTTCTGGGGACATAGGGCTCGGGCAGCAGCCTGCCGTTAATGTAGGTACGGCCGTCGTCGATGCGCAGCTCATCGCCCGGCACCGCGATCACGCGCTTGATGTAGCTCTTTTGGGGGTCCCGCGGGTAATGGAATACCACAACATCGCCGCGATGGATTTCGGCGAAGTGATAGACGAACTTGTTAATGAACAGCCGGTCCTGATCTCCCAGGCGAGGCATCATACTGGTGCCCTCCACCCTTACCGGCTGATAAAGAAAAGTGATGATGAAAAAAGAGACGGCGAGCGAAAACAGCATGTCGCGTCCCCAAAGCCAGAAACTGCGTCCCGGCAACTCCGCCGGCGCCTGAGGTAACGATTCTTGCGGCCTGACGGGCTGAGGCCCGCGCTCATCCTCTTCCGGGTTCATCGATCTCCCAATGATTTCGATTCATGCTTCAGTTGCAGCCCGGACTGCCGAAGGGACACAGAATCCGCTGCTTCGGCTTCTGCATGGGTTGCTGCTGGCTGGCGGGAACCATCTGCGCCTGCCCGTGCGCTTCGTCGACACCGGCAAGCTGCGATTGTTGCAAAACCAACGGCCGCTGCAAAACCATCTCCACCGAGGTTCCTGAAGGAATCACGATATCATTGCCGCGGGTGAAGAGAGTGTAGATAGCGCCCGCTGCCGCCCCGGCAAGCGAACCGTAGCCGACTCCCTTGGCCACATCTCCCGACGCGGCGCCGCCTATGACGCCGCCTTCCGCGCCGATGGCCGCGCCCTTAAGCACATTGCCTACATCGCGCCCCTTGCTCCCCGCCTGCTCCACGGTGCCTTCACTATCCTTCACCTTGGCCCCGTCAGATCCCGGCAAGCTGTTGAGAACACCCGGTACTTCGACCACCGATCCGTTGGGAAAGATCATGGTGGTGAAATGCAGGTCCAGTTGAGCTCTCCCCTTTACCCGGCCCGGCCGCACTACCCGGTCAACCACTCCTTGCACGTAAACCCCGACCGGGATCATGATTTGCGAGCTGCCCACCACAGGGAAGGAAGAAATCAGGTAAACGCCATCTCCCTGCTGAGCGGTCTTGGTGTTGATCGCGCTCTTAAGCGAGAGCAGTACCTTGGTCCCCGCGGGAACGGTGAACGTCTGGGGTGGTGGTTGGGCTGGAGGCGCCGAAGTTGCAGTCGGGGTTTGGCCGAGTCCCTGGGCGGCGGTCATTCCGGCTAGCAGCCCGAATAAGACTAACTCCCCGCGAATGCTCATCCCGCCAACCTCAGTTCATAAGTATAGACGGCGGCAGATGGCGTTCGGCGAGCGCTTCCTGGGATTTGTCCCGGATTAGGACGCCTGAGGGTATTGGTCAGCTAACATGGGCGAAGTGGGGCGACACATCGCGGATCCCTCCACTACGGTCGGGATGACAAATCTCAGAGTGCCTCCACCCCAGGTCACAGTTCCTTCCTCCGCTTTTGCGCAGCGCCGACAATTTGCCGCCGCCTACTCGATCCTCGAGCGGGCGGTTTCGGATCAGGCTTTTCCCGGGGCGTCCTTTGGCGTGCTGGCGAGGGGCGAAGTGTTAGCGCTGGATGGAATTGGTGGCTTTACTTACGATCAACCTACTGAGGCTGTGAACGCGTCCACGGTATACGACCTGGCCAGCATCACCAAAGTCATCGCGACCACTTCCATGGCCATGCTGCTGTACCAGCGGGGACAGCTCTCCCTCGAAGAGCCCCTGGGGGAGATTCTTCCCGCCTTCATCCAAAGTGACACTGCCGCCGGCGCGGGTGACACTGCCGCCGGCGCGCGCCGCCTGGTGACGCTACGCATGCTGCTGGCGCACGCTTCCGGATTGCCCGGCTACGGCCGCCTCTTTGAAGAGGCTCGGGTGCCCGAGGAACTGCTCGATGCCTGCCTCCACCTACCCCTTGAAGCCCCGCCCGGAAGCCGTGCCGAGTACTCTGATCCTGGCTTCATTTTGCTCGGGCGCGCGCTGGAAGTCCTTGCCGGCGACAGCCTGGAAGACTTTTGCTCGCGGGAGGTTTTGACTCCCCTGGGCATGACCAGCACTTGCTTTCGTCCACCGGTTGGTTGGCGATCTTCCATCCCGCCGACCGAAGAGGACCTGACCTTCCGCCACCGCGTCATCCAGGGAGAGGTTCAGGATGAAAACTGCTTTGTACTCGGGGGAGTAGCCGGCCATGCCGGCCTCTTCTCGAATGCACTGGATCCGCTGCTCTATGCGCAATGCCTGCTCGACCACCAACTCTTCACGCGCGAGACGGTTCGACTCTTTACCACCCGCGCCGGCTTGCCGGCTGACAGTTCCCGGGCGCTGGGATGGGATACACCCTCCCAGCCCTCCTCCTCCGGCAGGTTCTTCAGCCGCCATTCGGCTGGCCATCTCGGCTACGCGGGCACCTCCCTCTGGATCGACTTCGAGCGCAGGCTGGCCATCGTGCTGCTCACCAATCGCACCTGGCCGCATCGAAAGAACCAGGAGATTCGCTTGGTTCGACCGGCATTCCACGACGCGGTCATGGAAGCACTGGAGAGATAACTGGGCAAAGCAGCGGGTCAGGAACGAGGCTAAATTGCCATAACCCAAAAGTGTTTGCGTGGATGGCACGTTACGCCCTAATTTCAGAGCAAAGTATTGTCAGTTGGAGATAAAATCATGTAGTTGAGTGGGAGCTGAGTAAACCAACATGGCCACAACAAGTACTTTTCACACGGAGACAGGCATCGGCAGCGAGACAAGTAACGATCAGCCGCAAGACCTGCACGATCTGACGACAGAAAGCTCTAACGAAGCCTCGATGGGCTTCGATACCAAATCTGCCCTTGAAATTGCACGCATCATCAACCACGAAGATTCAAAAATTGCCGCCGCGGTTAAGAAGTCGTTGCCCGAAATCGCTTTGGTCATCGACATGGTGGCGCGCAGCCTGCGCGACGGAGGACGCCTGATCTACGTTGGCGCCGGTTCCAGCGGTCGCATCGCCGGGCTCGACTCTTCCGAATGTCCGCCGACCTTTTCTACCCCTCCGCAAAGCGTGCAGTACATCATGGCGGGCGGCCCCAAGGCTCTGGCATCGGCAGTGGAAGTGAACGAAGATTCAACCGAGCTGGGACAGCGTGATATTGCCCGCCGACGCCCGACTCGCAAAGACGTGGTGATCGGCCTCTCTTCGAGCGGCCGCACGCCCTACGTGGTAGCTGCGGTGGAGTATGCCCGTGCCCGCGGCGCCAAGACCGCTGCCGTCACCTGCAACCACAACACGCCGCTTTCCTCCGCTGCAGACATCTGCATCGTGGCTGAAGTGGGGCCGGAAGTCGTCTCCGGTTCGACGCGGATGAAGGCCGCTACGGCGCAGAAGATGGTGCTCAACATGATCACCACCGGCGCCATGACACGCCTTGGCTACGTCTACGACAACCTCATGGTCAATGTGCACATGCAGAACACCAAGCTGGTGGAACGCGGCATCAGTATTTTGATGCGCGCCTGCAACATCGACCGCGAACGGGCCGTGCTCACGATCAAGTCTGCCGGGCGCAGCGTGCCCGTCGCACTGGTCATGCTCAAGGCGGGAGTCGACAAGCCTGAAGCCGTGCGTCGCCTGGCTAAGTCGGACGGTAATGTCCGGTTGGCCATCGAAGATACAACTCTCGAGTTATAGAACAATAAGATACAAGTAAGGAGCACCCCCCGGGCCCTCATGGATAAGTTCGTAATTCGCGGCGGTAACCCGCTGCTAGGAACGATTCGGGTAAGCGGAGCCAAAAACTCCGCCCTGCCCTGCATGGCCGCCGCGATTCTCACTGAAGACGAAGTGGTGCTGGAGAACATCCCCCAGGTCCGCGACATCGAGACAGAGCGGAAGCTGCTTACTTCGATGGGCGCCGAGGTCGAACTCGGCTACGGCCGCGCACAACACCGCAGCACCATTAGTTGCCGCGTCCTGTCTGATCCCACTGCCAAGTACGAAATCGTCAAGACCATGCGTGCTTCTTCGCTGGTGTTGGGCCCCCTGGTCGCACGCTGTGGGCTCGCTCGCGTAGCCCAGCCTGGCGGCTGCGCCATCGGCGACCGCCCGATCGATTTGCATCTCAAGGGCCTGGAAGCGATGGGCGCAACCATCGTGCAGGAACACGGCTATCTGGAAGCACGCGCCGCACGGCTGCATGGCGCGCATATCGTTTTCGACAAGATCACTGTGACCGGCACCGAAGATCTGCTCATGGCGGCTGTTCTTGCTGAGGGCGACACCCTGATGGAAAATTGCGCGCGTGAGCCGGAGGTGGTCGACCTGGCCGCTCTGCTGGTGGCCATGGGCGCGAATATCCAGGGCGCGGGCACCGGGACCATCCAGGTGAAGGGCGTGAACAAGCTGCACGGCGCCAAACACCGTATCAATCCCGACCGCATCGAAGCCGGAACGTTTTTAATCGCGGGAGCGATCAGCGGCGGCGACCTGGTGGTGGCCAATTGCCAACCCGCACATCTTTCCGCCCTGGTTACCAAGCTCGAAGCCTGTGGAGTGCGCATCAATCCCATGGGTTCCGATTCGCTGCGCGTCCGCAGCGAAGGCAACCTGCAGGCGAACGATATCTCCACCGAAGAATATCCCGGCTTCCCCACCGATATGCAGGCGCAATACATGGCGCTGGCCACCCAGGCCGAAGGCACCACCACGGTGAAAGAGAACATTTTCGAGAATCGCTTCATGCACGTGGGCGAGTTGGTCCGCATGGGCGCAAATATCAAGGTGGACGGGCGGACGGCGACCGTGCGCGGGAAAACACCGCTCTCGTCGGCGGTGGTGATGTGCTCCGACCTACGCGCCTCGGCTTCGCTGGTGCTGGCCGCACTGGTTGCCGACGGCGAGTCCATCCTCGACCGCGTCTACCATATCGACCGGGGATACGAGCGGATCGAAGAAAAGCTGCGCGGGGTTGGCGCACAGATCCGTCGCATGGGCGATCTCTTTAGCAACGGCAAGCGCGAGGTTGCGCTGGAGGCTCAGGTCACGTAGGCCTTTCTTGCGACCCCGTCGGGCATTCTTGCATCCGATCCACTATGCCAGACAAAGACGCTGCACTTCGCAATCACCTCGTGCAATTGCTCCGTGGCGGCAGTGCGCACGTCGACGTGCTTACTGCGCTAAAGGGCTTTCCCGCGAAACTCTACGGCGAAAAGCCGGAGAATGCGCCCCACTCCGGGTGGGAGATTCTGGAACACATGCGCATTGCGCTGCGTGATTTGTGGGACTTCTCCACCAATGACAAGTACGTGGAGAAGAAATGGCCAGACGACTACTGGCCTGCATCGGCCGCGCCGCCTTCCAAGGAAGCCTGGAGCAATTCGGTAAGAGCTCTGAAAGAAGACCTGGCGGCGTTTGAAAAGTTGGTCAAGGACCCGAACAGCAACCTGTTTGCGCAAATCCCCTGGGGCGAGAAAGATCAGACGCTCTTGCGCGAAGTGCTCCTAGCCGCCGATCACAATAGCTATCACACTGGCGAGCTGGTTTTCCTCCGCCGTCTGCTGGGCGCCTGGAAGGGTTGATTAAGCCAACCTGACCTCGATTCAACCAACCGACTCGATTCAACCAACAAAACCTCGATGACTGGACGGGTGCCCCCAAGCGCTAACTCGTTTAAGATGTTTTTCGCCACCCCCCACAAAGTCGTCATCCTGAGAGTTTGTGACTTTATTGGTTGCACACAAAAGCCGACGCTGAAAACAAAAAGGTTAGGTGCTGCCAAACAGCGCAAAAATCAATAAAGTCACAACCTCTGAGCGGAGCGCCCAACAAATTCATCGCGTGATACAGGGCTCGTAGCGCGGAGTCGAAGGACCCCGGCGGTGCTTATCTTACCCATGCTGCTCAGAGCTTTTCAACCACAGAGCCCGCACCGGGCGGATCCGCCACGGTTTTCCCTAGGGCCGGGAACCAAGAACTGGCTACCATCTTGCAAGATGTCGGGCCTTGCGATGGAAGACGATTACAACGCATTAAAAGATATCCCCATCAGTTTTGAACCGCAGCAGATCCTGTTCTCGGGCTTCGGTGGTCGAAAAACTCCGAGCAGCATGGGTAAGATAAGCACCGCCGGGGTCCTTCGACTCCGCGCTACAAGCCTTGTATCACGCGATGAATTTGTTAGGCGCTCCGCTCAGAGCTTGTGACTTAATCCCGGTTGGTTTTAAGGCAGCGAGGATCGGGGATGTTTTGCAGTGGTCGGACTACTAAGCGGCAATGAGGCTAAGGTGCGGCCCCACCCGGTTCGGCTTGCATACGGTGCTAGATTCTTTTGTTTTGCTCCTTCAGCTCGGTTCTAGCTGAGAAGCGCCTTGCTGAAGTGGGTCAGGTTGTAAGCCAAGGCGCACCACAGCGCCACGCATTTGATTTTGTTGAGACCACGTACCGTCAACGGCGCCAGCCCGCGATAGGTTCGTAATTCAGCGTTTACGGTCTCGCTGGTGGCGGCCCTTTGTTTGTAGATTTTCTTGCCGTCTTCGCTTTCCATGCGTTGCTTCCAGGCCCGAATCGCTTCCGAATCGCTTGGCTTGGGTGTCAACTCCTGCCCCCGGTTCTGCGGGTTTCTGGCCGGCTTGGGAGGCACGAACAACTCCACCCCTTGCTGGTGGGCGTCCACGATGTCCTCCATGCGCAAGTAGCCGCCGTCCACCAGGTGCTGTTCCACCTTGCCACCAGTCCGTTGTTCCACTTGCTGGCGCATCGGTTCACTCAACCCAGCCGAATCGGAACCCTCGTTGCTGACTTCCACCCCCAAAATGGCGCGGCTTTCCGTGTCGGTGGCCAACTGCACGTTGGCCGCGGGGTTGAAACCACCATTGGCCATCTTCATCCCCCGCGTGGCCCCATCCGTCGTGCTTACCCGCGGCTGCCGGGCTCGGATCTGGTCCCCACATTTACCTTTCCCTGCCCTCTGGGCCGCCTCAGCCTGCTTCTTCTTCAGCTCCGGCAATTGCGCGATCGCCTGCTCCAATCGCTGTTGTCGCGACTCCGCCGCTCGGGTACGCGCCGCCCTCTGCCGCGCTGTCACAGCGGCCGATTGTGCCGGCGATTCCAGCTGCTTACGCAACTCCAACACTTGCTGCTGAGCTTGCACCAACAGCTGCTGCAATCGCTCTTCCCGGCGAAAACTGCTGCTCCCAGCGCTGACACGATCCCGCACTCCATCCTGGCTGATGCGGCTCACACGCACTAGCTTCTTGTCCACCAAGGTCACTAGCACCTGCGTAAACAGGCCGTCCAATGCCTCTGCGTGATCGGTGCGGAAGTCAGACAGCAGGCGATGATTGACACTTACCCCGCCGCACAACCAGCGAAACGGCGCACTCTCTTCGCATCGACGCGCCAGCTCTCGGGCTGAACCTATACCACGCACACACGCGTACAGCCATAAACCCACCAGCAGACGTGGGTCGGTTGCATCTCGCCCCGCTATCCCCTTACGGGCTCGGATCGGCTCACAAAAACCAATCACGTCCAGCTTCTCTACCACCGCCATCACTGTGCGCACGGGATGAAGCGCTCTCACTAGATCATCCGCGCATTGAGCTACCATCGCTAGCTGACTACGTTCTGGCTTACGCAGACGAACCGCACCTCTTTGAACAGCTACGCTCTCACTGTTGCCCATACCTCTTCTTACTACCTCATTCAGGCAACAAACCATTTTATCCACGAGCATGCACCAAAAAAGTCACAAGCTCTCAGGATGACGTTCCGTTGGAATGTTGACGAAAAACACCCTTAAGTTAGCGATGATGGTTGAATGAGTGTCGGCCCTATTTCCAGCTGACGGCGAGCTGCCAGCGCATTTGGCGCTGAGCCGTCTTGCGCAGGACGCGCTCGAACTCTTCCATCTCCCGCAGAACGGCCGGAGTCTCTGTTCCCAACGCCGTCGGCGACGACTTTAGATGATCGAGCAGGGTGCACACGGTTATCAGGCCATCTTCGGGCGAAAACCACTGCGGAGGAGGCAGGGTCTTGGCCCACTCCGGGTCACCGGCGCCTTCTTCCAGCAGCAGGGCCATGGAGTTTTCATCGGCGGAGAAGAACTCCAGCAGCGGCTTGACTCCAATGCGTTGCGCCATCTTCTCCAGAGCATCCTCGTTGCGAGCGAGCGCCCTGCCATTCACGAAGATGTCGAAGCCGGGATCCTCGCCTTCAACGACGATATACAAAGTGGCGCCCATCGCCAGCAGTTTATCGCATCCTTGCGCGGGATTCGGTTACCTTGCGCGATCAATTACCAAGAAGGGAAACGGTATCGTCATCTTCGGCTCGCGCGCGCATCACCAGGAACAGACAAACCAGAGTAATCACGGACCCGGCGATCATGCTGAACGACAAACCGAGACGCAGAAATAGTGCACTCTCCAGGATCGCCACCAGGGGCTCGATCCATTGCACCGTCCCAACCTGGTACGCCTCCAGCCGCTGCAACAACCAGAAATAGGTGGCATAGGCCGGGGCGCCGGCAACGACCGCTAAAAAAGCTACCGCAGCAACGGCGCTGTGGTTCCACTCCACTGGCTGTCCACGCTCAATGATCAGGCTGGCCAGAAACAGCACAAGCGCCGCAATGCCAAGCATCAACGCGGTCAACAGGAGGGGGTGCAAGCCACTGAGCTCGCGGCGGACAAGAATCGAAGAAGCTCCAATGCATGCCACTGCCAGCAGCACAACCGCGGCGCCACCGGCCTGAGACGCCGAGAACGAGACGTCCAGCGCCAGGGCAACCGCCCCCAACCCCACGATCGAGGCCTGCATGGCGATGCGCGGCGCTTCCCTGCCGGTAAGGCCAGGAGTCAGGAATACTATCAGGAGCGGCATCGCGGAAAATGACACCGCCACGGTTGCTGAAGGCACCCCCGACTGTGCCCACAAGAGAAGCAGGGTTGGTAGCGCGATCAGAGTGACAGAAAGAATGACTACAAAGCCCAGAGCGCGGCCACGAGGCCATTTCAGCCGCTTCCAAAAAATCGCTGGAAGCCAGAGCAGTGCGGCCAGCAGGAACCGAACAGCCGCTCCCCGCAAGGGCGGGACAGACTCAGCCAAAGTGTCCGCGGCTACCCACGTGGTGCCCCAGACAATGCCCAGCGCACCGAAAGCCAGCCATTGCCTCGCTCCGATCGCTGCTCTCGAATCCATCCAGCACACCGCAAAAAATGGGCACACCGCAAAAGAAAAGGGCTGCGCACAGCACGCAACCCCTTCGCTTACTCAAGCACTCAAACCGGTTACTGCGTTCCGCGGCCTCCGCCACCACCGGAGCCACCGCCTGGACCCCGGCCACGGCTGCGATGCCGCCTGCGCCGCTGACCTCCGGGACCACTTGGACCACCACCTGATGCCGGCCTGCGAACCTCTGTCGTTACAGGATCGGGCGTACCATCCGCGCGATTGAAGTTTGGCTCGTCCCCGCCCTCGATAAAGGGCTCATCATCGTCGAAGTCTTCCCCGCCCTCGATGGTAATGGTACTGGCGTTCGAAGCCGGCTGCCGTTCCACTGGCGATTGCGATTGCGCCCGCGGAGCGCGCGGTGCCGGCGCTTCGCCGCCGCCGTTGTCTCCCGACCCGCCCCTCGAAGGCTCCGGAAGCCCAAGCTTCTCGCGCTGTTCTTTGAGCAATGCCTTGCGGGAAAGCTTGATGCGATTGCCCTCGATGCCCAGAACCTTGACCAGGACCTGGTCCCCCTCGCGCAATTCGTCCTTCACGTCTTTCACCCGATGCTCGGCAATCTCACTGATGTGCAACAGGCCGTCGGTGCCAGGGAAGATCTCGACAAATGCTCCGAACTCTGCCAGGCGCACCACCTTGCCCAGGTAAGTCTTGCCTACTTCAGGCACGGCAGTGAGATCGCTGATCATCGCCAGTGCCTTCTTCAGGCCTTCTTCATCGCTCGAGGCAACGTTCACACGTCCCGTGTCGTCGACATCGATCTTGACGCCCGTGGCTTCGATGATTCCGCGAATCGTCTTGCCGCCCGGTCCGATCAGATCCCGAATCTTATCGGTCGGTATCTGCAAGGTGTGAATCTGGGGGGCAAACTTCGACTTCTCGGTATTCGAAGTAGCCTGTACCTCGTCCATCTTGTCCAGCAGGAACAAACGTCCGCGGCGAGCCTGTTCGAGTGCCTCGCGCATGATCTGCCCGGTGACGCCGCTGATCTTGATGTCCATCTGCAGCGCGGTGATCCCTTCGCGCGTGCCGGCTACCTTGAAATCCATATCGCCGTAATGGTCTTCTGCACCGGCAATGTCGGTCAGGATGGCGTAGTCATCGCCTTCCTTCACCAGTCCCATGGCCACACCGGCTACGGCTCCCTTGAGGGGAATGCCGGCCTGCATGAGGGCCAGACTCGCACCGCAAACACTGGCCATCGAAGAAGAACCATTCGATTCCAGAATGTCGGAGACCACACGCATGGTGTACGGAGACTCGTCCTCTCCGGGCAGCACCGCGGCAATGGCACGTTCCGCAAGCGCGCCGTGGCCGATCTCACGCCTGCCTACGCCGGTCATGCGACCGACTTCGCCCACGGAGAATGGCGGGAAGTTGTAGTGCAGCATGAAACGCTTGCGCTGTTCCCCCTGGAAGGTTTCCAGGCGCTGCTGATCGTCCGTGGTTCCCAGGGTTACGGTAACCAATGCCTGCGTTTCGCCGCGGGTAAAGAGCGCGGAGCCGTGGACACGGGGCAACACACCGACTTCAATCGTGATCTCGCGAATCTGATCGAAGCTGCGCCGATCCGGTCGTATCCGATCTTTGGTGACCTGCTCGCGGAAAATTCTCTCCCGCATTACCTCGTAATACTTGGCTAGCTTCTTCTTGGCGTCCGCGTCCCCTTCGGGCAGCTCCTTCGCCAGCTCGTCCTTGATTTGCTTGACCAGCGCGTAGCTTTCCGCTTTGGGATGAGTTTTGGTGTCAAGCGCATCCTTCAAGCGATCGCCCACCTTGGCCTGCAACGCCGCCAGGTACTGATCATCGAACTCTACTGGAGGTACGACACGCTTAGGCTTTCCAGCCTTGGCAGCCAGCTCGTCGATCACCGCACAAATCTTCTTGATCTCGGCGTGGCCAAATTCGATGGCATCGACGACCGTATCTTCACTGACCCCAGTGGCGCCGCTCTCGATCATCACCACGCCATCTTTGGTGGCCACAACGGTAATGTTCAACTTGCTCTCGAGGCGCTCGGCGTAGGTGGGATTGACGATGAACTCGCCATTCACCTGGCCCACCCGCACGGCGCCGATCGGACCCCCGAACGGGATGTCGGAGAGCGCCAGGGCCGCTCCAGCAGCATTGATCCCAATCACGTCGGGATCGTTTTCTTTGTCCGCGGACATGACCAGGGCAATCACCTGGGTCTCATTGCGGAAATTTTTGGGGAACATAGGGCGAATGGGGCGGTCGATCTGGCGGCAGGTAAGAACCTCACGCTCGCTGGGACGGCCCTCACGCTTGATAAAGCCGCCGGGAATGCGTCCACCAGCGTAGGTGTACTCGCGGTAATCCACGGTCAAGGGGAAAAAATCGAGGCCCTCTTTGGGGTCCGGTGCGGCCACGGCGGTAGCCAGAACGACGTTGTCACCCTGGGTCACGAGCACGGCGCCGGAGGCCTGCTTGGCCATACGGCCTGTTTCAAAAGTCAATCGCTTGCCACCGGCAAGTTCGACAGTCACTTCCTGTTTCATAAAATCCTCATTTCGTATGTACACATAGGGCAGGCCGCGAGGCGATATCTCTGATCGAATCATCGGCGGGGCAATAGGCGGGAATCGCCCCAACGCGAGAGGCAAAGTACGGAGAGAGAGCTAACGAATGCATGCTACTTCGCTCCCCGCTGACCATGACAGGTGAGCTGACGTGCGCTTTCCAGCCGGTGCGGCCACGTGTGCACCAGCCGTCTCAGCGTTCAGTCCGATCCAGTCTTTTCGCCTAATTGTGGGGTACAAGTTGCTCGCTTGTTACTTGCGGATGCCCAGCTTACCGATCACATCACGGTAGCGGTCAGAATTATTCGTCTTGAGATAGTCCAGTAGACGGCGGCGCTTACTCACCAGCATCAACAGACCGCGCCTTGAGGCGTGATCTTTCTTGTGAAGCTTGAAGTGCTCAGTCAGCTCGCCAATACGTTCACTGAGAATCGCAATCTGCACTTCCGGGCTACCCGTGTCACTGTCATGGGTGCGAAAGCGCGTAATAACTTCGGTCTTCTTTGCAGTTGCCAGCACGGCAGCGCTTTACTCCTCTACGTTTAAATCGAGTCCACTCTCTAAGTGTCTGACTGAGAATAACATGCATTCGATTGTGGCGTCCATGCAAGGGAACCGCCCAGGTTCCCTCTTTGGACCTCAAAACAAGCCCGCGCTCCCCCGTCATGTTGCTCAATCTAAGCCACGTCCGGGAGAAGAAGCGGCTGTAGCCTCGATCGAGGGCGGCAGAAAGCTTTTATTCCATCATTACCGGCCCGCTGCCCGGCTGGTTGCGCCTGAGCAGAAAGGCCGCGGGCACCATCAGGATGGCGGCAACCGTCAACACAAAGTACACATCGACGTAAGCCAGGGCCTGCGTCTGGGACTGAAGCTGGCTGTACAACTGTCCCTGCGCCAGGTGCAATCCATTGGCTTTACCCGCACTCATGTCAAAAACGCCTCGTAATCCGTCGATTTGCTGCTGATAGCTTCGACCTGCAGGCGTAGTCTTCGCCGAAAGCACGTCCTGATGCCACTGCGTCCGTTGCGTCACCAGAGCGTTGGTGAGCGAGATCAAAATGCTGCCACCGATATTGCGGACGAAATTGATGAGTCCCGAAACCTGGTTGTTCTTCTCTGGAGGAATACCGAAATAAGCAGCCGTGGTCACGGAAATGAAAACAAAAGGAATTGCGGCAATTTGAAAGACACGCAGCCACGACGCGAAGGCGAAGCTGATCAGCAGGCTGATATGGGTCGCCGTATAAAAATACGATACGGCAAAGAGGACAAATCCCATGGCAATCAGATTGCGCGCCGGGAATCGGCTCACCGCCTGACCTGCCATGGGCATCACGACCAGCAGAGCCAGACCTCCGCCCGAAAGCGAAAGTCCCGCGCTGAATGCCGTATAGCCGAGTTCCTGTTGCAAAAACTGCGGCTGCAGCACCGTAGTTGCATTGAGCAGTCCGCCGGTCAGCAACATGAGAAAAGCGCATACGGCGAAATTTCTGAACTTGAAGAGCCGCAGATCCATCAGCGGCTTCTCAGCATGAAACTCCCAAACAATCAAGGCGATGAACGAAATGATAAAAGCTAACCCAAAACCGATGATAAAGTGCGATCCGAGCCAGTCCTTCTCCTCACCCTTATCGAGCGTTATTTGCAGTGCGCCCATGGCGACCACAAGCAGACCGACACCGATGTAATCGATCCGGTAAAGATTGGCGCGGTCGGACTTTTGGAAGGGCGGATCTTCCACTAGCCGATTGGTGAGGAAGAACGCCAATATGCCTACGGGAATGTTGATGTAGAAGATCCAGTGCCAGGAATAGCTATCGGTGATCCAGCCGCCCAGAGTGGGCCCGATGGAAGGCGCCAACACGGCAACCACCCCATAAAGTGAAAATGCAAGACCGCGCTTCGCCGGCTCGAAGGAGTCGGCCATGATGGCTTGCGCCATCGGCTGCAAGCCACCGCCGCCCACGCCCTGAAATACCCGGAAGAGCAGCAAAAGGCCGAGCGTGGGCGCAATTCCGCATAAAAATGAGCTGACCGTGAAGATGACAATGGAGAGCATGAAGAAATTCTTCCGCCCAATCACGCTCGCGGCCCAGGCGCCCATGGGCAAAACGATCGCGTTCGCTACCAGGTACGAGGTCAGGACCCACGTGCTCTGATCGAAACTGGCGCCCAGACTCCCTGCGATATGAGGGAGCGCCACATTCGCAATCGAGGTATCCAACACCTCCATAAAAGCCGCAAGAGCAACGCTGGCGGCGATGAGCCAGGGATTTGCTTTGGGCCTCCACGCGTACATTGCCTCGTTCTCGGCAGCAGCGTTGGCAGTGCTGGTCGCCATCCTTCTCCTTGAGTCAGTCAGATAGATGCACGGCTGAACCCGATCGACGCCATTTCTGCGGTTCCCAGAGCCCGTGCCTCAAAGATGTTTATTGAGAAACTCGAGCGTCCTCGCCATGGCTTCTTTCGCTGCCTTTTCGTTGTAGCTGCCGCGCATATCGCAATTGAATCCGTGCCCGGCGTCATACCAATAGATCTCGACCTCCGGATGAGCCGCCTGCACCTTGGCGACCTCGGTCGCCGGAATATGATCGTCTTGTTTCCCGAAATGAAGCATGACAGGAACGCGCGGATTTTCATGAGCGAAGCTCGCGATGTGGCCACCGTAGTAGCCCACGACGGCGGCTGGCGACAGCCGGGTCGCGCTCAACCATGCCAGCGTTCCCCCATAGCAGAAGCCAACCACACCGGCTGCTTTCCCCGTCTCTTTGGCGGCATACTGCAATGCAGCATCCACATCCTTCACGGAATTGTCGATGCCGATCTTTTGCACGATGGCCATTCCCTTCTTCGCACTTTCGCCGTCATAGCCCCAATCGACGTTCCTTTCCACGCGGTCAAATAGCGCCGGGGCCACAGCGTAAAAGCCTTCGCGCGCAAATCGATCCGCTACCGAACGGATATGCTGGTTGACTCCAAAAATCTCCTGCACCACGACCAGTCCCCCCCGAGGCTTACCCTCCGGTTTGGCCACATAGGCATCCAGTTCGTGACCGTCACTGGCTTGCAGCTTCACTACTTTGCTCATCCTTCTCCTCCGAATCTTTGTCGTTCGATGCTACATGGGCAAGACAAGGCTGCGGAAAAACTCACGAAGGGCACGGCTTCAGCCGTGCCGTAGAGTATGCGATGGGAGACGGCTTCAGCCCCTGAGGTACGGTTTTCCAATGATTCGTGGCGAATTTCCTTGTGACCACCACCACCTCAGCGCCTTCACAGACTACGAAAGATATTTCGTCCCGCACCTCCCAAAAGACGTACCTCAGGGGCTAAAGCCCTCATAGCTGTGGCTTTTTACGGCACGCCTAAAGCCGTGCCCTTCGTTCAATGAGTTTTTCCGCAGGCTGCTTAGCGCGATGATGAAGTTGCTTGGAGATCATCTTTGCGGCGCAAAGAACCCCGAACCGCTTTCATCCGGAAAACGGTTTAAGGATTAGGGGGAAGCCGGTTGGGCCTGCTTTTCAAGCGCCCAATAGCTGCTCCTGGCCACCACCCGGGCGCCCAGATCACGGGTAAGTCGAACCTCCAAAACATGCAGTCCCGGAGTGCTATCCGTGGGGCGAAAACTCAACAGATACCGATTGCGGGCATGCTTGGCAACCTCTTGCACGCGAGCTTCAAAGCCGCGCTCGGTGGTAAAGGGCGCATATTCCCCGCCGCTCATCACGGCGATCTGCCGCGCCACATTCGTGCGCACCGCCTGGATGGCCATCATCAGGGGTGTGAGCAAGTCCGCTACGCCCGCGCTCTGCCCGCCGTTCTTGAGATCGTGCAGCAAGAGAGCTTTGGAGGGAGAGAAGGCGACGCTCAGAACCAGCGTGTTGCTGATGCCGATCTGTTCTACTACCCGCCGTGCGTCCACATCCCGGCTGCCATGGTCGCGGGTCTCGCTGATCAACAGCAGCACCCGGCGGTAATCCTTCGGCCTGTCTTCCAGCAATTTCACCGAAAAACCGATGGTATCGAGAATGGCGGCGCCGCCGTCGCCCGGCTCCATGCGCTTCAGCTCATGACCGAGGCGGTCTTCGTCTTTGGTGAACGGAACCACCAGTTGCGGCTTGGAATCAAAACTCACAAACGCCGCTTCACTCGACCCATCTCCCAAAAAGAGATCGATCAAGGGAGCCAGTCGATTGATCTTTTCGAACTCCAGCGCCGCCATTCGACCCTTTTCGACGGCGACCACAACGGAGACGGGTTCATTGTCCAGATCATCATCGACATGGAGTTGCTGCGGCACGCCGTTGTCCGTCAATTGAAAATCGGTCGGCCCCAGGCCGTAGACAATCTCCCCCGAGGGCATTTCGACCAGCGTCGGTACCAGCACTTCCGATGTTTCCACACGAATCGTAGTTTCGGGTGAGGGCGTCTGCTGGCCGTAAGCTTGCACGACAAAGACGAGCAGGGTGGCAATCAGCGGACGAAAGCGGGGAGGAAGGCGATGATCGAGGAAGCAAAAACTCAAGAGGGTTGCCGGCGCCGCGTCCCAAAATTTCGCGTCCAACCCAGGAAACGCATTAGTTGCGCCCTCTCCTTCCAGAGAAAAAACCAGAAGTAAGCCGCGTCGATGGTGTCAGCTTTGCGCCCGGAGTAGGTTTCGATACGCCACTTGAGATATTCGCTTCGCCACGGCATGAGCCGATGGCCTCGTGTCGCATTCCACAAAAAGCGAACCGGCATACCAAGGCCCTCTTAACCAGAGTATATCCAGCCGTTTTACTCTTTGGGCTCGAGCATGTGCTCGATCAGCTTGCGGGCCACTTCTTCGGCACTGACGCTATAGGTTCCGTCGGCTAGAGCCTTTTTGATGCTTTCGACTTTTTCCAGACGCACATCATCGATCGGAGAATCGCTATCGTTTGCCTGCTTCCCGCTTTCCTGCGCCTCGGGTATCGTCGTTTCATTGGCTGGTTCAGCGGGATCGTCGGTAGGCCGCTTGACCATCCGCGGGTTGTCGAGGGGGTCCATAACGGACCTTCAGCCTAGCAGCATAAGCAGCATATAAAAAGCGAGCATTGGTAACTCGAGTCAGCAGGGGCGCGGACCTTAGAGGCTGGGTCGGAGCCGAAAGAGAAACCGCAGGTCCCCGGGCACTATGCCGGGAAAAATGATCTAGCCGCGTTCCTGGGAGAGTGACGGGCGGCCGCAAGAAGGCTCCTGCCGGGCCGCGCTGATGCTCGGCTCCTGACGGGCGCCGAAATCGGAAAGCCGGGCACGAAGATGCAAGACGGCGGAGGCGTGAATTTGAGAGATCCTGGATTCCACGACGCCGAGGATGAGCCCGATCTCCTTCATGGTCGTCTCTTCGTAGTAGTAAAGGGTCATGACCAGGCGCTCGCGTTCGGGGAGGTCTCCGATTGCGCCGGTCAACCGCTCCCGCATTTCGGCGTGCAGATAGCGAAAGAGCGGATCGTCCTCCGGCCGGTTCGGCAGGTAGACCAGCTCCTCTTCACCTGAATCCTCTGAGCGTTCTGAATGCAGAGTGCCGATTTCAAGTCCCTTGAGTTCCCCCAGCAACTGCTGGTAGGCAGCCAGATCCATGTGCAGTTGATGAGCGATCTCGACGTCCGTCGGGGACCGCCCAAACTGGGCAGTCAGCGTCTGGATTGCCTGTTCGATGGCCCGCCCCTTGCGCCTTAACTCCCGCGGGCTCCAGTCGAGTGTCCTCAGGCTGTCGAGAATCGCCCCACGAATCCGAAATTGCGCGTAACTGCGGAACTGGACCTGTTTAGATGGGTCGAACTTGCCGAAGGCATCCAGCAGCCCCACCACCCCTGCGCTGTAGAGGTCTTCTATCGGCACATGTTGGGGCAGCCGCTCATGGATGCGCCGGGCAATAAAGCGCACGATGGGTAGATGCTCGATCATCAGCAATTCCTGTTCGGCGGTGAGCAGATCGCCTGGCTGCGGCCCGGACGCTTTTGTGGGCGTGGTGGCCGGAGTTCCCTTCTGCGCATCTTCGGGTGCGGCCCGGTTCGCTGCGCTCACATCTGGCGTGGATGCTCCACTCCGTCGGGGACGCCTCTGACCTTTTCCTGCTTCCTGCATATTCACCATCCAGCCCACATGGAGCCGAGTTCTGTTGAAGACCCGTGGAGCGCCGCCGAAGTACCATGGATTTGTTTGAGGAAGGGCCCAGGCTGCTTAACAATTCCATTCGTGCCGATAAAGGAAAGCTTTGTGGTGATATCGGCATTCCTCTGAGAAACTCGACCTTCGCCCCATTTACTCTCCGGTGACCGTTTGGCGACCGGACGAACACTGAAACGGCGGTCGCCTTTCCCGCGTTGCATCTCTACCGTGCATCGGATTCACTTCTGCAACAAGGACCACAAAGACATAACTTCCTGTCCGGTCTCATAACGGGATAGGCGCGCGGATATTGGCCCAGAACGAGACACTTTGCGAGCCGGTCTCGCTGGAGCACTCGGATTGACCCGCCTGGTGAAAATGAAAAGTTTTTTGGTTAATTCGCTTTTTGTTCGCTATAATGCGGGAATGTCGGTGACCCGTAGACAGAAAGAAGTTCTCGACTTCATCAGCAATTTTGTGCAGCGCAACGGATACTCCCCTTCCTTTGAGGAGATTGCTCGCGGCTTGAGTCTCAAGTCATTGGCCACGGTGCACAAACACATTACGAATCTGCAGAAGAAGGGTCTGCTGCAGCGCGCGCACAACCGCAGCCGCTCGATCGATGTACTGCCGCCACGCAGCAAGACCAAGCGCTCCGATCGGCTTCCCCTGCTAGGGCGGATCGCGGCCGGTCAACCGGTCGAGGCATCGGAAACCAGCGAAAGTATCTCGCTGGGAGACATTATTGGAAATCGAGAGGTATTTGCGCTCCAGGTGCGCGGAGACTCTATGCGCGACGAGCACATCATGGACGGAGATTACGTCCTGGTAGAGCACACCGCGACCGCGCGCCAAGGGGAGATCATCGTCGCCCTCGTCCGCGGTAGCGAGACAACCTTAAAGCGGTACTACATTGAAGGAACCACGGTCCGGCTGCAACCCTCAAATACCGAGATGGAACCGATCTACGTTCCGCTTTCGCAGATTGCGATCCAGGGCCGCGTACTTGGCGTGTTGCGCCGGTACGCCTAAGTCATAAAAGAGAGCCCCGGCTTTGCAACCGGGGCTCTCTCGTCTTGGGAGCGGATCAGGCGCTTATGCTGCGATCAGCTGGCTGATCGATCAGTTTGCTGATGCTCTTATCAATCTGATCCTTTGGAACAAACCCGACAATCTGCTCAGCTACCTTGCCGCCCTTGAAGAGGAGCAGGGCAGGAATGCCGCGGATGCCATAACGCATCGGCGTGGCCGAATTCCGGTCCACATCCATCTTCATCACCTTGAGCTTGCCGCTGTACTGCGCCGCTACCTCGTCCACGACCGGCGCCAGAGCTCTGCACGGCCCACACCAGGCAGCCCAAAAATCGACCAAAACAGGCTGCTCGGACTGCAGCACCTCCTGCTCAAATGTCGCATCATTCACTTCAAAGACCCCTGGTCCTGCCATGTTCCTCCTTCACTTCCTGGCTGAGCATAACATCCACGGCGCAGCCCTGAACAATGGATGCGGCTTGCCGTCAAAAGGTGCAGACACCCCAAAAACCAAAAGCGCCTGGGCCTCGCGGCCACAGGCGCTAGAGCAGCCCTCCCCCAGAACTGCCCACGACGCGAAAATAGGGCTTGGCAGCAAATCTTGTAAACAAAACTTAGGTAACAATAAAGTAACAATTGAGGAAATCAAAAAGTTACCTTTTCGTAATAGTGAACGCTTACTCAGAAACGCTTATCGTGGCGCCCCCATGGCATAGCGGCGTGGTCAAAATCTCGACCGCACACACCGGTCGCGCAAGGTCCAGAATTGCTTCCCTGAGCGCCCCCTGCTGCGTTCCTTCTGCTTCCGGCTCCTGGGTTAGCAGCAACACGGCCGGGCCCGCACCGCTCAGGGTAACCGACATCACTCCATGGCTCCCGGCCAGAGGCAACAAAGCTGGCAGCAACGGGCAGAGCGGCATACGGTAGGGCTGATGCAGTCGGTCTTGCGTCGCCAACCGCATCAAATCCGCTCTACCTAAAGCAAAGGCAGAGGTTAGCAAGGCAACGCATTGCAGGTTTGCGACCACGTCCTGCCGTTCATAGCTTCGCGGCAGCATCCCGCGCGCTTTGGCGGTGGCCACCGGGGTCTCGGGAAGGACCAGGAGAGCGCGCCAATGTACGGGAGGTGGAAGCGAGACAATGGCGAGCTCCTGCGTCTGGGCCGCAATCGTCAGGCCACCATGCCAGCAAGCCGCCACATTGTCCGGATGCCCTTCGATCTTCACCGCCTGGGCGACGATCTTTGCAGCATCCCAATCGAGATGCCCGAAAGCCGAAGCGAGGGCAACTGCGGCCAAACGGACCGCCGCCGAGGATCCGCAGCCCATGCCCACAGGGATGCCGTTTCGCATGTGAATTTCGAGCGGGACCACCTCGCGCTGTTCGGCAGCCAACACCGACTCATAGGTCTGAATCAGCAGGTTCCTGCTCAATCCGGCGCAGATATTTTGATTGCGACCGGTAGCCGTGATGGAAAACCGGGGCGCAGGCGTGGCATCGATCTCCAGGAACAACTCCAGCGCGAGAGCCATGGCGTCGAAGCCGGGGCCCAGGTTGGCCGAGGTGGCGGGAAGCCGCAGGCGTACCGTCTTCATGCCCGAATGGCCGCCTCAAGTACACGAAGCACGGCATCGGAAGAGGCCTCGAGCGAGAGCGTAGCCCGGCGCCTCTCTGCGATCTCCCGCTCCAGGCCCTTGCTTTCCTCCACCGTCAACAGCTTCTCCCGATGAAAATCGATGGTGTATTCAGAATCCTTGAGCGTATGGCCGGTGAGCAGAAGCACGACCGTTTCGGCGCCATCGATCTTGCCCTGGCGCACCAACTTCTTCAGACCACCGAGGGTCACGGCGGACGCCGGCTCGCAACCGATACCCTCCTGGCCAATCTCTGCCTTGGCCAGTGCGATCTCAGCTTCGCTGACCTGCTCGCAGTAGCCACCGGTCTGGCGAATGACGCGGGCCGCCTTGCGCCAGGAAGCCGGGTTTCCGATGCGGATGGCGGTAGCCCGGGTGTTGGCCTGCACCGGCTGAATTTCTCTTCCGTCATGGTTGAGCAAGCTCAGATAGAGGGGGTTTGCGCCCTCGGCTTGGACCACGGTGACTCTCGGCACCTTGCTGGTGAGCCCTAAATGCATCATTTCAAGAAAACCCTTACCCAGAGCGGAACCGTTGGCCAGATTTCCCCCGGGAACGATCACATGGTCAGGAACCTGCCAGTCGAATTCCTCGGCAATTTCGAGGGCAGGGGTCTTTTGCCCTTCCAGGCGGTAAGGGTTGACAGAGTTCAGCAGGTACACCGGGGCGCGGCGAACCACTTCTGCCAGCACCCGCACACAGCCATCGAAGTCAGTATTCAACTGGCAGGTCACTGCACCGTAATCGATTGCCTGGGAGAGCTTGGACCAGGAAATCTTGCCTTCGGGCAGCAAGACCAGGCTGTTCATGCGGGCCCGGGCGGCGTAGGCCGCCATCGCGGCCGAGGTGTTGCCGGTGGAAGCGCATGCCACCCATTGGAAGCCCCGTTCGCGCGCCTGCGAGAGCGCGGTCGTCATGCCGGTGTCCTTGAACGAGCCGGTCGGATTCATGCCCTGGTGTTTGGCGAAGAGGTGCTCCAGGCCCAGCTCTTCTGCACATTGCAAAAGGCGATAGAGCGGGGTGTTTCCTTCACGCAGCGTGACCGCCTGTTCGGGATGGAGCAGAATGGGCAGCAATTCGCGAAAGCGCCACACCCCGCTCTGGTCGATGGGCAGCCTGGATTGGAGCCTTTCCTGCCATAGCCAGCGCAAAGCGCCTGGATTGGGCATCCGGCGCGGGCTTGCAAAAGGCGCGCCAGCCTCGCTCCACGAGGGATATTCCACCTCCAGAAGCTCGCCACAGTCGACGCAACGAAAGTCTTTTTCTACGGTGTCCGGGAGGATCACAGCGCCACAACCGACGCAGCGCAGTTGATGAGAAGCTTCGTGCATGCTCTAAGCCTAGCCTAGCATCGCGTTTCACGAATCCGCGAATCCAACCGTTAGGGCGGTGTCTGCCCCCAGCCGCATGAGACTTGCCAATGGGATTCGCCCTGCGCCAGGGAAAACTCGACGAAAAGGACGGACGGAAGAGCACGCCTTTAGAGGCTGTGTGAAAAGCCGCTGCTGGCTAGGTACGGGCTTTAGCCCCTGATGTACAGCTTCTCCGCGCCACCATAGTTCTTGTCACACCGGCGGCAAATGCTGGGTGCCCCATTCAAGCCGTACGGCGCCTGCCCCGGCGTGTCGTGGGGCTTGAGTGGGATAATGGCTCTCGACGTACCACTTCCCGGCAGCCACAGCCGCCCGAGGGAAGTAACTTTCGCAGCAGAGCACCTGTCCTTTCGGGACTGAGTCCGTCCGCGGAGTTCTCACGCAGACACTTCAACCCGGACCTACCCAATATCAAGTTTGTCCGCAGTCTGTCTAGCCTCCGAGAAACCGAATTACGCGTCTATTTCGTTTAAATTCGTATAGCGCGTAGCAACGCATCGTATACTTTCGCCATGTTGCTCTCACCCCGCGAAGCTGCTCAGCGATTGGGGATTTCCTATGCCACCATCAAGCAATGGCTCTATCGCGGAAAACTGAAGGCGGTAAAAACTCCGGGTGGCCATTACCGCATTCCCGAGTCTGAGCTGGATAGCTTGCTGCACCAGGCGAAACGTCCTGAGACGCCAAAGCGAGAGATGCTGCGCTCACTCAGCGGGCGCAATCAGCTCACCGGCCGCATTGTCGAGCTGAAGATTGACGGATTGCTGGCACAGGTCAAGCTGTCGATCGGCGGACAGATTATTACCTCGATCATTACCGCTGAAGCGGCTCGGGAAATGCGCCTCCAGGTGGGTGAAACCGCAGCCGCGCTCATCAAATCCACTGAAGTGATGGTGCTGCGTGTTTAGACGAGGCCTTCTGATCCTTCTGGTTCTGGCCTTCCTCCAGAGTGCCTTCGCTCAGAGAAACAGCACGCTCAAGATTGCCGCGGCCGCCGACCTCCAGCCGGTATTGCCGGCGCTCATCGATCAGTTTGCTAAGCAGACGAATGAGAAGGTTGACGCTTCTTACGCATCCTCGGCCACACTGGCCACACAAATTTTGAATGGAGGCCCTTTCTCTCTCTTCCTGTCGGCGGATCTGTCCTTTCCCCAAAAGGTGATCGCCGCGGGCCTCGCAGATACTGCTGCGCCGGTTCCTTACGCCCGCGGAACGCTCGTGCTCTGGGCACGCAATGATTCCCCTCTTCAACCGCTCAGCATCGATTCGCTGCACAGCCCATCGCTCAGAACCGTCGCTGTTGCAAATGCCCAACATGCGCCTTACGGGCGCGCTGCCAAGGCCGCGCTGGAGAAGCTGGGATTAACCGAGGCCTTGAAAGATAAGCTGGTGGTCGCAGAAAATATTGCGCAGGCCGCCCAATATGCCGATTCGGGCAATGCGGATGTCGGCTTGATCTCGCTTACCTCGGCGCTGTCACCGCAGCTGAGTTCGTCCGGGAAATACATCGAGATACCGGGGAATGACTACCCTCCGATACTGCAGGGCGCGGTTGTCCTCAAGCGTGGAGCCGATACTGCAGAGGCTCATCGATTCCTCGACTTTTTGCTTTCGCCGCCGATCAGGAAGCAGTTGGCTGAGCGGGGCTTGAAAGCGCCTTAAGGACGATCGCCTTCGCGCTCATATGGATCGGCAAGCTATCTTCCTCACCGTTCGCCTCGCCACTCTGACCACGTTGATCCTGCTCGCCATCGCGGTCCCGCTGGGATATTGGCTGGCCTACGGCCGGGCGCGTTGGAAGCCCCTCATCGAAGCCGCAGTGGCGCTCCCACTGGTCCTGCCCCCGACGGTTCTGGGTTTCTACCTCCTGGTGCTGATGGCTCCCCGTACTGCGGCCGGGCGAGCGCTAGCGGCTCTCTTTGGTCACCCGCTGGCTTTCTCGTTCGCTGGTCTCCTGGTCGGCTCCGTTATCTTCAGCCTCCCCTTCGCCGTGCAGCCTATGACCTCGGGCTTCCGCTCGGTGGATCGAGGGATCCTGGAAGCAGCCGAGCTTCTATCCGCTAGCCCGGGCAGGATTCTGGCCCGGGTCTTGCTGCCATTGGTCCGGCCTTTCCTGCTGACGGCCGCGGTGCTGGCCTTCACCCACACGGTGGGCGAGTTTGGGGTAGTGCTGATGATCGGCGGTGGTATTCCGGGGGTGACCAAAACTCTGTCGATTTCTATCTACGATCAGGTCCAGGACTTTGCTTATGCGCAGGCCAACCACACGGCTTTGCTGCTGCTCAGCCTCTCCTTCCTGGCGTTGCTGACCATCTACGGACGCCGGGGGAGAGCTGGTGTCTAGCGTTTATCTGCAGGCCGACATCGAGCATACCCTGGGCGATCTTTGGTTGCGCATCTCGTGCGCACTGTCGGCCCCGTGGACGGTGCTCTTCGGCCCCTCGGGCGCAGGCAAGACCTCGATGTTGCGCGTCGTCGGGGGGTTGACCAGGCCGGAGCGCGGCCGCGTGGTATTAGACGGAAGAACGCTGCTAGATACAGAAAGCGGACTATGGGTTCCCCCGGCAGAACGGGGCATTGGGTTTGTTACCCAACAACCCGCTTTGTTTCCCCACATGGATGTAACCAACAATGTCGCCTTTGGTCTATCCGGGCTTAGCCAGCGCTTGAGCGCAGAGCGCGTGGGGCAAATGCTTCAACTTTTTCGCGCCGGCCACCTCGCCAAGCGCCGTCCTGCCGATCTTTCCGGAGGCGAGAAGCAGCGCGTGGCGCTGGCACGAGCCCTCGCTCCCGAGCCACGGTTACTGCTGCTGGATGAACCATTCAATGGCCTCGACGCCGATCTCAAGGCATCCATCCTGGAGCAGCTGACGGCGTGGCTCGCCGAGCGGAAATCCCCGGCACTCTACGTCTCGCACGATGTGGCGGAAGCCTTCCAGACCACGGCAGATGTGATGGTGATCGAAAACGGCCAGATCCAGGCTCATGGCCCAGCGGAAGTCGTGCTCGCCGCTCGGCGGGAGCAACTGCTGCGGCAACTGGGCGCGAACTAGAAAGAAGTTATGCCAGCCAGACCGGTTCGGGCTCCAGGTGGACAGCAAAGCGCGATGCCACCGCGCCGATGACCTTATCGCGCAGGGCGGTCACCTCGGCCGCGCTGGCGCCACCACGATTGATGAGAGCCAGCGTATGGCGGCTGGAGATTCCCGCATTGCCGAGCGCGTAACCCTTGGCGAAGCCGGCTCGTTCGATCAGCCAGGCAGCGGAGAGCTTTACTTCGCCCTTCTGTGCGGGATATGCAGGGATGCTCTGCTTTTCGACGCCCAGCTCCTGCGCCAGCGAATCCAGCACCGATACCGGCACGACCGGGTTCTTGAAGAAGCTACCGGCACTCCGGCAATCGGCATCCCCGGGCACCAGTAGCATTCCCTTCTGGGCGCGTATGGACCGCACCGCCTCGCGAACCTCGCTGAGCGTAGGCGCTACCACTCCGCGGGCGCTGAAGTACCGGGTAAGGTCGGCATAGACGAAGTTTGCTGGAGCATTCCTGAGCAACGCATAGTCAACCCGGCTGACGATATAGCGGCTGCGTTCCGTCGTATTAAAGATGCTCCGGCGGTAGGAGAATCCGCAGCTGGAGGCCGGCATATCCACAAACTTTGTAGCCTTTCGGTCGAACGCCCGTACCGTGACGATAGTTTGGGAAACCTCCTGTCCGTAGGCGCCGACATTCTGCACCGGAGTGCCGCCGACGGTCCCCGGGATACCAGAGAGACACTCGAAACCCGCCAGTCCCGCGGCGACGGCGTAGGCGACCAACCCATCCCAGTCTTCTCCGGCCGCAGCGGTGACGATCGAACGGCCGTCTCGCTCCCCGGATGCGATCCCCCGCAGAGCAACGTGCAGGACGAGACCGGAGAAGCCGGCGTCGGAAACCAGCAGGTTGCTGCCGCCGCCCAGAACAAAGAGCGGCAGCTCGCGCTTCCTGGCGAAAGCGATGCCGGCAGCGATATCGTCTTCGCTCGCTGCCTCGGCAAACCAACGGGCTGGGCCGCCAATCTGAAAGGTCGTGTAGGGGGCGAGCGGTACGTCCTCAAGAAACTGCATTTTGCATCAGGGTATATCACTGGCGAAACCCTGGTTGAATCTTTACAATCAGGGGAGTGTTCAGGTTGCGTCAGCATCTGCAACACACCAGAGTACTGAAGGAGCAAGCATGTACCCCGAGATCATGGTCATACCGATGCGCGAAGAGCTTACCCGCGCAGGCATCAAAGAAGCGCGGACCGCCGATGAAGTCGACGCTGCCTTGGCAAAGCCAGGCACCACGATGCTAGTGGTTAACTCGATCTGTGGCTGCGCCGCCGGCAAGATGCGCCCGGGCGTCAGGCTGGCATTCCAGAACAAGAACCTGCCCGACCAGGCGATCACCGTGTTCGCCGGACAGGATCGCGAAGCGACAGAGCGCGCCCGCTCCTACTTCGAGGGCCATCCTGCGACGTCACCCGCCATTGCCATTTTGCGCGACGGCAAGCTGGTTTACCTGATGCAGCGCTCGGCCATCGAGACCGCCACCGCACCGATGATCGCCCAGGAATTGACTCGGGCAATGAACGAGCTGTGCAGCAAGACCCCCGCATAATCATCCAGATAGACACAAAAGGGGAAGGTGATAGATTCACTTCCTGGGGACGGGAAACTCTCCTAAAGGCACGGCCTTCCGGCCTGCGCGCCCTCAGCGGCTTCACAGGCTGCACAAAAACTCGTGCCCTGTATCAGGGCACGACTTCACAGGCTGCGGAAAAACTCATGCTTTGTATCAGGGCATGACTTTAGTCGTGCCGTAAATGACTGAGAATATGTCGGGCTTTAGCCCCTGAGGTATTGCTTTCCTGTTCGGTGCAGACTTTTTCCGCAGCCTCTTTAGTCGTGCCATAAATGGTGGGTAATGGGTCGGGCTTTAGCCCCTGCGGTGTTGCTTTCCGCCCGTTACAGAAGTTTTCCGCAGCCTGTAAAGCCGTTGCCACACTGAGCCGCAGCCGATGATGGCTAGAGCTTTCTCGGACACGGGCCATACCGGGCGAGGAGAGCTTCGATATGGGTCGCGGCGCCCGCGGCTTTGGATCGCCAGGATTCCTGCATCGTGGCATGCGGCGTCGGATGAGCTTTGTCGATTTGCTCCTGGTAGACAAAGGTGACCACCCGGTCGGCGGGCTCATCCCGCCAGACGTTCCCCTCTCCGTCGCGGCGGCTCGATCCGGAAACCCAACCGGCCGGCGTCAGATGCCATTCGGTCCATTGTCTGCTGATCGCCATTGTCTCTCGAGCCTTGCATTGCCTACGGTGACGTTATAGGTTAGCAGGACGGGGCCCCCTCCTACACTCGCGTACCGTGCGCGCGTTGATCCGTACCACCCCAAAAGTGAGCCAGGGATCTTATACAGTCTATATATGACGACAACCGAAGATACTGCGTCTCCTCGCCGCAAGCGATCGCTGCTAAAGGGATTTCTCGCCGGAGCCATCGGGGGCTTGGTAGGAGCGGCCGCCAAGGCGGCAGGCGAAGCAGTCTATCCGCCGCGTACCCAAGGGCAAATCCCGCCGCCCGCAGTGCTGGTCAATCGAATGGCCGGGCGCTCCCTCACGGAGACGGAAGAGGAGGTCTCGGTGCAAGCCATCCACTGGGGCTTCGGGGCGTTAGTAGGCGGCGTCTACGGTGCGCTGGCGGAGTATCAGCCGGTCGTGACCGGGCGTCTGGGAGCCAACTTCGGCTTGACCCTTTGCGGAATCACGCATGCATCCGCGTTACCCATGATGGGCCTAACAGAAAGCGTGGAAAATCAACCCGCGCGTGAGCATGCCAGCGAATTGGTGACGCACGCGATCTACGGCGTCACCACCGAGCTGGTTCGCCGCCTGGCACGAAGAGTCATCTAGTCATACATAACGGCTGCAGTCCGCGGCCGTCTTCAATGACCGGCCGCGGATATGCGTCTCTTAGGCGATCCTGTCGATCTGTTCCCCGGGCAGCGCTTGCTCTGCTCTCCGGGTGGTGATCAGGACGGCAGGGTGACCAAGGCCGGCGTAGATGACCGCCGCAACGATCGCACCCACGAACGGGGCCACAATAAACAGCCACAACTGCTCCAGCGCCCAACCGCCGACAAAGATCGCCGGGCCGATGCTTCGCGCGGGGTTGACCGAAGTGTTGGTGATGGGAATACCAACCAGGTGAATCAAGGTCAGGACCAGCCCGATGGCCACGCCCGCAAAACCAACCGGAGCGCTAATGTCGGTCGCCCCCAGCACCGTGAGGACAAGGAACATGGTGAGCACTACTTCGGCGGCAAAGCCGGCAGCCAGGGAGTAGTGATCGGGAGAGTGCAGGCCGTATCCGTCTGCCCCGAGCCCGCTCACCGACGCACTATAGCCACCTGGGAGGCCGTTGGCGATGAATAGGATGACCGCGGAAGCAATCACGGCGCCGATGACTTGCGCCACCATGTAAGCGCCGGCATCCTTGGCATTGATCTTTTTGACCAGAAATACCCCGAGCGTGACTGCCGGATTCACGTGACAACCGGAAATGGGCCCGATGGTGTACACCATAGCGAGCAGTGAAAGCCCGAAGGCTGCGGCGACGCCGGCAAAGCCGATATGGCTTCCCGCAAACACCGCACTGCCAACGCCCCCGAAAACCAGGACAAACGTACCAACCAGTTCCGCGAAGTATTTATTCATGGACGCCTCCTCGTAAAGCATTCTGCTGATGCGAGGCCCGTTCCATGAGCGGTTATACGCAGCTTCTGTTGCGGAAAAGCCGCGCTAACGTTTCTTCTGCAACACACACCGGCAGGAGAATGCTCGTGGCCACAGAAGTATACGGCCATTCCTTGATCTGTGAATACGAATATTCGGGGCAGATTTTCGCGGACGATTCAGCGTTTTCGCAATGGGTGTTGACCGAAGCGGGAGCCCTTTTAGTGGTTCTCTCCCAAGGAAAACCACACCTCGCGACCCGCTCTAGCGGGTGCGGCCGGTTGTTTCCGCCGGGCTCATGGCCTGCACTTTACTGTGCTTGATGCTGTAACCGAAATAGATCCCCAGCCCGATGACCAGCCAGATCACCAGCACCTCCCAGGTGAGCAGGGGAAGCTTGACCATGAGATAAAAGGCGCTGCACATCCCGAGGATGGGAACCAGTGGAACCAGCGGCGTCCGGAACGGCCGCTCCATGTTGGGGTGACGCCGGCGCAGAATCCAGACGCCGGCACAAACAATGGTGAAGGCGAGCAGCGTTCCCATGTTGACCAGAGCTGCGAGCTTATCGATCGGCAGTAGCGCGGGAAGAAACGCAACAATCGTGCCTACCACTATGTTCGATATCCAGGGGGTGCGAAACTTGGGATGAACCGCCGAAGCCCACTTCCACAACAGGCCGTCCTTGGACATGGAGTAGAAGACGCGCGACTGGCCCAGCAACATCACCAGCATCACCGTACCCAACCCAAAGACAGCGCCGATTTTCACCAACAGGCTGCCCCACGTGACGCCGGTTACATCGATGCCCACGGCGACCGGGTCGCTCACGTCCAGGCTGCGGTAGTTGACCAGGCCAGTGAGCACGGTGGAAACCAGGATGTAAAGGATGGTGCAGACCACCAGCGAACCCAGGATGCCGATGGGCATATCGCGCTGCGGGTTCCGCGCCTCCTGCGCGGCGGTGGAGACAGCATCGAAGCCAATGTAGGCAAAGAAAACCGACGCCGCCCCGGCGGTGATGCCGCCAAAGCCATAAACCCCCGGGCCTTGCGATGGAGGAATGAAGGGATGCCAGTTAAGCCGGGCGACTTCAGGATGGTGAAGCAGGAACGCCCCGCCCAGAACAAGAAAGACACCCACAATCGTCAGTTTGACGATCACGATTGCGGAATTGAGATTGGCTGACTCCTTGATGCCGATGACCAGGACCGCGGTGACGATCAAGATGGCAAAGAAGGCGACAAAGTTGAACACGCCGGCGGCGTGGGGCAAAGCTGCGGCATTTACTGTAGACGGAAGCGATGCGGCGGGCTGCCACTTATCGGCGTAGAAGTAAAGCACGTTCCCGTAAGTGGTGGTGAATTGCGGCGGCAGATAAATGTGCAATTGCTGCAACAGGCTTACGAAGTATCCGGACCAGCCGGAGGCCACGGTGGCTGCGCCGAAGGCGTATTCCAGAACCAGGTCCCAGCCAATAATCCAGGCCACCAGCTCACCCAGGGTGGCATAGCCGTAGGTGTAAGCGGAGCCGGCAATGGGAATGATGGAGGCGAACTCTGAGTAGCAGAGCCCGGCAAAGGCGCAGGTGATGCCGGCAAAGATGAAGCTGAGGGCAACCGCTGGACCGGCGTGGAGCGCAGCCGCCTGGCCGGTCAGCACGAAGATTCCCGCGCCAATGATGGCGCCGATGCCGAGCGTGATCAGGTTGACCGGGCCGAGGGAGCGACGGAGGGTATTCTCCCCTACCTCGTTGGCCTCTTTGGTGAGCGTCGAGAGGGGCTTTGTTGCCAGCAGTCTAGGCATCGGTGGTTGTATCTATACCGTTTTCCCGTAATCATGTCCAGCAAAGGATAGCGGCGCAACAATTTTGATCGGAATCACATGTTGGGATCCTTCCGTCCCAGCAAGGGATTCCACGGTTCATAACCAACTTGGACTTTGTCATCCCGTCGAACTCCGGATTTCCTAATACGCAGCACTCAGCAACGGCCACCTATGCGGCTTTCAGTAAGGAAAGCCGCATGAGGTCTATCGACAACACTAAGCTTTACAGGAAATCCGGAGCAAGCCGAGGGATCTGCAGTTTCACTCAGCCACTAGCCAATTCTTCATGGAAGCACCGCCCTCCCCTTTGTCATCCCGTCGGAGCGGACTTGCCTGTGGCAAGTCAAGGGACTAATTACAACGGCAACAAAAGTATTGGGTGGCCCATTCAAGCCGTACTTTGGCTTGAGTGGGCGACGAGCCCTCCCCAAACCCGTTTGTCGACGGAGCGAAGCCGAGGGATCTGCGGTTTCACTGTCCGCCGCAAACAGACTCAACTGAGAAACGAAACTGCCCCATGATTGCCCGAGCGAGCAAAGAACTCTTCTACTCCCTTGCCCGGGCTCTGGATCAAATCGGAGATCACCGCGACCGAGTCGGCTCCGGCTTCAATCACGGCCGCGCAATTGGCCCGGGTGATGCCTCCAATGGCAACCAATGGCTTATTTGTAAGAACGCGCGCCACCCGCACACCTTCCAGACCGACCACCGGATCCGGGACCTGCTTGGACGAAGTCGCAAAGACCGGCCCGATGGCAACATAATCCACTGGGCTAACGGCCGCGTCGAGCAGCTGACTCTCGCCGTGTGTCGACACTCCGACGACCCTTGCTGATCCCAGCACACCTCGCGCCTCCGCAGGAGAAAGATCCTCCTGCCCCACATGCACTCCGTCGTAGCCCGCGGAGAGCACCAGCGGTACGCGGTCGTTCAGGATGAGACAGCTATCCGACGCAGGAAAGATTCGGCGCAGAAGCGCTGCCCGCTGAAGCAAAAGCTCGTCGTCTGCTTCTTTATCGCGGTATTGCAGAAAGCGGATGCCGGCCGCACGCAGTTCGCGAGCAAAGCCTTCGATGGACAGGCCCGCCCGCAAGAGGAGACCAGCATCCAGAATGGGATAAAAGCGGGGCAGATCGAGCCGCGCCATGGTTATCCCCCGGCAAGAAGCTGTTCGCGGCGAAGTTTCTCGCGCTCGAAGAAGCGCTCCATGAACTTGGTGTCGAAGTTCCCGTCGCGGAACTCCTGGTCTTCCAGGATGCGGCGGTGTAACGGGATGGTAGTGTGAATACCCTCGACGACGAACATCTCGAGCGCGCGCGACATACGGGCCATGGCCTCCGCACGGTCTTTGCCATGGACGATAAGCTTGGCGATCAGCGAATCATAATAAGGAGGCACTATGCCTTCGGCGTACTGCGCCGTATCCACACGGACCCCATTGCCGCCGGGGACATTGAAGGCGGTGATGCGGCCGGCGGAAGGCGTGAACTTTTCCGGATGCTCGGCGTTGACCCGGCACTCGATGGCATGCCCGCGTATGGGCACCACTTCAGGAAGAATGCTGCTCAACTGCTCGCCGGCGGCAATACGAAGTTGCGCTTTCACCAGGTCGATGCCGGTCACTGCTTCCGTGACCGGATGCTCCACCTGGATGCGTGTGTTCATCTCGATAAAGTAGAGCTTCCCGTCCTCGTCCATGAGGAACTCCACCGTACCGGCGTTTTGATAGCCGATGGCCGTCAGACACCGCTTGAGTGTCTTGGCGATGTCTTCACGAATCCTGGGAGTGACCTGAAGCGAGGGCGCCTCTTCGATCAGCTTCTGGTGGCGGCGCTGGATGGAGCATTCCCGCTCGCCCAGGGAGACGACGTTGCCGTGCTCATCGGCCAGGATCTGGAACTCGATGTGCCGGGGACGCTCGATGAATTTCTCCATGTACAGGTCGCCGTTGCCGAAGGCGTTCGATGCCTCGGTTTGCGCCGCTTGATAGAGTTGGGGCAATTCCTCCTCGGAGCGGATCACGCGCATGCCGCGCCCGCCACCACCGGCCGAAGCCTTGAGGATAACGGGAAAGCCAACCGAGCGGGCCCATGCCAAAGCCTCTTCCTCATTCTGCAACACGCCTTCTGAACCGGGCAGGATGGGGACTTTCGCCTTCTTCATCGCCTGGCGAGCTTTCTCCTTCTCGCCCATCAACCGTGTGGCTTCAGGAGTGGGCCCGATGAACTTGATGTTCGAGGCGCGGCAGACTTCGGCGAAATTTGCATTCTCGCTCAGTAGTCCGTAGCCGGGATGAATGGCATCAACGTCGGCGATCTCCGCGGCGGAGATGACGGCAGGTACATTCAGATAGCTCTCTGCGGATCGCGGCGGCCCGATGCATATGGCTTCGTCAGCAAAACGGACGTGGAGCGAGTTGCGGTCGGCTTCGCTGTAGATCGCAACCGTACGGATCCCGAGTTCTTTGCAGGCGCAGATGACGCGTAGCGCGATTTCGCCACGGTTGGCGATGAGAAGTTTTCGAAACATAGGTTTCAATCAGAGACCGTGAGCATGCTCAGTGGAGCCGCAGAGCGAAGAGCGGCTGGCCATATTCGACTGGCTGGCCATTGGTGACCAGGCGCTTGACCACTTCTCCGGCTGCGTCTGATTCGATCTCGTTCATCAATTTCATGGCCTCGACGATGCAGAGCACCTGCCCGTTCTCAATCTCATCCCCAATCTTGACGAATGCCGCAGCGCCTGGAGAAGAAGACTCATAGAACGTGCCCACGATGGGCGACTTGACGATATGCAGCGTCTCCTCCTCAGCGACAGCCTCGGTGGCAGAAGTCGCCGTAGCGGAGGCCACCGCGTGGATGCCCTGCGAGGCTGCGGCGGGCGCGTGCTGACCGGGGGACAGCAACTGGCCCAGACGTGCAATATCGATTGCCGATGCGGGCGTTCCATGCGAGGGATGCCCAAACTTTATGCGCACCTTAAGGTCGCCGCGTTCGAGGTCGAACTCGCCAATATCGTTTTCTTTGAGGAACTCGATCAGTTCCTTTAACTCTATGATTTCATCAGGCGTCATGAATCTCTCGTCTGCTTAATACAATGGCCTCAGAGCTGCGTCCAACTGGTGGATGCCGGCGTCAGAACCTGCCCACCCTGCTGAGTCACGGCAACCATATCCTCGATGCGCACTCCAAAGTGACCTGCAATGTAGACGCCGGGCTCAATGGTGACCACCATGCCCGGCAAAAGGGACTGCGACTGGTCCGCGGCTATGCGGGGTGCTTCATGAATTTCGAGCCCAACGCCATGACCGGTGGAGTGCGTAAAGTACTCAGCCAAGCCAGCTTTGCGAAGGACGCTGCGCGCTGCGTCGTCTACCTCTCCACAGGAAGCCCCGGGCTTGACCGCGGCAACGGCAGCCTGTTGCGCCTCCCGCACAGCATCATACGTGAAGCGCTCCCGGCGTGTTGGCCGGCCCAGGAAGACCGTGCGGGTCATGTCTGAACAATAACCCTTGAGAATAACACCGAAGTCTAACGTTAAGAACCCCTTGCGCGGCAACCGTTGTGAGGTCGCGTGGCCATGGGGCAAGGCCGAACGCGCGCCGCTGGCGACGATGCTCGCGAAAGACATGGCCTCGGCTCCACGCAGCCGCGCGCTGTGCTCTAGCTGTGCCGCTACCGTCGTCTCCGGAACTCCCGGCTGCAGGTGCGGCAAGAGTTCATGGAACAATTCCACGCCCAGATGAGCGGCCTGCTTCATGAGCCGGAGTTCGTCCTGGTCCTTAATCAGGCGAAGCTGGGGAACCAGGGATTCGGCCAGAGGCCGGAAGAATCCACGATGTCCCGGGGCCAAGGCTTTGCGGTAGAGGGCCAGCTCGGTAACCGTGGTAGATCCCGGGTCAAAGGCACAGTGCTTGACCCGGCTGGACGCCAGCCACCGGCATGCTTCATCCCGGGCTGACTTGGCTGCGATCACCGCCTTTGCTGCTCTGATCTCCTGCCTTGCCTGCGTCGTGTACCGGCCGTCGGTAAACATGGCGGCTCGATTCGCGGTAATGGCGAGATAAGCGTTGGAACCGGTAAATCCGCAAAGGTAGCGAACGTCAGGCAAGTGCGTGACCAGCAAGCTGTCAATGCCCCGTTGCTTCATTTGCCGGCGCAATGAGCGGAGCCTTCGTGCGTGATCCATCTGCTCAGGTATATCAGGACTGAAGAGTCTGCGGAAAAGATCTGTAGACGGAGGGTACGGACTGCATAGCTTCGCTCAGGGGCGAAAGCCCTCCGTTTTTGTTTCCTTTATGTATGGGCTGAATAGGCTGCGGAAAAATCATGCTTTGTATCAGGGCACGACTTTAAGTCGTGCCGTAAATTCTGATAATAGGTCGGGCTTTAGCCCCTGCGGTGTTGCTTTCCTGCCCGGTACAGAGTTTTTCCGCGGCCTGAAGCCAGTACCCTTCGTGCCCGTGAAACGGGGATAAACCTGCTCCGCCGATGTTTGCCGCAGCTCACTGTAGCCAGTACACTTAGTGTGCAAGGAAAGGTTGCTGACCCCATGCTCGTGGTCATGAAACCGCAAGCTACGGCGGAAGAAATTCAGGCCGTCTGCGAACAGATTCAACTCTTGGGCTTCCGTGCCCATCCCATGCCCGGCGCGCAGCGCACGGCCATCGGCATTACCGGCAACAGTGGCGCTGTGGATCAGGGCGACCTCGAAGATCTCTCCGGCGTGGCCGAGGTGATCCGGGTCACGAAGCCCTATAAGCTGGTCAGCCGGGATGTAAAGCAAGAGGACACGGTGATTGCCTTCCCCGGCACCAATGCGACCATTGGTGGCCGGGACCTGGCGGTGATCGCGGGACCTTGCTCGATCGAGTCTCGGGAGCAGGCATTCGCAGTGGCGGAGCACGTCGCCCGCGCGGGAGCCCAGTTCTTTCGGGGGGGAGCGTATAAACCACGCACTTCTCCCTACGCATTCCAGGGCATGGGCGAAGACGGGCTGAAGATCATGGCCGAGATACGCGATCAATTCGGCCTGCGGATTGTTACCGAGGCACTGGACAATGAGAGCCTCGACCTGGTTGCGGATTACGCCGATGTCATTCAAATCGGAGCCCGCAATATGCAGAACTTCTCCTTGTTGAAGCGGGCGGGGCGGACACGCAAGCCGGTGATGGTCAAGCGCGGTATGTCCGCGACCCTGGACGAACTTCTGATGGCCGCCGAGTATGTCATGAGCGAAGGCAACTACCAGGTCATTCTGTGCGAGCGCGGCGTACGCACCTTCGCCGACCACACCCGCAATACTCTTGACCTGAGCATCGTTCCGGCGGTGCAGCGAGCCAGCCATCTGCCCATCATTGTTGATCCGAGCCATGGCACCGGCAAGCGCAACATGGTGCTGCCCCTGGCTCGGGCCGCGGCCGCAGTCGGCGCCGATGGCCTGATCATCGAAGTGCATCACCAGCCGGATAAGGCGTTTTCCGATGGCGCACAATCGCTCTATCCAGACCAGTTTGCCGAGCTGATGGACGAGATTTCCCCAATTGCCAGCGCCGTACACCGGTCTCTGCCGCGCGGAATCAAGATCGCCGAGGCCATCCCTTTCGGGAGGAATTAAAGCATTTTGACTTCTGGTGTATACAGAGCGACCACCCCTGACGCGGCTTTTCCCCAAGAAAAGCCGCACTTCGCTACACTTTCCAGTGCAGAGTAGAAGTGAAAATGCTCTAGAGAACCTGGTGCGACGATTGTGGTTGCGCCCCTGGTTGCCTTGGCTTGCCCTGATTACGCTCGGCGCAGCCGGTTGCCAAAGCGATGTCGCCTATCCGGCGAATTATCGCGAGTACGCCTACATCAGCAATGGCGGCAGCAACACCGTCACTGTTCTCGACCTGGTCAACATGCGGCAAGACCGCGTTATCGCGGTCGGCGCCGGTCCTTCAGGATTGGCTGTCAACCCTCGCCGGAACGAGGTGTACGTCGTGAATTCCGGCAGCGATTCAGTGACCGTGATCGATGCCGAAACCAACACCGTCGCTGCGACCATTCACGTCCAACGGCAGCCCTACTTTATCGACGTGGATGCGCAGGGTGAGCGCGCTTACGTCGCCAACTCCGGTTCCAACAATGTTTCGGTACTCGACCTTGCGCAACGCCGCGTGATCGGCGTGATCGGCGCTGGCGAGGGACCGGGGATTGCTCGAATCTCGAACAACGGGAAGACGCTGGTGATTTCCAACCGAACCAGCGGTAGCGTCAGCATTGCCGATGTGGGCTCTTTTAAGGTGAGGAGCAGCTTCGATCATTGTCCGGGCGCAACGGATGTCATCCTCCTGCCCGACTCTTCCAAGGCTTTTATCGCCTGCTCCGGCGGGCACCAGATCATGGTGATCGGGTTGGCTCATGCCACCGGGAGCAGCCCCGCATCCGCCGACGTTCTTCTCACTTTTCTCGATGTGGGCAAGACGCCGGTACAGATCGCCCTGAAGCCGGACGGGGGGGAGGCCTTCGTCTCTAACTACGATAGCGACATCATTTCAGAGATCACTACCTCGTCCAATGAAATCGGGGGCGCATATCTGGTGGGCGCGCACCCGGTACGCGGTCTGGTGAGCGCGGACAACTCTCTTTTATATGTAAGCGATTTCACCGCGGGGAGAGTAGTGATTTACAGCATTGACGATGGCAAGCTGATTTCTCCAGGGGTCCGGGTCGGCGAAGGCCCGGATGCTTTGGCCTTCTCCGCGTCGGGACGCCTGCTCCTGGTGGCGAATGCGCAATCAGGGGATATCGCGGCCGTGCGCATCGTCGCCAACACCGCTTCCCTGCTGACCTTATTCCCTGCCGGGCGCTCGCCCAATGACATCGTGGTGAAAGCTTTTCTGGTTCGCTAGGGATGAAGGGTACGGGCTACCTCGCCGCAGCGAGCTTCAGCCCGTACATGAAGGAACCAAAAACAGCCGGGCTTTACAGGCTGCGGAAAACTCATGCTTTGTATCAGGGCACGACTTTAGTCGTGCCGTAAATCGTTGATATACGTCGGGCTTTAGCCCCTGAGGTGTTGCTTTCCTGTCCGCTCCAGACTTTTTCCGTCGGGTATGTACGGGCTAAAATCCCGTACCCTTCATCTAGATTGCTTTTCCGCTTTGGCGCGTTCCAGATCCGCGAGGTACGCGATGCGCAGGGCGTGACGCGAGGCGGAGTGGTGTGCGCCTGCCAGCAGCAGCAGGCCGGTCACGAAGGCCCACAACATTAAGCTGACGGAGACGGAGAAGGGGCCGTATACCTTCTGCAGGTCCATCCAGGGGAGGGCCGCCACATACAACATTTTCGCCAGCTCCCACGAAAGCCCAATCACAATGGCGGTGGGCAGCACAGCGCGGACGGGCAGCTTGCGGTTAGGAAGAATCCAATAGACCAGGAAGAAGAGCAGGACACTGGCAACCGCCGCCGAAATCTGCAGCAGCCAGTGGGAGACAAAGCTGAAGACCATGTTTTCGGTGTGACCGAAGAACAGGAGTTGCAAGAGCGATCGCTGCGCCGCCGTGATGGCGACGCTGATCAGGGCCAGCGTGCCGATACTGGCCGCGAGGCAAAGAGAGACCAACTGGTTCATGAGGTAAGAGCGGTTCTTGGTTACACCCCAGACCCGGTTCAAGGCCACTTCCAGCGGTAGGAAGACGCCGGTCGAAGAGATCAGCAGCATAACCACCGAAGCCACCCGCACCCCGCTATGCGCGTGGGCCACGATCTCCATGTTCTTGGTGACAAATTGTTGCCCGGTGGGCAAAAAGTATCGGATCATGTCCGCGATTGCACTCTCCATGGCGGAAGAATGAAAGACCAGGCGAGCAATGGTGAACATCAATACGATGAATGGAAACAGCGACAGGATGGCATTGGCGGCGACGCTAAAGGCGTAGGTGTGCACTTCTGTCTGCGCCATGTAGCGGCCAAGGCTCACCATCTCGTCCACCAGGCTGGCGTTGACGGCTAACCTGGCCGGCGGCTGCGGTACAGCGGGAACACCCACCAGGGCGTCCACTTCAGTCGTTGCCAAAACTGGCGGGATGGCTGACATGCCGAGCCTCATAGGCTCTCATGCTAGCAGCCGGGAAGCGGGCTCGAAATAACCCACAGGACCACGGTAACTACAACGTTGCGTTATGTGACAACAGACCCGCCTGGTTCCGTGGGATCGCCGGCTATTGCCGTATGGTTCCGCCAGGCAAATTTTGCTTGCACTCGATTCCAATTCCTGCCATAACATCATCAAGCTCGAACAAAAGTTCCCTGTTCGGAACGCTCGGAAGGCCAATTGGTGTAATTGTTTCCTCTCTCAAAGTATTCCAGATGACCCAGGATTTGCCGTGGTGATAAACGGCCGCTCGTGGTGTCCCTAAGGATTGCTGGAGACGGTTGACAAAGTCGGAAAGGGAGTTCGCTTGAAGGAAAATGGCGTGGTGAAGTGGTTCAACGGAGCCAAAGGATACGGATTTATCCAGCGTTCGACTGGAGAGGATGTCTTCGTTCATTTCTCCGCTATCCAGGAGAACGGATACAAGACCCTGAACGAGGGCGATGCGGTGGAGTTCGAATGCCAGCAGGGCCCGAAGGGACTCAACGCCGCAAACGTTGTGCGTAGCGCCTGATTTTTTACTGTAGACAACGGGCGAGTGCCCATTGCGCCGCTTCTGCAAGCACGGGTTCCGGTCCGGCTGCCCACTCCTCTAGCTTGGGCACGTAGCTCGCCAGGCCGCTGTTCCCCATGGCGATGGCTACATTGCGCAATAAGCCGCTCAGCTTGGTGCGTTGCACGGGGGAATGCCGGAAGAGACTACGAAAGCTCTCCGCATCCATCTCGGCAAGCCAGGCGAGCGCAGGGTTGACCAGTTCCGCACGAAGCGCCAGCTCTGCATCCTCGGTTACCGGCGCCCTGCGATTCCAGGGACACACATCCTGGCAAATGTCGCAGCCAAAGACTTGACGACCCATGAGCGCGCGCAGCGGCTCGGCGATGGGTCCCCGCTTTTCAATCGTCAGGTAGGAGATACAGAGGCTCGCATCCATCTGGTAAGGCGCGACCAGGGCGCCGGTGGGGCAGGCATCAATGCATCGCGTGCAACTGCCACAGCGGTCGTCCGCCACCTGGACCGGCATTGAAGACCGTACCTCCAGACCGGTAAGAATCACGCCCAGAAAAAGCCATGATCCGAGCTCCTGGTTGAGAATGCAGGTGTTCTTTCCGATCCAGCCGATGCCGGCGTACTTGGCGTAAATCCGCTCGACTAAGGGACCGGTATCCACGTAGCAGCGGGATTGGAAGGGGCCAAGCGCCTGTTGAATGCTCCGCTCCAGCTTCTGTAGGCGGCGAAGGAGAACCTCGTGGTAGTCGCTCGGCTGGCCGGTATCGCCAGTCCACGCGTAACGGGCGATCCAGCCGGTTTCCGGCGACGCTGGATCGATGGACTTGGGGGCGTCGGCGTTGTAGTTGGCGGCACAGACAATGACGGAGCGCGCCCACGGCACGGCGATACGCAGAGAGGATCGCAGCAGGCGGTTGGCTTCGTCGCGGCGCTTGAGGTACTCCATCTCACCGGCATAGCCGCGCTCGATCCAGGGCTCGAAGTGGCTCAGCTCGGGAGCCTCCTCGCCGGGTGGTGGAATGGGAGCGATGCCGGCCCTGGAAAATCCCGCCTTCTTGGCCAGCGCGGCAACCTGATCGTGCATGACGGAGGACGGCTGAGGCATGATCAACCCGCGACGCTCGCGGCGAGCGACTCCACGAAAGCAAGATTCTGCAGCAAGTCTTGGGGTAGTCCGTGCCGCTCTCCCAGATATGCGGGGGTGTTGTAGGAGACAGAAACTTTTCCCTGATCATCCTCAGCAACCAGAATCTTGAGTGGCAGGTCGATAGCGATGCTCGGCGCGGCCAGCATCAGGGGAGTGCCCCCCTTTGGATTACCGAAGACGAGAAGCTTGGTCGGAGGCATTTGCATCCCTACCTTCTCTGCTTCCCCGCTGTGATCGATCAAGGCGAAAACGGTGATTGCTTTGGCGGCGAGGACGGCCTGCAGCTTGCGCACGGTTTCATCGACCGAATAGTTGCTGGTCTTACGAACGACTCCATTGTCGGACACGGCGGTTTCTCCTTCTCTCTCGCGCTTGTCTCGGATGTGCCGCTCCATGATAAGTCTCAGGGATAAGTCTCGGGGAACCCGCGGCGCCCGAATTGCGTAATCTTGATCGGGGGTGGTGGTTTTCCCCCCGATGGAGCGGATGGAATCATGATCAAGTTTTTGCTGTGGTGTATTCTCTTCATCCTTTGCTGGCCACTGGCCGTGATGGCGATTGTGCTGTATCCGATCGTATGGCTGTTTTTGCTGCCCTTCCGGTTAGCCGGCATCGCCGTGCACGGAGCACTGGAGCTGGTGGTCGCCCTGATCACTCTGCCAGCACGCATGCTTCGAGCTATTTAGCGGGCGCGGCCTGCCTCCACTTGGATCTTCAGAAAGTCGGCCGGCTTGACGATTTTCGTGCCGCCGAAGTGCCCAAGTTTCAAAAGATGATTGTCGCCGGTGACAAGATATTCAGACTGGGAGGCGACAGCGCATTCGAGGATGAGGTCGTCCGCGGGTCTTCCGGGATGGCGTTTATTCGCTGCTTCGGCTCGACGTGTTCGGCAAACCGCGAGATTTGGGTAATTGCGCGGCCGATCTCTGCCTCGGAATCCCGGCGAGTTCAGGCCAGAAATGAAGATGTCGGTATCTGCCGTGACGCGGAGCACGTCAGCCGACGCGGTCGGACCGGACCTGCGATCTCCGTCTCCACGTCTGCCGATTTCAGACCACGTTCCCGAGCGTTCCGCTCTCCAAATTCAAGAGTCTTGCGCCAGTCAGCTTCCTTGACCTTCTCGAGCAACTGGCCCGGAAGTCCCATGTTCTCGCTTGCCATGGCTCTATTTTGCTGCTCTTTAGCCGATCGAGCACAACCGAACGCGGTATTCGCATCAGGTCTTAAAGGCGAGACGTGGACCCCCCTGATTTCTTAGACAGGTCCATGGCGAGGGAACGGCGCATGGCAAAGCTTGCGCCTTAACAACCTGCCGGGATAACCCTGTTTTGTATCAGGGCACGACTTTTAGTCGTGCCATAAATGGTTGAGAATAGGTCAGGCTTTACAGGCTGCGGAAAAACTCATGCTTTGTATCAGGGCATGACTTTAGTCGTGCCGCAAATCGTTGAGAATAGGTCGGGCTTTACAGGCTGCGGAAAAACTCATGCTTTGTGTCAGGGCATGACTTTAGTCGTGCCGCAAATCGTTGATATACGTCGGGCTTTAGCCCCTGAGGTGTTGCCTTCCTGCACGCTGGAGAGTTTTTCCGCAGCCTCTTTAGTCGGGCCGGAAAATAGGTCGGGCTTAGAGGCTGCGTGAGAACCGCCGGTTGAGTGTTGAGTCCCGTAGGGACGGCTGAGAGTAGCCCAGGACGTTAGTCCTGGGGAAAGATTGGTGCCCCGACCAGTCCCGCAGGGACGGCTGAAAATAACCCAGGATGTAATCCTGGGGTACTTCCACCCTTGGAAATGGACGATTCGCGGCAGCCTACCCAGGACTACGTCCTGGGCTACTCTCAGCCGTCCCTGCGGGACTCGACTCTGATCCCGCGAGTTCTCACGCGGACTCTGAAGCCCCCGCATTTGAGATTGTTTGTGTTCTTACCGTTGACAATCTATCCATAGACTGTCTATGGTTGCAGCCATGGCGACTCGACCGGAATTGATGCCAGGCACCCTCGACATGCTCATCCTGACAACGCTGACGCGTGCGCCGCTGCATGGGTACGGGATCGCGCAATCGATGAAGCGGGTGTCGGATGCTGTGCTGACGGTGGAGGAAGGCTCGCTTTATCCGGCTCTGCAGCGCCTGTTGCTGCAAGGTTGGGTGAAGGCCGAGTGGAGGAAGACGGAGACCAACCGGCGGGCACGCTATTACACCCTGACGGCGGCAGGTCGAAAGCAATTGGGTATCGAGGTGTCGGAGTTTCAGAAGATGATTGCGGCGATTGGCCGAGTGCTCGAGGACGCGGAGGAGACGGTATGAATGCCCTGGCTCGTTTGCTGAGGAAGATTGCGGTTCTGCTGCGGAGGGAGAGCTTCGATCGGGAGCTGCAGGAGGAGATGGCTTTCCATCGGGAGCAGGCGACGAAGGAGTTCGAAGCCAGCGGCATCACCCCGGAAGCCGCCCGCTATGCCGCGATGCGGCAGTTTGGCAATGCGACGCTGCTCAAAGAACGCAGCCACGAGGTGATGGGGTTTCGCGTGGAGAGTGTAGTCCAGGACCTGCGATTCGCAGTGCGACAGCTGCGAAAGAGTCCCGGACTTGCGGTCACTGCCATCCTGGTGCTCGCGCTGGGCATTGGGGCAAGCACCGCGATCTTCGGGTTTGCGGATGCGCTGTTGATTCAGCCGCTGCCGTTTGCCAGTCCTAACCGGCTGGTGGCCGTGGATGAAAGCTCAGCGATGGTTCCGCGTACCAACCTGTCCCGGGACGACTACGAAGACTGGAAGCGCCTGAATACGACACTCAGCTCGCTCGATGTATATGGAGGCGGCGGATTTCTGCTGCGTATGGGTTCCCTCTCGGAGCCCGTGGCGGCGGCCCGGGTAAGCGACGGATTCTTTCGCACCCTCGGGGTCGAACCGATGCTGGGGCGCGCCTTCCGTCCGGGCGAGGACAGGCCGGGGCAGCCGAAAATCGCAATCCTCAGTTATGGGACTTGGCTGAAGCGCTTCGGCGGCCGTCGTGATGTCATCGGTGAGTCCATAAGCCTGACCGGCGAGGCCTACACGGTTGTGGGAGTCTTGCCGCGTACGTTTGCCTTTGCGCCACGTGCCAGCTCGGAGCTCTTTGTTCCTCTGCTGGACAAGAACGGATGCGAGCAGCGAAGAGGCTGCCACAATCTGGACGGCGTGGCGCGGCTGGGCAAGGGCGTAACTGTGCAGGCGGCGTTGGCCGACCTGAAAGGCATTGCGGAGCAGTTGGCTCTGCAGTATCCCGGCACGAACAAGGGACAGGGCGCCAGTGTTCTTCCGTTGACCGAGGCCTTTGTGGGCAAGCTGCGGCCGACTTTGCTGACGTTGCTGGCCGGCGCCGGGCTGCTGCTGCTGATTGCCTGTGTGAATGTGGCCGGCCTGCTGCTGGTGCGAGCGGAAAGCCGTAGACGCGAAACCGCATTGCGGGGCGCCCTGGGCGCAACACCGGCGCGACTGGTTCAGCAGTTCGTAACGGAAGGCCTGCTCCTGGCCGGCATGGGTTGCGGGACCGGAATGGTGCTCGCGGTCGTCACGATGTCACTGCTGACCCGGATCGTTCCCAAACCCATGGCCCAAGGGATGCCGTTTCTCGCCATGGTGGGACTCAACCGTCATACCGCACTTTTTGCGGCGGCCGTCTCGTTGATGGCGGCGCTTCTGCTGACCGCCGTGCCTGCGCTGCGGCTCGCCTTTAGAGAGATCCACGAAGGACTCACTGATGGGGGAAAGGGCGCGGCGAGCCGGGTCTGGAGCCGGCTGGGAGCCAACCTGGTGGTGGTGGAGCTGGCGGTGGCGGTGGTGCTGCTGGCCGGCGCCGGTCTGTTGGCGAAAAGCTTCTACCGCCTGCTGCACGTCGAAACGGGATTCGATACTTCGCACCTGGCGACGGTCTATGTGATGGCTCCGGACAATGTCTACGGCAAGCCGGAACAACAGGTCGCCCTGTATCACCAGATCCTGGAGAAAGTGTCGGCGCTGCCGGGGTGCGGTCGGCGGGTATTACCAGTTATCTTCCGCTGCAGTGCAATTGCGACACCGACTGGATACGAGTTGTCGGCAAGCCGTTCCACGGCGAACACAATGAAGTGCTCGAACGCGACGTGAGCCCGCAGTATCTGGCCGTACTCAAGGCGAAGCTGGTGCAAGGGCGCATGTTTACCGAAGCGGATGATGCAAACCATCCCCAGGTGACCATCCTGAATCAATCGATGGCGCGAAAGTACTTCCCGGGCGAGGACCCCCTGGGCAAGATGATCGGCCAAGGAGATTTGGCGGCGAAATCGATGCGACAGGTAGTGGGAGTGATCGAAGATGTGCGCGAGGGAGCACCGGATGACGAGGCCTGGCCGGCGGAGTATTTCTCCATCGATCACGGGCCTGACAGTAACTTCGAAGTGGCAGCCCGCACGGCTCAGAATGAGAAGGATCTGCTGCCGTTGTTGGTGAAGACGCTGCGTGCGATCAATCCCAACCTGGGGATCTACGGAGAAAGCACCATGACCGCGCAATTGAGCAGCTCGCAAAGCGCCCTGTTGCATCGATCCTCCGCCTGGCTGGTGGGAGGGTTTGCAGTGATGGCTCTGCTGTTGGCAGTGGTGGGCCTGTATGGAGCGGTTGCGTATTCGGTCAGCCAGAGGACGCGTGAGATCGGCGTGCGGATGGCGCTGGGTGCGCAGCGGGGCGCTATCCACCGGCTCATTCTGAAAGAGGCGGGATGGCTGACGGGCATGGGAATTCTCATCGGCCTGGCATGCTCGATTGCGGCGGCGAAGCTGATGGGCAGCCTGCTCTTCGGCGTGCATGCGTGGGACTTTTCGACGCTGGCGGGGGTGGCTGCTGTGCTGGCGTTCTCTGCGTTGCTGGCCAGCTTGATACCTGCGCTACGGGCTTCGTCGGTCAATCCGGTGGAAGCGCTAGGCGCTGAATAGTTGAGCAGAAGGTGCAGCACTCCGCGCCGACAAGGTCGGCAGGCCGGTAATTTTTATGGTCCATCCACTTCCAGCTTTACCGGCCATTCGGTCGAGTTGACATCGGGGTTGTTCAGTTATGGTTTGCACTTGCCGGCTTTTCCGGCCCTGAAGATCGCCTCGATCTCGTCGGGCAAGAGTGCTCGGTTGTAAACCGTTACCTCGTCCAATTCGCCATGCATGCGCCGAATGTCGCCGTTAGCGCCGGGAATCCTGCCCATGAGAAATGTGGTTCCGCCGGGGGTATTGATTTGATAATTTTGCCGCCTCGCTACCGGAACACCATCAAGGAATAAGACGGTACCAATGTCGCTGGCGCTGTTCAGCGTGACCGCAAAGTGATGCCATCCGCGATTGGGTTCGAACGGCTCCCCTTTATAAAGCAACGGACCCACCAGCTGATCACCCCATTGGCTCCATGCAAAGGCATTGCCAAAAGGAGGTTGATACTCGGCCAAAAGCTCAAAGAATTCGGTCGAATATCCTGGTTGGCCATAGCCGGCGAAGAAAGCTTCGAAATAGCCGGAACTTGCCACATCCGGCGGCAGAATGGAATCAAGCTTCACCCACATTTCCAGTGTCCTGTCGGCGTTTGATTGAGGCATGCCGGTTGCGCCGGACTGGAAGTAATCATTGATACCGTCAAATTTGAAGGCTTGTCCCACGAATCCGGGAACGAAGGTTGCTCCGCCGAATAACTCCCCATGATTCGGGCCAACGATGTCATGCGTATTTCCGTCCCCGGGCCACCAACTCACCACACCAGATGGAGCGGTTACACAACCCTTCTTATTTAGATTTTCACTTAGCAGGTTAGCTCCGAAACTACAGAGCATCGTGGTGATGATCATAGATCGAGTGATGGCTGGTCTAAGGCAGGCCCCGAAGGGGCTAAGCGTCGAAGTCCTCAACATGAAACAGTTCCTCCAAATGTGAACCTCGTGGGGCCGACCCATATCCACTTTTGTTCTGCGACAGGAGTGGTTTGATCCATCTGGCCATAGTCAACGAAGTCGGCAAAGGAAGCGCACTTCCGTGCCGCGCGGTACCTATCGTGGTGTCGAGATTAGTGAGCAATGACTCGACAAACCGGAGTCCTACTCCTGGTAGCGCAGCGGAAGGCACAGGAGAGATTGGGGGCAGATTTAAACAACCAATGACGCATACTTGCGTACTTCTAAATCTAGTTTGAGACGGGGGTCTTCGTTGCGGGGGGACGCGCACACGAAACATACGCCCCAAAGTCCTGGAACGTCAACTACCAAATATTCACGTGGCTTTTTCCCAGACGAGGAGCGGGATTGTCCCGTTTCTCTCGTCACACTTATCTCCCGCTCGGGTGGACCGCTCCTGAGGGCCAACCAGCGATCATGAGCAGGACTGGCATGGCCCAGATGTATTTGCTGCAGTGGAAAACGTTGAGCGAAGAGGCTGAAGGATCTCCGCTGGAGTGCACAGGCTGTGCTCGTCGATCAGACTTGTTGCAGGTTGCGCCCTTTCGGGTAACCCTCTTCGAGATGCTTACAGCTTGGACATAGAGAGCGCACTCTTGGCACCCCCGGGATCGTTGAATCATCGGCCGGCGGTACTGGCAGTGCGGATACGTCTACGACTTCCATGATCGTGCTGCAATTCGGGCATGTTTTCATTCGCCCTCCTTAATCAAGTATGCGCCCAATCCGGAGGTGGCTGGGAACGATCGGACCCTGAGTGACCAGGTACTAGGCAATGGCCGCGTTGGATCGCCAAGCTGGATTCCCGAAGCCTTTCACGATATCTCGTTAATTCTCGCGAAAGCCGGGAGTCCGAATCAGCGTAAGAGCCTCATTTCACTCATTCATGTGTTGGCCTTTGGATTGCAGACTACCAAGGCACAGATGTGAGTTTCGAGAATGAAGATAGGGAGCCTTTCCAGTGCAAATTGCAACCATGTGGGGAACAGATAGGTCCGGTTTACCGCCTACCGAGTGGGCAACCCCGGAACACCTCCGTCACGCAGACTCTGCCGTAGAAGAAGGTAGCACTCCTCTTCTTGACGCCATCGTTACTCACGCGAACAGGCTCACCCTGTTCCGAGTGCACTACAAGCCGTATTGGATCATGTCGGATGCCGCGACCTTGGCGGCGCTTGTCTATGCCTGGGTGTTTTCTCGGCGCTTCCCCAATGTATCTGGCCTCGGTCTTGCTGTGGCTACGGTGATGGCCTTGGTGGTTTATAAACTTGTGCTGGAAATGAAAAAGGCCCTTGGCAAAGCAGCGGCACGGTCGTTTTTGCAGGATTGCATCCTGGTCATCATTCCAAGTTTTCTGGCCGTAAGCCTGCTGTACAAGCAGCCACTGAACCTTGCGTTCGCATTTATCGGAACACTCATCCCGCTGTATGGATGCCTGGCTCGCATCGGATGCTTCCTCGGCGGTTGCTGCTACGGGAAGCCGTCCAGCAATGGAATCCTGTACTCCCGGGACATCTTTGAATCGACCAACCACGGATGCAGAAGGTACTCCCCCAGCCCCAACCCGGGTACCCGCGTGTTCCCGATACAACTCGTCGAGGCCGCTGCACAGGCAGCTCTCTTTGGGATGTTGGTTACCCTGCTTTGGCGATTTCCAGGCACAGCCGGGTCCATCTTCTGGCTATATCTCTCCATGTATGCGGTGGTTCGGTTCGTGCTTGATTTTTACCGGACGACCAGCGCACGGCCGAGATACTGGCGCTTCTCCGAAGCACAGTTGGTGTGCGTGGCCATTCAAACGGTGAGCCTTGGCGTTTTGCTCGCTGCTCACTCAAGCCAACTAAGGCTTGTATGAGCCACTGGCCGGCTAACAATCGACAGCCTGGCCATGGAGGTTACGCCGGACGCCGTGGTGTCTGAGCGGCGCCGTGCGGGTTTCAACGTTCAATCGCTCTGCAAGGTCAGATGCAGGCGGGCGATAAAGCAGGGCGGCAACAGGGTCAGGAAGGACACCGGCATACAGACCCTAAGGGGCGAGCTGCTTAGCGACTCGGTCTTCGACTGCCTTTTCCAGCAACTTTATGTGATCGTCGGAATCGGACAGCATACCTTGCGCGCAATCAGCGGACGACGGATGCCCCGCAAACCTGGATAGTATTCACGACATACAGCGCGCGATAGACCAGGGTCATCGAGACTGCGGCGCCTTTATTGTCATCGATGCCCATCGTCGCAAGCCTAAGCTGCCATCCCTGCGGATTGACAACAGCCTCCTCATATTGGGGACTTCTCGCCACAGCAAGCCGAAGCGCGCTGCAAAGCTGTTCTCCGACTACATCTCCAGGCAAGGAGACGCAGTGGATAGCTATGTCGGTCTTGTGGGATTGACCGAATGCTGCTGAGGTTAACAAGACAGCAAGCACCAAGCTTTTCTTATCCATTGTCAAGTATTGACAAGGATCGTTCTCGGAGTCTGAGCTAAATAGCTCACATTTAGTAAGGAACCAGCAACAGAATCAAGGAGGGCACCAGGATGCAGGCTCTAGGGAGCGAGCTGCCTTGCCACCTGGTCCGTGACCGCCTTTTCAAGCAACTTTATATGATCATCGGAATCAGACAGCATGCCTTGCGCACAATCTGGGACGACGGATGCCCCGCAAACCTGAACAGTATTCACCACATACAGCGCGCGATAGACCAGGGTCATCGAGACGGCGGTGCCTTTGTTGTCATCGATCCCCATCGTCGCAAGCCGAAGCTGCCATCCTTGTGGATTGGCAGCAGCCTCCTCATATTGGGGACTTCTCGCCACTGCGAGGCGAAGTGCACTGCAAAGCTGACTTCCGACTTCGTCTCCGGGCAACGAGACGCAGTGGATGGCTAATTCGGTCTTGTGGGTTTGACCGAATGCTGCGGAGGTTAACAAGACCGCGAGCGCCAAGCTTTTCATATATACGACACTAACAATTTGCTTAACTCGTTCAATGACCCGTTGGCAGTAGGCTAATGCGGCAGAGGTATCACATTTGGTTCCCGATGCCGGCAGATGGCACAAAATGCGGCACCCGCGCACTCGATCGACGTCAAGGCCAGGCAATATGTTCTGGTGTACACTCCGCTGTCATGAGCGATCTTGTCATTCGCCCCGCAGTTGCTTCAGAACAAAAGCTGCTTGAAGACTTGCAACTGCGCGCATCGCTTACGAATGCCGGCGATCGCGACGCCTTGCTCGCCAACTCCGACGCCATCGAGTTGCCGCTGGAACAGATCATCGCTGGTCGAGTATTTGTTTCGGAGTGGCACGGCGCAATCGTGGGGTTTTCTGCCATCCTGCCTCGTACGGACGGAGGCACCGAACTGGATGCATTGTTTGTTGATCCAGATTTCCGGCGACGCGGTATTGCACGTTCGCTCGTCGAATATTGCGCGGACGCGGCGCGTAAGCTGGGATCCGATGCCCTGCATGTCATCGGTAATCCACATGCGAAGGATTTTTACCATGCTTGCGACTTTAAGATGACCGGAAACACCCAAACCCGTTTCGGCGTCGGCCTTCTAATGAGAAGACCACTGTGATAATTGCACCGGATCATTTGATCGAGCGGACGCGGAAAGAAGGGGGCTGGGTTTGAGCGGGCTGCCTGGTGTCTGTACGTTGTAGCGCTCTTAGGCAGGTGACGTTTCGTCTGCTCCCTGGTACTTGTGCCCTACTGTTCCGGGCACCCAATTCCGCAGACTGATTCTTACAAACAGAACAGTTCATTGCATGCCAGCCTAAGTCCTTGATGGAGGCGGTCATTGCTGCGTATCCTTCTTTGACCAGTTCATCATACCGGCCCTTTGATAAGCGTACCTTTCCTTCATTGAGACGGATGTAGGCATAAGCCTTACGTTTGCTCTCAGACAGGCCCGCCAGTCGCATGTATTCGTTGCAGACCATGGAATCTCAATGTTGATAGTTTACCCGTTTGGCTTATGTCAGGTTCGCCTGGATCACACGGTGGTAACAGGTTCATGTCGCTGAATTCCTGCCGGCTTGCGGCGGTGCGGCTTTTCCTACTGCACATGAAGCACGGCAACTAAATCCGTTCTCGCCGCGTGCGCCGCAGGCACGGTGCTTGCGAGCAGCGCAACTGTGGTCATCAGCACCCAGGCAAGCGCAAAGGTGAGCGGGTCGTGGGATGTGACCCCCACCAGCAAGCTGGACAGGAGCCTGCCCAGCACAAGCGCCGCGCCCACTCCACAAATGCCACCCAGTACGATGAGCCGCCCAGCTTCTATCACTACCAGCCGGAGCAGTCCCATTCGCGAGGCGCCAAGAGCCAAACGTATGCCCATCTCATGCATGCGCTGGGTACCCGAGTAGGAGAAAACTCCGTAAACTCCTACTGCGCACAAAACCACGGCCAGCAACGCAAAGCAGGTGATCAGGAGCATGATCAACCGTCGCTGAGCAACGGCCTCCGACACCCGCTGATCCATGGTTTCGATATCGAAGACGGGCTGGTCGGGGTCCACCGCAGTCACGGCGCCTCGCAGCGCATTGGCGAGCAAGGACGGATTGTTTGCGGTACGCAAGACAATGTTTATTGAATTGTGCGCCAATTGAGCGATAGGAAGAAACATCTCGGGCTGCACGTCCTGCTCCAAGCCCCCGTGGCGGACATCATCGGCCACGCCCACAATCGTGACTGGCGGATGTTCCGGCCCCCATGCCATCGAGTGGAACCGTTTTCCCAGCGCGTCTCCCGCAAAAAAGCGCTTGGAGAATTCACGATTAACGATGGTGACAGGAATCGACTTGGCCGTGTCCGATGGACCGAAAGCGCGCCCCTGGAAGATTGGAGTGCCTATGGCTCGGAAGTAATCCGGGGTGACGCTGACCACGGAAACTGTCGGCCGCATGCCCACCGGCGGGGCCGGAACACCTTCAAAGGTGATGCCTCCGGACATCTCGTTGGGCTGAATGGGAAGCAAGCTGGTTGCGGCCACGGCGGTCACCCCCGGAAGCCCGGACAGCCGCGGCAACAGCCGATCGACAAACGTCCTGATGCGATCGTCCGACGGATACCGGGAGGAGCTCAGAAGCGTAATCCCAGTAAGCGTGTTGTGCGGATCGAAGCCCGAATCGTAATGGAGCACATGGACGAAGCTTCGGACCAGAAGGCCTGCAGATGCGAGCAGGACAAGCGCCAGTCCAACTTCCGCCAATAGCAAAGAGTTGCGTAGAAGCCGCTGCTCGCGCCCCGCTGTGATGCGCAAGGCGGAAGACTGTAGCGCGTTTCTCAGATCGGTGCGGCTCCCCCCAATGGCCGGCGCGAGCCCGGACAGCACAGTGGTCAGGAACGCAACGCCCACTGTGAAGACAAGTACCCAACCATCCACTCCGATAGAAGCGCTTAGTTTGCCGAAGGGCAGGCGCAATAGTTGCGTCATTCGCAAACCGAGGACGCCCTGGGGCGCCTCAGGTAGCTGCAGGTGTCGAACCAGGGTGGAGATCACAAAGGAGATGAGCAGCCCCAAAGCCGCGGAGACAAACGAGAGGATCAAGCTTTCCACCAGGAGTTGTCGAACAATGCGCATCCGCGAAGCGCCAAGAGCGCCGCGGATGGCAGTCTCGTGCCGCCTTGACGTCGCGCGCGCCAGCTGCAGATTGGCGACATTGGCACAAGCGATCAGAAGCACAAGGCCCACCGAGACGAGCAGGATGAGGAGCGGTTTACGATGGTCGCCCATGATATGGCGCTGCAACGGTTCGACAACTACCTCTTGCCCTTGCGCCATATGCGCAAATCCCGCTGGGTAGTTTCTGGTGCGCGCCAGAAAGAAAGTCAGCATCTTGGCCTGCGCCTGTCGCGCGCTTATCCCCGGCTGCAACCGGCCAATGACAGACAAGAGCAAAACCCGTTTGTCGTTTGCGCTCCTGGCGGGATCCAGTCCCAATGGCTCATAAATATCCGGCTCCAGTTGCACATCGGGAAAACGAAAGTGCGGAGGCAGGACGCCGGTCACCGTCTGTTCCACGCCGTCCAACGTCACCGCTTTGTCGAGAATATTTGGACTTGCATTGAACCGGCTACGCCACAAGTGATCGCTCAACAGCACCACATTCGATCCGTTTCCCTGGTCCTCGCCGTCAGCAAATGTGCGGCCAATCTGCGCTTCCACGCCCAACATAGATAGGAAGTTGGCGGTCACGTTTGCCCGAGTAATGCGGATCGGGTCCCCACCGCCGGTCAGATTGCCGTCGCCATAGGTGTAGGCAGCAAGCTGCGTGAACGACCGCGCCTCGGATCGCGCAGCAATGAAGTTGGGGGACATCACCCTGTCCAAATGAAGTTTGGGCCAGTAGTTCGATACCCACACAAGCGTGTTTGGACCTCGATAAGGCAGCGGCCTTAGCAGCAGAGCATTCACCGCGGAGAAGATGGTCGAGGTTGCGCCAATGCCCAGCCCGAGCGTAATCACCGCCGTCAGCGTAAATGCCGGATTGTGGCGCAATTGGCGAAGTCCATAGCGCACGTCGTGGCCCAGGATATCCAGCCACATGCCGGTCGGCCGGTCACGAACAGCCTGTTTGACCTGCTCGAGACCCCCGAAGTCAGCCAGAGCGGTGCGGCGAGCCTCTGCGGCCGGCATCCCTGCCGCGATCCTCTCATCGGCGACTAGATCGACATAAGCGCGTACCTCTGCGTCCAATTGGTTCTCGATTTGCCGTTTTTGCAAGAGACTTCGTAAGCAACTCCCGACTCGTGATCTAAATCCCATCGCTCCACCTCACATTGCCTTCAGCGCATCCGTCCTTGCCGCGACAACACGCTGGCTCCCCATGCTGTGAGCTCACAGGCGCATCTCCTATCGAATGACTATATGACTACACCGGACTCTTATAGAAAGTCAATAGGAGAACCCTCGTAGTTAAAGTGAGCAATTCCGCCCAAAATTTGAAACGCTAACGCGCTGCTGACGCAACGGGGTTCCTTTCTCCAATGCCCTGGAGCGAATTTGACAAATGGGCTGGTAATGAACGCGGCTGGTTACCAAAAAGATATTCTCTCCCTCAGTCTCGACGCGCCCCAAAAACCGTACTAGTTTGGGAGTAAGAATCCACACGTCAGCGCCGTCTTGCCACGACGGCCCTGTTTGGCCTTGCACCGGCGCGCTCTACCCGTGCATCTGCCGCCAACCGCCCGGAAAGCATCAGCGCTTGTCCGCATGATGATGTGGGTGTAGCAAACGATAATGTGACAGTGACGAATCACGCCTATCCCCAGCATTCCTGCGCCCCGAAAGGGTGCCTGCGGAGAGAAGAAATCAATGCGTAAGCAGGGGTGCGCTCAGTGCGTCCTCTTGATTGAGCAGTTTTGACAACTTGGAGAACACCAACCCACCGGACACCGCCCTGAGTGCCTGCGTGAGAACTCGCAACAAATGTTGGGTGGCCCATTCGCCCCGATTTCCTGCGGAGGCTGGTGGCGCTCCATGCGCCTTTCCTTAATGAAAGGCGCACACGCGGACCTCTCTGGCACAGCGTGGCAGGAAATCGGGGTCAAGCCTTCTTTTGCCTGCCCCGCCTGCCCCGTTCCAAGACTCCATCCCTATGGGCTTATGGCGCTTGTAGCGCTTTTGGCGCTCATTTTAAAGTTTGCCAAACCATCCCCCAAACCATCCCTGGAACGGCCTCTCCCTCGAATGAGGGCGCACACATTGATTGATTGATCATCTTCGTGAAACAAAGGACTTATTCGGCACCGCCACACCGAGCTGAGCTCCCGAACCTAAAAAAGACCCAAAAATATCAAATTTTAAAAATGGCTGAATAGGCTGCACCGCGGTCGAGAGAGAGCGACCTAATCCTAGGTCCGTTTCAAAAGGCGAGCCACGCCACGTATTACGGCCATTACACCCTCTACACAGAGAGACTCCACCGCGCCCAGGACTTATCTCGCTTATCTCGCTTATTTCGCATATTTTTGCACAAGAACAAAAAGACACCGGAGAATGCGGGAGAGTCGGAAATTACCCCTGGGTTTTCATGATCCCGCTCACGATCACCCTTACTTGGTTCTAACCTTACAGAGGTTCGTTAACGTGATCCTAGTGCCGTGCCCCAAACATTGACATGAGATGATGCTGTGGCGGCTTCTCTTTGCGAATACTTCGCCAAGTGTTGAAAGCTTCATCCGCAATTGCCAAGGTGTTGTTCACGTCAGTGCGTGACCATACCCATCCAACATCGTAATCGGCCTTGTAACGGTCTTCTTGCAATTGGGCAAAGGCGCTGACTATCCCTGGGAGGCTGAGGGCGCCGCGGGGAATGAAGCACCGTGACACCTCTTTGGAAGGACCTAGGAAGGCTTAAGGAAACAGACGCAAATACCAAGAACAAACGAGATTCGGCAACTGAATAACCCATCCCTGGCAATTAAAGAAAAAAAGCCTCTCTTCTGATCACTTCGCCGGAACCTTGCGTCTATTACTAGCGTAGTCTTTCGAAATCGTAGCCGAGCTCTGCCCTGAGGTGGTTCGATGCCAACGCTGCTTCGCAATCTTCGTTACACCGTGCGCATGCTGTGGAAGAACCCCGGCCTCACCCTTACCATCCTGTGCACCCTCGCCTTGGGCATTGGCGCTAATACCGCCATCTTTACCGTGGACTACGCCACCCTGCTCGCTCCCCTGCCCTACCCGCAACCGGACCAACTGGTCATGGTGTGGTCCAAAATCAAAACCTTCCGCAATGGAATCTCCGCCGGCGACTACACCGACTGGAAGCGCCAGAACCACTCCTTCCAGGATCTCAACGCCACTACCGGCGGCTCCTTCAATATCGCTAGCAAAGACCAGCCGGAAAACATCGATGGCGGACTGTTCACACCCGGCTACTTCAATATGCTCGGCCTCCCCTTCTTTCTCGGCCGCGACTTTCTTCCCGAGGAAGGCGTGGCCGGCAAAGACCACGAAGTGATCCTTACCCACAAGCTCTGGTCGCACCTGGGCGCCGACCCCAAGCTTGTGGGCCACACTATGCGCATCAACGGAGAGCCCTATACCGTGGTCGGCGTTCTCGCGCCTGGCATCTTTGACCGAAGCGAAGCGCAGATTGCGGCGCCGTTGGCTTTCAAACCCGAACAGCTTAACCATGACTTTCACTGGCTGGTCGCCATGGGTCGCCTGAAACCCGGCGTGACCCTTAAGCAGGCACAGGCCGACATGGACTCCGTGACCAACCACATCGCGCAGGTTTACCCCCAGAGCAATAAGGGCTGGGGCGCTATCGTAGAGCCGCTCAAGAACGACTTTCTGCCCAGTGAACGTAAACAGACGCTCTGGTTCCTGCTGGGCGCGGTCGGCTTCATTCTCCTGATCGCCTGCGTCAACGTGGCCAACCTGCTGCTTGCCCGCGGCATTGCCCGGCAGAAGGAACTGGCCGTGCGTAGCGCGCTGGGCGCGACGCGCAAGATCATCTTCCAGCAGCTGCTCACCGAGAGCCTGCTGCTCTCCGTCGTCGGAGGCATCCTGGGCATCGGCGTGGGTTACGCGATGCTGCGCGCCCTCATCGCCACTATGCCGGCGCACACGCTGCCGATAGAAGCCGACCTGCGGCTCAATCTCCCCATCCTGTTTTTCACCATGGCGGCCACCACGCTGGCGGGCCTTCTCTTTGGCAGCGCGCCTGCCTGGTACGCCTCCCGCATTGATCCCGGCGAGACGCTTAAGGAAGGCGGACGCTCGGGCATGGGAGCCGGCCGGCACCGTTTGCGGCAGCTGCTGGTAATCGGAGAGCTGGCCCTCGCACTCACGCTGCTCACCGGTGCCGGCCTGGCCATCCACAGCTTTGTCAACCTGCTGCGCGTGGACCTTGGCCTCCGCACCGATCACGTGCTGACCTTTTTCCTTCCTGTCCCGGACTCGCGCCCCAAAGAGCCGGATAAGATCATCTCTTACTACCGGCAGATTCTCTCACGCATTGACGCTGTGCCCGGTGTTAGCTCGGCCACTGCGATGACCGGCTTACCGCTCTTCGGAGCCGGCTTTGGCATGCCCTTCACGATCGTCGGCAAGCCCGCGTTCAGCGATCCTTCCATGCGCCCCTTATCCGGCTTTGGCATGGTGACCCCGGACTTTTTTCAAACCTTCGGGATTCACCTGGTGAACGGGCGCGGCTTTAACGAGCAAGACACCGCCTCCAGCATCAAGGTCGCGGTGGTCAATGAAGAGTTCGTAAAGGAATACCTGAAAGGCACAAACCCGTTGCAGCAGCGCATCTCTGTCGAACAACTGATTCCCGGCGTAACCAAGCTCGGTCCTCCCATCGATTGGCAGATCGTCGGGGTTTACCATACCGTGCGCGCGGGCGGGATGCGTCGGGAAGGGCCGGAGATGTACATTCCCTTCTGGCAGATACCCTGGCCCAGCGCAGGTATTGGAGTGCGAACGGCCGGCGATCCTGATGCTATGGTCAAGAGCATTGCCGCAGCAGTGCACTCGGTCGACCCGGAGATCGCCCTGGGCCAACCGCGATCGATGGATGAGGTGCGCGACCTTGTTCTGTCTAACGATCGCTTCACGCTGATCCTATTTGTGACCTTCGCCATCGTCGCCTTGCTGCTGGCTGCTCTCGGCGTTTATGGAGTGATGTCTTTCTCGGTAGCCCAACGCAGGCACGAGATCGCTCTCCGCATGGCCTTAGGGGCGGATCGCAATCGAGTCGTAGCGCTGGTGGTTCGCGAAGGCCTGGCTTTGGCCTCGGTTGGCTTGTTGCTGGGCTTTATTGGCACCTATTTTGTGGGCCGCGGCATGCAAAGCACCCTGTTCGGGGTGGGCAAGATCGACTTTTCCGTCTTCGGTTTGGTGGCGCTCCTGCTGCTGCTGGCCGCAGTGGTCGCGTGCCTCATCCCGGCTCGCCGTGCAGCATCGGTTCACCCAATGCAAGCCCTACGAGCGGAGTGAAAGAGACATACCGTCTCTGTACGACAGGATGGCGGTTCATCGCGCTGCCGGCTTGCCAAGATGATCATCAAAAAAGTGCGCCATGATGGCGTCCGCCTCGCGAGATTCCGGAGTATCCGGGTTATACCAGAAGGCATGGTTGAGACCGTCGAAAACGACCAGTTGCGCCTCCACTCCAGCGCGCAGAAAAGCGCGATGGAGAGTCGCCGTATCGCTCAGAAGCAGGTCGCGCGTGCTGGTTACGAAGAGGGCCGGAGGCATCCCATGCAGATCCGCATAGACGGGCGATAAAACCGGGTCTTTGGGATCGGTTGAGCCGACATACTGCGACAGCCATTGCACGCCGGGGGCGGGCGGTTCCAGGTATCCGGCCAGACCGCGCACCGTGTACATTGCATGCGAATCGCCGGCCTTGCTGAAGTCTCCTGAGCCCGTGAAAATGCCGAGCGCCGCGGGCAATGGCAGGCCAAGCTGTTTGAATTTCACCGCTGCCTCCGCGGTAAGAATGGCGCCGGCCGAGGTGCCGTAAAGAGCGATGTTTTGCGGCTTGTAGGTTTTGAGCAGTTCGCGATAAACCGCAACCGTATCGTCAACCGGAGCAGGAAACGGATGTTCGGGAGCGAGCCGATAGAGCACCGAGATGACCTTGGTACGGGTAAGGTTGGCAATCGGGATCGACTCGTTGAGGGAGCCGGAATCGCTGTTGAAGCCGCCCCCGTGGACATTGATCAAGACCCGATCCTGCTTATCCGCCGGGACGCCATCGAGAGGAGTGACCACCCAAACCGGGATCCCGGCAATGGTCGAGGATGCGATATTCACTGGGTAGACTGCGCGGTTTGCCTTGGCTCCGGCGGCTGCTGCCGCGTCCGTCTCCGCGCGTCTCTGAGCCAGAGTCTGCTTCGGATCAGCATCCGATACCTGGTGCGCCAATCCCTTCTGCGCCTCGGGGCTGACGGTGGCCGGCAGAGGCACCACGCGCGTGATGTGCGCCGTGCCGTCGGCGTCGATGTAGCTGGTATCCTTCTGCGCGGCGGAGTCTTTCGTCGTTTGCCACGCAAGCGCTGGATGCGCAAGAAGGGCCAGGGTGACGCAATGGACGGCAACTATGGTTATTCGAGGGACCACACCCACCTCCGGTTAGCAGGGAAATCTTAAGCCGGGAAATTCTCTAACTTTAACCGCGAATTAGCAACTATATATATAGGAGTGGCGAGCGCATCCAGAGGCTTCACCCGGGCAGCCGCTTCAGCATCGCGCGCGCACTTCGGAACCACGGCCGCTCCCGCCGGCGCAGGTAGTCGGGCATGGTGGGCTTCTTGTCGAGTACCTTCTGCGCCCACACGCGGGCTTCGGCGTTGCGTCCCTCAGACGCCAGCAGATCGGCAAAGTTCAAATAGGTCTCCGACAATGTCGACGTGATTGTCGTTTGCCGGAAGAGCGCCTCGGCTTTTTCTTTTTGTCCGGTCTGCGCGTAGGCGTGGGCGAGCAATCCGGCGGCGCGATGAAAATCGTACTCCGGGTCTTTGTCCACTGCTCGTTTCAGATCTGGTAACGCCGCTGCCGCATCGCCCAAAAGGATGGCGCAAACGCCGCGCCGGTAGAAGGGATCGAGCGTGTCGGCGCGGGCTGCAATGGCTTTGTCAAACGCGGCCCGTGCTAACAGGAGCCTGCCATCGTCCATGTAAAGGTCGCCCAGTTCTTCGTAATTCCCGGCCGAGGGATTGTCTTGGACCATCGTCTCCAGTTCACGAATCCGCTTGCGGCGGGGAAATACTTTGAAGGATTGGCGGAGCAGTCCAAGGTCAGGAAGCACCTGGACGAAGATATATACCAGCGCGCCGAGCGGACCGAGAAAAAGGATGATGAAAAGCCAATACATGTCCGGCCGTCGCCGGATGAAGTGGACGATCGCAAATCCCTGGAGCAGCAAGCCCCATGGGAATAGAAGGTGGCTCAAAAGTCCCATGAAATATCGATCCCAGCGTCAGGTTAGCATTTGTGTTCGCCCCGCCAAGCCGGATCAAGATCGAGCTCGAGATTCATAGCCGGCTCTTCTTAAGAGGAAGCTGAACCTATTCACTGCAAACCACGGGAAACCCGACGTCCATTCCTGTTCGTTCGCGGACACTCGTGTCCCACCTTGAACACCCGCGCCGGCCGCTACGAAAGCGCGCATTTCATTCCACGAAGTTTAAGGGAATCATGCTTTGGCCTGGGAAGTGCTTGTGAGACTTCCAGCCTGGCACTCTCTGAGGACTCCCTGGGTGCCGGAGTTGCGGGAAGAACGAGGTGACCCATCCCATGACAATCAGCACGCCTTCCGCCACAAAACTTGGCAAGCCCATCGAGGGCTCCGGTTTATTGCAAGCCGCGGGAGCCGTATTGCTTGCCATCTCTACGTTCCTTTCCGCGAACGCACAGGCCCCTCGTACCCCGGAGCCAACGACACAGGCAGCGCAGAGCTTCGCGCTGACCGATGGGAACAATCTGATCGTGACTGGCGGAAAGGCAGACATAGTCGAATACCAGGGACGCAAAGCGGTTCGGTTGACCACACCATCGAAGGAAGATGTCTTCGCCTTCCTTAAGGGGATCCAGATGCAGGACGGAACGATCGAGGCCGATATCGCCATCAAGATCATCACGCCGCCGGGTGTACGGATGCCGGGCTTTGTGGGGGTCGCGTTCCGGGCCAGGACGGATGCTTCGCACTACGATATGTTTTATCTTCGGCCGGGGAACTCCCACTCCGATGATCAGGCGATGCGGAACCACTCCGTGCAATACGTCGCTGCACCAGGATTCGATTGGTACAGGCTGCGCAGGGAATGGCCGTCGGTCTACGAATCCCATGCGAACTTGCAGCCTGAGGTATGGACCAAAGTAAAGATCGAAGTGCACGGAAGGACAGCGAAGTTGTACCTCGACGGGTCGGAGAATCCGAGCTTGATCGTACATGGGTTGAAAGGCGAAGACCTGCAGGGCAGTGTCGGCTTATGGGGTTATCCCGGGGAGGAAGCCTATTTCTCCAACGTGAGAGTTGTTCCTGCGAAAGCGGAAACGGTCACGAATGATGGCGAAGCCTCCGGAACATGGGATGTAAAGTTCGCCAGCGACTACGGGAGTTACGAAGGATCGATGAACCTCCGTCGCGACGGCAACGCAGTGAAAGGCACATGGTCCGGTGCGTTCGGCCAGGATCAACCAATCAGCGGTACATGGCGTAATGGCTATATCGAGCTTACCTTTGACGGCACCTGGCCGGGTGATAAGCCGGCGCCCGTGACGGCAACCCTGGCCGGATGGATCGATGGAGATTCGGCAAAGGGGCGAATGAAAGTGGAGGGCCGAGCCGATGGCCAATGGACCGCCCTACGGAAAAAGTGAGCATTCTTGAATAAATCAACGCCCGTAGCTTTGTTCCTGGAGTCGACCAGTTCCGGGGGACCGTACGAGGGGCCAGGGCTACGTGGTCCTCTGGGTCATTCCTGGCTTCACGGATACGCTTTTGGGTTGTACCTTTGACTACGGTGTCGTATCGTTTCCAGTCGGAGGTGGCCATGCGGGCGGATCGGGTAGAAGTCACCTGGGATAAGAGCAAATCGGATTGGCTGATTCGCATTACGAGTGGTGAAGAGGTAATTCGGCGACATTGCAAGCTTGCGAAAGATGCAAACGAGCAGGCACTCCGCTCGCTCGTCCAGAAAACCTTACGGGACGAGGGCTATGAGCCGGACCCCATAAGCTTGGATCTGCAAAGGCACGGCGTTGGAGGATAGATCGACGGTGAGCGCTCAACCCCACTCTGTGCTTCCAACGTAGATGGTTTCACCGCTGGAATACCTATCGTCGATCCCTGCCTGAACAATGGCGGCAGCAAACTCTTCTACATCAGGTAAGGAACCCACTGCTTGCCTCCGCCTCTGGATCAAGCCACGGCTTTGCCGTTCCAGGAGTTTTGGTGTAATTGTGCCCTCGATCAAATCACCACTGACAATCACGAGACGAACGTCTCTGTCGGACAGATTCGGAATCATCGCGCGCAAAGCGTTCTCACCCGCCTTTTTGCTGGCCGCAACAGGTTCATAGCCGTCGTACCCTGGTCCCTTGCCGTGAAAGTGGGCAAGATGGCTGGTTACGAAAACGATTCGGCTTCCGCGCTGCATGAGTGGCAGCGCTCCGTGCACAAGGTTCACTTGTGCCGTGAGGTTCAATTGCATGGCATAATCAGGACCCTTATCTTGCTCCAGGCCCCCGCTTGCATTCAAGACGAGAAGGTCAAGCCGCCCCCAGGAAGCTTGAATACGATCGAAGATGTTCGCGATGTCCCCAGCGTCGGTGATATCGCCTTGAACGAGTAGCGGCTTCCTTCCCAGGGCAATTAACTCATCTGCGACTCCATGCGCCTTCGGTCCCTTGCTCCGATAGTTGATGGCGACATCCATTCCAAGCTGTCCAAGCTGCCGCGTCACGCTTGCTCCAATGCCGCGTGAGGCTCCTGTAACGAGGGCAGTTTTGCCTAGAAGCGGAAGAGGGGAAGACTGCGCCTGCTTTGCGCCGGAGAAAACGGACGTCTGCTCATTCATGCACAGATTTTACTGGCTGGCCGCAAACATCGGCCACGCAAAGAGTGAATTGAGAAAGAGGCAGTCACACTGTTTTACCAGAGTGATGGAACTACGGAGACCCGACAAGGCGTTCCATTTGAGGCGTGCCAGCTTGTGCCGTCTGCATAGCTCACGGATTCCAGATCGATAGAATTGACGGCGCTGAAGCCGCTCACCCAGGCGTACCAACTTGAGTCGGGCGAGTTGACGCGTACGATGATGGGCTGCCCTGGCGGAGGAGGCCAGGGCAGGATGTTCTCAGCGGAGACATGCGATACGTTGCCAGTAGAGACAGTTGGTCTTGGATAATCCACAATTCGACTTAGGTCTAAACTCCTCGCAATCTCTGAGGGCTCGGGACGGTTGGCAACTGGCCCAAGGCCATGAACGGCGATGCGGGAAGCAACTATGGCAAAAGGAGGCCATCCGCTCAGAATTACCCGTAGCCGTTGAGGGGCCAGCAAGTTTCCACTCTTTTCGAGCGTCGCATGTATACCAATGGGGCAGTTACTTTCCAGCGGTACGAAGATGTCTCTTACGGAAATTTGAGCCAAAGACGCTGTCGAAGCGAGACAGAGGATGAGCGCGGATCTGCTGGTACGACGCATAGCGACCTCCTACGGAGGAGAGCTAGCCGAGAAATTCCTTCAAGTTCTTAGACACCGCCGAACGAGGGAGAGTTCCGACCGGGAGGCTGACTATGGCTTCGCGCCCCGAGCCGGTGGACCATGGACCGCTCTGCGGAAGACCTGAGCATTTTCAGGTAGAGGGGATTGCCCTACTCTTCAAGCCAGGTTGTCTCGAAGTTCGGGTGTAGATGAATGTCGATCTGGCGCAGGGGCCCATCGCCGCTGTTGATAAATTTGTGTGGCTCGCCGGCACGAACGATGAGGACGTCGCCAGCGATAGCCTCTCGCTCCTGATCGCCAACCTTCCATTTTGAGCGGCCTTCGATGACATACACGACCTCGTCGTAATCGTGCTTGTGCAGGAGCGGTCCCCGGCCGGGCTCGCCGATGACCACGAAGAACGAGATGCCGACGCTGCCATGATCCATGCCCACGAACTCGTGGGACATTCCTACAAACGGGAGTTGTGACTGGTGAATGGCGTACATGACGTATTGGATTCCGATCGTCAGAGGATGGACTCACAAGTACCGACACCCTTACGCCGGGTCCCCGTTTTTCCAACTTCAGGGCTGGCTTGGCGATTCTTTCAGGTATTGTCGTAGCTCGGCGATGTTGTAGCAGTGGGAGAAAGCCGTATCCCGCAGAATGCGCCCGCTGCCAACCAGCTCGGCCAGCGATTGCTCCATGGTCATCATGCCCTCGGCACGACCGGTAGAGATGTGGGAGCGAATCTGGTGGTCCTGACCGGTTCGGATCAGATTGCGTATGGCGGTCGTGGCCATCAAAATCTCGACCGCGGGGTAGCGACCTGCGTTCTCTGCAGCCGGTACAAGCTGTTGGGTGACGATGGCCACCAGGGCCAGGGATAGCTGCTGCCGAATTTGCGACTGATGCCCGGCGGGGAATATATCCAGGATGCGCGAAATGCTCTGAGACGTATCGTTGGTGTGCAGAGAGGAGAGCACCAGGTGCCCGGTTTCGGCGGCCGTAAGCGCGGCAGACATGGTCTCGGCGTCACGCATTTCTCCCACCAGGATCACGTCGGGATCCTGACGTAATACGGCCCTCACGGCCTGCGCAAACGAGGGTGTGTCATGGCCTACTTCGATCTGCTCCACTATGGAGTTATGATTCGCATGCTCATATTCGACCGGATCCTCGATGGTGAGGATGTGGGCGCGACGACGGACGTTGATCAGGCCAAGCAGCGCAGCGAGGGTCGAAGTTTTGCCACAACCCGTCGGACCCGTGAGCAGCACCAGCCCTTGCCGCGGTTCGGCTAGCTGGGCCAGTGCCGCCGGCAGATGCAACGACTCGAACGACGGGATCTGCGCAGGCAGCAGGCGAATGCTGGCCGCCAGCGTACCGCGTTGATAGTGGAAATTGGCTCGGAATCTTCCGATCTGCCCGCGCGCGAAACAAAAGTCCAAGGACTTGTTCGCTTCTAACTCCTCTGCCTGACGGGCGGTTAACAACGGAAGCAATAGGCCGCGGATATCCTCGGACGACAATGGCTTGCCGGCGGCGGGTGTCAAAGAGCCCTTGACGCGCAGCGCAATTGCCGAACCAGCTACCAAAACGATATCGGAAGCGCCCCGTTGGCCGGCGAGGGCCAGTAAGCGGTCGATCGAAGGACTTCCCCCGCTTACCGTTGCAGCCTTCGAACGATTTAATTCATCGACCAGCCGTGACAGTTCATTCCCGAAGGCAGCCATTGGGCCCTTTCAGCATGCGGAATAGAGAATACCCATTTTAGCAACGCCTCCGCGGCGACGCGTCGCGAGTGATCGCGCTCGAGTACCCCTGGTCCACAAGCGAGACCTGGGCCACGCCCGTTCAACGTGCCTGCCTACCCATTCGGCGGGGTCTCCGCTGTGGGCGACATTCGTGTTGACGGTAGTCGAGAATCGCATGGAATGCTCTTTTGAACTAAGAATCGGGATTCGAGGTGCCTCACCCTTCGCGAACAGGCGGAGGATGGGGCACCCGGGGTTCTATTGCACGGACACGTTTCCTCATTCCCCCGTGGATCCGGGTGGTGCTGGAGCTTCTCGCGCAGACTCTCAGTCTTTCGTAGAGGCAGTACTTCTCATCGTCCATCCACTTCCAGCTTTACCGGCCGCGCGATCGAGCTCACGTCCGGGTCGTAATACTCGTAGAGGCACGACTGCAGCGTGTGCGCGCGTATCGGATACTTGGCGCGCAAACGGACCTTCAGCGTCACTTCCTGGTGCGGAGCAAGACCGTTGAAATAGAGGATGGCCTGGGTTGCAGTCAGGCTGAACTTCTCCAGCCGCCCAGCGTTGGCGCCCGCGGCTTTTTCCTGGAGCGATTGCAGGTCTTCGCTCAGCAGATCGAAGCCCGGGGGAATGCCCAGATCCACCATGATCATGTTTGCGGTCTTGCTGAGGTTATTACGGATCGTCACTGTCTCAGTGGCTATATCGTTCTGCGACAGCCGGGTGCGGTCGTAGGCAATGTTGATGGAGAGCGGCTCGGCGGCGGGCTTTTCGTCCCACGGGATAAAGGAACGGCCCACCACCTGGTATGCAAGGCTTCCGGCGCCTTCGAAGTGGAGCCGGATCGAAGCAGCCTGGCGGGCATCGATACCCTTAAAGACGAACTGGTGTAGCAGATCGTTGTTGCTCTCGGTCAGGTTGAGGGTCTTCACTTCCCTGCCGTCAAGCATCACGTGGACCGATCCGTGCACGTCACTCGCGCTCAGCTGGGTCGCCAGCAGCAAAGCGCGAAGAGCCATGATGGTGGCCTGGGTGGTGCCCCAGGCGCCGGAGGCCTGCTTCTTTTGCGAGATGAAATTGAGGGCTTTGCGCACGGTCTCTGATGCGCGCCCCCACTTGAGCAGCGCCTGCGTGGCCAGGCCGGTGGTCTCGATGGCAGCGCTCTCGCCCGTGGAGTAAACACTAGTCTCTTCGGCGCTCCAGAAAACCTGATCGTTCTTTTCCGTACGCGCGTCGAGCAGCGCCTGCATGGAGCGGCGGGTGAAGTCGTGGTCGTGGCCATACTCAGTAGCAAAGTTGGCGATGACGGCCAGGGTGTAGGGATCGCGCGCTTCGTTTAAGTGAGAGTCGATGAAATCCCTGGCCTTGTCGATCGCCTGCCCCGCCTGCCCCGCCTGCCCCGCCTGCCCCGGCGTGCCGTGGGGAATGCCGTGGGGCATGCCAGTATCGACCAGCGACCAGGCAATGTAAGCCGTGATGCGGAGCACGTTGGAGTTGTAGCGATTGGTGGCGCCCTCGTTGATGAAGGAAGCATCCGGCTTCCAACTGCCGTCCGGCTGTTGCTGGTTGACCAGCCAGTCGCGGGTGCGCTCGATCAGCCGGGGATCCACGTCAGATACCTTTGCCATGTCGTTGAACTCCATCAGGCCGTACGAGGTGAGTATCTTGTTGGCCGGCGCCTCGCCGAACCAGGAGAAGCCGCCTCCAGGGACCTCGAAGGTGAGCAGACGCTGGTAGCCGTTGGCGATGTAACCTTCGGCCTTGGCGTGCGTCTCCGGAGTTAGCTTCCTGGTGTGCTTCATGTAGTCGAGCGCAAGTACATTCGGATAGGTACTGGAGGAAGTTTGCTCGAAGCAGCCACCTGGCATGCTGAGAATGCTGTCCATCCCTTCGATGAGCTGGCTAAGAGGTCCGGGGTACAGACGGACCAGGATGCTGGTGGAATCGGGAATAGCAGCCTGGGGAAAATGGAGATCGTGTGCGGCTGAGCCTTCGAGCCGGCCGTTGAAGACCACGTCCTGCTCGCGACCGTTGGGGATGACCTCGATCTCGCGGACCACGATGTCATCTCGAGAGGCAGAGCCCTCCATGTGGGCGGAGAGGGTAAGCTTGAATTTACCGATGCGCGTGGCGGTGAGCGTGAACTGCGAAGCACCCACGCGGCCCGATTCCACTGAAACGGATTTGTCCGGCATATCGTGATCGAGCGAGAACCATTCTTCCCGCTTGAGCTTGAGGCTGACCTGGCCGGACTTGCCGGAGTAGTTGTACACCGCAATGGGGAGAGAAACCTGGTCGCCCTGGGTGAGCGTGACCGGGAGATCGAGATCCACAAAGAAGTCCTGAAAGACCTTCAGGCTCGAGGTCGCGGTGCCGAGTGCGCCTGAGGCGGTGGAGGCAAGCATGGCCATGCGCCAGGTGGTGATGGAGTCGGCGACCGGGACGGAGATGTCGGCGTTGCCCTGGGCGTCGGTGATGATCTCCGGGTTGATGTAGAGTGCTTCCGGGAAGTAAGAGCGAACGTGCGGCGCGGTCTCTTGCGATGAGGTCTTGAGCGCAACCGCGAAGCCACGTCCCTGCAGGGGCTGGGCGACCAGGTCGGCTCGTTCCATGGGCGCGCCGCTTGCCGCTGCACCCACGGGCCTTGGGCCGCCCCCTATGCCGCCGAGTATGCCGCCCATCACGCCTCTCGCCACTGCCAGTCTCAATGCCATGGTCGGCGGCGCCGGTTCGGCTTCCACCGTCACGGTTTGGGATACGCTGCCAACAGACAGTGTGGCGCCGAGGACAGCGCGGTCGCGCTCCTGAAGCGTGAAACCGCTGGCGAGGTCCAAAAATCCAGGCGATGAGACCTCCACCCGATAGCTACCCGGAGGAAGAGCCGCAAGAGCAAAGTAGCCATCGGCACCGGAATGCGTGGTGCGTGTGTTTGCCGGGGAAACCTGGTGGAGGATGATGGTCGCGCCGGCAACAGAGGCGCCGGCTTGATCGACTACCTTACCCCTGACCTCGGCCCGTTGATTCATCGGTCCAAGGTCGTGTTCCACCCGGACATCCAGCGTGCCTCCGCTTCCTTGCTCATTCACCAGGCTTCCGGAGCGAGCTTCGATATAGGCAACAAGATCATCTCCGTTGTTGAACGCGCCATCCGGGCCCGCACTGCGGAGGAGGTAGATGTGAGTGCGGCCGGTGTCATACGGCGCCGGCTCGATGCGCAGCGGCGTATTCCAGGCGTCGCGCGGATGCGCGGCATTGACCATCGCTGGAATGTCCCGCGCGTCTTGATGTTTGCGAATCTCGCTGCTGAGTTGCGCCGCGAGATCGCGCACCTGGTAGAGGAAAGCCGAGTGGTAGCGCTGCTGGTATTCGAAGTATTTGTCCTGCGGCAGACTGCGGCCAAACTCCGTGTCGAGCTTCGCCGGTGTAGCCATCTCGGTTGCAGAGAAGAGAGCGCGAGCTGCCCTGTCCTGCTGCTCGCCGCGACGGTCTTGCGCGGGCTCGACAGCGTCCGGCAAAGAAAGCGAGTGGATTTCGTAGCGCGGCTTCATCACCTCCTGCTCGAGGTAGAAGAATGTTTTCGCGAAGCCGGGCTGCTTCTCTGCCAGCGCTAAGACGGCTTCATCGACAATCTGCAGGCCGATCGCGGCGCTGACGCCTTCCCCATGCGCATTGGTGACGCGGAAGCAAATGCGTGCATCGCTACCCGGTTTGTAGCTCGCTGCATCCGTGGTGGTTTCAATCTTCAGCTCATCCGCGGGCTGCACGAAGAGGAGGCGATGGTCCGCGACGGGTTGGGCATCGCGGCCAAAGAGGTAGGCGTCGATGTCGAGTGTGCCCGCCATCTCCCCGGTGGCCGCGAGCGTGAGCTCCGCCTGCCCATTCTGCAGGTCGAGATCGCGGGTGAGAATCGTCTGTCCATTGCGCACGATGTCGATGTAGGCCGAGCCGCGAGTTCGGGTCGAGAGCACTTTCAATTGCATTGGTTCGCCGACTTTGAGAACTGCGTGGTTGACGCGCAGCAGGAGCTGGTCGACGCCCTCCCGCGTCTCCAGCAGAAGATTGGCGGTGGCGTGAGCACCGTGATGATCATCGGCCTCCACTCGGAGCGATGGACTTCCAGTGCCGGCCACCAGGTGAATGGTGGCGATGCCGCTGCTGTCGCTGGTGACCTGCTGGTCGTGTTCCCCAGGAATGTGGACCGTGAGAGCTGCAGTCGCCGGTGTACCGTCGGGATATGAGCTTAAGAGAAATACCTGGTTCTCGAGATGAGGGATCAGTGTGCCGCCCTCCGGAACAGCCGTAATCAGCAGCGGAGATTGACTGACGGTGATCGGTTCGCCACGCGTCTCAGAGTGGCCCGCCGAGTCTTTGATGGTGGCCTCGACCAGGGCACGTGCTGCACCCTGGCTGAAATTCCGCCCGGCAAAGTAGGCGGGGAGCACGAGATCGAAGTGATAGGCGCCGTCTTTATCTGTCTTACCTTCGGTGGAGGCTGCTTCAAAGACGTCGACATCCATGCTCGATATCTTGATAGCCGTCTCTGCGTGATCGACTGGCTTGCCGAAGAAGTAATGAGCGCGCACCGTGCCGGTGACGTGATCGCCAGGGCGATAGTCACGCCGCGGCTTATTATCTTTTTCTGTGAACTCCACCGCGACTTTGAACTTGGGCAGGACATACCGTTCCACGTTGAGGGCAACTTCCGCGGTGTTCGAAGGCGCCGAGCTATCGCCGATAAGGGCGCGCAGATGATAGGTGCCCAGGTTCACCTCATCGGCGAGCGAGAACTCCGCGGAAGCGACGCCGAAGTGGTCGGTCGCTGTGCTCTTTTTAAAAACCTTGTTGCCGCGCGAGTCTTCCACCTCGAAGGTCAGCGCGAGATCCGCATCGGCCCGATGACTGGCACGATCGAGGGCGAGCGCGCGCACATGGATCGTCTGACCAGGCTGATAGATCGGCTTCTCGGTGGTGAGCAGGATGGATGCCGGGTCCTTAAGCTGGACGGGCTGCGTGTATTCGGTGGAACCGATGCGTGTGTCGGCGATAAACCGGATATCGTATTTGCCTTCGACCCCAGCCGGAAAGTGAAGCTGGGCCGCGACCGTGCCGCGCGGGTTGAGGCGGCCGGAGAAGAGCAGGCGAGATTTTCGCTGCGGGATAAGTAGCTCGGCGCGGATGGTGCCGGTGAGGGCGGCATCCTGGTTGCCCGCGTCGGAGACCAGCACGCGAATGGCGGCATCACTGCCGGCGAGGTACTCGGTCTGGCCAAGGATGCGAACGACCGGGCGGCGCAGGATGCGCGAGATGGATTCGACACCCGTAATCGCCGGTATGGTCGTGTCGCCGTATTCGAAGCGATAACGTACCCTTTGCCACACAAGGTCTTCGAGTGCGATGGGTTTTGCGGGCGCGATGCTTTGCTGCCATGTGCCATCGGGTTTGGCGATGTCGACCAGCCGTTCTGCGCGGCCAAGGACATGCTCCTCGGGATCGACGATCTCAGAGATGAGCTTGCCGGAGCCGGAGCGTGCCCCATGGTAGGGGATGGCAACCGCGAGGACTCCATGAGTGAACGTCGCGGCGGAGGACGGGGCGCCTGCTTGGGTAAAGGGAGCGTAAGCGGCAGCGATGACAATGAAGAGCAGTGCTAAAGAAAGAGGGAGGAGACGTTGAAGTAGAACGCTGCCGCTGCGCGTGTGCATGCCGGTTCTCCGAGTGGCTGCCGGGTATGGGGAGCGGGGATGGCAGCTTCTGTCTGACCGGAGAACGCGGAGCTTTCACGACCTTGCAGGGAACTGCAAAATATTTTTTGCAGTTATCCTGAATTTCTCACAGATTTTGCGGCAACCGATAATTGCCATTGGCGAGATCTCTCCCCGTAACCAATGACGGGTGCCCCATATCTGCCCGGTTTTGGCAGATGTGGGATTCCGCCGCGCTCGACCGGCCGCTTTCTCTACTGCAACGGATCCCAGATCGATGATCATTTACACCCTGCACAGTCAGCGATCGAGGTCCGCAGAATCCCACATCTGCCAAAACCGGGCAGATATGGGGCACCCGTCATTGGTTACAGGCACAGAGAGGCAGGGCTAGTAGAAAGCCAGGTCATTCGCGAGCCCAGGTCTGGCCGTCGGTGCTGGTCCAGCGCTCGCCATCGTCGGTAGTTAACTCGTAGCGCGACCGAAGCTGGCCGGCTGTGGGTTTGGCCGCCTGGTTTGTGTCTCCGGACGAGATTGCTGGGGCGGCGGGTGATGCTTCGATGGTGACCGTCTGAGCGGCCGAACCCACGCGCAGCACGACGTCCGCCACGGCTTGCTGCGAGGGCACCACCTGGGCCGAAAACGACTGGGTTTCGAAACCCCTTGCCCGGGCTTCTAAACGGTAGCTCCCAGGGGGCAGATCTTCCATGCGAAATTGGCCCTGCCTGTCAGTTATCACTGTGCGAACGAGCACGCCGCTGGAATTGGTGGCGCCCACAGTCGCGCCTGGAATCCCGGCGCCGGCAGGATCCGTGACGGTGCCGGATAGCGCCGGGACCGCGGCCGCGGGTCGGGAACTCATCTTGAGGGCGGGGACTGCACTCCCGAAGGAGACCGCAGAGGTCAGCGTAACCCTGACTGCGCGGCCCTTCCATGGCGAGGGCACGGCTTTCCAGTCTCTGCCCTCGTTATCGCTGAAGAAGAGGTGGTTGCCGGTGTCAATGGCGAGCCGCTGGTTTCCGTTCGAGGCCATGGAGAGGATGGTGAGATGGCTGGGCAGAGGACCTAGCGTCACGGGGACAGATCGAGCGCGACCGGCGGTGAGTGCCATGACCGGTCCGCCGACGCTCGCAGACGGAGGCGCGACGAATCGACCTTGTTGGGTAAGTTCTTGCCTGGGTTGTGATGGAGGGCCGCTTCCGATGCCTCCCAGGACACCGCCCATGACGCCGCCCGCACTGCCGGGCGGTGGTTCCGGTATCGCTTCTGCGAGCGGCGCTGGCTGGCTTGCCGCGGGAACTGCACGCTTCTGTGGCGCACGCTGAGCGAGTGGCGCCGGATTGAGGTTGACTTCTGGCGGAGCGTTTGCTGCCGGGGGCGGTGCGGGCGTACGGGCATCGGCCATCTGGGCGGGTACAGATGTCTGGGGAACGGTCTTCACGCCGTTGCGAACGATGAGGACTAACAGGATGAGGGCCGCGAGCGCGGGAATTCCCGCCCATGCGGGATGCCAGCGAGGGAACCAGCGATGGCGAACAGCCTCGGGCCGCAAAGTTGGAGCCTCTTCGACCAGCGGAAGCGAGAGGGCAACGATCTGCCGGCAGGCCGGGCACAGGGCGAGATGCGCGAGTGTCTGCTGCTGTTCATGGGCGGGCAGCGTGTGTTCGACGAAGGCGTTGAGCTGGTCCGCGTCTGGATGCTGCCCGGCCTGGAGAAGTTCGCTCATAGTTGCCTGGATACGGCGGCGGGATTCGCTGCCGTCTGCTCTGAGAACGAGGTAGTTTGCGAACTTTGCAGCAAAGCACGCAGATTGATTTCCAGATCGCGCGGGTCGTTGCCCAGAGCCTCTTCGGCGGCCCGTTTGCTCAACCCACCGGCCTGCAGATGATGGAGCAATCGCTTGCGCAGATCCGTGAGCAGCCGCTTAAGCCGGCGGCTAATGGTGGCTTCGTGAACATGGAGCACGCGGGCGATTTGGGCGAGGGGGTGCCGATCGAGAAAATAGGAGGAGAGCAAGTAGCGCTCCTCCGCGGAAAGGCCCTGGAGCGTGCTGGTAACGGCGCGGGTCAGGTCAGTGAGCTCTGCCGGCGCCGGCGTGGGCTCCAGTGGAGGCGCGGGAGCGTCGAGAGTATCGAGTGGCGACTCGCGGTGCGTTCGCCGGTGATGATCGACATGACGCTGGGCAAGCGTGGTGCGCAACCAGCCGAGAAGCGAACCGCGCCCGGAGTAGGAAGCGAGGGGAGAGCGGCGCTCGCCTTCGACCTGGCGCAGGCCGTAGAGCTCCGAGTAGAGCGAGTCGGCAAGATCGTGGCCCAAGGTGCTTGAGCCGGTGATAGCGACGGCGGCCTGGGTGAGGGGCGAGCGATAAAGACTAAGGAAGCGTTGCCAGGCAACTTCGCGGCCGAAGACGCAGGCGGTAGCCAGTGCCAATTCCTCCAGTCGGAGCGATCTCAGGAAGTATGCTTTTTGCGAATGATCCGGCTGACCTGCAGCAGGCAAACCGTAGTTGAACCTGGTGCCCACGGCGTATAGGACGGTGCTGAGCTCGTCGCATGTCAGCTCGTTGGCTTCGGCTTTGGCGGTGAGCCAAAGCTCCTGAAGAAGACTTTGCGGGAGGGCCTGAGCCGTCGCGTCCACGGATTGTGGCGCCGTTGTTATAGGCAGCGCCAGATCCCCGGATTGTGGTGACGTTGTCTCCACCCTCTCAAGATACTGCAACGCCTGCTAGTGTCCCGTCCCTAAAGTTCGTTAAAGAACTCCTCTTCGGCTTTGTATCAGGGCACGACTTCAGTCGTGCCGCAAACACCGCAAAACCAAATGGGCTTCAGCCCCTGAGCGCAGTTTCTGGAACATTTTCGATTCCTCGAATTGTTCCAGGAACTTCAGGGACAGAACACTAGAAGGTGAGGGGGGTTAGGGTTGCGAATAATAGCTATCCCGGGTGCGAGCGGTCAGGCCGGGCTTGGCTACCTGAACCTCAATATGGTGATATTCGTCGCGATGGTCGGCAGTCGGGGGGGCGAAGGACAACTCGTAGTAAGCCTCGCCGTCGGCCACGCATTGGTGCAACATGGCGATCATGTCGTTACTGCCGTAAAGGGCAAGACCTCCGCTGTGGACAGCGAGCACCTGCAGGGAGAGATCGCCGATCTGTACCTGACCTGCCTTACTGACACCCTTAAGGAATTCCTGATAGTAGAAGTCGCGGCCGAGGCCCTCGGAGGCGCCGATGGGGTTGACATTGTAGAGGGTTATACCACCCTCTCGCATCTGCGTGGAAAGGCCGACGATCGTGGAGAAGATCTGGTTCTGTTGGTTACCGCCCAGATAAACGCCGGGGCCCGAAAGAAGGGGCCAGCCGGGTGAGACCCAAAGGATCAGCTTGCGTCCCGGCACCTTGGCTTCGTTGGCGACCAGCGAACGAAGGGCATTGATAGAAAGATCAAAGCGTTCGCTACCCTGATATTGTGAGGAACGGCGGATGTCGCGAAGACCAACGGCGTACTGGTTGAGAGAACTGCTAAGTTCATTGCCGTCGGTGGAGAAGGCTTGCTGGGACTGGATGCCCTTGTCGACAAAAAAAGCGAGTTCGGTGGGGTACGCGAGCTGGCCGCCATTGGCACGCAGAAACTTGTCCAGCTCTCCGCGGGAATAGGCGATGCTCTCGTAGGGAACATTCACCGCGTCCATGACAATGATGACGTGAATGGGAGCCTGGCTGCCGCCGAAAGCATGGAAAGATGTGATGCGCCGTGGAGTTTTGTTGTCAAGAACGGTGAAGTCCTGTTGTTGGAGATCGGCGACGGGCGGCCCGGAGTTCGGCGTCACCACGACATCGAGCGTGATGCTTGATGCGGAGGCCGCCGTTGCGAGCATCTTCTGCTGGGCAGAGAGCACAGGGGTGGACAGCACCAAGGCAAAAAGGACGCCAGCAAACGGCATGCGGATGGACATGAATTCCCTTCATTCAAGAGCCGGTGCCAACGAAGGCCCTACCAAGAAGCCCAGGACCTCAATCGCGGGACTTCTGGAATCACTACTGATCTCCAGACGAAGCCAATTGCCGCCGGGTTTCAAAGGTAGTTGGATGGGGGAAAGCCGAAGTTGAGATAAAGCTGCTGGTTGAGATGGAGTAGGGCCGACAGGCGTCGGCCGCCAAGTCTCTCCAATCCTCTATTCTTGCTGCATGGCGCTGGCCAGAATTGGTACCCGGTCCGCTTCCCCGTCCTCGGTCTCGGTATCACCGGGCAATTCCAGTGCGTCGGCTGCCTCCACATCCCGCAGCGTGCGCTGAATGGCCCTGGTGCGGGTCTCCGCCCTGTCGATCGAATCTTGTGCCTGGCTCAGCTTCTTCTTAACGATCACCAGGACCTGGGCATACTTACTGAATTCAGTCTTTACGGATCCTAACGTTTCCCACACCTCGCTTGACCTCTTTTGGATGGCAAAGGTACGAAAGCCCATCTGCAAAGCATTCAACAATGCCGCGAGCGTGCTCGGTCCGGACAACACAACCCTGTACTCCCGCTGGATCGCATCAGCGAAATCTGGCCGCCGCATCGCTTCCGCATAGAGCCCCTCGGTCGAGAGAAACAAAATGCCGAAATCTGTCGTAAAGGGAGGTGCAAGGTACTTTTCGCTCAGGTTCTTTGCGGATAACCTTATCGTCATTTCGAGTTGGCGCGAAGCCTTCTCCGATGCTTCCCCGTCCCCCTTCTCAGACGCTTCCATCAGACGCGAATAATCCTCCATAGGGAACCTGGCGTCGATCGGGAGCCAGACTGGCGCGCCGCCAGTGTCTCGGCCTGGAAGCTTGACGGCATACTCAACGACCTCGCCGGTGCCCGATGTGGCCACCTGCCTGGCGTACTGCTCGGGGGCAAGAATTTGTTCGATGATCGCACCCAACTGTACTTCTCCCCATGTTCCGCGGGTCTTGACATTGGTCAGAACGCGCTTCAAATCGCCCACTCCGCTGGCCAGCGTTTTCATTTCGCCGAGTCCTGCATATACCCGCTCCAGGCGCTCGCTCACCTGCCTGAAAGACTCTCCCAGCCGGGCTTCCAGGGTGCCCTGCAGCTTTTCGTCTACCGTCTGCCGCATCTGATCGAGCTTCTTCTCATTTTCGAATTGAATGGTCGATAGACGAGAATCCACCGTCGCCTTGAGATCCTGCATCTCGGCCTTCTGCAGTCGAGAAATTTCGGTCAGGGTGGAGAAGACAGAGTGACCGAGCGTCGCGAATTTCGCTTCGATAGCACTCTGTTGCTGTAGTTGTCTCTGTTCAACACTGGACTCCAGGGTCCGAATGGCTCCAGAAACGGTCTCCGTTTGGGCCCACTGAAGCTGATGAGCCTCTCGCACGGTGGCTTCGAGCGAATTTTTGAAGTCACTCCATCTCGCGGATACCTCGTCCCGAAGCAGTGCCGATGAAGCGCTCACAGATTTCGTCAAGCCGTCGCACTTGCGGGCTGACTCCGACGCGAACGAATCCAAACGCTGTTCCAGGCCGATGCGCAGCAACTCGGCCCTTTGGTCGTTTGATTGGCTAAGCCCGCCCACCTTAACAGCAACCGAATCGCCAACGGCAACAAGCGTAGCGACCACCTCGGAGCGCAATGACTGGCACTCGTTGGCCTGTTCCTGGCGATTACGCGAAATCTCATCGCGCATCCCTCGATCGAACAATCCGCGCTCGCTTTGCAAGATATGCAGCGCATCCAGGATGGGACGAAGATCAGCGCTCTTGCGGCTCAACTCGGAGAGCTTTATCCACTGCAAGAGCAGAAGGATGAACCCAAGAGCGATCAAAACATATAGGATGACTGGATCCATAAACGCAGAAAGCCTTTCCGCACCGGTCGGGCAACCGCCGGTGCTGGGGTCGAAGAGACCTATCCCTCCATAGCAGTCGAGACGACTTCCCGATAGGCTTCCTGAACCTGCGGGTGCAGATCCAAGACAGGCGGCTGGGACAAGCCCAGAGGGATGTACTCGCAGAGATACCAGTCCACGAAGCTTTGTATGCCTTCTTCGATCGAAACGCTCGGACAATATCCCGTAACTTCCGTGAGCTTATCCACGCGAGCCTGCGTTTCGTAAACGTCTCCCGGCTGCATAGGCATCAGGCGAATGTCGGCGGATCGGCCCAGGCATCTCTCAATGGTTCGAATCAAATGGAGTAGCTCGACCGGCTGTTGGCTTCCGATGTTGCAGAGACGCATGGGCGCTTGAGCGCTCGTCCCTTCAGACCTGGCGCATTCCGGCGGCAGGGGCAAAAGGCGAACGATTCCCTCCACAATATCGTCGACGAAGGTGAAATCGCGCTGCATGCGGCCGAAGTTATAAAGCTCAATGGTGCGACCTCCTAAGACCGCATCCACGAATTTGAAGATCGCCATATCCGGCCGGCCCCAGGGGCCGTAAACGGTGAAAAATCGCAGTCCTGTCGTCGGGATGAGGAATAGATGGCTGTAGGCGTGGGCGATTACCTCGTTGCTCTTCTTGGTCGCCGCGTAGAGGCTGACCGGAAAATCGGTGGCGTCTTCCTCGGCGAAAGGGATCTTGTTGTGCGATCCATAAACCGAGCTGGAAGAAGCGAAGACGAAATGCCGGCACTTGCAGGCCCGAATGCCCTCAAGCACATTGACAAAGCCAACCAGATTGCTGGCAACATATTCGTCGGGGTTGGTGATCGAGCGCCGCACGCCCGGCTGCGCGGCCAGATGGACCACGGCTTCAAACTCGCCTTCGCGAAAGAGGCTTTCCACGCCTCCCCTATCTGCCAGATCAAGGGGGATAAACCAGAATTGGGGCCCTATGCAAAGTTTCCGGAGCCGCGCATCCTTAAGCCTGGGATCATAGTAGTTGTTCAGGTTGTCTACGCCGACCACTTCAAACCCATCTGCAACCAGGCGGTGGACGAGATGGGCGCCAATAAAACCAGCCGCGCCGGTGACCAGAACTCGCCTGTCTTTCGCTCGCTTCATCATTTTCTCTGCCCTCCGTTGGTTGACGTGAATCAGTACGCGCCCTGGCCGGTTAAGACAACCTTCGCGGTACGCGCGAGGATATGAAGATCAAGCCACGGAGACCAATTGCGCACGTAATAGCTATCCAGGCGCACACGATCGCGTGAGCTTACTGTGTTGCGGCCGGAGACTTGCCATAGACCGGTGAGGCCCGGCGTGACTCTGCAATACAGCGAAAAATTCTGACCGTAGGCGGCTACTTCCTCTTCCACAATCGGGCGCGGGCCGACCAGGCTCATCTCTCCGCGTAAGACGTTCCAAAGCTGAGGTAATTCGTCGAGGCTTGCCTTCCTGAGAAACCTGCCTACTCGAGTGATGCGAGGGTCATGCCGGAGCTTGCGGTCGCGAAGCCATTCCTCGCGCAGAGCTCCGTCCTCCTCCAGCGCCTTCTGCAGAAGCTCGTCTCCGTTGACCTGCATGGTGCGCAGCTTCCAGGCAAGAAATGGGGAGTGATCGCGGCCAATACGGCGATGGCCATAGAAGGCGGGCCCGGGCGATTCAAGTCTTACCAGGATGCTGAGCAGAAGAATGGTGAATCCCACCGCCGGCAGAACCAGGCAAACAACCAACAGATCCATAAGCCGCTTGGCAATCCTGGGCAGAGGGAGAAGCAAATCTCTTCTCACCTCAACCGCCAGGGATGCGCCAACCTGCCGGGCATCGACGGTAAGGCTGTAAAGAGCCGGCGAACTATGCATAATCATCAAACGCGGGAAGAGGCTCTCAAAGACCTCCAGGTCTTGCAGCAATTTTCCGCCGCCCGCGTCGGGCAGGGCTATCAGCGCGCGGTCCACTCCGCAGGCCCGCACCGCGGCAGCAAATCGCATATCGATTACCGGCAAGGGATGCCGGGGACGGACCGTGTGCGGAGAACAAAGGATGACCACCGGCTTCAGCCCGATCTCAGGATGCTTTTCCAGTTCGCGGATGATGTCAGCCGATTCAACGCCGGTGTAAAACACAGCGATCGGCACTCCCCACCAGGACTTATGGCAAACCAACTCCCGCACCACGGATCGCAGCAGCGGAGTGACAATCACGGCCATCAACCACCATAGGAGAAGCGCGCGCCGGGTGTAGTCATCGGCGCTCCGGGTAACAACACTCAGTCCCTCCATCACCAGGAAACTCATGGTGAGTCCAAGGCCAAGACGGCGAAGTTCGGTGACCGCGTTATGAATGATGCCCGGGTAGAGGCTGGAGGCGAAAAAGATGACGAAGAATACTCCCAGAGCGGGCCAGAGAGCAAAATAGTGATGAATGTCGAAGTCTCCTCCGCCGGCACGGTTGCCCAATAACACCAGGCTTGCCGTAACCGTAAGGGCAATCGCATCGCAGGCAAACACCACCAGCGAACACAACCATGGATTGCAGGGAATTCTGGGCAGACGAATGAGCGGGAGGGTGGACTCTGTCGCGACTACGGTTACTGAAGCCATCTGCGCCTCCGAGTCAGTGTCTGGATGATCCGTGTACTCACAGACTGTATTGAGGCAAGCTGAAGACTTTATGCGAGAAGAGATTAAAAATGCTTCATCGAGCTGTGTTAAAAGCCAGGTGGGCGGCTCTGTCCTTCTGCCCTTTGGCCGCGGTGGCGGAGTGCTCAGCAGGCGGTTCGCCCAAGCGGCTAAAACCGCTCCTATGGCTCAAGTCTCCAGAAAGCGCTGAAGCCCGCTCTTTCGACTGCCCCCTGTCCAGTTCGCCGGCTCCAACAGACGCCACAGGAAATCCATTGCCGTACTCAACTTGCGCGTCCGCTTGTCCCCCGGGAAAAGGCGTCACGCAGATGAAGGTATAGCCGATGCCGCGGTTGGTCTGAATGAGCTTCTGAGGAAAGTCGCGGTCAACCTTGTTGCGCAGAGCGCTGATGTACACATCCACCACGTTGGTTAAGCCCTCGAACGAAGAATTCCACACGTGCTCCAGAATCATGGTGCGGGTCACGGGACGGTTCACGTTGCGCACCAGGTATTCGAGCAACAGAAATTCTTTTGGTCGCAGCTCGATGGTCTTGCCCAATCGCGCGGCGGTTCGCCGCACCAGATTCAACTCCAGATCACCCGACCGCAACATATTCACCCCATTGGATGCCACTACATCGGAAGCTGCCTGACGGAGCCGTATGGAAAGGGCCAGACGTACGGCGAGCTCCGAGGCGAAGAATGGCTCGCGCACACAATCATCTACGCCAGCATCGAACAGAAGCAAACGTTGTTCCAGATCGAGGTAGCGGGCAAAGACGAAGAGTGATGCGTCGCAGTTTTCCTGGCGCAGCAACCTCACCAGGGCCAGAGCATCGGCAAAAATAAGAGAGTCTGAATCGACTAGAACAGCTTCGTATTGCGCGAACTGGGCGAACTCCAGACACTCCTTCGCGGAGACTACCGTTTCCACGACAAACTGAGCTGAGCTGAGGCCCTTTTCAACGCGCCTTTGAAGATCACACCGGGGGAGGAAGGTGAGTACTTTCATGAGTCGCTCCAAGACTAAATAGGCGATAGAACGGGCCCGATAGAGATTGCGAACAAGAGTTCTTCCATGGCCGTGTAAGCACTTTGCACGGATTGCCAAAAGGATATAAGAGCGTCCCGAGAGCACTTACGAATACAGGCCGCGCATTTCCACTCAACCGCCATATCCGATGCCAGCCTAACGTGAGGCGCGACGCACAGACACAAGACAGGAAGCAACACACCACACAGTGACTGAGCAATACCAGAACTCTCTTGAGTTGTCAATAACTGTGTCTTATTTGTTTAGCAACTGCTTCGTACTTGTTCCTAAGAAGAAGGCGGGGGGGCCGATAGGCAGCGGCTCAGGTGAAAGCGCGGCATCCGGTGTTGAAACACCTCATTGGTTGGTGTAAGCGCGAGCCGCAACAAAAGTGACTCGTTGACCGTATATATCCGTCTTTCGTGGTTTGCGATAAGCAGAGGTTGTGTCCGACCAAACTAATAAACCAGGCGCCACTGGGAGGGCGAGCGGACATCATCTATTGTTGCGCATCGGAAACAGTAGTCGGGGGGTGAAACACGTGGAGTTACTTATATCACAGTCACTTATGGGCGATCCAACGATGGGGGAATTTCTCCTTAAAGAACAGGATGCGATGTTACGGATACACAACAGCGGGTGTCAATCTCTCGGGGTTTTTGAGTTGCTTGCATAGTCTCCGTTCAGCGCACATTTGCGCTTATTGAGGAGACACTCCATGCTCAAGCACGTGGTTCGCAAACTCGCGATCGGCGCAGCACTTCTCGCGCTGGTTCCAGCCGCCCTCGCACAAACCGGCACTGATCCGGAGCCGCGCGGAGGAGTAGTCCAAGTGATTCTCACTTACCTGGGCCTGGCGTAAAATATCTTCAGGCAGCGCTCTTGACGGCCGCCCTGAAGGGAGCTCCAGAGGGATGCATCTGACGAGTCTGGATCTCCTGTTCTGGGCGGCTGGGTTTCTAGAGCATCTTGGCTTGCTTTTCACTCTGGTGTATCGACGCAGGGCCAAGAGTTTTCCCTTCTTTACCGCACTTATCACGCTGAACGTGGTCAGAACGATTGTTCTGTACTTCGTACTGAAGCTGGGGACCACTGGTGACTACTTCTACTCCTATTGGTCGCTGGCGTTGCTCGACACGCTGTTGGAGCTTTGCATCGTCTATGAGATCGCCGGCCGCGTCTTCCGCCCCATGGGTGCGTGGGCGCGCGATGTACGCAGTAGTTTCCTCTGGATGGTAAGCCTGAGCGTAGCCGTAGCTTTGGGATTGAGCTGGCTGGCAAGTCCACCGGCGCACACCTGGATGCAGGCTGTTGTGACCAAAGGGACCTTGTGTGCGGCGGCGTTGATGAGCGAACTTTTTGTTCTGATGATGGCACTCTCGGTAAGCGCAGGCCTTCCATGGAGAACCCACGTGGCGAAGATTGCCCAGGGATTGGGCGCCTATTCTCTGATTAGCGTGTTGATCGAGACCGGGCATAGTTACTTTGGCGTGGGTGGAGAGGCGCCGGCTTTTCTTGTTTTGTCCTATGTTCGTATGGCAGCGTACCTGGCCTGTGTTACCTACTGGATCGTCATGCTGTGGCGCGACGAACAGCCGGCGCGCGTAATGACCCAGCAAATGCGTGAAAGCGTATTTACTTTACAAAGACTCGTGGAATACGATCTTCACGAGTTGCGATCGCGGGAAAAACAGTGACTACAGCTAACCTCCACTTCTTAACTGCGATTGGGATTTTTCTAATTGTCCTCATCGCGGTTACGGGATATTACTACTCCCGGCGGCGCCGACCGTCCCAGGCGACATGGGAAGATCTCTTAAAAAGGTTGACCTGGATTGATCGCAATCATATCGCCCAGGTCGCCCTCGACCTGGTAGACGAATCTGGCCAACCCCGAGAGGTGGACGATGCATCGGGCCTGGAGCCATCGCAGCTCTGGAAGTTGATTGGCGGGCTCGAGGGACTTGAGGTCATGGAGAGCAATAGTGAAGTACTGATCGATCTGGCTTTCTACCTGCAGCAATGGTATCCAGAGGCGCTGGTGATAGCAGAGCGGTTGCGCCTGGATGCCCGGGAACTAAGTTGGCATGTGGCTCGCCTGCAGGGGGCTGCTCAGACGGGGAACCTGCAAATCTCCTTTCCGTTCTACGCGCAGCGCGCGGTGGTTACTTATTACCGCATGACCCGCAGCCTGCTTGGCCTCTATGAAGCGGCGAACTTCTCCATGGTGGAAAAGTTACAAGAGGCGCTCTAAAAGCGTCGCTCGTTCAGAGCGGATTGAGGACGCGTTAGCCACGAGAAAATTCACGGGGTCAATCGAATGGCCACAAAGGTAACGCGGCCGATACTTTCTATTTCTTTGCGGTACTTCCATCGCCGGCTGGAAGCGGGGGACAGAGGGTGGGGTATGAGCGTCAACCAATCCGATTCCCTGTCCAGTTCGCACCAGCCACAGACGTAGGCGTCCCGCGTGGTTAAGAAATAGATGGGCCGCTGAAATTCATGCGTCCAGTCTCTGCGGGTCGAGATGGCGCGCTTTTGGGTGTCGATCTGAACAATCGAACCGGCCGGAATCATCGGATCCAGGGTGCGGTCTCGCTTCCCAATGATGCCGCGTCGATACGGCGCCAGGACCGAGCCATTCTCTGCCGCGAGCAGAGTCGTCTCATCCGGTGGCTGATCAAGTCCCAGCGCATCCGGTAGCAAGTACCTTGCCTGCTCTTCCAGCGGCCCTTCGGTCAACAACATGGTCGCGTTGGGGCTGGAAAGCTGGCGGAGAGACATGGGTTGAGCCTCCCCCGGGTATATGGAGCGTAATAACTGTTCGGTCGGGAGATTGTAGATGTCGGCCAGAACAATAAGTTTGTTGACGGTCAGTTCGTGTTCTTCCCGTTCCAGGCGATCCAGCCAACTGGCAGAGACCTGATAGGACTGGTTGCCCTGCTGCTGAGCAAAGCGGAGACTCCGCTCTTCCACCTCGCGCAAAGAGAGCTGCCACTGCCGGCGAATTGTGCGAAGCCTTAAACCGATCCCTGCCATGGAGCAGACCTTCCTTGCAATCAATGTCGCGGACCACAAATCGTCCGCGGCGGCGAACTTCATCTCCGAGATCGGCGAGGCCGAGAGCGCGGCGTGGCACTGGCTCTAACTGCGGCATCTTCGTGCTGCGGCTTAAGAAGCAGTTGCGTTCCTATCATCGCTTCCGGTTGCCGGCGGGGTAAGGGTGCTGACGCAGGTAAGGGGATAGCCGATACCGCGGTTGGTATGAATCAACTTCTGAAGGAAGTCGCTTTTTGCGCAGAGCGTTGATGTACACATCGACTACGTTGGGTAGGAAGGTGAGTACTTTCATGAGTTGCTCCGAGATCAAACAGGCGAAGAACTTGCTCCGAAAGACCAGCACAAAAGTATTTCTGAACGGCGGCATCTACCTGACATCGTGACGACGAATGTTCAGCGCCACGGTCATCATTGCAAAGGACTGCGAAGGAAAATCAAAGAGCGCCCTCAACGAACGCGGGTCGCGCATTTTCCACTTAGCCGCGGGATTCGATCTCAGCGTGACGTGAGGCGCGGCATACAACCAAAACCAGAAGCGAAATGCTAGATGGTGTGAACGAGCAATATCAGACCAACTTTGGCCGTGTCAAGACCTTTTACTTATTTTTGCCGCAATATCAACGCAATTATGACTGAGATACTACTGAGGATCTGCAGCTTAGGGAGGTAGCAAACGGTGTGACGTATTGATTTCGGCTGAAGCCGTTCTGCCGGCTTTGGAATCGAAGCATCCTAGAGTGTGTGCCATTTTGCCCGTTGCGTAGGCATATTTGCTGGCTACCGGGACAAACGTGTGCCTAAAGTGTGATTGTGGCATAACACTTTCGGCGGGATGGTAGAGGCAAGTTCCATGAATTGCTCGAACTCGCAGGGGCTAATGATGAGCTTTCCACAGCCCCAGGAATAGGACCAGATCCAACAGCGGAACGATTCTGCCCGGCAGACCAGGCCGGCATCCCGGAGCAATTATGGCCCAACTTATGCATCGCCCCCACCGGATCTCCCAGGGCATTCTTTCGCTTTTTGCCTGCGGCCTGCTCGCTGGCGGTCTTGTCTCTTGTAATAGCGGCAGCGGCAGCAGCGATAACGAGTCTCAGGCCACGCTTATGCTCACCCCTTCGACGATCAGTCTGACGGCGGGCGCAACCGGACAGAAAGCTTCCCTGCTGCTGACCGCACCGGCCGGCATCGGCGCGGCGACGATTACGGTCTCTGGGCTTCCCACCGGGGTAACGATCTCCCCGTCGACATTATCGGCCACTCCTGGAACGGCACTGCCGATGGTGTTTACGGCTGCTTCCTCGGCAGCTGCTTCGACCGCGATGGTCACCTTGACTGCCACAGTGAACGGGCAATCCACCAGCACGCAGGCCTCGCTTACCGTTCAGGCAGCGCCGCCGCCGCCGGCAGACTTCTCGCTCACCGCCACGCCGGCCACAGTGAGCTTAACCGCGAATGGCACGCCGGCAACTGTATCTCTGCTGGCGACAGCGCAGAATGGCTTTTCTGCCAACGTTCAGGTAGCGATCGCCAGCTTACCGGCCGGGGTGACCGCACAACCGTCTCCGATCACGCTGACGCCGGGCACTGCTGCCACGCTCATTCTCACCGCGCCTGCAGGAACAGCGGCCGGATCATCGACGGCCACACTGACAGGGACATCGGGCAGCCTCACGCATACCGCCTCGGTGATGATCACTGTGGTCGCTCCACCGCCGGTGCAACCAGACTTTTCGCTTGCGGTCTCTCCTGCGTCTCTCAGCCTGACCGTGGGCGGGACCGGGCAACCGGTCCAACTCACGGCGACTGCGCTCAACGGGTTCACTGGAACCGTCCCCGTTGCCCTCAGCGGATTGCCTGCGGGAGTGACAGCCAGTCCAACCTCGCTTTCGCTCACCCCTGGCACGCCGCAAAGCGTCACGCTTACGGCAGGAAACAGCGCCCAGGCGGGGAGCGCCAGCGTGGTCTTTACCGGCACGTCGGGTTCGCTTAGCCACACCGCCAGCCTGGCGCTCACAGTAGCTGCTGCCTCCGGCGTGAATGTGACCACATATCACAATGACAACGCGCGTGACGGATGGAACTCGTCGGAAACCACGCTTACTCCGCAAAACGTCAACGTCAACAAGTTTGGCAAGCTGCAGGAGTTGCCGGTGGACGGCAAAGTGGATGCGCAGCCGCTGTATGTGAGCGGCCTTTCTATCGCGGGTCAGATTCACAACGTGCTGATCGTGGTTTCTGAACACGCAAGTGTCTACGCCTTCGACGCTGACTCAGGCACGCAGTTGTGGAAAGTGTCCGCTCTGGGAGCGAATGAGACGACCAGTGACGATCATGGCTGCGGTCAGATCTCGCCGGAGATTGGCATCACTGATACCCCGGTGATCGACCGGGCCAATGGCCCGAACGGCACGGTATTTTTCGTGGCCATGTCGAAGGACTCCAGCAGTAAGTACCACCAGCGGCTGCACGCCTTAGATCTGACCACGGGCGCAGAACTCCAGGGTAGCCCGTCGGAAATTCAGGCCAGCTTCCCCGGCAACGGATACGGTTCCACGAACGGAATGCAGGTCTTTGATCCCGGTCAATACGCGGAACGGGTTGGATTGCTATTAACGAACAGCCAGATCTACCTGGCCTGGACGTCGCACTGCGACGATGATCCTTATACTGGCTGGCTGATGGCTTACAGTGAAACCAGCCTGCAGCAAACCAGTGTGTTGAACCTGACGCCGAACGGCCCTTCCACTCCGCACTATGGAAACGGAGAGGGCTCGGTGTGGATGGCCGGCGCGGGCCTGGCCGCGGATACGCAGGGAAATATTTTCTTCCTGGATGCCAATGGAACCTTCGACTCGACCCTGAACGCCCAGGGCTTCCCTTCCAGCGGAGACTTTGGCAACGCCTTCATGAAAGTATCGACCACCGGCAACGTGCTCACAGCCGCGGACTACTTCGCCGCCTACAACCTGCAATCGGAGAGCGACGCAGACCAGGACTTGGGCTCCGGCGGCGCGATGCTGCTGCCCGATCAAACGGATAGCAACGGCGTGATCCGCCACCTTGCCGTGGGCGCCGGTAAAGATACCAACATCTATGTCGTCAACCGGGATAACATGGGCAAGTTCAATGCCAGCAGCAACAATGCAATCTATCAGGAGATTCCCAATGCTCTGAGTGGAGGCGCCTGGTCCATGGCTGCCCTCTTCAATAACACCGTCTACTACGCGGGCGTCGGCGATCATCTCAAGGCGTTTCCCATCACCAAAGCATTGCTGGCCACATCACCGGCGAGTGAGTCTGCGAATACATTCGCCTATCCTGGCGCAACTCCCAGCGTAAGCTCCAACGGATCACAGAATGGCATTGTGTGGGCGATCGAAAACCAGAATAATGCCGGAGTCTTACACGCGTACGACACCACCAACCTACCCATTGAGCTGTATGACAGCAACCAAGCCCCAAATAGCCGCGATCATTTCTCCTACGGCAAATTTGTTCCCCCAATGATCGCCAATGGCAAGGTATACGTGGGCACGCAGACGAGTGTTGCCGTCTTTGGCCTGTTGCCGTAGTCCTGTGGTTGGGGTTGAAGAGTCTGCGTGAGAAGCTCGGTGGCCGGAGGGCACAGCCTCAACCGTGAGATCCTCTGTTGGGTTGATGAAGGCTTTACAGGCTGCGGAAAAACTCATTGCTTTGTATCAGGGCACGACTTTAGTCGTGCCGCACATCATTTGACAATAGGTCGGGCTTTAGCCCCTGAGGTGTTGCTTTCCGGCCCGCTGCAGAGTTTTTCCGCAGCCTGTAAAGCCGGGCCCTTCGTCCAGAGACTTTCCGCACCCGTTGATGCCTGTACCCTCAGAAAAGACGTTCTCAGGGCCTATAAAGGCGTTCCGATTGAGCCGCTCTTTCGGGGGAGCTGAAACCTCGCCCCCTGAAATACCCGTGCCCTCATCGCCCAGAAATTTGTGCGGTGGTGGCAGTTTCGCGCATGATTCATAGATGCGCATGGTGATGATCCTCTTTTGTGCCACGTTGCTCCCAATCTCCGGAGTAGCCCAGACCTCCACAGCTGCCGATGTGATTCACCTTATTCAGCAGCGGTATCCTGCTCCGGTCGCCGACACGGTGGACACCATCAAGGCCGGAAATCCATCCACTCCGGTGACCGGACTCGCTACGACCTTCCTGGACACGATGGAAGTTTTGAGAGAAGCGAACCGGCGTGGATTGAACCTGGTCATCACCCATGAACCAACTTTCTACAATCATCGCGACAACACTGCGTTTTTTTCGAGCGATCCCGTTTACAAGGAAAAGCTGGCATTCATCGAGCAGCACCATATGGTGGTGTTTCGACTGCATGATGAGATCCACGGAACAGCGCCCGATCACATTGCACTGGGATTGCTGGAGGCCCTGGGCTGGCAAAGTTATGCTCAGCCGAATGATCCATTCCACGTGACCATTCCGCCATCGAACCTCGCGGCTCTGGCGAAGCAGATACAGGCCAGGTTAAAGGCAAATACATTGCGCGTAGTGGGAGATCCGAACCTGGTGATTACGCACGTGGCCCTGGCGCCCGGGGCTGCCGGGCTCGAGACCCAAGTGACGGCGTTGCGACCCGAGGCCGTGGAGTTGCTCATCGCCGGAGAAGCATCGGAATGGGAAACAGTGGAGTATGTGCGTGACGCGAGCGCGCAAGGGCGGCACAAGGCGCTCATCCTGCTGGGGCACGAGGTGTCCGAAGAGCCTGGCATGCAAAAGTGCGCGGAAGACTTGCGGGCAGTGTTTCCCACGATGAAGGTGGAGCATATTCCAGCGGGCAACCCGTTGTGGTTCCCGGGGGGAAGCGCCGAGCGTGCTAAAAGATAAACAATGAAACAGTCGAGCGCATCAGACTCCCAATTGTCATCCACCAAAGCTTTGCTGGTAGAGACCGCAGAACGCGCGGCGCAATACCTCGAAGGGATTGCCCATCGGCGGGTTGCGCCGTTACCCGCCGACGTCGCGCGATTAGAGGCACTGGCCGGCCCGCTGCCCAAATTGCCATCCGATCCGGCAGAGGTCTTGTCCTTACTGGATGACATCGGCTCGCCCGCAACCGTGGCAACCGCAGCAGGACGTTATTTCGGATTCGTTATCGGTGGTTCGCTGCCCGCGGCGCTGGCGGCCAACTGGCTGGCGGGTGCGTGGGACCAGAACGCGGCATTGCAGATCATGTCTCCGGTAGCGGCGAAGTTGGAAGAGATTGTGCTTGCGTGGATGCTGGACCTGCTGGATCTCCCGCCAGAATCCGGAGCGGGATTTGTCACCGGCACAACGATGGCCAACTTTAGCGCCTTGGCGGCAGCCCGGACCGCACTGCTGCAGCGTGCCGGATGGAATGTCGAGGAGGACGGACTGTTTGGGGCGCCCCCTATCCAGGTGGTGGTGGGCGAGGAAGTACACGTATCGATACTGAAAGCTCTATCCATGCTCGGACTGGGGCGTTCGCGAGTAACGCGGGTTCCAGCCGATGCCCAGGGCAGGATGAGGCCAGAGGCGCTGCCGGCGCTCGATGGCCGCACAGTGATCTGTGTTCAGGCGGGCAACGTGAATACGGGCGCCTTTGATCCTGCGGGAGAAATCTGCGCCCGTGCGCATGAGGCAGGATCCTGGGTGCACGTGGATGGAGCCTTCGGTTACTGGGCTGCCGCTTCCCCGCGTTATGCATCATTACTGGCGGGCGCCGGCGCTGCAGATTCCTGGGCCATCGATTGCCATAAGTGGTTGAACGTGCCCTACGACTCAGCAGTTGCCATCGTGCGAAGGCCGGAATATCTCCAGGCCGCGATGGCGATAAACGCCGCTTATCTGACACCAGGCGCGGGACGCGAGCCCTGGCATTTCGCACCCGAAGCATCGCGCCGGGCGCGCGGGGTTGAGTTGTGGGCGGCGATGCGCTCCCTGGGACGAACCGGGCTGGCAGAGCTGATCGAGCGAAACTGTCAACAGGCGAACTTGTTCGCAGATCGTCTGCGCGCGGCGGGCTTCACTATCCTGAACGACGTCGTATTGAATCAGGTTCTGGTCTCGTTCGGCAGCGAGGAGGAAACCCGGCGCGTCATCGCGGGTGTGCAAAGTGATGGGACCTGCTGGTGCGGAGGAACGCAGTGGCACGGGCAGGCGGCGATGCGGATCAGCGTGTCCAGTTGGGCCACCACGGAAGAAGACGTTGAGCAAAGCGTCGCGGCGATGATCAGAATAGCCAAACGATGACTGCGCGATCTCCATCCCTCGCTGGTGAACAGAAATAACCGCGAACTCGGTCGACGACAACTCCAGAAACAACAGAGTGCCGTCCTTGAAGGGTACGGGCTTCAGCCCGTACATAATCGGACCTCGTAGGTGAGTTGGCTTTAGCCACTGAGGGAGATTCCTCTTCCATCGAAACCGCTGGCATCGACGGCGTTACAGGCTGAGAGTCAGACTTGTCCAAATGAGCTCTTTTCGACTCTGTCCATCCAACTCCACCCATTCCAAGGTTGGCCACGGCCCTCAACTTTGTCATCCCGCCTGTCCCGGCGCGCCGTGGAACTGGAGCGGACCCGGATTTCCTATATCGCGGTGCCGTCCACGGCGACGTATGCGGCTTTCCCTTAGGAAAGCCGCACGAACTCCGCCAACGCCACTAAGCTCGATAGGAATTCCGGGGTAGCGTAAGGGAGGGACCTGCAGTTTCACTCGGACCACACGCGAATGCCGACAAACGATCCACTAACCCATCCCGCAGGGGCTAAAAGTGTCTGCGTGAGAACCTCGGTTGGGTAGGTCCGGGCTTCAGCCCGGACATCCATTGCCAAAACCCTTCGGCCTTTAGGCCCTGAGGTACGCTTTTCCCGTCCATTCATCTGCAAAATTCAAGGAAATACATACCTCAGAGCCTAAAGGCCAAGTACCCTGCCCGGTTGATGTCCGGGCTGAAGCCCGGACCTACCCAACCGCAAGGTTCTCACACAGACTCTAAAAAGCCCCTGCGGCATTGCTCGCCTATCATGGATGTCCCGCTCCGTCCCCTCAATGTCTTAGGCACCGGACACCCTGGCTCAGCCCTGGGCGATCAGCCCCTCGAGATAAGCTTTATCGCCTAGAATCTCCTGGTCGCCTCCGGTTCCCGGGTTCCAGCCTCAATGGTCGCCGTGCCGTCATAACCGAGCTCCTTCAGGCGCTGGAAGATGCGCGGCCAGTCCACCTCGCTGCTCTAAGGGGAAAAGGGGGGGGAAAGGGGGGAAAAGGGAAAAGGGGGAAAAGGGGGACAGCCTGACCTGCGTGAATTTATCTAAATGATTCAACCAAGCGTTTTTTAATGTGCTGAGAAATAGAATGCAAGAATGCCCCGACGATCTCGATGCGTGCTATCGGGTGTGCCTTATCACATTACACAGCGTGGTGTAGATAAGTGCGTGACATTCTCGACCGAGGGAGACCATCAAACTTACTTGCGGCTGTTGCGAGACAATCTGAGCGACGCACAAGTGCGACTGCTGGGATGGTGCATGATGAGCAATCATGTGCATGTAATAGCGATCCCAGGTCGAGAAGATTCGTTGGCAGTACTGTTCCGGCGGGTACACGGAAGATATGCGCAGTACTACAATGCCCGAAGCGGACGGTCAGGACATCTTTGGCAGAATCGCTTTTTTGCTTGCAGTTTGGGTGCCGGTCATCTGTGGAGGGCACTCGCGTATGTGGATCGGAATCCAGTACGGGCCGGTCTGGTAGCAAATGGGGGAGAATATCGATGGTCAAGCGCGGTAGCCCATTTGACGGAAGCAGACGAATTCGAGTTAGTCGATATGCGATGGTGGGGAGCGAGTGGCGTCAAGAAGGAGTGGCCGAAATTTTTAAATTGTGACGATTCTGATGCGGTAGCAGCATTGCGGGCAAGCACGTATGCGGGACGGCCGTTTGGAGATGAGGCTTTTATGGCGGAGGTCGGCGCTCGATTTGGCCGACGGTGGAATCGTGGGCGTCCACGGAAAGATGCGGTTCAAAAAACAGGAATTCCTATGTCGAAGGAAGAGAAGGTCCAATTCTCGCTCTTCTGATGTCAGAAAAAAACCCGCAGATCAGGCTGTCCCCCATCCCCCCCCATCCCCCCCTGACCAGCAGGCCCAGCCGTAGGGCCTTCTTGGATGCTTCTTCCGGCGCGCCAGCCGTTGCCTTGCCGAAAAGCTGCCCTGTACCAGCAGCCGCCGCTGCCCCTGCCGCGAACTGGAAAAGTTGCCGCCGGCTGTAGGTTTGCATCCCTTCCTCCTTGTTGGCTTCCGTCACCAGACGAGGCTTTCCAGGACTTCATGGCTCGCCAAATGTCCTCCTCCCGGCATCGGCCTCTCCGCCATGTCGGAGTCGTGATTACCAGCCATGAAAGCAAGGTTTGAAGTCACTCCTTCGGCACGGCGGACATTCTCCAATCAGGTCACAGCAACTGTTTTGGAAAACGAAAGCATCATCCATAGAATTCGTTGGATGGAGCTGACGGAGATTATATCCACGCGAACGAAACCGCTGGCAGGACGGCGTTACAAGCTGCGAAAAAGCTCATGCTTTGTATCAGGGCACGGCTTTAGCCGGGCCGTAAACAATCGAGAAAAGGACGGGCTTTAGCCCCTGAATATTGCTTGCCCATCAGCCCCGGCGAGCGCTATCGATGAACGACCGTCTTGATGCGGGACGACCCTTACCGCGGAGAAGGTGGGACCGAGGAGGGACATCAACGAAAAGCTCACCGCAAACGGATCTTCTTTCGTCCATAGGGTTATTTTTCGCCGATCCCCGAAACCTAGACCTGCAATGCTAAGGAATGGATTCAGGTAACGTGGCGAACGTCCCCTGGTTTCCCCAGCGAGGCCGGCAGAGCGTGTCAGCATATTTCTTCTCGTGATTCGCTCCAAGATTCTCTCCTCTGATTCACCTCACGCCTCTTCGAGTGAACACCCGTTTCCCGAAACAATCAAAAATTGATCTTTAACGCCTAACTCCAATTCGCGGGGATCATGCGCGGTGTGTCCGACCGCGAATCCTTGACCACAAATCCTGTGCGCAAATGCCCCCCCAGGGCGCAACACCGCGGCGACCCCGGTGGGCGAGCGCTTGAATTTGCTGCAATAGGTAAGCTGCTGTCACCGTATTAGCTTGTCTTACCAGGTTTCCTGGAAGTGACTTTACTGCGATGCTTTGCTTCCCGCGCTCAGCGCCGGCGTGTGAGGTTGCCAGGCTGGCCCTCCTTCCTCCCATTGGTCGTCTGTCAGTTGCTGAACTTCGGTGCCGTCGTAGCGCATCACGAAAACCTCGCCATACGGTTGCGGCGCGCCCACCAGCAAAGCTTCGTCTTTGAACCCCATGCGACTGCTGCAAAACAAAAGCCGATTTCCGTCCGGAGACCACGCCAGATGAGCGTTAATCCCGTGCATGTCGGTAAGCTGTTTCAGGCCGGTGCCGTCCGGGTGAATGGTGAAGATGTTGAAATCTGCGCCGCTCCTGCGAACGAACGCAATGACATCTCCCCGAGGAGACCAGACGGGAAAGTTGTCCCATTCGTTGGTCAATACCTTCACTGTTTGCTCTTTGAGATCCATGACGCGCAGGCCATCAGCATCGGGGCCGGTCGTGCGGTAGACAATGTGTTTGCCATCCGGCCCAAACGATGCGAAGGCGTTGTTGCTGTTTCCTGAGGTAACCAGGTGGAAGCCGGAGCCGTCGGCATTCAGAATGCCCACTTGCGCTCCGCCATTAACTGGATCCATCGCCCGCTTGGTTCCGGCATCGAAATCAAGGAAGGACGTGAAGTTGCCCGCGCCGACCACAATCTGTTTCCCATCCGGAGACCACGAAGGGGCTAGAATCAAGCCCCTCCGTTCGAGAATGGCGCGCGCCGGCTTGCCCTCATCCACGACGAACAGGCTGGTGGTCTTGCCGTCCGCCGTGCGTGTGACCGCGAGGTGTTCTCCGCTTGGATCGTATGCAGGCAGCCATGTGGTGCTGTACATTTCAAAGTTCGGATTTCGGCTCCATACCTTCTGCGGTTCGGGCGGGTGCTTGGAGACGAACCGGCTGTAGACAACCTGCGCGCCGTCCGGAGACCACGAGGGAGTGCGGAGATCCGCTCCCTTCGGGCCAGGTTTTCCGCTTCCATAAAAGACTCCGGCGACCGTTTTGTCGCGGCGTAGGTAAGCAATCTCACCCGAACGCAATATCGTCGGAAGCAACTTGACGCCGGGACCGGCCGCAATGGGCGCGGTGGCGCCACTTCCAATGTCGATTTTGAGTAGCTGGTTATCACCGTCCTCGGAACCGAACCGATAAGTTAGGGTGTCTTGCGACGACATGCAATACGTGACAATAGCCTTGCTGTCCGGCGACCATTTGGGGCTGCCGCAAAAGCCTCCGTGCCGCGTGATGCGTTTGAGCCCCGTGCCATCGGGGTGGACTAGATAGATATCGACCAGATGCAGGCGTTCCCAACGCGCCCCCGCGGCAGGAAAGTCGCTCTCGCGATCCGATGAAAAGGCGATCCACTTACCGTCAGGAGACCACGATGGACGGAAATCGCCCCCATTGCCGGCGGTCAGCGGCCTGACTTTGCGAGTTGCGGCGTCAAGAATCCAGAGATTCGCTCTTCCGCCGGCCCGAGTTGAGACAAAGACAATTTGTGCACCATCTGGAGAAAACGCAGCCTGATCGTCGTACGCCGGATCGTCGGTGAGGCGTTCGATTCCTGTCCCATCGGGATGAATGCGATAGAGATCGGCGGATCCTCCACGCTCTGACGTGAACACGATCCAATCGCCCCTCTGAGACCAGGAAGGGTCGTAGTCCAGCTCTCGCGGTTGTGTGAGGGGCCGTTCTGCGGAGCCGTCGGTATTCGAAATGAAAAGTGTTGCCTCGCTCGGGCCGAGACGGTCGAAGACGATTCGATCGGCTGCGAGACACGAATTGGACGAACACGCGAACGCAAGAACACTAAGGAACAGGGCGAAGGTACGCGGCATCGAACGCTCCGGACCGAGTATTTGGAGAAGGAAGTTTCCCTGCAACAATATCACCGAGGGGCCACGGCCAAGCGCGATGGCGCCACTGTGGCAATCCTGGTGAAATTTGGTGGTCGAAATTTGGTGGTCAGACGGAAATTTAAATTTGGTTGGTCAAAATTTGGTGGTCTGACCACAAATCTCCTTTCGCGGTCACGAGGCGTTCGAGCGCGGCCAGCCCACCACGACCCAGCGCGGGGAAAAGAGGGACAGCCTGACCTGCGTGATTCTACTTGTGTTGAGATGAGAGGAAAATTGCGCAGATCAGGCCGTCTCCCATTCTTCCCCCTTGTCCTGCATCTCCTACATAAAGACGACGTTTAGAACCATGTCAGAGAACTTAACATCGACGAATGGAAACGAAGTGAACGCGGCGCAAAACCGCAACCGCCCGACTTAGGTAACACAGCGAGCAACCAGGTTTGCGATAATTGGTATGCTGTCGCCCAATTTGCCGAATGAGCTGCTGCACGTCGGCTGGCATGACATCAAGTGCCCCGCCTGCGGAGGTATCTTTGACTCGCGGGCAGGCAGGTCGTGTAAACCGCAAAAGCACGTCCTGAAGAAGGTCCATGATGATGGCCGCTGCCAACCCGGCGATGATGGTCTCTTATGATCCTCTCGAGGTCGCGCTCTCGGTCATCATCGCCGTTTCAGCCTCCTACGCGGCGCTCGATCTTGCTGGAAGAGTTAGAGTCTCGAGAGGGGGGCGCCGCCTCGCTTGGCTATCCTCCGGCGCGATTGCGCTGGGGAATGGCATCTGGGCCATGCACTTCGTCGGGATGGTGGCATTCCGCTTACCTGTTGCGATAGCGTTCTATTGGCCAACAGTCGTGGCTTCGCTGATCGTTGCCATCCTCGCCGCGGCCGGGGCGCTTCATATTGTGAGCCGAAGAGAAATGGGTACCCTCTATGCCTGGGTAGGAGGCAGCATATTAGCAGCAGGCATCGTTACCCTCCATTACACGGACATGGGTGCCATGCGACTTGCGGCTCGATGCGAATTCAATCCCTTCCTGGTCAGCCTGTCGGTTGTATTCGCTATTGTGTTTGCGGTAGGAGGCCTGTGGATCGAGTTTTATTTTCGAGGTGCGCGTCGTCAGAAAATGGTGTGGCGAAGAGTTGGCAGCGCCCTGGCTATGGGTGCCGCGATTTCGGCGATGCACTACACCGGCATGGCCTCGGCCACCTATCGGTCTTCCGTGGTTCCGCCGGACTTGACGCACGCTGTGAACGTGTCTTCTCTGAGCACCATTGGCGTCGCTGTCGTTACATTGATCCTGCTCGGCTCGGTGATCATTGCCTCCCTTGTGGATCGGGGTTTTAGCGCGCAAGCGTTGTTGCTGGCCTTATCTGAAGCCAGGTTGGAGGTAGCGCGTGAAGCTCGATTGGAGATAATGGGCGAGCTGACGGCCTCGATCGCACACGAGATAAACCAACCCCTGACGGCAATCGTTACGAACGGAGAGTTCTGCTTACGTAATCTGTCGAGTGGCAGGCCGGATCAGAAGATGCTGCGGGAGGCCATTACCGCAATTGTGCATGATGGAAACCGCGCTAGCTCCATCATCTCAAGGATCCGAGCACTTCTGATGAAGGGCGCTCACGAACACGCACAACTGGACATCAATAACCTCATTCAGAAAGTTCTCGACCTTACACAAAACGAAATAACCAGTAACCATATCTCCCTTCGGACCAACCTGGCCGCGGATTTACCCCGGGTGCGAGGGGACCCCATACAGCTGCAGCAGGTCCTGATCAATTTGCTCACGAACAGCATCGATGCGATGCGCGGGGTGACTAACAGGCCGCGGGAGCTTCTCATTCGGTCTGCCAGAAGTCCCGATGGTGTGCTCATCGAAGTTCGGGATTCCGGATCCGGAGTCGACTCATCAACGCAAAAGACCGCTGCGTGCTGCGGTGGATCGAGATAGAGGCCAATGATGTCGGCCGCCTTGCGCTCGAAATCAGGATCGTCGCTCGTCATGTAACGCTCCAATCGGTGAGGCTTCAACTCTGCCCTCTGCCAGATTCGCTGCACGCTGTCTTTACTGACGCCCAGACTTTGCGCCAGTTTCCGGCAAGACCAATGGGTAGATCCATCTTTCGGCTGACGTCGGGTCGCACCTATTACCTTCGCCGTCAGTGCCGGAGTAATCACGAACGGCCTTTTCCCAGCATGGCGAACCTCCGTCAGTCCCGCTATGCGCCCCTTCAAGAATCGATCTTTCCATCGGGAGATGGTCGCCGCAGTCGTATCCAGCCGCGCTTGAATCGTTCGATACGGCAGTCCCTCAGCCAGCATCAGAATCAAACGCGCCCGGAAAATATCAGCCGCAGGCAAGGTCCGCGACCGCGTCATCTGTTCCAATTCGTCATGCTCTTCAGCAGTTATCGCGATCGTCTCGGAAGTAAACGGCATACCTCATTAGACGTCCGGACGAACTAGAGCGCATCTTCGAGCCATTTTTTACGACAAAGCAGGAGGGCCTCGGTATGGGATTGTCGATCAGCCGTTCCATAATAGAGTCCCACGGGGGCCGCCTCGTGATCGTGCCCAGTTCTACCGGGGCGCTGTTTGAACTCACTCTCCCCACCGAGGATGCTGGTGTTTTATGAGCGAACCCGAGTCCATCGTTTTCGTTGTCGATGACGATCCCTCGGTGCGGAGCGCAATCAAGCGCCTTATCGGATCGGTGGGTCTGCAAGTCGAACTGTTCGGGTCCGGGCAGGAGTTCCTAACAAGCAAGCTTCCGAACATGCCCAGCTGCCTTGTCCTCGATATCAGGTTGCCGGGAGCCAGCGGACTCGCCGTGCAGCGCGAGCTCGCCGAAGCCAACGTTCGGATTCCGATCATTTTCGTCACGGCGCACAGCGACGTCCCGATGACAGTACGGGCCCTGAAGGCGGGAGCCGTGGAGTTCCTCACCAAGCCCTTCAGTGACCAGGATCTTTTGGATGCGATTCACCTGGCGCTGGAAAGGGATCGGGGCAGACGCCAACAAGATGCGGAGCTTGCAGCACTGCGCGAGCGTTTCGAATTGCTGAGCCCTCGCGAGCGCGAGGTCGTCGCCATGGTGGTCTCAGGCATGCTCAATAAGCAGATCGCGGCCCAGATTGGAACTGCGGAAAATACAGTAAAGGTTCATCGCAGCCGCGCGATGGAGAAGATGCAGGCAAACTCCCTGGCCGACTTGATCAAGATGATTGAAAGACTCCAGGTTCCTCGGGGTAACAATCCGTAAACTAAAGCAGTACAAGCATCGTTCCTTGTGGTACCCCATGATTGCCAACGCACAATATCTATTTCCTACTCGTTTAGCACATTCTTAGATACTACAAAGTTCCGAGTCGGCGGTCATGGGGACAAAGTTATCGCAGCGAATAATAGCTAACTGTCGGGGAGATGGCCGTGCGCCTCGGCCTATCGATACGGCTGCGTCGGGGGCCGGCGGATCTGGGGGCATCCGGCGCATCAAATGTGCTCCGCTCTGGCGATCTGGAGCTGGATCCGGTGCGACCAACAGCAACGCGATCGGGAAAGGCGATCGATCTGCGCCCGAAAGAGTTTCTGCTGATTGAATACCTGGTACGGAAGGTAAACCGCCCGGTGACCCGAGCGATGCTCTTTGAGCATGTGTGGAACTGTTCCTTCGAGGGCCTGACCAATGTGGTCGATGTTCACATGAGCGCTCTGCGCGGCAAGGCCGATCGTGACTTTCCTCAGAAGTTTATTCAGACGAACCGTGGCATCAGCTACACCTTCACTCGCAGCGACGGGCGCTCAAGCTGCACCCGTCTCAACTGCACCTTCGGCTCAGGCCGCGGCCTGGATAGCAAGCAACACCCAATCCGTCAGCAAAAGGAAGGAGCAGGAGGCAGTGAAAGGCAGTAGTCACGATCAGATGCACAGCTCATCCCCGGGGCTCTTGAGCATAAATGGGCATGGAAAGCCACGGTTTACGCATCATTTACGAAAGCCGATGTTGAATCGCCCCCTTTCTCCACGCGAAAGACAAGTTGCAAAACTTGTCGCTCATGGGATGACTAACAAAGAAATAGCGGAGATGATTGGGGGAATTACCGAGCAAAGTGTCAAGAACTTTGTGGCCCACATCATGATGAAAACGGGAGCACCCAATAGAGTGCGGATCGTTATTTGGGCATTAAGGAATAATTTGATTAACGCAGAAGATCTATGAGTGATCGACTGAGTGTCACGTCGCGAGACAGTGGTGGTCACGTGCGTTGACGGCCTCCGGAGTCTCATGCTCTGCGGGGCCGAACACACAGCACGTTCCCGAGGAGATAAACGAATGAGAATTTCCAGCCGTCTCTCGGGCTCTTTGCCGTAGACGTGAAACATAAGCGCTATTGATTAGAACCTCTGACCCTTTGCGGGTATATTTCGAAACCAACGCAGAACGGACATCCAAAATGTGGGCTCACGTAAACCTGCTGTCTGAATGTTTTGCGTTTCGTATCTGCCTAATCGAAGGAACGCTCACAAACGAGCCTGGCGGCGAAACCTGGCACGACGTGGAGGGGTCGTGGTCTCACCCTTCGCGACTCGATGCGTAAACGGTTGACCTGAAGAGTGATTGCGTGTCGCTGCTTCCCGGGTTATGAGTGATTTTATCTAAGGAACACGGGCCCGCGCGGTGAAACTCAACGAGGCGCATGATGATGACGCACATGAAGGGCGACACCTCAGCGTGTCTCTCGCCGATTACAGCTCCGCTGCAACAACAATCAGCCTCTAACGTCCCTCTCCAGGATGACCTGCATAGTGGCCGACCGCTCTACTTGCCTCATCAGACTATGCCGTGTAACTGGCAGGACGAGCTCGAAGCGGTTCGGCAGGAGCTAATAAGCGAGCACATGCCCATAGTGCGCTCAATCGCCCGACGCATCCATGAGCAACTTCCGGCGCATGTATCGAGAGACGACCTCTACAGCGCGGGCGTTATCGGTCTACTGGAAGCCGTTGATAGGTTTGATCCATCCAAGGGGGTCCTATTCCGCACCTATGCGCAACATCGCATTCGCGGAGCCATCTTGGACAGTCTGCGATCGCTCGACTGGAGCCCGCGGCAATTGCGAAGCAAGGGACGGGCTATTGAACAGGTAATCCAGACATTAACGAAACGGTTCTCACGTCCTCCAGAAGAGGAGGAAATTGCCGTGGAGCTCAACTTCAGTCTCAAGTGCTATCAGCATTTGCTGGGCAGCTTAAACGGCCTTGAGATCGGAACTCTGCACGCCGAGCGCAAGGAGTCGGGCGAGGAGGAGTTGGTGTACCTTCAGGGCCGGCCTGAGGACGACCCGCTATTCCGTTGCCTGTATGCTGAGATGCGTGAGTTCTTGGGGCACGCCATAGGCGATCTGCCCGAGCGCGAACGCCTGGTCGTCAGCCTGCGTTATTACGAAGGGGCAACAATGAAGGAAATCGGGTCGTTGCTGGGCGCTACGGAGAGCCGTACCTCTCAAATCCATACTTCGGCCATCCTCCATCTTCGTGCGCGGTTTACAGAAGCTGCTAATTCTCGCCGGTTAAGCCCGAAGCCGGTCCCTGGATGCCGCATCAAGAGATGATCTTGACCACATCGCCGTAGTCTGCGTGTAGCGTGTCCCGCCACGAGGAGATAAGGGGACATGAGCTTCCCCGTCATATCGACAGAGGGCTCATCCGTGTCAGTCAACTGATCGGATGCAGACGGTGCGGGATCGTCCGCCAGCTGCCAGATCTCACGCAGCGTATGGATGCAGAACAGGTGACATGCAGAACAGGTGACGATGCAGAACAGGTGACGATGCAGAACAGGTGACAGACAGAACGTACCCATACGCGCACAACTGGGGTACGTCCTGTCAGTCATCGCTTTCGTAGGCGCCGGACACCCTGGCTCAGCCCTGGGCGATCAGCCCCTCGAGATAAGCTTTATCGCCGAGAATCTCCTGGTCGCCTCCGGTTCCCGGGTTCCCAGCCTCAATGGTCGCCGTGCCCTCGTAACCGAGCTCCTTCAGGCGCTCAAAGATGCGCGGCCAGTCCACCTTGCTGCTCTGGCTGGCAGGAACCTGCCGGCCCAGGTGCTTGGGGTCCGTGGGATAGAAGCCGCCCTTGACGTAGCGGATTGCCTTTGCCGTACAGCACCAGGTTCGCCGCGTCGAGAACCAGCCCCAGCTTGTCCGTTCCCGCGTCCTGAAGCGTCCTCAGCAGGGTGATGGGAGTTTCCTGCTCGGTCTCGTTGAAGAACATCTGGCCGTTCCCCTTGCAGTGGCCGGCAATCTCGCGCACCGCCGCAACCGTGGGTTCGTACAACGGGTCGCTCGGAACTTCGGGAATAAAGCCCCATTGATTAAACAGCGCCGGCACACCCACGCGCTTTGCGAAGTCAGAGGCTCTCTTCAGCTGATCAATTCTTTGCCGCCGCTACCGGGAGGGGATCAGTCCGAAGCCGGGGGGGCATCGACCAAGTCGTACTTCTCCTCTCCGGGCCCGGACGAGTAGAGAACCGTCGCCTCCACCTCGTAGCGGTCGAGCGCACCGCGCAGCCAAGCAGCCATGGCAGGTGAGAAGTGCCAGATCATCACGTGGGCCGTGGGCAAGCCCCGCCCGTGAACCTGGGCCATGACCGTTTCGGGATCATCCGAGACCCTGACCAGCAGGCCCAGCCGTAGGGCCTTCTTGGATGCTTCTTCCGGCGCGCCGGCCGTTGCCTTGCCGAAAAGCTGCCCGGTATCAGCAGCCGCCGCTGCCCCTGCCGCGAACTGGAAAAGTTGCCGCCGGCTGTAGGTTTGCATCCCTTCCTCCTTGTCGGCTTCCCTCACCAGACGAGGCTTTCCAGGACTTCACGGCTCGCCAAATGTCCTCCTCCCGGCATCGGCGTCTCCGCCTTGTCGGAGTCGTGATCACCAGCCATGAAAGCAAGGTTTGAAGTCACTCCTTCGGCACGGCTCACGTTCTCCAATCAAGTCACAGCAAATGTTTTAGAAAACGAGAGCGTCATCCATAGAATTCGTTGGATGGAGCTGACGGAGATTATATTCACGCGAAGGCCGAGTTCGCCGTGGATGTTCATTCAGGCAGCATAGGCGAATACGAAGATGTCCACAGGTCTCTGCCCTCATAGGGCATAATCTCCTTGGCCGTGGTCACAGAATGCCAGACGCAAAATACAAGCCACCCTCCGCCTTCTCCACCCACATCGGAACGGTGTGCGCTCAGAAGATGCGCACGATCGTCGGTCTAGCTGAGAAGCTGAAGATGGATGTGCACGACCTGACGCGCGAATGTAACGGGAAGACACCCCCGTCCAAAGCTCTGGTCAAGGGTCTCGCGAAAGAATTCGAAATCAACGAGTCCTACCTGGAGAAGCTCGCGGAGGAAGTGCGGAAGGATCTTGGCTAGAGAAAGCCGATATGGATATCCCCGCCTTCACTAAACAAGTTGTCCGGTTCCTTTTTCAAAGGCCCTTAATGCGGCAAATCTGGAAATGGGTCGCGCTTGCAGTCGCAGCAACCGTTTTGGTGTGGTCTTTAATGAGATACGCTGGATTTTTACTTCCGGAGGTGATTGGTTCAACCCCTCGGCCTTGGGTGATCACGTGGGGAATTGCAGCCTTTATTGTGAGTTTGGTTTTCAAGTGGGTTCGTCAAGGGCGGCAAGCCCTGAAGGAACACCTTTCCAAATACCTATTTGAGGGCCTTCTACCCGCCGCAGTGGTCGTCTTTCTTGTTTTTCTTTTCAACCTTCTGTACACGGCGCCAGAAACGATATGAAAGCGCTGCTCGATCAACCGCAGGGGTTGCTGCTGAAGTTTCGGCTATCACGCAACTCCTCACACTTGACCGGCATCCTGTAGAAAAGAGCCAACTCGCTCCCCTCATAGAGTTATTCCACCTCAGCTCTCTCCCTCATCGCCTGCACCAACTAGCAGCCAGATCACCTGCCAACAGGCAAGAGGTATGCTCCACCCCGTCTGCCAGCGCACAACTGCAGCCAAGGCAGAGTTCAGGCGGACGCAAGGGAGGAAGACAGCACTCGAAATTGGGCACAGCAGATGGAGGCAAATCACCTGAAAGCTACTGGCGACAGCCCTCAGTTCCAACCTCTTTCTCCCGGCAGTAGCCAGAAAGAAAGAGAAGAGTATCTAAAACGCCTCGCCTTCGAAAGTTGGCTTCTAAGGGGCAGATTTTGATCCGTTCAAGAAAAAACTGACCGCATGGCCTCAGCGTCTAGGACTACAGTCGGTGGGTAGCTTCACCCATCCAGGGATTTCCGAAACCTGGGTTCAGACTGTTCAAGAGCTATACCAACTCAGGAACAAAGTCGCTCATGCTGGGGAGCTGCGTAATTTGGACCTAATGTGTCAATGACTAAGGTAGGCCTGTTTGAGGAACCGAGTAAGCGTTGGGCCCCTGTCACGCTTCAAATTCGCGGCTGGCGCGACGAACGGAACGACCGTTATAAAGACTTCGGCTCAGTGCTTCCTGTTAGGAGCAATGAAAAACCACTTTACGTCGCTTCGACGAAATTGTTTGCGGTCCTATAACGCATGCTAGTATTGCCGCGCGCAACGAGCTATCGTGGGACTGGATGATTATTCATGCCGTTGGGCACAAACAGCTACGGAACAGACGATTGTCATCCATGATGCATTCCGGGCCTTTGGCAGCTCAGACAGCAACAGGCTGGAATATTTCATGGAATGATTCGTAGGCCTGTAGATCACGAATTCCTGGTCGATTCCCGCATCTTTCCGGGAATAGCGGAGGCCCCGTGTTCTCTTCGGGCTGGCCTGAACCGCGCGGGGCTGTGCCCGGGCCGGCATTGGACAGACGGGCGATAAAGGGGACGGACAAAGGGGACTACAATCAGAGAGAGCCGCCGCTTCTTTAGGTAGAAAGCGTGGTCGATGGGTCAGGCACTCCGAGCTGTTTTCGCATATGCGACAAGAGATCGCGCCGGAATTGCATTAGCCCAATCACAAACAGCTTTGTTTGATCGAAGTTTGAGCTATTATCCATCGCAGCAATCATGTTTGCTCAAAACCATAGCCATCCGCTAGGGCCTTCTTTTGCGCCGATATCGTTGGGTCGAATAACGCCGCTGTATCAAAATGCAATACCACCTGGGAAAGATCGCCCAGCACAGCCTCTCTCTTCTCTTGAACTTCCCCAAGCTGGGTTTCATACGCTTCGCTCTCAGCTTCCCGCTTCTGAAGGATTGCCAGAGAAAACGTAAGTGCTTTGCAGGAATTTTCTAGGGAGGGATAAGGGGACATGATACCTATCCCCGTCTGCTTTTTCATCTTTCGATTTGAAACCCTGGTAGGAGAAATAACGAGAGGGATCGGGGACCGCATGCCTATTGCAATAAATTTAGCTGCTTGGCGCTAACACTGGCTGCTGGCGCGGGTCCTGGGGCACGCCGGGCAATTCGTCGTCCAAGCACGCGTTCAAGCCCGGTGACAAACTCCGCAGTACCAACCGGACGCCCTGTACTTTCGGCGCGCCGAAGAGCAGCAAAGGCCTCATCTCGGTCCTCAAGGAGCAAGTCCGCAAAGCAGGACACGCGATCGAGCACGGGACGGACTGTCACCAAACCATCATCTTTCCCCGCCATATGGGCTCGTACGCTAGACCACGCCCAATCCGCCGCATACTCCGCCAAGCCGGCTCGCACCGGATTCAGGCTGACGTAGGAGACCGCCGCCAGCAGATGCAACTCGTCCATTGCGACCGAAGCAAACCGGCTCTGAAAGAGGTGCCCCGTCCATCGCCCTCGGGCATTGACGAAATTGGTGTAGCGCCGGTGCGCTTCTCCCACTGCCAGCCCTAGGCCATCCGCCCGCCTAGGAGTGAGAATGAGGTGAACATGATTGGGCATGAGACAGTACGCCCACACCTCGACTCCGGCCTTGCGCGTCTGCTCGGCCAGCAGATCTCGATAGACCTCTTGGTCGCCGTCCTCAATAAAGATCGCCTCCCGACGATTCCCACGCTGTGTAACGTGATGCGGAAGGCCGACTACCACCGTACGCGCCAATCGTGCCATGGGGAAAATTAACACGAACGATGGAAGCGGGGATAGGTATCATGTCCCCTATCTCACTAGGTTCTGCGCGTTCTGCTGGAGTGTCCTGGTGGTGACGCCGGAAGAATTGCAGAAGCCGCTGTGGCCGGCCACTTTTTTCGACGTCGATCACAACCTGAATCCTGTTATTGGGAACACCTCCCGAAACGGAATTTATTACGCTAACGGGTCTTTGATCGCTTGGGCTTTCGTGCGCTGGCCGGCAACTTACCTATAACCCGGACTTTACAGGCACGTCGGGATTACTTCCGGTTTGGCGGCGATCCGAATTAGCCGGAAACTCGGTAGTGAGGAATTTTGACTATGAACTGTACGCGAGGGGAAGAGCACTGAAATAATTCCTGCGCCCGTGGAGATGAAGAACTAGACTAAGCCTCTATGGAAAAGCGAAGGCTCAATCTGGTGTTTGTGGTTGGTGTCGTTGCGCCATTCGCAGCAATCCTCCTCTACGGACTGGTCTATGGGCTGATGACGTCGTTGAGCCGTGACGTCGAAAAGGACTGGGGGGTCCGGCTCGTTGTTGCGGCGGTGGCAATGACGGTGCCAAGCATATTGACATTTGTCCTGGCCTTTAGACAATTCAGGCAGCAGAAGCTATCCATGGTGTCCATCGTGGGACTGGTCCTAGCGGCTCTAACGCTGGGCTCGGTGGCCAAACCTGCGCATGACGGAATCGTCCGTTCGAGGCAGGAAAGGAATATGGCACTGCACGACGTGGCCGCACCCCAGTTCGAAACCAAGGATATCGCGGGAAAAGTTCAACGACTCAGCGACCAGAAAGGCAAGATAGTGCTGATCAACCTTTGGGCCACGTGGTGCGCACCTTGCCGGATCGAAATGCCGAAGCTTGATCAACTCTACAAAGAACGTAAAGAACGCGGACTTGCTGTCTTCGGCCTCTCTGCCGAAGATGCCGAAACGCAAGAGAAGTTCCTTGCCAAGGTTCCTGTAAGCTATCCATTGCTTACGATGACCGAGGGAGTTCCGAACTTCTATCGTGATGTTGCGCGCTACCCGGCTTTGTTCCTGGTGGATCGTGATGGCCGACTACAGCCCTTGTCGCGTACGGGAGAATCGTTCACGAGCGTTGAGGCCGCTGTGGATAAGCTTCTAGAGATTCCTTCGTATTAGGACTCAGTTGCTCTTTTCGTTGCGGTTGTCGCTCTCGGAGGAGTTCGGAGCGGTTGGTCGCCAACTCGAAGATGACACCCGTTCTGGGGTCACTTCCGGGCGGGCGGTCAACCACCCGGAACGTCAGCATCCATTCACATGTCCTGAAGTGCTGAAGCTCTTTGATCATTATGGGAGATCGACAATCGTTGTGTTGTGGTCCTGCATTATCAGCCACCTTGCGCCACGCTTGACGACAATGAAGGTTCGAATGTGTCGTTCCTTTCCATGCTTGACCCCGTCGGGTGATGTGAAGGGACTCATGACGCTGGTCACAGTCCCAACTGCCACATCCTCAGTTGCAAAGCGGATATCCATACTCTCAATGGTGTCCGTTGTGCCCTTCAGGAAGGACTGGTGCACTTCGCGAAGCCCCTTCAGCGTTGCTTCGCGGCCCGCAACGCGACCTCCGTAGGGGTTGATATGGTTCCAGTCTTCCGTTGCGTAATCGGCTGGTCCGACGAAGCCATCATCGAACGCGCTATAGAATGCTCGAATCACTGCTCGAACCGCTGCTTCTTTACCCTCGCTCAGTGCCGTAGGTGGCGATACTAGGAACAGCCCAACGACGATCATGGTGATCAATTTCATGTGGCTCCCTCCATTCCCGTTGGCTGGAGCCTCGTGCATTTGGCATGAGGCCAGAACGTGCACCGAGACTCGATGAGGAGACGATGAGATCCGGTTAGCGAAAGTGCTCGACGAGCATGATGTCGCCATTTGGCTCGCCAGTTTGTGAATAGAGTATCCAGCGACCATCGGGAGAGACGGACAGTCCGGCGCTAAAATCGGTGCCCACTTCAAAGATTGTCCTTATCTGCTTGGTAGTGAAATCAAAATAGAGGAGAGATCTGGGCGCCTCGTCGGAAACAAAATAGATACCGCCGGAAGTGGGCGTCCAGAGGGCGTCGTTTCTCAGGCGAGGCAATCCATCCACTTCCGATTCCGCACCGGGCTCCCCGAGCAAAGCTGCTCTCTTCAGCGCCGATTTGTCCGCGGGACTCGCAAAATATACTGCCTTGCCGTCGAACGACTCCTGCGGATTGAACCCATTGATATCTTTGGAGACTAAAACGGCATCTCCACCCGAGGCGGGACAACGATAGACTCCCCTCCTGCCAGGTTCGTCGGACCTGAAATAGATCAACTTTCCATCGCGAGACCAGGAGGGCCGAGTTAGATTGGAGACATTTGTGACCAGCTTTCTAGGCTTCCTTTCGGCGACGTCGGCCACATATATTTCCCAAAGACCTCGGGGATACGAGTCGAACACGATCTTTTTTCCGTCCGGCGACCATTGCGGACTGCCACTCTCAGCACGGGGGTCCGAGATTTGCACCAGGTTGCTGCCATCGTCACTGCTGACCCAGACTCCGGGCAAGCCAGACCGTGAAGACGCAAAAACAATGCGTTTCCCGTCCGGAGAGTATCGGGCGTTCCACTGCGGCCGCGAGGAGGGAATGACGTCTACGGAAGGAGATTCCGGGTGAAGCAGGTCTCGACGCCGGACGCTTATGCTGGTGAAAGAAGAGGCGTAGGCAAGCTTGTCGCCCCCCCTGGAAACTGTCGGCAAAATTGCACCGGCGAAGGCGAGTTGTTTCGTCGACCCACTGGCAATAGTAACTTCGACGAGTTTATTTTCAAGGGAATAGGAGGAATAGATGAGCTTTTTGTCGTCACCCGACCACGTTAACCCACTTGGATAATAATCCTGAAATGATGAGATTTCTTTCGGCTGCCCAGCCGCAATTGGCCAGGAATTCAGAACTGCGGTTCCACCTAGAAAACACCAGTAAGCGAGGTACTCGCCGTTATGGGAGAACGCTGGCAGACCTTCACCGACGCACTTTGGACTGATTGGGATCTGGCTGGTCTCCAGTGTCTCCACGGAGAGGAGATATATCCTTGAATTTTTCTCTCCTGGCGGTACATCTGCAAAGGCGATCCACTTGCCATCCGGCGACCAGCTAATAAGAGCGACGTGCGCCCCGCCGACAAAAGTGTAGTTAGTCGAAGGCATTCGGCTGGAGCGCAATTCTCTCTCAATGCCGCCAAGTGCGGGAACAACATAGATTCCGGTGTCAGCACCGGCAGTACGGTAAAAGGCGATCTGCGTGCCGTCCGGGGACCAGGTTGGACTAATCCAATCCGAGGCATGCTGCGTCAGGCGAAGAAGAGTTTCGCTGCCAAGAGCCTTTACGTACAGATCGAAGCCACTGGTTCCGCCCTTGGGACCGCCGTTCCACGCGAAAGCGATTCTGGAGCCATCCGGAGAGAAAGCCGGAGAAGTCGCCTGTCCGGTCAGGGCCGTGAAGGGAACAGGAATTAGGTTTGCCTGCTCTAGCGGGGGCTGGGCCCGAAGCCGCCTATAGATCCCTACGGCTCCGAGGACGATGGCCGCAGTCGCGAACAGTCCGAGTCCGATCTTCAGCCAGACTTTATCCGAGGTTGACACGCGCTTCGGTCCAACAGGCGCAATCGCTTCGTCCACACCAGGAGCGGGCGAACGCTGGACCCGCTTGAGATCCACAACCATCTCCCCCATGGACTGGTATCTCTCCGCCGGACTCTTCTCCAGCGCCTTCTCGACGACGTTTCGGTAGGCCTCGGGGACCTCTTCGCTCAACGGCGGCAATTTGCCGTGGATGATCGTTTTCAGGATCTCGAGGTCCGTCTGGCCGCCAAATGGCCGCTTGCCGGAGAACATTTCGTAGAGCACGACGCCGAAGGAAAAGATGTCGCTGCGCGAATCCCGCGGCTGGCCCGACGCCTGCTCAGGAGACATATAGGCGATCGTGCCGAAGATCAATCCCGGGCGCGTCGGCCCTTCCGGCAAGCGTGCCGCGAGATCGATTTTGCCGTCCTCGGCAAGCTTCGCCAGTCCGAAGTCGGCCAGCTTGGCATAACCGTTTCTGCCCACCAGAATGTTCATGGGCTTGATGTCGCGGTGCAGGATGCCCGCCTGATGCGCTGCGGCCAGACCGTCGGCCACGCCGGTCAACAACTCGGCGACTTCTTTCGGCGTTCTCCGCTTTTCCTTAACCCAATCTTTCAGTGTCCCGCCGTCGACATATTCCGTGACCAGGTACTGCCGACCCTCAAATTCACCGGCGTCATACACGGTAACAATGTGCGGGTGATTCAGCGAAGAGGCCATCTGCGCCTCGCGCTGAAAGCGGCGGCGGGCCTCGGCATCGGCGAGATTGTCGGAGAGAAACTTGATCGCGACCCGGCGGCCCAGCTTGGTGTCGAGGGCGACCCAGACCGTACTCATACCGCCCTCCCCCAGCTTCGACTCGATGCGGTATTGCCCTATCTCCCGCCCTCCGGGAAATTGCCCAGCCACCGTAAGCGCCGAGTCGGGTCCAGGATTTTCGTCCGCGATGATGGCCACCGGTTGTTCCAGGAATCCGCCCATGCGTTCTTCCCAGGAGAGGGCATCCGCCACTTCGCGGCGCAGATCCTCGTCGCCTGCGCATGCGTAGCGCAGGTAGGCGTCGCGCTCCGCCGCCGGTTTCCGGCGAGTAGCCGCCAGTATTTCCATGACCCGCTCGTCTTCTTCGCGGCTGCTTGTCATGACTCACTAGTCAGTCGTTCGAAGAGCCAGCGGCGGGCCCGATACCATTCCCGCTGCATGGTGTGCAAGGTGATATCCAAGGCATCAGCGGTCTCCTGATCGGTTAACCCGAGAAAAAATTTGAGTTCCACCAGGGTCCGTCTCGAGGGCGATTCCCGCTCCAGATCGTCAAGTAGCTCGTCAACCTCAATGACCAGCTGCGACGGGGTGCGGGTACCGATGAAGCGCTCGGGAAGTCCTTCCATGGGCAAAAACAGAATATCGGGCCGGGCCCGCGCATGGTCGATCAGGTAACGACGCATCACTCTGGCCGATATCGCGAGGAAATGACCTCGGTCCTGCCAATCCAGGTCCCTTGACTTTGCCAGGCGAAGGAAGGCCTCGTTCACCAGCGCAGTGGGCTGGAGGGAATTGCCGGGCCGCTCGCGGCGGAAACAGCGTTCGGCAATCTGATGCAGCTCCGGTGTCAGGAGTTCGAACAACCGGTCCTCTACCTGCCGGTCGCCCGTTCGCCATTGCTGCAGCAGCTGCGTGATTTCGCCCGGATCGGGTCCCATGTCGTGCCCATATTCAGATGCGCCATTATAGGCACAAGCGCCATCGGGTTGCGGACTAAGTAACGGCTCGTCCCTCCGCCAAGAAATATTTTTTTGAAAACGTGGCGGGGCGTCGGCCGTTTCTCCGCTTTCCATAGTGAGACCAAGTTCGCAAGGGCTCGGCCACTACAAGAAACGGAGACCTACCGTGAAAAAGAATCTGTTGTCACTCGCGATGTCCGTGGCGCTGCTGATGAGCGCAGCCGCCCAAGCGCAAACCACTCACATGAAAGTAACAGTACCCTTCCCATTCACTGCCGGGAAAGTTCAGCTTCCGGCCGGCGAGTATGCAGTCACGGCCCTCGGACCCTGGGGCGGACCGGTTCTTTCAGTGCACAATGTGAATGCGAACGCAGAATCAGTCGTTGTTTCGAATTCCTGCAGGTCGCAGAAGCCCTCTGCCAACGCCAAGCTGGTTTTCTACCGCTACGGGCAACAGTATTTCCTTGCCGAAGTGTGGAACCGGAACAGCCTTGCAGGCAGCCAGATACAGATCAACCCGCGGCAAACGCAGTTGGCAAAAAACCAACCGAAATCCGAAGTAGCGCTGATTGCTTCGGAGAAGTAAATGCTTGCTCACAATTCCAACTTCACGCCCGGAGGGATTCTGTGAGACCCTTCGGGATTCGTTTGCCTCGATGGCATTGGAGGGGCATTGAAGGGACGGGCATTGAAGGGACGGCATTGAAGGGACAGGACGGAATTTCCCCCAAAACGCCACCAAGGCCGTCTTGACCTTCGTTGGAAGGGGTTTGCTAAGCATCCAGAGATTGCTCTGTCTTGGGCCAGCACTAGCGTGCACGCGACGCTCATTAGGGGAAATTCCGTCTGGTCCCCGAAAAGGATCTCCGAGTTTTCCATAGTCATCTAACTCCACTAACACAGCAACAAATATCTCTCGGAGGGTGTAACGATCCCCAAGACCATGCACTATTAGATTAACCACCACAGGAAAACGAGGTGGCACCGAGCGCCGGAAAGGTGCGGCAAGCGTCACTTTCGGGACTGTGGTGGATATGCTTTCACGATATTTGCTATAAAATCTCGGCCAAAGTGGTTCTTTTGTACCCGTCCTACCCCCTCGTTTCCCCAGCTTTTTGGCAGGGCGGTTTCTTTAACAATGATCTTGACTCCAGGCCAAAATAAGTGCAATATCCCCACCACCGGAGGAAGTCCATGCGCGCTGCGAGCGTAGTCGCATAGGGTAAGCAGGACAGGGTAAGCAGGTAAGCAGGACAGACGGAAGTGACCCTAATGCAACCGTATCTGATAGTGTTGTTATCTCGCGACAGAGATGCGCGACAGACGAAATAACCGCCAGGCGACCCAGTGATAGACGGAACGTAACCGTTACAATCCCGCTTGCCAGTGGCCCACTTGAACCTCACCCAGGGTGGAGGGCGTGCGCACCTGGCTGGTGATCGCCATGATAATTACATCCGGCTTAGCGTCGTTTTAAGCGCGACTGCTGACAATGCATGCCGGGCGCTGCTTGAAAGCGGCTTGGTTCGTAAACGGAAACCGGACGAGGACTACGTCCCCGAACTCATACGGCATCGTAAACGTCGTCTTCCGGGTTGTTCCAGATCGCCTCTAAAGCGGGACTGCTCGCCGTAGCGGCAGCGCGGGCCAACTCTCGATCTTGTCCCCGATGGCGAAGAAACTCTATGAAATCCTCGACCTCGGCTATCTGCTCGGCGCTTAGCGTCTCAATTTTTTCGCTCAGAGTGTTGCGATTTGAGTCCATATCGCGCTCCAGAACCCGTCTGTCTGTGATTTTACCCCATCTACCCCCCATCCTCTTAGGACCGCAAGGTGCTTGCGCATAGACGCTTGACTATCAATGTAACCAAAATCCTGCCGGCGACCACATCTTGAAGGACCTCTCCGGCAAACACCACTCACACCAGAACCGACGCAGGACACATTGAAGGGACGGAGCAGTCACCATCTCGTAGCGCACAGGTATCATGTCGACCGATCTCCAGACCAGGGATGGGTAGGCCCGGTGAAGTCTTACCGATAGTCCTGCAGTTCGATGCCAGTGCGCATTTGGGCTCTGAACAGCAGCTGAATGAGCCCAAGGCGGTTCGCGGCGTTGATGGTCGCGTTTCGCAGCCACAGCCCGTAAGCACTCCTGGGGACGAAGCTCGCAGCGAAATCGCGCGCCCCCTTCTGCTTGCGCTCTACATAGGGCCGCAGGCGCTGTTCATAGATTTCGAATGCGGACGCGTGGCCTCCCTGCGCGACAACCAATTCCCCAGCGAGCGTGTAGGCTTCGGCCATCGCCATCGCTGACCCTTCGCCGGCGAGCAGGCTCGGACACGCGCACGCGTCGCCGATCAGGGCGACGCGGCCCTTGGTCCAACTCGGCATGACGATCTGACTGACCCGGTCGAAATAGAGATCGGTGCTTGCCTGAAGCGCGTGGAGCATCTCATCGGTTTCCCAGCCACCGCCAGCGTAGAGGCGGGTCAGGACCTCTTTCTGACGCGAGGCATCGTGGACGGGAGCTGCGTGGGAATCGGATTCGGCGAACACCAGCATGAAGACCGTCGTGTCCTCGTCGACAGTGATTCGCCAAATCTGCCGGCCAGGTTCGCCGTAAGTCACGTATGCGTCCGGATCACGGAACCGGTAGCCTTGGGCGGTGAACGCGGCAACGTAGTATCCGAGAAAGTGTTCGAATCGCGTTTCTTCACCAAAGCAGAGTCGTCGCACGGCGGAGTGGAGGCCGTCGGCACCGATGACCAGATCGAACGTCTGAGCCTCACCTTCGCGAAGCGTCACCTCCACGCCGCGCGGGCTGTCTTCGAGGCTGGTCACGCTGTTCCCGAACCGCACGTCGACTCGGTCCTTGACCGCTTCGTAGAGCGCAGAAGCCAGCGCCGAACGCGGAAGGCTCATGCCCCGGCCCTTGATGAGCTTTTGCACCGCGCCCTGGTTGAAGCCGCTGATCCGCCGGCCCACGCGATTGACGATCCGGAATTCCTGAACCTTGAGGTCATGCCGGCGGAGTTCGTCCAGCACGCCCATCTTTTCGGCCACGTCGTAGCCGAGGCCCCAAAAGTCGATGACGTAGCCGCCGGTGCGCGGTTCGGGCGCCTGTTCCACCAGGGTCACCGCATATCCGTATCGATCGAGCCACCAGGCCAGACAAGAGCCTGCCACCCCAGCTCCTGACACCAGAACGCTCCCAGGCATCCGACATTCTCCTATGGACCGCTTCTCTGATCGGGGATTCAACCCGGCGATTGAGAAACGAGAACAGGCACACCAGTGTAACAATCCCCAGCACGTACCAGGCATAGTGGGGCCGGGGATCCGGTAGCGGCAGCAGGTCGGTGAGCATCAAGGTGGGCAGTGTGCCGCGATCGTCCGGGGCCATGTTCTTGGCCTTGGCGTGACTACAACGGCGCCGACGCCTTTCCAACAAGGGCCAGTACTAAACGTAAAGTTGAATGCTGGACGTTGGCCCACGTGTCCTTCGGCAGTCCCGTACACAAGAGATGTACATCGGTTTACGCAATGCACCGCGTCGGGTTCGCGTAGGTCCACCGAATCGGCTTGGGGACCTTGTTGTAATGCCGGATGTACTTCATGATCTTGCGCTTCAGATCCGCGACCGACGTGAAGATGCCGCGCGCGATGATGTCGCGCTCGATCTTGGCGAACCAGAGCTCGACTTGATTCAGCCACGACGAGTACGTGGGCTTGAAGTGCAACTGCACACGGCGATGCTGGGCGAGGAACGCCCGCACCGCCTGCGTCTTGTGGTTCGAGAGATTGTCGAGAATGATGTGGATCTCGCGCCGCGGCGGCTGCGACGCGACGACGTCCGGGCTAATACGGCGACAGCAACCCATTCCCCTCAGTTTTGTTTCGCGGTAAGTTTGCGCTCATGACGCGTTTGGCGCGCATGGTTGTATCCGGTCTCCCGCATCACGTGACGCAGCGTGGCAATCGTCGAGAATCGATCTTCTTTGAAGACGGCGATCAGGAGATTTACCGGGACCTTCTTGGGGAACAGGCGCGCAAGGCGCACGTGGAGGTGTGGGCTTACTGGCTGATGCCAAATCATGTGCACCTGATCTTGAACCCGCGGCACGCGGATGGGCTGGGCCGTGCGATGGGCGAAGCACATCGCCGCTATACCAATTTCATCAATGCACGGGGCCGCTGGACGGGGCGCCTGTTTCAGAGCCGTTTCGCGTCCGTGGCCATGGACGAATCGCATCTGGTTTCTGCAGTTTGTTATGTCACCTGAATCCTGTGCGGGCGGGGCTGGTGGTAAGGGCCGAAGACTGGCCCTGGTCGAGTGTCAGAGCACATATAAATAGCGCAGATGATGAATGAGTGACCGTTCGCGCTGTGCTTGATCGCATCCCGCACTTTGCCGAATTGCTATCGACGACGCAAGATCAAGACTTTGAGGATCTCCGGCTAGCTGAAGGAAGCGGGCGACCGCTTGGCACAGCAGAGTTTGTCGCCGGTCTTGAACGATTGCTCGGTAGACCCATCGCACGCCGCGCTCCAGGACGCAAACCCACGGCCAGCGTCGCCGGCGCACAGCTAAAATTGCTGCAATAGGTATCGTGTCGACGCATTTCGTCCGCCGGTCCCGCAGATACCTGTGCACGAAAATCTGTCCTGCATCTCCCGAAACACCCGTCAGCCGTTTCCCTTCTTTTTCCCCATTTGCACCGTCCAAGGGGGGACGATGCCATTCTGCCGCGCGTAGGCTATGAGTTGGCCCAGGTGTTCGTGTGCGTCGGCCATGAGAATGTAAACAACGTCGCCCTCGTTAGCCTGTGGGCCAAGCTTTGGCAGGGGCTTTGCGAAATCCGCGTTGCTCATGCTATTGATCGTTTTGTTCGCGAAATCCGAGGACTGATTCAGATCGTGGACGATACGATCCTTCTCGGTTGTGGATTTTTCGAACTCGCGCGCTTTAAACCCTGCCGGAGGCTTCGCTCCCATCATGCTGAGGATTCCGTAACGCTCTCCAGCAACATGCAGAAATACTTCAGCAAAGGACCGGGTGTCTGCTGAAGGGCGCCAGGTGAGCTTGTCGCTCGGGAGTGCCTCGGCGAGATCGACACATTTCTTATTTACGGCCTGCAGGTCGAGAAGGGCTTGGGCTTTCATGTCATAGCTGGGTGCAGTGCGGTCAGTGGGGTTGTCGGCAGCTCGTGCGTTCATTGCGACAGGACTAGCATTCAGGATGCATGCAAGACAAACCAAAGAGAGTACCGTCTTTTTCATTGCTGCCCCCGCTGGAACGAAGTTCTGGAAATCGCCCCGAGGCTAGGGCAGTGGCGGGAAAGAGTCAAGCAGTTCGTGACCAACCGCGTGTTTGGAGGGATGAGTCGCTGCGTGCAGTAGGGAGGAAACCCGGGGACAGACGAAAGTAACCCAACCTGAGGATCAGCATAATCTGGTGGACGCCCGCTCTGCTTTCGCGGCATCCGGCAAATACCCAACCCCTAAACAGCTTATGGGGGCGGGAAAAATAAAATTTGAGCACCTTCGTAAAACAAAGGACTGAGCCACGCACCTCGAGGGAAACCAGGGAGATAAGGCCAACTTGCCCTCTTCCCGCAATCAATCCTCGCGCGCTAAGGAACTAACAAAGCGCCGCCACGGTTTACCAAAATTATCTTCTCGCCCTGGACAAGGTCCAAAAACCGTACTACTGTGGAACCAAGAATTCACACCAGCGCTGTCTTACCACGACGGCCCTGCATGGCCTTGCACCGGCACTCTCCACCCGTGCATCCGCCCCCCACCGCGAAACATCAGCGTTGTGTAAGTAAGGTGCGCTCAGTGCGTCCTTGTGATTAAGTGATCTTTGACAACTTGGAAAATACGACCGCCCAGCGCCTTGAGGGCCGCCCGGCCAGAGGACACGGACGCTGAATCACGAGCGGGACGTTAGCCAGGCAGTAGTGCGTAAGGCAGAGCCATTGTCCCGTTGGTCGCCGGGCCGACGGAGCAGAAGCGTCCCCGATCTCCACCCGGCTCGCAAACGACCGGCGAGGTGGCACAGGAAAAAGGGGGGCTTATCGCGCTTACAGCGCTTTTAGCGCTGATATTTTTGGCCACCGTCCCGGATAGCCTGCCCTGAGCTTGTCGAAGGGCCGGCCTTCATCCGGGGTCTTTTCTCGCTTATCTCGCTTTTCGCTCAATCTTTTCCGCATGAAATCGCCGGCCGGGGGGCTTATCCCTCTTTTCTCTCACAAAGTGCATTCTTTTTTCGGAAAGCTTTGCAGAGCCGGAAACGCAACGAGGTGATTCATGAATCTCGGAAAACGACCTATAGGGCTGCAAGCCCGACCTCTTCAAGAATCGGGATTTTTCCGCAAGCTGTGCAGCCGCCCCACACCGGGCAACGACCGATGAGAGCTTCAGCCCCTGACCTACGTCTTTCTACTCCCACGGTGGGGTCTGGAGCGGGTTCGTTACCGGCACAACGATGGCCAACTTTACCGCCTTGGCCGCGCGGCGCGGACCGCACTCTTGCAGCCCGCCGGATGGAATGCTAGGTGAATTGTCGGTTAAAAAACTGATGCGAGGGGCCACAGCAAGAGCGGCGGCTCCCTTCGCCTTAGAGGGCGCTCCCGCATCATCATCCAATCGATTTCGTCCAAACAGCGACTGCGCCGTTCAGACCAAGACGTACCTGCGCCTCCCGTAGGAGGCGGGCAAGGCAATCAAGAAGACGTTATGAACTCGACCCTGCGTCCTTAACTGCGCAGACGCGCCAGCAGATCCTGCGGGTGTACGGGTTTGGCCAGAATCTCGAATTCGTGCCCCTGAGATCGGGCGCGGTCCAAAAGATCCGCCGTGGCTGCCTGGCCTGAAAAAAGCAGGATCTTACAGTTAGGCAGTATGGTCCGGATGGTGATCGCCGCGTCAATGCCGTTCATGTCGGTCATGATGACATCGGAGATGAGCATATCGGGCCGGATGGTGCGCGCGGCTTCTACGGCCTTTTCACCGTTGTAAACGGCGGTGGCTTCAAATCCGCTTTGGTTTAGGATGATGGCCAGTGTGTCCGCGATCACGCGTTCGTCATCGGCTACCAAAACTTTGGGCTTTACCTGTTGATTGGTCATTTGCTCCTGAATGACGACCTGAGTCGTTCTGATGCTCGTCCGCTGCGCTCCAATAATCCTGATCCGCTGAGCGAAATCACGATAAGGTGGTACAGACGGAACATACTGAGCCAGTGGGGATTACTGGAATCATACGCTCTTGTGTCTGATGCTGTTTTCCGGCGTCGCGTTGCGGCCTTTGTGGCGACCGCTTCACCGCCCGGACTGCAATTGCATAGAGGGCCCTGTGGTCTGCTCTCCATATAAGATTGATCTGACCATAAACCTTTTTCGTTGGACGTTTGCCGATGGCTGAACCGATCATTCGCGCCCAGCAGGTAGAAAAGTACTACGCCCAACCGAGCGAAAACCGCATTCAGGTGATCGCGCCCACTGACCTGGCGATTGTGCAGGGCGAAATCGTCGCCCTGCTCGGTCCCTCAGGCTCAGGCAAGTCTACACTGCTGCGCATGCTGGCGGGTCTCTCCCGGCCCTCGGCCGGGGAGGTTTTCTGGCACGGGAAACCGATTTTCCAGGCCGAAGTCAACGTGGGCATCGTGTTTCAAAGCTTTGCCCTGTTTCCCTGGTTGACCGTGTTGGAAAACGTGGAGGCGCCGCTGATGGCGCGCGGCATAACCAGCGAGCAACGGCGCGAACAAAGTCTAAAGATCCTGGACACCGTGGGACTTGACGGCTTTCAGGCGGCTTACCCCAAGGAGCTCTCCGGGGGAATGCGACAGCGTGTGGGATTTGCCCGCGCCCTCGTGGTGCAGCCCGAGGTGCTGTTTATGGATGAGCCCTTCTCTGCCCTGGACGTGCTCACGGCGGAAAACCTACGCAGCGAACTGCTGGAGCTGTGGCACAAAAAGACCATCCCTACGCAGTCCATTTTTCTGGTCACCCATAACATCGAAGAGGCTCTGCTGTTAGCCGATCGCATCATCGTTTTGGGCCGCAACCCGGGGCACGTACGGGTGGATTTTCCCGTGACGCTGACCCAGCCGCGCGACCGCAAGAGCGCCGCCTTCACCCAATTGGTGGACTACATCTATAAGGTGCTTACCCGCCCTGACGTGGCTCCCTCCGCCGTACCCCAGCGGCTAGCGGCACGGGACCAGCGGCAGATGCACTACCAGATGCTGCCCCATGCCCGCCCTGGCGGAATCGCCGGCTTGCTGGAGCTGCTGATCGATTACAACGGCCGGGCAGACATTTATCGCCTGGCCGATGATCTGGCTTTTGAGATCGATGACCTGCTGCCCATTGTCGATGCAGCGCAATTGCTCTGCTTTCTCAAGGTAGAAGAGGGCGACGCAGCCATTACTCCCGCCGGGCGGGAATATGCCGAATCAGAGATTCAGCAGCAGAAGGAGCTCTTTCGCAAAGCCGCGGTCGAAAACGTGCTGCTGCTGCGACAGATTACCCGGGCGCTCGATACCAAGTCAGACCACACCGTTCCCGAAGAATTTTTTCTCGACATGCTCGATGAGCAGTTCAGCGCAGACGAGACCCTGCGCCAGTTGGAGACGGCGATCAGCTGGGGCCGCTACGCGGAGCTGTTCGACTTCGACGCTTCCCGCCGGCGATTCATCCTGCCGGAGCAGGAAGAGACGGCGGAAGCGGTCGAGGAGGCCCAGGCGGAATGAGCGCGCCGACCCCGCTCTCCCGCTATCCCACCCTTGCCCGTTCCCTGGTATTGGAGCGCACCTGGCCTTTTTTTCTGGACCTCAGCGTGGCCGCCTGCGGGCTGGCCCTCTTTTATGCTGTGCTGCGCATTGCGGAGTATTGGATGGGTCATCCGGTGGCCTCGGTCGCCATCTCCAATTCCGCAAAGATGCTCCCGCTGTATGCCTTCTACTCGGTGGTGCGCATCGGCGTCGCCTACCTGCTGAGCCTGACCTTTGCCGTCGGGTACGGCTACATCGCCGCGTACACTCCCCGGGCCGAAGCCTTCATGATCGCCCTCCTGGATATTCTGCAATCGATTCCCGTCCTCAGCTTTTTGCCTGCGGTGATGCTGGCCATGATATCGGTCATTCCCGGGCGCCAGCTGGGTATCGAGATGGGCGCCATCCTGCTGATCTTTACCGGGCAGGTATGGAACATGGCGTTCAGCTTTTACTCATCGCTCAAGAGCCTGCCGCGAGAGCTGCGCGAAGCCGCCAGCGTCTTTCGCTTTTCCGCGTGGCAGCGCTTTTGGCAGCTTGAACTGCCGTACTCGGCCATTGGGTTGGTGTGGAACTCCATGGTCTCAGTGGCCGGCGGATGGTTTTTCCTGATGGCCTGCGAGATGTTTGTCTTAGGCGATCGCGACTTCCGTCTTCCCGGACTCGGCTCCTATCTGCAGACGGCGGCCAGCACAGGGGACAACCATGGCATGCTGTGGGGATCAATCACCATGATCCTCATTATCGTGGCCACCGATCAGCTGGTGTGGCGCCCGGTGATTGCCTGGGCCGACAAGTTCAAGTTTGAGCAAGGCGAGAGCACCAGCCGCAAGACTTCGCCCATACTCTATGCGTTGCGGAATTCGAATGCGCTTGGCTGGTTGAGGCAGGTGACCGTGGCGCCGGCAAGCGAACGCATCTATGCCGGCCTGGCGCGGCGGCGCCGGGAGATGATCGCGCGCCCCATTCACGGAGCGCGCAAGCGCTCGGGGCTGGGAGCGATCGTACTTGTCGTCGCGGTTACTTTGCTGGTGGCCTTTGCTGCCTTCCGCGCGCTCGAGCTGTTGCGCCATGTGCATGGGTCGGAGATCGTGGAACTGCTCAAGGGCGCAGGCGCGACCTTTCTGCGGGTAAACGCTGCGTTGCTGATTGCCTCTGCCTGGACCATTCCTACGGGCGTCGCCATTGGCTTTCATCCCCGCCTGGCCAGAATTGCGCAACCGCTGGCCCAGATCGCCGCCTCGTATCCGGCGACTGCGATTTTTCCCATCCTGCTGATCGCTCTGGTCCGCTGGGGCGGCGGATTGGGCATCGGTTCGATTGCTCTCATGCTGCTGGGCACCCAGTGGTACATCCTGTTCAATGTGATTGCCGGCGCCACGGCTATTCCCTCCGACCTGAAGGAGGTTGCCAAGCTTTACCGATTCTCCCGGTGGCAGCGCTGGAAGATCGTGATTCTTCCCGGCATCTTTCCCTACCTGGTTACGGGGCTGGTCACCGCGTCCGGTGGCGCGTGGAACGCCAGCATCATCGCGGAATATTTTCATTTGAAGGATCGCACCCTGCAGACGCTCGGGCTGGGCGCACAGATCAGCGCGGCCAGCGACCATGGTCAGTTTTCCATTTTGCTGCTGGCAACCATCATCATGTCGCTCATGGTGGTGACGGTGAATCGCCTGGTGTGGCGGCCGATGTTCCGGTTAGCCGAGACCAAATTTCGCCTGGACACGTAGCGAAAAGCGCAGGTTCGATCCGCCCATCGCATCCAGGGTGGCGTTAGTCGATCGATGGACCGAACGCAGGAACTTCAAAATACTTTTCCAGCACGGCGAAGCCGGTTCCCAAAATGCCAGCGTCTTCTCCTAAGGATCCGAAGCGTATGACAAGATTCTCAGAATAATTAGCTAACGCTTTAGCCTTTACGATTTTCGCAACCTGGTCGAGTAATGGTTGCCCTGCAAGTTCAAGCCGCTGATCCAGCACGACTATGGAAGGGTTAAACAAGTTCACCAAATTAGCCACGGCAGCACCGATGTAATTGGCGACCTCAGAGACGATATGTCCGCACATCTTGTCTCCGTTATTTGCAGCTTGAAACGCAAGCCATGCGGTTGGCTTTGTGTTCTTTTGTGCCGCTAGGGCGACAATCTGTGACGATGCTCCTTCGGCAAGAGCTTTCTCGATCTTCTTTTCAATGGCATGGGTACCGGCAATCGCTTCCAGACAGCCGACGCTGCCGCACTTGCATACTGTGCTGTTTTCAAAAATGCTGGTGTGGCCTATTTCTCCGACCCCGCAATTCTCTCCATATAGGAGGTTGCCATCCACCACCATTCCTGCGCCAATACCTGTCCCATAGTCGACGTAGATGAGATTCTTCTGCTTATCGCCGGCGCCCAGCATCTGCTCAGCCAACGTTTTTGCTCTGGTCTTGCTTTCCAACTGCACCCCAACTGCAAATTCCTGTTCGAAGATCGCCTTTAGTGGGACCTGCTTCCAAAAGTCGATGGTGGAAGAGGTGAGGGTAACTCCAAGCCGACTATCCACGAGGCCAGGATCCGCAATTCCGATGCCCAGTAAGTGCGTCTGGTCAAATCCTGCGTCGGCGATGACACGTCGCACACATGCCTGGAGTTGACGGATCAATCCGTCTTTTCCTCTTGCAAGACAACTGGGCTCAGACACTTGATGGAGGATGCTAGGAGTTAAATCCACGATACCCGCGGTCACCGTCTCATCATCGAACTGCAGAGCTACGATAAATCCGAACCCGGGATTCAGCTGGAGAAGAACCTGCTTACGGCCTCGCGGGTTGTTCGATCGACCAACCTCTAATAGTTTTCCTTCCGAAAGCAATTCACGCGTGATGGATGATATCGTTCCTCTGCGATATTTCGTCAATTCGTGCAAGCCAACCTGCGAGATAGGCCCGTATTTTCGGACGAGTGCTTCGATGACCCGCTTGTCGTGCTCACTCTTCTTTGGTAATTGACTCATGGAACGACGATCCTGGGACTAAGAGCGCTATTTATCACTGAACCCAAAGATCTTATCCCATACTTGCATTCATCCCTATGCAGGCATTTGCCACGCTTGATGACGATTTTCAGGGGGAGGGTTCTGAAGCGACACGCAATCTTCCCGGCTCACCCAGCGGCTCCCCTTTCTGGCCGCGATTCACACGCGGGAGTCTACAGTATTTTGCCTGGCCGGGAACTCACTTGTACGGGCTTTCTTTCAAATCATCCGGCAGGTTGGAGTACTTGCCCAACATCTGGTAGGTCTGTATGACAGCCCAATCGACGATAGTTTCTCCAGCACCCACCTCAACCCATGTGCTCGCGCTGGCCGCGCCATATCCGCCGCGGCTTGCCGCCCGGATGGTGGGGAAGTATCCATGATAGCCGTTGGTATAACCGAAGAACAGAGCAGTGGGAACTGGGCATCGGGCGCGCCAGTTCTCCTGGAAATAAACAAACGCCTCTCCAGGAACAGAAGCGATCGCGATCTGCTTATCGATGAGAACGGTGGTGACACGCGCATCAACGACCGGGCGTATCGGCGAACCCATCAACTCCAGCGTCTTGGGACCTAGGGTCTTCAGCAATGCCGCATGGAACTGTTCCGGATCCCAGCGCAATTTGAAATGCATGGTCTCCTCACGGAAGTCGATGCTCGCGGAAGGATCGCTCTCGGTGTGAATGGCCTTGGCCACACGCGCAGCCTCCTGGCCCAGTCGCTCGCCGCTCCAGTCCCGCAGCTTGATTGCATCCTGCGCAATCGGCATATTCGCGTAATAGGGATTGATATCGCCCGGTGCGCCCTGAACGAAAAAACTCTCCACGTTCCCGCCCAGAGACTTTTCAACCACGCGATTGGTGATGGCTGGAAAATCGGCGGAGTACTGGGGATTGTCGGATCCGAGAACGACAGGATGGCATGCGTAATTGATAAGGATGGCGAGAGGATCGCCTTTGGCCGTATCGATGCGAAGGACGGTGACGGTGGGATCGACGGGCGAAGTTGGAATCATGGTTGGGTTGCGCTCAAACCAGCTAACGGTTCCGTCATCGTTCACACGGAGCCGATTATGTCCAATCAGCACTGAGCCCGTGCCCACACCAATACGCGCATCCTGCAGATGGCTTACCGCAGTACTAATCGCTGCAGCAATGCCGTCCAGCGCGCTGCGCTCCCACTCCGGCGGGTCACCGTTGTATTCATCCTTCACCGTCGGAGCACTATGGGTGTGCGAGGCGCTTACCAGTAGGCACGAGATACCACTCGACTTGCGGACCTCTGCCTGCAAGTGGTCCAGCGACGCTTCGCCAAAGCTGCGTCCCAGGTCAAGGGTAACGATAGCCAACCGCTTTCCGCCCGCCTCCAGGACTAACACGCGCGCATACAGTGGGTCGAGTGTGCCTGAGGCAGGCTTTACGCGATCCTCGAAGCCCCACATCACTTCATGCGTTTTAGGCGTGATGTCTACTTTGGCGACAGCCGCCCTAAGACCTGCTTGAGCTGACGCGCGCAAGGAACCGAGCAGAAGACACAGGCTGACTGCTCCCAGGACAGTGGACCTAGCAAACATGGACATGTGATTTCTCGGGTATGAAGAAAGCGGGCCGGATAGCAGGATGCTAGAGGCAACACGAAATGGAGTCAAGGGGACATCGTGCCGTTTTTGTCCGCAACTGAGATGGTGAGACGTCCCATACTAGCTATTATTTCCGTTAAAGATAAAAAGTATTGACAGGGTGTTACAGGTATTTCATACTCGCCTACGTTGTTCATCCCAGAAATCAGCAACGGCCCGAATTGAGCGATGCTATCCCACGTCGGATTCCCCTCGCTCGCTCCGGAACTTAGTACAGATTTGTCCTGAACCTATCCAGGCGATTCAGGCGAACCGGTACCCCCGGGGTCCTTATCTGTATCATGCGACCGGTAGTCCAGGAGACCGCCGGGGATTCGTTCTTGGGCCAAAGGTGAGTTGGAGCCGGTCCCACGTCGGACCTTTCAGCCTCGCCAATTCTCAGGGGACAGCGTTCACTACTTATTGCAGAGCCACCTCGCCCAGGCTACGTCTATGCAGACCTGGGAGTATCCGCGCCCGAATGAAATGCCCTGACTGGAGAGTTGAGATGACATTATGGAAGCGCACACGGATCTATTGGTTGTTTCTGCTTGTGACAGCAATAAGCCTGGCGCCCACAACCGGAATAACTCAAACTTATTATGGTTCGGTGGTGGGGACGGTGACGGACAGTTCCGGTTCCGCTCTTGTCGGCCTCACGGTAGCGCTCACCAATCAGGGAACCTCAGAGCGCAAAACTTTCCAAACCAGCTCGCATGGTGATTTCCAGTTCGTCAACGTACCTCCGGGAATCTATACGCTCGACGTCGAGGGCGCCGGCTTCAAGCGCTTTCGACGCGATTCCTTTCAGGTAGAAGTCCAGAGCGTGGTACGTATTGACGCGGCCATGCAGATAGGCGAAGTAAACCAGGTTGTGGACGTAACGGCACAAACGCCGCTGATCGAATCGGACACGACCTCGCTCGGGCAGGTGATTGAAGGGCGAGCGGTGCAGCAGATGCCTTTGAATGGCAGGAACGTGATGAACCTGATTGCGCTGGCGCCGGGAGTGGTCCCTCAAGGTCAGACGCAGGGCAATCCGGCCATCAACAATGTCAACGGCTGGGGCAACTATCAGATCGGCGGAGGCATTGCGAATCAAAGCGCCGAGTACATCGATGGGGCCCCCCTCAACGTCAACTATGCTCATCTTCCTGCACTGATACCGGCTCAGGATGCAGTTCAGGAGTTTCGCGTCCTGACCAACAATCTAGGCCCCGAATTTGGAGATACGTCTGGCGGTATCGTAACCCTGGTCACCAAGTCCGGAAGCAATTCGTTTCACGGCGCCGCTTATGAGTACCTGCGCAACAAGGTTCTGAATGCGAATACCTTCTTTGGCAACGAATTTGGTCAACCGCGGCCGGCTTTTACGCAGAATCAATATGGAGCCGAGATCGGCGGCCCTATCCGCAAAGATAAGACCTTCTTCTTCTTCGATTGGGAAAACTTCGCTCTGCGCCAAGGTAATACCTATGTCTCGACGGTTCCGACGCAGGCAATGCGCAATGGCGACTTCTCGGCTGCGGGTTCTCCCATCTATGATGCGCTCACCACCTGCGGTCAACCGGGAACGCCCGATTGTGCCCCCGGGCAATCGACGCGGCAAGAGTTTGCGGGCGACGTAATACCCGCCGCCCGTATCAGTCCGACGGCAGCTGCGTTGTTGAAATATCTCTGGCCCCTGCCGAACGCGTCTGGGGTTTCGAATAATTTTTCTACGACGTACAGTTCGGGAACCAACAGCAAGCAGTTCAATGGTCGTGTGGATCAAAACCTTGGCGACAAACAGCGCATCTTCGGCCGCTACTCGTTCTGGTCATCCACCTCGCCCCCGGTGGATCCGTTCAACGAAGGCAACGGCCTGGGGTCAAGTTTTCAAACCAATCAGTTCGTCCTGGGCGACACGTACGCTTTCTCTCCTTCGACCGTGGGCGAGCTCCGTATAGCTTTTCTGCGGTTTCTGTTCAATTTCACTCCGCAGAGTTATGGCGTCGACCAGACCAAGTTCGGGTTACCAGAGTCCTACAACGCGCAGGAACCGCTGCGAAATAACCCGGATCCATGCGTGGCCGGGTACTCTGACTTCTGCAACCAGAACATGGCAGTGATTGTCCTGAACACCAACAACAGCTACTCCATCATGCCCGGTATGACAAAGATCATGGGGCGACACACCTTGAAGTTTGGCGCAGAGGTTCGACGCATGGAGTTTAATTTCGCGCAGACCACGACGGCGAGCGGCTTCTACAACTTCGACAATCTGATGACCTCCGTCAATCCGTTCTCGCCCGGAGATACAGGCTTCGGATTGGCTTCTTTTCTGTTGGGTTATGGATCGGGCGGCAGCGCATCCCAGCCTGCGCTCACGGCTGGGGTGCAGTATTACCAGGGCTACTATTTCGGGGACACCTTTCAGATCAATCAAAAACTGACCATGAATTATGGGGTGCGCTGGGAACTCCCTGGTCCTTGGACTGAGCGGCACGACCGTCAGGTTGTATTTCTACCTGACCAGGCTAGTCCTCTAGCGGCAACCACAGGCCTGCCTCTCACCGGAAATGTTGCGTTGGTCAACTCGGCCGCTTATTCGAGCCGCTACAGTCAGCAGTTTCACTGGCGCCTCTTCGCACCCCGTTTCGGAATGGCCTATCGTGTCAACGAACAGACGGTCGTGCGGGCGGGCTATGGCATGTTCTTCGTACCCGATGACGCTTCGTTCAATGACGCGCCATGGACGTCACCGATCAACGCGGCCTCCACTCCGTGGTTGGCCTCACTGAATGGCGGCGCCACGCCAAACGCGATCCTGAGCAATCCCTTTCCCAGCGGTATCTTGAATCCGGTCGGACGCAGCGCGAATTACCAAAGCACTTTATACGGGACAACCATGTTCTTGCCGGTTCCGAAAGGATCTTACGGGTACACGCAACAATATAATTTGAACTTTGAACACGACCTCGGTCACGGTGCAATGTTCGGCCTCGCTTACGCAGGATCAAAAGGGACGCATCTCCCTGGAAATTCTCAGAATATCGACCAACTACCAGATGCGGATTTGGCACAGGGCACACAGTTATCACAGGCAGTCAACAACCCGTTCTACGGGTTCGTGCCAAACGGCACCCTGCTCTCGACCCCCACGATCGTCGCCAGCCAGCTCCTGCTTCCCTACCCGCAATTTGCAGGGGTCTTTTCGGCTGAGCCCTTCAATCGGGCGTCCTCGTACAATTCGCTGCAAGCCAAGTTTGAGAAGCGGTCGAGCGCGGGCGGAACTGTTCTGCTGGCCTATACCTGGGCCAAGCTAATCACCAATGGGGATACTTTGACCGGGTGGTTAGAGGACGGCGGATGCGGCTGTGCTGCCCAGATCCAGGATAACGACAATCTTAAAGGCGAGCGTTCGCTCTCACAAAGCGATGTTCCACAACGCTTCGTCGCCAGCTACGTGCTGGATCTGCCTGTGGGCAGGGGCAAGAAGCTTCTCACCAACATCAACGGTCCTGCCGATAAAATACTTGGCGGTTGGGGCATCAACGGGATAACCACGGTGCAAAGTGGATTCCCATTGGCGATCGCCGCCGCATCCAATCCCTTGTCGCAGTTTGGCTTTGGCAGTCTACGCCCAGACGTCGATAGTTCTAACAAGAAAATCACAGGCTCGGCACAGAGCCGCGTCAACGAGTGGTTCAATGTCGACGCATTCAGTCAACCGTCGACGTTCGCGGTAGGAAACGAGCCTCGCCTGGATCCCCTGCTACGCTCTGCCGGCATCGCTAATTGGGATTTTGCGGTATTTAAGGTGATACCGATTACGGAACGAATCCATCTGCAATTTCGAACGGAGTTCTTCAATCTGTTCAACCGGGTACAGTTTGCTCCGCCCAATACGAGTTGCTGCACCTTGAACAACTCACAATTTGGAGTCGTCACGAGCCAGGCAAACACTCCGCGTTTGGTGCAGTTCGCGCTGCGCGCTGAATTCTAGGTAACGACCGTGGGCCCGGTTGGACGAAGCCAGGTTTCGACGAATTGTTTTGGGGAGCGGGGATCCATATAGATTTCCGCCCCGACTACGGCCAGGCTTCCCCTGACCATTTCGTCTTCCACCTCCGGCGACCAGCCCACAGGACATGAGTATTGCTCCTGCAGGGCGCGCGCCTGGTAGAGATCGAGGCGCACGTTCTCACGGGTTGGGATGTAAAGATTGTGCTCTCCGAAATAGCCAAAGAGCATGGAGGGTCCGCTCTGCCGCAACACCTCTTTGATCCGCATGCCGATCTGGGTTAAAGGCTCGCCCTGCAGCGCCATGAAGGTGAGCTTGCCTATTTTGACTGCCAGCACCTCTTCGAAGCGGCACGGATACTTGCGCGCATCGTCCAGCCTGGCCACCAGAAGCTCATCATCGGTGCAGACATACTCCGATATTTTCGTCGGAAACGGAATTCCCTCCTTGTAGTGCTTTACCAAGGAGCGGATCCAATTCGTGTCGCGCAACGGATCAGGAAACACGCGAAAGCCAACATCCATCGGTACACTTTTGGCCATTTCCAGTGCGCGTTTGTAGGGCACGGGCTTATCCAGTGGAAGGTCCAGCACCACTAGACGGCTTTCCCCGATCGGTCCGGTAACTTCTGTCAGCGGTCCCTTCGCGATTCCCAACGCTACTTCTGCCAGTTCATGGCCGCGGGCTTTGCAAGCGAGCAGAAGATCAGTCGTGCCCTCGGGTGCAAAGGTATATTGATTACCGCCGCAGGCGTCGGCATAAATCGCGGTGGAATCGGGGAAATGGGATTCGAGCTCGTCCATAGCGAAGCCAGGATGGGAAGCTCCATACATATCTCTCGGACCACGTTGAGGGTGGGTCGGATAATTGAACAGTAGCGCGACCGTCCGGTTGCCCACCGCCGCCTTAAGCAGCTGGATCTCATAGTCCGGCGGAGCGCTCAGCTGGGAACGCGATAAGTAGCCGTATCCGTTGCCGAATAAGAGGTCCGCTGGACCTTCTTCCCTACGGATAGCGCTCTGGATCATCACCAAGAACTTTTCCGCCAACTCGCGGCCGTAGTCCCAATTGGTCCTGACGATTTGAATGGGCGATTGATGGTTATGGGTTGCCAGTAGGATTAGGTATGCGGGCGGGATTCCGAGCTCGCGCTCACAACGCTCTCGCAAAATAGGAGTGGCCACGTCGAGCGCATTGAACGGGTAATTCACAATCGCGATTCGCCGGTTGCCGTCAAACAATGTCATGCAACGGCAAATGAGTGGGGCGTACGCGCGTGGCGGATCGGGAGAGACGCCGCTGGCGCAGAGTCGAGGCCTGTCTGGAGTTACGTCAACCCGTGCGGTACCCACGTTCATCCGCTGAAATCCGGTTTGTCGGGATAACCCAAAATTACATGACGTCAGGGCCGGCAGTCCGGCGGCGGCCGTCTTGATGAAGCTCCTGCGACTGATGTCATTCATTGTTTTTTTTGCTGCTGGCGAACGTATCCTCCGATTTCGTCGACGGTGCCCAGCCAAATCCCGTTGTCCGGCGCTCGCAAGTACTCGCACAAGAGCGCGATCGCTCTTGTATCTGTCGTCTGGAATGCTCGCTGGCCAATCTCATGACCAACAAAAATGACCCATCGGCCCTGCTTGACGGCTTCGTCAACCACCTTCTTCATTTGCGCGAAATCCATATCATCGAAGGCGGTTCCCATGGCTTGCGCCAGGTCAACGATCGTCGGATCGTTGGATGCCTCAGAGAGGTAGCCACGCCCGACGACGAAACGCTCGGCTACGAGTGGCACATAGCTTTGTACATCGAGCCCTCTGCCGACAAATTTCAGCCCGCATGGATAGGCAAAGGTTTTTGGCTTCACTCCGAGCAGCTTTTGGGTCTGATCGTTGGCGCCGTCGATCTCCTGGGCCATCCGCTGCAGATCGTAATTTTCCAGAGCATTATTCCGCGAGAATGCATAGTTGCCAGTACAAGGATGCGTGAGCGTGTGATTTGCGATCTCGTGGCCGTCAGCGACTGCCTGTTTCCAGCCTTCCAGTCGCTGCTGCACGCCCCGCGGCTCTACGAAGAAAGTAACCCTTACCCCCAGCTTCTTGAAGAGGGGCAGGCCAGTGTCTATCTGGCTGAGCCGTGCATCATCAAAACTCAGACTCACCGCGGCTCTATGCCCGTCGGGCCAATGAAACGTATTCATTGCTCCTCCGTTCGCCGTTTGAGCGTGCAAGGAGAGCGCACAGCCAAGAATCCCCCCGATGAGAGTTACCAGGCGTGTTGATTCCATCGCTACTCCGCTGTTTCAAAGGCAGGCTTCACTTCGAGTGTGTTTCTAAGCGCGATATTCGCGGACGAGCTGCCCACCATGATATCGAACGTCCCGGGAACCACCGTCCAATGCATATTCAGATCGAGCAGCATCAGATCCTCGGGCGTCAGCGTAAAGCTGACTGTCTCGCTCTCACCAGCATCGAGGGCTACCCTTTGAAATCCATGTAGTTGCTCGATGGCCGTGGACACAGGAGCATAACGCTCATGGAGGTATAACTGTACCGTGTCTACTCCAGGGCGGCTGCCAGTGTTTTTCACATCGACATGGACCCGGGCATTGCCGCCGGCCCGGATCTGCGGCGAATCGACCACCAGATTGCTGTATTGAAATTGGGTGTAACTCAAGCCGTATCCAAATGGATAGAGTGGGCTGGAGGGCATGTCAACATAGCCATGGTTCCTGCTCCACCCCTTTTCCACCCAAAAGATCTTCGAGGGCTTGCAATCATAGTAGGCAGGCAGCTGGGCCGCGCTGCGAGGAATGGTGATCGGCAACCGGCCATTGGGATTGTAATCGCCAAAAAGTACGTCGGCCACCGCGGTGCCGCCGAGTTCGCCCGGCTCCCACGCCTCTACCAGCGCGGGGACATGCTCAGCTTCCCAGCGCACAGAGAGCGGCCGGCCATTGATGAGCACCACAACCACGGGTGTCCCGGTTGCGGAGACTGCCTGCACGAGCTCGTCCTGAACACCGGTGAGATCGAGGCTCGCCACATCAGAGCCTTCACCATCGGTAGCGGCTCTCTCTTTGTGACCGCTCTCATCGCTCCCGAACTGCTCGCCTACCACCACCACAGCCAGGTCCGCGCTTTTCGCAGCTTGCACGGCTTCGCGAAATCCGCTCTTGTCGTCACCCATCACGTTCGATCCTTTGGCGTAGAGCACCTTGGTCTGCGGACCAACCTTTTGCTTGATTCCCTGCAGGATGGTGACCACAGGCTGGGTAACTTTCCTTGCCGTGTAGTCGCCGAGCTGGTTCAAGGTGTTATCTGCATCAGGACCGATCACGGCAATCGACTTAAGATCCTTTTTCAAGGGCAGCAGATTTTGCTCATTCTTGAGCAGCACGATTCCTTCTCGAGCTGCAGTCAGAGCGAGATCCTGATGCGGCTGCGAATGTACGATCTTCAATGCCTGCTGCGGGTCGACATAGGGATGCTCGAAAAGGCCGAGGCGAAATTTTTCGCGAAGGACCCGGCGCACGGACAGATCGACCAGCGAAACCGGCACCCGGCCTTCGTCGACATTTTGAATAAGCGGAGCCATGTAAGCAGGCTCATAAGTAATGTTTAAGTCCACCCCTGCGCGCAATGCCAGCGCGCCGGCTTCCTTCTGGGTAGCGACGATCCCCTCGTCGATGAGGGTGGCAAATCCGTCCCCTTCACTCTCTACGAGGCCCTGAAACCCTAATTCCTGACGCAAGACCTCGGTCATCCATTTTCGCGAGCCGTGCGCCGGCTCGTCGTCAATCTCCGGATAGCCGGCCATGACCCCGAGGGCCCCGGACTTGGTGATGCCTGCCTTCCAGGGAGGCAGAAAATCCTCACGGAGCATTCGCTCCGATAATTCAATGGCTCCCCGCTCCAAGCCACTCACCGGTTCGCTCTGGGTGGGAAAATCCGTAAGCACGGCCTCGACCTTGTCCGGCGCGCTTACATCGTCGCCTTGCGTGCCCTGAACAATGCTCTCGGCCAACCGCGAGTAGAGGTAAGGATCTTCGGTGTAGGCTTCTGCGTTGCGGCCCATCCTGGGGTCCCGGTCCAGTTCCATGACCAGCGTGGAGAGCATGTGAATGCCGACCCCTCGCGCTTCCTGGGCGGATGCGGAGTAAATCGATCTGACTAAGTCCGGGTCAAAGGTGCTGCCAATCGCCAGCCCCTCGGGGAAAACGGTAGCTCCGGAAAACATTGCACCGTGCGTCCCTTCCTCGTCCTCCAGCAGGGGGATCTTCAGACGCGTCTGGGTAAGGGCAATTTTCTGCAGCTCATTGAAGTAGTTCGCTTGCTGCAGGGTGCCTTCATGCAAGATGGTGTCGGCCAGGGTGAAGAAACCGCTGCCCGGCCCGATCTCGTTGGTATAAGTTCCCGCGGCAAATCGTTTGCATGCTTCCAGTTTGGTTGGGATATCTTTCCCTAACTCGTCCACGTAGACGCAGGGAAGATTCAACTGGCCAACCTTCTCCTTGAGCGTCATCCTGGCGAGAAGGTCGTCTATTCGCCGATCGACTGGTTGATTGGGCTCAAGATATACAGGGACTTCGGAGCTTGGTTGGGAGCGAAGGAGCAAACCTCCAAGCAACAAAATAATCGACGCGAGGATGATTACCTGGACGGGCTTTAACAAATGCATGGATGCCTCACATAGTTCTGTTGACTCGTGGATGGCATGTGCGCCCCAGTCTAGTGGCGTACATCGTAAGCTCCGCTCCTGGCGGTGGAGAACTGCCTTTCCAGAATCTGCAGGCCCACACCCAGCAGTCCCGCCTCTCTGCCCAGGGTGGCGAAGCGCAGCGCCAGCCCCGACGCGGAGCCGGCCAGCGCATTGCTTTTTACTACCCGCGAAATCAGATTGAGAAACTCGTCTCCGGTTACGCTGAGACGCTGGTCAAAGACGATCATGGAGGGATTGAAGAGGTTGACCAGGTTGGCCATCGCCACGCCAATCTCCTCAGCAATCTCAGCCACGATGTTCCAACACATCTTATCCCCAGCCCTGGCTGCTTCCAACACCAGCCAGACCGTGATCCGCGAAGGATCCTCCTGCGCCATGGTTAGGAGCCGCGAAGAGACGCCCTCGGAGAGAGCTTTGCGGGTGCGGTTCTCCACGGCGCCAGCACCGGCCACTGCCTCCAGGCACCCGTTGCTGCCGCACTTGCAGGTGGGCCCAGACCTGACCATATTGGTATGGCCCACTTCGCCCACACCGCAGTTGTGGCCGTAGAGAAGTTTTCCATCCACGATTACCCCCGCGCCGATGCCGGTTCCGTAGTCGAGGTAGATCATGTTGGGTTCCCGCTGGCCTACGCCCAGCATCTGCTCAGCGATCGCTTTGGCGCGTGTCTTGCTCTCGACCAGAACCGGTACCTTGAATTCCCTTTCGAACGTGGCGGTCAGCGGCACATCGTTCCAGAAGTCGATGGTCGAACTACTGGTAGTTACGCCGCGCCGGGTGTCGACCAACCCCGGATCCGCGATCCCAACGCCCAGCAGTTTAGTCCAGGGCAGCCGGGAGGCGGCGACCACGCGCCGGACCGCGGACTGCAGCTGGCGCATGAGGCCTTCCTTACCATGGGAGAGGTCGGTGACCTCGGAAATCACCCGGGTCACGGCCGGTTGAAGGTCCATCACTCCGGCGATGACCCGCTCATCATCGAACTCCACCCCGACCAGAAAACCGAATTTGCGATTGAGATCGAGCAATGTCTGCTTGCGGCCAAGTGGATTATCCGAAGGACCGGCCTCAATCAGCTTGCCTTCGTTCAAAAGCTGGCGCGTCAGCAGGGAGATGGTGCTGCGGCGCAGGTTCGTAAGCGCGTGGAGGCCCACACGCGAGATAGGTCCCTGGCGGTAAACCAGGGCCTCGATCAGGCGTTTGTCGCGTTGGCTTTTTTTCTGAACGATCGTCATCGCCACGAACCTGGATTTCCTGCCAAGCTGCACTGGACAGAGCCGCGTGTGCGCCTTTCCGTGAAGAAAGGCGCATTAAAGTTTGCCAACGCCACCAACCTCGACAGGAAATCCGGGGGGCAGAAGACTGTCGAAGGGAGGCAACCCCTGGGCCGGGTTGTAGTCTTCGAGCAAATGAAAGAGATTGGCCTGCAGCCGGCGCCAGTATTCGTACTCGGCATCCCAGCGGCCCAGGGCCGCCGCCAAACGGTACGGAGTGTATTCCTCCAGCCAGGCTTGTTCATATTGCGGTTTTAGCGCGGTGATGGTTTCCATCAGATCCGGCAGCTTACCATGCTGCTGGGAGACGACAATATTGTCAAAGTCGTTGCCCAGGCGACGGGGATCGGGATGAGATCCAAGCAACTTCCACTGTTGCGTAATCTCCACGCCATACTGAAATTTGAGACCGGCATAGTCCAGCAGGCGGCACTCGACAATATAGGAGTGGGCGCTGGCGGCGTCCGCGCCCTGCTCGATGGCGCGCAGCCAGTCATCCTCCGCACCTTCGGCGAGCAGCCGGCTACGACGGAGATCAGCGGCGTGCGCGGTCGCACGAGCCAAGGTTTTTGTGGCAAAAGGGCTTTGCCAGAGGGCTAGCATGGTGTCCTGACCAAGGACGACCTGGAGAGCGGTTTCGCTATCGGCCATCTGCCGCAGGGCGGAAGCGACGCTGGCCGCGGCCGCGGGCGGATACTCGCGTGCGGCATAAGCCGGGAAGAAGTGTGGGCGATCCACCGGCTGCTGCTGCCAGGCTGCAGCGGCGCCATACGCGATCCCCGGCCAAGCCGGCCGCTTCAACATCTGCACATCGTCGGACCAGATGGTATTCATCACGCCCAGGGCTCCAGACCTACGCCCGGCAGCGACGAAGGTATCAATATTCTCAAAGCTTAGATTGTAATCGGGGGCGATCTCGCTCCAGCCGTTCACGCCTGGAGCAATCAGGTGAGGCACGCGATCCCTGACCAGCGGCGCGAGCCAGCGCTTGTATTCCGGATCGGGCCTGGGATCGTAAAACCAGGCAACGGCAATGATGCCAGGAGGTAATTGCTTCACGATATCCGGAAACTTGACCATGATGTCAGCCCAGGCAAGGATGGTTTTTCCGTGCTGCTGGAAGAGGCCGCTGACATTCTTGAGCTGCTGCAGGAAAATAGCGGCGGGCGCAGCGGATCCCTTGGCCGCAGCCTGCTGTAGCTGCCAGGTCTCGTCAAAACCCACATGCACGAAAGGGCTGGGAAACAGCTCCGTGTATTGCTCGACCCAATTCGCGATCAATTTCTGGACCTGTGGGTTGTTGGGGTTGAACTCAACACCATGAGGAAAGTCCGCCAGCCCGGAGTATTGCTCACGGCGGAATAAGTCATGTAGGTGACCATAAAGCTCGAGGCACGGCACAACATCAATGTGGCGGACTCGCGCATAAGCGACAATCTCGCGCACATCGTTCTTGGTAAGGCGGGCTCCCGGAGGCGCTGGGGGAAGGCCATCGAGCGCGATGCTGGTCTCGTTGTAAAAGTAATATTGATTGTTTTTCCAGCGCGCCATCAGGTCGATCTGACGCTTGATATCGGCCACCCGCAGCAGCGGCCCTTCGCTCATGTCGACCATCGTTCCGCGATACGCCATCGCCGGCCAATCGGTCACCTGGGCCTCAGGCAAAACAGCGACTGGCATCTCGATCATCTGGCAGAGGGTTTGGACTCCATAGAAGATTCCGGCGGAGGAACGCGCCGTAACCTCAGCTCCGCTGCTGGTGATGCGCACTGTGTAGGCTTCCCGCGAATCCGGGCCCGGGCTTTCACCGGGCACAGGCAGGGGATCAAGTGCGCCGGTGCGATGGAGAACGATGCCAGGCTCGCCGGTACCGGTCAGGATAGGGGTCTGGCTACCGGTCGCATAAGTGGTACAGGCAGCCAGCGTCTGCGCAGCGAAGCGGTCCTCCTCCGTCGCATCGGATGACAAGCGAATGGGGAGCCCGGCCAGGGGCAAGGTGCTGGCGCCGTAGATAATCTGCTGTGGCGCGGGGAGGATGGTCGCGTGCTCCGCATGCGCGAGTGTGCTTAGGCAGACAGCGAGCAGCATGAAGGACAACCCAAGCAGCCGGCTATGGCGGTGGTCGTATTCTGTCCCGGCTTCTTCCCTACTCCCCAACGAATCTCCCTCAGCAGCCTAAAGAAGGCTGCGAAACACCATCAATGAAGGGTACGGGCTTCAGCCCGTACACGGACTAATTCGAGTCATTGGGCTTTAGCCCCTGAGGGAATGCTTGTCAGCTGGCCTCAAGGGCTAAAGCCCATTATTTTCTCCTCTTTTTTCGTACGGGCTGAACCCCATAACCTTCAACCAGCCAGTTCCTCCGCAACTTGTAAAACCCTTTTCTTGCAGGGTATTTGTTCGGCTGAAGCTCGTGCCCCTCGTTCAGAGCGCTTCTTACTCTTGATTGAAACCGGTGGAATAGCGGAATTCCTCCACGGCGTGACCGTCTTTGTTTGGCTGCAGCTTCTTCAACTCATCCTCGGTGGTTTTCAGATCTTTCGGATCCCAGTCGTCGCGATAGCGGTCTTCGGAGGGCGCAAATTGGCTCACCTGCGCCACCGCGGATTGCAGCTTCAGATCCATGACGTCATCGATCGGAACCCGGTAGTTCACTTCTCCCGGCGCGGGATAGAAGAAGTACATCTCCGGCACACGATAAGGCTGCAGGCCCAACTGCAGTTTCTGGTTGGGGAAATAGAGCCAGAACTCCGCGGCCCGCACGGCATCCACGGTATTGAAGGCGGCCATACGATGATCGGTCTTGTGCCAGCGCATATACCACTGCCCCGGATCCACGCTCAGAAGCACATCCGGACGCACGCGGCGGATGATCTCGGTGGCCTGCTCCACCAGGTGCGGCTGCGGGGCATACTCGAGCATGCCGTCGTCATAGCCCAGCCACATGATATTTTCCTTGGGCGTGCCCAACACTGCCTCCGACTTCTCTTCCTCCGCTTTGCGGATGCGGGCCAGCCGCTGGCTGCTCATCTCCGGGTCAAGCGAGCCTTTATCGTCGTTGGTATAGATGGCAAGAATGACCTTGTTGTGGTGACGATTGAGCAGCGCGATGGTGCCCCCGGCGCCGAAGACCTCGTCGTCTGGGTGTGGGGTAAAGATCAGGATCGTCTTGCCCTGCAGATCCTCGAGCTTGGTCTGCTGGGCCCCCAGGCTGGCGCTGGCCAGTAACGCCACCACAAGAAACAATGATGCTCGCAGCAAGAGAAACTCCTTTGGGTCAATTAGAACGTGTACTTCAAGGCAAACTCCAACTCGCGGTTATCGGCGGCCGTGTTGGTGATTGCCGCGCCACCCGGCACATCGACCTGGTTGCCCGGCAGGCCAAGGTTGGGATGGTTGAAGATATTGAAGAACTCAGAGCGGAACTCGATTTGTCCGAATTCCCCTACCTGGAAGTGCTTCTGCAACACAAAGTCCCAATCCACCAGGTCGGGGCCGCGCAGATTGCCGATGCGGGCATCTCCAAAGGCGTGTGCGGACTGCTGCCCGTTGGCCAAGGGCGGCGCGGTGAAGACCGCCGGGTTATACCAGCACAATATGTTGCGTTGGCCGGGAGTGCAGCCGAAGGCTGCCTGGTCGGTCGTGTCGTAGGTAAAGTCCTTGGGGTTGGCGAGCTGGTCAAAGCGATAACTGAAGCTACCTGTATTACTCAGATCGCTTGACGCGGTAGAGGTCTCCGATTCGCCGGTCTGCGCAGTGGTGATGCCCGCGATATCCCAGCCGCCGATAAATGCGTCGGCTACCTTGCTGATACCGGATGCAAAAGTGCGCCCACGGCCTACCGGCAATTGATAAAGATAACTCGCGGTAAAGCGATGACGGATATCGGGTGCAACCGGCCCATATTCGATCTCAGGATCGTGAGCGTTCTGGATGTTGCCGGCGACGTTTCCATCCGCATTGCCCAGGTTGTGAGCATAGGTGTAGGCGAACAGAACGTTGAAGCCATGAGAAAAGCGGTGATTCAACGAAGCCTGGAGCGAGTTGTACATCAGGTTCAAATCTCCGAGGTCAAGGGGATAGATGGAAGCAAGATTGGGCTGGGCATCGAAATAAGGGCGGCCAAAGTTGCCAGTGTCATCGGAGAAGTTGGAATCCAGCGGCTGGTAGGGTTGGTTCAGATCTGCGTTCTCGTGATTCCATAGCCGGTAGGCGCGCGTACCGACATAAGCTACCTGGGCCAGCCAGTTGCTGGCGAATTCGCGCTGCACGGAAAGATTCCACTCCAAAATGCGGGGCATGATCCTTGTGGGCCCCGTGGTCTTTACCGAACCTTGGGGAGCGTCGAGCTCCTGCACCGGATAGGTCGCGGGGAAGCCAGCCGAGATCAACTGCGAACTGACGGGAATATTGCCCGTGGAATATGACCGCGCCAGATCGGTGAGGGCCGGCGGATTGAGTCCGAGATCGTCAAAGGTATTGGCCTCCGCAGAGTAGAAGATGCCAAAGGCACTGCGTACGACTGTGTTGTGCGGCAAGGAGAGCGCAAAGCCAACCCGTGGTCCCCAATCGGACTTATCGAAGCCAACGCCGGCGTGCGAAACGGCACCCGCTCCGTAAGAGGCGACCATGACCGCCTTGCTCAAATCGAAGTTGGCTACACGTCCGTTAGCCGGCGAGGCAACCTCGTAGCGCAAACCAAGATTTATGGTCAGGTTCTGCAGAACGCGCCAATCATCCTGGACGTACTCCGCAAGATCCCAGTAACGGGTGGGATACAGTCCGTCCAATGTATCCTGCTCGGTTGCCTGGGGAACACCGAAGAGCAGATCCGCGGGGCCATTCCCGCCGGTGGCAGTAGAGAGATCCGCGGTAAACCCGCCGCCGAAGTTCATATAGCCGCGAGGCACGGCGAGCTGGAAGAAGTTACGCTGCTGACGGCGGAAGTCCACGCCATACTTCAGCGTGTGCTTGCCATGCGTTTGCGTGACGCTGTCGGCAAGCTGAAAAATATTCTCGAAGACATGCTCGGGCAGATACTCTGAGTCGCCGAGGGACGTTTCGCCGGAGATGTCAAGGTTGATCAGTCCGCTGGAGTTGATGTCTCCGCGATTCGCATTCGGAATGCCCAACTGGTTTGAGATATCGCTGCCGTAGTTGAAGGGCACAGCGTTCACCGCGTAGCGGAAGTACCCTCCGTGAAGATCGTTGAGCAAAGCCGGCGAGAAGACATGGGTATAACCAAGACCGAGATGCTGGGCCTGGATGTTACTGATGCTGGGGCAACAATCCTCTCCGCCCAATTTGCCTAGTCCCGCCGGGTCGACACTGCGGATGCTCCCAATGCCGTAGGAACCAAAAATCTGATCCGATTCGCGAAAGCTCTGATCGACACGGACGTCGCCCGAGTCCTGATCGTTGATCTGCTTCTGCGTCGAGGTGTAGTTATCCGCGATGCCGGGACCGTTGGGGGAGGGATAGAGATTGATGACATTCTGCCCTGCTGCAGTGATTTGCGGCGGGGTTCATCACGTTGAGGCACGCCGCCGTAGCTTACCTGGTTACGTAAGGAGATCGTCTGTCCGCCGGGACAGGTGTAGCTGGTGGTGCTGTAGGGATCGAAGACCGCCCCGGTATCGAAGGACGGCCCTCCCGTTCCGCACGGGGAAAAGCTCTGCCCGGTAAGCCTGTCGGTAAAATCGCCGGTGCGCTCGGCGTCGGTGGGAACCGAAGAGAGGAATGGCAGCCCTTGCCGGACGCGCGTGCCCTGGTAATCAAGAAAAACGAAGGTGCGATTCTTGACGATGGGGAAGCCGACAAAGCCGCCAAACTGGTTGCGCTGGAATTGGGTCTTATCGGTGGCGAAGTAGTTGAGAGCATCGAGCTGGTCATTGCGGATGAACTCGTACACGCCGCCATGGACCTGATTGGTACCCGACTTGACCACCACGTTGACTGCTGCGCCGCCCCGGCCGAACTCTGCGCTCATCGCGCTCTCTTCGGTGCGGAACTCCTGGATGGCGTCCGGCGGCGGCAGGATGATCACGCCGCCCAAGACCAAATTCGTTGTTATCGACTCCATTCAGCAAAAAGTTGTTGTTGGACACGCGCAGACCATTCACCGAGATGGCCTCGTCGGCGCGCTCATTCTCGAAGACCCCGCCGGCTGCATTGGAGCCGGCCTGGCCTCCGTTGGCTCCCGGCCCGAGATAGGCCAGGGCGATAAAGTTTCTACCGTTCAGGGGCAGCGCCGCGATCCTCTGGGTTGTTTCCACCGTGCCCAGCGAGGAGCTTTGCGTCTGCAATTGGGTTGCCGCAGCGCTGACTTCCACGGTCTGGGATTCTGAGCCGGGGCTGAGCGCGAAGTCCACCTTCACTACCTGGTTCACCGGGACGTCGACCCGGTTTTCTACCGCGATCTTGAACCCGGTCTTCTCCACCGTGATGCTATAGGCGCCGATCTGCAGGTTGTTTACCGAGTAGTTGCCCTCACTGTTGGTCTGTATCACCTGGCTGGTGTTGGTGGCGGTATTCGTAACCGTCACTTTCGCGCCCGTGACGCGAGCACCCGCCAGATCAGAGACCGTGCCCACGATGCCTCCTCGATCGAGCTGCGCCCCGGCCGGAGAGACACTGAGGATGAAAAGGCTGAGCACAAACAGACAGCACGGTAGCAACTTACCGAGGGAAAAGACGGGTACTCTGGCGCAGGGAAAATACATGGCGGCTCCATTGAGAAGGATGACGAATGAACAATCGAGTTCAATAAACGCCGCTGCTTGCTACGTGGAAAGCCGCAGGCGAGGCGTGCAGGATCGGGGGCCCGCAATGAATACGAATGCTGCAACCCGCTTCAGAGAAAGAACATGAAGCCGGAAACAGATCCCTATGGAATGGGTCGAGTATGAAGTCTGCTCATCGCAGCGTCAAGTACTTTTTATCGTTTTCGCACTAAATGGGACGTTCGATCCCCGCTTCAGAGAGGGTTAGGCGCATTTCAGACTTTATCTGCAGAGCACCTGACTCGACGAGAAACGGGAGCGCGACGCCGATTACGCCAGGGTGGGCTGGAACTCGTGCCGGCATTCGTAGATTTTGTGAATCGCCCGCGCCACATCGTCCACTGCCTGGGGCGAGGCGAGCAGCACGCGATGCTCAATCCAGACAGTCTCGCGGCAGGCCTGCTCCGCGCAGGGGCAGCTCTCGGCAAAACGAGCGAAGTCAATGTGTGCTTCGCGCGGGCTGAACTGCGCTCCGTTGGCATGAAACTGGTTCTCGAGGAACATCGGGTTGCGATACAGCGGATGCGCGTAACCGCTGGAGCACGGGATGCCTTCGGCCTCGAGCGCGGCGATAAATTCTTCCCGGCCTACTCCGAAGACACGCGAATCCAGGCGCAATATGTAGAGGTGGAATGCATGTTGGGTTACCCACGGTGGTACGGTCAACGGCTGTATACCGGGGATTTCTTCCAGTAGCTGGTTCAGGCGCAGCCCGTTGCTCATGCGCGTGGTGCCCTGCTCCGGCAGCCGGGTGAGTTGCTGACTGAGAATAGCCGCTTGAAACTCGGTAAGGCGATAGTTCCAACCCAGGCGAAAGTGGTCATACCAGGCGAAACCCAGCTTGCGCCCGGCCCAGATGTAGGAGTTGCACATCTCCGCCAGGTGCGCATCGTCCGTGACGATCAGGCCTCCCTCCCCGGCCGTCATGTTCTTGGAGGCCTGGAAGCTGAAGGTGCCCGCATCGCCCAGGGTGCCCAGATGCCGGCCATTGCTGGTTGCGCCATGAGCGTGGGCGGCGTCTTCGAGCACAAACAGATTGTGCGCCCGCGCAATGGCCATGATCCGCTCCATATCCGCAGCCAGTCCCGCGAAGTGAACGGGAATGATGGCGCGGGTGTAAGGAGTGATTGCTGCTTCGATCCGGGCGGGGTCCAGATTCAAGGTGTCCGACTGGATATCGCAGAAGACTGGAATCGCGCCCACGAGCAGGGGTGCGCTGGCGGTGGCGAGAAAGGTATAAGGCGGCACAATGACTTCGTCGCCCGGACCAATACCGGCAGCCTTCAACGCGATCTCGAGCGCCGCGGTGCCGGTGGCGCAAGCCAGCCCGTAGGTGGCTCCGCAAAAAGCGGCAAAGGCGGACTCGAAGGCGGCCACTTTCGACGGAACCTCCGCCGAGTTGGCGTCGTGGTAAGCCTGGGTGCCGCTCCACCATCGGCCGCTGTGCAACACCTCAAGCAGCGCGCGCTCCTCCTGCTGGTCGAAGATGGGCCAGGAGGGGAATCCGTCGTGCCGTACCGGCGTACCGCCAAAAAGGGCTAGTCGATTCATGGGTCAAACGAAGGTGATGGTAAGGTCCAGGGAGCGGCCGCGTCAAACATTAGTTGCAAAATGTTATTTAATCAGCCGTTTCACCGTTAATAAAGAGCAAAAAGTGACAAGAACGATTATTTTGTAATTGACTCATGGGGCGGTCACCCTTAGAGCTCTGGGTGGCCCATTCAAGCCGCATGGCGCCTGCCCCGGCGTGCCGTAGGGCTTGAGTGGGCAAGCAGCCCTGGCATCAACCCAGGCCGAAGCGAAAGTTGGTTTGAGTGGAAAGCGTAAACGAACAGCCGGCCGGGCGACTACGCCGCGTCCTGACTCTCTGGGACCTGGTTCTGTACGGCATCGTGCTGATCTCGCCCATTGCCGCTGTGCCGCTTTTCGGGGTGGTGCAGCAGATGTCCGGCGGCCAGGCCGTCAGCACCTTGCTCGTGGCGATGGTGGCCATGATTCTCACCGCCTTCAGCTATGGACGCATGGCGGCCCTCCATCCTCTCGCAGGGTCGGCATACTCATACGTCGGCCGCGGGCTCAACCCCCACCTCGGCTTTCTCGCCGGCTGGGCAATGTTGCTGGATTACCTCCTTGTGCCCGTCATCTGCATTGTGTACGCAGCCATCACCATCCAACGCGTGGTTCCCGGCGTTCCCTACTGGATGTGGTGTGCGCTCATCGCGGCAATGCTCACCGGAGTCAACCTGTGGGGCATCCGCGCCACCGCGACGGCCAACCTGCTGATGATGATCGCAGCCCTGGTCGTGATTTTGCCGTTCATCGGCCTGGCCATCCGCTGGCTGCTGGTGCGGGAGGGATGGCACGGATTGTTCTCCACCCAGCCCTTCTACAATCCGCAAACCTTCCATTGGAGCAATCTGGCTGCCGGCACGGCCCTGGCTGCACTGACCTACGGGGGCTTTGATGGCGTCAGCACGCTCTCGGAGGAAGTGGAAAATCCGCGGCGCAATATTCTGTTGGCCACTGTCTTCGTCTGCGTCTTCACCGGAGTCTTCGGCGGCCTGCAGATCTACCTGGCACAGCGGGTGCATCCCGCATTCAACGATTTTCCCAGTGCAGAGACCGCCTTTCTCGACCTGACCCGGCTGGTTGGCGGCCCGCTGCTCTTCCATGGAATGGCCGTCATTCTGATTGTGACGAACCTGGGCTCGGGCCTTACCGCGCAGGCTGGAATCTCGCGACTGCTCTTTGGCATGGGACGCGATGGCATCCTGCCCCGACCCTTTTTTGCCTATGTGAGCCCCGGGCGCGCTGTCCCCGCGTATAACATTCTGCTGATTGGCGGCTTTGCTTTTGCCGGCTGCATGCTGTTGAACTATGAGCGCGCGGCCGAACTCATCAACTTTGGCGCCTTTCTCGCCTTCATGGGAGTCAATGCCAGCGTGGTCCGAAGCTACTACTTTCGCCGTTCCCGGCAGGAGCGTCGCATTCTCCCCGACTTCCTTCTTCCTGCCCTGGGCTTTCTTTTCTGCTTTGTCATATGGTTGAATCTGAGCCGGCAAGCAAAGATCGTCGGCGCCTTGTGGTTCGCCGCCGGCATTCTGTACGACGCCATCATCTCCAAAGGATTCCGCAACAGTCCGGCGCCGCTGGAGGTTTCTGTCTAACTGCATATGGCTGAGACACCGTTCAAAGTCGGATTGCTGGGCCTGGGTTTCATGGGCCGGCGACACCTGGAGGCCTCCAGTTCCCTTCCGGGAGTGGAGATGGTTACGCGCACCAGCCCGCGCTTCGCCAACCTGCAACACGATGCTCTCTACCGGGCAATGATCGAGGATCCCGAGTTGGACGCCATCGACATCTGCCTTCCCACCGGGTTGCACGCCCCGGTAACCATCGCCGCATTGGATGCCGGCAAACACGTGCTGTGCGAGAAGCCCATGGCGCTCACCGTGGAGGATTGTGGGCGCATGCTGGAGGCGAAGAACCGCAATAAGGGCGTTCTGATGGTAGCCCATGTGCTGCGTTTCTGGCCTGCCTACCGCGTGCTTCACGAAGCAGTCGCCGGGGGCACCTATGGCGCCACGCGCTCGGCACGGTTTAGTCGCAGATCAGGCGTACCCAGCTGGGGTGCGTGGCTGTTGCGGCAGGAGGAGAGTGGAGGTGCGCCGCTCGATCTGCTGGTACACGATTACGATCAGGCGCTGTGGCTCTTTGGCACACCGCAGAGCGCGACTGCGCGGACTGTAGACTCCCCCAACGTGATTGAGTGCTCCCTGCGCTATCCCGGCGGGCTGGAAGTAGATATCGCCGGAGGCTGGTATACCGATAACGTTCCCTTCGCCATGGAATTCGATTTGCAGGCAAGCGAGGGTGAACTTCGTTATGCAGATGAGCATTTGCAACTTTTGCGTCCGTCGGCCGCGCCGACTGAGATCGTCCTCCCGGAAGAGGATCCTTACGCAACCCAACTTGGTTATTTTGTCGAGTGCTGCCGCAAGGGCCTTACTCCGCTCCAGTGCCCTCCGGAGAGTTCGGCCCAGGCAGTCGAGTTGGCCTTATCCATCGCCGCCCTGGCGCATGGCACATGACGAAAGTATGAGAAGGCTGCGCATCGCCGTCGATATGGACGAAGTGCTCGCTGATGCTTTGGGCAAGCAACTGCGCTCCTATAATGAACATTTCGGTGCGCATGTCGCCCCGGATGCGCTGCACGGGTTGGAACTCGCGGACATTGTTCCCCAGGAGCATCAGCCGTGGGTTTTGGGCATGCTGCATCAACCGGGTTTCTTTGCCGACCTGGAATGGATCCCGGGCGCACGGGAAGAAATGGAGAGGTTATGTGCAGTCCACGACGTCTTCGTCGCCAGCGCGGCGACGGAGTTCCCGACTTCCTTTGTCGATAAGCTCAATTGGCTGCAGCGTCATTTACCGCAGATTCCGCGGCACCGGGTCGTCTTTTGCGGGGATAAGTCTGTGCTGAATGTGGATTACCTGATCGACGACACGCCGCAACACTTTGCTGGTCTAAACGGCATTGGATTGTTATTCGACGCTCCGCACAATCGCGGTGACAAAACCCATCACAGGGTCCACGGCTGGCGCGAAGTACCGGGCGCCATTGCGCTGCACGAAGACAAGCGCCGTTGAACCAGAAGGAAAACCGCAGGTCCCCGTTCGACTTCGCTCAGGGCAGGCTCTCCGCTCCGCTACGCTCCGGTCGGGATGACAATTCTTCTTGTGCAATAAAGTTGTCATCCCGCCTGCCCCGGCTTGCCGTGGGAGCAGTCGACTCGCGGTTGCGAGTGAAGAGAGAAATTACAATGGCAACAAAAGCTTTGGGTGCCCCTTTTGGCCCGATTTCCTGTGGAGGCTTGTGGCGTTGATACACCCCATGCGCCTTTCCTTAATGAAAGGCGCACACGCGGACCTCTCTAGTGTCCCGTCTCTAAAGTTCGTTAAAGAACTCCTCTTCGGCTTTGTATCAGGGCACGACTTCAGTCGTGCCGCAAACACTGCAAAACCAAATGGGCTTCAGCCCCTGAGCGCAGTTTCTGGAACATTTTCGATTCCTCGAATTGTTCCAGGAACTTCAGGGACAGGACACTAGCACAGCGTGGCAGGAAATCGGGGTCAAGCCGTACTTTGGCTTGAGTGGGCTACCATGTCTCCCCAACCCGTTTGTCATTAGGACTGGAGCGTAGCGTAGTGGAGAGCCTGCCCTGAGCGAAGTCGAACAGAGACCTGCGGTTCCCATCTACGCCTTGAGAAATATCTTTTGCCGGTAGAGAAAGTAGAGGAAAGCCCATTTGGACGCCACAATGGCGATTCCCATTACCAGCGCTGCATAGATACCGGAATGGCGGGCCAGACCCGCGGCAAAGATGTCGGCAATGTGCTTGAAATCGAATAACTCCTGGACAAGGTAGATAGTAAGGGCATTGAGCCCGATCACCTTGAGCCAGAAAGCCCACTTGGTATAACCCTTCACATCGATGATCCAATAGAAAAGGGCGAAGAGCAGCATGCACCAACCATTGCTGTAGAGCGTGTATGAGCTGGTCCAGAGCCGGGTGATGATGGGAAAGACGGTTCCCCACGCCAGGCCCAGCAGCAGGCTGGCAACCCCTCCGCCAACCAGCGCCAGCACCTTGAAACGCTCACTTCGCTTCGCCTGCAGAATATGCGTGCAGAGCACGCCCAGCATGACCGTCGCGACCGAGGGGATGGTGCTCAGATAGCCTTCGTTGTCCCCGAAAACGTAGCAGCAAAATTTGCCCGGCAAAAACAGGCGGTCGATGTATCCCTCGAGATTGCCTTGCTCGGTAAGCACATTACGGCCGAAGCCGGGAACCGGAATGAGCGCCATGATGGCCCAATAACCAACCAACAGCGCCACAGTCCACGCAATCTGGCCGCGCAGCTTGGTCATCAGGGTGATGATGGCGGCAAAAACATAGGAGAGTGCAATGCGTTGCAGCACGCCGGTGTAGCGAAAGTCAGAAAAATTGAGTTGCAGAATGCCATTGAAGACCAGCCCCAGAACGATCAGCAGTGCGGTGCGGCGCAGGATGTGGAAGAGGATCGTCTTGCGGCTCTCGCCGCGGCGCAGACGGCTCTGGATAGCAAACGGCAGGCTTAGTCCGACGATAAACAGGAAGAGCGGCGCAATCAGGTCCCAGAAGGTGATGCCTACCCAGGGGGTGTGATCAAGCTGCTTGGCCAGCACGGCCTGAAAGGGCAGATGCAGAGCGGCGGCCAAAGCCAGCACCAGGCCTGCCTCCTCCTGCATGAGCCAGAACATATCGAAACCACGCAAGGCGTCGATCGAGGCCAGCCGCCGCCCCGGCAGCGCGGGCAACGCGGCCACTGGCGCGTACTCGGGCTCCCCCGGCGAATCGGTTTCTTTGCCTGGTAGCGGGGCCGCGGCCTCAACCGCCATAGCATTTCCTCTTTTCCTGAACCGGATTAAGGACCGCCATTCAGAACAGAATGGAACGGATTATTGCATAACGGCCGGTCCAGGACGAAAGAAAATAGCAAAAACTACACTATCTATCCCGGACGGTCAGGCCTCCAGCCGGAGACCTGTGTGCTCTTCCACGGCATCGAGGTTGATCGATACACCCAGACCTGGGCCTTGCGGAATGGGCAGCAATCCTTCCCCATCCAACCGCCACGGATGGTCAACGATGTCGTCGATGAAAGGCGATCCAGTCAGATATTCAACCAGGTCTGTGCTGGGAGAAGCCGATGCCAGGTGAAGATCGGCAGCCAGTCCGAGGGCTGTGTTCCATCCATGCGGGATGAGTCGAACACCGTGATCATCGGCCATCCACGCGATCCTGCGCGATTCGCTCAAGCCGCCAACCTTGGTTGCATCGGGCTGCACGACATCGAAGGCGCCCTGGCTAATCCAGGGCAAGAATGACTGGCGCCGCGTTAACACTTCTCCACCGGCAATGGGCACCGGAGAGTTCTGCCGCAGCAATACATAGTCGGCCAGGTTGTCGGGAGGAAGAGCTTCCTCAAACCACTCCACCTGGTACGCGGCCAACATCGCGGCGGTGCGCACTGCCCACTTATATCCCTGCCGCCAGAACGCGTCGCTGGCGCCGGCATCCACCATCAGCAAAGCATCGGGGCCCACCGCTTCGCGCGCGGCGCGGACGATGTGCTCGTCGAGAGCATGGCTGTGACGGCCGAAGGGTCCCCAGCCGATCTTGAAAGCACGAAAACCCTGGGCGCGAATCGCTCGCAAATGATCGGCAAGCGGCTCCGGTTGCTGCATCAGCAGGGAGGCGTAAGGGCGAACCCGCTCACGATAGCGGCCTCCCAACAGGGTGCCCACCGACTGCCGCGTAACCTTGCCGCGGATGTCCCACATGGCAATGTCGATCCCACTGATGGCGTGGGTGATGCTTCCGCCCCTGCCAAGCCAGAAGGTATTGGCATGCAGTTTCTCGGAGACACGCTCCGTCTCCACAGGATTTTCCCCGGTGTACAGCGGCGCCAGTACATCCAGTGCGGCCTGCACCAGCTTGTCGTTGGTGAACGCGGAGCCCCACCCGGTAATGCCCTCATCGGTGTAAACCGCGATCAACGTGTGGACACAATCATCCGGCTTGATCTCGTTGGACCACCCACCTTGCGGTGTTCTGCCCCGCAACCCCGCTGCTTTGATCTTTGTGATTTTCATGGTGAATTCGATTGTCGAAATCGGCATGGAGCGATCAAATAGCCGAATACTCCTGGTCTGTGACATGCTCGAACCAGACCACATCGATGCCGTGCTCATCGGCCTCCTGCATCGCGATGTGAGCCATCGTCCGTCCTGGCGCTGCGCCGTGCCAGTGACGTTCTCCGGGCGCGATCAAAACCGTATCTCCAGGGCGAATCGTCTGTGCCGGTTCGCCCGCGAGCTGCACCAACCCCAGCCCGTCCAGCACGTGAAGTGTTTGTCCGACAGGATGCGTGTGCCATGCCGTGCGGCCTCCCGGCCCAAACCAGACATGGTTTGCCTTAAGCCGCGAGGGAGCTGACGGGTTGACGATTTCGTTGAGCCACACAGTTCCGGTGAACCAGGCCTCAGGACCTTTACGGCAGCTGCGCTTCTCGCCAGTCAGTATCTTCATGATGCTGCCCATTTTACATGTCGTATTGGGGCTTCACATGAATCTGCTTGCGAACGATGACTGTTACCGAACCGCGAAGACTGCCTGATAGACAAACTGGAACCCGATGACCATCAACCACAGCGAAAGCGCGAAGCGCAGCTGGCGGTTGGGAATACGCGGGGCTACCCCGCTGCCGGCAAGTGCGCCAAAGACGCCCCCGATGGCCAGCTTCCACAGCAACGCTGTGTCGTAGGTGCCGCTGATCATGTGGACCCCGGTGCCCACGACAGACAGCGCCAGGCCAAAGGTAAGATCGGTGCCCACCACCTGCGCCGTGGTGAGCGAAGTAAGTCCCAGCAGAGCGACTGTGCCCAGTGCTCCGGCACCGGAGGAAGAGAAACCCACCTCGGCCGCAATGGGGAAGGTGATGAACCCGATCCATTTGGGGCGGTTCTTCATGGGACGGGTAATGGCGTCGGGACGAAAGTGGCGAAAGATCTGCCAGCCGGAAGAAAAGATGATGATGGCGCCGAGCACGATGTAGAGCAGCGCCTTGGGGCCGTGCTGCGCGACGTGCCCAAAGAAGAGCGACCCAAGAATGACTCCGGGGATCCCCCCAAGCAGCATCCATACCAGAATGCGGTAGGAGACCTGCTTACGCAACATCTGCACCGGTACCACGATCAGCTTGACCACGGCGGCATAAGCTAATGCAGTGCTGACCGCAATCTCCACCGGCACATGCAGAAAGATGATCAATAATGGTGCCGTAACCACGCCTGCTCCCACTCCCGTGAGCGCGATCACCACCGCGATCGAAAACCCTATCAGCAACTGCAGCATGGAAACCTTCTTCTATTCCGGTTGCACGTGGATACCACATTCCTGTTTGCGTCCACCCCAGCGGCCCGAGCGTGGGTCATTGGGATCGAAAGGCAGGCTGGTACATGGTTCACATCCAATGCTGGTGTAGCCTTTTTCGTAGAGAGACAGCAGGGGTATTCCATGCTGTTCCGCGTACAGCCATACGTCCCTGCTCGACCAATCCGCCAACGGACTTATCTTCTGCAGCTGCTTGCCGGTAGGCAACGTGAATGCATCTACCACTTGAAGATTTGCCCGAGTCTTGGCCTGCTCCCGGCGCAGCCCCGTGAACCATAGACGGTAAGGCTCGAGCGATGCAAACAGTGGACCTACCTTGCGCATGCCGCAGCAGCGGTCCGGCGCGGTCTGATTCAGAATCCCGAATTGCGATTCCTGTTCTGCCACGGTAAGGCTGGGCAGCACATTCACCAGGTTCAGGCCCCACTCGCTGGTCAGGCGATCACGATAGGCATAGGTCTCCGCGAAGTGGTAGCCGGTGTCGAGAAAGATTACGGGCACGTCGCCCATCGCTGCCCGCACCAGGTGGACCACGACCATGTCCTCCGCCTGGAAGCTGCTGGTCACGCAGACCTCTACCGCGTAGGCCCCGGCAATCTGCTCGTTCACCAACCTGCGGGCGGCGGCGATCTTCTCTTCCAGTGCCGCAGAAGCAAGGGACATGGATGTGCTCATTGGTTGATCCCTTCCGCCTGGAGCGCGCGCAGGATAAAGGCCTGCTTCTCTGCGAGCTCACTGGGCAATCCGGTAAAGGGTTCGAAAGATACATCTCTATTGGGCAGGGCAACCGAGACCTCGCTGGAAAACTCATCCAGATCCTGCGCCTCAATGAGGACCGTGACTCCTGCCTGGAACAACCGCTGCAGCAGAGCTCGATTCGCGGTGCGCGTGCGTACTACGTCGACGCCGCTCTTCCCCAATGCGGTCTCAACCTGGCGCAGCAACTCAGGGTCACGGATGGCCACGGCCGCAACAGTCCTTCTTATCGCTGGCTGCACGGCCCGCTCTAAGTACCTCGCGCACCATGCCGGCGGCTACCGTCGCGTGCGATGCCGGATCGATCAGGATGAAGCTGCCGGTGGTCCGTTGGTCGGCATACTTATCCAGAAACAATGGGCGAGTGGTTTCCACCTCGACCACGCCAATACTGTTTAGCTCGAGCGTTGCTGCCGGCTCGGGCTCGAGAGTCTGCATGTTGACGCGATGCTGGATGGTCCGGATGCTGGCCTTGACCGTCTGCGAGGTATGTTTCAGCAGGTAGGTCTTGCCCAGATCGAGCGGCTCGGCATCCATCCAAACCAATGCGGCGAGAAAATTCGCCGCCACGGCCGGCGCCTGGTGAGCGGCTGCGAGCATCTCTCCCCGGCTGATATCGAGTTCATCCTCCAGCGTGAGCGCCACCGACATCGGGGCCACCGCCCGGTCCAGATCGCCATCGAAGGTGGTAATGCTCTTCACCCGGCTGGTTCTGCCCGAAGGCAGCGCGACCACCCGATCGCCCGGCCACACCGATCCAGCAGCAATCTGGCCGGCAAAGCCACGATAGTGCTGGTCAGGACGGATGACGCGCTGAATCGGCAACCGGAACGGCGCGCCGGCTACATCGCGACCCGTAGGCACGGTCTCCAGGTATTCAAGTAGCGTAGGGCCGTCATACCACGGCATCCTGGTGCCCCGATCGACCACGTTGTCTCCGTGCAGCGCGCTGATGGGAATGGAGAGCAACCCATCGATGCCCAGCTTGGCAGCAAGGTGCTGCAAGTCACGCTCCAGCGCCGCGAAGGTCTCGGCGGAATAATCCACCAGGTCCATTTTGTTGACCGCGGCTACGATGTGGCGCGTACCCAGCAACGAGGCGAGATAGGCATGACGCCGCGACTGGGTGAGAATGCCCTTACGGGCATCGACCAGGATGATGGCTACGTCGGCGGTCGATGCGCCGGTTGCCATGTTCCGCGTGTACTGCTCGTGACCGGGTGTATCGGCGATGATGAACTTGCGGTGAGTGGTAGAAAAGTAGCGGTAGGCAACATCAATGGTGATGCCCTGCTCCCGTTCGGCCCGCAGGCCATCGGTAAGCTGGGCAAAATCGATCGCGCTCGCTACATTCGCGGTGGCTGCTTTGGTAACTGCGCGAACGTGATCTTCGTAGACATTCTGTGAGTCGTACAGCAACCGCCCGATCAGCGTCGACTTGCCGTCGTCCACGCTGCCCGCGGTGCTGAAGCGCACCAGGTCTTTGGCCTGCTCCGCGGCGAGAAACTCCTCCATCGAAAACATATCTTCCATCTCAAGGGTGCCGTGGCCATGATCGAGCGAGAGAGGCATTAAAAGTAGCCCTCCCGCTTCTTCAACTCCATCGATCCGTCCTGATCGTGATCGATCACACGGTTGGCCCGTTCGGAAGACCGAAACGCGACCAGCTCGGCAATGATTTTAGGAATCGTGTCGGCATCGGAGCGGATCGCTCCGGTGCACGGACTGCACCCCAGCGAACGCAGGCGGCACTTGACCCATTGCTCTTCCCCGGGCAGGCCCAGGACGAACGATTGCTCCACGGGAATCAGGCTGTCGCCGCGCACCAGCATCCGCCGCTCCTGGGCAAAGTAGAGCGGCACCACCGGGATCTTCTCCAGGTGGATGTAGTGCCACACGTCCAATTCTGTCCAGTTCGATAAGGGAAAGACGCGAATGCTTTCGCCCGGATTCACGCGTGCGTTATAGAGGTTCCACAGCTCGGGACGCTGGTTCTTCGGGTCCCATTGCCCGGCGCCATCGCGGAAAGAAAAGATGCGCTCTTTCGCGCGGGATTTCTCTTCATCCCGGCGGGCTCCGCCGAAGGCGGCATCGAAGCCATGCGCGCGCAGACCGTCGAGCAGGGCCGTGGTCTTGAGCAATCCGCAGCAGCGGCGCGTTCCCAGGGCGACCGGATTGGCCCCCGCAGCCAGAGCTTCTTCATTCCGCCACACCAGCAGCTTGACCCCCAGCTGGCGGGTGTAGTCATCGCGAAACGCGATCATCTCTTTAAATTTGTAGCCGGTATCGATGTGCAACAACGGAAACGGAATCGGCCCAGGATAAAAGGCCTTCTGCGCCAGGCGCAGCATGACAGAGGAATCCTTGCCGATGGAGTACAGCATGACCGGCTTTTCGAACTCAGCCGCCACCTCGCGGAAGATGTGGATGCTTTCCGCTTCCAGCAACTGTAAATGGCTAAGCTTCGGCGCGACGCCCGCTTCCATCGTTTGGACTCCCAAACTTGCCACTCCGGCTCCCCCCACTGCGGCGTCCGCTATGAATCTTGCTGTTTTCGTTCCAATAAAAAAACCGCTCGCCAGGTCTGGCAGCGGTTGTGGTACTCGTCTGAGTTACGCGAAAATCCGGTTGGGAAACCCTACTTCTCGCCTAGCAAAACTCACACCCGCTTATGCAGTGACAATGACAACACTTGTCACAGCAACAACAACCAGCGGGATAATGCATAGTCTGCATAGCATTTAATACTCTTGCCTGGCTGCCCTTTTGTCAAGCGCGGGAGACCCCGGAAGTAATCCCGAAACAGCGCGAGAAGTACCCACTCTTTCGTGCCAAAACCGGCAACGCAACGTGCAGCAAAAGGCTTCACGTATAAAGAGTCACAGGAGCGCTGCGGGATTCATGAAATGTATACGGGTCGGCCTGATTGGCTTTGGATTCGCCGGACGCATCTTCCAGTCCAACGTCATCGAAGCGGTGGAGGGATTGGAGTTAGCCGCCATTGTGCAACGGAGCGGCTCTGAGGCGGCGACCGCTTTCCCTCACGCCCGGATCGTACCCTCCGTCGACGCTCTATTAGAGGATGCGAGTATCCAGCTGGTGGTGGTGGCTACTCCAAACGCCAGCCACCTGCCCATTGCACGGCAGTGCCTGCTGGCCGACCGAGACGTGGTCATCGATAAGCCCTTTGCCCTGAGCTCGGGCGAGGCGGCGGAGCTGATCCAGTTGGCCCGCGGCCGTCGCCGGCTGCTCAGCGTCTACCAGAACCGCCGCTGGGATGGCGACTTCCTGACTGTGCGCAAGCTGCTTGATGGCGACCGGCTAGGCCGGTTGATCAATTTCGAGTCTCATTATGACCGCTATCGTCTGGCGCCCCGACTCCACGCTTGGCGGGAGGACGGCTCGCCCGGCGGCGGGGTTCTTTTCGACCTGGGAGCACACCTTGTGGACCAGGCGCTGGTCCTCTTTGGTGTTCCCCAAACCGTTTGGGCGAGCGTGCGGGTGGAGCGGGAGGGAGCCCGATCGGATGACGCTTTCGACCTCTACCTGCACTACCCCCCATCGCTGACGGAATCGTCTTCGTCGACCCAGTCAGGGCCGGTGCCCTCGGGTCTGGGCGTATGGTTACGGGCTACTTGCCTGGCGCGTGCTCCCGGAGCTCGCTTTACACTCAACGGAACGCTGGGAACTTTTCGCAAATTCGGCATCGATCCCCAGGAGGCCCATCTGCTCGCCGGAGATATGTTTTCCTCCAAGCCCTGGGGCGTGGAGAGTCCAGAGCACTGGGGCACCCTCACCACCGATGAGGGCGGTGAGCCGGTAAGCACGCGCATTCCCACCGAGCCAGGGGACTACCGCGGCTACTACATCAACGTGCGCGATGCCCTTCACGGCAACGCAGCTCTTGAGGTCACTCCGCTGCAGGCGTGGAGCACGATGCGCACGCTGGAAATGGCGCTGGAGAGCAGCCGCACCGGCTGCACGATTACCTGCGACTGGAGCCATGAGCCCTAAACGCTGTGTGAGAGCGAGCGAAAGACTCATGCTTTGTATCAGGGCACGACTGTGCCATAAATGGCTGGGTGGCTGGGTGGCCCATTCAAGCCGTCCTTTGGCTTGAGTGGGATAGTGGCTCTCGATGTGTGCCATTTCCGGTTTGCCACGCCCGCCCAAGGGAAAAAATTCCGCAGAAGGGCACGGGACATCTAAGTTTCGACTGTGCCGTAAATTGAGAATAGGTCGGGCTAAAGGGTGTGCGTGAGCTAATCCATTTCAGCAATCTTGGCCGAAACGCTGCCCTCAGGCGCTAAAGCGCGTTGATATTGCTTCCTTGATGTACGGGCCGAAGCCCGTACCCTTTGTTCAGTGATTTTTCCGCGCCTGCTAAATAATCTCCGCGATGACTACTGAGGAGGGTTGTTGCTGGAGTCCGGCTTGCCCTCGACCTTGTGGACCCCGGTCTTGGTCGCGTCCGTAGTCTTGTGATACCCGGTCTTGGTTCCCTGCACCGTCTTGTCGTAGCCCTTCTCGGTTCCCGACTTTGTCTTGTCGTAGCCTTTCTCGGTCCCTGACTTGGTTTTGTCGTAGCCCTTCTCGGTTCCCGATTTTGCCTTGTCGTAGCCCTTCTCAGTTCCTGACTTTGTCTTGTCGTAAGCCGTTTTGCTTCCCTCGCTCACGCCGTGTCCTGCGCTTGTCGCCGCGTGCTTGGTATCGTTTCCAGCGTTCTTCAAATCCTGCTTTGCCCCGGAATCGGAGTTCTGAGCGAGCGCGGGAATGGTTAATGCCAGGGTGGCGATTAAAGCCAAAGACCTGAGGTTGCCGAAATTCATAGGGTGTGTGTCTCCTTGCAACGTACAACCCGGTTAGATGCAGACTGCGGCAACCGCGGGCGGGAAAAGGTGTAGCCTGTTTGTCGTGAGCAAGATACGGACGCCCAAGTTGGGCCTCGGCCAGTTGAGATGGTTTTGCTATCGTTCCCTGCTCAGCCTGCTTCTGGTTACGCAGGTCTCGAGGGCGCAAAGCCCGGTTCATATCGACGTCGATCTGGCGAAATCCGCGGGTAAGTTCACGCCCATCTACAGTTGGTTTGGCTACGACGAGTCCGGTTACACCATCACGCCAAATGGCAAGCAGTTGCTTGGGCAACTGCACGATCTGAGCCCGGTTCCGGTTTATATTCGAGCCCACTTCCTGCTCGCTACCGGAGATGGCAAGCCCGATCTCAAGTGGAGCTCGTCCAACGTCTACACCGAGGATGCGCAGGGGAAACCCGTTTATAGCTGGACCATTCTCGACCAGATTTTTGATGCCTACGCCGCCGCTCATGTGCGCCCGATGGTGGAGCTCGGCTTTATGCCCAAGGCGCTTTCCACCCACCCCGACCCCTACCATATAGGATGGCCGCTCAAGCCCGGGGAGGTGGAAGGCTGGTCATTTCCTCCCAAAGACTACAAGCGATGGCAGGAGTTGAATCATCAGGTGGCTGCGCACATGGTCCAGCGATACGGCATGCAGATGGTTTCCACCTGGTACTGGGAGGTGTGGAACGAGCCCAACGGGAAGTACTACTGGAAAGGCACCGAGGACGAGTACAACAAGCTTTACGATTACGCAGTCGCCGGTGTACGCCAGGCGATTCCCAATGCGCGCGTCGGTGGACCGGCAACCACAGGCCCTGGTCCCCAAGGGAATGCGTCACAGTATCTGCAGCTTTTTCTGGCTCACTGCGCGAGCCACAAGAGTGCGGCAACCGGCGGATCCATCCCGCTGGACTTTATCTCATTCCACGTCAAGGGAAGCCCCAACGTGGTGGATGGCCACGTGCAAATGGGCCTCGATCGCGAATTGAACAATGCTGCGGACGGCTTCGCCATCGTGCGCAGTTTCCCGCAGTTTCAAACCCTTCCTATCATTTTGAGTGAAGCGGATCCGGAAGGGTGCGCGGCGTGCTCCGCGCGGCTTTATCCGCCCAACGCGTATCGCAATGGACCGCTGTATCCCAGCTATACAGCAGCGGCAATGAAGGGCCTGTTGGAGCTGGCGGATCGCGATCACATGAATCTGCTGGGTATGCTGACCTGGGCATTCGAGTTTGAAGGAAAGCCTTATTTCGACGGCTATCGCACGCTGGCCACCAATGGCATCGATAAGCCAGTGCTGAATTTCTTCCGCATGGCTGGATTGATGGGCGGGGATCGCGTAGAGACGTCCAGCAGCGGAGCGGCGCCGCTGGATAGTATTTTGAAGTACAGCGTGCGCGAGGTTCCGGACATCGATGCCCTGGCCACCAGCGCGGCCGGCCAGGCTTCTGTGCTGCTGTGGAATTACCACGACGATGACGTCGCTGCGCCCGGCGCTGCCATCGTGTTGCTGATGAAATCCCTTCCGTCCTCCGCGTCTCGTGTGCTGCTGCAGCAGTACCGCATCGACGATCATCACAGCAATGCCTACACGGTGTGGAAGGAGATGGGATCGCCGCAGAACCCTACGCCCGAACAATACGCAAAACTGCAAGCTGCCGGCCAGCTGCAGCTGCTCGATTCTCCGCGGTGGATGACTCCGGAGAATGGAACGATACAAGTGGATGTGCAACTGCCCCGCATGGGCCTTTCGCTCCTGCGCGTGACGTGGGCGACCAACTGAAACAATTTCAAGAACGGGAAAAACATTTCATCATGAAGATTCGCGAAGTCCGCACCCGAGTGGCGCAGTGGTCGGGAGAGACAACACCATTGCCGCCGCATTTCTGCACCAACCCCATGGATCTGCTTTCGCTGCCAGTTTCCACTATGAGCACCTTTACCTTTCACAGCTGGCTGGTGGTGGAGGTGATGAGCGATGAGGGACTGGTGGGCATCGGCAACGCCGCCCTGACGCCGCTGGTCACCAAGCAGGTGATTGACCACCATCTGAAGCCGCTTCTCCTTGGCGCAGACCCGTGGGACATCGAATTTCTCTGGCAGCATATGTATCGCAAGACCATGGCGTTTGGACGGAAGGGCATCGGCATGACCGCGATCAGCGCGGTCGACATTGCCCTGTGGGACCTGCTGGGGAAAGCGGCTAAGCAGCCGGTCTTCCGCCTGCTGGGCGGCCGCACCAAGCCGCGCATTCCCGTCTATGCCAGCCGGTTGTACGCGAGCCCGCTCGAACAGTTGGCATTCGAGGCGAAGCGTTACAAGGACGAAGGGTATAAAGCGATGAAGCTGCGCTTCGGCTGGGGTCCGGTCGATGGGGCCGCAGGGATGCAGCGCAACTTAGACCTGGTGCGCACGGTGCGCGCAACGGTAGGCGATGAAATCGATGTGATGGCGGATGCCTACATGGGATGGACGCTGGATTACGCGAAACGCATGCTCCCCCTTCTCGAGCCCTTCAACCTGCGCTGGCTGGAGGAACCAGTGATTCCCGACGATATCCGCGGATATGCGGAGTTAAAGTCTTACGGCCGGGTGCCTATCGCGGGCGGCGAGCATGAGTTCACTTCCTATGGCGTGCGCGACCTGCTTGAGGCGCGGGCCGTCGACTATCTGCAGGTGGATACTAACCGCGTCGGCGGCGTCAGCCAGGCGAGAAAGATCTCGGCCATGGCGGAGGCCTTTTCTGTTCCGGTCATTCCGCACGCAGGCCAGATGCACAACTACCACGTGGTCATGGCGAGCTTTAACTCGCCCATGGCGGAGTACTTTCCGCCGGTGGATGTGGAGGTGGGCAATGAGCTCTTCTGGTACATCTTCGATGGCGAGCCACGGGCCAAGGATGGCTTTATCGACCTGGATGATCAATTACCCGGTTTTGGTTTGACCATCAACGAAGAGCGAATCAAGCAGTTCCAGGTCATTGAGTAAACGAGGCGAGGACACGATGCGATTGGTGCAATTGAAGACCGGCGATGTGCGCCGGGTAGCAGTGGTGGAAGAGCCAAAGTTACGTTTGCTGCGCGACTTCGATTCGGTGTATGGGCTGGCTCAAGCGGCCATCGCAGGCGGCGCCAAACTTACCAGCGTGGTGGCTAATCATCTTACGGATGAGTCCCTCGACTATGACCCGATTTACGGTGGAAACACGAACTGGAAAATGCTCGTTCCCATCGATCATCCCCAGGAACCCGCCCGCTGTCTGGTCTCCGGCACAGGGCTGACCCATATGGGCAGCGCGCGCGACCGAGCATCGATGCACACGGTCAAGGAGCAGGAACTGACCGATAGCATGAAGATGTTTCACTGGGGCATGGAAGCCGGGCGCCCCAAAGCAGGAGAAATAGGCATCGCTCCGGAGTGGTTTCACAAGGGCTATGGCTCGATTGTGCACGCGCAGGGTGAACCGCTGCTGGTTCCCTCCTACGCGGAGGACGGTGGCGAAGAAGCGGAGATCGCGGTCGTGTATGTGATTGGTCCGAAGGGTCAGCCTTATCGAGTTGGCATGACGCAGGGCAATGAGTTCTCTGACCATCGCTTCGAAAAGAAGAACTATCTCAACCTGGCTGGGTCGAAGTTGCGCACATGTGCGATCGGGCCCGAGCTGGTGGTCGATCCTGATTTTCGAGCTGTGCCGGGCACGGTGAGCATCACCCGCGGCGATAAGCCACTGTGGTCACAGCCGATCGCGAGCGGCGAGGAGGAGATGTCGCACAGCCTGCGTAACCTGGAGCATCACCACTTCAAGTTTGCATTGCATCGGCGCCCGGGAGATGTGCACATTCACTTTCTGGGCGCGCATTCGCTGAGCTTCGGGCAGGGTGTCGAACTGCAGGATGGGGATGTTATGGAAGTCCATTTCGACGGATTCGGCCGCCCCTTGCGTAACCCAGTGCAGGTGGCGCGGGAAAAGGATGCGCTGGTTGAGGTGATTCCTCTCCTATAACCTATATTTCTCCCGGAGCAGTGGACCCTGCACGTGAGGTGGACCATGGCACGACGTGTCACTCCCGTCTTCTTGTTCATGATGTTGCTGGTGTGCGGCATAAGGGCGACAGCCCAATCGCGCGCCCAGGCTGACCCCGCCAACGACGCCGCAATCCCCATTCACCTGGGCCTGTCCATGGTTCCGCTTTATGGACCGTGGAAGTTTCAAGTCGGAGACTCGCCCATCGACCCGGCGACCAACCAGCCACTCTGGGCGCAGCCAAAGTTTGACGACGCAACGTGGGAAACGGTGGATCTAACGCCCAAAGATGCCGTGAACCCTTTCCAGGGACTATCGGGGTATGTGCCTGGCTGGGGAGAACGGGGTCATCCCGGTTATTCGGGCTATGCCTGGTATCGCATCCGGGTGAAGGTCCAAGCACAGCCGGGCGAGAGGCTTGCCCTGGCTGGACCGGCAAATTTCGACGATGCCTACCAACTGTTCCTCAACGGAACCCTGCTGGGCGCGTTTGGGCGGTTCCGTGGGTTGCGACCAAAATATTACTATTCTCAACCCATGGTTTTCCGCCTGCCCGAGAGTGTCAGCGGCACAGAAGAGCAGGTGATTGCCTTTCGCCTTTGGATGTCGCCGCAATCCCTGCTGGCCCAGACAGACGCGGGAGGATTTCACCTCGCTCCACTGGTAGGTGCCGCGGACGCGGTAGACGCCGCCTATCAGCTTCGTTGGCTGGACTTGGTGCGCCAAAACGCGGTTTGGGCAGTGACGGGTGTGGTGTATTTGCTGCTGGCTGTAATCGCCTTCAGCTTGTTCCTGATGAACCGCACCGACCGGGTTTACTTCTGGATGGGATCGCTGCTCCTGATGATGGGCCTGGGCAGCTGGGAAACCGCGCAGGCCGCCTGGACGCAGATCATCAGCGTTCCGGCCGAGTTCTGGGTTTGTAACGTGCTCTTGATCCCGCTGGTCAAGTTCACATGGATTATGTTGTTGAGGGCCTGGTTCCGCCTGGACCGCCCGCTTTTGCTCCCCTGGGCTGCGGCTTTGCTATCGCTGGCACAGGCTTTTGCCTTCGCGGGCGCGTTCGATCTGTTGTTCTTCGTCCCGGCTACGTTCGCTCCCATGTCCTTCGTCCTTGCCCAGGCGCTCGAAGCGATCTTCGGATTGCTGATGCTCTGGATGATGTTTCGGGGCATTCGAAAACTAGGAGTGGAAGGCTGGCTGTTGTTACCCGGGGTGGTACTTGCGTGGGGTGATTGGCTCGCGGGCCAGCTTACCTTCCTGCATGTTCGTAGGCTCTATTCTCCTTTCGGCGTAACGCTGACCCTTCAGCAGATCACGGGATTTCTGCTGGCTCTGGCGCTGTGCGCTCTACTGGTGCGGCGATGGGTGCGCTCCGCGCAGGCACAGCGGCAGATGACACTGGAGATGAAGCAGGCGCAAGAAGTGCAACAGGTCCTGATTCCCGAAGCCGTACCGCAAATTCCCGGCTTCTCTATTCAGTCCATCTACCAGCCGGCCGGCCAGGTGGGCGGGGACTTTTTCCAGATTCTTCCGGCGCAGCAGGGTGCGGTTCTACTGTGTATCGGCGATGTCAGCGGCAAAGGCATGCCCGCCGCCATGACCGTTTCGCTGCTGGTCGGCACTCTCCGCACCCTCGCCCACTACACGCAAAGCCCGGGCGAGATACTCGCCGCCATGAACCAGCGGATGCTGGGCCGCTCCCGCGGTGGCTTCACTACCTGCCTGGTTCTGCTTGCAGCCTCAGATGGAACCGTGACAGTGGCGAATGCCGGACACATTGCCCCCTATCTCAACGGCCGCGAGCTTTCGGTGGAAAACGGTCTCCCGCTGGGCCTCGTCGCGGAGTCCACGTACGCCGAGTCGACGTTTCACCAGCAAGAAAACGAGCAGATCACGCTGGTCACCGACGGCGTGGTGGAGGCGCGGGCCACATCCGGGGAACTCTTCGGATTTGAGCGCACGGCGGCCATTGCCGCTCAATCCGCCCAATCCATTTCAAAAATGGCCCAGGACTTCGGCCAGGATGATGACATCACCGTCCTCACCCTCACTCGTCTGGCGGTTGGCAAGCAATCCACCGCCCCGGCGGCCGTAACCACCCTGTCGCCGTCGATTGCTTAGATCTTTTCGAGCGTTCTCCCCTGCTTAAGACTTTTGCTTAGCCCACTTCTGCTCTGCTCGTGGGCCTGAAAGGCGTCCGCTCGAAGCGGTCTAAGTCATAGGTTAGAAATCAACGAATGGTCCTACGAATTACAAAGAGAATGCTTCATCCTTAATACGAAATTAGCCGCCTCTCGTCTGCCTGCGATTTGCTACGGCCCACCCCTTCGCAGCCACAAGAGCCGCGGCTTTCGCGCGGCGTTTGACCATCTACCTTCGCGAGGATTATAAGGTTGCCGGACCTGAAACCTTACGGTTTGGCAGGTTCCTTATTCGTCGCATTTCGTCCGCATCCGGGAATCCCGGATGGGAGGTTAAACGAAGATGATCCCGCCGGCCTTTGAGTATCTCCGCCCAAAAACGATTCCTGAAGCGATTGCCTTTCTACAGCAGTACGGAGACGACGCCAAGATTTTGAGTGGTGGGCAGAGTCTCATTCCCATGATGAAGTTCAGAATAGCCAGGCCCGGTTATCTGATCGACATCAACCGTATAGCCGGCCTTTCCTATATCAAGGAGGAGGACGGGTATTTGAAAATCGGTGGGCTGACGCGCGAGGCCGAACTGGAAAACTCCCCCCTCATCCACGCGAAATATCCCATTCTCTTCGACACCGCACGTGTGATCGCCGACCCGCAGGTGCGGAATATGGCGACGTTGGCCGGCAACCTGGCCCACGGCGATCCGGCGAACGACCATCCGGCTACCATGCTGGCCCTCGGAGCGCAGGTCGTGGCCGTGGGGTCACGGGGCGAGCGAGTGCTGCCCATCGAGAGCTTCTTTGTCACCCTGTTCACCACCGAACTGCAGCACGACGAGATCGTGAGCGAGGTGCGCATTCCCATGCCACCGCCACGGAGCGGCGGCGCTTACTTGAAGCTGGAACGAAAAGTCGGCGACTTCGCCACCGCCGGCGTAGCCGCTCAGCTGACCCTGGATGGCGAAGGGAGCTGCCAACGAGTCGGCATCGGCCTCACCAATGTTGGCGCAACCCCGGTGAAGGCCGGCAATGCCGAAGGGTTTCTGCGCGGCAAGAAGTTGGATGAGGCCAACATCGCGCAGGCAGCGCAACTGGCAGCCGACGCCGCCGATCCGAGTTCGGATCTGCGCGGCCCTGCGGAATACAAGAAGGGCTTAGTGAAGGAACTGACCCGGCGCGCCCTGGCTCGCGCATACGAACGAATTGGCAAATAGAGATTGGGAAAGGCAGCAGAGGAATCCTAGATGGCGAAAAAGCAAGCGATTCAAGTCACCGTAAATGGCCGTGTGCGCGAGGCCATGGTCGAGCCGAGGTTGTTGCTGGTCCACTTTATTCGCAGCTTTGCCGGGCTCACCGGCACGCACGTCGGATGCGATACCACCCATTGCGGCGCGTGCACCGTTATGCTGGATGGAAAGACAGTGAAATCCTGCACCCTGTTCGCCGTGCAAGCCGACGGTTGCGAGCTGCTCACGGTGGAAGGCCTGATGCAAAACGGCAAGCTCCATCCCCTGCAGGAGGGCTTCAAAGAAGAGCATGGCCTGCAATGCGGCTACTGCACTCCGGGCATGCTCATCTCCTCCTATGCCCTGCTGAATAAAAATCCCCATCCTACGGAAGAAGAGATCCGCTGGGGGATTTCCGGGAACCTGTGCCGCTGCACTGGATACCAGAACATTGTCAAAGCTGTGCAGTATGCCGCCGGCAAGCTGGACCAGGGAGGGAAAAAAGATGGTCTTCCAAACATCGCCTGAGATCGGTGGCATGGGCCATCCCATCAAGCGCAAGGAGGATCTGCGCTTCATTCAGGGCAAAGGCAACTATGTGGACGATGTACAACTCCCCGATATGGCGTACGGCCACATCGTGCGCAGCCCTTATGCGCACGCCCGGCTCAAGAGCATCAACATCAAGAACGCCATGGAGCTTCCGGGTGTTCTGGCGGTGATCACCGGGGAAGACTTAGCCAAGGCCAATCTGGCCTGGATGCCCACCCTCTTCTTTGATAAGCAAATGGTGCTGGCTACCGGCAAAGTGCTCTTCCAGTCGCAGGAAGTAGCCTTCGTGGTTGCGGAAGATCCTTACACGGCCGCCGATGCAGCCGAGTTGGTAGAGGTCGAGTACGAAGAGCTGCCGGTATTGGTAGATCCGCATAAAGCCCTCGATCCCACGGCGCCCATTCTGCGCGAGGACCGCGAGCAAAAAGACAACCACATCTTTCACTGGGAAGTAGGCGACAGGCCAGCCACGGACAAGGTGTTTGCGGACGCAGAGGTCCAGGCCAAGGTGCACGCCATTTTCCAGCGCTGCCATCCGTCGCCCCTTGAAACCTGCGGCTGCGTGGCCGACTTTAATCCCGCTACCGAACGGCTTACCATCTATCTCACTTCGCAGGCCCCCCATGCGCACCGGACTCTTTTCTCCATTGTTGGCGGCATTCCGGAACAGAATATCCGCGTCATTTCGCCGGACATCGGCGGCGGCTTCGGCAACAAGGTTCCTATCTATCCAGGCTATGTCTGCGCGGTGGTTGCGTCGCTGACGATCAAGCGCCCGGTGAAGTGGATCGAGAGCCGTTCGGAGAACCTTCAATCCACCGGGTTCGCACGCGATTACCACATGACGGCGGAGCTCGCCGCCACCAAGGACGGCAAGATCCAGGCCATGCGGGTCAAGACGCTGGCTGATCACGGGGCTTTCAACGCAGCCGCGCAACCTACCAAGTTTCCCGCCGGCTTGTTCAGTATTTGCACCGGCGCCTATGACTATCCCACTGCCTTTTGCGAAGTGGATGGGGTGTACACCAACAAGGCCCCGGGCGGCATTGCCTATCGCTGCAGCTTCCGCGTGACCGAAGCGGCTTACCTGATCGAACGAGCGGTCGACGTTCTGGCCCAGGAGTTGAAGACCGATCCGGTTGACCTGCGCCGCAAGAACTTTATTGCCCCGGCGAAGTTTCCCTATAAATCGCCGCTGGGCTGGTCCTACGACAGCGGAGATTACGATGCGGCCATGAAGGTGGCGCTGGATACGATTGGCTACGATGCGTTGCGCAAAGAACAGCTGGAGAAGCGCGCGCGCGGAGAGCTGATGGGTATCGGCGTTTCCAGCTTCGTGGAAGTGGTCGGCGCCGGCCCTTCGCACACCTTCGATATCGCCGGCATCAAGATGTTCGACAGCGCCGAGATTCGCGTTCACCCCACGGGCAAGGCCATTTGCCGTATGGGAACCAAGAGTCAGGGGCAAGGACATGAGACCACCTATGCCCAGATCGTCGCCCAGGAGCTGGGAATTCCTGCAGCCGATGTGACGGTCGAGGAAGGCGACACCGACACCGCTCCCTATGGCCTGGGCACCTACGCCAGCCGCAGCACGCCCGTCTCCGGCGCGGCTACGGCCATGGCGGCGCGCAAGATCCGCGAGAAGGCCAAAAAGATCGCCGCTCATCTACTGGAGTGCAGCGAGGAGGACCTGGATTGGGAGCCGGGCAAATTTTTCGTCAAAGGCGCGCCCAGCAAGTCCAAGAGCATCCAGGATATTGCCTTCGCCGCGTACACCAATATGCCGCAAGGGATGGAGCCGGGACTTGAAGCCGTCGACTACTATGATCCGCCCAATCTGACCTTCCCCTTCGGTACCTACATCTGCGTGGTAGATATCGACAAGGGCACCGGCGAGATCAAGGTTCGCCGTTTTGTCGCGGTGGACGATTGCGGCAACATCATCAACCCCATGATCGTCGAAGGTCAGATTCATGGCGGATTGACCGAGGGGTTGGCGATCGCGTTCATGCAGGAGATTGAGCTACGACGAGAACGGCAACGTGCAGGGAGGAAGTTTTATGGACTACCTGATACCGACGGCGGTCGAGACTCCCCACTGGGAGACGGGCAAGACCTGCACGCCTTCGCCGCATCATCCCTTCGGCGCCAAGGGCGTGGGCGAATCACCCAATGTCGGCTCTCCCGCGGCCTTTGTCAACGCCGTGGTCGACGCGCTTGCCCACCTCGGCGTGAAGCACATCGATATGCCGATCGCTCCTTGGAAGGTGTGGAATATCCTTAAAGAGAAAGGCGTGGTCAATTAGAGTATGGCAACCGAGATCACAAAAACCTTTCAGGTCAAAGAGCCGGTGGAGCAGGTATGGAAGCTGTTGAGCGACCCTAGGCGAGTCGCCACCTGTGTACCTGGCGCCAAAATTACCGAGCAGGTGGACGAGAAGACGTACAAGGGCACCATCAGCGTGAGAGTGGGCCCGAGCGCTACGGACTATAAAGGTGAGTTGGAGATCGTTCGTCTCGACGCAGCAGAAACACGAGATGGAAATTCTCGGCAAAGGGCAAGACGTGAAGGGCCGGGGCAGCGCGTCGATGAGGATGACCAGCAAGCTGCGTTCTCTGGAGGACGGAGGCACCGAGGTCACCAGTGTTGCCGAGGTCAACGTCGTCGGCATTCTGGCCCAAATGGGATCGCGGGTGATCAGCGAGGTCGCGAACATCATGTTTGGGCAATTCACCAGGAACTTCCAGGCGCAACTGCAACAACCGGCCGATGCGCCTGTGGCAGAGGCCGAGCCGCTGAGCGCCGCTTCCGTGGCCTGGGCGGCGGCTAAGGGAGCGCTTCATCGCAGTTCCTGAAATCTGCGATGACGAAATCACATGCCAGCCCTAGCAGCGCAGCCCGGCGACGAAGCAGTGAAGGATCCGGACGCTCTTTTGCGCAGCTTCGAGCGCTTGGGTTACATAGCCGACCGCTCACTGGCCACCGCCGTCTATCTCAGCACCCGATTGCACAAGCCTCTCCTGATTGAGGGCCACGCCGGCCTGGGTAAAACGGAGGTGGCCAAGACCCTGGCGTCCGTGTTGGGAACCCAACTGATCCGGCTGCAATGTTACGAGGGGCTGGACGTCAGTTCCTCCGTCTACGAGTGGAACTATCAGAAACAACTACTGGCCATCAAGATACAGGAGGGAACAGAACAAACGGTTGAAGAAAAAGAGAGACATATTTTCAGCCGTGAGTTCCTGCTGGAGCGGCCGCTGCTCAAATCGATCCTTGCTCAGGACGCTTCCCCGGTGCTCCTGATAGACGAAATCGATCGCGCCGATGAAGCATTTGAGGCATTTCTTCTCGAACTGCTTTCTGACTTCCAGATCACCGTTCCCGAGATGGGCACCATCCATGCCAGGCACATCCCTTATGTCCTTCTCACCTCCAACCGCACCCGCGAACTGAGCGACGCCCTGAAGCGGCGGTGCCTCTATCACTGGATCGATTACCCGAGCTTTGAACGGGAGATGAAGATCGTGCGCGCGCGACTGCCCGGCATCGAGGAAGAACTGGGCAGCCAGGTGGTGCGGTATGTGCAGGCGGTGCGCCGTCTGGATCTGGCGAAGCCGCCTGGAGTGGCAGAGACTTTGGACTGCGCGCAGGCCGTGGTCTCGCTGGGAAGCCAGAGGCTGAACGCGGAAGTGATCGAGGCGACGATCGGTTGCCTGGCGAAATCCATGGAAGATGGCGCCAAGCTCAAGGACGCAGGGATCGACCTTCTGCTTCCACAGATCTCTTGAGTAGGAGGCGCAATGCGTCAAGAGCAATCCGAACGACTGGCCGCCTCGATCGTAGAGTTCTCTCGCTTTCTCAGGAACAACGGATTGTCTGCGGATACTAGCCAGACCATGACCGCACTGGAGGCTGCGAAAACCGTCGACATTGCAAACCAGCAAACCTTCTCCTTTGCCCTGCAGTCGACGCTTTGCGCAACCAAGGAGGAATGGGAGCTGTTCCCGGATTTATTTAATAGCTTCTGGCGCGAGTCGCGATCCAGGCCCCGGTCTGCCAGCGGCGAGCACATGGGTTCCTCCAGAAGCAACACCCAGGAACGGGACGACGGCTCTGCTGTGTTTCTCGACCAACCCGGCAACCAGGCTGCGGCGCAAGACGGAAACGGCAAAGCGGTGTACGGCGCGAGCGCACAACAGCGGCTGAAGAAAGTGGACTTTACCGAAGTGCGGTCCAATGACCTGGCCGCGTTGGAAGAGCTCTCTCTGCGCCTTTTGCGGCGGATGAGCCTGCGCCGCTCACGGAAATTGGGTATCAATACACTTGCCGAGCGCGTAGATCTTCGCCGAAGTATCCGCCGAAGCATCATGCGCGGCGGCGAACCCATTGTTTTGGCCTACAAAGGGAGAAAGCCCAGAAAGAGCAAGCTGGTCATTTTTCTCGACATCAGCGGGTCGATGAATTTCTACAGCATGTTCCTGGTGCGGTTTGCCTATGCGCTGCAGGCGCGCTTCGAGCGTGTGCATACGTTTCTCTTCAGCACCGACGTAGTCGAGATCAGCGATCTGCTCCGCACTACCAACCTGCCGGACGCTCTGCGGCGGCTCTCGCAGCGGGCGGCGGGCTGGTCCAGCGGCACAAAGATCGGCGAGTCACTGCTCAAGTTCAACCAGATCTACGGCAGGAAGCTGCTCTCGCGCGACACGGTTTTTATTATTCTCAGCGACGGATGGGATACAGGAGAGCCGGAGGTGCTGGCAGCGCAGATGCGAGCTATCAAACGACGTGTACAAAAGGTCCTGTGGCTGAATCCCCTCCTGGGATTGAAGGGCTATCAGCCCGTTACGCGGGGCATGGCTGCAGCGCTCCCTCACGTGGATGTCTTTGCCCCGGCACATAACCTGGAGAGCCTGCTGGCGTTGGAGAGGTACCTGTAGGATGTTCGATCAATTTCTGAGTAAGGCCAGCGAACTGCTCGCGAAGGGTGAGCCCTTCGCCGTGGCGGAAGTGGTGCGCTATCTCTCGCCGATCTCGGGCAAGGTGGGCGACAAGGCGATCATCCTGGCAGACGGCACACTTTGGGGCTGGATTGGCGGTGGTTGTGCACAGCCGGCAGTGGTCAAGGAGGCGTTGAAGTCGCTCCAGGATGGACGGCCGCGGCTGGTCCGCATCAGTCCATCTGGGTTTCAGGAGGAAGGCATCGTGGCCTACAACATGAGCTGTCACAGTGGTGGCACGCTCGACATCTACGTCGAGCCGGTTCTGCCCAAGCCGCATATTTTGATTATGGGCGGCTCCCCCGTGGGGCGCACGCTGGCCAGTCTCGCCAAAACCATCCACTATACGATTTCGATCGCTGCTCCGCAGGCAGACCGCGAGAGCTATCCGGATGCGGAGCAAGTGCAGGCGGGTTTGGAGCTAAACGGGCTGAGGGTTGGGCCGCGGACCTTCATCGTTGTGTCCACGCAAGGAGAGTGCGACGAAGAGGCGCTCGAACAAGCGCTCAAAACGGAGGCGTCTTATGTGACCTTCGTCGCCAGCAAGGCGAAGGCGGCCAAGGTTCTCCAATCTCTCACCGAACGCGGGATCAGCCCGGAAAGATTGAATCAAGTACGGGCTCCGGCGGGCCTGAATATCCACGCTAGTTCGCCAGAGGAGATCGCATTGAGTATCCTGGCCGAAATTGTCCAGCTGAGCAGAAGCCAGGCCATCGAACAGATCGGCATGCCGGCAGGGTCCCGGGAGAAAGAGGAAGCGAAAGATCCAGTCTGTGGAATGACCGTAGACATCAAGACCGCGAAGTATCAATCGGAGTTTGATGGGAAAGCGTTCTACTTTTGTTGCGGCGGCTGCAAACAGACATTTGATAAGCAGCCGGATAAGTATGTGCTGGCACACATTTCGACATGATGCAAAATGAACGGGGCGCTTCGACAAGATCCGGACCCAGCGTGTAGCCTGTTTTCGTGAGCAAAGAAGAGGCCGCCGAGGTGCTCTCGATCGAGGGCCGCGAAGTCCGCGTGACTCATCCGGACAAGCTTTATTTTTCCCAGCAGACCAAGCTGTCGAAGCTTGACCTGGTGCGCTACTACCTGTCGGTTGCTCCGGGCGCTCTCAACGGAATCCAGGATCGCCCGATCGTTCTCAAGCGTTTCGTGAATGGCGCCGAGGCTCCGGCGTTCTATCAGAAACGCGCCCCCTCCGATCGCCCCTCATGGATGCGCACGGTAACGCTCTCCTTCCCCTCGGGCCGCACTGCCGAAGAGATCGTGGTCGATGACGCGGCTGGCCTCGCCTGGATCACCAACCTGGGATGCCTCGAGCTTCATCCTCACGCAGTACGCGCCGGCAATCTCGATCACCCGGACGAGTTGCGCGTCGATCTCGACCCGGGACCTGGCGTCGCCTGGGCGGACGTGCGCAGCGTCGCTCTGGAAGTGAAGGCGCTGCTGCAAGAGCTCGGCCTTCGCGCGTGGCCTAAGACCAGCGGCTCGCGCGGTATGCATGTGAATGTGCGTATCCAACCGCGCTGGAGCTTCAGCGAGGTGCGCCGTGCGGCGCTCGCTCTATCGCGTGCAGTGGAGCGGCGCGTGCCCGCCCTGGCCAGTTCAAAATGGTGGAAAGAAGAGCGTCACGGAGTCTTCCTCGATTACAACCAGAACGCCAAGGATCGGACGACGTGCTCTGCGTACTCGGTGCGCCCGCTGCCCGATGCGCGCGTTTCCGCACCCCTGTATTGGCATGAGGTCCCGGACTGCGAGCCCGCCGACTTTACTGTGCTCACCATGCCCAGCCGCTTTACCGAGATGGGCGATCCGCATGCAGCCATGAACGGCGAGGCTGGCTCGCTGGAAGGGCTGCTTGAGCTTGCAGCACAGGATGAGGCCGCTGGCCTGGGTGATGCACCATGGCCTCCACACTTCCGCAAGATGGAAGGCGAAGCACCGCGCGTAGCGCCTTCGCGCGCCAAGTCCGCGGCCAAGAAGACCCCGCGGACCAAGATGCCATTGATTGTAGTGGCAAACTCCCCGGACAAAGATGCTGCGCTGGCGGGTCTGGAGAGGTGGAAGAGCAAGCATGCCGAGGTAGCCGCCCTATTGGCCGTGGATGACGTGCTGGTGGACTCGATGCGCGGCACATCTTCTACCTGGACACGCATCCGGGTCAACCTGCGTCATGTTCCTGAGGAGCAGAGACCGCCGCAGGAGACTCCTGACCCCGACGACGATCCGACGCGGGAGTGGCGCACCGGCCGCGCTTCCAGAAAGAAGACGTGAGCCCAGTTCAGCGCTTGCCGGCGAAGATCTCCATCAGCTCTTGCGGTGGAACCACTTCGAGCTGGGCATAGGTACAATCGCTCGGCTTCTTGTCCGTACGCCATCTGCGAAACTGCGCCATGTGGCGGAAGCGGCTGCCTTGCATGTGTTCGTACGCCACTTCGACCACCAGCTCCGGCCGCAGCGGTTCCCATGACAGGTCTTTGCCCTGGCTCCAGCGGCTCTGTCCGCCTGGCATGCGCTGCGGGCCCCCATCGGTTGCGGATCCAGGGTCCGCCCAGCCGCCCCATGGGTGGTTTGCGAGCGCATTCTGGCGATAAGGCAGGAGGAATTCCACCAGCTCGCGGCGCTTCTCCAGCGTAAAGCTGGCGCAGACGCCGACGTGCTGCAGTGCGCCGGAATCATCGAAGAGACCCAGCAGCAGCGAGCCGATCGCGGTGCCTTCGCCGTTCTTGTGCCAACGAAAACCGGCAACGACGCAATCGCAATCGCGCTCGTGCTTCACCTTGAGCATTACGCGCTTGTCAGGCTCGTAGGTCCCTGCCGTCGGCTTGGCCATGACGCCGTCAAGACCTGCGCCCTCGAAGCGGAGAAACCAATCCGATGCGACATCCGCTTCGTGCGTTGCCGGCGTGATATGTAGGGGCGGAGACGCGGAGGAAAGCAGTGCCTCCAGCGCAGCGCGCCGGTCTTCGAATGGCCAACCGGACAGATCGCGATCTCCTTCGCAAAGCAAGTCAAAGAAGACAATGGACGCCGGCGTTTGCTGGGATAACAGCTTCACCCGTGATGCTGCGGGGTGAATGCGTAGCTGGAGCGTCTCAAAATCGAGACCACTCTCCGTGGCGATTACAATTTCGCCGTCGAGCACGCAGCGTGCGGGCAATTGGGAACGGAGCGTATCGAGCAGCTCGGGAAAATAGCGATTCAGTGATTTTTGATCACGGCTCTGGATGAGAATCTCGTCCCCATCGCGGAAGACCAGGGCGCGGAAGCCATCCCACTTGGGCTCAAAGATCCAGGTCTTGCCGACCGGTAACTCGGCCACTCGCTTGGCAAGCATGGGCAAGACCGGCGGGTTCACAGGAAGCTGCATGCCCCAATGTTATATCGGCGGCTAGCGCCTATACACCCTACCTCAAACAGACGCTAATCACATGGACGGGTGCCCCATGTTCGCCTCAGCGTACATGGGCCGAAAATGAAGGGGCGAAGCCCCCACCAAAGTTTTTATGTTCTACTCAAACAGGTTCGGTTGCCCGTTGACTGAAAGCATTCGAAAAAATCTTTTTCGGCCCAGGTACGCTTTGGCGAACCTGGGGCACCCGTCCAGATAAAATAACGTCTGTTTGAGGCTTAACGACCCACAACCTCCAGCAGTTCGCTCTCCGAGCCTACCGGAACTCCATGCTGCGCGAGCTTACCCGCAGTATCATCCCAATGAAGCGTGGTGATGCTGCTGTTTCCCTTCTCGTAGGCGTAGGTCTTACCGTCATCCTGATAAAGGGTGAAGTCGCTGTTGGCGCCTGGATAGACTCGGATCTTCGCTAGCTTTTGCACCTGGCCGGTATTCTCTACGGGTTCGCCCAACGGCACGATCGATCCCGCGCGTACAAACAGCGGAAGCGTGTCGATCGGCGCATCTACCCGGATGGACTGGCCACCAGTCACACGCTCTTTTGTCCAGTAGTTGTACCAGTCCGTGCCCGCGGGCAGGTACACCATACGGCTGGTCGCTCCCTGTGCCGTCACCGGGGCAACCAGGAAGGCGGGCCCGAACATGTATTCATCGCCCAGATTCTGCACCTTCGGATCCTGCGGAAAATCCATAAACAGAGCGCGCATATACGGAGCGCCCGTCTGGTGGGTCTGGTAGCCCAGCGAATAAATGTAAGGCATCAACTGGTAGCGCAGGCGCAGATACTTTTCCAGGATCGGCTCCGCCTGCTTCCCGTAGGACCACACCTCGTTGTAGCGGCGGCTGCCGTGGGTGCGGAAATTCGGCTGAAACGCCCCGTATTCAAACCACCGGGTGTACAGCTCCGGGTAGTCGTCGTAGCCACCCACGTTGTCGCGCGCATCGGAGGGATCGAGCAGCGGAGGGTGAGCGGGATGATGCACTGCCGGCAGATATTGCCAGCCCCCGATGTCATTTCCCCAATAAGCGATGCCTGACGCAGTCACGTCGAGCCCGGTAGGAATCTGGCGCTGCAGCGTATCCCAGGTGGGATAAATATCCGAAGACCAGAAGATCGTCCCATTGTGCTGCGCGCCGGGATAGGCGTCACGGGATAGGATCAGCGCGCGATGATCCACATCGCGGCGGAAGCCGTCATAAAGAGCCGCGGTGTGAAAGAGCGGATACACATCGTAATAGCGGGTGCCCGGACCGATGGAAAAGTAACCGCCGTTGGGGGGCAGGTCGGGCTCGGTTTCATCCGCCCAGATGGCATCAAAGCCTTTGCTGATGATATTTTCCCGGATCACATCCCAAAACCAGCGCGCGGCCGCGGGATTGGTGGTGTCGATGTCGGAGCCGGCACGGTCATAGGGCAGACCGTCCATCGGCGTGCCATCCGCGAGGTGCTCAAACCAGCCATTCTTCAACACCAGGTCGTAGTAGCGCGTGCCGCGCTCAAAGCGCGGCCATACGCTGATCATGGTCTGGAAGCCCATGGCGTGAAGTTCCTTGTTCATGGCGGCTGGATCCGGCCAGTTGGCGGGTACGAAATCCATTTGCCCCATCTTGCTGTAGTAGAACCAGTCGACCACGATGACATCCGCCGGCAGGTGCCGCTCGCGGTAGCCCTTAGCCACCGCCATCACTTCGGCCTGGGTGCTGTAGCGCTGCTTGCATTGGATAAATCCATACGCCGCCTTGGGAAGCATAGGAGTATCTCCGGTTAGCAACCGGTAGCCACCGTAGATCTCGTCTGTCTTACTTCCCGCGATTACGAAGAAGGAGACGCGGTCGCCTACCTGGGAGGTCCAGCGCGTCTGCTCGTTGAAGCCGGGCTGGATGGTGGTCTGCGAAGGATTATCCCAGAGCACGCCATAACCTTTATTCGTCACCAGCAGGGGCACGCAGAACGTCGGGCCTCCTGTCGCGGTGTAGTTGTTCCAGCACTCGACGGTGTGGCCACGATGATCGAGAAAGCCCTCCTGGTTCTGGCCCAGGCCGTAGTAGTGCTCGTCATCAGGCGAAGCGAAGGTGGCGCCCACCTGATAAAAGGCTGCGTCCGCAGGCCGCTTGTCGTTGAGCACGCCGGCGGTGCCGTCCTTATGGTTCGGCACCGCCATTGCCCAGCCCTGCATATCAAGCAGCGTAGTTCCGTCGGCGGTGCTGAAGGTTATGTGGGCTCCCGGAGCCGAGCCGTTGAAGTACTTGGCGATATCCAGCTGGGTAGGCAGGGGCTTGCCTTTTCCTGGCCTGTTGGCGGCGACCGTCACGCTGAGCCGGCTTGACTGGTAGGTGTCTCCCTGCTCAGTTTGCTGATGGCTCCAGCCAGCAGCGGAAGGTGTGGCCGTAAAACCGTATCCGGGAGGAGCGAGCGCGGGCTCCTTGAGCAGGCTGAGGGTGACGCGGAGGATATTGGGCGCATAGGGCTCGAGCACGATCGTGCTGCCACCTCGGTCCAACACCACACGCGTCTCCTGCGCCGGCGCTCGGGCGACGAAGAGCAGGGCAAATACAACCGAACAGGAAAGCCGCAGAGACACGTACACCTCCAAAAAGCTGCAGCGACTATGCTGCACTACATTGCAGTCGAGAGCAAGACAGACTCGATAGGTAGCTGGGGCTGAAAAGAAGGACGAAGCCCCAAACGGCTGTTTTATGTGTGATCTCTCCCCGCCACGGAAGGATGTTGGAGAACACCACCCACCGGACACCGCCCTGACTGCCTGCGTGAGAACTCGCAACAAATGTTGGGTGGCCCATTCGCCCCGATTTCCTGCGGAGGCTTGTGGCGTTGATACACTCCATGCGCCTTTCCTTAATGAAAGGCGCACACGCTGACCTCTCCAGCACAGCGTGGCAGGAAATCGGGGTCAAGCCTTCCGGCGCCTGCCCCGGCGTGCCGTGGGGCTTGAGTAGGATCCCGGCCCTCCTACCCGATCTCATCGGTGCAGAGGTATTCTGAATGGTTGGCGCCCTGGGCCGATCCGAGCGAGGTACGGGTTTGAGAACGCAGAGAGCTCTTCTGCCGGGTTTTCTACTTTGCCTTTTGGCTATCGTCCGTTTGCCCTGTGCTGATGGTCAATTTGAAACCTCGCAAGTTCCAGTTGAGGCCACGGTTTCGTCGGAGCCTGTCAAAATGCAGGCGAACGGACATCCGGAGGGCATAATCCACCTCGACGTTGCTGCAACAGATCGCGAGGGCAAGCCATTTTCAGGTCTTGCTGCGAAGGATTTCACGCTGACGGACCACGGCGCGCCACAAAAGATTATCTCCTTTGCAGCATCGAACGAACCCACAAATGAAAATGAACGACTTACTGAGGTAGTGCTGGTGAGATTATGCGAGTGCGCACCGTGAGCACTCTGACCCTCTGGGGTGAGACGTTTGATGTCTATGCGCCATACGAGACGCGACTGAACGATATTGTGTACACGGATTACCACAAGTTCGGGGCGGAGACTCGCCTGCTTCCGGGATTCGACGTTGTACCGGACGCGACAGCACCTCCGCCAGTCAACGGCCAGTCTCCCACGAAGCCGCCGCCGAACCACTGAACCAGGTAAATCACCGCTTTAAGCAGGGTGCTCTCAGTGCGTCCTCTTGATTGAGCAGTTTTGACAACTTGGAGAACACCAACCCACCGAACACCCCCCTGAGTGCCTGCATGAGAACTCGCAACAAATGCTGGGTGACCCATTTGCCCCGATTTCCTGCGGAGGCTTGTGGCGTTGATACACTCCATGCGCCTTTCCTTAATGAAAGGCGCACACGCTGACCTCTCTAGGGTCCCGTCCCTAAAGTTCGTTAAAGAACTCCTCTTCGGCTTTGTATCAGGGCACGACTTCAGTCGTGCCGCAAACACTGCAAAACCAAATGGGCTTCAGCCCCTGAGCGCAGTTTCTGGAACATTTTCGATTCCTCGAATTGTTCCAGGAACTTCAGGGACAGGACACTAGCACAGCGTGGCAGGAAATCGGGGTCAAGCCGTCCGGCGCCTGCCCCCGCGTGCCGTGGGGCTTGAGTAGGATCCCGGCCTGCCAACCGCAAGAGAGCGCTCAGATTGGGCTGGGTTCGGCCAAGTCATATGCCACTTCCGGAGTGTGGCCTTCGGCCTCCAGAACTACTCGAATGACTGCCAGGAGCTTGTCGTTCGCCATCGGCTTTTGCAGAAACGTCTTGGCCCCGGCCTTGAGCGCACGGTCCCGATTGCCGACACGGTCGCGCCCGGACAAGACAATCACCGGGATCGAGGAAAGTTTCTCGTTGGCTTTCAATCGCTCGAGGACACTAAAGCCGTCACCCGCCGGCAGGCCGAGATCCAGGATCACGAGATCCGGCATATGTTTCCGGGCCTCGGCGATAGCGGCCACTCCATCGCCTGCAAACATTACCTCGTAGTGGTTTGCAGTGAGGCGCAGTTGGAGGCCCAACCGCACATCAGGATCGTCATCCACAACCAGAATTTTCTTTCCACCCATGGCTAGCTTTCTCCCTGTAAGCAACCGTTGCTGATGTGATCTCGTACTTCCGCAGCCACTTGCTCCACAAACATCTCCATCGATTCGTCTGCCCCTCTTGCTATCGAAGGGAGAAAACTGTGCGAAACGGCGAAGCTGAACTCGTTCGATTGAAACTCTTCTTGTTCGCGGAGTTGCCCCAGAATACGGCTGCCGATAATCTCCGCCCCGGGCGGTTGTGTGTAGGCAACGACGAAGAATAGTTTGTGGTCGCAATCGGGGCCCATGTTGGGTAACAGAACATCTGTATCGGGGCGCAGGCATTGTTGCAGGACCGAGCGCGCCACATCCAGAATCTCTCGCGGTACATCCGGCGCTCCGTCGCGGCAGTCGATCTGCACCGTAATGACCGCGATCGCCTCGCCGGGCTTTTTCTCGTGCTTCAGGATTGGTCGAATCAGGCCCGCCAGGGAGAAAATGGGCAAGGTAAAGAAAAAATGGCTGCCTTTCTGCGGCTCGCTCTTGACCCAGATCTCTCCCCCCAGCCGCGTCACCAGGTCCTTGGCAATATGCAGCCCGAGCCCTAACCCCCGGCGTCCGGCCCGGCCGGGATCCGTTACCTGGTAGAGATGCTCAAAGATGTGCCCAGCCACCTCCGGGTCGATGCCACATCCAGTGTCGGAGACCTCGACCAGCAACAAGTTCGCTCCCTTCTCGTACGGCCTGGCGGTCACATTCACCGCGCCACCGGCTGGGGTAAACTTCATCGCGTTATCGAGCAGAATGGTTAGCACTTGGCGGACCCGCGTCGCGTCCGCATAAGCCGCAGGTAAATCCGCGGATGGATCAGAGGACAAGGTGATTTCTTTCTCTGTGGCGGTTCCCTGAAGCGTATCGACGGCGTAAGCGATAGCCTCACTTACCGAGACCGACTGCAACTCGACGCTGAGCTTACCGGCCTGCGCCTGAGTGACCTCGAGCAAGTCTTCAATCATGGCCTGCAGCTGACGCACGTTCCTCAGAATAATCTGCAGATACTCATCTTGTTGCTGGCTCGTTTCTCCCGCCAATCCATCCGCGATGATGGTACTGAATGAATAGATAGATGTCAGAGGCGATCGCAGCTCGTGCGATACATGAGAGAGGAACTCATCCCTAAGTTGAACCTGGTGCTTGCGCATGAGATCGGTTTCCATCTGCATGCGCTGGCGCTCAATCGCGTGGCGCAGGGCTCTGGGAAGCGCTCGATTTTCGATCTGGCCTTTAATCAGGTAATCTTGCGCGCCTTCCTTCATCGCTTCAGCGGCCAGTGCTTCGTCCTCCAGGCCGGTCATCACGATCATCACCACATCCGGAGCCGCCGCCCGCGCCCGTCGCAGGGTCTCAAGACCATGCCCATCGGGCAATCCCATATCCAACAAGACGATATCGACTCCACCGCTTGCCAGCCGAGCCTCCGCATCCTGCATATGCGTCAGGTGCGACAATTCGAAGCTACCCGGTGTTTCCTTGCTGAACATCTCGCGCAACAAACGCGCATCGCCCGCATTATCCTCGACGAGAAGAACCTGGAGCGCCTTTTTACTCATAAAAGAAATTCTCCGCGCAACCAACGACGAGTGAACGTGCGCCCGGATGTCATAGGATGTTGAACCAATTGATGGCCATGACGACGGGAATAGCTCTGGCAGGAGTGGGGTTGTAATTGCCGGCAAATGGCCCGATTAAGGTTGGAACCCTGGTGTCGGTAAAGCCGGCGGCCTGCGTCCAGACCACTCCGTCGACTGAGTAATAGGCTATATAGGCCACGCCAGTCCGGGTAAGCCGGAGGTAGATGGGGTTTTGATATTCATTGAAACTGGCTTCCTCGAAGACTGTGGCCGCCGCCCCATCCATGACGGTTTGAACGCTGAGGGCCAGGTTGGTCCCGTTTGTAACCAAGGCGAAGGTGATAAAGTTCCGGTCATCGGCGAGCACCATCAGACCTTGACTGGTGCCCACATCTGTTGCCACGATGGGCGAGTCGATCTTGATGGAGACATCAAAGTTCTGGTTGCCGATCGGCTGCACCACGCGGACAGCCTGGTTCGAAGCATGCAAGGCGTCATGGTTGCTGCCGCCCGGAACGTTCAGAAAAAGATGCGCATTCGAGACCGTGGCCGCTCCGCCTCCAGGCGTCACCACCTGCCAGAGCGGCCCTGGGAAACTGCTTGACAACGGCGCACCCGGAGCAGCCGGAACCGGACCGATCGCAAAGGCGAACTGCACGGCCACCACCATGGCCAGGGAGGAAATGATAGCGAAGAGATGCTGCGATCTATTTTTGTACATCGATGTTACCCCTGGTCGCTCCGTCGGCCGGGCTGGCCGACAGTGCAGAATCATCCTGCTATCTGTGCTCACTATCTCGCCCCCTGGGATCACTAACAATTACCATTGGTGTGCATTACGGAAGTTACATCACACTTATGGGCAGGGTTTGGGCAGCTAAGAGGCGCAGGGTCGATCATTCATCTTAGTTAGCCGAATAAGATAAAAACCATTTCTCATAAGATGGTGTGTAAGTTGGTGAGTGCAATGGACGACAGCTAATAGACGGCCCGATGCATCGGCTCTGCCTATCATGCGCATTCATTGCTGAACATCGAACCAGTTCACCGACATGACAACGGGAGTAGCGTTGGCAGGAGTGCTGTTATAGTTGCTGGCGAAAGGCCCAATCGAAGTGAACGCACCGGCGGCGGCGAAGCTGGCGGCCTGGGTCCAATTGGTTCCGTCGGCTGAGTAAAGGACCACGTAGGCACTGCCGGCCTTCGTAACCCGCAGGTACATGGGATTTTGGTACTGACTGAAATCAGTATCGTTAAGCACCGTGGTCGCCACCCCACCGGCAACGATACGGGCGTTGAGGCCGATCTTGGTTCCGTCAGTCGCCAGCGCGAAGGTGATGAAGTCCTCGTTATCGGAGAGCACCATCAGACCCTGGCTGGTCTTTCCATCCGTAGCCACAAGCGAGGAGTCGATCTTCACCGCCACATCGAAATCCTCCTTGCCGATGGTTTGCACGACACGCACGGCCTGGTTGGAGGGAAGCAGTGGGTCGTGGTTTCCGCCGCCCGGGACGCCGAGAAAGAGATGCGAATTCGAGATGGAAGCAGACCCGCCCGCCGGCGTCACCAGTTGCCAGAATGGACCAAGAAAGGTGTCAGGAAAAACCGCTCCGGGAGCCGTCGGCGCCGGTCCAGGGGGGAGCGCGGTGAGCTCGCTCTGGGCGGCCGGAAGCGCAGTTGCCTGGGCATTCGCGGCTGCAGGCGGCTGAGTACTAGTAGCCGTGCTGGGCTGGAGAGCAGCAGCGACCGCGGGCTGGAGGGCAGGAGTCGGGGCGGCGCCTACGATCACTGGCCACGAAGTCAGCGTCAGGTTACCGACCATGCCCTCTATGTTTATCGAACCTGTCGCCAGTGCCGTAGCATGACCTAGACTGCTGATCTTGGCCACCGCATGGTTGGTGGTGTTCCACCAGGTCACCTTGTTACCCTGGGCATCAGGCAATGTACCAGTTGAGCCGTCCGAGTAAGTCGCATAGGCGACGAGCTGCATCGTGCTCCCCAAGGCCATGGTCGTGCTGTTTGACTTTGGGCGTAGAACCGCACTCTTAAGGGTCCGCCCTGAGGATGTAACAACACCGGTCACCACGGGGCTGGGAACGTATCCAAAGGAAGGAAACACGATGCCCTGGTTGGCGCCCTGGCCCCATGAGGCGATTGCCTTTACGATCGTGCCCGCCGGAACCGTGAATGGTGCGCTGTATACCCGCGAATTTCCAGCGGCACCGCCAGGACCGAAAATGGCCGGCGTGGTACCGTCCGTGGTGTAGAAAATGGAGAGTCGATGCTTCGTATCGCTATCGCTCAAAGTGACGACGGACGCAGCGGATGAGGACACTGGCGAAACGCTTGGGGCGACGACCGGTATGGTAGTACTCGTCTGAACCACCGTGTTAGGACTAATCACCATTCCGGAATTCGCTGAGGATGCACCGTCCTCATACTGCACTGCGTCGTTCACATTATTTACTGTGCCCGACCACGTGTCTGTGCCGGAAAAGTAATTGCCGGTAACAGTAGCGTTCGTAAACGCCTCACCCACCATCAGGTTCCATCCAGTACAGCCATAACCCGCGCCGCAGGACTCAGGTCCGTTTCCTCCTTGAAATAGGTTGTTGGTGGCTATGCTGCCCGCACCCCATAGCTCCAGACCAATGCCGTAGTGTGCGCCAGTGCCAGTCTCTCCCGTGATTGGGACACCCGCGATGAATACGTTATCGTCAGCGCTGTGGGTTGGAGAGATCGACGGAGTAAACTCCGGCATAGACAATTCAAAGGTGCCGTTATTGGGATTATTGGGCCGATAAAAAGCGTTGTGATTGTACTCGCCAACACCATTCGTATCCTGCTGCGTTTCTATCATGATGCGCGAGTTGCCCTGCATGTTATTGTTTTCGATATCCGCATTCAGACTGGTCTGTTGCACACCGCCGCCCTGCTGGAGAAACTTTAGACCCTGTTCGATCAAGTTAATTACATTGTTATTCCACACCAAGTGATTGTTGTATGCGCTCACCACGGTCGCTGCACAATACCCGCCGGAATCGACATTGCCGTTTCCCCCGCCCTCAGCATTGATCAGAGCGCAATTGTTATAGAAGACATTCCATACAATGGATATATAAGAGGCGCCGGTGGCTGGATCGAGACCTTCATTTTGATCGCCGTCGATATAGATGGCCTGCCGCGACTGCGCGCCACCCACCGGGGGGTTGTTCAGAGTGAAGTAGTCATACTGGATGACAATTCCCGAGGATGGGTGGGTAACGTAAATGCCTCCTTGCGTGCCGGAAAAGCGCAAGTACTGGATCGTGCATCCCTGGTTCCCGATAAACGCGGTACCGTTGCTCTCTGTCTGCAGAGCATAGTTCGTTGTCACCATATTGCTCAGAACCGCGGTCGGCATGTGGGCTTGGGTGACCACGCCCACGTTTGGCCCGGTGTAAATCGTGCCCTTGGAGCACGGCAGCGTCACGGTGGACGAGAGGTTGTAGGAACCCGCGGAGAACATGACCGTATTGCCCGAAACCGAGCCGGCTGTGTTCGCAACTGATTGAATCGTGGCTGCACTGGAGCCGGCCGGGACCGTATAGGTCGAGGCCAGCACCGGTACAGCCGTGCTGAGAACCAAAAGCGCCATAAATTTGTTCAATGGAATCCTCCGCAATCTGGAGCGGTAATCTGTAAACGCAGCTTTATTGCGGCGGCGCCCAGGCCCGCTTGCACCAGGCAAACGCGCGCCGGACTGCCACGGGGCGATAAGACGAATTGTGGGCAGAGATGCGATAACTGCGATCTAAGCTGTGGCCAATATCTTATCTTGCGGCCACAGGTGCAATTACCTTTGGTGTGCATTACTGATGTAATAGAAACTACGGGAGGACTTATCGACGGACTTACTCCATCATTTAGCAACACCAGAGAGGTACCTGTTGTCAGGTCCCGGCGGTAGCGGAGATTCATCATGGGACGCGAAGTTCAAATTGGGAATTGGAAGGCGGTCTGAGAAATATTTAATCTTTACCTCAAGTCCCGCTTAGGCTGTCGCCTTAGGCTACGAATTAGCAATCGTGAGCCATGCCTAGATCCTGGGTTGCATTCGGTGCCTTGATTCCGTCGCTGCTGAATCGCCGCGTCTTTCTTCGCCGCGCGGGTTCGAGCTCCCTATTCGCCCTCTTGCCCCGGCGCCTCCGGTCCCAGCGGACGCACGACAGGCCCGCCGCCCTCTACGTTACGGACGCGATAGAAAAGCACGCCGCGCAGCCCCCCTTGTTCTGGAGCGAAGCGGTCGCCCATGTGCCCGGGGCCTCGATCCAGATCGACGGCACACGCCAATATCAGCCCATCCTGGGTTTTGGCGCGGCCCTCACTGGGGCCTCCTGCTTCCTCTTGCGCGGTATGACGCCCACGGCCCGTCATGCCTTCCTGACGGAAATGTATTCGCCCTTGGAGCTGAACCTGAATGTCGGCCGCTGTTGTGTGGGCGCGAGCGACTACTCTCGAAGCATCTACTCGTATGACGATGTTCCCGACGACATGAATCTGGACCACTTCAGCCTGAAGCACGATGAGGCATACATCCTGCCGACGCTGCGCGAAATCCGGGAAATCAACCCTGGTCTCTTTCTTATGGCTAGCCCGTGGAGCCCTCCGGGGTGGATGAAGACCTATGGAACAACCTTCGGCGGCCGAACGAAAGAAAATTATCTCGACCCGTACGCTCATTCCCTTTGGGACTTGTCGAACGGATCCATGCTGGGCGGCTGGATGTCGGAGGAATATCTCGACGTCTATTCTCGTTACCTGGAGAAATTCGTGCAGGGCTATGCCGAGGCCGGGGTGCCGATCCACGCGATCGCATCGCAGAACGAGGTCGAGACCACTCAGAATGGACGCATGCCGGCCTGTCGTTGGTCTGCCGAGCTCGAAGCAGCTTTTGTTCGCGATCATTTAGGTCCGAGGTTAAAGGCACAACGCCATCCAACCCAGATCTGGTTACTCGATCATAACTACAACCTCTACGAGCGCGTGACCTGGCAACTCGAAGATAAGCAGGTGGCCAGGTATTCAGACGGTGTGGCATGGCACGGGTATATGGGTACACCCGACCAGATGAGCCTCCTGCACCAACGGTACCCGGACATCCCCTTCTATTGGACCGAAGGCGGCGGCTTTATCGACGACCCGGAGTACTCCAGGGATTGGGTGAAGTGGGGAGGCGTCTTCACCGATGCGCTGGAGAACTGGTGCCGCTGCGCGATTACGTGGAACCTGATGCTCGATTCCCACGGAAAGCCAAACCTGGGACCCTACACGTGCGGTGGTTTGGTAACCCTCAGGGAGGACGGAAGCATCTTGAAGAGTGGTCAATGCCATGCGCTGCGTCATTTTTCGCAACATTTGCAGCGGGACGGGAGGCGCGTCGACAGTTGGAGCGATGCGCCCGGCCTGCGCCATTTAGCGGTGCTCAACCCTGACGGTGGTTTTGCCCTGGTGATAACCAACCCGGGAGAAAGCAAGGACCTTCGCATCGTCCACGCCGGTCAACAGGTGTCCTTTTCGCTTCCTCGCAATGCAATCGCAACCGTAACATGGTAAGGCTTGGATCCATTGCGGAAGCGATCAGAAGCTGGCTTTACCTGCTGGCCTTTATCACCGGCGCTGGTTATATTCGCAAAGCAAAGCTGAAACGACTGGGCAAGGGAGTGAAGATTTCGCCGACCGTGATCTTCAAGTACCCGGAGATGATCCAGATCGGTGACCACTCCTTCATTAATCATCTGTGCTCCGTCTGGGCCTCTCCCGCGGGCCCCATCACCATCGGAAACAACGTGCTTCTCGGCCCCTGCGTATCGATCTTCTCCTCCAATCATGGAATAGCCCGTGGCGAACTGATTCGCAATCAGCCCGGACAGGACGCGCCGATCAGGATCGGCGATGATGTATGGCTCGGAGCCAACTCTGTGGTGACGGCAGGCGTCTCCATCGGTGATGGCGCGGTGGTCGGGGCGGGAGCAGTGGTGACCAAAGATTTGCCTCCCATGTCGATTTGCGGTGGTGTGCCCGCAAGGGTGATTAGTTATCGACGCTAGAGCTTTCCACATCAGCGATCACCCCGCCTGAGAAATAATTAATCTCCAGCTCTGCCTTCCTTTAATCCCATCCCACTATGCTGGTCTCATACAAGCGTGAGCCATGAGAAAACTTACTGCGGCAATAGTGATTGCTCCGACCCTGATCTCTATCGCCGTCACGGCGCAGCGTTTGTCTTCCCCCGAGCCAGGGTCCGTCTCACCTGCAACGCCTGTCGCGATTGGAGGCTCCAATTTGCCGTTCCAGCCGATTGGGGCCTCCGACCTTGTTCGCCTGACCGTGGATGATTCGCCGGAACTCTCGCAGACTTTTCGGGTCGACAAGCAGGGAAATCTGAACCTGCCACTGCTACACAAACCCATTCCCGCCGCGGGGCTGATGCCAGAAGCGCTACGTGACGAGATTGCGTCGGCACTGAAGGCGCAACATTTGCTGGTAAATCCTGTAGTCGACGTTTCCGTGGTTGAATATCGCAGCCGCGATGTCACCATTGCCGGGGCGGTCAAGACACCGATGACCATTCAGGAATTGGGTGACCTGCGGGTGCTGGGCGCATTAAGCCAGGCGGGAGGTCTGCTGCCCCAGGCCGGCCCTGAAATTATCGTCGAGCAAGCCGGCGGCAGTACGCAACGGATCTCTGTGCGCAAGCTCTTCGATGGGCTTCACCCGCAACTCAATATTCCCGTCCTCGCCGGTGCTCAGATCCGCGTGCCCGAGTGCGAACAGGTATTTGTCGTAGGAGATGTGAAACGGCCGGGAGCGTTTCCTTTTCAAGATATGCAGGACACCACCGTGCTCAAATTGCTGGCGCTCAGCGGCGGTCTTGACTCATTCAGCCGCAGCACAGCCTATATCTACAGGACACAGCCCGGGAATGGGCAGAAAACAGAGATCGCGGTACCGCTGCGACGCATTCTGGATCGAAAGTCCGAGGATGTAAAGCTCGCCCCCAACGACATTCTCTACGTTCCAATGAATGGAAAGCTGAAGACCAGCGCGAGCGTGATGAACCATGTGACCGGCATGGGCAACGCTGCCGTGTCGGCAGCCATTTGGAGTTCCCATTGAGCCGAATCCTGCACGACGAACGCTGCCGCCCTATCGGTTGATGGGAAACGCTAGAGCCGACGTTAGAACGGAGCCAAGTGCATGCCCGATTCGATTGCGATCCGGAAACCGCTCCCCAGGCTGATCGACCCCGCTGAATTCCGGCGGCCGCTCAGCTTTTACGCGGAAATCGTACGCCGGCATTGGGGAATGATCGCTGTGCTCAGCGTGTCGCTCACCGCCCTGGTTGCACTCGGGTGCGCCCTGGCACCCCCCATCCATGTGGGATCCGCGATGATTGCGGTTGACCGACAAGCGGTTCCGGAAACCATCGGATCTGACCATCTGATGACCACCGGGGACGACCAGTTCATGGCGACACAGCAAAGCCTGCTGCAGGCCGACACTATCCTGCGTCCGGTAGCCGAACGCTACAACCTGCTGGAACGCGAACACCAACTACGGCGCAACTGGTTTTGGCGCTACTCGCGGGACAAGGAACTCGCCATCAGGAATGCACCCATCGTCCTGAAGCATCTGAAGGTCGCTCGCAATCCCAACACCTACTTATTGACGATTACTTATAGAGATACTGATCCTCAAGTCGCGGCCGATGTCGCCAACGCCGTTGCCGATTCCTACCTGCGGGAGATTTTCGAGACCCGCACCAAGGAGGCAGGACGCCTCACCTCCTCGATGGAGCGGCAGCTGATTGACTTGAAGCAAAAGATGGAGTCGACGCACGACGCGTTGATGGTGTACCAGCGAGACCTGGGGACCGCCGATCCGGAGCAGAAGACAAGTGTGTTGGTCGCCCGGCTGCAGGCGCTGAATACAGAGAACAGCGCCGCCGAGGCGGATAGGATCGCCAAGGAGGCAGTATACCGCGAAGCCAGGGATGGTTCCCTGCCCGAGGTCGAGGTTTCCGGGCAATCGAACGATCTAAGCAAAGATGTAGAGAAGCTGCAGGTAGCCAAAGCAAACCTGGCGCTGGTGGGTGCAACCTACGGAGACCAGCACCCGGAGTACCGCAAGGCGGAGGCCCAGGTGGAGGAAGCGAGTGCTGCGCTGGACGAGAGCCGGCGCAATGTTTCCAGCCGCATAGGCGTGGACTACCGTCAAACATTGGTGCGCGAACGCATGTTATCGGCAGCAGTCGCCGAAACCAAACAGCAGGTCGACGATCTGACCTCACAGTCTTTTGATTACCTGCAATTGAAGCACGAAGCGGACGCGGCGGAACGCGTCTACGAAGATCTGTTCGCCAAGATCAAGCAGTCAGGCATCAATTCCGAACTGCAAAACAACATCATCCGTTTGGCGGATTCCGCTCGACCTTCCGCCAAGCCGGTCTTTCCCAACTGGCCGCTGATCGTGGGGTGCAGCATGGCCTTTTTCGCACTTGCCTGCGCCGCATGTTTTATCTCCGCGGAACTGACAGACGTGACCGCGAAAGATGTCGAGCCGGTAGAAGAGGCGCTCGGGATTTCCGTGGTCTGCGCATTGCCCCAGGTGACGGACATGCATCTCCGGCTGGCTCTTGGTTCTGAGGGCATGCGCTTCGCAGGAAACCGCTGGCGCAGCATGCAAGGCGGTTTTTTCGATGAGGGCGTGCGCCACCTGCGAGGCTACCTGATGCTCTCGACCCAGGCGCATGTGCCCAGAAGCGTGTTGGTAACCAGCGCCTTCCCGGGCGAAGGGAAATCGACGCTCGCTCTCTCGCTGGCGATGGCCAACGCGGAGCAAGGCAAACGCACACTCCTAATCGACGCCGACCTGCGCCAACCGACGATTGAAAGGCTGGTGCGTCTGGATCCCGATGCCGGCCTGGCAGCGGTGCTGGCACAGACCATTCATTGGAGAGCAGCCACACGCGCAGTCTCCGCCCGCCCGAATCTTTTTGTTCTTGGCTCCGGATTGCCCTTGCCTCTGGCATTAGCGCTGATCGGGCCCCAGATGCGCGGAATATTGGCCCAGGCCACGAAGGAGTTCGACCTGGTAGTCCTGGATTCACCACCGCTGTTGGGTTGCGCGGAAACTCTGGACCTGGCCGCGGCCACGGATGTGACGATCCTGGCAGTGCGCAGCGGACATACTCCGATGAAGGCGTTGGGCGCGACCGTAGAAACTCTTCGCCGGGTCAATGTGCCGATCGCCGGTATCGTGCTGAACGAGTCGGCGTTCGCGACGGATGCAACATACAAAGCCTATGCGCGTTACTACACCGCGCTAGGCAGCGCCTAGGCCGGACTCCGTCCCTCGGTTGAGGAGAAGGGTTACCCAGCGTGTCGGATAAGCTGAAGAACGTAGCGAAGGATCGGTGTCTCATCCTCGAACCCTGTACGGTTCACGCTTTCGATACCGCGACGGTGTCGATTGAAATTCCTCACTTTCCACCCAGCCCTGTCCTGGCGCTTAACGCAGTTTCGCAATTACTGTGGCCTGATAAAGATCGCGAGGTGTGGTTCTCCTTGGCAGAAAACCACGAAAAGGCCTTCCGCTTCCCGGATTTCCTGCAGCTCAGCACTGACCGAGAACAACTGTATGCGACTTTCTTCGCGGAAAGTCGCATACAGTTCGGTTGTTCCAACAACCTCTACAGGAAATCCGGGTTCGGTCTACACCCATTGCGAAACTGCTTTAGCGATCCCTCCAAACTGGCCTTCCGGTTCTTGGCAAACACGACCCCTTTGCCGGAATCGGCGGCCGCGTGACGCTGCCCTTCACGGTTGCGCTACTCGCCTTGTGGAGCGTCGCGATGTACCGCTACGGGCGCTCCGTTCTCTTTCCGCCGGCGTCTTTGGGGATCGTGTGGACGATCACGCTCTTTGCCATCTGGTTGTGCGGAGATGTATATTTTCCACTTACTTCCAAGGCAAATGAAATCGTCCTCGCCGGCGTGCTCGCCTTCTCGATGGGAGGAATTTGCGCCGTCGTTGTTCCCTTGCGGAAAGGGCGAACACTGACCACGGTGAGCGCGCAGCGGCGTGCCCAGGTCGACCGATGGTTGAACATCGCAGGCTTACTTTTCCTGGTGAATATCCCCTTCTCTTACCTGTATTTCAAACAACTCAGCGAAACCATCGCACCGCGGGGAAGCCTGTGGAGACAGATCCGTATCGCGTCCAACAAGGCGAACATCTCCGGACACACCGCCCTTTCGCTCGAGTCCTTCATCCTGCCGTTGGTGAGCATCGTCGCTTTGATTGCGGTATACGAGTACTCCGATACCAGCCGGCGCGGGGGGCGGGCTCTCTTCCTCGTCCTGCTCGCAGGAGGATATCAATTACTGAATGGCGCCCGCTCCGAGGTGCTGCTCTTGCTAATCAGCTCGGTGGTGATGCTTTGGCTCAAGAAGGGCGCTGCTCCCTTGCGGCTGCTGGGGACCGTGGGTGTCGTATTCCTCCTGGTCTTCTCCGCCGGCCAGATTGCCATGAGCAAATATGGGGCGGATTCGAGAGTATCGCTGACAGATAATCTTCCCCGCGTTGCCGAGGGTTTCGGCACCTACTGGCTGGGCGGAATCATTGCCTTCGACCAGAATCGGCAAAATCCCGAGCTGAGGTATGGCTGGGATTTGGGGAAGTTCGCCAAGCGGATAGCGAATCGATTCGGCGCAACCTATTCTGAGCATGACCGCAATCTTGAATACACCAGGATCTCACCCAGCCAGATAACCAATGTCTATACCGTGTTTCTGCCTTATTACATGGATCACGGCGGAATGCCCGGAGTCATCGCGCTGATGTTTCTGGTCGGCTTTCTCAGCGTCTATGTCTATCGCTGTGCCATAGGGGGCAAGTGCTGGGCAGTCTTCACCCTGGGAGCATTCGTCTATGCGACGGTCATGACTATCTTCTCTGAGGAGTACTTCGCCCAGATCATGTTCTGGATCAAGGCGGGGGCATTCTCCACCATCGTTTACTTCGCTCCCAGCCTTACTCTGCATGGTGAACCGCTTTCGACAGATAGGGCTGTGCCGGAGCCCCAATCGTGCGCGTAGCCGCGTATACCGGCGGCGTGATGGTGCCCAGCGCCAGGGCGCGGGTGCGGCAATACATCGACCCGCTGGGCAAGCTCGGCATCGCGGTGAGCGAGTACCCGCTGCCTTGGGGCAATATATTGCCTCGGCAACGTGGCCTCCGCCCGCTGTGGATGGTGGCGACGGCGACGGCGCGCACGGCGGCTGTCACCTGCTCCTGGAAGGCCGACGTGACCTGGATCTCGCGCCAGTTTCTTCCCGCCTTCGCCCCGCTCCAGGTCCTGGCGAAGCGGCCGATGATCCTCGACGTCGACGACGCGGTTTGGCTCAATACCGGTGGTCACCGCGCCCAGGATCTGGCTCGGGCGAGCGACCTGGTGGTGTGCGGTAACAGCTTTCTAGCCAACCAATTTTCCCGCTGGAACCCCAACGTCACCATCATCCCGACGGCGGTAAACACCTCATGGTATCGTCCGCGCCCTCCCCGCGAAGACGCGCCCGCGCTGGTGCTTGGCTGGACCGGCACCAGCGGCAATTTTCCTTTCCTTTATTCGATCGAGGGAGCACTGATGCGCGTGTTACAGAACTGCAGCCGGGCAAAGATGCTTATCGTGGCCGATAGGCCACCTCAGTTCAAGTGCCTCCCGGAGTCCCGGGTCGAGTTTGAACGTTGGACTCCGCGTGCCGAGTTAGCATCCTTCGCCCGCATGTCGATTGGGCTGATGCCGTTGGCCGACACCGCCTGGTGCAACGGCAAGTGTAGTTACAAAATGCTGTGCTATATGGCGGCCGGGCTGCCAGTAGTGGTCACCGCCGCTGGAATGAATCGCGAGGTGCTTGCGCTGGGCGAAGTTGGCTTGAGCGCAGGTTGCGATCAGCAGTGGGTCGATGCGCTCACCACGCTGCTCGGCGATGCGGACCTGCGCCGGCGCATGGGCGCTGCTGGTCGCGTTGTCGTGGAGGAGCACTTTAGCCTGCAGCGGTTGGCGCAACAATATGCGGCCGTATTTCACTCCCTGGGCGGAGATTTACCGCGGGGTTCTGGTTCGAGAGTGGTTGTCCACAGCCGATGACCAACCCCGTGATCACCATTGCGATGCCCTTCTTTAACAGCGCCTCAACCCTGGAGCTGGCAATCCGCTCGCTGCTGAATCAGAGCTACGTCGACTTTGAGCTTCTACTCTGCGACGACGGCTCCAACGATCAGGGTCTGGCTATCGCACAGAGTTTCCGCGACCCGCGCGTGATCTGCTGGAGTGACGGACGGCGCCTACGGCTCGCAGCTCGATTGAATGAATGTATTGACCGCGCGCGCGGCCGTTACCTGGCCAGAATGGATGCCGACGATATTGCCTATCCCCAGCGGCTGGAGCGGCAAATGGCTTTCCTGGCTGCTCATACGGAGATAGACCTGTGCAGCGCCGGCGCTATGGTCTTCGGCAAACACGGCCGCCCGCTCTGGCGCTTCAACCCGGCAGCGGACCATGCCGGCATCACCCGCTCTCCTTTCCGCGGCTTTCCCTTATGGCATCCGGTGTGGATGGGGCGCATCGAGTGGTTTCGCCGTTGGCGTTACGAGGAAAGCGCGTGGCTGGCTCAGGATCAGGAGTTGCTCTTGCGCAGTTACCGGCTCAGTCGCTTTGCCAATCTCCCCCAGGTCTTGCTGGGGTACCGGCGGGAAAGGATCACACTCAAGAAACTCTTGCGCTACAAATTGCTGCACATCCAGTATGTTTCGCGGCAGCCCGGCGTCAGTCGCGGTGGCTGGCGGAAGTTGCAACTGCTCGGTATCTCGGCCGCCAGGTTTGCCGCCAACTGCGCCGCCGTATCCGCCGGCTTCGAGCATCGCATGGGTCATCAGGCCGCGCACGCGCCTTCCGCGGCAGAACTCGCGGAGTGGCACAGTCTGTGGAACCTGCTCGCCGCCTGGTATGGGCGGCCATCGAGCGAAACCTTCCTCCCATCGTCCCTGCTACCGAGCGAGAGAGACCGGCGAGGGCGGGCATGAAGATTGTTCATGTGCTCACCCGCGGTGACGTTCTCGGCGGAGCACAGAGCCATGTGCGCGAGCTTTCGCTCGAGCTACGCAACCTTGGTCATGACGTTACCGTGATCACCGGAGCTCCGGGCATTTTCACTGACCAGCTCTGCCAGGCGGGGATCCCGTGGCTGCCGGTGAAGAGCCTGGTTAGACCGGTGAGACCACTCCGCGATGTGGCGGCTCTGGTCGAGCTTTGGTACGCCTTGCGCCAGATGAAACCGGACCTGGTGTGCGCGCACACCGCTAAGGCTGGCGCGCTGGCGCGTGCAGCTGCGCGGCTGCACCACATCCCCAGTGTGTTTACTCCCCACGGATGGTCAGTGCTCGATCGCAGCTCGCTGCGGCCAGTTCGGCTCTTCTGCTGGGCAGAACGTCTCGCCGGGCGGTTGGGTACGTGCGTCCTCAACGTGTGTGAGTACGAGCGGGTGCTGGCCCTGCAATTCGGTCTCTGCCCAGCCAGGGGGCTAGAGGTGGTGCACAACGGCATAGCGGAGACCCCGTGTGCCCGCCTGCGGCCGATCGACGCCCAGCCACCGGTGATGGTGATGGTAGCGCGCTTCACCTTGCAAAAGGATCACGACACGTTGCTCCAGGCACTTTCCGGTTTGCACTGCATGGAATGGCGTTTGCTGTTGGTGGGGGCGGGCGAGCTGAAAGCGCGCGTGGGCGCACAAGTGAACCTGCTGGGGCTTGGCAGCCGAATCAGCATATTGCCGCCGGAGAGTGACGTAAGCCGTTTGCTCATGGAAGCGCAGATCTTCGTACTCTCTACAAACTTCGAGGCGATGCCCGTCAGCATCCTGGAGGCCATGCGCGCCGGCTTGCCGGTGGTGGCTACCGACGTGGGCGGCATTGCTGAGTCCGTGCGGCACGAGCAAACCGGCCTGCTGGTGCGCCGGGGAGATGTTGCCGGCCTGCGCGATGCGCTCGCCCGGCTGATCGCCGGCCCTGCGTTGCGTATTGCCCTGGGCAGCGCGGGACGGCGCCTCTGGGCCGCTGAGTTCACAGCACGCACTATGACCGCACGCACCGTCGAGGTCTACAAGCGCGCTCTTGCGACGGTTGAGAAATGAGTCCCCGCCGCGGAGGAAGCCGCTGCTGGGTAGGTCCAAGTTTTTCCCGGACACTGGAGTTTCTACCTTATTCATTAAGGGAGGACGCGTATGCACATTTCGACAGGAGAAGCTCCTTCGCATGCTGTCTTTGGTTTTGTAACAGGACACGACGGTCGAGCCGCCAGACTACCTAAACTCAGAAGGCATCGATAACGTTGGACTAGACGTATGATTTCACAAAGCTAAAGACCTCTCGCCGGACCAGAAAATGGTTATTGAAAGTCTGTTGGGACGCTCGGTTTCTGAAGACGAAGCGATCAGCATCCGGACTATGGCGCCCGCTTCCGCCCCGGAGTGGCTCCGGGAATCATGGGAGAGCGCAAAGCGCATAGGGCTGGACCAGCTCTCTCCCGAAGAAATCGAAGCGGAAATCAATGCTGCGCGAAAGGCACGGCGTAATCGTCAGCCACCTCAGGAGCGATGATCCGGGTTGTCCTCGACACCAACATCCTGATTTCTGCCCTGCTTTTGACAGCATCGCGAATCGAACGCTCGGGCGTGCTCTGATACAAAGCATCGGAGCGGTGACCACCGGAAAACTCGCGCCTACCGGGCTGGCTGCTGTAGTGGCGGCTCTGTCCATCCACCTCCACCCGTGCCAAGGTGAGCCACCGCCCCTCAAATTTGTCATTCCGACCGAAGCGAACCCGGATTTCCTGCTACGCTGCCCCTACCAACGGCCACGTGTGCGGTCCCGGCCAGCCGGGACCGCATGAACCTCGCCAACGCCACCAAACTCCACAGGAAATCCAAGCAGTTTCACTTTCGGGCACAAGCGAATGTGCGTGAGTGAATTGCCTCCGGGTTCCGTTTTCCATCAACGCAAACTGCAGATCCCTCCGCTGCGCTTCGGTCGGAGGTTGTGACTTTTTGATTTCTTTCAGGTTTTGGTGGCCGAAAAGCTCTGAAGAGCGCCGGCTAACAAGCATCCTCGGGGTTCCCTCGGCTATGTTCGGGGCGGGCTCTTCGACTGCGCGCCAAAACCCTTTGTTAAGCGATAGACCTGCGAGGCGCTTCGCTCAGGATGACGGCCTCGTGGGAGTTTCTAAAAACCTTCCGGTTGGGTGTGCCAAAAACTCAAAAATCGAAAAAGTCGCAGCCTCTCCTAATGACAAACGGGTTTGGGGAGGGCTCGTCGCCCACTCAAGCCAAAGTACGGCTTGAATGGGCCACCCAATACTTTTGTTGCCGTTATAATTAGTCCCTTGACTTGCCACAGGCAAGTCCGCTCCTCGGGATGACAATTTGAGCCGCGGGTGGCTCACCTTGGCACGGATGGAGGTGGATGGACAGAGCCGAAAAGAGCTAATTTGGACAAGTCTGATAAGTTTAGACGCGTCTAGCTACTAACCTACGATCCGCTACTCGATTTCCTGAACCTTAACGATGAAGTATTGGAAGGTGTCTCCCTTGGTCAGCAACAGCTGGTGAGGGATATTGGCCGGTATGTGAACTATGTCGCCCTTCTTCAGCTTGGTTTCCTTACCATCCTGGATCGAGTCACCGCGCACTTCCCCCGGCGCCGTGGTTTTTCCGTCAACCATTTTTCCGCCGCTGACCAGCGTTGCTTTGCCATCGACCACCACGTAAAAGTCCGCGAACTTCGCGTGCAACTCGGCCTTTCCGCTTTGCGAGCGAAACGCAAGCATGGAGTAGTCGGTTGAATATTTTTTGATCGTTTGCGTGGCCAGTCCGGAAGCGTCGACCTTCTCCTTGAGCTTCTTTTCCATGCCCATCAAGTCTTCCTGTGAGTACACGTCCGGCGTGGCTGCGGCGCCTGTACCGGCGTCCTGCGCCAGCGAAATCCGCGCCGGAGCAGTCACCATGCCCATCGCCAGCAAGATCACGGGGATTGCCCAGTTCCTCTGTTTGCCTGTCATTCGATCTTTACCTTGTTCTTTCCTGCCGCAATGCGGCATGGGTGTGAAAAGCAGTTTACGCCTTGGCTGCCGCGCGCGTTTTAGCAATCACATCGAGATACGCGCGCGCCGCGATGGTGATGACTTCAGGCTTCCCTTTCGCGATCGCCGCGACGTTGACCAGGTCAGCGCCCACGCCCAGGGCCGAGGCGCCAGCTTCAAGAAAGCTGGCCGCGGTCTCGAGCGTTACTCCGCCGGTAGGCACCAATCGCAAGAAGGGAAACGGAGCCTTAAGCGATTTCAAATAGCTGGCCCCTCCCATCGCTGAGCAGGGGAACACCTTGACGAAATCTGCCCCAGCCCGCCACGCGGTGATCACCTCGGTGGGCGTCAAAGCGCCGGGCAACGAGACCTTGCCTCGGGCCTTGGTCTCCTGGATCACATCCATGTGGAGGCTTGGACTCACCACAAACTCCGCGCCGGCCTCGATGGTGGCAGCACACTCTGCGCCGTCGGTTACCGTTCCCGACCCCAGCAACAGCCGGCTGCCGTAAACACGTTTCAACTCCTTCAATACGTCGATCGCACCGGGCACAGTCATGGTGACTTCTATGACCGTGATTCCCCCGGCAACCATCGCTTCCACTACGCCCATGGCCTCGCTCGCGGAGCGGGCCCGCAAAACAGGAATAATTCCTGCTGCCTCCAGTTGCTGCTGCACTTCTTTCGACATTTTTTTTCCTTTGATCCCAGGGTCTGACGTTAACGGGCAATGCGCGCTGAGCCACCCAGCATGACGCGCTCTACTTCTGCGCGCGTAGCCATGCTGGTGTCGCCGGGGGTGGTCATGGCGAGCGCTCCATGGGCCACTCCGCAAGCAACGGCCCAGGCCGCGGGTTTTCCCATGAGCATTCCAAATACCAGGCCGGAGGCGAATGAGTCTCCACCGCCCACCCGGTCCAGGATATCGATATCCCGTTGTGGCACGTACAGGATTTCGTTTTTGTAGATCGCCATGGCGCCCCAGGCATTGCGCGAAGCCGTTTGCGCCGTGCGCAGAGTCGTGGCTACCAACTTCAGGTTGGGATACGATGCGGCGACCTCGCGCAGCATGGTCTCGTAGCTGGCAACCGGTAACTCGTCGAAGTCTTCTTTCACACCCTCGAGCTTGATCCCCAGCATGGCGGAGAAGTCTTCTTCATTGCCAAAGAGAACGTCGAGCTTACTCACCAGCGCTCGATTCACCTCTTGCGCTTTGGCCTTGCCGCCAATGGATTTCCAAAGAGAATCGCGATAGTTCAGATCGAAGGAACTAATCGTCCCATACTTGCGGGCTGTATCCAGTGCCTCAACAGCGACTTCCGGAGTCGACGGCGAGAGCGCCGCGAAGATGCCTCCAGTGTGCAACCAACGCGAGCCATTGCTCGGGCCCAAAATAGCTTCCCAATCGAAGTCGCCGCGCTTGGCCTGGGAGATTGCGGTGTTGCCGCGGTCGGAGCAGCCGACAGCGGCGCGCACTCCGTAACCGCGCTCCGTAAAGTTGAGCCCATTGCGCACCGTGCGGCCGATGCCGTCATAGGGAACCCAGCGAATCAGCGACGTATCGACCCCACCCTGCAGGATGAAATCCTCCACCAGCCTGCCGATGGGGTTATCGGCAAACGCGGTCGCGATCGCGCTGCGCATGCCGAAGCAGCGGCGCAACCCGCGCGCCACGTTGTACTCTCCCCCGCCCTCCCAGGCCTGAAATTGCCGTGCGGTATGGATCCTGCCTTCGCCCGGATCGAGGCGCAGCATCACCTCTCCTAAACTCACGCAGTCCCAACGACTGGTCTCTGCACCCTTGATCGATAACTCTTCCATTGGCCTCTTTCCTTATTTGCGTCGATTCCGTTTGCGCTTAGAGCATTTTTGCTAATACTGTGGTCCGGTAGGATCAGCTATGTGCGGCCATCCTTTGGCGGAATGGCCGCGTCAAGTTCAGTTTCCCGGTCTGCACCATTAGCAAAAACGGCTTATCGTGCGAGCGGTATGAATCCCAGGTCGTGTTGAATTCCCTTCACACAAGTCATCAGCTTACCGGCAATCGAGGGAATCTTTTGCATGGTCACGCGAAATGAGGGGCCGGAAATGCTTACCGCGGCGATGGCCTCGCCGCGTCCATCAAGGATAGCCATTCCGGCACAGCGCACGCCTTCTTCCCGCTCTTCATCATCGACGGCGTATCCGCGGCGGCTGGTTCGATCCAGTTCTTTGAGCAGCGCCTCCCGGCTGGTCATGGTTCGCCGGGTGAACCTATCCAAGCGCAACGCCTGTAACAGCTCTTCCACGCGCGGGCGCGACATGGTGGCCAGAATCGCTTTGCCTACGGCCGTGCAGTGGATGGGGCTGCTGGCTCCCACCCGGGAGATCATGCGAATGGTGCGCTCCGGCTCCTGCTTGTCGATGTACACCATATGCGTCTTCTCCAGGATGCAGAGGTGGGCGGTCTCCTCGACCTCGGCGACCAGCGTCTTCAGATGGAGTTGGGCGCGGTCGCGCAGATCGTATTGCTCAATGGCGCGGCTGCCAAAGTCGCATAAGCGCAAGCCGAGGCGAAACTTACCTGAGGTCGTGCGCTCCACGATGCGGTGCCGCTCCAGCACCATGAGGAAGCGATGCGCGGTGCTCTTGTGCAGCTCGAGGGCAGAGGCAATTTCGGCAAGTCCCATCGGAGCCGAACTGGAGGAGAGCAGATCCAGCACTGCGAAGGCGCGGTCAAGCGCCTGCAATTTGTAAACGCCGTTGCTTGGCTGTACCGCATTGTGAGATAGCATGCCGTTTATTGAAAAAGCGAATCAGCGGGCATTCTGGCGTTCCGCCACTGTTTTGTCAAGGTGTCTGCGGAGTCTCTAGCCGCCCGCAGGATGGGCAGGCCGCTCCAGCTCCTTTACGATCGAATCGATGCGCGATCTCTGGCGTAACCAACCATCGACGAGCGAGCCGTGATCATGAAAGCAGGACAAGCTTCTTTCCTATGGGGTTGGGCGGCTACTTGCGCCTGTTGGCGTTTTCTAGGGGGAGGGGCGCACAGCAGGTCCCTCGGCTTGCCGAATTTCCTTTGGAAATTCGCCGGCGCTCGGGATGACAAATCCAGGGATAGCGTCGTTTTATCGAGTGCTGTTTGTGGACGATAGGGCGTTTGATAGAGAGTGGTTTTCATGGGTTTGAATCGCAGCTGGGAAAGGTGAAAAGAGCTACGGTCAGCAGATTTTGATCAGGCCCTCATCCGCCAATTGAGCGAGCAGCTGGAGCAGATCACGCTCGATAACCCCCGGAGGAGCTTCGTATCGTCCGCTAAACTCCTCGACCAGGTCAGCCACCCGCACGGGCGACCCCAGCTTGCTCCAGATCTCACTGCCAATTCCGCCCAGTCCGTAACAGCGACTGCGCTCCAGGCTCATAAGCACCGTCTCACCAGCCACGTCCGCAGCCACCGGATTGGGCGTGTGACAAACGATCGATGTGAGGTTTAAATCCGCCATGACTGATGAAATGTTAGCAACTTATCGCTCCGCTACGCTGCAGGTTGAGAAATCTCGCTCCCTGAATGCCATTTCCGCAACCGTACCCTTGCTGCACAGAGCTTTTCGGCAGCCTGTTCGGTCATTTGTAAAATTCGATATTTTTAGGTCTTTTTTGCGATTTGCAGCTCCGCGGGGCGGACAAAGGGGTTCTTTATAGGTGAAGGAACTCCCAGGTCTGGAATAGAAGTGAATAGAGGGACATGAAGTGGCGGCGCTTCCGAGGGGGTAAAGCGCTCGGCGAGGGTGGAGTTGCCGGGGCTTGGTTGCGGGCCGGTGGTTGTGGCCTGCTGCCGGGCAGGCCCCACGGCGGGATGGGTTTGCGGTTGGGCGGTCGCAAGAGGGGGTTTGTTCTCTGAGGAAACGGCGAGACGGTCGACGGCGCGACGGTCGGGGATGAAGTTTTGGATGGCCACAATCATGGAGATCGCCTTGACTTGGCCGGTAATGCTGCCTCGGGTTATTTCGGGGCTGAGGCTGGCGATTTCCCAGAGGCGGTTTAGAACTTTTTCACGGTCCAGGTTCCGCCGGTGCTGTTCCTCCACGGCGCGCCGGGACAGGTCGGCCTCTTGCTGGAGGAGCTGTTGCTGCACGGCGGCACGGTGCTCAAGCATGAAGTCGCGGACACGGGGTTTGGATTTGGTGTAGGCGGCGGAGTCGGGATGGAGGCCGGCGGCTTCGGCGGCCTGACGGTCGGTCATGGCGCCAGAGAGGACCAGGCGGGCAAAAGCTATTTCCTGATCGGTGATTGGGTCGCTGACTTTATTTTTTGGCATAAGGTGTCTCCGGTTTTAAGGGTTTGAGAGAAGGATGCGATGGGGTTGGGCCATCCAATCTCTCAAGCAGGTAAACGCGGTCAAAGTAAATCGCTCGTCGCATCTCCCTGATTGCCGACTGATCGCCCAGGCTTTTATCGTGCATGGACTCGCCCCTTCGAGGCTGGGGGCGGCCTTGCTCTGACGCTATAGCGCCCCGCTTTTGGCGTCCATGGTCTTAGGCGCAAAAACATGAGGATGGCTGGGTGTTTAACTCGTAGTTACTACCCCGAAGCACATATCGGTGGTTCAACCCGTTCCCATGTTGACAATCTTCAGGGTAGCCTCGCTCTGCTATCGTTTGAGGCATGCCGGCCCCCCGCAGCGACTTCCCTGCCACTCCCCATGGGCAGAGGACTCTCGCCGCGCTTTCCGCGGATCAGTTGGCCGCCTCCAAGCGCCCTATTCTGGAATATGTTTCCAGCCTGATCCGCATTGCGCGCTGGCAGCTGTTGGCCGCTGTGCTCATCATGACCTTTACCTCCGTGACGGAGGGCCTGGGTGTAGCCCTGCTGTTCCCGATCCTGCAGGTAGCCGGTTTCAACCTGGCCAACCAAGGGCATGTTGGGCACTACACCGGCGAGGTACGCGCCGTGCTGGTGCAAAGCGGATTATCTCCGTCGCTGTGGCTAGCCACCCTGCTGTTGATTTTCATGCTGCTCATGGCGCTGCGGTCGCTGTTCAGCCGGGTGCAATCGGTGCTCACCTTTCGCACCGTGCTCACTTATGAACTGGCCCTCAGCAGACGCCTTTACCAGGCCATCATCAACGCCGACTGGCTCTTCCTGGTGCGCCGCCGCTCCTCCGACTTTACCCATGCGCTTACCGCCGAGTTGACCCGGGTGTCGACCTGCACCTATCTGCTCATCGGCACTATGTCCAACGCCATTCTCGCCCTGGTTTATATCGCTATCGCGCTTAAACTCTCCGCAGGAATGACCTCCCTGGTGCTGGCCACCGGGGCGGTTCTGCTGCTGGTCTCGCGCCGTTGGATGCGCGCCGTCCATGCCAGCGGAACCGCCGTCTCGGAGAGCGTGAGCGAAGTATATGCATCCGCGACGGAACACCTCCAAAATCTCAAAGCGATGAAGTTCTACGACGCGCAGAACAGTGACCTGGCGATGTTTTCCTCGCTTCAGTCTTCGGCCCTGCAGCAGAGTCTGGAGAGCACCAGGAGCCAGGCGGCGGCGGCCTTCTGGTTCGAAGCCGGGTCGCTCATAGTGCTGGGCGGGATCATCTTCGCTTCGCTGCAGATTCTCAATGTGGCCCCAGCTTCCATTCTTCTCTTGCTGGCGGTCTTTACCCGCCTTATCCCTCGGTTGGCTGCGGGCCAAAGCCAGTTGCAGGCCTTCCTCAGCGAGCTTCCTGCCTTCGAAAACCTGATGACGATTTACCGTGAATGCGTGGCCAACGCCGAAGTTCCGGGCGCTGCCGGCCCGGGGCCTTGCCTGGCTCACGAAATCCGCCTGGAGCGGGTCGGGTTCCGCTATGACGCGCAGCGGCCCAGGGTGCTGGAGGATTTGTCGCTGACCATTGCGGCGGGAAAGGTCACCGCCATCGTCGGCTCTTCCGGCGCGGGCAAAAGCACGGTGGCCGACCTGGTCAACGGGCTGCTTTCCCCCCTGACTGGGCGAGTTCTGGTGGACGGCGTAGAACTCACCCCGCAGAGCGCACGGGCCTGGCGCCGCCACGTTGGCTACGTCGCCCAGGACACCGTGCTCTTTCACGACACGGTGCGGGCCAACCTGCGCTGGGCCAAGCCGGAGGCCTCGGAAGACGAGATGAGAGAGAGTCTCAGCCTGGCCGCCGCCGAGTTCGTCTTTGAATTACCGCAGGGGTTGGATACGACGGTGGGGGACCGCGGAATGCTTTTGTCCCATGGGCAACGGCAGCGCATCGCGTTGGCTCGCGCCTTGTTACGCAAGCCTGGGCTGCTCATTCTCGACGAGGCGACCAGCAGCCTCGATCTGGACAACGAGAAACGAATCCTGGATGCGATCGAACACCTGCAGGGCCGGACGACGGTTCTGTTAATCGCCCACCGGGTTTCCGCCATCCAGCGCGCGGAGATGATCTACGTCATCGAAAACGGGCGAGTCGTGGAGCTGGGTGACTGGCAGAGCCTCAGCAGCAGGCCTTCCCATCGCGTAGGCTCGCTCTTCCGCCTTCAGGACGTCCTGGCCTGAGCAAACGCAGCTACTTAGGATCAGTCCAGCCGCCAAACGGCGAGATGAGCTTGTCTGCTTCCGCCGGACCCCAACTGCCGGGCTTATAGGGAATCACGTTCGGGTCGTCCAGAATCGGGTCCACGATGCGCCACGCCTCCTCGACGTAATCCTCGCGCGCGAACCAGGTCTGGTTTCCAGCCATGGCGTCGCCCAGCAGCTCCTCATAGGGCAGCATAGTGTCTTCCCCGCATTCCTGGTCGGCGACCAGCTCGATTGGGCATCCCCGTAATTGGTCGCCCGCGGTTTTGATCGAGGCTCCTATGGCGATCACCGGATCGCCACTAATACGGAAGCGCACATAATTAGGCGGCGGCGGTTCGACGGCGAAGATCGCACAGGCCGGACGCAATTTAGCCACCACTTCAGTCTCCGTCTTGGGAAGAGATTTGCCCGCGCGGACGAAGAATGGAACCCCTCTCCAGCGCCAGGAATTGATGGCCAGCCGCAGCGCCACGTAGGTCTCGGTCCTGGAGTCCTTTTTGACTCCCGGCGTGTCGAGGTAGCCGATGTATTGCCCGCGAACGATATTCTCCGTGGTCAATGGCTGGACGCTCTTGAGCACCTTGACCCGCTCGTCGCGCAAGCTCTCGATGCTCAGCGTCGGCGGAGGCTCCATGGCAATGTTCGAGAGCACCTGCAGCAAATGGTTTTGCACCACATCGCGCACGGTTCCCACCGCGTCGTAAAAGCTGCCCCTATCCAGCACGTCGAACTGCTCCGCCATCGTGATTTGCACGCTTTCGACGTAGAGGTTGTTCCAGACCGGCTCCAGAAAGGTGTTGGCGAAGCGAAAGAAGATCACGTTCTGGACCGTGTTCTTGCCCAGGTAGTGATCGATGCGAAAAACATCTTCTTCGGCAAATACTTCGTGCACCGTCTTGTTGAGCGCCATGGCAGAGGGCAAGTCATGCCCAAAAGGCTTCTCAATCACCACGCGCGCACCTTGCGACGAACCGGACGCCTCTAACTGGGTAAGAACCTCGCCGAAAAGGACGGGTGGAATGGCCAGATAATGGATGGGATGTTTGGCGCTGCCTAGTTCTTTGCGGACATTGGCAAATGTCTCGCTATCCTTGTAGTCCCCGTCGACGTAGCGCAGCTTGTCCAGCAGGATGGGAAAGCCAACCGGGTCGACTCCGCCATGTTTTTCGACGCTATCCTGTGCTCGCTGCTTGAATTGTTCAAGGTTCCAGCCAGCTTTGGCTACGCCAATCACCGGGCCGGTGAGCTTCCCTCGTTTGGCCAGCTTTTGCAGGGAAGGAAAGATCTGTTTGTAAGCAAGGTCGCCTGTAGCGCCAAAAAAAACCACCGCGTCGGAATACGGTTGATCCATTTGACTACTCTAACGCCTTCTCCCGACCGGACGCACCCGTTGGGGAAGGTGTCCGACGAGTGGGGGAGGAAGCGTAGCCCACTCAAGCCAAAGTACGGCTTGAATGGGCCACCCAATGCTTTGGTTGCCGGTGTAACTCGCCACCCAACAGCAGTCTTGACAAGGCAAGGCGATAGGAAGGCCGTAATAAACTTTTGCGCGCGAAATGCGGTTACGAAGTTGTTACTACTGAGTACGCCCAAGTTCGAGCAAAAGCCTGTATTGTTTGGCCAAACGGTGGTTTTCAACAGATGGTTGATCTGGTTCCTCGGGGGAGGGCCCCAGGCGGCGTTCTGGGGGAGATCACCGTTTTCCACTGTCCCCGTCTGGACAACGCCGCTTGTAGAGCCCGCCCGTTCTGGGCGATCGTCAAATGACGCGCAAGAGCAGCAGAATGATCACGATCAAGATGATCAGGCTGATGCCGCCGCCGCCGTAGTAACCGAGTCCAGGTCCCAGGCGATAGCCACCAAACCCAAAGACCAAAAGCAAAATAACCAGAATCACGACGAGTGACATACGTTCTCCTTCGCGGCGAGGATAATCCACGCCGACCTTATAAACCGCGTAGCCTCATAGGCTCCACTGCGCCAAGGGTCAACGTTTGCGGTGCAGCCCGATTTTGTACCACCAAAACACTTATGAAGATTCAGTTTCCGCCTTTTAGGATGTATGGGAACCCTTAGCTTGTGCCTTTAAGAGGAGGCGATACTAAAATACGTGCTGACATGCACCGGGCTGCCGACGCAGGCGGCGATGAGGAAGGCGGACGACTGCCCTGAAAACACTCCTGGCCGGATTTCTTTTGGCTTTAGCCGTTCTAGCCGCGAAAGCGGAGAGCGCCTCGCCCGGGTGCTCCTCGGTGCAGCAGGCAAACTACCCCAAAGCATCCATCTCCAACGGGCAGGTGCAGGCCGTACTCTACCTGCCGGACGCAAAGAATGGGTACTACCGCGCTTCACGGTTCGATTGGTCTGGAATCATCCCGTGCCTGGCCTATAAAGGCCACACCTACTTCGGGATCTGGTTTTCCCACTACGATCCTCTGTTAGCCGACGCCATTGCCGGGCCAGTCGAGGAATTCAGGTCCGACGACGGGGCTATGGACTATGGGCAGGCGAAGCCGGGCGAGCTATTCGTGAAGCTGGGCGTCGGCGTGCTGCGCAAGAAGGACGATTCTGCCTATCAATTCATGTACACCTATCCCCTGGTAGACGGTGGCAAGTGGACGGTTCACGCCAAGCGCAGTGAGGTGTCTTTCCGGCAACAGCTGCAATCGCCCATTGGCATCGCGTATGACTATGAGAAGACGGTTAGGCTCGACCCCAAGGAGCCCGTTCTCATCCTTGAGCACAGCCTGAAGAACACCGGGACGAAGACCATCGACACGGAGGTCTATGACCACGACTTCTTTATGCTGGATGGCGCTCCCAGCGGACCGGGAATGGTGGTGCGGTTTCCCTTTGCACCCAAGGCGGAGAAATCGATGGAGCCGCTGGCCGGGATCGACGGTAAAGAAATCGTTTATCGTCAGGAGCTGCAATCGGAGCAGTACGTGGAAAGCTTTCTGACCGGCTATTCCAACAGCTCCTCGGATTACGACATTACGGTCGAGGATCGAAAGACAGGCGTGGGGGTGGAGCAAACAGCGGATGTACCCATGTCGCGTTTCAACTTCTGGTCTCCTCGCACCACGATTTGTCCCGAGGCATATATTCACCTGGTGATCGCGCCGGGGAAAACGGCGCATTGGAACATCCGCTATCGTTTCTATGCCAAATAACGCATTTTTGCTAATACTGTGGGCCGGTGGGATCAGTTATGTGCGGCCATTCTTTAGCGGAATGGCCGCGTTGAGTTCAGTTTCCTGGTCTACACCATTAGCAAAAATGCTCTAGCTGCGGAGAAATCGCGGACATGACTCGATGGAGGGAATGCAGGTGAGCAGGGATCTCGCAGGAAAGAGCAGTGGGCAGGGCAAGGTGGCGATCATTACCGGAGCAGGCAGCGGTATCGGCCGGGCGGTCGCACTGGAGATGGCTTCTGCCGGATATTCGCTAGTGTTGGCTGGGCGGCGGCTGGCGGAACTGGAAAAAACCGCCACCATGGCTGGCGGCGGAAACATGCATGCCATATCCACGGACGTGCGCCAGCCCGATTCGGTCCGTGCCTTGTTTGCCGTTACCCGGGAGAAATTCGGCCGGTTGGATGTCCTCTTCAACAACGCGGGCGTGAACACAGGAACTCCATTCGAAGACCTGAGTTACGAGCAATGGTGCGAAGTGGTGAACGTGAATTTGACCGGCTCGTTCCTGTGTGCCCAGGAAGCATTCCGCATGATGAAGTCACAGCAGCCGCAAGGGGGGCGCATTATTAACAACGGCTCGGTTTCGGCCTATGTGCCGCGGCCCCACTCAGCACCTTATACTGCTACGAAGCATGCCGTCACCGGGCTCACCAGATCTATCTCACTCGATGGCCGCGCGTACAACATTGCGTGCGGTCAAATCGATATCGGCAATGCGGGCAAGGAAATGACCGGGAAGCCAGGATCTGCCTCTCTACAGGCGAACGGAGAGATGATGGTGGAACCAAGAATGGATGCAAAACACATTGGGGAAGCGGTTGTTTACATGGCCAGCCTGCCTTTAGATGCGAATGTCCAATTTATGACCGTGATGGCGACGAATATGCCCTATATCGGGCGTGGTTAACAAGTCTTGCGGGGTCGGCTTTTGCACGAACGAGTGGGGGAGGCATGGTAGCCCACTCAAGCCAAAGTACGGCTTGAATGGGGCACCCAAAGCTCTTGTTGCCCGTGTAACTGCTCCTTTACTTGCCACAGACTTTTCCCGCAACGTGTTTAAGCCCTGGAAGACCCGTATTGTGGAGAGGAAAGCGATGCTCCGTGGCCGTTTGAAGCTTGGTCTGTTGCCTTTTCTTCTCTTGAGCCTTGCGCCGTGCGCGCATGCTCAAGACACTGCCAGGATAGCTGGGCCGCTCGCGACCTCCAGCAACCCTCACTACTTTAAAGACGCAAACGGCACAGCTCTCATCCTGGCCGGGTCGCAGACCTGGAACACACTGCAGGATTGGGGCAGCGGTGGGTCCGCCCAGGCCCTGGATTTCCCTGCCTTCGTCAAGTTCCTCACCGCGCACGGACAGAACTTCACCCTGCTATGGCGGGTGGAAATGCCGAAATTCTGCTCCCTGCCCTCTACCAGCAAAGCGCCCCCGGACTTTACGGTGAGTCCGCAACCGTGGCAAAGGACGGGTCCCGGCAAGGCGACCGACGGCGGCTTGAAATTCGACCTTACGCGGTTCGACCAGGGCTACTTCGATCGCCTGCGGGCCAGGACGCAAGCTCTGAATGACGCCGGCATCTATGCCGGTATTTATCTTTTTACCGGGGAGTTCATCAACCTGTTCCGCTGCGCAAGCGATGGCTACCCCTTTACCGATGCGAACAACATCAATGGCATCGACGATGGTTACACCAGCGGCCCTAAAGGCATGGCGTCGATGACCATGACGGCGCCCAACGCCATCACCCGATTTCAGGATGCCTTTGTGGAGAAAGTGATCGACACCCTGAACGACTTGCCGAATGTGCTCTGGATCGTTTCCGAGGAAGCTCCGAGCAATACGGAGTGGTTTAACTACTACCAGATCGCGCACATTAGAAAATATGAGGCTGGAAAACCGCACCAGCACCCGATCGGATTGGCCGGTCTTTTGCCCGCGAATGCAACGACCGATGCAATGCTCTACAACTCCAACGCAGACTGGGTGGCACCGAATAGCATGATCTCCCCAACCACCTCCTGCGGAAGCGGCAGGCCGGCCTGCAAGGTGAACATCAACGACAGCGATCATTCCTACTACGGTGCTGCGTGGAAGGACACACCGCAACAGAATCGCAACTATGTATGGAAGAACTTCGCCAACGGCAGCCAGGTGCTGTTCATGGACCCTTACCTGCTCTACTACCCGCGCGAGAATAGGAACCTGTGTATCTCTCCCACCAGGGGAATTTGCGCCGCACCTGCCACGCGCTATGACAACTTCAGGGATAATCTCGGGTACACGGTGAAATATTCGCGCAAGTTGAACCTGGTGAAGGTGAACCCCCATCCAGCGCTCAGTTCGACCGGCTATTGTTTGGCGCAGACCCCGGCAGCCGGCGCCGAGTATCTGGTGTACGCTCCTTCCGGCGGATCGTTTACCGTCGATCTATCAGCTATGCCGCGGTCAAGAAACTTGAAGGTGGAATGGTTCAACCCTGCAACCGGCGCGACGATCACCAAGCCTCCGATTCACTCCGGCTCCTCCAGCCAGCCGTTCACGGCGCCGTTCAGCGGCGACGCAGTGCTCTACCTGGTGGATGCGGCAGGACATGCAAGCTAAGATAAACGTTCAATCCCCGCCAGAAAGCAGGGCAATTCCTTTGTTGAGATCGCAGATAAAGACACCGGCTCTCCTGGTCGACATGGACGCAATGGAAGCCAACATCAAGAAGATGGCCGCATTTTTTTCCCAGGGACCAAGCCGGTTGCGCCCCCACTACAAGAACCACAAGTGCGTGGCCCTGGCCCGCCGGCAACTGGCCGCGGGCGCCGTCGGCATCACCTGCGCCACGCTGGGCGAGGCAGAAGCACTGGCCAGAAGCGGAATCGGGGGCATCCTGCTGGCCAATGAGATCGCAGGCGCGACCGCGATCGAACGCCTGGTGCAGATCGCCCGGATCACAGACATCATGGTGGGGGTCGACAATGAGCGGACGGTCGCAGCGATCTCCGCAGCGTCGGCCCGCGCCAAGGTGCCGCTCAATGTGGTGGTGGATGTGGACACGGGCATGGGGCGTTGTGGAGTGCTCCCGGGGGAGCCGGTTCTGGCGCTGGCCAAGCTTGCGGTTGCCCAGGGTCTGCGCTTGCGCGGACTGATCGGCTACGAAGGGCATTGCGTCCGGCTGGCGCCGGGACCGGACAAGGTCAAGGCTGTACACGAGGCGATGGGGAAGCTGGTCGATTCAGCGAATCTCGTCCGCGAGCACGGCATTGCGTTGGAGATTGTCAGCGCCGGCGGAACTGGAACCTATTCCATCTCCGGCAGGTTTCCCGGGGTCACGGAGATCCAGGGAGGATCGTACCTGTTGATGGATACCGACTACCAAACCGTATGCCCAGACTTCGACCTGGCAATCAGCCTGCTCGGAACCGTCATTAGCAGGAGCGGCAACGAGAGGCTGATTCTCGACATCGGCCTGAAGGAGATCAGCGGTGAGCGCGGACTCCCCATGCTGAAGAATGCAGACGGTGCACGTCTGCGCAGGCTGAACGCCGAGCATGCCATCGTCGATGTCGTAGACCCCAACTTCCCCGCGCAGGTAGGCGACCAGTTGGAGGTTTGGGTCCATTACAGCGATGCGACAGTCAATCTCCACCGCCATATGTTCGGCATGCGTGACGGACGAGTGGAAGAGACTTTTCTCTTCGAGAGCTGAGCACTGATGAATCTTTTGCCCGATTTCCTCGAGGACGCGATCGATCTTCACGTGCACAGTGCGCCTGACGTGGACGTGCGGAGATTCAATGATCTGGACCTCGCCCGCGAAGCGGAGCGCGCCGGCATGGGCGCCATCCTCATCAAGTCGCACCAGAACTCTACGGTGGAGCGCGCGTGGCTGGTATCGAAGGTGGTCACCGGCATCGGGGTCTTCGGGGGGCTGGTTCTGAACGAAACGGTTGGAGGGCTCAACGTTGCCGCCGTGAAGCTCGCGCTTGCCATGGGCGCCAAGGAAATCTGGATGCCCACCCGGTCCGCGCTCAATCACCGCTCGTATCACGGCGAGTCCGGGGGCATTACCGTTCTCGACGAGAACGGCAACCTGGTTCCAGCGGCACATGCCATTCTGGAAGCGGTGGCACAGACCGATTGCATCCTGAGTACAGGACACTTGAGTCCACGAGAGTCAGTCGTACTGATCCACCAGGCACGTCAATGCGGAGTGAGAAAAGTGTTGGTGACCCACCCGGAGTGGGCGCCAACCTTCTATCCTTTCGAGCAGCAAAAAGAACTGGCGTCGCTGGGGCACGTGTGGTTCGAACGGTGCTTTGTTTCTACCACCCATCTTTGCGGATGCGTGCCTTTCCAGGTAATTGAACAAGCGATTATCGAAGCGGGCGTGGAAACCACCATTCTATCCACCGACCTCGGCCAACCACAGACACCTCCGCCGGCGGAAGGCTTGCGGCTCTACGCAGAGCGTTTGCGCAGTACGGGCTTTTCTTTCGATCACATCCGCCAGATGATGTGCACGAATCCGGCTCACCTGCTGGCGGCTAAGGAGTGAAGGTATTCAAGGGTGGCCTGATCGGATGTGGGTTCTTCTCCAGGAATCATGTGGAGGCCTGGCGACGCATAGCAAATGTCGAACTGGTGGCGGCGTGTGATCTCTCGATTGAAAGAGCCCGGGCCGCCGCTCCGCGAGCTTATACCTCGGCAGAAGAGATGCTGCAGGCCGAAGCGCTGGACTTTGTCGATATAGCCACTCGTTCGACCACGCACCTGGAACTGCTCTCGATGGCGGCGGAGAGAGGGCTGGCAATCATCTGCCAAAAGCCCATCGCGCCGGATTGGGAAACCGCTCGCCGCATGGTGGAGATTTCGGAGCGGTATGGCGTCCGGGTCATGATTCACGAAAATTGGCGATGGCAAGCCTGGTACCGCGCTGCCGGCGCCATCATTGCCCGGGGCGATATTGGCACTCCGCTGGCCTATGGATTCCGCTGCCGGGTGAGCGATGGTTTGGGCGATGAGCCGTATCCGCGCCAGGCGTATTTCCGTCAGCTGCGGCGCTTCCTGATCGATGAGGTGCTGGTGCACCACATCGATACCGCACGCTTCCTCTTCGGAGACATTACTTCGATCCATGCGGAGAGCGCGCGAAGAAATCCTCGCATGGCCGGCGAAGACCACGTGATCCTGACGCTGCGACACGTCAACACCGCGATGGGGTGGGTGGATGGGCACAGCTTTCTCAATCACGACGACAGCGGTCCAACCCTTGACGAAGCCACGTTCGAAGGAGACGCAGGGTCGATTCGGTTAACCAGGGAAGGCGCACTCTGGTCTGGCGACGAGACGATCTGGCGCGATCCCGGAGTCGGATACCGTGGAGATAGCGTTTGTGCCACGCAGCTCCATTTCATCGAATCTCTGGAGACCGGGCGTCCGTTTGAAACCGGGGCACGCGAATACCTGGAAAAAACATTTGCCGTAGTCGAGGCAGCCTATGCGAGTATGGCTTCTCATCGGGCGGTCGAAATCACCGAAATCCTCCAGCATTGAATCCCACTATGCGCAGAATTCCAAATCTTCGCTGGTGGATTGCCGGCCTCCTGGCTTGCGCCGCCGCACTCAGCTATCTCGACCGGCAGAGTTTTCCCGTCGCCAGTATTGAGATTCAGAAGCATATTGCGGTCTCCGATCAGCAATACTCAGTGCTCCAGATGCTGTTTCTTCTTGCCTACTCGGTGATGTATGCAGGTGGGGGCAAGATCGCGGATTGGCTGGGAACCCGTACAGGCTACGCGATCCTGATCGTATTTTGGTCCGCTGCCACCGGTTTGCACGGCCTGGTGAGTACTGTCTTCGGCCTGGGGATCGCGCGCTTTCTACTGGGCCTCGGAGAAGGCGGCGGATTTCCCTGCTCGGCAAAGGCTATCTCCGAATGGTTTCCGGCAGAAGACCGGGCGTTCGCCTTTGGCATCGTCAATACCGGTTCGAGCGTAGGAGCCGTGGTGGCCCCTCCTCTCATTGCGCTCATCATCATCACCCTCAATTGGCGATGGATCTTTTTCTTGACCAGCGCAGCGGGCCTCGTCTGGGCCCTGGTCTGGTGGCTCTTCTACGATCTCCCGGCGAAAGAAAGATTCATCACTCCGGGGGAGCTGGAGCATATTGAGCGGTCGCTGGCTCGCGCTCGGCTCGCTCACGCGGGCGGGGCGAAAGACCGCATATCCTGGATTGGCCTCTTCAAATACCGGCAAGTGTGGGTTCTGCTGGCGGCCAAGTTTCTCACCGATGCGGTATGGTTCTTTTTCATCTTCTGGCTGCCCAAGTATCTCGGCGACGTGCGGCATCTGAACATAAAGCAAATCGGTTACTACGCCTGGATCCCCTATGCCCTGGCGGGCGCTGGGAGTTTTACCGGTGGCTGGCTAAGCAGCCTGCTGGTCCGGCGCCACCTGACCGTCAATCTGTCGCGCAAGATATGCCTGGGGTTGAGCGCCGGGATGATGCCGATGTCGCTGCTGATTGCGAAATCTCCCCTGGGCTGGGCTCTGGCTATCTTCAGCATGGCCCTCTTTGCACACCAGTTTTGGTCCACCATCCTGCAGACTCTCTCCGCCGACATCTTTCCTTCGGTGGTCGTCGGTTCGGTGGCTGGGCTCATGGGCGCAGTGGGCTCATTCGGCGCCATGCTCTTCGACCTGATGGTGGGTGTGGTGCTCACGCATTCGCATAGCTATTCCGTGGTGCTGATCTCCGCGGGGATATTGCATCCCATCGCATTCCTGCTCATTTTGCTATTCATTCCGCGGATTGAGCCCGCGGGGGGTCCGGCCTGACGGAAGACTCGTTCAAACCCTGTCCTCTAGAGGGGAGGACGGGACGTTTACCATTCCCGAAGCAGCTCCACGCAAGTCCCAGATACGAACTGGTTTCGGTTACGTCCCCTTTGTCACTCGTTCCTTCAAACGGACTTTCCGAGCCCTGCCCACGCTGAGGGTCACTGGCTCGCGGCTTCCGGCGCGATCAAGATTTACTGCGCGACCGACTCGTCAAAGTACTGTATGGCGAAGCAAGCATACTGTATTTTCTGGCAGAATTGAATGAATTCAGCAATCTTGGAAAAGGGCCTGAAACGATGAAAGTTCCCTATGCGAAGAAGTGGCAGAAGGAAACAGATAAGCTACGCCAGATCGCGCTCGACTGCGACCTGACCGAAGAACTCAAGTGGGGCAAACCTTGCTTCACCTTTCTGAAGAAAAACGTGGCGATCGTGATCCCGCTCAAGGAGTCGTGCGCGTTCTCGTTCTTCAAGGGCGCACTGCTCAAAGATCCGAAGCACGTTCTCGAAAGGATTGGAGAACATACGCAGGCCGGGCGATGGATTAAATTCACCTCGCTTCGGGAGATTGCGGCCGTACGATCGACCCTGAAGGACTACCTCTACGAAGCCATCGAATTGGAGGAGTCCGGGAAGAAGATAGACCTAAAGAAACCTTCAGAGTATCCAATTCCTGAGGAGTTGCAGAGGAGGTTAGATGACAACGCGGTTCTCAGGTCGGCATTCGCAACGCTCACACCAGGCCGGAGGAAGTCATACATTTTCCACGTCTCATCTGCGAAGCAGGCAAAAACCAGAGCAGCGCGGGCGGAAAAGTGCGTGCCCATGATCCTGAGTGGGCGTGGGTTCAATGAGTGGCCGAACTGAGGCTGGAGTCGAACGGAACACGGCCCGGGCCATCTCCACGTGCGTTCCCCGCGCCGCAACCGCTACTCGGCTGCTAAGCCGTGTTCCTGGCGTGTATGGAGATTCTGGCTTCCGCCGTGAGTCGAAGATCACACGAGAAGTTGACCATAAACGGCGTCCGGGCAGATTGCATCTCACCACCACAATCAAGAGCCGTGCGGAGAGACATGCAGACATTGGCCTCACCCTCATCGCTTGTGATCTTCTCCGCCGTGCTCCGGCGACAAACCGGGACTCTCTACACCGAGCCGCACCGCAAGCGGAACCTGGTGCAGGCGCTTGAGGCGGCCCGATTTCGCAACCACGAATCCAGCGACAACTCCGAAGAACACCTGTGAAGCCGCGAACGACCACCAGTCAATGTGCTTTGCGAAGTACGGATTGATAAGCCCGAGAATGCTATACAGCAAGCCGGTCCATGCAATGGGCGCAACGATGCCGCCGAGCAGGATCGGTCTTCGAGGCCAAATAGGAAGCAGCGCGCCGTAAAGGATGCCGACCAGGAGAGTGGTCGCGCCCTGGATGATATTGGCGGTGATGAATGCGCTCAGACGAAAATGGCTCAGCTGCTCTACGGTGGGATTGGTCCACGACCCTACGCCTGCGCCGCCCAGCAGATTGACCACGTACCAAATGCTGTGGTGGCGGACCACGCCGTAGATCTCTGCCGGAATGACCATGGCCAGGCCGCCCGCGATTCCGCCCATAATGCCGCTGGATATCGGAAACGTTTCGAGCGGCAACTGCGCGCGGTGTGTCTCGCGCACTTCGATACGCGCCACATTTTCATACACAGGCACAAACGAGAACAACTCCTCAGACACCGGAACATCTTCATGTGCCTCGTGCGGCAGCACATTGCGGAACCATCCCAGCACAGAGATTACGAAAAGAAGAGCGCCGAGCCAGATGAGCCAGAAACTGGTGACCAGCGAAGCGCCGACCAGCGTCAACCCGAGCGCCATGAGAAAAGGCCATGGCGTGGGCGCAGGCAAATGGATCGTGCCCAGTTGTTTGTCGCCGTTTTGCGACTCAGCGATGTTTTTATTGTGTCCTTCGTTCATCTGCCCACCACGTAAACAACGGTGAAGACGACGACCCAGACAGCGTCAACGAAATGCCAGTAGAGAGCCAGGGTCCTGACGCGATATGCATGCTGCCGGCCCACCACGCCGGCGAAGGCGAGCCCAAGTGTGAACAGCATCATGATGAGGCCGATCACGACATGCGAAGCGTGCAGACCCACAAGCGAGTAGTACGTCGTTCCAAACAAATTGGTGCTGATGGTCAGCTGATCGTGCACTATGAGCTTGTGCCACTCGGTCGCTGTGCCGTAAAGGAAGGTTAGGCCCAGCAGAATGGTGATCGACCACCAGAGCCGGAAGGCCGCCATCTTGCCATGATCGATGGCCCGCTCGGCGAGCCAGATGAACAAGCTCGATGAGAGCAGGCACACGGTATAGAAAATGGGGACGTCAAGCACCTCTTTGGGCGTGGGCCCCTGCACATCGCGGCCAAGGTTATAGAGATACGCGACGACAAAGATTGTGAAGATGGAGGACTCCGCAATAATAAGGGCCGCCATGGCGACCGTGCCGCGCGCGGGCTGGGTCCACGTGTCCTGAGGATTGCTGTGCTGCAAGGGAATGGTAGCCATGTTCTCCTCTTGGCGAATTACTCGAATGCGGAATCGGAATCTTCAGGATGTTTCAGGTCCCATAGCGGCCGGCGGCTGGAAACTTCCGGGTCAACCGCGAAATTGTAAGCAGGCGGAGGCGAGGACGTGAGCCACTCCAGGGTCCACGCATCCCACGGGTCCGGACCTGCTTCTTTGCCGCGGAAGTAAGAATGCACGAGGTTATAGACAAAGATCAGTACAGCGATGGCTTGAATGAATCCACCCACCGAAATGATCTGGTTCATCAGGGTCCATCCCCGATCCGGCTCGTAGTTGTAGATTTGTCGCGGCATGCCCAGCAGGCCGGGAAAATGCATTACGTCAAAGGTCATGTGAAAGCCGATCACCATCAACCAGAAATGCCATTTGCCCAGCCGATCATCGAGCATGCGTCCGGTCATCTTGGGGTACCAATAATAGAGCGCTGCAAAGATCATGAACACGATGGCGCCCACCAACACGTAGTGAAAATGAGCCACGACAAAATAGGAATTGTGTAGCTGCCAGTCCCATACAGAAACAGAAAGCATGACTCCCGTAAGGCCCGCAATCACAAATTGGAAGAGAAAAGCTATCGAGAATAGCATCGGTACTTCGAACCGGATCCTTCCCCCCCACATGGTGGCAATCCAGTTGAATGTTTTGATGCCGGTGGGAATCGCAACCAGCATCGTGGAAAGGGTGAAGAAGGCATTGCCGAACGAGGTCATGCCGAGCGTGAACATGTGGTGGGCCCAGACGCCAAGACTAATGAAACCGATGCTAACCGATGCCGCCACCATCGCCGGATAGCCGAAGATGGCTTTGCGCGAGAAAACTGGAATGATTTCGTTGGCCACTGCGAAGGCGGGCAGAACAAGTACGTAAACCTCCGGGTGTCCGAAGATCCAGAAGAAGTGTGCCCAGAGCATCGCCGAACCTCCTGCCTGGGTATCGAAGAAATGTCCGCCCAGGTAACGGTCGATCATCAGCATGATCTGGCATGCGGTAAGCGGGCTGACTGCTACAAGAACGAGGAATGAGACGGTAACGTAGAGCCAGGGCAGCAATGGAATCCTTAAAAGGGTCATCCCTTTGCATCGCATGCAGAACACCGTAGCGAGGATGTTGATTGCCGCGCCGATGCTGCCTACGCCGCTCAGGAGCAAAGATACTGTCCAATAGTCCATGGTGTGACCGGGCGAGAAGGCGCGTTCGGTCAGTGGGGCGTATGCGAACCAACCCACATCGGGCGCGGAACCGGTCCCTGCCGGACCGGTTCCAGCGATGAAGCTGTAGTAGAGCAAGGGACCCGCCAAAGCGCTGATCCAGAAGCTGAAGGCGTTCAGCCGCGGGAACGCCATGTCACGCGCCCCGATCATTAGCGGAACAAGATAGTTGGCCAACCCGAAGATCAGCGGCATGCCGACAAAAAAAACCATCGTCGTGCCGTGCATGGTAAACAGCCGGTTGTAAACAAAGAGCGAAACAAATGTATTGTGGGGAAAGAAGAGCTGAATACGAATCATCAGCGCTTCCACTCCGGCGACCAGCAGGAACAGAAGGCCGTAAGAGATGTAGAGAATGCCCAGCCTCTTGTGATCCACAGTGAAGATCCAGCGGTAAAGGACCTCGAGAAAGCTGGGGCGCGCCCGCGTGCTATCCAGGCGCCCGTCGAAATTACGTCCAATTGGTATGCTCTCTCCGCCCATGGTTGCTTCTCACTCGCCTACTTAAGGGTTAAAAGGTACGCCGTGATCTCTGCATTCTGCCGGTCGCTGAGATGCAAGGCCGGCATTAATGAACCGGGTTTGAATGTGTCAGGGTCCGCGATCCACGCCTTCAGGTTCTGCGCATTGTTTGCGATGATTCCAGCAGCCAAAGTCTCGCGGCTCATGAGGTGCGTCAGATTAGGACCCATGCGGCCAAACGCAGCTGTGCCCGATACCGTGTGGCAAGCGAAGCACGCCTGGTGCTCAAAATCGGCTTGTCCAAGTTTCGCGTCCGATCGTGAGCTGGCGACTGTGGTGACACTGGCGTTCGTGTTTCCTTGATCCGCGTGCCCGGCATCGTTCGTGTTGAGTTCCGGCTGAGTTTTCTGCTGGCCTGCGATCCACTTCTGGAATTGCTCCGGTGTGTCCACATAAACTCGAAGCAGCATCTTTGCGTGCTCCGCGCCGCAGAACTGTGCACATTGACCCAAATAAAGGCCCGGCTTTTGCGGATCAATCCACATTTCGTTCACTTTGTTAGGCACAAGATCCGTCTTGCCGTTCAACTCCGGCACCCAGAAGCTGTGGATGACATCAGCAGACATCAGCTTTAGGAACGCCGGCCTGGGCGCGGCTGGAGTGCTCAACGGCAGGTGCAATTCGTTCGCGGTTACGACCCCATACTGGGGGTACTGAAACTCCCACCAGAACTGATGACCGGTGACGACGACATCGAGCGCGGTGGGTGGTTTCGGAGCGTCTTGAACGGAAAATAGGACTCGCGCCGTGCTGAGAAACAGAACCACGATGATCAGAATCGGAATGATCGTCCACGATAGTTCGATCTGCAAGCTCCCGAATACCTGCGGTGGTTCTGAGTTCTCACCGGGGCGCGCTCGATATCGCGTAATTACATGGACGAGCAAGATGCTCACTACAAGAAAAATCCCTGCGGTGATGGCCAGGACAAAATGCGACAGCCCGTCTATCTCTCTGCCGGGCGTTGAGAACGGCGAGAAGATCGAGGTCGGGTGCGGGTCGAAATAGACTGCAGCAAGATTGAGTGGGAAAGACTCCACTGAAAGCTCCCATTTCTGGTGAACGAGTCCGCGTCTTTCACCGCGCCATCGCAACCTCGTGAGCATTTCCTGTATCACCAAATGGCCGGCGAGTCCTGCAGTCTCGCAAGCCCGGATGTGCGAAAGCGTGATGTGATCGAGTGTGCATTCCGTTTTCAGCTACTGGGTTCAGGCTTGTAGGGAAGGAAGTGTCGAGCGTTCCGGATCAATATTGAGCGCAACCCGGTGCTCTTGTAAAGATGGATGCTTTCCGGGATCTCCTGATCCTTGTTCCAAGCGTTCAGGTCACCATGGCGCCGGCGGAATAGCTGCGCTAGCTGCGAGAGTGCTCGGGCCTGAGGAGGGATGGCCTGAGGAGGGACAGGCGGGACGTTTACTAACTCAATATGATCGTTGAAGCAAGGGTAACGTTGCCTCTGTCTCTCCGCAGCCATCCAAATCCCCGTTCAGAGAAGAGGCGAGAAGCCTCCTTAACAATCCGTTCAGGTTTGGCGGCAGTCTCTTTGGCGGGATAGCCCTTTTCCCGCATCCTCCACCCAGGACGATCATTGTGGACCCGCAGCCTCAAGGGGCAGACTTAGTTCGCTTCGTTCGCACATTTCTGCACGGGCATTCTATTCATCTCCTGAGATCAGTAGGGACTTTCAGCGCTTACAACCCGGGATCCATCCTGCCGGTGCTCCGCACAACAGCGGCACCTGGGAGTGATGAAGCAGTAAGCGGTGTAGCGGATCATGGGTTCCGGAGACGATGGTTGCGCGAGAGATTGGATGCCCAAGCAGAGCGATAGCAAACATAGCCAGAGAGAGGGTTGGTGCAACCATCCATTTCGCGTCACAATGACTCCATGGCCTTTTGTTTCCTTCGCCTTGGCAGCAAGGCTGAAGGGTTAACGTTATCAATTTGCGACGGCTTCCCGCCAGGAGACATCTCTATTTCATGTCCATTGCCATTAGCCCTGCACTCAATGAGCCGATGACTGCGACGTCGGAGGTCCTGGATGAAAGGGGCCTTAGACCTTATAGCCAGGTATTCGCGGCATTTGTGTGCGGCATGTTGTCATTTATCGACCTGTACTGCACCCAGCCACTTTTGCCCCTGCTGGCTACAGTTTTCCACGCATCAGAAGCCAACGTCAGCCTGACGATCAGCGCCTCGACGCTCGGTGTTGCCCTGTCGGCAGCGCTACTGGCCATTTTTGCCGAAAGAGTCGACCGCAAACGGATGATCGTGGGCTCCATGACGGTGCTTGCGCTCTGCACACTGATGACCGCAACGGCGACAAGTCTACCGGTGCTAGCGGTCTGGAGGTTTCTGCAGGGGCTGGTAACACCGGCAATTTTTATCATTACCATCGCCTACATCACCGAGGAATGGCCCGCGTTGCTGGTACCCCGGGTGATGAGCTTTTATGTGGCCGGCACAGTCTTTGGAGGTTTTTTTGGACGCATCCTGGGTGGTGTGATCGGCGCCAGCTACGGCTGGCACACGGTGTTTGTGGTGCTCGGCCTTATGGGTTTGGGTGGCGTAGTACTGACGCAGCGGCTGTTGCGACCGGCGCAGACAACGCGTGCACTGCGACAACCTGAATCGAAGCTGGCGCCCCTGCTGAATAACCTGCGCAATCCCCGCCTGCTGGCCACCTTCGCGATCGGGTTCTGTATGCTCTTCGCGCTGGTAGCGACATTCAGCTACATAACTTTTTACCTTGCGGCTGCCCCCTTTCACCTCTCGACACAACAACTGAGCTACCTCTTCACGGTCTATCTTTGTGGATTAATCACTACGCTGGTTGCAGGGGCGTTTCTGGCAAGAGTAGGGCTGCGGCACGGAATGATCACCGCCATAGCTTTCTGCGTGACTGGAGTCGCCCTGACGCTGATCCATTCTTTGTGGATCGTGGCTTTGGGGCTGGCGATTGCCGGCTCGGGTGTCTTCGTAGCCCAGACCTGCGCCAATAGCTTCCTGCGGGATGCTGCACCAGCCGGCACCCGCGTCTCGGCCGCGGGAATGTACATCTGCAGCTACTATATCGGCGGCACGGTGGGCGGGATCCTTCCGGGCTTGCTGTGGAAACAAGGCGGTTGGCCAGGCTGTGTCGCACTGGTCATCGGGATCCTAAGCATTGCCGGTCTGGCGGCAGTGTTTGGTTGGCGCTTGCGGCCACCGGCACCGGACCCAATCCCGCTTTAGCAGATGATGCGCTAGCGCGTGGGCTTCAGGATGAGCTTCTGCACCCGCCAATTCAGCAATTCGGCAACGTAGAGTTCGTTTTCTGACGGGCAGGCGATTTCGTGAATCCATCCGAATTGCTTGAGCTGCTTGCCCGACTCGCCCAGGTAGCCAAGCACCTTCCCGTCGAGACTCAGCTTGTAGATCCGGCCTGGATAGGCATCTGAGCTGAACAGCACTTGATGGGGAAGCGGTGTAATACAGAGAGCCCAGGGGGATCCGGCCTTCATGGTGCCATTAGCGGAAGTGGCCTGACTCGGCGTGGGTCCGATGGCTGGACGAGTGTTCGGATCGAAAGGCACATCAATGGTGATCTGGCGAAGGAACTTGCCTTCGGTGTCAAAGACCTGAATACGGCGGTTGCCGCGATCCGCTACGTAGATATTTCCGGTGGCATCGACAGCAATGCTATGGGGCACACTGAATTGACCGGGCCCATCCCCGGGCTCGCCCCAGGACTTAAGCCAGTTGCCATTCTTATCCACTTTGGCTACCCGCGAATTGATGTAGCCATCGCTGATATAGGTGTTCCCTGCCGAATCCCACGCCATGTCGGTCACCTGGCGAAACATTCCGTCTACAGGAGGCAATGGCGGTTTGGGATGCTTGAGAGGTTCGGTGCCCTCGTCGGACGCTTCCTGTTTGCGTCCAAAAACCATGACCACGCGACCCTCCGGATCGAACTTGATGACCATGTCCGAGCCCTTATCCGCCACCCAGATATTGTCTTCGGGATCGATCTTTACGGAATGGCCGAAAGACCAGGCATACAGATGGTGGCCAATCTCGCGGATGAACTTGCCGTCGGAGCCGAATTCAAGCAGCTGCGATGCAGCAGCCCCGTAAGCAGGACCAGTCGTGTTGCCACGAGATAACGCAAAGATATGCCCCTTGGAGTTGACCGCCACACCAGCCATTTCTCCCAGATACATGTCAGGCGGAAGCTTGAGAAAATTTGACACCGAAGTGTAGTCAATGACCGGCACGGGAGTTTGTTGCGCGAAGGCGGAAAGGTTAAACAGGAGAAACGTGAGCAGCCACTTCAATTTTGACCTCCCTACATTGCCAACTCACTCTATTGGACCACCGGCCCGCATGTAAACCATGGAAGCCATCGGCTAACTTGCGGTGTTTGGCCCGCCCGGGTTTAATCGAATGCAAATCCTCGCGGGATAAGGAGCGTCATGCCGCAAAACTACCAGAGTCAGGATGTATGGAGCCGGGCAACATCGGTCAACGGCTATGCCTTCGACGAGCTCCGCTCTGTGCTGCAGAAGTCGATACGCCGTGGTTTGGTGGAGGAGGCGGTGCTCGCCGCGTACGAATTTTTCTTGAGCGGCCCCGAAGCGGAGGAGGTGCTATGGCGCAGGCTGGAGATCATTGCCACCGAAGATGTTGGCTTTGGACTGAGGGAGGCACCTGCCATCCTCGAGGCTCTGAACACCCAGCGTCTGCGCATGGTCGATCGTGGCGATCGCTGGATGTACTCCGTGCATGCCGTGCGCCTGCTCGCGACCGCGAAGAAGGACAATACCACGATGGAGCTCGCCACCTGGGCTCAATTTGCCGTCGCCCGCGGGGAGCGCCGGGTCGAAGTACAGGACTTCCAGGTGGACATGCATACGCGCCGGGGCGCAGCGTTGGGTCGCGACATCGTCCACTGGTGGACGCAAGGCGCAAAACTCGAGAACAGGCTTGACCCGGAGCAAACCAAGTGGGGCAAGTATCTGGACGATCTCTACATGGGAAGAAAGGATTCCGCGCCGGATGAGATAGCCTGATCCCCTTCAGCGGTAACGAGCGCGCACCTGCGTCTCCACCGCGCCGGCGGCGTTGTAAAGCGCAACCGAGAGCATCATGGCCACCAGGCTGGCTCCCCAGGCGCGTTCGGTCTCGAAGGCCTGGCTGGTAAGGGCGAACATATTGCCCAGACCTCCCGTCTGCATCAGGTATTCCGAGATCATGGTCACCATGACGCTGTAAGCCGCCCCGATGCGCAACGCCACTGCCATGCCGGGCACAGCAGCAGGCAAGGCAAGCCATACCAACCGCTGGCCCCGGGTTGCCGCCAGCACGGCGAAGAACTCGCCCGACCCGGGCGGCAGTGTTCTTAAACCTTTGCTGGCAAAGACAAAGCCCGGAAAAAACGTCATGATGGCCACGGTGACAAACTCCGTGCGGCTCTGGTAGCCGAAGATGCGCGCCAATAGCGGTATCAGGCAGACAACGGGGGTCGAGCTGAGCAGCAGCGCAGCAGGACTGATGGTGGCGGACAGAACCTGTGATCTCCAGCCGGCTATCGCCAGGAGCAAGCCCACGATTAACCCCGCGGCAAGGCCGCTGAGCGCGAAGCCGAGCGTCCACAAAGCAGGCATCAGATAAAACACTGGATGGAGCACGATATCGCTCACCACGGCGACTGGCGATACAGCCACGATGCTGTTGTAGTGGGCCGACATGACCCACAGCTGCCAGGCCGCAAAGATCAGCAACAACCCCCAACTCTGGGAGAAGAAGCGCCGCATCATAGAAATCTCCGCGCGACATAGCGTTCCGCTGCATGAGCAGCGCCATAGCCCGCGAGCGAGATCAAGGCCACCAGCAACACAGCCGCCCACATCAGCGGTATCTCAAAGTTCTGCATGGTGTTCAAAATAACGATGCCCAGCCCTGTAGGAGCCCCGAACCACTCCCCCACGACAGCGCCGATCATCGCCGCAGTCACCGAAACTTTCACCCCGCTGAGCAACGAAGGCACGGCGGAGGGAAGGTCGAGGTAACGCAAGCGCTGCCACCTGCCGGCCCCGAAGGTGGTCATCATCGCGCTCAGGCCAGCGGAGGCAGTGTGCAGCCCGGACGCAACCGCAACGTAGATGAGAAAGAAGACCGATATGGCCGCAAGCAAGGCCGGCGTCAGCTCCCGGCTCACCAACAGGATGAAGATCGGTCCCAGCACGACCGCGGGAATCGCGTTGACAGTCACCGCCAGTCGATCCAGTCCGGGCCGTAGCGGCGGCAGCACATACGCAACCATCGCAGTGACCACTCCCAGCACAGCGCCCGCAGCAAAGCCCCCCGCCGCCGAGCTTACGGTGGCAAGTGCGGACCGGCAGAGCAAGGCCGCGAATCTTGGCTGCAGATAAACCCGCATCACACTGGCCGGAGTCGGAACGGTAAGCCCGGCGGCGCCTGAGTGGGCCAACGCCTGCCAGGCGGCCAGCAGACCCAACTGCGCCAGGACGACATAGACGATCGTCGGTCTCTTTTCGCTTTGCACTTTAACGCATTTTAGCTAATACTGTGGTCCGGCGAGATCGGTTATGTGCGGCCATTCTTTCCACCCCGGTTTGGCGGAATGGCCGCGTCGAGCTCAGTTTCCTCGTCTACACCATTAGCTAAAAGGCTCTAGTGCTCCAGAAGCAAAGTCAGGTGATCGATCAGCTGGTGAAACTGCTCCGAACGCATGCAGTCGATTCGGCGCGGACGGGGGAAGGGCACGGAGATAGCCTCTACGATCACGCCTGGCCGCCCGCTCATGACAACCACACGATCGGCCAGAAAGAGCGCCTCGTCTACCGAGTGGGTCACCATCAAAGTCGTCAGGCTTCCCTCCAGCCAGATTTGTTGCAACTCGAGATTCATGCGCCGCCGGGTGACGGCGTCGAGCGCACCAAAGGGCTCATCGAGCAACAGCAGCGTTGGTTCGAGACAGAGTGAACGGGCAATTGCGGCACGTTGGCGCATGCCACCGGAGAGCTGACTGGGTCGTGCCTCTTCGAAGCCCTGCAAGCCGGCCAGCTCGATCAAGTGCCGCACCCGGGCGTGGTCAACAGGCAAGCCCGCGATCTTGAACGGCAGCGCGACGTTGGCCTTCACCGAGAGCCAGGGGAGCAGCGCATGATCCTGGAAGGCAATTCCAAGGCGGTGCTGGTCGCGCAGCAGCGCAGGTGATTCGCCATCTACCAGGATGGACCCTGTCGATACTTCTTCCAGTGCGGCGACCAGGTGCAGCAGCGTGCTCTTGCCGCAGCCGGAGGGACCAAGCAGAGCGACGAACTCGCCGTCGTCGATGGTCAGGTTCACGTCCTTGAGCGCAAGCACGGAATCACGTCGATCGAGAGCATACGCTTTGCTGACGCCACGAATCTCAACCTTGGCCATAGGTCAGGCGATGGCCCTCTCGAAGCGTTCCATGAGAATGCCGTATTGCCGTTGCAGCCGTTCTTTCATGGCCGCCAGATCGACCGTGAGCAAAACGCGGTCTTTCATCACCACCCGGCCATCGATGATGACGGTCCTCACATTGGGGCCTACGGTGCTCTCCGCCAGCGTAATCATGGGATCGTGATTTGGGAACTGCGCATGGCTGGTGGAATCGACCAGGATCAGGTCGGCCAGCTTGCCTACTTCAAGTGACCCAATATGCCGCTCCAGCCGCGCCGCGCGCGCCCCTCCGCGTATGGCGGCGCGTAGCATCTGCTCATGGGTGATGGGCGGATCGATGTGGTACGGAGTTCCTCCCACTGCCTGCTGGCCGACCGTGGCTGCATGCACCACCTCGAACATATCCAGACTGCCGCGAGTCGCCGCGCCATCGGTGCCCAGCCCCAGGCGAATCTTACGCTGCAGCATCTCCAACACCCGCGGGGAGCCCATGGTGTAGTTGTTGAAGGCACAGTGACACGCGGAAACATTGCGTGCCTGGTAGAGGTCTAGCTCATGGAGGCTGAGCAACACAGAGTGGGCCGCGTGGACATGCGCGTTGAGGGCCCCGATGCTCTCCAGATACTCGGCCGGCCGCAAGCCCCAGTTGCTGATGGCGTAGTCCACCTCATAGGTTCCTTCTGCGAGGTGGGTGTGGATGGGCGTGTCGAGCTGGCCGGCCAATGCGCTCATGCCGCGCGTTAGCTCGGTCGTGTTGACCATGATCTGGCGCAGTGAGAGCCACGCATGCACACGCGGATGATGCTGCCAGCGCTTGACCAGCTCTTCATTTCTTTTGAGTGCCTCTTCGGTGGTGAAGCGCGAGCCTTTGGGAATGCTCTCATCCATGTCCATGGTGGAGAGCGCGATGCGGCCACGGATGCCGATCTCGTCGGCGGCCCTTCCCATTTCATCCGGGAAAGGTCCGCCCGCCTCGAGAAAGCAGGTGGTGCCGCTGCTGATCATCGAGGCGTAGGCCGCGAGTCCACTGCAGTACACATCTTCGGGTTCGAGCCCGCTCTCGAACGGAATCAGGTAGCGGGACCACATGGGGCTTTTCAACTCGCCCCTACGCCGAATGGCGGCGATCTTGCCGTGCAGGAACTGCTGCGCGGTATGAACATGCGCATCGACGAAGCCGGGCATGGCGATCAGCCCGGTGGCATCGATTGTCTCGCGCGCATGAAAATGTTGCGCGCTCTGCGTAGCGGGCCCCATCCAGGCGATGCTGTTGCCTACGATGGCGATGGATGCGTCGCCGAGCTCCGTGCCGTCGTCATCGAAGGTCACGACGCTGGCGTGATGAACTAGCAGGTCGGCCTCTCTCATGCTTCTTTCCTCTCCATCGCCAGGCTTTGGTATGCCTCCTGGAGCAATGACATGTCCATCAGCCGCGACGGATCGGGCAGGTTCATTCGACCAGCGGCGCTGGCGGCGCCATACATGTTATTGACCAGGTCTTGCTCAGAAATCCAGAAGGGACCCGGCGATCCGGGCGCCTGGTAGAGCGGCAACTGCAGTTGGTTGGTGCGCAGCTCATGCTGGAAGGTGAGGCCGAGATCGACACCAAATTTGTCCACCGCAAGCCGCGCTGCATAGGCCGGGTCAAGATCATTCGCTGCCTTGCCCCGAAGACGGGCCTTGAGCAACCCGACCAGCTCGGGTCGTCGCGCATGCAAAGTCTGTCGGTCGACAAAGAGCAGCGTCGATGGGACCTTGTACCCGAGTCGGTCGAGCCTGGTCACAATAAAATCCACACCCGGACGCATACCCATGTCCTCGAGCATCAGCGGCTGGTTGGTAATGAAGCAGTAGTACGCATCTCCAGCGCCATTGAGCAGCGCTTCGGGGGAAAAGCCGACGGGGATCAGTTGATAGTCGGGTGGCAGATGATTCAGCTTGAACATGGCTTCGATGGCGGTCCGCTCGCTCGGCCCTTGGATGAGGAAGCGGCAATGAGGAAGGTCCTCAGGCCGGCGGACCGGCCGCCGCGGCAGAGACATCAACGCGGCGGGGTGCACAGGAAAGATGGAACCAATGATCACGAAGTCATTGCCGCGAAGGCACGCGTCGAGCAGCGGCAGCCACTCTGCCTCTCCGATATGCGCCTGGCGCGCGGCCACTTCGATCACCGGCTGCGGCGCATTGGGACCGCCGGGCCACACCTTCACTGCAACCTTTTCCTGGGCGAAATATCCCTTCTCGAGGGCCACCCATAGATCGGCATACTCCACGTTGGGCACCCAGCCCAGAGCGAAGATGAGCTCTCGCCGGTTCAAAGACTTGCAGGAACTGAGCCACGGAAGCGAGGCGGCCAGCGCTGCGCTGTGGCGCACGAAGCTCCTTCGGCTCCATTGGGGGGGCGCCACTCCCGGAATGTGCTCCATAGAATTTAATATGACAGGTTTGTCCCAGGGTATGCGTGCAATCTAAGAGCGTGCTCGAACACGGAACTGTCGCCTTGCTGCGCAGCGTATTGGATTTATGTTCGTAGCGTCCTCGAGTGGAACAGCAGGTCCCTCGGTTACGGTCCTAGCGACAAACGAGTGGGGGAGGCATGGTAGCCCACTCAAGCCACAGTACGGCTTGAATGGGGCACCCAAAGCTTTTGTTGCCCTTGCAATTTCTCGCTTCACTCGCCACCGCGAGCCGAGCCGGGATGACAAAGTTAGGGTGGCTCCGCACTTTATGATTTCTGTAAGTGGGCGGGCAGTTCCTCACAGGAACGGTGTGCCTCTATCTACTCCTTGGGGTCCGGAGTACGCCCGAGGTTGTTGGCTAAGTAATCCACAATTTCATTGAACTGTTCATCGGTCGCGGAGGCGCCATGCTGCGCCATTCGCTGCACTGTCGCCGTCCACTCGTCCCGAGTCTGGCGATGGGTTGTGATCAAGTCCACAGAGTGGCAGCTATTACAAACCTGCTGCACCAGTTCCCTGCCGCTGCCTTCCGGCAAGTGGGTTTGCCCATACAACATGGTCTGGCCCGCCGACGCTTTCCCGTCCAATGCAAAGGCGACCAGGTTCTCACCCGCTGCGACGGCGACGTATTCTTTTCCGCTCTTGCCTGTATAGACAATGGGAACCGCCAATGGAGCCTGGTCCATCTTGAAGGACCACAACTCTTTACCGGTCTTCGTTTCCAGAGCTCGAAAATACTGGTCGAGTGTGCCGGTCATGAAGATAAGGCCTCCCGCAGTGGTCGTGGGACCACCGCGAGAACTCGGTGCTCCTGTCTTGACACCCGCTGGAACTCCAGCCACGGTGCCGTAAGGCACTTGCCAGGCAATATCGCCGGTATTCACGTCCACCGCGGTAAGCCGGCCCCAGGGCGGAGCCCAGCAAGGCCAACCGTTGGCCGAAAATGAGTACGCCGAAAACGAGATCGCTGACTGGACCGCGCTCGGCTTCGTGCTGTACAAGATCGGCGATTGACCATCCGGATCGGCATAGAGCGGTGCAGGCTTCGGATTCGGCTGGTTCTCAATAAAGTGAAGCGCGCCTGAATCCGTCGTATTGATGATGTAGTAGCCGAGTTCGGGATCGAAGGCTCCGCCCCACATCCAGGCCCCACCCCAATGATCGGGAAATTGCAAAGTTCCATTGGGAGAAGAAGGCGTGTACGGACCCTTGTTGGGCACCCCGCCGCGCTGCAGGAATTTTGCATACCACTCGCGGCATTCGGCCTCGTGCTCCGGAGTGATCCTGGCGAAGTCATTTTCCGTAAAACTAAGTCGAGATAACGGTGGGGGCTTCAACGGAAACGGTTGCGTCGGTGAATACCATTCGCCTGGCGCATCTCCTGCCGGTACGGGCCGTTCTTCGGCGCCGTAGATCGGCTGCCCGGTTACGCGGTTCAGAATGAACAATAGAGGATTCTTGGTGATGACCGCGACCGCGGGGACTCGCGCACCATGATGGACAACGTCAAAGAGCATCGGCGCCGCGGGCATGTCGTAATCCCAGAGATCATGATGGATCGCCTGGAAATACCACTTGAGCTTTCCGGTTCTCACATCGACAGCAACCAGGGAGTTTGCGAAAAGATCAGGGCCAGGGCGATCCACTCCGTAGTGATCGTTGTTCACCGAACCCACCGGCATGTAGAGAATTCCGCGCTTCTCATCAATCGTAAAGAAGGACCAGACATCTCCCCCGGCAATATCCTTCCAGCTATCGCCGGTCCAGCTCTCATGACCCGCTTCGCCAGGCCGCGGCACGGTATGAAAGGTCCACACCAGCTTGCCGCTGCGCACGTCCCAGGCGCGCACGTCTCCGGCCGGGCCCCTGGAACCGGTTTCGTCGTCAATGTGACTCCCGGTGATCAAAAGGTTTTCAAAAACCAGCGGCGCAGAGGTGAGCCCGTAGTGCATGCGCGGATAGCTCTTCATCACCTCAGGCGTTTTGAGGTTGAGGATGCCGTGGGCGCCGAATTCTTCGACCGGGGCACCCGTCTTCGCATCCAGCGCATAGAGTTCGCCCTCTTCCGTCCCGAACAAAATGCGCGCTCCCCGCGCCTTGTCACCTGGCCAGTAAGCCATGCTGCGCATGGATGACAACCCGGGGCCCCGGTAAGGACATCGGGGCGCGGTATATCGCCAAAACTGGCGACCGGTTTCGGGATCGAGCGCCGCAACGTGACAGAAGGGCCACGAAACATACATGCGGCCGTTCACCACCAGGGGCACGGATTCTATCGTCCTGCTGCCGGTGCCACCGCTTTCGTCTGCGAGCGCATACGTCCACGCCGGAGCCAACCGGGAAACGTTCTGCACATCGATCTGCTTGAGCGGAGAGTACCTCTGCGCCTGATGATCGTGACCGACATCTGGCCAGCCGGTTTGCGCATACCCGCGCAGGAAGGAAAGGAAAATGCTGAAACCAGCGAAGCAGACGACGCGTATCGCCCATACTGAGGAAGCCCCGGTCAGCAATGCTCGTGGTTGTCGATTCATTTTGGTCCGGGCGCTGACGTGTGCCGGATCCTCGCGCCCTTGCCCGCCCTATCTCGTCATCATCGAGTCATCATCGATTCATCCAGGCTTCAAATCCCATGGGAGACGGATCAATGCGCAGTTCGGCCCAACCCGCTTCCATGGCCATGCGCCGAATCTCCTCCAGCGGATAGGCCCGTTTGATCAACATGCCGCGAAAGACAACCATCATAAACCAGCGGTTCAACCGGCTTACGCCCAGCCCGTCGACGTACCGCTTCACCTCGGCCACCGGCACATCCCGCCGCATATCGATCAGCAGCGCCATACCACCCGGCCGCAGCACGCGCCGCATCTCCGACAGCGCCTTCACCGGCTGGGTGAAGTTCTTGAACGCCGCCCGGCAAACCACGAAGTCTACGCTTGCATCCTCTGCCGGCAGAGCCGCCGCGTTGCCCAGTTCGAACCGCGCGGCGACACCCTCGGTGACCGCGTTGCGCTGCGCGATCTGGACAAAGGTCTTGCTGATGTCGACCGCGCGTACCTGCAATCCTCGCTTGGCCAACTCGATCGAAAGAAAGCCCGGCCCCGGAGCCACCTCGAGTACCACGCCACCCGCGGGAACGGCGGCCGCAATGCGCAGCGCCAGGGCCCTGATCTCCGGCATGTCTTTGCGCGTGGTGCGGTCATACCAGCGCGCCGTGCTGCCTTCCATGCCCATTCCCTTGTAAGCTTTGACTGTGGAAACCATTTTGTTCATCCTCCATATATCTTATTTAATAAGATATATGGATAGTAAACCATAAGAGAAAACCCATGTCTATGCCCAGGAAGAGAAAAGCGCGCCGCACAGCGCCCACGCAAGCGGACCCGGCTATCGTGCCGGCGCCGGTCACCACAGCCGATCGCATCGTGCTGGAGATTCGCAAGTTCATCGCCGCAGGCATCTTCTTCAATGCCCAGGCGGCGGAAAAGGCCGGCCTCGGCCTTACCGACATGCAGATGGTTCACATGCTCCAGCTCTATGGGCCCTCGACGCCGAGCCGTCTGGCCGCATGGACGGGTCTAAGCAGCGGCGGGGTCACGGTTGCGCTCGACCGCCTGGAGAAGGCCGGCTATCTTCGCCGTGAGCCAAACCCTGCCGACCGCCGCAGCCTGCTCATCACGCTGATCCCCGCGCGACTGCGCAAACTTGCCGCAATGTATGAGGGAGTAGAAAACGAGACCCGTCGTCTGCTTGCGAAGCTGTCCCAAAGTGATCTTGAAGCGGTTGTCCGCTTCTTTGAGACGCTCCATGCGGTCGGGACAGATAGCCGCGCGCCCGAGCTCCGGTGAGCACCATCCGACTGGCGTGCGACATGCGCAGAAACGCGCCGTGGGATGGAGACGGGAAGGTTTGGCGTCGGCTTGACCTCCCCGTCGGCTATGGCAGAGCGCTGTGCAGGGCGTTAGAAATCCAACCGCATCGACACCTGCCCGGAACGCGCCCCGCCGAAGTCTGAACCGATCGTGTTGCTGATCAAACCGAAGCTTGGCGAGCTGATATTCATATTTGGATCCCCGAGGTTGGTGTGGTTCAACACGTTGGTGAAGGTGCCTTCCGCCCGCAGGTGAACCCGCTCGGTGATGGGAAACACCTTGCTGAGTCCGGTCGAAAGGTTCACCGTCCCTGGACCGACGATCGAGCCAACCTGGGCATTGCCGAAGCGCCCAATCGGATTCGGGAATGGACCATCACCGCTACCGGTAGTGCAAGCGGTCCCCGGAGTCCAGCCCGGATAGCCAGGGCAGGTCAGGCTCGCGGGGTTGGCCCAAAGGTAGCGAGTGCGATTAACAGGTTTGGTGCTCACCCCGAATACTCTATCGGCCGCCTGGTTACGGTGACCCCCGTCAAAACCAGTATTCGTGCCGTTCAAACCCGAACCGGTACCGGAGGGATCCCCCTGACCGTTTGGGAAGTACGGCGATTCGAACGGACCTGACTGCCACAGAAAGATGTTAGCCAGCCGCCAACCGCCTATCGCCAGGTCAGCGAACCGGTTCATTGAGGATCCGAATTGCTTGCCGCGGCCGAACGGCAGGTCATACACCATCGTCGAGCTCCAGCGGTTGCGGCGGGTTCCGTAAACGTTCCCGAAGTCAGCGCGGCGATCGAGGATGGAACTAGCGCGTTGTCCGCCGCTCTCACCCGCAAACCCGCCATTGTTGGCAGGGCCCTCATTATCAGCAAGCGCCTTGGCGAAGGTATAGGCGGAGTTGACTTGCAGACCCTTTTGAAACCTGTGGGAGAATTCTGTTTGAAACGACTGGTAGCTTGCATTGGAGCCGGTTGCGCGCGTGTTGATGCGACCCCAGTTGGGATAGAGCCGCGAGGTAATGGGCGCGTTTGCCGCCGACAGCGTACTTGAAAAGGGCAATGTGTTTTCATCCGGCGCCCAGACCAATTGATGTGTCTCCGACCCGATATAAGAAAGCCGGAGTGCATATCCGACGCCAAACGAGTGATCGATGCTCAACGACCACTGCTCGGTGTAGGGGTCCTTCCAATTCGGGCTATTCGCTGTGCCGAAGTAATCCTGGCCGTAGTTAGTAGTCCCTCCGCTGTTACCCGCGCCTGCATAGATATTCGGCCATTGGTAGCCGACCGTATGCGTCGTTGTATCCAGGGTGTTGGTGTATTGCGTCGTTTGGGCCTGCAGAGTGCCGGTAAGAGAATAAAAATTCGCGCCCAGCAGGGTGATGTCATACATGCCAAAGCCGCCGCGCACGACGGTGTTGTCATTGTCGAATGGGAGGTAGGCAAAGCCAAACCGTGGCATGAACCGATAGTGCGGGTATTTCTTCAAGCCCGATGGATACCCTGCCTGGCTATTGGAGAGCACCGGCATGCAGGGGACTCCGTTGATGGTCGCGCCGCCAGTGGTGGTTCCATAGGGCGTACACGCGTTAGCACTTGCCAGAAAAGCTGTGGCCAACAGACTTGCGTGCCCGGTGGGATAGATAACCGCCCCGGAGCCAGGCACACCCGGCAGGAAATTACCGATATCTCCATGGGCGTCGGAGTAGCCGGGATGCAGCTCATACCGTACGCCGTAAGTCAGGGTAAGCTTTGGGCCTGCTTTCCACTGGTCCTGGGCAAAGAAATTGTAGTGGGTCGATTGCCCATCGTTATCTTCCTGTACTACGTCATAGAACGTCTGATACGGCAGGCCAGACAGAAAATCGGCAAAGTCTACTCCGGTAAACAGGCCCGCGCTGTTCTGTGTGTTGTACTGGAAAGTTCCGTAATTATCGGCGCCGTTGAAGCCGAGTGGCGTAATCGCGCCCAGCCTGCGAATGTCCGCGCCGAACCTGAACTGATGTTGCCCTTTCGTCCAGCTCAGTGCGTCGGTATAGACATAAGTATTCGATTTGGTGAGCGAGCTCAGACGATCTGCATCCAGGGCATTGATATTGTTGAAAGAAACCTGCGGCAAGCCGTTGTAGAACAGGTTCTGCAACCCAGTCAAACCCAGCCCTTCGGTGAATGCCTTTCCGTCGAAGCTGTTCGATGTTCCAGTAGTGTAAAGGGTGTAGCCGAAGCCAAACTCATTGATGATGTGGGGTGTGATGGTATAGTTTGCGCTGATTTTGAGAACCCGGCTCTGATTGGTGTTCTGCGCTGAGGGCACTAATAACGGCTCCGGGCTGTTGGTGGGAAAATCCTTCCAGGTAAAACGCCCCCACACCAGAAACTTTTGATTGGAGCCGAAGTACTGGTCGCCGCGAATGTCAAATTGATTGGAGTGCCCGCTGGAGTCCTGGTTGGTGACATAGTTGGCCACGCCATTGTCGGTGTAGGCGGTAGGATCGCCCACATTCGGATCGGGATAAAACTTCAGAAGCATGGCCGCGGACGGGTTGACCGCAGGCAGGGCGGTACCGTAGCTGCCACCGGTAAAGGGATCGGTAAGTCCTGTGAATCCGGGCGAGGAGTATTTGGAGAAATCCCCCGCCTTCATCAAGGTGCTGGGAACAACATAGGCCTTGGTCGTCTGCGAAGGATGCTGCCATCCCTCGAATGCTCCAAAAATGAAAGTCTTACCGTGGCCGTCATAAAGGTGGGGAATCACGACCGCTGAGCCGAAGCTCCCACCATAAGTATTGCTGACCAGCTTGGGCTTGGTTGTGGTGATCGGATAAGTGTATGGAATGGCATCCATGGAGGCATCCTGGTGATACCAGAACGCCGACCCATGGATTGTATTGGTGCCGGCTTTGGAAATCACCGTAATCTCGCCCGGCTGACCAAACTCGGCATTGTTCATTGCACCATCGGCGCGGATTTCTGAGATGGATTCTGTCGACGGAAATGCATCCGCGATCGGAGAATTGTTGGTCGAATTCTGGACCGTAATTCCATCCACGGAAACCTCTGTTTGAAATGGCAGGCCACCCTGCAAGGAAAACGAGGTATGGTCCGCCTGAACCCCAGGCAACGTCCCGACGATATTTAGCGCACTGGTGCCGGTCGCGCTGGCGCGTGTATTTACCGGCAGATTTGCCGCCTCCGCGGAGGTGTACACCGCGCTAATCGACGGTGTATCCGTATTGATCGGAGTAATTGCATCAGCAGAAACCTGGACTTCCTGCTGTACATTTCCTACGGTGAGGGAAACGTCGATGCGCAACTGTTGCCGAGCCGCGAGCGTAACGCCAGTGGTCGTCCACCGTTCAAATCCTGCCATCGACACTTCCACGGAATACTGGCCGGCCTTTGTATCGATGAAATGAAACTCGCCGGTACTGCTCGAGAGCGCTGTGCGAATCGAGCCTTCCTCCAGATTTGTGAGCGTGACAGTCGCACCCGGGACCACCGCGCCACCTTTATCCGCGACGGTACCGATAATGCTGCCCTGGATGGACTGCGCCATACTGCGGAAGCCCGCCAGGCAAAAGACCATCAACAAAACGGGGAGAGCGCCGACAGCGATAGACACCTGCCTGCGTGAGCGGACGCTGCTATATGGACGATTCATGGTGTTCAGGTCTCCTAAATGCAACTGGCTTAGTTGCAAAATAATACATTCCGTTTGCTGTAATGACCTCGCGAACCGTGAATAGAACCGGCTCATCGGGAAAGACAGGAAGGGGCCCTAATATGCTGCTCGTAACTGCTACGAACTCAACAGCGCATGTTGGCCCGCCAGAAGGGCTTGCGCGGTTTAGCGGCCCTCTGGAACGTCGATGGTAGCTGAATTGCTGCGATTATACCCGCTAATTAAATCAATACATCATTAAAAAAAGAGGCCCGGATCAAACAGCGTTCGCATTCATCGAATGCGACCTTTGCGGGGGTTGAAAACCCTCCTGTGAATGCCCGGCCACAAATCAATTCCCCAACGGCTCGTGCTTGAAATACTCTGGAGTAACAGGGATTCTCATGAAGCGAATGAAAAGCAGGCGAGACTTTCTGCGCCTGGCCGCAACCTCGGCCGGGGCCGCGGCCGGTATGGCGATGCTGCCCCCCGGCATCCGCAAAGCACTCGCCATCCCCGCCACGACTACCACCGGCTCCATCAAAGACGTCCAGCATGTGGTGATCCTCATGCAGGAGAACCGTTCCTTCGACCACTATTTCGGGACTCTCCGTGGAGTGCGCGGCTTCAATGATCCGCGGCCAGTCAACCTGCCCAATGGCAAGACCATCTGGCATCAGCCACCCGCCTCGGTCTTTACCAAGCGCTACAAGGCGAGAGGCCTGCGCCGCGACGCGACCCATGTATTGCCCTTTTATATGAATCCCCAGAGCACAACCGAGCATTCACCCGGCACCGATCATGGTTGGAGCAGCGGTCACCTCGCCTGGAATCACGGCAAACACAACCAATGGGTCAACCAGAAGCAGGATGTGCTCACGATGGGCTACCTGAAACGTGAGGACGTGAGCTTCCACTATGCTCTGGCCGATGCCTTCACTCTATGTGACGGCTATCACTGCTCGGTCCATGCCAATACCGCGCCCAATCGCATTTATTTATGGTCGGGCACCATCGATCCCAGGAATGTTTTTGGAACAAAACCCAATGGTCCTGGCCTGGAGGAGCGCGCACACACGAATGGCTATACCTGGACCACCTATCCGGAACGACTGGAGGAGCATGGCGTCAGCTGGAAACTCTATCAGGGCGGCTCAGGAGAACCCGGCACCCCCACCGACAACTACACCGATAACTCTCTGGAATTCTTTGCCAAATATCAAGTGAAAGAAGGAGCATCGCCGGCCAGTTCGCTGGTGACCAACGGCGTGTCCAACCATACGCTCATCGAATTCCGCGATGACATCATGAATAACCGCCTGTCTCAGGTTTCATGGATCGTTGCGCCGTATAAGTACAGCGAACATCCAGAGGCCAGTCCGACGGACGGCGCACACTACATCCACCTGGTATTGGAAGCGCTCACCGCCAACCCGGAAATCTGGAGCAAGACTGTTTTGTTCCTCAACTACGATGAGAACGACGGCTTATTCGACCACATCGTGCCGCCCATGCCGCCGCTGACCAGCGAAGCCAACGCACAAGGCATGGTGTCAAAGAACCTGGTGGAAAGCATCCGCGATGAAACTCTCGATCTGGATAAGTACCGCGGCGATATGCGCCCGCTCATTCCAGGCGCCGATCCAGGGGGGCTGCAACCGATTGGCCTGGGGCCAAGGGTGCCCATGCTGATCATCTCGCCCTGGACCACAGGCGGATGGGTGTGTTCACAGGTCTTCGACCACACTTCGGTATTGCAATTCCTCGAGACACGTTTTGAGATTCCCGAGCCCAATATCAGCGCATGGCGCCGAGCGGTTTGCGGTGATCTAACATCAGCCTTCGATTTCTCCGGATCTTCCGCGCCCAGCGTTGTCAGTTTTGCAGTACCGCAACCGATAGCCTCTCTCCATCGGCCGTATCGGGTTCCAGCTACGCAATCGATGCCGATACAGGAACCGGGCACTCGTAAGGCGCGGCCCTTGCCCTACGAATTGCTGGTGCAGTGCCGTCTAAGCGATGACGAGAGCAAGGTCTGGATTGACTTTTCAAACACGGGCAAAGCCGGCGCAGCCTTCTACGTGTATAACGGCGCGAAGCCCGACGACAATCCGCGCCGCTATACGGTCTCGCCGGCAGATACACTTTCGGATTATTGGATAACCTCCGGGGCGCAGGGCCCCTATGACCTTACCGTGCATGGCCCGAACGGTTATCTCTGCCAGTTTCGGGGTGCCGCCGAGCGGGCAGCGCCGCACGAGGTCAAATTGCGCTACGATGCGGCCGAAGGAAATGTAATTCTTTCTCTCTCCAATTCCGGCTTGGCGCCGTGCAACATGCAGGTAAGCAATGGTTACCACCGGGGTGCACCGCATATCTACTCGGTCGCTCCGGGAGCCAGCGTCGAAGACCATTGGCTGCTGGCGGCAAGCTCAGGCTGGTATGACCTCTCGGTCACATCGATGGAATCGCCGGTATATTTGCGACGGTTCGCGGGTCACGTGGAAACCGGACGTCCGAGCATCAGCGACCCGGCCCTCCCCGAAGATTGACAACGGACCCCTAACGACGCGGGGAACGCCGCGCGGTCTCAGTGACCGCCGCGTCCAATCGTGCCGCGAGCGCCGGGAAGGCGGCTGTGGGCCCGTTCCATCGCAATTGGTCCACGTCTTCGAACAACGGGATGTCGGTCCGAAGCGTGGCCAGGGTCCGAAAAAGCAGAGCGTGCTCCCATTCGCGTGCCAGAGTGATCGCGAGAGTACCTGCGTTCGCAGCGTTCACGCGCCACTCACGATGGTCCTTGGGGATGGATTCCAGATGAACATACTTGGCCAGGACCGCGGCCGAGGACTTTGCACCCCACCCCGGCAACCCCGGATAACCATCCGCGGAGTCGCCCACCAACGCCAGGTAGTCGGGGATCGACTCCGGCGAGACACCGAACTTCTGCATGACACCGGCCTCGTCGAACGTGACCCGTGTCCGGCGATTCAACTGGACGACACGCGTGCCGCGAACGCATTGAGCCAGATCTTTGTCCGGCGTGGCGATAATCACGCGATCGACGCGCGCGTCCTGTGCTGCCAGCATGGCTGCAGCGGCGAGGGCGTCATCTGCTTCAAACTCCACCATCTCCCAGACGACGATGCCCGCCGCGGAGAGAACATCTTCAAGTAGTTGGAACTGCGCCAGCAGATCGGGCTCGACCCCTGCGCCGGTCTTATAGCCTGGCCACAGCCCATTGCGAAACGACTCGATGACGTGATCGGTCGCAACCGCGACGTGGGTGGCACCTTCCTTGATCAGGCCGAGCACGGACGCGAGCACGCCTCGGACTGCTCCGACCTCCCGGCCATCAGAATCGCGCGCCGAAGGCATCGCGTAATAGTGCCGGAACAACTCGTATGTGCCGTCAATCAGATGGACATCCAGGGCGCAGCTCCAAAACTACCCTATAGGAGCGGCGCCTGTGCGATCAACTGCGCGGTGAGCGGAGAGCTTCCCGGGCCGCGCAGTTACTCGTAGCTATTCAGCTTGCCGGTGGGCTCGCAGACGCTGGTAATATTCTCGTTCTGGTCGATAACCGCTTCGTTTCAGTCGTTCCGCGGCAGATTTATGGCTCTCAGACAGGCGCATCGGCGCAGCAGACTGATCAAAATGCGGGTTCAACCTGCGCGGAGAAACCGGAAATGATGATCCCCACCAAGGTCGGCGAACAGTATTCGCAGGCAGAGAACCCGGCCGCCGCATTTTCCGGGGCTTGGCTGCCACCCGGCGTTATGCGTCCGTTCGTGCTCATTACCGGGCTCTTCTTTCTCTGGGGCATTCCCAATAACTTGAACGACGTGCTCATCCGGCAGTTTATGAAGTCTCTGGAGCTCAGCCGATTTCAGGCCGGATTGGTGCAGTCGGCTTTCTACCTCGGCTATTTTCTGCTCGCACTGCCCGCGGGCCTCCTCATGAAGCGCCGCGGCTATAAATCGGGATTTCTGACCGGCCTGGTCTTGTTTGCGACCGGATGCTTTCTCTTCCTGCCCGCGGCAAACTCTGGAAAGTATGGGTTTTTCCTGGCGTCGTTATTTATCATGGCCAGCGGCCTCGCTTTTCTCGAAACGGCTTCCAACCCATTCGTTGCGCAGCTTGGCCCCACGGCGAGCTCGGAGCAAAGGCTGAATCTGGCGCAAGCGTTCAATCCTCTTGGTTGCATTACCGGAATCCTGGTCGGAACCGCCTTCATTTTCTCCGGCGTGGAACTCTCTCCCACCCAGGTTGGCGCGATGCAGGCGGCCGGAACGTATGCCGCCTATCTCCATAACGAGACCATGCGCGTGGTTGCGCCCTATCTTGTATTAGGCGGGCTCGCGTTGCTATGGGCAATCATGATCGGCGTTACGCGCTTCCCTACTTTCCTTGAGGCCAGGTCTCACGCGGCCGCGGACAGCGGAGATGGGCGCGAGTTGCTGCACAAGCCCCATTTTCTTTTCGCCGTTGTCGCGCAATTCTTATATGTGGGCGCATCGGTCTGCACGTGGAGTTACTTCATTCCGTACGCGAAAGAATATGCCCACACGACTGACCGCATGGGTGGAATTCTGTTGGCATGCAGCATCGGTCTCTTTGGGATCGGCCGCTTCGTAGCCACGGCCCTGATGCGCCGCTTCTCACCCGGCAAGATCATGACGACTTATGGCCTGCTCAATGTTGCTCTGTTGCTAGTGGGAATTTTCTCGCCGAGCTGGATGGGGCTCATGGCGATACTGCTGACCAGCTTTTTCATGTCCCTGATGTTTCCCACGATCTTCGCCATGGGACTGAAGGATCTCGGCCCCAACACCAACATTGCCGGTTCTTTTCTGGTGATGGCGATCGTCGGCGGAGCGGTCATGACGCCCCTGATGGGCTTGCTCGCCGAGTTCCTTCACAGCACCGCGCTGGCTTACCAGATTCCACTCTACGGAAACCTGGGCGTCGCTGCCTACTCACGCTACATGGCCGGCTACAGCAGGCGACGGCCGACGGTCTCAACCTTCGAAATTTGAAGCAGGCGAAAAGGAAATCTTCCCCATCCGGTTGCTTTGTGCCTTACCGATTACGCAAAATGGATCACTATGATCGGTTTGGTCAATTACGCAAAGGATCCGCACTCGGTTGAGCTTCGGGAACTCCCCGTCCCTGGCATTGGCGAAGAAGACGTTTTATTCAAGGTGGAGGCCGTGGGTATCTGCGGCAGCGATCTCCATCAATACACCGGCAAGCATAGTTGGCCGGTCAACTACCCCGTCGTCCTCGGTCATGAATTCGCTGGTTACGTTGCCCAAGCCGGTAACCGCGTAACCGGCTTCAAAGAGGGTGACCGCGTGGTGAGCGAAACCGCCGCGGTGCTGCCGCCCGACTCGGCGTTCATCCGGCAGGGACTCTATAACCTGGACCCGAAGCGGCTCGGTTTCGGATACGGCGTCGATGGCGCGATGGCGCCCTTTGTCAGAGTGCCTGCGCGCTGCCTGCACCGGGTTCCCGCCTCGCTGGCCCTGGAGAAGGCGTCGCTGACTGAGCCATGCTGCGTTGCCTATAACGCGGTGTGCGTGAATTCCCACCTGCGGCCGGGGGATACGGTCGCGGTAATTGGACCGGGACCGATCGGACTGCTGTGCGCAATGATGGCGAAGCTTTCCGGGGCCGGACACCTCATCGTGATCGGCATTCCCGCCGACGCCAAGCGGCTGCAGGTTGCCAAGCGAATCGGGGCCGACACGGTTCTGGGCGCGCAAGGCGAAGACGCCGCCGAGTGGGTCAGGAATTTCGGCGACGGCTTTGGTCTCGACCTGGTCATCGATGCCGCCGGTGTGTCCGCATCGCTCAAGCTGGCGCTCGATATGGTGCGCCCTGCAGGCCAAATCACCAAAGTCGGATGGGGACCCCAGCCGCTCAATTTTTCTCTCGATCCACTGGTGCAGAAAGCGGCAACTCTGCAGGGCAGCTTTTCTCACAACTGGCCAATCTGGGAGAAAGTCATTTCACTGCTGGCAAGCGGCAAGATCGACCTCGATCCCATACTCAATCGCATCTCCCCACTCAACCAGTGGCACGAGGCTTTTGAGGAGATGCACTCCGGCGTAATCGTCAAAGGAGTGCTTCAGCCATGACCGAACGCCTGCAAGACAAGGTGATCCTGGTGACCGGCTCGACCACTGGCATCGGGGAGGGCATGGTGAGGGTCTTTGCGCGCGAAGGTGCGAAGGTCATGATCCATGGAAGGCGGAAAGATGCGGCGCAAAGATTGGCTGCTGAACTGGGAAAAGGGGCGTCTTTCACCATCGGATCGCTCGAGGACCCGCAGGTACCTCCGCGGCTTATCGCAGAAACCATGGATCACTTTGGAAGAATCGATGGCCTGGTCAACAATGCCGCCGCAATCACGCGGGGAAATATCGAGAAGACCGATGCGGAATTATTCGACCGGACGGTCGCAGTCGACCTCAAGGCGCCATTTCTTCTCATTCAGGCCGCCCTTCCCCACTTCCGCAAACAGCGGACAGGCCGGGTGCTGAATATCGGGTCAATCAATGCGTATTGTGGAGAGCGTAATCAGTTTATCTACTCCATCTGCAAGGGAGGCTTAATGACCCTGACACGAAATCTAGCAGACGCACATGGAGCCGAAGGGATCCGCGTCAACCAGTTGAACGTCGGTTGGACTCTGACCCCGAATGAATTTGCATTGAAGATGAAGGAGGGCTTACCCGAGGATTGGCCCAGCAGGGTATCCAGGACATTTGCTCCCTCAGGCCGGCTGCTCTCGCCGCAGGACATCGCCTGGGCTGCGGTTTACTTTCTGTCGGACGAGGCCGCACTCATCAACGGCGCGATTCTCGATGTGGAGCAGTACCCCGTCATTGGCCGGAATCCGGTAAAGGAAAGCGCTGACGGAACCCTTTCATGAAGCCCAGGGTAGCCGCATTCCCCAAATGCTACATGGATGAGCTGTGCGTCCATCGCACCATGACGGTGTTCGAATGGATCGAGCTTGCGGCAACGCTTGGCGTCGACGGGCTCGAATTCTACGCAGGCTTTGTAGAGGACAATGAGAGCTTTCTCAACCAGGTCAAGGCCGCGCTCGAGAAACACGATCTAGCCATGCCGATGCTCTGCTGCTCTCCCGATTTTACCCAGCCCGATCCCCTTCTGTTGCAGGCTGAGATCGAACGCGAGAAGCGGATGATCGAGATTACTGCTTTCTTTGGTGGCCGGTTTTGCCGTGTACTCTCTGGTCAACGCCGGCCCGAACTCACCCGGGAAAAGGGCGTTGCCCAGGTTGTCCAGGTCATCAAAAGCCTACTCCCCTTTGCCGAAGAACACGGGGTGGTCATGAGCATGGAGAACCACTACAAGGACAACTACTGGCAATACCCGGAATTTGCGCAAAAGATGGATGTCTTCGTCGAGATTGTCGACCAGATCGATTCGCCGTGGTTCGGCGTCAACTACGATCCTTCGAACACCATCCTGGCCGGCGAGGATCCCCTGGTGCTGCTGGAACGGGTGAAGCACCGCGTCGTCTCCATGCATGCCAGCGACCGATATCTCAAGAGCGGAACGATTGAGGATCTGCGCAAAGAAGAGAACTCAGTCGGCTACGCGAGCCGTCTCTCTCATGGGGTTATCGGCAAAGGCATGAACGACTATGACAGGATTTTTTCCATACTTCATGCGGTTGGGTTTCACTCCTGGGTTTCCATCGAAGACGGTTTGGAGGGGATGGAAGAGCTGCGGGAATCGGTCCGCTTTCTCCGAACCAAGATAGATTGCCATTTCAAAGACTGACCATGGAAACCATCGTACAAATCTCACTCGACGGCACGTGAGAATAGGTCGGGCTTTAGCCCCTGCGGTGTTGCTTTGCCGCCCGCGATAGAGTTTTTCCGCTGCCTGCTAGTGCAACAAGTTGGTGTGATGGGTGGCAAGCAGGATAGCTCCATAGATCCATCCCAGTACCATATAGATGAAGGCGATCACGATGCCTGCGGGAATGGACGCAATGGCAATTTTGATCAGGAACCTGACCAAAGGCCAAAAAGGCATATCAAAGCCAATAACCACAACGGGCGTAGCGGAAGCGGCGGAAATCTCTGACATGAAAACACCCTTCTTTCTTGAATGTGCTCCTGGATCCCGGAAACCTTAGCCCGGATGCGAGAGCGTAGTTTTCCACTCCGCGCCCCCACTATAGACAAGGGTGGGCCTAAACCCTAGAAGAAATTTCAGGGAAAGAGATGGCGCGGAGAAGCGTGGGTAACTTCATCCGGAACCGAATGTTGTTCCAGAGCAGCGCCACAACAAGTAGATTGGCTGGTAGAAGACTCAATCTTGGAAGGCTCCCACGGTGGTAAGCGCGTTTTGTTCGATAGGCGGGTGCGTGAGGGTTAAGCTGGGCATGTTCTTTTTCGTGTGTCTGGTTTCTGCCTCGCCCTGCATTTCAAGTCGCGCACAGGCCCAGCAGCCGATTCCGATCGAGTTTACCAACTCGACGGCAGCGGCAGGCATCAAGTTTATCCACTTCAAGGGCAACAGCGGCGTCTCTATCAACCGGGAGGAGTTTGGCCCCGGAGTCTGCGTGACCGACTTTGACGGCGACGGTTGGCCCGACATCTATTTTGTAAATGGACGCGATCTGTACAACCGCGGCATCGCCGTTCGCAACGCGCTCTATCACAACAATGGTGATGGCACATTCACGGATGTCACCGAAAAGGCTGGCGTGCCGGGTAGTGGGTACGGGCTGGGATGTGTCTGGGGCGACTACGACAACGATGGATTCCCCGACCTGTTTGTTACCCAGTACGGCCGCGACGCTCTCTATCACAACAACGGAAATGGGACGTTCACCGAGGTAACTGACAAGGCCGGAGTTGCCGGCACAGAGTCAGGTACATTTCATTCGGGAGCGACATTCTTTGACTACGATCGCGACGGCCGGCTCGATCTCTACGTCGGCAGCTACGTCGAACTGGGTGACAAGCGCTATTGCGACTTGGGCGGAGTACAAAGCAGTTGCCCGCCCAGTGTTTACCGTGGCAGTCCAGACGCCCTCTACCATAACAATGGCGATGGAACCTTTACCAACGTTACCGCCAAAGCCAAGATCTATCAGCCTAAGGGAAAGAATCTTTCGGTAGGCGCCGCAGATTATGATAACGATGGCTGGCCCGACCTCTTCGTCGCCAACGATGGGCTAAGCGCCTACCTTTATCACAACCTGCACGATGGCACTTTTGAGGAGATTGGCGCACCCAGTGGCATGGCCTTCAGCGGACACGGCTCGGTCATGGCCGCGATGTGTATCTCGCTGGGAGACTTTAACAACGACGGTTGGCTTGATCTGTACATCTCTGATTTTCAGCTATCCTCCGACCACCTTTGGCAGAATGATGGCAAAGGCTTCTTCGACGAGGTCAGCAACCAGTCCGGAATTACGCGCGCCACGCATGACGTCCTGAGCTTTGGAGGAGGTTTTTTCGACTACGACAACGACGGATGGCTCGACCTTTTTGTAGCTAATGGTCACGTCTATCCCGAAGTTGAGCAAACCGGCCAAGGAATCCACTACAAGCAATTGAACTCCCTGTTTCACAATGAACACAACGGCAAGTTTGTAGATATGAGCAAGTCGGCGGGTACTGGGTTTCAGACCCCGTATGTTGGCCGCGGGGTCGGGTTTGTAGACTTTGATAATGACGGATTCGTCGATGTTGTGGTGGCTAACAACGGAGATGCCCCTCTGTTACTGCACAACAGCGGTAGCAACGGGAATCACTTCCTGAATTTTAAGCTCGTGGGCACTAAGAGCAATCGTGACGCTATAGGAGCCCGGATACGGATTCTCGCTGGGGGCATTTCGCAGATTCGGGAAATTGAAGGCGGCGGGAGCTATCTTTCGCAGAGCGATCTGCGCGCCAATTTCGGCTTGGGAAAAACCGCGCGTGCTGAAACGATCGAGGTCAAGTGGCCCAGCGGCCTGCAACAAACATTCCGCAACGTAGAAGCCGACAAATTCTACCTAATAAAAGAAGGCACCGATCGGCTGGATATCCAGCGATTTGCCAGGCCGGCCACGGGTAATCCCTCTGAGCTTCCACCCACTTCCAAGCGGTGACGACCGCATTTCCCGCTCGACCGTCTCATGCCGACCAGAGGAATCGAAGTATCGATCGCCTCTCAAGTTAAGGTTCCAGCACCGCGTCCCCCGACGGAGCTTATCCCGGGCCGGTATTCATTGGGCTTCGCTGGCGCAACGGAAGCCAAGAGTCCCCGACCGGTCATAGCTCGGCGCCATCAAGAGCAGCTTCCCATGCTGATCATTTCGATAGGCTTCGGGAAAATACCAGATGGAGCCTTGTGGCTGGTAGTAGTTCCCACCGCGCAAAATGCCGCCTCGCGTATGATCGTCGACATATTCGTCGGTCCATTGCCACACGTTGCCAACCATATCCATCACACCCATCGGACTCGCACCCGCGGGATGAGCATCCACGTCATCGGGCGGGGTCAACGTACGGCCTTTATCAGGCACAGGCACATTGGCCGAGTTCCATGTATTCCCCCAGGGATAAATGCGGTTCTGGTCACCGCCCTGCGCGGCATACTGCCACTCCCACTCGTGAGGCAGTCGCTTGCCCGCCCACTTCGCGTAAGCACGTGCATCCTCCAGCGATACCCACGTCACAGGCTTTTTGGCCCATCCCTCGGGATAAGAGCCGTTCTTCCAGTCACGAAGAAAATTCAGGTCATCCTGGGGATGATAGTGAGTCGCGTCGAGAAACTTTTTGAAGTCAGCATTCGTGACCGGGTATTTGTCGAGATAGAACGTATCCACATGCATCCGATGCTCGTGGAATCGCCGCGCCGAGTCCTCCCAGGGATACTGCACGTCCACACCCACATCATCGGATCCTTCAATTTCAATGCCCTGCACTTTGAAGACATAATCGCCGGCCGGGATCTTCACCATTCCTTCAGGCTCTGCCGCCGCGGGCTTGGTCTTAGCAATCTCCACTAATTGCTGCCCCAGGGGCTTCCACTCATGGGAATAGGAAGAGAGTGGGGTTGCCGTCATCTTCTTCATGCGCGACATCAGTTCATCGATGCTGGCTTCGGGCGCGCCGTGAACGGCCATCACTGCGCCCATTCCGTGGGCCTCGATGGAAAACGAAAGTACCGCCTCTTTTCCCTCACGCTCCGGCGTCAGTTCCATCCCGTGATACAGATCGAAATAGCGGACTCCATCCTCTGCCGGGAGCGACATCTGCCGCCCCGTCACGTCGTATTCATTGCGATTCACAATTGTCCAGACGGTGCGACCCTCCAGCGGCCAACGGCTGGCGAAGACACCATACATGTGCATGGGAGAAAACGGCTCCCACCCGGTGCTGGCAAAGAACGGTGCTACCGCGCGCTCGATCGTCGCCATGCGCCGCGTCGCTTCTCCGTCGCGAGGGGTCACCCCGTTCCATATGCCCCACACGTTTTCCCAGCTCTCCCAACCTTCTCCGTTGAAAAACCCAAATTGAAGGTCGTCGGTTTTATCGCGATTCCAGCGTCCCTGAATATTGACCTGGTGCTTTGGCTCCAGCCAGCGATAGCGATCAACGGTAGGCACAAATTGAAACTTGTACTGCCCCCAGGTGAGCACGTCCCAGGCCAGTGCCTCGTCCGCGGGCCCACCCTCCGGCTCAAACGCCAGCGGGTGTCCCACCGCATCGGCGGCCAGAGAAAAAGCCAGCGGGACACCATCCTGGGTATCACCGTTGATGCCGTCAGCGTCAATTTCCTTCATCAGGCCGGCAATCTCTACCGGCCAGGACTTGTCTGGCTCGCGCGTCCCCTGGTCCCACATCATCATGGGAAACAGCACGTGCACTCCACGCTTATGAAAGTCTTCCACCATCCGGTGAACGCCCGCCACGCCGCCAGGCATGGAGCGAATCATGTCATGCTGATTGCGATCGTCGATGCCCATGTTCGGATAGGTGGGCCAAATCAGCACTGCGTCGATGCCTCCGTACCGCTTATCGAGGTCGTCCAGGTAGCGGTCGACGGTATATTTGTGGGCTACGGGATCGTAGAAATATCGATCCTGCACCATCATCTGCGGCTGGATAAATGCGGACTGTGCCCACTGCAGCGCCGGCAGGTGGTATCGCGCATCGTCAAAGCCGATGCGGATCCGGCGTTCGGTGCGCCAATGCGTAACATCGGTCAGCCACTGCTGATGGGTCACGTCCGTGCAGGGTGTATACCCACCTTCCCACGCACCCTTGAGGGTGAGGCAGCTGGGCGGAGGAATCTGCTGATTCACCGGCTTGTACTGTGTATCTTGAGCCAGCGTGGGGAGGGTCCATGCAGCCGCGGCCAAAGTAAGAGCGGCAATCTTCTTCATTCCGTCGTTCCTCTCATCAGTTCCTTAACTCACTTGTGACTGCGCCGCAGCCAGGATTGCATCTACTTCATCGGTTGTGGGCATGGATGGCTGCGCACCTGCGCGGGTAACCGAAACGGCGGCGGCCGCGGCCGCAAACCGCGAACTCTCCTGGGGAGATTGTCCCCGGGCCAGTCCAACTGCGAACGCGCCATTGAATGCGTCCCCGGCGGCGGTTGTGTCTACCGCCTTCACCGGAAACGCCGGCACATGCAACTTGAGACCCTCCTGGCTCCGCAGGTACACGCCGGAGGCTCCAAGTTTCAGCACCACCCCGCGCAATCCCTGTTGCAAGAGCCTTTCGGCGGTATGCTCCAGTGAGTCCTTTTTTTTACCGCCGGCGTAAAACGCGGCCTCCGTCTCATTAGGAGTAAACCAGCTGATTTGCCTTAACACCGTCGGAGAGAGCGCGTGTGAAGGTGCAGGATCGAGCATCAGGGGAACCCCTTCGCGTTCACACAACCCGGCAAGATGCTCGATCGTATCCATGGGAGTCTCTAATTGTGCCAGCACCAGCCTTGCGCTGCGAATCATCTCCACATGCGCATCCAGATCCGGTGGCATCAAGGCGGAATTCGCGCCCGGCGTCACGATGATGATGTTGTCGCCTTCCGGAGAAACCACGATCATGGCGACTCCTGAACTATCCTCAACCGTCCCCACTGCCGAAATATCGACCCCCGCTTGCTCCAATCCGGACCGTAGCTTCTCTCCAAATGCATCGCTCCCGACTTTGCCGATCATGTGCACCGGGTACCCCAGCCGTGCAATGGCGACTGCCTGGTTTGCGCCCTTTCCGCCCAAATGCGTCTTGAACTCGGTAGCGAGCACCGTCTCTCCCGAAACGGGGATCCGCTCGGCCTTCGAAACCAGATCGATATTGATACTGCCCACCACGACAATCGCCTGTTGGCTGCGCGACATATACCTGCCTTTGAACAATAACCAGCTAGAAAAGTGGCGCCAGGGCCACCAGCGTGAGCCCCACCAGAAACAAGACAAACATCCAGAACAGGTAGCTCTTCGCACGGGACGAGGCGGAAGAGAACTCACGCCAGATGAAGACACCCCACGCGGCGGAAACCATTGTGGCCCCTTGGCCAATGGAGTAAGAAACAGCCGGCCCAACAATGTGGGCTCTTGATGCGACAAAGTTGAAGACCGCCCCGGTGCACCAGATCACGCCGCCCAGTATTCCCCACCAATGCCAGCGGGCAGGAGCTGCCGTAAAGCCGGCGATGGATACGGGGCTCTGGGCATCGAGCGGCTTGCGCATTAAAAGGTAGTTGAACGGAATGGCGCAGAGCGCTACCCCAATCACGAAAAAGAACGAGGTTGCATAGGGCCCGGGGGCGCCCGCCCCGGTCATGGCGCGCGAAACGAAGGGATAGAAGGTTCCCATCAACAATCCGGCGATCAGGCTGATCACCACACCTCTGCGGCTGGTCGCCTGGTGTTCACGTTCGCGGAGACGATAGGCGATCGCATCACACACGATGGCGCCCACCACCAGGATGATGCCGCCGAACAGCATAGCCGGGTTTCCATGGGGAGCCAATAGGTAACTGCTGCCGGCGCCGATGACTAACGCCAGACCGATCCCGACTGGAAAAGCAACCGCCAAGCCCGCGATCTCGATGGCCGCCACCAGCAACAGGTTGGCCACATTGAAAATCACTCCCCCAATCAACGCCCAGACTATATGAGAGGATTGCGCGGCCTCGACATCGGTCAGGAAGGATACTCCGGTCGAGCCGCCCGATCCCAGGGTGAACCCCCACAGCAACGCGCCCGCGATCAACCCGATCACGTAATCCCAGTAAAAAAGCTGGAAGCGGTATCCTGGACACAACTTGACTGTGTTGGCCCACGATCCCCAGCACAACATGGTGAGGATCATGAAAGAGAGAGCAATGGAGTAGGTCTCGGGTTGGTACAAGCTGTGATCTATCCTTTCTTTCAACCTAGGGTACGCGAACACAACTTTTTCAACGAGCGAGATGATTCTTCCTTTTACAACCTCCACCAGCGCAGGTTTCTGTGTTCCTTTGCATTATGGGTTCTGTCTCGTCTTTCTTGAAACCATTCAAATTGCACAGAATCATACATAGCAAAAGTCGGCATTGTCAAAGATTAAATGGGCTTCTTGGAACCCCTGGCCACCCCGGCGGGGGTGCAGTAAAAGACCTGCCAACACCAACCGTAATGCTTGGTTGGTACATGGATCGAAGAGGCCTTGACAGATGCGAATCAGAGGCATAACTTGGCCTCCTATATTTTGAAACGTTAAAAATTGCCCGTACGTCTTTGGTCTCTTTATGTCTCTTGATGGCAGCTTGCGCCAGTCGATCGCTTCCAACCGCGCCTCCGCCGAATGGCAGAAAACCTTTGAGGAGCGCCTGCTGGTCTACGGGCACCGCAACTGGATCATCGTGGCCGATGCCGCCTTCCCCGCTTATTCGCAAAACGGAATTGAAACCATTGTTGCGGATCAGGATTTATCCGCGGTATTGCATTATGTCGCCCGAGCCATCTCCTCATCCCGGCATGTGCGAGCCAACGTCTTCCTCGATCAGGAGCTTCACTTCATCCAGGAATACGACTACCCGGGCGTTGCAGATATCCGCAATGCCATCGCGAGCACCTTTGACCAAACCATGCTGTCCAGCATTCCGCATGCCCAGGTGTTGTCCGACATTCATGAGGTAGGGAAAACGTTTCGCATCCTGCTCATCAAGACCAACAGCACTATTCCCTATACCTCTGTCTACCTGCGTCTGGATTGCGGTTATATGAGTGACGAGGTTGACCACCAGATAAGAAATTCGGTCGCATCGGCCGGTAGATCGGAAGATGGACGACGTACGCTTCCCATAGCCCGAGCGGACGACTAGAATGTCACGCCATGAGGATGGACCGACCCACAGCCTTCTTTAGCTGGGCGCCGCAATCCCTGACTGTGTGGTTGCTGATCGTTTCATTCACTGCAGCGTTTGCCCGCCAGGCGCCCGACCAGGGCACGCCCGAGGTGCAGCAGTTATACGCCCAAGCCAAAGCAGCCCAGCAACAGGGAGACCGAGCCACCGCCATCGAGAAGTACCAGGCCATGATCAAGCTCGCGCCCCATCTTGCTGGGGCGTACAACAACCTGGGAATGCTCTACTTCAAGGATCGTGATTACAACCACGCCGTGGAAGTGCTGCAGAGCGCATTGGCCATCGATCCCAATTTGCACACTGCGTCCGCGATGTTAGGCATGAGTTATTTCCAACTGGGCGTGTATGAGAAAGCGGAGCCGCTCCTCCGGGCAGCCCTGAGCAATACCCCCAACGATGACAATGTGGAGATGATGCTGGCCCTTCTCCTCATCGACCGCAAGAACTTTAACGAGGCCGCATTACACCTGAATAACTTTCTTGAACGGAATCCGAAAAGCCAGGAAGGATGGTATTTGCTGCGCAAGACCTATCTGCTGATGTCGGAGAACGCACTGGCAAAGATCAATGAAATTGACCCCGATTCCTTTATTACCCATGAGATCGCCGGCGAAATGGATGAGAGCGCGCACAACTACGCCGGTGCTTTTGTTGAATACAAGAAAGCAATCGACGTGGCTCCTCACCAGGCGGGAACGCATATGCATTTGGCGAACGCGTACTGGCATACCGGCAGGTGGGAATCAGCGCAAGCGGAATTCAAGGCCGAATTAGCGAACGATCCCAACAATTGCACTGCATATTGGAAACTGGGAGATGCCATGATCGAGGCGCATAACTCGTACGAGGATGCAATCTCTGAGTTGAATCAGTCCATCGACCGCTGCCCCAAGCTCATGGAGGCGCGTGTGGATCGCGCGCGCACGCTCATACGGCTGGGAAAACAGAGCGATGCGTTGCCCGATCTTCTGCTGGCGGAGAAGAGTAGTCCGGCCGAGCCAAGCATTCATTACCTCCTGGCATCGGTTTACAAGGCGCAGGGCAAGACTGCCGAAGCGCAGCAGGAAATGCTTACCTTTGCGCAATTGCAAAAAGAGGCCAATGAAGCAAAGGCCAGACAGGCCAATAGCGCGAACGTCTCTCCTTAGCTGCTCCGTGCCGCGCCCGATGTGCGCTTTCTACCATCGCTCCTCCGCCGCGAGAATACGCCCCGAATCTTCCCTTGACAACGCGAGGCGCGCATAACTAAGATGCCAAGCGCGCACGCTTGAAAGCTTTCACAACCCTCTAACTCTCTTTCTACCCGAGGCCTGCCACTTCCCGGCAAAGCACAGTCATTTCGATCGCTCTTTCACAGTTCAACTCTGGAGATTTACGGAGATAAAGGATGAAATGGAGTTTGCTGATTCTGGTGACATTGGTTGTGGCTTCGGCGAGTTTCTCCGCAAAAGGGCAAACGCCCGATTATCCTCACCTGCATCTTGCAGACGAGGGGATTGAGGCACCAAGCTGCATGGATGTTCCCAGGCTGGTTGTGAACGGCGGAGTGCAATGCACCCAGCAGGTAGTGGACCAATGGCTACGGGAAATGCGCGCATGGCGTGCACAGCGGCGCATTCGCATGGGCTATGACACAAACCTGTACGGGCTGCCGCAGTTGAAATGGACACAATCCAGCTTCATCCAGCCCCAAATGATGATGGAGGACCGATACTTTTACGATCCACTTGCGCACAAGTACACCGTGGACCGCTACCTGGACGATCTGACCAAACGATATGGCGGAATCGACTCAGTCTTGATCTGGCACACGTACACGAATATTGGGATCGATAACCGTAATCAATACGACCTGCTCCGTGATATGCCGGGTGGATTGGACGGAGTCCGTGCGATGGTTGAGGATTTTCACCGGCACGGCGTAAAGGTGCTCTTTCCCGTGATGGTGTGGGATCAGGGAACCAGGGATGAAGGCAAATCGAACTGGGATGCCACTGCTGAGTTGATGAAAGCTGTCGACGCCGACGGGGTGAATGGCGACACCATGGACGGCATTCCCGAAGCATTTGCCAGGTCCGCCGAAAAAGTCGGGCATCCGCTGGTGCTCGAGCCGGAGCACTTTCCCGCGCACGATGAGATGCTCGCCTGGAATACCATGACCTGGGGCTACTGGACCTACCCTTACAACCCCCTAGTGAGCCGCAGCAAATGGCTGGAACCCCGGTCGATCGTGCACATTTGCGCCCGCTGGACTCACGCGAAGACGGATTTATTTCAGTCAGCATTTCTGAATGGAACAGGCTTGGAAAGTTGGGAGAACGTCTGGGGCATCTGGAACGGCATCCCGCCCCGTGACGGAGAGGCGTTGCGGCGGTTCGCCACGATTGAGCGCGGAGTTGCCCCCTTTCTCGTAAGTGCCGATTGGCAGCCCTATTACCCAACCCTGTCGCGCGGCTTGTTCTCCAGCCGCTTTCCACTCAACGGAGATAGCGTTTGGACGCTCGTCAACCGTGCTGACTTCGAAATGGAGGGCCCCGAGTTGCGCATTCACGGTGCTCCCCCCGGAGCACATTTCTACGATCTTTACCACGGAGTTGCCCTTCAACCACGCATGGAAGGCGGAGATGCGATTCTCAGCTTCGCCATCGAGGCAAATGGATACGGGGCTGTCCTCATGACCAGCCAGCCCGCCGGCTCAGATATTCAGCAGCTCATGGAAAAGATGCGAGTCATGACGCAAAGGCCCTTAGCCAGCTACAGCAACGAATGGAACTTTCTCCCCCAGCAGATAGCCCCCATCGCCGCTACGTCTCACCCCAAGGGCAATCCGGAAGGCATGGTGCAGATTCCGGCCGGCGAGTACCGCTTCCGGCTGGAGGGCATTGAAATTGAAGGTCACGACGATGTTGGAGTGGATGTTCAATATCCCTGGGAAACTTCTCCGCGCCGTTACCACGATCACATGATGCAGATTCGCTCTTTCTGGATAGACAAGTATCCCGTCACCAATGCCGAGTTCAAGAAGTTCATGGATGCGACCCACTATCATCCCGTGGATGCAGCCGGCTTTTTGAAGGACTGGAAGGACGGCACGTATCCTGCGGGTTGGCAGGACAAACCCGTAACCTGGGTCTCGATGGAAGACGCCCGCGCCTACGCCGCATGGGCGGGCAAGCGGCTACCGCACGAGTGGGAGTGGCAATACGCCGCGCAAGGCAACGACGGCCGCCTCTATCCATGGGGCAACGATTGGGATGCCGCGAACGTCCCTGTTCCGGAAACGGGCAGAACGCTGCAGGGTCCGGATGACGTGAAGGCTCATCCAAAAGGCCTCAGTCCCTTCGGCATTTACGACCTGGTGGGCAACGTATGGCAATGGACGGATGAATTCGACGATGATCACACGCGCGCCGCGATCTTACGCGGTGGCAGCTACTATCGACCGCAGGGCTCGATCTGGTACTTTCCCCAGGCCTACCGCAACGATCAGCATGGAAAATTTCTGCTCATGGCTCCGAGTGAAGACCGGTCGGCCACAGTCGGGTTCCGCTGCGTAATGGATGCGGAATAGAAATGGGTGAACGCAATCGTCTTGGTCCTTTGCGGAGCGGAGTCGAGCCGCCGTCGCTATTCCACCCGATAGAAGCGATAGCCGTAAGCCGGCAGCTCCACGGGAAGCGGGTTTTTTCGCGCCGCCCGCTCACCGCTGGTCAAATCAACGAATGATTCGCCCGCAACTCCGCTTACATCCACCTCTACGGTCTGCGGAGTCGACTGGAAGTTCATGACTGCGAGCACGCGCTCCGAATCGTCCTTTGCGGTACGCAGGAACGCGTAGTACTTGTCGTCAGCGCTGGTGGGAATGTGCCGCCGCGAACTGTCGTTGTGGAAGGCCGGGTGCGCGGCCTTCATTTTGAGCAGGCGGATCCAGTCTTCGTCCGGAGGGCCGGAAGGTGGGTTGGAGGCGAGCAGGTCGCCCACCGAAGCCAACATAGCTTGGGCTAACTTGCCCTTTGGAGGATCTGGTATCGGGGGATAGTAGAAGTACAGCACACCTCCCGCGGCCACTACTCGATCGTGATATTGACGCAATGACTGCTCAATGGGTCTTGGATCGCCGGTATCAAGCGCCGTGGCAATTACGTTTCTCTTCTCCCACCAAATGAACAGGTCGTAGTCCTGCACCGAATTCCAGCCGCCGTCCTGAATCCAACCCAGTGGGTCCTCATAGAAAGCTCCCCCGCCCTCCGGCTGGCGATAAGCGTTCCCATAGCTCCGGATGACATCCGTAATATCGTGCCGGTCCTGCTCCCAGGTATGGCCTACATACCAATTCACCGCGTCAATAATCATGCCGTCCAGGCCAGTATCCATCCAGAAGCGAACCACGCGTTCCGCGTACTGCTGGAACTCAACGCTGCGCCAGTTGTATTGCGGCAGCCGCACCACCTTGCCGGAAAGATCCGGGCCCAGCCACTTGGTCCAGAAGTATTTCCCGGCGCGCGCGTTATACTCCCAGAACTCTGACTTGTCGGGGTTGTAGTTGTTCGGAAGATGGCGCGGACGAACCATGAAAAACTTGTCGTTGTCCGGTCCGGGCGGCGGTGCATCGGCGCTGTCCGCCCAAAGAAACCGCCGAGCTTCCGGCGTGTCTCTACCTGCTCGAACATCATCCGCTGCCTTAAGAAAGTCCGGCGATTCTGAGCTGCAATACCCAAGGTTGTCAAAACTGATCACCGCCATGCCCTTGCTGTGAATCAGCCGTACCAGAGCGCGAAAGTCGTCCATGGTTCCGACCTTCGGATTGAGGTTGAACCGGTCGATTGCGTCCAGACCTCCATAGCTTCTGCCGCCATAATAGGGTGCGAAGATTTCGATGGCGGAAACGCCTCGAGCTTTATAGTCGTCCAAAATCGGCCCAGCCTTCGCCGGATCGATTGGGAACTGCGGGCGCTTACCCTGCCTGCTCTCTGTCCCCGGGTTGATGGAGACGCGGACAATCGACGCGGCCGAGTTCCACCAGTTCTGCGCCACCATGTGCCTGCCTTGCGGGTCATTGCCGGCCACCTGGTTGCCAGGCGCGCCGGCAAGCACTGCCAACGCCGCGATCAGGACCTTCGCACGGATCATTCTGTTCCTCCGAATCTCGAGCTGCGTCCTACCTGTGAGGGCGGCTATCTGATTTGGCTATCCTTCCATGGATGCTGAGGGCGGCCCAAGAACGTGTGTTATTCACTCAGCATTGAAACGTTTCATTTAGCCGAAAGTATTTCACTCCGCGCCTCTCACCTTTGTCAAGTTGGAAGATGTCGCAAAGGATGATCCTCTTGCAACGGCCGGGTACAACGCCACCATGGGGCGGGCCCGGCAAACGGAAGGTGGCACATCGAAAGCCACTATCCCACTCAAGCCAAAAGAAGGCTTGAATGGGCCACCCAGCATTTGTTGCCGGGGTGGCAAGGACCATGGGAAAAGCCACTATCCTACTCAAGCCCCCGGCACGCTCCACGGCAGGCCGGGACAGGCGGGGCAAAAACCAAGGGAACGTAGTGTTGTCACGCAGACTCTTCAATACCCCCGTGCACCTTTCGCCGGTGCGGTAGAGACTATCTTTTGGCCAAGGAAACTGTGACCAGCGCAGATCCATGAAACCATTTACATACTGGTATACTGCCCACAATACTCGACTAACCGATAGGCTGCGACCAGGCGGGGTAGTTCAACCTATGTCCAACATGAAGCAGGTTGCAAAGATGGCAGGCGTGTCGCTTGGCACCGTTTCGCACGTGCTGAATGGGTCAGCACGCGTCAAAGAACCTCTTCGCAAGCGTGTTCTGGATGTGGTGAATTCCTTAGGCTATCAACCAAGCCAGTTAGCCAGGGGACTCCGCCGTGACAAGACGAACATGATCGGCATGGTCATTCCCGATGTGACCAATCCCTTCTTCCCTGCCGTCGTTCGCGGTGCCGAAGACGTAGCCTTCTCCAATGGCTATCGACTGGTTCTCTGCAATACGGACAATGATCATTCCAAAGAGCTCGTTCACCTCAACGAACTCCGCACCTACTTGCCCGCCGGACTTCTCGTCATCCCTTCTAACTTCAGTGATCTGACGGCCCAGGCGGAGTCGTACCGCAAATCTGGGACCGCCGTGGTCTGCGTGGACCGTCTGCCCAAGCGCTGGGACGGCGACAGCGCGACCGTCGCCAACGAAGAGGGCGCATTCCAGGCGAGCCGGTATCTCATCCAGCTTGGTCACCGGCGCCTCGCCGCCATTACCGGCCCACTCCATCTAACCAACGCACAGCAGCGTGTGGATGGCTTTAAACGTGCGCTCGCCGAAGCAGATATCTCGCTTGCGCAAACCTATTTTCAGGAGACCACCTTCGATCGCGTCGGCGGCTATTCCAAGGCATTGCTTCTCCTACGAATGCTTCCCCGACCGACTGCCATTTTCGCCGGTAACGACATGATTGCGCTGGGTGTACTCCATGCTATCCGCGAGCTTGGATTGCACTGCCCCGAAGAAGTCTCTGTGATGGGCTTCGACGATCTCGACTTTGACGAGTTCACCAGCCCATCGCTCTCCTCCGTGTTCCAGCCCGGCTATCAGCTCGGGGCCACAGCCGCTCACATGCTTCTCGAACGCATGCAGGGCAACCAGGGTCCAGCTATCCATAATGTGCTGCAAACCCAGTTAAAGATCCGTGGGTCGGTAGGGCCGCCCCCTGAAAAGCCTGCAGCTGTCCCGCGTCGCGCTCGGCGAAAAGCAGCTGCTCGTCTCGCTACCACGCTATAGCTTCTCCGACGACTCCAGGTCAAGTAAACAACCCACTAAGTTACACCGTAACTTAGTGCAGCTCAATGTGCTTCCAATACGAGTTGCCGGCGTAATGATTCGGCACCAGGACAAGATCATAGAGCCTGACGATGACCCGTTGTTTTCTATAGGCACTGAGATCAACATGGATAGGCTCCCAGCGCCGTTCTTGAGCCTTCCCTGCTGTCAAAGGATCGCCTTCAATCGACCGGTCAAGCACTTTATCGTTGTTCACAAACACCACTAAATGCCAGGTGCGGCCTGGATCAACGCCCGCGTCGAAGGTGAGCGATGGGCTATCGCCCAGTTCGATGGAGCGACGCAACAACGCACCCCGGACCTCATCCCGCGGCCAAATCGCGAGTGTCTCACCATCCAGGTAGGTGTCACCACGAATTCCAGTGAGCCCTCCGCCGGCGCCTCCAAATCCAGCTCGCTCTAAAGTCCAGTCAGGGTTCCACCATTTCGTGAGATCCGAAAGCTTGAATAGCTCCGGCTCCTGGGTTTTAGGCTGTTGCGTAGGAATCACCAGAACCTCACCGTTAAGTTTGGCGCCGTTCTCGAGGAGGATTTTCTGGCCGATGACCGCCGTCCGTTCTGCCAGGGCTGAGATACTCTCGTCGACCGGGGGCGTTAGTTTGAGGGGGCCCATCGTGGCGCCCTGAATCCGGTCGTTCAAAGCCGCCACTTCTTTTGCTGGTAATGCTGACATCCCATGCATCGCGGCGACGACGGACCCAGCGTTCGCGGCATTGCAATCTGTATCCGCAAAGTCCGCCGCACCAAACGCCAGGTTCTCCGTGGTCATAAAATCACCCTTCCCGAACCAAACGCTGGTGGCCACAATGCCCCCGTTCACCACCGCGTTGTTGGTCGCCGGATACTCGATACCCCAACGCTCATTGATAACGCGGTTTATTTCCTCCGGCGACTTTCCCGCCTCGGCCATCGAGATGACCATATCCAGAGACTGGCGGTATGGAGAGAGTGGCGATATCAAGTGTGCGGCTTTGCGGACGATTTCTTTTGTGTCGGTTTCGACAAAACCCAGGCTAACCATTCCGGAGACAAACACAGCGCCGTCTGTGCCTTCGGCATAACCGTTCACATGGGTCAATCGGCGGGCCATTTCAGCCGCGACGTTGGGCATGCCCGGAGCGAGCGTGCCATAAACATCGCTGCTAAATTGCGGCCCGATCGTCCACCATAGTTTGTTATAGCGCGGACTGCCCGTATCCGGCGCCTTCAGACCCCGCTTAAGCAACAAGAGCGCTTGTTCGCTGGAACCCCACGAGCCCGCGTTATTTTCAAGCCATTGCGTTCCCAATTGTTCCACGGTTAGATGGATTCCATACTTCTCAAAGGCCCGGATGGCCACCATCTCGTAATAGTAATCGTCGTCGACCGTCGCGTATCCTTTGGCCGTACGCAGCGGCGTATCCTTCAGGACCGATGCCTCCTTATGCTCGAACAGAAGGCCCGTCCATTGTCCGATCATTTGCGCCGTCCATATCGCCCTGGCACGATCCAAATATTCAGCTCGGGATATTTCCAGCTGGCCATGTCGTGCTGTTCCAGCGTGAGATGCCGCTGAGCTTATCTGTGCATAGGAGCCGAGCATGACCGCGAGCAGGGCCATCGAATATCGGGGCCACGGTTTGTTCCTCATTGCGACTTCTCCTTGTGCGCCGTCTGCCAACTATGCCCTCTGAAGGCTGACTTCCAGCCTTGTCTCAGAAATTCAGGTTCCTTCCACCTTATCTGGTGCGGCCTGCTCACGATCGCGGGAGCACAGTAAAAAAGCGGTAGCCGTAAGCGGGCATCTCTACCGTGAGGGGATGAAACTGATCCGGTTGCGATATCGAGGCGCCCGACTGCGCATCCACGATGCCGGGCGTATCGACCACTGACAGATATAGCTTCACGGTTTGTGGTGTGGGTTGGAAGTTGTACACCACCACCATGCGCTCAGAGCCATCCCGAGCGGTTTTCAAAATAGCGTAGTATTTATCGTCGGCGTTGGTGGCCAGTTTGCGGCGCACGGCCGTCGGATACAATGCCGGATGCAGCTGCTTCAAGTGCAGGTTTGCCGCCTCCTCCGCGTCGGGGCTACCTTGCATCCTGGTATAGACTACGATGCCGCCCACGCCCACGATCAAGGCCTGCTGCAGGTGGCGCCTCGCGGGATCGCCGGCGAATTTGTTCGACCAATGCGCGGAATACAAAACACCACCGGCTTCTACTACGGAATCGTGGTAGCGGCGCAGATCAGAATCGATCTTGCTTGGATCACCGGAGTCTACCGCGGTCCCATAGTTCATGCCATAGTCATGGAGCGTGTTGTAGCCCGCCTCGGTAATCCAGGCGGTATCTCGTCCGCCTTCCGGATCCATCAGCGTATTGCCGTAACTGGCGATCACGCTGGTGATGTATTGCCTGTTTTGCGCCCAAGTCTGGTTGGGATAACCAGGCGCGTTATCGATCAACATTCCGTCGATGCCCGTATCCATCCAGAAGCGCACGATCCGCTCCGCCTCCCGCCTCCAGCCGGGATCGCCCCAGTTAGTCTCCGGCAGAGGAATCACCGTGTTGCCCGGGCCGTCCGCCTTCCAGCGCGACCAATAATAGTGCCCGGCCAACTCGCTGTAATGCCACCCCCAGTAGTCCTTGCTATGTTCGCGGTACGCAGGGGTCACATCGATATCTTCCTGGGCTGGCACCAGGGGTGCGTCGGGCTTATCCGCCCAAAGGAACCACGTCGTTCTATCGCTCTGTACGCCGGCCTTCTCATCTTTCGCGGCCTCGATCCAATCGGGAGCCCCCACGCTGAAGTAACCCAAATTGATAAACACGATGACCGCGAGACGCTTGCTATGGGCCAGGCGCACTGCCCGGCGGAAGTCGTCCATACCGCCCAGCGTAGGATCGATATCGAAATGGTTCTTGGTATCCAGGCCGTTATAGGCGGTTAAGCCCTCGGCTGGTGCAAAAATCTCGATAGCAGAAAAGCCCTGGCTCTTGATTTCATCCAATTGTTTGGAAAGCACCACCGGTTCCAGCGAGAGCTCATGGCCATAGCGCAGGTTCTTCTTGAAGGTGACTACCTTAAGCCCCGCTGCCTTCTGATACCAGCACTCCGGAAGCGAACGGCGCAGGCCATCAATGTCCTTCAAGACCTTGCAGGGAGAACTGCGAAGCCGATCCGCTTGGGCGAATGAGACCCTACAGTAGAGCAAGAAACAAAGCATAAACGCGACGATGCAGAATGGGATGAAGCCCTTTTGGCGGGTCATCGACGCGGCTCCGGCAGACGCGCTCTGGAAGCGCCACTACCTCGCAATGTTCGGCTTCTCACCAACAGTTGCAGGGCAGTGGTTGGCGTAATGAATCGTAGGCGTTCATTGCTCACACTGGCGTTAGCCTGCATGTTTGCCTGCACGCGCCGATTCCCCTGAAGCCAGTTTAGAAGACGATTTTCGCTCCTACCTGGCCGATGCGAGCCTCTCTCGCCCCTGCAACGGATCCGAATGGAAACTGCGGATTGCCGCTGGGATAGGTGGTATTCAAGAGATTCCATTGGGTGTGGTTCAGAGCGTTGAATGCATCTGCGCGAAATTCCAGGCGAAGCCGTTCATATATCTGGAAGGTCTTCGCAAGGGAAAGATCCAAATTGTTCTGCCCTGGGCCTCTGATCGTCCCAAAACCCGAGTTTCCGCGAGTGTTCTGGTCCGGGATCGTGAACTTCGACGTATCGAATTGTTGTAAAAAGGTCTTGCTTCCATGGCCCAGGTTCGGATTGCCGATAACATTCAGCTCATCCATACCGGCACCGTCATTGGCACTCGTACCACAGGTGATCCCATCGGCGAGGCAGTTACCCGCGCCACCGTTACTTGCAGTGAGGGCATCGCCGGACTCCAGTGTGAATATGCCTGACACTCTCCAACCGGCGAAGGGGACCTTTGCATACTCCTTCCAGTTCTGACCATAGACTGGGCCCCATACACCGCTGAAGACAAAGCGATTGCGATGAGAAAATGTGGCCTCCCCACGGCTGCGAAGATTCGAATACTGGAGTCCGTTAGCTCCACCATTGGTGTTCAAGTTCAAGATGTTGCTAAACGGATAGTCCGAGACCGTCTTGGCCCAGGTGTAGTTGCTTGAGAATTGGAGGCCGTTGCTGAAGTCGTGCCTATAGGAAGCGATCAGCGCATTGTAGAAGGAGTTGTCCTTTCCCCTCCAAACCTCAATGTCGCCAAACCTCGAAGAGTTATTGGGCCGAGCTGCGTTGTACGCATCGGAGCCCGCGCCGTTGACCCAGCCCGTTTGATAGGGGGGCAGGTTGATGTTATCTGTATCCAATCCCTTCCGCCCTTGCGCTCCCGCGTAAGACAAGGTAAAGACATCATGATTACCAAGCTGCCGCTGCACATCAAGGATCATGCGCTGATAGTAGGGCAAAGAGAATGATTTCTGATCGAAGTATTGGACCAGGTTCCATGCGCTGCCAGTGGAAAGGTCACCAAGGTATCCTTCACCCGGTCCTGTGGGAACCGGATAGGTTCCCAGCGCGGTGGTCTGGTCAGGCGGGAATACGTTTGCCAGAGTCAAAAACGGGGTATCTTGTGGTTTGCCGAGCGAAACGTTATTCACGTTGTAATTAATCGCGCCACCGACACCCTGACCCTGTTGAGCAGATACCTGAGTGGCTCCCGCGTCAAAGAAAATGCCGTAGCCTGCACGGATTACGGTCCTGGGGTTTGCGCTATAGGCAATGCTGATGCGGGGGGCAAAGTTCAATTTGTGCGGCTTCAGATAGTGCTGGGGCACTCCTGGGGCGAGGCCCGGGATCTGCAAAATGCCGCCATCCGCGTTGGCGGTATAGATTTGGCAGCAGGGGCCGGTTTGGGGGTTTGGCGTATAGAGGGGGAGGCTCAAGTCGTAGCGCAGTCCGGCTGACACCGTCAATTTTGGGTTGATGCGGAACTTGTCGTTTACATAGAAGCCCCAATAAGGAGAAATCTTCTGCGGATCCGGAGCAGTTGCGCTACCACCGGTGATGGTGTATCGCGGTTGCATATCCACGGGGATCCCCATCTCCAGGTCGGCGATGCTATCGCCGCCGACATAGTTCTGGAGAAAGCCGCCGGAACTGAAGGCCTGGGTGTTGACTCCAAGAGGATAGGGTACCTGATTTGTACCAAAGCTTACGTTTCGCGCAACGTCCCAATCCTGCTCTGTTTTCTTTAAATAGTTAAAACCAAACGTTAGCGAATGCCGGCCAAATACCCAGTCGACGTTATCGGAAAACTGTAGTGAGCCGTTCTCGGCACGAAAATCTTCGTTGGGTCCAACCCCTGCGTAATTACCCGCAAATATCTGGAAGGATCCCTTCGTAATGCCCGTTCCGGTATTCTGAAACAGCTTGTTCAGGGGATTAGCGTCGCTGTTGAGGTAGCTCAAATCACCGCCAGCCAAGAGCCAGCTGTCGCCCAATCCAAAGATAAACTCATTCGTCAGGTTTGGCGTGAATACGTGAACGTAGTTCGCCGTCACCAGGTACCCGTGGTCCACATTGGGAAAGTTAAAAAGTTGTTCGGGAGTAAGACCGCCCGTAATGGTCGACGACCCAACCGATCGCGACCAGGTAGCAAAGGCAGAATCTTTGGCGGTGATGGTGGCGTCAAACCGCGTGTCAATAACATACCTTGAGATGCCCGGAGCCGTAGTGGTCACATAGTTCACCTCGCTGCTTGGGACGTTGGGCAGGTTAGGCGATGGCCACAAGCCGAGATAAGGAGCGGATGCCGGGCTGATCAGCGGCGTCCCATCGGGTCTCAGCGCCAGGTCAAGGCGATTGTTCGGAATGGGCGGCCGCGAACTATTCCCGTTCGCATCGTAAGTGGTGAAGAAGGGGTTGTACAGTTGAGTCGGGGCGCATTGGCTGTTGTTGAAGTTGGGGTTGTTGCATAGTAACTCGCTGAAGTCTCCCGTGCGCTCTGCGGCGGAAGGCACAGATGTTTGGATCGGCTGTCCGCCGTCGTGCTCGATGAGATTTTCGTAGTTTGCAAAGAAGAAGGCTTTTTTCCTGAGCCATGGGAGGATTTTTGGGATATAAACCGGGCCACCAATATTGCCGCCGAACTGGTTACGTATAATGCTGGGCTTAGCGACGGTTTGGCCAGTAATGATCTCCGAGGCTTTATCGTAGGGATTAAAGGCGTTCAAGTCAGTGTTCTCGAGGAACTCGAAGCCCTCACCGTGGAATTGGCTCGAACCAGCCTTGGTCTGCATTGTCAACGCGGAGATGTCGCGGCCGGAGGCGGCGGAGAATTCCGCTACGCTCACGGTTCCCGTGGATAACGCTTCGGTGGAAGGAGCAAAGCTGATGCTGCTTTCGTAGTTATCGTTAACGTTGACCCCGTTGATGTAGTAGCCATTATCACGGGACCCCTGAAATGAGCCTCCGGTCTGAAACTGGGTTCCGCCGAAGGCAAACATCGCGCCTACCGAATAGGTGCCTCCTGGGTTGATATTTGCTTGCGGAATCGTTGCTATCCCCGGCGCGAGAGCTGTGACCGCGGTGAAATTGCGCCCGTTCAGGGGCAGGTCTTCAAACTCTCTGGCTGAGATGTTGGTAGAAAGGGTCGTCTGGTCGGTTACCAGACCGCCCGACTCGGCACTCACGGTGACCGTTTGCTGCTCGGAGCCTGGAGCCAACTTGAAGTCGTAATTGGCGACCGCACCGATGTTTACCGCGATCGCCTCAGACTTTTGGGTTTCGAATCCCTTGTTGGCGGCCGTCACTTGATACTGGCCTGCGGCCAGGTTATCGAACTCGAAGTGCCCTGCAGAATTTGTGGTGATTTTACGGCTCTGGTTCTGCCCCAGATCGAGCAACGTGACTTGCGCACCGGGAACAACAGCACCCGAAGCGTCGAAGACCGTTCCTGCGAGGGCGCCGCGTTGCGCAAACTGGGCCCACGAACTGGTGGAAGCGAGAAGCAGGAAAAAGGAAACCAGCAAGGGCAGGACGCGTTGTTTCATGGAGGGCCTCTAAAAGTGAAGCAATTTCGAAACGGTTGAAAGGTTTCAAGTACTCGACGCACGAAAGTTAGTCCCCCAGACTTGGCTCTGTCAAGACAAAATTTGTTCCCGCATTTCGCTCTGCGACCAACCGAGCCGAAACTCCCACGTCCAAACCAAATAAAACGTCCACTCGCCGGCTCAAAAACAGGCGCCTGGTTTCCAAAATCGACCCATAGCCCCCCGAGCGTTCCACATCCACGCCAGTGTTTTCGCCAAGATCGCGTGCTTCTAAAGGGGCTCCGCAGCGCACTACGCATAGAAAGCGGCAGCAGTTGGCATGAAGCGGCGTTCGTCCGCCATGGTCTTGGGGAGCCGCACCCAGGAGATGTCTATCGCCAAGTTGATGAGTGAGATACAGGCACCCTCGCCCCGGCGTCAGGAATCGCAATGGATCCGGGTTTCGGCCAAGCACTCCGGATGAATTTCCTTGACTTTTTGCGTGAAGACCACTTACAAGATGAATCGATTCAAGAACGCCCCCCGGTGTTGCAGGAGCAGCCGTTTTCTCCGGGCGATACCCGCCGCCTTCGGGGTGCTTGCTCGTCATCGATTCTGAGGTCGTCGATCTCAACTGAGCTCGCCTGACAGCTAAGAGGAGATTCTCATGTCGCGGATTTCTTTCGTAGGTGTGGGCTTGCACGGATTGCTCATCGCCCTGCTACTCTGCGCTGCACCTCAAAGGCGGCTATTCGGACAAACCGCGCATGCCGCCGGCGGCCGCGGCCTTTACCTGGACAGTGTGCACGGCGCGGATAGCAATCCCGGCACTCAGGCGGCCCCATGGAAGACGCTGAAAAACCTCGATGGCCGGACCTTCGACCCCGGGGATAGTGTCTATTTCGCGCGCGGCTCCGGTTTCACTGGCGGATTCGTAATCTCCAGTTCGGGCAGCCAAAGCCGCCCCATTACGTTCACCGCCTATGGAACGGGTTCCGCGCCGAAGTTTACCAATCCGGATTATGCGGTATTGAACGGCAACGCAATCCGAGTCGACGGCAGCTACATCGTCATCGACGGGCTGTACTTTTCCGGCGGCGCCACAGCTCCCCCGGAAGCGGTAGGGCCCGGAGCGTCGGCGTCCCACAAAGTGGGCGCGATCTTCCTCTCCACCAAGGCTGAGCACAATATCGTCCGGAACTGCGAGATCACTAATTGGCCCATGCCCATACACGTCTACGGACAGCACAACCTGATCACCCACAACTACGTTCACGACCTGATGAACCTGCCGGCGCACGGCTGGTGGGGGGTGGGCATCATGATCTGCAACTCAAACAACGAAGTTTCTTACAACCGTATCGTCAATTGCCGTCAGAAGAGTGAGGCCTACGGTTTTGACGGGGGCGCCCTGGAACTCGACGATCGCGATTACCCAAAAGACAATATCTCAATCCATCACAACGTCGCCATCGACAATCAAGGTTTTCTCGAAGTGGTGGAAGGCTCTGTGTCGCTCAAGAACCTGCTCGTGGCTTACAACGTTTCCAACGACTACCAGCAGTTCCTTCGACTTTCCTCGACCGAGATTGAGAATGCGCGGGTGGAGAACAACACCGTTCTTCTGACCAGGCAAAGCGTCCTTACGCCTTCCATGTTCGACTTTAGCTGGTTCGGCACGGTAGGTTCCGGATCATCTTGTGGCACGAACAAGCCGTCATCCATGTTGACCTACCGCAATAATATCTTCTTCCTCGGAGGTAATTTTAGAGTCTCGCCCTACTGCGACTTTCCCCACGATCACAATATCTACTACCGGCCTCGTGACCGCGCGATTCGCGGCTGGGCCATCCTTGGAGCCAATGCCGAGCTGGGCACAGGGGATCAGATCGCGGACCCGAAGTTTGTAAATATGGCCGAGGGAGATTTTCACTTACAACCGGACAGCCCAGCCATTCGCGCGGGCGTCAATTTAGGCTACGCGAAGGACGTCGAAGAAACACCGGTGCCGGCCACCTCGCCAGACATCGGCGCGTATCAGCATAAATGAGTCCTTTTGTAGCCGAGAATAAGGTCCGATCCTCTTCGACTGCGATCTACAGCCGGTTTGACAATCCTGAGATTACAGCCGTAAACTGCCTCGTGGTTTGAACCCTTTCAAGCGTCGAGCCGGAAGCGATCCACCGAGGTTCCTACATCTCTTGCATGCCGGTCTCTCGCCGCCTTTTCTCTTCCCGCACTTCGAACGGACGCGCGGTCTTCTCTCAACTCTTCGTTGAAACAGTTTCCAACAGATCGTGCGCAAGGCGCGAGGGCTCGTGACGTATGAACGCCTCCCCGCCGGATCTGATTCTCGAGGCGCGCAACATCACCAAGCGCTATCCCGGAACCATTGCTCTCGATCATGTGACCTTCCGCGTCCACAGAAATAAGGTCAATGTTCTGATCGGAGAGAACGGCGCGGGCAAGTCTACGCTTATGCGCGTGCTCGCTGGTGTCGAAAGGTCAGACGAAGGTCAATTGCTCCTAGAGGGCTCCGCCGTCTCTATTCGGTCGCCGCGTGAGGCAGCCGCGTACGGCATATCCATCGTGCACCAGGAACTTTCAATTCTTCCCAATCTGGATATTAGCGAGAACATCTTCGCTGGACGAGAGTTGGTTCGAGCCGCCATCCTCGTAGACCGCCACAAGGAGGATGCTCGCTCCATCTCAGCGTTAAACCGATTGCGCAACCCGATGCCGGTGCAGACACCTGCCGCGCGATTATCCCTGGGTGGCCGCCAGATAATAGAAATCGCGCGTGTGCTGGCACACGGCCTCAAGATTCTTATACTTGACGAGCCTACGTCTGCTCTATCGACTGCGGAAGCAGATTCCTTGTTCCAGGTGATAGACGATCTCAAGCGTTCCGGCGTGACCATCATCTACATCTCGCATCGCCTCCATGAGATGCTCTACCTCGGAGACCATTTCACGGTTCTTCGCTCCGGTCGCCTGGTTGGCGAGGCGCCGCGGGCGGAAGTGTCTCGTCGATGGATCGCTGAAACCATGTCGGGGCGCGCCGCTACGAACGAATCGCAAGTGCGGACAGGGTTTGCCGGGCAGCCTGCCATACTCATCGTTCGCGGGCTCTCCCTGGCCGCATCCACCGGGGACGAAGCAGCACAAGCTCCGCTTCATGGTCTTGGATTCGCCCTCCACCAGGGTGAGATTCTCGGCGTGTACGGCCTGCTTGGCGCTGGGCGGACCGAAATGCTCGAGGCACTAGCAGGTTGCCGCGCCGCGCTCTCGGGAGAAATTCTCCTGCGCGGCCAATCACTCCGGATCCGAAGCGTCGCGGATGCCATGAACGCCGGGATTGTGCTTGTGCCAGAAGACCGCCAGCGAGATGGCCTTGTCCCCGAACTCAGCATCCGTGAAAATGTAGCACTCGCAGCTACGAAGGGTCCCCTGCTGTCACGCAAGCAGGAAACGATCCGCGTCCGGCAACTGCTCACTGAGCTGAACATTGCCGTCCGCGACCTGGAACTGCCGGTCACCACGCTCTCCGGTGGCAATCAACAGAAAGTTCTGCTGGCACGCTGCCTCATGCGATCGCCAACCTTGCTACTGCTGGACGAACCTACGCGCGGAGTGGACGCCGGAGCCAAGGCAGAGATCTATCGCATTCTCCGCGGCCTTGCCGGCAAAGGGCTCAGCATCGTCTTTACCTCCTCTGAGATAGAAGAGACGCGAGCCCTCGCTGACCGGGTAATCGTGTTATGCCAGGGCGCTGTATCCGCTGAGCTTCAACCTGCTGAGCTCACCGATGAAGCCTTGCTCGCCGCCGCCAGTCCCAAAGTCGTAGGTGCTCCTTTCGCAGCGACAGGAGACACATCCGCATGAGTTCACCTGCCGGCCCTCTCGTCCGCTCCAACCGGTTCGCAAGTTCCTCGGCGCGCGTGGTCCTCTTGCTTCTTCGGGGGCGCGCGATCTTCGTTCTGCTGTTGCTACTGATTCTCTTCTCATCGCTGGCGCCGTCATTTTTCACGGCCAACAACTTCGCGATTTTGTCCAAGCACATCGCCATCTCCGCCATCCTGGCTATCGGTATGACTTTTGTCGTGCTGGCTGGAGGGATTGACCTTTCGGTGGGATCTGTCGCGGGACTCGGTGGCATGGTGGCAGGCTATGCTTTGACGCAGGGCATCTCTTTCGCGGGATCGGTTCATTATCCCCCCGTCTACGCAGTCGTGGTTGGTACGCTCTTCGTCTGTCTTCTCGTAGGCACACTGAATGGCTGGTTGGTCGCGAAGGCGGGGGTCGCTCCCTTCATCGCAACCCTGGGAACCCTTTATGTGGCGCGCGGAGCCGCGCTGTTACTATCCGACGGAAAAACCTTTCCCAATCTTGCCGGCCAGGCGTCGCGCGGGAATACCGGCTTCCCTGCCCTCGGACAGAACTCTCTGCTGGGCCTTCCACTTCCCGTGTGGATGATGTTGGTGCTTTTTGCCCTGGCCGTGTTTGTGGCGGCCAAAACTCCGTTTGGTCGACACGTATACGCCGTCGGGGGCAATGAGCGGGCGGCGCGCCTCGCGGGAATCGAAGTTCCACGGGTAAAGTTGGCAACGTATATTGTGTCTTCGTTTTGCGCTGCACTTGTCGGCCTCATCATCGCCGCCCAGCTCGAGGCATCCCATCCCGCGACCGGAGAGAGCTTCGAGCTGAATGCGATTGCCGCAGTCGTCCTCGGAGGAACGTCCCTGATGGGTGGACGCGGCTCCATTGCTGGATCTCTCATCGGAGCCTGTGTCATCGGCGTATTAGCCGACGGACTTGTCATGCTTGGTGTTTCGGAATTCTGGCAAATGGTCATCAAAGGCGCCGTCATCGTGATGGCGGTAGCAGTTGACCAGTTGCAGTCGCGCCTGCAGGCGAAGTTTCTGCCCTATCTCCTTGTTTCCGATCCACAGGCGCGCCCGTGAAGTCATGCGTTCATCGTGTTCTCGCTATGACAGCATTAGCCGCCGCGATGCTCACGATGAATGCCTGCCGCCGAGGCGACTACAAGAAGCCGCTCATGTCCATCATCGTCCCCTCACAGGACAATCCGATCTTCAAGACAGAAGCAGACGCTGCTGCCGCGCGTGCCCATGCCCTGGGCTACCGGGTCCGCGTCGATGCCCACGATGACGATGCTTACCGGCAAGACAATCTGATCGATGCCGCGATCGCCTCCAACGCGGTTGCCATTATCCTTGACAACGCCGGGGCTGACGCTTCGATCGCTGCGGTACGCCGTGCCACCAGGGCGGGGATACCCTGTTTCCTGATCGATCGTGAGATTCAAGCAGACGGTATTGCCAAGGCACAGATCATCTCTGACAACGATCAAGGCGCGAAAGTGGTGGCTGCTGAGTTCGCCCGTGTGCTTGGCACGCAGGGAGGCGAATACGCCGAACTACTCGGCCGCGAATCCGATAACAATGCGCAGATTCGTACCCAGGGTTTCCATAGCGTCCTCGATAAAGAGCCCGCGCTCAAGCTCGTCTCAGCGCAGTCGGCTAATTGGTCCCAATCGGAAGCTTTTCAGAAGACCGAGACAATTCTGCAGGCACATGGAAGCATTGCGGGCATCATCGCCGGCAACGATACCATGGCCCTCGGCGCCGCGGCGGCCGTCAAGTCCGCGGGACGCACCAACATTCGCATTACTGGTTTCGATGGAATTCCGGATGCGCTGGCAGCCATTCGCGCGGGAGAACTGCAAGCGACGGCATTACAGCCGACAGCCGTCATCTCCCAGCTTGCTGTCGAAGAGGCCAATCAGTTTCTCAAGTCAGGCACGACCGGTAAGCCGGAGCGGCAGGTCATCCGCTGCGAGCTGGTAACCAGGGAAAATGTCAACCACTATATTGACTTAACCAGGACAAGATAAGTCCACATGTCGATTGTTCCTCGAAAGCTTCATGAGGCTTCTCAGCTTGCGGGATGGTCGGAGGATATAGGCGACAATTGCCAAACAGAAAGGCTCGCGATCTGCGCCGTCTTACCTGTCCACTTCATGCATAGATCTTGCGGATCGCTGCTCGTGTAGTAGAAACGCCTGGTGCAGGCAACCTCGTCGTTTACAAACACTTCGATCACCGAGCGGTCGATGTAGAAATGAAGTTGCAAGTGCTCGCGGTCACCTGGTGTTATGGGGATCGGGCGGGCATCGATCCATATCTGGTTCGTGTGCTGCGGATCGTATTTCACTATAAGCCACGGTGCAGCGTTTGCCGCGGAGCCACCAAGCATCAGCTCGAATGATTCTGCAGTAGGTTGCATCTTGCACAGAATTTCGCCACAGCATCCTTCGATGCGTATGGCCTTAATCTGGCGCTGCTTCTGGTCTTCATCAACGGTCATGTCGAGGGTCTGTTCACGACCGCGGAGTGCGTTTACCTCCGCCGCAACGCTGTATTTGAGCTTGCCATCGCTGCCCAGCGTGAGCACCCGCGGTAACGACATCACTCCCGCCCAGCCGGCTGCCTTGTATTCCTCCAGCGGCCGAGCCTCCTGGATCCAGCCCCAAAGAATGCGGTTTCCAGATTTATCCAACTGCGTCTTGGGAGCATAGAAGGAGCCGTAGTCCAGCATGCCGGCTTGGTCCGGGTGAAATCGCATCGTCTCCGCATCCAGTATCCCACTTTGCCAATAGGCCTTGCCGAGCGTGGAAACGATCAGCACATGCTTATCCCCCAGGGCAAAGAACTCGGGACACTCCCAAACCTCCCACGGATTGTAGGGATCGAAGGCGTGCTCCTTGTTTTCGTTGCGGACGGCGAGTACATGCACATACTCCCAATGTCGCAGGTCTTTCGATTTGTAAAGCAGAACGGAGCCACCCTGGTTCGCGACTCCCGAGCCAAGCACCATATACCACCAATCTCCCTGGCGCCATGGGGAAGGGTCGCGAAAGCCATTCACCTGCATGCCTGGTGGTGGCGCTGCGATGACCGGCGCCGGCAGCTTGCGCCAGATATTTAGATCCGGGTCGGTCGATGTAGCCAAACACTGCGTTTCAAGAAAGCTTTGCGCGCCGCCTTTGCTCGTAGCCTGATCCTGCGGCACCGCACGTACACCCGTATACAGAACGACGACCTCGCCATCCTGAACCACGGAAGTCCCGGTAAAGCAGCCATCTGCGTCGGGCCCACCAGGCGTTGGAGAAAAGGCCACCGGCAGGTGTTTCCAGTGGACCATGTCCGTGCTGACTGCATGCGCCCAGTGCATGTCACCCCAATACGCGCCATTCGGGTTGTACTGGTAGAACATGTGGTAATTGTTCTTCCAATAGATCGGCCCATCCGGGTCATTCATCCAGTTTGCGGCCGGCAGCAGATGGAATTGCGGGCGCAGCGGATCTCTTTCCAGTTCCGTCACCGACACCGAGGCCGATGCCCGTCCCTCGATCGCGCCATAAAACGCAGGGGCGGCGACCGCTGCAGAGGTATTGAGCATAAATTTCCTTCGGTCCATCTTCATTGATTACCTCAGATCTGGCATAGGGATGAAATTAGCAAAGAAATCGCGCCACTCAAAACAGAAGCTTGGCTTTCAAGGATTCGGGAACGGGAACGTCCGCAGGAATCTTCGTTTCTCCGACGTAGAGATGTTGCAGCTTCGGCAATTGCTCCGCGGCCTTCAGGCAAGCCGGCGTCACCGCCGTGCCAAAAAGATCCAACGACTCCAGGCGGTCCATTCCGCCGAGCGCCAACACCGAAGCATCCGTGATTTTGGTGCGCATCAGGCGGAGCACGCGCAGGCGTTTCATCTCCGCGAAAAGAGCGGCTGAACGATCAGTGACCGCAGTACCGGAGAAGTCAGCGATGACGATTTGCCCGGCCACGGGCTTCAGCGCAGCCACATCCTCGTCGGTAAACTTTGCACCCAGCATCGAGGCGTCCACCACCAGGTTGGCAGAGCTCCGGGATTCGTATTCCAAAACATTGGGAAAGCGCGTTTTCAGTTGGGCAACTACCTGGCCGAGGGGGGCCCGCGCTTTTGTAATGGCGGCAGGATCGATCTCTTCGAAGGTAACCTCAGCAACTATAGGTTCTTCACCGGTGGGCGCACCCGGGATGGCGTTGGCGGGCAGTTTCGCCGGAGCACCTGCGGCAATCCATAGTTCGATCAGCTTTATCTCATTCGCCGACAAGTGGCGCTTGCCTTGAGCGGGCATAGCATCGTCGTCGGAAGATGGGAGAGTGACACGGCGAAAAAGTTCGCTACCCTTTACGTCCCCAGCCTTAATGACTACACCGTGTTTACCTCCCCGCATCAACGCGTCGTAGCTATCGAGCCGCAATTGGGATTTCTGCTTATCAGGACCGTGGCAGGAGTAGCAGTTCCGGGCGAAGATGGGTTCGACGTGCGCACCATAGAAGTAAGCACGATCCGACCCGGAAGGAATTGCGCCGCCGGGCGGAAGGCCGATCAACTTGCGCAGTCCCGCTGGCATTTCTTCGGTAAGATGATTTTCACCCTCCACCAATTGGCCGCCGCGATATCCCGTCCAGGACACGAGCCCAACCGCGGCGAGCAGTCCCAGAGCGTAGGCGAAATCCAGACTCGGACCGCCCAGGCGCCCGCGCAACATCCAGCACAGCCAGCATGCAGCGGCAACCAGTACTCCACCCCACATGTGCTGTGTGATCAAACGTCCTGAATATCCGCCGCTTCTCGCCAGGCACCAACCCAGGATTGCGGCTCCGATGCTACTCACCGTCGCCAACGCCAATACGAAATCAACCGAGCCGCGCAGGTCGGGAAAGCGGCGGGACCTGCCCGCCAATTCCAGCAAAGGCACCAGAAGCACGAGGGCAATTGGAAAATGTACGGTCAGCGGATGGAAACGGCCGATAAATTGCGCCGGCCTTGCGCGCTCCAGCCCGTCGGGTGGAAGAAAGACAATCAGGGCAGCGAGCACGAAGATCGGCACCAGGGCGAGGAGCCCAAGGCGCGTTCGGAAAGGCATCTTGCCAAGCCGTGCCTGCACGAAATTTTTGAGTTTATGGGTCGCCGTTCTCTGCGCTATCGAGGCCACTGATTCACGCCAAAACCTCTGCCACGACCCGTGCAGGTTTCACGCTCGTGAGTTTTTGTTCCAGCCCCTGGAACGAGTAGTTGAGTTTACGATGATCGAAGCCCAGCACGTAGAGCATGGTCGCGTGCAGATCGCGAACCTCCACCGGGTCCTTCACGATCTCGTAGCCCATCGCGTCGGTCTCGCCCAGCGCCATGCCTGGCTTGATTCCGCCCCCGGCCATCCAGATGGTGAACGCGCCTGGATTGTGGTCGCGCCCGGCAAAGGGCATCACCTGACCGCTACGATTCTCGCGCATAGAGGTGCGGCCGAATTCCCCGCCCCAGACTACCAGCGTGTCCTCCAGCATCCCGCGTTCCTTAAGGTCAGTGAGCAGCGCTGCAATGGGTTGATCGGTTTCGCGGCAGCGGTCAGCCAACCCGAGATTCACGGAGTCTTTCGCTGAAGTTCCGTGGTCGTCCCATCCCCAATGGTAGAGCTGAATAAAGCGCACCCCCCGCTCCGCCAGCCGGCGAGCCACCAGGCAGTTATTGGCAAAGCTCGACTCGCCAGGTTTTGCGGCGTAAGCAGCGAGCACCGCGGGCGATTCTTTGTGGATATCCATGGCGTCGGTAGCGTCCATTTGCATACGGAACGCCATCTCGTATTGCGCAATCCGGGTCACAGTCTCAGGATTGCCGAACTCCGCATAGCTTTGCTGGTCGATCTCGTCCACCACATCAAGCATGCGGCGGCGCAAAGGCCGGCTCACGTCCGCGGGGTTCTCCAGGTAAAGCACAGGCTCGCCGTGGGAGCGGCATTGCACACCCTGGTAAACACTGGGCAGAAAGCCCGATCCCCACAGTTGCTTGCCGCCGTCCGGTTGATTGCCGCCCGATACCAGCACGATGAAGCCGGGAAGATTCTGGTTCTCCGTGCCCAATCCGTAGATCACCCAGGAGCCGAGCGAGGGATAGCCGAGGCGAGGATTCCCGGTCTGTACCAGTAGCTGAGCCGGCGCATGGTTGAACTGATCGGTGCGCATCGATTTGATCAGACAAAGATCGTCCATGTGCTTTTCCAGGTGTGGCAGCCGGTCTGAAATCCATTGGCCGCTTTTTCCCGTTTGATGAAACGGAAATTGCGAGCCCAGCAACTTGGGCACGCCGCTGATGAACGCAAAGCGCTTGCCGGCTAAGAAGGAAGCCGGGCAGTCCTGACCGTCGAGTCTGGTCAATTCGGGTTTGTAATCGAAGAGTTCTAATTGGCTCGGCGCCCCTGCCATGTGCAAGTAGATGATCCGCTTGGCGCGGGCGGCAAACTGCGGGGGAAGCACTGAGAGCGGGCTTGAAGGATCACGGGTGAAATCGAGCCGCAGGTTTCCGTCGACCCCACGTTCAGTGGCCTTTGCGGTGGGAAGGGAGAATTGCGACGCCAGCGTGCCTAAAAACATCGTGCCCACGCCCGCAGTAAAACTGCGCAGAAAATGGCGGCGGGTTTGCGCTTGCAGCAAGGCAAACCTTTCTTCCGGACGCGTGGGTACCGTTCGTTCAGTGGATAGCGGATCTTGCGCAACACGAATTTCAGAATCGGACATAGCGGTCACCTGACCAACGCGGCATCGAGATTAAATAGAATGCTGCCCACAGCTGTAAACGCCTCCAGCTCGCTGCCCGCGTTTTTCCTACCTGGTTCTGGAGGAACACTCAAACTTGCTTTCACCAAAGCCGGCTTCGGCATCTTAACGGCTTCTTTATAGAACGCGCGCAGCTCGGCCAGTTCGCGAGCCGTGGGATCACGCGACAATACCAGGCGGGTTTCATAAACCAACCGGGCATCCAGAACACTGTCGGCGTCACCGGATGCTTTCGCGGGAGTCTCTTTGATCACCCGTCGCGCCAGCGCTTGCGCTGCTTCGTGATACACCGGGTCGTTCAACGTGACCAGCGCTTGGAGCGGAGTGTTGGTCGCTATGCGCCGTGGAAGGCTCGTATCGCGATCGGAGGCGTCGAACATAAGCGCGCTGGGATAGCCGCTGGTGCGCTTGATGAAGGTATAAATGGCCCGGCGATACCGGTCGGGGCCCGTGGCGTCGGTCCACTTAGCGTCGTTATAAACCGAGTTCCAAATCCCGGGGGGCTGGGGAGGCATCACCGGAGGTCCTCCCATGACGGTACTCAACAAACCACTCGCCAACAAAGCCTGGTCGCGCACCATCTCGGCCGTGAGCCGCTGCTGCGGACCGTGAGCCAGCAGGCGATTGCGAGGATCTTTAGCCCTCAGAGCCGCGGTGGTGACCGCGCTCTGCCGGTAAGTAGCACTGGTTACCAACTCGCGCAGGAGCGCCTTCATATCCCAGTGAAGGTCGTTTTGAAAATGGAGCGCCAGCCAATCCAGAAGCTCTGGGTGACTGGGCGCCTCGCCGACGCTGCCGAAGTTTTCCAGCGTTTCGACAATCCCGGTCCCAAATAGCTCTTCCCAGTAACGGTTGACGGCCACCCGCGCAGTGAGCGGTTGTCCAGGCTCGAAGAACCACTTTGCCAGGGTCAGCCGGTTACGCGGAGCGCCCGCAGGAAGCTTGGGGAAAATCGCAGGCACGTCCGGCGCAAGATCCGGTCCAACCTTGGTTAGAAAATTACCGCGTTCGAATTCGAGGGTCGCCCTGCGCGCAAAAGGTGGCTGCTCCACCATCACCGGAAGCGGAACCGTGGCAAGTTGCCCCAACTGCTTGTTGAGCTGCTGCAGGCGTTCGACGCTCTGCGCACGGATGGAATCCTGGCCTAAAGCCGTCCAGCAACCATCACCACTCGCCGCAAGTCTGACCCGTTGAATCGGCGCCGGCTTGTCGTCAATATTCTTTACCTGCTTCAGATCAACCTGGATGCGGCTCCCGGGCGCCAATGCCAGCGGCGCTGAGGGCACTCCCACGATCCACCGCGTCCGGAAAAGTTTAGGAAGAGCTGCGAATGCGCTGGGGACTGCGTCAGTCGGTTGTTTCTGCTTTTGCTTCGCATCGCTTCCCACCGATACCGCAGCTTGCAGATTCGTCTGTGAGTCCTGAACAAAGGCACGGAACGCAATTTTGGTTTTTTTGCCCGCCGGCGAAATCACCCAACCCTCTACCTTGTCCACTATGAAGCCGTTTTCCGGCGTGTGGCGAGCCGTATCTGGGTTGAGCGGCGGCACCTCGACGCGGATCGCCGTCAGCACAGGCAGGTTGGCGTTTGCTGTCAGCTCGTAAAAGGATTGTGGCGGCGTGTCCGCATTCGCCAGCGCTTCTCCGTCGTGGATGGCGAAGGTCTGCGCCGGCCGGCCGGCCGCCTTGGCATGGGCAAGTCTCGTCCTGGTCTCAGCCAGTCTCGTCCGCAGATCTTTCAGCTCTTCTGCTTTTTTATCCGGAGCAAGCTTTTTTTCTTTTTGCAGATCAGCCAGCTTGCTCTCCAGGTCCGGAACCATCGGTTCCAGGGCCGGCACCTCGTTGGCCCCGGCGCTCTGGATGGGCAACGGTTTCCATTGCGCCTTATCTTCCACCTGGCGATCTGCGCTTTCCACCGAGTGCAGCAGGCCGGCGATCTCCTGCTGTATGTGCCAAGCTTCAGAATACTCAGCTTTTTCTTTTGGAACCCTCAGATTGGGTGAGTCATCCTGCAGGTCTGCATCCGCTTGGGTATTGAAGAAGGTCATCGATTTGTAATAATCGGTGTGCCGAATGGGATCGTACGGATGCGAGTGGCATTGCACACAGTTCATGGTGATACCGTTCAGTACCGACCACGTGGTGGCCACGCGGTCCATCACCGCGACCATGCGAAACTCCTCATCATCGGTGCCGCCTTCGTCGTTGGTGGGCGTCTGCCGATGGAATGAGGTCGCAATCCGATCCTCAAAAGTGGCGTTGGGCAGTAAGTCTCCCGCCAACTGTTTGATCACGAATTGATCGTATGGCAGGTTGCGATTGAAGGCGTCGATTACCCAATCGCGGTAGGGCCACACACCCGGCCGCTCTACGTCCTTTTCGTAACCCTTGGTATCGGCGTATCGTGCCAGGTCCAGCCACATCGCAGCCCAGCGTTCACCATAGCGTGGTGAAGCGAGCAACCGGTCTACCTGTTTTTCGTAGGCGCCGGGCGAGGAATCCGCCAAAAACGCCGCCTCTTCCGCGGGAGTGGGCGGCAGTCCCGTAAGGTCGAAAGAGACGCGGCGCAGCAGGGCTGCCTTATCGGCCTCCGCAGAGGGCTCCAGCCCTTCTTTCTCCAACCGGGCCAGAATAAATTGATCCAGGGGTTGGCGCACCCAATCTGCGCGCTTCACCTGTGGCAGGGGCTTGGGAGTAGGGGGTACAAACGCCCAATAGTCCTGCCACTTGGCTCCCTCCTTGATCCACCGGCGGAGCAGGGCGATTTGCTGTGGTTGCAGCGGCGGCCCGTGGTAAGGCATCCGTGCCTCAGGATCTGTAGTGGTCAGGCGGGCCATGAATTCGGAGCCGTCGGGATCCCCCGGCACGATGGTAGGCCGTCCGGACTTACCCTTCCCCAAGGCTTCTTCGCGGAAAATGAACGAAACCCCGTTTTTCTGCCGGACCCCGCCGTGGCAAGCAACACAATTCTGATTCAGGATGGGCCGAATATCCCGGCTGAACTCAATCTCATCTTGGGGCGTGTTATGGAAGAGAGAACCTGTAAATGTCCACGCCGAAATCGCCGCTATCGCAAGCACGGAGAGAGCAGCGGTCTTCAAGTAAGGGATACGGTTTGTCAACGCTCGGGCCATAGAGGGCAGCCTGTTTGCCTGGAAAACAGGAAAACACAACTCCTCAACCGATTACGACGCTAATCCTAACACCCTCACTGTCGATTGTCTTGAAAGGTTTCATAGCGCGCTTTAGAAGTGTGGAAGACCGATCGATAACTAGGCCCACCCTCGCTAATCACGCCCCTCAACGCGAGGGAACACTCGTAAAGAATTTCCAGGCCATCTCCGTGAAGTCCAGTGGATCATCTGGACGATGTGCAAGATTCCAGGGGCTCTTACTGGTTAGCCACTCGTGATCTAATCCGTGCACGAAATCGGCGAAGACCGGCACATGATTGCGACATCCTTCCCAGCTGAATTGCACGCCCCACGGGGTCTTCCTTGCCCGCTGGATGTGGCAACCGTCCAGGTATCCCCAGGTAACCCAGTTTCCGTGCGGGGTCGTAGCAAAGTCAGGACTGTTGACCTCAAATCCGGAAAACCGTTCATCGTCATCTCCGTGGATATAGAGCACGGCCACCGGTCGAATCAGGCTTGGCGGCGGTTCCATGAGTGGCGTGGCAATCGCGGCAATCGCGGTAATGGACTCCGGATGTCGAGAGGCGAGTAACTGGACCATTCCAGAACCACTGGAGAACCCAACCAGGAAGACGCGCTTACTGTCTACTGGCTCAGTGTGCAGCACCTGGTGAAGAACCGCCATCAGATAGCCGTCGTCGTCAACCGCGGCGTTCGAGCCAATGATGTGCGTACGGGAGCCCTGCATCTCCCAGAATGTTGTGTTCTCGCGTTTGACGAAGGGCTTTGATGGGTCCTGGGTCAGGGGTTCCGGGAAGACCACCAGGAAGCCATCGCGGTCCGCCTCTTCGGTCCAGCCAAGCTCCTGCGCAGTGGATGCTGCCGAGCTGCTCACTCCGCCCAGCACAAACACGACTGGCGGGTGAACGCCGGGATGACTGGGAGTGTAGACGAGATAGGGACGGCTGTAGCCGTTGTGGGTGAACGGATGAGGCGCGAGTTTTCCCGGCTCCGCGTGCATCGCGAAAGGTAGCGCGGCAGCAGAGAGCAAGAATAAGAAGGGCCGGATTAAGATCTTCATGCCTTCTCCTACGGGTTGGCGGGATGGAGGGGGAAAGCTGCGCAACCGAGAGGCCGGTTCGTCACGGCGAATTTCGCCGCAGGAGTCTTTCGGCTGCAAGCACGAAGGGCCGGTCGATCATTCGTCCGTTGACCGAGGTCACGCCGTCGCCGCGTTCAGCAGCGTGTTTGGCCGCAGCCACGATCTGCCTAGCGTCCGCCAGCGCTTCAGCGCTTGGCGTAAAAGTGCGGTTTGCCGGTTCTACCTGGGCTGGATGGATGCAGCTACTGCCGGCAAAACCCAGGGCGCGAGCGGCATCCAATTGCTGTTGGTAAGCGGCGAGATTTCTGAAGTCTGGAAAGGCGGAATCGTAGCAATCGACGTCAGCTTCAGCGGCCGCGAGCCGCAGCATAAGACGAATCTGGTCTCGAGCAAACGCGTGGTCGCGGGCAATCCCCAGGGGTTCGAGCAGGTCTGCGAAGCCCATCTGCAAACCGATCACGCGCGCGGAGGCTCGAGCAATCTCCACTGCCAGCCGGAGGCCGCGGGGCGACTCGATGGTCGGCAAAATTCCCAGCGGAGTCGTGATCGCGCGCTCCAGCTCCAGCGCTGCAATCGCTTTCTCTGCCCGCCAAATATCCTCGGCAGACTCCACTTTGGGCAACGCAATGGCAAACGTAGAGGGCCAAACAGCCGACGCAACGTCGAGACGGAAATCCGAGCAAGCCACGGCGTTGGTGCGAACCAGCAGCAGCGGCGAGCCTGCAGTTTGGTTCGCGAGAAATGCTTCAAGGTGCGCGCGCGCATCGGGTCGGGCGCCCGGGGCGACCGCGTCTTCGAGATCAAAACATACGGCGTCGGCTCCTGAGCCCAGGGCCTTCTTGAAGAGCTCAACGCGGATTGCAGGAACAAAGAGTTTGCTGCGCATCAGGCCTCGTCTCGCGTCCGCTCGAGTGCCGGGCACACAACCCCAGCGGCAATCATTTCTTCGACCTCTACTTCAGAATATCCGGCCTCTTGCAGTATTGCGCGGGTATGCTCGCCGAGCTCAGGCGCAGCGCGACGAAAGCGGCCCGGCGTATCCATCAGCCGCGGAGAAATGTTGTGCACCGGAACCGTGCCCAGAGAAGCATCAGGAAGTTCGACGACAATCTGGCGAGCATGGAAATGAGCGTCCGTCTCGATGTTCGACATGTCATACAGCGGGCCGACCGTCACGCCGGCTTGGGCAAAGAACTCGAGACAATGCTGCTGGGTACGCTCACCAATGAACCCAGAGAGAATCGCATCCAACTCGGTTACGTTCTTCAAGCGATTCGCGTTCGACGCAAACCGCGGATCGGCGATAAGTTCCGGACGTCCAATCGCCCGGAACAGCCGCTCCGTCATATTCTGCGTAGACGCCGAAAGGCACACCCATTGGCTGTCTGATGTGCGGTACACGTTGCGTGGGGCGCTGTTGGTCGAGCGGCTGCCGGTGCGTGGCTTCACCTTGCCTGTCAATCGATAGTTTGCCGCCTGGGCACCAAGAATGGAAAACAAGGGATCGAGCAAAGGGACATCGATCACCTGCCCGCGGCCGCCATTGACTTCGACCTGGCGAAGTGCCGCAAGAATCCCAATCGCGCCATAGAGTCCGGCGGTCATGTCGCCCAGATAGATGGGCGGCAACACCGGCTCTCGATCGGAGAAGCCATTCATAGAAGCAAAACCGGACATCCCCTCTACCAGAGTGCCGAAACCAGGCAACTGCGCATAAGGGCCAGACTGCCCCCACCCAGAGATTCTCGCGATGACCAGCTTTGGATTTGCCTGGAGTAGGGTCTCCGGTGGCAATTGCATCTGTTCCAGCGTTCCTGGACGAAAACTCTCCACCAGCACCTGCGCTGAGCGCACCAGCTGAAGCAGAATCTCGGGGGAGGAGGGGTTACGGAAATCAAGACAAAGGCTCCGTTTGTTTCGGCTATAGGCCTTCCATGCCGTCTCCATTCCAGCGACCCGCCATTCACGCAGGGTATCTCCCTTGGGCGGCTCGACCTTGATGACGTCAGCGCCCATGTCGCCAAGCGTCATCGTCAGCGTGTTGCCGGCAACCAGGCGCGAGAGATCGACGATGCGCACTCCATGCAAGGGGCCGCCAGGACCGGACGTGAATTCGACGCGTTCGAACATTGCTGGCGGCCTTTCGCTAAAATAGAACGGTGTTCTTTTATAATTACAAGTGTGATAGTTTTCGTTTGCGTCTGTCAAGGAGGGATCGATGCCGCGGATTGCGCCCTCGGATCATGGCGGATCCGCCACTGCGGACCGCGTCTTGTCTCTGCTCGCCGCGTTCCATCCCGGCGACGATGAACTCACCCTCGCCCAGATGGCTTCGCGCACCGGGTTGTACAAAAGCACGGCCTTGCGGCTGTTGCGCTCGTTGGCCGCGGCGAAGTTTATTGTCGCCACTGGGCAGGGCCGTTTCCGTCTCGGGGCAGAGATTCTTCGCTTGCAGGCGATCATGAGCGCCGCGGGTGGCTTGGAAAGCGCGGTGATGCCGGTCCTGCGCGCCTTAGTTGCGGGAACAAGGGAGACGGCCGCGCTCCATGTCCGGCGCGATTCGCATCGCGTTCGTCTCTTCATCGTGGAGTCGCCGCAGCCGCTGCGGGAGCACGTTCTGACGGGAGAAGAGCTACCCCTCGACCGCGGAGCAGGAGGCTTGGTACTCCTTGCCTTCTCCGAAAAGAGCAAGGGATCGCTGCAGGATATTCGCAAAAAGGGCTACGCCATTTCGATAGGCGGCCGTGTCCCGGAACTGTCCGGAATCGCTGCGCCCGTCTTCGACGCACGAGGAGGTCTTGTGGGCGCGCTCACCCTGACGATGCCGACGCATCGTTGGAACCCCTCATGGCGCAAGGCAGTGGTCGCAAAGGCGGCCGAGCTGACACTGGCATTGGGCGGTGAAACGCCGAAGTACCGCAAACATAAATAGACGAAACGAGGCTGTTACCAATCGAGGTAGCAGGAGGTGGGCGATCGATGTTCACTCCGAAAGTCGAAGCGTGTTGATCAGGGCGGCAAGGGCAGCAGGCTGATTCCGACGGCTCGGATAGTAAAGAAAATAGCCGGGGAACGTTGGGCACCAGTCCCTCAGGACTTGAACCAGGCGCCCATTTGCGATCATCGCCGCAAGCGACTCTTCCATCGCTGTTCCGACGCCTACGCCGCTCAACACTGCTTGGATAACCAGGTCCGGATCGTCGAAGGTCACCGGCCCTTGGGGATTGACGGTGAGTGCTTTGCGGCTTTTCTCGAACTCCCAGCGGTAGATGCCGCTGCTAAAACGAAACCCTATGCATGGATGGTCTTTCAGATCCCGAGGCGTTCGGGGAAGCTTGTGCGACTTGAAGTATTCTGGCGAGCCGACAACTGCGAGGCGCAGATCTTTAGTGACACGGACTGCAATCATGTCCCGTTGGATGAACTCACCAATCTGTACGCCGGCATCGTATTCCCCGGCTACCAGATCGACCGGGTCATTCGAGGACGTGACCTCCAAGACTATTTCAGGGTAGGTGCGTGCAAACCGGGCCAATTTAGGCAGAAGCACCATATACGCGGCCGTTCGCGGAATGATCAGCCGGATTCGACCTGCCGGACGCTCTCTCTGCTTTCGTGCTTCGGCCAACGAACTCTCTATACGCTCCAGAGCAGGGACGAGGTCCTGGAGAAGTGCCGTACCGGCTGCTGTAGGCGAGACGCTGCGCGTCGTTCGGGCGAGCAGTTGGAGGCCTAACCTCTTTTCCAGGCCCCGGATGGAATGGCTAAGTGCGGACTGTGACATGCTAAGCCGGGCGGCGGCGCGGGTAAAGCTTCGGTCCTCAGCAACAGCCGCGAACGCGGCAAGTTCGCCCAGATCGTTTCTCATGATTCATGAATTCTATTCATAACTGCATGCGATGCCAACCGGCTAGTCTCATAAACCACGCGGGCCTAGACTTAAGTTCAGGCACGATTCACTCGCATGGCGCCAGGAACGTACTACAACGTGGACTCGCGGTAAGGGACAGCACGTGCGGCTAACACCGCTTAGGAAAGGACAACAATGCAAAAACGCATGTTAGGAAAGAGCGGACTTGAGGTTTCTGCGCTGGGCTTTGGCTGCATGGGCTTGAGCTTCGGTTATGGACCAGCGACAGAGAAAAAAGAAGCGACCAAGGTGATTCGCGCTGCGGTAGAGCAAGGCGTCACTTTTTTCGATACGGCCGAGGTATATGGGCCGCTGGTGAATGAGGAGCTGGTCGGCGAAGCGCTGGCGCCGTTCCGGGGTGAAGTCGTGATTGCAACCAAGTTTGGTTGGAAAGCGAATCCCGCCGACGGCGGCAAGTGGAATGCGCTCGACAGCCGCCCCGAACACATTAAGGAGGTTGCCGAGGCATCGCTCAAGCGCCTGAAGGTAGATGTACTCGATCTTTTCTATCAGCACCGTGTTGACCTGGCAGTTCCAATCGAGGACGTGGCCGGTGCGGTAAAGGAACTTATCCAGGAAGGAAAGGTGAAGCACTTCGGCTTGTCCGAGGCAGGGGCGCAGACGATCCGGCGCGCCCACGCGGTTCAACCCGTCGCTGCCCTGCAGAGCGAGTATTCACTGTGGTGGCAAGAACCGAAAAAGGAAATCCTGCCAACGCTGGAGGAACTTGGGATTGGCTTTGTTCCGTTCAGCCCGCTGGGCAAAGGTTTCCTTACCGGTGCGATCAATGAGAACACGACCTTCGCAAGCAACGACTTCCGCAACAGCGTTCCGCGCTTCCATCCCGAATCACGCAAGGCCAACCAGCAGGTGGTGGACACTCTAGGCAAGATCGCGGAGAAGAAGAAGGCGACGCGGGCACAGGTTGCCCTGGCCTGGTTGCTCGCTCAAAAGCCGTGGATTGTGCCCATCCCAGGCACGACCAAGCTTCATCGTCTGGAAGAGAACCTCGCAGCAACGAATGTGGAACTCTCCGCGAAGGATCTCAAAGAGATCGAAAGCGCTTTTTCCAACATCGAGGTGCAGGGTGAGCGGTATCCCGAGGCGATGCAAAAACTGGTCGGTCGATAGATCTTGACCGGCTGTGGAGCACAGACGAAAAGTGACCCCGCCTTAGAGGTCTTAGGCCGTGAGAGGGCCGCCGTATGTGGCGCGCAGAGATCGCGGCGCCGGATTTGCGTTGCCCCTTGAGCACTGCGTAATAGGCCTCATACCCCTTTTCGTCCCCCAAAGACTACGGCCACGGACGGCCCAGTCGCCCTGCATCCCCAGGACGAATCACGCAATCAACCTGCAAGCCGGGGCGAAGGAGACCTCGATTTTGATGATTTGACGCTATGATTGTGGACGTCGGATCGTTTGGACATGACCGAGGCGAACATCTCCCATTACCGCGGCCTGGTGAAGATCGGCGGCGGTGGCATGGGCGTAGTCTACAAGGCCGAAGATACGCTCCTCGGACGGTATGTCGCGCTCAAGTTCCTTCCCGATAACTTCGCCAACGACAGCGCGGCACTGGAGCGCTTCCGGCGCGAGGCGCGTGCCGCATCGGCGCTGAATCATCCCAACATCTGCACCATACATGAGATCGCCGAAGAGGGCGGTCGTACCTTCATCGCCATGGAGTTCCTGGATGGCGAAACGCTGAAGCAGTTGATTCAGCAAGGCCCGCTTCCCATCGATCGGGCGATCGCCATCGCCATCGACATCGTCGACGCGCTGGAAGCGGCGCATGAAAAGGGCATCATCCACCGCGACATCAAGCCGGCAAACATCTTCATCACGAAACGCGGAAACGCCAAGGTTCTGGACTTCGGTCTGGCCAAGATGGCGCCCGTTAAGGAACTCGCAGCCGCCGGCGGTGACCTTGAGCGCCAGCAGCTAACCGATGGCCTTGGAGCCGCATTGGGGACTGCCGCCTATATGTCACCGGAGCAGGCTCTCGGCAAACAGGTCGATACCCGCACGGATCTTTTTTCTTTCGGCATCCTACTTTATGAGATGTGCACCAGCCGCTCGCCCTTCCCGGGAGACACGACCGGCGAGCTGCTGATCGCCATTGTTCAGCAGGTCCAGGTTACTCCCGCGCGGTTGAATCCCGACGTTCCGGAAGGGTTGGCGCACATCATCGATCGCTGCCTGGAGAAGGACCGCGAACTTCGCTACCAGCGAGCGGTCGACATCCGTGCAGAACTGAAGAGTCTTGAGCGCAAGCCGGGAGACTTAATAGAAGCGCCAGTTCCTGGGGGGCGAATAGAACCATCGCCGCGCCCGTCTGCCGGTGTCCTGCCGGTGGGTGCCCCAGCCAGTATGCCCCACCGCCGGCTAGGAAGGATTTGGGCTGTTTCAGGGCTGGGGATCGTTGCCGCCTCGCTTCTGGCCTTTTTCCTGACGCGGCCGCTACCCGCGCCGAAAGTCTCACATTATGTTCAGCTCACTTACGACGGTAAGCCGAAGGGCCTGGTCGGCACCGATGGTTCGCGGCTCTATCTTGGCTTCGAGCGGCCAACTACCTACAACGACACAGGCGGCATCCTGCAAATGTCTATCGCCGGGGGCACGCCGGTCCGGATTCCTACGGCTTCTGGAGCCGTTCTCCCGTTGAGCGTCTCGCACGATGGAGCCGAACTTCTGGTCAAAGACAACCAGGGTAACGACTACCGGGGACAACTTTGGCGTCTGCCCATACTCGGCGGTTCGCCCCACCGATTGGGCTCTCTTGTTGGGCAGGACGGGGCTTGGTCCCCCGACGGCAGCATGCTGGCTTACGCAGACGGAAGCGACTTGTTTCTGGCCAAAAGCGATGGAACAGAATCCCGCAAACTGGTTTCGCTTACCGGCCATGGTTTTTATCCAGCATGGTCACCCGCAGGAGACAAACTGAGGTTTACGCTTATCGATTTCAAGACCAATCAGAGTTCGCTTTGGGAAGTTTCAGTGCAGGGAGCGAATCTGCACCCGTTGTTTCCCCGATGGCACAATCCTCCAGACGAATGCTGCGGGAAATGGACGGCGGATGGAAAATACTACGTTTTCCAATCGCGGGGGCAGATCTGGGCCCTCTCTGAAAAGGGAGGGTTTCTTCGCCAATCCTCGGGCAAACCCGTCCAGTTGACTTCCAGCCCACTTGGTTTGTTCACTCCGCTTCCCAGTATGGATGGCAAGAAACTTTTCGTGGTCGGCCGGACTTACCACGGTGAACTGGAACGCGGCGATTCCAAGTCTGGACGGTTTACTCCCTTTCTGTCAGGCATCTCAGCCGAGGACGTCGTGATTTCCAAAGACGGTCAGTGGGTGGCCTATGTCTCCTACCCGGAGGGTATCCTCTGGCGGAGCAAACTGGACGGTAGTGAAAAGCTACAACTCAGCTCCCCACCGCTGTCAGCTGGCCTGCCGCGGTGGTCGCCGGACGGCAAACGGATTGCATTTTTTGACGCCACACTCGGCAAACCAGAAAAGATCTATTTGGTTTCTGCAGACGGCGGCGGCCCTCAGCAACTGCTGCCCGGCGATTCCGAGCCTCAGCAGAATCCGGACTGGTCTCCGGACGGGGAAAAGATCGTCTTTGGTGGAGTGCCGGCCGACGATCATGCCACCATCCGTGTGCTCGATTTGCATACCCGCCAGGTCTCCACTCTGCCCGGATCCCGCGGCATGTTCGCCCCGTTCTGGTCGCCGGATGGCAGGTACATTGTCGCCATGCCTTCGGATTCGCTGAGCCTGGTGCTCTTCGACTTCCAGACGCAACAGTGGTCCCAACTCGCGAAGGTAAGATCTGCATTCATGAACTGGTCCAGGGACGGACGGTATGTTTACTTCTTACACTGGCTGGACAATCCGGCCGTGATGAGGGTTCGGATCACTGACCGTAAGGTGGAGCGGGTCTGGAATCTAACGAACGTTCCGAATACAGGCAACGTAGGCCCCTGGCTGGGTCTCGCTCCGGACGATTCTCCCCTTCTACTCAAGGATATTGGGACTCAGGATGTATTCGCCCTCGATTGGGAAGAGCCTTGAAGAATTTTCATCAACGATCGGCAGATTCATCGCTTCTCTTTGACGTGTTCTTCGATGGTTCGAGCGATGGCGTCGGGAGTCAAATCAAAGGCCGCAATCAACTCTTCATAAGTTCCGGAATGAATGAACTGGGACTGGCCGTCGCGCTTGAGTGTGTTGAGGGTGATAATCCTGTCCCATCCACCGGGCCCCAGGTTCGCGCGATGGCGATACAGAACTTTCAGCAAATTCTGCCAGATATACCCGTTGTTCTGCTCCGCAAGGACTAACCACTGGCCTGAGTTGTACAGGTCCAGCAACAGTTCCTCGTCAATCGACGGCATATCGACCACCCCGACCGGAACGCCGGCGGCCGCGCACTTGGTGGCGGCAGTCAATGCCTCATGCACCCCGCGGCCGCTACTTACGATGGTCGCGCGGTCCCCCGGGCTGCTGCGTAGCCGATGCCCCTTGCCAAATGAAAATACATAGTCGCCGGCGTAAAGCACCGCGGAGCCCGTGCGCATAACCCGTACGTAAACCAGGCCGCGATTCCCTTCCATGATCCACTTCATGACAGCCAGCATTTGCTGCGGGCAGGAAACATCAATGATCTTTAAATGGGCGACCGCGTCCAATGTGGTGCTGTCGTCGTTGCCCATGTGTGTGGCGCCGTTGGTGCGGGTTTCGAAATTTGCGGCTGTTGCCAGGAAGGTCAGATCGAGGCCGTGGCCCTCACTCAGCCAGCCGTCGGGTGCGTCCATGGCTTCCTGTCGCTCCTGGGCGCCAACGGCAATACGGCGCAATACCTTCCAATCAAAGAAGGGGCAGAAGGTGCTAACCCAGGTGTTGCAACCCAGCGCGGCGAATGCCTCGCCGATCAGCATCATGTTGGCCTCGGCGACACCAACGTTGAGCGCCCGCTTCTGATCGACTGCGGCAATACCTGCTTCGAGTCCGCTGGTGGAGGCAAGATCTGCGTCGATCGAAACCACGGCAGCGTCTTTGGCAAAGACCTTCATCGCGCCGGTCACGATGTCAGAGGCTGCATATTCTTTCCTGGGGTCAATTTGTGGCAACAGCCTGGCGTCGTATGCGATGCGCTTGTTTCGAGGAGGAACGCGCCTCGTCAGCACGGGCCCAACTACAGTCGATATTGTGCTCCCCGACGAGTCGACCTCCAGATGCATACGATGAGCCGCTTCGAACAGTAAGTCCCGGATCGCTTCGCCTTCTGTGCTGCCGCTCAGCCGCTCGCAGTAGAGAGTGAATTCATCCACGCGGGCCTGGCGCTGCTCCGATTGCAAAGAGCACTCCTGGGCAATCAGGCTGTCCGGCATGGTGACTTTATGTTTGTTCAGGAAGTCCGAGAACGAACCGAAGCCCTTCCTGCTGTTGCAAATGATCGCTGTGGGCATTCCGTTGCGAGGACCGAAACGGAAGTTCTCGAGCGCCGCCACTACGCCGTCGTATTGTGTGGCATCGACGGTGTAGGCCTGCCAGCCAAAGGAACGAAAAACCGTCTCTAATTCAGGCATGGGAAAAATCATGCGGGTATGGAGATCAAGCTGTCCGTTGTTGCGGTCCACCAGGACACACAAGTTGTCGAGATGGTTTTGTCCGGCGTACATGACGGCTTCCCAGATGGGACCTTCCTGCAACTCTCCGTCGCCTGTCATGCAATAGGAATCGAACCGTGGGCTGCTGTGGCCGGCGATGGCAAAGCCCTGGGCCACGCCAAATCCCTGCCCCATTGGTCCGGTGGCGATATGCACTCCGGGTAATATCGGCCCCGGGTGTCCGTTCAGGATGCTGGCAAACGAGCGCGAGTTCTTAAGGATGCTGCGGTCGAAATAACCCAGCTCGGCATAAATGGAAGCCAAGGCCGCCACCGCATGCCCTTTGCTCAAGGTGAAAATGTCCTGCCCGCGTCGGGTAGGGTCTTCGATGTCCAGGCGAAGGAAGCCCCCGTAAAAGAGTGCGACCAACGGGATGATGGACGAGAACGCACCGCCTGCGTGGAGACCCTTATCGACAGCGTCGCGGCTTTGCTCCAGGGTGAGCAGACGAATGTCGGAATCCTTAATGGCCAGCAGCTTCAGAATGCCTTGATGCAGGGCGTAATCTTTGTCGCGGAAGAATTCCGGGCTCAGTCGTTCACGCCGGGCGGTGGTGTATGCAGGATTTTTCATGGTCACCGTGAGCTTTAGTGGATCGTCCAGCCGCCATCGACCATCAGTACGTGCCCAACCACCATGTCGGAAAGCGGGCTCGAAAGAAACAGTACTGCGCCGACCAGGTCCTCGGGTTGATTCCATCGCCCGCGTGGAATCATCTCGTTAGTGGCCCATTCTTTGTAGCCAGGCCGCTCCAGGATGTTCTTTCGAGATTCGGTTTCGGTGATGCAAGGGGCTACTACGTTGACCAGCACCCCTTGTTTCGCCCACTCCAGCGAAAGCGCGCGCGACAGGTGGTGAACTCCAGCCTTCGCTGCGGCATAGACGGATCGACCTTTGAAAGCAATCTCTCCGAAGTTGGATCCGATGTTGATGATCCTACCGCCGCCTTGCGGAATCATGACCCGCGCAGCAGCCTGGGAGGCAAAGAACACGCTCTTCAACGAGGCCGCCATGGTGCGGTCATACTCTTCTTCACTTACATCGAGAGCAGGCGTGGTGCCAGTCCACCCGGCGTTATTGACTAGAATGTCGATGCGTCCGAAACTCGAATGAGTCTTATCCATCAGGGCTCGCACCTGATCGACCTGGGCCACGTCGGTCTGTACTATCATTGCCTTGCGCCCTAGCGCCTCGATTTCAGCCTGCACCGCCTTGACCTCATCCTGACGTTTATCGGGGTATTTCGCCAGGACTACATGAGTACCAGCCTGCGCCAATCCAAGAGCGATCGCCCGGCCGATCCCCTGCGAGCCTCCGCTAACAATCGCTACCTTATCCCGCAGTCCGAAGCTTGAGTAATCCATGAGTGATGACACCTATTGTTTGTATAGTATAGGCTCAAGCGCTTGTACCTGACCTTACAACAATTGCCTGGTATGCAATATCAGTGGCGACGTCGCACTAATCGCTTCAGCTCCCTTACGCTTTGAGCAACAGCCTCGTCTTCGTCGTCGTTGTAATCGGGGTGCAAGAAGTCGATTTCTACGGCCAGCAATCCCTCGTAATTCGCGCCTGCGAGTAACTGCACGAGCTTACCGTTGTCGACAACACCTTCTCCCACCGGTGTGCACGACATGAAGAACCACTCATCGGCTGCGACGCGGGACTGGATCTTGAGATCCTTAATGTGCGTCGCATATACGTGCGGCGCCAACTTGGCCATGCCTTTGATCGGATCGTCCAGCAAGCGGATGAAGTTGCCCGTATCGAAGTTGATGCCAAGGTATGCGGAATCGACTTGATGAATGAGCTGCAGCATTTCGTCTGCCGTGAAATCGATGTGATTCTCCACCGCCATCCTGATGCCGTATTCTTCAGCAACTTTCACCGCTTCACGGAACATTTTCGTTAAACGCTCGATCTGTGGTCCGTGTGCGCTGTGTCTGAATCTTAGACTGCTTCCAACGACGCGCATGACCTTGGCGCCCATTGTGCCAGCGGCTTCAAAACAGCTAACCATCTCGCGAAACGCACTTTGATTTGTACCACCTTCAAGCCCATCCGGGTGCCCCCAGGCGAAGACGCGCTCCAGTCCATAGGCATCCAGCTGGTCACGGACGCCTTTTAAGTAATCTCTCTCCAGAGAAGGAATGAAGCAGGACTCTAAGGAAACACCGTCAACTTGCAAATCCTTCGCTCGGATCAGGAACTCCTGCAAAGTCATGCGCCTCTGCGGTGTACTCTGTTGCTCATAAACTTCGCCGAAGAATCTGTGGTAGCAATAACTGTCAATTCCAACTTTCATCTTATTGACCCCATTGATTCCCTCCGGACTCGGTTTGATGCGCGGCTCAACAGACTGTTTGCTGCGGTTTGTCACCGTTAAGAACAGCCAGGCAGTCTCTCAGTGATTCCAACCTATTACGTTCATCGACCTGTCGGTGTGTGCGCTGGAATAGGGTGTGACAATAACGTTAGCGTAGAGACAGAAGCACATTTTCTCTCGACGGATCGCCTCACGATATCGATGCTGACTGGCGAGTGTCAAGAATCTGCGAATCGTACTTGGTCCGGCTGAAAGCAGGTTAGATTGATCTCTTCTCTTAGCTGTGGGAGCTGTGGGGGACACACGAAAAGTACCCAATGTTCGGGAGTCCACTCCCGCTCATCGTTGGATTACGTATCGTCCCCACAGCCTGACAGATTGAAAAGTGATAACGTGGAGCATGGAACAGACCAACCTGGTCTTGCTTTTCAAGCTCTTCACCGTTCTAGCGCTATTGACGTTGCTGCGACGTTCGATGCGTGATGCCCTGATCCAAGCCATGCATGACTTGGTCAACACCTTCCGGGGCGGTCCTCCGCCTCCGATGCATCCCTCCCCAGCAAGTGACACAGTTCTACTTCGGAAGCGAGGGAGTAGAACGCAGGACTGAAAACCATCAAACTCCACCCAAAAGGGCTGATCGGCATGTCGCCTGGACATGCCCGATCGCGCAAACTCAGCCATTACACTGCTTTGTTAGTCCCTTTACTTGGCAGGGTTTCCGGCGTTTTCTCCGGCAGCATGCGCGGTGCAAACCGAGCGGTCATCATTGGCCCGAGGATGGAAGTGCTAAGCATGAGCACGAGCACCACATTGAGCAAGCGAACATCGATCAGGCGTTGGCCCGAACGATCATAGGTATCGAACGCTACGAGCGCACCGGCCAGGGTTGCAGCCACCTGAGGCAGCGTAAGCGACCATATGGTCACGCGCGCCGCTGAGCTGTAGCCAAAGGCACGGCCTGCAATTTCTGCCGCTATCCACTTGCCGGCGACCAGTGCGAGGAGGACAGCGGACGCGAGAGCGAAGTTGCCAACGATCGTGTGAAAGAACACCAACGGATCGATCAGGAAACCGGTCACGATGAAGAAAATCGGAATGAAAAGGGAATCTGCAAAGAATCCCAACATTCCCTTGGCCGGCTTGTCATGCACCGCGCTGTTAACCGCCAGGCCACCAAGGAATGCTCCGACGATACCCGGCAAATGGATGACTTGTGCGAGCAAGCTCGCCACCGCCATGATGACGAGCATCAGGACGAAATACGACTCTTCGTCATTTTCCGACCTCTTTAAGAGGTACGCTCCCAAACGACTGAGGCCGAATAGAACCAGCAGAACAAAGATGGCGATTTCAACCAGCTGCACTCCGAGGTTCCACACCGAAAAGCCGGCGTGATAAATCCCAGCACAGATGGCGAACACGACCAGGGATAGTGTGTCAGACAGGACGGTCGCTCCAACCGTAACCGTAATCGGCTCGAGCCGGGTCTCGCCGAGTTGAGTGATGATCGGCAGAGCAAGCAGCGTATGCGACGCCAACAGTGACCCCAGAACCACGGCCGCGACCGGCGAATACCCGAACCGTAGACCAACCGCCGTGCCCAAAACCAGCGGGATGCTGGTGGTAGTGAGGCCAAATAGGATTGACCGGGTCCGTGCTCGCCGAAATAGAGCGAGGTCGATTTCCAGCCCAGCGAAGAACATGAGCAGCAGCTTCCCCAAGTCGGCGAAGAACTGGGCGATGGATGGGTGAAGCGGAAACAACCCGAGAACATGAGGTCCAATCACAACCCCACACAGCAGCAGCCCTACCACTGATGGAAGGCGGATTCTACGGGAGAGCGGAGGAACCCCAACAAGGATCGCCATCGCCAGGGCAAATCTCGCCAGGTTTGGCAAAGCCAGAGCGTGCGACCGGATCCATTCAAGGGCTTCCATTTTCTGGTCATCCCATAAATTGCAGGTCGGAAAGCCTGTTCTGTTTCCTAGCTAAGAGCAGCCATCCGAGGTTTTAGCGCGGAATGCCTACCGCCTTTGGTCATGAAGCGGTGCGCAGTTGATCGGTGTTTGCGCTGAAAAGCATCTTACGTCTTAATGCATTAAGACGTAAGATGGATATTCTAGTCTTAACGCGTTAAGCTTGTGCAAAAATTATCAACCTAGTTCGACGGGGTCATGATCTGCTCGTAAACATGCTCCAACGGCTCTGGAGTCACGCTGAGCCTTCCCCGGTAGGGGTTGTCCAGAACCGCGATGAGAAAGATGATCAGTCCCAGTAAAGCGGAGAGAAGGGTGGTCATCCAGATGTGGATGCTGAAGCTTGCGGTGTGAAAGAACCAGGTTACTGCTATGCAAATTACCGCACCCAGAATGACCAGAGTCCAGAGTGGACCGGGCATTTCCATCGTAACGGTGTTTAACCGGCTTCTACGGCTCTCGACCAGATCATTAAACGCCTTGTACGACTCGGCCGCGAGAATCTTCTGCCTTTCGGTTACCGGCTCGAATGACATGAAGTGTGCCTGAAAATCGTTCAATACGCCACTAGCGTTGTTAGGAACGATGCCGCGTTGTTGCATCGGCCACCCTACGTCGATGACTTGACGCGTATATCTCCTGAGATCTTCCTGCATGATGGAACGCACTGGGTCCGGATATGCGCCGATATCGCGATAAAGACCGCCGAGGGCAATTGCTTCGTGGTCAACCTTGCCCTGCACATCAGAGTAGGTTGTCCAGGTTGCAATGGCCAACAAGCCCACAGTAATTCCGTACAAGACGGTCACCGCAGCGAGATAAAAGCCGACAATGTCGTTGTGCGAATGATTCACGTGATGAAGACGTCGCACCCAGTCGCGAGTCGGATAAAGACCAGCGAGCCCAATGACCGCAAATACGAGAACGGTCAGAATGCCAAAGAGCCAGTTTGGAAGACCGTAGACCCAGTACAGGTTCATTCAGCACTCATTTCAAAACAAGGTTGGCCCACTCCGCGATACAGATCGCGGCCAGGGCGGCCAACCATCCTGTGCGGAGCGATCAAACGATTGCTTTCACCCTTCGACATTGCATTGAGAGAGCAGCCTACCGAGAAACTAAGAGAGACTCTTGAGCCGCGCAACTGTCACTTTTGCCAGTTCGGCCAGCAGTCAGACAGCGATTATCCCAGACATGCGGGCAAAAAAAGGCAATCCTGGCTGATGACCACAAAGGGCGTAGCTGAAGCGGTTGAAGAAACGTCGGAGGAAGAATTGCCTAGTTATCGGAAACATGAAAAGAGGTGGCGGCGAGGCCGGAATGCAACAAATGAGTTGGTGGGCAGTGAGGGACTCGAACCCCCGACATCCTGCTTGTAAGGCAGGCGCTCTAACCAACTGAGCTAACCGCCCAACTGGAACGATGGTAACACGGCCCCTGCGATCAGACGGAGCCATGCCTCACGTCAAATCGGGCCTAGAGTTAATTACCAAACAACAACCCGAACGGCGTATTATGGGCGCGAACGCAACCTGATCAACACAAAGGAGCAACTATGGGCTTACTCGGTGCCTTGACATCTATTGCCGGAGGAGCTTCCCCGGAACACCACGGTGTAGCCGACGCACTTAGCCAGGTGATGCAGGAACATCCCGGCGGAATGGACGGCATCCTTAATCAACTAAAGCAAAACGGCCTCGCCGATCAGGTGCAGTCCTGGATCAGCCCGGGAGAGAACAAAGCGGTCAGCCCCGAGCAGGTGCAGCAGGGCTTCGGCAGCTCAGTAATCGACTCGATTGCGCAGCGCGCAGGTATCTCTCCGGCGGTAGCAAGCGGAGTGCTGGCCGTCGTGCTTCCGCTGGTCGTCTCCCATCTCTCCGGCAATAGTGGTCAGCCCGCGCAAGCAGGGGGCTTGGCCGGGTTGGCGTCCAAGATCTTCGGCAACAACGCATAGATGTTCAAGCGGGAGCTCGGCCAGCTAAGTCTGACCGAGCTCGCCACCCCTCATAACGCGCCTGCCGCTCCGGCCTGTTAACTTTATCAAGGCGATTTGCGAGCCAATCCGGCAGCGAAGGGGCATTAGGTTTGAACAGGCAGGAGATTCCATCACCGGCAAGCCCGCTCGCCGGGCCCAGCGACAAGCAGGGCCGTCTCACCATCGGGGTCGACCTGGGGGGCACGAATCTGCGCATCGCCGCCTTCGATCCTGAGTGGAAGCGGCTGGCTTACATCAACTTACCCACCCGTGTCGGCGACGGTCCCGATGCCGTGATCAGTGACATGTGCAACGCGATCCGCTCCGTGTTGGAGCAGTGTGGCCCAAACCAGCAGCTGGTGGGTGTCGGTATCGGGGCTCCCGGGCCGCTGGAACTGCCCTCAGGAAAATTTCATCGCCCTCCCAACCTGCCCGGTTTCGATGCCTTCCTTCTTAAGGACGCGATGGAGTCGAATCTGCACACTCCGGTAATCGTCGAGTGCGACGCCAACGCGGCGGCCTTGGCGGAGTGGAAGAGCGGTGTGGGCAAAGAGATGCCGGGCGATTCCATGTGCATGCTGACTCTGGGTACAGGCGTGGGCGCGGGTATCGTTCTGGACAGAAAAATCTGGCACGGCATGAATGGCATGGGCGGCGAGGGAGGACACATTCCGGTGGTGGAGGATGGCTTCCCGTGCGGCTGCGGTGGCCGCGGGTGCCTGGAACAATATGCCTCTGCAACCGCTATCTGCCGGGCCGCGACCCGCGCAGCCGCCCGTGGCGGTGCTGACCGCATCGCCAAACTCATCGCCCGTCGTGTCGAAGCCCAGAGCGAATTCACCGCACGCGATCTGGCCGGCCTGGCCCGCGAAGGGGACGAGCCTTCCCGCCGGATTTTTGCCGATGCGGGCAAGTACCTTGGAATGGGCCTGGCGATGCTGGTGAATGTGTTCAACCTGCCGCTCTATGTCATCGGCGGAGGAGTCGTCAGCGGTTGGGATCTGTTTGCCCCGCGGATGTTCGAAGAGCTGCGCCGCCTGAGCTACATCTATGGCCTCACCGAACCAGGCGTGGATCAGGGCTTCACCACGGGTAAGACCTACGTCGTTCCGGCCGCCACCGGGCCCGATGCTGGGTTGCTGGGGGCGGCGATGCTGCCTTATCTGGAAGCCGGCACACTCTAGCGTTCCCATATTGAAGAGCTGTGGTATCCCACTCAGGCCCTGCGCAAGCAAAACCACTTAAAGGCGAAATTACTTACGGGCTCCGCCAGCCTCGTTCGGCACCGGCATGGTGTGCTTGGTGCGTCGTTCGCCGAGCTTGCGCAGTGGGACGCCCTGCTTGAGATTTAACTCCATCTCCTCCAGGGTGATTCCCTTCGTCTCGGGCACGAATAGAGCGACAAAAACGATGGCCAGCACACAAAAGCCTCCGAACACATAAAAGATGGACGCGTTCCCGTGCGCCCTCATAAATGAAAGCGCGTTGCCCATCACCAGACCCGCGAACGTCCAGTTGACCATGGTCGTAATCGTCATCCCGACTTCACGGCCCTCGAGCGGGAAAATCTCGGAACAGACGAGCCAGGCGACCGGTCCCCAGGAAACCGCAAAGCCGAAAATGTAGACCACCACCGATACAAGCAACACGGCCTTCGCGGTGCCGCTGATCGTTCCAGGATTACCCGCAATCGACTGGAAGGCGACACCGGCGGCAACCATGGTGACTAGCATTGCCACCGCGCCCACATACAGGAGCTTCTTGCGTCCCCATTTCTCGACGAGATGGATCGCCGGGAAGGTGAAAAGCATGTTGACGGTTGGGACGGTCATCGCCGCCAACAAGCCGGTTATGCCCGCGTAGCCGAAGATCGCCGGCGAATAGTAAATCATCATGTTGATGCCGACGAGCTGTTGGAACATCTGTAGGACTACGCCGACCACGAGAACCTTAAAGAAGTAACCGCGCAGGACAATGCCGATGCCGGCGCTCTGCGGCCCATGCAGAGCTTGCTCCATCTCCGTTATCTCAGCGTCAATCTCCTGCTGCGTGTTCATCGTCCGCTGCAGCACGGCTATTGCCTGCTCCTTCCTTTGCTTGAGCATCAACCAGCGCGGGCTCTCGGGCAGTATGAAGCCGCCGAAGAACATCATCGCCGCGAATAATGTGATCGTCAGAAACATGAGCGGCAGCGAAGTGGATGGTTTGGTGAATGCTCGAGCGATGAAGACATTTGTCAGCGAGATCAGGAAGATGCCAATAGTGATCATCAGCTGAAAGAGTGTACCCATGGCGCCGCGGATGGACGCTGGGGCAGTTTCGGCCAGGTACAGCGGCACGATGAAGGATGCAACACCGACCCCGAAGCCGAGGGCGAAGCGGCAGGCCGAGAGGACCGGCAGCGGAGGTAGCATCGCCGAGAACCCTGAAGCAGCAGTGAAAATAAACCCCGCAAACAGCAGGCTTTTTTTTCGCCCGAGGAAGCGTGCGAAGATGCCCGAGAGCAATGCACCGATAATCCCGCCAGTTGCGAGGATGGCCGAGTAACGCTCACCACCCTGGACACCGAGATGATACTGCCCGTCGATGGTTGTAAGTGAGTTCGCGATGAATCCTTGGTCAAGGCCGAACAGCAGGCCTCCCAGAGCAGCCACCGCGCAGATGATGTAAACGATCCTCTTGTAGCCCCCGGAGTTGCTTCCGGACTTCGCACCTACGGGCGCGACTTCGCTTGTGGTTCGGCTGGATGCTGAACTTGTTCCTTCGGGAATGGCCATTCCTATTTCTCCTACTACCAGGTTTCTGCCTGCACGCCGGGCGTAAGCCCGTCAGTCCGGTTCTGGAAGGAATGTCACCTCTCCCGCCGGCCGGAATTCCCAGCCGCAGGTGAGCTCGAAGATTGCCTTCAGGTGGGGTATGAGAATCGCGCGGTAATTGCTGGGGTGGTCGCTGCTGACTGATGTCTTGGTTACGGCTACTTGAACCATGAAGTATGAGCTCCGCCGTTCTCTGTGGTCCGTCTCGAACCGGGCGGATCAGCATAGTTTGGATGCAAACCAGCAAGGTCGATTCGCACGCCCAAAGTTAACACAGCCCTACTTGCCGGAGGAATTGCGCAGGTGGGTTCTTTGCCCTGGTCAATGTTAAGCTGGTGGCCGTTTGTACTTCCGCCTGCGGGGGATCCCGGATCATGCTGTCTGCCAAGCGTTTGTGCGATCTTCTTTGTCTCTTGTGCGTGGCTTCCCTGGGCTGCCTGTGCGCGCCCGCGCAGGACCGGCGGGAAGCTCCCTTGCCCTCCATCCTTGCCCCGGAATCGCAAAGTGTCCTCGACAAGTTGGCCAGCTTATCGGCTCTGCCCAAGCCTGACTGGCGCTATCACGCGGGCGATCTGCAGCATGGGGAGTCGCCTTCGCTCGACGATGCCGGCTGGCAAGCCGTAACCACCCCATCGACCTTGCCCGGCGACGCCCTATGGATGAGGGCCACCATCGAAGTGCCCAAAAACCTTAACGGCTACGACCTGACCGGCACACAGATTGATTTTCGGCTGCGCATCGAGGCCAACGGTCCCGTAACGCAGATCGTCTACTTCAACGGACGCCGCGTGGCCATGGGCCCCGACCTCGAGCCCATCACGCTCTTCGCCGACGCCAAGCCGGGAGACAAAGTTCTGGTAGCCGTAAAGCTGCTGCACAGCGAAGATCAAAAGCAATTTCGCGGGTCGGAACAGACCATCCAGTTTGCCGCCAGCCGTCCAAACCCGGAAGACTTTCGCCAGGAGGCCGTTTCCGCTTCCCTGCTGCTCCCGGCTCTTGGAGAAGGTGGAAGCGACACTGCGCAAAAGCTGCAATCCTTCATCCATGAAGTCAACTTAACCGCCCTAAGTGATGCTAACCAGGCTGCTTTTGACGACTCCCTGCGGGAGGCACAGAAGGGCCTGATGACGTTACGGCCATTGCTCCAGCAGGCCGACATCCACCTCACTGGAAACGCTCATATTGACGCTGCTTGGCTTTGGCCATGGACCGAGACCGTCGAGGTCGTGCGCCAAACCTTCGGCACCGCCCTGCAGTTGATGGATGAGTATCCGAAATACACCTACACCCAATCGGCTGCAGCGTATGACGAATGGATCGAGCAAAAATATCCCCCCGAGTTCGAACAAATCCAGAAGCGAGTGAAAGAAGGCCGCTGGGAAATGGTGGGCGGCATGTGGGTAGAGCCGGACCTCAATATGCCCGACGGCGAGTCCCAGGTGCGGCAACTGCTGATCGGCAAGCGCTACTTCCAATCCCGCTTCGGCGTGGATGTGCGCATTGGCTGGAACCCGGATTCCTTTGGCTACAACTGGCAACTGCCACAGATCTACAAGCGCTCCGGGGTCGACTACTTCGTAACCCAGAAGATGGCGTGGAACGACACCAACCAGCTTCCGCTGAAACTCTTCTGGTGGCAGTCTCCGGATGGCAGCCGGGTCCTCACCTACTTCCCCCATGACTATGTGAATGAGATTGATCCCGTCGACATGGCCAGAGCCTTCGCCCACGCCCGCCAGGACAATCCCGGGACCACGGAGATGATGCACCTTTATGGCATTGGGGATCATGGAGGCGGTCCTACGCGCGCCATGCTCGACTCAGGCGATCGATGGCTGGCGCCCGACAAGGCTTACGCTCAGCTCCATTTCGGCGATGCGCAGAGCTTTTTTTCCGCGGTGGAGAAAGAATTGGACACCACGCACGCGCCGGTCTGGAACTACAAGACCCTGGCCGCGGGTGACACCAAGCTGCCGCAACCACCCGCCGGGCTGTGGAGCCTTCCCGTCTGGAACGATGAACTCTATTTTGAGTACCATCGCGGCGTGATGACCAGTCAGGCGGCTCACAAACGCAATATGCGCGAGAGCGAAGAAGAGATGCTGAACGCGGAGAAGTGGTCTTCGATCGCGTGGCTCAGCGGAACTCCCTACCCTGCGCCGCAGCTCAACGAAGCCTGGAAGAAGGTCCTCTTCAACCAGTTCCACGACCTCGCCGCGGGATCCGGCATTGGCGTCATATATAAGGATGCGCAAAAGGACTACGACATGGTCCGCTTTACCGCGGACGCTGCCGCCAGCAATGCGCTGGGCACCATCGCCAGCTACATCGATACGCAAAGCCGCAGCAAGGGCGTGCCGGTGCTGGTCTTCAATCCGCTGGCCTGGGTGCGCAGCGGCGTGGTCGATTTCACGGTGCAGTTACCCGAGGCCGCTCCTGCCATTGAAATTGTCGATGAAGCCGGTCAGGTTCTTGCGTCGGAAAGCTCGCTCAGCAACCCTGCGACCCATACCTTCTCCGTCCGCGCCCTGGTGCCGGACGTCGAGCGCATGGGCTACAAGTTGGTTTACGCCAGGCCCGCCAAAGATCGGGCTGAGGCCGCCTCAGGCGTTCAGGTCAGCGCGGACGGTCATACGCTGGAGAACCAGTTCCTCCGGCTTACGGTCGACGCCAAGACCGGTTGCATTACCAGCTTAGTGAATAAGAAAACCAATTTTGACGCCATCGCCGCCGGTGCCTGCGGCAACCAACTGCAGGCGTTCGTCGACACTCCCAAGGAATACGATGCATGGAACATCGACGCTGACTTCGACAAGGTCTTCACTAATCTGGACATGGCCGATTCCGTCCAACTGGCCGAGCATAATTCGCTGCGCGCGGTGATCCGCGTCACGCGTCATTGGCAGGCGTCCACCTTCGTTGAAGACATCACGCTTTACAACGGCCTGCCCCGGGTCGATGTCGTTATGGATATCGACTGGCACGAACGCCACAAGCTGCTCAAGGCCGCATTCCCACTCGCGGCCAGCAGCCCGCAAGCCACGTACGAAATTCCTTACGGCAGTATTGAGCGGCCGACCACGCGCAACAACAGCGTCGAAGACGCCAAGTTTGAGGTGCCGGCGTTGCGCTGGGCTGACCTGGGTGATGAGAAAAACGGCTTCAGTCTGATCAACGAGTCGAAGTATGGATACGACGGGAAGGGGAACGTGCTTCGCCTCTCCCTATTGCGCTCGCCCACCTGGCCTGATCCTGAAGCCGATCAGGGCCACCAGCATTTTGCTTACGCGCTGTATCCCCATGCCGGAAGCTGGAAGGAAGCACTCACCGTCCGCCAGGGATATGACTTCAACTATCGCCTCGCGGCCATGCAAGTGTTGCCTCACGCGGGAAAGCTACCCGGCAGCTTCCATTTCCTTGATGTGGATCAGGACAACGTGGTCGTGACCGCGATGAAGAAGACCGAGGACGGGGACGGCCTGCTGGTGCGGTTCTATGAGTGGGCCGGCAAGGGCGGAAATGTCACTCTGACCCTGCCCCCGGGCGTCCTCTCGGCGACCCTGGCCAACCTCATGGAGAAGCCGGAAGGCTCACCGCTACCCGTCGTTGAGGGACAAAAGATCACCGTACCGGTGACGCCATTTGAGATTCAAACTGTCATTGTTCACTACGCTCCGCCTGCGCAGGGTTTTCTGGCGGGCATCACCAGGCCGCTGAGGTAAATCGCCGTCACGGTGCAGCAGAGGTCGGCGGATGAGCGGAAAACCGCAGGTCCCGACCGGAGCGAAGCGTAGTGGAGGGACCTGCGGTTTTCCGCGACTCAGCCGACGACCACGCGCGCCATCGCCAGATCCAGGATCTCCGAGGTAAACACAAGGTCTGTCGTCTGCTTGCTGCGCTTGCGGTAAAGCGCCGTGGTCTCGCAGAGAGCCACGATGTCTTCTACCTCAGCCGGGTTGATCACGTTTTCCAGAATGCGCTCGCAGAAAGCCTGCTCATCAAGGCCCTGCAAAACAAATCCGCGGCGCTTCGCTTCCGCAAGGTAAAAGTTCGTCACTTCGGCGAGCATTCGCTGGGCGTCTTCCGGAATCTCTTCACGATGCGCCTTGCCCACCTTGGCGCCCGGAAGCACCAGCTTGATGCCAAAGATATTATCCAGATCGCTGTTGGCCTCGAACGAGACCGTAGTGGCAGCGACCAGAACATTCTGCCGCTCGGATGTGGTTTCAATCAGCGCGTCGAGCTCGGTAAGGACCTCCGGATCACCCTGCTGGTAGGCAAGGTCAATCCGGGGCAGAAGAAGCATCACCTTTTGCCATTTATAGCCGCGCACCAGGCTCTTCGCCTTGGCCAGTGCGTCGCTGTCCCGGGGATTGAAAACCGTGACCACCCTGTCCATCCCGGCCAGTTGAGCAATCCTCTGCGCCAGGCTCTTTTTGCCGGTCTGGTTAGGGCCGATAATCAGCACCTCATTGCCGATCTTCAGGTCCTGATAAGCAGCCGGATTGCGCGCGCGATCGATCAGGTCGGCGATGCTGTTGAGCAATTCGTCCATGCCGGCTACCCTGGGCCGAAGCGTGCTCACCAATTCGTCTTCCAGGCTCAGATCGATGCGCTCCTTGCGCTTGCGCATCTCGGTAACGAATTCAATGAACGCCGGCAAGGCGGCTACCGAACCAACGAACACGGCAAAGACCAGCACCTGCTCGGTGATGAGAAGCGCCGAGTTGTTGCCGGCCGCCGGATCGAACATATGGCGAGGATAGCAGGGTGTCACTGGCCCCCATAACGCCGGCGCCAGGGTCAAGCGTTATCTTCGCCGTTACCAGTCACCAAAGATCAACGCCCTACGGCGATGGTTACACTAGACTTCATAAGGCGTGGGAACCATTCCAAGGATGCAGCAAAAGAGCCTGGCGCGAGCCCTCGCCACTTGGGTTGGGGCAGCTGTGCTCGCTGTTTTACTCTGCGCCATTGCTCCGGCCGCGGAAAGAATCTCTCCGCAGGCGGATGACAACAGCCTGACTAGGCTCCCCGGCAACACCAGCCGCAGGGCAAGACCGCAGGCGGACCACGGCCGTGCGCCAGACAGCCTGCCTCAGGAACATATCCTCATGATGTTGCGCCGGAGTGATCCACAGCAACAGGCTCTGGAGCAGTTCATCGGCCGGCAGTACGACCCTCGCTCGCCCGACTTTCACCGCTGGCTCACGCCGCAGCAATTCGGCGCGGAGTTCGGGCCTTCGAGCGAAGATATCCGCAAGGTCACCCAGTGGCTCACGCAACGCGGACTCAAGCTGAACAGCGTACCCGCCGGCGGCCTCTTTGTGGACTTCAGCGGCACCGCCGGCCAGGTGGCACAGGCTTTTCACACCGAAATCCATCGCTATCGCGTCAATGGGCAAGACCACTACGCCAACGCCAGCGATCCCTCTATACCCGCTGCCTTGGCTCCGTTGGTCTCCGGGTTCCGCGCCCTCAACGACTTCCATCCCCAACCGCTGGTCCGTCGTCTCGGTGTCGCCCATTTGGATCGGACCACGGGGAAATGGTCGCGGTCAAACGCGGAGAGTGGGCATCTGACCTCGGCGGCAAACGCCCTCTATATCACCGGTCCCCTGGATTTCGCGAAGATCTACGGGGTCGACCAGGTCTGGAAGGAGCGGGTCGACGCACGGTCCTGGTCGCCCACGGTCGTCGGCACCGGCCAGACCATCGGCGTGGTGGGGGAGACCAACCTGGAAAGTGCCGATATCCAGAGTTTTCGCGATCAGTTCGGCATAACCGCCCTGGGGCCCAACGGTTCGGTCCAGATGGAGAACCCTCCCTCGAGCGTATGCGCGGCGCCTGACCCATCCGACAACGAACCAGAGGGCTACCTCGACGCTGAGTGGTCCGGAGCCATGGCACCGGACGCGACGGTGGACTTTGTCGCCTGCGGACGTCAGGCCGTCACCTCAGGCGCCGATCTGGCTGCCGCCTACATCATTAATGATCCAGGCCACGTGCGACGGATTTCTGTGCTCAGCACCAGCTATGGCGATTGCGAAGCCCAGCCGCAGAGTGAAGCAAACCAGTTCTACGTCTCGCTCTGGCAGCAGGCAGCAGCCGAAGGGATTACGGTGGTGGTCGCATCCGGGGATACCGGCGGCGATGGCTGTCAGAATGTCGGAGCCTACGCGACCGACGGCCTTTCGCTGGTGAACGAAGCCTCAACACCCTATAACATTGCGGCCGGAGGCACCGACTTCAGCGACGTCTTCAGCGGGACTACCAGTACCTATTGGTCGGCGGTCAACGGGCCCAACTTTGTAAGCGCCCAATCCTATATACCCGAGATGACGTGGAATGAAAGCTGCGCCAGTCCCCTGGTTCTGGCGCATTTTGGCCAGGGCTTCGAGAGCAGCTCCGGGCCGAACGGATTTTGTACCTGGGCCGCGCAACAGCCGCCCGATCCCAATACCGCCTTCTCCCCCTACGCGAATGGCTGGGCGGGGGGCGGCGGGCTAAGTACGGTGTCGGCCCGGCCGCCTTGGCAGACCGGTGTCCCAGGGATTCCGCAGCAGGGCGGCCGGGCAGTTCCCGACATCTCCATGTTCGCCTCGGGAGGCTATACCTGGTCCCAAACACTGATTCTTTGCGATTCCGGCCTAGCGGGAATGCCCGCTGGCACCGCGTGTGATTACTCCAACGCCAATAACGTCTTCGCTAACTACGGGGGCGGGACCTCGTTTGTTGCTCCGGCCTTCGCCGGCATCATGGCGTTAATTAACCAAAAGAGCGGCGATCGGCAGGGGCAGGCCAACTATGTCCTCTACCCGCTGGCCGGGGAACAATATGTCAGCTATAGCAGCACCACCCAGCCTAGCTTGGCCAATTGCGCTGCTTACCTGGGTCCCCAGGTGCTCAGCGGGTGCTACTTCCATGACATCAGCGCCACGCCGAACCCGGGGGCTTCGCCCTCCGCTCCATTTATTACCGGCACCACCTCTGTACCCTGCACCGGTACGGCGACCAGCCCGGGGACGTTCACCGATACCAGCACCGATCCGGCTTCGAACAATGAAAACTGTTACGGATACCAAATCACTGTCGCTGCCAACGGCAGTTCGCTGACCACCACTCCTGACTACTATGGAGTGCTCAGCACGGCAGACAATGCGGCCTCGCCTGCCTTCACTGCCACTCCCGGCTACGATCTGGCCACCGGCCTGGGCAGCCCAAACGTCTATAGCCTGGTCAATGCCCCCCAGTGGTCTGGCGGTGGCCTGGCAACCAACGTCACGCTCGCGCTCAGCCAGACGACCATCGCCGCCGGGCAGAGTGTCACCTTACTGGCGACTGTGGCCGACCAGGGACGGCTGCCCGTCCTGGGAGGCACTGTTACCTTTTACTCCGGCAACACGGTTTTGGGTTCGGTCACTAACCCATGCTCGCTGCGCGGTATTTTTGGCCTGCAGGTTGCCGGCTCAACCCTGGGAGGAGACGGCACCTATCAAAACCTATTCGCTTCCTACGCGGGGGGGTCTCAGAGGTGCCGGCGGAGAACCGCAACCTATTACGGGTCGCAGTCGGCTCCGGCCACGGTCGTGGTGAGCCAGGCACGGCCAGGCCGGCTCCCTCCTCCGCCCCGGGCCCATGTGCCGGCCTCGCTGAAAGCGAGCCGCTGACTCCTGAAAAGCATTGCTCCGCGAGACCGGCGAATCCCCCCTGGGACTTGTCGCTTGCACGCGCTTCCAACATACTGATGGAAGAGAGAGAGAGAAAGAGTAGAGCAACGGAAGAGTCAATGAAGCCTGTCGGGGCCGTCTACTCACCTGAATTTGATCTTGTGCTGGCCTGCCTTCGCTGGCCCCAGGAAGCAGTCGACGGCGAGCGCATCCGGTGGCTTGCGCAGCAGCCCATCTATTGGCCGCATCTGCTTGAGATAGTCGACCATCACAAGGTGGTGCCGCTATTTTCTCGCAACCTTGATGCCTTCGCGCCCGGCTACATGCCAGACGTGCAGGCTGCAGCCCTGCGTGCAAGCAGCGTGGCCAATGCTCACACCTGCCTGGAGCGCGCCGCACATCTCTTGGCCTTGAATCGCCTCTTCCGCGAGCAACAGATCGACCTCCGGATTTTCAAAGGCATTCCTCTGGCTATGACCGCCTTCCAGGATCCAGCGTTGCGCGATGCCGGAGACATCGATCTGTTGGTGCCGGAGAAGGACATTTTCAAGGCGGGCGAGATTCTCCGCAGCCAGGGTTACGTGCGCTTCGCGCCCCAGGCACGGTTGACCCCACGCCGGCTGAGTTCTTACCTGGCGCACCAGAAGGATTTTTCCTACGAACGCCCCGCGGACGGCTTGGTCATCGACCTGCATTGGCGGCTTTTCCGGAATTCGTTCCTGCCCTCCAACGCTCGCCTCGACGAGGTTGGCGAGGACTGGATCAATCTTGGTCCGGAGCGTATTCCGACGCTGCCCGTTCCCCGGCTGTTGGTCTATCTCTGCGTGCATGGAGCGCTCGACGGATGGCTGCGCCTCAAGTGGCTGGCTGATATCGGCGCTCTGCTGCGCACCATGACTCCGGAGCAACTCACGTCGGCCGCATCGGCCGCGACGGAGCAGCAAGCGTTGCCGCAATTGAGCGCGGCCGTTCTTCTTTGTCACGATCTGCTGGGTTATGACCCGCACCCGCTACCCGAGGGGTGCCTCGACCGCAGCGATCTCAGAGTCGCACACATTCTGCGCTTCGGAAAACGGTTGCTTACCTCAAACCAATATCGTCCCATACGAGAACGGATTGCCTCCCCGCGATGGTTTCTCAACGAATTCCGGCTGCACACATCTCTGCGCTATCGCCTGGATCTGATCCAACGTTCTCTCTTTCGCCCGCGTATCTGGAGCACCTTTGATCTACCGGACGCGCTCTTCCCTCTTTACGCCCTGCTCAGTCCTTTTGAGTGGTTAGGCTTTCACCTCCGCCATCGCATGGCAATGCTCACGCGGGCTGTGCGGCCCAAGAAAGATCTCCCGGCGCGCACAGCACACCGCACTCCATTTACCCGCTTGCTTTTCCGCCGCATGAGGCAACTGCCGGCTGCCGACATCGGCCTGGCACTCGAAGCGACATGCATGCTTACCTTTTTCCGCATTGCGCTCAATTTTCTCCCCGTGCAAACGCTCACTGCCTGGATGGGGAGCGGCGCACAATCACAGCTTGCGCAGGAGCAGCCCGCGCAGACGCTTCGCCGTATTCAGTGGTCGATCGACGCGGTGGTTCGTCACCTGCCCTTCACCCTCGTCTGTTTTCCTCAATGCCTCGCGGCTTACTTCATGCTTCGCCGCCGCCACATCGCCAGCAAACTCTTCTATGGGGTCACACGCGATGCGGATCAGCTCAAGGCGCACACCTGGGTCAAAGTGGGAGATCGGACCGTGGTGGGTGGCGACCTCGAGTCTCGCTTCACCGTCCTCACCACCTTCCCGTGAAGTCTGTCTTTATATCCTTCGGGAAAGCCCACTTTACAGGCTGCGTAAACAAACCCGCTTTGTATCAGGGCACGACTTTAGTCGTGCCGTAAATCATTGCTAATCGGTCGGGCTTTAGCCCCTGAGGTCTTGCTTTCCTGCCCGGTGTAGAGTTTTTGAAGGGCACGGGCTTCAGCCCTCGTGGAGCAAGAATTTCTCCAGTGTGTCCAGCGTCGACGTTAGGTGCTCGAGACCCCAGGGACGGATCAGCCGGTACGCCCTGGCCTGCGCTGACACGCGGCCGCAGAGCAGAAAACTTTTCTCGAGCTGACCCGTAGCCTGCAGCAGATAAGCCTGATGAGTGAGATTCATCAACAGCGGAATCGCCTCGACTGCCGATACTTCTTCCATCTCTATGGCACTGGAAAACTCTTCCTTCTGCTCCAGAAAGATCAGTGTGCGAATCGGTTCGGGCGCAAGACCACTGGCGAGCGGCAGGCGATATTTGTCATCCTCGCTGAACACTTGTTGCAGCCCATCCGCTCGCTCTCCCAGATGCTGCAAAGAGGTGCGCCACAACTTCAACCATGGGGCAGATGGGATCACCATCACTTCGTGCGCCGGCGTAGGATCAATGAGGCAGACGTCGTCGGCCAGCACGCGAAGGCCTCGCTGCGCCAGATGCGCGGCTAAGGACGACTTGCCCTGGCCGGAGCGAGCCAGAAAGGCCACGGCTCCCTCTGTGGTGCTGACCGCGCTGGCATGCAGGGGAAGCAGCCCTCGTTGTTGGCACAGCACGGTGAAGATGGTCCCCAGCAGGTAAGCGCGCACATCGAGCGGGAGGGCCCCCGTGTCCGGGCTTACAACAATCTCCCGCCCATTGGTAACCAGGTAGCGTGCAATTCCGTGAATGCGCAAGAAATATTGCGATGCGGTCGCGAAGCAATCGGGATCAATTTCGACCGCTCCGGGCAAGTGATCCGAAACGTCGCCCAGTCGAATTGTCACCGGATGCGGAGTGGCCCTTTCGCGTTGTATGAGGGGTAATTCCGGAAGCACAATTTCAGAGAAAAGACTAATCTCGCCGAGCAGATACACTCCAGCCGCCTTTATCATTCACTATCCCCAAAAAGTGTCAGCCACGTCCATTGCCAGTTAACCTTTAGGTGGTAGAAAACCCGGACTGCAGGGTTTAGTATCTACTCTAGTAACTATCACGGGGAGGAACGCATTGACGCTGGTTACCTCCTGCGTTACGCTCTAGCTGTACCGGGTGGCAGGGCGCTAGTTTCAAATTTATGGGGTCCAGGGAGCTTTCAATGAAGAGCTACGACGCTAAAGATCACGGCGCATCTGACCGGGTTGCAGGCCAGGCGAAGAAGCCGTGGGTCACTCCGTCGCTCGAGATCATCGCCCTTAAGAGTGCCGAGGGTGGTACTCATCCTTCGAAAGTAGACGGGGCCGGCGGCCACTTCAACCGTCCTCGCTCCTAAATTATTCCACTCCCACAGTTATGGATTTTTGCCTTCTTCAGAAGATTTCTCGTCCGAGAAGTTCACAGCAGAACTAAAATTTCAAGACTGACGGTTCATCATACCGCCTCCTCGTATGAGTGCAATTGCGGGAATCTGGTCCTTTGATGGCGGAGTTCCCGTCTCTTCAGCCTGTAGTGACATGCTTCAGGCGCTCAGCGTGTATGGCATGGATGACCGCTCGCAATACACCGGTCCGTCCGTTGCCTTGGGCCGCTGTCTTCTCCGTCTTCTCCCCGAAGATCGCTTCGATCAACAACCGCTCTCGGCCGCTGGCGTAACCGCGCTGGTTGCAGATATACGTCTCGACAATCGCGCAGAGCTTGGGGCAGAACTAGGACTCTCCACGCAACAGACTGGGGCGATGGCTGACAGCGATATGCTGCTGGCTGCCTGGCAGCATTGGCGCGAACAGTGCGTCGACCATTTGTCCGGAGCCTTCAGCTTCGCAGTGTGGAGCGAGCAGGAGCAGCATCTCTTCCTGGCCCGCGATCACACCGGGGAACGTCCTCTCTACTATGCATCGACGGCGAATGCCTTCGCTTTCGCATCGATGCCCAAGGGTCTGCATCGACTGCCCTTTGCAGCCGCAGAGGTGGATGAGGATTACCTCGCACGCTACCTCACCCTGGCCAACATCCCCATCGAACAAACCATCTTTCGCAACATCCGTCGCCTGCCCTCCGGCTGCGCGCTCAGCGTGCAGCGTGAGAAGACAACGCTCTGGCGTCACTGGCGCACGGACCAGCTGCAGGACCTTCGCCTGCGCTCGCCCGAGGAGTACCTGGATTGCTTCCGCGAAAGATTTGACCAGGCAGTGCGCGCGCGTCTGCGCACCACGGGTGGCATTGGCGCACAGCTGAGCGGCGGTTTGGATAGCAGTGCAGTCGCAGCCACTGCGGCCCGCTTACTAGGCGCCGACGGGCGCGAGCTCACCTGCTTTACTGCAGTGCCTCGCCCCGGGTTTGCAGGCCTGGGCAGTAAGACTCACTTTGACGATGAGGGCGCGGCCGCGGCCGAAGTGGCTTCTCTCTATCCCAACATGCGGCATGTGCTGGTGGACTCAAGCGGGACATCGTTTCTCGACATCCTGGATCACAACAACAATCTCTACGACCACCCGTGCTTCGGACCTAGTAACGAGGTCTGGTCGAACGCTATTTTAGACCGCGCGCGCGCCAGTGGAATCACCGTGCTGCTGAATGGGAACTGCGGCAATTCGACGCTCAGTTATGACGGACTGCCGGCCTTATCGGCATGGTTTCGCTCCGGTCAATGGGGAACCCTGGCTCGAGTGGCGCGGCAGCTCACAAGCGCGCGAAACGCTTCGATGCGCTCGATCGTTCGTAATGCTTTGTGGCCGTCCCTGCCCTTCTGGCTGCGCAGCATGACCGATCCGCACATGCGCGGCTTCTCGCTCGATTACAGCATCCTGCGTCCTGAAATCGCCCAGCGCATGAATCTCGAGCGTACTGCGTTTCACGACCTGCATCGAGACTCTTCCGACGGGCGCACGATGCTGCGCACGCTGCTTGAGTATGGCGACATAAGCGACACTCCAGTCGCATCGCAGGGGGGATGGCAACTCGATTTTCGCGACCCTACCTATGATCGTCGCATCGTCGAGTTCTGTCTCACTGTGCCGCTGGAAGAGTTTCTCCGCGACGGCCAGCGGCGTTCCCTGGCCCGGCGAGCCATGGTGGGGCGATTGCCGCCCAGCACGTTGCGCCGTACGCAACGTGGTCGTCAATCCGCAGACTGGTACGTGAACATGGGAGCCGTCCGCGAAAGGATGGCGGCGGAAGTGGAGCGATTGCAAAGCTCTCCGCTGGCGAGCCGCATGCTCGATCTGCCGCGCATGCGCTCGCTGATTGAAAACTGGCCCAGCAGTGGCTTCGAAGAGCTGGACGTAAATCGCTCCCATCACATCGCGCTTACGCGTGGTTTCTCCGTGGGCAGATTCCTGATGCAGTACGACCCCGAAGCAAAGCGGTAGGGATCCTGCAAAAGGGGAGCGGCCGGGACGAAGCCCCAAAAGCGCTAGCTTCTTTGGCAGCCAATGGAAATTCAAGCAGACGCTGTTTCTTTTTGGATCTCCAAGTCGCCACAAAATCGTCATCCTGAGCGCAGCGCCTCACAGATTTATCGCGTGACGAGCGCTTGTAGCGCGGAGTCGAAGGACCCCGAGAGTCCTTATCGTACCCATGCTGCTCGGAGCTTTTGAACCGCCGAAGCCCGCACCGGCGGCCCGCCGAGGTCTTTCCCCGGGGGGCGAGAACTAAGAACTTGTTGGCATCCTGCTACGTCCGTCGGATATATCTACATTCTCGCCAGCCATACAGGCACGCTTTACCTTGGCGTCACCAGCTTCGGTGGTCGAAAAGCTCAGAGCAGCATGGGTAAGATAAGCTCCGTCGGGGTCCTTCGACTCCGCGCTACAAGCGCTGTGATAAATCTTTGAGGCGCTCCGCTCAGGATGACGATTTTGTGGGAGTTTTTGACAAAAAAACGTCCTAAACAAGTTAGCGCTTATGGGGCGCAGCCCCATCGTTTTCGGCCCAGGTACGCTGGGGCGAGGGGCACCTGCCCCCCAGGTGACTTTGCTAGGACACCAGCGCTAGGAAGCCGCCGTCACGATCACCGTGACTGGTATCGCATGTGTGATCACTGTGCCTTGCGTGCCCGTCACCACGATCGTGTAGGAGCCGGGCGCAGCAGGATTAGGAGTTGGCGTGGGAGTCGGAGTAGGGCTTGGCGTGGGTGAACCACCGCCACCGCCACACCCGACACCAGCCGCGAGAACCGCGAGCACAACCAGGCTCAGTAAGCCGCGCCATTTCCGCCGGCGGGCCGGAATGCCCCATAGGAAAATGCAGGCCAGGGTGGCGCCGCCGCTGGCGGCAAACCAGCCGAACCGCTGGGTAGAAAGGCCGGCAGCCTTGACCGAGCTGCTGGCGGGGGTGGCTGCGACGATGGTCAACGTCGCCGTGGTGTTTCCATTGACCATGACCGAAGTGGGATTCAGAGTGCAGGTCAATCCTGTGGGCCCAGTACACGCGAGGCCGACCGAGGCGTTGAAGCCATTGACCGAGCCCAGGTTCAGCGTCGCCGTCCCGGTCGCGCCTGCGGCGAGGGTCACGACTGGTGTTTGCACAACCATGGAAAAGTCAGCAAGGGGATTGGAAATCGGCAAGCTGAACTGAGACTGGGTGTAGACTGCGTCCCCGGAATACGTAATCACCACAGTGTTGCTGCCTTGCGGCAGCGACGCATTCACGTTGTCAAAGTAATAGGCTGCTGTCGAGGTATCACCGGATGCCGCAGGAACAAGAGGGATGGGTCCGGGGGCGATGGCAAAGCCCCCCGACTGGAGGGTGACTGTACCGGTGGGCGCCGCGGAGCCGGTCTTTCCAGTCACCGTGATCGACAGGTTGACGCGCGCGGAAGGCGAGGTCGTAGCAGGGCTTGCTGTAGCCGTCGTGGTCGAGGGCAACAGCGCGCTGGCTCCGGTTACGGTCAACGACGTCCCGGGAGCAGCGGTGTTGCCGGTGAAGTAGTTGCTGTCACCGGAGTACGTCGCAGTCAATGCCACCGAACCGACAGGCAGCGCTGTGCTCTGCGCGCTGGTGATGGTATACGTGGCCACCGCGTAGTTAGCCGCAAAGGGGCTGAGCGTAACCGTACCGAGGGTCGTTGAACCGGCCATGAAGGTCACGGAGCCGGTCGGAGGGACGCCCGCTCCGGGGGTTTCTATCAGGGCGCTCAGCGTAGTCGACTGTCCCTGGGCAATGGTCGAAATCGCTGCGCTCAGAGCGACCGCAGTGGATGCTTTGATCACCGTAAATGCCACGGAGGCCGGTGTGCCCGACGATTTGTTATAGCTGGCGTCGCCGGAGTACGAGGCGGCGATCGAATGGGCCCCGACAGCGAGCGTGCCCGTGGTGTACTCCGCATCGCCTTCCGAATTCACTACCACCGTGTTCAATGCCGTGCCGTTGTCGGTAAATGCCACCGTACCAGTGGCATAGGTGTAGGCATTGCAATTGGAAGAACAATTGTAGTAACTGGTTGGGACCGGGTATCCATTAAGAACTGCGGCTGTGCCATAAGGCACTTGTTGTCCGGTCAGATCGCCCGACTGCCCCCCAAGGTTGCCGGATACCTGAAGAGAGAGCGTGCTCGCTTCCGGTGTTACCGTGATCGCCGTCTTCGTAGAGGTGCTCGGGGCAAACGTGCCATCGCCGGAGTAACTTCCCCAGATGTTATAGCTGCCTCCCGGCAAGGTGGTCGCACTGCCCGACGCCGCCCCGCTAACCAGAGTGAAAAAGCCTAGCCCTTGCAAACCAATAAGCGGGCTGTCCGTCATGACCGCCACATCGCCGGTCGGCGTGCCTCCGCTGCCGGTCACGCTGGTCTTGAGGGTGACCGACGTGCCGTGGGCGAACGAGGCGGAAGAGGGGGTAAAGGTCGTGGTGCTCGCTGTCCCATTGCTGCGGCTGTTCCAGTTGGTGACCAGGACATTGGCGTCGATCGAGCCCAGACCGGTGGCCAGATCGTACCCTGGAGTTGCGGCGTAGCCGGTGAGCTCGCCGTTGGTGCAATTGGCTGTGCCTGCCTGGCAAGGCATCTGGTTGGTGCCGAGCGTGACGTCACGAAATGCGCTGGGCTCTTTCGCGGCCAGTGGATAAAGCTCATAGTCCGCCTGCCCCTGCGGCCCATAAGCCTGGTTCACGATCGCCATAATACCGGCAAAGGCCGGAGCAGCGACTGAGGTCCCGCCGAAGCCGCTGATCTGCGGGCTGGTGGTGCTTTGGCAATCACCATCCGCGGCACAAACGGCGTAATAGCTCCCGTTCAAACCGTTGGCGGCAAAGAGTGAAACATCCGGCAAGTCGCGCGCGTTGTCCGCAGGCACACCGGTGGCCACCTGCCACGAAGGCTTAGCCGTGGCCACGCACGCAGTCACCGTGCTACCGCTGGAGTCCAGGGTTGGATTGCCACAGGTACTCGGGCCCCCGCTGCCGCCGGAGATGGAGCCGCCGGTTAGGGTCAGGAGATTCGACCCAAACTGGCTATTATTCCAGACCTGCTCCGGGACTGGGGTCTTCAACGAACCGTTCTTGCTGTCATTGGTACTGTCCCAGTAGGTGGGGAGGGCGGCGGCGTTGGGGTAGTAAAAGTCAGTGCCGCCCACCGCGACGTTGAACTGGGTGGAGGCAAATCCGTTGACCGCCAGCCCTTGGGTCGCCACCGTTTCGGTGTCGGGATTGTCACAACCAGCCGACCCGTTGTCTCCGGTAGAAACCATGACGGTAATTCCCTGGGCCGCGGCCTCTTCCCACAGTCCAGTGACAAAAGAATTAACCGCGCCCATCGAGAATTCGCATTGACCAAAGCTGATGCTGATGACGGGCGCAAGGTTGGAATACACGGCCCGCTCCGCAGCCAGGAACAGTCCCTGTTCCATGCTGGTATCCGCAGCGATGACCAGGTCGATGGTAGCGCCAGGAGCGACCGCTCCGGACCACTCGACGTCCAGGTAGGCCTCGGCGGAAGCGCCGTTCGGTCCATCCGGGTTATTTACGCCGTCGATCCCCGGATCGTTGCCGTCGATGACCACCTGGGGAGTCGAAGCCGGCAGGCCGAAGAGGGTACGAAAATTGTTGACGAAGTTGAGGTTGATATTCGATTCGTTGATGATCGCAATGGTCTGACCGGCGCCGTTGAGGGGCTTGGCTGCGTTATAAAGCGGGGTCACGTTGTACTGCGTAGCAAAGTCTTCGGGCGCAACGGCAAAGGTGTTGCCCAGGGTGCCCCCGGGCAAGGTCCACTCCGGAATTGCCTGATGCGTCTTGGGGTTGTATTGTGCGCTTCCCAGAAAGCGGCTGTAGTGCCGTAGCGGAAAATTATTCAGCGATACGAACCCACCCAACACGGGAGCTAGCGCCACGGGAATCTCCGGATTCACCGCGTTGGCGTAATGCTGCTCACCATTGACCACGTATTTGTGAATGGAGGTATGAAAGGCCTGCTGCAAAGCGCCTACCGTGCCGGCAACCTCCAGCGTCTGCTTGCCGGGATTCACCTTCAAGACCTGGAAGCCCTGGGTCTGAAGCCAGGCCTCGATGGTCTGCACATCCTGGTCGCTGGGCCCGAACTGCTGTCCGAACTGGTCGGGCGTCAGCCATTTGTGAAAATTCGCGCTCCCCGGGGTGTGCATGTCACGCAGCAGTTGCTGCAGGGTCGCCTCCTGTTCCGGGCTGCGCTTCAGGATCAACTGTAACCGGTCCAGTGGCATGTCCGGCGAAACAGCGCCCCGGTCGTTGCGAGCATTGGCCAGGGGGTGAACCGTACCGGCCAGGGTCACCCGGGCATGATCATTCACCGGTTGGGTCAGACGCGCCACCTGCTGGGCGAATATGGAATGGACTGCACCAAGGCACACCAGCAGCACAAGTGCCGGCAAGAATACCTGCTTCCAGCTTGAAACGGAGGTGGGTGGCATGATCTTCCTTAATATCGTTCGAGGCGGGTTCCTGGCTTAAGTGGAAAGCGCTCCACGAGGCATTCTACTCACGTGATACGTCACTCGGTGTTTATTCCTGCTCCGATACCAGAACAGGTAAAGGTTTCGGGAACTACCTTTCCATCAGCGGAAGACAAGGCAAACGGGGAAGCTCAGCGGGTATTGGTTGCCGGTCGGGGTCAGAAGTCCAGAGCGCGCGTTGCGGGCAAAGACGACGATATTCGATGAGTCCTGGTTGGCCACCAGCAGCCACTGATTGCCGGGATCCAGGGCGAAATGGCGAGGGCTCTTGCCCCCACAGTCCACATGCTGAACTACTTTGAGCGTTCCATCGCGATCGTCGATGGAGAAGACCACTACGCTGTTATCCCCGCGGTTTGAGGCGTACACGAACCGGCCGGCGGAGTCGACCGCAACTGTGGCCGCCGTGTTCGATCCGGTAAAACCTTCGGGGAGGGTCGAGATGTTCTGGATTCTGCTCAGAGTCCCTCGCTCCCCATCCCATGCCAGGACGTTGAGTGTGCTGGCAATCTCGTTGAGCGAGTAGGCCCATCGTCCGCTGGGATGAAAGGCGAAGCTTCGCGGGCCGGAGCCAGGCAGCGCCTGGTAATAGGGGGGAGCGTTTGGCGTGAGCCGCGCAGTGGCCGGGTCCAGATGATAGACGGAGACGCGATCCAGCCCCAGGTCGTTGACCAGCACATAGCGATTGTCGCGGGAAACGGTGGTGCAATGGGTGTGAGGACCGGCCTGGCGTTTCGGGTCCGCGCCGCGGCCGGTGTATGGAAAGCTGGAGACGGCCGGGCTGAGTCCTCCGCCCGGCAACACCCGGAAAGATGCCGCGCTGCCCCCGCCATAGTTGGCAACGAAGACTGCTTTTCCCGTATAGTCGACCGCGACATTGCACGGTCCGGCACCCATGGAGGAGACAACATTGATGGGATGCAACGTAGCCCCGTCGACCGCAAAAGAAGAGAGGGATCCGCTTTTCTCTCCGTGATATGCATCCACCTCGTTCACGGCGTAGAGATAATGGCGATCCGGCGACAGCGCCAGGAAGCTGGGATTGACGGTAGTCGCCGCCAGCCCAAGCGGTGTCATGGTGCCCGCATCAGCGTCCCAGCGAAACCCGTAGATACCCCGGCTGGTGCCCTTATCTGTATAGGTGCCGGCAAAGATGAGTCCGGAGGGTGCGGCGGCCCAAAGCCCAGGAGTGAACCAGCCAGGTACGGAAAAGGCCAGGGCCGAGAGTTTCGCCACGAAAGAACGGCGGCTTGAATTTTCCATCCCCGTCATACTACTGTAATTCGCCCTGCGCGTGAGGCTCTGTCCTAAGCGTCAGAGTCCGAGGCCGACCCGTGGCCAGCATGAAACTACTCTTATTCATGTGACGGTTACAGACGATTCTTCATCTTTAGCTGCTACTGTAGTGTACGAGTTTAGCGGGGAGGAAGCATTGCGAGTAGGACTCTTCACACGCGAATACCCACCGCACGTCTATGGAGGGGCCGGCGTCCACGTGGAGTACCTGAGCCGCGAGCTGGCGCGCAAGATTTCCGTGGAAGTGCACTGCTGGGGCCAACAGTATTGCGACCAGGGCAACCTACATGTGCGCGGCCAGGAACCGTGGAAGGAAATCACCCTCGGCACCCAGGAAAAGTTCAAAGGAGCCCTGGAAGCGTTATCTCTGAACCTGACCCAGGTGAAAGCGCTGGCCGGCATCGACGTTGCGCATACGCACACATGGTACGTATCCATGGCCGGCTTTCTGGCCAAGAAGCTCTACGACATTCCGTTTGTTCTTACCACTCACAGCCTGGAACCGTTGCGCGCCTGGAAGGCGGAGCAGTTAGGTAGCGGTTACGCCATGAGTTCCTGGATGGAGAGAACTGCGATCCTGGACGCCGACGCCGTGATCGCCGTCTCCAGCGGCACGAAAGAAGATATCCTTCGCGCCTACCCGGTGGATCCCGAGCGGATCCACGTGATCTACAACGGAATCGACCTGGAGCAATACCAGCGTACTGCTGAGACATCGGCGTTGACCGCCCACGGCGTCGACCCTGCCATCCCTTATGTGCTTTTTGTAGGCCGCATCACACGCCAGAAAGGTGTGACCCACCTGGTAGACGCGGTTCGCTACCTGCCCGCTGGGACCCAGGTGGTGCTGTGCGCGGGCGCTCCCGACACCCCTGAGATTGCCGCCGAGTTACAGCGCAAGGTGGAGGAATCACGCAAATTCAATCCGAGAGTGATCTGGATTGAGAAGATGCTCAGCAAAGCGGACGCAATCCAGTTCTACAGCCACGCAACCGTATTCTGCTGCCCATCGGTCTACGAGCCGTTCGGCATCATCAACCTGGAAGCCATGGCCTGCCAGGCGGCGGTCGTGGCCAGCGCTGTGGGCGGCATCAAGGAGGTTGTAGTGGACGGTGAGACGGGGTTTCTGATTCCCTTCGATCAGGACCCGGTCACCAGCTTTCCGCTGGATCCAGATCGCTTTGCCCGGGATCTGGCTGCGAAGCTGAGCGATCTGCTCGCTGACCCGGTAAAGTGCAGACGATTCGGACAAGCGGGCAGGAAACGTGCCGAGGAGAAGTTCAGTTGGACCCACATTGGGGACCAAACCATTGCTCTCTATCAATCCTTGATAGAGGCCAGGAAACGCTCAAAGTAAGCCGTTTCCTGGAAATGTCCCACATCCCATGAGCCATGGGTGAAGCAGCTCCCTTTTCCGCCTAACGAGGTTCCTGGGGATGAGGATTCTCCTCCCTCGGCTTCGATTCCGGCTGTGGTCTTGCTTCCTGCTGCGGTCTCGCCTCCGGAACCGGTCGTGCCTCGGGAACTGGCCTTACCTCAGGAGCCGGGTGAGCTTGCGGGACAGGCCGCTCTGGTTGCGGAGCCGGACGTACCTCCGGAGCCGGCCTTACCTGCGGAACCGGGTGTGCTTGCGGCATGGGCCGCTCTGGTTGCGGCGCGGGGCGTACCTCCGGAGCGGGGCGTACCTGCGGGGCGGGGCGTTCCTCCGGAGCTGGCCTTACTTGCTGGGCCGGGTGGGCTTGCAGCACGGGACGCTCCGGCTGGGGAGCCGGATGCACCGGCGGGGCTAGGCGTTCGCCGGGAGCTGGCCTCACGGTCTGCACAGGATGCTCTTGCGGTGCGGGTCGCACCTGCTGAGCCGGCACTGCTTGCTTCACCGGCGGTTCCTCTATTGCCCGTTGGAGCGGGGGCCTGGGGTGTTGGCGCTGTTGCACTACTGGCGGCGGAACCGGCTGACGGCGTTCCACGGAGAGCGGCTTGGCCAGTACCACTGTCTGTGGTTGGCCGCGGTTTACGGCAACGAACTGGGCGCGGTTGCTGCTGGCGGCAACCTTGTTCTGCTGCTGAACAGCCAATGGGGGCAAACGCGGCTGCCGCAAGGCAGCCAATTCCGCAGCACTCGGCCGCAGATTTACGCCACCCCGACCTCCGCTGTAACTTACCCGGTTGTAGGTGGTGATATTGGTTACGTTGCGAATATAGGTATTGTGGATGACGGTGGCGTTGACATTCGTGACCTGGCGGTTGTAGTTGAATTGGTTGTTGTTCCAATAGCCGCCATAGTAGCCGCGGCCCACGTAGCCGTTTCCGTAGTTCACCCCGCCGTAGTAGCCGATATAGCGGCCCCAATATCCCCTGTGCCAACCGTAGCGGTTCGAATCGTAGCCCCAATAGCCAGGCGTCCATAGAGCCCCGGTATAGGGAGCAAAGGCCCAAACTCCCGGAACCCAATAGAAACCGGCAGGCGCGTAGGACCAGTAGCCGGGCGTCCAAATGTAGTTCGGTTCGGGGCAGGGCGGCTGTTGATACTCCGGCAACGGCGGGGGGGGTTCAGGGGCGTACTCGGCAACCTGGTCCTGATACCCTTGATCGGATCCCTGATCTGAGTAGCCCTGGTTTTGCTGATCCTGATATTGCGGCTGCTGATACTGGGCCTGCTGCTCTTGCTGGGGTTGTTGGTACTGCGCCGGCTGCTCTTGCTGCGGCTGCGGCTCCTGCTGGGGATATTGTTGCGGGCTCTGAGCCGGATAGGCGGGGGCGGGGCTGGCCTGGCGAGCCGGGGCCGAGTATGCCGGGGCACTTGCTGGCGCCGCACTCTCATTTACTGGGGCAGCACCTCCGTTATCGCTGACCGGCGCAAGGTTTCCATTCTCCGCCGCATTCACTTGATCACTGTCGTTCTTGTGGCACCCCGCCGCTAAAACAGCCAACATCAATCCCGATACAAGAACCAACTTCCCTGGGTTCGTCATGCGTTCCTCTGCTCTCTCGAGTGGGCCGCAGCCTACCCTATCGATGGTTAACCCTCAGTCACCGACTAAGTTATGGAAGTGCTTGGTGGTGAGATGCACACTGTGGTCCGTGAGAGCAGCAGAGTGAGGTTATATCTCTGATTCAACGGTTCTTTCCCGTTTAGGGCAGTTTTTCGAGGATTACCGAAGTACTGTCGTAATCGCCGTGCAGCTTAAGGTTGATGCCGTGGTGCATCAGGTAAGCGCCGCTCACGCTTTCCGTTTCGGTCACTTGCGTGGGATCGATCGCCTGCACCTTGTACATGGCACTCTCATCCAGGCCGCGCAGAAAGACAGTGGGGAAGGGCGTCCCGAATTGCTGGGAATGCAGGAAGGCGAAGACCACAGCCTGGCGCCCATCCTGGGAAACATACTCATTGGCAGAAACTTCGCTACCCTCGGGCGCAATGAGGCGATTGAGCAAGCCCCTCTGCACCGTGGCGCGCACCCGCTTGTAGTAGGCAACGAACCCAGCCGCCGCTTGCATTTCGTCGGGTGTCCACTTATTCAGATTTCCACCCACCCCCAAGGAGCCGGTCATTGCTACCAGAAACCGAAATTTCAGCGGGACAACGCGCCCATCGATGCCACTGGGAACATCGGTGACCCACGCCATCATGATGCCTGGCGTATACGCCTGGGTGAATCCATCCTGCAGCGTAAGCCGGTCGAGGGCGTCGGTATTATCCGAGGTCCAGACTTCTTCGACGCGGCGAAGGATGCCAAGATCCACCCTACCGCCGCCCCCGGAGCAGGATTCGATTTCCAGCTTAGGATGCTTCGCCCGCAGCCGATCGAGAATGTCGTACAAGTTGTTAACGTAGGCCACATAGATCTTCTTCTGATCTTCGACGGGAACCGCGTCCCAACCCGCTTCCGCCCAGTTGCGGTTGTAGTCCCATTTAAGAAAAGCAATGTCGTTGTTCGTGACCAGCTGATCGAGCCAGTTAAATACGTATTCCTTTACGTCGTCGCGGGCCAGGTTCAGCAGCAATTGGTTGCGCGCCTCGGTGCGTGGACGCCCAGGGAAATTCATCGCCCACTCGGGATGCTTGCGATAGAGGTCGCTATCCGGGTTCACCATCTCCGGTTCCACCCAGATGCCAAAGTCCATGCCCAGGGCATGCACGCGGTCGATCACTGGCTTCAGCCCGTGGGGGAATTTCTGCGTGTTCACATACCAGTCACCCAGACCTGCGTGGTCATCTTTACGTTGGCCGAACCAGCCGTCGTCGATGACGAAACGCTCTATGCCCAGCTTGCTGGCCTTCTCTGCCAGGGCAATCTGCCCCGCCTCACTGACGTTGAACTCCGTGGCTTCCCAGGAGTTATAGAGGATGGGCCGCAAAGCCGCCTTCTGTCCCCCGGGCAGAATGGATTGGCGCTCGAAGCGATGCAAAATGCGCGACGCCTCGCCCCAGCCGCCATTCGTGAATCCGCCATAGAACGGCGGAGTTTCCAACTGGTCGCCCGGCTTCAGGTGGTAGCCAAAATCGAAGGGATTGAAGCCTCCGGTCACCCGCACCTGCTGCATGGCGGTCTGCTCCACCGTGATGCGCCAACTCCCGCTCCACCCCAATGCGCCAAACCAGACCGGGCCGCTCTCCTCCGTGGTCTGCTCCGGGCGGTCGATGGCAAACCATGGGTTGGATTGATGCGAGGTGCTCCCGCGGCGGCTTTCGATGACGTGCGCCCCCGTTTGCAGAGGCTCGGAGTGTAGCTGCCACTCCGCACCCCAGTGGCCGGTGAGATAGTGCCAGCCGTAGCCCTCGCCGTGGGGCAGGGTCCAGGAGGCCGATTGCGCGCTCTCGAGCGTGATGGCCTGATCGGTCTTATTTTCTATGCGTGACCAGCGTTCGAGAATGCCCGCCTCGGGATAGATCCGGTAGTAGAGGTGAACCTCGAGGTCCGTTTTAATATCCTTCAGCGTGATCTCCAGCGTATTGCCATCGATGTGCTGATCGACGTAATGCAGAACTACGTCGCGATTCCCGTCGGTGTAGGTCGCCTTCAATGCAGGTTCGTTGTAGAACTCAGCGCCCCAGCCTGGGTACTCCTGCGGTGTGGTGGTGGTGGAAAGATCAAACGAGGCCACCTCTGGCCTGCTGTGCGCGGCAGGAAAATCCGCATCGCGCGTGACCCGCTGCCCCCAAAAGATGGACTGCAGCTCGCCGCGTTCGTTCACTCCGAAGGCGTAGGTCGTTTCGCCGGCCTGCAGAACCCAAACCTTGCGCTCGGGGAAATATTGAATGTCCGCCTTTGCTCTGAGCCAGGGGCTTAGCAACATGAAAAGGGCCAGAAACCAACGGGTTCTCATTTCGCTTTCAACTCCAGAACTTGAATGGTGAAGCCGGGAATGGTGTGGGCAAACTCAGCCGCTGCGTCGTGCAACTCACTCTCCACGGGCACAATCGCGGTGGGCTGGTTGATGCTGTTGGTAGCCGCGGTGGTTTTGGCTGACAGGGTGATGAGTTTTCCCGTCTTATCGATGGTGGAAGCGCCCTTGAACCGGAGGCGCATGTGCTGCGGGGTAGAGCTTGCGTTTACTAACTTTAGATATACGGTTCCATCGCTCGATTTACGGGTGACGGAGTAGAACAACTTCGGAGCCGAACCATCCAACGTGGCATTCAATATCTCGTCGCCCAGATGGTTGCTAAACATGACTTGGGCGTAGTAACTGGGCGACCCGTAACTGCTGATCGCGTCGTAGCCGATCAAATCGGACTCCCACTGCATGCCGCCTGGGTTCACGTTGACGAACAGCGGAGCATAGCTGGCCATAATGACGATATCGCTATTGCGTTCCATGCCGGTCATCCACGCCGCGTCTCCCAACGCCGATCCGAAGTTGGGCGTGGGTGTGCCCTCGCGGGTGGCCCACTCGCCGACAAAGATCCTGGGCCCGTTGCGATCGGTCCGATCGTAGTGGTGCACGTCGTCGTAGAACTCCTGGGCGCGGCGATAAAAGTGATCGTCGACCACATCCGGCTTCATGGTTGTGATGGGCATGGTGGCAATCAGTTGCAGGTTCGGGTACTTGGCCTTGATGGCCTTATGGAACTGGGCGTAGCGGTCACCATAGGTTCCGGATTTGTCGAACCAATCCTCGTTGCCAATCTCGACGTAGCTCAGTTTGAAGGGCGCTGGGTGCCCATTCTTCACCCGCTCAGCACCCCACTTTGTGTTGGCGTCGCCAGTGACGTACTCAATCTCGTCCAGAGCATCCTGGACGTAAGGCTCCAGATCCGGACCCGGCTTTACGAACTCCTGCTGCATGGAATAGCCGGCATACACGGCCAGCAACGGTTCCATCTTCAAGTCCTCACACCACTCCAGGAACTCCAAGAGGCCCATGCCGTCGCTGGAGCGATAGTGCCACGGGCTGGGATGGGTGGGACGATCGACCAGGGGACCGATGGTCTTCTTCCATTCATAGCGCTCGTTGATGTGGTCGCCCTCGAGATAATTGCCTCCAGGGAAGCGCAGAAATGCCGGTTTCATGGCGGCCAACTTCTCCATCAGATCGATGCGATTTCCGTTGTTCCGGTCATGGTAGGTGGGCGGAAAGAGCGATACCAGGCTGAACCAGACTGTCCCCGGTTTGGCGACCGACAGAACCAGGTGATACTGCGAAGATTTGGCAGCAGCATCGGAGTGGAGGGTGAATTTGTGCTGCTGCCACGCAGTGGTAAGTGCGGGCACGGTGGTGCTGATGGCCTTGCCGGTTTCATCCTCGACCAGGCTTACGGTCACCGGTCCGATCGAGGGATCGCTCGCTTTGGCATAGAACGAACCGTGGTAGGTGGTTTGCGGCCTTACGGGAAAGCCCCAGTACCCCAGGTTGCTTACGCCGGCCTGGTCATGGTCACTGGCGCTCTTGACCGTTAGTTGCAGGCTCAGCGGCAGGGCCGCGCTGGGGCCGGTGGTGCGGTCGATATCCATCGATGCGTCCGCATGGCCCCACTCGAAGAGGAACCAGCTGGGGGGTATCTTACCCCTGTCCTGAAATGTCCGGTTCCTTACCAGCTCGGCATAGAGACCGCCATCATAGGAATAGTTGATCTCTTCCGTCATTAGCCCGTATAGCCGGGGGCTCACTTTGGCTTTGACCTGCGCCAGATCGATGGTCAAGGTCGGGCCCGCTTGCGCCATGCCGCCAGCGGTCGAGAACAAAGTGGCCGCCAACAAAAGAAACGACGAACCGTGCACGGTGAATCTCCTGGCAGGAAAGCCCGCTGATAGTTATACGCCATCGCCACAGAACGGAGTTTGGTCTATAAAGGATGGCTGTTGTTTCCCGAGGAGGCCAACACGGATGAAGACCTGGTCCGCAACGCAGATTCTTGTTTGTTCCCTTCTGGCCCTGACACTGCCCAACCTGCAGCTTGGGGCGCAAAGCGCGGATACCGGTGCTGCGAAGGCAAAGCTCTACAACACAACCAAGCAGAAGCTTCTCGATGGCAAGCAGGTCTTCAGTTTCACGCAATCGAAGATGGATATCGCCGACTATTGCGAACGGGCCAAGCATTACGACTACACCTGGTTTGAAATGCAACACAGCACGCTGGAGTTCGCGGACATTGAGAAAATGATTGCCGCGTGCCCGCATGTCAAGGCAACTCCGATGATTCGGCTCCCCGACGCGCAGGAATGGCACATTCAACATGCCACCGATATCGGCGCACTTGGCGTGGTTATCCCCACCGTCGACGATGTGGATCGAGCGCGGGAAGCAGCCAAGTGGGCCCGCTATCCTCCGGTCGCGCGACGGAGTTCGGGCCAGGGCCAGGCGCCCAGCATCTGGGGTATCAATGGAGTCGACTACCACCACACCATCAATGACAACATGCTGGTGGTGGTCATGGTCGAGACGCCCACCGGCGTGGCCAATGCGTACGACATTGCATCGGTGCCAGGTGTGGATGTCGTGATTATTGGAAACAACGACCTGAGCTGGTTCTCCGGCTTCGCACAGACGGACGAACGCTATCACCAGCTGGTCGACAAGGTTCGCGCAGATACGCTCCGTGCAGGAAAGTACTTCGGCCAGGCCAACGCGATGTACGCGAGCGGCCCGTACAGTAAGGATTCGGTCTTCTTCCAGAATGGTCCGTCGAATGACGGGTGGCAGCCTCCAAAGAGCGGCGCTAATGTAAGTGCTCCGCCGCCGGGAGAGAGGTAGCGGGAGCAGCAGCGAAGGCAGGAGAAAGAAACAGCAGGTCCCTCCACCACGCTTCCCGGATTTCCTGCTGCGTGGCACTCACAACGACCACGTGTGCGGCTTTCAGTAAGGAAAGCCGCACGAACTCTGCCAACGCCACCAAGTTCGACAGGAAATCCGGGGAAGCGTAATGGAGGGACCTGCTGTTCTCTTTCGGCCACAAGCCAAATCCTCATGGAAGCACCACCCCACCCTTGTCATCCCTCAACCGAAGCGTAGCGCAGCGGAGGGACCTGCTGTGCGCCTTTCCCGCTAACAACTGTTCATAGAAGCGCTACCTAATACCCCGGGCTTCAGCTTCGCTTAACCTTGCATAGGGGATACTGCGAAGATGCGGGTTCTGGTGGTCGAAGACGAGGTGCGGCTGGCCGAGAATGTGGCCGCCGCCCTGCGCGAGGGCCCGAATTTCGCCGTCGACTGCGCCGAAGACGGGCTCACCGGTCTGGATCTCGCCGAAAACCGTTGTTATGACCTGATCATTCTGGATTTGATGCTGCCGGGGTTAGACGGCCTCGGACTGCTGAGGAAGTTGCGAGCTCGTGGGGATCGAACGCCGGTGCTCATCCTGACCGCCAGGGGAGAAGCCAGTTCTATCATCTCACTGCTCAATGCCGGCGCAGACGACTATCTAAGCAAGCCGTTCGACCTGGGCGAATTGATTGCCCGCGCCAAAGCGCTCATCCGCCGCGGCAAGGGAATCGCCGATCCCCTGCTCCGCCTCTCCGATCTGGAGGTCAATACCGTCGAGCAGAGTGTTCGGCGCGCCGGCAAGCTGGTAGATTTGTCGCCGACGGAATACCGCATTCTCGAGTACCTGCTCCATCGGCCGCGGGTAATCGTATCCAAACGCGAGCTGCTGGAGCATCTCTACGACTACAACTGGGAACACCACTCCAACGTCATCGAAGCCCACATCTCCAACCTGCGCCGGAAGCTCGAGGCAGCCACCCAACAGCCGAGCATCGAAACCCTGCGTGGCCGGGGATATCGACTGCTGATGGGCTTGGAGGAGAGCCGATGAAGTCCTATTCCATCACCCATCGATTGATCACCACCGTTCTACTGGTAGAACTGTTCGCCGCGCTCTCGATATCAACAGTAGCCATGCTCTATGAGCGCCACCAGCGTTTTCGTTCCTTTGACATCATGCTGCGCGGCCGGGCCGATTCGTTGCTGGGCGCGGTGCAGGATGCGGAAGACACGCAAGACAACGTGATGCTGGACGGAACCGAAGTGAATTTTCCGGCCGAGGATATCTACCAGGTGCAGGACGCGAGCGGTCGCGTCCTGGGCCATTCGCCGAATTGGAACGGGCCAAGCCAAGCCTTGCTGGCAACCAGGACTGGCAAGTTTCTTAGACTCACCCTCAACGGCACACATTATCGGGCGCTCAGGATCGAGGGCCTGAGAATCGTCGACCCCGGTGATAAAGGCGGAGGCATCCCGCGCCGTGTGAGCATCTTCTACGGCTCGCCGATCGGCGACGTTTGGAGAAGCATCTGGAGGGCGGTGGGTTTTTACGCAGGCACCAGCTTAATTTTGCTGGCGGTTTCAGGATTATTGATTTTCTGGCTTCTGAATCGCGGCTTGGCTCCGCTTCGTGAGCTAGCGGCAGAAGCGGCGGGTGTCTCGGTGGAGTCATGGAACTTCGCGCCTCCCCAACGTGCCCGCATGATCAGGGAGCTTGTACCCCTCACGGTCGCGCTGGAAACGGTACTCACTGGTCTGGAGCGCTCGTTCACCAAGCAACGCCAATTCGTGGGCGATGCCGCACATGAGCTCAAGACCGCCGTCGCGGTCTTAAAGTCTTCGCTGCAACTGCTCACGCTCAAGCAACGGACAGCGCTCGAGTATGAGCAAGGGATCGAGCGCTGCCAAATAGACTGCGATCGCATGGAAGAAGCGGTGGCCAAGATGCTCACCCTCGCGCGGGTGGAGACAAAGACCGAATTGCCCTCATCCCACTTCGCTACCGACCTGGCCCAGAGCCTGCGGCAGGTGGCGGAACAATTTGAATCCATGGCAGAGCTGAAGCGACTGCGCATTCTGGTGTCGGCGGAAGAGCCGGTGCTGATCGATGTCGAGCCGGAGCAGTTGCAACTGTTGTTCTCGAACCTGCTGTTGAATGCCTTACAGCACAGTCCCGCCGGCGCTGCGATACGCGCCGCGGTGGGGCAGGATGGGGAGCTTGTGATAGAAGACGATGGCGAGGGCATCGCCCCCGAGGATCTGCCGCACGTCTTCGATCGTTTTTATCGCGGGGATCCCTCACGCAGCCGCAACACGGGAGGAACCGGTCTGGGGCTCTCCATCTGCAAAGCGATCGTATCCCGGTGGCAAGGTGCGATTGAAATCTCGAGTGAGTTAGGAGTTGGGACCAGGGTGACGGTACACCTTCCGGTTTCTGGCGTGCCTTCAGCTTCGATTAAGGTAGCTGTGCGAAATTGAAACCCAGCTTGATAGGAGATCCTGTGATGTCGAATGGCCTTCGCAATACCTTGCAGACACTAGCCTTTTGCGCGTCGATCTTGCTGGCGCCTTCCACCGCACTGGCACAGAAGCCCTACAGTGTTCTTAGCCGATGGACCATCGGCGGCGAGGGCGGGTGGGACTACCTTACCTCCGACTCCAAGGCACACCGTCTCTATGTCACGCACGGCCCGCGGGTCGAAGTGTTGGACACCGATTCCGGCAAGGTAGTGGGCAGCATCACAGGGCTGAAAGGCACCCACGGCGTGGCGCTGGACGGCACCGGCAAATACGGTTACGTCAGCGACGGCGGAGCCAATGTGGTGGTGGTTTTCGACCGCACTACGTTTGCCACCGTCGCCTCGATTCCAGCGGGCACCAACCCGGATGGCATCGCGTTTGAGCCGGTCACCAAAACGGTGTGGGCTTTTAACGGCCGTAGCAGCAATGCAACTGTCATCGATACCGCGCAACGCAAAGTGGTCGCTACCATTCCCCTCGACGGCAAGCCTGAGTTCCCGGTCGCGGACGGCAAGGGCACGGTCTTCGCGAATATCGAGAGCAAAAATGAGATCGTTCGCCTGGATGCGTCGGCCAGGAAGATTACCGCGACGTGGCTGCTGTCCAACTGCGAATCTCCTTCTGGGCTGGCCATCGATCGTGCCAGGCGCCGGCTTTTCGCCGTGTGTGACGGGGGCAAGATGGCGGTGGTCGACGCGGACTCAGGAAAGACCCTGGCCAATCCGTCGATCGGCGATGGTCCCGATGCGGCTCGCTATGATTCCAAGCGCAAGCTCGCCTTCTCCTCCAACGGCGGGGGTACGCTGACCATCATTGACGCCAGCAAAGACAGCTATCCGGTATTGCAGACCGTGGCTACCGAGCGGGGGGCTAGAACCATGACCCTGGACGAGGCCACGGGGCGCATTTATCTGGCAACGGCTAAATTCGGCGAGCGGCCTCCCCCCACGGCGGAGAACCCCCGTCCGCGGCCGGCGATTGTCCCGGGCAGCTTCTCGATCCTGGTGGTCGGGCGGAAGTGAGTCTGCTGCCCGCTGTTCTGCGTCTTTCAGATGCCATGCCGAGAATCCCTTTTCTTGCCCTCGCATTGTTCATGACAGCCGCGGCATTTGCACAGCAGGCGGTTACTGCACCATCGTCCTCCATAACACTGGAGCAGGCCATCGCCTTGGCGCGTGAGAACGAGCCGAACTTCGCCGCTGCGGCGGCCAATGCGCGTGTCGCCGCGCTCGACCACTCCATCGCCCAAGCCGCACTATTGCCCAATGTGAGTTACCACAACCAGGTCCTATATACCCAACCCAATGGCGCGTTCAACGGCGCCGGCCCGGTAGGGAGCCAGTCTGCTCCCCGGTTCATCGCCAACAATGCGATTCGCGAGTATGCCAGCCAGGGCGTCGTCACGGAGACATTCGGACTGCAGCAATTGACCGCGGTCTCGCGCGCCGGCGCGGCGCAATCCGTTGCCGCGGCCGAACTCGAAATCGCCCGCCGTGGATTGGTCAATACCGTGACCGGCCTCTTCTACCAGGCGCTGGCCTCTGACCACAAAGTCGGTGTGGCCCAGCGAGCCGCCGGCGAAGCCGCCGGCTTCACCAACCTGACCCAACAGCGGGAGAGCGCACGCGAAGCAGCGCATGCCGACATAGTAAAGGCGCAGCTGCAACAACAGCAACGCGACCGCGATCTTGCGGATGCTCTGCTCGAGCAACAGAAAGCTCACCTGGATCTGGGTGTGCTCCTGTTTCCCGACCCGCGGGCGGCTTACACGCTCGTGCCCGGTGCGGTGGTGCCGTTGCCGGCGCGGGCTGATGTGGATGCCGCCGCGATGAAACTGAATCCAGAGTTGCACCAGGCTCTGGCTTCGCTGCGCGTCAGCACATTGGACGTGACCGCTGCTCGGGCCGCATATCTTCCCGATCTTGGTCTCAACTTCACCTACGGCATCGATGCGGTGCAGTTCGCCGTCAACGGCACTGGCGGGGTGCGCAATCTCGGTTACTCGGCCAGCGCCACACTCGATATCCCGGTGTGGGATTGGCTCTCTACGCAGCACCGGGTTCGCCAGAGTGAGATCCTGCGGGACGCGGCGCACACCGCGCTCACTGCGACCCAGCGCCGCCTTGTCGCCCAGCTGGACGAGTTTTATGCGGAAGCCGGCACCTCGCGCGACCAACTTCAGTCGCTCGATCAAAGCGTTCAGACCGCGACCGAAAGTTTGCGCCTCACGCGCCTGCGCTATACCGCGGGGGAAGCGACGGTACTCGAGGTGGTGGACGCGCAAAATTCCTTAACTACGGCAGAGATCGCTCGCGAGGACGGTACCATCCGCTACCAATTGGCTTTCACCAATCTGCAACTGCTGACAGGAGCGATCTGAATCATGAGACCGTTTCCCAGCCCCGTCCCGACCACCGGCCAACCCGGGATACAGACAAAGTCCGAGCCCTGGACGGGTGCCCCAGGTTCGCCAAAGCGTACCTGGGCCGAAAAAGACGGGGCGACCCGGATTTCCTGTACGCTGTGCTGGACACGACCCCGTGTGCGGCTTTCTCTAAGGAAAGCCGCAGGAAGTGCGCCGAAGCCACAAGTTGCACAGGAAATCCGGGGGAAGCCCCACGATCGCTTTTCTTGCGTATCGCGAACGCAGATCGGCAATCAGCTAAAAGCAATCGAAACAAATCGTTTTCGGCCCAGGTACGCTGAGGCAAACCTGAGGCACCCGTCCATTTCGATTGGGTCTGTTGCGGCCGTTTTCCCGTCCAGTTCGATTGGGTTTCTTGCGGCCATGCTGCTCTGCGGCATCTCCTTGCTAGTCAGTGCCTGCAGCAAAACCGAGCAGACAGCCCCTACCGAGGTCTACGTTCAAGCCGAACATCCGAAAAAGGGTGAAATCTCTGAGCAGATCACTGCTGACGCAACGCTTGCGCCGCTGGCTCAGGCCGCCATTTCTCCCAAGGTCACGGCGCCGGTAAAGAAGTTCTACGTGCAACGCGGTTCGCGCGTAAAGGCTGGTCAACTTCTGGCGACCCTCGAGAACAGCGACCTCCAGGCTGCCGCGCTGGACAATAAGGGAGCCTACAACGCGGCCCTGGGTACTTACGACATTGCCACCGGGGCCACCGTACCCGAAGACACGGTAAAGGCTCAATTGGACCTTACCCAGGCAACCGCCAACCTGAACCTGGCCCAGAGCATTGTGGACAGCCGTACCCAACTCTTCTCTGAAGGTGCCATCCCAGGGCGCGACCTGGATACTGCCAAAGCGGCGCTGGTGCAAGCCCAGGCTGCCCATGAGATTGCCAAACAGCATCTTGAAGCAGTGCAGAAGATCAGCCACAAGGCCGCCCTCGAGAGCGCGCAAGGCCAACTGACTTCCGCCAAGGGGAAATACCTCGGCGCCCAAGCCCAGCTGAGCTATACGGAGATTCGCAGCCCCATTTCCGGCGTAGTGACCGACCGGCCTCTATTCGCTGGGGAAACGGCCGCTGCGGGCAATCCGGTGATTACTGTAATGGATACCTCTGCGCTCCTGGCCAAGCTGCACCTCTCCCAGTTACAGGCGCAACAGCTTTCGTTGGGGGCGGCAGCCACCATAACCGTTCCTGGGGTGGCCGATCCGGTGCCGGCTAAGGTTTCCCTCATCAGCCCTGCGCTCGATCCCGGAAGCACGACGGTTGAGGTGTGGCTGCGGGTGGAGAATGCCAAGGGGGCATTCAAAGCGGGCACGCCCGTACATGCCATCATCACCGGCCGCACCGCGGCCAATGCGCTGCTGGTTCCGATGGAAGCGGTACAGACCGACCCGGATGGCGTAAGCAAATTTGTTTTGTTCATCAAGGTCGACGGAAGCGCCGACAAACGCCAAGTGACTCTCGGCCTGCGCAACTCCGAATCGGCGCAAATTCTCAGCGGCATCACCCCCGGAGATAACGTCATCACCAGCGGCGGATACGGGTTGGACCCTGGCACCAAGGTCAAGGTTGGCACAGCTCCGGCGGAAGCGGGAGGAGAGAAAGAGTGATGCCCGACGACGAGGGGTCGTTCTGGCTCGCAGCCGCGGCCAAGCCCATCTTTTTCTTCCTGGCGCTACTAACGCTGGCCGGCATCTACATGGCGTTCCAGGTGCCGATCTCTGTCTTTCCCGAGACCAACTTTCCCCGCGTGGTCATTGGCGTAGACAACGGCGTCATGCCTGTCGAACAGATGCAGGTCACCATCACCAAGCCCATTGAAGACGCGGTCAACAGCGTTCCTGGCCTGCTTACCGTGCGCAGCAACACCAGCCGCGGCTCGGCCGAGGTCAGCCTCTTCTTCGATTGGAATGTGGATATGTTCCGCACGCTGCAGTTGACGGACGCAGCGCTGGCCAGGGTCTCTCAGACGCTCCCCGCCACAGCCCGCATCACCACCAACCGTCTCACCTTCGCCACCTTCCCGATCCTGGGCTACGCGCTCACGGCAGATGATCGCGGCAAGGACACGGTTCCGCAGACCCGTTTGTGGGAGATAGCCACCTACGATCTGAAACCACCCCTCAACCGGGTCAATGGGGTGAGCACGGTCCTGGTGCAGGGTGGCCAGATTCCCGAGTTCCACATCGTGCCTAACCTCGCCAGACTTCAGGCCGCCGGTGTAACCCTGCTCGAATTGGTCAATGCGGTTCAGGAATCGAACATAATCGATTCTCCCGGTCTTTACGAGGCGAACCATCAACTGATCCTCGGGCTGATTGGAGCCCAGGCGCACAACGCTGCCGAGCTAAGCAATCTGATTGTGAAGACCTCGCCCAATGGAGTGGCCATCCGCGTCGGCGATATCGGGACGGTCGAACCATCGACCATGCCGGTTTATACCGCGGTCAGGTCGAACGGCAAACCCGCCGTGCTACTCAACATCACCCGGCAGCCCTCAGGCAACACAGTTGCGGTTGCCAATGGGGTCGCAGCGGAAATGGCTCAACTACGATCCAAGTTACCCGCCGGCGTTCATGTCGAACCTTTCTATGACCAGTCCGAGCTGGTGCGGGAGAGCATCCTCAGCGTTCGCGACGCTATTCTCATTGGCCTTGTCCTCGCTTGTATCATCCTGTTCCTGTTTCTCCATGACTGGACGTCTTCTCTCGTCGCCGGCCTGGTCATCCCGGTCACCGTGGCGGTGACCATTCTCTTTCTTCGCATCACAGGCCAGAGCTTTAACCTGATGACCCTAGGCGGATTGGCCGCTGCTATCGGGCTGGTTATCGATGACGCGATCGTAGTGGTCGAAAACATCGCGGTTCATCGCGAAGTGGGAGAGTCGCGGACGGCTTCCGTGCGTAAAGCCATCCACGAGATCAGCCGGCCGCTGGTCTTCTCCACCATTACGCCGGTCATCGTATTTCTTCCCCTGGTCTCGGTCACTCAGGTTACGGGAAGCTTCTTCCGCGCCCTTGCCGTTACCATGACGGTTGCGTTGCTCACTTCCCTTGCGCTCGCTCTCACCTTTACTCCTGCGCTCTCTCTCAGGCTGGAGAAGAAGGTTCACGCGGAGGCCGCAGTTTCCGAAGAAGAAAAGCGAAGCGGCTCGCTGGCGGGTATCAAACAAAAGGGAGGAGCCGCCTTCCACCGCCTTCTCCAGTACCACGAGCGCGCGCTCGAGTGGTCGTTTCGACGGCCGCTGGCGCTGGTGGTGATATGTGCAGTGCTCATCCTCGCCGGCTACTTCAGTTATCGCGGGCTCGGCTCCGACCTGTTGCCGGAGATGGATGAGGGCGCCTTCGTGTTGGATTACTTTACCCCTGCGGGAACATCGTTGACCGAAACCAACCGTATTCTCCAGCACGTGGATCAGATTCTGCGCCGCCTTCCTGAAGTGTCCATCACCTCGCGCCGTACCGGCCTGCAGATGGGCCTGGCAGCGGTGACGGAAGCGAATAGCGGGGACTTCACTGTTCGCCTGAAGACGGACCGTTCGCGCGGCATCGATGAAGTGATCGCCGACGCTCGCGAACAGATCCATGCGGCTGAGCCATCGCTCGATATGGAGTTCACGCAGATTCTGCAGGATATGATTGGCGATCTTTCCAACTCGCCTGAACCCATCCAGATCAAGTTGTTTTCCAACGACCAGAACCTTCTGCTCACGCTTGGCCCGCGCGTTCAGCAAGCTATTGCCAAAATTCCCGGCGTGGTGGATACGAAGAATGGCGTTGACGATACCATCAGCGGCCCGGCCACAAACTTTCAAATTGACCCCGTGGTTGCCGGGCGGCTCGGCTTTACGCCGACCGAAGTTGCGGAAGATGCTACGTCCATCCTCGATGGCCTACCTACGAACGATCCGCTGATTTCGGGTGGCAGGCCTTACACCATCCGGGTGCGCTTGCCTGACGCCAATCGCGCTTCACTCGAAGCGATCGAGAACACAGTGTTCAACAGCAGCAGCGGGCACACCGCTACCCTGAGCGCAATGGCCACGGTGACGCAGCTTCCGCCACAAAATGAAATTCGCCGCGAGAACCTGCAACAGGTGATCCTGGTGAGCGGGCGCCTGGAAGGCTCCGATCTCGGTGGGACCATGAAGTCAGTCAAAGCTGCCGTGGACCGCCTGCAGCTCCCGTCCTCGGTTCGCGTGGAATACGGTGGCACCTACCAGGAGCAGCAACGCTCGTTTGCCGATCTGGCCCGCGTTCTGGTGCTGGCGCTCGCCATGGTCTTTGGCGTGCTTCTGGTCGAGTTCCGCAATTTTTCCGCTCCGATCGCCGTCCTGACGAGTTCCGTACTTTCGCTTGCCGGAGTTATCTTCGCTCTGCTCATCACCGGCACCAACTTCAATGTGGCTAGCTTCATGGGCCTCATCATGGTCATCGGGATTGTGGCCAAGAACGGCATTCTTCTGCTGGACGCGGATGAGCAGCTACGCGCCGGCGGGCTCGACGCTCACCAGGCCATGCTCCACGCTGCCGAACGCCGCAGACGCCCCATACTTATGACTGCAATCGCTACTGTCTGCGGAATGTTTCCTCTGGCCCTTGCCTTGGGCGCCGGATCACAGATGTTGCAGCCCCTGGCCATCGCGGTCATTGGAGGTCTCTTGCTTTCGATTGTGCTCAGCCTGGTCATTACCCCGGTGGTTTACTACCAACTCACCCGGCTCCGCGGTTAAGTGAGACTGCATTTTGTAGTTGCTTTCAAATGCACTTAAGGTTAGGTTGATAGGACAACTACGAATTTGTAGTAAGCGGTGAACACCTTCCTTGTCGAAGCGTGATCGTTCACCTCCTTCGTGCCTTTCTTGTCCGAACAGGCCTGTAGCACCCTTCCAAGTCGAAGATAAGTTTAGTGTTACTCATCCGCCCCGGGTCTCAGGGGGTCAGGAAGATACTTCTTTTCGCTCAATCTTCGGAGGTTGTTCCATGGCATCTGGCGATATCCGCATTCGATTTTCTCCCCTACCCGCTTTGCTGATCATGCTGCTGCTCGGCGTCACCTTTGCCGGCGCCCAAAACTTTCGTGGTGGCATTAATGGCACGGTGACAGACCAGGCCGGCGCCGCCATTCCCGGCGCGACCGTGCAGATCACAGACGACGCCACGAGTATCGCTCACTCGACGGTCGCGTCCAGCGCCGGTGAGTTTAGCGTGCAGGACCTGCCGCTCGGCGTGTACACCGTTACCGCCACGTCCTCCGGGTTTGAAACGCTCAAGGTAGGAAAGGTTCAGGTCTCGGCCGGGACAATCTATACCCTCCCGATGAAACTTGCGGTCGCCTCGCAAGCAACCACGGTCGAGGTAAATGCAGCCGGACTGGCACTCGATACTACCAATCCAACCCAGACGACCATCCTTGGCAGCAGAACGATTCAGGATATCCCGCTAAACGGCCGCGACTTCACGCAAATGATCGGAATGTCTCCTGGCTTTGCCGGCTACGCTCTCGGCGGTTTCGGATCGGTCAATGGAACGCGTGGCAACCAGGTGAACTGGCAGATTGACGGTTCAGACAACAACGACCTGTGGCATAACATTCCCGCGGTCAACCAGGGCGGAGTTGAAAATATTGCCGGCATTACCCTTCCCATCGATTCGGTGGAAGAATTTTCTCTGCAGACCCAGTCCTCGCCGGAGACCGGGCGCAATCCAGGCGGATCCGTGAACCTGGTCACGAAATCAGGCACCAATCAAATCCATGGCAGTGCCTACTACTACAACCGCAATGAGGCGCTGGCGGAGGTTTCGCCATTCCAAAGCGGGAACCCGCCGTTGCGCAATCAACAGTGGGGAGAATCGGCCGGCGGTCCCATTTGGAAGGATCACACCTTCTGGTTTGAAAACTTCGAAAAGCAGCAGTTCACGATAGCCACGGGTTATCAAGGCACCGAGCCCTCAACGGCATACCAGGCCAGCGCGGCGCCGTTACTCGCCTATTACGGTGTTCCCCAAAACTCTGCTACTACCAATCTGCTTCCGGTTCTGTGGCCGAAGGGATCGCTGGACGGTCCCGCTTCCAGCCCAAATTACTCCGCTCCCGCCCCTGAAACTGGTTATAGCTACAACGGTGTGATCAAGTTGGACCACACCTTCAACGAGCGGCAATCCATCTCCGGGCGCGCCTTCCTGGGTCAGGGCAATCAGATCGCACCGGTTTGCAATTGCGTCATCCCTTACTACTTCGAAAGCGCCCCGATTCACGTTTACAACTACTCCATCGTAGACAATTGGACGTTAACGCCCCAAATCACCAACCAGGTTACGATCGGAGTTAACTACTTCAATCAGGTTTTCAGCGATCAGCAGACCGGCTTCGACGTTGACTCTCTTGGCTTCGTCACCAATTCTCCTTATACCAACGCACCCAACATCAAGATCAGCGGTTTTGAAGCGATAGGCCAGACCCCCCCGGAAGGACGTAACGACATAACCGGACATATTGACGACGCCCTGTCGTGGGTAAAAGGCAAACATGACTTCCGTTTCGGTGGGGAGTATCGCAATGCGCAGGTAGATGAGTTCTATCAACGTCACTCGGTCGGCACATTTGTGTTCAACGGGTCCACCGGCCCATGGGCGGCCGACTACACCAACTGCACGGGTTACTTCGCCACAAACTCCACCCAGGACTGCCAAAACAAAACGCTCGGCAGTATTCTTTCGATGGCCGATTTTCTTAGCGGCGATATGTCGTCGGCGAGTATCGCACGCGGCAATGCTGAGCGGCAGGTCTTCATCAACACTTTTGACCTGTTCGCCCAGGATAGCTGGAAGCTGACGCCCACACTCAGCTTCGACTATGGCATTCGTTACGACTACATGCAGCCGATGCATAGCAATTTTCAAAACCTTTCGGTCTTCCGGCCAGAGCTAACCGAGAGTGAGGGACTCGCGTTCCAGGGTACGCAGATCGGCTCGGTCTATCCGTCTGATTGGACCAATTTCAGCCCCCGCGTAGGCTTCGCATATTCTCCAGCCTGGGTTAAGGGAACCGTGCTGCGCGGCGGCTTCGGCATGTTCTTCGACACACCGAACGCCAACCCGTTTTTGGACAACCGTCCAAGCAACAACGCCCCCAATGGCCTGGAGGGCAATCCCGGCGGACCGGAACCGGTCTACACGGTCGCTACTTACGGTACAACCGTCGTTCCTGGTCAGTCCATCTTTCCGGTCGTTACGCCAACCACCACCAGCCTTTGCAACCCGTCAAGCCCTTGCGGCGTTTTCTCGGTTGATCGCGGTTTCAGAAATTCCTACGACTTCAACTTCAGCCTCCAGCTCGAGCAGGCGCTCGGTCAATACGCGATGTTTCAGATCGGGTATGTGGGCAGCGAAGGCCGTCGACTGCTTAGCCTCCTGAACATCAACCAACCCGCTCTTGGTGGTCCGACAACCACGGTTTCTTATCTCGGAGCGAGCTACTCCGATGTGCTGGTTCGCCCCTACGTGGGTACCTATCCTCAGTATGGTGATATCAACCAAATTGAGAGCATTGGAACCTCGAACTATAGTGCCCTCCAGACCACTTTTAAAGTACGGAACTATCGTGGGCTGACCGCTCAGTTCAGTTACACCTGGGGCCACAATCTCGATGAGGTCACCCAATACCGTGGGCAGCTGCCGCAGGACAGCACCAACTTCAAGGGCGACTACGGTAACAGCGACTTCGATACCCGCAATGGCTTCGTTGGCTATGCTAACTACGCGATACCCGCATTTCGCGGGCCGAAGCTTCTTACAAACGGATGGGAGTTAAACGGGGTCATTACGCTGAAGGGCGGTCAACCGATGAATCTCTTCACCGGGACTGACACCACCGGCGAAAACCAATACGCGCAGCGTCCAAATATCGTCGGCAATCCCTTTGCGGGAGTCTCCCACAAGGTGCAGAATGGCGTCGTTCAATGGTTCAACCCAGCTGCCTTTGTCGATCCGCCAGCAGGGACTTACGGCAACTACACACGCAACAGCACCTTCGGACCAGGTTTAGAGGACATTGACCTCTCTGTCTTCAAGAACACCCATATCACGGAGCGGGTCAACGCACAATTCCGGGTCGAGATGTTTAACCTGTTCAACCATTTGAACCTTGCCAGTCCGGGATACACGCAGCTCGCCAATTCCTTCACCGATACGGATAGCTTTGGGCAGATCACCTCAACCATTGGGGCGGGAAACTACTCGCCAGGTATTGGCCCTGGCGAACCCTTCAACGTCCAACTGGCTCTCAAGATCCTTTTCTGAGAGCCGTTTGAGGGCTTTCTCCAGCACCGGCGGGATTGCAGTCTCCCGGTGCTGGGGTAAGGTCCGGGTTGTAGCGAAGAACACCCTGATTGCACCAATTCCATCGGAATTCTTAAGCCCTGATCTCCGTGCCCGCAGCTCGTCTAGCAGATGTGTGGGATGGACGCCCGACGCCACTACAGTCCCTCCGAGACCCTGCATATCCTGCGGGACGAACTCCTTCCGCAGACGATTCATAGATGACAATGCAGGCAAGAACTAGCAGCCAGGGGATGTGCGCCATTTGACGCCGCATTCCGTTCTCACATGTCCCGCTGGGCACCGATGTGATCGATAAATTGGCAGATGTTGGAATTTCCACTTTCAATATTGCCGTAGATGCGGTAGATATCAAACAGGGGCTTCCCAAGGCGCTGGCCCCTATCCGAAAGCAATTTGATTACCTGGTTCGCAAACAGTACGGGTACGGCTATTCAGTTTTCCTGAACATCAACATCTGCCGTAACAACCTGGAAGATGTGCGGCAGCTGACGGAGATAGCCCATGACTGTGGCATCGCCACCTACTACCACGTCAACAACTGGACCACCAGAACGAAACCAACGCTAAGCAAGCGAAGAACAGGAGATCCCCCAATGGCGGTAGTCGTGAACGAGATTGTGCAAACCGACTTCGAAGTAGAGATTCAAGCCCGCATCGATGCCGAACGGGCGCGTCTCCGAGCGCAAGCCGGGTTGGCGCGCATGCGCGAGTTCAAAAAACCAGTAGAGCGCACCTTCACCGGGCCGGAGCGCGATTACGTGACCATCCTCTTCGGGGGGCTGACCTGGAAACACGAAGAGATGATCAAGGCCGTCTTCCACGGCAGCGGCTACAAGTGTGAGAACATTCCCACCCCTGAGGTTGCCGACTTCCAGGCGGGGAAAGAGTTCGGGAACAATGGCCAGTGCAACCCGACCTATTTCACGGTCGGCAACCTGGTCCGCTACCTGCAAAAGCTGGAGCAACAGGGGGAGACGCGCCAGCAGATCATCGATAATTACGTCTTCTTCACCGCCGGCTCCTGCGGCCCTTGCCGCTTTGGCATGTACGAGGCGGAGTATCGCTTTGCGCTGCAAAATGCGGGCTTCGAGGGCTTCCGCGTATTGCTCTTCCAGCAAACCGACGGCATCAAGGCAGCCAGTGGCGAACCAGGCTTGAAGTTCTCAGTCGACTTTGGCATGGGCATGCTCAATGCCCTCAACCTCGGCGATGTGATCAACGAGCTCGTTTACCAGGTTCGACCCTATGAGGTGAATAAGGGAGAAACCGACCGGGTAATTCGCGACTCGGTGAAAACGCTGACCGACACGCTGCGCGACCGCAAACGTTGGCACATCCTCGAGGCGGCTCCCTCATGGGCCAAGCCCTACATCGAAAAAAATAAGAAGATTGAAAGTCTGGGTTGCACCCTGGGAAAGATCGCCCACAATCTCTATGGCAAGGAATACGTGGGTGCCCTACACGCTTGCAGGGATAGCATCAACGCCATTGAAGTGGATCGCCTGCGGGTGAAGCCGGTCATCAAGATCACGGGCGAGTTCTGGGCGCAGACGACCGAGGGCGACGGCAACTTCAACATGTTCGCCTTCCTCGAGAAGGAAGGCGCACAAGTACTGGTGGAACCCATCGCGACCTGGATCGCCTACATGATGTACGTAGCCAAAGCAGGCGCCCGGGCTCGCGCGGAGGCAGAAGCTCCCTATCAGGATCCCAAGTGGTATGAAGTGAAAAAGCATTTCGCCAACCGGCTGAAAATTTTCAAAAAGACGGGTGGACTCAGCGCCGGCAGCGTGATGTGGAACCATTTCTATCATCGGACCATCCGGCACATGGGCGACACGGCACATCACCTGATTCCGCAAAAAGAGCTAGCCCGGCTGGCTCATCCCTTCTACCATCAGCTCGCGCGCGGCGGCGAAGGCCACATGGAAGTAGGGAAAAACGTTTATTACACGGTGAATCACCTCTGCCACATGGTGCTGGCGCTCAAGCCTTTCGGCTGCATGCCCTCAACGCAATCCGATGGTGTGCAATCCCGGGTGGTCAACAAATTTAAAGACATGATCTTTCTGCCGGTCGAAACTTCCGGCGAAGGCGAAGTCAACGCTCACAGCCGCGTGCAGATGGCGCTTGCGGAAGCCAAGGCAAAGGCTCGCGCGGAGTTTGAGGGCGTCCTGAGCGAGACCGGGAGAACGCTGGAGGAGCTCCGGGCCTATGTCGATGAGCATCCGGAGCTCAAGCACGCACTCTACAAGTTCCCGCATCGGCACGGTCTTGCGGGAACGGCTGCCCAGTTCGCCTGGCACGTGAACGATCTGATGAAAAAGGATCGAGCATACGTCCGGCGTCCCAAGGTTTCCGTGGCCGCAGCACAAGTAGCCTGAAGCGGCTTACGCCTGCCGCCTGTGATCCCACTGTTGTCGAAGACAGCCTTTCGGGGAGACTGTGATGCAGCAATTTTTCGTTGGTTTGGATGTCGGTTCCACCACGGTCAAAGCGATCGTGGTGGATGCCGCCACGGATAAGACCATCTGGCAGGATTACCAGCGCCACGAAACACGACAGCCGGAAAAGTGTCTCGAGTTTTTGCGCCGCATGGAAGCGGAGGCTGGTATAGCCCCGGGAAACACCCGAATCTTTATCACTGGATCGGGAGGCGGCACCATCGCGGAGATCGTCGGCGCCAAATTCGTCCAGGAAGTGCACGCCGTCTCGCTTGCCGTCGAGAAGCTCCACCCCGAGGTCTACTCAGTCATCGAGTTAGGCGGACAGGATGCAAAGATCATCATCTTCAAAGATGATGAGGAGACGGGGCGCAAGAAAAAGATCCCTTCGATGAACGACAAGTGCGCCGGCGGTACGGGCGCTGTCATCGACAAGATCAACGCCAAGCTGAAGATTCCTGCGGCTGAGCTGGCCAACCAGGCCTACCACGGCGTCAAGCTGCACAAAGTGGCCGGCAAGTGCGGCGTCTTTGCCGAAACCGATATCAACGGCCTGCAGAAGACGGGCACGCCTTCGCACGAGCTGATGGCTTCGCTCTTTGAAGCCATCGTCCTTCAGAATCTAAGCGTGCTCACGCGCGGACATACATTGCGTCCTCATGTTCTGCTCCTCGGTGGCCCAAATGGGTTTATCCAGGGCATGCGCGAAGCGTGGCAAGCCAACATCCCCCGCATGTGGAAGGAGCGGAAGGTTGAAATCCCGGAGGGAGCAAAGCCGGAGGAACTGATTAAGGTTCCGGAAAACGCACAGTACTTTGCCGCTCTCGGCGCAGTAGAGTTCGGCAAAGACGAAGAAGCGGAAGTGGGCCGCTACCAGGGGATAGAGAAACTTCTCTATTACATCGATTATGGCCGCGCCGAAGAAAAGGCGCAGTCCGGTGGCAAAGGCTTGGTCGCCGATAAGTCCGAGCTCGAACTCTTTCGCGAAGAATTCAAAAGGAAGAAGTTTGTTCCCGCGGAATTTCTGCCCGGCCAGACGGTCTCCGGTTTTATTGGTATCGATGGGGGTTCCACATCCACCAAGGCTGCCCTGCTGGGCAAGGACGGCCAAATTCTTTGCAAGACGTACCAGCTTTCCAATGGCAATCCGATCCAGGACGGGATCGAGATGTTTGAGAAGCTGCGTGAGCAGATCGAGAGCAAAGGCGCGACGCTGGAGGTTCTGGGAGTGGGGACGACCGGCTACGCCAAAGACATCCTCAAGGATGTGCTGCACGCCGATGTAGCGCTGGTCGAGACCGTCGCGCACACGGAATCCGCCCTCAAGTTCTATGACGATCCTCACGTCATCATCGACGTCGGCGGCCAGGACATCAAACTCATTGTCCTCAAGGACGGCCGGGTTAAAGATTTCAAGCTGAATACGCAGTGCTCTGCCGGCAACGGGTACTTTCTGCAATCGACGGCCGAGGGCTTTGGCAAGAAGGTAGAAGAGTTCGCGGATATCGCCTTCTCCGCCACCTCCATGCCTTCCTTTGGATATGGCTGCGCCGTCTTCATGCAGTCCGACATTGTAAACTTCCAGCGCCAGGGCTGGCGGTCGGAGGAGATTCTCGCCGGGCTGGCCGATGTGCTGCCGAAAAATGTATTTCTCTACGTTGCCAGCATCCCGAACCTGGCTTCGCTCGGATCGCGCTTCGTTCTGCAGGGTGGCACGCAGAACAACCTGGCGGTGGTGAAGGCCGAAGTGGATTTCATCAAGTCAAGCTTCCGCGCCAAAGGCAAAGTGCCGGAGATTATCGTGCACGAGCACTGCGGCGAGTCGGGCGCCATCGGCGCCGCGCAAGAGGCCTTGCGTTTGTGGAACAACGGCAAGCAGACCACGTTTATTGGCTTGGAGGCTGTGGCCAACATTCGCTATCGCACCACCCGCAATGAAGACACACGCTGCTACTTCTGCAAGAACAATTGTCTGCGCACCTTTATCGACGTCGATGTAACCGGTGCCCAGCAGAGTCATGATCATGATCACTCATCGGCGCCCGCGCTGGCAGTTGCCGACTCAGCGAAGGTGGTCACTCAGCTGCCAAGTCTCGAGCAAATCCAGGCGAATGCTGAAGGCCATGGTTCTTCCTGCAGCACCGGCAGCAGCAAAGGGTCATTCAAAGCCAAGGTCGAACCGCTCATCCAGATCCAGATTTCTCCCGGATCGAGCAAGGTAGTTGAACTTCCGAAGCCGGTCGACTTCCAGCCTAAGAAGACCAAGGTGCCTCTGCGCGTTGGGGAACAGCGGTTGATCATTGCCACCTGCGAAAAGGGCACGGTGGAAGATCTTGGTGACATGAAGGACATCAAGGCGGACATCGACAAGATAAAAGAGGCGAATCCGAACTTTGTCGATATCGCGGCGCGCGACGTCTTCCGTCATCGCTCGGTGGAGCTGGTAGCCGATGCTATTCCCAGTACGAAGGGACTATTCATTGGCAAGGCAGTGAAGGAGCGTGCAGCCTTGATGACGAAGCGCAGCGAGTTTCGCATCGGCATGCCTCGGCTGCTCAATACCTACACCTATGCGCCGATGTTCAATGCCTACTTCGCCAGCTTAGGGCTCAAGGCTGAAAATCTCATCTACTCCGACTACACGACGCCGGAGCTTTACCGCGCCGGGGCGAGCCGAGGCGCTATCGACCCCTGCTACCCATCAAAGATCGGCATCGCGCATGTCTATAACCTGATCGCGACCAAGCACAACAAGAAACCGTTAAACGCCATCTGGTTCCCCATGTACGATCGGCTGCATACGCCGTTGGTCAACCTCACGGGCTCTAATGCATGCCCTACCGTGACCGCTACACCAGAGGTGGTGAAGGCCGCTTTCACCAAGGAGAGTGAGATTTTCGCCGATAACGGCATCAGCTACATCGATCCGATTTTGGACCTGCAAGATAAGAAGATTTGCGCCGACCAGATGTTCAAAGCGTGGGGACCGGTGCTGGGTCTCTCTCGTGAGGAGAATGAGCGGGCCATCGAAGCCGGATTCAAAGCTCTGTTCGACTGCGAAGAGGAGATTCGCCGCCAGGCGCGGGAGACGCTCGATCAGCTGGAGCGTGAAGACCGGATTGGCATCGTCATGTTGGGCCGCGTTTATCACCATGACCCAGGTTTGAACCACGAGATCATGGAGGAGTTCCAGAAGCTTGGCTATCCTGTCTTCTCGCAGAGCACGCTTCCGATCGATGAGGACATACTGGATCGCCTCTTTGGCGAGGAGGTGCGCGCCGGCCTCATCACCCATCCTCTGGATATTCAGGATGTCTGGAAGAATCGCTACTCCACCAGCACGAACCATAAGGTCTGGGCAGCGAAGTTCACAGCGCGCCATCCTAATCTCGTGGCGCTCGAAGTTTCGAGCTTCAAGTGCGGCCACGATGCGCCGATCTACGGTGTGATCGAAGGCATTATTGAACAGTCGGGAACGCCGTATTTCTCATTCAAGGATCTGGATGAGAATAAGCCGTCCGGGTCGATTCGTATCCGTGTCGAGACCATCGACTATTTCCTGCGCCGCTATCGTGAGGACATCGTCAAGCGTCGCGGCCTGGAAGTTGATATCGAAGCGCAGCTTGCTGCTTTCGAACAAACCCTGAGGAACCAGTCAACCGAGAGCCTGGAAGCCGTAGCGGGCGACTAGAGCTAGTACAATTTGGCCTTGCGTATATACACCATAGGCCACTCGACGCGACCGATCGCGGACTTTATCGCGATGCTAAAAGCGCACGGAGTCGACCGCCTTGTCGATGTGCGCACCGTACCGCATTCACGCCACAACCCGCAGTACGAGCGCGACGCGCTTTCCGAGGCGCTCGAGCGCGACCATCTCGGTTACACACACATGCCCGGGCTTGGCGGCCTTCGGCATCCCCGCAAAGGCGCGATGACGAACCTGGGCTGGCGCAATCCGAGCTTTCGGGGATACGCCGATTACATGCAGACTCCAGAATTTGCAGGCCAACTGGAGGACCTGATGAAAATGGCGCAGCTGGAGCAAGTCGCGGTGATGTGTGCGGAGGCAGTCCCTTGGCGATGCCATCGCTCGCTCATCGCCGACGCCCTGCTGGCGCGTGGTATTGAGGTGGCGGAGATCGCAAGCGCCGCCCAAATCAAGCCGTTCAGCTTGCATCCATGGGCCCAGGTGAATGGAACACAGGTAAGTTATCCGGGGTTGCCGCTGGAGCCCACTGAGGTTCAGCGATAAACCCTCAACTGCAATTACACCTGCGCCCTCCGCATTTATACGCGGGGGGAAGGTGGAAGCCCCCGCATTTATGCGGGGGAAGGAGCGCTTTAGCGCTCCGTGAAAGAGTCTCCGCTACAATCACGCGCTTTAGCGCTGGCAATGCCAAACCCGCATTCGTCCCTGCCTGAGAGAACCGCAGAAGAGAACCGCAGAGGAGAACCCATCCTCTTCTGAGCGCCCCAATACACAAAAAGTAACTTCCGAAACGATAACCAGCGATTCAAGAAAAGAGTCTCGACGGCCAACTCCGAGCGCGATATCCTCTCCGCAGATGATTTCGGCACAGCGGGTGGCCTCTCGTCACCCACCCGCTGGTCGGCAGTTGCCGGTAGTTTCGGCCTAAGGCGAGCGAAGGACAGTTTTACCGCTGTCCGGTGTCACAGCCGATCCCTGTCACAAAATAAGGCAATCCAAGCATCCCGCCGCGCGGCGGGATTTTTATTTCCCACTCTGCTCCCCTGCAGCAGTGGAAACCTCTGTCCCTAACTTCTCTCACATTTTTAGGAGCCATCTATGCCCAAAAATAAAGTCAGCGACCCATCACCGATCAGGAAATAGCCTTTGCCCGCCTGGTCCTCTCTGGCGGCATGACCGACCGTCAAGCCGCCGAAGCTGTCGGCCTCAACCCCGACTCTGCCGCTTACACTAAAGCCAAACCCCGGGTCAGCGCCTTCATGCTCGAGCACCGCGCCGCCGTCAGCAACGACTCCTCCAGCAAGACGCCGACCTGTCCCGCCTGCCCCGGCGAGCCGTGGGGCGCGCCGTGGAGGAACTGCGCCCCGTGGGCCCGGACCGCGAGCAAGTACTCGCTCGCCTCTGGGAACTCGCCCACCTCAGCTCCGAAATGACCCGAAACAGCATTACCGGGCAGATCAAGGCCATCTCCATGATCGTGGCCATGCAAAACTTCATCGCCAGACCGCCGCGCCCTTTCCGCGGAGAAGAAATCCGCCCCTCCGCCTGCGCCCACCCACGCGCAAATCTATCCGCCTCCCGGCACTGGCCCCAGCCAGTCCACCGCCGCCTACCGCTTTACCCCCTCGGAAGCCCCCACACCTCATGTCACCCTGTTCGGTTCTGTTCCAGACCTGGGAGCTCCTTTTTCCACAAAAAAGAACCCCCTTAGCCCCTTTGTCCACCCCCGTTGAGCTATTAATCCCAAAAAGGACCCAAAAATATCGAATTTTACAAATAACTGCCACCTAAGCCGCCACCGCGCACGTCACCCTGACCAATGAAGCAATGGGGGAAAGCTAATTTGGGAAAATAAGATACTTAACTGACCATCACCATTTTTGGTGCAAGGCGCGCACCGTGACAGGGCAGCTCCAGGATGCGAGCGTTTAGGTCTCTCCTCTCCTTTTCGATCTGGATAGGCGGTAGCCGCAAGCAGGATAATTGCGTCCGATGTAAAGACTGTGTAGGCGATGGACCTGCGACCCTTTCAGCCGCTAGCCAATTCCTGATGGAAGCGCCACCCCACCCCTTGTCATCCCGAGCGGACTCTGGATTTCCTACTTCACTGCACTAATCAACGGCCACTTATGCGGTTCCGGCCAGCCGGGACCGCACGAGGTTTACCAACGCCACTGTGCCTGACAGGAAATCCGGAGGGAGCCGAGGGACCTGCTGTGCGCCTTTCCACGTAACAACTGCCCAAGGAAGTAGCACCTATCAACGCCCTTTTTCCATGCGAATTTAAATAGGCGTGATAACTGATTCCTTTTTGGCGATCTTGTCGACGAATTCCTCGCCGGTGTAGAGGTGCTGGTTCACCAGCCGCGCCGGTGTATGAGCCAACCACTCCGCGGCGGATATGTCCTGATAGGTCCCGATGGGGAAGACCTCGAGAAATAGCAAATCTTCCGTCCCCGTGTTCTCAATGTAGTGGGGACGCGACATCTTGATGTAGCCCACGTCGCCCGCCTGGAAGTCGAAGGTGCGCGCCTTGCCGCCTGCCTGAAAGACCGTCATGCGCGCCTTGCCTCTTACGTAGTATTGCCACTCATCCGAGAGCGGGTGCCAGTGCAATTCGCGCATGCCGCCGGGCTTCACGCGGACGATCGCCGCGGCGATATCCGTTGCCGGGAATTCCTTCTTCGAAACGATGCGCACCTCGCCGCCTGCCGTGACCTTGGTCGGCGGCATAGTGCTCGCCCGGAAGACGTAGTCGCCATCGATCGAGCCCGTACCCGCCGCCGCCTCTTTTTGCTCTTCCTCCAAAGGACGCGGCAATTCGGCGGCGAAGATAAAGAGCTCCTTCTTGGGAACTTTGTCGAAGGTAGATGCAGGCACATCGAAGTTCTTAGCCAGAACCTCTTTGGGGGTGTGCTTGAACCAATCGGTAAGCAGAAAGGTCTCAAACTCGTTGAAGCTTCCATCGTTGAAGACCAGCAGGAACATGGCTCCATCGGGCCCCAGCCCCTGGATGGAGTGCGGAATACCGCCGGGAAACAGCCACAGATCTCCCTTGGTCACGTCGTTGACGAAGCTGCGTCCTTGCGCGTCAACCGCCGTGATGCGCGCGTTGCCGTAGATCATGAATGCCCATTCGGCGCTGGTGTGCCAATGCAGCTCGCGTACACCACCCGAAACCAGCCGCATCTCCACCCCGGCCAGGGTCTTCGATATGGGCAGCTCCCGCTCGGTTACCTGCCGCGTCCAGCCACCGTCCTCGATGCGTTTGTGCGCCAGGGCGAAGGAATACTTGAAGGGTTCGACCGTCCCGTTATCCGTCTCCGGCGACCAAACGGAGCTTGGATTCTCTTGGTCCAGCGGGAGATTGTTTTCTCCCGGCTGCTCCTCGTTTGGTTTACTGTGATCGTCCGACCGCACTTGCTTCGCATTCGCCAACGGCGCGATCGCCGCCGTAGCCAATGCGGCTCCTAAAAACTTGCGCCTCGAAACATCCTCAGACATAGCATCCCCTCATTTCCAAGTTTAGCGGACCATCCATCTACCAATGAAAGAGCGTTCCATCTTCCTTACGGTTGACCGGCAGATACGCCCGTTGATACGGAAAACCCGCAGCTACATCTTCCTTGATGTCGACTCCCAGACCAGGCCCGTCCCCGGGATACATCAAGCCTTCGCGAAAAGTGTACGCATGGGGAAATGTCTCCTCCGTCTGGGCGTTATGCAGCATGTGTTCCTGAATGCCGAAATTATTGATGGCGATATCCAGATGCAGCGCTGCGGCCATGCACACCGGCGACATGTCGCTCGCCCCATGGCAGCCGGTGCGCACGTGATAGATAGCGGCGAAGTCGGCCACCTTCTTCATCGCGGTAAGGCCCCCGCCGTGCACCACGCTCATGCGCAAATAATCGATCAGCTGCTCGCGTATCAATTGTTCTGCGTCCCAAATGGTGTTGAACACCTCGCCGACGGCCAGTGGTGTGGTCGTGTGGCGGCGGATAAGCCGGAAGCCATCCTGCAGCTCCGCCGCAACCGGATCTTCCAGCCAGAAAAGATGATAGGGCTCCAGCTCCTTGCCCAGACGCGTTGCCTCTATGGGAGTGAGCCGGTGGTGCACATCGTGCAGCAGCTCCAGATCGTCACCCAGCGTTTTGCGCAACGCCTCAAAAAGCTTGGGAACATGGCGCAGATACTTTTCCGTGGACCATAGGCTCTCGGAAGGCAAGCCGCGCTCGGCCGGCTCGTAGTACTTGTCATCTTTTGACACGCCATAGGTTGATTTGAGCCCCGGTATTCCACTCTGGGCACGAATGGCGCTATACCCCATCTGCCGGTAGCGCTCCACCTCGTCCACAGTCTCCGCGATATCCCGTCCGGTAGCGTGGGCATAGACCAGAACCTGGTTACGGCTCTTGCCTCCAAGCAGGTTGTAGACCGGAACGCCGAGCGCCTTGCCCTTGATGTCCCACAGCGCCATATCGATGGCCGCGATGGCGGTCATGGTCACCGGCCCTCGGCGCCAGTAGGCGCCGCGATAAAAATAATGCCATATGTCTTCGGTCTGAAAAGGATCGCGCCCGATCAGGCACGGAATGAGGTGATCTTGCAAATAGCTGGCGACTGCCAGTTCGCGCCCATTCAGAGTCGCGTCGCCCAGACCGTAGACGCCCTGGTCGGTTTCGATCTTCAAGGTCACAAAATTGCGGCCGGGACTGCAGACAATCACCTTTGCGCTGAGAATTTTCATCTATTGGTTCACTCCGCTGGCCAGGAATCCGCCATCGATGACCAGGATCTCCCCGGTGACAAATGAGGCTGCATCCGAGACCAGGTAGATGGCGCCTCCGGCGAGCTCATCCATCTCTCCAAAGCGCTTCATCGGGGTGCGCATTTTCAACTCGCGCCCGCGCTCCGTATGCAGAATGAGCTCGCGGTTCAAGGCAGTGGGAAAGACACCGGGAGCAATGGCATTCACGCAAATGTTGTGGGGAGCGAGTTCGATCGCCAGCGACTTGGTCAGCGCGCCGACACCCGCTTTGCTCACCCCGTACGCGGCCACCTGGTTAAAGGCGACAAAGGTGGAGAGCGATGCGATGTTGAGGATCTTGCCGAAGCCCTGGGTGACCATGGTCTTGCCGAAGATCTGGCAGCACCTCCAGGTGCCGTTCAGGTTTATGTCGATGATGCTGTTCCAGCCGTCTTCAGAGCATTCGAGCGTGGGCGTCTTCAGGGTAATTCCCGCGGCATTCACCAGGATGTCGACCTTGCCAAAGCTCGCCAGGACCTTCTGTTGCAGAGATTCGATGGAAGAGCGGTCGCGAATATCGACCGTCGCACGCAGCGTACGTCGATCCAGGGCCTCGATCTCGCCCGCAACCTTTTGCGTCTCTTCCCTGCGGCGGGAGGCAGCCACCACGTCCGCTCCCGCCTCTGCAATCGCCAGAGCGATCGCCCTTCCCAGACCCGACGTACCGCCAATGACAACCGCACACTTACCCCCGAGATCGAAGCGGCCGGAACCCAATGTTTACTCCATGATGCGAACAAAGTAGGATGATCCCGCAGCTTATCACGAGGAGCCGTGCCAGGGAGCGGGACAGGGTGCAGGATGAGCAATTCGACAGGCGATCTTTTCTCAAGGTAATGGGTGCCGTCGGCATGTCAACCTCCCTGCTTCCGGAGGCAGCCTTCGGCCTGCACCCCGCGAGCGCGCACATGGTGGAACAGGCTGCCGGAGCGGGCCCCGGCGCAGACGCAAAGCCAAAATACTCAATCAGGTTTGGGGTGATTGGTCTCGACCATTATCACATTATGGGGATGACCGCGGCGGTCATCCGCGGCGGCGGCGAGTTGGTCTCTTTCTACTCCAACCTGCCCAGGGCCATTACCGATTTCCAGAAGCTGTATCCCAATGCCAGGCTGGCAAAGAGTGAAGACGAAATCCTGGATGATCCCTCGCTCAAGCTGATCGCCGGCGCGCCGATTCCCCGTCTCCGTGCCCCATTGGGCATCCGCGCCATGAAGCAAGGCAAGGATTTTTTGAGCGACAAGCCGGCAGTGACAACATTAGATCAACTGGAGGAGGTGCGCAGAGTATCCGCGGAGACGGGCAAGATGTTTGCCATTATGTACTCCGAGCGGCTGGAAGTGCGGGCCGCCGTGCAGGCCGGTTACCTGATCAAGAACGGCGCGATCGGCAAAGTGGTGCAAACGGTGAATATCGCTCCCCATAAGGTGAATGACATTTCTCGCCCCGATTGGTTTTGGGATCCGGCGGAATACGGCGGCATTCTCTGCGATATCGGTTCCCACCAGGCGGACCAGTTTGTTTACTACACCGGCTCCACTACGGCCGAGGTGACAGCATCGCAGATCGCGAATGTGAATCATCCCACGCACCCCAAGTTTCAGGATTTCGGAGACATGATGATGCATGGCAACGGGGGAGCGGGCTATGTTCGCGTGGATTGGTTCACCCCCAATGGGCTCAGCGTTTGGGGCGATGGGCGACTCTTCATCCTGGGAACCGATGGTTACATTGAGCTGCGCAAGTACATCGATATTGCCGGTAAGCCCGGGGGGAATCATCTGTATATGGTGGACCAGAAACAAGTGACCTATATGGATTGCAGCAAAGTCGAGCTGCCGTTTGGTCCCCAGTTTGTCTCTGACATTGTCAATCGGACCCACACCGGGCAGAACCAGGAACAGGCTCTGCTAGCCGCCGAGTTGGTGCTCAAGGCACAGAAGAATGCCAGGGTATTAACCTTTAGGGACGTGTAGAAACCTTGGCATGAGTTCACTTCCGAACAAATCGAATCTACGTTGGGTGGTTTGCGGCCTGCTGTTTCTGGCCACCACCATCAACTATATGGATCGGACAGCTCTGGGCCTGGTTGAGCCCATGCTGAAACACATACTCGGGGGCGATCAGGATATAGCGCTGTACAACCGCCGCTACAGCGACATCGTTAACTGTTTCATCTTTGCCTATGGTCTCGGATTTCTGATTGCGGGCCGGGTGATCGATCGCATCGGCGTGAAGAAGGGATATGCCTCGTCTATCGCGGTGTGGGCGCTCGCTTCGCTAAGCCATGTGTTTGCGCGGACACCGTTTGGCTTCGGGATGGCTCGTTTTGCGCTGGGAATCGGAGAGTCCGGCAACTTCCCTTCGGCGCTCAAAGCGACGGCCGATTGGTTTCCACCCGAGGAGCGAGCGCTTGCCACCGGCATCTTCAATTCAGGAACCAGTGCCGGGGCGCTCATCGCTCCCATGATGATTCCCTGGGTCGCCGTGCGCTATGGCTGGCAGGCCGCCTTCTACACCACCAGCAGCCTCGGACTGATCTGGCTCATCGGATGGCTGTTGTTTCCCTACAACCGGCTTCAACCCAGGTATGGCAGTACGCCGAATCAATCGGCTGCTGCGACCCCACCGGCAGCGTACAAGTCTCTTCTGATGAGCCCGAATACATGGAGGTTTGCTCTATCCAAGGGAACCACCGACGCGATCTGGTGGTTTTACCTTTTCTGGCTGCCTAAATACTTCAACGAGCGTTTCCATGTGGACATGCAGCACCTGGGCCTGCCACTGATCATCGTGTACATCGGCGCCACCTTCGGCAGCATTTTCGGGGGTTGGCTGGCGGGCTTTTATATACGCCGCGGGCACTCGGTCCGGATGGGCAGAAGATTTGCCATGTTGGTGTGTGCGCTTTGCGTGATGCCGGTGGCATTGGTTCCCTTCGTTCATCCCCTGTGGCAGGCGATCGCGCTGTTATGCCTGGCGGCGGCGGCACACCAGGGTTGGTCTTCCAATCTGCTTTCCACGCCGTCGGATATGTTTCCTTCGAGTTCCGTGGGCACGGTGGTGGGGATCGGAGGAGCCGTTGGCGCCGCGGGCAGCGTGTTGTTCACATTCCTGGTGGGGCTCTTGTGGACGAGCTATGCGCTGCTGATTTTCTTTGCCGCCGGCTCCATTTACGTGCTCACGCTCTTCGCGTTTCAATGGCGGGCTCCCGCGCCGCTAGCTACGGAGCAGGTTTCTGCTGACTGACGCTTCGTCGGCCCTGGCTCCCTCACAAAGGACGGGTGCTGGGTTGAGAAAAGCGCCGCTGGGCACAAAAGCTTTGGGTGGCCCATTCAAGCCGTATGGCGCCTGCCCCGGCGTGCCGTGGGGCTTGAGTGGGCTACGATACCTCCTCCACTCGTTTGTCATTAGGACCGTAGCGACCTGTCCCGGCGTGCCGTGGGAGCGAAGTCGAACGGGGACCTGCGGTTTTCCCACCCTAGGAAGGTACCGCAACCTCAGACCCGCCGCGCTCCACCGACAAATACCCGGAGTATATGGTCACGATTGTGTCCCGTGCCAACTCTATTCCGGAGAGAGGCTCGCGATCGTGGTAGATGCTCTCCATGAAGTCCTGAAATTCCTGCGGATACCCGTGCTGCCATCCCTCATCCGGGGCAGGACGGCTCCACCCTTGCTTGGTGTTGACCTTCTCCACTACATAGACGTCCTTTAATATGTCTTCCCTGGGGTTGAAGGTCTCCACGGCATTGATCGGATTAAGATTGCATCGCGTACGGTGATTGTTGCAATAGACCTCGAGCCAATTGGAAACACCGCCCATGACCAGTTCGGAGGAGAAAATGTCTGCGACCGTTCCGTCGGAAAACGTGATGTGAATCTGGGCGTAGTCCTCAATGTCATCGTAGCCAGTGCGCAGAAAACCTTCATCGCGATAGTTGGGAAGCCTCGTAATCTCATGCGTGCGAGCGCTTACCGTCGCCGGTCGAATCGGTTTGCCATCGCGCGCTTCCCCCTCGGCGCGCTTCAAATAGAGCGCTGTGCTCAGCGGATGGCATCCCTTGCCGACCAGTGACCCGCCTCCGGAGAATTTCCAGATGCCGTAGTAGGGAGAGTGCGATCCGCTATGGGATTGTTCGGCCAGGATGCGCAGTACCTGGCCGCCACTCTTTTGGATGATCTCCCGCTCCTTCTGAACCGCCGGAGCATAGACCCAGTCCTCGGCGTAGCAGACCCGTTTCCCACTGGCTTTCGCCGCGGCGAGAATGCGGGCACAACTTGCTGTGGCTTCAGCAAGCATTTGCTCCTTGGGAAAGGTTGCCGCACCGTAGTATCCGGTAAGCGGTTTTTCGATGATGACGTGTTTGCCTAACCCGAGCGCCCGCACCGCGAGCTCTTCATGGGAGGAGGGAGGGGTGCAGAGATCGACCACATCCACGGCCGCACAAAGCTCGGCAAAGGTTTCGAATGCGCGGATCCCCTTCTCTTTTGCAAAGGCGTCTCGCGCTTCTGGCGTCTTTGAGGTCACGCCTACGATCTCGACCGGCACTCCGTAGACGCGACGGATGGCCTCCCAATGAAACCTGGCTGCAAACCGCGCACCAACGAACCCCACCCGCACTGATTTCTCCATAGATATTCCTTGTATGACACACTTTTCCGTCAGCTAACATTCTACCCAGCCTGGAACAGATGGCAGGGAGAAGATCATGCGGGTGACGCGACGGGAAGTGATCCACATGCTGGCGGCCGCAGCCGCCGCTGAAGGGCTGGAGTTCAATCGATCCATCGCCGACGCAGAGCAGCTCCCGCCGGAACAGGAGCCGGCGAAGCCCGACTGGCGCAACATCGTGCATGGCTCAGAGATTCCCAGAGAAAACTACAGCGATCAGCCCTATGTCGTCATCACCAAAGACGGCAATTGGCTATGCGTCCTGACTACCGGCAACGGAAACGAAGGAGCGCCGCACCAACACATCATTGCGACCATCAGCTCCGATAAGGGCAAGACCTGGTCAAAGCCCGTTGACATTGAGCCGTCAACAGGACCGGAGGCCTCCTGGGTGATGCCCCTTGCTGTCCCTGGCGGGCGTGTGTATGTGTTCTATACCTACAATTCGGAAAACCTGAGAACCGACACCAAATCGAATAGCCCCGTCTACGCAAAGCGAGTGGATACGCTGGGCCGCTATGCAATGAAGTATTCCGATGATTATGGACGAACGTGGTCGGCCGACCGCTACTACCTTCCGATGCGTGAAATGCGTATCGACCGGGAAAACGCCTACGCAGGAAAGCTTCTATATTTCTGGGGCGTGGGCAAACCCATCGCCACCCGCTACGGAGCCATGTTCGGCTTTGCCAAGGTGGGCAAATGGGGCAATCCGGGCGGCATGGTGACCTCCCAGGGCTGCATCATGCAAAGCCCGAATATTCTTACCGAAACCGATCCGCGAAAGATCCAATGGAATCTCCTTCCGGAGGGTGACGAAGGATTACGCGCGCCGAAGGGCCCGGTTTCGGATGAGACCAACCTGGTCGAGCTCAATGACGGATCGCTTTATGCAACCTATCGGACAATCGACGGCCACAATTGTCACGCTTACAGCCGCGACGTTGGCCGTACCTGGACACCGCCGGCGTACGCCACGTACACGCCCGACGGGCGCAAGATCAAGCATCCGCGCGCCGCGAATTTCGTCAAGAAATTCAGCAATGGCAAGTACCTGCTCTGGTATCACAACCACGGAGGCGAATCAGTACTGACAGGCCCCTGGGATTACTATGCAAATCGAAACCCTGCGTGGATTACCGGGGGAATCGAAAAGGACGGACACATCTACTGGTCTCAGCCGGAGATACTGCTCTACGATCTGGACCCTAAGGTCCGAATAAGCTATCCGGATTTTGTGGAGGATGGCGGAGAGATTTATGTCACCGAGACCATGAAGACGACCGCCCGGGTGCACCCCATCGATCCGACCCTCCTGTCAGGTTTGTGGAATCAGGCGGAGGCGACCAGCGTCTGCCAGCGCGGCCTGGTGCTCACTGCGTCCGCTGATCAACTGCGTGACGGTTCCACCCTCGCAATGCCATCGATCCCCTCGCTCGAGGAGGGAGGATTTACCATCGACTTCTGGATTCGATTCCGCGAATTGACGCAAGGGCAAATTGTCCTCGACGCAAGATCTGGGGATGGCAAGGGTATTGCGATCACCATGTCTGATCGATATACGCTCAAACTCACCCTGAATGACGGAACACGCGAAGCATCGTGGGACAGCGACCCGGGGTTCCACCCAGGAACGCTTAAGACTGGAGCCTGGCAACACGTCGCATTTGTGGTGGACGGGGGGCCGAAGATCATCACTGTGATGGTCGATGGAGTCCTCAACGATGGCGGCCCCGTGCGGGAATATGGTTGGGGACGTTTTCCGCTTGAATTGCATGACGTAAACGGTGTGGCCGCGGCTCGTGTTGGCGTCGGCATCTTTGGCGAAATCAAACTCCTGCGCTTCTACGACAGGTATCTCCGTACGTCGGAACTTATGGGCAACTGGAGAGCCGGCACATCTTGATCGGACTGCATCGGGTGCGGTTTCGCGTGTTGGCCATGACCGTTGCCCTGGCCTTTCTCACCTACATGGACCGGGTTTGTATTTCGGTGACCGCGCCGGCGATTCTTCGCGACCTGCGCCTCACCACCATCCAGATGGGATTCGTCTTCAGCGCCTTTACCGCGGCCTATGCGCTGTTCGAAATACCCACCGGCTGGTGGGCGGACCGCATCGGCAGCCGTCGCGTCCTCACTCGGATTGTTATCTGGTGGTCGGTCTTTACGGGGTTGACCGGAGCGGCATGGGATTTTCGGTCGTTGATTGCACTGCGAGCCTTGTTTGGTGCGGGCGAAGCAGGCGCATGGCCGACGGTCGCGCGCGCTTTGTCGCGCTGGTTTCCAGAACAGGAGCGAGGCACCGCGCAAGGCATCTTCTTCATGGGCGCGCACCTGGGCGGCGGACTCACGCCACTCCTGGTGGCTGCCATCGCCGACCGGATTGGATGGCGTGCTACTTTCCCCGTGCTGTCTGTATTCGGATTTGTTTGGGCGGCCTCCTGGTTCCACTGGTACCGGGACGAACCAAGAGACCATCCCTCGGTTTCGCCAGAAGAGCTTGGCTGGATCGAGGGCGGAAGGCTTGCCCTGCCGGAGGAGCTGGGCAAAGCAAGCATAGTTAAGGCGGCTTTAAAGACGCCGGGAGTCTGGTTCCTGTGCGCTATGTATTTCACCCAGACCTACGGCTTCAATTTATATGTGACCTGGATGCCGACCTACCTGCAGCACGAAAAACATTTGCACGGGGCCGCGCTGGGCATTCTTGCCGGCTTGCCGCTGCTGCTGAGTGTTCCCGCGGATTTGTTAGGCGGCATCCTTACCGATCGCCTTAGCATGAGACTGGGGTTGCGACGGGGTCGTTGCCTGGTTGGATTCGGCTCGTTGGCAGCGGCTGGAGTCTTTCTGTTTTGTGGCTCGCTGGCGGGAGGAAAGATCTCCGCTGTGCTCATCGCGCTGGCTGCTGCCTCGTCGAATTTTCTACTCGGAGCAAGTTGGGGCGCCTGCGCGGATATGGCGGGTAGTCACGCGGCCACCATGAGCGCGGCCATGAACACTTCGGGGCAGATCGGCGGGGTCTTGAGCCCGATTGCGTTTGCCTTGCTGACCCGAACCAGTGCCTCCTGGGCGGGACCGCTCTATCTAACTGCGGCCCTATACATTCTCGGCGCGGCGTGCTGGTACTTTGTTCATCCAGAACGCCCGATTGGCGGCCGGATTCGGGAGAGCAATGACCCGGCTTCTTGAACCGGCAACGAAGGTTTGGGTGGCCCATTCAAGCCCTGTTTTTGGGCTTGAGTGGGATAATCAGCCCTCAACGCCCAGCCTCCCGCTGTCATCAGGAACGGCCCCCGGATACAGCGGAATAGGATCGTTTGAGTTCAGTGCGAGTGCCGGGGAACAACCTTACGCACATCGTGATACTTCACTGCAAATTCCAGGCAGGCGCCGGTCTCGAGCTGGCCAACGTTCGATCGATAAAATTCTTCCCAGGGCGAGTGGTTGGTTATTTCGGCAGGCTTGAGTTCTTTGCGCCGAGCGGCAATCTCCTCCTCTGACAGCAGCACGTCCACCCGCCGGTGCGCCAGGTCGATTTTGATCTGATCGCCGGTTCTGAGGATCGCGAGGTTTCCCCCGATCGCCGATTCCGGAGAGATATTCAGAATCGATGGACTGTCAGACGTGCCGCTTTGCCGGCCATCTCCCATGCAAGGCAGCATACGAATTCCCTGCCGGACGAGTCTGCCCGGCGGAGTCATGTTCACGACCTCTGCAGAGCCTGGATAGCCAACCGGCCCTGATCCGCGCACGACCAAAATGGAATGCTCATCAATGGGGAGCGACGGATCTTCTATACGCTTGCGATAGTCTTCCGGTCCGTCGAAGACAATCGCTCCCGCGACAAAACAATCTTCGCTGCCGGGCTCCGACAAGTACCGCTGCCTGAACTCGTCGCTGATGACCGAAGTCTTGACCAGCGCGGAAGTGAACAGGTTGCCCGAAACTACCAGCAGCCCGGCATTCCGCTTCAGCGGATTTTCGTAGGTCCGGATGACGTTGGTGTCGAGACTGCGCGCCTCTTTGTAGCTCTCGCCGACTGTTGCCCCGCTCACCGTCAACGCGCCGGTGCGAATCTTGCCGGCCTGCATCAGCTCGCCGAAGATCGCGCCCACGCCACCGGCACGATGATAGGCCTCGCCAAGAAACTCACCCGCCGGCTGCACGTTGGCCAGCAGATGAATCTGGTGGCCAACTCGCTCCCAGTCGCGAATGTCCAGCTCGACGCCCACGTGGCGCGCAATCGCGATGATGTGCGGCGGACAATTGGTCGAGCCGCCGATTGCGGAATTGACCACGATGGCATTTTCGAAGGCTTCCCGGGTAAGAACCTTGCTGGGGGTGAGATCTTCCCTCACCATCTCCACGATTCTGCGTCCTGTGCGGTAGGCCATCTTGGCCCGTTCCGCATAAGGAGCTGGGATGGTGCCGCATCCAGGCAGAGACATGCCCAGCGCCTCTGCCAGTGAATTCATCGAGAGCGCAGTCCCCATGGAGTTGCAATGTCCTGCACTGGGAATACCCGCCATCACCATATCGACCAGTTGTTTGCCGGTGATCAGGCCTTCCGCCAACTGACGGCGCGCTTCCCAAAGCACCATACCCGTGCCGCTGAGCTTGCCGTTCACATAGCCATCGAGCATCGGTCCGCCCGACAGGACGATGGCTGGCAGATTCACCGTGGCCGCAGCCATCAGGGCTGCGGGAGTCGTCTTGTCGCATCCCGTCGTGAGTACTACGCCATCGAACGGATATCCAGCCAGGATCTCGACCAGGCCAAGGTAGGCAAGGTTACGGTCTAGAGCGGCGGTGGGGCGGCGGCCCGTCTCCTGGAGAGGATGAGTGGGAAATTCGAAGGGCAGTCCCCCAGCATCGCGGATGCCTGCCTTCACCCGCTCGGCGAGGGTTACGTGGATCCGATTGCAAGGGACCAGCTCGCTGCCGCTTTGCGCGATGCCAATGACGGGCCGGCCGGATTGAAGCTCTTCACGGGTGATGCCGGAGTTGCCATAGCGCTCCAGGTAGACGGCTGCTTCGCCCGGTTCCACCAGGTCGCCAAACCATAGGTCGCTGCGCAGCCCACGGTTTACCTTGTCTTTCTCTTCCATGGAAATCCATTCTTCGAGCTTTTCACCTTCGCTACGACAGCGCAGAAGTGAAAGTGCCTTAATATCCCAAACTCTTATTGATTACGTTCTCGAGCGGTTCGCCATTGGCAAACCGGCGATCCTGTTCAAGAAAAAAGCGCATCGCCTGGTTTAGCCACTCCGCGGTGTGGTCTGCGCAGTGTGGCGATAGCAGTACGTTCTCCAGCTTGTACATTGGATCGCCCGGCGGGAGGGGTTCATGCTCAAAGACATCGAGCCCCGCTCCCTTGATTCGCTTCGCCGTGAGGGCACGAACCATGGCCGCCTCGTCAATCACGGGCCCCCGTCCCACGTTGATCACCACCGCGGTCGGCTTCATGGCCGCAAACTGCGCATCGCTGATCAAGTGGTGAGTCTCCACGGTAAGCGGGAGCGCGACCACAATATAGTCGCAGCGCGCAATCATCTCCAGCAGCTCTTCCGGCTTATAGAACTGGTCCACCATCGGATCAACTCCCGGCGGGTGGTGTTTCTTGGTGGCCAAAACCTGCATCCCCATGGGATGCGCCCTCTTCGCCACGGCGCGGCCAATATCCCCATAGCCCACAATGCCCACGGTCTGGCTGTCAATTTCTTCGACGTCGAATTGCTCCCACACGCCCGCCATCTGGTTGCGCAGCATGCGGCGAAAATCCTTGGCAAAATAGAGGATCGCCGCCAACGCGAATTCCCCTAGCGACTGGCTGAACACACCCCGGCCATTGGTAAGCGGGACATCGCTCGCAACCAACTCCGGGAATAGAACGTTGTCCAATCCTGCCGAGCGCGAATGTACCCAACGAACGTCCTTGCACATGAGGAACACATCCCGCAACACCTTCTTCGGCCCCGACCAGGCAAGGATCACCACGGGATCGTTCACCGCACTCGCAAAAGCCGCAGGCTCGCGACCCACTATATGCCGCAGATCTTTTAGCATGCTTAGCTGCGGGTCATCTTCCTGCGCCACCACCAACACCGTATGCTCAATGCTCATGCGCTGTTTTCGCGCTCCTGTCTGGTTCGGATTGATTACGACTAACTAGAACTATATTCTCTCGGTCGAAAAACATTTTGCTCAGTGGATCCGTCCTGTTTGTTTGAAATATGGGCTTGAACAGGCTGCGGAAAAAGTTCTGCACGAAGGGCACGGCTTCAGCCGTGCCACACTGGGTGAAGACTGATGAGGGCTTTAGCCCCTGAGGTACGGCTTTCCAGCGGTTCATTGTTGAACGTGATCAGTGTGTCGAAGCTGTTTCGGCCGCCACAAGCGGTGTGAACTCGTCCAGGCGTCTTGTAAAGCGTACCTCAGCGGCTAAAGCCGCGTCGCGCATATGGCTTTTACGGCACGGCTGAAGCCGTGCCCTTCGTTCGAACGAGTTTTCGCGCGCCCTCCGACGGCCCCTGATTTCTATCGCCCGTTCCACGGCGGGCGATACGACGGCTGATACTATCATTTCCGAGCCATCTGCTCATTGTCAGGAGATCCTCTTGAACTCGAAATTGCCTCGCCCGCTGCGCGGCGTCATTACCGCCATGGTTACTCCGCTCCACCAGGACCTCACCCTCGATGAGAAAGGTTTGGAGCGGCTGATCGAACACCTGATCAGCGGCGGAGTTCATGGCATTTTCATTTTAGGCACCACGGGAGAGGCGCCGAACCTACCCTACAATGTGCGCTCGGCGCTGATTGAACAAACCTGCAAACGCGTCGCCTCTCGCGTGCCGGTCATTGTCGGAATCACAGACACGTCTTACCAGGATGCTCTCCGCATGGCGCAAAAGTCTTATGAGTGCGGTGCGCTGGCCGTCGTTGCTGCACCGCCCTATTACTTCCAGGTTTCCCAGGCGGAGCTATTGCAGTATTTCAAGAGCCTGGCATCGGAATCGCCTTTACCGTTGTTTCTCTACAACGCTCCACTCAACACCCACCTTTGGCTTGAAATTCCGACTGTGGTTCAGGCCGCCGGCGAACCGAATATCGTAGGGTTGAAGGATAGCGGCCTGAACATGGGTTATTTCCACGCCGTCAGAGAGGGCGTCAGAGATTTGCCTGATTTCAGTCTGCTGGTGGGACCGGACGACCTACTGGCGGAAGCCGTGCTCATGGGAGCCCACGGAGGCATGGCCGGCGGCTCCAATGTTTGGCCGCGGCTTTTCGTCGCACTCTATGAAGCTGCGGCGGCTCACGATATGAGCCGCGTAGCCGCGCTACACCAACAGGCAGTGCAATTCGATAACGCCCTCTACCGCTCCGCGGATCATGCTGTGAATCCGCTGCGCGGACTGAAGTGCGCCTTATCGCTGATGGGCATCTGCAGCACCGACCTTACCCCGCCCCTTGGTGGCTATTCGAGCAAAGAGCGAGACCGCGTGCAGCAATATCTTCGCGGAGTCGATCTTCTCTCGGTTCCCCAGTTGTCCAGCGCAACCTTGTAGGGCAGTCAGTTTCCAGCTGTTGAAGGATCGAAGAGCAAGGGAAAGAACTGGCCTTCCATCTTGTTCCCCCTGGGGATCGGAGGCACCCCCGCCAACAATGCTTCGTCCGATGCAGACTGCACTCCATCTCTGAAAGCATTGATCAACGTGGCTCGCCGTGGCCGCTGCGAACGGTTAGCGTAAGAACCATGCACCATGAGCGGATGATGGAAGGTACATTGTCCACGCTTCAATTCAATGGGAACCGGCTGGAAGGCCTGCTTTTGTTCAGGCGTAAGTACAGTCATGATTTCATCCATGTTCCCTGTAAGGCCGGTTACCGGCAGCAGCTTCCAGCGATGGCTTCCAGGGACATAGTAGAGGCAACCGTTGTTGCGGTCGCTGTCATCGAGCGCGATCCAGCAAGTCAGGTGCGACATCGGCTCCGTGCGCGTCCAGTAGGAGTAATCCTGATGCCAGGCCACCACGCCCCCATGTTGCGCCGGCTTACAGAAAAGCTGGTCGTGCCAGAAGCGGACGGGGCCACCCAATAACTGCGAAGCCGGCGCCAGGAACGCCGGACTCCAGAGCACATCGTGAAAGGCGGGACCGGTGCGCCACGCTCCCAGTGCATGAAAGAGAACCGCGTTCGGATCCTGCGACTCGTTCGAGTGATACTCATGAAACAGGTGATTGGCGGGATGCGACTTCGTCATCAAGCCGGATAGTTCAGAGCAAAGTAGATCGATTTGCCGATCGTTGAGAACCTGAACTCCAGCAAGATATCCCTTCTCGTTGAAACCGGCGATCTGTTCGTCGCTAAGCCGGAATCTCTGCCACTCCTCCAGGTCTTTCGGCTGCTCGAGAAAGTGCCCAATTGGTGCATGCGCTGTAGACAGGTCCATGGACGTCGCGTCCCCCCGGCCCTTCAGGGTATCGCATTTTCTTCAGGGCCGCCCCAGGGCCTGCAGAGGATCCCCCGGGCTCTGCAGCTGGAGCACAAATGCCTCCGCTCTTTTGTAACCGCCTTCCAAACCCCGAAAAGAGGCAACCTGATCCTGCAGCGCATAATACCTGTCCGGCGTCTGGCTGGCGTGAGCATAGCAGGCAGCGCGTTTGGTCGCTTCTGTTTCCGTGATGTCGATGTAGTGCGTGGGAGAGAATTGCAAGGTATCCTCGCCATCGGAAACCTCATAGTAGTAGAGAGCAAATTTGTCTTTTGATTGCCGCCATGCGTCGTAGGTAAGCATGGTGATCGCTCGATGGTCGCGATGGTTATCGATCGGCCATTGCGTCAAGATCGCTTCCGGCTTCTCGGCCTCGATCAGCTTCGAGTACTCTTCGTAGTGCGCATTGTCCACCACGGCGTGGCCGTTGATTTGTCCAGCATAGGCCGGCCGCGCTTTCAGTAGTTCGCAAGCCTTTTTCGCCTCCGCGATGCGCACAGACGCGGCGGTAGGGGGCCAAGCTCCGTCGTTCAGGTAAAGCAGAACGACCTCGTGGCCAAGATTGGTCAGGCGGGCGACGGTGCCACCACATCCATATTCCGGATCTCCAGGATGCCCCCCAGCTACGATGACCTTCAATTTCCGGGCCGGCGGCTCCTCTGCGGCCGCCCGAACTTCAGCGGTTGCATTCCTTATTGGTGCTCCAAGGACGAACGCAGAAGCAAGACCTCCAGCGCCGATTAACAAGTCCCGTCGCGTTATCCCCACCTTGCCACCTTCTTCCTCTAGCGAATTTATCTATGACCGCTTGCCCGCCGGGCATAGCCCGATTGCCCGTTGCACATTGATTCTTCAAGACTTATGAAACATAAATGAAATTGTATCTTTTGCTGGTCCATTACCACTGTTTGTTGTTAAACTGCACTGGATACAGAGCGGGCTTGCCCCCCATGCGCGCTCTGGCTGTAGGTTTGGCACGTTACCCCCAAAGACATTTTGCAGTTTCCCCAAGGCTGTCTTCCATAGCTGGTTCGGGCCCTTTCTTCCCCACGGTTGCTTTACCCTATTCCGCTAAAACGCGGGTGGTGGGGTGTTCCTGGTCGGCGTTTACCGGCTTTAACGACGCTCTTCACTCTGTTGGCAATTGGAGTATCTCTTCGGGGGCCCGGTGGTAAAGAATCTCAAGACATTGGCTGAGGATAGTTTGGTCTCCCCCAAACATTCACATTCCCCCGGCATGCGACGGCGGTTGACGCGGTTTTCCGCTCCAGTTTGTCTGAGTCTCTTGTTGCTGGCGTACTTCAGCGTTGCCGCGGTGGCCCAAGTCAATGTCTATACCCGCAGCTACGACACTGCGCGCAGCGGCGCCAATCTGCAGGAAACGACTCTTACGCCGGCGAACGTAAATTCGGCCAACTTCGGAAAACTCTTCACCGTACATACAGACGGGCAGATCTACGCGCAGCCGCTCTATGTATCGAATCTTGCTATCGCCGGCGGCAACCACAACGTCGTCTTTGTAGCGAGCATGTTCAACACGATCTATGCCCTGGATGCCGACACCGGTGCGGTGCTATGGTCGCAAAACTACGGCTCGGCCATCATTGCTCAAGACGTTGAGTGGGATCAAAATATCTCCTGGGCCACCAAGATCGGGATTTTGAGCACGCCCGTGATCGATCCCGCGACCAATATCATGTACTTCGTCTCCGGCTCCCAGCCGGCGAACGGCACCAGGCAGTTCTCATACCACCTCAACGCAATCGAGATTGCAACCGGACTTCCAGTAGGCGGGAGCCCGGTGACTATAGCCGCCACTTACTCCACCCCGGATCTGATCAATCCGCTTGTCTTCGACGCCCGACAGCAGAATGCTCGCCCGGGACTGGCCTTGGCCAATGGGAACGTCTACGTTGCGTTCTCCTCCCACGAAGACGCACCGCCTTACCACGGCTGGGTGATGGCTTACAGCAAGTCAACGCTGGCCCAGACAGCCGTCTACTCTGACACCACGACGGGCACCCTGGGAGGGATTTGGAACGCGGGCCAGGCCCCCGCAGTCGATGGCGCCGGCAACCTCTACCTTTCGACCGGCAACGGGAGTTTCGGCAAGACACCCAATAACCTGGTGCAGACCGGCAACAGCTTCATCAAGTTGTCGCCCAATCTGCAACTGCTCGATTACTTCACCCCCTACAACAGCGCCACCATGAATTCGGGTGATATGGATTTGGGGTCGGCCGGCTTGTTGCTGATTCCGAACACCAGCTATGTGCTGGGCGGCGGCAAGCAAGGCGTGCTCTACCTCGCGGACACCAATCAGATGGGAGAGTTCAACTCCTCGGGCGACAAGGTGCGGCAGGAATTTCAGGCGGTCTACGGCAAGGGTACCAGTCACATCCATGGCGGCCCGGTGTACTTCAACAGCGATGTGAACGGGCCCACAACCTACGTCTGGGGAGAGAACGACGTCCTGCGCGCCTTCCAGTTCAATCCCACCACTGGACTTCTCAATACCACGCCGTTCGCCACCAGCAAGATGACCGCACCCGTAACCAACAACGATGGCGCCATGCCCGGTGGGTTTCTGGCGATCTCGGCAAACGGCGCCAACAACGGAATTTTGTGGGCATCGACTCCCTACAACGACAACGCGGTGGTCAAGACCGTACAGGGCGTTCTGTACGCCTTCAATGCCGATACGTTGAATCTTCTGTGGAGCGATAAGACGAACGACGCCCGGGATGAAGTAGGCCTGTTTGCGAAGTACGTACCGCCGGTGGTGGCTAACGGAAAGGTCTACGTAGCTACCTTCGGCTCGCTGGGTACAAGCAATGGCTCAGGCGCCCTGGTTGTCTATGGCTTGCTAAAGCCTCAACTGACTGTCAACGTAGCCAACGCCACCATGACGGTTGGCGGCGCGCTGCCCGCGTTGACGGGAACGGTCACCGGCCTGGTGAACGGCGATACGCTGGGCAAAACCATCGTGGTCACATACAGCACCACGGCTACCAGCGTTTCCCCGGCCGGCACTTATCCCATCATCGCGACGGTGACCGGTTCCTCCGCCGGCAACTACCAGGTGGTGATGAACGCCGGCACGCTCACCATCTCGCCGTCGTCGGCCCAGGTACTGACGGCGACAGCCAACAACGCGAGCCGGGTCTATGGCGCGGCCAATCCAGCTTTTAGCGGAACCGTGACCGGGGCGCAGAATGGCGATACCTTTACAGAAAGTTTTGCCACAACGGCGACCACCTCCAGTGCTGTGGGCAGCTATGCTATTGTGCCTTCGGTGACCGGTACCAACCTGGGCAATTACACCGTCACCATCGTGAACGGCACATTGACGGTGACCGCCGCGGCCACGACAACCACGTTGAGCGCGCCGGGCACCGCAGCCTATGGCGCCCCGGTAAACCTGACGGCAACGGTGGCCTCCACCGCGGGCACACCTGCGGGAAGCGTGACCTTCTATAACGGAACGACCACCCTGGGCACGGGCACTTTGAACGCCAGCGGCGTGGCCACGCTAAGCACCACCACACTGCCCGCCGGGAACGATAGTCTCACCGCGACCTATGCCGCAGCGGGTAACTTCGCCACCAGCACCTCGCCGGCAAGCAGCGTGACCATCAACCAGGCAACCCAGACCATTACGTTTCCCGCCATCGCATCCCGCGCCTATGGGAGCGCGCCCTTCGCCGTGACGGCAACGTCAAGTGCCGGCACGAATTATCCCGTCACCATCACGGTGCAGTCTGGCCCAGCGGTGATCGGCGGCGGCATGGTAACTCTCACTGGCACCGGAACGGTCGTGCTGCAAGCCTCGCAAGCCGGGGACGCAAACTATTCCGCGGCCTCGACAACGCAGAGCTTCCAGGTGACGCCTGCGCTGCTCACCGTGGCCGCCAACAACGCCAGCCGTGTCTTTGGCGCTGCCAACCCGCCCTTTACCGGGACTGTGACCGGCGCCGTTGGCAGCGACAGCTTTAGCGAAACCTTCACCACCACGGCAACCGCCACTAGCAATGTGGGCAGCTATCCGATTGTGCCGGCGGTCACCGGTCCACAACTGGCCAACTACACCGTCACCATCGTCAACGGTGCCCTCACGGTCAGTGGAGCCGCGACCACAACCACGCTGAGTGCGCCCGGCACCGCGGCCTACGGCGCTAGCGTAACGCTGACGGCGACGGTGGCCTCCACCGCGGGCACACCGGGTGGAATCGTGACCTTTAATAGCGGATCCACTGGGCTGGGTATGGGCACATTGAACGGCAGCGGCGTGGCTATACTCACCACGACTACGCTCCCGGTGGGAACCGATGCAGTCACCGCTACCTATGCGGCGGCGGGCAACTTTGCCGCCAGCACCTCGCCGGCAAGCAGCATTACGGTGAACACGGCCTCACAAACCATCACCTTTTCGCCCATCGCATCGCGTGCCTACGGCAGCGCACCCTTTGCCGTGACGGCCAGTTCCAGCCTGGGAAGTAGCTATCCGGTCACAATCACCGTACAGTCGGGTCCAGCAACGATCAGTGGAGGCGTCGTGACTATCACCGGCGCGGGCGCGGTCGTACTGCAAGCCGCACAAGCCGGCGATGCGGACCACAGCGCGGCCACTTCGACACAAAGCTTCCAGGTGACCCCTGCGCCGTTGACAGTAGCGGCCAATAACGCCAGCCGAGCGTTCGGCGCTGCCAACCCGCCCTTTACCGGAACGGTGAGCGGCGCGGTGGGCGGCGACAGCTTCAGCGAGAGCTTTAGTTCGACCGCAACGGCCAGTAGTAATATCGGCAGCTATCCCATCGTGCCTGCTGCGACCGGCCCACAGCTGGCCAACTACACCGTAACCATCGTGAACGGAACGCTGACCGTTGCTGCAGCGGCAACCACGACCATGTTGACTGCGCCCGGGACCGCCGCCTACGGCGCCCCCGTAACGCTGACCGCATCGGTGACCTCTGCCTCAGGCGTGCCGGGCGGAATGGTCACGTTTTTGAGCGGATCCACTCCGCTGGGTGCGGGCATGCTGAACGGCAGCGGCGTGGCCACACTCACGACCACGACCCTACCCGCCGGGACGGATGCGGTCACGGCGAGCTTTGCAGCCGCGGGGAACTTTGCCGCCAGCGCTTCGCCGGCAACCAACATCACCGTCAGCGCGGCATCGCAAACCATCACGTTTTCGGCCACCCCGTCGCGCGTCTATGGCAGTCCACCCTTCGCGGTGACGGCAAGTTCCAGTTTAGGCAGCAGCTATCCCGTCACGATCATCGTGCAGTCCGGTCCAGCTATGATCGGCGGCGGTATTTTGAGCGTCACGGGCGTGGGCACGGTTGTGCTGCAGGCCACGCAGGCCGGCAATTCCCAATACGGCCCGGCCACTGCGACCCAGAGCTTCCAGGTGACGCCTGCGTCTTTGACCGTGGCGGCAAATAATGCGACTCGCGTCTATGGCGCAGCCAACCCTGCCTTGAGCGGGACCGTGAGCGGAGCGGTCAACGGCGACAGCTTTAGCGCAAGCTTCACCACCGGCGCGACCGCCGCCAGCAACGCGGGCAATTACCCGATTGTGCCTTCTGTCACTGGCCCACGACTGGCGGACTACACGGTGACCACCGTCAACGGCACCCTGACGGTGACCGCGGCGCCGACCACGACCACGGTGAGCGCGCCGGGAAGCGCGGCTTACGGCGCCAGTGTCACATTGACGGCGACCGTGGCATCCACTGCAGGCATGCCCGGCGGAAGCGTGACCTTTTCGAGCGGATCCACTTCCCTGGGAGTCGGCACCCTGAACGGCGGCGGCGTAGCTACGCTGAACACCACTGCTCTCCCCGCCGGAACGGTCACCGTTACCGCTACGTATGCGGCGACGGGAAACTTTGCCGCCAGCACCTCGGCGCCTATAACACTCACTATCACCGCAGCACCGGTGACACCACCGGGCAGCTATACAGTGGTCGCGAACCCAACCTCGCTTAGCATTCAGGAGGGACAGGCAGCGGCCACCACACTTACCTTGACACCCACCGGCGGCTATAGCGGGACCGTTGCCTTGAGCTGCTCGAATTTGCCGGCGAATGCCAGTTGCGCGTTTGCCCAGACCCAGGTCGCGCTGAGTGGCAACAATCAGAGCGTGAATGTGGGTCTCAAGATCAACACCACTGCGCAACAGGCAAGCAAGCAGACGCCGCAAAGCCCGTTTAGCCCGGTGCTGCTCGCCCTGGCCTTCTGGTGGCCGGGAGGCCTGACCGGATTGGCGGTCTTCATCCGCAAGCGGAAGCTGCTCAAAACGCAACGCTCCTGGCAGCTTTTTCTGCTGCTCCTAAGCACTTGCGCTTTGGCAGCAGGTCTCTCGGGTTGCGGTATGAGTGGCTATGCGGTTCACGCAACCCCGGCGGTCACTTCCCAGGTGACTGTCGTAGCCACTGGAACTTCCGGGACCGCGGTTTCGACTCAGACCTTAACCCTTACTCTCAATATGACGAGTATGATGCAGTAGGAAAACACGGGTGGAGTGTTTGCAAGCGGCCATGGTGTTCCCCAAATGAAACCTATCCCAGATGGGGCACCCGTCGTTGGCGGCATCTTTCTCGCGGCCATCGCGGCCTTCTTAAGCCCGTTGACTCTCGCCCAGCAGAACCACCCAAGCTACAGCGTCGTGGATCGAGGGCTCTCCCTCGTTCGCACTCTGACCGATACGCCGGGGCTGAATAACCGTGGCGACATTGCCATCTGGCACTCGGTAAGCGCGAGCCTGATGCCGGGGGTGGTTTTCCGCGGCAACGAAACGATCACTATCGAGGGAGAAAAGAATTTCACACTCGTCTACCCCGCCGACATCAACGACCGGCTCACCGTAGTAGGAACTCTTCAGGCACCACAGGATCTGCGCTTCACCCATGCGTTCAAGTGGTCTGACAATCACCTGGAAAACCTGGAGTCACTGGGAGGCGCCTATTCCTCTGCCTCGGCCGTCAACGCGGCGGGAGACGTGGTGGGGAGTGCGCAAACTGGAAACGGTGCGCGACACGCGGTATGGTGGCGGACGAAACAGCCCCGCGACCTCGGACTCCTCGCCCAGGGAGATTACAGCAGCGCCCGCGACATCAATGACAAGAACGACATTGTCGGAGAAGCGAATCTGGTTCCGAATGGCAAGCCGCAGGCGTTTCTTTGGCATGATGGCAAGATGCAGCGGCTGCCCAACGTGCCCGGCGGCACCATCTGCAATGCTCAGGCTATCAACAATCATGATGAGATCATCGGATCCTGCGACCTGCCCAATGGCATTGCACACGGTGTGCTGTGGAGAAATGGTTCCATCGAGGATCTGGGCACACTCGGCGGGGAAGAGTCGCCGAGCACAGCCCTGGACATCAATTCCCTGGGGCAGGTGGTCGGCACCTCAGAGGACGATGGAAAGATAAGGGCGTTTCTGCGGGAGAAGGGCAAGATGATCGATCTGAACAAACTCGTCCCGGCCAATTCCGGCTGGAAGCTGTTGGTAGCATCGCGCATCAACGACAAAGGGGAAATTCTAGGCCGCGGGTACTTTCGAGGATCAATTCACGCCTTTCTGCTGGAGCCTCATCCCGCGTCCAATGGAAAGTGATCCGAACCCCCTTGAGGCTTTGTTCGGCAGGCATGCGTCACTCGCGGAGGATGGGCTATAATGTAGCAACGTTGCTATATTAAGAAGGATGGATATGGCCATCACGACGCTTTCCAGCCGCGAATTCAATCAAGATGCCAGCAGAGCCAAGAAGGCCGCTGAACGTGGCCCCGTTTTTATCACGGATCGCGGCCGCCCAGCCCATGTGCTGCTGACCATAGAGGAGTACCGGAAAATTACGAACAAGCGGGAAAACATCCTGGACCTGCTGGCGATGCCGAATGCCGGCAAAGTCGAATTTGAGCCTCCTCGCTTGGGTGGCGATCTTCACCGTCCTGCAGATCTCGCCTGATGTACCTGCTTGACACCAATGTCGTGTCGGAACTGCGCAAAGGAAAGACGGGGAAGGTGCATCATAATGTCAGCGCCTGGGCAAAGAGCGTTTCGGTGCCCACCCTGTTTCTGTCCGCGATCTCTATTCTGGAATTGGAGATCGGGATCCTCTTGATCGAACGCCGTGACCGCTCGCAAGGAGCGCTCCTTCGATCCTGGATGGAAGACCATGTATTACCCACATTCAATGGACGCATCCTCGCCGTCGATACGTCTGTCGCTCAGAGGTGTGCTGCGTTGCATGTCCCAACCCCTTGTTCCGATCGAGACGCCCTGATCGCTGCGACCGCCATCGTTCATGGCATGACAGTTGTGACCAGGAACGTATCCGATTTTGAGCCTACCGGCGTAGCTATCTTTAATCCCTGGCGCGCGTGAGCGATTGGCAAATGGCAATCAGTTTCTTGCATGCGCATCGAACCCTATAGAATCAAGTTTCGCGGCTCAGAGCGTCCGTTCAGGAGAAGCCTACAGCCCGTGCCTACCAAGCGCCCCATCCTGCTCTATGGCTTGCTAGCCACGCTTTTCGCCATCACGCTGCTTTTCCAGGCGCGTTATCTTCCCGACCTGATCCATCGTGAAACACTGCACTTCGCTTTCTTTTTCGTTGACGCCGGGAGCGATCAGATCAACTTCACCACTCCCGAGGCGGTAAGCTTGGGAATCCACAACGGCGACCACTTGCTGGCCGTCAACGGAATGCCATTTACCGGAACCGGCCTCCTGGGCCGAGCCTTCAGTAAGGCTCGGGTGGGTGTTCCCCTGGTGTTGACGATGGTTCCCAAAGACGCGCCCATTGGCGCGCAGCGAACCATCGATTTACCGGTTACATCGACTCCCTTTAATTCCTGGAATACTTTCAGTGACCTGGTGGTCGAGGTTTTGCTCCCCGCCGTGTCTCTGCTGCTCGGCTTCTGGGTTGCCTTTCGCCGTCCTCGCGATCCCATGGCCTGGCTGTTGCTGGCGCTCATGATGAGCTTTCCGAATATTTTGCGGACCTTTATTGTCGAGGGCTGGCCGCCCGGGTGGCGCGAAGCAGGCCTGCTCTACCAATCGACCCTCGAGGCGATATTCCCGATTATTATTTTCTTCTTCGGCCGCTTCTTTCCTGAACCTTTTCCACACGGCAGCCGATACGACCGCGGATGGAGAGCCCTGCAGTGGTTCTGCGCGCTTCCCTTCGCCATCGCGTCTCTCTCTGGAGTTGTGCTCTCGGTGGCAGCGCTAAGCAACTATCGCTCGGTCGCTGGTCTCTACGCCGTTCTCAAGCCTTTGAGAGGACCGGCGCAAGTTTTCGCTTTCATCCTGATCGGAAGCTTCTTTTCTGCGATGGCCATCAAACTGGGCCTGAGCAGCTCGCCGGACGCCCGGAGACGATTGCGCTTTCTCTACTGGGGCGCAATCATAGCCTTCACCCCGGCTCTTTTACCTACGTTGTACGCGCGCATACAGGGCAAGACCGCCAGCGAAATCTTTCCGTCCTGGTTGAATGCCCTCATTGTCGTTCCGCTCATCCTTTTTCCCCTCACGCTGACTTATGTCATCGTTGTTCAGAAGGCGATGGGCGTCGGGGTTGCCCTTCGCCAGGGACTCCAGTACACGCTGGCCAGAGGCGGTATACGAGTGCTCCAGTTTATTGCGATGGGGGTCGTCATCGTCGCCGGGACAACCATGGCAGCAGACGCCGGCCACAACCGTGTGCAAAAAACCATCGTCATCCTGGCCGGCATTACGGCCTACTTCACCATCCGCAGGGCTGGGGACAGCTTGCGCACCTGGGTCGATCGCCGCTTCTTCCGCGAAAGCTATGACGCAGAGCACGTGTTGACTGAACTCAGCGACCAGGTGCGGTCCATGATTGAGCCAAAATCGCTTCTCGAAACCGTTGCGGCGCGCATCTCCGAGACGTTGCACGTGCCGCAGGTGGCAGTGCTCCTGGGCGGTGAAGGGTTCTATCGGCCTGCATTCGCCATGGGGTACGCCAGCCTTCCTGCCGTTGCCTTCCCCAGCAAAACGGGGACAGCGTTAGTGTTGAAGAGCCAGAAGGAGCCCGCCCGGGTGTTCCTGAACGATCGCCAATCGTGGCTTTACCGCGAGGAGGGGATCAGCGATGAGGAGCGAGGTAAGCTGGCCACGCTTCAAACGGAGCTCCTGCTGCCGCTGGCGGTGCGGGACAAGCTTCTGGGCTTTATCTCGCTCGGCGCCAAGCGCTCTGAAGAACCGTACACCGGCTCTGATGTACGTCTCCTCAAGTCAGTCGCCGCGCAGACAGGATTGGCCCTCGAAAATGCGAATCTGCTGCGAACCGTCGCGGATGAAGTTGCCCACCGCGAGCGCCTGAACCGCGAAGTCGAGATCGCGCGCGAAGTGCAGGAGCGGCTGTTTCCTCAGAAACTGCCCATCATCCCTGGCCTCGATTACGCCGGTCACTGCCGGCCTGCATTGGGCGTCGGCGGCGACTACTACGATTTTCTTGCCCTGCCCAAGGGAAACCTTGGTATAGCGATCGGCGATGTCTCGGGCAAAGGAATTGCCGCAGCCTTGATGATGGCCAGCCTGCAGGCGTCGCTGCGCAGCGAAGCTACGCGCGGTCCTGAAAACCTGGCCGCCGCTGTCAGCAGCGTTAATCGCCTGGTGTACGAGGCCTCCGCTTCCAATCGATACGCAACTTTCTTTTACGGCCAGTATGATCCGTCAGAATGCAGATTCGACTACGTCAACGCGGGTCACAATGCTCCCATGCTTTTTCATCATGGCGGGGAGAACGGTACGCTCACCCGCCTGGAACCCGGGGGAACCGTCGTTGGCCTTCTGGAAAGCGTTCATTACGAGCAAGGTTCGGTGCGGCTCCGCCCCGGCGATGTTCTTGTAGCTTTCACCGACGGCGTCAGCGAGGCCATGAATCTGGATGACGAAGAATGGGGAGAGGAACGTCTGATCGACACTGTTCGCGGGTGCCGGATGTTATCCGCGCAGCAACTGCTGGAGTGCATCTTCGACGCGGCTACCAGATATGCCGGGACCGCCCCACAACACGACGATATGACCCTGGTGGTCGTTCGTGCATTCTCGACGTAGCCATCGTGGTTCTACTGCGGCCGGATTCTCGCAACGCACTCTTCACGGTTGCAGAGGCACAATCGAGCAGCCGATAGGGGGACCAGCCGGCTGCGGAACGGGCTTCTCAGCAAGCACGGCTCGGACGGCTTCTTCGAGGTCATGATGCGTCGCTTGCGGCCGCTCAGTCCCAAAGGCCAGGTACCGGTCATCAATCCGCCCACGATATACCTCGTGCAGGCCGGTTCCCTGGGGAACAAAAATCGCTGCCTCTGGAGTGATGGTCGCCTGCGCCATCCGGGTGAGCGTCTGCCTGGTGTCTAACGCTGTGCTGGCCGTAATTGCAAACGCAAGGTCGTGGGCACGAACGACTTTTGCATCATCTCCTGGATTGGGATACACAAACCATACCCGAACTCCGAGCGGTGCAAACTGCTTTGCCAGCCGCAGAACCTCGGGAACGTATCGGTTGGAGATGGGGCAATCCGATGCGGCGAAGAAGAGAACAACGGCCCGTGCTCCCGCCGGCGCGAGATCCGTGATGGGGTGTCCGTTGAGATCCGTAGCTAACGGCCCGGCGAGGCTGGCGCTCGTCGCCAGCGCCAGCAACAATGCACGCATGAGCATGGTCATCTGGGGTGCCCTCGTCCAGGCTTGCTCTTCATCATACCGGTATGGAGCGTGCAGACTCCCGTGATTCGATAGGCCCAATTTATTCGCGTGACAAATGAAGTCTCCCCTGCAAGCGATTTAATTTAAAACATTTGGCCTTCCACTCTCAAGCGGGCCGAGATACTACTTCGACGATGCGCAGCGGCGCATCCATGAAGCCAGAGGAGGTCCGCACCGCCTTCGCGCGAACAGCCTTTGTCAATGCGAAATTACCATCCGCCCGTAGCTCGCGTCTGTTATCGTCTCTCGCAGTTCATTGCGAAACAATACAGCGCCAACGAGGTGATCTATGCCCTGCGACCCCGTGGAGTTAAAGCACGTCCCGCTCTTTGCCTTGCTCGACGACGATGAAATTGGAGTCCTGGCTGCCCAGGTTGATCTCAGAACTTTTGCACCCCGACAACGCATTTACAAAATGGGTGATCCCGGCATGCACGCCTACATTCTGCTTTCAGGCAACGTGCAGGTCACGACTGTCGATGAAGATCACCAGGAGCTTGTGGTCGACCAACCTGGCCATGGGCAGTTTTTCGGCTTCGCTTCCATGCTGGATCAAACACCCCATCAGACGAGCGCCATGGCCATGGAAGAAACCACGTGTGTAGAGATCAGCCGCGACGACATTGCTACTCTATTGCAGCGCAAACCCCTGGCCGGTATGGATATGTTGACCGTACTTGGACACCAATTCCATGCATCGCAGCAACTGGTGCGAATTCGCGCCAATCGGAACGCCAATGATGTGATCGAGGACGAATACACTTTCGGCGAACACATCGCCGATAAGGTCGCCAGTTTCGGCGGCTCGTGGACCTTCATCATCGTCTTCGGAATTGTGCTGGTCGTCTACACCTGCACTAACATTGCACTGCGGGGCCGCGCGTGGGATCCGTACCCCTTCATCCTGCTCAACCTCTTCCTCTCCATGCTGGCCGCTATCCAGGCACCAGTTATCATGATGAGCCAGAACCGGCAGGACAAGAAGGACCGCCTGCGCAGTGAGCTGGACTTTGACGTGAACCGCCGCGCCGAATCGGAGATCCAAAACCTTTCCCGCAAGCTGAACCTGGTAACCGACAAGCTCTACGACCTCGATGACCTGCTCCGCGAACGGCTCACGCCGGGTGCAAGTGCAAAGCCCAAAAGCTAGGGCTTGGCGGCGCTGTGTTCAAGAGCTTATCGATGCTGTGCCTGCATCCACTCGGCCGGTGCATTTTTCTAGCCGGGCAAGGTGCTTTTGTCCCCACGCACAAATCCCCTCCAGTACAGGGAGAAGCGTCATTCCATATTCTGAGAGGGCGTAGCGCACGCTTGCCGGTACGCTCTTCTCTTCGCTCCTCACCAGGATCCCGTCTTGGACCAACTCCTGCAGCTGCCGAATCAATACCCGCTCGGTGATCTGGGGGATGATGCGGCGCAATTCGCTGGTCCGCATGGGCCCGTCCAGGAGCCGCCACAGAATCGTCCCCTTCCATCGACCATCGATCACCGATAGCATAGCGTCCATCGGACAAGGCGAGATTTCCTTCTTCGAAACCGGCATACGCACGCCTCAATGCCTTGACCAGGCAAGCTGACAAATTAGTCAGCACCCCTGTTTGAGTCAACCGAACCGGGATGCGAGTCAAAAAATGGCTGTTGAGATTTGTTCGATCCCACATCTCAAAATCGAGATGCCCGGATTTCTGTACGCGGCACCAGCCTGAATTTCTCACAGATTTTGCGACAACCGATCATAGCCATTGGCGAGATCTCTCCCCGTAACAATGTCGAGAGAGATTTAACTACTTATTGTTTAGCGACGGAGGTAATCTGCACCGGCCCGATGAGTCCTGACGGCAACAATGGAGAGTGGGCCTTGTAGGGATGAATGACAGTGAAAGTATATTTCTCCGCACCGGGCTGCTGATCCCCAATAAGCCGATTCACCCACGCATTCGTCACCTTGATGGTCAATTCGTTCGCTCCCGGCTTCAACGCAGACGTAACATCCACCCGATACGGGATATGCCAAACGATTCCCAGGGGTTTGCCATTCACGGTGACGTTGGCCAGATTCCTGACATCGCCTAAGTCGATCCAAAGATGCGCGCCCGGTTTGAACCAAGCGGCCGGCGCCTGAATTGTCTTGGTATATGTGCCTACACCAGAGAAATACTTCACCCCGGTGTCTGCGTTCTCGCTCCACGAAGCCAATCTGTCCAGCGTCGTCGACGGCGGTGCGCCGCGATCCGGCTGGAAGCTCACCTTCCAGGAGCCTTCGATGGTATCCAGCCTGGTTTCCATCATCCTGGGAAGAGTCTGGGAGTTAGCCTTGGCCGGCTTGCGAAATACGACAAACACCGTGCCCCAAGGCTCAAGATGAAGCGGCACGGTGGTATGCCCACCAGAAATGCTGAAGGAGGCATCCTCCGTCGCCCCAGTATCGGCATGCCATAGTTCCGGAGCTTTGCCCGTGACCCGAAAATCCGCATCAACCTGGACAGCGCGACCGTTACGATTGTCGACGTAATAGAGGTCGCCGTCGGCCAGCCTGCGATGTACGAACAAGATGTCGGTGTCACTTTCCGGCTTGGTGTACTGGAAGTCCGGCTCTATCTTGAGCGCGGCTAAGGCATCGGCGAGTGTTTGGCCGGTATAAACCTTGCCCTTTCCCACAGTGTGCTCCCCGGTCCCGTTTCCCCAAAGCTCGTCCGCAATGCGCTGAAACTCCCCAGCGTTATCGGCCAGGCTGGGCGTATTTACCGGTTTTGGGCCTACAACCACCGCGCCCTGGTTTACCAGCGCACGAATACTTCGCAAGACCGGCAATGACATGTGGACGCTGTACGGATCAAGCGCAAGCACGCGGTAGCTCATGCCGCTTTCCGTCGTGATGTTCCCGTCCTTCACTGCGAACTTGTGAATCAAAGCATCCGCGTTTACGTAATCGAAGCCGTAGCCTGCTGGTACATCGGGCGACTTGTCGGCGAAGATTGCTGTGACGTTGGAGTCCTCGCCATAGAAATAAAGAATATCCGCGCCGAAATGACCCTGCTGTAACAGGTACGAGCTCCGAGCCAGGTAGGTCACCCAAGGGGCAGCCTCTTCGGCCCAGGTTTCGTTGCGTGTGAACCATTGGCCGAAGGGCCCGAGTCCCAAGCCTGGAACCTTGCCCACCAACGGTTGGTGCACCGAGGTATGGATGACGAAGCGATTGATGCCCTCCGCAAGTTCCTTATCCGCGGTTGGCTTAAGCGTCTCCGGCGACCAGGCCCAGGGCGCATTAATCGCTGTCATGGACTCGGCGGCCGCAATATTTTGCCCGTAGATATGCGCCACAGAAGCCGATTCGCGATCGTCCGCGTTGTAACCATACTGCTCTTTGTTCACCCCGGGACTCTGTGTCCACATCGCGCTCATCGGGACTTCGTTCAGTTTCTTTACCTCCATGCCATCAGCGATGAAGGCGCGCCCCTCTTCGTGGGACTCGCCGTAGTGTCCCATTCCGTGCGCATGAATCGAGGCTTCCACCTGCCCATAGTGTTCGTCGGCAGTCAGGTCCGCGATGGTCTTGCGCAGGTCCCACAGAAACGCGTCGCTTGCCTGGGCACTTTCCACTACATGCCCTGTCAGAACCGGCATCCACGGCCGGGGGTCGTAGCCGCGCCGCTTGGTGAACTCCGCGATCATGTCGTCGGTCCAATTTTGCGCGCCCGCCTCCCAGCTATCCGTGATCACGTACTTCACGCCGCGCTTACCCATCAAGCCATCGCTTACCGTGCTCTTGTAGGTATCGAGGTAGTGGTCCATGTAATTTCTTACATAAGTGCTGTTCAGCTTATCCACTTCGAGGCCGGTCGCTTCTTCGGTTGCCGGATGATTGGTGATGCCGAGCAAAGAGTAGCCAAAGCGAATCACCACCCAGTTACCTGGCGGCGGGGTCCAGTCCAAAGTACCGTCGGGATGCATCCTGGACGTCAGATCCACCACGTCCTTCTTCCTAATTGAATCAGTTTCGGTTACATTTACCGTGGCGAACTGGTAGAGGTCAGGCAAGGGGTTAAAAGCAGCCTTCTCTTCGAATCGATTCACCCGTGCACCGGAATGGAGGACCAGCTCGGCAATTTGGTAGTCCTTGGGAGGCGGCGGAAAATGAATGCCCCCTTCGCCTGTATCCATGTTGGCGAAGGGATTTGGGCCGGCGGGAAGGGTCTTGAAGGCAAGGCGAAAGAACTTTGCCGTCACCGGCGCGAAAGAAACTGTATGCTCCGTCGCTCCCCCCTTGGGAACGGCGGCGATGATGCGGAAAGTCACTCCGTCGTCGCTCGCTTCCAATGCCTTACCGCTGTCCCCTCCCGGAGGCAGGAAGGCGTCGAAGGGATTTTTGCCCCCCAAGGCGATGGTGAACGCCCGAATGGTTTGCGGTTGAGGAAACTCCCACTGGATCCAGGACGTCTCACCCTCCGGCGCGATGGGCAGCAGGGCGAACTTGGACAGGTCTCCGTCATCGAGGATCGCGAAGTCCGGGCTGCCGCTGCTGGAGGTAACTTTCGCGTGAAGCTGTGGAAAGGGCACATCGCTCGCAGGCACGCGGTACGCGACCACCACGCTATCAGCATAGAATTGCGGGATCTTTGGCCCCTGGCCCATCATCGCCCCCGCATCCTCGATGCCCAGGTCCTGAAATGCACCCGTATTCGATGGGGGTGGCGCCAGCTTTCCGGTAAATGGCGTTCCGCCTTCGATCCGAGTCTCACTCCACACGTACTTTTTCATTCCCTGGGACGCCGGGACCCACGGGCCACCGGTCTCGCTCCAGCCGGGGGAACCAGCGATTGCTTCTTCCAACCCCAGCTGGTCGGCCAACTTGGTCGCGTATAGAAATGCTTCTTTCCAATCCGGAGTCATGTAGGCGAGCCGCTTCGGTACCACCGGCGGCGTTCCCAGGGCGGCATCGAAGTTTTGGAACCCGCCGAGCCCCACCCGGTGCATCCACTCCAGATCCAACTTGATGCCTGCCTGGGTGATATTGCCGTTCATCCAATGCCACCACACCCGCGGTCTTGCACCGTTTGGCGGGTCCTCGAATCCGCTGCGCAGAGGATCAGCGGAGTGTTGTGCAATGGCCGCTCCCCATCCCAGCACCAGCATCGTTGCCACACCCCATGACAGCTTTTGCCACGGACCGGACTGCTTGGCTTTCCTGGTCTTGCTCATCGTGCAATCTCCTGCTACCTATTCAACCTGCCAGCGCCGAGGAGAATACCATGCGGAAATAAGTTCTCGAAAGAAATTCGTTTATCGATAAATTGCAACAATTCAGGGAGTTTCTCCGTCTGCTGCGTAAGGCGCTCCCCTCTTTTATTTTCGGTGGACAAACGGGACAAAGGAGTACCCCATCGCTCCTGGACTCAAAAATGAGTGTTGACACGGGTCGGCTTCAGGATAGAAACTCTTGCTCTATTGCAATACTTTTACCAATTGCCCCCTCCAATTGGCACATTCGGACGAAGAATCGCAGACGAACCGTTGGCTGAAGAGTTACATGGTGGGATGTCCGCTGGGCGAAATTGATTTCGCAGACAGGGTGACTTATGGCACAGGATGTGGAAGGCGCCGTTTGGCAGGCGCTGGACCAATTCAGGATTGAATTGCCTTCCTGGGGCTTCGCGAATACCGGGTCCAGGTTCGGGAAATTCATGCAGCCCGCAGCAGCAACCAACCTCGCGGAGAAATTCAGCGACGCAGGCATGGTGAATCAATTGACCGGGGCGTGTCCAACCGTCGCCCTTCACGCCATTTGGGATTTACCCAACGGACTGAAGGACGCCGCCCACGTAGAAGAGCTTGCCCGAAAGTGCGGAGTGGTCGCGGGGTCGATCAACCCCAACGTATTCCAGGGGCAGGAGTACAAGTTTGGCGCCGCAGGAAATCCTGACCCGGCGATACGCAAGATGGCGCTCGATCACCTGCTGGACTGCGTGGCAATCGCGGACAAATTGCATTCCCGCGATGTGGCTCCGTGGTTTCCTGATGGATCCAGCTACCCCGGAACCCAAAGCATGCGTCACCGCATTGACTGGTTTGAGCAGACCCTGGAGGCAATGCATGCTGCGCTTAGCCCAACCCAGCGATTGCTGGTTGAGTACAAGCCCTTCGAACCCTTCTTCTACCACACCGATATCGCGGACTGGGGAATGGCGCTGCTGCTGGCCAAGGCGGCCGGTCCGCAAGCCTTCGTGCTGGTCGACACGGGACATCATTACCAGTCGCAGAACATCGAGCAGATTGTCGCCTGGCTGCTGCGCGCAAAGATGCTTGGGGGCTTCCACTTCAATGACCGCCGCTACGCCGATGATGATCTGACTTTGGGATCGATCGACCCATACCAGGTCTTCCGCATCTTCCACGAGATTCGCAACTACGAATGGGAGACCGGCGCGCAGGCAGACGTGGCCTTCATGATCGACCAAAGCCACAATTTGAAGGGCAAAATGGAAGCCATGGTTCAGACCGTGTGCACGGCGCAGGAGATCTTTGCCAAGTCGGCGCTGGTCGATCACGCGCGGCTCACGGTCTTGCAGAACGAGTGCAAGCTGGTGGAAGCGGAGGAGGTCTTCCGCGGGGCCTTCTGGAAAGATGTGCGGCCAATCCTCAAAGGCTGGCGGCAATCGAAAGGACTGCCTGAAGATCCGCTCCTTGCGCTCCGCGAAAGTGGTTACGTGGAACAGATCAGCAAAGAACGCGCGGCTGCGAACCGGGATGCGGTTGCCAGCTACGCCTGACCCGGTCAGCGTACCTTGAGGTAGTTTCCGTAGCCCACGACCACCGTGGAGCCGACCAATAGAAACAGTCCAAGCGCAACCAAGCTCTTTGTACGCCTGCTCGTCCCCTTCCATTCATGCAGAGCCACTCCCCATAGGGTCGCGAAGATGATGATGCTCGCCATGTGCAGGCTCCAGCTGGAAAAGTCGTACTTGCCCATTTTGGTCTGCCCCATGGAGTAGAAGAAGAACTGGAAATACCAGATCACCCCAGCGAGCGCCGCGAGGATGTAATTCTTCACCAGCGTCTCAGGGGTGAGACGCGAAGTTGGATCACCATCTATCAGAGTTGTTCCGGCAACCTTGGCCGTACCCATGGGGTTGATGCCCGGAGCACCGCCAAATTGCGCTACTGAATGATTTTTGACGATCAGAAAAATTGACCAGACAAAGTTGGTGACAAAGCCGCCCCAGAGAACCACAACCAACACGGGAAGGTTCTGCCAAAGATCAAGACGATGGTGGGCCATCAGATGTACCCGTGCGATTTCTGCGATGGGTTTGCCCGCAGCCAATCCATAGGCGAAACAAGAACTCATAACCCCTGCAAAGATGGCCACCGCCAGGCCCTTGGCGAACGAGTAGTCGCGCTCCCCTGCTTCCGCGCGGTCTTCGGTCGTGATTTCATGCTCCTTCGAATAGCCGGCGAGGCCGCTGACCGCGATCGCCATCATGCACACGCCAACTCCGGCGAGTATCACCTGCCCGGAGGTCTCGTGCAGAATAGAAGACATCTGGCCGCTGAAAATCGGTGGCATCAGGGTGCCGAATGCCGTACAGAACCCGAGTGCGATGGCATACCCCAGCGCAATCCCAAGATAGCGAATCGCAAGGCCAAAGGTGAGTCCGCCTACCCCCCACATCACACCCCAGAAGCATGCGTACGTGGTACTGCTGGAGGGTGCAGCGCGAAGAATCGCGAAGAGATTTGGGACCAACAGCAGGGCAAGTACCATAGGCGCGAGAATCCACGCAGCAAAGCCCTGGATGATCCAGTAAATCTCCCATGACCAGCGCTTGATCCCTCGAAAAGGAATGAAATTGCTGGCCGAGGCGAGGCCGCCCATCCAGTGATACACAACGCCTATGAATGGATTCGGACCCACATCCACCTCGTTTCAGCTATTCGAGCAAACGCACCCATCCTACTTGAAACAGACAAGCCCTGTGAAATACTTGGTCTATTGAATTCCAAATCCCGGCTGGTAACGAAGCGATTCTCATTCTTTTCGCGACAGTGAGCACTTCCCCAGCATAGGATAAGTGGGCTTCGAAACATTTGCCCTATTGGACAGGGCCAAATGGCACTCACCACAAGCCGTCAGGAGACGAAGTATGTCTTTGCAATATCTCGCCGACCTTTGGGATGAAAGCCACGCCAGGACTCTCGATCCGCCCGCACTCTTGCGTTACCGTTCCAACTTGCTGGGATCCGACCTGCGCATCACCAACTTCGGAGGAGGTAATACCAGCTCGAAGCTGGACGAGACCGATCCGTTGGACGGGCAGCAGAAGCCGGTGTTGTGGGTAAAGGGCAGTGGTGGCGACCTGGGCAGCATCAAGGTCGCAGGCTTTGCCAGCCTCTACCTGGATAAGGTGCTCGCGCTGGCCAGGATTTATCGTGGTGTCGAACTGGAAGACGAGATGGTCGGCATGTATCCGCTCTGCACCTTTGGCAACAATCCCGTCGCTGCTTCGATTGACACCGCGCTGCATGCTTTTCTTCCCTTCCGGCACGTGGATCATCTTCATCCGGACTGGGGAATCGCGCTCGCTGCCTCGGCAAACGGTAAGGAGAAGATGGACCAGTTCAATCACCAGTTCGACCACAAGATGGTTTGGATCCCCTGGCAGCGTCCCGGTTTTGAACTCGCCATGATGCTGGAGAGCGCGGTGAAGGGTGTGCCTGGTTGCGATGGCGTAGTACTCGGAGGCCATGGCCTCTTTACCTGGGGAAACACGCAGCGTGAATCGTATCTCAATACCATCACCATCATCGATCAGATCGGCCAGTTCATCGAGAGCCATCGCGCGCAAAAAAACAGCCAATCCTTTGGAGGCGCCAGATATACTCCGCACCAGGAACGACAGAAGATTGCAAACAAGTTGATGCCATTCCTGCGCGGTAGCGTCTCTGCCCATCAGCGCATGATTGGCAGCTTCACGGATATCCCTGAAGTGTTGGATTTCGTCAATTCGCATTCGGCTGCGAGGCTCGCCTATCTCGGCACCAGCTGCCCGGATCACTTCATCCGTACCAAGATTCGACCATTGCTGGTGGAGTGGGATCATTCCGCGGATCCATCGAATATTCCATCGAATATTCCATCGCATATTCAGGCTGCTGCCAAAACGGCCATGGAGAAATATCGCAGCGAATATGCCGACTACTACAAGAAGCATGCCCTGAAAGACTCGCCTGCGATGCGGCATGCGAATCCGACTGTCGTGCTGGTGCCCGGCATCGGGATGTTCAGCTTCGGCAAGAATAAGGCGGAGGCGCGCATCACGGGTGAGTTCTATGTCAACGCTATCCACGTGATGGAAGGCGCCGGTCATCTTGATGAAGGCAAGTGCCCGCCGATTCTGCCGCAATCCGGACCTGCGGCTGATACCAGCGCCTTCCAGGTCCACGACAACTACGTTGCCCTGCCCCCTTCTGAAGCCTTTCGCATCGAGTACTGGGCTCTCGAAGAGGCCAAGATACGCAGGCAGCCGGCCGCGAAAGAGTTGAGTGGCCGCATAGTCCTGGTGGTCGGCGGAGCGAGCGGGATTGGCCGCGAGGTAGCGCTCATGGCCGCAGAACGCGGCGCGCATGTGGTCGTCGCAGACCGTGAACTCGGTCCGGCGGAAAAGGTTGCGGCCGAAGCCCAGGCGATCGTTGGCCGCGAAAACGCAATCGCCGCCAAGATAGATATTCGCGATCGCTGCGCAATTCAATCAGCGCTCGACGCAACCGTCGCGGCTTTTGGCGGCGTTGACATCCTGGTGAATACGGCTGCGCTCTTTCCCTCCTCGCCGGACGGCGCCATCAGCGACGCTCAGTGGGGGTCGACCCTTGAGATCAATGTCACCGCCAATTATCTGCTCGCGGACGAGGCGGCTAAGGTCTTCGACGCCCAGGGAATTGAAACCAGCATTGTGCTGACCAGCTCGGCAAATGCAGTGGTGGCCAAGCGCGGCAGCGAAGCCTATGACGTAAGCAAAGCAGCCGTCAGCCACCTGGTTCGCGAGCTGGCCGTCACTCTGTCTCCCAAAGTGCGGGTCAACGGTATCAGTCCGGCGACTGTGGTCAAGGGCTCCACCATGTTTCCCCGCGACCGGGTCAAAGCGTCGCTGGCAAAGTACAACATCCCTTTTGCAGAGTCTTCTTCCGATGAGGAATTGCGTACCATGCTGGCGCAGTTCTATGCCAAGAGAACGTTGACCCATCAGCCCATCGATCCCAAGGACTGTGCGGCAGCGATCCTCTTCCTGGGCGGCCCGCAAGCACGCTGCACTACCGGCCACCTGATCCCCATCGATGGAGGACTGACGGAGGCCTTTCTCAGATGAGTGCAGAAGATCGGCGTGCGATGATTGCCATCGATCTTGGCGCAGAAAGCTGTCGTGTTTCCCTGCTGCGCTGGCGTGATGGTCTACCGCAGATTGAGCTGGTTCACCGCCACGCCAATGGACCAGTAAGCTCGCATGGCGAGCTGCACTGGGATCTGAAGCAGATTACGCAGCAGGTCGACATCGGTCTGCGAAAGAGCGCAGAGATTGCGAGCGAGGGCGTGCGCTCGATCGCCGTCGATGGTTGGGCAGTCGACTACGTGCGCTTAAACCAACAGGGCGAAGCCATCGCCGACCCTTTCTGCTATCGGGATGAGCGCACCATTCAGGCGCAGGTGGAGGTCTTCAAGCGGATCTCGCAGCAACGGCTTTGGGCTATCACCGGCATCGGGATGGGGCGGCTCAATACGCTCTACCAGCTTTTCGCAGAAGCACCTGAGCTGCGTGACAAGCCATGGGTGAATCTGCCGGAGTACATCCTGCATCGCCTTGGCGGTCGTGCGGTATCGGAATATACCAACGCAACCCACACCCAGCTGGTCGATGCGGAGAAGCGTGCCTGGTCGCCGGAGATCTTCGCAGCGACGGGTCTGGTGCAGACGGCGGCGCCTCCGCTCGTTCCGCCGGGCACGATCGTCGGCAGGTTGACGGGAGACCACCTCAACATGCGCGCCCTGGAAGGCGCGGAATTGATTGCGCCTGCCTGTCACGACACGGCGTCGGCCATCGCCAGTATTCCCGACAGTGGAGACGACTGGGCGTACATCAGCTCGGGTACATGGTCTCTGGTTGGCACACTGCTCAACGAGCCGATCATTGAACAACAATCGGGAGAACAATCGACGGCATCGGACTTCAACAATATGGGCGCCGTCGGCGGCCGCATTTGTTTCCATAAAGGCGTCAACGCGATGTGGCTCCTGCGGCAGTGCATGACCGAGTGGGCTGCTGAGATCGACTGGACCGTACCTGAGCTCATTCAGGCTGCCGAGCACCTCCCGCCGCCCGCGTATCTGCTGGATGTAGACGACCCGGACTTGCTGCTGCCCGGAGAAATGCCCGCACGTATCAATCGACAACTGACGCAGCGCGGATTGCAAAGACTTGAGGAAGGAGCGGAGGCTGCGCCAAAGATGGTCAATCTCATTCTCCATAGCCTGGCCGGCAAGTATGGAGAAATTGTGAGCAGCCTTGCACGTATCACGGGAAAGAAGTTCAAACGGGTTTATATCGTTGGCGGTGGCAGCCGTAACAGCCTTCTCAATCGCCTCACGGCCAGCGCGACCGGCCTCGAAGTACGCTGCGGCGCAGTGGAAAGCTCGACCGTCGGCAACTTCGCCGTGCAACTGGCCGCTCAGGAAAAGGCCGGCGTAGATGCTGTAGCAGTGGCACACTGGGCGCAGCGGCTCTCCTCGGCGGTGTTCTAGACCCATACCTTTGCTCCCCCCGGACGACCTCTCCCCATCGGACGAAGTTGTTCCTCTAGACGAATCCCTCTCCTTGGATGGATCTTTCCCCTGGACGGGTGCCCCACGTTCGCCTCAGCGTACGTGGGCCGAAAAGGACGGGGGCGAGGCCCCCTCCAAAGCCTTTCATATTTCAAGCCAAGAGGTTCTCCGTGAGGAGCCAAATCCGGGTCGAGGTTCCGTTAAGCCACGAGTGAAAGCATTCGAAAAAGCCATTTTCGACCCACGTACGCTGGTGCGAACGTGGGGCACCCGTCCAGGTCACAAACATCTGTCTGAGGTATAAAGCCGTAGCTTTGTTCGAATACTCCCACAATCCTCCAGGTAACGAATTTCTGTCAGACGTAGGCACCATCGATTCGTAACCGTGTTCGAGGTAATCGGACGTGGGAAAGATCCCCTCGGGGTGAGAACTTCGTTCAGAGGTAGAGTGACTGGAACCTGATTACTAACAGACGCGCACAAAAGGAAATTGCAACAGTTGCGCTACTTTCTCCAGCTGGTTGGACACGTGTCCGATGCCAATTGCGCAATGATGTGCCGGGCCGTGGGAGTTCCAGCTCTCGACGAATTTGCGCGCGCCCAGCGGAAAGCGATACCGGCTGTTGGTATTACCGATAGCAAGGTTCGCACCCGGCACACTGTCGCCTTCGGCCACCAGGAGCATGAAGCCCGCATTCTTTTCCTCGACCACGCTGAGCAGAGTCACGGGTCCGTGCTTCACAGACATCTCGACCGAAAGCCCGGCCCCGACTTTCCCGTGATACACACGCAACGGGCGAACCTTGATCTTGTCCTCAGCAATACCAATGTGGCCCGGTCCATCGTGACCCATCAGCACCAGGTCCTGCGCAAAGTCCATGGCATAGTATTCGGTGAACGAACCGCCGAAGCCGAGCAGATCCATGATCTTCATGGCGATCACATTCTTCACCTCATACTCGCCCGCAACCGGCACACCCCGCCCTGTGAGCATGGAGGCGCCCAGAATCATGGAACTCATGGTGTCTTCGTTTTCAGCTACCCCAGTTCCCTTCTGGTAGTAGGCGAGCAGGTTTATGTTGTTCTCCGTCAGCAGCCGATCGAGCGCGATCGAGGTCCGCGCCGCCCGTGCCAATTCCATCTGCGAGCAGTCTTCGCCTACCTCGAAGAACTCGCGGAAGACTTTGATCCTGGCATCCACCGTCTCATCCGAGAGACCGCGGCGCAGAGCGGTGAGCTCGTCCACTTCAAGCATCTCGATGTGCAGATCGAACCGGCCGCTCACCTGGGTCAGGTCCGTCGCGATATCGAGCATGCCCCCGTAGTAGTGCCCCATAAGACCAAGCCGGCTGTGCGCCAGGGTGTTTACCGCCTCGGCAGCACGTAGCCACGCCTCGATTTCATCCCAGCACAGCGGATCGTCATGGAGCATGCCGGTCACCTGGTGGAAAGGAATGTCCAACCGGCGGAGAACATTGGCAATCTCCGGCACCGGGCAGGCGCTGCAGTAGGCGAGCCATTCACCGGTCATCGCAGTGCGATCTTCCATGGCATTGAATTGCTCGTAGTCAATGGCTGCGGCGGGCTGAAGATTCAACAGAATCACAGGCAGCTTAGCGCGCTTAATGATGGGAAGGACCGTAGAAGAAAGAGCATAGGTGGTGACATACACCAGCAGCAGGTCGAGATCCTGGGTCCGGCATAAATGGCCGGCTTCTACAGATTTTTCCGGCGTGTCCACCAGGCCGAGATGGATGATCGTCCGCTGGTCGCCCGCGATCTTCTTCTCGAGCGCTTGCAGATAGCCGATGAGCCGCTGTTCGAGGCCTGCGAACTGGCTCCAATAGGCATCGAGGCCTATTCCCGCGACGCCCACCCGAAGTCGCCTAGGAGTACTCTTCATCCCATCCCCGCGCAGTTCCCCTGATTGCCACCAGCTTACAGCACCAAAGCCGTCAAGGCCGATGCTTGACAGGTGTTTTCGTCTGACAGATTATCGGATGGCTTAACAAAACGAGCACCGGGAGAGATCCGTGCTGAACGGGATGTCAAGACGATCCTTTTGCAAGGCATTGGCCATCAGCGCTGTCACCAGTTCCGCGCTAGGGCAGGATAAAGTGGCCACTACCGGCACCCCAACGGAGTGGTCTTACTCGAGCGGGAAGCAATATTCTGACCCGTTTAATCAAGTCGACGTAGACGTGATCGTAACCACGCCTCTGGGTCATGAAGAGCGTGTCCCGGCTTTTTGGGCGGGCGGATCCGTCTGGCGGGTACGCTACGCTCCTCCAGTGCCGGGAACCTACCGGGTTCGTTCTGTATGCAGCGACACCACTAACAAAGATCTACACAATGTGACCACGGTACTGGACGCAGAAGCCTACACCGGAGAGAACCCGCACTATAAAAATGGGGTGCTCAAAGTTGCGCAAGACCGGCGTCATTTCGAATATGCCAACGGCACTCCCTTTTTCTGGCTGGGCGACACCTGGTGGATGGGCCTCTGTAAACGCCTGCGCTGGCCGGACGATTTTGAAACGTTGACCGCCGATCGCGTGGAGAAAGGCTTTACCGTAGTGCAGATCGTGGCCGGACTCTACCCGGACATGGAGCCGTACGATGCACGTGGAGCCAACGAGGCCGGATACCCCTGGGAGCCCAACTTTGCCCGCATCAACCCGGCGTACTTCGATATGGCCGACGTGCGCATTCAATACCTGGCCGACCATGGGCTCGCCGCCTGCATCGTAGGATTTTGGGGGTACTTTATTCCCCGCATGGGCGTGGCCAAAGTCAAGCAACATTGGCGCTACCTGGTGGCTCGTTGGGGCGCCTACCCGGTCTTCTGGTGTCTCGCCGGCGAAGGCACCATGCCCTACTATCTCTCGCAGACCAAGGAGCAGGATGCGGAGACACAGAAGCAAGGTCTGACGGAGCTCGCGCGCTATGTGCGCACCATCGACGCCCATCATCACCCCATCACCATCCATCCTTCCAGTAGCGCACGCCTGTGCGTGACTGATCCTTCGGTGCTCGATTTCGATATGCTGCAGACCGGCCATAACGACCGGCAGAGTGTGCCCAACACCATCGAGAGGGTGCAAGCGTCGCTTGCGGCCAGTCCACAGATGCCGGTGCTCATCGGCGAAGTCTGTTATGAAGGCATTCAGGAAGCGAGCCGCCAGGAGGTGCAGCGCTTCATGTTCTGGACGGCTATCTTGAGCGGCAATGGTGGACACACGTACGGAGCCAACGGCATCTGGCAAGTCAATACTCCGCAGCAACCCTACGGGCTCTCTCCGCACGGCCACTCCTGGGGTGGTCCCCCGTGGAATGTAGCAGCGCAGCTCCCCGGCTCGGGCCAACTCGGGATGGCGAAGAAACTGCTCATGCGCTATTCATGGTGGAAGCTTGAAGCGAAGCCGGAGATCATCGAGCCTCATTGGACCAAAGGAGATTACTGGCAGCCCTTCGCCGGTCAAATTCCAGGGGAAGTCGTCATCGCTTTCTGCCCGGCATTCACCAAACCCGCGGTCTTCCATCAACTCGAAAGCGGCGTGCATAAGGCGTTCTTCTTTAATCCGGCAAGCGGGAGCGAGCAGCCGATCGGCGACATCACGCCCGATGCCATCGGCACATGGAAAGTACCGGAGATTCCCATCTTTCAGGATTGGGTGATCGTGGTTGAGCGGAAAGCATGAGCGGCGAAAACTCAGCACACCCATTTCGGGTCGCTTTCTCTGCCGACTTTTGCGATCAGCACGGGCAGCCCATCTTCCCGGATCTGGGTTTGTCGTTGCTCGACGCCGTGCCCGCGATCTCGCATGAGTTTCTGCGCGAATATCGCGCCGAATACGCACCCGAGCAATTGGCAGACTACGACGTAGTGATCTCCCTTAAACCAAAGGTCACGGTACAGTCGCTTACGAAAGCTTCACGGCTGTGCGCCATTGGCCGCTGCGGTGTTGGCTACGACAACGTCGACCTGGAAGCCTGCACCGAAAACGGAACCGCGGTTTACATCACGCCCGGCGGTGTGATCCGTCCGGTGGGCGAATCCATCGTGCTTTTTATGCTGGCGCTCTCTCATAATCTCATCCTGAAAGACCGGATGGTGCGCCAGGGTCAGTGGACACAAAGTACTGCTCGCCTCGGCCGCGAGCCGCGTCAGCGTGTCGTCGGCACCATCGGCCTGGGCAATATTGGCGCAGAAGCTATCCGGCTGCTCAAAGTATTTGATGTGGCCAGGTTCCTTGCCTTCGATCCCTACACATCGGGCGAACGGGCTTCGCAACTCGGGGTGGAATTGGTCTCGCTCGAGGAACTTCTGCGCGCGTCCGACTATGTCCTGGTCAATTGCCCGCTGACCCCGGGGACCCGTGGATTGCTGGGCAAGCCGCAATTCGCTCTGATGAAGCCGGATGCGGTCATCATCAATACCGCCCGCGGGCCGATCATCAACGAGGCCGCCCTGATAGACGCTCTCCAGACCGGTCGAATCCGAGGCGCTGCCCTCGATGTCTTCGAAAAGGAGCCACTCAGTGCCGATTCGCCGCTCATAGCCATGGACAATGTCATCCTGAGCTCGCACTCCATCGCGTGGAGCGAGGAGTTATTCCGCGATATGGGGCGGATCGACTGCGAGGGCGCGCTGGCGGTCTATCGCGGCGAGGCGCCCCAGCATGTGGTCAATCCTCAGGTGCTGACGCATCCGGCCTTTCTTAAGAAACTCGAAAAACACAAAGCTACATTTGCAGTGAGAGAGGGCAATCGATGAACCGCTTTCGCCAGCGACTGCAGCAAGGGGAGCTGCTCCTGGGCCAGATGGTCCTGGAGTTATTTACTCCCGGTATCGGCCCCATGCTTGCCGCATGCGGCATGGACTTCGTGATCTTCGACATGGAGCATGGGCGTTGCGATATCACGTTGCTCGCGGAGATGGTTGCGTCCTGCCGAGGCAGCGAGATTGTCCCTATCGCACGTGTCCCCGATGTCGGATATGCCCCCCTTTCGCGCGTCCTGGATGTGGGAGCCCGCGGCGCTATGGTTCCACGCGTGGAAACTAAACAGCAAGCCGAAGATATCGTGAGTCAGCTCAAATATGCGCCGATGGGCAGGCGCGGTGTAGCGCTGGGGATCGCGCACGATCTTTATCGAGTGGGCACCGCGGAATTCTTTGCTCAAACCAACGAAGAGATTACCGTCATCCTGCTGTTGGAAACGGAAACAGCTTTCCAAAACCTGGACGAGATCGTCGCCGTTCCTGGAGTGGACGTCGCCTGGGTAGGTCATTACGATCTGACCGTCTCGATGGGGATCCCGGCACAGTTTGAACATCCGCGATTTCTGGCTGCCATGGACGCGCTGGTCGCGGCATGCCGACGGCATGGCGTTGCCCCGGGCTTCCTTCCGCCATCCCCCGAGTCAGCCGTGCATTGGATCGGCAAAGGCTTCCGCGCCATCAGCCTGGGCAGCGACATTGGCGTATATCTCGACGGCGTGCGCAAGTTTCGCGCTCATGTGGCTGCAACAAAGGGTTGAGAGAGGGTGCTCCGGGCATGAGTGCGTTCTCGTTTGATGGACAGGTCGCGGTCGTTACGGGTGCTGCCTCCGGCATCGGCCGCAGTGTGGCCGAGCGCTTTGCCCAGGCGGGCGCCAGCGTGGCCATGATGGATCGTGATGAGAGCCAGGGCCGAGCCGTCTGCTCACAAATCCAGGCCACTGGTCAAGCATGCGAGTTCTTCCCCGCCGATGTGAAGAGCGAAGTGGACGTAGCCACGACCATTGAAAGGATTACGGCCCGCTTTCACCGCATCGACCACGTCGTCAACAACGCCGGGATCGTTTTGATCAAAGGGGTGGAGGATTGTTCCATCGCCGAATGGGACAACGTCTTCGACGTAAACGTGAAGTCGGTTTTCCTCATGGTCAAGTATTCCCTTCCCTGGCTGCGCAAGTCACACAGCGCCAGCATCGTGAATGTCAGCTCGGTTTCAGGAATCGTCGCTCAAAAGGGTACCCCGGCGTATGTTGCTTCGAAGGGCGCAGTCCTGATGCTCTCGAAGGCACTCGCTCTGGACCTAGCCACATCCGGAATCCGGGTGAATTGTGTCTGTCCTGGAATCACCGATACCCCGCTCTTTCATACTCACGTGCAGTCGACGAGCGATCCCGCGCGTACGCTGCTGCAGCGGACACGCCGGGTTCCGCTGGCGAGAATGCTTTCACCCTACGAGATCGCGGACGCCATTCTCTATCTGGCAAGCGATCGCGCATCGGGTATTACGGGAACCGAACTGATTGTCGACGGTGGCTATCTGGCTGCCGCTGAAGGACCAGAGAATTAGGAGAAGCATCATTCGCTGAAAACGAAGATTGGAACCGCAGGTCCACTACGCTGCGCTCCGGTCGAAAAACATTTCCACGAGAGGTCCGCTGAACTGCAGATCCCTCGGCTTCGCTCGGGATGACAAAGGGACGGACGCGCCTCCATTGAGGATCTGTGGAGTGGATTAAAAGGAAACAGCAGGTCCCTCCACTTCGCTTCGCTACGGTCGGGATGACAATTTTATTGCGGGGTCAAGTATTTCGCTGAAGTTCTTACGGCCACAACAGAATTGTCATCCCGTCGGAGCGTAGCGCAGTAGAGGGACCTGCTGTGCTCAGCGATTTGTGCCCCTAATCCCGGCGCGTCGCTCGGATCACGATGTCTTCTTTGAATGCGGGCAACATCAACGCGCTCTTGCCGCCGCCCTTAAACTCGATCGCCGGCGAATACTGACCTGAAGCCGGTGAATACAGCCGGACATCGTAACTGCCCGGCGGCAACGAGAGCGAGACGCTCCCGCCGATCGCTTCGCCCGCCGCGGCATCGCCCACTTCGCGCGAGTCAGCCAGGTAAGCCACGTAATCGCGCTCGCCGGCAGACAAGCTCGAAACGGTGAGATGCTGCGGATAGGTTGCGATCCAATCCGGCGCAAGCGTCGCATGAATGTAATCAAACGATGACATGAATTCCGACAGGTACTGCATCCAGGTGCGGATCCCGCGTTGCGACGCCGCAGTCCCGCGCTCGCTGCCTACGGTAATCGAGAAATCGATGTAGTCATAATGGCAGCGGCTCAGAAGGGCCGTCCACGCGCGCTTGCGGTGGATCGTCCAGCCCGTTGTGTCGCGATACATGCTCGCGGTATTGTCTTCATCGAGCACCGCCGGTTTCGGGCGCGCATCCGCGTCCCGGCAAAAACTCGCCACCTGATCCAGCATCAACTCCTTCGACATGAAGTTGCCCATCTCATAAACCTTCCCGTCGAAGAGCGTGTTGGGCAACGGATGGTCATTCACGATGTCAAAGGTTTTACCGGCAAAGGTGGCGTCCATCGGAAATGCGTTTTTCGCGCCATAGGTAAAGGCTTGTTGCCCCGAGAGCAGGTGCGGACGCTTGAGCCGTCGCATCTCATCGCGCAGAACATGGGCCATCTCCTCCTGCCACGCGTCCACATCCGCCGGAGACGCATGTCCTGCGAAACCGCCGCCCGGCTCATTGCAAATCTCGTAGTACACATTGTCGTAGCCGGCGGTCTCCTGAATGATCTTGCGTGCATACTCACTCTGCCTGCGCACTAATTCCGGATTCTTGAGCGAGATATAGTCCTGCCAGGCGATGGCCCCCACGTGCTGTTGGTTGTTTTCCGACCGAAACGGGTTGAGCGCCCAGGTCTCGTTGGAGTAAGTATTACTGAACACCGTTAACTCGACCACGATGCCCTTCTGAGACGCAAGATCCAGAAAGCGACGGAGCCGTTCAAAATACTCGGGATTCCACTTGTCGAGATCGTAGGTGGGCTCGCCATCCATGGCCTTACCTGGACCGCTGCGCACGAAAGGCGAAATGTAGTCGGGAGATTCCGGCTTGCAGGGAGAGGAGGGATTGCGCGCGCTTTGCAGTTCGCGATAGAGCAGAAACGTCCGCGTCATCGTCATCTTATGCTCGGCGGCGTCCGTAAGATACTTTTCGTAGTCGAACGGCCGGTTGATAACCGAGCCGTAGTGCTCCGAAGCCGAGATCAGCACCAGGGGCTTGCCGCGAAACCATAAGTACTTCGGGTTATCTGGTGCGATTTTGACCGCATCCTGAGCGTGCGCCACACTCATCGCGGCCACCCCTAACAAAACCATCTTGATGAAAAGACTTCGGCCGCTCATGCTCTCCCCAAACTGAAACTGTTTTCCCATTGATATGGCAGCTTGTGTAAATTTTGCCCTACACTGCATGCGGAACTGGAAACGACCCTGGCCCGGAAACGACCCATGATACGCAAACTTCTGCTCGCTGCCATCCTATTCCCGACGCCCCTCGGTGCTCAGCAAGCCACCGCGCAACCTGAGCATCTCGCCACCGGCAGCCTGACCGACCCGAATCCCCGGCTCACCTGGACGCTCAGAGCCCCTCTCAACGCCGATCGCGGAATCCGTCAGACCGCATATCAGATCCGCGTCGCAACCACGCCCGGGCTGCTGGGCGCGGACCACGCCGACCTGTGGGATTCGTCCCAGGTGCAGTCCTCTGCCACGGACGCCACCTATGCCGGCAAGCCCCTGCCGCAGGGTGAGCCCGTGGTCTGGCAGGTGCGCACCTGGCAGACCACGCTCGCGAACAGATCCCCGGCCCCCTCGGCCTGGTCCGAGCCCGCAACCTTCACTACCCCGCTCGGGAACTGGTCGGCAAAATGGATCGCTGCCTCGCCCGACACACCCAGCGACACCCATCCCTACCGGAGGCCCTTGCCACTCTTCCGTTACACCGTGACCATCGCGGCCAAGCCAGTACAGGCGATCCTCTTCGTTACTGGCCTCGGCCAATATGAGGTCCGGTTGAACGGTCACAACGTCACTCGAAACGTCTTGACGCCCGGCTGGACCAACTACCGCAAGACCATCCTTTACGATACCTACGACGTTCTGCCGCTGTTACAGAACGGCGCAAACGCGCTCGGAGTATTGCTGGGTAATGGCATGTACAACGTGCCCAAAACGCCGGGCCGCTACTCCAAGTTCGACGGCTCCATGGGGCAACCCAAGCTCCTGCTGGAACTGCACATGACCTTCCGCGATGGCGCTCATCAAGTCGTCGTCAGCGATGGCGCCTGGCGCACAGCGCCGGGCCCGATCACCTTCTCGAATACGTACGGCGGAGAGGACTTCGACGCCCGCCTCGAACCGGGGGGCTGGGACTCCGCCGGCTTCGACGACAGTACCTGGATCCCCGCCACGATCGTTGCCAGCCCCAGCGGCCAGCTTGTCCCCGAACAGACCCCACCCATCCGTCCGCTCCAGCACTACACTTCTGTGTCCACTACACAACCGCGCCCGGGAGTGGTGGTCTACGACTTAGGCGAGAACTTCGCCGGCTGGCCCCTTCTCGCAGCCATCGGCCCCGCCGGCGCAACCGTCCGGCTACTGCCCGGCGAGCTGCTCGATGCCCACGGACTAGTCACCCAACATTCCGCCAACGCCTCGCCTAAGCATCCCGTCTTATTCAGCTATACGCTGCGCGGTGATAGGACTCCCGAGCTATGGCACCCGCGCTTCAGCTACTACGGCTTCCGCTACGTCCAGGTAGAGACCTCCAGCCCGGAGGTGAAAATCGTCTCCCTCTCCGGCGAGGCCACCCATGCCGACGCCACCCAGGTCGGTCACTTCTCCTCATCCAACGAACTCTTCGACCGCATCCACACCCTCATCCTCAACGCCGCGCGCAGCAACATGGTGAGCGTGCTCACCGACTGCCCGCATCGCGAAAAGCTCGGCTGGCTGGAGCAAACGCACCTCTTTGCGGAATCGCTCATGGCCAACTACGACGTCTCCGCCCTGTATCGCAAGCTCTCCGGCGACATGGCCGACGCGCAGCTTCCCGACGGCCTCGTTCCCTCGATTGCGCCCGAGTACGTCCAGTTCCTTGACGATGCGGGGCGCACCAACGACTTCCGCGACTCGCCCGAGTGGGGTTCCGCCGTGGTGCTTAGTCCGTGGGCCGCCTTCGAGGCCTATGGCGATCCCGGCCCACTCCGCGAGCACTACGAGTCGATGCAGCGTTACGTCGCTTACCTGCAATCAAAGGCCACTGGCAATCTCCTCGACTACGGTCTCGGTGACTGGTACGACATTGGCCCTGGGGCGCCAGGCTATGCCAAGCTGACCAGCAAACGTCTTACTGCAACCGCAACGTTGTACGAAGACCTGGTGGCCATGACGGCCATCGCACGCGTGCTCGAGAAGACCGGGGACGAAAAGCGCTACTCCCGCCAGGCCGATGAGGTGCGCAAGGCATTGAACGCAGCGCTCTTCCATCCCGACATCAACCAGTACGACCGCGGCAGTCAAACCGCCAACGCAATGCCCCTCGCATTGGGGATGGTACCGCCCGAACATCGCGCTGCTGTGTTGGCAAACCTGGTTGCAGACATCGAAGCCCACGGCTACCACGTCACCGCCGGCGATGTGGGATTCCATTACGTCGTCCGCGCGCTCACCGATGAGGGCCGCTCAGACGTGCTGGAGAAGATGCTCTCATTGACTACCAGCCCCAGTTACGGCTATCAGCTGGCACAGGGCGCCACCACCCTTACCGAGGCCTGGGACACAAACCCCGACTCCTCGCAAAACCACTTCATGCTCGGCCACGGTGAGGAGTGGTTCTACCGCGGTCTGGCCGGAATCGACATCGATCTGAGCCGTGCTCCAGCCGATCGGATCCGCATTCGCCCGTACGTTCCGACAGGTCAATCGGATACCACGCAGGCCAGTGCCACGATCGACAGCCCATTAGGCACGATTCGGTGCGCGTGGTCTAAAACCAGCGACACCGCGGTCACGATCGGGGTTACGGTCCCCCCGAACGCGACCGCGACGCTATCGTTGCCCGCCACTTACCCGACCTGGCAGGAATCAGGCTCGTCACTGGGCGACGCGGCAGGTGTCAGCAGCATGAGCGAGCAGCGAACCATCACGCTGGAGTCAGGTACTTACCACTTATCCGGCACTCGCTGAGAGGGTGGTGGGCGACTTCATCCCCGATCGAGGTTTGCGCCCGCGATTCACCCCAGCGGAGACCGCTCGCCGGTAAATGCTCGAATTCTAATGAGAAATATCTTTTCTCTTGACATTGATAATTTCGGCCCTATATCGTCCGGCGCGTAATCAGAAATGACGCTTTGCCGCGTTGCTATGGAAGTGTCTCCGGGGTCATACGGTTTCCCGGATTCCAAGCACCGCAAGACAAACGGCCAAAGAGTGGGGGTATACCCCCACGCGGTAGCGACGCCACTTTTGGAGGAGGACGTATGTCATTGAGAAGGGTTTGTCTCTTCTGTGTTTTCACCGTTGCGACGGTAAACATGGCTTTCGGGCAAGCGGGAGCGACCGGCACCATCCTGGGGACGGTCACCGACAGTACCGGCGCCCTTCTTCCGAACGTCAAGATCACTGTCACCAACACGGCAACCAATGCTGCATACCAGACGGAGAGCAATTCCGCCGGAGATTACAACGCGCCACAGTTAAACCCTGGTTCGTATACAGTTGCAGCGCAGATCACTGGCTTCCAAAAATCCCAGACCGCCCCGTTCACACTCGCGGTTGACGACAAAATCCGCATCAATCTGTCCTTGAAGCCTGGAGCGGTGACGGAAACCCTGACCGTCGCTGCGCAAACCGTGAGCCTGGACACCGACACTGCCGCCTTGTCCCAGGAAATGAGCGGGGAGCAAGTGGCAGACCTTCCGTTAAACGGGCGCAACTTCATGCAACTGTTGTTGGTCGGCGCCGGCGCGGTTACCGTGGGCGGCGAGCAAGGCACCATGCGCCAGGGCGAAGGCAACGCGGTGAGTATCAACGGGGGCCGCCCCGAGGGAAACAACTACACCCTCGACGGACTGGTGAATACAGACCAGGCGATGATGACTCCGGCAGTCATTCTTTCCCAGGACGCGATTGGGGAATTCAAGGTGCAAAGCGGCATCTACCCCGCCGAGAACGGATTCGGCGCGAGCCAGATCAACATCGTCAGCAAGGGAGGAACTAACTCGCTCCACGGGGCTGTTTACGAGTCGAATCGCAATAATGCCTTCGATAGCTCGCCCTTCCCTACCGCGACCGATGTCATCGCCGGGGTAAAAACCGAAAATCCGATTCTGCATCTGAACCAGTTCGGGTTTGTTGCCTCTGGTCCCGTGTATATTCCGAAACTTTACAACGGGCGCAACAAGACCTTCTGGATGGCCAATTACGAAGGCTGGCGCATGAATAATGGCGCCCGGGTAGAAAACGTCGTGCCCACCGCGGCGGAATTGGCGGGAGATTTTTCCGCCACCACCGTACCGGCCGTAACGGGTTTCGCGGGCGGCGCACTGCCTGCTTACGGCACGCCTGCCTGCACTGCCGTAATCAACGCGGGCTACGACTGCCTGCCGGCGGATCCGTTCACCGGGCAGAATGACTGGGGGACCCAGGTTCCGACGAGTTTTCAAACGGCTCGGATAGGGCTGGTGGCAATAGCCAATCATTTCTGGTCTGCACCGAATGTGGCCAACACGCCAGAGGGCACCACCAACTTCATCACCAATATTCCCGGTCCACTAACCATGAATCAGCAGACCTACCGGGGAGACCAGCTCCTGGGCAAATGGGGCTCAGTCTTCGGCCGCTACACCCATGCCTATTACAACAATCACACGCAGTACAACTCCGGATCCATCGATTACGGTATCGAGGAATATATCCAAACCGAAGACGCCTGGGAGATAGCTCATACCATCAGCCTCGGCGCCAACAACGTAAACAATTTCCGCTTCGGCAAGCTGCGCGCCCAGGCTCCGGAGGGCTCGGCTCCTCCGCCCGCATCCGTGGTCAGCGCCCTGGGCCTTTCGGGCACCTTTACCACTTTCACAGCTCTACAGGAAACATGGCCAAATGTTGGGCCTGGGAGCTTTAGCAGCGGCGGTGGTCCGGTCAATTCTTACAGCGGATCGGATAATCCAAATTGGGAGTTTGCCGATTCGTTTAGTACCGTTCGTGGAAGGCACACCATTGGTCTGGGTATCGACTTTCGTCGCTGGCACCTGATACGCAACCTGGACGATGATTTCTATGGCGACTGGGGCTTTAGCTCAGCAACGGCGCAAAAGAACTTTCTCACCTGCGACAACCCCGCGTCAGCCATCAATGGTGGCCAGCCGCTCTGCGGCACCGGCAACGCCGTCGCTGACATGCTGACCGGCTATTACAACAGCGTAGGTGGATTTGTGCCCGGCCCCTTGAGCCCGACGGACCAGGCCGGTAACCCACAAAACCACGTCTTTCAATATCTTGGGCCTTACGCGGAAGACGACTGGAAGGTAAGCCAGAAGCTTTCCCTAAACTTCGGTTTGCGTTGGGACTACCGTTACGCAGCCTATGAAGCGCAAAACCATTTCTTCTGGCTCGATACTACCAACCCACAAGGCGGCCTTTGCTACGCCGATCCAAATTTGACCACCGACGGAGTGGCGCCCGGCGTGGGCATCCAGGGAGGCCCCATCCTCCGCTACTGCGGGAAGTATCCTCACCCCGGCCCGAAAACACCCTTTGCCCCACGCATCGGCATCAATTACCGCGTGAATGACAAGACCGTCATCCGCGGCGGCTACGGCATCTTCTACGACTCTTTTGAAGGACGCGAAATCGATGACTCGGCGGATATCTATCCCTATAGCATCCGCAACAATCTCACCCCCACCACAGTCGCAGGAACTCCAAAGTTAAGCAATCAGCTGTTCCCAAGTTACAGCACACTTGGGCCCTTCCCTGAATCCTCACTGTCGTTCATTGCTGTGATCGAGTCGGAGAATCCGCTCGATCCGTATGTCAATTCCTGGACCCTCTCCGTCGAGCGCGAGCTGGCCAGGAACACGACGCTCGAGGTGAACTACATTGGCACCAAGTCGGTGCATCTACTCGATCGACGCAACATATCGCAGCCTTATCAGATCCCGGCGGCGAGCGTGGCGTTCTGCCAGGAGCAGGATCCAGTCACCGGAAGCTATATCAACCTCAGCCAGGCTCCCTGCACCACGGTTAGCCGTTTGCCTTATCCGAATTTCAACGGCTTTTACATCGACAGCGACTTCCACGGCTATTCGAACTACAACGCCGCCAACATCAAGTTCGAGCATCGCGCTCACGATCTGGCCGCAACCGCGATCTTTACCTGGGCCAGGAGCCTGGACGACAAATCGGCGGCAGCCGGCGTGGGCGCCACCGGACAGGGCTACCAAGGCTTCGAGTACAACCATAACCCCCAGCTGGACTACGGACCTTCTGACTTCGATGTCGATAAGAGGTTCGTCGCCAGCTACGTGTATCAACTGCCGTTTGGGCGCGGCAAGAAATACGGGGGCGGGGTCAACCGGGCGGAAGACGTGGCCATTGGCGGTTGGCAGCTGACTGGCATTACCACCTTCCAGACCGGCTTCCCGTACACGATTATTGGCAACGATATCCAAAGCGCGAACGACAGCCAGTTCCCGCATGCGAGTATAGTGCCGGGCTGCAACATTAAGAGCAATCTGACCGCAAGCTTCCAGCGCATCAATACAGCCTGCTTCACTCAACCAGGACTCGGCACATTTGGGGACATCGGGCGAAACACGCTTCGCCAGCCCGGCATCAACAACTGGGATATGGGTGTTGGCAAGAACTTTCTCATTACTGAGGGCATCCGATTCCTAATCAAAGTGGATGCCTTCAACGCCTGGAATCATCACCAGTATGCCGGCGATGTGGGCGGCTTGCTGGTCGCTGGATCGGGAGGCAACGCGGCCATTGACAATAACGTGAATGATTCCAAGTTTGGCCTGATTACTCAGTCCTCGAAATCACGCGAATTCCAGTTCAGTGGCAAGCTTACGTTTTAACTGGCCAGCAACTGGCCGGTTTCGCCTCCGCCACGCCTTTTCGGCGTGGCGGAGCTTTCTGTGTAGGGGATAAACTTGCCCTCATGATTCTCAGAGCCGGGGCCTTTGCCTTCCAGGGTTTGGTATTGCTTGCTTTAAGCGCTCCTACGGGGGCGGTGGCACAGGGCACTCAGGAAGAGACCTTGCAACAATACTCCCAAGCCGGACAGCAGGCGCTGGCCGCTGGGCATTATGAAGAAGCGGAGAGTGATTTCAAGAAGCTGGTCGCGATCGCCCCGGATATCGCGGAAATTCACGCAACTCTAGGTCTGGTCTATTTCCAGGAGAAGAAGTTCGACCAGGCTGTGCCCGAACTGCGGCGCGCGTTGAAGTTGAAGCCGGGGCTGGGAAAGGCCAGCACACTGCTGGCGATGTCGCTCTCGGAAGTGGGTGAATACCAGGAAGCGTTGCCTGGGCTCCAGAAGTGCTTTCAGCAAGCGCCCGATCCAGCCTCAAAACGCATGTGCGGCCTGCAGTTGATGAGAACCTATACCGGCTTGCAGCGTGACAAGGACGCGGTGACCGTGGCCCTGGAGTTAAACCGGCTGTATCCGAACGATCCGGAGATCCTATACCACACCGGCCGCGTCTACTCCAATTACGCCTTCCTCACGCTGCATCAGTTAGAAGTGGTGGCGCCCACGTCCATATGGCGGCACCAGGCTGCCGCCGAGGCTTTCGAAAGCGAAGGGTCAACCAATCTTGCCATTGGCGAGTATCGCGAGGTACTCACGCTCGATCCTCATCGTCCTAATATCCACTATCGCATCGGCCGGACCTTGCTGGCGCGCTACCAGCTTAACCACACGCCGGAAGACAGGGCGGAAGCGGTGCGCGAGTTTGAGCAGGAGCTGCAATTAGACCCGGGCAATGCCAACGCCATTTACGAGCTGGCTGAGATCCATCGCCAACAGAATGAGCTCGACCAGGCGCAACGGCTCTTTGAATCTGCACTCCAGTACTATCCTGACTTTGAGGAAGCGCACGTGGGCCTGGCAACCACGTTGATGGCGCTGCAGAAACCCGATCTCGCTTTGCCCCATTTGCAGCAGGCTGTCGTACTCGATGCCGACGATGAAGTCGCGTGGTATCGCCTGGCACAGGCGGATCGGGCCCTCGGCAACAAAGACGAGCAAACTAAGGCACTCGCGCAATTCCAGCGGCTGAGGAGCCAGATTGCGTTGCAGCAAGGAACAAGCACCCCGGGAGAAGTGACCAAACAGGTCCTGCAAAATGGTGAGGTTCAGTAGACCCTGTATCACCCGACTCGATCATGGTGCGGTAGTTGCCGTGCTTCATCTTCTTGGTTCGAGGATCGGCGTGGCCTCTGCAGCATTCGTCGTCGCTTTGACCGGTTGCGGTGGAGGCGCCTTCGTTGCTCCGCCAATCAACCTTTCGGTCTCCGTCAACAACACGACGGTCGTGGTGCCACCGAACGGGACCGCCGTGAATGTCGCAGTAACGATCGTCGCTCCTACCGAGACCGCATCGTTTACCATCAGCGGCTTGCCTGCGGGCGTGTCGGAGAGTTACAAGGAATCGGAATCCAATCCGTCAGGGTTACTTACTCTGGTAGCCAACTCCATGACGGTTCCGGGCACTTATATGCCCAAGATCACCGTTGGGTCGTCCGGTCAAACCGCATCGGTGATTTTTACCCTGGTCATCAGCACGCCGCCCAAAGCCAGCCAACGCGAAAAGCACGATGGCAGCCCCGGAACAACGTCTGGAGATGGCAGCAACCGACCGGTGCGACCGTCAAGACCAACCCGATTTTCTTTGAAGCCGCCAGGTGTCCTTCGAGATCACTTACCGGGCACGGAATAGACCGCGAGCTGATCGCGGGTCAGAACCGCGAGTTGGGAAGCATCCGGCGCCAGCGCGTAACCGTCACGGCTCAATGACGGAGGACCGGCACGCACGCTAAGCAGCCGCTTACCATCCGCAGCGCGATAGACCCGCAGCTCCTCGGAGGAGAATTGCGATGCGCTCATGGGCGTTCCTGGAGGAACGGGCAGAGTGGACTGCACGATCTTCACCACGAAAGCCTCCTGATTGGCACTCCCTTCGGCGGCATGTCCACATTCATTCAGCGTCGAGTCACCTTTCAACGCCAGCTTGCCGTTCGCGCGCAACACCCGGTATTCGCGGCCCCCGTTTTGCTTATCGCAGCTCACCAGAAAGATAAGGTCAGGCGCGATGCTGGAAAGCTCAGGCGTACAGTTGGATGTAAACCGGGCTATGACCGAGGCATGATTGTCCCAGGTCACCATGGAGATGCGATAGCGCATCTCCGACTGTGCTGTGAGCGTAACCTGACCCTCGTTCAGCAGGGTGGGCGCCATCAGGTTCGACTGGGACGTTGACTTGGCGATGGTTTCAAAGTTGCGATTCAAAACCAGGATATTTACATCTTCTTCCGGTTCGCCATTGAGGTTCTCGCGAAGCTTGGCATGCAATTCCGGGGTATGCCGCTCATGGAGCACGCCTACGGCGATAAAGCCGCCGTCGGGCGTCACGCGCACAAAGGACAGCGGTCCGTCCAAAGAAATGCGATTCTGAATCTGCAATCCCTCGCCATAGACGCGGAGCTCCGAACCAACGTGCACCAGCACGCGGCTATCCGCCAGCGGCCAGAGGTATTGCCGGTTGTCGGGGAGTTCCCAGTCAACGGTGTGTGTGACCCGGTGCGTCTCCGTGTCCACAAGAGCAGCCCGGATCACGCGGACGGTCGAGCCCTGCCTCTGCGTATCCCTCGATACCAGTTCGTGCGGATTGAACGCGACCAGCAATTCTCTGGGACCGAGATAGGCCAGCACCTCATCGTGGACAAAGTTGAACGCGTCCCTTTGCGGGCGCGGAGCATAGCCCAACTCGCGGATGGAAAGTGTCGCTTCGGCGTGGCCCACATCGATCGCGTTGCCCGAAGGCAACGCTACGTTGCACTGCGGCGGCGCGCAAAGATCGATGTCACTGAGGGGCGGCTTAGGCGGCAGTGCCGCGGTTCTGACTACAGCGGGAGTACGGGCGGCGGGCCCGCCTGACTCCGGCTGGGCGGCGCCTGGTTCGCCTGACGCCCGGGCAATTGTCCACTGTGCCGGAACCAGCAGAAACAGCGAGTGCTTCTCCAGCGCCACGTCGTGGTCCTTCGATGTCAGGATCGAACTGTTCTCTGGCCCAGTGCCCACGCTCAGCTTCAACCCCTTGATGCCGTGGACACCCCCCATCTCCATACGCGGGATTAGCGGCTCCAGAAAGACCTCAGGCGACGCCACCTGCAAATTACGATCATTGCTGATACGCATACTATTGAGGACTACGAGCCCCGATACACCCGACATGGCCCGAACCGGCAAGTTGTAGCTTAATACGCCCAGATCACTGTCCTCCGGGGGCGCCGCAATCGCGGAAAGCAGCAGACTGAAGGGACCCATCTTCAGATCTCCGCACTGCGCCTTGGTAAAGGCCAGTCCCACTTCGGAAGCTTTCACTGGCTTGATACTGGGAATCACCGAGACCACATGCGCCTCCAGGACCGCCCCGTTCCTGAGAACGCAGCTAGGGCTCCTCCATTCGACGGTGACCCGCGCGTAGACGGTTCCCCCCACTTTCAGGAGGCGGGCGTGCAGGTCCGCCATCAGCTCAGCCTGAATGGGATCGGCTCCCGGCTTGGCGATTTTCTCCGCGGAGACCGTTGCGCAACAAAGCAGAAGAGCAGCTATGAGCCCCAGAATCCGCATCTTCATCCGGCCCCCGACGGCAGCAATTTTACAGGGCCAAGCTCTCTCCGCACCATACGAACGGAGCTTTTCCGGAAAGCTAACGACAACCACGGCTGATGGAGCCAGGCGTCAGGTGGGTTACTTCCTGTTTTGATGCGCGAGCTGTACCAAGCCCGAGCTAATCCAGGGCGATCGTGGCCCTCTGCATTGCCGGCAGAGGTATCATACCTCTCGATACAGAAAGCCTGATCCCTCATAAGCCGCACATTCGAAGAATCTTGCTGATCGGCCATGGGACGATACTGCAAGTAACTTGCTGAGTGGTCCTCCGGCGGATGTAATCCCCACATCGACAAGAGGTCGATCTCCTTTGAACTCGTCCAACCTGCAAGCACCCCTAAGAAGTAGCAAGGAACGCCGACCGTGATGACCACTATGAAATCCCTTCTGCCGCGTCTCCTGCCGTCTCTCTCCCTATGTCTTCTATCTGCAACAGCCATGGCGGCTAACCTCCGCGTGGGGGCCGCCCGGGTGGACATAACACCACCGCCGGATGCGGCCAACCCGCCGACTGGCAAATACGCGCACGAGCATTTGTATGTGCGAGCCATCGTTCTTGACAATGGCTCGGCCCGCGCCGCTTTGATCGGTGCCGATCAGGCCGGCCTCCCCGAGATTGTCTGGACCACGGCGTCCAAACAGATCGCCAAAGAACTGGACTGCCCTATAGCGAACATCGTCATGTCGGCCACCCACACCCACAGCGGCTGGGGACCAGGCGGCCCAGGCCCGGGAATGTTTCACCCCGACCCAAACGCTCCGCCGCCGCCCATCGTAAACCAAATCCTCGACGCCGTTAGGCAGGCCAAAGCAAAGTTGCAGCCGGCGAACATGGGGTTCGGGACCGGCTTTTCCTATCTCAACGTAAACCGCGACGTGATCGACCCCGCAACGCGCAAGTGGACGCAGGGCCCAAACCTTAATGGATCCTCTGACAAGACTGTTGCAGTCATAAAGTTCGAGACTCCGGAAAGGCAACCCATCGCCGCCTATATCGATTACGCCATGCACCCCGTAAACGGATATCTGGCAGGCTTTACCAGCGCAGATTTCGCGGGGGCCACCTCACGCTACGTCGAACAGGCCTACGGCGACAAAATGGTGGCGGTCTTTGCGCAGGGCGCCTCGGGCGATCAGAATCCTCTCTATTTGCGCGCGGCAACCAATGCTCTGGCCTCGCGTAGTGGGGCGCCGATCACTGGTAACGTGCTCACTCGCGAAAGTGTGGAGGCTCCTTTGCGTGACGGAAAGGTGACGGAACACCCGCTCGACCCAGCCGTTCGCGACGCGCTCGAACTCGTGATGCAAAGCGAAGGCGTGCTCCTTGGGGAAGAGGTGATTCGTGTAATGACCAACACCACCCGCATGGATCCCAACCCGGTCATCTCGGCTGGCCAGGACATGACCACCTGTCCCGGGCGCCACCGTCTCGACAACACGCGTGAAGGCGGTCCCGGCACCTATGAGGATGGTGATCCGGTGCACATCCGGCTGGGTGTGCTGCGCATAGGGGATGTAGCGCTCGCCTCGGTCGACGCGGAGCTCTACAGCGCTATTGGCAAACACTTGAAAGAACAATCGCCCATGGCGAATACCGTGATGGTGACGCTGGCCAATGGAATGGCTAACTCAGGTTATATACCGGATGATGCGTCGTTCGGAGCATACACCTTCCAGGTATTGAGCTCGCGTTTGAAACCGGGCTGCGCGGAGACTGCCATCGACGGTGGACTCATGGATCTGATCCAGGCGAACGACAAATAGCTAAACTAATTCGAGAACACGTTCGTCTTAGGTGGAGATCGGCCAGCATATACTCTCTCGTGAGTGAATCGGGCAAAGGAGCGTGCCTCTGTGGGAATCAATAGGAGAACATTTCTTACCTCCATGGTAGCGGTTGCGGCGGTACGTATCGTCAAGGCTCAGCTGCCGCCGGAGACAGCGAATCTGTGGGGTAGCCCTGTGATCGACTGTCACTTTCATCCCCGGCCTACGTTGGAGGCGAACCTGGCTCACCTGAACGGATCGGGTTGTCAGGCGGCATATATGTTGGCGCGGCTTACCGCGGCCGACGACGCGAAACGCTTCATGGCGCAGGAGCCTGCGCGCTTTGCCGGTTACTCCGTGAGCACGAACGTCTCCGCACCCGATGCGGTAAAGCTGCTGACAGAAGCGGTAAAGTCTGGAGCGCACGGCTTCGGCGAGGTGAAATTTCATGTCGAAGCCGATGGGCCGGAGATGCGGCGGCTGTATGCGGCAGCGGCGGAGCTTGATGTGCCGGTGACTATTCACTTTCAGGAAGTGCCGCATACACCCACCGAAGGTGTCTTCAACACCGGGTTCAAGCGCTTCGATACCATCCTGAAAGAGTTTCCAAAAACTACCTTCGTCGGACATTGCGACGCATTTTGGGCCAACGTCAGCGCGGATTATGCCAACGACAAGGACTACCCGAGAACCCCCATCGTGCGCGGAGGCATTACGGACAAATGGCTCTCCGATTATCCCAACCTCTACGGTGATCTTTCCGCGAACTCGGGCAACAACGCGCTCACGCGCGATCCTTCCTTCACCGTAGATTTCCTAAAGCGGCACAAAGACAAGCTGTTCTTCGGCAGCGACTGCTCGTGCACTGACGGGCATGGCGCGGGCATCTCGCAGGGAGGCAATCCAGGCGCAGCCAGGCTGGCGGGCAAGTGCGTAGCTCGCGAGACTCTCACCGTGTTGAAGGCGAATACCACCCCGAAGCTCTTTCATACCCTGGTTTGGGAGAACGGGCACCGTGTATACAAGTTGAAGATGACAGCGTGATCGTGGATCCGGTCATGTTCCATCGGCCAGTATTTTTTGGAGGCACAGAATTGTTCCGAACCTGCGCTGCTGCGCCCATGCGTCCTAAGCTGCTCTCGACTTCCCGTCGACTGATGCTGGTTGCGTTTCTCTGCCTCACCCCGTTTCTCCACGCGCAATTCGGGCCACCCGAGCCGCAGGGGTCCGGTCCCAAGCTGGAAGCGCCAACAGTATTTCCTGATCCTGGCACATATCCCACTACTGAATCCGTCACACTGATGGATGCTGATCCTCGAGCCACGATCCACTACACCTGGGACGGTAGCAATCCCACCACAAAGAGTCCGGTGTACGATCCGTCTCAGGTGCTGTTCATCGGTGGTATCTACGAGGGGGATCACGGCCTGAAGGCTGGCTATACGCTACGCGCAGTCGCCATGCATGAGGGTCACACCAACAGCGCCATCGCAAATTTCCAGTTCGTCGTGGATCGGCGGGACCGCACAGCGTACGTCTCAGAAGAGATTCTGCCCGGTGTACGCATGATCCGCGACTCCGACAACGACAAGATGTTTCTCGTGAAAGGTGAAAAGGCGGTCGCGCTGATCGATAGCGGCCAGGGACGGGGCAAGCTGCGAGAATACCTTTCGCAGTACACCGATGGGCTGCCCATTGAGCCGATCTTCACCCACAGCCACGGCGATCACATTGGACAGGCAGACCAGTTCATTGCCGACACGGTGGAACGCATCGGTGCGGCGGATCGGCCGGCAACCGAGCGTCTACTTAAGAGCCGGGGCATCCCCGATGACGTGATTGCTAAGAATCTTCAGTCCGTCCGCAACGGAGACCGTGTCGACCTCGGGGACCGCTCGCTCGTCATCTACGATGCACCTGGGCACACTCCCGGGTCGATCGTGGTCTTTGACGAAAAAACCGGCAATCTCTTCACCGGCGACTCCGTCGGCAGCAACTCGCCCACCATTCCTGACGCGCTTTGGCTCCAATTTACCCAGGTTCCGCTGGATACCTATCTGGCTACCGTGAAGACAACCAGGCAGTACTTCCGCGGCAAGGTCACCCATATCATGACGGGCCACAACGATCGCCCGTTGATCGGCGAAAAGTACCTCGATAACCTGCAATCAGCCCTGCAATCTTTGATGGACAAGGGAGACGCGGTGCTTGTTCCGTCCTACCGGCCCACGGGCTTGCTGCAAGTCACAATTGGCGATCGCATGCACGATCCGGACTGGGTCGCGATCAATGTAAACAAGGAGCATTACCTCCCGGCTCCTGTCGACAAGATCGCCGGCCTCACGCTCCTCAATGTTGACGGCGCGGTGCTGAAACCGGCCTTCTCACCCAATGTGAAAAGCTATACCGCGACCCTGCTCAGGAACAGCGCCACCGCATCCCTGTCAGTTGAGCCGACGTCATCACGGTCGAGCGTGCTCACCATCGATGGGCAATCCGCCAAAACCGGGCACGCCAACGTCGTCCCGCTCTCCGGCAAGTCGACTGCGGTCAAGATCCATGTAGCCTCACCCGACGGATCACAAACAGCAGACTACGTGGTGACAGTTCTGAAACCTTGAGCCTTTTCTTACTTCAAACTGGCAGGCGTCACCAGCTTGTGGTGCACAAAGTTGTAAGGCGGAACGGCGCTTCCTCTCAGCATGGCTAGCCCCAACTGGATCAAGCGTGGACCATACGTGTGCGCTTCATGGGAAACCGAACCGATGAGACAGTCAGCGCCGGAGCGCATCTCTTCCAGCACTTCCGGGATGCAATCCTGACCAACTGCGGCGACGTTCTTTTCCGCCCCGTACTCACGCACCGCTTGCAGAGCGCCAAGCACGCTGGTATCGGTCGCCGCGGCAATAAGAATTCGCTGTTTTTTGTGATCGCGTAGAAATGCCGCCGTCACCTGGTAGCTGCGCTGCCGCAGTCCGCCGCCCTCCAGCCTCATGAAGCGATCCGACGAAAACTGCGGCAGACGGGAACGAATGCCCTGGAACGCCCCCGTGATCCTGCTCTGCACGAAGGAGCCGGCCTCGGCAATATCCAGGCCTACCACCCAGTCCGGTTTGCCTTTCCATTGATCGATCGCATGTTGCGCCAGAAGCTCACCTGCCTCGAAACCAACCTGGAAGTTATCTACTCCAAAATAAGTTGCGTGCGGGTGTGGAATGTCGATTGCGATCACGGGAATTCCTGCGCTCGAAAGCGTGTGTCCAATCAAAGGCGCTATGTGTTCGTCGATCTGAAACTCGATAACCAGATCTACTCCCTTGCCAACGAATTCCTCCGCGTTGCGCAAAGCCACTTCCGGATCGTACTTGTTGTCGATCACCACCAGATCGATGCCCGAATTGGTTGCGGCGCTGCGCAAGCTGGCGGTTACAGCCTCTGAAAACGGCATGGTCACGCTTTGGCTGGCGAAGCCGAAGCGGACTTTCTTGGGCCGGGCCGCGGCGCGATAGCGTCCGTCCTGAGATTGAGCGAGATAGCCGCGATGGACGAAAGTCTTGAGAATGCGATAGACGCTGGTCTTCGAAATATGGACCCGTTGGAAGATGTCTTCCAGAGTAAGGGCCTTCTTCTCCGTTTCCAGCAATTCGAGGATGTCCATAGCCTTGGAAAGAATCGGGATCAGATAGAGCCGGCTAATCTTCGCTTTGGTCAAGGCATGAATCCTCTATTGAAATCTAAATATACAGCCTGATTGCCATCAAGAGTAAATCGCAGCCTGAAGTAGGCGAGGAGGATACTAACCAGACGGATACAGGAGCACCGTGGACGCGGTGACTTTTAAAAACAGGACTAAGGCATAAAGAATACTTCTCGCATCATGGGGAAACGCTCTCCAGGCAGAAGTGGATCAAGCGGAGCAAAATAGGGAGCCATGGCCTGCTGCCATCGCGTATTCACTGGATCGGCTTCGATCCGGTCCCAGGTCTCCTCAAAGTTCTCGACATGCATGGTGAGAAAAAGCAGTTGATCCCGGCGGAAGATCGAGTACTCCGAGATGCCCGATCGCTTGAGGAGCGCCAGCATCTCCGGCCACACAGTGGCGTGCGCGGCGTCATACGCCGTTTCAGTCCCCTCGCGCAACCGCAAAAGGAAAGCAATTCTTTGCATAAAGGCTCCGCATCGTGAGAAGTGACTTTTACGGGAAGCTAACGACAACCACCGCGAATGGGGCAAGATCCAAATGAGTCCCTTGCTGTTTCGAAGTGCGAGCCGCGCCCTCGCCACTCGCCTCGTCGACCGTGGAGAGATTCGCGTTTTGCGCGCCATCCGGTAAGGTGACGTCGATGACCCGTTTTCTCTTGTTGACCAGCAAAAGTTTCTTGCCCGCCGGGGTAATGAACCCCTGCGCCGCGATGTCGCTATTGGAAGAGAGCGTGGTCTCGACCAGTTGATCTCCGGCGTGGAAGTTATCCTTCAACAAGCTCAGTACCCAGAAACGGGCGTTGGGCTTGCTGTTCTTCCAGTCGATCATCGTCACGCTGGGGAACTGCGATGGATAACCCACCAGTTGCGATTCCCCAATCACGTCAATCCCTTGTTTCGCCAACCCGCCAAAAAGGTAAGCGTAAACGGCGCCCGCCGCATTCCAATACAGATTTGGAATCTTGTCTGGGTGTGCTTTTCCATCTGCGATCTCAACCTCGTCGGAGGTGAGGATGACGCCGAGTTCGTCGGTATCAGTCTTGGTCTGAGGAGAAAGACGCTGGCGGATCGCATCGATGTACCTGACCGTAGTGAGGAACTGGTCCGCCTGGTTGAAGAAGGTAAATTGCCAGTCATTGATGTCCTGGTCCGGCGACGGATGGGCATAGAAATGATAGGAGATGTAGTCGAGAGGGATACCCTGTTTGTGGTTGGCGGGGTTGAGAAAATACTCGAAATAGCGAGGATCGGCGCCAGGATCGGCCAATGCCAAACCCATGAACTTTGTGTCCGGACTTACTTTGTGGATTGCACTGACGATCGCGTCGTAGCGTGCAGTGTATTGCTCCGGGGTCATTTTGTGCTCGAAGTCCACCTCGTTGAGCACCTCCCAAATGGGAAAGCTGTAGTGAAACCCGGAAGTGTGCTGCTTCCCGTTCTCATCGGTGAAGCCGCCCTTGGTGTACCAGCTCACTAGCCGCGCGTAGTAGTCGCCTAGTTCTGCGCCCGAGGGATCTTTCAGCTCCGTTCCCTGGGTGTAGTCCCAGTACACCTGGTTCGGGTCGGACGGATAGGTGACGGGCTTGTCTGTCTTGAATAGCCAAGTGGGAATGGTACTGAAGTTCATCACCGTACTGTGGCCTTCAGTCGCGGCGAGAAAGTCTTTGGTCATGGGATCGATCAGCGAGAAATCCCAGGAAGTCTTTTCTCTGGTTGGCGGCTCCAATTCAGCGACACCGAGCCTGGGATAGGGCAACCATGGAACATAGCGGACGTAGTCCGCACCCAACTCCTTGAGCGCCTGGAAGGCGCCATCGTGCATGGGCGCCCCGGAGCGCAACATGGGGTTGACGACAACCTGCAGCGTCGGCGTTGACTTCGACACAATAACGGTCTTGTTCCAATCCAGCGTGACCACATTGGGTGGGCTCTTGGATTGCGCCACGACAAGTGAACTGGTGCAAAGGACCGCCGGCAGGATGAACCGACCGATATATCGGCCGCTGTTGAAGTATGCCGCGCGCAAGCGAGGGTGTGGAGTTTTCAAAGTTTTTCTCCGATCTGACTCACGAGAGTTACGTCATCATGGTCTCTCGCTCCGGCCTGCCAAGGCCGCACCCATCATACATAAAGCTGGCAATAGAGCAACAGTTTCTGATTCGACATTTTGTCTTGTGGGGAGGGCCCGTTAAAAGTGAGGTGCAGTGCAGCGAAATTCCGCGGTTCCAAGCCAACAAGCACCCCGGGGGAACTTTTCCGGCTCTTGTTCCCTGACGAAGGACGGGTGATACCACCAATGTTGACCGCTAAGCGTCTCGGACGAATCGAGAGTCAGAGGGAAAGAGCGGTGGTATCCCACATCTCGCGAAGAACGAGCGAGATATGGGGCACCCGTCCTTCGTCTGGGAACAAGGGCTAAAAGCTCAACTTGATATGGCTTTGAAAACCTGACCCCGATTCGAAAGGGATAGCTCTTTCCTATTGACATTGCCGCCTTGGCAACCGGATAGTTAAGCCGCATGAATACAAGGCCGCAATGCTCCTCTAACCTAGCAGCGAGTGCCCTTCGCCAAGCCAATGTAACCCACAAAGGCTGGCGCAGACAGTGCCGCGCTTTCGCTCTGGTCATTGTTACCGCCGGGCTTGCATTCACAGCCTGCACAGCATCGGCCTCTGCGGGGAAGCCGCAACATCTTACTTGCGATTCACTGGATCATCCGCTGGGCATCGATTCGGCTCAGCCGCTGTTCTCCTGGCAGCTTCAGGATGACGGCTTTGCCGCACGGCAGACGGCTTACAGAATCAAGGTGGCAACCAAGCCCGCATTTCTCGGCGGCAAGCCGGACGTGTGGGACAGCGGCCGTATCACTTCAGACAAATCATTTGCCGTGGCGTATGGCGGTCCGGAGTTAGCAGCCTCGACTCGCTACTACTGGCGTGTGGAGCTTTGGAACAAGGATGGAAAGCCCTACCCGGCCAGCGACGTGAGCTGGTGGGAAACTGGATTGCTCAAGGAGAACTGGAAAGCCCAGTGGATCGGCTATGAGGACGCGGAGCACCGCGCCGTCCGCAAGTCCGGCGCCACCTGGATCACCAATGCCGACAGTTCTCCCGCGGGCGCCCAGGCAGGGCGCGATACTCAACACGATTTTCGCCTCAAATTCCAGCTCTCAGGAGCGGTGAAACACGCGGACCTCTTCGTAACCGGCGAGGATTCGGCCGCGGCATGGGTAAATGGCAAGCAGGTGCTGGAAATTTTGCCCCTGCCGCCCTGGAAGCAGGCGCCATGGAAGACCTACTTGCGTAAGGATGTCACGACCGACCTACGCGTCGGTGACAACCTGCTGGCAGTAGGAGTCACGTTGTACGGAACGCCTTCGGCCAACGGCACGGGGGCGTCTGAAAGCGATCGCACACCGATGAGCGCATGTCTTTATGTCCAGATGACGGATGGCTCGACGCATGTCTGGACCAGCGGCAAGGAGTGGAAAGCCGCCCTCGACGCCAAGCAGAGTTGGTATGCACCGGAGTACGACGATTCTGCCTGGCAGCCCGCAATCGCCTATGTGCCTCCTGCCTCGCCGATGAGCACAGCCGCGATGGGAAATCCCTGGCCGACCGGGCCGGTGAAGTTACTGCGCCACACCTTCGCGATCAACAAGCCCGTCACGTCTGCGCGACTTTATGTCACCGCGCTGGGCGCCTACCGATTCCAGATCAACGGCGCGCGCGTCGGCGATCAGGTTCTGTCCCCAGGATGGGACGATTTCCGCACCCACGTTCCCTACCAGGCGTATGACGTCACCCAGCAACTGAAGACCGGGCAAAATGCGATGGGGGCGTGGCTTGCGCCGGGTTGGTACACCACTCCTCTGATGTGGTTCCGCCAGGGATATAACTATGGAGACACTCCTCCGGCGCTCAAGGCACAGCTTCGCATCGAGCATGCAGACGGCTCGGTCGAATGGATTGCGACCGACGAATCATGGAAAGCGGATCTCTCGCCGATTTCTCAGGCGGAAATTTACGACGGCGAAAACTACGACGCGACCAAAGAGCAGGCGGGCTGGGATACGGCCACTTTTTCTGAGGCCCAATGGAAGCCCGTCGATCTGGTCAAGCCGTTAGAACCGGAGATTGTTCCACAGTCCTTCCAACCGATACGTCCCCAGCAGACGCTTACTGCGAAGGCCATCACCAGCCCCAAGCCCGGAATCTACATCTACGACTTCCACCAGAATCTGGCCGGAGTCGCACGGCTGCAGGTCCGCGGCCCAGCGGGTACCGATGTTCAGTTGCGCTTCGGTGAAGTGCTCAATCCTGACGGCACCCTATATGTCGACAATCTGCGCACTGCGAAAGCAACGGACCACTACATTCTTTCCGGTAAGGGCCGGGAGGAGTTCCAGCCCGACTTCACTTTTCATGGCTTCCGCTATGTGGAAGTGAGCGGCCTGCCTGCTAAGCCCGACCTTACTACCGTGAAAGCAGTGGCGATATATACCGACGCGCCCATTACGGTGCAACTGCGCTCCGGTAGCCCGATGATCAATCAGCTGTGGAGCAATATCCTCTGGGGGCAGCGGTCTAACTTTGTTGGGGTACCCACGGACTGCCCGCAACGGGATGAGCGTTTGGGCTGGACCGCGGACGCGCAAGTCTTCTGGCGGACAGCGTCCTACAACATGGACCTGACACAGTTTTCCAAGAAATTTGCCCAGGACATGAGAGGGACACAAGTGGGCACGCCGATGTACGGCATCTTTGCTCCGGGCACGGATACACCGAATCCCGGCTTCGGGGCCGGCTGGAGTGATGCAGGCGTCATCATTCCCTGGACCGCGTGGCTGCAGTCCGGAGACACGCGCGTACTGGAGCAAAATTGGGACGCGATGGAGAAGTACCTGTCGGCGATCAAGGCGGCCAATCCGGATTACCTCTGGAAGAAGGAATACGGAATACCCTTTGGCGATTGGCTCTCTCCGGAAGGGCCGACGCTCGAGCCTCTCGTGGCCACTGCCTATTGGGCTTACGATGTCACGCTCATGAAGCAGATGGCGCATGCCCTGGGCAAGACTGAAGATGAGGCAAAGTACGATGCCTTGTTCAGCAAGATCAAGACCGCCTTTGCCAACGAGTTTGTTCACCCGGACGGATTTATCGCCGGGGCCGATAACGGTCCTTCGCCCTTCGGGCAGATCAATAATCCAGAGGCCAAGGCCAAAGGGGGCGATACACAGACCGGCTATGTGCTGGCTCTGAACATGCACCTGCTACCCGACTCGCTGCGCGACGCAGCCAGCAAGAAGCTGGTAGCGAAGATCGAGGCTAACGGAGGACGGCTGGCAACCGGATTTCTGGGCACCCCTTATCTGCTGGCAGTGTTGGTGGATACGGGTCACAGCGATGTTGCCTATCGCCTGCTACTCAACACAGAGTATCCCTCCTGGGGTTACCTGGTAGGGCATGGCGCCACCACCATGTGGGAGAGGTGGAACGGGGACCAGATGCGGGGCGACCCCAGCATGAATTCTTATAACCACTATGCCTATGGCGCCGTAGCCGATTGGATTTACCGCTACGCGGCCGGCATCGACGCCCTGCCCTCAGACGCTGGCTTCCATACCATCTATCTTCATCCAAACTTCGATACCCGCCTGGGAAGTCTCGATTTCCGCTATCAATCCTCTTATGGGGAGATACGATCTTCATGGTCGATGAACGGAACAGCGGTTACCTGGCTGGTCACGATTCCGCCCAACACCACCGCCCGCCTGCCGCTGGCAGCAACTCAACAGGCCAAGTTCACGCTGGACGGCGAAGCGTTAGCAGGAAATAAGAAGCTTAGTTTGGTGAGTAGCGGAGATGGAAGCTCCACCTACGAACTGCCTGCGGGCACCTATTCGTTTCGAGTCACTACCAACTAACTCCAAAGCCGGCGTAACAACCGGCGCAGCTACGAGTGCATTACGTGGCCCCCATCGACATTGACGGTCTGACCGGTTACCTGCGCCGCCCTTGCAGAGGACAGAAACGTCACCATGTCGGCCACGTCCTCGGGCTCCTGCCACCGGCCAAGCGGTGTGATGGCCCGCACCTTATCGCCCGCCCAGTCTTCATACGAGCGACGCTTCGCCAGCGGTTGTTGATCGTTCCACGCCTTCCACACACGCTCGTTGAGGGGTGTGCGCACCATACCCGGACTCACCACGTTGACGCGAATGCCATGCGGACCTAAATCCTTTGCCATACCCTGCGCAAAGTTGATGTTAGCCGCTTTGCTCGCGCTGTAAGGCGGGTCGGTCTGGGAACCAATTTGCCCGGCAACAGATGCCAGGAACACGAAAGTCCCCTCTTTCCGCGAGATCATTCCCGGGGCGATCGCATGTGCGACGTGAACCATTCCTAATATGTTCACCTCTAATACTCGCGGCCAGTCTGCAGGCTCGAGATTCGTAAACGGGTAGCCGAATCTTCCTGACCCCACCGCTGCAGCGTGAACCAGGTGAGAGATCGGTCCCAGGGCGGTTTCGGTTTGCCGAACTGCCTCCTGCACCGCAGCAAAATCACAGACGTTTACCGATATACCGAGCGATGAGCGGCCGAACTCCTCAGCCAGCACGCCCGCCGCATCTTCGGTTTGGGTCGACAAATCCCACAAGGCGACATGACAGCCTTCCCGCGACAAGGCGCGGGCACACGCCCAGCCGATACCGCTGGCCCCACCAGTGACCACCGCAACGCTTCCAGTCAGTTCCAAGTCCATCCTGAGTCCTCTAGGCACACTCTGCACGCAGCCGCTTCATAGTATATTGAGGGGCACATCGGCCGGCCGCGCGAGGATGACTTCAGCCGTTGGAAGCAGAAAACCCGCGGTCAATCTGCTCGCCGGTGAAACTTTTGCCTGCACATTCGCGTCCGTTGAAGATGGCTCTTCCCAGCTCAAACTATTGCATTGGAAGCAGTTACGCTTGGGCTTGAGCCAATGCGCGGAGCTGTCAAGCGGTCGCACGCCTAAACCGGTCATTTTAGCCTCTGCGCCATATTTGGCGGCGCATTCATTTACCATTGGGTGGGAACCGCTGAATCCTAGCACCAGGTGACGCTTATACGGAGAACCCCATGATGCGATCGCCGGGGCTAACGATTTCCAAGGAGATTAACCCGTGGATGGATATGCAACGAATACGCTCGATTCGATCGGATCGTCTTCGCTGACGGCGGAAGAGAACCCCCTCAAGCCGCGGATACAGTCCGCCGTCCGTACAATCGCGATTCTGCTTGCAGTTGCCGACAGCCCTAACGGCTTGAGAGCCAAAGAGATCATGGATAAACTGGGTCTCTCGCGCCAGGTAACCTACCATCTCATCCACACCATGCATGGGACCGGGATCATCAGGAAGAATGACAGCAATAAGTATGTGCTCGGCCTTGCGGCGGTTTCCATAGCGGAAGGCTTTCGCCGGCAATTGGCCCCCCCTGAACATCTTGCTCGCCGGGTCAGAGCGATTGTCGCCGCCACCGGAGAGACCGCCCACGCAGGCGGATGGGTTGATGGTGAAATCGTTGCCCTGGCGACCGCACGCGGCGAATCTCCGGTCGGAGCTGCTCAGGTGCCCCAGGGTTACAGCGGTTATGCCCATGCACGAGCCGCCGGAAAGTTACTCCTCGCGATGGTCGAGCCGGCCGTACGCCAAGCCTATTTGGCCAAGCATCCCCTCGAAGCCAGGACGGCCAAAACGATCACCGATCCGGAGGAACTGGCGAGGGAGTTCGAACGTATCCGAGCCAACGGCTATTCCCTGGACAATGAAGAATTCCATGAGGGCCTTCAATGTCTCGCCGTGCCGGTGGAAGGACTGGGAGGCCGGTTCGTGCTTGGAATCTCCGTGCCCAAGCAGCGTTTCGAAACAAATTTTGACCGCTATCTTGCGGCTCTGCTAAACGCTGCAAAGATCAACAGTTGAACCACCCCGACGGTTAACAACCAAGACTCGCGAATTGGCAGCAACCACCGAGTATCGGCTCATCCCCCGACATTCCGATTTACGCGAGCGGCAGACAGCTTGGGCCTGTTGGTTCAAAGTATTTATAGGTCAAGACAAACTCCTGATGCCCGAGAGATTCCGAAGCGGTTTGCCTGCCTTGCGCCGTAGCCATCAATACGTCATAGACCTCATCACCAAGCTGGTCCAGAGTCGCCGAACCTTCGAGAATGCGCCCTGCGTTGATATCCATATCATCGGTCATGCGGCGGAACGTCTGCGGGTTGGCGCAAACTTTGATCACCGGTGAGAGAGCCGAGCCGACAACAGAACCACGCCCCGTCGAAAATAAGATCAGGTGCGAACCACACGCGATGAGCTCTGCGATTTCGGCATTATCGTTTATGTTCGGAAATCCAAATCGCACTGGACCGTCCGGAACTACGTCGAGCAGGTAGAGGCCTCCGGTCGGAGGAGTATCTCCAGGTTTCAGAATGCCGCAAATCTTTGAGCTGCCACTCTTGCTATAAGCGCCCATGGATTTCTCTTCCTGAGTGGTGAGGCCTCCGTCTGCGTTTCCCGGGGCAAAGCTGCCATGGCCAAGGGTGGAATAGTATTGTGCCGCCTTGGCCACGACCGCAACCAGTTCATCCGCCAGTTCGGGAGTGAGCGCGCGTTGCGCCATAATGTGTTCACACCCGATCAGCTCTCCGGTCTCCTCAAAGATAGCGGTTGCGTGCCGGGCGGTCAGCTGGTCGAAAGCCAGGCCAATGGCGGGGTTCGCTGTGATGCCACTGGTGGTGTCAGAACCTCCACATACGGTACCGACAACCAGCTCCCTCACACTCATCGGAGTCCTGACATCTGACTGCATTGCGGCAAGCGTGGATTCGACCCACGAGCGGCCTTTTTCAATCGTCTTGCGAGTGCCACCGGCCTGCTGGATGATTAAGGTATCCACGTATCGGCCGCTTCGCCGAACCGCCTCTTCCAGGCTATGGCGATCAAAGCTTTCGCAACCCAACGACACCAGCAGGACCGCCCCAACATTCGGATGCGTGCAAAGGCTTTTCATCATGCGCGAGGCATACTCGTTCGGATAACATCCGCCAAAACCAATCACGTGGACTCCGCGCTCCTCAAAAGGATTGGCAATGGCACGGGCCACATGATGGGCACACTCCACCAGGTAGCACACGGCAACGTAATTCCGTATGCCTTTGCGGCCGTCTTTGCGAAGATATCCGTGTAACTCAGTGGTGCCAGTCATGGTCACCTTCCTTGTCGAGAGTATAAGTCGGCAGGTAATCGCTCTTCATGTTATGAATATGGACCAGCTCCCCCAGTGCGATATCCCGTGTTGCAGAGCCTATCGGGACTCCATATTTGACGATGGTTTCGTCGATGGCGATGTTGCTGGAAGCTATCTTAAAGCCAAGCGGAATGCTTCTTTCTAAAAGAACTTCCTTTCCCTTTATATGCAGAGTTACACCGCTGGCGATGGGAGATATAGCCGTGCAGACATTGTCTTTGGGGTTGAGAAATAAAAGGCGGCTATCAGTTATTTCGAGTTCAGACATGTTGCCTTTCCGCGACATCGCGTTTCAACCTAAGGAGCCGCAGTTGAACCAAGTATTTCAGAGAATTCCATATTTGCGGAACGCTTCGGTACTCGACAAACCTGCCTCGATTTCCTTGCGCACTACCTTCTCTCCGCGTGCCTTTTCAAGCGCGCGAGCAATGGCTTCTTCTTCGATCACACGGGGCACAACCAACACGCCGTCTATGTCCCCAAAAATCAGGTCGCCGGGTTCGATACGGACTGCCCCGATTTCGACTGGGCATCGGTAGTCCACAATCTTCGAGCGGATTCCTGCATCTTGCGCATACCGTCCGCGGCTGAAAACCGGCCAATTCTGCGCCAGGACTTGCGGGGTGTCGCGATGAAATCCATCGATAACTGCACCAAGACCACCACGCGTCCGCGCGGTGGCGGTAAGAATTTCGCCCCACGCCGCACAGTTGTGACAGCCTCCCGTGGCGACGTAGACCTCACCGGGAAGTATCTGATCCAGGGCTTCGGTCATGAGACCGAACGGATCTTCCTGCTTTCCCCACGCGTCGGCAATCTGAACTGGCATAGCACGCCCAACCAGCCGCATGCTTTCCTTCATAGGTTGAATCGGTTGGGGAAGGAACTGATGGGTATAGCCCAACACATCCAATACGTCGCCGAGTACCGGCGTGTAGAGGGTCTCAATGATGGTTCGAAATCGCTCGGCTTCGCTCACTGTTTCCACTCGGATCATCCATTCATCATATTGCGCGGCAGAGCCTGCCGTCGTGGACGCTTGGAAGTTTAGAGTCATCATATAGTGTGCGTATTGTCAGATTTAGATGTTTTCCTTGACAAGCCCAACTCGCACACATATATAAGGATGCGTTTCCAATCGGAGTGTTTTTGCGTCGGCCTGCTGGGCTGAAGGGCTATAGATACCATATGAAGTTCAAGAAGCGAAGCGTCTGCTGGCTAGCCCTGGGGTGCATGACTGCTATCCTGCCGGGGCGCACGCAAAAATCTCCCACCTCAGTGAACTGGCCAGATTACGGCGGCGGAGTCGACGCCATGCAATACTCCCCCCTGGAGCAGATCAACAAGACCAGTGTGAGCCAGCTCACCCAGGCCTGGTTCTATTCCGTCCCCGGAGTGAGCGCCCGATTCAGTTACAGCCCAGTGATCGTGGACGGCAGGATGTACGTTCTCGGCAGTGGGAAGTCGATTGTTTGTCTCGATGCGGCAACCGGCAAGGAGATTTGGTCGCACCCGACCGATGGAACTCCCACCGACCGGGGCATCAACTATTGGGAGAGCAAAGATCGGAAAGATCGCAGGCTGATCTTTGCGGCCGACAGCTATCTTCAGGAGATCGATGCCAGTACCGGCGCGTCGATCCACAGCTTTGGCGTCGATGGGCGGATCAACTTGCGCGAGGGACTCGGCCGTGACCCCAAGACCATTCCGGAGATTCAAACCGGCACGCCCGGACACGTCTTCGAGAACATGATCATCCTGGGTTCGGCGACCAGCGAATCCTACGGTTCCCCTCCGGGCGACATTCGCGCATATGACGTGCTGACGGGAAAGACGGTTTGGAGCTTTCACACCGTGCCCCACCCGGGCGAGTTCGGCTATGACACCTGGCCGAAGGACGCGTGGAAGTATATTGGCGGGGTTAATACGTGGGGCGAATTCGCCATCGATACGAAACGGGCTATCGGGTATTTCCCGCTCGGCTCACCTACCTACGATTTTTGGGGCGGTGACCGCATCGGGGCTGGCTTGTACGGAGATTGCCTGTTGGCGTTGGACCTGCGAACTGGCAAGCGGCTTTGGTATTTCCAGACCGTCCATCACGATTTGTGGGATTACGATCCAACTACGGCGCCGAAGTTGTTGACCGTGCAGCATGACGGCAAGACCGTCGACGTCGTTGCCCAACCCACGAAGTCAGGTTTCTTGTTTGTGTTTGACCGCGTCTCAGGAAAACCACTTTGGCCGATCGAGGAACGTCCTGTGCCAAAGAGCGATGCGCCAGGAGAAGAGTCATGGCCAACGCAACCCGTCCCCACAAAGCCTCTTGCATTCGCGCGCCAAAGCTTCACTGAGAAGGACATCAACCCGTACCTGAGCGAGGCCGACAGAGCGCATATCCTGGAGATACTTCGGGCCTCGAACAACCAAGGCATCTTTACCCCGGGTACAGCCAAGCGCAACTCCATCCAGATTCCAGCGGATGATGGCGGCGCCAACTGGGGTAACGGCGCAGCTGATCCCAAGACGGGCATAGTCTATTTGCGGACCTCGGATTCACCGGAGCTGAAGTTTAAGTTGTCGCAGAAACTCCCGCTGCGCGTGCCGCATTCGGCGACTGCCGAGGTTCAAGGTCATGCTGTCTTCTCTCAACTCTGTCAAGGTTGTCATGGTCCTAATCGCACCGGCGTCATGTCGCCCAGGGATATTGGCATCGACAAGTTCAAGAAGATTGTCAGCGGCGGCGAGGGCGAGATGCCGGGTTTCTCCGATCTGCAGCCTGAGTATCTGGATGCTTTGGCTGCGTACATTTCAAATCCGGAAGCCGGCGGTCCACCGTTGCCAGCGGCCCCAGGGGGCGGAATGGAACGGCTGCCGCCACCGCCGGGAATCACGCGATATTTTGGCACCTATGAAAATAGAATTCTCTCCAGTGACGGCCTGCCCGCGATCAGCCCGCCATGGACTTCCCTGGTCGCCATCGATCTGAATGACGGGGAACTCAAGTGGAGGGTGCCGATTGGTGTTGTTCCTGGGTTGGCAGCCAAAGGCATTAGGGACACCGGAACCGCGAAGGTTTCATTGGCCGCAAATCGAACCGCGCCGATTGTGACGGCAGGCGGCCTGGTCTTTATAGCGACCTGGCCCGACCGCACCATTCACGCCTACGACAAAGACACTGGGAAGCTGCTTTGGGAGCAGGAGATTGAGGCAAATCCTGAAGGGCTGCCGTCAGTGTATGAAGTGGACGGAAGGCAGTACATCGTCTTCTGCGCCTCCGGACATCCTGCCGAAGCCGCGCCGGCAGAGGGCTTCGCGTGGAAAGCAGGCAAGGCAGAAGCGCAGGGCTATTACGCATTTGCCTTGCCCAAGCAATAATTCCCTTTACCGGCCGCAAGTCGCCCGTTCTCGAAAGGATTTGATGCGTGTCATGAATCCAGGCTACTGGAGTGCTCGAACCTCGGCGACGTGTCTGGCCCTATTGTTGCTCGCACTGCTCGCCTGCCCAGGGATGTCAGCGGGCACGCAAACGCCGCCGGACCCGAACAAGAATCCAGGCGGTGGAGAGAAGACCGGTCCCGGCAGCTTTAGCCTGCCGTCTGTTTCTGTTCGCCCCGCGGATCGAGGCAGGCTGCGCACCAGCGCGACCGAGATACTCGGCTGGAGACTCGGCGTCCGGACTGACGCCTTCGGTTCCATCACGTTCTCGGACGCAGCGGTGAAGGCCGACGCCGCTGGCCTGTCTGCCGTGGAGGGGGTGAGTTCGCAGCAGGTCAGTGCTGAGATTTCCAAGAAGCTCGACTACCATCTGACCCCTGACGAACTGAGCCAGGTAAAGAATAAGCTCGATGCATTGCGTCTCCGCATGCCGGCCTACTTTCTCGATCTTCTGCCCGCCGACGACGGCTCTCTACGCAGATCATTCGAGTTTGCCAAGGAGCTGGGCGCTGATATGGTCATCGTTCCGGCTGAGCCCGCTTCGTTCTCTGAACTCGACAAGTTGGCGAGTGAGACTGGAATGAACGTAGCCGTTGTAAACGAGAACACGCGCAGCGCGATGGCAGCGCTCGACACTCTCAGCAACCACATCGGTCTGAGCGTGAATCTGGGCGTCTGGGCAAAGGCTGGGATTCAACCGCTCGATGGGCTTGCATTGGTGAAGAACAGGCTGTTTGCCGCGGACCTGCACAACGTGGCGGATGCGTCAGCATTTCTCCTCCAACTAAGTAAGCTTCAGCCGCCTGTCATTCAATCGGATTGGCCGCCGGCGCGCGATGGCGGCGCCAAGAGATCCGAAGGCAAGCCTCTCTTCTTCACACTAGATCCCAAGGGCGGAAATCTTGCGCAAGCTGCGGACGCTTACGATAAAGCCGTTCTGCCCGCGATCGCGTATCGCATTGACACCCTTTCGCGCATGCAGACCATCTCTTCGCCTGACCATCTTTCGGCCGACTTGAAGCAAAAGATCGATGCGGCGATTCCGCGCCAAGCGCTGGTAAAGCCGAACAAGCCGCGTAAGCTTCTGGTGCTCGATCTGTGCGTCGATGGCGGCTACTATCACGCCACGATTCCCGATGGAAATCTCGCGCTCGAACTCATCGGAAAATACACCGGCGCCTATGTGCCAACGTTCAGCAACGATCTGGATAATCTCAAATATCCAAAGATCAAGGAATACGATGCCGTGTTCCTGAATAGCGTTGAGGGAGAACTCTTTATCGATCCGGAAGTGATCCATGGGCTGATGCGCTTTGTCCAGGAAGGCGGTGGAGTGGCTGGACTACATGCGACCACATTCGCCAGCGTAGACGTGCCGGAGTTCGGCAACCTCATCGGAGCGCAATCGGGCGCTCATAAATACAACGGCGAGCCTGGAACGCTGCGAATTGAAGACCCCGACAGTCCCCTAACCAAACAATTTGAGGGAAAGGATTTCGACTTCTTCGACGAGTTCTATCATTTCCTTCCCACCGGACCCTACTCGCGAGAGAAGCTACACATCCTGATAAGCCTCGATCCCGCTAAGACTGAGCTTTCCGCCAACCGCTACACTACTCGTCCGGACAACGACTATGGAATGGTGTGGGTCAGCAGCTACGGCAAAGGACGGGTCTTCAATTGCGCTCTTGGGCACAGGCCTGAGTTCTACGAGGATGCCCGCATGGAACAATTACTTTTGGCAGCGACTCAGTTCGTCCTTGGCGATCTGCAAACTGATACCACGCCAAGCGCGCAGCTCGCTGCCAAAAAGTAGGTGGAAATGAAGAGATCAATCAGCCGCCGCAGCTTCAACAAGTCTGTGGGATTTGCCTTGGGCGCCGCCGCGCTTCCCGCATCCGGGGCCACGGCTCCCCGGACGCTCAAGATTGGATACTCGACGCTGGCGTGGAATGTCAGTACTCACGATCCGGCGAATCTCGAGGCTGCAGTGAAAGACATCTCCAACCTGGGTTTTTACGGATTCGAAACGGTGAGCCCGATCCTCGAAACCTATGATCCCGACGGAACCTTGACCCGGTTGATCAGTACTTACCATCTTCCCTTGAAGGCCGGTTACATCGCCGTGAACGTAACGGATCCCGCAGCACGCAAGGAGAATATCGCAACCGTAGTTCGCGTGGGTAAGATCATCCAGAAGTATGGAGGGACATTCGCCGTTATCCAGGTCAACAGCAGAACTGAGGGTCAAGGATCCGGCAGCTTCAACTTTCAGGAACATCGTGCGGATATTATTTCCGGCCTGAACGACTATGGATCGGCACTGGCGGATATTGGAATGCCCGCGGGACTCCATCAGCATACGGGTACGGTGGTCGAGACCCGCGACGAGGTCTATACCGTCATGGATGCGGTGAATACGAAGGTAATGAAGTTTGCGCCCGATGTGGGACAACTACAGAAGGGCGGAGCCGACGCCGCTAACGTGGTCAAAGATTTTGCTCCGATCACCTCACACATGCACTTGAAAGATTACAGCGGCGGGAAATACTTCGCCGGCTACTGTCCATTGGGAATGGGAGTTGTCGATATCGAATCGATTTTGAACACGCTGGAAGAGACGGGCCACAATCCAGACGTAATGGTGGAGCTGGACCGTGCTCCTGATACACCGATGAGCGCACTGGAAACCGCAGTGTTCAGCAAGGCCTATCTGGTCAAGCTCGGATACAAGTTTCGCAGTTAGATTATGGTCAGTCCGCCCAGATCCGTAGTCCACATGCTTCTGATCTACCTTGCGGCAGGGATGGGTGCGGCAGGGATGGGTGCGGCCGGAATACTCCTCTGTGCCAACCTGCGGCTGGCGGCACAGGACATCGATTCCGTCGTAGGGTCAGCAAGTCGTTCCCCTGCAACCATCGCTGACGACATCAAGGATCCGGCGGAGAAGTCAGCTTTCGTCGAGCTCCTGAAGGCGAGCGATCCCGCGAAGATCGTCGCCCTGGCACGTTCATTTCTCCTGAAGTATCCCCGGTCCGGCTTTCTGGCGGTGGCTGCAGAGGCAGCTGCTCGTTCAAGCTTTGATCTCGGCGATCTCAAGTCCGGATTGGGCTACGCGCATTTGTCTCTCTCACTGTTGCCGGAAAATCCGCTGCTGTTAGTTGCAGTCGCCGATGTCCAGGCCGTTCTGCAGCAGAACGAGGCGGCCATTGCAAGTGCCCGCGATGCTCTTGACTATCTGGATCGATTTGACCGCCCCGCCAGGGTCCCCGAGCGCGACTGGCCCGATACCAAGAGGGAGCAAAAAGGAACGGCCTGGTTCGTCATCGGACGCGCATTGGAAAACGAGGCGCTGCAAGCGCCTGCAGGCGCTCATCGAATATCGCTCCTGGAACAGGCCGCGTCCGCACTTAAACAAGCCCGCGCTCTCAAGCCTGCAGATATGGAGATCGTCTATCTCCTGGGTGTTGCTTACCTGTACGCAAACGATGCCTCGCGGGCAGCTATCGAATTCGCTACCGTGTACCGGCAGAGCCCGGAGCTCGCGCCGCGGGCGCGGCAACAATTGTCCGCCATTCAGGAAGCAGGCAAACCCGCGTCGCAGTCCAGCTTTGACGCGTTTGTTGCCGGCCTGCACGGCCGGACAGACATTGCGCTCTCACCCGCCGCGGCAGAGACCACCGCTCCTACGAAGAATCCACCGGGATACGCCGGATCGAAGGCCTGTGCCGGCTGTCATGTCGACATCTATCATCAGTGGTCGCAGAGCGGCATGGCGAAGATGTTGCGTCCGTATCAACCGGAAAATGTCATCGGAGACTTCGAGAAGAACAACGAGTTCTATGCCGGCGACGATGTCGCCTATCGCAACGGGGCACTGCAAATCACTCGGGGTGAACATCGCACCCTCTTTGCGCGCATGGTCATCCAGGGCGGCCGCCACTACTTCAACATCATGGAGTCCGACGGCCGCTGGCACTCCTATCCTGTCGATTACACCATCGGTTCTAAGTGGCAGCAGGCCTACGCCACTCAATTACCCAATGGGCAGATTCACGTCTTCCCTATTCAATACAGCACCGTTCAAAAGAAATGGTTGAACTACTGGAAAGTAATCGACGCCGTAGGCAGCGAGCGTGCCAACCCATTTAGCTGGGAGAAACTGGACGCCTCCACCAGCTACCAGTTGAACTGCGCGGTCTGCCATACCAGCCAGCTGCGCAATACTCTTGGCGGCGGTCTTGGCCCAGACCATGTTGTTTTTCGGGAGCCGGGCATCGGTTGCGAGATGTGCCACGGCCCCTCAGCCGCGCACGTTGCCATGATGACGACGGGTAGGGCCTACACCAAGAGCCCTCTCGACCCTCCCGTGGATTTTGGCCGGATAGGTAATCGCGAGTCCGTCGCCATTTGCGCCCAGTGCCACATGCAGTCGAACGTGCACAAAGGCAGCCCGCAGGGAGAACTGAATTACTCGAGCACGGACACATTCTTTTTGAAGAATGCCGCCGTGCCTTTGGGCGAGTTTACCCGTGCGGCATTCTTTAAAGATGGACGGTTAAGCCAGGCGACTTTTATGGTCGAGGCGTTGGAGCGTTCGCAGTGCTTTCGCAAGGGCCAGGCCAGTTGCGGTACCTGCCACGATCCGCATGGACACGACGAATCGTCCAACCTGACTTCGCTGAAGTTTAAAGACCAGCCCGATCTCATGTGCACTGGCTGCCATAGCCAATTCAGAGACAAAGCGCAGGCCACCGCGCACACCCACCATCCGCTCGAAAGCGAGGCGAGCCGCTGCGTCTCGTGTCACATGCCACGCATCATGAATGGCATGTTATCCCGTGTGCGCTTGCACCAGATTGACGATATTCCTAACGCGGAAATGACGCTGCGCTTTGGTCAGGAAGAGAGCCCAAACGCGTGCTTGCTTTGCCACAGTGAGAAAAGTCCCCAGTGGGTTCAGGAACAATTGCAATCCTGGAAACTTATACAGCCTTAGCGGAGACAGAGGAACGAGCGCGACAAGCGCCGGCTCCGAAAGACGTAAGGCTAACGTTACCAGCATCTTGCGGAGGCTTCATCCGAGAACTTCCTTGACAGTGCCTTTTTGCAACACGGATAATCGAGTGTTTTCCAACCCAGTTGGTCAGGCGGTCGCCAATTCATGGCTTTATCTCGACTTGATGTCTCGCAAAAGAGTGCCGCTCTTGCCGCTCTCTTCGCTGCGTTTTTTTTCGTTGCGGTCTCCAGGACGAACTCTCAGGCACAGCAGACACAGCAGTCGACAGCTCCCATCTACGGTGGCAACCCGGCGTCTCAGCAGCAATCAGGCTCAGCAACAGGTGGTACATTCGCGCCGGTACTCGATTCGGAAAAAAGGCCCATCACTGCAGGCGGTTTCGTGAAGACGGGGCCGATCGTATACCAGGACGTCTCGAAACAATCCGGCTTGACGGTCTGGCAACACAAGATGGGAACGCTCAAAAAGAACTACATCATCGAAACAACTGGCTCCGGGGCAGCGCTGCTGGACTATGACCATGATGGATGGATGGACATTTATCTGGTAAACGGCTCGACATATGAGGCTGTGGATGGCAAAGCAGAGCCCCCGCACGCCGCTCTCTTTCACAATAATCACGACGGGACCTTCACCGACGTTGCAGAGAAAGCAGGAGTAACGAATGGTGGCTGGGGCTACGGAGTGGCCGTAGGAGATTACGACAATGACGGTTGGCCCGATCTCTATGTCACCAACTTCGGAAAGAACCGCCTCTATCACAACAATCATGATGGGACCTTCACCGACGTTGCAGAGAAAGCAGGAGTAACCCTCGGCAACTGGTCCACCGGGGCGAGCTTTGGCGACTACGACGGAGACGGCAAGCTCGATCTATTTGTCCCTGGCTATGTGCATTACGACTTTAAGAACCCGCCCCCATCCGGCGGTGGAGATGCAGCTCATTCGTTCTGCCAGTACCGTGGGGTGACTGTGATGTGCGGACCTCGCGGCCTTCCGGGAGAACCCGATCATCTGTTTCATAACAACGGCGATGGGACATTCACTGATGTCAGCGAGAAAGCCGGCGTTAGCGATAAACGCCACTACTTTGGTTTTTCCTCAACCTTCGTCGATGTGAACGATGATGGCAAGGTTGACCTGATCGTCGCCAATGATTCGACGCCCAACTATCTCTACATCAACAAAGGCGATGGCACGTTCCAGGATGCGAGCTTCTACTCCGGTTTTGCTCTGAACCAGGAAGCCCGCGAAACGGCCTCCATGGGACTGGCCGTCGGGGACTATCTGAATAACGGCCGGGTCGACCTGTACACCACCACGTTTTCCGACGACTACAAAACGCTCTTTCGCAATGAGGGAAACGGCAACTTCTCTGAGATCACAGAACAAACAGGGATTGCACAAGTCACGTATCCGTTCTTGAGTTGGGCTACTGAGTTCATCGATTACGACAACGACGGTTGGCGGGACATTATGTCCATCAGTGGACACGTCTTTCCGCAAGTCGAGAAGCACCCCTATGATTGGGGCATGACCTACCCGGAGCGTCCTTTGCTGTTTCACAACGTCGACAAGGGCAAGCGATTCGAACTTGTTCCCGCGGTGGAGGGCACCGGGCTTGCCGACGTCATTCCTGGACGGGGCGCCGCCTTTGGCGACCTGTTCAACGACGGCAAGATCGACGTGGTTGTGAACTGCATCGACCATACCCCCGTGTTGCTTCGCAATGTGAATCCCGACAAGAACCATTGGGTTGGAATCGCCCTTGTCGGCGGACCCAAGAGCCCCCGCGATGCAGTGGGAGCCAGCGTCTACGTGACTGCAGGGGGGATCCGGCAACGCGGAGACGTGATGAGCGGCGGAAGCTATGAATCATCGAATGACCAACGGCTTCATTTCGGCCTGGGGCAAGCGGCCACTGTCGATTCGGTTGAGATTCATTGGCCGAGCGGCTCTGTCGAGAAGGCCAATCTGCCGAGCGTAGATCGCTTTTTCGTTATCGAAGAGGGCAAAGGTCTGGTGCCCAGTGTCTACGATGCGATTGCGAAGAATGCGGCCGAGGCTAAATGACTTTGCAGAATCATCTATGAAGATCCTTTTCCTGCGTGGGTTTGTTGTCGTAATGGTGTTCGCCGCAGGTCTGTGCTTTTTCATTGGCACAATCCAGGCCGGCTCCAGCCAGGACACCGCGCGCAAAGAATACGCCGACCGGGTTCGTGCTACCTACAACTACCGCTTCGGCAAGGACCAGCTTGCTGCGCCTGGAAATGCGTCTGTGGTAGGAGATGATTTCGTTCAGCCCGGAGCCTTTCCCAGCGCAAAATATTGCGCGCATTGTCATCAGGAGGCCTACCACCAATGGCGGCAGTCCTTGCATTCCAATTCCTTTCGCACGCCCTTCTATCGCACCAGCGTCAATATCCTTATCAGGACGAAGGGTATTGAATACTCGCGGCACTGTGACAGCTGCCACAATCCAGTTGCGGTATTGACGGGCGGTCTGACGCAAAACTCGCAGGTTGACCGGAGCATGGACCAGGACGGTCTTACCTGCACCACCTGCCACTCGATCCAAAGCCTCAAATCGACCAGTGGCAACGGTGGTTTTGTTATGGGAATCCCGGCAGTGATGGTGGATGAGAAGGGGCGCCGAATCCCGGGTGAGGTCCCATACGGCGAAATTATGAAGAATCCCCTGCGCCACTCCCGGGCGATCATGAAGAGTTTCTATCGCACACCGGAGTTCTGCGCAGCTTGCCACAAGGCAAATCTGCCGGATACGTTGAACGACTATAAATTCATTCGCGCATTCACTACGTACGACGAATGGCAACAATCGAAGTTTTCGCAGCGGAATCCGCTGACCTTTTACACTGCGGATTTCAGCAGCTGCCAGGGATGCCACATGAAGCGCGCGCCCAACACTATGCTTGAGTACGGGGCAAAGAACGGCACCTTCGCTTCGCATAGCTGGCCTGCAGGAAATACGGCAGTGCCCTTCTACTACGGCTTCGATGAACAACTGCGCAAGACAACCGACTTTCTCAAGGCCGGAAATTTCCTGAACGTAGATATTTTCGCGCTCCAGGCGGCTGATAACAAGATCATCGCTCCGCTTGGTTCAGTGCCGTTCAGCCTCAAGCCGAGTGATGTGGTGCAAACCCTGGTGGTGATCCAGAATAAGAACATCGGGCACTCGTTGATCCCCGAGGTCCGCGACCTTTACGAGGCGTGGGTTGAGTTCACTGCCAAGGACGCGGCGGGCAAGGAAATCTATCGCAGCGGTTTTATCAAACCCGATGGAATGCTGGACGAGCGAGCGCACAGCTTCACTAATCGGCCGGTGAACGTCGACGGTGGGTTCGTCGACAATCACAAAGTCTGGACTATCCATTCCGTCGCATATGACAACTCGATCCAGGCGGGTAGATCGGTATTGGTTCGCTATCAGTTCCGCATCCCACCAGAGTTGAAGGGCCCAATCACGATCACAGCGAAGGTGAATTACCGGCACTTTCGTGAAAGCTACTTGAACAACGTGTTTGGCAAAGATCACCCGGCGTATCCGGTTGTAGAAATCGCCTCCCGTAGCCGGATCTTGCATTTGGGCGAAAATGTGGCCACCCCGCCACAGCCCGGTGATAATCCAGACTGGATGCGCTGGAACAACCTCGGCATCGCTTACCTCGATCAGCAGCAATACTCCGATGCGGTGCGTGCCTTTACTGAAGTGACGAAGCTGAGGCCGGATTACGCCGATGCGTATACGAACATCGGGTTGACTGAAATTCAATGGGAAAAATACGAGTCTGCCCGGGGCAGCATCCTCAAGGCCTTGTCTCTGAACCGGGATAGCGCGCGCACCTTGTACTACCTTGCCCTGCTGGAAAGAAGGGCGAGCAACTACGAAGCGGAAACTGCCGATCTGAAAGAAGTGGTCGACCTATTCCCTCAGTCGCGCGATGCGCGACGCGATCTTGGCATCGCTCTTTATCGACAGCAAAACTACCCCGCGGCGAGAGAGCAGTTTGAGGCGTTGCAACAGATCGACCCGGATGATCTCGCGGCACACTACAATCTGTCGATCATCTACCGTCGCATGGAAATGGGTCAAAAGGCTGAAGAGCAGCAAGCCCAGTTCATTGACAAGAAATTTGATCCTGGTGCGCCTACGTACTCGTTCGATTTTCTTCGCCAACATCCTGAGATATCGATTGAGAGCATTCCGCAGCATGTGCATACCGATCTTCCCTATGAGGGAAAGCCAGTTGCAGGGGCACAATAATCTTTCAGTGCGCGCATGAGATATCTAGGACTATTGGTACTACTCGCTCCCTGGCCGGCGGTCTGCCAGATGAATACAGGTTGTCCATGGCTCAACGTGGCAACGGCGACCGGGGTTCTTAGAACCAGTGAGCGTTCACCCGTGGCGATTCTCGCCGAGGGCGGCACGGCAGCTTGCGACTTTACCTACCATGACGCAATCGCGTCTCGTGAGCTCAAGATCACGGTCGAAGAGGTGAAGGATGCGCAGCAGGCAATGACGGAGTACAAGGCTCGATGCGGTTCTGGTGTGACGTCTTTGCGCGGCATCGGAAATGAAGCGGTGACCTGCGCTGTGGAGAGCAAAGGCAAGAGCTATGGACAGCAGGTCATCGGCATCGTTCGAGACCAGATTTTCACTGTAACACTGACTACCAGCGCCAAAAAAGATCCCGCCATGCAGCGGGATGCGCGTGACGAAAAATCCCGAAACATATCGGAGCAGGTTGCGGGAGCTCTCTTCTGAGTTCCTTACCCGTCTGTTGCGAATCAAGGCGTAACGGACCACCTTGTCCCGACACACGATCTCTGCCTCGTCGGGAGAGGTGTCGTTACTAAATCCATCTTTTTGACAGCAGTGCTAGGCATGGCCAGATCCTGAGGAAACTTGTACACCTTACCTGCGTAGTTAAACTGTACAGATAAACTGTATATATGGTACGGTAGAGCGATGAGCAGTCGACTACGTCCTCCTCGGGCCGAGCGTGCCACTGCTCTCGCAGCGGAACTCCGAACTATTATTGGCAAGCTCAAGCGCCGGCTACGCGAACACGGGAGCTGGGGTGATCTGACGCCATCCCAGGTATCTGTGATTCTTCGTTTAGAGAGCGAGGGCTCTGCCACGGTTTCAAGTCTCGCGCGGGCAGAGGGCATGCGTCCGCAATCGATGGCCACGGTGATTGCCCCACTGGAAATTGAGGGCCTGATAAGCGGCGCGCCAGATCCGAGCGATGGACGGCAAACCCTCTTATCACTGAGCAAGACGTGCCAGAAATGGCTCCACGAGGGCCGAGCGGCGCGGCAAGACTGGCTGACCGGAACGATTCAGTCAAAGCTCTCTGCTCAAGAGCAAAAGAAGCTCGCGGCAGCGGTCGAATTGCTTGCACGACTTGTAGAGGACTAACGCAATTCTTTGCGCTTGCCACATGCCCAGAACCACTGCTGAAATCGCCTCCAAAGGAGAAGAATCCCGTGCCCCTCACAACGCTCGATCCCCAAACTGCTCTGATTGTTGTCGACCTGCAGAAGGGCATTGCCGGTTCTCCGTTCATTCACCCCATCGACGATGTTGTTAAGCGGTCTCGCGCTCTCATCGATACATTTCGCACTCAAGGTTTGCCAGTTGTACTCGTCAATGTCGCGGGTGGGGCGCCGGGGCGGACGGAGCGGCCGCCCCGACAGAGAATACTGCCCGAGGGATGGACTGACCTCATACCGGAGTTGGGTCACCAGCCCAGCGACATCATCGTTACGAAGCGAACATGGGGCGGTTTTGCCAGCACCGACCTCGACGCCCAATTGAAGGCAATGGGCGTTACACAGGTGGTCATCACAGGCGTTGCCACCGGGACGGGTGTTGAAGCGACTGCGCGCCAGGCTTATGAGGCAGGGTTCAACGTGACACTGGCCACCGACGCCATGACAGATGTGCGCCCTGAAGCGCACGGATACAGTCTCATGCACGTTTTTCCTCGCCTTGGCGAGACCGGGTCCACGCAGGACGTGCTTGGTTTACTCGCGAAGAGGAGCGCTTAACAATGAACTGGCTCCATACCGTGTCCTACTTTTTCGGAGGCATGTTTCTGACCAATGTCGTGCCACACTTTGTCAGCGGCATGATGGGAAAACCCTTTCAGACACCGTTCGCAAAACCTCCGGGAAAAGGTCTGTCGTCCTCGACCGTGAATGTTCTATGGGGCTTCGCGAATTTGGTTCTCGCCTATCTGCTTCTGCTGCGCGTCGGACACTTCGATCCGCGATCCATCGCCTGCATCGGGCCGTTTGCGGTTGGCGCACTCCTCATTAGCCTGCTGTCGGCGCGGCATTTCGGTGAGCTTCACGGAGGCAACACCCCGGAGCGACCATGAGGAATCCGCTCTCCGGAGCTTTTCGCGCTCTGGAAAACTTCAACTTCCGCTTATGGGTAGCAGGCGGTCTGGTATCAAACATCGGGACCTGGATGCAGCGCGTGGCACAAGACTGGCTCGTGCTGACGCAACTGACACACCATGACGCGACTGCCGTCGGCATTGTCACGGGTCTGCAGTTTGCTCCGCAGCTACTGCTCCTGCCCTGGACCGGATTGGCGGCGGATCGTTTCAACCAACGCAAGCTGCTAATAACGACGCAAGCAAGCATGGGTGTCCTTGCCGCCGCGCTTGGGATCCTGACGATCTCAGGTCACGTCCGGCTTTGGCATGTGTATGTGTTTGCCTTTGTCTTTGGCGCGGCTGCGGCGCTGGACGCGCCTGTGCGGCAAACCTTTGTCGGGGAGCTGGTGGGTGACGAACAACTTTCCAACGCAGTCGGACTCAACTCGACTTCGTTTTTCGTTGGCCAGATGATCGGGCCGGCTGTGGCCGGTCTGGTCATCGCAAAGACCGGGACCGGCTGGGCAATTCTCTTAAACGGGCTGTCCTTCGGCGCTGTCCTGCTCTCCATGTATCTGCTACGCGTTCAAGAGCTCAGGACAAATGCGAGAGCTTCTCGTGCACCGGGTGGCTTCATCGAAGGAATCCGTTATGTATGGGGGAGGCCGGACCTGCGATCGATCATCCTCATGCTCTTTCTGATCGGGACATTCGGTCTGAATTTTCCCATCTTCATCTCCACCATGGCGGTGAGCGTCTTCCATGCTGATGCACGCGGATTTGGCTTGCTGTCGTCGATCATGGCGATCGGCACAATGAGCGGAGCGCTTCTGGCGGCTGGACGCGATAAGCCAAAGTTTTGGACGCTGCTCCTCGGCTCCGGAGTCTTTGGAATCGGTTGTACGCTGGCTGCGTTCTCTCCTGGATACTGGTGGTTCGCTGCGGCGCTGGCGGTGATCGGGGTGGCCGCCCTCACCTTCACGACGGCGACGAACAGCATGATGCAGCTTTCGACCAAGCCCACTATGCGCGGTCGGGTGATGGCGATTCGTGTGGGGGTGGCGTTGGGGGGAACAGCGATTGGGGCTCCCATCGTCGGTTGGGTAGCGGATCATTTCGGCCCGCGCTGGTCGCTCGGTATAGGTGCGGCGTCAGGCTTCGTAGCGACCGCAGTAGCGGTTTATGTCGTGACGTGGCAGGCTCGCCAAGTCCGAACATTGGAAATCTCCGGCTAGCTCACATGTGCGATGGTCTCTACTCCGCGGGTTTCGCTGGATGCCATAAGCGGGACGTGGTGTTCTTTTCGTATCCTTTGCCGTTAGGATAGCTGACCAACTCAAACTGCATTCCCCACGGGGAGAGAAAATAAATCCACGTCTGACCTGCATTTGGGCCGGAAGATCTGACTGTGCGCTCGCCCAGAAGCTGCACTCCTTTGGCCGACAGATAAGCCACTGCCGCATCAAAATCGTCGACATAGAAAGCAAGGTGATGACCACCTACGTCGCTGTTCTTCGGTTGGCTTGAATTCTGATCAGGCGCCTCGTACTCAAAAATCTCAAAGTTCGGTCCAAATTTACAGCGAAAGAACCGCAGCCTGCGCATAACCGTTCTGGGATGCACATTAAGATGTTTCTCCATCCAGTCGTCTTCCGCCACAAAGGGACCGAGCTCAAACATGTATTCGCAGCCGATGACGTCTACGAAGAACGACGTCGCCTGCTCCAGGTCAGGTACGGTGAAGCCTACGTGTTCTGTTCCTCGCAGACCAGGTATACCCTTTGAAGGCAGAACGGTGGATGGAGATGACAAAGTGACCCTCCTGTTTCAACAACCATTGCTAAGCCGAATGAATGACTCGTGTTGAGTGGTCCGTCAGAATGGCCGTTATATCATAGTGGTCTTGCGTTGAACAATGAACCACCACCATGAAGGCCAATGGATCGAGGGCAAACTATCGTGCAGATTTCAAGGATACAAATCGCCGAGTGTTCTATACCACTTCCCTACGTTCTCCGATTGGGCCCGGTAGAGATCCGCAACCGGGATTACGTTTTGCTCCGGGTCGAATGCGAAGACGGCGTGTTTGGCGAGGCCATAGGCTATCCGCGAGGAACCCCCTTATTCGAAACGCTGAGTAGCATGGGACGGCGCATTCTTGGCGCCGACGCCAATATGCGCCGGCAAGTGCTGTTCAGTCTTGAGCAATCAAATGTCCCCGCCCGCGCTGCCTTGACCCGGGGTCTCAGCTTGATTGACATTGCTCTTTGGGATATCGCAAGCAAGCGAGCAGCCCTGCCGCTCTTTCAATTTCTCGGGGGCATGAGGGCTGCGGCCGAAGTAACCGTAGTTGCGGGCTACTACGTGGATCAACGCGGGATCGGAGCAGTCGTCGACGAAGTCGGTCAGCTGCAGGACGCGGGCTGCAAGCGCGTAAAAATCATGCTCAAGGGCGACGATCCCGTCTTCGATCGCAAATATTGTGAGGCTGTTGTCAACAAGATGCCGGGCCAGGTTGCGGCAGATGCCCACTGGACCTGGAACACATTGACGGAGGCAAGGAAAGTCTGTCGCGAACTCGATGGACTGGGGCTGGGTTTTCTTGAAGATCCTTTTGCCGCCTCTGATGTGCGGTTGACCCATGAACTGCGACGCGACCTGGTCACCCCTATTGCCGCCGGCGAAGATACATTCGGTCCGCGCGTTGTCTCCGAGCTGGTGAGTGGCATCGATATCCTGCGCGTCGATGCAACCACGGTTGGAGGTATTACAGGCGCGATCGAGGCCATCAGCCTCGCTGCCGGGGCTGGAAAGACGGTGTTCCCACACGTCTTCGCGCCACTCCATGTCCACCTCGCATGCGCTTTTCCCAACGTGGAAGCAGTGGAGTGGATCACGGAGGAGTGTGGCGCAGATCCCCTGAACCTGATGCTGCGCAACATTCCTGCTGTCAAGGGAGGACAAATGAAGCCCTGCCAGGAACCGGGCATCGGAATCTCAATAGACTGGAAAGCGGCGGAACGGCACTCGCGGCGGCGAGCTGTGGTAACAGCCGACAACTAAGAGCGCCTTCGCGAACAGCATTGTTCTTCAGTGCGAGGCTTGCGGTGCGGGAAGCGACTGCTTCCTGGCCAGGTCGCCCCCAGCGAGCTCGTTCGCGACGGCGAGGATTTGCAGTGTCTCGGGGTCATTCGGATCAATCGACAGGATGTCTCGCAATCGCCGGATGGCTTCGTCTGCTCTTCCCAGCTTGCACAGGAGAAGAGCTGCGTTCCGCTGAAAAATTACGTTGGTGACGTCCACTTTCGCCGCCTGATCGTAATCGTCCAGAGCTCCGGCAAGATCCCCTTTTTGCTCCAGCACGACGCCTGCATTGTTCAAGACCAGGGCCTTCGCCTCGCTGTCCGATTCAGCCCGGTTGCTGGCCAGCAAATCCTCAAGCTGTTTCTGAAGGCGGGCGGCGTTGCCCGTATCTCCTTTGAGGCTGTAAATCCTGTATAGGCGATAGATGACCTCGCGGTCATTGGGCCTCAATCGATTCGCCGCCTCGAATTCCGTAATTGCTTTGTCCTGGTTCCCGGCTTCTTGATACAGCTTGCCGAGCAGGGCATGTGCACCACCATCGTCGGGGTCTAGAGCGATCGCTTTCTCGAGTGGCGCTACACTCTCGTCGGAACGATTAAGCGAGAACAAGGCCTCTCCGATAGCCTCGTAAGCCTCCGCCGAATTAGGGTCAAATTCCAGCGTCTTCCGGTAGGCGTCGATGGTGTCCTGCCACTTTTTCTGAAAGTAGGCGTCACGGGCTTTCAGGTGCCAAAGGTCGAGAGGAGATTCAGTCTTAGGAGCTTTGCTCTCGAACTCGAGATCCGCCTCCTTCTCTGACGCTTCGTACTTGCCGGCCCGTGCCAGCACGAGCGCGTAGTTATAACGAAGTCCAGGCAAGCTCGGGTCAAGTTTTAGCGCAAGGGAAAGCTGTTCGAGAGCCCGATCCAAGTTGTTGAAACTCGCATAAGCCAAGCCGGATGAGAGATGGAGGGGAGCATAGTTGGGGCGCAGGCTGATCGCCTGGTCGAACTCGGCCGCCGATTCGATTGGCTTCGCCAGCAGCGCCAGGCAAATTCCCTTCATGGCGTGTACGTCGCTGGCGTTGGAACCGCGAAGATCCGCTTGTTGCAGCACGGCCAGTGCGCCTTGCGGATCTCCATCGCGAACCAGCTTCTTCGCCTGGTCCAGAAGCGCAGAGGTGGGGGAGGGAGTCTTGCCCGCGCGCGATACCTTCGGCTGCTGTTGGGCAAGGCCCATCGTTGGCGAAAGTATTTGGCTGGCCGCAGTCACAAGCGCCAGAGCTGTTATGCGAAGGTCCTTGGTTAATCTGCGCGGCAAGAGACGAAAAGCGAGAGGAGACATGGTTGAATCCGAGACATTTGTCTAAACACTTCGCGCTTCCACGCATCGTCGAGCAGGACCAGGCGCGACAATATTCAGGTGGCTGAGGGCTCATCGCGATCCGCCTGACAGAGAAAAAGCGAAAATCTACAAAACCGCGATTTCTTCAAGCCCGTGACCGCTCGGGTCAGGAGCACTTAAACGATTGTAAAAGATGAGATTATGGCAGCTCCCGGCGTGACTCGAGTCGGCCATGGAAGCCATGTGCGAGTCTCTGCCCGGAGGGTTACCTGGCCGGATCACATCCAGCATCTTGGTCATCTAAGCCGTCTCCCACCGCAAAATTATCATATAGTTGTCCTTTCTTCAGAGTGAGATATTTTTTGCTTGACAATCCAGCTGCGCGACACCTATACAGGACGGCGGTAACCCAGGAGCTATTTCTGTACGATCCATCGTCCAAGCCCCTGAAACCGTGGTTGGGTCTTCTTTTTGTTGCGGCTTGAAGGGAGCTTGGACAGTCCCTCATGAGATGAGAGCAAAGGGTTCAAGCATTCGGCATGCTCTCCGGAAAAACAGCATTCAAACAGATTCACATGGGTCACTTTGAGGAGTTTCGGGCGACGAGCCCAGGAGGCTGACGTGGGAGACTTTCTATCGAGAGCCATTACATTCGGGAACACGAATTCCCGGTGCTATCCGCTAAAAGCGGATTACCATTCACGGATCGCGATGCGAGCCTTCGCGTGCCTTGTGATGTTGATTGCGCTCTGCAGTGTCGCTCGTTCGCAGACTGCAACAGGACAATTCAACGGCCACGTCTTCGACCAGAATGGGTCGGTCGTGCCCGGAGCGACCGTAACCTTGGTGGACGTGCAGACAAACCTGAGTCGAAGCACACAGACCAACGGCGAAGGCTTGTACGAATTCCCGCTGATTAAGCCCGGATCGTACAAATTGACTGTGACCCAGACAGGCTTTGATACGGCGACAAGTCCCGAATTCAAGCTCGAAGTGAACCAGATCGCCACCCAGGACTTTAAGCTGCAAGTAGGGGCGACATCGCAGACGGTCAACGTGACTGCATCTGCTGAATTGCTCCAGTCTTCCACTGCCAACCTGGGTGCTGTGGTGGACAGCCGTCCGGTTGCTGATCTGCCGCTCAACGGAAGAAGCTTCTCCGCCTTGCTTACCCTCGCGCCCGGTGTCAGCCCGGTGAACTACTCGCAAAATAGCGCCGTCGGTTACGGCACTGGATTTGGGTCCGCCGGCATCCCGGGCTCAACGTATACTTTTCCATCGACACAAGGTCAGTGGAACCGCGAGAATCTCTACTATCTCGATGGTGTCGACAATACGGCAGCTTTTGCCAGCTCCTACGACGTTCCTCCGATTATCGACTCTATCCAGGAATTCAAGATTCAGTCGCATAACGATCAAGCCGAATTTGGCAGCGTGCTGGGCGGAGTCGTCAATCTGGTCACGAAGTCGGGCACGAACTCGCTTCATGGAGCAGCCTGGGAATATTTGCGCAACAATGTTTTCGACTCGAGAAACCCATTTACAGATTTCACGAACAATGCCCCGTCAGCGCCCGCGTCCTTCCGGCAGAATGAATTTGGCGGAGACCTCGGGGGCCCGGTCGTAATCCCCAAACTCTACCATGGGCGCAATAAGACCTTTTTCTTTGTAGCTTACGAGGGATGGAGGTACGCGAAGGCGGCGGGAGCCAGCTACATATCGCCCACTGATGCAGAGTTAAACGGGGATTTCACCAATGCATCGGTCGTGACCAGCACGGGAAAGCCACCACTCCTCTACAATCCGTATACCACCGCGGGAACTACGGGTAATTACACGCGTCAGTTGCTTGGTGGTGACGGCCTTCACGTTCCGGCAAGTCTCATAGACCCGACCGCCCAGGCCTTTATCAAGTCCTTCAGCGATACTCCCAACTTCACTCCAACCACACCGGGTGGAAACAATACCATTCTGAATACAGTCGGCACGAACAATGCCAATGGGTTCACCGGGCGTGGCGACCAGAACTTCGGAGCGAACAATACATTGTGGTTCCGGTATAGCTTTCTCAACGGAACAAACATACACCCAAACTCGGAGCATGCATCGGCTCTCACTAGCGCGGATAATAGAAACTTCGGCGGCGGTTACGCCCACACATTCTCTCCCACGCTCATTTTGGATGCCACAGCGGGCTATTCGGGAAGATTCAATACGGTTTCAGAGACCAAGCCGATGGGGGATCTTTCACTCTATTCCTCAGTACAGTCGGTCTATGGCTTTGTAAACTTCGGCTATAACAGCATTAATAACGCGAACGGAACCGGCGGCAATGGCTATAACGGCATCGGCGGCAATGGTCCAGCCGGGTCAGAGAGCCACCAATTTAATTTCGCTGTGAACATGACCTGGATCCGTGGGAACCATCAGATACGCTTTGGTTATGAACAAATGATCCCGGAGATGACACAGGGCCTTTCGGGTGGTCATTTCGGAGGGGCTACGTTCACTTTCTCAACTCCAGAAACAGCAGATCCACAAAGCGCATCGAACACTGGCAATCCGATGGCTTCGGCTCTGATGGGCATCCCGGACAATGGCCGCTTTCAATCAGAAGTGAATGCTGTGCGCACGGTAGCTCCCTCCGCTTATATCCAGGACTCCTGGAAGGCGACGCCGCGCTTAACCCTAAATTTCGGATTGCGTTGGGACGGGGAATCCTCGCCTCATCTGCTGAATGGAACGACAGCGGCAATGCTTGATCCGAATACCGGCAACTGGATCGTTTCGGGTGGAAAACTGCCTCCGCCGTGCAACGTAGCCACGGGGGTATACGCACCGTGCTTACCATCGACAACTCCTGAAAATAATGCAGTCATCGCAGCGCACGTCACGGTAGCTGCGAATCCTAACCTGGGCCCCGATCCCACTTACAAAGACTTTGGGCCTCGCCTTGGTTTTGCCTACAAGCTTGATGAAACCACAGTCATCAGAGGCGGATACGGCTTGATTTATGACAATTTCTCGGGTTCCATCCAAACCGTCCGCGATCGTCTCCTGGCATGGCCGTCCAACTCTTCCCTCCCACTCACTTTCAACATTACCGGTCAGCCCCTGGACACGATGACCGATATCGTTCCAACGCTTAGTAACACGAACGCTCTTCCGGCGGTGGCAACGCCTTTCAATCAATTTGGCTGGTATTACGATCCTCACCTGAAAAACCACTATTCCAATCAGTACAACCTCGAGGTACAAAAACAACTCAGTTCAAGTCTCGTCGCAACCGTCGCATATGTCGGGAGCTATGACAGGGACCTACCCGTAACCGGTATAGATAATAATTCACCCGAGCCCGGTGGCGCCGGTCTTGATCGTCCGTTCCCCTGGTCGGGAACTGCCATCATGGCTACATCTCGCGGCTCAGCAAACTACAACGCGTTCCAGGCAAGAGTAGACAAGCGCCTTGAGTCGGGCCTTGCATTCGGGACTGGCTTTACCTACTCGAAGGCGATGGACAATGGTGGGAGCGGCTTTTACGGTGTTGAAAACGGACCACAGAGTTATTCGACCTTTGAAAACTACTACGACATTAGTGCGAATTATGGCATTTCAGGAAACAGCCTTAAGTTTATCTACTATGGCTGGGGTCTCTACGAGTTACCTTTCGGCAAAGGCAAACCATATCTAAGTCACGGCATTGCCTCCCAGGTATTGGGTGGCTGGCAGGCCAATACAAATATCTCCGCGCATTCTGGAGTTCCGATAGGCTTCCCGGACGCAGGGCAGGATCCGGCAAACATCGGAAATACCAGTTTTTATAATTACTGCAGGGCGAATGTAACCGGGAGCCCGAAGGTCGGCCATCCGACGAAATCCGCGGCCTTCAACACTGCGGTCTTTTCACATCCTGTCAACGAGTTTGGTAACTCGGGACGAGGCGCTCTATTCTCCATGCCATATGACAACATTGATTTCTCGCTCATGAAGGAACAGCATATCGGGGAGGCTTTTGCAGTTCAGTTCCGAGCGGAATTCTTCAATGTCTTTAATATCCAAAACTACGGTTCCCCGGGGGTTCAATTTGGAGGAAATGACTTTGGTGTAATTACTTCTCTTGCAGCCGGTGCTACGCCTAGGCAGATTCAGTTCAGCCTAAGATTGAGCTTTTAGCGGACTACTGGCTTCTTTCGAGCGCGTAAGTGAGTCGCATCAAGGGAACCATAATCCCTTGGTGCGACTTACTGTATAAGACACAACCGTATGAACGTAAGCGGGCGCTCAGCGCATTTTTGCTAATGGTGTAGACCAGACAAACTGAATCCTGTGCGGCCATTCCGCCAAAACCCCGCGGTCCTTGCGTGGTGTTGTGGAAAGAATGGCCGCACATAACTGATCCCACCGGACCACAGTATTGGCACAATTGCGTGGGCGCCAACAATCGAGTGCAGGTTAAGCTATTTTTAGATCATTCACCTGTTGTAAGATAAGGTTTTTAAGCTATTGCACGCCTGTGTAGATGAATAAGAGACGTGAAGTGCCACATTCGTCCTGGTAGCGTTCACTGCGATGAAGAGCAGAGGAGGCTCAGATACAGGGCGCAAGCTATAGCCGCCTTCGATGGCCACCTGGTTTGCTTTGAAAACGATCAAGCTTGAATGCGGCGATCGGAGGAATGTGTGGGGGATGATCGATGACTACTTCCGTCCCGGGTGTTGTTTCTAGTGCCGACAAAAGCGATAACGCTGCTTCTGTCGCGCTCCTCAGGGAGATGCTCCGCATTAGAGAACTGGAACAGAGGTCACTCGACCTGAGTTTGGCAACGCCTCCCCAGGTCATCGGCTCAGCACACCTTTGCGCTGGTCAAGAGGCTGTTCCGGTTGGGACGATCGCCGGCTTGAAAGAGGCTGACCAGGTTATTGCAACCTATCGGGGCCATGGATGGGCGCTGGCTTCGGGGCTCTCCCTGATGGAAGTTTTCGGAGAGATTTGCCAGCGCAGTATCGGCGTAAACGGCGGCCGTGGTGGTTCAGCCTACATGATGGCGCCCGAGCGGCGCTTTATCGGCGAGAATTCAATCGTCGGAGCCGGTGTTCCGATAGCCTGCGGCGTCGCGATGTACAACGTGGCTTCGCGCAACGGCGGAGTGGTTACTGTCTCCATTGGGGATGGCGCGTTCAACCAGGGCTCCACCCATGAGGGGCTCGCCTTCGCCGCCGCCCGCAGCTTACCAGTGCTTATCATCTGCGAGAACAATGGATGGTCAGAGCTGACGCCGACCTCACTCACCTTTAAGGTGGAGCGGATTGCTCAAAGAGCGAATGGTTATGGAATTCCCGGGGTGACGATTGACGGAGTCGATCCGCTCATCGTGCGCGATACCATCGCGCAGGCAGCCAAGCGGGCCAGAGAAGGCGGCGGACCGGTACTGATTGAATGCCGTGTGCCCCGGTTGTGGGGGCATTACAACCGGGATATCGAGCACTATCGCTCCAAAGAGGATCGTGATCAAGCACGAGCTCGCGATCCCATCACCACCTTTACCAACAAACTGGTGGCGGCAGGCGTACTCACGGGTGATGCCTTTCACGAGCTCGAGGCGAGCGTTAAATCCGAGATGGACGAGGTGCAAGAGGCCGTCCTTAGCTCACCGCCTCCAGGTGCCGAAACAGCGGGTCGGCATGTGTGGGCGGAAACTTCGTTTCTGGCAACCTCGGTTGGCACGCCTGAGAATGGGCAGACCAAAACAGTCAGTTACATCCAGGCGGTAAACGAAGCTTTGTCGCGCGAGCTGGCAACGCGTCCTGAGGTCCTCGTCTATGGAGAAGACGTCGGACAGTCCGGAGGGATCTTCGGCGCTTCGCGAGGCCTGCAAAAGAGCTTTGGGGCCGATCGGGTCTTCGACACGCCCATCTCCGAGAGCGCGATTCTTGGCTCGGCCGTTGGCGCGGCGTTGATGGGAATGAAGCCAATCGTGGAAATCATGTGGGGCGACTTCATATTAGTAGCGCTGGACCAGATCATCAATCAGGCTGCTAACGTCCGCTACATCACCGGCGGCCGGTCTGGCGCACCGATCGTTGTTCGCACGCAGCAGGGCGCGACGCCTGGATCGTGCGCCCAACACTCGCAATGCCTGGAAGCGCTTCTAGCCCATATTCCAGGACTGAGAATCGCGATTCCCTCGACGCCTCAAGACGCCTATAGCCTTTTGCGCGCTGCGACCGCCTGCCCTGATCCGTGTATCGTTTATGAAGCCAGAGGGCTTTATCAGACGACCGGTGAAGTCCAGTTCACGGATGTAATCGAGCCCATTGGAAAATCCCGCCTGCATAAGCCGGGACGGGACGCGATGATTGTTACCTGGGGAACTATGGTTCTCGTTGCCCTTGAGGCAGCGAAGCAACTGGGCGAAGAGGGGGTGGATGTCGGAGTGCTTGATCTCCGCTGGCTTTGTCCTATGGACGATGACGGCTTGCGCGCTGCCGTTAGGAGCGCATCGGGCAAGGTCATCGTCCTGCACGAGGCAAATCGCACGGGTGGATTCGGCGCGGAGGTGGTCGCGCGACTCCACGAGTTTTTCAAGCGAGAACTGGATCTCAACATCGTTCGGGTCGCCACTCCCGATATGAGAATCCCGGTCTCGCCAATTCTTCAACGTGCCCTTCTTCCCACTGCTGCTAAGGTTATGGACGAAACTCGGCGCTTGCTCGCGAGCAAGTGACAGATACTTGCGCTCGGCGGGAAGAGATGATGATGGAATTTCTCGTGCACATGAAAGTCGCCCCGATCGAGGGCGGTGAGGAAAGAGAAAAACTGCTGCGAGCACAAGAGGCGGCACGGAGTCGTGAGCTAGCGAAAAAAGGAATGCTGTCCCGTCTGTGGCGAGTGCCGGGAAGGCGTGAAAACTGGGGCATCTGGAAAGCAGACGACTGCGACCAGCTCCACAGTGCGTTCGTCTCCTTACCGCTCTTCGATTATCTGACCATTACCGTACATCCTCTGGCATCTCATCCCAACGATCCGGAGTTGCCACACCCTCCCTGCGGATAGTGGCGGGATCACCGCACGGCCCTGGGGCGCGATAGGAAAGTGAGGATCTGACGCTCGAATGATATCGATCGACGAGTTATACCGCTTGGATGGCAAGGTCGCCCTGGTGACCGGAGGATATGGCGGAATCGGCGAAGCTGTCTGTCGAGGTTTGGCGTCTATGGGGGCCAAAATCGCCATTGCCGGACACAACGGAGAGCGCGCCCGTGACTGTGCAAAAGTGCTCCAGACCGAAGGCGCTGAGGCATGGGCAGGGTCATTCGAAGCAACTTCGGTCTCTGGTACGCAGCAGATGGTGGATGAGGTCGTGGCCCACTTCGGACGCCTGGATATCCTGGTGAACTGCGTCGGACTGAACCGCGAAGAGAAGGCGGAAGAAGTGACCGAGGAGATGTTCGACTACGTTTGCGACGTAAATCTGAAAAGCGCCATGTTCCAGGCGCAAGCAGCCGCTCGCCACATGATCAAACAAGGAGCAGGTGGAAAGCAGGTCCACCTCGGTTCTGTCCGTTCCCTGCTGGGGCTGCGGGGCCGTGGCTATGCTGCCTACTGCGCGGCGAAAGGCGGCTTAATCACGTTGTGTAAACAGCTTTCGGCCGAGTGGGCGCCCCACGCGATCAACGTGAACGTGGTTGCACCCACATTTATCCGGACCGAGCAGGTCAGCAAGATGTTGGCTGACCCGACGTTCTACGCCAATCTTGTTGCTCGCATTCCGTTAGGACGGATCGGCGAGCCAGCGGACGTTATGAGTTCGGTGCTGTTCCTGGTGGCGCCGGCCTCCAATTTCATCACCGGGCAAACCATATACCTGGACGGCGGCATAACCGTTACACAGTAACCATCACGTATCGATGATTCGGGGAGGAATCCGCACTGTGGCTGAGAGATTAGTCGATCTAAGCATGCCCGTACACAATGAAATGGTTACGTTTCCACGGGTCGTTCGTCCGTCCATGGCCATGTTTGAGACCTGGCAGGAATTTGCGGAGCGCATTGGAGCGGCGAAGTACGGAGTTGATTCCTTGACCGCCTCATACATCGTCGTGCTCGGCGATCACATTGGGACGCACATGGATTCCTTGCGCCACATGCGCAAGGATGCGCCGGGGCCTGAGGGGATTCCGCTTGAGTATTGCTACGGAGATGGCGTGTGTCTTGACTTCCGCCACCTCCCCAAAGGCGCCGGTATCAGCGTGCAGGACATGAAGGATGCACTGAGCAACATCAAATACACTCTCAAGCCGCTTGATATCGTGTTGATCCACACCGGAGCCGGCAAGCTCCAGGATAGTGATAAATACCTCACTGACAGCGTCGGGATGACAGGCGAGTCAACGAACTGGCTGCTCGATCAAGGGGTCAAGATGACTGGCATTGACGCGGTTACCTATGACCCTCCTATCTGGGCGATGTTCGATCGTAAGAAATTTTGGGAAGCTCACCGGGTGATGCTCACGCGCGAGTATTACCACCTGGAAAATTTGACCAACCTCGATCAACTGCCAGCGTTTGGATTCAAGCTGAGCCTCTTCCCTATCAAGTGGGTCAACACAACCGGCGCGCCGGTTCGAGCCGTGGCGATTCTCAAGGACTGACCCACGATGCAGTTTCTATCCATATCGCAACGCCGGAAAGGATTCGCGGAAGAAGCCTATGCGGGCTTGGCTGAGCAGGAGATGGAGCGTGCCCGCGAGTTGTATTCAGAGGGATTGATTCGCCAGATCTGGCATCGTGCGGACATCCCCGGCGCGTGCTTGTTATGGGAGGCCGAGAGCGAAGAACAGGTTCGCGAAGTGTGGAAGACATTTCCCTTTGCCGGGGCCGGCATGACAGAGATGACACTGGTTCCACTAAAACCTTATGGAGGCTTTAAACCGACAAAACCTCCGAAGATCAAGGCGTGAGTGATAAGGCCGTGTTGAAGACACTCGACGAACGTGCGACTGCCGTCCCGCTTACTCCCAATCAAGTTCGGGGGTTTTGGGCAGCCTGGGGCGGATTGGCTCTGGATGGCATGGACTCGTTTATCTATGCGCTTGTGCTTGTACCCGCAATGCACGAGCTGCTGCCTGCCTCGGGGATACCGGCCACGGTTGGCAATCTGGGATTCTATGGCAGCATTTTGTTCTGCGTCTTCCTGGTTGGTTGGGGCTTCGCTTTTTTGTGGGGACCGATTGCTGACCGCTTTGGACGCGTCCGCGCCCTCATCTTTGCCATCCTTTGCTATTCCGTATTTACATTTCTAGGCTGCATCGCCCACAACGTCTGGCAGCTCGGTGTCTTTCGCTTTCTTGCCGGCTTCGGTGTCGGGGGAGAGTTTGTTGGAGCCGCGGTCTTCGTAGCCGAGGAATTGCCCGATGGGCGTCGCGTGTCCGGGGCCGGCTATCTTAATTCCGGCTACTACGTTGGAATTTTTCTTGCCGCGGGACTCAATTATATTCTCGGCGCGCGCCTGGGATGGCGTGCCATGTTCGCGGCGGGTGTTGCGCCTGCCTTGTTCGTCGCCTTCATCCGCTATGGCGTCCAGGAGCCGGAGCGCTGGAAGAAGAGAATCGAAAGCATAGGCGCATGGACGGCACGCGACTCGCTCTTTGCCCTCTTCTCTCCCGAGTATCGCAAGCGAACCACCCTGAACTGCCTTTTAGTGCTGGTTTCTATGATCGGCCTATGGGCCGGGTCGGTCTACGTTCCCGGCGCGGTCACCCAGGTCGCGGTTCGTGAGGGATACAGTGCCGGGGACGCGGCCCGCATCGCATCGTGGGCCACGATGCTGTTGGCCACGGGCACGATCCTTGGTTGCCTGAACATGGCGCCCATTGCCAATCGGCTCGGACGCCGAGGTGCGCTGGCGTTTTTCTTCACCATCATGGCGGTTTCGATTCCACTTGCCTTTGGGTACACATTCTACCCGGGACACGGTGGTTTACGGGCATTCATCCCGTGCCTGTTTTTTGTCGGAGTCGGTGGCGGCAGTTTCGCCGTGCAGCTCTTGTGGTTGCCGGAGCAGTACCGCAGTGAGTGCCGGGGGAGTGCCCTGGCCTTTGCCACCTGTGTCGGTCGATTTGTCGCAGCCGGTGCGACACTCATCGTGGGTGCGGGGATCGCCCACTACAAGAGCATCGGCGTACCAGTCGCGTTGAGCTCGCTGGCATTTGTCTTCGGACTGTTGCTGGTACCGTTCGGTATGGAAACAAAGGGTCAACCGTTACCAATATGATTCGATAATGCTCGGGGGTGAACCATGGATCTGATGCGACAGCGCCGTAACCTTCTTAAGACCGCCGCCTTCGGTTTGGGCACCTTGGCCGTTCCCTCGGCATTCGCTAAAAAGCCACCCGCTCGAAAGCTGAAGATCGGCCACACCTGTATCACCTGGGGCACGTTCCCGCGCCCGGGCGATGATGCCACTCTAGAGCCGGCATTGAAAGACATCTCGGCGGAAGGTTTCTGGTCCTTTGAGACCTTCCCTGAGGTCCTGGATAACTGGGACAAGCGAGGTCTGTTGACCCCGATGATCGCAAAATACGGAGTGCCGCTGAGATCTGGCTACATCACCGGCAATCTGATCGATCCGTCAAAAAGGAAAGACGAAATTGCTCGTATCACTGCGTTGTCCAAGGTTGTGCAGAAGTTTAACGGAACGTTCGTTGTTCTCGCGCCGAATAGCGTCAAACGCGACTCCTACAACTTTCAGGAACACCGGGCGGACATCATCTCCGCGCTCAATGATTATGCCGCGGCAGTCACCGACCTGGGCCTGGGAACCGGGCTGCATCAACACACCGGCACTTGCATCGAGTCGCGCGATGAAGTCTATGCCGTCATGGAGTCCGTGAACACCAAGAAGCTGAAGTTCGCACCAGATGTTGGCCAGTTGCAGAAGGGCGGAGCGGACGCGGCGAAGGTAGTAAAGGATTTTCTACCGCTGGTCAAGCATATGCATTTGAAGGACTACAAGGGTTGGGAATGGTACTCAGGATATTGCCCATTGGGCATGGGTACCGTGGATATTCCGACAATCCTGGACATGGTGGAGAGCGTAGGTCTGATCAACGACGTGATGGTTGAGCTGGATCCCTCGCCGGATGGCCCAATGACACCGCTCCAGACTGTGCAGACGACCAAGGCATACTTGCAGAAGCTGGGATATAAGTTCCGGAGCTAGTAACTAAGTAGCCGAGAGATTCTTAACATGCGTTTATCCGCGAAGGGCAATAGCGTTTTTATGGGAAAGCAACACCTGGGCTTATTACTGCGAATTGGCGGCATCACGGCATTGCTGGCGCTGCCCGTCAGCTACTTTCCGAAAGCCATCTGGGCCGGATCGCAAGAGAAAATGTATTCATCCTGGAGTGACTATGGCGGTTCGCCCGACTCCATGGGGTATTCGTCGGCGAAGCAGATTGATAAGACAAATGTGAATCAACTTAAGCTGGCATGGTTCGTGCCAGCGCCCGGGCCGGCCGGCAGGTTTTCGTTCAACCCCCTGGTAATCGACGGCGTGATGTATGTAGTTGGCAAAGACGACGGAATCTATGCGATGGATGCTGCAACCGGAAAGCAGATCTGGGCTCATCCGGTCGAGGGAGGTCAGCCTACCAATCGAGGCTTTAACCATTGGATATCCAAGGACGGCAAGGACCAGCGGCTGATTTTTGCGGTGGACGGATACCTGCAGGAGCTCGATATGAAAACCGGAGAGTTGATCACATCCTTCGGCAACCATGGAAAAGTGGATCTTCGCGCGGGGCTGGACCGGGATCCCGCTTCTGTCACAGAAGTGCAAAGCGGCACTCCCGGGCGTGTCTTCGAGGATCTGGTTATTCTCGGTTCCGCACCGGGAGAGGCCTACGGCTCACCTCCAGGAGATATCCGCGCCTACGACGTACACAGCGGAAAAATGGTTTGGATCTTTCATACAGTTCCGCGCCCCGGCGAGTTCGGATACGATACGTTTCCTCCAGATGCATGGAAACGGGTGGGAGGAAACAATGCCTGGGGGGAAATCTCGCTCGACGAGAAACGCGGTATTGCCTACTTCCCTCTCGGTTCTCCGACCTACGACTTATACGGAGCGGATCGCACAGGAACAGATCTCTACGGCGATTGCCTTCTGGCGCTCGATGCGCGCACTGGCAAGCGGGTCTGGTACTTCCAGGTTGTGCATCACGACCTCTGGGACTACGATCCGACTGCCGCCCCGAAACTTCTGACTGTGATGCACGACGGGAAGAAGGTCGATGTTGTTGCCCAGGCTACCAAGTTTGGCTTCCTTTATGTATTTGACCGCGTGACCGGCAAGCCATTGTGGCCTATTGAAGAACGGCCGGTGCCAAAGAGCGACATGCCGAATGAAGTCTCGTGGCCAACCCAACCCGTGCCCACGGCTCCGCCACCCTTCGCACGGCAAAAGTTCACGGTCGACGACATCAATCCGTATCTCGATCCGGAAGAAAAAGCACGTATACGCGACATCCTATTGAAGGCCAGCAACGATGGCATCTATACTCCACCCGCTTACAAGCGGCAGACGATCGAAGTGCCTGGAGAAAATGGGGGGGCCAACCAGGGCAGCACCGCCGCCGATCCCTATACGGGTGTGATGTACGTCAAGACATACGACGCGCCAACGATCCACAATATGACCCAAGCTCCTCCGGTTCGCCACTTGAGCACCATCTCAGGAACCTTTGAAGAGCGAGGCTACGCTCTCTATACAAACAATTGTGTTGCTTGCCATGGACCGAATCGCGAGCGCATTACCTACCCAAAGACGATTAACTTCGACAAATTCACCGCTGTCCTCAGGGCCGGCAACGGTGTGATGCCGGCATTCTCTCCATCTACATTGAAGCCAGAAGACATACTTTCGCTGGCTGCTTACCTCAAAGATCCGGTTGCGGGTGAAGGAAACCCCGAGAATCCGCATGTCAACCCTTCGGCTCCCCCTCCGCCCACAGGGCAGACACGCTTCTATGGCCAGTTTGGGTTTACCTTCCGCGCCGACAATGGTCTGCTCGCATTCAGCCCTCCATGGTCGTCGCTCGTCGCTTACGATCTGAATACCGGCACCATCAAATGGCATAGACCGATCGGAACGACACCAGGCCTGGCAGCGCAGGGTATCAAGGACACGGGCAGCTCGACATTTATGCGCAATGGCCCTGTAGTAACAGCGGGTGGGCTGCTGTTTATCGGATCGGGTCCGGACCGGATGATTCACGCACTCGATAAGGACACGGGTCAGACGCTGTGGGAAACAGAAATGAACGCAAACCCGGACGGAATTCCAGCGATTTATGAAGTAGCTGGGCGTCAATATATTGCGTTCTACGGGGCAGTCGATAGCGAGAAGGAAACGATAGGCTTTAAACCCGGCAAGCCCGGAGCCCAAGGCTACTACGTCTACGCCTTGCCGCAGCCGGGTTCCAGTACCCATTGATCGTTCGATTGCACAGCGTTTTATTTCACGGAGTTAGCTAAATGAAGCTAGAAGGCAAGATAGCCTTGGTAACTGGAGCAGCCCGAGGTATAGGTCGCGGGATCGCCGAGGTATTTGCGGAGCAGGGTGCTGATGTAGCGATCAACGATATCGACATCACGGGAGGGGCTGCCGACGACCTGGTGCGCTGGATCCGCTCCAAAGGTCGCCGATCGATGGCGGTGCAGGCGGATGTCTCCAAGCGTGCCGCGGTGGAATCCATGTTCCAGAAGGTCTGGAATGAGCTTGGACACATCGATATCCTGGTGAACAATGCGGGCATCGAGACCATCGTTCCTTTCCTCGACCTCACTGACGAACAGTGGACCCGCGTGACAGATGTCGATCTGCGGGGCCCCTGGCTCTGTTCGCAGGTCTTTTGCCGCCGTGTGGTTGCGGAGGGCCGGAAGGCAAACATCGTGAATGTCGGCTCCATACAGGCCGCGAAAATTCTTCCCGGGCGGACGCATTACGCCCCTGCGAAGCTCGGGATCGAGGCTCTCACACGCAATACTTCTGCCGAAATGACGCCATTGGGGATACGCGTGAATTGCGTTCATCCCGGCTTCATCGCTACGGACATGACAGCCTGGATTCAAAAAGACCCGGCCATCTTGTCGAGCGTTGTGGCACAAATCTCGGTTGGCCGAGCAGGTGAGCCTCGGGACATTGGGAAGGTAGTTGCTTTTTTCGCCTCAGAGGAATCGGACTACGTTACCGGCCAGTCGATCCATGTTGACGGCGGATGGATCTTTAAGTAAATCGCTCTTGATAGTATGCGCGATCGGCGCTCATAAGTTCCTTGAAGAGGTAGAAAACGATATGACTAGAAATACGCATCTCTTAGCTACTGCAACAGTAGCGGTGGCTATGCTGTCCGCTCAGTTGGCTAGCGCAGCGCCGGCTCCTCCGGTCGATCTTGGCCCGAACAAATCAGTTCGGCCGAACTCGCCCCAAATTCGCACCTCTGTCGGTCCTTTGCTTGGCTGGCAGGTGGGTATCTCTTCCTCCGTTTTCGGTCCACTCACCTTCTCTGAAGCGGCCGGCTTAGCGGACGCGCTAGGACTTGCGACCATCGAAGGAAATAGCGGCCAAAAGGTCAGTCCGCAGATCGACAAGACTCTGGATTTTCAACTTTCGCCCGAGGCCGTGGCTGCGGTCAAAGCCCGGCTGGCGGAGTTGCGGCTCAAGATGATCGCTTACCGGGTCGAAAGCATCCCCTCCGACGCGAGCTCGGCCAGCAAGCTCTTCGCATTTGCAAAGGATCTGGGCGTGCAGACCATCGTCACCACCGCAGTGCCCGCGTCGCTTTCCGCGGTTGATAAGCTGGCCGGTGATAGCGGCGTGAACGTGGCGATCGCCATCGATGGAGATCCGAAGAGCGTCATGAGCGCGATCAACAGTCTCAGCCCGCATGTTGGCGTTAGCGTCTCCTTCGGCAATTGGATCGAACAGGGGATCAGGCCGGTCGATGGACTGGCCTTAATCAAAGACCGTTTGATGGTGGTCCGGCTACGCGACCGCAACGTTCTGGGGGCAAATGGACGAGAAGTTCCGCTGGGAACCGGTGTAGCCGAAGCGCAAAAATTCTTGTTGGAGGTTGCGCAACAGGAACCACCGCCGCAGGAGGAGCCGAACAAATGCGTCAATTGCAGCCGTCCCTACGGGGGAACGAAGCCGCTCTTTATCGCGCTGGACGTCGATCCGTGGCAGGTGGTCATCGCAACCGAGCCACAGCCTGGCACATCCCGTGGCGCATTCGCCGAACTGTGGCGGCAGGCTAACGACTTTGAAAGAGTGGTGCGTCCTGCGATGGGTTATCGTGTCGACCAGGATGCCAAATTAATTCCCCCTACCAGCGCTGACCGCATTCCAGCAGACGTCAAGGAGAAGATTGAAGCCGCGCTCCCCAAACAGGCGCTGGTGACCCCCAAGGTGCCCAGGAAGCTTCTTGTGGTTGATGTAGCTCCCGCGGGGGCTTACTATCACGACACCGCGGCGCATGCCAACTTCGCCATTCAGAAGATGGCGGAGACTACGGGCGCATACCAGGCGATCTTCAGCAATGATCTAAACAACCTCAAGTATCCAAAAATTCTCGACTACGATGCCGTATTTATGAATAGCGGCGATGGGGAGGTTTTCTCCGATCCCGAAGTGCTGAGCGGCCTAACCCGCTTTGTACATGAAGGCGGAGGCCTCGCCGGGCTGCACGGCGCTAGCTACGCATCGATGGATGTGCCGGAGTTCGGCGCACTTATCGGCGCGCAGAGCGGTCCTCATCGTACCGAGACCGCAACCCTGAAGATCGATGATCCCAACAGCCCCCTGACCAGGCAATTCGCCGGCAGTCCACTGACCGCGCAACTAGGAGGCAAGGGCTTCGTCTACACGGACGAGTTTTACCACTTCTTACCCGATGGGCCTTATTCGCGCAACAAACTGCACGTCCTCATTAGCATTGATGCGGACAAGACCGACCTGGCGCCATGGCACGTCCGCCCTGACAAGGACTATGGCATGGTATGGGTCAAGAGCTATGGTGAGGGCCGCGTCTTCAACTGCGCGTTGGGACATACTCCGACGCTCTTCGAGACGCCCGCGCTGGCGCAAATGATCCTGGGTGCGATCCAATTCGTCCTGGGAGATCTGCCCGTGGATACAACACCCAGCGCGATGCTGGCCAGCAAGTAGTGGGTTTTGTCACAAGGAGACCTACTTTGAACCTGATGAAGAGTAGCCTGTCCAGCGTCCTGGTGTTTGCCGCCGCATCTCTCAGCTATGCGCAACTGGAGGGGAGCAAGCCGGATACCCAGCCCGTTCATCATCCAATCCCTTCTATTCAGGACACCGAGACCCCAGCGCAAAAAGATGCTCGCATGCAATGGTGGAGAGAAGCACGCTTCGGCATGTTTATTCACTGGGGGCTCTACTCCATTCCAGCCGGCACGTGGGATGGCAAGCAGATTCCGGGCATCGGTGAGTGGATTATGAACAACGCCTCCATCCCGGTCGCGGATTACAAAGCTCTGGCGTCGCAGTTCAACCCCACCAGCTTCAGCGCGCACGACATAGTGGCCCTGGCAAAATCCGCCGGGATGAAGTACATCGTCATCACCGCCAAGCATCACGACGGCTTTGCCATGTTCGACTCCAAAGCGAACTCCTTCAACATCGTTGCCGCAACGCCCTTCAAGCGCGATCCGCTTCGGGAGCTGGCTGAAGAGTGCCGGAAGCAGGGGATGAAGCTGGGTTTCTACTATTCTCAGGATCAGGATTGGACCGCACCCGGCGCGAGCGCGATCATGAGAGATCACCATGATCCCGTCACTCACCACTGGGACAAGGCGCAAGACGGTGACTTCGACACCTATCTCCACACCAAGTCGATTCCGCAGATCAAAGAACTTCTTGCCAACTACGCGGAATTTCCAGTCGTTGTCTGGTTCGATACGCCTACGCCCAATATGACGCCCGAGCGCGCAGCGGAGATCGTCGCACTTCTCAATCAGCACCCCAACCTGATCTGGAACAATCGGCTTGGAGGAACTTACAAGGGAGACACGGAAACTCCCGAGCAGTACATCCCTGCCCAGGGTTACCCTGGCCGCGATTGGGAAGCCTGCATGACCATGAACGATACCTGGGGTTACAAGTCTTATGACACGAATTTCAAGTCGACCGAGACCCTACTCCACAATCTGATCGACATCGCCAGCAAGGGCGGCAACTATCTGCTGAATATCGGGCCTGACTCGAAAGGTGTCGTCCCCGCTCCCGAGGTCGAACGTCTGCATCAGATTGGCCAGTGGCTGAGCGTGAACGGCGAGGCCATCTACAATACCAAGCCGACCCTGTTTGGTGCGGAAGCAGGGGCATTCAGCCCCACGGAGAAAGACAAGAAAGGCAATCCCAAATTCATCCCTTCATGGGATTGGCGATCCACTACCACTCCGGACAAAATCTTCATAGAGATCTTCACCTGGCCCACTGGCTCCTTCCGTCTGAACAAAGTGCCGCGTAAAGTCACCGGCGCTTACCTGCTTGGGGATCCCGCTCACACGCCCTTGAAGATGACACAGACTGGCGATAGCCTCGAGGTTCAACTTCCGGCAAAGGCATTGGACCCGGTTGCCACGGTACTCGTCCTCAATACCGAAGCAGGCTCGTCATAAAGCTCGAGAGCGAAATGCATGGATTATCGGATTAAAGGAAAGTGCGGCTTTATCACTGCCGGCGCGCACGGTATAGGCGAAGCCACAGCAGACCTGCTGACGCAAGAAGGCGTTAGCGTCATTGTGGCTGACCGGGACGACGCCGCACTGAACGAAAAGGCTCATCGCTGGACTGGCGTCGTGGCCGCAGATCTGGCAACGGCAGAAGGCGTCGAGCGCGCGACCTCATATGTACTCGCCACCTTTGGAAGAGCGCCCGATATCCTGGTCAACAATCTCGGCTTGGGCAACTCCGGATCTTTCGAAGAGATCTCCGATGAGCGCTGGGCCAAGAGCTTCGAGATTAACCTGATGGGATGTATTCGAACCTGCCGCACACTGGTTCCAAAAATGGCTGAGCTCGGCGGCGCCTCGGTCGTAAACACTGCCTCCGACCTGGCAAAGCAGCCAGAGCCTACGCTGATGGACTATGGCACCTGTAAAGCTGGGTTACTCTATTTCAGCAAGGCTTTGGCAGTCCAATACGTGCCGCGCGTTCGTGTAAACACAGTATTACCGGGGCCGATTTGGACGCAAATGTGGACCCGTCCGGGCGGGATCGTCGATCAACTGGTCGAGAGTTATGACCTCGACAAAGAGGCCGCCCTGGAACGCTTCCTGAAGGATCGTTACATGCCCCTCGGCATCGGACAACCAGAGGATGTAGCGCAGGCCATCGCTTTCCTCGCTTCACCTCTGGCCAAGTACATTACGGGTGCGACTCTCGATATTGGGGGAACCCTGCGCGGCTTGATCTGATGCATTCATCTGAGGTAGATTCCAGTGGTCCTGGTTTGTCAAATCCGCGTGGCGCGGAAAGATTCATTGCCACTCCTGATCGCATGAAAGCACACGAGCTACTTGCCGGTCGACCGGTGGCAGTGATCGGCGCCGGTCTGGTTGGCGCTGGATGGGCAATCGTCTTTGCACGAGCGGGACTGGATGTTCGCGTATACGACGCCCATCGCAGTGCAACCGATGGCGCACTGTCACTGATCGCTGTGCAATTGAAAGAATTGAGTTTCTTCGGCCTCGTCGACCATCCCGATGAAGTGGCTGCGCATGTGACGCCGGCATATCACTTGGGTGAGGCAGTGGACGGGACCGCTTATGCACAGGAGTCCGTGCTGGAGGTTGTCGATGTAAAGCGCCGCCTTATGCAGGATCTTGAGCAAGCTGCTCCGCCAGATCTGGTGATCGGCAGTTCGAGCTCCGGAATTCCGGCCTCTGCCTTCACGCACGGCTTGAAGATCGCGTCTCGCGTGCTGATTGTGCATCCTGTAAATCCGCCCTATCTTGTACCCGCGGTGGAACTCGTTCCATCGCCTGAAACTTCTCGCGCGACCATCGACTTTGCAGACTCCTTCATGCGCGCACTCAAACGGAGCGTTGTCCATGTGCACAAGGAAGTGCAGGGTTTCGTGCTGAACCGGCTTCAGGCAGCGCTTCTCCGAGAAGCATGGGCCCTGGTCGAAGATGGCGTAGCCAGCTGCGAAGATATCGATAGAACAGTCCGCGACGGTCTAGGCTGGCGTTGGTCTTTCATGGGCCCCTTCGAGACGATTGACCTGAACGCAGCTGGCGGCATAGCAGATTACGCGGCCCGATTGGGACCTCTCATGCATGAGATTGTGCGATCGCGCAATCAGGAAGAAGCCTGGTCGCAAGAGTTGATCCGCAAAGTGGAGGCTGAACGAAGACAGTTGCTCAGCCAGGATGATTTACCCAGCCGCCGAGCTTGGCGGGATCGGCATTTGATGGCGCTGGCTGCGAAACGAGAGACGGAACGAGAACAATGATGCCGGCCGCTCGTGGGCAAACGGGTTCCTTCAAAAAAGGAAATATTCGATGGCTAAAATCGTTGCCGTTGAGGTCTTGCAAATCGATCTGGCGCCCAAGGTCAAGCGCTCCGACGCCATTCAGAGCTTCCTGTGCCAGGAAACGCCGATGGTGCGCGTGACCGACTCCGACGGAGTTACTGGGACTGGTTACAGCTATACCATCGGCACTGGCGGGTCGTCGGTCATCAAGCTTCTCGACGACCACCTCGTTCCCCTCTTGCTCCATCGCGAGGCTGACGACATCGAGCGGATCTGGCGCGACCTTTTCTTTTCCGTTCACTCGACAACCGTGGGCGCGCTCACGTCGATTGCCCTTGCCGCCATCGACACGGCCCTTTGGGATTTGCGCGGCCGCAAGACAGGTCTGCCACTTCACCGCCTGGCCGGCGGCGCCAGGGATTCGATTGAGTGTTATTACACCGAAGGAGGGTGGATTCACATCGAGGACACCCAGCTCATTGAGGAAGCGCTGCACGCCAAGGAGCGCGGCTTCGGTGGAACCAAGATCAAAGTTGGCAAGCCGCATGTCTCCGACGACGTGCGCCGGCTTTTAGCGGTGCGTGACGCGGTGGGCCCGGCATGGGAAATCATGATCGACGCCAACCAGGGATTCAGGCTGAATGAAGCCATTCGGCGCGCCCGTGCTTACGAGGAACTCGACGTGGCATGGTTTGAAGAGCCGATCCATGCGGACGATGTGCACGCCCACCAGCAACTTGCCGCCTCTACCAGCGTGCCCATCGCGGTGGGGGAGTCGCTCTACAGCATTTCACAATTCAAGGATTACCTGCAGAGCGGCGCCTGCTCGATCGTACAGGTCGATGTTGGCCGCGTCGGCGGCATCACACCCTGGCTCAAGGTTGCCCATATGGCGGAGGCGTTCAATGTCCCGGTCTGCCCGCACTTCCTCATGGAGCTGCATCTTGGGCTCTGCTGCGCAGTGCCCAACGGGCGCTATCTCGAATACATCCCACAACTGGACATGGTGACATCGACCGGAATCCGGGTCGAAAAAGGTATGGCTATCGCCTCGCAAGAGCCGGGCAACGGAATCGAATGGGACTGGGCCGAAATCGGCAAGTATGTCGTTCACCGTCGGGCCCATTCCGGCAAATAGATCGTGCGATTGCTAGAAATTCGTTCGCGATCAACCTGGCACCGCCGATCAGGGCACTATCAAACATCGACCTTGATACCGGGAATGATGCCGAGATCTGCGAGGGCTGTGGCGAACGGAGTGCCATCATCCTTACGCTTCCGGATGGTTTCATCGTAGAGAATGGCGCCACTGATCGACTCGGCAAGACCCGCCGTGTTGACGATCAACTCGCGATATTGGATATTGGCGACCGTCTCGCATTCTGGGGAATCCCCCTTGGGCGAAGTGCTCGCGAGAGCTTGGATATTCACTTGGTGTCGCTCCATTTCCAGTTCCTAATTTCCGGCATATCCTGGCCGTGAGCGTTGATGTAGTGTTTGTGCTCGATGAGTTTGTCCTGCATGTTCTGCTTCAAATAGGCGCCTTTAGAGCCCAGATTTGGAACGCGATCGACGACGTCCTGCACCAGGTGGAAACGGTCCAGGTCGTTCTGCACGCGCATGTCGAATGGTGTCGTGATCGTGCCCTCTTCCTTATAGCCGCGGACATGCAGCTTGTGGTTCGTCCGCCTGTATGTCAGCCGGTGGATGAGCCAGGGATAGCCATGGAAACCGAACACGATGTGCTTGTCTTTGGTGAAGAGCGAGTCGTATTCCAATTCAGTGAGGCCGTGGGGATGCTCTGTGGAGGGCTGCAGCTTCATTAGATCGACGACGTTGATAACGCGAATTTTTAGCTCGGGAAGATGCTGGCGAAGGATGGAGACGGTAGCGAGGATCTCCAGCGTGGGTGTGTCGCCGCAGCAGGCCATGACTACATCCGGCTCGCTGCCCTGGTCGTTGCTGGCCCATTGCCAGATGCCGACCCCCTCGGTGCAGTGCACGACAGCCTCATCCATGGTTAGCCATTGCGGCAGGGCGTGCTTTCCCGCAACCACCACGTTGACGTAGTTGCGGCTTCGCAGGCAGTGATCGAAAACAGATAAAAGGCAGTTGGCGTCGGCCGGCAGGTAACAGCGCACGATGTCGGCCTTCTTATTGATCACGTGATCAAGGAAGCCGGGATCCTGGTGCGTGAAACCGTTGTGGTCCTGCTGCCAGACATGCGAGGCGAGCAGATAATTCAGCGAAGAAATATCACGCCGCCACGGGAGTTCACGGCACACCTTGAGCCACTTGGCGTGCTGGCTGAACATCGAATCGATGATGCGAATGAAGGCTTCATAGCTGTTGAAGAGCCCGTGCCGTCCCGTCAACAGGTAGCCTTCCAACCAGCCTTCGCACTGGTTCTCGCTGAGCATCGAATCGAGAACGCGGCCTTGCGGCGCTAGGAACTCGTCATTGCCGAATTCTCGCGCGTCCCACTGGCGATTCGTCACTTCGAAGACGGCCTGCAAGAGATTTGAGACGGTCTCATCCGGTCCGAAGATAGTTCGGCACTACCGGCACACACGCGGATCGTTTTGAGTGGCCGATGCCACTTAACTCATCCTAAGCGCGCACATTAGTTGTGCGCTGTCCAGAATTGACCAGATTTGCCACCCATTTCGCTTAATAGTGGAGGTTGAGGCTGATTAGGGTCGTTTTCGACGCGCGATGGTTGGCGTATTAAGGTGAAACCTGGGCTCACACGGCTCGCAAGCTGTTGCCAGGCCGACATTCTTGATAGAGCAATGATCCCCATTCAGAGTATCGACGGAGACGTACAATGCAGGACCGGATCGAGAGCGATAACATGGGATCGCCGCGGGTCGTCGGCATGATCGAAGAGAACGAGCTCCATTCGATTCGCGCTTGCCGAAAACACACTAAGTTTGTTCCTTCGGAGGTGGTTGTCGGGCCGAAAGGATAGGGAGGGGTGGCGTGTGTCCGCTCAATGGCAGGATCGTGAAACTCGAAGGACTTGATGTAACATGTTCTCTACTCCAGACAAAGTCGGTAGCTTGATCGGGCCAATCCCTTGACCGGTTGCTGGAATGGTTGCCGACCGAGCAAGCCCCATTGAGTCGAGGTGGACCCCTGCTCAAGCTGATAACGCCCAGAACTTGATCTTTGGTGGACACAATTCCCGTCCCCTCTACTCTGCGCTTCGCCTGAGCAATGAGCACGGTTTATCGAAGTTAATTTCGCCAGCAGTTTGCGAATCGCCTGCAGCTTCTGCTGGCTCTTCGCTGTGGTTCTGGGATATGCCATCCTGAGGTCTTCAAGCGCGTCCAGGACACTCGAATCATCAGGAGGCTTGCGCAACCTTCGGCTGTCCCGGCTGATCCTTTCGAGTCTCTCGCTCCGCCTCGAGCCAGTCCTGATCCTGCTGGCTCTCGCCGTGTACTCGCTCCTGATAGAGCTCATAAGCGCGTGCGGCAATTTGTGACGAAAGGTCGACCGGTGGATTCTTCGCCAACAGAGGCGCATTCACGGGGTCAAAAATGCGGTAAGCGAGCAGTTTTACTCGGTCGTTGACCAAGGCCCACGCAATCGCATAACCCCAAACGAACCCTGCCCACCTCCAACCGAGAGGCGTCATAAACAAGCCATACACCGCAATGAGTGTTGCTACGGTTTGCGTGCCGAGTACGGCCATCCACAAGATCTTGGCGGGGCGTATGGACCAGAACGGGCCGCGCGTTCGTGTCAGGAAAATCGTCAGATGTCCGGCCACAGACAGCTTCAAATACATCAGGGTTTGGATGTGCCCTCGGTCCAGATGAAAGACGCGCTCGCCAAGGTAGAACAGGCCGAACGCGGCAATGACGCCGATAAAGCCAAGTACCGTGGAGATCGCGAGCACCAGTCGCATGTTCCAGGCTTCGGGCTTGTCCTTGTAGTGGACATTGTCATATGCGATGGAAAGGATAGCTCCATCGTTGAGCAGCGCGATCATCACAATCATCACCGCGGTCAATGGATAGAAGTTAAAAACCAGGATGGCCAGCGTCATGAAGAACAAAACCCGCAGCGTCTCCGCGATGCGGTACATGGCGTAGCTGTTCATCCGCTGAAAGATACGACGGCTCTCCTTGATTGCGTCGATGATCACCGACAGACCCGGTGCGAGCAACACTATGGAGGCGGCCGCGCGCGCCGCGTCCGTTGCGCCGGAAACGGCGATGCCGCAGTCAGCCTGCTTTAGCGCCGGGGCATCGTTCACCCCGTCGCCTGTCATCCCGACGATGTGGCCGCGCTGCTGCAGCACATCCACAATATGGAACTTGTGTTCGGGGAACACCTGAGCGAAACCGTCCGCCTTTTCGATAGCTTCGGCCGCTTGTGCTGTCTCGTGGTGCTTGATGTCGCCTAATCCGCTGGCGTCGAGGATGTTGGTGCCCAATCCCAAAGCCCGCGAGGTTTCTCGAGCAATAGCGATCTGATCGCCGGTAACCATCTTGACGTCGACGCCCATTTTGCGTGCGCTGGCGATGGTCGCTTTGGCCTGCTCGCGCGGCGGATCGAACAAAGGCAACACGCCTGCAAACTGCCACTTACCTTCCTCATCGGCCCTGGCGACGCCCAGGGAGCGAAAGCCGCGCGCGGCAAATTCATTGACGGCTTTTTCAACAGCAGCCTTTACCTGACCTGCGTTGGTAGACATCTCAAGAATGATCTGCGGCGCTCCCTTGGCCACAAAAAACTGCTTCCCGTCCGCGCCTTTGACGGTCGCTTCGGTACGCTTATGCACCGGGTCAAATGGCTGGAAGTGTGTTACCTGATCAGCCTTTAACGTCTTATCATCCTTTACGCCGCCGATCACTGCCAGATCGATGGTGTCTTTGTCTTCCGCGCGCGAGGCCAGTGCGGCCCAGAGAATAACCTGATCCGCCGGAATGTTACTTACAGTGAACGGATCGCCCAGGGTTAGCTTGTTCTGAGTGAGGGTGCCGGTCTTATCCGAGCACAGCACATCGACGCCAGCCAATTCCTCGATCGCCGATAACCTGGTCACAATCGCTTCTTTTTTCGCCAGCAAACGAGCGCCTACTGCCATGGTCACTGACAGCACCGTGGGCATGGCTACGGGGATCGCGGCCACCAGAAGCACCAGACAGAATTCCAATGTAGTGAGGACCGGATCGCCGCGAAAGAGCGCGACCACGAGTATCACCAGAACCAGGGCTACCGCGAGGACGATCAGGTAATCGCCAATCTTCAGCACTGCACGCTGAAAATGGCTGACGGTATGAGCCTCCTGCACCAGTTGCGCCGTCTTTCCAAAATAGGTGTTCGTCCCGGTGCCATACACGATGGCGTCGATTTCGCCCTGACGGACAATCGACCCTGAAAACACCGCCCCGCCAGGTTTGCACGTTACGGGCAAAGATTCGCCCGTCAACGCCGACTGATCCACCTCTATAGGATCGCCCGCCAGCAAACGAGCATCCGCCGGCACGATATCGCCTAACCGGAGCCGTACCACATCGCCAGGCACCACTTCCGACGCATTCGGATTTGTCCATTTTCCGCCTCGCAGGACTTTTGCCTTGACTGCCAGCCTGGCTTTCAAAGCGGCAATGGCGTTGCCCGCCTGATGCTCTTCCCAGAATCCAACCACCGCGTTAGAAGCAAGCAGAAGCAGGATGATGAAGAAATCGAGCCAATGCCGGACAACCCCCGACAAGATAACAGCCGCCTCAATCATCCACGGGATGGGACCCCAGAAATAGCCGAGGAACTTCAGGAGCTCATTTGTTTTTTTTACCGTGATCTCGTTCGGCCCGTATTGGGTCAGCCGCTTCTGAGCCTCGGCCTCGCTGAGGCCGGCCGGCGTTGCTCCCAGCTTTTTCTGGAGCTCCGGCATGGAAAGCGACTTCAAATCATCCTTCGCTTCGGGCTTGGCCTCAAGCTTCGCTTCGGGCTTGGCTCCCGGCGCAGACACCGGCTTCTCTGTTTCCGTTTTCACGATGACATTCCTTCGGTGTTCTTGTTAACTCCGCCGGTACTGAGCCCGGAGGAGGCTTAAACAATCAACCGAAAGGCTCGGTCGAAAATATGCCCAGTTCGAAGGGTTTGAACCCCGAAATGGCCTGTCTGGAAAACCGTAACTATCCGGCGCGGTTGAAGCAGTCTTCTTTGAGCCCCTCCCAGCGACAATGGCCTAGGGTTCTAAGTCGATCTTGCTTATGCGGCTTCTCGCATCGAGATAGCTCGCACAACGAATGCCTGTTTCGCGACGAGGCACCCGGAATAGAGTTTTAGCTGTGGGCGCCGACGATGAAAACCCTCATGCGCCAGTATGCTCGCGCAGACGTAAGGGATCTGTTCAGTTTTGCTCATTCATGGACGAAGCGCGATCTTTAGAAGGAGGCAAGAAACCACCAGAGCGCGTCTCAAAAAAACAGCGATTTGTGCACCCAGTCAGCAGGAAAGCATCCAAGCGATCTGACAAGAATGTGGAGCTCGCTAATTTTCAGGACTAACACTTACTCTGGCGTTTCCCCAGAAGTAAAAACTCACGGCAGTGGCGGCAGATACAACCAGCATGACTATCAAGGCCGCAAGCGGATTTACGGGGTCGAAGTGCTGGTTCCCGCCGCGGACGCGGCGATTCTGATCGGCGGGGATGCTGCAGCCGAACCCGGCGTCCCTGAAGCGAAGAGGGGGACCAGCGGCTTTCGGCCAGGACCCACCTTCAAGCCTCTAAGTCACATTAAACCCGGCTATGTCTGGTTGTCCTTCCCGTTTCGTTCGAGCAACGATGATAATTGTGAGGGAGCTAACGGATGACGCCTAGTACAACCATTGAGTTTCTCGTCTGGCTACTGCTCGCCGCATCGATTATCGCGGTTGTCGCCGCCCGTCTACGCATTCCCTATACTGTCGCCCTGGTCGTGGGAGGGCTGGTTCTCGGATCATTTCATCTGCCAATCGTGCACAGGCTCTTCGCCAACTCCCCTGACTGGTTGACGCCAGACGTGAGTCTGGTCATTTTTCTGCCTGCCCTTTTGTTTGAGGGGAGCTTAAAAATTCAGTTGCGCCAATTGCGAGAGAGTCTCATCCCGATTTGTTTGCTTGCGACAGTGGGGATATTAGCGGCAACTCTGATTTCCGGCTTCGTCGTACATTGGGCGCTGGGAATTCCGGTTCTCATCGCCCTGGTTTTCGGAGCCATTGTGTCAGCGACAGACCCTATCTCGGTCCTCGCCATTTTCAAGCACATGGCGGTTGACAAGAGGCTCACCATTATCGTGGAGGGGGAGAGCCTGTTTAACGATGGAACCGCCGTCGTACTCTATGGGATCCTGGTCGGAGCTGTCGCCAGCTCCCGTCTAAATATATTGACCGGCATCCGTGATTTTGTTGTCGCCGTCGCCGGCGGTGCGGCTATGGGAGCGATCTTAGGCTTCGCCTGCAGCAGGCTTACGCAGCGACTTGATGATCCAGAAATCGAGATCACGCTTACCACTATAGCGGCCTACGGCTCCTACCTTTTGGCGCAGTCGCTGCATTTATCCGGCGTCATCGCAACCGTGGCCGCAGGTCTGATGATTGGAAATTTTGGCGTGCGCAAAGGGATGAGCTGGCGTGCCCGCATAGCGTTGTGGTCGTTCTGGGAATATGCGTCATTTCTTATTAACTCCATCCTGTTTCTGCTCATTGGACTTCAGGTACGTGTGGGTGATTTGTTCCAGATGTGGCGAGCAACTCTACTCACCATCGCAGCGGTTCTCGCCGGGCGCGTGCTTACGGTTTACGGAATTGTTCCTGTCAGCAATCTCTTCTCGACCAAGATTCCCTTTCGATGGCAACATGTCATGGTGTGGGGAGGCATGAGGGGAGCGCTCGCACTGGCGCTGGTTTTGAGTATCGGAAAGAGTTTTCCCTATAGAAGCCAGCTTTTGACCCTAACGTTCGGAGTGGTGGCATTCACGATCGTGGTCCAGGGCATAACGATGACTCCGCTCATCCGTTGGCTTGGAATTGCAAAGGCCAGCGACGACGACTATTCCCGTGCGCGCGTGCGTCAGGTCGCCATCGCATCCGCCACTTCCGAACTGGAGAGCATGGCGAACAGACAAATGATCTCCCGCCCGGTACACGTGCAGCTGCGAGAAGAGCTTGACGCAAGACTGAAGAATGCGAACACGGCAGTTGATTCCATTCTTGGCGACAACCGGGACCGTCTTTCGGAGGAGTTCCAGGTGGCACGGGCACGACTGAGCAACGCAGAAAAAGGTGCGATCGAGCAAGCGATGCAAGATGGCTGGATCTCTGCGAATACTGCAGCCAAGATGCTCGAGGAAGCGGACCTCAAGTTGACGGAAGGCACGCCACTTCCCGAAGTATCGCGTTCGCCCAGCAATACCTGACCAGCTTTTATCTCTCGCTCAGTGAGCCGGCTTAAGCCATCTTGGGTACCCTGGGGATGCCACCTGTCACCCGCAGGCCTACTACTGGACCTGGCGTCTTGCGCACCGCGATTGGCGGTTTTGGGTCGGCGTCTTCTGTATCTCCGTGGCCCTATTCATCTACATCGCTATCGAACAAAGCCCATATGGCGGAGGCGTTTCATGTCCCGGTCTGTCCGCACTTCCTCATGGAACTGCGTCTAGGGCTCTGTTGCGCAGTGCCCAACGGGCGCTATCTCGAATACATCCCGCAACTGGACATGGTGACGTCGACCGGAATCCGGGTCGAAACAGGTATGGCTCTCGCCTCGCAAGAGCCCGGCAACGGAAACGAATGGGACTGGGCCGCAATCGGCAAGCACGTCGTCCACCGCAGGGTCCATTCCGGCAAAGCTCGATAAAGAAGTTTTCAAAGCCACCGGGCTGACACATGAGGATCATTCTGGCATCGGTGGTGGCCTGTTGGCCCACACGTGAGGAATATCGCGTGGCGCCTAGATGCTCGCACCAGCGTGCAAGGTGTACTCGCTTCGGAAGTTTGTAATGGTACTACTCCGTACCAATAAACGGTCCAGAGCCTGGTTGCGAGAGCCCGGCAGCTGCGAATCAAGCTGATGGTTGGCTACTGCGGGTGGTGCCCCGCTATCCGGTCTTGCAACGCCGCGAGAGCCAGACTGATGTCTTCGACCCTTTCCATGACTCCGTAGACGTAATGATCGGGCCGGACGACAGCAGCCACGCAGTTCTGGCGTTCGAACCACGTAGCCAGAATCCCATCCTTTTCCTCGAGACCTCGTCCGCCGATGACGGTCGACGTAACAGGCGATCGGGAGACCTCCACTGGTTCAGTTACCCTCCGGCCGTCCAACACCAGGCGCCATCCGTGTCCGACCACCTCATCCATGCGCTTCGCTTCGCGGGCGGACACGATCCACGGCTGAGGAAAGAGCATTCCATTTGCCGGATGCGGCCTATCCGACAACAGTCCCGCTTCGAGGGGCGGCACAATCTCCTGGCGCGTGACCGTGGGGGCCCTTCCACCACCCTGTTCCAGGAGCGATTCGTCCCGGCGTCGCGCCGCTTCTGGGTCACGTTCGCAGATATGGTGGCCGATAGCCTTGATGCGCGCTGTGAGAGTGTGCACATGGCGGCTGCGCTCCTCCGCATAGGTATCCAGGAGACTATCATCGGCTTTACCAGCCAGAACTGTATCCAGCTTCCATGCCAGGTTGCTCACGTCGCGGATGCCCTGGCACATACCCTGGCCGATAAACGGCGGCTGCTGATGAGCGGCATCGCCTGCAAGGAAGACCCGGCCCTTACGCCATTGGGCAGCAACTAACGCATGAAAGCGGTAGCTGCTGGCGCGCCATAGCTCGCCATCCTGCGGGGTGAGCCAGGGGGAAAGCAACCGCCAGACATTGGTCTCGCTTTCCACCTCGAGGGGGTTTTCGTCGGGAAGCAGCATGATCTCCCACCGGCGATGATTAACGGGTCCGACGATGAAGGTTGTGGGTCGTTCGGGATTACAGTATTGCGCGGCCGTCCTGGGGAGTTTCGACAGGCTGGCTTCATTCACCCGGACATCGACGACCATCCACGGTTCGTCGAACCCCAGGTCATCCAATTTCAGATCGAGGAGTTGGCGAATCGGGCTCGAAGCGCCGTCGCAGGCGATCACATAACAAGCGGTGACAGAGCGTACCTCGCCCTCATTGCTTCTGAGCTGCAGGTTGACTCGTTGAGCTGTTTGCGTAAGAGCAAATGCTTCCAGTCCGAGCTCTACGGTTACGCTCGGATACTCGCCCGCCCGCGCGCGCAGCACAGCTTCCACCGGCGGCTGGGTGAACACCATTGTCGGAACGTACCCGAGTGGATAGGGTGGCGGCACCGCATCGATGCGGCGGATGAGTTGGCCCTTTGCGCCGAAGTGCTCTGAGGCGGGGAAAGGCGCCGTGTAGGGTAAGATCTTCTCTACCGCGCCGATGTTTTGGAATACGCGCAGGATTTCGTGGTCGATCGCGATCGCTCGCGGTATCTCCCAGATCGACCGCCTCTTGTCGATCACCAGGGTACGGATCCCAGCTTGGCCAAGCCAACAAGCAGCAACCGCGCCGGATGGTCCAAAACCTACGATGACCACGTCATATTCCGACGATTGATTTCCTTCGCGTTGTACCGTTATCCGTTCCATGAAATGACCTTTGCGTCTTGCGGGCCAATGTTGCTTCCGCTACTCGCCTGATCCCTCTAGACTGGGGTTGGCTTCAAAACTGGCGAAACGAATGGCCAGCTGAGCCTGCTTCAGACGATCAGATTTCGGCGGCGCGATCCCCCATTGATCTGTCCTTCCCTTAGGCCAGGTCCACTGGTCTGGACCGCGGGGTATGTAACTGTCATCGACCTGAAGGACCTCTGCCGTGTGCTCGACCACGAAGCCGTCTGGATCCACGAAGTAGGCGAAAATGTTGTCTCCGGGGCCGTGCCGTCCCACACCCCAGCCGATGGGGTAGCCGTGATCGATCATGCGTCCGGCGCCTCTCATAACCGAATCGTAGCCGGGCATCATGAATGCAACGTGGTTGAGGCCGTTGACCCCCGAATCTGCCAGCACTACAGCGTGGTGATCGCCGTTGCAGCGCAGGAAACCCATCATTTTGGAACGATCGGTCAGGCTGAAACCGAGCGCAGTTTCAAAGAGGCTCCGAGTTGCGTCCACATCGACGCAGTTCAGGTTGACGTGGGAAAGACGAAGAGGGAAATCCTTGCGCGTACTGGCCGCAGCGTGCATTGTGTCACCGCTGATAAAGCGAAACACATAGCCTTCTGGAGTCTTCACCGTAGCCGCCTGGCCGCCGTCCGGACCGTAGTTCGGTGCCAGGGGGCGCAGGACTTCACCTCCCGCAGCCCGAACGGACGACAGCAACCGTTCCAGATCTTCATTGGAAGCGGCACGGAACGTTACGGAGAATATCTCCGCAGTGGGATGCGGATGCAACGCCAGCACATGGTGATCCCGGCCGGTGGCGCGCAAGTATACCGAAGAGCCTTGACGTGCAGCCACTTCGAGCCCCCACGCTGTCGTGTAGAACTGCTCAGACCTGGCTAAATCCGGCGTGCCGAGATCGACACTCCGGATATCAGCTACGGGAAAGCGGCTCATAATTCAACCTCGGGGAGATGGAGAGATGGCAGGCGCCGGCAGTCTCCCTAGCCGGCCAGCCGCGACACTCGCGTACCCTTCTGTGAAATCTGGCCGGCACAACATAGTGATTGAATCCCGATCGCCATTTTGAACCTACGGCCAAGCCGGAAAGGACTGCACCTGAGCCCCAACCGTTTCTCAGGGCTCTTGTGCGATACCGTTCAGCAGGGTACCCAGGCCCTCGATCCCCACTTCCACCACATCACCGGGTTTCATCCACAAGGGAGGTGTGCGCTTGACGCCGACCCCGCCCGGGGTTCCTGTTGCAATGACGTCGCCACATTCCAAGCGGGTGAACGAGGAACAGTATTCCAGGATCGTGGGTATGTCGAAGATCATTTCTCCCAACAACGCGTCCTGGACAACCTCGTTGTTCAGGCGCGTGCGGATGCGGCGACCCTCCAGCGGACCCAGCTCATCCGGCGTCATCATCCAGGGTCCGAAAGCACCCGTCTCGGGAAAGTTCTTCCCCGGCGTGAACTGATGAGTATGGTACTGCCAGTCGCGCAGGCTGCCGTCGTTGTAGCAGGCGTATCCAGCGACGTAATCCAGTGCTTCCGCGCGCGGTATGTAGCGACCGGCCTTCCCAACCACGAGAGCCAATTCGCCCTCGAAATCCAGGTTATTGGAAACCCTGGGCCGAAGAATATTTTTTAGATGTGCGGTTTGCGAGTTGGCGAATCGAGCGAATATGGTGGGATGGGTGACTTCAGCACGGCCGGTTTCCTTACGATGCTTCTCGTAATTGAGCCCCACACACAGGATTTTGTCAGGATTCGGGATTACCGGCAGCCAATGCAGCCCGGCTAAGGGCAAGCGCGAAGCCGATCTCCTGACTTCGGCTGCGGTCTCGTATGCCGCTGCCCGGATGAGGGATTTCAGGTCTGGGAAGCGGGCCCGCAGCACAGACCCAACGTCGAGGATTTCTTCGTCTTCAACGATTCCCCAGGTATCTACACCAGCGTTCTGGAAACTGGCCAGTCTCATATCTCCCCTTATCATTACCGGGCTATTGCGAAGCGTGACGGATGCGGCCAACATCACAGCGAGACATATGGTACCGTACGGTACCATACGTCTGTCAAATGACCAACATTCTCGACCGCCAGTGATCCCCTGGCTCACATCTTTGAACGCGCCCGAGTTGCCGGTTCGGCTGCTTTTGGTACCTTGGAGGCCGCATAGATCATCAAGAAGACTTCCACGGAGTGGTGGATGTGATCGCGCTTGCGCGCGGCAGGGTCCACCTGGCCCAGGATGACGGCGGTCATGAGCTGCGCCCCCACGACCAGGTCAAGGAAATCGTCGGCCGCTTTGATGGGATCGGCCTTACGCAACCTTCCTTTCTCCATCTGCGCTTTCAAGTATCTGGCGGTTGCCTTCCTGCCCGCCATCGGCCCCAACTCGAAGAACTGCTTAGCCACCGCTGGATCATGATAGGACTCGGCGGCAACGATACGCACCAGCTTGCCGAAACGCTCAGAAAGGATGAAGTCGTGAATCGCGGCGGCTGACTTGTGAAGAACCTTCTCCATGTCTTCATTCGACGACCAGCGGACGTCCATCCGGGATTGCATGGATGTCTGTAGTTCCGTGATGACGGCTGCGAGAAGAGCGCGCTTGTCTACGAAGTGGAAGTAAAGTTCCCGCTTTGATACCTTTGCACGCTGTGCAATCTCCGCAGTGCTGGTCTGCTCGAATCCACACTCCAGAAACACGTCTGAAGCAGCATCGAGGATGCGCTGCTTGTGGGGTTCCTGCTTAGCTGTGGCTTTCCGCACTTATCTCTCCATACCAAATGACGATCTCGGTTGAGGCCAATACTCATCATAGGTCAGCGGCGGCGGTGGCAATACGGGAAGGTGCGCACACCTCACGCGGGCAGCGTAGTGACCAGCGCGCCTAGCCCCTGCCTTGAGGCGGAGGTGCGCCGGGCTTTCCCATCAGTTTCAGATCGAGTTCCCCAAGGTGCTGCAGAACCCGGCTGAAATCGAAGGGAGGAGGTACGGGAGGGTAGATATGCCCCTCGTAGGGCACCCCAAGGTAGCGAAAGAATGAATCGAAAAACCCTGGACTTAAATACCCAAGAAACCGTGTGTCATTTCTGACGATTTGATAGGAGTGGACCGCCTTAGGAGGCACGTGTACATAGTCTCCGGGGTATAGGGTGACATGTTCACCGTCAACGAACATCTTCAGAGCACCGGTGATGCAGAAAAACGTTTCAGTTACGTGCTCATGATAGTGAGGAGGAATCGCGTCCCCCATGGCGCCCTCATTCATGATGGTCATGAACACTCCGCCGCTATGCCGCTGGTCCCCTAGAAATGTAAACAGTTGATCGGCTGCGAGCAGACGTTCGCCTTCCCCGGCCCCGAGCACGTAAGGGGCATTGTCCTCCGGCAGGGTGTTGCGTTTCTCTGCGTACGCGGGCCCAGAACTGTGGCCATCGATCACTTCTGTATCCACGGCAGCATCCAGCACGCGCCAATCAGGTTCTTCCGTGGACTCCGGGTACACCTTAGCTGCGAACGGCTCGCCAATCCGCTCATACAATTGATTCGCATTGCCGGCGAAGGTCCAGCCATACAGCTTCCCGTGGTGGTCGAGATAAGTCCAGCCGTGAGGCGTGCCGGGGGGGATGTTCACGTAATCGCCCGGAAAGAGCTGGAATGTCTGTTCACCCAGGATAAGCGACACGACGCCCTCCACCACGATGAACGCTTCATGCGTGCGTGCGTGCCGATGTACGGGAAAGGTGGCGCCCTTCGCGCCGGTGAGGATCGCTCCGGCCATCGGGATACCGAGGTCTTCGTTGCGAGCGATCACGGTGGCGAGATGGCCTCCAAAGGCGTAGCGCAGGCCCTCACCCGCATCCAGCTTGTATGGCGCCTGATTTCCGGGCAGTTGATTATGGTTCATTGTCTACCTTCTGAATGCACGCGGTGACAGTACACGCGAAGCGGAAGATCGGTTTGCTGATGGTACCGCATGGTACCGCGACGCAGACAATTGATAGCAGAGACAAAAACCATTTGTAAAGCCTGTTCTTATTTCCGCTACGGTTGGCCGCTTCAGGAAGCCGGTTTTTGCACAATGTCCGGGGCCGGTCGCTTTACAGCCGTGCTGTTGCTCTGGTATCTATGGTTCGACAGGTACCTCCAGGTACCGCTGCGTCAAGGACAGACTTATGCCGTGGATTGCAGCAGCAATCCCCGACGCGGCGTAGCTTTAGGACGCCTGGGCTCCTACCCGGAGTTGGCGTAGCGCACTATACTTCCGCGGGGAGATCCAGACCATGTCACAGCCCTCCGTCACAACGACCCATGGCACGTTCACCGGGGTGCGTAATGGACTTACGGAGTGTTTTCTGGGCATTCCCTATGCGGCGGCTCCGATAGGTAAGCTGCGCTGGAAAGCTCCGCAACCAGCATCTGATTGGACCGGCGTTCGTCAGGCCACTCAGTTCGGGCCGGCGTGTCTGCAACCACGAGCGCCCCGCGCGCCAGAGTCCTGCCTGGTCGACCGGCCCATGAGTGAGGATTGTCTTACGCTCAATATCTGGCGGCCGGCACAGCGGGAAGATGGACTGCTGCCGGTCATGGTTTGGTTTCACGGCGGCGCATTTCGTATCGGCGGCACTTCGCTGGAGCAGTATGACGGAAGCTCTCTCGCCGGCTATGGAGTTCTCGTGGTCACCGTGAACTACCGCCTGGGCATCTTCGGGGTCTTCCCCCACCCGGCCCTCGGGGAGCCATGTGCAAACTTCGGCCTGCTTGATCAAATCGCCGCGCTCGGTTGGGTGCAGCGCAACATTGCCCCTTTCGGCGGCGATCCAGACAACGTCACAGCTTTTGGCGAGTCCGCGGGTGGGGCTTCCGTTGCCTACCTGACGGCCGCGCCCGCGGCCCTGGGTCTTTTTGCCAAAGCCATCATCCAATCCGGCGCTTTGGATTTGCCCGAAGTCTCGCGTGACGCTGTCGAAGAGCAGATCACAGCGGCAGTCCAAGCGCTCCCGTTTCCGCATGCGACGGCGGAGGAGCTGCGGTCCGTGCCGGCCGCCATGCTGTTGCAGATTGCTCTCCCTCGCTCGCTGACGATGCCTTACATCGACAGAGTCGTCGTTCCCATGAAGATGACGGAGGCCTTCCGGCAAGGCGCCTTCGCAAGAGTGCCCATGCTTATCGGAACCAATAGCTTTGAAGCAGGTTTCTTTGGACCGGCCTGGTATGGAACCGTACCCCAGAAAATGGGCGGGCTTTGGGAGCGGGCGCGTACGTTAACCGATGGCTATGGCACGGGCAACGACGACCTGCGGGCGGCGCAGATTGGTACCGATCGCTTCGCGACCATGAATACACGGATTATCGCGAGAGCGGCCGCAGGGCATCGCGTTCCGGTATTTAGATACTATTTTTGTTACGTTTCGCCTTTACAACGTAGCACGTTGCCGGGCGCTATTCACACCGCCGAGATCCCTTACGTCTTCGGAACTCTTACCGGCGATAAGAAGAATAATCCGGAAGAAGTGTCTGTCTCGCGGCAGATCCAGAGCCGGTGGATCGCCTTCGCCCACAATGGCTCTCCTTCTCCGCCCGGCACTTTGACCTGGTCGCAATACTCGCCGGAAGAAGAGACGATGCTCTGTATCGGGGACTCGGGCGAGCAGTTGATCTCAGAGCCTCGTCCGGCACTCCTGGATCTGCTTGAACAAGGGGATTCGTTCCAGATGAACTGACCGGCATGGTTGTTCCTGACGCGCCGATCTCTCGCCCACTAGAACGGGTAGTGACGGGCGCCCGTCTGAACGGTAATCCAGCGAAGCATAGTGAACTCTTCTATAGCGGCCTTACCACCGAAGCGGCCATAACCCGACGCCTTGACTCCGCCAAATGGCATCTGCGGCTCATCGTGCACTGTGGGCCCATTAATGTGGCAAATTCCACTCTCCACACGCTGAGCCAGGTTCCACGCGCGAGCGATATCGCGGCTGAAGATCGCTGCCGACAATCCATACTCCGTATCGTTTGCAATACGAAGAGCGTCTTCATCGCTCTTCACGCGGACCACTGTCACCACCGGTCCAAAAGACTCTTCAGCGTAGATCCGCATCGCAGAGGTCACGCGGTCCAGCACTGTCGCCTGCATGAGCGTGCGGTCTCGCTTGCCGCCGACGCACAGGCGCGCCCCCTTCTCCACCGCATTGTCGATCAATGCGGAGATCTTATCCGCGGACTGCCTATCGACCAGCGCGCCCAGGACCGTGGGCCCCAGGGCCGGATCCTTGAGCGGCAGCCCTGCGGCCTTCGCAGAAAGCCGTGCCACGAAGTCGTCCGCCACGCGTTCATCCACAACGATCCGCTCTGTAGACATGCAAATCTGCCCCTGGTTCATAAACGCGCCGAATGCTGCGGCATCGACGGCTGCGTCGAGATCAGCATCATCCAGCACTATGAGAGGAGCTTTACCTCCCAGCTCGAGCAGAACCGGTTTCAAGTGTCGTGCCGCGCGCTCTGCGATCATCCGTCCTACCCGCGTGGAGCCGGTGAAATTGATGTGGCGCACAACCGGATGATCGATCAACGCGCCGACCACCCGCGCGGCATCGCTGGGATCATTGGTCAGGATGTTCAAAACGCCACTGGGTAAACCAGCCTCCTGCAAAACCGTCCCGATCAAGCAATGCACCGCGGGGCATGCCTCCGATGCCTTGAATATGACTGTGTTTCCACAAGCCAGAGGCATGGCGATTGCCCGAACACCGAGAATGACCGGCGCGTTCCAGGGCGCAATGCCTACGCACACACCCAGGGGCTGGCGAATACCCATGGCGAGATTGTCGGGAACGTCGCTGGGAATAATCTCCCCTGTCACCTGCGTCGTCATCGCGGCAGCTTCGCGCAGTACAGAAGCGCCAAAAGCAACGTTGAAAGCCGCCCATCCTTCCGTCGCACCCGTTTCAGTAATCATGCTTTCGATAAATTCGCGTTGGTGCGCCGCCAAGACATCCGCGGCCCGTAGCAGCAGGTCGCGGCGCTTCCCCGGCCCTGTTGCCGCCCATGCAGGAAAAACTTCGGCGGCTGCCTTCACAGCCGCCTCCACATCGGTGACGCCAGCCGCTGCGGCTTTGGTAACAGGTTGATCGCTGATGGGATTCAGGCGATGAAAGAACCGGACATCATTGGATACGGAGGCCGCGGGCACCCACTTTCCACCGATCAGGAGCAGCGTTTCCTTCATGTTCGTGTCTCGTTTCCTAACAGCTTCCTCCACGTGACTTGGCCACGCAGATCAGTGCATCCAGTGCAAGGGCGCCGCACCCTTTTGGGTAAACCACAAGCGGATTCATCTCGACCTCGACGATCTCAGGGTTCGCTCGTACCAGCTGAGCCAGCCGACACAACACCTCGGCAACCGCCGCCACATCGAGCTCCGGGGCGCCGCGAAAGCCGCGCAGCAATGCGCCGCAGCGTAGCCCATGCAATGCCTCTTGAAACGCTGCGGGTGAAAGATCAACCGCCAGGATTTGCACATCCTCAACGACCTCCGCAAACACCCCGCCGGAGCCCACCAGCAGTACCGGTCCCCAGTCCTGGTCATTGCGCGCACCTACAATCAGCTCCAGGCCCTTTTCACCCATGCGCTCCACCAGGATTCCATCCAGCATTAATCCCGGCCGTAAGCGTTCGATATTGTTTTGCAGCAAAGACCACGCCTCGGCAACCGCAGCTTCCGATTCCATTCCGAGCACCACGCCACCCGCATCGGATTTGTGCGGCAGAGCGGCGGCCTGCGCCTTTAACGCCACCGGAAATCCCATCTCGCGCGCAATAATTACAGCCTCGTCGCTTGACACGGCAAGCCGTCCTTCCGGGATCGTGATTCCATAGTCCGCCAGCAACCGCTTGCTCTTGTATTCGGGCAAAACTCCCGGAGGCAAATCGAGAACTCTCCCCTTCTCTTCCTGAGGCACGCGTTCCGCGCCATCCTGCAATGCAAGCCGGGTTACATGGGCCAACGCGCGAATGGCTCGCTCCGGCGATGGGAAGCAGGCAACGCCTAGCTCGCGTAACTGGTCCAGCTCTGCGAATTCGAACGGCGCCCCTTCGTCCAGGGCCGCAAAAATCATCGGCTTGCGCGGCCGGAGCGCGCGGATTGCATCAAGTATCGGCGGCAGCTTGATGGCGGTCGTCCCCGGGTCCGTCAGGATAATTCCGAGCAGAACACTTCCAAAGCAATCGTCCTCCAGCACTGCGGGCAAGGTGCGGCGATACAGGCCTGGATCCACCAGGCCCTGCGCCGTAAGGTCCAGCGGATTCGAGGGTGGGATGAACGCAGGCAAGGCTTGACGCAGCGCGCGCTCCGCCGGCGATGAAAGAGGCGGAAGCCGGAGGCTCACCTGCTCGCACAGATCCAGGGCCAGCGCTTTGAACGCGCCGGACTCGGTGAAGATCGCCGGCCCGCCTGCGGGCAACTCGGGGCAGCGCACCAGTATCTGTGAAACATCGACCAGCTCTTCCATGCTCTCCACGTGGATCACGCCGGCACGGGTCACAAGCGTGTGCATCACCCCGTAGTCGCCCGCGAGCGCGCCCGTATGCGTGGCCGCCGATTCCTGAGCCGCCTGGCTCCGGCCCGGGTGCAGCAAAACAATAAACTTGCCCGATGCACGTGCCCGCCGCGCAAGTTCCAAAAACCGCCTCGGCTGCCTGAATTGTTCGGCCACCAGGGTAAAGACGCGGGTTGTCTCATCGCGGATGAGATGTTCGAGAAAGTCCTCCACACCGCTCGCAGCTTCGTTTCCGGTGGAGACCGCATACGTCAGCGGAATCCTGTGGCGGCGCATGTTCACCGCGATCACCGCGGCCAGCGCTCCACTCTGCGAGATAATCGCCGCTCCCGATGCATGCGTGCCAGGTTGCGGCGGAGTTGCGACAAACGTTAACGGGATGCGGTCGACGTAGTTCACCATCCCCAGGCAATTCGGCCCCTCGAGTAGCATCCCGTGCTCCGCGGCAATTCGCGCCAGCTCGCGTTGCGCCTCTCGTCCCTCTTCGCCGCCCTCGGCAAAGCCGGCCGAAAACACGATGAGGCTGCCTATACCCCTTTGCGCGCAGGCACGCGCCGAGGCAAGAACGGCGCCTCCGGGAATCGCCAGCACTGCACAATCAATTCCCACCGGCAGTTCCTCGATGGAGCCCAGCGACGCGCGGCCTCGAATCACCGGCCGCTTCGGGTTCACCAGGTACAGCTCCCCTACGTACCCGGATTTCTCCAGATTGTCGAGAACACATTCCCCCAGTGAACCTGGAGTCGCAGAAGCCCCGATCAGCGCGATAGAGCCCGGCCGAAGCAGGCGGTTGAAATCCACCTGGGTAACCCGCGCTTTTTCTAAATCGATCAAGACCTGTCTCCTGCTCCGCGGTTCAACGCCGATAACCCTCCAACCCCGGCTTGATGCTCTTTTCGTCCAGGAACTGCTTCAAACCTTTTTCGCGGCCGTGTTCCGGATCACGCAACTGCGCCTGATCCAGCTTTGCGTAGAGATAGTCTTCGCTTTGCTCCCAGGTGAGTTCGCGGCAACGCTTGAAGCCGTGCTTGGCCGCGCGCAGGACCACCGGATTTTTTGCCGCCAGCTTACGCGCCAGCGCAATCGTTTCGTCGCGAAGCTGCGCCAGCGGAACAGCACGGTTCACCAGCCCCATCTCCGCTGCCTGCGTTCCTGTAAACGTCTCGCCGGTCATGATGTACTCGAGCGCCTTTCGCTGTCCCACTGTGTCCGCAAGAGCCTTACTCACCAGGTTGCCCGGCGGAATTCCCCAGTTGATCTCAGACAGTCCAAACACCGCGGTTTCCGCGGCGATGGCCAGGTCGCACGCCACGAGCGGCGAGAATCCGCCGCCGAAGCACCATCCGTTCACCATCGCGATGGTCGGCTTCGCGTACATCCGTAGCAACTTCCATTGCCACGTGGACGCATCGCGCCGCACCCTCTCCTGCATGATCTCCGGCGCCTGGTCTACTTCACGGAAATACTCCTTCAGATCCATGCCCGCGGTCCACGACTCCCCTGCACCGGTCAGGACCAGTACTTTTACTTCACCATCAAGTTCCAGCGTCTCGAGCACCTCGCGCATCTCGCGATTCAGCGTGGGACTCATCGCGTTGCGCTTCTCCGGCCGGTTCAGCGTCACCCAGCCGATCCCCTCGTCCACCTCCACGCGCACGGTGGTCCAGCGTCCCTCGTAGCTCGCCATTCTTCGTCCTCTCTCTATCCCGCGTTCCGTCCACTTCCGCTACACTTCGAGCGGAAGCCCCACATAGTTTTCCGCAAGCGAAGTAGCTGCCGCCCGCGAAGTGATCACGTACTCCAACTCCGCCAGCTGACGCTTGCGGTCGAATGGAGGCTCGTTCTCGAACCGATGCAGCAGCGACGTCATCCACCACGAGAAGCGCTGCGCCTTCCAGATCCGTCTCAGGCAAGTCTCCGAGTAGCTTTCCAGCCTTCGCCCATCTCCATCGCAATAGAATTTTCCCAGCGCTTCGGCCAGATAGAACACGTCGGCAAAGGCAAGGTTCATGCCCTTCGCACCGGTAGGGGGCACAATATGGGCTGCGTCTCCGGCAAGAAACAAGCGGCCAAATTGCAGCGGCTCGGCCACAAAGCTCCGCATTCCAGTCACGCCCTTTTGCAGAATACGGCCCTTGCTTGGCCCCCACCCGTCGGTGCAACTCAGACGAGTTTGCAATTCGTTCCAGATCCGGTCGTCGCTCCACTGCGCGATATCCTCATCCGGGGCGCACTGCAGATAGAGCCGCGTGATGCGTGGCGAGCGCATGCTGTACAACGCAAAACCTCGCGGATGGTGCATATAGACCAGCTCTTCGCGCGACGGCGCCGCCTCAGCGAGGATGCCCAGCCACGCAAAGGGATACGCGCGGTCGTAGATGCTCAGTGCGCCTTCGGGGAATACGCCGCGGCAAATACCGTGGAAACCATCGCAACCGGCAATGTAATCGCAGCGAATTTCATCCGTATGTCCGTCCCGGTTCACAAGGATGCTTGGCCTCTCCGACGCGATTCCTTCCGGCGACACGTCTCCACACTCGAAACGCAGGTCGCCGCCATCTGCAAATCGCCGCTCGATCAAATCCTTGACGACCTCCTGCTGACCATAAACCGTCACCCACCTGCCGGTGAGCTCCACAAACGGAATTCTGTGCCGCACTCCATGCAGTCCGATTTCGATTCCCTCATGGCGAAGTCCTTCGCGTTCGAGCCGTTCACCCACCCCGGCTTCGCGCAGCATCTGCACGCTGGTGTGCTCGAGCACCCCGGCGCGCACGCGCTCCTCGCAATAGGGGCGTGACTTTGCTTCCAGCACAATGGAATGGATCCCTTTGAGGTGCAGCAGATGCGAGAGCATCAGTCCAGCCGGACCCGCGCCCACAATGCCGACCTGTGTCTCGAACCGCGCCATGTTTCGCCAATCACCTCGCCGTGCGCTCGTCCAGGATCTCCCGGGCCGCGTGGAACGCCGAATTCGCAGCCGGAACTCCACAATAGATGGCGCAGTGCAGAAGGACCTCGCGAATCTCTTCCGCTGTGACTCCGTTGTTCGCGGCGGCACGTATGTGCAGACGCAGCTCTTCGCCGCGGTTCAGCGCGACCATCAGACCAATGGTCAGCAGGCTGCGCGTATGCCGCGACAGGCCCGGTCGCGTCCAGATCTCTCCCCAGGCATAGCGCGTAATCAGATCCTGAAACTCCGCATCCAGATCGCTCTTTGCTGCCTCGGCGCGATCCACGTGCGCATCTCCGAGCACGCTCCGTCGCACCTGCATGCCCGCCTGGTGCCGTTCCCGCTCATCCATTGATTCCCTCCCCTTCGGCAAGATGTTGCACTACGGCTCCGGCGAACTCCTGCGCGCACTCCCACGCCGAGAGGTGGGAAGCATCCAACTCCACGTAGCGAGAATCCCTTAGCCCTGCATGCAGCGCACGCCCATCGCCGGGAGGCGTCGCCGGATCGTGGGTCCCGGTGATCACCAGGCTGGCCGCCTCTACCGATCCGATTTGAGCGCGAAGATCGGCATCGCGCAACGCCGCACAACATGCCAGATAGCCGCGGGGATCGGTCCCTGCGATCATCGCGCGGATCTGCTCCGTCTCCTCTGGGTGGTGCGCACGATACCTTGGCGTAAACCATCGCTCGATGGTCGCCACCGCCAGCGGAGACATGCCCGTGTCGCGCACTGTCGCGATCCTTTGCTCCCACATCTCCTGGCTGCCGATGCGCGCCGCCGTATTGGCAAAGATCAACCGATGCAAACGCGCCGGTGCATGAATCCCAAGCCAGAGGGCAACGACCCCTCCCAGCGACAGTCCACACACACTCGCTCGATCCGCCTCCACCGCATCCAGCAGCCGCAAAACATCCATGCCCAATTGCTCGATGGTGAGCGGTTCAGACGAAACGCTGCTCTCACCGTGACCACGCATGTCGAAGCGCAGTACCCGGTGCCTGCTCTCGAAAGCCGGCAGCACCTTGTCCCACATGTGCAGATTCGATCCCAGCGAATTGGCAAGCACGAGGAGAGTCCCACCCGGGTTCCCGCTTACCTCATAGTGCAGGCGCCCCCCGCCGCTCTCAGTCGTTGGCATGATGATCCCCAATCACTCGTGCAATGAAACGCTGCGCACTGCCGAGATAGTTGCGTGCATCGAGCAGCTCATCGATCTCCGTGTCGCTCAAGCGCGCCTTCACCTCGGGCATCTGTTTCAATACCTCGGATAACCGGCGATTCTCTGTCAGAGCCCGATCCGCCGCCCTGCGAAGAAGGTCGTGGGCCACAACCCGTCCCATCCTGGGCGCAAGAGCCGCACTCACCGCCTCCGACAGCGGCAATCCCAACGTCGCCTCCATGTTCGCGTGCATGCGTCCCGCATCCACCTTCAGCTCTTCCGCAATCTCGATGGCGTACGCAACGGAAGCCGATGCCAGACAGAAGGCCTCGGGCACTGTATCCCATTCCGCCTGCCACAGTCCCAGTCCGCGCTCATGTTCCTGCGGCATGGCATGAAGCAATGTAGCCGCCAGGCCCGGCATCTTCGCGTGGATCGCAATCACCGCTGCGCTCGCCACCGGATTGTGCTTGTGCGGCATGGTCGAGGAGCCACCCCGTCCCTCCCCGGCGCCTTCCGATACCTCACCCACCTCGGCCTGCATTAACAGCGCAACATCCCTGCCGAACTTCGCCAGCGTCCCGGTCAGAATGGCAAGCGCCTGCACGATCGCAACCAGGCGGTCTCGCTGCGTATGCCAGGGAAGTTCGGGCTCAGCAAGTTGGAGAAATTGCGCAATCTCCGCCGAGATCGCACCTCCCGCTGTTCCCAGGGAAGCTAACGTGCCCACTGCTCCGCCGAACTGCAACACAAGCACTCGATCAGCCTCGGCGCGGATGCGCTCCCGGGCACGCCGTAACGCAGACAGAATTCCCGCCAGCTTCAAACCGAGCGTGGTCGGTGGACCAGGCTGCAGCCACGTTCTGCCTTGCATCACCGTGTCTCTGTGCCTTGTCACCTGGCGCAGCAAGGCTTTGTCCAGTCGCGCCAAGGCGGTGTCAAGCAGCTCCAGGGCTTCTCGCATCTGCAAAACCAGCGCGGTGTCGAGAACATCCTGACTGGTCGCCCCCAGGTGAACCGATCGCGCAGCGGCTTCGCTCCGCTTCATCACCGCCCCGGTAAGCTGCCGGACAAACGGGATGGCGACGTTCCCGGCATCCTTCGCCTCCAGCAGCAGAGCATCCATGTCGACAAACTCAGCTTTGAGCAACTGCTCCAGCACTGCTCCGGAACCCACCTCCGCTCGCCTGTTGCTTTCGAGCGCGCAAGTAAGCGCCCACTCGAAGCGAGTCATGGCGCGCAACTGCTCCGCCGGCGAGAACACGCGGGTCATCTCCGACGTCGAGAAAAGAAACGAGTTGATTCCGTCATTAATCATGCCAACAGACCCGGCTCGCTACCATGCAAAGAAGACCGTCTCTCCAGTTCCCTGCAGGATGATGTCCCACTTGTACACGGTCGCTCGCCCTTCCTGCGGTTGAGCGATCAACGTAGCGCGCCGCTCTTCGGAAATCGAAATAAGGACCGGATCGCCCTCATTGGCACGCTCGTCTCCGAAATACACACGTGAGATCAGGTGCCGCATGAGCCCGCGTGCAAACACCAGAACCAGCATGTGGGGCGCCTGTACGCGCTTATCATCCAACCGCACAGTTGTGGGGCGCTTCATCACCACGGAAAACCTTCCGTCACCGTCCGTCGGCGCGCGCCTGAATCCTGCGGGAAAGATAATCGCTTCCGCGTCACCACCGGGTTTATCCGCACCCTTTGCCGCAGTCCAAAACTCGAGCATCGCGTCTGGTACAGGCGCGCCATCACGGTCCAAAATCTGGCCGCTGATCTCGATCGTTCCGGGCTTGTCCAGCGTAAGCGCCGACGTTCGCTCGAGCAGGTATTCAAGCCCGATCCGGAAGTAAGGCCCGACCGTCTGTGAACCGGCTGTGATTGGTGCAGACCCGCTCATCGACGCCTCTCCTCAAACGGCGTGTCGCCTCTTCCCCGCAGCACAACATCCCAGGCGTACGCCAGCATGTAATTGGGCTCTGACCGGTCCATATCGAGCCGCGAAACCAGACGCTCCCTCGCTGTTGCATCGGGAATGCTGTTGAAGATCGGATCCAGCGGCTGCAAGGGGTCCCCCGGAAAATACATCTGGGTTACAAGCCGCGAAAGAATGCCCGCTCCGAAAAGCGAAAAATGGATGTGCGCCGGCCGCCACGCGTTGTAGTGGTTGCCCCAGGGGTAGGAGCCCGGCTTCACCGTCTTGAACCAGTAGCGGCCGTCTTCGTCGGTTAGCGTGCGCCCCGCGCCAGTGAAGTTAGGATCGAGCGGAGCGTCGTGCGTATCCACTTTGTGCCGATAGCGGCCCGACGCATTCGCCTGCCACACTTCAACCAGGGCTCCGCGTACCGGCCTGCCGTCTTCATCGAGCACACGGCCATGCACGAGGATCCTTTCACCGATCGGATCGCCCGCATGCTGCGCCGTCAGATCGTTATCCAGTTCACGAACGAAATCCTGTCCGAATACTGGTCCCGTCGTCTCTGTCGGCGTCTCTGGCAGTAGAACCAGCGGCATGCGCGGCGAACGCGCAATCGACGACACGTAGGCAGGAAAATGATACGCAGGCTGCGTGCCCGGCGCCGCCAGTTTCACCATGGACGGGTCACTCATATCTCTCCTCAAACACGTTCCATTGCCAGCGAAATCCCCTGGCCCACTCCGATACACATCGATGCCAACGCAAGCTTTCCGCCGGACTTCTCCAACTGATGCACGGCCGTCATCACCAGCCGTGCGCCGCTCATACCCAGCGGATGCCCCAGGGCAATCGCACCGCCCGTCGGGTTGACATGCTCGGCATCATCGGGTAATCCCAATTGCCGGAGGCAAGCAAGCGCCTGGCTCGCGAAGGCCTCGTTCAACTGAATCCAATCGAAGTCTGCAATGGACTTCCCCAGGCGCGCGAGCAGCTTCCGGGTCGCCGGCACGGGCCCAATGCCCATCACCCGTGGAGGCACACCGGCGGTCGCCATACCCAGAATCCGTGCGCGCGGACGCAGTTCGTATCGAACGGCTGCCTCTTCGGAGGCGACAATCATCGCCGCCGCCCCGTCGTTCACACCAGAAGCATTCCCCGCCGTCACGGTGCCGCCCGGGAACAGCGGCTTGAGAGCGGTCAGTCTTTCAAGCGTGGTATCTGGCCGCGGATGCTCGTCCTGCGATACGACGGTTTTCTCCTTCTTGCCCGGTATATCCACGGGAACGATTTCTTCGGCGAAGAATCCGCACTCCATTGCACGGGCTGCACGCATCTGGCTGCGCCATGCAAACGCGTCCTGCGCGGCCCGTTCCACCGAGCAGTCGCGGGCCACATTCTCCGCTGTCTCCGGCATGGAGTCCGTGCCGTACATCTCTCGCATCCGGAAATTGACAAACCGCCATCCCATCGTCGTGTCAAAGGTTTCCGCCGACCGTTGAAACGCCGACTCTGCCTTGCCCATTACGAATGGCGCGCGCGACATCGACTCCACTCCACCCGCCAGGATGAACTCCGCCTCTCCGCAGGCGATGGCACGCGCCGCCGTACCCACTGCATCCATGCCCGATCCGCAAAGCCGGTTCATGGTCGTTCCCGGAACACTCTCAGGAATGCCTGCCAGCAGCGAAGCCATGCGTGACACATTCCTGTTGTCTTCACCGGCCTGGTTGGCGCATCCCAGAATCACTTCATCCATGGCACTCCAATCGACGCCGGGGTTGCGCTGCATCAACTCGCGAATCGGGATCGCAGCCAGGTCATCCGCGCGTATCTGCGCCAGCGCGCCTCCATAACGGCCAATCGGCGTACGCACTGCATCGCACAGCAACACCTGCCTCATGCCTCGTCTCCCAGCACGCCGTGAGCCACTGCGGTCCGTGCCCTGAGTTCCCGAAGCACCTCAAGCTCAGCAGTTCTCGGAGCCTCGGTTTCTCCGCACTCTTCTGAGAATCGAATCTCCCATCCGGTACTCTCCTTAATCGCCGTTCGATCCACACCCGGATGCATGCTCACAACCTCCAACTCCCGTGATTGGGGATTGGGCCGAAGAATGCACAGATTGGTAATCACCGCCGCCGGTCCCTTCCCCGGCAGGCCTAGCTTCTCCCGCGCGTCCCCTCCGGTAAGGAATCCGACCGAAGTAACAAAGTCAAGCTTGTCCACAAGCGCGCGCTTCGAGTGCTTCATGATAATCAGAACCTCTTTGGCCGAGGAACTGATCTCCGGTGCTCCGCCCGCCCCCGGCAACCGCACCTTCGGTTTCGTGTAAGAGCCCACAACGGTGGTGTTGATGTTTGCAAAGCGATCCAGTTGCGCAGCGCCGAGAAATCCCACATCAACGCGCCCGCCCTGCAGCCAGTAGCGGAAGATCTCCGGCGTGGACACCACGGTGTCTGCGGTCTCGGCCAGGTTGCCGTCCCCAATGGACAGCGGCAGCACAGGGGGCTTCGCGCCGATCGGCCCCGACTCGTAGATCAACACCACATCCGGCGCGTGGGTGAGTCGTGCGAGATTTGCCGCGGTAGACGGCAGCCCGATCCCCACAAAGCACACGGCGCCGTTGCGCAGCATGCGCGCCGCAGCCACCGTCATCATTTCATCGTCAGAATACAAAGCATTCACGGGTACACCGCCCGCACGTTTGCGTCGTTCTGCAGCATGAGGTACTCGGCAAAGCTCTGGGTGTTACGAATGCGTTTTTCAACCCACGCGGTGAAGCACTCCCGATTACGCGAAATCTCGTCCCAGGCTCGGTAGAATACGTTGTCGCGCTCGTAATACCCGTGTGCGTAGGAGGGAGTCGCCCCGCGCGGCACCTCACACACCGCCGTCAACACCCAACTGGGCAGGATGCAGGCGTTCGGCGGCGCGTCCAGTGAACGCACGCGCTCCTCCACCGTGACAATCGCCCGCTTCGCGGCCAGCACTGCCTCCTTCTGCACCCCCAGGATTCCCCACAACAGCACATTGCCCTTCCAGTCCGCCTTTTGCGCGTGGATCACGGTTACGTCCGGCCGCACCGACGGTGTAGCCGCTAGCACCTCACCGGTGAACGGACAAGTAATGCTCCGTATCTGGTCGTTTACCCTGGCAAAATCCGATCCTGCGTACCCGCGCAAAACCGCAAACGGCAGATTTGCGGCGCCCGCCACATACGCATTGGCAAGATCGCTATGGCTCCGCTCTTCGAGCTCGAGCGGACCAGGCCAGCCATTCTCCACTGCGTCGCGAAACCGGTGCAGAGAACCAACTCCGGGGTTTCCGCCCCACGAGAATGTCAGCTTGCCTGCACATCCAGCCCCGATCAACTGGTCGTAGATGAGATCCGGCGTCATGCGGACGAGGGACAGGTTCCGCCGGCCCTGGCGGATGATCTCGTGGCCGGCCGCAAATGGAATGAGGTGGGTGAACCCCTCCAGGGCAACGCTGTCGCCGTCATGTACATACGCAGCAACCGCTTCGGCTAATGTGACCCACTCCGCCATCCGCCCACCCTTTCACCAACGCCGCATTATGACCCAAATATCCAATCTTGTACAAGATGTGCGATAATCGCTCACCAAGATGCCTCCCAAAAGGCGCCGGAATGATTCCTGATGAGCCCGGTTATGTCCATGCCTACCGCTCTGCCCGCGGCCTCCACTTCCGCCGACGAGTTCGCCTCCCAGGCGGGAAACCCCGACTTCGTTCTCTCCCTTGCTCGCGGGCTGCGCGTCATCGAAAGCTTCGAGGGCCATCATGAGGGCCGCAGCATCGTCGAGATCTCCCAATGCACAGGCCTCTCCCGCGCCTCCATCCGCCGAATCCTGCTCACCCTCGAACTGCTCGGCTACGTGGAGCGCAGCCGCCAGGTTTATCGACTCAGGACTCAGGTCCTGCGCCTCGGCTTCTCTTACCTCTCGTCCTCATCCGTGGTGGAAGCCGCCCAGCCCGTCCTCGAACAGATCTCTGAGGAACTGCACGAGTCGTCCTCCATGAGCATGCTTGGCGGCGATCAGATCGTGTATGTAGCCCGTTCCGCCGCCAGCCGTATTCTCGCCGCCGGGCTCTCCGTCGGCAGCCGCCTGCCGGCCTATTGCACATCGATGGGCCGGGTTCTGCTCGCCGCGCTCCCCGATGAGGAACTTGCTGCATACCTGCGCGATCTCAAGCCCCGGGCTTATACGCCCAAGACCGTCACCCGCATCCCGCAAATCAGGAAAGCGATTTTACAGGTAAGAAAGGACTCTTATGCCATCGTAGACGAGGAGCTCGAAGCCGGCTTGCGCTCCATTGCCGTCCCGGTTTTCACGCGCGGCAATCGGGTGGTCGCGGCCATCAACGTTGGAACTCACATATCGCGTGTCGATCGCACCACACTCATGCGAAGCTGTCTCCCCGCTTTGCAGAAAGGCGCCCGAACTCTGCGCAGCATACTCATCTGATCCCCTCACCGATGAACTATCAGGATTTGCATATGCCTTCTACTCTTCGCGCTGACCATGTCGGCAGCTTCCTCCGCCCGGCGGAACTGCTCCGCGCCCGCAGCTCACACATCGCTCCCTTGGAGCTCGAGGCCGTCGAGAACCGGAACGTTCTGCGGGTTCTTGAGCGTCAGAAGGAGATTGGGCTCGACATCTTTAGCGATGGTGAACTACGACGCACCAACTTCATGAGCGATTTCACCGACGCCGTGGAAGGCTTCGATTTCGGCGACGCCGTGCTGCGTAAATGGAAGGACGACGACGAGAAAGCGCAACACTCCGCCACAACGGTCAGCAGCATTAACGGCATCGTCATCTCGACGCTGAAACAGCGGCAGCCGCTTACCGGACGTGAGCTTCCCTTCCTCAGAGAACACGCTCCCGGGCCCATCAAAATCACCCTGCCCAGCGCCACGCAGTTTCCCGCCATCTCGTTCAAGTACGGCATCACCGACGCGATCTACCACGATCCCTACGCACTGCTCAGCGCCATCACCGCCATCATGGCCGAAGATGTCCGCACGCTCGCCGCCAGCGGCATCTCCTATCTGCAGATCGACGCGCCACGCTACAGCTACTATCTCGACCCCAAGTGGACTGCGTGGATGGAGAAGGAATTGCGCGTCGATCCCGCGCAGATGCTGACCGCCTCTCTCCACGCTGACAATGCCTGCTTCGCGGCCGCCCGCCACCCCGGCGTCACTCTCGCCATCCATCTCTGCCGCGGCAACAATCGCAGTCACTGGTACGCGGAAGGGGGCTACGATGCCATAGCGGAACGTCTCTTCCACGAACTGGCCGTTGACCGCTTTCTCCTTGAATACGATGATGAGCGCTCCGGCACCTTTGCGCCCCTGCGACTTGTGCCAAAGGGGAAAGTCGTGGTGCTCGGACTGGTCAGCAGCAAACGGCCTGCACTGGAACGCAAAGAAGATCTGATCAAACGGGTCCATGAAGCAGCCCGGTTCCTTCCACTGGAGCAACTCGCCATCAGTCCCCAATGCGGGTTTGCGTCTACGATGGAGGGCAACTTATTAACCGAGGAAGAACAGTGGGCCAAGCTGCAGCTGGTTGTTGAAGTAGCCCGCGAAGTTTGGGGCTGAATACACGTGCCTTGGGAGAGAACGCACATGGTCGAAGCAAGGGTATCCCCGCACCTCGAGTTCGCCCTCGAACTGCGAGTTAATACCGGTCCGGTACTTGAACTCGGGTGGGGTTCCTTCGGGCTCAGGCGCATGGTCCCGGTCACCGGTGGGATCTTTCGCGGGCCCGGGATTTCCGGCCGGGTCCTGCCCGGAGGAGCCGACTGGCAGTTCGTCGACCGCGACGGACTCACGTTGGTGGATGCACACTACGTCATTGAGACAACGGACGCGGTCAGGATCGAGGTGAGCAATCCGGGAATCCGGCATGGCGCACAAGACGTCCTGGATCGCATTGCCGCCGGCGAACCGGTCGCCCCCAACCACTACTACTTCAGAACGACACCACGCTTTCACCCACCCGATGGAAGGTACGACTGGCTCAAGAAGTCTATCTACCTCGGGGATGCTGAGCGACATGCCGAGCTGGTCGTAGTGAGAGTTTGGAAAGTGGCTTGAGCGGATCCATCGCTCGGCAATCGAAACGGCTAGAGGGCATGAACGAAACGAACATCTCAAATGCGTGTAAGTGGCTGAGCTTCTTGCTTCTGGCAGGAGCATCGTACGCTTGGGCCGCCGACCCAGCGGGCACGAAGTGCGGTGAACTGCGCAATCTGCAGATCGACAACGCCACGATCTCTGAAGCCATCGAGGTTCCTGCCGGCAAGCCTGTTTCCGTTGGCGGCGTTCATGGTCCTGCGGTACAGGTAATTTCCCTTCCTGCCCACTGCCTTGTCCACGGGGAAGTCAATCATCACAAGGGAGCCGACGGCAAAGACTACGGCGATAAGTTTGAGTTGCGCATGCCCGCGAGTTGGCAAGGACGCTTTCTCTACATGGGAGGCGGCGGTCTCGACGGAATTCTCAATCCGGCGATCGGGCTTCAAGGGTCCGTGACCAAACCAGACAGCAACTCGGCTCTCAGCATTGGGTATGCGGTTGTGTCTACAGATGGGGGACATCGGGACGCAGGCAGGGGACCGGACGGATCGTTCGGATCCGACCCTGAAGCACGGTCCGATTACAACTACCGCTCCACCCAGCGAGTGACCGATGCCGCCCGCATAATCATTGCCCGGTTCTACGGCAGCCCCATCAAGTACTCGTATTTTCAGGGATGCTCCAATGGCGGCCGCGAGGGTCTGATGGCGGCGCAGCGCTACCCCGAATACTTCGACGGCATCATTGCCGGAGCGCCCGCGTTCAACCTGACGCACGCAGCTATCGCTGAAGCATGGAACACGGTGAAACTCGCCTCCATCGCCCCCAGAAAGCCCGACGGCACACCGGACCTGGCTCAATCCCTGACTGAGCCGGATTTGAAGTTATTGGTTAGCGCGGTGCTCGACAAATGCGACGCACTCGATGGTCTGAAAGACGGCCTGATCTTCAATCCCGAGGCATGCCACTTCGACCCCGCAGCCCTCAGATGCAAGACCGGCCAGACCTCAGGCTGCTTGCCGGCCGTGAAGGTGAGCGTCATAGACGCTATCTTCAAAGGACCCCACGATGCAAGCGGTAAGGCGATCTACTCAACTTGGCCATACGATTCGGGCGACTCCGCGGAAGGCTGGCGTATTTGGATGACTGGTCTCGGCCCAGCGCCGTCGATCAACGTGATGATATTCCCGCCGTTCTTCAATGGTCTGGCGCTCGCCGGCGCGCCGCCGCACATCGACATCTTCACCTTCAACTTCGAAACCGATCCGGTTCGCATCGACAAAGCATCCGCCGAAATCAATGCTACCTCCACCGATTGGTCCGCCTTTCGCAAGCGCCATGCCAAGCTTCTTCTCTACAACGGCATGAGCGATCCTGTGTTCTCCAGCAACGACCTCATCCGCTACTACAGGCAAATCGAGCAGAACGACGGCGGCGAGAAGGAGACACACACCTTCGCGCGCCTCTTCCTCGTTCCTGGTATGAACCACTGTAGCGGCGGACCCGCCCTGGATGACTTCGACACGCTCAGTGCGATGCAATCCTGGGTGGAACAAGACAAGGCGCCCGAAAGCATCGTCTCCAGCGGACGGGCATTTCCGGGCCGTTCGCGCCCTCTGTGTGCTTACCCAAAGATCGCCAAATACGACGGCAAAGGTAATCCTGAAGACGCAACCAGCTTCAGTTGCCAGGTACGGTAATGGTGCAAATTGTGGCGGGATGTTTGTCCATGCTCGCATTGAGAACAGTTTTTCCCTGACGCCCTGGCACACCCCCGGAGAGACTGGGTGCATTTTGCGGACCGTGGGCCTCGGGGCGATGTTGTGGTCTGAGGACGGTGAAAGAGTGTGGGCGTTCGCCGGACTCCAGGCTGGGGAAATAAGCAGAACAGCTGACGTAAACAGTCTGCGGGTCCACTCTGGGAAGTAATCGAGTCGAACGCATGGTGCCGTATTGGTTGCCCCCCAGGGATTCGAACCCCGATATGCTGCTCCAGAGGCAGCTGTCCTACCATTGAACGAGGGGGCAATGCGGCAAAACCAACTCTCCTATAGTAAGAGCAGGATCCACTCTGGTCAATGCGACCAGACCTGTGCTTACTCTTCCCTGAGGACCTGCAAGGGCTTCTGACCCAGGATGCGAAAACTGGCCGCCCAACCGGTCACGGTGGCCAGCACAGCGGTTCCTACCAGCGCGATGGCGGTCGCTAGCCACTCCACGTGAAAGGCTACATCGAGCCGATGCAGGAGCACTCGTGAAAGCAGATTGGCAAAGATCACTCCTACCAGGCCGGCAAGCAGCCCGAGCACGATGAACTCCACGCTGAAGACGGCGGCGATGTGATTTCGCTTCGCGCCCAGGGTTTTGAGCACCACCACCTCCCGCACCCGGCGAAATTGTGTGCTGGCAATGCTCGAGGCCAGAATGACGGCGCCCGCCAGGATAGAAAACGCCGCGAGGAAGCGCACTACAATGGTGATCTGCTGCACCACTCCCTGGATGGTCTCAATGACATCGGCAATGTTGATCACCGTCACCGTGGGATAGGCGTTAAAAAGCGCCCGCTGCACCGCTCCTACCTGTTCGGGGTCGACATGGGCCGCGCCATACCAGACCACTGGCAGCCCGGCCAATGCCCGCGGAGTGAGGATGAATTCGCTGCGCGAGTACACGTGCTGGCCATTGTGGCGGATGATCGCAACGACATTGGTCTGCATCGTTCTTCCATTCGAGGTAAACACGATACGGGAACCAAGATGCAACTGCAGCCGCTGCGCAATGTGTTCGGTCACGACGAGTGATTGTCCATCGTCCTTGTCCCACCATGTTCCCTGCACCATGGTGGATCCCTCGGGCAGCGCGTTCGACCATGTGAGGGATACCGTCTGCAGTAGTCGCTGGGGATAATTTTTCAGCTTGAGCCCGTCGGCTGCGGTGCCATCCACCGATATGATTCTTGCGGCGACGGAGGGCAGCGTCTCCACATCTCCTCGAACCGCCGGCTGCTGGGCCAACAAGTGCTTGACGCCTTCCAGTTCTTTGCTGCTGATATCGACCAGGAAAATGTTGGGCAGATTCGGGCCCGCGGTCAGTTTCATCTCCCCAATCACACCATGCTGCATGAGAAAGACGGTCAGGATCAGCATCACGCCCACGCCCAACGCCGCCAGTACCGCGGCGGATTGATTCCCCGGCCGATACAGGTTCGCCAGACCATGGCGAACGGCGGATTGCAAATGCATCCGGGTGCGCGCAAGAAAGGCGCGCAACACACGCAATGTCAGCGCCGCGACTGCGAGGATGACCGCGAGCAGCGCGCAGAGCGCGGTGGCAAACCAGCGCCCGACCACGACCGAATCGGAAAGGGCCGCGGCGATGGCGCCCAACCCCAACAGGATGACGATGGCAATGATCCATTGCGCCTTGCTCTGGCGCAGGCGCACCCACCAACTCCGCTGCACGCTCGGGCTCCTCCACCATTCTGCGCAACACCAAGTTTGGCCGGACGGAACGAATCTGGAGCAGCGGCGGCAGGCAGAAAAGGACGGTGGTGAGAATGCCAGTCCCCAATCCCGCCAGCGCGGAATGCCAGGGAAGACGAAGATCCAGGTGCAAGGGCAAAAACTTCCCTAACAAGGTGGGAAACACCCACTCCACGCCCAAGCCCAGACAGACGCCGATCAATCCGCCTACCAACCCCAACAGCACGGTCTGAAAAAGATAGATACGCAAAATGTCAGAGGAGCGGGCGCCGATGGACTTCATGATGGCGAGCACTTCCACCCGTTGCTGCAGATGCGCGCGCATGGCCATCGCGACCCCGACCGCGCCCAACACCATGGCCACCAGGCAAATCAAGCTGAGCAATCCGGTGGATCGTTTCAGGCCGTCTGTAAGCGCCGGATTGCTTTCCCTGAAGTCAGTGACCTGGGCGTCCGGCAACACCTGCTCCAGGCGTGCGCGCACGGTGGCGATACTTCCACTGTTACGAGACAGCTTGAAGAGGAAGCGCTCTCCCGAGCGGCTCCCCTGCTGCAGCAGGCCGCTCTTTTCAAGGGCGCTCTGGGTCATCATCACGCGCGGGCCCAAGCCCATGCCCGAGCTCATACGGTCCGGCTCGCGCACCAGGATGGCCGCGATGCGAAACGTGTTGTCGCCGATCTTCAGGCTCGCGCCGACTTGGGTGTGCAACCGTATGAGCAGGTCTTCGGCAACCACGACAGTTCGATCGGTGAGCACCTGGCGCAGATCTCCCGCGGGCTCGAGAACGACGGCACCATAGAAGGGATACTGTTGCGGATCGACGGCCTTGAGCGAAACCAGCAGCGGCACGGGATCGCCGGGCGACGAGACCATCGACACCAAATCGCTGACTTCCGTACGCTCGATACCGCGGGAGGCCAGCGCATTGAGCTGCTGCTCCTCCTGCTGTGTCGGCTGGCGGAACATGCGCGCGGAGAGATCGGCGGCCATGATGGTGCGCGCCTCCCCCAGCAGGGTCTTCTGAAAAGAGTCGCTAAAGCCGCGCACGCCGGTAAGCGCGGCAACCCCAATCGCCACAGACAAGATTACAAATAAAAATTTGGCCCGCGAGGCCTGCAGTTCACGCCAGGCGATCTTCGCCGCCGAGGCCCAGGTGAGCGTAGGTTTCTGGTCGGCTCCCATGTCAAACCTGCCTCTGCATGGTGTCTTCCACGATCATGCCGTCGCGCAGAACGATGCGGCGATCCGCGTGGGACGATACCTGCGCATCGTGCGTCACCAGCACCAGGGTCGCACCGCTGGCGCGGTTCCTTTGCAACAGCAGATCGAGCACATGGGCGCCGTTCTCGGAGTCGAGATTGCCCGTAGGTTCGTCGGCAAAGATGATGGGCGGCTGGAGAACAAAGGCGCGAGCCAGGGCAACGCGCTGCTGCTCGCCGCCCGAAAGCTGGATGGGATAGTGATGCATGCGATCGCCGAGGCCTACACTGCGGAGCAGATCGGAGGCTGCGGCGCGGCCGTCCCCAGAGCCGTTCAGCTCATGCGGCAGCAGAACGTTTTCGAGCGCGGTGAGAGTCGGTATCAACTGGAAGGACTGGAAGACGAAGCCCAACTTTCGGCCGCGCACCTCGGCCAGCTTGTCCTCAGACAGGCGGCTGATCTCCGTGCCATCGATCAGGACTTCGCCCTCCGTAGGAGAATCCAAGCCCGCCAGGAGCCCCAGCAGCGTGCTTTTGCCGCTGCCGGAAGCGCCCATGATGGCCACGAATTGCCCGGAGGGGACCAGCAGATCGATGTGCTTGAGGATCTCGACCGTCCGGGCGCCGTTCCGTATCGACTTTTTGAGCCCACGCACTTCAATCATTGACTGCCTTGTCTCCAGGGTTTGGTATACGAACGCAGGCGGGGAAATGTTCTAAAGTGGGCTTGTGACCTACCGACGACTCGCCTGTATTCTCTTCGCCAGTTCCCTGCTTGCCGGTTGCCGGTCCAAAGCTCCTGAAAGGGCGGCCCCTCAACCGGCCGCGGCTGCGCCGGATTCCTCCCCGGTCGGCGCTGCTCCAATAGACGGGCGGCCGGTGATCGTCGCTTTCGGCGACAGCCTCACTGCCGGCTACGGCGCTGACCCGGGCGACAGCTATCCCGACTACTTGGAAAAGGATTTGAACGCGAAAGGCTATCAGTACCAGGTCATCAATCAAGGCATCAGTGGGAACACCACCAAAGACGGAGTCGATCGGTTGGAGGACGCATTGCGTCTGAAGCCGGTGCTGGTCATCGTGGCCTTCGGCGGGAATGATGGGCTGCGCGGACTCCCGATCGCGTCCACGCGGGCGAATCTCGATCAGATCGTGGGTACGCTGCTGCATTCCGGCGCCAAGGTGGTCCTGGGTGGGATCACCCTGCCGCCGAATTATGGTTCCGACTACATCCGGCAATTCAACCAGACCTACGCTCTGCTGGCGGCTAAGTATCACGTGCCGCTGCTGCCGTTCCTGCTGCAGGACGTATATGGAGTTGCCGGCAGCATGCAGGCCGACGGCATTCATGCGACGGATCAGGGCAATGCGCAGGTGGCAAAAAATCTCCTGCCCCTGATCGTGCCCCTGCTGAAGAAGCCGTAAGCCGCGCGCCATCAACCGAGAACCACGATGGGCTGAAAAAGCGTGCCGGCCACGCGGCGCACGATGGCCAGCAGATCGCGCTGGCCGGCGAATACCTTGGCCAACGGAGCGGTGGAGTACTCGGGCAGATTCACGGCGTTTCCGTTTCTCAGGCGCCCGGCGACCCAAAGATCGGCGGTAGTGGCCGGCAGCTCCGGCAGCAGGGTGCGGGGGTGTGGCAGTTTCTGGTCCAGGGTGCCGGCGGCCGCTTGGTCGCACAGTTCCTCCAGCGTGAGCGCCTGGGCCAGGGTAAAGGGCCCAGCCTCAACCCGGCGCAAGCGTGCCAGGTGAGCCCCGCAGCCCAGTAAGTTTCCCAGGTCATGAGCTACCGAGCGCACGTAGCCTCCGGAGGAGATGCGGATGGTGAACTCCGCATACTCGCCTTCGAGCGGGCCGACCACGAACTCCTCGACTACCAGGGACACGGGCTTGAGGACTACGGCCTCTCCCCGCCGCGCCGCCTTGTAGGCCGGCTTGCCGTCTACTTTCTTGGCGGAAAATGGTGGCGGCGTCTGCTCTACCTCTCCTCGAAAAAGCGTGGCTGCGGCCTGGATTTCATCGTTCGCCGGCAATCGGGTTCCGGCTGGTGCGACCGGGACACCGTCTGCATCGTAGGTGTCGGTGGCGAACCCAAACCGAATCGCTCCGGTGTAGGTCTTGGTCAGCGGTCCGAAGAATTGGGCCAGACGCGTGTATTTCCCCATTAATAAGGGCAAGACTCCGGTCGCCATAGGATCAAGCGTACCCAAATGACCGATCATTGACTCGCCGGTGGCGCGGCGCACCCGTGAGACGACATCGTGCGACGTCATCCCGCTCGGTTTATCCATCACCAGGAGCCCATTCACTCTCTCTACTATAGTGACTCCGAACATGCCGGCCCGGCCTTGGTCATCGGGCGCGTCTTGCTCTTTCTTCGAAGTGCTTTGAGGCCGGCTTGATCATCCTGGCGGCTAAGTCCTTTGTTTCGTCAAGATGATCCAAGATGCTCAAGTTAATTAATTTGAGCATCTTGGCCCTTCCTGCGGCTTTTTGTGGATCATAAAGCAGCAGGCGCGGTTGATTCCTCTTTTGGCATACGAATACCTGGAACAAATTGGGCAATCTTGTCACCTATATAGATTCAATTCGGGGTGGTTTTGAACAGGGATCCGGAGAATTATTTCTGAGCCGGCCGGGAACCGCCATAGACAGGTTTCTGTCGAAAAGTCACAGAGGAGGTCGGAGGTGGGGTAAGAGAACTGCAGTTCCCTCCACGGCACGGCCGGGACAGGTCGGCTTCGCTCGGACGTTGTGACGGGTCCGCCAAGTGCAGGCTTCGGTGGCTGAAAAGGTCCGAACAGCATGGGTAAGATAAGCATCCTCGGGGTTCCCTCGACTGCGCGCTAAAAACCCCCTGTTAAGCGATAGATCTGCGAAGCGCTTCGCTCAGAGGCTGTGACTTTTTTGATTTCTTTCAGGCTTGGTGGCCGGAAAGCTCTGAGGAGCGTTGGCAAACAAGCATCCTCGGGGTCCTTCGACTATGCTCGGGACAGGCTCTTCGACTGCGCGCTAAAAACCCCCTGTTAAGCGATAGATCTGCGAAGCGCTTCGCTCAGAGGTTGTGACTTTTTTGATTTCTTTCAGGTTTTGGTGGCCGGAAAGCTCTGAGGAGCATCGGCAAACAAGCATCCTCGGGGTCCTTCGACTGCGCGCCAAAACCCATAGTTAAGCCGATAGATCTGCGAGGCGCTTCGCTCAGGATGACGGTGTTTTGGGAGTTTTGGAAAAACCTTCCGGTTGAGTGTGACAAAAAACTCAAAAATCAAAAAAGTCACAACCTCTCAGGATGACGGCCTTGTGGGAGTTTTGAAAAACCTACCGGTTGGGTGTGCCAACAACTCGAAAATCAAAAACGTCACAACCTCTCCTAATGACAAACGGGTTTGGGGAGGGCTCGTCGCCCACTCAAGCCAAAGTACGGCTTGAATGGGCCACCCAATACTTTTGTTGCCGTTATAATTAGTCCCTTGACTTGCCACAGGCAAGTCCGCTCCTCGGGATGACAAAGGAGAGGGGGAGGATCGTAGCCCACTCAAGCCAAGGTGCGGCTTGAATGGGGTACCCAAAGCTTTTGTTGCCCGTGTAATTGCTCCCTTAACTTGCCACAGTCGGCTCCTTGGGATGACAAAGGGGGGAGCAGCGTTTACCCTCGGCGGCCGTTACCGGGGATGGAGAGAGCTATCCTTCGGCCGAAAATCACTTGTAGGAGAGGCCGGAGTCCGACCAGCGCCCCCCTTACAGGTTGTTCTGGGGACGCGACTGGACCAGGGAGAGAAATTCAGCGCGCGTGTTTTGCTGGTGGAAGACTCCGACCATTGCGGAGGTTACGGTCGAGGAGTGCTGCTTCTCTACCCCGCGCATCATCATGCAAAGGTGCCTGGCCTCGATCACCACACCCACACCCTGGGGATCGATCGCATCCTGAATGGCGTCGGCTATCTGCCGCGTAAGCCGTTCCTGTACCTGTAAACGCCGAGCAAAGACCTCGACCAGCCGGGGAATCTTGCTCAGGCCGATGACCTTCCCGTTAGGGATGTAGGCTACGTGGACTTTGCCGAAAAACGGCAACATGTGGTGCTCGCAAAGGGAAAAGACCTCGATGTCGCGGACGATCACCATCTCGTCGTAATCGACATCGAAGAGAGCGCCGCGCAGAATCTTGTCCGCGTCCTCCTGATAGCCCTTGGTGAGAAAGGTCATCGCCTGCTCGGTCCGCTGGGGCGTCTTCAACAGGCCATCGCGGGTGGGATCTTCGCCCAAACGCGTGATCAACTCAGCGTAAAGATCCTCGGTGGAATAACCACTCAACCCTCTGCCGACCGGGGGCTTACGAACGACTGCTGGATGTGCCATGCTTTCCCTTTCCTGGATATTGGAAAAAATTGTTCCGCGTCTCTTCCACCCTCACTCGTTCAAGATCAGCGTGAACAAAGTGCTCCGCGAGCAGGTCGTGTATGGCTATACATAGATTCTCCGTGGTCGGCACGCGATGCGTGAAGCGCTCGTCCAAGTTCAAATTGGTGTGATCAAAGCGGTCGATCACCGTGCTCTTTACGCATCCGTCCAGGTCAGCCAGGTTGCAGACCATTCCGGTCACCGGATCTACCTGCCCTCCGACGGTTACCTCGACAACATAGTTATGACCGTGGCCGTGGGGGTTGCTGCACTTGCCGTAGACCGTCCGATTTTTCTCCTCGCTATATTCGTCCGAGTGAAGACGATGCGAGGCGCTGAGGACATACCTTCGCGACAGGTAAGCTCTCATGCTTCACCGTAGTAATCAGAGAACAGGTCGGGGGTCTCATAGACCCGGATGCGGTGGAGTTTGGCACCTTCGATGCGGTGTTCCAGGCGCTTCCAGATGGCAATGGCGAGGTTCTCCGTGGTCGGTATCACGTGCTTGAATTCCTCCACTTCGAGATTCAAGTGGCGGTGATCGTAGACGTCCACAACTTCGCGATGCATGATGTCCTTGAGCTCTTTCAGATCGACCACAAAACCTGAAACCGGGTCCACTTCTCCCTCTACGGTCACTTCCAAGGTGTAGTTATGCCCATGGCCATTGCGATTCGCGCACTTGCCGAAAAGACGCACGTTTTCTGCCGCTGACAACTGGTCAGACCAGTAGTAGTGAGAGGAGGAGAATTCAGCCTTTCGCGTGAGAAGAATCATAAGCAACCAAGCGCACGCCGGCGCAGCCTACCTAACCAGTATAGCGGTTCCGGTCCCAGTCTTTTTGATGCGCCAGGACAGCTATCTTCTTCATTATTTTGAGGTTGAGTGTCATTGCTTGAGGGTGGAGTAGGATCTCCCCTTCCAGGCGACCCGGTTGCGCACGGTGTGCTGCCACCAGCTGCTTATCAGCAGCAGACAGAACAACGGCACCGCAAATAGGGATATCGCGCAGTCGACAGCGGAGAAATTGGACTTGGCCACGCGGGTATAAAAACGCCATAGAACCCTTAACCAGAGGAGAGCCAGGGCGTAACGAGCCAGGGGTATTTGAAAAAACCGCCAGAGCAGCAGCGGCAGGCCAATCACGAGGAGCAGATCGAGGGCTCTCCCTGCCGCCATCATCAAAGGGAAGCCAAAGAGTCTGGCTAAATTCTTGGTCCAACCTTCAAGCATGGCGCCAAAGCTGCGATACATGCGGGTGCTGAGCGCGTCGGGCGCGTTGCGGAAACGGATGGAGTACTTGCGACGCTTGAGCAAGAAGGCCAGATCGACATCCTCCAGGAGGGAGCCGGCAACCGCCGCGTGGCCGCCCACCTGAAAGTAAGCGGCTCGTTGCACCATCATGAATTGGCCATTGGCGGCAGCCACCCGCGAGTCCGGACTGGAGACTTTTTGCGGCGGATAGGCGAGCGCGAGCTCGGAAAAAATCAACGGCATGAGGGCGCGCTGCCAAAAGCCGGCCACGCGCTGCCGGGGGGAGTAGGAGAGCATGACGACATGCGCATGTTCCGCTTCGTGCATCGCTCGCCGCAGGTCGCCGGGCTCGTGGATGGTGTCCGCATCGGTGAAAAGGAGCCATTCTCCTCGCGCCTTTTTGGCCGCGGTCCAGACTGCGTTTGCCTTTCCTGTCCAACCGGGCTGCAGGGGCTCAGGATCGAGGACGGTCACGCCCGCCAAGCTGAGCGCGATGGAGCGCGTCGCGTCGGTCGAGGCATCATCCAGCAGCAGCAGTTCCCAGTTCTCTCCGACAGCAAAGCCCACTTCCGACTGGGCCAGCAAAGACTCGAGACACGGCTCAAGAACATCGGCCTCGTTGCGGGCGGGCACGATGACGGAGAGACGCATCGCCGACCTTCCTTTCCCCGGAGTTCTGCCAGCATTATAGAAAATGTATTTGCGCCCGGGCCCACCCAGATTTGTTGCTGCTCACGGACGGATGGAGGGGCATGGAAGTATTATTAGTGTGTGGCTTTTCGTATGCGCGGTTCCGTCTTCCTGCTCTCGCTCCTCCTGGTTGTAGGGTGTGACCGGGGCGACCATCCACGACAGGTGGGAAAACCGGCGCCCGACTTTACTATCTCTGACGGCGGACGCAGCCTGCAGTTAAGCAGCTACCGAGGCAAGGTGGTTCTGCTGAATTTCTGGGCGAGCTGGTGTCCTCCTTGTGTAGAGGAGATTCCTTCGCTCAACCAGCTCCAGCGGCAGATGCCTCAGCTGGTGGTGGTAGGGGTGGATGTGGATGAAGATCCAGCCGCCTACCAACGATTTCTTGCCCGGCACGAGGTGGATTTCCTGACCATCCGCGATCCGAAGCGGTACAGCAACGCGCTTTACGGAACCTTTGTCTTCCCGGATACCTACGCCATCGATCGGCAGGGTCAGATTCGGCGCAAGTTCGTCAGTGCGCAGGACTGGACCTCGCCGGAAATTCTGGATTATCTTTCCCGCCTATAGACCCGCCTTCCGCTTGCTATAGTGACCTCATGACGACCAATCTTGACGTTCTGTATCGATATGAACTGCACCCAACCGAGGCGGCCATGATTGCGTTGGGTAAGGCTCGCGGGGTCTATGGAATTCGCAAAATCTCGCTCGATGAGCAGCAGAAAACAATGCGGGTGGAGTTCGACTTTACCAGGCTCAATCGTGCGGTGGTGGCCGAGCTGCTGCGCAGCGCCGGGATCGACATTGTGGAAGAGATCCCTCTGGCGGCTGCGCTCCCGCCTAAAGAAGAGCCGGCTGCTCCGTTGCCGGCGAAATAGGCCGCCGGGATCCCACTCAAGCCCCACAGCACGCTCCACGGCAGGCGGGGCCGGCAAAAGAAGGCTTGAATGGGCCACCCAGCATTTGTTGCCGGCGTGACAAAAAACGATAGGCTTCGTCTTCCCTTTTCCAATCCTCGTTGACAACCTGCTTCTCTCTCCAGCGTGATGCCCCATCGCGAGGCTGCCGATACAGCTAATTGAGCGTCCGCGCCGATTTGCCGGCGGGACGACAGGATAAAACCGGGATTCTGGAGCGTAATGAAGCCATCTCTCATGCGAGCCTTGGCGTGTGAGTTGGTGGTCATCGCGTTGCCGATGCTCGCTGCTCGTGCGCAGAACGTTCCGCCTGACCTAACCACTCTGAAAATCGAAGACCTCATGAATGTCGATGTGACTTCAGCTTCGAAAAAGGAGCAGAAGCTGTCGCGGGTGCCGGCAGCGATTTTCGTGATTACCCAGGAAGATATTCACCGCTCTGGTGCGACCAATCTTCCCGATTTGTTGCGCATGGTGCCTGGGTTGGAAGTGGCTCAGATCAACCCCAGCACCTGGGCAATCAGCGCGCGCGGCTTCAACGGCCAGTACTCCAACAAGCTACTGGTCTTGATCGATGGCCGGACGGTCTACACACCTACGTTTTCCGGAGTGTTCTGGAATGCCCAGGATGTCCCACTCGACTTGATTGGAAGGATCGAGATTATTCGGGGACCAGGCGCTACTGTCTGGGGGGCGAACGCGTTGAACGGTGTGATTAACATCATCAGCAAAGAGGCGGGCGCTACGCAAAGCGGTTTGGCCACAGTCTCAGGAGGCACACTGGAGCATGTAGGAGGGATGGTCCGTTATGGCGGACGGATAGGCAGCCGCGGAGCCTATCGCGTCTTTGTGGATGGTTTCGAAGTGGGTCACTTTCTTACGCCAGATCATCTGAATGCCCAGGACGCCTGGTACCGCTACCATGGCGGTTTTCGGGCTGACGAGAGTCTTTCCACTCGAGATTCACTGACCATCGAGGGAGAAGCGATTCAAGGAAATGCGGGAGAGATGACCAATTCCATTGTTTCCCTGCAACCGCCTGCGAATGCGATTCTTGACCTGCGTAACCGTTTCTCTGGTTGGAGTGTTCTCACGCGATGGAAGCGGGCGCTGTCTGCGGAGTCGGAAACGTCACTGCAGATGTATTTCGATCGCAGCAACCACGGCGATACCACGTACGGCATCGGACTAAACACCCTGGATACCGACTTTCAGCATCACTTGCGCTGGGGCCGGCGGCAGGATCTGGTGTGGGGACTGGGTTACCGGCTGAACTCCGACAACACGGCGGCAACCATCCGAATCTCATTTAGTCCGCAGGAGCTCACCACTCAGATATTCAGCTCGTTTGTGCAGGACGAGATCGCAATTCGTTCCCATCGCGTCTACCTTAGCCTGGGAACGAAACTCGAGCATGATTTTTATAACGGATTTAACCTGCAACCCAGCGCCCGGATTACCTGGACGCCGAATGACCGGAGCACGTTGTGGGCAGCGGTTTCCGGCGCCCAAGGGATCCCATCGCGGGTCGATACTTCGATTCGTTACAATTATGGCGCGTTTCCCGGGCCTAACAATCTTCCCATTCTGATCAGCTTGTTAGGTAACCCGTCACTCAGGAACGAGCGCCTGATCGCTACCGAGGCCGGGCTTCGTAAACAATTATCCGAGAAGATATCGTTCGATTCGACGATCTTCTATAACCGCTATGACGATTTAGTTTCGGAGGAAGCGGGAGCTCCGCGCCTGGAGACAGATCCTCAGCCGGTACACCTGCTCGTACCCAGCTATCTAGCCGATTTCCTGTACGGAGAAACCCACGGCGCCGAAGTGTTTGCGAATGTAAGACTGGCGGCCTGGTGGACCATCAGCCCCGGGTACACGTTCCTCGCCATGCACCTACACACGGGGGCAGCGAGCCGGGATACGACCACCGGGCGCGAGACTGAAGGAGGGATTCCCAATCAGCAGGCTCAATTGCGATCCAATGTAAATCTTCCGGGACATTGGCAATGGACGACTTCGGCTTATTTTGTAGGACGCCTGGACGCGCAGAAGATCCCTTCGTATACCCGCCTCGACACCGATCTGACGTGGCAACCCTGGGAAAAGATAACGCTGGGCCTGGTGGGTCAGGACCTACTTAAAAATCTTCACCAGGAGTACGCGGGCCCAGACTTGACGGTGCTTCCGAGCCTGATCCGGCGCAGTGCTTACGGCAGCATTACGTGGCGGTTCTGAATGACGTTCTGCGCAGAATGCGGATCGGATGCAAGCGGGTTGAAGGCACAACCACCTACGAACACCCGGACCCTACGCTTTCTCTGTTGGATCACGCTCGCGATTTCTCTGTTGTTCGCGGGCGGCAGGGAAAGAGGGAGAGCGCAGTCTACGGACCAGGAATACCGGGTCAAGGCGGCCTTTATTTTCCATTTTGCGCAACTGGTGGACTGGCCTCCAGAAACGCGGGCAGACGCAGCGAATTCACTGTTTATATGCACCATTGGAGACGACCCATTTCAGGGCGCGCTGGAGAGTACGGTGGCAGGCAAGGCGGTCGGCGAGCGGATCCTTCGCGTTCGTCACCTAAAACAAGCGCAAGATATGCAGGCGTGCGATGTACTCTTCTTCGGCAAGGCGCAAAGCAAGGGCATCGCGATGCTGCTGGCGAGTTTACACAATGCTCCGGTTCTGACGGTGGGAGAAACGGCGGACTTTCTCGGCGCTGGTGGAATGATCTGCTTTGTTCTGGAAGGTAACAATGTTCGCTTCGAAATCAACGTGGATGCAGCTGCATCGGCAAAACTGAAAATAGGGTCCCGATTATTGATCCTGGCCCAAACCGTCCTCGGAGACAGCCGGGAGAAGTAAGAGCATGCACTTCAGAGACCTTCCGATTCGGCGCAAACTTGCTTTGCTGATCCTGACTTCCAGTGCCCTGGCGGTGATCCTGGCATGCGTGGGATTTGCCATCTACGAGCGGCAGAATTTCCGCGCCAATACGGGCAACGAGCTGCGGGCGCTCGCGGACACGCTTGGAGCCAATACCGCCGCGTCTCTGGCCTTTAACGATCCTAAGACGGCGAGGGAGATGCTGGCAGCACTGCGGGCGGATCACAATGTGCTCGGCGCCTGCCTATACGACATACACGGAACTATTTTTGCCGAGTATCGCCGGGCCGGGCTGGGTCGAGAATTCGTGATGCCCTCGCTGCGCAACGACGGAGCCTACTTCGAGCGAGACTCGATCACGCTGTTCCGCAGCGTCCTGATGGAGAAGGACAAGACGGGCTCGATCGCGATTGTGTCGGACCTGAGCGGAACCAAAGCAAGGCTATGGGAATACGCCAAGATTGCCAGCCTGGTTCTTTTCATTTCTACGCTGGCGACGTACCTGTTTTCCTTGCGTCTGCTGCGACTGGTGAGCGACCCGATTGTGCAACTGGCCCAGATTGCCGGGCGGATCACGGCGGAAGAAAACTACTCGCTGCGGGCAACCGCGCAGGGGAGGGATGAAAGCGGGATGCTGGTCAGCTCGTTCAACCAGATGCTGGAGCGCATCGAACAACGGGATATGGCTTTACAGAATGCAAAAGATGGACTGGAACAACGGGTTGAACAACGAACGGCGGATTTGCAAAGAGAGGTGGCTGACCGTAAACGGGCGGAGGAGCAGATGCGCCTGGCAAAAGACGCTGCGGAAGTGGCCAACCAGGCCAAGAGCGAATTCCTTGCCAACATGAGCCACGAAATCCGGACGCCGCTCAACGGGGTCATCGGCATGACCGATCTGGCGCTGGACACGGAGCTTACCGCGGAACAACGAGACTGCCTGGAAACCGCAAAGCTGTCGGCCGACTCCCTGCTCACGGTGATCAACGACATCCTTGACTACTCCAAGATAGAGGCGGGCAAAGTAGAGTTGGAGGCGATCGACTTCAACTTGCGCGATTGCGTAGAAGAGGCGCTAAAGACCTTCGCCTCGCAGGCAGATGAACGAGGTTTGGAACTTGTCTGCGACATCGCACCGGAAGTGCCGGAGCTGGTAGAGGGAGATCCGGGCCGCCTGCGCCAGATCATTCTGAACCTGGTGAGTAACGCCATGAAATTCACCCATCATGGCGAGGTGATGTTGAAGGCGGAAGTGGAAAGCGAAAAGGGCGACACCCGAGTCATACGGTTCACCGTGGCCGATACCGGCATCGGCATCCCGGCCGCGAAGCAGTTGTCGATCTTCTCTCCGTTCACCCAGGCCGACTCATCGACCACCCGCAAGTATGGCGGCACGGGCCTTGGATTATCCATCTCGGCGCACCTGGTATCGATCATGGGAGGAAGAATCTGGCTCGACAGCGAGGTGGGAAAGGGCACCCACTTTCACTTCACCGCGCGTTTGAAGGTACTCGACAAGCTGCCTGAATCACAAGGCAACATTCCGCTGCACGCTTTGAAGGGTATGAGGATCCTGGTGGTCGACGACCACCGGACCAATCGCCGCATCGTAGAAGGAATATTGAAACGTTGGGGAGCGCTGACCACGTGCGCCGAGGGCGGACGACAGGCTCTGTCTGAGCTGGTCTCCGCTTGCCAAGCGGGACAGCCGTTCGAGCTGGTAGTGACAGACATGAACATGCCGGACATGGACGGCTTTGCTCTGGTCGAAGAAATGCGGCAGAACCCGGAGCTATCCGCGGTAACGGTGATGATGCTCACCTCGGCCAGTCATCGAGGAGATGTGGAGCGCTGCCGGGAGCTGGGCATTCTGTCTTATCTTTTCAAGCCGGTCCGTAAACGGGAATTGCTGACAGCCATCCTGGCGGCACTTGGGCAGTCCTCAGCCGCAACTCCTTCCGCGGCTGTGATCAGGGCCGGACCAACCGTGCAAGCGAAAGGTTTACGCATCCTTTTGGCCGAAGATAATCGAGTGAACCAGATCGTGGCCACACGCATGGCGGAGAAGATGGGACACTCCGTGGTGGTGGCCGGCAACGGCCAGCTCGCACTCTTGCTGCTGGCAACCCAGCCCTTCGACCTGGTGTTGATGGATGTCCAAATGCCGGAGATGGACGGACTCACGGCAGCCAGCAAGATTCGCGAGAGCGAACGCTCGACGCCATTTCACTTACCGATCATTGCCATGACAGCGCACGCCATGAAGGGAGATCGTGAGCGTTGTATTGAAGCGGGGATGGACGGATATGTCTCCAAGCCCATCAGCGCTGAGCTATTGGAGGAGGCCATTGCCGGTGTGATGGGGGAGGGAGATGAGACAGCAACGGCTAAGGCAGTCTCGCAGCTACCGTAACGCTGCCTAAGCCCTTACTTTGGTAACCGCGTCGCTTATGTTGCATGCGTGTATGGACGCGTGCGGATCTGCGGTTGGAATGTATGGAAACCTGCCTCGATCTGACTAGTGCTCAAGGTCTTACTGTTCGAAGCCGATACACGTAGCGAGGCCTTTCGAGGCAGTTCCTCATGCGGTGGCGTCCCAATGAATGCTCGTCTCCCTCAATTTGAGGATGGCCGTTACAGTCGCGGTGACGAATGAACCGGAGACCCATGACGGTAACGATCGTCGCGATCACTCTGCTGGTAGCACTTCTCGATTTTTTGAACTCGCCTCATCTACTGGCGTCGATCCTGTTCACTTTCCCCATAGCCTTGTGCGCCACGCAACGATCCAAGGGACTGCTCTGGTCCGTCGCGATGGCGGCAATCCTGTTCAGCGTTGGCGCATGGGCCATGGGCTTCGCTCGAGGCGAATTCCTTTACCCATCGGCCGCCTCGCTCAACCGCGGGCTTCTTATTGCAAGCCTTCTGACTCTTACCATACTTATCCATCTGTGGATTAAGAAGAGTCACAAAGTCATGCTGGACGCTGCCACCATGGAACGCCAAAGCAGTAGCCTGATCGCCACCAGCGAGGAACTGGAAGTTCTGAGGATGAAAGCACCCGACGGCCCAGGCAAAGACGCGGAACAGAATCTGGCGCAGATGGAGGCCAAGTATCTCGGTCTGCTGGAGGCGGCGCCGGATGCGATGGTGGTAGTGAACCCAGTGGGAGATATGGTTCTGTTGAATGTTCAAGCGGAAAGACAGTTCGGATACCCGCCTGATGAGCTCATCGGGCAGAAGGTGAAGAACATTATCCCCGAGGGCTTCGCGGAACGGCTGATTGCCGACGACGCCCGGAGCGCCGCAGAAGCCCAGGCGCAGCAAATAGGCACCGGGCCCGAACTCAGTGGGCGGCGGAAGGATGGAAGTGAGTTTCCGATTGAGATCATGCTGAGCCCGCTCGAAAGCAGCGAAGGCATTATGGTGACAGCAGCGGTCCGCGACATCACGGAGCGCAGGCATGGGGAAGAGCTTCTGGCGCAGATGGAGGGCAGGTATCGAGGGCTGCTGGAGGCCGCCCCGGATGCGATGGTGGTGGTGAATCCGAGCGGAGACATCGTCCTGCTGAATGTTCAGGCAGAGAAGCGGTTCGGATACCGGCGAGACGAACTGGTAGGGCAGAACGTGAAGAACATCATTCCTACGGGGTTCGCGGAGCGGCTGATTTCCGATGGCACCCGGACGGCGGCTGCCGCGCTGGCCCAACAAATCGGGACCGGGCTTGAGCTTACCGGGCGGCGGAAGGATGGGAGCGAGTTTCCGATCGAGATCATGCTGAGCCCGCTCGAAAGCAGCGAAGGCATTCTCGTAACAGTCGCGATTCGCGATATTACGGAGCGCAAGCGGGTCGAGGACGCGTTGCGTGAAAATGAGGAACGCTTCCGGCTGATCGTATCGAACGTGAAGGATTACGCGAACATCATGCTGGACACTCAAGGTTTCGTCGTCAGCTGGAACCAAGGGGCGGAGAGAATCAAGGGTTTTCGAGCAGAGGAGATTATTGGCCAACATTTCTCGCGTTTCTATACCGCCGAGGATGTAAGCAGTGGCTTACCCGCCTTCCAATTGCAGCAAGCCGCCAAGAACGGGAGTTTTGAAGTTGAGGGCTGGCGCCTGCGCAAGGACGGCTCTCGTTTTCTTGCAAGTGTGGTGATCACGGCCCTACGGGACGAGGGGGGGCCGTTGCGGGGATTCGGAAAAATTACGCGTGACATTACCGACCGCAAGAAAGCGGAGGAACATTTAATGAAGACGATGGCGGACCTGAAGCGTTCGAACGACGAATTGGAGCAATTTGCCTATGTCGCGTCCCACGATCTTCAGGAACCGCTGCGGATGGTGGCCAGTTATACACAGCTTCTTGCCCAACGTTATAAAGGCCAGCTGGATTCTGATGCCGACGAGTTCATCGCCTATGCAGTGGATGGCTGCAACCGCATGCAACAGCTGATCAAGGATCTTCTCGCCTATTCGCGCTCCGGAGCTGGTATCGGAGTGCTGCACCAGATTTCCGGCGAAACAGCACTGGACCAAGCGCTGGCAAACTTGCAGGTAGCGATTGAGGAGAGTGGGGCGGTTGTGACCCATGATGCGCTGCCAGTCATCATGACGGACGAAACGCAATTGGTTCAGGTGTTTCAAAACCTGGTTGGGAATGCGATCAAATATCGCAGTGCAGAAGTTCCCCAGGTGAACGTCTCTGCCAAGAAGAACGGAGACAGTGAATGGATCTTTTCGGTGCGCGACAATGGACTGGGCATTGATCCTAAGTACTTCGAAAAGATATTTGTCCTTTTTCAGCGGTTGCACGGACAAAGCGAATTCGAGGGCACTGGAATTGGATTGGCCATGTGCAAAAAAATTGTGGATCGGCTGGGGGGAAGGGTCTGGGTCGACTCTGAACCCGCGAAAGGCTCAACCTTCTTCTTTGCGCTGCCTGCGGGAGAGGTGCAATGAAGGAATCGAACCGGCAACCTCTGGTTGTGCTCCTGGTGGAAGACAGCCCCGGCGACGTCAGGCTCACCAGGGAGGCGTTTAAGAGCGCGGCAGTGCAAATCAGATTGTGCGTCGCGCGAGACGGCGTAGAAGCAATGAACTTTTTGCTGCGCCTGGAGGAACACGCAAATGCCCCTCGTCCCGACGTTATCCTGCTTGATCTGAACCTACCCAAGAAAGATGGCCGGGAGGTCCTAAAGGAAATCAAGGAGAGTCCTACCCTAAAAACCATTCCCGTGGTAATTCTGACGACCTCCGCGTCGGATGCAGATGTCGTGCGAAGCTACCTGCTGCATGCGAACTGTTACATCACCAAGCCAGTGGACCTCGAAGGGTTCTTTACTATCGTAAGGAGCATCGACAGTTTTTGGCTTTCCCTGGTTAGGCTGCCTGGTAACCCACGACTTCACACTCCAGGTTCTTCCGGTTGAAATGGAACGGGATGAGACCTCACGAATCTCCATCCTCGAACTTGCTTCGCTTGCTTGCATACCAAATGTTAGCGCCGCCAAACAAGAGGCAGGCGAGATTCACCACGGCATTCAGAGCGCCGCGGGAAAACGAGTCTGTATATTGGCCGTGGCGGAAATTACAAGCGGCATCGAGCAGGCCCAGGTAGACCATCGAACCTCCGGCCACCGCGGTAGCGATGGCGGCGCGCGGATCGTGGGCAATCAGCCAATTGCTGGCCAACCAAAACGCTCCGGAGATCCACAAAATATCGGGCAGGAGAAAACACCATTCGAAATCCACGACATTGGCCGGAAGCTGGCTGTGGTCGGCCCAGAAAGAGATCCAGAAAAGGCCGATGGCCAATGCGGCTACCCGCTGCATCCATGCAAGGCTGCGGGCGGATAGTCTCACAGTGGATTCCTTTGCGGTCGTACGGCGCTCAGAGCGAACGCTCAAACGCTCAGCTCCGCGATCTGATGGAATGTTAAGTTGTTGATTCCGCGTGGTGCGCGCGGAGAGATTCGAACTCCCGACCTTCTGGTTCGTAGCCAGACGCTCTATCCAACTGAGCTACGCGCGCATGCATTACCCAAACAAGACTACCAAACCGGGGCAAAAACTCCAAGTTCCCGGCCTTGCCGGCGTGCATCTAACAAATCCCATGGCACGCCCTTATTGGTCCGGACAGATCTCCCTCTCGCTGGTGAGTTTCGCGGTCGAAATTTATCCCGCAACCACGTCTACGCGCGGCTTCCAATTCCACCAGATTGACCGGGCGACCGGACAACGAATCCACTATCAAAACGTGGTGGCCGACGATGACGAACAGGAAGAGGGCGGTACAGACCACAAGCAAAGGTCTCTGCATGTCGCCGCGAGAGGGCACGCCGCAGACGAGCAGCACGCGGTGGATAAATCGGAGATCGTGAAAGGGTACGAATACGAGAAGGGCAAGTACGCGATCATTGAGCCGGAGGACCTCAAGCGACTCCGTATTCCAGGCAAAGATACCCTGGAAATCACCCAGTTTTCTTCGGTTAAAGAAGTGCCCCCGTCGTTTTATGTCAAGCCGTACTTTGTTGTTCCCAAGAAGGGCCCACAAGCGACTGCCTTCGCCATCGTGCGCCAAGCCATGGTGGATAGTGAGATGGTTGGCATCGGCGAGATCGCGTTCGCAGGCCGGGAACACCTGGTCGCTTTAGCACCCCCAAGTGACCGCAAACAGCTGGGGATGATGCTGTATATTCTTCGCTTCGCGGAGGAGCTGCGTGACCCCAGCGAGTACTTCCGCAAGATTCCTTCTACAAAGCTGGATTCTGCGCAGCTCTCATTGGCCAAACAGCTGATCAAGACTTATACCCGCCCACTGGAGTTGGATAAGTTCACGGACAGTTATGAGGCCGCGGTGCGCGAGTTGGTCGAAGCGAAGTTGGCCAATAAGCCGTTGCCCAAGGAAAAGCCTGCGAAGGGCCGCGGGAAGGTTGTGGATCTGATGTCTGCCCTGCGCCAAAGCCTGGCGGCGAAAGAAGCCCCTAAATCATCCAAGCATGCAGCGAAGAGCGCGGCGCCAGCGGCGAAGCGGAAGCTGAAATTGGTTTCCGGCAAACGCAGCAAGACGGCGTAGGTGGGCTGCGGAGATTCGCATACGGCACGGGCTAAAGAGTCTGCGCGAGAACTAGAACAGAAACAGCAGGTCCCTCCACTCCGCTCCTCCAGACCTCCTGTCCTGCTTAATGGCGTTGACGAAGCTCATGTGGTCCCGGCTGGCTGGGATCGCACATGTGGTCATTGGTGAATGCCGCATAGCAGGAAATCCGGGTGCGCCCCGTTCCTAATGACAAACGAGTGGGGGAGGCATCGTAGCCCACTCAAGCCAAAGTACGGCTTGAATGGGCCACCCAAAGCTTTTGTTGCGGCTGTAATTTCTCTCTTCGCTCGCCACCGCGCAGCCTATGGAGCCGGCACTCTTCAGGACTGCAGTTCTTTAGCAGCGTGCTCCTTCTTAGAAGATGATCTTTCCTGCTAACTGCGTGTTGAAGGGTCCTCCCGGCCCAATTCCCCGCTCGGCGAAAAATGCGCCGATGGTAGAGAAGATGGCGCCGGAGGTATCGCTGTTGGTTGGAAAGCCGACAGGCGCGAGGTTTGTGCGGTTAAACAGGTTGAACATTTCCACGCGCAATTGGATTCGCCACCCTTTCGCATTAGAACAGGCTTGCTAAGGGATACGTTTTGCGGGGGCAAGATCAAAACAGCAGGTCCCTCCACTACGCTTCGCTCCGGTTGGATGACAATTTTGTTGTGCCCGGAAGAGCTAGAAATACTTGACCCCGCTACAAAGTTGTCATCCCGACCGGAGCGAAGCGTAGTGGAGGGACCTGCTGTTTCGCTAGTTCTCACACAGACGCTAAAGCCCGGACCTACCCACTGCACCTTTTCCCGCACACTCGGATTCAGAAGGAGACGGTGAAGTGCGGCCGGTGAGGATTTCCTTGAAGCGCCTGCCAATCAAGGGTGGATCGCCCTCCCCGAGGCACGCCGGCGATACGATCAAGAGGCCTTCCTCGGGCCGCCAGGGATTGACTTCTATCCCCGGGGAGCCTCTGCGCAACTGACGAATCAGTTCGATGGTTGAAAGGCGGGCTCCCCTTTCCTCCAGCGTGACCTCGACCATGGGCATTCCAGCTTGCAGGGGATCGAGAATGAGGCGGGTGGAGAGCCATGGAACTTCCGCCAGTTCGTCCATGATTTGCTGGGCAACCAGCAGCAGACGGTCGTGGCGGCCGATGTTCCCTTCCCGGACGAACAGCTGCAAAGCAGTCAGCAGGCCTACGATCTGCTCCTTGCCTACCTTGCAGGAACGGCCAATGCCGTGTCGCGGAACACCGGGGAGGTCCGCTTATCCACCAGGCCGGCCGGCGGATCCCACTCGTCGTAGTCGTAATCAAAGTCAAGCTGCTGCAAGAGCGCGGCGCTGATCAGATCGCGACGACCGCATAAGATTCCATAGCCTTGCGGCCCGCCAATGGACTTGCCTCCGCTAAAGGCGACCAGATCGGCCCCTTCTGATAGGAAGAGGCGCAAATTCTCGACCGGTGGCAACTCGGCTGCGGCATCGACCAGCACGGGAATTCCGGCCGCGTGGGCGACAGCCACGACGGCGGGAAGCGTGAGCAAAGGATTGGGCTTGGCCAGATAATAGATAGCTGCCGTGCGTTCGGTGATGGCTGCCTGGATCTCCCAGACTTCCGTGTCGCGCGCACCCACGTCGGTAAACCGGTCGCAGAAGCCGGCCTCCACGATGGTTACGCCAGTCGCTCGAACGGCGTGATCGTAGGAATTGCGTTGGCTGCGCATGGCGATGACTTCATTCTTCATGCCCCGGGTGTCGGGCAGCCGGCTCATCTTAGCCGGATCCATGCCGGCGACACACGCAGCGGTACCCATCAGTAGCCCGGCTGCGGCGCCCGAAGTGACACAGCCAGCCTCCGCATTTGTGATTTCGGCGATGATCTTGCTCGCCGCCATCTGCAATTCGGCGATATCGACACAGTATTGGGTCGCCTCCCGCATCGCGTCGGCAACCTCAGCCGCCATCACTACGCCGCCAAGACGAGTCATGGGGGCGTAGGCATTGATGATTGTTCGAACTCCAAGGTTTTCGTAGATATTGGACATCTCACTCTTCCTTCCTTAGAAGAAATCAGCTCTTGCTCTCCTGACGCCAGTAGAAGTAAGCGGGGATTCCGAGAAGCGCAAACGCCAAACCGGCCAAGGATTCGCGGGCGCGAGCGATCAACGTGCTCAGCAGAAAGACTCCGGTGATCAGCAGGTATAGACCGGGGATCCAGGGATATCCGAAACAGCGATAGGGACGGTGCATCTCGGGCCGAGTGCGGCGCAGGATGAAGACTGCCAGAACGGTAAGCGAGTAAGTGAGCGTCATCATGAAGATGAAGCAGGTGTAAAGCGCTTCATACTGTCCCACCGGCGACCCAAAGGAGTAGGCCCAAAATTGGATTGGCGATTTGTCGAGCTACGTCGGCCGGAGTGATGAAGATTGCAGAGCCGATCACTCCGCTGACCACAATCATGGTGGAATCGAACAAAGACAGGGAGCGGGTAAGCTTCGTTGGCTCGCGGTCATCGCTCGCGCGTGTCCTACTGCGTGTGGAGGACGAGTGGGAGCCGATCACTGTCATATGAGGTCAGACATCGGAGGGCCCACAGTTATTGCGCGTACTCCGGCTCCTCGTGATCGAGGACTCGCTTGATGGCGGCGATGTGCTTTGCCGCATACGCTTCAAATAACGGGTCGTCCTCCGACAGCTGCTGAACGACCTGCGGAGGTACATGCTGCAGCGGCCGATTGGTTGACATGGCCAGGATCTGACGTTTGCAGACCTCCTCCAGGTAGTAGAGGCGGTCAAAGGCACTCGCGACGGTCGCCCCAACGACCATGGGACCGTGATTGCGCATCATGAGAATATTTTTGTCTCCGAGTATGCGTACTTCGCGGTCGCCTTCCTCCGGAGAGAGAGCCCCACCATGATTGTTTTCGTCGTAGGCAATCTTTCCGTCAAACTGGAAGCCAGCCAGGTTCACCGGTTCCAGTTGTCCCCCCTCAATCAGGCAAAGCGCTGTGGCATATGGGGTATGGGTATGGAGGGCTGCGCGAGCCGCTTTGTTGTGGCGGTGGATGGGTGCGTGCAAGCAAAACGCGGTGCGCTCCACGGTGCCCGATCCTTCAACGATGTTGCCATCCAGATCGCAGACCAGCAGGGAGCTGGCGGTAATCTCCGACCAGAAGAAGCCCTCAGGGTTTACCAGGAACAGGTCTTCCTGGCCGGGCAAAAGAAAACTGTAATGGTTGCATATTCCCTGTTGATAGCCAAGCCGCGCGGACCAGCGTAAGACGGCAGCCAGGTCCACTCGTGCGGTGCGAAACTCCTCGCGCATCTTTACTCTCTCCGCTGTCTGTGTCTTGATCACTGTGCTACCTCCCGCAAGGCGGCCAGCAACCGATCCACCTCTTCTGCCGTGTTGTAGTGCGCCAGACCTATGCGCAGAAAGCCGCCGTCTTTCTCTACATCCAGATGCTCGGTCAGGTTCAGCGCGTAGTAATTGCCATCCCAGGTGAAGAAGCCGCGGCGTCCCAGTTCTGTCGCCAACTGCAGCGGGGTACGGCCTGCGATGCGTACCGCTACGGTGGGACAGCGCTCATCGAAGCGGGCCGGATCCGTGATGCCATAAAACTTGAGCCCGGGGATTTTCAGGAGCCCGGAGATGAGCCTTTCGACAAGCATTCGCTCGTGCTTCTGAATGGCCTTCCAGGCGGTGAGCAAGGCGATTCTGCGGGCGGACGCGGAGGGATCGACGTGCCGCCCCAGATCGGCAAGGTAGTCCACACAAGCGGTAATCCCGGCGATGCACTCATGGTTCAGCGTGCCCCATTCCCAGTTGAGGGGAACGGCATGGGTGTTGGCTGCGACCTTGTAAGGTTGCAGGCGGGTGAGATGCCGGTGCTTGCCGTACAGCACACCCATGTGGGGACCGAAGAATTTGTAGGAGGAGCAAACCAGGAAGTCGCAATCAAGCGCACGCACGTCGATGGGACCGTGCGGCGCATAGTGCACGGCATCGATGTAGGCCATGGCTCCGACGCGATGCGCCATTCGGACCACTTCTCTTACGTTGTTGATGCTGCCCACTGCATTTGAGGCGTAGCCTACGGCCACCAGTTTGGTGCGGCTGGTGATCTTCCGCGCCAGATCCTGCATGTCGAGGGTGCAGTCCTCATCATGAATTTCGGCGACGCGGATGGTGACGCCGCGTTCCTCCAGAGCTACCCAGGGGGAATAGTTGGCCCCATGATCGAGGCGAGTGACTACGATTTCATCTCCCGGATTCAGTTCGCGGCCGATCGACCGGCTGATGGCAAAGGTCAACGAGGTCATGCTTGCGCCGAAGACCACCTCCTCCGGATCGCAGGCAAGAAAATCGGCCATGGCGACTCGGGCACCGGCAAGCATCGCGTCGGTACGTTGGCTGGTGGCAAAGAAGCCGTCGGTGTTGGCATTGCTGGTCCGCAGGTAATCGATCATTGCGTCGATGACGCGCTGCGGAACTTGTGTGCCACCTGGTCCATCGAGAAAAACAGCGGGGTGCCCATTAACGGTCTGCGAGAGAGCAGGAAATTGCCCGCGGACCCAGGCGGAATCGACTGATTCGTTTAGTTCGATGTGCGTGGTTAGAGTGAGGCCGTCTGTGGATTGGGGCATGGTCTTCATGGATAACTCATTCCGGGGTCGCGAAAGTTTTTAAGACGCTCAAGAGTCTGCGTGGGAACTGCTATGGAGAAGGTACAGGGTATGGCGAAGACAGTCACGTGAGGGATAAATGAGTTTTTAGGTGAGCCGGCCTTCTAGTTGATTTGACCTGCGTCTACCCATCCTCTACCATGTGCTCTCCCCGGCTGCCGATTCAGATACAAGAAACGCCAAGGTGGGCTTCGATTAAGACCGATACACACTACGCACAGCCTCGCACGGGACACTTGCTGCGCATGCTCGGTGCAGGCTTTGGCATCGCGGTCGGGGTCGGCACCACGATCGGTTCGGGTATTCTGCGCACTCCCGGAGAAGTGGCTGGGCAGTTAGGCAGCGCCTCCCTGGTGCTTACGGTTTGGATCCTGGGCGGAGTCTACGCACTTCTCTGTTGCAGCTCAGTGACGGAACTCGCCACCATGATACCCAACTCGGGTGGGTTTTATGCGTATACTCGTCGCGCGTTCGGACCGCGCATCGGGTTTGTCGTTGGCTGCCTTAATGCGGTGGTGGAATCGGTTGCGATGGCGTACCTGTCGGTGGCGTTGGGAGAGTTTGCCGCCGGGCTGTTTCCTCGTCTTGCGGGGCACGTCCAGTTGGTAGGCGTCACGGGGTTGATCTTGCTGACGCTGCTCAATTGGATCGGCCTGCGGCCGGGCAGCCGGACGCAGGAATTTACCAGCGCAGCCAAAGCTCTGGGATTGATTGGACTGGTCATCGCCTGCTTCGTCTCCCCCGCGGCTTCCGGCGCTGCCGTGATCACGAAGTTCTCCAGCGCCGGACACAGCCTTTTCCTGGGATTAATTCTCGCTCTGCAAGGAGTAGTCGTTACCTACGACGGTTGGTACGCGCCGATTTATTTTGCGGAGGAAGATCAAAACCCTTCACGGAACCTGCCCCGCTCCATGATCGGCACTGCGCTCACCTGCACCGCGATATACCTGCTGATGAATGCGGCCCTGCTCCATACGCTAGGGATGGGCCGTCTCGCGGGTTCCCTCTTGCCGGCCGCAGATGCGGCGATGCTGGTTTTCGGCAGCTACGGAAGACAGTTCATCCTCCTCCTCTCAGTGGTTGGGGTCCTGAGCACCATCAATGCGGGGCTGATGCTGACACCGCGCATTCTTTTCTCCATGGCTCGTGATGGGCTCTTGCCGCAAGGTGTGACGACGGTGAATATGGGAGGGACTCCGGCAGTGGCCCTCTTTATTTGCTCTTTCGCCAGCATCATCCTGGTGCTCACGGGCACGTTCGAATCGCTGATTGCCATTGCCGCGATCCTCTTTGTGGCCAACTATCTCCCGGTTTTCGCCGCCTTGTTGGTTCTGCGCAGAAGAGAACCGGATCTCCCTCGCCCCTACAAGGTGTGGTTTTATCCGTGGACGACGCTGTGCGTTTTCTTCGCCTCGGCGGCTTTCCTGGTCGGCTCGGTGATCGGCGATCTGCGACACAGCCTGTTCACCGTGATCCTCATCCTAGTGAGCTATGCGGCCGCTCTCCTGATCACGCGCAGGAAAGCGTAAAGTTCCTGCTGTAGGAGACGTACTCAAGCATGGCTAGCAAGAAAAAAGCGCCCCAAACATCCTCCAACCTGGTCGACCAGCAACTTGAGCGGTATCGCGAGATGCGCGACTTCAGCAAGACCGCCGAACCCAGCGGCGAGGCCGGCGGCAAGCATGCAGCCTCAGCGGAAGGGAAAGGGCCTCTTCCGTTCGTGATCCAGAAGCATGCCGCCACCCGGCTGCATTACGACTTTCGCCTCGGGTTGCATGGCGTCCTCAAGAGCTGGGCGGTGACCAAAGGGCCGAGCTACGTGCCCGGGGATAAGCGCCTGGCGGTCCAGGTGGAAGATCATCCCATGGAGTACGGCGGCTTCGAAGGCACCATTCCCAAGGGGCAGTATGGCGGCGGCACGGTGATGCTATGGGATGAAGGTACCTGGGAACCGCTGGGCGACGCGGATGAAGCGCTGGCCAAAGGCAATCTCAAGTTCATCCTTCATGGAAAGAAACTGCAGGGCAAGTGGGTGCTGGTCCGCATGGGCGGAAAGGCGGCAAAGGAGGCCAAGCCGAATTGGCTCCTGATCAAGGAACATGACGAGTACGAACAGACCGAGAAGGACGAGCCGATCGTTGAGAAAGAACCCAACAGCGTCCTCACCCACCGCGACATGGAAGCCATTGCGCGTGAAGGGGACCACGTATGGCAATCGAATCGGCCGGAAACTTCGAGCCCGGACAAGAAACGAACGGCTGCGGCTTTTGCCCCGGCAAATCTCCCCGGGGCCAAGGAAGCCTTGCCTGCGTTTATCGCTCCCCAGCTGGCCTCCGAGGCAGCCGCACCGCCCGTGGGTGCGCACTGGGTCCATGAGCTGAAGCTGGATGGCTATCGCATCCAGGCGCACCTCGACAAAGCCGGCAAGGTTCGCCTCTTCACTCGCAGCGGGCTCGACTGGACACATCGCATGCCCCTGATTGTGCGCGAGCTGGGCAGGCTTAAGGTGGAGAGCGCCATCCTGGATGGAGAGGTGGTGGTACTCACCTCGGACGGGCAAAGCAGCTTCGCCGAGTTGCAGGCGGCCTTCGATGAGGGGGCGTCCCATCCTCTGACCTACTTCGTCTTCGATCTGCTGCACCTCAACGGGCACAATCTTCGCCATCAACCGCTGGCCGAGCGCAAGCAGATCCTGGCGCAGATGCTCGATAGCCTGCCGGAACACGAGGTGGTCCGCTACGGGCAGCATATTGAGACAGAGGGCGCGCCGATTTTTGACGAGGCCTGCAACCTGGGCGCAGAGGGCATCGTCTCAAAACGCGCTGACAGCGCGTATACCTCGGGCCGCAGCAAGTCGTGGATCAAGAGCAAATGCGTTCGCCGGCAAGAGTTCGTGATTGGGGGTTTTACCAAGCCGGCGAATGGAACCGAGGGCATCGGCGCCCTTCTACTGGGTTATTACGATGGCAAGAAGTTGATCTATGCGGGACGAACAGGCACCGGTTTTACCCAGGTGAACTCACGCAAGCTGCGTCAGCAGCTGGAAGGAATGCGCGAAGCCAAAATGCCCTTCGTGGAGGTCCCCCCTGCGATGGCCAAGGGCGCCCTTTGGATACGGCCCACATTGGTGGCGGAGGTTCAGTTCAGCACCTGGACTGCCGATAAGCTGGTGCGCCAGGCGAGCTTCAAGGGGCTGCGGGAGGACAAGAAGGCGGCGGAAGTGCGGCGAGAGGTTCCGGATGCGAGCCTTGCTTCAAAGACTGCGGGTGGCGCAAAAGCTAAAGCAGAAGAACGGAAAAGCGAGGCGGCCGATCCGCCGCCGGGCCCGGCGGCATCGGTAACTAAGACCGCACCTACCAAGCTTGGCTTCCGGGTCACTCATCCCGAAAAGATTGTTGATCCGGAAACCGGGGTTACCAAGCAGGCATTGATCGACTACTACCTGGCGGTCGCCTCGCTTATGTTGCCCCACGTCCTTGGCCGTCCGCTTTCGTTGGTACGTTGCCCGAATGGTGCGGGACAAAAATGCTTCTATCAAAAGCAGCTTGGGCCGGGAATGCCGCCCGGCATAGGAGGGGTCGAGATTCCGAAGGCAAAAGGCGACGCGACTGAGACCTATGTGACCGTACAGAGCGCGGAAGGACTGGCGGGGCTGGCGCAGATGAACGTGCTCGAAATACATCCGTGGGGTTCAACCAATCTTGACCTGGAGCACCCTGACCGGATTATTTTCGATCTTGATCCGGACGAGGCAGTATCCTGGCCAACGCTTTGTGAGAGCGCGTTGGAGGTGCGAGGGCGGCTTAAGAAATTAGGGCTACAAAGCTTCGTCAAGACTACCGGGGGCAAAGGGCTGCATGTGGTGGCTCCGATTCGGCCCACTCTCGATTGGGAGCGGATCAAAGCCTTCACTCATGCCTTCACGCTGCAGATGGAGCAGGATAACGGCAAACTTTACATCAGCAAGATGACCAAGGCCGCGCGCAAGAACAAGATCTTTGTCGACTATTTGCGTAACGAACGGGAAGCGACGGCGGTTGCTCCCTACTCCAGCCGCGCTCGACTTAGGATGGCTGCGGCGGTGCCCCTGGAATGGGAGGAACTCAAGTCGTCGAAGGCGCCCAAATTCCTGATTGCCGAGTTTGATGACTGGAGGGAGAGGCTGCGCAGGGATCCCTGGAAGGCCATGTTATCGAGTGAGCAGGAGATTCCGGCGGGATTGTTCGGGGAATAAGTATGGCGGGAAGGTGAAGGGTCGAGATCGATTAGCGGCCGTTATCCCACTCAAGCCAACAGAAGGCTTGAATGGGCCACCCAGCCTTTGCGACCTGGGATGGACAGCGCCCCGGGTTAGCCGCGACTCTGTAATTTGGCTGACTAGTAAATGCGGAAGTTCACTTCGATGTTTACTTCCACGGGGACGGGTTTGCCTTGTAGCGTGGCTGGCTTGAACTTATATTGCTTCACCGCCTCCACTGCTTTTTCGTCCAGGCCCATGCCCAGGTGACGCACCACCTGCACCCGCTGCGGGTTGCCCTGCGCGTCCACGATCAACGAGACAACGCAGACACCCTGATACTTCGCCCGCCGGGCTTCGTCAGAAAACTCGGGATCAGGGGCGAAGACCAGTTGGGGGGCCGAAACGCCTCCACCAACATGGTAGAGACCGCCGCCGTAGCCGCCGCCTTCACCCGGACCATAACCGTTTCCTTTGCCCGAGCCAATGCCTCCGCCGGACCCGGTTCCCATACCCGCCCCGCTGCCGCTCCCATTGGAAGCCGGGCCCACGACGCTGGTCCGCGGGTCGCCCAGGTTAGGCAGGTTATTGTTTGGTAACTGGATGTCCTTGGGCATCATGATCGCCGGGTCGGCAACCAGCTTGGGATGGTCGTTCTTGATGACCATCGGGGGCACGATCGGCTGCTCTTCGAACTTGGGCAAACGCCCCTTGGGCGCCTGCAGAATGTCGTGCGAGCCACCGCCACCGCCGCCACCCATCTGCGGTCCCTTGGGGGCAATCGGCATGTATTGGGGCACGTCGATGTTGGTGAGCAGCTGGTTCTTCTTGGTCACAGCCTTCTTGACAGCCATGAACGCCCACAGGATGAGGGCAATGATCACCACGTGGGTGGCGACAGAGATAATGGACGCAGCCTTACCCCGGTTTTCCTTCATGGGGTCGACGACTGCAATCGGCTTGGACGTCAGGACAAGAGGCGGAAGCTTCCGGGGGTAAAGGAGGTCATAGATATTGCTGGCGATCGTCTTCCACGCCGGCTCATCGATGATCTCGGCAAGCAACTTGGGCTCTCTTGGCTGATCCCGCTGGTCCAGCTCCGGAGGTACTAAAACCTGATTAGCCATAGAACGTATGAGAAAAGAGGGCGTGTAAGCCTCTCTCCGCCTATCTCCTCATTATGGACGACTCTCGTCCGGCTTGTCTCTCTCCAGAAATACGGAGCCCGTATCTGTTCAAGATCCATTAAAAAGTATTAGACACCTTTTTCATGCTTGAGGTAAGCCACTCGTTAACTTTTACGACAATGAGACATTTAGGTGACGGGATCCTGTTGGTGGGGCAAAGATACAATAAGGTTTTGCACGTTTTTCGACTGGAGAAACAATGGCGGCTCCGCCCGAACTCAAGGCGACTCTCAATCTACCCGAAACCGACTTCCCCATGAAGGCAAATCTGCCCCAAAGCGAGCCTAAAAGGCTGGCCGCCTGGGAGCAGGACGGACTCTACGAGCAAATTCGGGCGGAACGTCATGACGCGCCCAGCTATGTGCTGCACGACGGCCCCCCCTACGCCAACGGGCCAATCCACCTGGGACATGCGCTCAATAAATGTTTGAAAGATTTCGTCGTGAAATCAAAGACCATGGCGGGCTTCAATGCCCCCTACGTGCCTGGCTGGGATTGCCATGGCTTGCCGATCGAGATCAAAGTCGACGAAAAACTGGGCCGCAAGAAGCTGGAAATGCCGGCCATCGCGGTGCGCCGCGCCTGCCGCGAGTACGCCGAGAAGTATCTGGACCTGCAGCGGGAGCAGTTCAAGCGCCTGGGCATCTTTGGGCGCTGGGGCCGCCCGTACTCCACCATGACGCCGGAGTACGAGGCCAAAATCATCGAAACCCTCTTTCGCTTCCTGGAAACGGGCTTTGTTTACAAGGGCCTGAAGCCGGTTCTGTGGTGCATGCATGACCGCACGGCGCTGGCCGAAGCGGAGATCGAATACGAGATGCACACCAGCCCCAGCGTCTATGTGCGTTATCGGCTGACCAGCCCTCCGGAGGCGATCGATCTCCGGCTGGGCGGGAAACGGGTCTCGACCATCATCTGGACCACGACGCCCTGGACGCTGCCCGCCTCGCTCGCGGTCGCGTTCCATCCCGATTTTGAGTACGTAGCCCTGGAGCAGGACGGGGAAGTCTACATCGTTGCCGAGGCTCTGGCAGCCGCGACCCGCGCTGCCTGCGACCTGGGAAACGCCCAGGAGATCGCGCGGTTTCCCGGTTCGCGGATGGAGCGCGTCACTTTCGCTCACCCGTTCCTGGAGCGCACGATTTTGGGCGCTTTGGCCACTTACGTCACCACCGACCAGGGCACGGGGGCCGTCCACACCGCGCCGGCGCACGGCGTGGATGACTTCGCCACCGGCGGACGCTATGGATTGAGGCAGATAAGCGACGTGGACGACGGCGGGCACCTGCGCCAAGGGCTGCCGGAGTATGACGGGCTTTATGTCTTCAAGGCCAACGAGCCCATCATCCAACTGCTGATGGAACGGCATGCCCTGATGGGGCGGCAAGACGTTTTTCACTCCTACCCGCACTGCTGGCGCTGCCACCGGCCGGTCATCTTCCGGGCCACTGAGCAGTGGTTCATCAGCATGGAAACGCCAATGGTGCACGCGGATGGTTCCATGACCACCTTCCGCCAGCGAGCGCTGGAGGAGATCGGGCGGGTGAAATGGGATCCCCAGTGGGGTGAGGAGCGGATCGCCAACATGGTCTTCACCCGTCCCGACTGGTGCATCTCGCGGCAGCGGATCTGGGGCGTGCCCATCGCGGTCTTTCTCTGCCTTAACTGCCACAAGCCGCTGAATGACAAGGCGGTCCACAGGCGTATCGCCGATCTCTTTGCGAAAGAAGGGGCGGATGCCTGGTATGTCCGCGATGTGGCAGAGATTCTGCCTCCGGGCACGACCTGCCCGTCGTGCGGCGCTGCTGACTTCAAGAAGGAGATGGACATCCTCGACGTGTGGTTCGAGAGCGGCGCCAGCCAGGCAGCGGTTCTGGGCATAGAAGCCGATCTTCCCTGGCCTGCCGATCTTTATATCGAGGGCGGCGACCAGCATCGGGGCTGGTTCCAGTCTTCCCTGCTGTGCGCCATCGGCACGCGGGATGCCGCGCCTTACCGGATGGCCGCCACCTGCGGCTGGACGCTCGACGAGCAGGGACGGGCCATGTCGAAAAGCCTGGGCAACGGCGTCGATCCAGTCGACATTGCACAACGGCTGGGGGCGGAGATTGTCCGTCTCTGGGTGGCTTCCGTCGACTTCCGGGAAGATGTGGCCGCCAGCGAAAACCTGATGCAGAGGGTCTCGAAGACCTACACTAAGCTGCGCAACACCTTTCGTTTCCTGCTGAGCAACCTGAACGGCTTTGAGCCGGAGCGGGATGCGGTACCGTGGGAGCAAATGCCGCCGCTGGATCAGTACATGCTGGTGCGGACGCGCGAACTGACAGAAAAGATCCTGCGCTGGTATGAAGACTTTGAATTTCATCGCATCTACCACGCGCTCAATGAATTCGCCGTGGCCGACCTGAGTCAGTTCTACCTCGATGCGGTCAAAGACCGGATTTATACCTTTGCGCCGCAGAATAGCGCGCGCCGTTCCGCGCAGACCGTGTTGTGGAGGATTGCCGAAGCGCTGGTGCGCCTGGTGGCTCCGCTGCTGAGTTTTACCGCGGACGAAATCTGGCAATACATGCCCGAGATGAGCAATCGCCTACCCAGCGTGCACCTGGAGCTCTTTCCCGAGCCCACAAGTCTTGCGGCGAACGTCGATGCGGAATTCATGAGCGACTGGGCGGCTTTGCTGCTGGTCCGTGACGAGGCACTGAAGAGCCTGGAGGAGGCGCGCAAGGCAAAGCAGATTGGCAAGGCGCTGGATGCCCGGCTCTTGCTGGAGGTTCCGCAAACCATGGGCGCTCTGCTGGAGCGCTACCGGCCGAGTTTGAAAGAACTGCTAAACGTCTCCCAGGTGGAACTGCTGACCGGGCCGTCGCAGCAGATCATCGCGACCACGCTGCCGGCCCATGGTACGAAGTGCGAGCGGTGCTGGAACTACTCCGTGCACGTGGGCGAAGATTGGCGATGGCCCAGGGTCTGCGAACGTTGCTCGGCCGCGCTCGATGAGATGGGCATTCCACCGGAAGAAAGCGCGCCTGGCGCATGACCGGCGCCCACAAAGATGCCAGGGGCTGGCTTCTGCTGCTTTCTCTCATCGTCATCGCAGCGGATCGAATCACGAAATGGCTGGCATCCACGCGGATTGAGCTGGGTAGCCACGTGGTGGTGATTCCCCACGTTTTCGCCATTAGTCATGTAGAGAACCCTGGCGCTGCTTTCAGTCTCTTCAACGACTCAGGTTCGCCTGGACGTGTGCGCTGGATGCTGCTTGTCTTTTCTGTACTGGCAGCGGTGGCGGTACTGGTTGCGCTGCTGAAGCTTGGCCGCAACATCACGGCCACATCGGTTGCGCTGGCGCTGATCCTCGGAGGAGCACTCGGGAATGCTTACGACCGGCTGCGGTTTGGGTCGGTCATTGATTTTCTTGAAGTGCACATCGTTCACTACCATTGGCCGGATTTCAATGTTGCCGATTCGGCTATTGTGATTGGCGGGGGTCTGTTGCTGCTCGATGCGTTGTTCGGGTCGAAGGAACAAAGCGATTCGTAACTGTATCGATTATTAATTATGGGGAAAGGAAACTGCAGGTCCCTCCGCTCCGCTACGCTCCGGTCGGGATGACAAGGGTGGCGTTGCGCTTCCGTGAGGAATTCGCTAGCGGATGAAAAATCGCAGGATGGCCCATTCAAGCCTTCTGTTGGCTTGAGTGGGCAGCGCAGCTACACCCAACATTTTGAGGGTTTATTCAAATAGTTTTTAGATATTCTTTGGCTTGGCGCCACTCGGGGAAGAGGCGCTCTTCCATCTGGAATTCGCGGGGATGCACGCAGCGGCGGCCTCCGCGCACCTTTACCGGATGCTTCAAGTGCAACATCTCGTGGTAAAGCAAATACTCCACCGCATAACGAGGGGTGTTTTTGCGGTCGAAGACGCGGCTGACGACGATCGTGTTGTGCGCCGGATCATAGTGACCCAGGCTGCGTTTGGCCATGTGCCCACTCCAGGTGAGCAGCGGGCGGCCCATCAGGCCATGGAAAAACCTGCGGTTGAGGCTCTCAAAAACCTCGTCGAGATTGTAGTGCTGCCCCTGCGGCCCGAGCATTTTCTTATGCCCGCGTGACTGGCGGATCAACTCCGTCTGACGGATCACTGTCTCGCTGGAAGCAAACCTGCGATAGCGAGTGGTTTGTACAGCATTCAGCGGCTTGCGGTAAAGCTTGGCCAACAAGATATGAGCGATGGCCCGCAGAACACTTTCCGGCGCGCCCTCCAGCAGATCGGATAAGTGCACATGCACTCGTCCCTCGCGCAAACGGATGGTGGTGTTCAGGCTGGTAAAACGGCGGAAACGAACTTCCAGAGAAGGGATCGGGGCACGCGGCCGGAGGGCACGGTACTCCTCTGCAAACAGCGAGTGCAATTCGGAATTCACCGCCTTCAGCGTAGCAGGACTTGAGCTTGAGGCAAACCCGGTTGCGTGGGTGCGAAGGCACCGCCGTTACCTAATTTGTTCTGCCTTCTCCGCTGCCTTTGCTTCCTTCTTCTTTTCGGCGAAATATTTTTCTTCGTCAGCGAGCATCTGTACGGCCGCTTCATGCACGCTCTGGTTGGATTCGAGCGCCGTCTTGCGCACAAAGTCGTATTGGTTGCTGGGCGGGGGCTCGTTAAGCACCGTACCCCATTGGCCGCTCTTCTCGATCACGTCTTTAAGCTCCTTGCGCAGGTCGGCATGCTCGTCGTTAAAGTTGTCCATATTGTCCTCAAGGTCATCGGAGAGCCGCGTGAACTCGTCCAACAAGTTGTGCATACGCACCGCCTTGTTCTGCGCGCCGGCTTCCGCATTGAGGTTATGGATCCCCTTAGACCGCTCGTCGACATATCCGACGAAGAGCTTGATCCGCTGCAAGGGATCGTCGCCGGCCTCTCGCACGTCTTCGATCTGCTGCTCGGTTAAGGGGTCTTTTCTAGACTGGGCGAAGAGGGGGCAAATCGCCAGAACCATCCAGACGCCCGTGATTGCCACGGTTCTTTTCATCACGAATGAACAGGGGTTATTTCTTGAAGACCTGCATCATCAGCTCGGTTTGCACCTGCTCCAGCTGTTTCAAGGTCGCCTGCAGCGCCTGCCGGTCTTCATAAGACGCGGCATTGAGAATATCGTTCAGCCGGAACTCTGTATGCCGCATCAGCTGTTCGGCATTCTTCATCTTCTTGCCGTCTTCAGCGACGCCCATGTGGATCTTCTGCGCATACTTTTGGATCAGGCGCAATGTCTGCGAGGCTTGACCGTCATCGCCGGAGCTCAGTTGGTGCGCCGCGAGTTCGGTCATCTGGTGGACCAGCTCGGCATAAAGAAAACATTGATCTTTGGGTTGGGCCTGGTCGGCCTTGGCCATGAGCGCGGCCATGGCCTGTGGATCGGCAATTCTTTCGTCTACCGCGAAGGCCTGGACACAGGAGAGGCTGAGGGTTAGAGCAGAAACTGCGAGGGTCGTGGCCACGAACCGCATAGGGCACCTCTCTGAGGGCTTACGGTACGTCTTTCGTTATTGACTTCCACCAAGAGCAACGAGTCGATGCTTGGCTTGCCATTCCTGGTCGGGGAACTTACCGCCTGCAGCGGCTAGGAATCTATGATAGTACTCCTGCGCTTGCTTAGAAAGGTGAAGATTATCGTACGAAGTTGCCCAAAGGAAGTAAGTAGCTGGAGTCTCCTCCAGATATTTTGCTCGCATGGTAAGAGCGTGCAGCGCGATTGAATACTGTTTATTCTCCGACGCGGCAAATGCCAGGCCGCTCCAGGCGTCGCCGTCGTCGGGTTTGAGCCGGACAGCTCGTTCCAGCACCGCCTGGGCCTGGAAATATTGCCTTTCCCGAATGAGGTTCTCGCCCTGCCCGGCCAGGATATCTTCGTTACCCGGCTGGGCCAGCGCCATCCGGGCATAGATAGGGTCCGCCTTTTCAGGATGGCCGGCCTGAGAATAGGCGTCAGCCAGCATCTCGTCGACGGAGGCGTTTCCCGGCTCCAATTGTTGCAAAGTCTCGAGTAACGGCAACGCCTGGTCATCCTTTCCCTGGGCCAGCAAAACGGTCGCCAGTTGGGCGTTCAAGCCTGGATCGCGGGGATCGCGCTCCAGCGCGCTTTTGAGCAACGGTTCGGCGTCGCTGTATTTCTTTTGCTTGAGCAGTAACTGAGCCAGGCCGGCATTGGCCGCCGACTGCATGCTCGCCGAAACCGCTGGATGGGCAGCCAAGACACGCTGATACGCGGTTTGCGCCAGTTCGAGGTCGCCGTTGGCCTCGGCAATCTGGGCTGTCAGCAGGAGGTCGGCGGGGGTCTCAGGGCTCAGCTTGAGTGCGGCCACCAGCGCATCCCGGGCCGCCGGGGGATCGCTGACACGGTCCAGCTCGGCCAGCGACCGGAAAGCCTCTGCCTGGGCGGCGGGGTTGGGCGGCTCCGGAGACAGCAGCGTGGCTTGCTGCACTTGCTCCCGGGCCTGGTCGAACTTAGCCTGATGCGCCAGCAACAACCCCAGGGCCAGGCGTGCCTCAAACTGCTTTGGATCCGAGGCGATAGCCTTGCGGTAATCGGCGGCCGCGGCCTCTTCGTGGCCAGCGGCGTCCTCCACATAACCCAAATCGAAGAGTGCCCGGGCATCGCCCGGGTTCTGACTCAGATATTTCTGCAGCAGCGGTCGTGCGCCTTCGAAATCCTTCTGTTCTATCTTGGCTTCAGCCGCATCGCGCTCAGACTTGCTCTCCGCCGTTCCCCGGCCGGCGGCCGGCGCGCTGTCGGGCGCCTGGGTTCCCGGAGGCAGCTGATTCTGCGCTCGAGTACCTACCGGCGCCAGCAGCGCCGCCGCAGCCAGGAGGCACAAGTACCTCTTTCTTGGGTATCGAAAAAGCCTCATTGCCCGGCCCGTACCTCTTGCGCCGCCAGCGCTAGTGCCAGCCAATAGCCTGTATGGGAACCCGGTGTCTGCGCCACCTGCTCCGGAGTTCCCGCCGCCACCACCCGGCCGCCGCCAGCGCCCGCCTCAGGACCCAGGTCGATCACCCAGTCAGCGGACTTGATCACGTCCAGGTTGTGCTCGATGACTACCAGCGAACCGCCAGCATCGATCAGCCGCTTGAAGGCGGTCAACAATTTGCTAACGTCGTCAAAGTGCAGGCCGGTGGTCGGTTCGTCCAGGATATAGAGTACCCGGCTGCCTGGCTTCTTCACGGTCCCGTTGCCGGCTCGTCCAGCCGCGCTGCGCCCCAGGGAAAGGTGAGCGGCCAGTTTGACCCGCTGCGCTTCCCCACCCGAGAGCGTGGTCGCCGACTGGCCCAGCCGCACGTAGCCCAGCCCCACTTCGTCGAGCACTGCCAGCTTCTCCAGGATTCGCGTCTGGCCGGTGAAGAAGCGCAGGGCCTCCTTAACGGTCAGGTTGAGCACCTCGTAGATGCTCTTGCCCCGGTACTTTACTTCCAGCACGCTGGCTTTGTAGCGGCTTCCATTGCACTCCTCGCAGGGCAGCTCGACATCGGCCAGGAACTGCATCTCCACCGTCACTGTGCCATCCCCTTCGCAGACGTCGCATCGCCCCCCGGGCACGTTGAAGGAGAAGTGGCCCGCCGTGTATCCCCGTCGCTGGGACTCCGGTTGCGCCGCAAATAGCTCGCGAATTGCATCGAATGCCTTGATATAGGTGACCGGATTGGAGCGCGGGGTACGCCCGATGGGCGCCTGGTCGACGAGGACGATGTCATTCAGCCGTTCCGCTCCTTTGAGTTCGCGGCAGAGGTGCGAGGGATCTCCGCCTTCGTTCTTTCCCAGGGCATGCGCCACCGCGGGGTAGAGCACATCGTGCACCAGAGTGGATTTGCCCGAGCCGGAAACTCCGGTGATGCAGACCAGCATGCCCATGGGAATTTCGACGTCCAGTCCATTCAGATTGTGGATGCGCGCTCCACGCAGCACCAGCTTCTCCCGCATCGGCTCACGCCGCCGGGTGGGAATGGGAATGGTCAGCTGCCCACTCAAGTAGCGCCCGGTAAGGGAGTCGGGGTTTCTCTCCACCTCTTCCACCGTGCCGGAGGCCAAAATGCGGCCCCCCAGCTCCCCCGCGCCGGGACCCAGGTCGACCAGCCAGTCGGCGGCGCGAATCACATCCGGGTCGTGCTCCACGACCAGAATGGTGTTGCCCAGGTCGCGCAGTTCCTCAAGAATGCGAATCAGCTTGGCGGTATCCCGGCTATGCAGACCAATCGACGGCTCGTCGAGCACGTACAGAGCACCCACCAGGCGCGAGCCCAGCGAAGTGGCCAGTTGGATGCGCTGCGATTCGCCGCCGGAGAGCGTGGATGCAAGCCGGTCGAGGGTGATGTACTCCAGACCGACGGCATCGAGAAAATGTAACCGTTGTTGTATCTCCACCAGGATGCCGCCGGCAATGTCCTGTTGCTGACGGGTGAGGGTGAGACCCGCGAAGAAATAATTCGCCTCGCGGATAGTGAGCGCGGCCACCTCGCAAATATTGCTGCCATTGATGCGGACCGCCCGCGCTTCGGCACGCAAGCGTGTCCCTTTGCAATCGGGACAAGTGGCATAGCCGCGATACTTGCTCAGCATCACGCGCACGTGCAGCTTGTATTTCTTGCGCTCCAGGAAAGCGAAGAAACCATGGACGCCAAGAAAAGACCCGTGACCATTGAGCACAAACTCCTGCTGTTCCGTGGTGAGCTCTCTCCAGGGCGTGTCGAGCGGTATGCCGTGCTGCAGGGCGGCCTTCCGGAGGTCCGCCTGGTAGGGGCGATACTTGGGGCGCGTCCAGGGATCGATCGCGCCCTCGTTTAGAGTCTTCTGCTTATCCGGAATGATCAGGTTGAGATCGAAATCGATGGTGTTGCCAAAGCCCTGGCAGCGCTCGCAGGCCCCGTACGGGTTGTTGAAGGAGAACAGCCTGGGCTCGGGCTCGCGGTAGACGCGGTGGCAGAGCTTGCATTCAAAGGCCTGGGAGAAGCGCAGCCTTTTGGGTTCCACGCCGGCATCCCGGGAAACCGTTTCGTATTCAATCTCCCCGGACTCGCGAAAGCCAATCTCGGCGGCATCCACGATGCGCGCCCGGTTCTCGGGCGAGACGACGAGGCGATCGACCAGGGCGAAGACCGCTTGCTGAAAGTCGAGATCGAGCAGCGACTCTGGGTTGGCGAATTCGACGATCTTGCCGTTCTGGTAGAGGCGATTGAAGCCGCGCGTACGCAACTCGGTGAGCCGCTCCTTGAAGGCATCGCTAGGAAGGGCGGGGTTCACGGAGGTCTTGGCCGCGACCTTCCTGGGCCGTTTAGCGGTTGCCGTTTTCCCCTGCGCGTCGGGCTCGACCGCAGCGCGCGGCTGCACGGGAAACAACGCATAGAGCCGTGTTCCGTCGCCCAGGGCCAGGATGGAGGCGGCAATTTCATCCACCGTGTCGCGCCTTACGACTCCAGCGCAAACGATGCAATGCGCGGTGCCGCAGCGCGCGAAGAGCAGACGCAGATAATCGTAAATCTCGGTGGCGGTGGCCACTGTGGAGCGCGGATTACGCGTGGTGTTCTTTTGCTTAATCGCGATTGCCGGCGCCAGACCGTCGATCAGGTCCACATCGGGTTTCTCGATGCGTTCCAGGAACTGCCGTGCATAGGCAGAGAGAGACTCGACATAGCGGCGCTGGCCTTCGGCATAGATGGTGTCAAAAGCGAGCGAGGATTTGCCCGAACCTGAAACGCCGGAGATCACGGTGAGTTTGCCGTGGGTCAGATCGCAGTCGATGTTTTTCAGGTTGTGGGTTCGTGCGCCACGGATGGTGATCAGATCGTTCAATATATCAACCGGCAAGCTCGCCATGAACCTCCTCGCTAGGCGATGCCATTTCCGCTTCAAAACCGGCCTTGATGCGGACGAGCATCTCCACCGGATCGCGCTTCTCCGATTGCTCGAAGGCGGCAGCGATATGGCGCGCCAGATCGGCCAGCATCATCCCCCAGGCTTCGGGTTCGTTCCACACACCCACCCGGAGACTGATGTGCTGATCCTGATGCGCGATCCAGACACGCAGCAGTTCGAAGGATTTGGCGTCGGTGCGCGCAGGTTCGGGTACGCGTAGCTGATCGGATTGAGCCATGGTTCTCCTCTTCGGTTAAGCGGCGTCGGGCGGGATACTGGCTTCAGCGACTGCGGAACAGCTCTGGGCGGGTTAGAGCTTCAGCTCTGACATACATCGACAAAGATGTGTGGCTTTTAGGCCCCGACTACGCTTTCCTTCTATCAGCCCTGGATACCTAATGGAAAACCTACCTCAGGGGCTAAAGCCCAATCAGATTTGCTGTTGAATTGTCAGGGCTAAAGCCCTGACCTTCCCAGCCATACCGTGCCCTTCGTTCAGAGTTATCCGCAACCCGTCAGTGCCGGGATGCAGCTTCGACTGGCATTACCCCGGCGGCGCTCGCCGTGGTGCTGTGACGCCGGGCCCACACGATGAGCAAAATGCCGGCGGCGATGGAACCCAGGCTGGCGACTTGAGCATTGCTCATGCCCCAGTAAATGCGCGGATTGATGCGGATAAATTCGACCAGGAAGCGAGCCAGGCCGCTGAGCACCAAATATTCTCCGGTGATTTGGCCGACTGGCGGCCTACCCGTCTCGCTAGCCTTCGCCCCTCGCCGCCACAGATAGCCGGCTATCAGCAGGGCGACCAGGAGTTCATAAATCGGCGTTGGGTGGACCCTCTGGCTGGTGGGAACAAGCCCGTGGGGGAAACTCATGCCCCAAGGCAAGCTGGTGGGAATGCCATAATCGCCGTCGCCGGAGACGAGGCAGCCGATGCGGCCAACACCGTAGCCCACGGAGACAGCCGGAGCGGCCAAGTCGAGCATGCCCAGGCCTCCGATTCTAGCCTGCCGTCCCGACCACACCAGCACCGCGATTCCAGCCAGCAAGCCACCAAACCAAGCGAACCCCGCGCGGTCAAAGAGAACCATGACCGGCTGGTGGATGAGCAACGACGGGTCTTCCAGTACATGCCACAATTTGGCCCCGATCACGCCACCCACGGTGGTATAGGCGGCCACGCCAATGGCGTCTGCATCGACGCCATAACGACGAAAGTTGCAATACAACACCCAGCAGGCGAAGACGGACGCTACCCACAGGCAGAGGCCAAATGTGCCAATGGAAAAGTGTCCGATGTGAATGAAGGGATACATGCGTGCGTCGTTACATACAGTATAGCCGGGTGCTTTCACACAGGGATTCATGGAAGAATGCGCCAATGAGAGAGCACGAGCACGAAATGTTATTCCGTCGCGAGGAGATCGCCGCCCGAGTAGCGGAAATCGGAGCGCAGATAAGCCATGACTTCGCGGGAGAGGCCATCCTGCTGGTAGGAGTGCTGAAGGGAGCCGCCGTCTTTCTTGCCGACCTGGCGCGCAGCATCTCGGTGGAGACGACGTTCGACTTCGTCGCCATTTCGAGCTACAAGGGCGTAAAGACCACTGGCGCGGTACGATTGATCAAGGATTTGGATACTCCGATCGGGGGGCGCAACGTGATCCTGGTCGAAGACATTCTGGATACCGGGCTGACCCTGGTTTTTTTGCGCAAGCTGCTGCTGCAGCACAAGCCAAAGACCCTGAAAATAGCAACTTGCCTGGACAAGCCGGCGCGGCGTCTGGAAAAAATCGACGCCGACTACGTAGCGTTCAGCATTCCCAACCATTTCGTGGTGGGTTACGGAATGGATTACCAGGAGCGCTTCCGTAACCTACCCGATATCCGCATTTTTAATCCGGATGAAGCTTAATTCAGTTGATCTTTATTGGAGGAAGGGCATAGAGTCCCCTCCGGAGCTAACCCAGGAGAAAGGAGCCTTTCATGACCACCAAACTGCTGCAACCGGAGATCGATCACGCCTCTGGATACTTCGACGTCGAGGGCTTTGCCACGGCGACTTTGTCGAACGAATCTAATTTGGCCGCAGTCTTCGATCACACATTGCTGAAGCCGGAGGCGACCAGGCAGCAGGTGGTGAAGTTGTGTGAGGAGGCGGCAAGCTTCCGCTTTGCCTGTGCCATGGTCAACCCGGCATGGGTGTCTCTGGCGTACTCAGTCATGGTGGGAAGCGGTGTGCCGGTTGGTGTGGTGGTCGGTTTCCCGTTGGGAGCCAATCTAGCCACAAGCAAACGCGAAGAGGCACTGGCCTTGATCAAGCTGGGCGCGCGCGAGCTGGACATGGTGATGAATCTCGGCTGGCTGAAGTCCGGAATGAATGCGCTGGTGGAGCAGGATATTCGTGGAGTGGTGCAGGTGGCGCACGATGCGGGCGCTCTGGTGAAGGTCATTCTGGAGACTTCGCTGCTGAGCGTGGAAGAAAAGCTTCGCGCCTCCGAACTGGCCCTGGGCGCGGGCGCCGACTTTCTCAAAACCAGCACTGGTTTTTCTACTGGCGGAGCTACCCCGGCGGATGTCGCGATCTTGCGCGGGGTTGCCGGGAGTCGCTGCGGTGTGAAGGCTTCTGGCGGCATTCGTACGCTGGCGGATGCGCGCGCCATGCTGGAGGCTGGGGCATCCCGGATCGGCGCCAGTGCCAGCGTCGCTATCCTGCGCGAGTATCAGAGCGAATCCTGAAAGGGGAGGGTGGCCCGTTGAGTCCGGTGGTATCCCACTCAAGCCAAAACACGGCTTGACCCCGATTTCCTGCCACGCTGTGCCAGAGAGGTCGACGTGTGTGCCTTTCATTAAGGAAAGGCGCATGGAGTGTATCAACGCCACAAGCCTCCGGAGGAAATCGGGGCAAATGGGCCACCCAGCCTTTGTTGCGCCATTCCTCCGAGAAAAAGCAATTTTACAAAAAGCAATCGTCGGGCTTCGCCCGTCTTTTTCGGCCCAGGTACGCTGGGGCGAACCTGGGGCACCCGTCCCCACCCGAGCAGCCGTTGTTACTGGGGCACCGGTCCTTACTGGGGCGCCCGTCCCGGTCCAATCGAAATGCTCTATGATGACTCGATGTTTGTATGACTCCTCCTCGCGACCAAGACGACACCGAAGCAGAGAAGAAACCGGCGCAAGCCATTGCTACGCAATCGTTTGAAGGCGATTACCGTCCCAGCTCGCAGGCTCCCCAGCCGACCGCCCCGGCGCGCATTGACCCGGTACAGACCGAGTTCCTCATGCGCCTGGCGAACACCCTCAACACCACCCTCGATCTGCAGACCCTGATGCATCGCACCGCGGACTTGGTGCGCGCCGTGATCGATTACAAGATCTTCGCCATCCTGTTGCTGAACGAGCGTACCAACGACCTGCGCATGCGGTTTCAGATCGGCCACAACCCCGAAGTCGAGCGGCTGAAGATCCGTGTGGGCAAGGGGGTCGTCGGCCGGGCCGCCGAGCAGCGCGAATCCATACTGCTCGAGGATGTGCGGCACGCGGAAAACTACATCAGCGCCAACGACGATGTCCGCTCGGAGCTGGCAGTGCCTCTGATTGTGAAGAACCGGGTCATTGGGGTGATGGATCTGCAATCCGAGCAGGTCGGTTATTTCCAGCCGGAACACCGCCGTTTACTGGAGCTGACCGCCTCCCGCGTGGCGCAGGCCATTGAAAACGCGCGCCTCTACACCCGGGTGGCCCGACAGGCGCAAACCCTTGCGGTGCTCAATGAAATCGCTCGCGAAGTTACCTCGATCCTCGATCTCGATCCCCTGCTGGAGCGCATCGGTGAACTTTTACGGCGGCTCATCGACTACCAGATGTTCAGCATCCTGTTGTTGAACGAGCGCGAGCAGGTGCTGGAGATTCAGTACGCTGTGCGCTTTGGCCACCCGGTCATGCCGTCGGAGAAGGTCCCGCTGGATCGTGGCCTGGTCGGCACCGCGGTGCGCGAGCGCCGGCTGATCCACACCGGCGACGTGCGCAAAGATGCGCGCTACTACATGGTGAACCCGGAGACGCGCTCGGAGATGGCGGTGCCCCTGCTCTATAAGGGCAAGGTGATCGGGGTGCTCGACCTGGAGCATGTGCGGGTGAACTACTTCAACGACGATCACCAGCGCACCCTGGTGACCCTCGCTTCGCAGATCGCCGTAGCCATCGAGAATGCCCGGCTCTATCAGCGGGTGACGCAGCAGGAACAGCGTCTGGAACACGATCTGGATATGGCGCGGGAAGTCCAGTTGCGGCTTCTGCCGCCCACGCCGTCGCGTATGCCGCATGCCGAGTTCGCCACCCGGTTTCTCCCCGCACGCACCATCGGCGGAGACCTATATGACTTTCTGCACTATGACGACGAGTGTATCGGCATCGCTATGGGAGACGTCAGCGGCAAGGCGGCCCCAGCCGCGCTCTATGCTGCGCTGATCAGCGGGATCATGCGCGCGGCCACCAGCCAGGCTCTTTCTCCGGCAGCGATGCTGAAACAACTGAATGACTCACTGCAGGAACGCAAGATGGATTCGCAATACGTAACCATGCTGTTTGCCGTCTGGAACGATGAGAGGCAGACGCTGCAGATCGCCAACGCGGGCGCGGTACAGCCGCTGTTCTGTCGCGCAGGACAGGTGGAGACGGTACAGGCCGAAGGATTTCCGCTGGGCATGTTCAAGGACATCAGCTACGAGGAATTCACGTTGTCCACCCGCCCTGGCGACGCGATCGTCTTCTTCAGCGACGGAATTGTGGATGCCGTGAACGAAAACGAAGAGATGTTCGGCACAGAACGGCTGACCCAGCTGGTCGGCCGGCAACTCAAGAACACTGCCGAAGGCATGGTGGACGCCATCTACCAGGAACTCTCAGCATTCCAGGGTGGGGTGGAGCGTTTCGACGACGAGACCGTGGTGGTGCTGAAGGTTCTGAATCCGCCCAACGCGAGTTAGGATAAGCCTTGCGCCATCCAACTTATTACCGCCCAGAGGCTGAAGATTGACTGAAACGCTCGAAAACACGCGGACGATCCATCCGGCACGTAATCTGATCGGAACCCTGCGCCTGCCCGGCGACAAGAGCATCTCTCACCGCTATGCCCTTCTGGCGGGGATTGCGGAAGGGTTTAGCCGCTTTCATAACTTTTCTACCGGGGCCGATTGCGCAAGTAGTCTCCACTGCATGCAGCAAATGGGCGCCAAGGTGAGCCGTTCCGCCGATGTGGTCGAGGTTGAGGGCTGTGCGGGCGTGTTGACTCCGCCGGGCATGGTGTTGGACTGCGGCAACTCCGGCTCCACGATGCGGATGCTATCGGGACTGCTGGCAGCGCAAGCGGGCTATTTCACGTTGCTGGGAGACGCCTCGCTGAACCGCAGACCGATGGAGCGGGTGCGACGGCCGTTGCTGGAGATGGGCGCGGCCATTCATCTGACGGACGGTCATGCGCCGGTCGAGATTCACGGCGCCCAGCTGCACGGCATCGAGTACCGGACGCCGGTGCCCAGCGCCCAGGTGAAGACGGCATTGCTTTTTGCCGGCTTGCAAGCCGCGGGAACGACCACGGTAAGCGAGGCGGTGCGCACGCGCGACCACGGTGAACTGGCCTTGCGCGCCTTCGGCGCGGAGGTTCGCCGAACCACCGACTCGGTTACCATCGCCGGCGGCCAGAAGCTGCATGGGATTGAGGCTACGGTGCCGGGAGATATGTCTTCGGCGGCCTTTTTCCTGTGCGCCGCTGCGCTCTTTCCGGAATCGAGCCTGGTGCTGGACCAGTTGGGTATGAACCCCACCCGGGCAACGCTGCTCGATGTGCTGACTGCCCTGGGAGCGAAGATCAGCGTGCTGAACCTTGAAGAGAACGAGGGTGAGTTGATCGGCAGCGTACAACTGGCGGCGCCGCCGCAGGGTCTGGGCAGTACCGAGATCAGTGGATCGCTGGCAGCGCAGTTGATTGATGAGCTACCGGTGCTGGCGGCGATCGCGCCTTACACTCGCGGTGGCATTCGCATTCGCGATGCGCGCGAGCTACGGGTGAAGGAGAGTGATCGCATCGCCCTGGTGGCGCGGAATTTGCGCGCGATGGGCGCCCAGGTAGAGGAATTCGAAGACGGCCTCGATGTGCCGGGAGGCCAGCGGCTGCACGGCGCAGTAGTCGATTCGGGCGGGGACCATCGCATTGCCATGGCGTTCGCTGTGGCCGCTCTACGCGCCGAAGGGGACACGCAGGTCCTGGGAGCGGACGCAGTTGCCATTTCGTTCCCGGAGTTTTTTCAGTTGCTGGAGCAGGTGACGGAACTCTAGTCACATTACCAAGGAGTGGGATTTATATGATCTCGAGACGCGGATTCATGGCCGGGACCGGCACCGTCGTCGCCGGTGCGCTGGCTGGCAAGGTCCTACATGCCTCTGAGAAGGCGATGCGGCTCGGGGGCCCGATCTTTGTGAAATCGGATGATCCGGCGGTGCTGGCCAAAGCGCATCGGGATCTTGGATACCGCGCAGCCTATGCTCCGAGCGACCTTTCCGTAACCGACAAGGATCGGATTGCAGGCCTGGTCAAGGAATTTGCTCGTCAGGACGTGGTGATTGCGGAAGTCGGCGCGTGGAAGAACATGCTCGACCCCGACTCCGAGAAGCGCCGGCAAAACATGGCCTACGTCACCGAGAAGCTCGCCCTGGCGGAATTGCTGGGGGCGCGCAATTGTGTCGACATCGCCGGCTCGTACGATCCAAACCTCTGGTACGCGCAAAATCCAAGAAATCTGAGCCAGGAATTTGTCGACGCCACGGTGGAAAACTGCCGCAAGTTGATCGATACAGTCAAGCCGCAGCGCACTTGTTTCAGCATTGAAATGATGCCCTGGAGTTTCCCCACCGGTCCGGACGAGTACCTGAGGCTGGTCAAGGCCGTGGACCGTAAGGCTTTTGGGGTTCACCTCGATGTGTGTAACACCATGAACAGTCCAGTTCGGTTGTACAACAATAGCGCCGGCATACGGGAGTGCTTCACCAAGCTGGGTCCCTGGATCAAGTCCTGTCACGCCAAAGATCTCAAGTGGGGACCAGGGGTCCAGGTCTGGATCCAGGAGGTCGTTCCGGGAACCGGACTGATTGATTACAAGACCTTATTGCAGGAGCTGTCGCGGTTGGGGACGGAGGCGCCGCTCATGCTGGAACATCTGCACAGCGAAGAGGAGTACACGCAGGGGCGGCAGTATATCCAGGGCGTCGCGCGGTCGCTTGGGCTTTCGTTCGGGAGTTGAGTTGTCACATTTGTTGTGACTTATACAGATTTGCGGTCTGACCGGGGGAACAGCAGGTCCCTCCACTACGCTGTGCTCCGGTCGGGATGACAATTCTGTTTTGAAATGAAGAATCGGCACGATAGCGCTGATCCTGCAACAGAGTTGTCATCCCGTCCGGAGCACAGCGTAGTGGAGGGACCTGCTGTAGTTTCTCTATCTGGCACAAACAATGTGCCAGATAGAGTCAGCTACTGTGGGGGTGGCGGGGTGTTAGTCGCCGGTGGCTGCTGCGGTGGCAGATCCTGCTGCTCCTGCGGAGTGAGCTGGGGTTGCGGCGGCATCACCGGCATCGCCGGCATTTGCTCTGTGTGCTGCAACTGTTCCTGCTGAGCCGGCAACCCGGCTTCGGGCGCGGCCTTTGCGGGTTCCAACCCGGGAATGACAGGCTCCCTGGTGACCTTGCCGGTGACCGCATCGGAGAGCTGAATTCCGTATTGATCCAGGGTCTCCGCCAGGAGCTGTTCCAGTGAGGCGCGATCTGTGGCGTAGGTGGCTTCAGTGGAAATGACATTGTTTTCGGCGGTAGCGAGATTTCGCTCTTGCTGCAACACGTTCGCCGTGGTCGAGGCGCCCAGCCTCAACTTTTTCACTTCCGCCTGGTAGGACTGGAAGTTGTACTCGCGGGCGGCCAGCGCGGCTTGCACCGCGGCGCGGTCGTTGGTGAGCGCGTACTGCGCGTTGATGACCTGGATACGCACCTGGATGTAGAGCTGTTGCAGGCGCATCTCCGCCTGGCGATATTCGAGCAGAGCACGAGCTTGCAGCGACTGCGCAGTCCGATTGCGCAGCGGAATATTCACATTGATGCCCGCTCCTTTGTCAGGACCGGAGCTGTTGAACAGGTTGGTGAAGACTGTGCCGTAGCCTACCGTGGGAACATCGCAGGCCGTTGGGCCAAAGAACTCGGTCGAGCAATAGGGGCTTTTCGCGCCGCCCAGACCAGCCGCGCCATAGAAGCCGTAGATGTCCACCGTGGGCAAGAGGTTATTCTTGACCGCCCGGAGGGTAATCTCATTGTTCCTGAGATTCAGGATGTTTTGCTCGATCTCGGGTCGATTGGCATAGGCCTTTTGCACTAATTCCTCAACCGGCGTGCGCTCTTCCGCCATTTCGAGCAGCGAGACGCGATCCGTAGGAATCACCGGTGCACTGTACAGCGCAGGATCGTTTAAATTGCGGCTGATCGCCTGTTTCATGATGAGCTGCTGATATTCGAGCTTGGTCTGCGATGTAATCAGCGCCTGGGTGTCGGTGGACACCTGGTTATCTGCATTGAGGACGTCCAACGGGGCCAAGGTGCCGATCTGCAACTGCTTGCGATTGTCCGAAGCCAGGCGAGTGGACTGCTCCAGACCACGCTGCTTCGCCTGCACATCTTCATAGTCGCTTACCAGGACCCAATAGATGTTCTCTACCTGATTGATCGTGTAAAGGATCTGCTGGCGGAAGGCAGAGTCGCTGATACGACGATCATTCTTGGCTTCGAGAATAAAGCGGCCGTTGATCCCCGGACCAAACCCATTCAGCAGATGTTGCGTGACGGTGGCGCGGAATGTCGACTGCAACTCCGGGCTGTAGAAATTGAAGGCACTGTTATTTGTAATGCGGCTGTTGTCAAAGGCGACCTGTAGCTGGGTGCCGGTGATGAAACCCTGGTTGTAATTAAAGTTGTAGGTGTCAGAGTTCTGATTCAGGGTCGGAGTTCCGCTGCCGAACGGCGTCGCCTCCGGACTCGTAGTGCGTTCCAACTGAATGGTTCCAGTTAGCACAGGATCCATTTGCTCCGGCTGGGGCCCCGTGCCGTTGGTGGTGACTACGATGCCACCGGCGCCCGAGCCGGCGCCGCCAACCGCGGTCGATGTGCCGCCGGGACCGCCGCCCGAGCTGAGCGAGGTGGAACCGGTGGACGATCCACTTAGCGTGCCCTCGACCAGGCCGCTGCTGACGCCCAGAAGATTGGAGCCAGCCCGTGCCCGCAGCAGATCGGTGTCTGCAATGTCGAGGTTGTAGCGCTGGATGGCGATATCGTAGTTGTTCTCGAGGGCGAGTACGATGGCATCGGCCAAGCTAAGGTAGATCTTGCCATTGTGCACCAAGCCGTCCAGACGCTGGGAGTTGGTGGTAACCGGCGCCGTGACCGCCTTGGGTTCCCAGGTCTTGAGGAAGTTTGGAAAAGCGGGGTTTGGCTTACTGAAGTCGTGGACACCTGGCCGCATATCGACCGGCTCGGTGTAATTTGGCGTGGGCGCCGGGGGAAGACCTGGAGCGGGCGCGGCGGCTGGCGCGGCTGGCGGCCCGCCGGGCGGCGCTTGCTGTGCCGCTGCCGGCAGCGGAACATACGCGCTGAGCACAGACACGATCGCGACAGTCGCTTGCAACTTATGAAAAAACCGCCCTCCATGCTGGCGAAACCACAACCGGAACAGCCTGGGAAGGCGATAGGAACTACGACGGGATTCTGAATTTTTCATCGTTGGGTCAAAATCTCGGGGGTCAGGCCTCGGGCCTTCGCCGTCCTGTCTCAATAGTTAGGAGCTAGCATGGCAGATGCGGCATGGTCGCCCGATGACTCTAGTTTTCGCTCGCCTTTTTGTCTGATGAGCGATCGCCGGCCGGTCAAAAGCATGGTTCCCGGCATGAAAGGCACTACGCGCTTGACCGGCCGTTCGTTCCATGGATTCCCGGCACGGCTTCCGGTCTCTGCCATGCGGTGTAGATACGCGGGCGGCGACTTGGTCCCTGGGTAACCTTCGGCGAGTATATCGCAGCCTCGGTTGCGATATACGTTAGGAAGCGCCGCGAGGAATGGGAAGAGATCAGAGGTTTGCTTGCCCTTCCCGAAAAGGCACGGTATGGAGCCAAATGAAGGGGATTGAGCAGCCAGCGAATCGTGTATGGAAGCTGGTGCTTGCCTACGACGGCACCGAGTTTCACGGTTGGCAAGTACAACCGGACCGCGTAACGGTGCAAGGCGAACTGCGCGATGCGCTGGCCCGGGTCACCGGCGAAGACGTGTTTCCCCAGGGCTCGGGGCGAACCGACGCAGGGGTGCACGCGCTGGGCCAGGTAGCATCCTTTGCGCTCGCGGCTCCAATTCCCGAGGCAAATCTTGCCCGCGCACTCAATCGCACGTTACCGGCATCTATCCGCGTGCTCAGCGCAGTTCGGGTGGCAAGCGATTTTCATGCACGCCACCAGGCGCGGGCAAAGACCTACGAATATAGGGTGTTTCGCGGAGAAGTATGCCCGCCCTGGCAAGCGCGGTACGTCTATGCGCTCAACGCACCGCTGAATGTGGAAGCGATGCAGCGTGCCGCTGTCCGGGTTTGCGGCGAGCACGACTTCACTTCCTTCGCCGCTACGGACCCCGACCGGTGGGAGCGCGATGCCGGCGCCGCCACCGAGAGCTCCACCGACAATATGCGCTGCCTCTACGCTTCGCAGTGGATTCAAGCACCTGAGAACGACCAGCTTGTTTATCGCGTGCGGGGCAATGGGTTCCTCCATCACATGGTGCGAAACCTGGTTGGGACCTTTCTCGAGGTGGGACGCGGCAATCGTTCAGACAGGGAAATTCCGGCGATTCTCGCGTCCCGCGCGCGCGAGGCAGCAGGTCCGACAGCGCCGGCACGAGGATTATTTCTGGTCAACGTTGAATACTCCAGCGGGAATTAGCCCACAGAGAGGGTGCTACTCTGAGAATCTGTTATGCCCGGCACCATCGCCCACTCATCTTTTTCGCGCATCGGCCAACTGGCGTCGCTGCCGCGCGTTCATGCGGCCTTCCAGTGGTTCCATTTGCATGAACGGAAGATGATGCAGTGGCAGCAAGAACTGGTGTCGATCGCGGCGCCTCCGTTTGGCGAGGGAAAGCGGGCGGAGTGGCTGGCGGAACGTTTCCGGGAACTCAAACTGGACCAGGTAGAGATCGACTCGGAAGGCAATGTGCTGGGTTGCTATCCCGGGAATCGCACACTCACCGGGCGACCCTGCGTCATGCTGTCTGCTCACATCGATACGGTATTTCCGCTCCATACTCCGATTGCTCCGCTGGTGGAGCACAATCGTCTGGAAGCGCCGGGCGCCTGCGATAACGGCGCCGGCGTAGCCGGCATCCTGGCCGTGGCGGCAGCGCTCGAGAGCTGCGGTATTGAGCTTCCCTGTGACCTGCTCTTTGCCGGCAATGTAGGCGAGGAAGGCGACGGCGATCTGCGCGGCATGCGCTACCTCTACGGGGCATCCCCGTGGCGGGAGAGAATTTGCGCCAACGTAGTCCTAGACGGCGCCGGCTGCGAGGTGGTGGTAACCCAGGCGTTGGGTAGCCGTCGTTTCCTGGTCACTGTGGAGGGTCCCGGCGGCCACTCGTGGACCGATGCCGGAACCGCAAATCCTATCGTGGTGCTAAGCCGGGCCATCGCGGCCATGAGTGAAGTGGCTTTGCCCACATCTCCACGTACTACGCTCAACATCGGCACCGTGGAGGGCGGCAGTTCGGTGAACTCGATCCCGGAGCGCGCCATGGCTCGCTTCGATTTTCGTAGCCTGGACGCAGAACAGCTGGTGCGGCTGGAAGTGGTCCTGCATCGCGCCGTCGAAGACGCCGTCCTGGCGGCCAACACCCGAACCGTGAGCAGCAAGAGTCCGAGTGCCGTGCAATTTCTGATCGAGCGCATTGGGGACCGCCCAGCCGGTCGGTTAAGCGAGGATGCCCGGCTGCTGGAAGCTTTGCATGCGGTGGACCGGCACCTGGGGATTCGCACCGAGCAGCGCGTGGCCTCCACCGACGCCAACATCCCATTGTCTCTGGGCATCCCGGCGCTCAGCATCGGGGCGGGAGGCGATGGGGGAGGGATCCATACGCGCGGGGAATGGTACGACGCCAGCGGCCGGGAGCTGGCGCTCAAGCGCATCCTGCTGCTGTTGCTGCTGGCACTGGATCACGTGGCCCAGACCTCCGCGGCCGCCGGCAAGGCGTGATCGCCCTGGGCCGCCGCGGCTTGCTGCTTTGCTGCCTGATGGCGGCGCGCCCGCTCTTCTCCGCAACCACACCGTCACCTGTGGTTGCGATCTATTACCACGGAAGTATCCTTACCGGCGCAGGCCTTGGCGATACCAGCGCGCAGCGGGTCACGGCGATCGCGGTGGGAACTCATCAGATTGTCGCCATCGGAGATGACGCGACAGTTTTGCGGCAGAAGCAGCCGGGGACCCAGCTGGTTGACCTGCATAGTGCCTTCGTGATGCCGGGCATCAACGACGCCCATGTGCATCTCGCCTATGCCGGGCGTATGAAGCTCGCGGTCGACCTCACGGGCAGCACTTCGCTGGCTGAGATGTTGCGCCGGGTGAGCGCTGCGGCGGCCGCGGCTCCTGCTGGAGAGTGGCTTCTGGGCGGCGGTTGGGACCATACCCTGTGGGCCAGCAAAACATTGCCCACACGGCAGGATCTCGACACCGTCACACGCGGCCATCCGGCGTTCTTCATCCGGGTAGACGGGCACATTGCGGTCGCTAACTCTGCCGCGCTCGCTTTGTCGGGAGTGACCAATCAAACCCCAAGTCCACCAGGCGGCCAACTGGACCACGATGCCGATGGCAATCTGACCGGGATTGTCCGCGAAGATTCGGGTCAGGAGCTTATTCAGCGACATATTCCCGCTCCCTCGCATGACCTGCGGAGGCGGGGCATCCTACTGGCGCTCAAGGACGCGGCATCGCATGGCGTGACGTCAGTCCAGGACAACTCCGACTGGGACGACTTTCTTGTTTACCAGGAACTGGAGCGAGAAGGCCAACTGCCGGTACGCGTTTCGGAGTGGTTGCACTTCAACGATCCGGTCGACGTGCTGCTGGCCCATCGCGGCGCGCACCCTGCTAATGACCGTATGCTCCAGACCGGGATGTTGAAGGGCTTCATGGACGGCTCCCTGGGCTCGCGCACCGCCGCTTTGCTATCGCCGTACGCGGATGACCCGGCTAACAGCGGATTGTTGCGTTACGACCAGGCGCGGCTCGACGCCATGACGAAGGAGCGTGCCGCAGCCGGATTTCAGATTGGTTTTCACGCCATCGGTGACCGCGCAGTGGAAATGGCTCTCAACGCCTTCGCCGCAGCCAATAGCACCGGCAGGCGCGACCGCATCGAGCACTCCCAGGTGGTCGAGCCGCGGGACATCGCGCGCTATAAGGAGCTGGGCATCATCGCTTCCATGCAGCCCAGCCATTTGCTCACCGACATGAATTGGGCTCGGGCGCGGCTCGGCACCCAAAGGTCACGTTACGCCTATGCGTGGAAAGCGTTTCTTGATGCCGGCGTACCGCTGGCGTTCGGGACGGATTACCCGGTGGAACCCATCACGCCTTTTCGCGGCATCTACGCCGGGGTCACGCGGAGCAACGAGGCGGGTACAGACAGTTATTTTCCGCAAGACAAGCTGACCATCGGTCAGGTGCTCCTGGCGTACACCCAGGGCTCGGCTTATGCGGAGTTCGCCGAAGGCTTCAAAGGGAAGCTGATACCGGGGTACGTGGCCGACTTCGTTGTGCTGGACCGCGATGTGACCAAGGTGCCTGCCGCGGAGATTCTGAAGACGCAGGTGTTGCGAACGGTGGTCGACGGGCGGACTGTCTATGAAGCTTCGTCCAAGTGAAATCTTGGTACACCCATGCGTAATATTACCTAAGTAATGCCAGAGGAAAAGCCTACCAGGTGCTTGCGTGAGAACCGGAAGAGAAACAGCAGGTCCCTCCACTACGCTGCGCTCCGGTTGATGACAATTCTGTTGCAGGGAAAGGCCTAGAAAACCGTTCGCGCGGAGAGTTTTCCGTCGGCTGCTAGAAATGCTCTAGCCCTTTTTAATTCGCTGCCTGGACCAAAAGTCCTGTTCTTATCTCCACTCCATATGTCGCGATCGCTTCGTGCCCATCTTCTCTTGTTCTCGGTGGTCGCCGTCTGGGGCTCCACCTTCGTCCTGGTAAAGGACGCGCTCCGCGATGTTTCCCCCCTGCTCTTCAACCTGCTGAGGATGGCGCTCGCCTTTTTGTGCCTGGCGGTCGTCTATCGCCGGCAATGGAGTCAGATCGGCCGCGCGGCCTGGAAGAGCGGCGCGCTGATCGGGCTGATCCTGGCCATCGCCTATCACCTCCAGACGTCGGGACTGAACCTGACGACACCATCCAACTCGGCCTTCATCACCGGGTTGACCCTGGTGCTGGTGCCTTTGCTGGCGGCGGTTCCCGGAGTACGCCGGCGCGGCGCCCAGGCTCCCCCATGGAATGTTTGGGTTGGCGTGCTGCTGGCCTTCGGCGGGGTGGTCCTGATGGCTGCGCCGGCCGCGGCGGAGAACGGAGGCACCCTCTCTCTGCTTCCTGACCCGACCCGCATTGGCACCGGTGATCTGCTGACCCTGGGTTGCGCCTTTGCCTTTGCCTGGCACATCATCGTCCAGGATCGCGTTTCGGATAAAGGCATCCCGTTCCAGCAGCTCGCGCTGCTACAGCTCGGCTTTTGCACTTTAGTCATGGCTGTGACCACGCCGCTGCTGGAAAAACCTCATCTCCGGCTGACTTGGTTAGTGGTGGTAACCCTGGCCGTGGAGGCCGTTCTGGCCACCGCAGTAGCCTTTACCGTCCAAAGCTGGGTGCAACAATTTCTTGCTCCTACTTACCTGGTCCTGATCTATTCCGTGGAGCCGGTCTTCGCCTGGCTGACGTCCCTCGCTTTCCTTCACCAGGGGTTGAGCACCCGAGCCGGCTGGGGAGCGTTTCTCATATTGGCCGGGGTGCTGACGGCAGAGTTCCTGGGCAAAATGTGGGTCCTGTGACTCATGGCGTCCGAGACACGTCTAATAAATGTTGCTGCCGCACCAACCGCTACAACACGCCGCCGCCCCAATCGCCGGCTTTTGGCTATACTGGAGAGAGTACACAGTGACTGTGTGGCAGCAAGGGTCAGTTATGTGCCGCCGTTCTTTGGGAGATGATCGGCGGCGCCGAGTTCGAGCGGGTTTCATGAATCCGGTAATCTGCTGAGGCCATGAACGAATTTCGCCTCGGGCTAGAGCAGTTTCGCAATGACTGTGGCCTAGTAAAGGTCGCGAGGTGTGGTCCCGGCGTGCCGGGACCACGAAAAGCCCCGCCGCTTCGATCTGCACCAATTGCGAAACTGCTCGAGCCGGAAGACCAGTTCTGCAATCGCTCTCGTTCCCTGGCTCACACCCACTGTGTGATTGCTCTACGGGGTGCCATCCTCTTAGCGCCGCCAGCCCTTGGATGCTTCCCAACCGACGAGGTTAGACCCAGATGAAATCGCCGCTCGAACGGCTTCGCGCAAGCCGTCTCGCTTCAACCTTTACAATCCTTGGCACGCTCTCCGCCGGCATATTGATCGGATCTGTTGCTGTGCACGGTGTTCGCGGAAACGAAACGCAAACCGATAGCTCAGACGCGACCCCGCTGAAGATTCCCAATCCGGTCACGCTGTCGACGACTTTCACCCAGATCGCCAAGGACGTCGGGCCCGCGGTGGTGAACATCAATACCGAGACGTTGCCTCAGGAAGACACCCATTCCCGCCGTCGCAATCCTCACGGGGCCACGCCTGCTGTGCCCCCGGGCAGTGGTGACGACGACCAGAATGGTGACCAGGAGGGTGGCGGCGGCCAGGGTCCGGACCAGAACTTTCAAGACTTCTTCAACCGGTTCTTTGGTGGACAGGGGCCGGGCGGTGGTGAACAGGGTGACCAGGTGCGCGAGTCTCTCGGCTCGGGCTTCATTGTGGATTCCCGCGGCTACATCATTACTAACAATCACGTGGTGGAGAAGGCGGATCGCATTTATGTGAAGCTTTCGACCGACCCGGAAGGCTTTCAGGGGCGTGTGGGCAAGGTTATCGGCGTAGATAAGGATACTGATCTGGCGGTAGTGAAGATCACCACCACTGAGCCCCTGCCGACAGTAAAGATGGGCAATTCGGACGCCAGCCAGGTAGGCGATTGGGTGATCGCCATCGGCAGCCCGTTCGCGCTGACGCAAACGGTGACGGCAGGCATTGTCTCAGCTAGAAACCGAACTATCGAAAAGGGCGCTGCCGGCCAGTTCCAGCACTTCATCCAGACCGACGCGGCCATCAATCCTGGAAACTCAGGGGGCCCCCTGGTCAACATGGCCGATCAGGTCATTGGGGTCAATACGGCGATTCTCACCCAGTCTGCCGGCTATGAGGGCATTGGCTTTGCCATGCCCTCCAACACGGTCATCGGGGTCTACAACGATTTGATCGGACCGGAGCACAAGGTCATCCGTGGTTCGATTGGGGTGCAGTTCCAGGGCAGCCTTAACCCGGCGGTGCAGCGTGTCTATGGCTTCAAGTCGGGAGTGCTGGTCAGTGCAGTCACGCCTCATGGTCCTGCCGACCAGGCAGGAATGAAGGGCGGCGACATCATTACTACCGTGGACGGCAAACCTATTAAGGACGGAGACGCCCTGGTCACCGACATTGCAGCCCGCAAACCGGGGACGACGGTCCACCTGGGCTACATGCGCGGTGGACAGAACGCGACGGCTACGCTGACCATCGCGGACCGGGCGAAGCTGTATGCAGCACAACCCTCATCCCAGAATGGAGAGAACGGACCGGAAAGCGCTCCTAACGCTTCCCAAGGCAAACTGGGCCTTACGGTGGAAGCAGTACCCGGTCCCCTGGCCAGTAAAGGAATTCACGGCGTTTTGGTAACGCAAGTGAAGCCCGGCTCGTTCGCCGACGAAGCTGGACTGCAGGCCGGCCTGGTGATCACAGAGATCAACCGGCAGGCGGTCACTGGGGTGGACCAGTTCCAGTCGTTAGTGAGCGCCTTGAAGGCTGGGCAGGACGTAGGCTTCCGGGTGGTTGACTCGCGCAATCCTACCGCGGGTGGCACTTATTTGGGAGGTACACTCCCATAAAGTATTTCCCCGGTCGGGTCGTTTATATGACCATAAGGTAATGGGAGCTGTGCGAGGACGCGGTAAAAAGGAATAATTTACCCAGTAACCATTACCCTCGGGTTGAAAAATTGGGTGGCCGGCCTTGTTGCGATTGCAATCTTGCCGACCACCCTATAATGTGTCCAGAAGCACGAATTTCCCCTATCGAGGTATGCATGGTGTCTTTACGAGCAGGCCAGGTTTTGTTGCTGCTATCCACACTGGCTATTACTCCAGCATTTGCAAGCCGAACTCATCGTGCACCCACATCCGGTCATTCGCGGACCGCTACTTCCAAAAAAGCCAGAAAGAAACAAGTCCACGGACAGCGCACCATCGATTCCGACCGGGCTTCCGAAATTCAGAATGCATTGATCCGCCAGAAATACCTCACCGGCGCGCCCAGCGGGCAATGGGACGAACAGACACAGGTGGCGATGCGGCAATATCAGTCGGACCACGGCTGGCAGACCAAATTGATGCCTGATAGTCGAGCACTCATCAGCCTGGGCCTTGGGCCCAACCACACCAACGATGCGCCGATCGGCCACACCGCTCCTGCGGCCCTGGCGGAGCCAATCACGCAGGAAGCGCAATCGGCTGGACCGATCGAAAGTAATACGCTGGCTTCCGTCCATTCCCTTTCGCAGTAGCGATTTTCATAGGCTTAGCAAGAAGCCCGGGCGACTGCCCGGGCTTCTTGCGTTTACGAACAGAAGTAAAAATGGTATAGCCACGCGTGAATGTGCAAACAGGCTATGATCTTGTCAATTGGGTCTGCTATGTCGACAACCACACGCGTTCCCCTTGAGGTCTACCTTAGCTCTGATTATGAGCCGGATGCAGAGTACGTGGACGGGGAGATCGAGCTGCGTCCCATGGGAGAATTCGACCACTCATCCTGGCAGCAAGCAATCCAGAAGTGGTTCTGGCAGCACGAGAAGGAGTGGAACGTACGCGTGCGCCCGGAACTGCGGATACAGGCAGCCGCGACCCGCTTCCGGGTTCCGGATGTGACTTTGCTCGATAGAGATCAGCCGATCGAGCAAATTATCACCGTCGCTCCCTTAGCCGTCTTCGAAGTCCTGTCGCCCGAAGACAGGGTCCAACGCATGCAAAGGAAACTGGAGGATTACAGGGTGATGGGTATTCCCCAGATCTGGGTGGTCAATCCGGAGGACAATTCGTTTTCCCGATATGTGGAGGGGCAGCTTTTGCGCAGTGCGGCTTTCTCTCTGCCCGAACGGGGTATCGTCTTTGACATGAGCGAGATCCAGAACTTGTTGGATTAACGCAGACGGGCTTCCGGCCCAATCAGGTCACGGATAGTCTCGCGGCGGCGGATCAGCCGCGCACTCTTCCTTTCCACCAGAACCTCCGCGGCACGGGGCCGGGAGTTGTAGTTGGAGCTTAGAGACATCCCATAGGCGCCGGCGTCGAGAATCGCCAGCAGATCGCCTTCCCTAACTTGCGGCAGCTCCCGGTCCCGGGCAAAGAAGTCGCCCGACTCGCAGACCGGACCCACCAGGTCGACCACGCCCCGTTTTGCCAGGGGATCGTGGATCACAGGCAGAATCTCGTGGTAGGCCTGGTAGAGCGCGGGCCGGATGAGGTCGTTCATCCCGGCGTCCGTGATTACGAAAGTCTTACTACCATTGCGCTTCAGATAGAGCACCCGGGCTAGCAGAGCGCCCGCCTGTGCGATCAGGAAACGGCCGGGTTCCAGCAGCAGCCGGACATCCAGGCCGGCAAGGGCGCGTTCAACCGCCGCTGCGTACTTCGTCATTTCGGCCACCGGGTCGAAGGTGGAAGCAGCGTGGTAGTCAATTCCGAGACCACCCCCGGCATCGACGAACTTGATGCGAATGCCGTCGCCCTCGAGTTCGCGGATGAGTTCGGCTACCCCATCCAGCGCGGCTCCGAAGGGCTCGGCGGTCTGGATCTGGGACCCGATGTGCACACTCATCCCAACCGGGTTCAGGTAACGCGATTGCTTTACTTCCTGGTAAACAGCCCGGGCAGCCTTGATGTCGATCCCGAACTTGTGTTCGCGCAGACCGGTCGATATATAAGGATGGGTCTCGGCGAAGACGTCCGGGTTCACACGCAAAGCGACCCTGGCCTCAACGCGCCGCCTGCGGGCCCGTTCGGCGAGTAAAGCGACTTCGGATTCGCTTTCCGCGTTGAAGATCAGAATACCGGCTGCCAGCGCAAGATCAATCTCGTCGGCTGTCTTGCCCACACCCGAGAACACGACTCGGCTGGCGGCCTTCTTATTCACCTCGAGGATGCGGAGAAGCTCTCCTCCGGAGACGATATCGAATCCTGAACCCTGCCCCGCAAGCAGCTTGAGAATAGACAAATTGGGATTTGCCTTCACGGAATAGCAAATGAGGTGATCCCTATGAGCAAATGCATCGGAGAAAAGGCGATAGCGATCCAGGATCTGGCCTGCGGAATAGACATACAGGGGAGTCCCATACTTCTTCGCCAGCCCAACCAACGAAACGTCTTCGCAGTGCAATATGGATTTGTTCCTGGGATAGCGGAAGGGGCGATCAGAGAATGCGATCTCGGATTTCAAAAGAGAAGAGCCTCGCGCGAATGGGAGTGGTTAAGTCGTCGTATTGAGATTGGTAACCGGAGCAACGGCCCGCGGCTCCTCAGGTACCATCACCCAAAACAAGACGTAAGCCACCAAGCCAATGGGAAATACCAATACCGCCAACAGGACGGCTATGACTCGGGTCAGGGTGACGTCCCAACCGTAGTGGTTGGCGAGTCCCCGGCAGACGCCGGCCAGCTTTCTACCGGCCAGAGGCCGGATTAGTGGGCCCCAGGGGGGCGAAGCAGGCCGGGGGGCAAAGGCGGCGCCTGGAGCGATGACAGCCTTGCCGCAGGCGGAGCAAAAGCGCGCATCGGGAGACAGCGATACACCACATCCGGAACAATAGAGAGCCATGGGACACCTCCAAAAAGCCATTGTAGTGAAGTACTTGCCTGAAGGCCCGGGTTACTGTGCGGTAAATGGAGATTTCAAGTATTTGCGAGCCGACTCCGCCTGCGCCGAGTCGCCGTCCTGGCGGAGCACCACCTCATATTGTCTCCGCGCCATATCTCGTTCATTCAAAAGATCATACATCTTGCCTGAGTTCAGGTTGCAGCGGCTCTTGAGGTCTATGCTGATGGCCGGCTGAGCGGTGGCCTCATTGTAGGCTGCGGCGGCTTCAGCATAGTCTTTTTGCCCCTGGAGTGTATCGGCCAAGCCGAACCAGGCCAGTTCCAGATGGGCAGAAGGGAAAAAGCCCGGTTTTCTGGCTTGCTGCAGCAGTTGCTGGTACTCCGCGATCGCGGCTTTGCCATGTCCCGCGTCCTTGGTGAGGTTGGCAAGTTCGAGCCGGAAGAGAAAATCGCGCGGATACTCGTCGGTCAGCGACCGGGTGACGGCAATCGCCTCGTCATATTTTGCCTCCCGGCGCAGGAATAGCCCGAGCGCCGTCCGAGCCTCGACGGAAGTGATCACCCCTGCTCCGCCGGCATCTCGTAAGTCTTGTATACCCTTGGATTTAGAGCCGGTGATCCCGGCAACTCCGGCGAGAACCTTAAGCCCAAAAGGCAGACTCCCGGTGACATACTGGTGGACCCCAACCACCAATTTGGCGTCGATATACTTAGGATCCAGCCGCAGCACCTTCTCGTCGTCGCTGCGAGCCTGCAAAGCAACATGGAGCGCAGAAACAAAGCTGCGATCCACCAGTCCGATGTACACAGCACGCAGGCTGCGCGCCCAGGCTCGCGCAAACAGCGCGTCCACGTCTTCGGGGTCCTTGCTTAACTGCTGTCCGGAGAGGTCTATTGCTCTGGTAAATAACGAGTTAACTTGTTCAGCCACAGCCGGGTCGGCATTCACGGCGTGCTTGCCGTTGAGAAAGCCGTCATGGGCATAGAACGTGGTGTCGAGAAGATCGAGGCGATAGAGTTCGCGAAAGATCACCGTGTCGAGCACATAGTCCACGGCGAGTGGGCTGGTGGGGTTTTGCGCCTGCACCGTTTCAAACCCCGACAGCGCGCCGTCGTAATCAAGAATGTAGTAGCGCTGAAAGGCCTGGCGCACCAACGGGTCCAGGTTGAGCGGATCGGTATCGATTCCTGCCGGTGTGGTAACGGCGCCACTCCCGAACCCCATGAATAGGCCCAAAAAGATGGCTAAACCAATGACTGAGCGAAACTTAGGCATGGACGGACGGGATTCCGCTGAAGCCTCGAGCTGCCCTGACCTGGAGACTACCGCCGGCATCGGGGGAGTACGGAGAGTCCTGGGCCGAACCATGCAACGGATTTTTTCCATTAATTTCATTAACTAGTGGTAATTAGCGAGACTGTTAGCGCATAAATAAGTAACTAAAGGAAAAAATCAGGCTAAAGGTCGCAACCAATGCATGGGCTCCCCTTACGGTACCTGCGGAAATGAGGAGATGCTATGACCAGGCAGGAACTCCTTCGCATCGTCGTTCGCCAAGCGCGCGCGAACGGTTTCCAGTTCCGCAAGTGGTTTCAGGCGGCGATTGACCCCTCCTGGACCAGCTTTGACGACGCGGTAGAGCTGCTTGCTCAAGGGCGGCGTTACTATGCTCTCCTTTTCGCTCACGAATTTAGCCGGGCTTTCTGGAAGCAGGGTTCCCAAATCAGTTTTGTTGTTCCCGCGGCAAGCTACACTCGCCGTGACAAGGAGGGCCGGATTGTGACCGTGACGCGGAAGCCCTTCACTCGCCGAACCCTGAAGGCCGACGTCTGGAAATACCATCTGCGCGAGATGGCGGCTCACGACGAACCACTCCGATATATTCGACGCTTTCTTGTTGTCGAGGGAGACGTACAGCAAACTAAAAGTGTCGCTTCTTAGTTACCTTCCGGTGATTTTTTTTGGGACACTTTTGCAACCTATGAGTGATATACTCGCGCGCCTGGACAGCCTACTCTCGACCTGTAGAAATCGGTAGAGGGATGGTCGTCCGGTAGCCAAGTCGCGGTAACCCACCGCAGCCCCGTTTCCGCCCGCCCGTTCTGCCAAAGCCGCATTTCCGCCCTCCCCCAAGTCACGGTATCAGAAGACATGGCTTTCGGTGTCGTCAAGCGAAATGCGATGCGCACTCTGCCCGCAGATCCTGCCGGGAGGGAATAGGTCATGAAGATAGCTCTGGCAGCGTTGTTTGCCGCGACCGTCGCCACCACCACAGGATCCGCATTCGCGCAGGATGCAGCGCCGCTCCCCACGGAACTCGTCCCAACCGGTGTACCTCTGCGGGTCGAACTCGACAAGAGTTACTCCATGCGAGTGGGCACCAGGATTGAAGGTCACCTCACTGAGCCTGTCTATCTCATCGACCACGTTGCCGTTCCCGCCAATTCCAAGGTATATGGCACGATCACCGGCAAGCACGGAGTAAGCCGCCAGGTTCGCACCGCTGCGATGTTTAACGGCGATCTGACACCTCTCAAGAATGCCGAGGTCACCTTTAGCGAACTCGAAACCCCGGATGGGCGCCATTTCGCCATTGATACCGATGCCACGGAACGCACGACGACGGTGGTGCGCATGGCCGCTCCCGAACAGGGCCCGCGCCGGTCGCTGATACAGCGCATCGCCGCAGCATTCAGCTGGACAAAGCGGGAAACCGCGGCCGGATTCAGAACTCCGCACAAGATGGACAAGGCAAAACAGGCTCTCTATGCACAAATTCCGGTGCATCCTCAGGAGCTTTGGGCGGGCACTCAATATGATGCGGAACTGAAGCAGCCATTGGAGTTAGCCGGACAAGCCGTGCCAGCGCCTGTACCCGTCGCGGATTTCGACGAGTTGAAGCTGACGGGAAACATCGAGGCCCGCCTGGTTGATCCGGTGGACTCAAGCACCGCTACCGCCGGCATGCCGGTCGAAGCCGTTCTGACCCAACCACTTTTCGAGGTCGAACCACCGGCCACCCTGCAGTCGAGCGATGCAGCGGGACCGGCGGCGCCCCCGGCCCACGGAAAACTGCTGTTGCCGGAAGGCACGCACCTGATCGGCAGCGTGGTACAGGCCAAGCCCGCAGGGATGTTCGGGCATAATGGCAGCTTGCGGCTGACCTTCCGCAAAGTGGAACTGCCCGAGGGCGACGAGCGAGTTGTGCACGGCCGGGTGATCGCCGCCGAGAGTGTCAAGAGTGACCGCGTACAGATCGACAACGAAGGCCAGGTCAAGGCCAACGGCGCGAACCGCTTCCTGGCTCCGATTACCCTGGGTGCACTGGCAACCGTCTCTGACGGCACGGGCGCCGGCCTGATCAAGGAAGCCCTGACCAGCAACGGCCTCGACCTGCTGGCCCGGGTAGTAGGCACGGCCTCGTCGAACGGAGGCCTGATCTCCGGCTTTGCCTATTACGAGGTCGGTAAAGTTGTCTTCGATACCTGGATCGCACGCGGCCACGAAGTCACCTTCGCCAAAAACACCCGCCTGGAAATCGAACTCTCCCAACGGTAGCCAGACGCTCCACTCCATCGAAGTGGTTCTTGCGATCTAGGCCCCTACTAAAAACCCAATCTTGCACTTGTCATTTGGAACGGAAGATCCACTTCACCCTTGGCGACGAAATTGCTTTTACGGATTCGTCCTCGCGAATGCGGTTTGCCATTTTCGATTTGCACTCTTCATTGTTTCAAGGCGTTTGGTTCGATATTTTTCTCGCCAGATTTCGGTCGTTGATCCTGTGTGAGAAACGGTTGAGCGGATCGAGTCGCTCCATGGCAAGCCGGGACAGGTGGGATGACAAGTTTGAGATTCGTTTGGCGGTTTGGAATTGCGGTTGGGATAGGAAAATGCAGATAGCCAAGCGAACGATTTAAAGCAATGAGTAGTGCAAATCGAGAACAGGAATCCGCATTTGCCAGGAACCATCGGTAAACGCGATTCCCCTACGCAACTGCAACGGTAACCTGAGGAGGTAACCCACGGACGAGGGATTGAAAATCGAACGCCAGCTCGCTCCTCAGAAAGAATGAGCGACCGCAAATCAAGAACGGCAAAGCGCATTTGCGAAAAGTAGATGGCAAAAGGCCATCCCCAAACCAGCAGCAGTCACCTGAAGCGGCAACCCACAGATGAGTGATTGAAAAATGAATGCAAGCTTACCCATCAGATCGGACGGAAGGGGAAGAGATGGTTCATTGGCCCTTTCCCCTTACCAACCGGATAGGCAGAACGAAGCGCTTCTGTGACGTAAGCCTTGGCGGCGGCAACAGCCTCGCGGGGAGGCCGACCGGAGATGAGTCCGCACAGCAGAGCACTGGAGAAGGCGCAGCCGGTTCCGTGGGTCGCGTTGGTGACGATCTTTTCTCCGGCCAGCCAGTTCCCCTCCCCGGAGGGGGTGAGCAGGAAATCGTCGGGCCGGCCAAGGTGGCCACCGGTGACCACCACGTTCAGCTCATCGTTGCCCAGCCGCGACGCCATTTCCTTTAGACGGGCGGCAGCAGCCGGCACCTGTTCCCGGCCGAAGCTCCCGGCGGTGGGCGGATCTCCGCCGGCAAGCAAGGCCAATTCGTCCATGTTCGGCGTGATCCAACCGACTCGGTGGAGCAGTTCCTCTCGGATAACGCGCACTCCATCCCGATCGATGAGAGGTGTACCTGAGGTGGAGCGCAACACCGGATCGAGAACAATCCGTTTCCGAGCGATCGTGCCGGACTGGGCGGACAGAAAGGAGGAGACTTCGCAGACTACGGCTGAGCTTCCCAACATCCCGATCTTGATGCCGGATAGGGAAATATCCTCGGCCAGGCACTCCAGTGTCTCCCGGACCAGCATCGCCGGGAGCGGCTCGACCGCGCGGACACCGAGCGTCGATTGCACCGTCATGGCCGAGATGCAGGCTACGCCATAGATTCCATGGGCAGAGAAGGTCTTCAGGTCGGCGGTAATTCCCGCCCCCGACCCAGGATCAAAGCCGGCGATGGTGAGCGCCACCGGCCGGGAGGAGACAGTGGCGGTCATTTGAGCCTCAATGTGGGGACTCCATGGGGGGCTCCATCCGGCTCGGAAAACGTCGGAAGAGGGATCAAAATGTGTCGCTCAGCGACTGAAGCCGGACCTGTTTATAACCATTTACGTACGGGCTGAAGCCCGTACCCTTCGGAAACCAGACTTTTTCGCAGGCCTGTCTATGCCCATTTTAAGAGGCAAAAATCTGGAAATCTTTGCGTTGCAAGTGTATTCTCTGCCGGCGGGCTTTTTTGCCCCGCTTCCGCTGCCAAATGTCCGATTCCGGGCCTATGACTTTGGTGGCGAAGATTACCAACGATCAGCAGCGCGAGGCATCCGGATCCTGTCTAATCATATTGGCCCGACAAGGCCTCAAATCCACCCCTCGCAAGTACCACAACCGGGGCTGTAAAGCAAGGAGGAGACCCTTAATAAGTAGTTGATAGATTTTGACTTAGGCGCCAAGTGCTCCATACAATAAGACAGGAGAACAATGTCAACTATCGCCAACCACTCTCATTGGCCCATAGGGCCCGCAATCCTCGCCGGCGCGGTACTTTCCGCGATGTGCATTAGCCCCGGTTCGACGTTAGCCCAACATGATTCCCCAGCCGTGGATACGCCACAAACTGCGGCCGCGACTCCACACCGTCCCCACTGGCATCAATTCGGAAAAGCATCCTGGTACGGAGGCGCATTCCAGGGTCAGGCCACCGCCAGCGGCGAACCCTTCAATATGAACTCCATGACATGCGCCCATCGTAGCCTCCCGCTCGGGGCCACGGTTCTGGTGACGAACCTACGGAACCACCGATCGGTTCTGGTCCGGGTGAATGATCGTGGTCCGGTACCTGAGAACAGAGTTCTCGACCTGTCGTATGCGGCCGCCAAGATCCTCGGTTTCCGGGGAGTGGCGCCGGTTCGGATCGATTTGGTGGATCCATCATTAAGCCCTGCTCAAATCGCTGAGCTCAGCTGGCCCGCACAGTTTCAACGTTAATCGGCCCGCGTTTTCGCTACAATTAGCGCCGTGGCACCTTCTAGTGAGTCCGCAGACGCACGCCTGATCGTGGCGCTGGACTATCCAGACGCCAAGGCAGCGCTTGACCTGGTGGATCGATTAGAGGGAGCCACGCGCTGGTTCAAAATCGGCCTGGAGCTCTACGTAGCCGAGGGCAATCCCCTGGTCGCCGAGTTGCAGCGGCGCGGCTACTCCATATTCCTTGATTTGAAGTTCCACGATATTCCGAACACCGTGGGCTCGGCGGTGCGGTCGGTGGCTCGGCTCGGTGTGCACATGTTGACCGTACACGCTGCGGGCGGACCAGCCATGCTCGCGGCGGCGGCAGAAGCCGCAGGGGAAACCGGGCCAATCCTCCTTGCCGTCACCGTCCTGACCAGCATGGATGATGCGCAGCTGGCAGCAACCGGTGTCAGCGGGACGACGGGAGCACACGTGGAAACGCTGGCGCGGATGGCCTACGCCAACGGGGCCCGGGGATTTGTCTGCTCCGCGGTTGAGGTGGCCAATTTGCGTAGCCGGCTGGGGAGCGAGCCGCTGCTCGTGATCCCGGGAATTCGTCCGGAGGGGGCGGTCACCGGCGACCAGCGACGGGTGGCTACCCCGGGGGCGGCCATTGCCGCCGGCGCAAGCTACCTGGTTGTAGGACGGCCGATTACGCGGGCTGCGGATCCGGGTGCTGCCGCGCGATCCATATTGGCAGAGATGCAAGCTGCGACTGTGAACGCTTAAGCGAAAGGTTTAGAGCTTTTCGTAGAAGTCACAGGCCGAGCAGGAGATGTAAACGCCTCCGGGAACTCCGCGTTCCCGATCCTTCACTCGTTTCACAATGCGAGTTGCCTTGTTGCATTTGGGACATTCCACGCCCTTGGCGGTGTCCATCATCTTGGAACGGTCGGCGGTCTTGGCTACTTTCGCCACGGTGATCTCTCCTCTTCGACAGGCTTAGCTGTCGGCACGCAGCCTCTCTCGAACCTCGTTCCGGCTGGAATGCGATTGGCGGGACGAATCGGAAGGCCTGCTGTAATCATGTTACACGATCCTCTTGTGGGCTCCGCTCCGGAGAAGATGCTCCCTGGAGGGGAAGTCTCCCCTCAGCCGCTACGCGGGTTGCGGAAAGACTCGGCATTGGGTAGGGTCCGGACTTTTAGCCCGGGCATTAGCGGGGGAAGTACTTTGGCCTTCAGGCCCTGAGGCTTGTTTTCCGCAGAGGCATGAAGAGAAAAAGCGTGTGCCCCCTCAGCGGCTAAAGCCGAACCTTCTACAACCACTTTCGTACGGGCTGAAGTCCGTACCCTTCAATAGCCAGAGTTTTTCCGCAACCTGTGAAGCCCGGACCCGACGGAGAGTATTTCGCCGGTTGTAAAGGTGCATCTATAGCAGTGCACTTACCTAAGGATCGAAGCCCGTAGGTGATACAAAGCACGATCCGATGCTTGTGAAGCCGGCACTCTTTCCGCAGCCTGCTAGTGTCCTGTCCCTGAAGTTCCTGGAACAATTCGAGGAATCGAAAATGTTCCAGAAACTGCGCTCAGGGGCTGAAGCCCATTTGGTTTTGCAGTGTTTGCGGCACGACTGAAGTCGTGCCCTGATACGAAGCCGAAGAGGAGTTCTTTAACGAACTTTAGGGACGGGACACTAGTGGCCTCCGCCAGAACTCGATACGTTCACCCACTGGGATGGATTGGTCCCGGGAGGTGGAGGAATCGGCTTGGGCTTCTCATCATCGGGAAATTGCACGGGCTTCAGCTGACGGTCGTTGTCCACGGCGTTGGGCAGCTGTTCCCCGGGCTGACGCAAGGTAGGCGCAGCTGCAGGGGCATGTTCCTGATTCGGCGCCGTGGGGGGCGCATCCCCGAGGCGCACCTGGCGGACAAACTGCCCGGCAAAGTAGCCATCGGTCTCATCTTTGTCACGAATCACCGGTGACTGGCCGACATCGGCGATCTCTAACCGGATGACGCGATTGCCGTTGAAACGCACAAACTGGACCTCGTGCGGCGGCTGGCCATAAATCCACTCCTCAAACGGCATCTGTCCGTCGGTTTCGCGAACCTTCTGGTCGGGCTGGCCAACGGCCTTAAGCACCATCTCACGGTTCATGCCCACCAGAACCTCGTGGTTCAGGACAGCATCCTTAAGTTTCGGCGGGAGTGTGTCGGCAAAGGCTTCGACCGGAGTCTTGAGCGAAAAGTCGATCATCTGAACAATCAGCTTGCGCACGTCCGTGGCAGTCATTTCGGGAACAAACTTGTCGAAGACCAGGGTCATCCGCGAGCCGACCGGAACGTGTCCATCATCCTGAGCCAGGGGCGCCATCCCACCCATGCCGCCCACTTCGATGTGCTGCATGATGTGATGGTGCTTCTCAGGGCCATCATTGAACTCAAACAGGATGCGATCCGGCTTGACCTCGAACTTGGTGATCACTACGCGATCGCCGGGCTTGACCGAGATACCGTACTTCTGCAACTCCTGGGCGTAGGCTTCTCCCGAAGGGCTGAGCGGTCCATTGGCATGGAGCGTGACCCCCTTCATACCCAACGGAAGAGGCCGAACCGCGAACGCTTCGTCTGCCTGAAAGGTGCGGATGAGCTGCTGGCGTGTCCGCTCCGTGATCGGAGTGGTTCCCAATTGGACAGAGGTAGGCTGGACGGTGGTGAGATTGGTGTCTTTCGGACCCAGTTTTTCGCGTTGCACGGTAAAAACCTGTGCGCTGCCTAGAGCTCCGCAAAGGGTGGTAACTGCCAACAAAGCAGTGGTGCGGCACACTGTGCCTCGGGCGCTGGCAGGAAAAAATTGTTTGGTGGTGAGCCCAACCATGGCGCTTTCCTCATGCGCCAATCATGGTCCCACTGGTAGTGATTTGCAAGTAACGTTTCGTGCGCAGAGTGAAGAAAGTTTGAGGGCAGCAAATCAGAGCTTTTTTGTGCCTATTCGGGAGGCTCTTGCGGGTCGGTGCCAGCTTGCGGCAGGACGGAAGATACCGGCAGAGAGGGCGCCGGGGAGGGCGAGGCAATGGACTCGATCTGGACCAGCGTGCTTCCTGCCGGCGCCGGTTGAGGAGCGACCGGGTGATGCGGAGCAAGGGTACGGCTCATCGCGTCCAGGTCGACCGGGATGCCGGCGGGGACAATGACCGGCTGGGTGTAAAGGTACGCATATTCGCGGGTGGTGCGGTAAACGATAAAGATCCCGATGAGCAGGACAATGGCAGTCACCACGCTGGCTTCCGGACCATAGTCGCCGCCGGTTATCCAGGTAGGACCCACGGTATTGCTCTGAATGACCGGGGAGAATTCGGTGATGCCACTGACCGGCAGTCCGAAGACCACGCACATACTGGCGTTCCAGGCGAAGTGCCAACCCCAGCAGACCCAAAGCGCTCGTGTGCGCAGGTACGCCAACGACAATAGCCAGCTGCTGAAAGCCGTAATCGCGAAGCTGGCGCGGTTGGCGCCTGGATTGAAGACGTGCAAACCGGCAAAGACGAAGGAGAAAATCACGGTGGCCGAGGTAGGCCCCGTGGCCTCAATCAAACGCTGGAAGGGATATCCGCGGAATGCTACCTCTTCTGCCAGCGCGGCTACGGCCAACAGCAGGAGATCGATGAGAAGAATGCCAAACTGGCGCGGCACTAACCAAAACGTGACGATCAATCCGCCGGTGAGGACCAGGGGCAGGATGCTTGCTACGAGCATACCCCAGCCAAGCGCGACGCCCAGGCCAAATTCCCTCTTCCATCCGGAACGGAAGACCAGGCCCATGTCACGAATCGGTTGGCGCTGATGGTTCAAGACGCGGCCCATCGCGGCGTAGCCGATCACCAGCAGAAAGAGCAGCATGCTGCGTTCGACGAGCGGGACCCAAGGTCCGCTGGCCAAGCCGTTGGCCGCATGCACCGAAATGCTCTGGGCAACATAGAAGTAGATCGCGGCGAGGACGACGTAGCCGAACGCCCGGATTTTCCCGGGGAACTCGTTGGCGCCGGCAAATTTCATGCGGCTTTCCTTAAAGAAAGCCGCACACGGGGACATAGTAGGGTCCGCGTACGGGAAATCCGGGAGGCACGCACTCGATCGGCAGCAGTGAACCGGGTCAAGCGCACGGCCTCCGCACTAACCATGAGCACAGCGAGCCTTGGGGGCAAAATGCTGTCGGCATAGGCGTTTCAGGCGTTCTTGTAGAATCGGGCAATCTCCCGGAACTTAGCCAAACGGCGCGCGATGCGTTCCTCGACCGGCATGGCCTGCAATTCACTGAGATGCCAGGCAAGCTTCTCGTCGAGCATGGTAGCGGCGGCGGCCGGGTCATTCTGGGCACCGCCGGGAGGTTCCGGCACCACATCGTCCACACAGCCCAAACGGCTTACATCTTCGGAAGTAATCTTTAAGGCAGCCGCAGCCTGGGCGCGCTTGCCGGCGTCCCGCCACATGATTGAACCGCATGCCTCGGGAGCAATCACCGAATAGACGGCATTTTCCATCATCAAAACGCGATCGGCGACCGCCAGGGCCAATGCGCCGCCCGAACCACCTTCGCCGGTAATGGTGGCAATGGTCGGCACCCGCAACCTAGCCATTTCGCGCAGATTCCGAGCGATCGCTTCCGCTTGGCCGCGTTCTTCGGCGGCGATGCCCGGATTGGCTCCGGTGAGATCGATAAACGTGAACACGGGGCGGCGAAACTTTTCTGCAATCTTCATGGTCCGCAGCGCTTTTCGATAGCCCTCCGGGTTGGGCATGCCGAAATTGCGCCGTACCTTCTCCTTGGTCCCCCGCCCTTTCAGGTTGCCGATAGCCATCACTTCCTGACCATGGAAGCGCGCCAGGCCGCAAGCCATGGCGAGATCGTCGCCGAAGGCTCGATCCCCGTGGATCTCCGAAAAGTCAGTGAAAATGCGCTGGATGAAGTCCATCGGGTAAGGCCGTTGCGAGTGTCGCGCGAGTTCAGTCTTGATCCAGGCGGGATTCGTCGGTTCGGCGACTACCTGTGTCGGATCAAGATTTGCTGGTGCCGGATCGGTCATGAGACTTTGCGTCGCCTATGCCAGCGCGGGAAAGCCTGCCGCTTGGCCTTTGCTACTGTCAGTAAGATGGATTATAGCGTTTTCAGCAGTTACCGGGATGCGGCGGGCGTTACTATGTGCAGGCGCACCGTGAGGGCCGATAGTATAGTGGTGCATTTGTTGGGGGCAGATGGCAAAGCCCATCTGGCCCGGCCGGAAAAGCATAAAGAAGGCTTGCAGGGCCACCCCACGGGAGCGTTGCCATTGACGACGACCATTGCGTTGTTTGGAGCCGGCGGGAAGATGGGATACCGCGTGGCCAGAAATCTCAAGTCTTCCTCGTTTGAGGTTCGCCACGTGGAGCGCAGCCCCGCAGGCCAGGAGCACCTGAAGGCTGGTCTTGGTTTGCCCTGCGTCCCTGCCCAGGAGGCTCTTGAGGGCGCCGAAGTCGTGATCCTGGCGGTTCCGGATACGGCAATCGGTGCGGTGGCTTCATCGATCGCGGGGGAATTGAAGCCAGGCATGATGGTAATGGTACTCGACGCCGCGGCTCCGTTTGCCGGCCACCTGCCCAAGCGCGACGACCTGGCGTATTTCGTCACCCATCCCTGCCATCCACCGGTCTTTAACGATGAGACCGATCTTGAGGCCAAGCGCGATTATTTCGGCGGTATTGCGGCCAAGCAGCACATTGTCTGCTCGCTGATGCAGGGGCCAGAGAGCGCCTACGTGGTGGGCGAGCAGATTGCCAAGGTGATTTGGGCGCCGGTGATGCGCTCCCATCGGGTGACTCTGGAACAAATGGCATTGCTTGAACCGGGTCTGTCAGAAACCGTGTGCGCGACGCTTTTGGTGGTGATGCGGGATGCGATGGACGAGGTGATTCAACGTGGAGTGCCCGCGCAGGCAGCTCGGGATTTTCTGCTCGGCCACATCAACGTGCTCGCCTCGGTGATCTTCAAGGAGCGGGAAGGCCTCTTCTCCGACGCCTGCAATAAGGCGATCGAGTTTGGCACCCCGGCCTTGATGCGTCCCGATTGGAAGCGTGTCTTTGAACCGAATGAGATCGCGGCAAGCATCCAGCGCATTACTTAGGTCCTATTACTTTAGAATGGTCCGCTTGGATCCACTTTTTGATGAGTGATCGCCAACCGCACATACCGTCCCTGTCCAACGTAGCGCCGAGAGCAGGCGATGCCGCCCCGGACAGCGTAGACCGTCCGCGCAATTACCTGAAATATCTCATTCTGGTTGCGCTGGCCGGATGGGCGCTCGCGTCCTATGACGTGAACCTGCTGGTGCTGGCGCTTCCTGACATTGCCAAGAGCCTGAATATCTCTGAAGCCGGACTTGGAGTCCTTGGCTTCTCCGTCTACGGCGCGCAGTTCTGCATTACCATCTGGGCCGGCTATGCGATGGACCGCTTCGGAAGGCGGCGGGTATGGATGTACTGCTTGACCGGCACCGCGATCTTCACCGGCCTCACTTATTTCGTCCAGCATTTCTGGCAACTGGTATTGGTGCGAGCCCTGGCCTCCGGGCTGGCCTATGCGGAGCTGGCTGTTTCCATCACCATCGTCAACGAACAGGCCCCCGCGAAACATCGCGGTTTGCTCTATTCGATTGTCCAGGGCGGCTGGCCGCTGGGTGTCTTCCTGGCCTCGGGGGCGTATCTTGCCTTCGGCCGATATGGATGGCGTTTCGTGTTTCTGCTGGGTGTGCTTCCCATCGTAGCCGTCATCCTCGGCCGCTTCTTTGTGCGTGAGTCGGAACGCTTCGAACATGTGCAGAATGTGCGCGAGGCGGTTCGCCAGGGAGACCAAGCCGCAGTCGAGGCACTGCTCAAAAAGCAGCAGGTCGCGGTCGAAGCAGAAGGACGGCCTACGGTTCGCGAGCTCTTTGCCAAGCCCGGCCCCATCCGCCACCAGCTCATCTGGCTCTCGATTGTCTGGATCTTTTACGGCGCGAGTTATGTCGCGACCAATTTTTACATCGCTTACTGGCTGACCAAGTACAAACACTTCAGCGAGCCGGGCGCGAGCACGCTGCTGCTGGCCTGCGGAGGGATAGGCTTCCTCTTCTATATTCTCGGCGGGTGGCTGGGTGAGCGCTGGGGCCGGCGCGAGGTGATCATCGTCTCGGGCGTGCTGGTGGCCCCGCTCAGCCTGATCTTTCTGCTGGTGGAGCAGACCTGGCTGGTGGTTGTGGTCTACTTCCTGCTCTACCAGGCGACCAACGGGACCTGGTCGGGCGCAGGGTATGCTTACCAGGGTGAGAGCTTCCCCACCCGGCTGCGCGGCACAGCGGTGGGCTTCCTGAGCGCTATACAAGTGATCGGCTTCGTTATCGGTAGTATCTTGTGGACTATTCTGGCCGGCTTCGGAAAGCCCGTCCTTACCTGGCTCATTATTGCTACCGGGGTATCGCTGGGGATGTGGACGACGCTTCTGCTGAGGAAGATCCCTCCCGGCCAGGAACTCGAGGCGATTACGCAATAGCGATCAATGATCCGTTCAGAGGCTAAGCATGGAACTTACCGTTGCCCAGCGGCGTGTCGGGACCGAAGAAAAGTCACCAAAAAGCATTCCTTTGAAGGCCGGCGCCCTGACGGCGGATCTGGTAGCAGGCGGTCTGCGGACCATCCGCTACCAGGGGCGCGAGGTGCTGCGCGCCATTGCTTACGTAGTGCGGGATAAGGATTGGGGAACCTTCAACCCCGCGATCAGCGATTTCGCCTGCGATCAGGACGGCACTGAATTCACGGTGACTTTTCGGGCGCGCTGTATGAATCGAGAGCTCAGCCAGGAACTTGAGTATGAGACGCGGATTACCGGAGACGCGAAGGGCCTGATCAGGTTCAACGTGACCGCGGAACCCCGGACCCCATTTCTCACCGCGCGTTGCGGCTTTGCCATTCTGCATCCGCTGGAGGGCATCGTCGGCCAGCCCGCGGTCATCGAGCATGTCGACGGCTCGCGGGAGCACGCGGCGTTTCCGGATCTCATTGCGCCGATGCAACCGTTCAAGGAGATTCGGGCAATCGAGCACGAAGTAGCCCCTGGCGTTACCGCGCGTTGCCTCATGACCGGAGACGTTTTCGAAATGGAAGACCAGCGGAACTGGTCGGACGCATCCTACAAGACTTATGTTCGGCCGCTCGCTCTTCCCTGGCCTTACGTGATGGAGAGCGGAGTGCGCAACCACCAGTCCGTCGAGCTACAGATCACCGACAGCAGCTCAGGCACACCAAAGACGCGTGATGAAGACGCGAAGCCGGATGCGCCGATTCAAGTGGAAATCGGCGATCCGGACGGCACGTCTCCGCAAATCGGAGTCGCCATCTATCCCAGCCACATCGCGGCGGTGCTGGCGCATCCCGAAGTACTTCAAACATTGCAACCGCAACTTTTACTGTTCCACTTTGACGCCACTGCCGGAGATGGACGCGAGCATCTCGCCGGCTTCGAAAAGATCGCGCACATTGCGGAGTCTTCGCGGCGTGCCCTGGAGCTTGTGCTCCCCGCGCAGCGCGATGTCAAAGATGAGCTGCGTGAAATAGCGGCGATGGTCTCCGAGGCCAAACTGAAATTGTCCGCGGTGCTGGTTTCCCCTGCCGTGGATAGACAGTCCACGCTGCCGGGCAGCAATTGGCCTGCGTGTCCGCCCCTAGCAGAAATCTATCAAGCCGCACGGGAAGCTTTTCCGGGCGTGGCCATCGGCGGTGGAATGCTGACTTACTTTACGGAGCTCAACCGCAAACGTCCTCCGGTTGAGTTTCTCGACTTTGTCTCCCACTGCACCTGCCCCATCGTGCACGCTGCCGACGACTTGAGCGTGATGCAGAGCCTGGAAGCGATGCCGAGTATTACTCGCTCGGCCCGCGCAATCATGGGCGACGATAAACCGTACTGGATCGGCCCATCCACGATCGGCATGCGCCAGAACCCGTACGGCTCGCGAGTGATGGATAATCCGGAGAATTGCCGGATCACGATGACGGACCGGGATCCCAGGCAGACGAGCCTGTTTGCGGCGGCGTGGATGGTCGGCTACGCCGCGTCGACCGCCGAAGCGCATCTCGAGATGCTCACGGTGGGCTCGTTGACCGGACCTCTCGGACTAGTCTCCGCTAACGCCGCAGGGGAAATCACGTACCATCCCGCCTTCTACACAGCGCAAGGTCTTGCCGCCATCGGTGGGCGTCCGCGATATCGTTGCCGCTCGAGCCGTCCGGATGCCATTGCTGCCGTAGCCGGCACGGATCGCGATGGGAACCGTCTGGCTTGGCTTGCCAACCTCACCGGGCAGAATCAAACTGTTGTTCTTGCCGGCCATCAAGCAACCTGGACGACACTTGTGCTGGACGAGGAGAGTTTTGCCGAGCCGCGTGCTGTCGCTGGGAGCACCGACGTCAAACTCCGGCCTTATGCCGTCGCCTGCCTGACGCTCGCCAAGCCTCGTGTGTCATAGACGAATCCAATCAGGCTGGACGTCCGATTGGGGACTATTGCAAGATTTGGATTCCCTGTTCCGTGTATCGGAAAGTGATGAATGCAGAATTCTCGCTTCCCTTCTCCGTCGCGTTGTGATGGGTTGACGGCCTGTCGATGTCTCCCGTCCAATGGCTGGGCATGAAGGAGTTTTTCGCAAGATGGTTTTTCCGCCCACACGTCGCAAGTTCCTTCAGGGTTCCGCGGCTGTTTTGAGCGGCAGCCTGTTGGGTCATGCGGCCGGCTTCGCCTCCACTCCAGCATCCGGCACGGGTGCATCTTCCCGCGAAGCCCTGCGCGAGTATCCTTTCGGAGCGGTCACCCTCACCGGCGGTCCGCTCAAGCAGCAGTATGACCGCATCCATGCGAGTTATCTCGCGCTCGATAATGATCGCCTGCTCAAGGTTTACCGGCAACGCGCGGGACTTCCCGCTCCTGGGCCCGACATGGGCGGCTGGTACGACACAGACGGCTTCGTTCCTGGACACTCGCTGGGACAATATATTTCCGGATTGGCGCGCTTTGCGGCCGCTACGGGGGATCCGGCTTGTGAGACGAAGGTGCGCGAACTCGTCCGGGGCTTCGGGGTCACCCTGGGCTCGGATAATCAATCCATCATTCGCCCGCAAACCAATCTATGGATCTGCTACACCCTCGATAAACATTTCGCCGGCCTGATCGATGCTTATGCGTTGGCTCACGTCGAGGAGGCGCGCGATCTGCTGCCGCGCGTGCTCGATGGTTCACGATCGCTGATGCCGGAGCGCGGCCACGATCGCGTAGGGGAGAAGAATCCGCCTTATGATGAGACCTACGTCATGCCGGAGAACCTCTTCACTGCTTATCAGCTCACTGGCAGGCACGAATTCCAGGCGACGGCGCTGAATTACCTGCTCGACCGTGATTTTTTCGATCCGCTCGCCGGCCATGAAAACGTCCTGCCCGGCCGTCATGCATACTCGCATGCGATTGCGCTCTCATCCGCGGCCAAGGCTTACCTCGTCCTGGGCGATGAAAAATACCGCCGCGCAATGGCCTATGCGTGGACCTGCCTCACCACCGAACAACAGTTCGCCTCCGGTGGATGGGGGCCAAACGAACAGTTCGTGGAACCCCATCAGGGCGAGCTCTATGAAAGCCTTAGCAGCACGCTTGACCATTTCGAAACTCCGTGTGGCGCTTACGCAGCCACCAAGCTGGACCGGTATCTGGTGCGCATGACCGGCGATCCGCAGTACGGTGATCATCTGGAGCGTGTTGTTTACAACACGCTGCTCGGAGTAAAGCAGCCCGATTCTGATGGCGATTATCCGTATTATTCCACTTATAGCCCTAAGGCGACCAAGGTCTGGTACCCGCACAAATGGCCGTGTTGCTCCGGAACACTGGTACAGGGCGTTTCCGACTACGTGCTCAATCTCTATTTACAAGCTGCTGACGGCGTTACGGTGAACATGTATGCGCCCAGCGAATTGCGGTTCGAGCAGAACGGCGCGAGCGTCAAACTGACGCTGGTCACGGACTATCCTGCAGGAGAGACGATCTCTATCCGCATCGACACCAGTACTCCGCAGGTCTGGACATTGCATCTGCGCATTCCCGCGTGGCTGGAAAGACCCGCACGCATCACGGTGAACGGCGCCGCGGCCGCGCCCGCGAAACCCGGCAGCTTCGCCGCGCTACGCCGTCGCTGGAAGAGGGGAGACGTGGTTGAGTTGCGCCTCCCGCAGCAGTTCCGGGCTGAACCGATTGACGATCTATACCCCGACGTAGCCGCTGTGATGCGCGGTCCAGTTATGCTGGTCGCCATCGATCCGCCGGATGGGCTGGAAAAGAGGCCTCTCCCGATACAGGGGGGTTTTGCTGTTCCCGGGCAGCGCGCCGGCGCCTGGACGCGAAACCTCGATGGCCGGGAGATCGTTTTTGTTCCTTTCTATCAGGTACAAAACGAGCCATACACGACTTACTTTACGCGCGCCTGAGGGTCAGATCATCTCTGCGATCCGCCGCGGCCGGAGTGGGTGTAACGAGGCTCTTACAAAACTCGGATTCGAAGACACCTCCAAATCTGCCTCCATCGAAAAACGTCAATGATAGCCGAATGCTATGTAAGCTGGCACACATGGAAGATTTGATCTACATCGTGACCCCCAGGCGGCTTCATCAAATTCAGGAGCAAACGGCCGCTTTGCAGTTCGGAATGGCCTCGGAACCGCTGACCGGAGCGCTTCTGCGTACACTCGCTGCTTCGAGGCCCCGCGGACGGCTCCTCGAACTCGGAACGGGCACAGGTTTAGCGACCGCGTGGAGTGCTGGACGGTATGGATCATGCCTCGTCCCTTACCAGCGTGGACAACGATCCCCGCGTACAAGCGGTGGCCCTGGAGTGTCTCGGCGATGATCCGCGACTGCAACTGATTAACATGAATGCAATCGAATTTCTTGGTGATCAAACCCCACAGTCGTTCGATCTGGTATTCGCGGATGCCTTACCGGGTAAATATGAAGGTCTGGATCTGGCGCTCGCAGTCGTGAAACCCGGTGGATTTTACGTTATTGATGACATGCTGCCACAGGCGAACTGGCCGGCAGGTCACGCCGAAAAAATCCCCGTGTTGACGGAGCGTCTTGCAAAACAGGAAGACTTCACGGTGGTTCCGATGGCCTGGGCAACCGGGATCGTGGTAGCAGTGAGAAAACCTTAGGCGGCGGTTCAGAGAGCGTTCCGTATGTCAGCGTCGTTCTTTTCGGCCGCCCCAAGAAGGTGCGAAGAAACCGCCCGTCCCGTGATAGTGAGAAAATACAGGCCAGTCACGCCGACAGGAGCCCAACCGCATGAACAGCAGCAACGGCAAATCTCGAGCGGGCGAGTTCAGCGGAACGCAATCGTCCGCGCAGCAGCGCATCGAAGCGCGCTACTGGATCGAGACTGCTTTTCCACTGGAAGACGCTGCCGCCATCATGGCGGGCGAGCAATCCACTGGAACCTTCATCAAGGTGCCGGGTGAGACCGCTGCATTGCGAGAGCGCTTCGCCGCCCGGGTTGAGCAAATCACCGAGTTGGGAACAGCCGGCCCGCCCTCCTTACCCGGCTCGGGGATGCCCAAGAATTCCTCCAACACAGTGCGCCGTACTGCCGAGGTCACGCTTTCCTGGCCGCTCCACAATCTTGGCCCTTCCCTACCCAACCTGGTGGCCACGGTCGCCGGCAATCTTTTTGAGCTGAAGCCATTCTCCGGCCTCAAGCTGCTTGACCTCACCCTGCCGCCCGCGTTTCTCGATCGCTACCAGGGGCCGCAGTTTGGCGTCGCAGGCACCCGCCGCCTTACGGGTGTGGAGCATCGTCCCCTCATCGGCACCATCCTCAAACCAAGCGTGGGAATGAACCCTGAGGAAACCGCTGCCCAGGTTCATACACTGGTTGAAGCCGGGATCGACTTCGTCAAGGACGATGAGCTTCAATCGGATGGACCCCACTGCCCTGTCGAGCGGCGCGCTGAAGCCGTCTTGCGGGTGCTGCGGGATCACGCCGAGCGCACGGGTAAGCGAGCCATGTACGCGGTCAACATTACCGGCGATCTGGACCAGATGCTGTACCGCCACGACCATGTCATGGCCCTCGGAGGCACATGCATTATGGCCAGCATGAATTCTATTGGGCTGCCGGCGATGAAAGCGTTGCGCGCACACTCGCAACTCTGTATCCACGGTCATCGCAACGGGTGGGGCATCTATGGGCGGTCGCCCGCAATCGGCATGAGCTTTATCGCATACCAGAAGTTTTGGCGGCTTGCCGGTATTGACCACACCCACGTTAACGGCCTCAGCAACAAATTCTGCGAAGCGGATGATAGCGTGATTCGGTCGGCACGGGCCTGCCTTACGCCGATGTTCCCTTCGCCCTACGCCGGTTGCGAAATCATGCCCGTCTTTTCTTCCGGACAGACGGCGCGCCAGGCTGCGGATACCTATCGCGAGCTGGGATCCACCGACCTGATCTTCGCCGCTGGAGGCGGCATCCTGGGACATCCGCTGGGGCCTGCCGCCGGTGTGCGCAGCCTGCAGCAAGCGTGGGAGGCGGCAATCGGAGGAATTCCTGTCGCGGAGTTCGCTACCGGTCATCCTGAACTTCGCGCGGCGCTGGAAAAATTCTCCGGCTAGTTAGGCTGAACATGCGACTGCTTTACTGCTACTACGGCGACGACTTCACCGGTTCCACGGATGTGCTGGAGCAGCTTGCCGTCAACGGCGTTACAAGCGTGCTCTTCCTCACTACGCCGACGCCCACGGAGTTAGCACGCTTCGCGCACTGCCAGGCGATCGGATTCGCGGGCGATGCGCGATCGCGCACCCCGGAGTGGATGGCGGCCCATCTGCCTGTAATCTTCGCCCACATGCGCGAGCTCGCCCCGGAGATCGTGCACTACAAGGTCTGCTCCACCTTTGACTCGGCGCCCCACCGCGGCAGCATCGGGCGCGCACTTGAGATTGGACGGGCAGTTTTTGCCACCGAGACTGTTCCGATTGGCGTTCCCGCGCCCCACCTGGGTAGGTTTGTTGTCTTCGGTCATCTCTTCGCGGCAGCCGGTGGGGAGGTCTATCGCATCGACCGTCATCCGACGATGGCGCATCACCCTGCGACGCCCATGCACGAGGCCGATCTCCGTCTCCACCTTTCGCAGCAGACGGACCTTCCCATCGGGCTGGTTGATCTGCGCGCATTTCAGGCCCACAAGGCCGCAGAAGAATTTCGCCGCCAGGCGGGTAGCGGTGCGGCTGCTGTTCTGCTCGACGGCATCGATGTTGGCATGCTTCAGCAGGCAGGCCGGCTTCTGTGGGATCTCAAAGAGAATGCGCAGCCCCTTTTCACCATTGGCAGCTCAGGGCTCACGGCAAGCCTGGTTGCCCACTGGCGCAGCACCGGCATGATCGCGGCGGCGCATCCGCCCGTCGCCGCTGCTACCGATGGGCTTCTGGTCATCAGCGGGAGTTGCTCCGCGGTGACCGCTCAGCAGATTCGTTGGGCCAAGCGGCACGGGTACGCCTGGGTCGAGCTTGACGCAGCAGGGTTGGCCACGGGCGATGTTCGGGCTAGAGAGACTGCGGTGCGGATGGCTTTGGATTCTTTGCGATTAGGTTGCGACACGGTTCTGTACACTGCGCTGGGTACGCCTTCGGGGGCCACGCTTGACCAGGAACTTGGCGCTGCCCTCGGCCGTCTTCTCCTGGAGCTTGTCCAAGAGGGCGGCGTTCGCCGCGTTGTTCTTTGCGGCGGCGACACGTCCTCGCATGCGGTGCAACAACTGAAGCTCACGGCCATCACCTTTGCCGGCGCGCTCTCGCCTGGGGCGCCCCTATGCCGTGCGCATGCTGACGAAGCCACGGGTCTTGACGGATTAGAGCTCGTGCTCAAAGGTGGACAGATTGGTCCCGAGGATTTCTTCGATATTGCGCGTCGAGGGAGGGCCGAGTAGATCGGCTGCGAAGGTTGTTCCCGGAGGGATGCACCTCCGATGTTTTTCGGGAGGGGACCGGCACGAACAAGTTGCAACTTCGAGCTCTCTTTGGTGCAGGCATGGTAGCCCACTCAAGCCAAAAAACGGCTTGAATGGGGCACCCTCGCACCCTCGACCGGTTACACGACTTTCAGCCGTCCCTTGAAGTTATTCGAATGCCTGTACGGCTCCCAGGCCTAGTAGTTGTTCTGCGCGCTCAATGAAGCCTCGGTCCGCGGCGACGGACAGGCCCTCAGGCTCCAGCATCACGCAATATTCTCCGCGGCTTTCGAGGTTGATCATGATTCGGCCCGGACCGGGGGCAGCCGTGATCATGGCGCGCAGCGAACCGAGCATGGCTTCGTCGGCCCTTTCCAGCAGCACACGGATGCGGACGTTCTGGGGCAGCTTGATCTTGATGTCCTCCAACGGCTGCACACTGGACACGGATAGCTTCGGGGCCGACTCATCGTCGTCCGCGCGAAGCACCCCCTTGACCAGGACCGGCACTTCGATCTTGAGGCTCTCGCAGAGCCGCGCATAGTCCTTGGGAAAACAAATGATATCGATTTTGCCGACTGTGTCTTCGAGCGCGGCCTGCGCATACATCTCACCGGAACGTTTGGATTTGCCTACCTTAAGGCCGACAATCACGCCGGCGATCGCCAGCAGGCTTTCTGGTTCCCCGCCGTTTCGACGACGTCCCGCAGCGGGCGCAACCTTCATCTCCAGCGCCGTCGCTGTGTCCACCACGTTCAGGTTGCGCAGCTTCTCGGCATATTTATCCAGCGGGTGGCCAGAGACAAAGAACCCCAGGACCTCTTTTTCGGATTGGAGCCGCTGGTTCTCGTCCCAATCGGGAGTATTGGGCAGATCGTCGACGCTTTTAGCGCCATTGCCGTTGCTTTCAAAAACGCTGGCCAGTCCGGCAAAGAGTCCATGCTGGCCGGCCACCAGATCGCGCTGAGCCTGCTGTGCCCGCTCCATCGCCCGGTCCGCGGAGGCCATGAGCTGGGACCGGCGGCCAAACGAATCAAGCGCTCCGCTCTTTATCAGCGATTCCAGGACACGCTTGTTCATCATGCGCAGATCCACTTTCTCGCAAAACTCCCAGAAGTTAGCAAAGGCGCGATTTTCCTCGGTCAGTGCGGCGCGCGCAGCGAGGATTGAATCGATAGCGTTGCGGCCGACGTTCTTGATGGCGGTAAGCCCGAAGCGAATCCCGGTAAGGCTGGGGGTGAAATCAGCGCCCGAGATCTGCACGTCGGGAGGCTCGACCGCGATGCCCATCTCGCGGCATTCCTTGATGTACTTGACTACGTTCTCCGGCTTGGAAATTTCCGAGCTCAGAAGCGCGGCCATGAACTCTACCGGGTAATGCGTTTTCAAATACGCAGTGTGGTAGGCCAGGAGAGCATATGCCGCGGAGTGGGACTTGTTGAAGCCATAACCGGCAAACTGTTCCATCAGGTCGAAGATGCGGACTACCTTATCCTTGGGGTGCTTCCGCTTGAGCGCTCCCTCGACAAAGCGGTTGCGCTGCTTGGCCATTTCTTCGGGATTTTTCTTGCCCATGGCGCGGCGCAACAGATCGGCTTCGCCCAGTGAGTAACCGGCTAGCACGTTCGCGATCTGCATGACCTGCTCCTGGTAGACGATCACTCCCAGGGTCTCCTTGAGCAGTGCTTCCAGCTCGGGCAATTCGTAACTGACGACTCTGCGACCCCACTTGCGCTCGATGAAGTCATCGATCATGCCGCCCTGGATCGGGCCCGGCCGATAGAGCGCATTGAGGGCAGTCAAATCCTCCACAGAAACAGGCTTATACCGGCGCAGCACATCACGCATGCCGCCGGACTCAAACTGAAACACGCCGGAAGTGAGCGCGCGGTGAAAGACCTTCTCATAGGTCTCCGTATCGTCCAACGGAATCAGCGACATATCGAGCACCCTGCTACGCTTTTTCTCAATCAACTTGAGCGCGTCGTCAATTACCGTGAGGGTGGTGAGCCCGAGAAAATCCATCTTCAGCAGGCCCAGTTTTTCCACCGCCTTCATGTCATAGGCAGTGACGATTTCGTCATTCTTGCTGCGACAGACCGGCACCAGCTCGGTGAGAGGCTGGGGCGCGATTACGACTCCGGCGGCATGCAAACCGGCGCCGCGCACAAGGCCTTCAAGCTTTCTCGCGGTGTCGACCAGCTCCTTTACCTGCGGCTCTTTGTCGTAGGCCTCCTGCATTTGCGGAGAATCCTGCAACGCCTTGGTGATGGTCACCCCAATCGTCGCCGGCACCATCTTGGCCACGCGGTCCACTTCGCCGTAGGGCAGGTCAAGTGCCCGGCCAACGTCCTTGATGGCAGCCCGGGCGGCCATGGTGTTGAAGGTAATGATCTGCGCGACCTGTTCCCTGCCGTACTTGCGGGTGACATAGTCGATCACTTCGCCACGCCGGTTCATGCAAAAGTCAATGTCGATGTCCGGCATGGACACGCGCTCAGGATTCAGAAAGCGTTCAAAAAGGAGTTCGTTCTGCAGTGGGTCGATGTCGGTAATTTCCATGGCGTACGACACCAGCGATCCGGCGGCCGAGCCGCGGCCCGGTCCCACGGGGATATGAACCTCGCGGGCATACTTGATAAAGTCCCACACAATAAGGAAATAGCCGGCAAACTTCATCTGCTTGATGCAGTCGATCTCGCGCTCCAAGCGCTCCTCATAATCAGAGATGGGCCGCTTGCGCAATCCCCGTTCACCCAGGTGGCGAATGGTGGTGTCGAGGCGCTTGCGAAAACCAGCGCGGCAGACCTCGGCAAAATAGCTATCGATCGTGTGCCCGGCGGGAACCGCAAACTCGGGAAAGGGATTCGTGACCTTGTTCAGCTTGAGCGAGCAGCGCTCAGCAAATTGCATGGTGCGGCTGACCACCTGCGGCGCGTGGGAGAAGAGACGTTCCATTTCGGCCGCGCTCTTGACATAAAACTGGTCGGTATCGAACTTGAAGCGCTTGGGATTGTGGATGGAGTCCGCCGTTTGCACGCAGAGCAGCACTTCATGAGCATGATGATCGTCTTCGCAAAGATAATGGCTGTCGTTGGTGGCGACCAGCGGAATGTCCAGTTCTTTTTCCAGCCGAAAAAGGTCGGCATGAATCTTCTTTTCCAGTTCGAGTCCCTGGTCCTGGATCTCCAGGAAAAAGTTGCCGCGGCCAAAAATGTCCTGGTATTGCGCGGCGGTCGCTTTAGCGTCCTCGTACTTTCCGGCCATGAGGTTCCCACAAAGCTCACCGGCCAGGCAGCCGGAGAAGCCCACCAGGCCTTGGGCATGCTTGGCCAGAAAGTTCTTGCTAATGCGTGGCTTGCGGTAGAAACCATGCAGTGATGCCTCAGAGGTAATGCGTACCAGGTTGCGGTACCCCTCTTCGTTTTCAGCCAACACTAACAGGTGATGGTACTTATCTTTTTCCGGAGCGGCGCGATGGTCTTCCTGGGGACAGATGTACAGCTCGCACCCCAAAATCGGCTTTACGCCTTTGGCGGTGGCTGCATCAAAAAAATGGACCGCGCCGTAGATGTTGCCATGGTCGGTAATGGCCACAGCCTTCTGTCCGATGCTATCGACGTGCGCAACCAGTCTTTCTACATCGCAAGCGCCGTCAAGAAGCGAATAGTCGGTGTGCAGGTGAAGGTGGGTGAATTCTGCCATGAGGATATGTTTAGTTTAGTCTGCTGCGGCGGGCTCACGGGGCTGGTTGGTGTGCAGAAAGAGTGCAGGTTGAGGAAAAGCGGGGATGAATTAAACTTCATTAACTGTAGATTTCGCGGGAGAACGAAATCGCGCGCCATAGAATAGCGCCCACCATATTCTGCTGCAGGGCCCAACCGCCGGCGCCCGCGAAGGCGAGGAGAATCCTAAGAGACGAGCAATAAATCCAAGGCTGGTTTGGCGGTGGCCACAAAACTTGGCCTGCGCGCAAGCGACACGCGACCGTCCTTGGCGAACAGAAAGTCGAAATCTAAATGGCAGTCACCGCAGAGCCAGAAATGTTCCACCTGAACCTGGCTCCCGTGCCGATGCGTTGTGCGGATGACCCTACCACTGCGAAGATAATGAAGCTCTTTGCGGCACGCCGGATTCATACATTGGGAAATCATGTAAGACCTCTCGGGTTACTCCGGTAAGTGTACTCTCGTCAGATTACTTCGGAGGTGTCGGTTTGCCCCAAAAGTTGTATGCGGGTAACCAGATTTTTCCACAGAGGAATCGAGATAGATAAGACTCTCTCGGGCCTTCTCTGTGCATGCGGCTGTGCTGCTAGCATTTCAGTTGGATGCTTGAAACGCGGACTTGGTTTGAAAAAAGAAACTCCGAAATTGCGATCAGGAAATGCGGGTTGCGCCAGCAGAGGCTCTGCAGAGATAAATGTCGGCATCGATCCCAGTGGATACGCGGTACTGGTCGTGAATCGCTTCGCGAAATTGTTGCGCTTTGCTTTCCTCGACGAGGTTGACGGTACAGCCTCCGAAACCACCGCCGGTCATGCGTGCTCCATAACAACCAGAAATGCCGGAGGCGATTTCAACCAGCGTATCCAGCTCGCTGCAGCTGGCCTCGAAGTCATCGCGGATGCTGCGATGAGCCTCGGCCATCAGGACGCCGAAGGCTGACAGATCACTCCGCTCGAGCGCCGACGCGGCAAGTTGCACACGCTGATTCTCAGTGATGATGTGGCGGCAGCGGCGAAATACATTTTCCGGCATTTGCTGCCTGCACTCGACCAACTGCTCCTCCGTAACATCGCGCAAGGCTGCGATGGAAGGCCATCGGCGATGCAGAATGCGCGTGCCCTCCTCGACCTCTGCCCGGCGAGCGTTATATTGGCCACCCGCGTGCTCATGCTTGACCATGGAATTGCAGATGATGAGCCGCACATGTGTGGGAATCGGCAGCAGGCGATACTCAAGCGATCTGCAATCCAGCAATAAGGCATGGTCCTGTTGTCCGGCACAGGCAATGAACTGGTCCATGATGCCGCTGCGTGCGCCCACGAAGGCATTCTCCGCACGCTGGCAAGCCAGGGCGATCGTAGCCAGCGGCAATGCAGTCCCGGCCAACGCCAACAGGGCCAGCGCCGTGGCCACTTCGATGGAGGCCGAAGAACTGAGCCCAGCCCCTAACGGAACGTTGCCCGCGAGCGAGAGATCAAATCCGCCGACGCGCACACCTTCCTGCGCCAAACTCCATGCGACCCCCATGGGGTAGTCGCTCCAGTGCTTGCGGGCGGCGGTGGGCAGTGGGTCCGCGGGATAGGAAACTTGTTCGCCCATGTTTTCCGAGGAGAGAACGATGCGCGCATCGTTGCGGGGGAGAATGGTTGCGAGGGTGTGGAAGTCGATCGCCACCGGCATAACAAAGCCGCCGCTGTAGTCGGTGTGCTCCCCAATCAAGTTCACGCGGCCCGGCGCGGCGCAACGCACGGCCGGTTCCACTGCTGCGGAGGATGGTGCTGCTAAATCGTTTGTAGAGCCCATGGTCAATTTCTGTGCTCGCTTGCGCTTGCGTCGTTGCCCCTCTATTAATAACAGGCTCTAGCGGGCTGCGGGAAAGTGCCGAGGAGATCGTCCCTCAGCGGCTAAAGCCGAATTCATTTCGAAGCATTTACGTATGGCCTGAAGGCCGTACCCTTCAGAGAAACGTACCTCAGGGCCTAAAGGCCAAGGAACTTGCCCTGTTGATGTCCGGGCTGAAGCCCGGACCTACCCAACCGGGTAGTTCTCACATACACACAGAAGGCCGTACCCTTCAGAAAATGGTCAATAACACACTCTAGGTCTTGGCGGAAGCAGCCGCTGCGCTCTTGAGGATTTGATCGAGGAGTACGGTGGCAAAGGGATCTTGGCCGTACCCCTGAAAACGAAACGTCGTCAAGAGCATACGGCCTGGCCCCTCGGTTAGTTCCACAAGATAAGCGCGATTGGAGTTGAGCCAGCCGTAAAAGACGCCGGCCAACACGTTTTGGGAATCCTCTTCGCGCAATCCGCCGATCACAAACTCCGGGGTGATGGAAGCCGCCTCCCAACCCAGAATCGAGCCGTCGATCACCGGGGAAAGGGGCTTCCAGAGCGGGCTGGACGAGAGAACCCAGTTGAAATTGCTAACCCAGTCGCCCGTCAAGTCCGATCCCGCACGGGGCAGAATCGTTAATGTGCCTCCTACGGGGAGGGCATTCCGGCTCCCCGCCAGAAGCACTACGGTCCCGCCCTGGCCGAGTCGCGCTTTGGTCGCGTCGTCAAGCACGGATGATAGCCAAACCGCTTTCTTTTGACTCGCGGCAGCGCTCTCGTCGATTACGGCAGCGTCATGGGCAGCGAGTGCGGAGCGCAAATTCTGCAGCTGGTTGAGCGGATCATGGATGGCTACCGTAATCCCAGGCGCCGGGGCGGATCGCGGATACACCGCATAGCGGTAGCGATTCTGTGCCAGCGTCATGCCGGCGGCATTCACCAACTGCAGGCGGAGAAACTCCGGCGTGGCTGCGCTTGCCTGCGCTGCTTTGAACTGCAGAGTACCTGCCGTAGCCACCCCACCTTGCCCGGGAGGCTTGCTTAACGGCAACGTTCCGGATTGTCCATCAGAGGTCTGCCACAGGATCGTCGCGCCGTCGAGAACGGCGGTGGAATAATGCGACACAATGACTGGGAGTTCCACCGTTGCTCCAGCGGTGAAGTTGTGGACAGCAAAGTTGGCCATCACCAGGTCGTCCTGCTGTAACTTTCCCAGTTCCTCGGCAAAGGTCTTGGGCTGCCGCCACATGGTCATCAGGCCATTTGCTTCCCAGTTGGCATCGGTGAGCTCGGTGACGACATAACCCTGGATAGAGTTTCGCTGGCGCATCTGCTCAATTTCATACTTGAGCGCCTGGTACTCGTGCCTCTGTGTAGCCAGTGCGAGAGCGTCGTAATCGGGATACATACGGTCCAGGCCATAGGTGTGCAGGCGATCAAAGACGCCTGCCGCCCGGGTGAGTTCACGACCTCCAAAGTCGCGTGGGAACCACCAGGGCAACTGATCGCGCGGGGGCAGCTGGGGAAGACCCCAGTTGCCGAATTCCGAAACCAGGAGCGGCTCCTGGCCAGTGGTGGTTGCATCACCATACGGGCTATAGAGCCATTTGGGACGGCCGGAATACTCGCGTACCCACGCTGCCCAGGTGTCCGCGTGGTCAGGAATGGAGTAGTACATATGGAAGTCGGCGAAATCCGATTGCAGGTGGAAGCCCTTGCAGCAGGGACTGTTGTCAGTGATGAGCCGGCCCAGCGGCGCCGTCAGCTGCTTGAGATCGCGGAAAGTATTGAGCAGCCAGGCGCGTTGATCTGACTGGGTGGGGTCCATCCCCCACTGCTCATTCATGATGCTTTGAATCACGATGGAGGGATGGTTCCAATCCCGTTCTATTTCCGCCCGAAAAGTATCCACACCACGCTGCGCCGCTTGAGCGGTCCAGTGGTGGGCATCATTCCACACCGGGATTTCGTACCACACCAGCATGCCGGTTTCGTCGGCGGCGTCCAAATAACGCGGATCGGGCACCTTGATATGACAGCGCAGCAGGTTCAGTCCCATGGCCTTCGATGTGAGCATCTCCTGGCGTATGAAGTCCGCGGAAGGTGGTGTGTAAATGCCCTGAGGATAGAAATCCTGGTCGAGAGCCGCGCGCATGTAGAAGGGCTTGCCGTTCAGGAAGAGCCGTCCATCGGCCGTTGTGAGCTCGCGAAATCCAAAGCGCGCGTGCACCCGTTGGTGTGGCCCGGTCTTCGCCTGGTTATTCAGCTCCAGAGAATACAGGTTTGGGTGGTCGCCGTCCCACAGCATGGGATTGGCCACTTGCGTTCTGCCCTGGGCGGTCATTCCATCCACGGCAAGCTCGAACTGGGTAACCGTCGCGCCGTAGGGATCAAAGAGCGTGGCCTGAAGCGGACTGGCGCCAGTGCTGCCCGCCAGCCTGGCTTCGACGGTTACGTCGCCGTTGTTGTGGGGTGTAACGTGCACCCACTGCACGTATCGCGCGGGCACGGTCTCCAGGGTCACCGGTTGCCAAAGTCCACTGGTCTGCACATACCAGTTCTGCTTTCCGTGGGGAATTTCGTTGTAATCGAATCGCTTCTCGAGAGGAGACTCGGCACTCTCTTTTGCCGTAGGGGGTCTCAGGATCTCTTTGGGCGCAGAGTTTGGAGGCATCTGCACCGCGAGCGGAGGGGGCATGGGAGGGTCGAAGACCTTGACCAGAATTTCGTTGTTGCCCGCGTGCACCTTTCCCGTCAGGTCGAAGGTGAACGGCGTGTACCCGCCCTCATGCTCGCCCAAGTGTCTGCCGTTGATCCACGCTTCGGTGAAGTAGTCCGCGGCGCCGAAATGAATCAGTTCCCGGGAGGACGGCGACGGCGGCGGCAAAGTGATGGTGACCCGATACCAGCCCACCCCCGCATAGTCGCGAAGGTCGTCAAATTGAGCGTTCCAGGAGAGGCCGGCATTGGCGGGACGCCACTTCGCCTGGCGATCCACGGTGGTGGCCGTGAATTGCGCTTTGGGGTCTGGGCTGAACTGCCATTGCTGATCGATCATCCGCCTCTGCGCGTGGACTCCGGACGTCGCCATAAATAGGGTAAAACAGGCAATTGCCTTGATCGCCGGGGCCCGGGTCGATGCGATCTTCCTGCGCACGAACGATGAAAGCTCGTCGGGCGAGCGGGGTAATGTACTATTCGACGTTGAGACAGCAAACTGCAATTGAGCGGTGTTGCGGTTACTATGTCCCATTCGACCTCGATGAAGTGGGCCTTTCCTGGGGAAAGGCCACGCGTGGAGCATCTTGACCGGACACACCCGGCGTGAAATCCGCTCCGCCCTCGAAAGCATATAGCAACGGGAGAAAGCTTCCGCCATGTCTGAAACGCTGTCCCGAACCAGGCACCGCTCCTTTGTTGTGCGGGTGTTCATCGAGCACAGATTCCTGCTGCTGTTTTTGTTCTTGCTGGCAACCCTCATTGCCTATCCCTACGCAGAAAACAAGGGCTTTGGTTTTTACGCCTTCCGTGTCCTTACGGGCGCGATCATTGCCCTCAGCGTCTTCGCGGTCAGTTTTCGCCGCGGCCTGTTAGCGGTGGCAGTTCTGCTGGCCATTCCTTCCGCAGTAGAGCACTTGTTGCACCCAAACCTCGGCGCCGGCTTTCTCCCCCTGCTCAACCTGACTCTGAGCTTTGGCTTTGATCTTTGGATCGTGGTGGCGATTTTCCGGCGTGTCTTTGCCAACGTCCGCATCACTTCGGAAACCATTTTCGGAGCGCTTTGTGTCTACCTTCTAAATGGAATCAGCTTTGCCAGCATCTACGGCCTCCTTGCCGCACTACAACCCAGCGCTTTCGTTATGTCTCCCGGGGTGAACACCCATACCGTTCCTGATCGCTTTGACTTTATCTATTACAGCTTCGGCATGATGACGCAGTTGGGCGCGGCGGGCATCACTGCGGTCACCGACCAGGCTCGCTCGATTTCTGTGCTGGAAGCCATTCTCGGTCAACTTTATCTGGCTGTCCTGATATCGCGGCTGGTGGGGGCCTATCATTTGCGGGCTCCGGCGACCGATTCCTGAGACAGCTATCTAGCAACGAAATCGACAACTATCTCGGTGTGCCGGTATTGGCCGGCCGCGGGACCGGGAGTGCCTACCGGGTCAACAAGTAAGTCGTACAGGCTATCGGAAGCCCGCTTGAGCTTTGCTCCGCGCACCTTCAGCGGCTTTTGATCCGTCCATAACTCAATGGTCGAGTTGGGCGCAAAGGACGAGACGTCCACGTCGATCACCAGGCTTGCTGGCTTATAGGCGACAGAGGTTATCTTGATTTGTTTGCTCGGTTCACCCAACAGTGGAGCAGCATCGCTCACGCTGAGCAAAACACCACCTTCATACCGGATCAGACAATGGCTCTTTCCATGGGGAACGGTAAAGTTCAGCGTTGCGTGAGTGTCTTGGGCATATTCTTCGCTGCGCGCGTCCACAGGTTTGCCATCGAGTTCTGCGCCGCTGAGATGAGCGCCGAGCGGAATCTCCGGAGCCCAGAGTAGCTCGACCGGGCCGCCGGAATTTTCCGTCTGCAGTTCCAGTCCTTTCGGTACCCTGGCAAGGGTCATGGCCACATTACCACCGGACACCTTGACGTTGGCGACGGAGAGGGTGTCCCAGTTGGCCGGCAGATGCGGTGAGAATTTGAGGCTATTCGTCCTGGCTTCCCTTTCCAGGCCCAGTAGACCCTGCACGGCAGAGGAGAGCAAGGCGGCCGAAGACCAGGTTTGCTCAGGAACCGACTCCACTTGTTGATGGTAGAAATCGCCGGCAAGCAGCTCGTGCATATGTCCCATGGAGTCGAGGGTACCCCAGGGCAGAAGCCCACTCCAGATGGGAAAGGCAGTGAAGGGCCGATGGTTTGACCAAAACGCAGATGCCACTCCCGCTGTGCCGGCCGCCGAAACACTCCCCTTGGAGTACGACGCCGGATCGAACTGGCTGGAGTTCGCGGCTACCCCTCTGGTGCCCCAGTCAACCTGGAAATCAGAAGAAGCAAGCTGGTCAAGAACAGCGTCGTCGCGGCGCTGATCAAGTATGTGGTTTGCGACTAAACTGACGCCGTCATCCCCGTGGCGGAAGATCGCCTGGCCTGATGCGTTGTAACCATCGATCCATGAATTCCGCCGATCGTCCCAATAGCGCCGGGCGGCAGAGTTGAGTGCCTTTTCGCTCAAGCGCGTAGCTTCTTCCGCTTCCGGTGCGTGCCCGTTTAATCGGGCCAAGCGGGCAAACGCCCCCGATGCCGCGACCCAGCTTGCAGAGAGGCCCGGGTCATCGGTCATCCTGTCTTGTTCGTCGCCTCCTTCTTTGTTCGCCGGGATGCGGGGCAGCCCATCCTTTACATTGAGTAACGACTGGCAATACCGATAGGCCGCTTCCACTCCTTGCCAATGCTGTTGCAGGAACTGTGTATCTCCGCTTGCCGAGACGTAGTGCCCGATCGCGATCAGATATTGAAAGGTGATGTCGACGTGGACAAACATGTAGGGATACCTGCTGGCCCAGTCGGCGGGATCGGCACTCTGCGCGAGCTCATGCCATATCATCCCGGTGCCCGCATCCTGATATTTGGCGATGAAGGTGAGGGCTTCCCGCGCCCTATCGTAGTTACCCGTATGAACAAGCGCGTCGATGGCAATCAGGCCATCTCCGGCAAAGAACCATGCGTATTGTGGCCTGCGCGCATCCCGCGACGGACCATAGCCGGCAACCAACCCGCAGCCTAATGTGTGATTGCACACCCATGCCTGATCGAGCGCGATCTGAGCCCAGGCGAGCTGCTGATTGACCTTCTCGTCGGGAGTTTCGATGCGCAGGGTACTCGTGAGCAGATCGGCATAATGAGCGCGCGCCTCTGTTTCGAACCTGGTTGCCGAAGTGAGCAGGTTCTTCATGCGGGCCGCCGGGCTTGATGCGTCGTCAAGAGAAACAACGACGGTAGCTGAACGATTGCTGTCGCCTCCAGCGCGCACAGCAAAGGCCAGCCGCTTCCCTGGCGTTCCTGGTTGTGCGCTATTGAGGACCTCGTCGTGCGAGATCACATCAGGAGAGCCGATCCATGCAGAGTATCGGTGCGTGGCTTCCGAGAGAATGTAGGCGGAGGCTGCCTGGTTCCACTGCGTACTCTGGCCGCCGAGAGAAGCGGGCCACATGAGATCCAGAACCGGGGTGAAGTGGACAACGACGTCAACGCTATGACGCGATTCCACGGTATAGGTCAATAAGACGGCCGGCTCGTTGATGGGGACAAACAACTTCTCCCGAACAATGAAGTCAGGGCCCACGTAGGTGCGGGTAATCGCCTCGGGCTCATAGGTGACTCGACGAAGCAAGGTGGACGCACTGATTTCGGTCGTATCTCCCGCGGAACGAAACCCCAGTTCATACCCGCTAATCATTTGTAACGGGTATGCCCATAGTTCCAAGCCACTGGATGCATAACCCATTACGATGGCCTTGCGCCCGTGAACCGCGACAAACCGTTGCGGAGCAACAGCAGTGGTTTGAAAGGGCAGCTGGGCGGGCGCAACAGGGGCGCAGAAAAGGGCGAACAAACAGACCAGTAGCGCTCCTACGTTTGCATTGGCAGTTGCCAAACTAAACTCTCCGCTCAAAGTCCGCCTCCGCAGCCTCGGCCCGAATCATACCTGTTGGCAACAGGACGGGTGCCCCAGCGTACCCGGACCGGAAATGATTGTTTCGATGTCTTCACTTCGCGGGCTCTAAGGGTTCAAAGGCAAAGGCAGGGCTTCACCCGTCCTGTTCGGCCCAGGTACGCTCCCACGGCAAGCCAGGGCAGGTGGGCGAACCTGGGGCACCCGTCCTGTGAGCGGAGAGCTGATCGTAGGTCAGATGGCTTACCAAGTGACCTTCAGCGTCTTCTCAACGTAGCCATCACCGGTGCCGAAATCGATCTGCACCGGGCGCAAGGATGAACTGTTCTCCTGGGGCATGCGCGCACCCTCGACACGAACTCTTGCCCGCGCGTCGTTGACTCGGAGCATGATGGTCTGATGACTGTTGGCCAGGGCCGCTAACGTCAGCGTCAAAGAGTTGGCGGTGGACTGCTGGTCCAGCACCTTCATCTGCTGGGTGGTCGCTCCAGGATTAGGGAGGGCCGCGGCGAGACTCGCTTCCACCGTGGGCAGCGGAATGCGCAGCTGGTTGCCAGCCCACTTCGCCCCAGGCGTGTGGGACGCGAGAACGACCGGCTGGACAGAAGATCCGTTTGCCTGCACCACGAGCATGCTTCCGTCGCGCGTCATCTGAAGATCACAATCACCCTTGGCCAAAGGAACGTGATGCAGCGTCGCCTTGTCCCACTCAGCCGGCAGACTGGGAGTAACGGTGAGCTTGTTGGCCGCAGCATCCCACTCCAGACCAAAAAGTCCACGTAGGACGGGCGAGATGACCATGGCCGAGGACCAGAGTTGATGAGAAGTGCTGCGCCCCAATGGCGCGAAGAACTCACCGGAAAGTAACTCTGTCACGGCACCTGGATCCTGCGCCCAGGTTAGACCGGCATTCTGCATAAGATGGGCGTACCCGGAGAGGCTACGGCCGTTACGATACTCTGAAACCGCAACCCAACCGGTGTAGAGTGGCCAGGCCGTTCCCTGGTGGTAGCTGATTGGGTCGAAAAATGAGACCGTTGGACTCAGGTCGCGCGTGCCCCAATCGGTCGAGAACTCCTGCGCAGCCCACCGGTCAAACATTGGCTGGGCATGCTGCAGCTTGTAGGTGCCATCCCAGGAGGCAACCGCGGGAAAGATGGTTGGGCTTGAATCCACGCTGCCATTGGCGTTGCGGCTGAAGGCATAGAAGCCGCCCCCGGGCAGCAAATATTCCTTCTCGATGGTCACGCCGATTTTGCTCGCCCGAATTGCTGCCTGCTGGGCAATCTCCATGTGCCCCGTAGCCCTTGCCAGCTCCGCCATTGCAGTGCTTGCCTGCTGATCGAGCGCGGCCAGATAGATCTCCTGGTGAGGCATTCCGGGCGGCCAGGATTCAACCCACCCTGACCCTTCCGTATTCTCATAAATTCCATCGCCATCCGAATCGTGAGAGGTCTCGAACTTCCAGGCCCGCTCCAATGGTTCCCAGTGGCTCTGGATAAATTGCTTATCCCCGCTCACCTTGAGGTAGTCGTCGCTGGCCATCAAGAGCAACGGATTGGCGTCCGCGGAGGCATAGGCATAGGGCAGACTCTTCCAGTCCACCAGGTCGGCGGTCTGCGCCCATTCGTGAATGATTTTGCCTTCGGGGCTTTGTCTCTTGAATAAGAAATTCAATTCATCCCGCGTCAGTTGGTAATCGCCATAGCTGTTCACGGCGTAGAGAGTCCACAGGGCATCACGGCCAAAATACCAGCCGAATCCTGGCCTGGCCGAATCCCCCGAACCATAAAAGCCGGCCACCAGAGCTGTCTCATCGTGCGAAGGCGTGGTCTCAACCCTGAGCTGATCGATTGCCACTTCAGCCCAGGCGAAAGCCTGATTGAGTTTCTTGTCCGGCGTCTCGATGCTCATGTGTTGAGCGCAGAATTTTTGAAAGTGCTTCTGCGTATCGCTGTAGAGCTCACGAAAATCATCGTCGAGCGCCCGCAGCCGCCCCTGCAACGCGGACGTGGTGGAAGAGGCCGCGGTCTCGGCCGTAGTGATCAGCAAAGGGTAAACCTTGTCGCTATCGGTGGCTGGATCGAAATGAATCACAAACTGTAGCGGATAGTTTTTGGGACGCTCCTGGTAAGGGGCCAGAATTCCGGGCTGAGCAGTCGGCATGGCCACGGCCGCTGCATGATCCGGAAAATTTAAATGCAGTATGTAAAAGCCCGATTGCTCCATCCTGACCCATTCCGGCGAGGGGCGGTCGTCGGAGAGTGCCGGCCACATACGCTCCATCTCCGGCACAAAGCTGAAGGTAAGCGTCATGGGGCGCACAGCCTCGATCTGGTAGAAGGCGAGGGCGCCCGCGCCATCGGGCGCGTGTTGGGGAGTAAAGAGAACCTCGCGAATGGTGAAATTGGCATGGGAAAAAACGATCGTGGTATGGCTCGGGCGAACCTCGATGGAGGCCGCCTGTTGGTTTACGTTGATGGGCACGGGATAGTCTTTCATCTCGGCCGTAATACGCATGTCACTCAGAATTTTCCAGGGAAAGACCCAGGCTTCAAAGGATCCATCCTGCTGGCCAAGCAGAGCTCCGCGTGGGCCAGTCACGGTGAAGGGCTTCTCGGCCATGATGTTGCTGCGGATGACCAGTTGGCCGGGCTCGTCCGTCCCGAAGCCGGATAGCACGGGCAAGGGACCGCCCGCCGCGTTAGGTGCTTGCGCGGACAACAAGGCAGCGGAATTCAGGAGAATGAACAAGGCCCACAACTTCATCGTTCCACCACCATCGAGGGCAACTCTACTTTTTCCTGTGGTGCCAGTTGGCGGAACTGGAAGGCGGCCCGCCAAAGCCACCTTCCATGAACTTAGAAAGACAAACGCCTGAAAACTGCAGACGGCGCAGCGAGGTTCCATGCCGGGTTGCACAGAGAAAGTGCAACCCGGCTAAAAGCTGAACCGCCCGGCAAATTGCAAGTTACGCATCGACGTCCCTTCCTGGTTGGAAGCGGTGCTCGAGATTTGGCCGGCACCCGAGTTCTGGCAATCGAAGCACGAATTCACACCGCCAAGATTTACGTGGTTGAAGACGTTGAAAGCCTGAGCCATCAACTGAAAGTGCACGCCTTCCCACAAGGTAAAGCTCTTCGACAGGGAGGCGTCCACGTTGCTGAAGTTGGGTCCCCAAAGGGCATCACGGCCAACATTGCCCCAGGTTGCCACCGCCGGGCGAGCGAACGGACCGTACGAATTGGGGGTGGATGGGGCTGGATCATTTGGAGAAGACAGCACATAGGGTGAAGGAGTGAAGTACTGCACGTAGTTGCCGGCTACGTTGTAGGAGCCCTGGTGAGGACCAAACTTGGCTACCTTGTTGAGGAAGCCCGTGCACTGGTCGTTGTCGTTGCTGCAATTGAAATAGTTTGTGGTGAAGGGCAGCCCGCTCTGCAGCCTCCACGACGCGTTCAGTTGAAATCCTCCGATGATCTGGTTTGCCCAACCGGGGACGTGGGACGCGAACATCTGGTCCCGGCCGAACGGGAGGTTGTAGTTGCCTGCGAATATGAACGAATTGCGACGGTTATAGTAACTGTTTCCCTTGCCTATTGCCGGAGAGATCAGGAATTCATAGGACTCGTGTGAGAGTGAATGGGACCACACGTAGTTAGACATGAATTGCAGACCATGGCTGAAGCGCTTATTCATGACTACCTGCAAAGAGTGGTAGTTGCCAGTCGCCTGGGCTGGATAGTAGTCAATTCTTTGTTCCCATCCATAAGGTGCCCCATACTTGACGCCGAGTTGTTTCTGGGCCGTGCCGTCGAACCAGGGGCTTCGTTCCGATTGCGTGTATAGGCACTCGGGCGGGATGCCGGGCTGACCTACAGGCTGAACCCCCTGCGGATAGGCGGAACAAGCTCCTCCCGCCGCGGTTAGATGGTTGGGGTTGACCTGGCTGAAACCACTCAGGGTTGGCTGATTGGTGTTGTAGCTTGGGGAAGAGTCGAACATATTGTGATAGGCCTGGTTGCCCACATAGGCCACCTGCAGGGACATGGAAGAACTGAGTTCCTGCTGGACGGTAAGGTTCCAACCCATCACGGTCGGGAGTATGACGCTCCTGGGTCGCGCAGACTGGCTAATCCCATCCGGGAGTGGATAGAGGCCGTTGGATGGGATCGCGGGAAAGGTATAGCCGGGAGGTCCCTGGGTGAGGTTAAACGCGTATCCGATATTCCCGCCGGTGCCGAGCGTCTGCTGGATCTGGGTCGGAAAAGAACCGGTGAGTATATTGCCGAAAGTGTTGCCCGCCCAGCCTTGACCGTAGACAGTGCCAAAGCCGGCGCGGACGACGGTGTTGGGGTGCACTTGATAGGCAATACCCAAGCGAGGGGCGAAATTCTTGTAGTTTTGGGCCACGTTCATGGCCTTGTTGATACCCCCGATACCGCCAATGAGGATGTCACCATTATTCAGGTCAAGCAGGCCGCCGGAGCCTGCCGTGGTCACAGACTCGGGGGTGTAAAACTCCCAACGGAGACCATAGTTGAAGGTGAGTTTCGGGGTCACGCGCCATTGGTCCTGGGCATAAAGAAAGAAGCGCGTCTGCCGGGTCTGCGCGTTCACGTCTGCCGTCTGGGTGCGCCAGAAGAGAGAGGTGTCGCCCAACAGAAAGGTGGCCCAACCCAGGCCGGGAGAGGAGGATGTTCCGCTGCCCGCGGCTACCGTGCCTGAGGTGGTGGAGTTAAAGAACTGAAAAGTGCCTGAGCGGAGAGCATTACTGGCAACCGTAAGCGAATGGTCCTTAGCGTAACGAAAATCTCCGCCGAACTTAATGTTGTGATTCCCGAGAGAGTGCGACCAGTTGTTTACGAACTGATACTGGCTTTCCTGCTGGAGATTTGGGTTTGCGGTCGTTCCGAGAAACTCGGCGTTGCCTTCGTTTTGCCCGTTGGCTGGAACATCAATTTCAAACTGGGGCATACCGCCGTAGAGCGAGAGCGGGGTGCCGTTGGCGTTGGGGATGCCCAGAGTATTCCCCAATGGCTGGTCGGCATCCGGGCCAAGAACGGTGTTGTAGATGCGGTAGTAGCCAAAGCGGAAGTCGGTCAGCCACTTAGGCGAGACCACATAGTCTCCGCCCGCCGCGACGCTCTGGTTGAGTCCGGAAGATGTACCGGCGAAACCTCCTGAGCCGTAACCACCTCCACCTGCGGTGCCGAAGTAAGGAGCGCCCGAAAGGCTGGACCCAAAATAGGTATAGCGGCCCAGCATGTGCAGCTTTTCTGTCAGCTGGGTATCTCCGCGAACATCGAACTGGTTGGTGTTGAAGATTCCAGATCCTGAAGTGGCATAGTTATTGAAAGTTTGGCCGGGCGCACCAGCATTGGGGGCGGGGAGCAATTTGAAAAAATTGACCGCGGGCGCGGAAAGGTTAGCCGCGGGAATAATGTTGCCGGGAAACGGAGTGCGCCCGCTATTGCTGGTGTCGGTCGGACTGTTGGGCTTAAAAGCCTGCCCTCCGATCGCCAGGTAGTCGCTGAGATCGCAGTCCCCGCCGGAGGTGCACGACGTCCTCGCCAGGGCGGTAGGCACGGTGGTCAACACTGAGCTCCCCGATTTTTCCCGCAGTCCCTGGTAGTCGCCGAAGAAGAATACTCTGTTCTTCAACACCGGCCCCCCCACCGAACCGCCGAATTGATTGTGCAGCGTCGGGCTCAGGTACTTGCCCGTCAAGGAGTTAACCGCATTGTTAGCAAAGGGATCGCGCGCCTGCTGGGCATCGGAGCGGCGATATTCGAAGGCCGTCCCATGAAAGTTGTTGCTTCCGGATTTGGTTTGAGCGGTGACCAGGCCGGCGACCGCCTTGCCGAACTCCGCGTCGTAGTTTTGCGCGGTCACCTTCATCTCCGATACCGCGTCAATGTTCGGGTTGATTACGGCGACGCCGTTGATCGGATCCTGGTTGTCCGTGCCGTCGAGTTCATAACCGGTGGCAAACGGCAGCTGGCCCTGCACTTCGATGGATTCGCTGCGCTGCGGATTGCCGCTTCCCTCCGACGGCCCCCAACCGATGTACGAGGTGCCAGGGGTCAGCAATTCAAAGGAGGTGAAGTTGCGATTTAAATTAGGCAAGTCCTGGAGCGCGCGGTCGTTAAAAATGGTGCTCACATCGGCGCGGGCTGTCTCCAGCAGAGGGGCTCCGCCGGTCACCGTCACTGTATTCGTCACCTCGCCCACGGTGAGCTTGATGTCGACCTTGGGCTGAGTGTCGACGTAGACCACGACGTTGTCGACTGAAGTCTTGCTGAACCCATTGGCTTCTGCTGACACCTGATAGGTGTCTGCGATCAGGTGTTGGACGAGGTATCCACCACTGGCGTCGCTTTGGACAGTGACCGATGTGCCTTTGGAAACGTCGGTGACTGTAATCGTGGCGCCAGGCACCACAGCCCCGGTATTATCGGTGATGGTTCCGAAGATCGATCCGTACACTGCCTGCGCCAGCGCGGCCGGGGCCAGCGGGAAGAACAACACAAGAAACAGTAAGTAGATGGTTTTGCTGGCTTTACGGTACGCTTTGCTGTGCATATGCTGACTCTCCAAAGGTTTGACAAGAGTATTTAGCTCGCCCGCTCTTTAATGGCAAGCTGTGATGAAACGGATATTCGCTCGTCGATACTATCGACCGATCCCGTTTTCGCATCAAAATCGTAAAGTTGTGTCTGGGCGGAGGGATAGCTGAGCCCTTCCCGTAGAACAACCTGCGGCGCCTGGATAACTGCTTTCCAGCGCCTGCTAAGACTCTTCTTGGAACCACAAAGCTGCCAACGTTGTTTACGGTGAATTCACAGTGAAAAGTAGCCCAGCAAGCTCCGCTTTGAAGCAAACCAGTGAATTGACGGATTCGTTTCACACGTCAAATGACCCTCGATCCCGCCTAATTGAACGAGTCGTTGCCAGCAGTCACTTTCGCGGCTCGTTACGACTTCGTGAATTTCTGCTTTATATCGCTGAGTGCGCCCTAAAGGAGACTCCTGAAGCCGCCAGTGAACAACAAATCGGCGTGCACGTCTTCCATCGTCCGCCTGGATACAACAGCAGCGAAGACAGCATTGTGCGAACGCACGCGCGGCTTCTTCGGCAAAAGCTGGCAGAGTTTTTCGCCACGGAAGGCGCGGCCGAGCCAACGATTATCGAGGTTCCCAAGGGCCACTACCTTCCTATCTTCCGGCTTCGCCAATCCGAACCACCACCGGCTCCGTTCCCTTTGCCTTCGGAGACGCCATCCCACCCGGCGAGCGATGTGGCTTCCGCGGGGCGTGCGAGCTGGTGGAGTTACTGGAAGTCCAAGCCGCTGGGAATCACTTTCAGTGTGCTCCTGGTGCTGATCCTGGCTGGCTCCTCACTGCTGATTGCTCGCGCCCGGTCTAAAGCGACCGCGGAAAAATCAGCGATCGAAGTCTTTTGGGCGCCGTTTCTGTCTGGGGATCCGCCGGAAGTGATTTACAGCAACGCTCGCTTTGTGGGCGATTCAAAGACCGGCTTGCGATACGCGCCGGCCGGGGACGCCGCAGAGAGCGAGCCGGTGGTTGACCATTACACCGGGATTGGCGAGCTGACGTCGGTATACGAGCTGACCAGGCTTTTTGACGCTCACCGGGCCGCCTTTGTTCTGAAACGCAGTCTGCTCGTTACCTGGGATGAGGCGAAGCAGCGAAACCTGGTTTTTATCGGTTCCCCGGCAGAGAATCCGTCGTTGAACGCGCTGCCTTCCCTTACGGACTTCACGATGGTGGCCTATCCCACGTATGCGGGATTTGTGAACAATCACCCTCGCCCGGGTGAGCCGCAGCTGTACTCTCGCCCCGAGCATCCGCTCGCCATGGATTATGCAGTCATCGCGCTCATGCCAGGTGTCCAATCGGGAAAGCGGACGCTCAGGTTCAGCGGCCTCACGACACTCGGCACACAGGCAGCCGTCGAATACGCCGCGCGCAAAGACACGCTGGCAGAACTGTTGAAGATGGTCTCCTCGCCCACGGGAGAGGTAAGACCATTCGAGGCTCTGCTCGCCGTCACGCTCGAGGGGGGCGTGCCCCTGCAAAGCAAATTGGTCGCAATCCGCGTCCACTAGGTGTCCAGCTGGCTGCGGAAGGACTCTACACCGGGCCATTATGCCACTCAAGCGAAAAGAAGGCTTGAATGGGCCACCCAGCGTTTGTTGGCGGTGGCAAAAACTATCACTCTGAACTGGCGAGTTCCCACGCTGCCACTAAAGCCCGACGTATTCTCAATCATTTACGGCCGGACCGAAATCGTGCCCTGATACAAAACAGAGTCTTTGCCGCAGCCTGCTAGTATTTCCTTCCCTCACTGAACCGGCTGTAACTTTAGCTGGCTCGAGGCATGGATCTGAGACGCGTCGTCGAGTTCCCGTTTCGCATCCTCCTCCTTGCCCATTCCACGGTAGGCCTGACCCAATAGCGTGTGCGTGATGTAGTTGCCCGGGTCCATTTTTTCGGCGTGCTGGAGATACATCGCTGCGCTTTCCGTATCACCCTGGCGCAAAAACACCTTACCCATTTGAATAAAGGGCCCGGTGCTGGAAACGTCGAGAGAGATGGCCCGCGTGAGGGCCTCTTGCGCTTTCTGATATTGACCTGTCCGGGTGTAAACATCGCCCAGCCGGTCGTAGACGGCAGGGTAGGCCGGGTTGATAGCACGCTCGTGTTCGAACTCCTCAAGCGCATGGTTTATGTCGGATTTGTAAAGGTAAACTTCGCCCAGCATGAAATGTGCCAAGGGAAGGCCAGGCGAGATCTCAAGCGCCTTCTGCGCGTGGTGAGCGGCAAGCTCCGGCAGGTCCGCGTCCATCAGGATGCCGCCGGTAAGCAGGTAGGCCGCGGCCGAGTCCGGGCTCACGCCATATTGGGCGGCGAATGCACCACGCGCCTCGTCATAACGGCGCGCATTCATGTATGCAAGGCCGAGCACATGGTTCGCATCCGCATTCGCATCCGGCATCCATTGCCGCACGCGTTCGAGAAATGGAATAGCCGCCGCCGGCTGCCCCAGACGATAGAGGGTCAGGCCACGCATCTGGATCGATTCCAGATCAGCCGGATCTTCGGCCATCGCGATTTCGAAGCAATGGTCAGCATCCATGAGCTTACCGGCACGGTAGTACGCGATGCCCAGCCGCCGGTTTGCGCCTTTCACCGGCGGTAGCTGCGCCGCCAATTGCTGCAAGGCGGCAATCGACTCCTGTGCCGGCCCGTGCTGCGGCTTCTCCTGGGTGTTGTTGACTGTTGACGGAGGGTTAGTCCCCGCGGGCGGAGTGGCGCTCTGCCCCCAACCCAACAAACCCGGCAACAGCGCAAACATGAGGTATCGAAAATTTCGCATAGCCCATTCAAAGGATACGCTCCTGCGGGGCGCAGATACCTTACTGGACGCGAGTGCTAGCATTTGCGAAATGGCTGTTTGTCATAGATTGCTGGTCGCGATACTTGTCGTTGGTGGGGCCACATGCATTGCCCAGGTTCACTCCGCCGCCCCTGCTTCCTCTCCCTACCCGGCGAACACCCTTCATCCCCTGCCGGCATGGTTTGTCGATTACGCTGCGCAGGCGGGTTTGACGATGCAGAACGTCAACGGAGACGAGGCCACCAAGAAATACATCATCGAGACCACGGGGAGTGGAGCCGCGATTCTGGACTACGATCGCGATGGCTGGCCCGACATCTATCTGGTCAACGGCGATAGGCTCGGGAGCAATCCGCAGCAGGGCAAGAACGCGCCAAGCGGCCATCTCTACCATAACAATCACGATGGCACATTCACGGATGTAACCAGGACTGCTGGCCTCACGGCGAGTGGATGGGGACAAGGCGCCTGCGTAGGTGACTACGACAACGATGGGTTCGACGACTTGTATGTGACCTACTACGGCAAGAATCGCCTGTACCACAATGAAGGCAACGGAAGCTTCAAAGAAGTGGCCGAGGAGGCCGGCGTCGCCGGAAGCGGGGGCGAGTGGGGTTCGGGCTGCGCCTTCGTCGACTATGACCGCGACGGCAAGCTCGATCTGATAGTCGCGAACTACGTTCATTTCGATCTGAAGACCTCACCCCGGCCGGGAGAGGGGCAGATGTGTATTTGGAAGGGGGTTCCGGTCATGTGCGGACCGCGGGGACTCGACTCCACTCCCAACGTGCTCTATCACAATCTGGGCGGAGGCCATTTTGCCAACACCAGCAAAACCAGCGGCATCGAGAAAACCAACGGACACTACTGCCTCGGCGTTTCCACGCTGGACTATAACCGCGATGGATGGCCCGATATCTACGTTGCCTGCGACAGCACGCCCAGCATTCTCTATCGCAATAACAAAGACGGAACCTTCACCGATGTCGCGGTGGACGCGACTGTTGCGTTTGACGAGGACGGGCGCGAGCAGGCGGGCATGGGCGCAACCGTGGGCGACTTTAACGGCGATGGATTGCCCGACATCTTCAAGACCAACTTCTCCGACGACACTTCGTCCCTCTACCAGAACAACGGGGATGGGACGTACAGCTGGAAGATATTTGACGCCGGCCTGGGGCTGAACACCCAGTATCTGGGTTGGGGGGTCATGTTCTTCGATATGGATAATGACGGCTGGCCCGACCTGCTGCTAGCCAATGGCCACGTTTATCCGGAGGTCGATACAGCACACCTGGGAGCTACCTACAAAGAGCCACGACTGGTCTATTGGAACCAGGGCAATGGAAAATTCAAAGACATCAGCAAGACAGCTGGACCCGGGTGCACTGTGCCCGAATCCAGCCGCGGTCTCGCCATTGCCGACTTTTGGAATCAAGGCCGCATCTCGGTGGTGATCAATAATTCGGGAGCCAAACCCTTACTGCTGGTCAACCAGGCGGCCAATCAGAACCACTGGATCGGGATCAGCACCGTGGGCACGCGCTCCAACCGGGATGGCATCGGCGCCGGCGTCTCCGTATTCGCCGGCGACAAGAAATGGGTGCAGGAAGTGCGCAGCGGTTCGAGCTACCTTTCCAGCAGCGACCTGCGACTCCATTTTGGGCTGGGAACAGCATCAAAAATCGACCGGATAGAAATCGATTGGCCCAGCGGCCTCAAAGAGTCCTTCAGCGCGCCGTCGGTGGACCGCATCCTCACCCTTACCGAGGGAACAGGGACGGCATTGCCGCATTAGTCCTGTGTTTAACCAGCCGAGCCATAGCGGAGTGCGGGTCTAAGAATGAGCTGATGTAACGTGTCCTGGAAAAAGCCGCAACAGAACGCTACTGTGATTTCGTAATCATTATTGTTTCAATTAGGGTATATTCCGGCCGTCCCCGCAAAGCCCCGCAGAAGTGAATGGCAGCGGGGCAAATGCAGGTCTGCGCATTGACATGTGCATCACATGCAACTACGTTCATCTGCAGCCTACGTGGCGCTTGCCGAAGAGCTAAAGGCTCCCTTGATCACGCGGGACCCGAAGGTCGCCGCGGCCCCCGGTCATAGTGCGACGGCAGAAGTCTTCTAGTTGAACGGGACAGGCTGAGGGGGGACGAAACGTACCCCGATGACAAGCCGGATTTTCAAATCGCCCAGTGTAAACTCGCTCTCAACTCCTCCCGACGATCCGATTTCTCTGAGGGGTAGAGCAAGGTGAATGGACACAGCAGCAGGCAATCCGCCCTACTTAGCCATGCGAAGCGTGCTCGCGGTGGGCGTCGGCAACGCGCTCGAATTCTTCGACTTCCTTACCTTCTCCTTTTTCGCGATCCCCATCGGTCACTGCTTCTTCCCCCAATCCTTAACCTCGCACGGACTGCTCTACTCGCTGGCGACGTTTGGTGTCGGGTTTCTCACTCGGCCTCTGGGCGCCGTGGTCATCGGCATCTATGGCGACCGGACCGGCCGAAGACCGGCGATGGTCCTATCCTTCGCGTTGATGGGCGCAGCCATCCTGGGGCTTGTGCTGACCCCGTCTTACGCCCAGATCGGAATCGCGGCCCCGATCCTATTGGTGATTTTTCGCCTGGTACAGGGATTTGCGTTGGGCGGCGAAGTTGGTCCGTCCACCGCATTTCTGGTCGAAGCCGCGCCACCCCACCGGCGAGGCCTCTACGTCTCCATCCAGTACATGACCCAGGACGTGGCGGTGGTGGCGGCAGGCCTGGCCGGCTTTCTGCTCAGCACCTGGCTTTCGGCCGCCGCGCTCGATGCGTGGGGCTGGCGGATTGCTTTCCTGATCGGGCTGGTGGTCGTCCCGGTTGGCTTGTATATGCGTCACCATCTGCCGGAGACCATCCACGACTTCGATCGGCGGGTGACGACGGCAGAACAGCGGCGCGTACCGGTGCGGTTGATTGTGCTCGCCCTGGTGTTGATGATGGCGATCTCGATCTATTTATATGGTGTCGACTACATCACGACGTACGCCCAGGACAGCCTGCAGATGTCACCCACGCTGGCCTTCGGCGCAACCGTGGTGATCGGGATCGCGGCCATGCTGGCCGACCCGCTGAGTGGTCTGTTATCGGACCGCATCGGACGGAAGCCGGTCATGATCGGCGCGGTCTTGATCCTGGTGCCGCTGCTGGTCCCGGCCTATATGGCGATGACCGCGCTGCGCAGCGTAGGCGTCGTATACGGCGTGATTGCGATCCTCGGGGTTTTGCAGGCTTTTCTCACCGCTCCGGCCCTGGTGGCGGTCACCGAGTCATTGCCCAAGGCCGTTCGCTCGGGTAGCCTCGCCATCATCTATGCCGTGGCCATTTCGCTCTGCGGGGGTACGACCCAATTCGCCATCAAAGCGCTGACTGAGCTCACTGGAAGTCCACTCACGCCGGCCTGGTATATGACCGGCGCTGTTCTGGCCGGAGGCATCGCCATGGCGCTGATGCAGGAAACCGCACCGGTAAGGCGAGGCTTGCTCGAAGTCACTGAGGACGCTCGTGTTGGAGAGACTCGGGGGTGCAGTCCAGACGAGGGTGGAGGCGATAGACGCGGCATTCGTATTGCGGAGCGGATTTGTGAGAATCGCGGAAAAAATCGACAGCAGCATCTTCAGGGGAGAAATAGCAGTTGGTGGAGAGCTTAAGTTGCACCCCGGGGTAGGCTTCCAGCTCTGAGGCGGCGACGGGATGGATATAGATGATATCGATGGGCCCGGCTCCCTCGGTCAGCGCTCGCTCCAGGGTGCGCAGCAACTCGACTACCACTGGTGCTTCGAAGGGATAGAACATGTAAATGAGCAGCGGTTTGGCGGGCCAGGGGAACTCGGTTGCGTCGCCTTGGAAGACCTCCAGCTGACTACACGAACGAGGTGTCTGAAGCCAGATGGTGAGATTGCGACGGGCTTGTTCTACCAGGCCGGGGTTCATCTCAACGCCGATCACCGCTTCGAAGGGATACAGAGAAGCGATCATAACGATACGACCCATTCCGGCGCCGAGATCGAAGAACATGTATTTCTCAAGCGGCGGGTCCGAGACAATGAGGGTGGAGCGCCAGGCATCGATCGATGCGCGAACGACGGAGGGAGGGGTGGGGCAGTAAAGAACACTGTAGAGATCGTGAGCATGGCCGGTCCAGAGCCGGTTGCTGGGAATAAGGGCTTGCGTTTGGACGCCGTGCTCGAGGTCAAATGGGTGGGGCTTCAGCCGGGCAGGGCGTACCAAGCGATATCCGCGGAGGGCAAACCAGCGGAAAGCACCCACCAGACCGCGCTCCCGCAAAGCGCGGCGTAAGCGGGCGGTCAGATGTATCTCGCGCATGATGGGCAAATCAGTCGACGTGACACCTGTTCCCCAAGGATGATGGATCTTCCAGCCTGCTGCAAATTTTCTTTGAGCGCAGCACTGGCCGAGAACGATGATGTGCGACTTTCTTCGAAGAAAGCCGCATGCAGTTAGGTAGTTCCAACGACCTCTACAGGAAATCCGGGTTCTGTCTACACCCATGGCGAAACTGCTTTGGCCGATCGAGCGCAGCCGCGGCGAAGGCGATGACGATGGGGAAGCACTCCAGCGTGTAGCGGGGCTCGGGCGCGTCGAGAGTGAGCAGCAGCACGCTGCGCAGCACAACATAGGCCACCATGGCAGTGCCAAATCGCGGCCAGTAGAACAACCCTACCAGGGCCGCAACCAGGTAAGCCAGGTTTAACGCGCCGTAAGCATAGGAAATGCGGGTTTCCACGTGGTGGAGACGGTATTGCCACCAACGCAGTTCTATATTGAGCATCTCCACCCGGGGGCGAAGCCACATATCCGCCAGGCGCAAAAGGGGCAGGGTTACATAGTAGCGAAAGGGATGAGCGCGGATACGATCAGCAGCCAGCGCGGCAAAACCGGCGTCGATGCCCGGTGTAAGTATGTCGTCTGTGTTGTACTGCGAGACCAGCGCGCGCGTTTCGCGCGCGTCAGCCGGCGAGTCCAGGGCCCGCGCCGGGAGCGAGTGGATATCAATGTCGTCGCCGGGCACATTCCAATAGATTTCATACGTGGAAGCAAAATCGGCCATCCATGTTTTTGTCCAGCGTTGAAATCCGACTGGTTTGAATTCTCCGGGATCGGTGGCGGATCGAGGCGCCAGCGGCTGAAAGAGGCGAAACGTGCGGAAGTTGCGGAACGTCCAGGCGAGGAATGGGAGTACTGAGATCAACCCGCAGAGCAGTGCGATGCGGAACGACCGCGCGAAACCGAGCGAGTTGCGGCCATAGAGGACCAGCGCGGGAAAGAAAGCGACGGCCAGGAGGGCGCCATCGGGCCGCAAGAGCGCGCCGAAACTCCAGGCAAATGCAAGCGCCAGGATCCATCCCCAGTGTGGACGCTCGAGCACGGCGGCAAATGCATAGAGACCGAGCGCAACGCAAAAAATGGACAGCGTTTCGGTAAGCGGCATCGCGACGTAATTTGCCGTAAAGGGACAAAGCGCCGCCAGCCAGAGCGCCCACATCGCAGCGCGTTGCCCACAGAGCCGGCGAACGAATCCCGCGATGAGCAGGCAAGTCACCAGGTCGATAAGCACCTGCAGGTAGAGAACAGCGAGGTAGTTCTGCTTTCCAAAAGCCGCGAAGCAAAGGGCAAGGAAACCGGGATATCCGGGCAGGCGAACGAGAGTAGGGGCAATGGTTGGCGGACCGCCAGGGTGAAGGATGGACCGGCCATAGACGCCATGGGTTAGCCAGTTCCGGGCGATGTCCGCGTAAAGAAGTGAGTCTCCCTGGATCTGGGGGAAGGCGTGAATGAACCACAGGCGCAGCGCAGCGCCCGCCGCGAGTGCGAAGACGGCGGAAAGTATAGTGCGCCGGCGGAGGGAGGGCATCCCCCGAAATCATACAAGGGTCTCAGGATACCCGCGTTACCGCAGTTCGCAATTACTGTGGACTCATAAGGATCGCGAGGTGTGGTCCCGGCGCGCCGGGACCACGAAAGAGCCTATCGCTTCCCGGATTTCCTGCCACGCAGCACTGGCCGAGAACAACAATGTGCGACTTTCTTCGCGGAAAGTCGCATGCAGTTCGGTAGTTCCAAACCACATCTACAGGAAATCCAGGTTCGGTCTACACCCATTGCGAAGCTGCGTTAGGGTTAGAATAAGCGGGTGGCAGCGAGCGGGAGTAGCTCAATGGTAGAGTAGCGGCTTCCCAAGCCGTTGGTTGCGGGTTCGATCCCCGTCTCCCGCTCCAGAAATTGCAGATATAGTCAGCTTTGGCATCCCGACCCGGATTTCCTCTCTACGAAGCGCGCGTTCCTGAAGGGTACGGGCTTCAGTCCGTACATAAATACTTAAGAATGAATGCGGCTTTAGCAGAGGCTGATCTTGCCCCCTCCGATGCTTTTCCTGTTCGGCCCTACCCTTTATCCACAGGTTGTTGCAGGGACCAGAGATCTGAAGGTCCCTCGGGCTACGCTCCTCCCAATGACAAGCGGGTTGGGGAGGGCTCGTCGCCCACTCAAGCCCCACGGCACGCCGGGGCAGGCGCCGTACGGCTTGACCCCGATTTCCTGCCACGCTGTGCTAGTGTCCTGTCCCTGAAGTTCCTGGAACAATTCGAGGAATCGAAAATGTTCCAGAAACTGCGCTCAGGGGCTGAAGCCCATTTGGTTTTGCAGTGTTTGCGGCACGACTGAAGTCGTGCCCTGATACAAAGCCGAAGAGGAGTTCTTGAACGAACTTCAGGGACGGGACACTAGAGAGGTCCGCGTGTGCGCCTTTCATTAAGGAAAGGCGCATGGGGTGTATCAACGCCACAAGCCTCCGCAGGAAATCGGGGCAATGGGCCACCCAATGCTTTTGTTGCCGTTGTAATTAGTCCCTTGACTTGCCACAGGCAAGTCCGCTCCTCGGGATGACAAAGTTGAGCGGGGATGCTTGCCCGAAGATTCGCTAGTGGGATCGAAAGAAACGCGCCGCTGAGGGCCGCGGTTTCGCCCCTCGGCACTTTTGCGGGTTTCAGCAGCCTATGAAGCGTCGCGATTCAGCGGCGAAGGGTGCGTGGAGTCTCTGCGGACGTGGTGAGAACGCGGGCTCGCTCGAAGACGTCAAAGAGCATACCGCGGGTGAGTTTGCCGGTATTGGTGTTTTGCAACGACGGATGGAAACTGGCGATCAGGAAGCGGCCTCCGGGGAGCGCGTACTCGGCGCCGTGGGCGAATTTGAAGCGCGGCTTGCGTTCACTCTGCCCAGTACGCGCCAGATGCTGCAAATAGCTGTCAAAGGCAATGCGGCCGAGACAGACAACCACCCGCAGATTGGTCAGCAACGCAATCTCCTGATCAAGGTAAGGCGCACAGTTCTTCAGCTCGGAGCGCTTGGGGGTGTTATCCGGGGGCGCACAGCGGACCACGGAACTGATCCAGCAGTCCTGCAACTTTAACCCGTCGCCGCGGGAGACAGAGTTTGGCTGCGAGGCAAAACCGGCATCGTGGAGAACGGGATAGAGGAAGTCGCCGGAGCCGTCGCCGGTGAAAGGGCGGCCGGTCCGGTTGGAACCGTGCGCGCCCGGGGCCAGGCCCACGATCAGCAAACGGGCCTTCTCGTCGCCGAACGATGGAACCGGCTTGGCCCAGTAAATCCAGTCCCGGTAGGCGCGGCGCTTGCTGGTGGCGATTCCCTCGCAATACTTCCGCAAGCGGCTGCAGCGTTGACAACGAATGACTTCCTGGTTGAAGAGAACGAGCGGATTGAGATTGGCCGTAACCGGCCCAGGATTGACCGGAGGATTGGCCGCAGGCAGACCTGGACTTCCAATAGGCGAACCGGGCGTGGCTCGAGGGATGGTGCTCATACCCGATTGTAAGGCCCATCTGAAGGACGGCGTAAGATGAATTTTTGTTTGCCCGCTGCCCGCTGACCGGAAGCGGACAAAGACTCTTGAGGGGTGTGCATGCACAACGTAAATCGATGGTTAGGCGGGATTCTGGCCGCATCCACTCTGTTCGCGGCCGGGTGCCGCCAGCAGCCGGCCACAACTGGGGAGCAAACGCCGCAACCGGCAGCACCGGCAGCCGTGCAAATCGGCGGCGAGAATGTGCTGACGCTGGAGCGCAAGGCGACCACCAACGGCAGCAAGCCCGAGTTCCTCTCCGTAACCCTGCTTCCCGGGCGGGGTATGAACATGTTCCAGGTCACCGCCGCCATTCCAGGCAAAGGGGAGATACCGCTGCTGCGTTCGCCTGCCATTGCGGATGCACAGAAAATACTTAGCGGCACGGGCAGAGATCAAACGGGAAACGCCTCCTTCGGCCTTGGTGGAGCCTTTCTGATTCCCTACCCCAACCGGATTCTGGGCGAACCCTCCGCTGATGGCAAGTCGGTCATCGCCCATTGGCGCGGCCACACCTTGTCTCTCCCGGCAAACTTCCCCAGCAAGAACCCCGGCGGCCCGGTGGTCGCGATTCATGGATTGATTACTCAATCTAAAGTGGAAGACCTGCAAACCCAGACCACCGCGGATGGACAAACGGTAACCGGCGTCATCCACGCCGGAGATTTCGGCGGTCATTGGCTTTCCGATACTGACTTGAATTTCACTATCGCATTGACCGGGGACGGGGTCGAGACCACGATCACGGCCAAGAACGTAGGCAAAGAGCCGGAACCCATGTCGATCGGATGGCATCCCTACTTCGTAATACCCAGCGGCCATCGCGCCCAGGCGCGCGTGCACATCCCCGCCACTATGATGGCCATAGTGAACAATTACGGTGACGCATTTCCCACCGGGCAACTGAAGCCGGTCAAAGGCACCGACTACGACTACACAGCGCCCGACGGTGTAGCTCTCGACGATCATTTTCTGGACGACAATTTCTCCCACTTGCAGCGGACCGATGGCGCCGCCGACGTGAAGCTGATCGATCCGGAATCGAAGTATGGATTGACGGTCTCCGCCCTATCGCCGGAAATCAGGACGATACAGGTGTATTCGCCCAAGACAGCCTTCGTCGCCGTCGAACCACAGTTCAACTACGTGGATCCGTTCGGCAAGGAATGGAAGGGCATGGATACCGGCATGGTGACGCTTCGTCCAGGCCAATCGGTTACCTGGAAGGTTCGGCTGGAGCTGTTTACCCCGTAGGGGGCGGGGCCACTCGGCTCTTGCTGCAAAAATATTTTGCAGGATGACTCGCAGGCATAAACATGGCCTTGTGTCATCGGCCCGAAGGAAGAATCGCATTACCGTGGTAATGGCGTCCAGCTACCAGGTCGCCCGTTTTTGCACAGATCCAGCGCATACTTGGTGCATGCGAAGACCGACTGCGTCCCGCTGCCTGTGCTGCGGGTATAAAACGCTCTCCATGCCCGAGGCCCTGGAGCTATGCCAGGTCTGCTGGTGGCAGGATGACGGGCAGGATGACCGCGATGCAGATGTGGTTCGCAGAACAGTCAACGGCAACCTCAGCCTCAGCGAGGGACGCCGCAATTACAAGCACTACCAGGCTGCCGATCCGCGGTTTGTCGCGCATGTACGCACCCCGCGGCAGGAGGAGCTCTAGAGCAGTTTCACACCGGGCAGGAAAACGATCCCTGGAAGGGTAAACAGGCAACACCTCAGGGGCTAAAGCCCGACCTATTCTCAACCATTTACGGCACGACTAAAAGTCGTGCGCTGATACAAACAGACTTGTTCGCACCCCGCTAGAGCATTTCACTTCTATGCTGCTCGGTCGAGTTGCGCCGAGTGTGGCTTTCCTGGGGAAAGCCACGTTGGTCTGCATCGAGCAGAAGTGAAGATGCTGAGTCTTCCACCTCTTGCACCTAGGGTGGTTCGCCGGGGGTAACTGGAAAAGGGTGTATCGTAGTTAATAGCGGCTTTGCGTTCTTTGCGCTGTGGGTTTGACCCTCCCGGGAAAGCCCCATACGATGAAAGCAGGCTGTTTACGGGCCGCTCCGCATACATCCATTCCGCCATTGCATGACGCGGCGGAGCGAGCAAATCTGGAAGGCATACGTTGAGCTCAACTGAAATGATTGAAACGACACCCGAATCTGCCGATGCATCCACCTCCACCGAGGAGGCCCACGATGGCCACGACCATTCCCATGGCGCGGCAACTCTTAATCCGGAGTGCACACGAGAAGTTGAAATTGAAATTCCGGCGGACGAAGTGTCCCGCAATTTTCGCGCTGTCACCAAACGCTATCAAAAGAATGCCCGCATTCCCGGCTTCCGTTCAGGCAAGGTTCCGGAGTCGCTTATCCGCGGCCGCTTCGCCGAGCAGATTCGTCAGGACGTGATGGAGGCTGTTCTCCCCGACCACTTCCGCAACGCCATCGCCGAGCGACAGCTCAGGCCGATCTCGCAACCACAGGTCACCGGCATCGAGCTGGAAGAGGGGAAACCTCTACGCTTCAAGGCCGCCTTCGAAGTGGTTCCGGATTTCTCTATCGATGGCTACCAGGATGTGAAGGTGGAGAAGGTAGCTACGGAGTTGACCGATGCCGAAGTCGATGCCGAGCTGGCTCGCATTCGCGAATCCCGGTCCACGATGGAGCCAGTGACGGAAGAGCGAGCCCTGGCCGACGGCGACTATGCCCAGATCAGCTTTACCGGCACGGTGCAACCGGCGGAAGCTGAAGGGGAAGCCGCGCCGGCAGCCCAGCAACCCATTTCCGGACAGGATGTCATCGTCCAGGTAGGCGGACCGAACACCCTCGATAGCTTCAATGCCGCACTGCGCGGAGCCTCTGTAGGGCAACAGTTAAAGTTCGAGGTGAGCTATCCAGAGGGTTTTAGCGAGCGGCAACTGGCAGGTAAGCGAGTTGCCTACGACCTCGAAGTCAAGGGCATCAAGAAAAAGATCGAGCCGGAGCTGAACGACGAATTCGCCAAGGAGCTGGGACAGTACGAGGGCCTGGCGGACTTCACGGGGCAACTGCGCGAGCACATGGCCACCGATAAGCAGCGGCGGGGGCAAAGCGAAACCACCAACCGCCTGCTCGACGCGCTGGTCAATCGTTTCGAATTTCCCATTCCCGAGTCGCTGGTGCAGCAGCAGATTGACGCCCGGCTGGATCGTGGACTGCGGGCGCTCGCCTCCCAGGGCATGCGCACGGAAGATATGCGCAATCTCGATTTCGACCGCCTGCGCGCCGCACAGCGGCCTTCCGCTACGGCTGAGGTGAAGGGTTCTCTTCTGCTCGACCGCATTGCCGATGCAGAGAATGTCAACGTGACTGAAGAAGATGTGGAAGGTGAACTGCAAGCGATCTCCCTGCAGCTGCGTGAACCAGCCGATGCGCTGCGTGTGCGTTTGACTGAGGACGGGAGCCTCGCTAGAATCCGGGAACGCTTACGTAGAGAGAAGATGAGCGCGCTGCTGTACGAGCGGCTAGCTTCTTAAGGGGCAACTTAAAAACCGGGCGCACGCCGTCCGCGGGGAAGCAGAAGCAAGGGAGAGCATGGCACTTGTACCTATGGTGGTCGAGCAGACGAGTCGAGGCGAGCGAGCCTACGACATTTATTCTCGTTTGCTTCGCGACAATATTATCTTTCTGGGAACACCGATCGACGATCAGATCGCGAACCTGGTCATCGCACAGATGCTGTTTCTCTCCGGTGAAGACCCGGAGAAGGACCTTCAGCTTTACATCAATTCTCCCGGTGGATCCATCACCGCGGGTCTAGCCATCTACGACACTATGCAGTTCATACGGAATGACGTGGTTACTTATTGCATCGGGCAAGCGGCAAGCATGGCGGCCTTTCTGCTGATGAGCGGCAACAAGGGCAAGCGCTTTGCTTTGCCCAACTCCCGAATCCTGATCCACCAGCCGTCGATGGGTGGTCTTTCGGGGCAGGCTACCGATATTGATATCCATGCTCGTGAGATTCTGCGCATTCGCGAGATCACCAACAAGCTGATGTCGAAGCACACCGCGCAGCCGCTGGAACGCATTGAACGAGATGTAGAGAGAGACTTCATCATGAACGCGCAACAGGCCAAGGAATACGGCATTATTGACGAAATCATAGACCGGCCACGTACTTGAAGGCCGTCAGGGCAAAAGGAGTTGCAGTATGAAAACGCCGAGGGGAACAGACGATACGCTCCGTTGTTCGTTCTGTCATAAATCGCAGGACGCCGTTGCTAAATTGATCTCCTCACCGAGCGACTACCCGCGGGCATACATCTGTGATGAATGCGTCGCGGTCTGCAACTCCATTTTGGAGGACGACCGGGGCGAGACACAGCCCGGAGCAGCGCCGGCACACTTGCCCAAACCGCAAGAGGTCAAGGGCTTTCTCGATGAGTACGTCATCGGCCAGGAGCAGACGAAAAAGAAGTTGGCCGTCGCGGTCTACAACCACTACAAGCGTATCCAGATGAACCGGACACGCGGCAATGACGTCGAGCTTTCGAAATCCAATATCCTTCTGGTCGGCCCCACGGGAAGCGGCAAGACCTTGCTGGCGCATACCCTGGCCAAGATGCTGGATGTACCCTTTGCCATCGTCGACGCGACCACGCTGACGGAAGCCGGTTACGTAGGTGAAGACGTAGAAAATATCATCCTCAAGTTGCTGCAGGCAGCCGATGGCGACGTGGCCCGAGCGCAAACCGGCATTATTTATATTGATGAAATCGACAAAATCGGGCGTAAGGACGAGAACCCGTCGATTACACGGGATGTCTCCGGAGAGGGCGTGCAGCAAGCGCTGCTGAAGATACTCGAGGGCACGGTAGCGAACGTTCCGCCCCAGGGCGGCCGCAAGCATCCGCACCAGGAGTTCACACCGGTCGACACCACCAACATATTGTTTATTTGCGGCGGCGCCTTCGTGGGGCTGGAACGCCTGATCGGACGCCGTGTGGGCAAGAAGGCTTTGGGCTTCAAGGCTCTCTCAGATAAGGATGCCCAGGAAGTGGGGGTCTTGCCCGCGCAGCGCGATACCGAGCTTCTGCGCCAGGCGCAGCCCCAGGATCTGATCAAGTTCGGCCTTATCCCCGAGTTTGTGGGACGACTGCCAGTGATCGGCATTCTCGACGAGCTCGATGAGGAGGCCCTGGTGGAAATTCTCACCAAGCCCCGCAATGCCATCCTCAAGCAGTATCAACGGCTCTTTGAATATGAGGGCGTGAAGCTACTGTTTGCCGAGGACGCCTCCCGGGCGGTGGCCCGCGAAGCCCTCAACCGCAAGGTCGGCGCGCGCGGTCTGCGCATGATCCTGGAAGAACTGATGCTGGACCTGATGTACCACCTCCCCAGCAACAAGAAGATCAAGGAGCTGGACATCACCGCCGAAATGGTACAGAAGCGGGATCTTTCCGTGACTCTGCTGGAGAAGGCCGGGTAAAGTTCCGTTTCGGGGCACCACCTGCTCGAAACCGAACCGCAGATCTCCCCCCACGCGGCGCTCCGTTCGAGATCGCAGTCTTTTCCACAAGAAAAGTCGCCATCTCGAATGGAGCGCTGCGGAGTGGAGAGATCTGCGGTTCCTTCTTGGAATCCCATGTGCGCTCAGGATTCACTTTTTTTCTTTCTGTTGATTGGTTGAAGCCCTCACGTCCGGGTCATTGGCGCAACTCCCTTTTCCTCTGTATAAGGGAGATAAGTGAAAGGAAATCGCGTGACACAAGCAAAAGAAACCCGTGACAAAGGCGATCTTCGCAAGCTCCCCATGATGCCCATTCGGGACATGGTGATCTTCCCTTACATGATGACGCCCTTTGTAGTGGGGCGCGAGTCGAGCGTGAGAGCGCTGGAAGAGGCGCTGACCGGGGACCGGAAAATATTTCTCGCCACGCAACATGACGCGGGGATCGATGAACCGCGGCCGGAAGACATCTATTCGGTGGGAACCATTGGCAACATCGTCCAGAGCGTGAAGATGCCGGACGGCAACATCAAGGTGCTGGTGGAAGGACTGGAGCGGGCCAAAGCCGTCGAGATGAATGACTCGGATGGCTTCTTTGTGGCCACCGTGCGCGTGGCTAACCGGCAGCTCGAAGTCAACCCGCAAATTGAGCAGGTGATGCAGCGGGTTACTTCCCTTTTTGAGCAGTACGTCAAGCTGCAGCAATCGCTGAATTACGAGACCATGATCGCCGCGGTTCGCATGGACGAGCCGGCGAAGCTTTCCGACACCATTGCCGCCAACCTGCAGCTTTCGATCGAAGAGAAGCAGGAGCTGTTGGACATTTTTGATCCCAGCGAGCGGCTCTCCCGGGTAGCCGATGTGCTCGATATCGAGATCGAAAAGCTGAATATGGATCGCAGCGTGCAAAGCCGGGTAAAACGGCAGATGGAGCGCGCGCAGAAAGAGTACTACCTCAACGAGAAGATCAAGGCCATCCAGAAGGAACTGGGCCGCGGCGAGAAGAGCGAGTTTGACGAGCTGCGCAAGAAGATCGAGAGCGCAGGCATGCCCAAGGACGTCTTCGATAAAGCCATTCAGGAACTGAAAAAGCTGGAAGCCATGCCGCCCATGTCGGCAGAGTCGACGGTTTCAAGAAACTACCTGGACTGGCTGCTGGCCGTGCCGTGGAAGAAGAGAAGCAAGGAAACCCGCAGCATTGATCACGCCGAAAAAGTACTGAACGCGGACCATTACGGCCTGGAGAAAATCAAGGAGCGCATTCTTGAGTTTCTGGCCGTCCGCCAACTGGTAAAGAACCCCAAAGGCTCCATCCTTTGCTTCGTCGGACCTCCAGGCGTCGGCAAAACCTCCCTGGGCATGTCGATCGCCAAGGCCACGGGCCGCAAGTTCGTACGCATGTCCCTGGGCGGCGTACGGGACGAGGCGGAGATCCGGGGGCATCGCCGGACCTACATCGGAGCCCTGCCCGGACAGATCATTCAATCCATGAAGAAGGCGGGAACCAAGAACCCGGTCTTCATGCTGGACGAGGTGGATAAGATGGCCTCCGACCTGCGCGGAGATCCCGCTTCGGCGCTGCTCGAGGTGCTCGATCCGGAGCAAAATACGAGTTTTCAGGACCACTACCTCGACGTGGAATATGACCTGTCGCAGGTGCTCTTCGTGGCTACCGCGAATGTGCTGCACACCATCCCGGCGCCGCTCCAGGACCGCATGGAAATTCTGCGCCTGCACGGATATACGGAGGCGGAGAAACTCGAAATCGCCAAGCAGTACCTGGTCAAAAAGCAGCGCGAGGCTACCGGGCTCAGCGAAAAGAACGCGGTCTTCAGCGATGCGTCGCTGGTGGACATCATTCGCGGGTATACCCGCGAGGCGGGCGTCCGCAACCTGGAGCGCGAAATTGGTAACGTATGCCGCAAGGTAGCGCGCCGAGTGGTCCGCAATGGCGCCAAACACAAGGAAGAGATAACCGACACCAACGTGAACGAATTTCTGGGAGTGGCCAAGTTCCGCGACTCTCAGCTACACGAGACCAGCGAAGTTGGCCTGGTCACTGGGCTGGCATGGACTGAGGTGGGCGGCAGCATCCTCTCGACCGAAGTGCAGGTACTGGATGGGAAGGGTAAGTTGACCCTGACCGGCCAATTGGGTGACGTGATGCAGGAGTCGGCCCAGGCCGCCCTTTCCTACATCCGCAGCCGGGCCCAGCATCTGGGGCTGCCCAAGGACTTCTACCGCAACATCGACATCCACGTGCATGTACCGGAAGGCGCAATTCCCAAAGACGGTCCGTCGGCAGGCATCACCATTGCGACCGCGTTGGCCAGTGCGCTGGCCAAGATACGGGTACGGCGGGACATCGCGATGACCGGTGAAATCACCCTGCGGGGCAAGGTTCTGCCCATTGGCGGATTGAAAGAGAAGCTGCTGGCTGCGCACCGGGCCGGCATCTTTGAAGCCGTTTTACCCCGAGCCAACGAGAAGGATCTGGCGGATCTTCCTGAGAACCTGCGCAGCGTGATGAAGCTGCACTTCGTGGATCAGATGGACGAGGTCCTGAGGATTGCGTTGGAGGGTCCGCTCCCCGAGTTGCGCGAGGAGACTCCCGAGGCGCTGGCTGCGGTTCCACCTCCGCCACCCGTCGGGCAGCCGCGCGCGCAGTAAGCCAGGATGCACCTGGTTACCAAGTTCCTGCTGTCGGCGATGGCGCCCGAGCAGTTCCCTTCCGCCACGGCCCCGGAATTCGCCTTCCTGGGCCGTTCCAATGTTGGCAAATCTAGCCTGATCAACGGCTTGTTGGGGGAAAAAGCGGCTAAGGTCTCGGCCTCGCCGGGACGCACGCGGTCCATTAATTTCTTCGCCCTTTCCGACTCGGCGACTGCACGTCTGCCGCGACTGCTCTTTGCCGATCTTCCAGGCTACGGCTACGCCAAGATTTCCCGGTCCATCTCCGCGGAGTGGCCCAAATTCATCAATCCTTACCTCGAAGAGCGGGGGAACCTGGTCCTCTGCATCTGCCTGGTCGACAGCAACATTCCAGTGCAGGCCAGTGACCAGCAACTGATCGAAGCGCTCAAGGGGATGGGGCGCAGCTTTCTTACCGTGGGCACGAAAGCAGACCGTCTTTCCGGCAATGAACGGACGAAGGCTCTGGTGCGGCTGAAGGAAGGGCTGGGGCTGAGCGAGATTCTGCTGTGTTCCACCAAGACCGGGCTGGGGCTGAAGGAATTGTGGGCGCAGATTCTGTCCCGGGCGGAAGAAAACGCCGGCGCCTGAATCCGTACCCAATTGGTTCCTCCTTCTCCATGATGTGCCGGTTAAAATAGGGCGGAAATCGAACGCGCCATAAGTGCGCTAAAGCCGCAGGAATTGGAAGAACTGTACTCATGGCTTGAGCAAAATTGCCCGCAGCCGATCGACACTCGCGTTCAGTCCGATCTTGCGGCGGGCCGTCTCGACAAGGCCATTCATCGCGCATTGGACGACGAAAATCACGGTCGGGTCCAGCCGCTTTAGTCACTGGATGCAGCATCGCGCCAGTACGGACTTTTGGAAGCAATACCGGGCGCTCCCGAGGAAATCCGCGACCGAGCGAACGAAAAGTTTTTATTACTGAAAGCCAACCACCAACACCCCTCCCTGCAGTTCAAGAAACTCGGAGAGCGCCAAGGTCAGGAAATCTGGTCCGCCCGTGTCACGTTGAACTATCGCGCCCTTGCGATCAAACGGACGGACGGTTACCTAGGGTTTTGGGTTGGTAACCACGATACCTACGATTCCCTTATCTCCTAACATCTCGCTGCTAAGGCAGACCTACCAGGTGTTGTAAGGCTGTCCGTCGCTGCCCACCTGATCCGAGCCACTATGCACGTCGGTCATGCCGGGGTCGGTCTGATCGACGTTCTGCAGTGTGTCGTCCATGGTCGGTACCCAGGTGCTGTTGCTTGCGGTCATCGGATCTTTAGGAACGACTTTTAGATACCCTGCACTGACCAGGTCATCGAGGGTTTGGGGCGCCTTTTCCTTGTCGCCGGTGTAGGCATCGATGGCATCGCGCATGACGTGCAGGTTCTCTTTGAGAACTGCTTCCTTGGCAGCGCGAATGGACGAGATATACGCGGGGATGGCAATCGACGCCAGAATGGCGATGATCAGCATCACCACCATCAACTCGACCAGGGTGAAGCCCGCCGCGTGGCGTGGCCGGGCAGAGCCCGTATTTGCAGTACAAGAACGGAAGCCGGATATGCTCACAAGCCTACCAATCGGAGTACTTCGTTCCATCGAGCCCCTTGCCTTGCGACTTGGAGGCGACATCAAAAACATTCTGCCCACCCCATGAGTCGCTGTTAGGTTCGTCCTGCATGGAGCGTAACGTCCATTCGGCTTTGCCAGTCATCGGATCGACCGGGATCCGGCGAAGAAATTTCAGTTTCTTGCCCTGGGCGTCTTCGCCATCGACCAGCTTCTGGAGATCTGGCGGATAACCCTGGCTGTCGGCCTTGGGGATAAAGGCATGCCGGTCGGCGGCATCTTTGTAGCGGTCGATGGCATCGCGCATCTGCCACAGGTCGTAGCGCAATTCCCTTTCCTTTTCGCGCTGAACGCGAAAGCGGGCCAGCGGAACAGCGGCAGACGCAAGAATGGCAAGAATCGCAACCGTGACGATCAACTCGACCAGGGTCAGCCCCGCCTGGGGGTTTGCTGCGCTGCGCTGACGTAAGTTGCACTGCATAACGGGGCCCTATTGTACGTGTACTATGGTTTGCGATCCGGCGATATTGACGGCTTGCTGTGCGCTATTCTTCGCCGAAGCGCGGATGATCTGCAGAGCCGCGTCTCCCGCGGCGTTGGCTTGAAAAGTCAGAACACAGACAGGGCCCGATCCGCTTACCCCGGCGACGCCGGGTGGACGCGACGCCGAAATAACTACGTTGCCAACCCCGTCGTCGCGATGAACCAGCGCGATGGCCTGTCCATCGTGACCAAGATAGTCGCCAGTATCGACGTTGATCAACGCCAGCTTGCTGTTGTCATAGTGCAACTGCATGGGGACTGAGAAGACGTCCTTCCCGCCACTTAGGTTGACTACAACCTGGAAGCTGGTTCCGACCTTGGGCACAGCCGGCGGCGGAGCAATTTGCAGGGTCACGGAACCGGGCGCCGGCTCTGCGGCTGCGGAGCCTGGCGTTGTCGTTGCTGGCGCCGCGGCTGCCTGCGGCGCGGCAGCGGGCGGGACGGAGGCATGTGGCTGCAGCCCGGGCGGCAGTCCATTCGTCCCATTCGCCTGTCCATTGACTGGCGTGGAAATGCGCCGCAACTCGACGTTCGTACCCGTACCGGTATCAATCTCCTGCAAATTCAGAGGGCTAATCTGGGTGGCGCGAACCACGTGCGGGGTCAGCATGAAAATGATTTCGTCGTCCTGCCGTTGATGCTGGGTGGAAGCGAAAACATATTTGAGTATGGGGAGCTCGCCAAGAAACGGCCATCCGCCCACAGTGATCAAATCCTGCTTCTGGAGAAATCCGCCCAATATGTTGACTTCGCCTTCCTTGAGGCGGACGACCTGATCCGCAGTGCGCTGGCTGATGATTGGTTCCGTGATGCCACCAATATTGGTCGAGCCCTCCTCCTGCGAGGAGACAATTTTGATCTTGAGTGTCACATCGCGGTCGTAGTGCACGATCGGCGTGATTTCAATCTCCACACCGACGTCCAGATAGGTGAACTGCGTGTTCACCAGAGAACTGACCACAGCGGTCGCCGCGCCCGTCTGGTAGGAGCCGGTGGCTACCGGGATGCGCTCGCCAATCTTCAAGTCAGCCTTTTGCCCGTCCGTGGCCCGGATACTGGGATTTTGCAAAACCTTGGTGTCTGAGTCGGAGAGCAGAAAGTTGGCTGTCGCCTGGCCCACGGTCACCGCAAAATTGGTAGCGTTCAGGTGAGCAAGGTTGTTCAACGTAAGGTTGGTCGTGCTGCTGGTAGTCGAGGTCCCGGTGGTATCGGTCGTCGAACCGGTGGTAGTGGAGGTAGCGTTGGGCGGCTGCAATTGCACAGCAAATGTACCTGGAAGCTGAATACCGATGGTTTGCGTCTTGTTACGATTCACTTCCAGCAGCGCGACGTCGACCACTACCTCAGGACGCGACTTATCCAGATCGTTGATGAGCTTTTGCGCCAGCAGCAGCTCATCCGGAGTGGCACGCATCACAATGGCGCTCTGGCTAGGCACTCCGTAGAGCTTGGCATTGACCAGCAGGTTGCGCAGCGCGGTTTGAATATCATTCAGATCGTTTTGTTGCGCCGTGTTCGCCAGATAGAACGTCTGCACCGCCTCCTCTTCCAACTCCTGACGCTTGGCGCGAGTGTTCATGGCCACAAAGATGGTGTTGGGGGTGACCGGGTGCCAGAACGTGCCGGAAGATACACCGACGATGCGCAAAGCGTCCAACAGGGATACGTTGGCAATGTCCACCTGGATGCGTTTGGAGGTGTACTCGGGATCGAATAGCACGTTGATCCCGGCGGCTTTGCCTACGGTCGAATAGACCACCTTGCTGTCTTCGGTCATATGCAAGGTGAGGGGTTCATTGGAAATGGGTTTTAGCTGTACGGGGCTACCCACCTCGGTGAGTTCTTCGGCCTTATTCTCAGGAATCGAGGTTTCCTGATTGGGCTGAGAAGCGCTCTTGTTTCTGGCCTTCTCAATATCCTGGTGGGCCAGCTCGTTGCTGGGGTCGATCTCGAGGGCGCGCAAAAACTCGGTCAGCGCGCCGGTGGTGTCGTTCTGGGCGAGAAGCTTTTCCCCTTGGCTGACGTGCGCCATCGCCGCCGTGAAGCGCAGCCGCTCAAACGCGGTCTTGTAGCGGAGATTCTTTGGATCCAGCTTAAAGGCCTGGTAATAATCTTCATAGGCCGTGATGGGATCGTCTTTGGCCTCGGCTGCCTGGCCGTTCTGATAGAGCGTTTTGGCGTTGGAGCTCTTGAAGGCAAGGGAGCTGTTGCTCAGGCACAGGCACAAGAGCAGGGTAAGCGTAGTGGACAGAGCCCAATTCTTTTGACGGCGATTCATCGCACTCCAGATAGCCAAACTGCATTTTCTCTAGGGAGAAATCGACGTGTCCACAGAGTCACAGCACGCGCTTCTTTCTTTGACGTAACCGGTCCTGAATCAGCGCGAACTCGTCCCGGCTCAGAGCTTTTCTGTTTGCTAATATCGCCTGAGTATACCATTCGGAAGAGCCCCATTTTCGCCCTCAACTCACGTGCTAGCATGAAGATTCGTAACCAAATGTATGCCTCGGCAACTGAGTCAGACCACTCCATCATCCCCTCAAAAATCGAAGCCTCGTGAGCCAGTCGCGGCCGGTGAGCGAGACGCAGCTGTGAACCGTGCGGCCAGCCACAATTACTTTCTCCTGGACAAATTCGAAGCCGGCATCGCGCTCCGGGGCACTGAAGTGAAGTCCATTCGCGAGGGCAAGGCCAATCTCAAGGACGCCTACGGAATCATCAAAGACGGCGAAGCCTATCTGCTAAATGCGCATATCGGTCCCTACTCGCACGGTAGCTCCTTCAATCACGATTCGCTACGTACCCGCAAGCTGTTGCTGCATCGCCAGGAACTGCAAAAGCTCATGGGGAAGACGCAACTGAAAGGTTTAACGCTCATTCCCACGAGGCTTTATTTCCGACACGGCCGCGTAAAGTGCGAATTGGCGGTGGCGAAGGGCAAGCAGGACTGGGATAAGCGAGAGACCGAGCGGCGGCGAGAGGACGAACGCGAGGCCCGGGCAGCGATCGTTCGCGGCCAGCACAAATAGCATCTAACCATCACAATCTAAGCAACTTAGGCATAAACACCCCATGAAGACGAAACTTATATCCACTAAGCTCGACCGGGTTGCCAGCCAACTGCTGGTGATCTTTGCCCTGGATACCGCAGAGAAGAAGCAAGCGGCCAAACCGGTCATCAAGCTGTTGACTGCAAATAGCGGCGTAGCCAAGGCAACAGCGAGCGTTTTAAACAGCGGCGAATTCGTTGCCGGGAGCTGCGACACTGTCCTGCTGCACGCGCCTGCCGGCTGCAAGGCGGAGCGAATCCTGGTGGTAGGCCTGGGGAAGCTCACCACGGCGGAAGTTCGCAAGGCGGCGGGCGCAGCAGTCCGCTTTGCCAAGCCGCGCAAGCTGCGGGAACTTTCGCTCGCCCTTCCTGAGGGGCTGGATCCCGCAGCGGCCACGCGAGCTCTGGTAGAAGGCGCCTACATCGGAGACTTCGATCCGGATACCTATCGTTCGGACCGTAAGGACCAGAGTATTGAGCAACTCACCATCGTTGCCGGCAGCGGGGCAAAGGAGGCGGTCCTCGAGGCTGGCCTGCGTGAAGGCGTGATCCTGGGCGAGGCGCAGAACTTTACCCGCAGCCTGGTCAATGAGCCGGGCAACGTAATGACGCCTACCGTGCTGGGCCAGAAGGCCGCGGAAATGTGCGCCCAATACGGGCTGAGCTGTGAAGTGTATGGCGCCGACAAGCTAAAGGAATTAAAGATGGGCGCCTTCTGGGGGGTAACGAAGGGGTCGCAAGAGCCACCTGCCCTGATTGTGATGACCTACGAGCCCAAGGATGCACCCGCCACCCCAGTGCTTGGTCTGGTGGGTAAGGGTATTACCTTCGATACTGGCGGCATCTCCATCAAGTCCGCGGACGGCATGGAGAAAATGAAGTACGACATGGCGGGCGGAGCCGCGATGATCGGCGCTATGCAGGCGATTGCGCAATTGAAACCGGCGGTAAAGGTAATCGGCATTGTTTGCGCGGCGGAGAACATGCCTTCGGGAACTGCGATGAAGCCAGGAGACATCCAGATCGCGATGTCCGGCAAAAGCATCGAGATCATCAACACCGATGCGGAAGGGCGCCTAGTGCTGGCAGATGGGTTGGCTTACGCCCGGCAACTTGGCGCAACCCACCTGATCGATGCGGCGACACTGACTGGCGCCTGCGTGGTCGCGCTGGGCATAGTCAATGCGGGCAGCTTCTCGAACGACGACGAGACGTACCGTCATTTCAGCGATGCGGCCCAGATCTCGGGCGAGCGTTTCTGGCGTTTGCCGGTCGAGGACGAGTACAAAGAGTTCATTAAATCCAACATTGCGGACATTATGAACACCGGCGGCAGCCGTTGGGGCGGAGCCATTACCGCTGCAATGTTCCTGAAAGAATTTGCAGAAGATACTCCGTGGATACACCTGGATATCGCAGGTCTAGCCTGGACGGACGACGCGAAGCCGTGGATGGCCAAGGGGCCGTCCGGGTTCGCGATGCGCACCATCACCGAGTGGGTGCGCAGCTACGCCAAGTGAGATCGGACACCGGGAAGGTGCCCGATCTCACTAAAGACAGCTAGGACGCTGCTCTCGTTGGTTGTTTCTCCTCATTAAGCCTCTGGGAAGGCTTGCCGTGGCTGAATTCCCGAATGAGCCGCTCGTTGAAGGCCGGGATGTCGTCAGGCCTGCGGCTGGTGGTCAGGTTTTGATCCGTGATCACCTCTTCATCGACCCAGTGACCACCCGCATTGCGAATGTCTGTACGGACGGACGGCCACGAGGTGAGCGTCCTTTTTTTCAAAACCCCAGCCTCGACCAACATCCACGGTCCGTGGCAAATGGCGCCGATCGGCTTGCCTGAGTTGAAGAAGTCCGCTACAAAGGCGACTGCCTTGGGCTCAATACGGAGCTTGTCGGGATTGATTTGACCGCCCGGCAATACGAGACCGTCATATTCCGAGGGCTTGGCTTCATCCAGGGTTCTGTCCACCTTGGTGTTCTCGCCCCAGTCGGTAAACTTCCATCCTTTGATTTGGCCGGGCTTGGGAGAAATCACGTGGACGGTGGCTCCGGCTGCTTCCAGAGCCCTCTTCGGCTCGGTCAACTCCACTTGTTCAAAGCCATCTGTAGCCACGATCGCGATTTTCTTTCCTTGCAATTTTGCATTCATGTTAAAACCCCTCGATTGCACTTCGTCTTACTTCTGGTGAGAGGCTCGTTCCCTGCCGGCCGTTGCCCACCCGCCGCGACTGTGAAATGTAGATGAACATTGCGGTGCGGTGGGCATCTCGTGGCATGCTATTCCACAACCCATGCTGTGGAGGACCAAATGCCTTACCGAAAGAATTTTGTCGTTTCCGCCGCCACGATTTTGTCAACGCTCACTTTACTGAGTTCCTGCAACTCCTCGTCCAGCACGGTCGCGCTCAATGGAGCGGGCAGCACCTTCGTTTACCCGGTGATGGGGCGCTGGATTCAGGATTTCCAGCAATCTCATGCGAATGTGCGGATCAACTACCAGTCGATCGGGAGTGGTGGGGGGATTCAGCAGGTGAAGTCGGGAACCATAGATTTTGGCGCCTCGGACGCACCCCTGACAGATCAGGATATGGCGCAGATGGCCCCGGTGATCCAAATTCCGGAATCGGCCGGCCCAGTATGCGTAACCTACAATCTGGATGGTCTGCAGAAGCCTTTGCAGCTCTCCTCAGATGCGCTCTCGCGAATCTTCCTAGGCAAAATCACAAGTTGGCAGGATCCCCTGCTGAAAAAGGATAATCCAGGCGAGAACCTGCCGAATTCGAAGATTACGGTGATTCACCGTGCGGAGAGCAGCGGAACCACGGCAGCCTTCACCACGTATCTTTCCGCGGTCAGCCCGGAATGGTCGCAACAGGTCAGCAAAGGCACATCGGTGAAGTGGCCAACAGGACTCGGCGCCAAAGGCAGTGAGGGAGTTACCGGCCAGGTAAAGCAGTCACCGGGCACGATCAGCTACGTTGAACTGACCTATGCGACGCAGAACAAGCTGCCAGTGGCGGCGATCAAGAACCAGGCGGGAAATTACGTCCTACCCAGCACTGCGGGGACCACGGCCGCTATTGCTGCATTCAAGGATCAGCTGGCGAAGGACCCCCGGACGTCGATCGCCAACCCACCGGCATCCGCGGCGGATGCATATCCTATTTCCACGCTGACATTCCTGATCATCCCGAAAGACGGGAAGGACGCACAGAAGCGCGCAGCACTGAAGCAGTTCCTCGTATACGTGGTGACCGATGGGCAGCGGGTTACGAGCGGATTGAACTACGCTCCTCTTCCGGACGCAGTGAAGCAACAGGACGTCCAGGCGCTAAGCCAACTGACAGTCAACGGCGGTCCGATTCAATGAGGAGTAAGAGAGAGAGAACCGCAGGTCCCTCCACTGCGCTACCCCTAATCTGTCGAGGTTGGTGGCGTCGGCGAACATCATGCGGTCCCGGCTGGCCGGGACCGCACACGTGACCGCTGGCAAGTGCCGCGCAGCAGGAAATCCGGGTACGCTATGTCGAAAAACATTTCCCTCAGCGGTTGAAGCCGATCTGTTCCGCTTGCTTGACGTACGGGCTGAAGCCCGTACCCTTCTCGGCCGATTTTCATCACCTTGGGTGGGCCGAGGGCCCATGACTCCTCCGGTCCCACGGCAAGCCGGGGCAGGCGGGATGACAATTGTAGCGGAGTGGAGGGACCTGCGGTTCTCTCAATAAGTGTCACATGGCATCCGGAACGGCGATTCCCAACCAGTCAAGGGAGCGGACCAAAGCGCGTTCGGCAACCGCGGCGGTGGCAAGTAAGAACTGCCGCCGCGCAGGATCGTCTTCAGTGAGGATGTGATGACGGTGATAGAAGTTGTTGAAGAGCTGCGCCAGCTGGAAAGCATGCCTGGCCAGGTAGGCAGGTTCGGCGGCAGCAATGCATTGCTCCAGCAATAGGCTAAGCCTGGAAGCCATGATCCACAGCTCCCAAAGGCCGGCTGCCCCTTCACCCTCGAAGTAGTCCGCGACATGAACTTCTGCCAGCGACGCTTCCGGCGTGGTTCCGGCCTTGCGAAAAATATTGCGGGCACGCACCACGGCGTATTGCACGTAAGGACCCGTCTCTCCTTCGAAGCTGAGCGCCTCCTTGAAATCGAAGGCGATGACGCTATTGCGGGTGAATTTGAGCATGAAGTAGCGCAAGGCACCCACCGCGATCTGGTGCGCGATTCCTTGCCTCTCCTCCTGGCTGCGCTGCGGATGGCGGCTGTCGACCTCTTCCTTCGCGGCTGCCGTGAGGCTATCCAGCAGCGCATCGGCTTTCACCCCAAAGCCCTTGCGTCCCGAGACTTCGATGTAAGAACGGCCCTGATCTTCCTCGGAGATCTGATACCCAAGCTCGAGCGCGCAGCGCGGCGTCAGCGCGACCATTTCATAAGAGAAGTGGATGTAGTGCTCCGCGGCGTCGGTATATCCCAGACCGCGCAGAGCTTCCATCACGTTTGCCTGGGGGTCCGCCTGGCGGCTGTCAATGACGTTGTAAATCGCCTGGGCGCCTCCAAAGTCGGGATGGTGCGCCTCGCCCTTCTCGGTTGAGATCCAGCACATGTGATCGTTGTAGGCAAAGAAGGGCGCGTAGCCGAAATCACGACCCAGCAGGCCGAATTTCCACAGGTGATAGGCGATGTCCTTACCGACATAAGTAACGGTTCCGTTAGAACGGACGATCACCTTGGCATCTTCATCCACCGCTCCTGCGTCTTCTACCTCCGCAGCGCCGGTCGAGGCGCGCCGCATGACCCAGCAACCCTGGTTTTTGCCCTCCGTCTCCAGATAGAGCACGCCCTTGGCTTTCAACTGGGCAAAGGCGAGGTCCCAGAATTTGAGATGGAGGATCTCGCTTTCGCGGGGCAAAAAGTCATATTCAATGCCGAGCCGCAACATGGTCTCAAGATGCCGGCGGAGCACGGCGGTGGAGAGCAAATCGGCGATTTCTGCCGTCTCGTTCCCCCCGGCTTCAATGGCGTGCAGGGTTTCCAGGCGGATATCTTTGCGCTCCTGCTTCTCCGCATCCGAAAGCTCATACCACTGAGAAACCCGCGCATAGAGGTCCCAGCAGTAGTCATCGATACGTTGCCCCTTGGCCTTGAGATCGGCCATCCACTGCTTTACGCCGGCGAGATCATAGCCCTGAAGGTGAGTCAGGCCGACTACCACATCGGCGACCTGGACCCCGGTATTGTCGATGTAGTTCTGTACGTCGACCCGCTGCCCGGCGGCTCGCAGCAGGCGCACAAAGGTGTCGCCCAGAATGGCGTTGCGCAAATGACCAATATGCGCAGCCTTGTTGGGATTGATGCTGGTGTGCTCGACCAGGGAATGCAGATGGCTCTGTTCTTCAGGGGTATCGTCGCGTGCGATCTGCTGCGCGGCCGCGTAGCGGTCAAGCTTGCCATTGATGTAGCCGGCGCCGGCCACGGCAAACGATGCGAACCCTTCCAGCGGCATCAGGTCGGCGACCAGTTCGCCGGCGATCACGCGAGGCGATCGTTTGAGCCGGCGGGCCAGCTCGAAGGCGACGGGTAAGGCGTACTCGCCCATCTCCAGATCGGGCGGCTGCTCGATGGCGACCTGAGGAAGCTCGATCTGATATTTGGCCTGAAGTACCGAGCGGAGGCGCTCGCGAAGAAGTCTCTGCTGTTTGCGATACACGCAAAACCCCTGATTTTCTTGCCGATTCTAGCAGAAGGCTGGTCCTGTTAAGATTGAAGCGAGTGCAGCGTCTGCGATGCACTCACTTCATCGCCTTGCCCATGTCTGACAGCCCCAGCTTTTACATCACCACCCCGATCTACTATGTGAATGCCCGGCCGCACATCGGCCACGCATACACCACGGTCGTTGCCGACGCCATCGCCCGGCGTAAGCGAGCCCAGGGCTTTGACACCTGGCTCTTGACAGGCACGGATGAGCACGGTCAAAAGATCGAGCGCTCCGCCCGGCAGGCAGGACAAACGCCGCGGGAGTTTGCTACCGCCGTCTCCAACCAGTTCCGCACCTTGTGGGACCGCATGGGGCTGAGCTACGACGACTACATTCGGACCACGGAGGAGCGCCACCGCAAGGGCGTACAAAAGCTCTTCCGGGTATTGCAACAGCGCGGCTTCATTTACAAGGGCAGCTATACCGGCCAGTACTGCGTCTCCGACGAGCTGTATGTCGATGCGCCGCCCGGTTCGCCCTGCCCGGACTGCGGGCGCATCACGGAGACGGTGAGCGAAGAAAACTACTTCTTCAAGCTTTCCGCATTCGAGCGCAAGCTGCTGGAGCTGTACCAGGAAAATCCGCAATTCATTCGCCCCGAGGCGAGGCGCAACGAGGTGATCTCGTTCGTGCGCGGCGGCTTGAAAGACCTGTCGATCAGCCGCACCAGCTTTGACTGGGGCATTCCGGTGCCGGGCGACGAAAAGCACGTCATTTATGTGTGGATGGACGCTCTGGCCAACTACATCACCGCGCTCGGCTATGGCAGCGATGCGCCCCAGGATCAGGAGCGCTTTGCTCGTTTTTGGCCTGCCGACCTACACCTGGTTGGCAAGGAGATCATCCGCTTTCACTGCGTGTATTGGCCTGCCTTTCTCCTGGCCGCGGACTTGCCGCTGCCTAAGAGCGTGGTGGCCCATGGCTGGCTGCTTTTTGAGCAAAGCAAGATGTCCAAGTCGCGGGGAAACATTGTTCGCGCGGAAACCATCGTAGAGACGCTGGGGGCCGATGCGCTGCGCTACTTCCTGATGCGCGAAGTGGTCTTCGGGCAGGACGGCAGCTTCTCGTTCGACGCCCTGGTGCAGCGCTACAACGCGGATCTGGCCAACGGATACGGCAACCTGACCAGTCGAATCCTAGCCATGATCACCAAGTATTTCGACGGAGTCGTGCCGGCGGGAGAGGCCGAGCCACGGATCGTCACCGCCGCCGGCACAGCGACGCGTGAGTTTTCCCAGCACTTTGAAGCGCTTGATTTTTCCCGCGCGCTCGAATCTCTATGGGCTTTGGTTGCGGTGGTCGACGGTTACATCACGGAAAAGGCTCCCTGGAAGCTGGGTGGGTCGCCGGATGCGGATGCCCGCAGCTTGCTGGCATCCATTCTTTATAGTTGCGCCGAAGCGTTGCGCATCATCACGGCTCTGGCCTATCCCGTTCTCCCCGAGGCCGCCACACGCATCTGGGCGCAGCTCGGCCTCGGCGATATCGCCCAAGCAGACCTCAAGGATCTGCACTGGGGTCAATTGGCGCCAGGAACCAAACTCGGGCCGTTGGGCCCTATCTTTCCCCGGGCAGAAAAGGACACGGTCGAACGCATGAACGAATTGGAGACAAAGAACACCGGCAAGAGTATGGAAGCAGAAGCGGCGCCAGTCTCAGAAGCCGCAATCATGACCAGCACGCCGGCTCCGCCGGAGCCAGCGCCAGCACCCACACCAGTGGCGGACAGGCAGGCGACGGCCATCGCACCGTCGGAAGCAACCGGAAGCGCGGTCGCCAAGGCGCCGGCAGCGTTGACGCCGGCGGCGTCTGTGGGAACGACCGCGCCGCCGGCCGACAAACCCGCACTGATCACTATCGACGACTTTGCCAAAGTTGAGTTGCGCGTAGCACAGGTGCTGGTAGCGGAACCGGTGAAGGGCGCCGACCGGCTTTTACGATTGGAAGTGAACCTGGGCGATGAAGTACGGCAGATTGTCGCCGGGATTGCCGGCGCCTATGAGCCGGAGAAGCTTATCGGCCGCAAGGTCGTGATTGTGGCCAACCTGCAACCCAGAAAGTTGCGCGGGCTGGAGTCGAATGGAATGATCGTAGCGGCATCGTTGGGAGAGAAAGGCAAGCCCGTACTGGCCGGCTTTCTGGAAGATGTCGAAATAGGCGCGCGGCTCAAGTAAATCTGTATCTTTTTCCATCTACGGCTAAGGGAAAGTCGCCGGTGCAGTGCCGTGGTATCCCACATCTCAAAATCGAGATGAGGTGCACCCGTCGGTCGTGGCAAGGAAAGATCCCCAGGGGATTAGAAGGAGTGGCGCTGGTCGACTCACACGCACATCTTGACAGCCCGCGGTATAACGCCGATCGGGAAGAGCTGTTGCAGCGGGCATGGCAGCAGGGAGTGAGTACGGTCCTGTCCATAGGTATCGGCGAAGGGCCGGACACCATGCATCAGGCACTGGAATTGAGCCGTAGCTATGCCGGCAAACCGGGGATCCCCCGCCTCCTGGCCACCGCCGGAATCCATCCCCACGAGGCTCAGCTCGCCGACCATGCCGCGCTTGAGAAACTAGACGATTTGCTGGGCAGCCCGGAGGTACTGGCCGTAGGCGAGATCGGACTGGATTATTATTATGACCACTCGCCTCGGCCGCAGCAGAAACAGGCCTTTGCGCAACAAATGGAACTGGCCGCGGCAAAGCGGCGCCCGATCATCATTCATTGCCGACCCTCCGATGGCAGCAGCAACGCATGGGACGACACGCTGGAGATGATCGAGACTGCCTGGGTGCGGACCAACCTGGGCGGCATCCTGCATTGTTTTACCGGCGAGTGGGAGCATGCCAGGCGAGCCCTGGACAGTGGATTTCTCATCTCATTTGCAGGCAACATCACCTTTCCCCGGGCAGAAAACATACGCGAGGTGGCAGCCAGGGTACCGCTGGACCGGATGCTGATTGAGACCGATGCCCCGTTTCTCGCGCCCCTGCCGTATCGCGGCAAGCGCAACGAGCCGGCATGGGTGAGCCGGGTGGCAGATAAGCTGGCGGAGGTGCGCGGCGTTACGGCAGAGCAGATCGCTTCCAGCACTGCCAACAACTTCTTCCATTTTTTTGGTGTAGCGCCGGACGCGGAGTCGTAAGTTCGGGGTAGGCAACAGCTTTTGCGCTCATAATCGAGGAAGGACAACCCCATGGCGGCAGACAACTCGTTCGATGTAATCAGCAAGGTGGATGTTCAGGAAGTAAAAAATGCGATGGACCAGGCCATCAAGGAAGTGCGGACGCGGTTTGACCTGAAAGACTCGCACTCCGAAATCAAGCTGCTGGAGGGGGACGAGGCCATTGAACTGGCGTCCTCGGACCAGTACAAGCTCAAGGCAGTCACGGAGATTCTGCAGCAAAAGTTCGTTAAGCGCGGGGTGTCTTTGAAAGCGCTCGAATATGGCAAGATCGAACCCGCCGCGGGGTCCAGTGTGCGCCAGAAAATCACTCTGCAGCAGGGGATCCCGGGAGAAAAAGCCAAGGAGATCGTTAAGCTCATCAAGGAATCAAAGAAAAAGGTCCAGGCATCCATTCAGGGCGATACGGTGCGCATAACGGGCAAGGATCGCGATACCCTACAGGAGACGATTGCACTGCTCAAGGGTCATGACTTCGGCATCGACATGCAGTTCACCAATTACCGGTCAAACTAGAGATGACTTGACGGGAATGGTATAAAGCAATTTTGTGTCGCAATACCGGTGCAGAGCATTTCTGAGTTCAAGAACCAGCACCTGGAGCGTGAGTGAGCACACAAGCGATAGCGACGGCGAAGGAAGTCTTCGACCTGCTGCGCGATGACTTGAGCGCCATCGAGACCGAGTTGGTGCGCGATGCCGTCTCCAGTGTGGGAGCCATCACCGATATCGCCGACCATTTGCGTGAAGGCGGCGGCAAACGCATTCGCCCTTCCCTGCTGTTGCTGGCGGCAAAATCGCTTGGCTACCACGGTCAGGGCATGGTGCGGCTGGGCGCGGTGGTGGAGATGGTGCATACGGCAACCCTGGTGCACGACGACATCATTGACGGGGCTGACACCCGTCGGGGCCGCCCGTCCGCCAACACCACCTGGGGCAATTCGAAATGTGTGCTGGCCGGCGACTGGCTTTATATGCAGGCCTTTCACATCGCACTGGAAGAGCGCAATTTCAAGGTCCTCGACCTGTTAATCGGTCTGACCCAGCAAATGGTCGAAGGCGAGTTCGTACAGATGGAAAAGCTGGGACGGGTGGTGGGCGAACCCGAGTACTACGATCTGATCGACCGCAAGACGGCATGCCTGTTCGACGTCTCGATGCGGCTGGGCGCGGTCCTGGCCGGAGCCAGCGAAGAGATCGAGGAGCAAATGGGGGAGTACGGGCGGAACCTGGGTATTGCCTTCCAGATCGTAGACGACGTGCTCGATCTGACAGCCACCGAGCGCGTGCTGGGCAAGCCAGTGGCCAGTGATTTGCGCGAGGGCAAAGCCACGCTGGCCGTGGTCCATGCCCTGGAGAACGGAACGCCGGGTGAGCACGAGGCAATCCGTAAGGTACTCGAGGATCTTAGCTTCGAGCGCACCAGCCATCAGGAAGTGCTGGCGATCCTGGAACGGCACGGGTCGGTGCAATACGCCCTGACTGCGGCCTTCCAATACGCCGAAGTCGCCCGCGCGGCCATCGCCGGGCTGCCTGAGTCTGACTACAAGCGGGCTCTGCTCTGGATGCCGGATTTCGTTGTCGCCCGCGACAAGTGATTAGCCGATGCCCGAATTAGAAACTCCAGCGAAGATACCCATTCGCGTGCTGGTCGCCAAGCCAGGTCTGGACGGTCACGACCGGGGCGCCAAAGTCATCGCCCGGGCGCTGCGCGATGCCGGCATGGAAGTGATCTACACCGGTTTGCGGCAAACCCCGGAGATGATCGTCCATGCCGCCCTGCAGGAGGATGTTGACTGTATCGGGCTGAGCATCCTCTCCGGTGCGCACAACGTGATTGTTCCTCGCGTCCTGGGACTGCTCAAGGAGCAGGGGGCGGCCGATATCCTGGTCGTTCTGGGTGGGACTATCCCAAGACAGGACATCGACGCGCTAAAGGCGCAAGGCGTGGCCGAGGTCTTCGGGCCGGGCACATCCCTCGAAAGTACCGTGGCCTTCATCCGGGCAAACATCAAGCCGCGCGGCATCCCCACATTCTGAATTCGCAGTATCACCCCGGTACTGACCATGCTGGGCTCCGCCCGATGAACTTCCCTGGCGGTACGTCCCCCGGCGCACCGGCACCATCAACAATGTAAGTTTCGAGGTCCGTGGAAGGTATTTTGACCTCATGATTCTTTTCGCCGTAACTTCGCTCGAAAGAGAGGACCGCCTCGCAACCGCGGCCAATCCACCGGGCAATCCGCAGAGTCGAAGATACATTGGAAGTTACTCCGCTTAATTCGTCGTCATCGGTGTGGCATATAAAATTAGCTGCGCGGCGCATTGATGGCCGCGAGAATGAGCAAATGCGCGCACTTTATTACATACGGCACAGTCATTGTTTCATAGCTGCGGCGGGCGGCTCCAATCATCACAGTGGCGGATCTTTTCCGGGATGAATCCACAGGTTATCCACACTGTGGATAACCAAGTAACTTGCTAAACCGGGGACCTTCGGGAACCTAGATAAGATCGCCTAACCAAGGCATATCCCACCCCATTCAAGGCCAGCACGGCCAGACCGGCGAGCAGGAAACTGGGGGTTTGCTGCCTGAAGCCGAACCAGGCCACCCAACAGGTAACCAGGTGAAGGAGAAGGAGCCAGCCGGAGCGCAAGCCGCGGAGCTCACAGGACGCGAAGAGGAACCAGGGGAGCACGACAAAGTAGAAGGGCCAGCCATACTCAACCAGGCGGTCGGCACTCGCCCCGAGCAGCGGAGTCATCAGGATGCTGATGACTCCGTAGACAATGCAGAGGCGGAAGACGATGACCATGCCGGGGGAGAGCTCGAGATCCCGCTCCCGGCCGGAGAGGGCGGCAACCATCCTCCGCCATAGAACCAGCGCCAGGGCGGGGCCGATGCCGAAGATGCCAAACCAGGCGAGCAACAGGCGGCCTGGACCCCAGAGGTCAGGCCGGCAGACGCCGACCTGCCGAATGGCGCCCAAAGGGTGGGGTAGCGCAGTGACCCAGACGGGGCTGCATTCGGGCAAGGTATTGCTCCAGAGGGGCAGCCCAAGCAAATTCTTGAAAAAGCTCCAGAAGAGCTTGCCCAGGATGTAGGCTCCGCCTCCCAGGCCATGGACGCTGGCGGTTCCGATTTGGCCGTAGTGCCGGCTGACCAAAACGCCGGCGGCCATGGCCAGAAGCCCGACCCCAGCAGAGCGCAGTGGGATGCGTCGCCAGCAGGCGAAGACCAGACAAAGCGCCAGCAGAAGAGTGGACTCGCGCGCCAGGTAGGCGGGAAAAAGCAGGAACAAAGCCAGCCCGCTGTGACCAAAGAACAGGCAGAGCAGGATAGCCGCGAGAATGGTGGCATGCAGTAGGTCGGGCAGATAGTAGTCGTGGAAAATATCGACCCAGAAAGGCATCAGGAAAACTCCCGCAACGATGGCAGCGGGAGCTCGCCAGGACCAAAGCAATCCGGCAACCAGGGCGATCAGGGCCACCAGGCAAACGACGCCCAGGACCAGGAATCCGGTGTCGACGCCGAGGCCTGTGACGCGACCCAACCAGCCGGCCATGGCCGGGCCCAGAATACGCGCGGAGAAAGGTGCCGGGACGGCAGTCCGCTGGCCGAGTGCGAGCAGACGATACTGGCCCGCATCGGGCGCGTATACGGCGCCTGGCAGGCCAAGCAGGATGGCAAAGCACAGGCACGCCGCAGGAAAGAGCAACATGCCTTGGCCCCCGGATTTCCTGTACGCCGCGTTGGATCGGGCCACGTGTGCGGCTTTCATTGAGGAAAGTCGCATGAAGTGCGCCAACGCCAACAAGCTTCACAGGAAATCCGGGGGCTGGACATGAATGCAGGTTAGATCATTTCCCCAGCCGGGGTAATAAGCGAGCAGATGCGCGGCAGCAGAGAAAGGTCAGGAGGAGGTAGCGAGGAATTGCTGCAGAATGGCCGCATACTTTTGCGGCAGCGGCACCTTGTGCAACGACCGGTTGACAGTAACGTGGGTGGTTTCGCCTTCGGCAAGCAAGGTAATGCGGGACCCATCGTCCTCCGGACGAAGCAGGCGATAGCCGAACTTGATGACGGAACGGCGCAAAGCTAGAACGCTGGTCTCGAGCAGCAGCTCGTCGTCATAGCGCGCCGGAGATTTGTAGCGGCAGTTGGCTTCGACGACCGGAATGTGGCAATTGTCGTCGATCTCCATTTGTTTGTAATGAAAGCCGAGTTGGCGCAGCAGCTCGACCCGTCCGACCTCGAACCAAATGAAGAAGTTGGCGTAGTAGACGACTCCCATCTGGTCGGTTTCGGCATAGCGGACACGGATTCTGGTTTGGGAAACGGGCATGGGTGAGGTAAGTGTAGCGGAGAGCAGCTTCCGAAACTGACGGAGGCTCGACCATCATCGATTCCGACCAACAAGAGTTCCGCTAGGGATTGTGTCATAGCGGGAGCGCATAGATCCGGCTGAATGCTTTTGCTGTAAAACCGTTTTTGCGGGTTCAGCGAATGCAATCGTGTGGGCTAACGCCCCGTCTTATTCAAGCCATGTAGTGCCCCGGCTTCGCCGGTGCAAACATGGGGCACCCGTCCAGTTGCTTAGGGAGCGGAACCGGTCGGATCGGGTCGAGGTTCCCCAGAGCCTACGTCGTGGGTGTTTTAAGCTGCCCGTTCGGGACTCAAAGAAAACTCCTACCCCGCCCTACGGCTTGAGTTTGGTAAAGACCTGGAGCTTGGAAATGTCGTTAAACATCACGAAGGCAGCGAAGATCAGCAGCACCACGAACGCTGCCTGGTAGATCCGCTCCTTGAACTCCTGGTTAAGGTCGCGGCGCATCACCCCTTCAATGAGCAGCAGAACAATCACGCCCCCATCCAGAATCGGAATGGGCAGAAGATTGAAGATGCCGAGATTGAGGCTGATGATGGACATGAGTCCAATGATCGGCTGCCAGCCGGGTTCCTCGACCGCGAGTCCGGTTTGCCGCGCGATGCCAATCGGCCCGCTTAGGTCCTGCACCGCAAAGCGGCGTGTCACCATGCGCTGGAGCACCTCAAGGATCAGGCCGGAATAACGCAGGTTGAAATGAACCGACTGCTTTAGGGCCTGCGGCAAGGGCAATTGCTGAATCTTGAAAGGCGGCAGGTTGGGAGCAAAACCAATCCGATAGAGCTTGTGCCCATTGCCGGCATCCGCCATGACGGGCTGCAATTCGACCTGGAAGGTTTGCCCGCCACGCAGGGCGGTTAATTGAATGGGGCGGCCGTTGTCCTGCTGCAGAAAGGCCAGCATGGCATCGACCGAATGCAGGGCCAGCCCATTGACTGAAAGAATCTGGTCGCCTGCCTTGAGGCCGGCTTTGGCCGCGGGCATTCCGGGCTCGATCTGGCGGACGCGGACGGGATCGTCCTGCATGCGGGGCACGAAACCGACGGTGTCGAAGTCGAAGTCGTCCGAGCCCTTGGGGTTGGGAATCATTAACTGAGTGGAGACGGTCTGCCCATCCCGTTTGACATCGACGGGAATGATTTGCCCCACATTGAGAGCAGCGCGGATGGAGACCTGCTCCCAGGTCGGGTTGTTGACATTATCGAATCGGGTAATGACATCGCCCGCCTTCAGGCCGGCGGTGGCGGCGGCGGTGTGATCGGAAACAAAGTCGATGTTGGCCGCCTGGGCACGGAAAGCCTCGACCTCGTTATGCATCATGTAAAAGCCGGTCATGAGCAGCAAGGCAAGCAGAAAGTTCGATACCGGACCCGCCAGACCAATAAGAATGCGCTGCCAGCGTGGATGAGCGTTGAACTCAGCCGGGTCACCGGTGGACTCTTCTCCCGGAGATTCTCCCGACATTTTGACGTAGCCGCCAAGGGGCAAAAGGCTAAGCCGGTAATCGGTATCTCCGTGACGGAAACCGAAAAGACGCTTACCGAAGCCTACGGAAAAAACTTCGACCCGCACGCCGCACAATTTGGCGACGGCGAAGTGGCCGAACTCGTGCACCAGGACCATGATGCCGAGCACAACGAGCATGGAAACCGTGCTGGTTAAGAAAAAGGACATAGTAATCCGCTCATTTACCTCTCTGCCGGATCCAGCGCGGGTTGCCGGAGCACCGAACTACCGGAGTATTGACTGGAATAACCGCCTGCGGTGAGCACTTTTCCACGCTAACGGTGAACTTTGCCGCGACGGCTGGATGCTTTCTTTCTGGCCCAAAGCGCCTGCATCGAAAAAGATTCAACGCAGCACGGGCGAAAACCCCGAAACCACGTTGTGTGCGATTCGCCGGGCTTCCTCATCTAGCTGAAGGACTTCCTGGATGGTTTCAGGATGCCTCGGCGGCGTTGCCTCAAGAACTTGCTCAATTGTACGCGGGATGCCAGTAAAGGGAATGGTGCCTTCGAGGAATGCAGCCACCGCCACCTCGTCCGCCGCGTTGAGGGCGATGCAGGCGGCGCCCCCGGATTCGGCCGCCTGGTAGGCCAGCCGAAGACAGGGAAATCGTTCAAAATCAGGAGGCTGGAAGCTCAACTGCCCGAGAGTCGCCATATCGAACGTGAGCTCGCTCGGTACCCGCTCGGGAAAGCTCATGGCATAAAGAATAGGGAGCCGCATATCGGTAACGGAGATTTGTGCCAGAATGCTGCCATCCACGAACTCCACCAGGGAATGCACGGTCGATTGCGGATGTACGGTGACCCGGACGGCGGAAGGGGGGAGATCGAAGAGGCGGCAGGCTTCGATGATTTCCAGGCCCTTATTAAGCATGGTGGCGGAATCGATGGTTACCCGGCGCCCCATGATCCAGGTTGGATGGCGCAATGCCTGCTCCACCGTAACGTACTGGAACTGATCCAGCGGGAGCTGGCGGAAGGGGCCTCCCGAAGCGGTCAGCCAGATACGGCGAACTTCCTGCGCGGATCCTCCACGCAGGCACTGGTGGATGGCATTGTGCTCGGAGTCGATGGGCAGCAGGGGCACGCTGCCACGGCGCGCCAGCCGGGTAAGGATTTCTCCGGCTGCGACCATGGCCTCTTTATTGGCCAGGCCGACGGGTTTCCCCGCGGCCACGGCCCCATAGGTAGCTTCGAGTCCCGCCAGACCGACGATCGCCGAGACCACGAAATCCACCCGGGATAGGGTGGCTGCACGCACTGTTCCCGCAGTGCCGTGGACCACCTCGATGCCGCCCAGGTCTGCCGCCTTAAGCCGCGAGGCCAGTTCGCCGGCCAAACCGTCCGTGGCCATCGAAACCAGCAGCGGCCGCCAGCGCTGGCATTGGGCGAAAGCCAGATCCACATTAGCACCGGCGGCCAGCGAAGCGACCGCGAAGCGCTGCGGATAGGAGTCAATGATAGAGAGGGTGCTGGTTCCGATGGAACCGGTAGAACCGAGGATGCAGATGTGCTTCAACGCAAGCGGACCCGCTCAAAAATACTGCCGAATCCATTGAGCGTACCACAGCACTGGTGCGGCCAGGAGGAGGGCATCGATGCGGTCCAGGATACCTCCGTGGCCGGGGAGCATAGCGCCGGAATCCTTCACCCCAGCGCCGCGCTTGATTGCGGACTCAACCAAATCGCCCACCTGGGCGAAGAGATTCAAGACTACGGCCAGCCCCAACCAGTAAGCCAGAGAACCAGCGAAATGGAGGGTGAAGATCGATCTGTTTTCGAGCGCCCGAGAGAGCTCCACCAGCGCCGCGGCGATGAGCAGGCCGCCGGCAAGCGAAGCGGCGCTTCCCTCCCAGCTCTTATTGGGGCTGATGCGCGGGGAAAGTTTGGTGCGCCCGAAGTTGCGGCCGACATAGAGGGCCGCCGTGTCGCCGGTCCACACAATGCAGAACAGGAAAACGAGTAGCGAAGGACCGTCCTGCTGAGCCCAGATCAACGGCAGTGTGGCCAGGGTCAGGGTGATGTAGATCAGGGCAAAAACCGAGAAGGCGGTATCCGGCAGCACGCGCTCGAGGGGCGAGCGAAAGCTGCACACGATCAGCAGTACCAGGCTGCATAGCCCGATCACCGGCAAGACCAAAAAAGGATTGTGAAAAGTCGCGGCGAAGAGAACGGCGATGGCTATCAACACCAGGTTGCGGGGGAGGCGCGACCCGTGCGCGTCGGCGATGGAAATGTATTCCCACGTAGCAAGCTCGGCCACCAAAGCCGTCGCCACGACCACCAACAAAAAGGATCCCCTCAATAGGAGCAGCAGAACCAGGGGGACGAGGACCGCCGCCGTGATGACCCGTTTCATAATTTCCAGCAAGCATACACGGGGACTGAGACCACGAAGCTTAAGCTAGTTGGTGTATGACCAAAGCGATGACTACAATCGGGGTCTCCGAAGCGAGGAACGAATTCAGCGCTTTGCTGAATCGGGTGGAGCGCGGAGAAACAGTTATTATTACCCGCCGCGGAAAGCCGGTAGCTCGACTTGTTGCTGACACAGGTGTGATCGACCCTTCCCGGGTACGGGCCGCATTGGAGCGCATGCGGGGCCGTGCCTCGCAAATTGAGCCTGGACCTTTCGATTGGGACGATCTCAAAAGAGATCGAGACTCAGGCCGACCATAAGACCGGTTCGATAGCCGCGAAGAATGTCATTGCACCCTGGGCTGTTTGAGGGAAGGGCGCACTGCAGATCCCTCGGCTACGCTCGGAGGTTGTGACTTTATTGATTTTTGCGCTGTTTGGCAGCACCTAACCTTTCTGTTTTCAGCGTCGGCTTTTGTGTGCAACCAATAAAGTCACAAACTCTCGGGATGACAAAGGGGAGAGCAGTCGCCACCCGTGGGTTCCTGTGAAATGGACGGGAAGTCCCAAACCAACCGAATCCGACGGAGCTCCACATCCAACTCACGGGTTATGGGATAAGTAACCACCGTCCCTTTGTCATCCCGAGCGCAGCCGAGGGATCTGTAGTGCGCCCTTCCCTCAAACAGTCCAGCGCGATACCCGGATTTACTGTACGTGGCTCCAAATGGGGGTGCCCAAAATCCGCGACGGGGGCGAGACTCCTCATGTTTGAATGACACCGGGATTGAACTTCTTAACCTCGGGATTTAGAGCCGCCGCCTGGAGCGCGGTCAGCAGCACATCACGGGTCTTCGCCGGATCGATGATGGCGTCCACCCACAGCCGGGCCGCGGCGTAACGGCAATCGGTCTGCTCATCGTAGGCCGCCTGGATGGAGGCGAAGACCTGGCTCTTCTCCTCTTCACTCAATTGCTTGCCCCCGCGTTCCAGCTGACGGATTTTGATCTCCACCAGCGTGCTGGCCGCCGAGGCGCCGCTCATCACCGCATAGCGTGCCGTTGGCCAGGCAAAGAGGAGCCGCGGATCGTAGGCCTTGCCGCACATGGCGTAGTGGCCGGCGCCAAAGGAGCCGCCAAGAATCACCGTAATCTTGGGCACCGTGGAGTTGGCTACCGCCGAGACCATCTGCGCACCGGCGCGAATAATGCCGCTCCACTCCGCATCACGCCCCACCATGAAGCCATTCACATCATGAAGAAAGATCAGCGGAATCAGGTTCTGATTGCAGTCCATGATGAAGCGCGCCGCCTTTTGCGCACTCTCGGCGTAAATCACGCCCCCGAACTCAACCCTTTTCTCCCCTGTCTGGCTGGTATGTGTCTGATGGGTTTTCTGGTTGGCCACAATCCCCACCGAGAAGCCACCGATCCGCCCGTACCCGCAAAGGACTGTCTTGCCGTAATCCGCCTTGTATTCGTCGAATTGCGAACGGTCGACCAGGCGGGCGATTACTTCGTGCATGTCATAGCTGTTGCCCGCTCCCTTGGCCGGGTCCGGATCGAGCAGGGCGTAGAGCTCCTGCGGGGCGAACTTCGGCGCGTCCCGCTGCGCATCGTACGCCACCCGGTCAAACGGCGCCACGGGGCCGTGGCCCAGGCGGGACACCAGCGATCGCAGCCTGGCCAGGCAGATGTGGTCGTTGGGCTCTTTGAAATCGACCGTGCCCGAGATTTCCGCATGCATGGTGGCCCCACCCAGCTCTTCGGCCGAGTACTTCTGGCCGATGGCCGCCTGCACCAGTGCCGGCCCAGCCAGAAAGAGTCCGCTACCTTCGGTCATCAGCACGTGGTCAGTCATGACCGGAAGATATGCCCCACCGGCCACGCACATGCCCATAATGGCCGTGATCTGCGGGATACCCTGCGCGCTCATCACGGCGTTGTTGCGAAAAATCCGTCCAAAGTCGTCCTGGTCGGGAAACACATCTTCCTGGAGAGGTAAGAAGACCCCTGAGGAATCAACCAGATAGAGGGTAGCTATCCGATTCTCCATGGCTATCGCCTGGGCCCGAAGAACTTTCTTGGCGGTCATGGGGAAGAACGCGCCTGCTTTGACGGTGGCGTCATTGGCGATGACCATCACCAGCCGGCCCGCGACCCACCCCAGGCCGGTCACCACACCCGCGGCCGCCGCGCCACCCCACTCTTCATACATGCCAAAGGCGGCAAAGAGGCCTAACTCCAGGAAATCCGCCCCGGGATCGAGCAGCAGGTCCAGCCGCTCCCTGGCGGTCAAGCGTTTCTTAGCGTGCTGTGCCTCGATGGCCTTGGGGCCTCCACCCTCGCGGATAGAGTCTTCCTGCTGCCTTAACGCCAGCACCAGCGCCTCCATACCGGCGGTATTGGCGCGGCCTTTCCGGGTCTGGGGGTCTAGCCTGGAAGCCAACAGGTTGGAGAACCCGGCCACAGGCGGAGTTACGGGTGGGTCTGAATTTGGATTGGCCATAAGAAACGTGCCAGCATACCATCCCGCCGAATGCCGCGCTTGACCCCCTTAGGCACAATTTCTCTATTTCCAACATCCCCCAAACGTGACATACTGCATCAGATTATCTTTCAGCCAACCCCTATGGCTGAAAGATTTCTGGGTCGAAAGAGAATGACAATGTCTAACCTACTTTGGAAACTTACACATACCAGTTCCTGGCCTACTACGAATGCCACCGTGGACTCCTGTGAGTGGGTGCGATACCACGACCATCTAGGGGGCAATGCGGGCCATTATCAGATTAAATTTACCTATCTGGCAGGGAACGGACAGGTGAATCACGGCGAATTTTGCCATCAGGGAGTCGAGCACATCGCACCTTACGGTGTGGGCGAGCGACTGGCAATCCAGTACGACCCCAGGAAGCCGGCACGCTATCACTTCAGTGGCGCTGCTCCAGACTACCAAAAGCTGGAAGCGATACTGGTTATGACCGTCTTTGCTCTGCTCGCCGGTTACGTACTTTACACCTTCTAGGCTACTCCCCCACCATTTCCCTACGAAGCTACCCGCCAACCCGCCAACCTGGCGGCTTGGCGCTGGCGCGTCCGGTTCTGGCCGCCTCCTACTGGACTTATTGATTGATTTTTAGCCCCGGCGCACTAGGATGGTGTGGTCCGCCCGGCCTGGTAAACAAGAACACCTGAACATGCAACTCCATCGCACCCTGTCCCTGGCTTTGATCCTCGGCTACGGCGCGCTCACCCTGAGCCAAGCTCAGGCCTCGTCTCAGCAGAGCGTCTCCTCCGACGACATCAGCGTGGCGGACGGTCTCCAGCTCCCGACCTACGGACATATCTGGGCGCTTGATACCTGGAAGGGCATACACGAGCTGGTCCGCCTAAGGCCCCCGGACACAAACACAGGTGACTCCGGCTTTTCTCTCAAGCTACGGCGCACGATCGAATTCAAGGGGGAAGCAGCCCAGGTTCGGGTGCACGATGCGGCAGCGCAGTTTTTTTTGCGCGGAGTCTCGGGCAGCGACAATGGGCGCTCCGATCTGGTCGTGGTGCGCCTGAGCATTGAAGGCGAACGGCGCATGGTCTCGAAAGATGCCATGGCGCAGCTCAAGCAGCAGGAGAAGCATGCAGATTCCCAGTACCCCGATGTGATCGGGATCAAGCAGCAACGCGTGGGCACGACTGACTGGTACCGGCTCTCTCCACACCAAGTTCTCTCCCCGGGTGAGTACGCGCTCGTTCCCCTGCCCTCCAGTCCGGGGTTCGCCGAAGGAGAGATTTTCGATTTTGCCATCGATCCCACGGCACCGGAAAATTCCGATCCTCTCCGCTCAGAACAGTATCGCGGCTTGGAATGAATCAGACACGCCAATAACACTAAGGTGGGAGCACAATCTCTCATTCATCGGTGAATCCGCACTTGCAATCGAGAGGGTAAAAACGCGTCACACGCACGGCAAAATTTACCTGCGCGCGATGTGGTTAGCGGGCGCTCGCAGAAGCGGCAACGAGCAACAGTGTTGCTGTTTCACCAGTTTCACTGATGAAAAAGAAAACGGTTCGACGCTTCACGATCGGCGACAGCAGTCGAATCCACTTCCAAAACGAAACATTCATTGTTACCATTACATCGTGGATCGCCGCGGCAAATTTAAGCCAGGCAAATCGATCACCGGTGAATTGCTTCTCGCCGGTCTACGGGAGCGGTGGGTTTTACCTCCGAGGGGTCGATGCCGCCGCACCATCGAGGCCCAGCACGGCAGCGTTTCGGCGCAAAGCTGCGATGCAAAAATCAATGTGGGCATCCAGATTCACATCCAGTTCCTGCGCGCCCTGGAGGATGTCTTCGCGGTGCACACCACGTGCGAAAGCCTTGTCTTTAAGCTTCTTTCGCACACTTTGCACATCTACGTCGAAGATCGATTTCGTAGGTTTGACGAGCGAAACGGCGGTCAGAAAACCGGCCAATTCATCGCAGGCAAAGAGGGCCTTGGCGAGATGCGTGTCTCTCGCTACACCGGAGTACTGTGCATGTCCCATGATTGCTACACGAATCTCTTCCGGCCATCCCTGTTGGGCAAGAATCTTATTTCCTATGAAGGGATGTTCTGCTGCGCTGGGATATTTTTCATAGTCGAAGTCGTGCAGCAAACCGGTGATGCGGTAGGTTTCAATCAACCCGCTGGCCTCTTCCCCAGTGAGTGCGCGCGCAGCTACTTGCTCTTCGCCGAAGGCTTCCATGCAAGCTTCAACAGCGAGTGCATGCTTGAGCAGACCTGCTGATTGGGTGTACTCGTTGAGGAGCGTCCACGCTTCGGTTCGTGTGCATTTTATTGCGGCCATTGTGTACCTTTTTGCACAGACAGCCGTAGGGCTCCGTGTTTTTTAGGCTTTCTTCCGAAATTCGTACCACGTTTTCCGCTTTCGCCCTACTTTTTAACTTGACATTGAAGATACCCTGCATCACTGTAATCATGAATCAGGTAGGGACCGTCGCTAAACGGATACTTGGCACGAGGACGTGCAAGGTGATCTAAAAGGGGCGCTTCTTATCAGGATCGCCCTGCTCTGGCGCTCCGTTACAAAATTATGGCAACTACCCTAGCAACCGTCGAGGCGCGTGAGGTTCTTCGGTGTGAGCGCTGCACTCTGGTGCAGTTCCGCACCGCAAACTCTCTTTGCAGACGCTGCCACAAGCCCCTCGAAGTAGAGGAACCAGAACGGCTCGTCCCGCAGTTCGCCGGCGAACCGGAAGAGGCTGTGGCAGAAGACAACAGCCTGCAGGTCGCGCGCGCGGTGCGTGATCTACGCAAGGGCCGCAATCTGAGTCAGCGTCAGCTGGCTGGCCGCATGCAGGTGCCGCGCACCTACATCTCCAAAATCGAGAACGGCAAGGCGATGCCGACGCTGTCTTCGCTGGCGCGTCTGGCAGCGGCGCTCGAAATCGATATTTGCCACTTGCTGCGCGATGCCCGCAGCCGCCGCCATGAAGAGACGGCGTCGATTCTCGGCGATCCGTTTCTGGCGGAACTGGCTCCGTACATCGCGCAGATGGATACGCTGCAGCGCTCGATGTTCCTGAACCAGGTGCGCGATCTGGCCATGGGACGCCGTAGAAGCGCTTAAAGCGGTTCCACGATTACGGTGCCCATCCGGCCTCAGTAAGGTGGCTTTTTCTTGGTGAAAAGCCCCGTTTGAACCATCTTCACTGGTCACACTTATCGTGGAACCGCCATTAGCTGCGCTCTGGCAAGCTGGCAGCGAAACCATGGACTCCCCCCTGCGCTGTAGGTCGATCCCGACGGCTTTGCGGGGGAGCAGACCATGTGCTACGGTCGTAAGGAAAGGCAATCGTTTTGCGATTCCTGCCAGCGAGCCGCGTAGCCGAACTTTCTCCCGAAGAGCAGGCCATCTACCGCCAATTGGATCCGGCGCGCCTGCCACAGCACGTAGCCATCATCATGGACGGCAACGGACGCTGGGCAGGCAAGCGCAGCCTCAGGCGCTTTCTTGGCCACCAGCAGGGCGCCGAGTCGGTCCAGTATGTGGTCGAGACGGCCTCGCGCATCAACCTGCCGTGGCTTACCCTCTACGCCTTCTCACTCGAGAACAACCTACGCCGCCCTAAGACGGAAGTGAACTTCCTCATGCGGCTGCTGCGCTCCTACCTGGTTGACAACGTCGAACGGATGAACGACAACAATGTGCGCATGGCCTACATCGGCCGCACCCATGAGCTTCCCTCCGAAGTGCAGGAAAAAATGCAGTGGGCTGCTGAAGCCACCGCACACAACAGCGGCACAGTGCTGACGCTGGCGCTTAATTACGGCGCGCGCAGCGAGTTGGTAGACGCCTTCCAGGCGCTGGCTCGCGAGGCCGCCTCCAAAAATCTTCCCCTGGAGCAGATCAGCGAAGAAGACGTGCACCGCCACTTGTACACGGCGCACATGCCTGATCCCGACTTGGTGGTGCGCACCAGTGGCGAATTTCGGGTCTCCAATTTTCTTTTGTGGCAGATGGCGTATTCCGAAATCTACGTGACCGAGCGCCTGTGGCCCGACTTTCGCGGCATCCATTTGCTGGAAGCTATCGCTGACTACCAGCGCCGTGAACGCCGCTACGGCGGCTTGAACAAGCGCCAGGAGTCTGACGAGACGCCCATACCAGACAGCTTCCTCGTCCCCCGCTAATCCCCTCTGATGTGACCACCAAGATGCGCGCGGACGGGCGGGCAGCAGGATTGCGCGATCTTCTCCCGCGCCCAGCGTTATGCTCGGACCATGAGCCCGCAGACACTGTCGCGTCCCAAGAGGGCTGGAACAAGCAAGCGAAAAACCAAGAAGGCCGGTGCGGACGGGTGGCGCGCGTGGTGGCCACTGCTGGCCGGGGTCGCGATCACCCTTGCAGCGGTCAAGACGGCGGAGATTCTGCCCCTGATGGGGGCGGAGGGATTGCTCAAACTGCGCCTCCTCTACCCTTACGCACTGCTGCTCAAGCAGCCCCAGCTAGGGCTCTCGGAGCAGACAAGCGACAGCTGGTCGCAGATAATGTTGTATGCGCAGTGGACGCTCTATGGCCTGTACGCGACCGTAGCCATGAAGTGGAAGCCGCTGTGGAAAGTACTGGTGCAGCTAGCTGTGATTCATCTGCTCGGTTTCAGCTTACTGCGGCTGCTGGGGCGGAACTAAGTGCCTGGAGAACGCTGCAGTGACTACACCGCCCGTCAAGATCATCGAGTGCCCGCGAGATGCGTGGCAGGCCATGCCGCAACAGATTCCGCCGGAGGTCAAGGCTGATTACCTGCGCTCCCTGGTAGCCGCCGGCTTCACGCATATTGACGCTGTCTCTTTTGTATCTCCCTCGGCCGTGCCGCAAATGGCCGATTCGGAGCGGGTTCTCGGCTTGCTCGATTTCTCCTCCGGCGTGGAGATCATCGCGATCGTGGTGAACGAGCAGGGTGCGGAGCGGGCTGTCCGCACAGGAGTGGTCGCTACCCTGGGCTTTCCCTTTTCCATCTCGGCCACATTTCTTGAGCGCAACCAAAAACAGACACTTCCACAGGCGGGCCAAACGCTCAAAAAAATTTGCGCTCAAGCTTCGCGGGCCGGGCTGGGCGTGGTGGCTTATCTGTCCATGGCCTTCGGCAACCCGTACGGCGACCCCTGGCGGCAGGAAGACGTGATTTCGGCCTGCGTGGCTCTGAAGGAGCTGGGCCTTGAACAGATTTCGCTGGCCGATACCGTGGGGATGGCCAGTCCGGGGCAGATCCACTCGCTGGTGAGTGCCGTGCTCGCGGAAGTCACCGGGATCGAGTTAGGAGTGCACTTGCACGCCCGCCCGGAGCACGCCGCACCGAAGGTCGCAGCAGCTTACCTGGCGGGCTGCCGCCGCCTGGATATGGCGCTGGGTGGGCAGGGCGGTTGTCCCTTCGCCCAAGACGCGCTGGTGGGCAATGTGGCCACTGAGGCAGCGTTGGCCGAGCTAAGCAAACTGGGTGCGAACCTGCCTCCCTTACGCCCGCTGAACGAATTGCTGGCGAAGGGTCGTGCCATCGCTGATAGATTCGGTGCAGTTAACGCCCGCTAATCCACCGAGGAGCAATCGAGAGACCGTGGCCATCAACTACGCAACCCTGGAGATCAAGGAAGCCGCCGGTATCCACACCATCACCCTGAACCGACCGGAACGGCGCAATGCCTTGAACCCACAAATGATTGCCGAGCTTACCCACGCCCTGGCCGAGTCTGCAACCTGCTCGTGCGGGGTGGTTGTGCTAACCGGCGCGGGAACGGCCTTCTGCTCCGGCATGGACCTGGAGAATCTTAAGACGCTCAACAATCAGCGCCCGGAGGACCAGCGGGCGGACGCCGAATCCACCATGTGGATGATGCGCCGCTTGTACGAATTGACGAAACCGACGATTGCCGCCGTGAACGGGCCGGCCATCGCCGGGGGGACAGGATTAGCCACCTTGTGTGACTTCACCCTGGCTGCGCCCCAGGCTAAGTTTGGTTACACAGAGGTGAAGATAGGGTTCATTCCCGCCATCGTCTCCGTATTTCTGTTGGAAATGATCGGGGAAAAGAAGGCCAAAACTCTGCTCCTCTCGGGCAGGGTTCTGGATGCTCAGGAAGCCCTGTCGCTGGGCCTGGTGACCGAGATAACACCCGAGGGCGAACTGATGGTGCGGGTCCACGCGCTGGCTGCGCTGCTGCTCAGGAACAGTCCGGAATCAATGAGCGCGGTGAAAAAATTGTTGAGTGGCTATGCCAAGGATCGCCTTGATCGCGATCTCGCGCGGGCCATGCGGTGGAATGAAAAGATCCGCAATAGCCCCGACTTTAAAGAGGGGCTCCAAGCCTTTCTGGAAAAGCGCGATCCCGTGTGGCCTGGGCGCAAGCAGAAGTAGAATGCTCTACCATAACCGTCTATGCCAAACAAAGTTCGCTGGGGAGTTCTGAGCACGGCCGCAATCGGGGTTAAGAAAGTCCTACCGGCCATGCAAAAGGGTGATTGGACCGAGGTGACCGCGATTGCCTCGCGCGACCTGGGCAAAGCCGAGGAGGTTGCTCGCAGCCTGGGCATCGCGAAGGCCTATGGATCGTACGAAGAGCTGCTCGCCGACCCGCAGATTGAGGTAATTTACAATCCACTCCCCAACCAGCTCCACATCCCGTGGTCGATCAAGGCTGCGGAAGCGGGCAAACATGTCTTGTGCGAAAAGCCGCTCAGCATGACGGTTGCCGAAGCCAAGACGCTCTTGCCGGTGCAGCAGCGCACCGGCGTAATCATTGGCGAAGCCTTCATGGTACGCACCCATCCGCAGTGGCTGCGCACCCGTGAGCTGATTGCATCGGGCCGGATTGGTTCGCTGCATTCGATCCAGGGCTTCTTCAGCTACTTCAATACTGATCCGAAGAACATCCGCAACATTCCAGAATGCGGCGGCGGGGGCCTGATGGATATAGGGTGCTACCCGATTAACACCTCTCGCTTCCTCTTCGACGAAGAGCCGCTGCGAGTAGCAGCGCTGTTGGAGAAAGACCCGAAGCTACAGGTGGATCGGTTGACTTCCGCCATCATGGAATTCCCTTCCGGGCAGGCGACGTTTACCTGCAGCACGCAGCTTGTCCCCTACCAGCGAATGCAAATTTTGGGAACGAAAGGCCGTATCGAAATCGAAATCCCATTCAATGCACCCAATGACCGCCCGTGCCGCATCTTCATCGACGACGGGCGTGACCTGATGGGTGGCGGCATCACTGTTGAGAGCTTCCCTACCTGCGATCAATACACCATTCAAGGAGACGTCTTTTCCCGGGCAGTGCGCGAAGGCACGCCGGTGCCAATCCCGCTCGCGGACGCGATCAGGAATATGGCGGTGATCGAAGCTATGTTTCGTTCCGCGGAATCGGGTGCGTGGGAAACCCCGCAAGCCTAGAACAAATCATTATGTAACCGTATCTGATCGTAATCCAACAATCCGTTAGCCGTCGGGCGCACTGCTGTCTTTGTCTTCCGAGGCCTCGTCCCAGGCCTCGGAGTCGCCTATTTCCTGCTCCAGCTCCTGTGAAGTGAGATGAGGCTGGTCGAGAGCTTCTCTGGCGGGGTCAGGCAGGTCCGGGCTGGGCGGCGATGCCGATTCCGGTGTTTCCCGATCACTCATGGCAGCCCTCTCCTCGCGATCGTGCTCAATGGTATCAGCAGTAGGAGTAGCCGCCAGCGCTGCCGCGGGGGATACTAAGAGACATCATGAAACTGCTGAATTTTCTGGTGGAGAGCTTCATCGGAGCTTTCGGCATTACCAGGCCGAAACCGGAGCAGCAGCGCACGGTCGCGCTGGCGCTGGGTGGCTTCCTGCTGGTTTCGTTTATCGCTTTTATCAGCCTGCTCGTTTGGATGCTCTTCGGGCAGCAGCGTTAAGGGAAGCCCCTGCTCATGTTTTGAATGAGGGCCCGACTTTGACAGACTGCGAAAAAGTCGCTGTGGGGTAGGTCCGGGCTTTAGCCAGGACATCGACCGGGCAAATTCTTTGGCCTTTAGGCCCTGAGCTATTCACTTTGCTTGAATTCCACAGAGGCATAGAGGAAAACGGTACCTCAGGGCCTGAAGGCCGATGGGTTTTGAGAATGGGTGTCCGGGCTAAAGCCCGGACCTACCCCACAGCGACTTTTTCCGCAGCCTGTTTAGCCGGGCCCCGATACAGAGCAGCAAAGCCGCGACTCACCACAAAATTCGCGCATGGCGGAGACTTGGATCTATCCACCTGCTCTGAGACGTAGCAAACCCAGCGGCTTTTCCCGAAGGAAAAGCCGCTGGGTCCTAGAGCTTGCCGTTATTGACCGCGAGGGGCTCGTTGATGGGGGTGCTGGTAACGGGCACCGTGCCGGCAGCCTTTTTGTGCAGCTGATGGTGCAGGCAATAGAGCGCCAGCTCGAGGCGATCGGAAACGCCCAGCTTGTCATAGACCTTGCGCAGGTAGTTCTTGATGACCTGCTCCGTGGTCCCAAGCTGGTAGGCGATCTCCTTGTTGCGCTTGCCCTGGGTAATGCAGGTGATGATCGCCAGCTCTTTGGGTGAAAGCCGCGGCTGAGTTCTGGGGCTGGTCAGCGCAGTTGCCTGCGAGCGATAAGCCTCGATCACCCAATTAATCGACTGGTTGTCGATCCAGGTTTCCCCGGCGGCGATTTTGCGCACGCACTTGACCAGCAGGTCAGGCGAGATGGAACGGGGAATAATGCCTCGGACACCCCGTCGGTAGAGCTCGACCGTGTTGGACTCATCGTTCTGAGCCGACTGGACAATAATCTTGAGCTGCGGAGCTCGCCGAACAAGTTCGGGAATGGCATCGATCGTGCCGGCAATCAAATTGCCCTCCAGCAGGATCATGTCTGTGGGGAAGCGTTGGATAGCGCCGTGAAGGCCGGCCAGTGTATCGACCTGCGCAATCACACGAATATCATCCTCTAGGGCAAAGATCTTCCGGATACCTACCCGGTAGATCGCCTGCGAATCGGCAAGAACAATCCTAATCGCAGCGTTGTCGGCACCCTCATCGGGATCAAATGCGCCGTCAGACGGACCGGCATCGGGAAATTCAGGCTTGGCAGATACCATAGGTTCAGAGACCAAAATAGCTTCAATGACTAAAGTGATATTTATCGATTACTGCAGCGACATGCGTCGTCTTTACATCTGGTGTGCAGCGTACCACGCGGCCGGTGCAGTGCAATACAACATCGGTGGGGGTGCCCATCGCTTCGGCCGGCATTGCAATCGTGAAGCTAACAATACTGCCCACCGCGAGTGATGTGGCGAGCTCAAACAAAACACCGTTGGCCGAAATATTTTCCGTAACCGCCGGCAGGTCTCCCGTTTCCGTGCAAATAGTAATCGGTACGCACAGGGGAAAGCGAACCGCAGCGCGGAGTTCGACAGGACGATCGGTTGCGACTGCGAGGGAGATATCCATGAACTGATAATAATCAGAAGCAGGATGTACGGGAATCCCCTAAAAAGGCCACCTTTTTGCGCTCACAGTACTAAAGTTACGCACTCTGGTGTCTTGAGTTTCAATACCCCCGCGAGGTTTAGGGCAAACTGCTTCGGCATTGAGAGCATGAGACACCCGCGCATCCGAGCGGGGCGTTACCTGTGATTTAAAGTTATATACTTAGTAATAATCACACGAAAGTTGTAGCGGTGGGTCATCAACGAAGGTAACCTTGGATTACGCGCTACCTGCGCACCAGGAGTTCCCTGTGAAGATGACGCTGATCCGCGCCCTTACTGTAGCTGGACTACTTGGCATGACCGCCGCTGCACATGCCAGCCCACTGGAGTTCCTCTTTCATCTCCTGGGGTAGTTAAAGCGGTTCTTCTCCAACGGCGCGCCTTGGGCTATGCTGCATCTATAAGGGTGCAAGATGGGTCTGCAAGCATGGTATGCGGCGCTCGGTCTCCTCGGCTTCGTCGCGGAGATGGGTCTGTTGGTCATTTTGCTTACTCGCCGCCAATACAGGACCTTCCCTGTATTCACTCTCTATATTGCGTTCAATGTGCTCACCGACGTTGGGCTTGCCGCGATCATGGCAGTGTACCCGCCGCGTGTCGGACATGCCATCGCCTTCATGCTGCTTCCCCTGCAGTACCTGTTCGATCTGAGTGTTCTTTTTGAAATCGCCTGGAATGTTCTTCGCCCGGTGCACACTTCGCTCCCTCGGGGAACGATTCGGGCATTTATCACGCTAATCGCCTTAGCCCTGCTGGGTGGCACCCTGCTCGCCTGGCATGTTCACGACACCGGCAACAGGGTCTATGACATCAGGCGCCCCCTCGACCTCACAGTAGGGTTGCTGCGTATGCTCATTTTTGTGGCCACGGCCGGGTTTGCGCAGGTGCTGGGAATCGGTTGGAAAAACAAGGTGTTACAGCTAGCCACTGCCCTTTCCTTCTACAGCGCCGTGGACCTGATCGTGAGCTTGGCTGCCCGCCATTCCTCCGGCCCCGATGCCCTGGAGCCGATCCGTGGGATTGCCTATGCTCTGGAAATCGGCTTTTTAGTGTGGGCATTTACAACTAAAGAGGTACGGCGGCGTGAATTCAGTCCACAAATGGAACAGTTTTTGGTTACACTTGCTGGGCGAGCCAAGCTTGCACGGACGGCGCTGGTTCGTATGCAGGTGAAATAAAAACATGATATTGCCGCTGCTCCAGGTAATCCTTACTGCCCTGTTGATTGCTTACGCTGGATTCTGGCGGAGGCAGCAGATGAAGCGTCGCGCCAAGAGCTGGGACGGGATCATCAGTCAGTTGCGTTGCAACGACTGGGGTATCGAAGAAATCACCGAGCGTTTTCTATACAAGAGCGAACTTCAGGTCAGCACCAAGGACGTATGGCAACGGATCCAAGGCTGCAAAGGGTTGTGGGCAATGTATAAAAATTCCCCAATTCTGGTTCAGCTGGCTGACTACGCCGCTGAGCACGGCGAAGGGGTGGATCAGGAAATGCTGGAAAGTTTGCGAAGTGACGCATTCCAGATCCGGCTGTGCGTCATGTTGGCTTTGGCCCAATACATGCTGTCGTCTTCGCCGGTAGGAGCATCCGTGAATGCCCATCGGGCCGTGGCTACCTATAGTGCGATGCTAGTTAAGCTCACTGCATTCATCCAGGAATATTCAACCCCCCTCTTCTCCAGTTATCTCGACGCTGTCGCTTAGGCTTCGTCGCGACCTCTTGCTGACGATTCTGCCACGCTGAAGGCGCAAGGGGAGAAAACTTGCGCAATGTGTCCGGTCCAGCGATACTGGATAGTTGGGAAGTATGCGGCCTAAGCGGCTAATTTTACCCGCTTGTCACTGCCCCAAACCCACCTGGATTTCACTCCATCAGGGAAGAAGATCTGAAAGGATTTACGCCTGTGTTGATGATTCGTCTGGCTCGCTTCGGTGCACGGAAGCAGCCGTATTATCGTGTTGTTGTGATTGAGAAGGACCGTGCCCGCAATGGCCGGTCGATCGAGGTGGTGGGCACCTACAACCCGCGCACCAATCCGGCCACCGTCGATCTGAAGCGTGAGCGCATACAACACTGGACCAGCAACGGAGCACAACTCTCCGAACGTGTGGCCAAACTGCTCGCCGCCTACGCGCCAGCCGCCACCGCGGCGTAACGCATTTTCGCTAATACTGTGGGCCGGCGGGATCCGTTATGGGTGGCCATTCTTTCCACCCCAGACACGCAAAGACCGCGTGCCCGGGGGCCCCGGTTTTGGCGGAATGGCCACGTTGAGTTCAGTTTCCTGGTCTACACCATTAGCAAAAATGCCCTAGCTTATCGCTGCCGTTGCCCCAAGGAGTTCCAGCGCGGAGACAGCGACTCCCTGGAGTGCTCATCTGACCTCTCGCCCGCAGTAGGGTGGAGAGGTCGAGGTTTTGCCCTTGGAGGCTTCCGCGGGAACCCCGCGGGTGATTGCTGCGCTCCAACATTGCTCTGGAAAACACTCTGGACACAACCACAGGAAAAGCGGTCTAATGCTCGGTCATGAAGAGACCCCAGCCAGCGCCGGCTTCTGAAGTACGTCCGGTTGCCAGTAGATTGCTGCGGCAATCCTGCTTTGGTTGGTTCATTTGAGGCAGCTCCGATGATGCAAGAAGTGAATCATGATGATATGCAACAACTAGTCACGGAGATCGCCAAAGCCCTGGTTGACGACCCGCAAGCAGTCGAGGTGCAGGCTGTGGCCAGAGACGAAAACACGGTGTTGCGCCTCCGTGTGGCATCTGCGGACGTGGGCAAGGTAATCGGCAAACAAGGCCGAACGGCACGCTCCATGCGAACCATTCTGAGCGCGGTGAGCATGAAACTGCACCATCGCTACACGCTGGATATCCTCGAAGAAGATGAGGGCGGGAAGCCGGCCGACTCTTAGCCTTGCCCTGCGTGCGCTATAGGGACTCCCTGCTCTTCGAACGAGAATCGCAAAATGACAGTGCCCCCTGGAAGCTGGGTGCTCCTGGCCCGCATTGTGCGCCCGCAGGGGCGTCGCGGCGAAGTGCTGGCCGATATCTTTACTGACTTTCCGGAGCACTTCTCGGAGCGCAAGCGGCTATTCCTTCGTCCGCCCATTGGGGCCCAGCTCGATACGATGCGCGCTGCCAGGGTGGAATCCCATTGGCTGCACAAGGGACGTGTGGTGCTGAAATTCGCTCTGGTCGACTCGATTGCCGACGCGGAGAATCTGCGTGGCTTCGAGGTGGTGATTCCACGCGAAGAGCGCATGCCGCTCGAGGGCGATGCCGCCTATGTCAGCGACCTGATGGGAGTCAGGGTGATCGACGTGAGCCGGGGCGGCGCCAAAGATGCAGGCGAGATCGTGGATGTAGAGCCGGAAGGAGCGGGCCCGGCCATGTTGGTGATACGCACACCGGCCGGCGAGGAATTGCTTATACCCTTCGTCCGGGCCTACCTGAGAAGGTTAGACATCGAGGGCAAACGGATGGAGATGGAGCTACCGCTGGGCCTGCTGGCCATGCAGGCCCCTTTGACCGAGCAGGAGAGGCTAGCCGAACCCCGATCCAGCGATGGGGACGAAGCGGAGTAATGGCCTTGCGCTTCGACATCATCACCATCTTCCCCGGCTTCTTTGCCGGCATCTTCGAGCACGGAGTGGTCAAGCGGGCGATCGAGGGCGGCTTGCTGGGCGTGGGCGTGCACGATCTGCGCGAGTTTGCTCACGATCGGCATCGCACCGTCGACGACCGGCCATTTGGCGGCGGCGAGGGTATGGTGTTGAAGCCGGAGCCTCTAGCCGAAGCAGTGGAGTATCTGGGGCTTGCCCCCAAATCAGACAGGGCCGCACTGGGGGAAACGGTGATTCTGCTCTCCGCGCAGGGGAGAAAATTCTCCCAGGCTACGGCCCGCGCACTGGCCCAGGCGCAGCGAGTAGTACTGCTGTGCGGGCGCTATGAAGGGGTCGACGAGCGGATCAACGAGCTGGTCGCGGACCAGGAGCTCTCGATTGGGGATTACGTGTTATCCGGCGGCGAGTTGGCTGCCGCGGTGGTGCTGGACGCCACCATGCGTCTGTTGCCAGGAGTGCTCGGCAACGACGCGTCGGCGGAGAACGAAAGCTTCGGGCCGGCGGATGCGCTGCTGCGAAGCACGGCGGGCGCCGGGTTGAACTCGACCCGTGGCGCCGGTGGATTGCTCGACTACCCCCACTACACGCGCCCGGCCGAGTTTCGCGGGCTGACTGTACCTGAGGTGCTGAGCAGCGGCAACCATGAGCAAATTCGCCGCTGGCGGCGGGAGCAGGCGCTCAAAAAAACGCAGTGCAACCGGCCTGATTTGCTGCGCGATGCAGAGCTAAGCGCGGAGGATCGCGCGTTTCTCCGTGCCCTGGAACTGCGCCTCGGGAGCGCGCAAAGTAAAGATTCCGTGTAAACTAAGAACTTCGACGTTAGGCAGTTTTTTCATCGCGAACAGGAAGCAATTATGTCTATTCATCCAGTTATGCAGCGTCTCGCCGAGAAGCTTCGGCGCACCGACCTGCCCACGTTCGTGCCCGGAGATACCGTACGGGTGCAGGTCAAGATCAAAGAAGGCGACAAAGAACGCCTGCAGGCCTTCGAGGGCATCGTGATTGCGCTCAAGAACGGTGCGCAAGGCAGTTTCACCGTGCGCAAGATGAGTTTCGGCCAGGGGGTCGAGCGCATCTTCCCTTTCAACTCCAAGGTAGTCGACAAAGTGGAGAAGGTGCGGTCCGCCCGTGTCCGGCGCTCTAAGCTTTTCTACCTGCGGGGCCTGCGCGGCAAGGCAGCTCGCCTGAAAGAAGTGGAACGCAAGTAGCATTCCGTCATCCCGAAACTCGCCCCGGGAGCCGTTGCTGCCGGGGCGTTGCTACGTAGGTACCCATTTTTGTTGGCAGCTGTGGGAAACGCGGGCCAAGCACGACGGGCACTTCTGGAAATGATCTACACTCGATTTTGGCTATGCCTGAGTCGATACACGAACCCCTATACGAGCCCCTGATAGAGCCGGAAGCGCTGGAGCGGGAAGTTTCCGCGGCGACGCGCAAGATGCGCATGCTGCGAACGCTGGTGTGCGGAGGCCGCTACGAGCGGGCTGCGCGCGCTACCGGGGCCAGGGTGATCGCCGGCGTCGACGAGGTCGGCCGCGGCGCGCTCTTCGGGCCGGTCGTCGCAGCGGCAGTGATTCTCCCCGAAGGATGCCGGATTCCGGGCTTGCGAGACTCCAAGCAATTGCTCGCGGAAGAACGGGAGCGGCTGGCGCGTATCGTCGAGCGTAAAGCGTTGGCCATCGCCATCGAAGAAGTCGATGCGGAGACCATCGACCGCATCAATATCTATCAGGCAACCCGCATGGCGATGACCGCTGCGGTTTGCCGACTGGCAGTTGCACCGGACCACCTGCTCATCGATGCAATGCGTCTCGACTTCGCCTGCTCCCAAACCAGCATCATCTACGGTGACTCCTTAAGCATCTCGATTGCGGCGGCTTCGGTGGTCGCCAAGGTCTACCGCGATGGCCGCATGTGCCAGCTGGATCGTGAATATCCACAGTACGGCCTGGCCTCTCACAAGGGCTACAGCACACCGGAGCACAAACAGGCGCTGGCCGCCCATGGGCCAAGTCCGCTGCATCGCAGAAGCTTTCGCCCGGTCGCGGAAAATTGCCTGCCCTGGGATTAATCCTCTCCTAAGCAGTGTTTAGAGTTGAGGTCGCGAAATTGGGCGTTCTCCGAGGCTTTAGAGAGCCTGCGTGAGAATCGGACCCTGATACAAAATTTAGTTTGGCCGTATCCTTTAGAAAGATGAGAGAACCATTTTGCCACTGCGGCTGACGTGTTTTACCGCCCACCCCGATGACGAGTGCGGGGCCTTCGGCGGCGCCTTAATGCAGGCGCACCAGCGCGGTGTCGAAACCAGTGTGGTTTGCCTGACGGAAGGACGCGCTGCATCGAACCGGGGGACTGCCCGCAGCGGCGACGAACTGGCGACTCTGCGTCGTCGGGAGTTCGCCGCGGCTCTGCGCGTGCTGTCCGTTGCTCATGGAGAGGTATTGGCTTATCCCGACGGCGACTTGGCGCGCCAGGACTTTATCCAGGTCACTACTGAGCTGGTCGAGCGCATCCGCAAATTACGGCCCCAGGTGGTGCTCACCTTCGGGGGCGATGGCAACGTAAACCTACACCGGGACCACACCATGGTCTGCTTCTTTGCCACCGCGGCCTTTCACTGGGCTGGACGCAGCAATTTCGCCCCGGAGCAAATCGCTGCGGGGCTACTTCCCTACCGTCCGCAAAAGCTGTACTACGCGGTGGCCCCATTTCTAGCCTATGAAGAAACGCCCGGGATCGCACTCGTGCCGGCCTCGCTGGTGCTGACGTTGGGCGACTTGAAAGCGAAGAAATTTGAGGCCTTCCAGCAACACACGACCCAGGCCGAGCTCCTGGTCAAGGTCAAGACTGTCTTCGAGGAGACGGGCGGCGAAGAGAAGTATCTGTTGGCGGCCGCGCCGGGCATGCGTTCCTCCCCGCTGGAGACGGACATGTTCGCAGACCTGAAAGAATAGGCGGACGATTACCTCGAACCGACAACCGTAGCCTGCCTGCTTTCGCTCTGGCGCACCGACCAGACAATGCGCGCCATCAGGAGGATGGCCAGCACCAGGGTGATGGTGATGGGTGTGCGCACCCCGGTCTTGACGATCCACCAGTAGTGAATCACCCCACAGATGGCCGAGGCATACGCGAGCCGATGCAGCGCCTGCCAACGCTTCCCCCCCAGTTTCCGGATGGACCAATTGGTGGAGGTGGCGGCCAGCGGAACCAACAACAGCCACGCGGTCACGCCGGCCACGATGTAGCGGCGTTTGGCGATGTCGTCGATCATCGCTGCGACACTGAAGCCGGAATAAAGCCAGAGATAGGTGAGCAGATGCAGGCAGCCATAGAAGAAAGCGAAGAGGCCAAGCAGACGGCGGAAGCGCACCAGCCAGGCGAGCCGTGGCGATAGCCTGCGCAGTGGAGTGATGGCCAGCGAGATAACCAGCAGGCGAAGTGTGGCAAAGCCGGTGGCGTGGGTCACCGTTGCTGTGGGGTCCGGCCCAAGATTATTGTTGAACCCGTTGTAGACCAGCAGGCCAAGCGGGGTCAGGCAAGCGAACCAAACCGCAACTTTAAGAGCGACGATGGCGCGTTTGTTCATGCCGCTCTAAGACCCTTTCCTTTCCGGACCGGGATGAGCCCGTCCTTCGCGCATTGGTGAAGGATAAGGCGGCCCGGGCGTGGCTTGTCAGGAGTGCTGCTGCAAAGCCCTAAAAGTTTTTTTTGAGATCCATACCGTTGTAGAGGCTGGCGACCTGATCTCCGTAGCCGTTGAACATAAGCGTGGGTTGGCGCTGGTCGAAGAGAGAAGCACCGATGCGGCGTTCGGTCTTCTGGCTCCAGCGGGGATGGTCCACATTGGGGTTCACGTTGGAATAAAAGCCGTACTCCCGCGGCGCCATTTCGTTCCACGCAGTGTTCGGCTGGTCCGAAGTGAAGTGTATTTTTACGATCGACTTGGCGGATTTGAAACCGTATTTCCACGGCACCACGATGCGCACCGGGGCACCATCCTGGTTGGGCAATACTTCCCCGTACAGGCCGAAGGTCAGCAGAGTGAGCGGATGCATGGCTTCGTCCATGCGCAGCCCTTCCGAGTAAGGCCAGTCCAGGTTGATCTGCGAGATGCCCGGCATGATGGCTTGATCTTCAAGGGTAAGAAACTGCACATATTTTGCCTTGGGCAGAGGCTCAGCCCACTTGATTAATTCCGAGAGCGAATAGCCGGCCCACGGAATTACCATGCTCCAGGCCTCTACGCAACGATGGCGATAGACGCGCTCCTCGATAGGCCGGAAGCTCAACAGCTCGTCGATACCAACTTTTTTCTTCTCCTTCACCAGGCCGTCGATCGTCACCGTCCAGGGGCGGGTCCTCATGCGTCCGGCGTTCTTGGCTGGGTCGCCCTTCTCCACTCCGAATTCGTAGAAGTTGTTGTAGCTGGTGATGTCTTTGAACGAGGTGGGCGTTAACCCGGAGGTGGAAAGCGGACTCTTCACCGTCTGCAGCTTGGCGGCGTCCGCACGCGCGTCTTTTGGGTGAATGATCCCAGCGATTCCAAGGGCGGCGGCGCCGGCCATGAAGTTCCGGCGATTGAGGTAGGTGCTCCGGGGAGTGATTTCAGAGGACGGAATGTCGTTCGTTTTTTTGATCAGCATAGGTTCTCGAGCAGCGTCATAAATGTGACGCAATTCCTCTCATTAGGTTACGCCCCAGATGGCAGTGCCATGTGGAAGGTCGAGGCTGCGAACACGCTATTTACACAAGTAGAACGCTGGGGCGAGGACTATGGATGACTACCGAAAGCTGGCCGGCAGGATCACGGCGTTTTCATAAACTCGGCGAGGCCAGGGTCCGCATCGACCGACCGCTGCAAATAGAGGGGTAACCCCGCCAGTCTGGCACGAGGCATGCCAGGCTGGCGCTACCACTTCCAGGTTATTCCTTGTTCCGCTCGCGCCGGATGGAGCGCGACTCACTCAAAACAAAGGCCTTGGTCCCGTTTTCTCAAAGAGGAAAATACCCGCTTTCTTCGCTTTTTCACGGCAAATTCTTCAGATGTTCACAGGCAACTGAGAACCTCACAGTGCAAATCGTCCGCGCGGCCCTAAGGATTCTTCCCGTATGAAAAACGGAAACAACCTTGGCGCGAGACTTTTCGGCACCCATGCATTCGTGAGCGCACTGCAATCACAAGGCAAAAAGAGAGAGGACCAATGAAGAACCAACTGAAGACGCTGGCGACGCTGGCGCTGGTTTCGGCACTGTCTGCCGGGCTGGCACAGACAACAGCGTCCGGTACCACGAGTACCTCTTCGACAACCCACAAGAAGCCGGTCACCCGAAAACCCGCACCTCCCAAGAAGCCTTCGGTGGAGAGCCAGATCCAAGAGCTGCGCGAAGAGATGCAAACGCAGATCCAACAGTTGAGGCAACAGCTGAATGATCGCGACACACAGCTGCAGCAGGCCCAGCAGGCGGCCGCCGCGGCCCAGGCTGCGGCCGCCCAGGCTCAACAGCAAGCTGCCCAGCAGGCGTCGGTGCTGACGGAGAACACGCAGGCGGTCAGCAGCCTGCAAGGCGCGGTCACCGACCTGAAGACCAATAATGTTTCGTTGGCCAGCACGGTACAGGAGCAGCAGGCGAAGGTAGAAAAGCAGATTACGAACCCCGATTCCCTGCACTACAAAGGAGCGACCATCACGCCGGGCGGCTTCATGGCGGCTGAAACCGTGTACCGGTCGGCTGCTACCGGAGGCGGTCTTAACACGGCCATGACTGGCATTCCGTTGCAACATTCTGCTCAAGGGCAATACTCCGAGTTCTACGGCTCCGGCCGGCAGTCGCGTCTGTCTTTGTTGGCTGAAGGCAAGATCCCCGCGTTCACCATGCGAGGCTACATTGAGGCTGATTTCCTCAGTGCCGGTGTGACTTCCAACAACAATGAAAGCAACTCCTACACCATGCGCCAACGCCAGGCGTGGGCTCAGGCTGAATTGCCAAGTGGCTGGACGTTCACCGGCGGTCAGATGTGGAGCCTGGCGACAGAGACGACAAAGGGGCTGCAAAATCGCTCCGAGATTCTTCCCTCAACCATCGATCCGCAGTACGAAGCCGGCTTCGTCTGGGAGCGGCAGTACGGCTTCCGCGTGACCAAGAACTTCGGCAAGACGATGTTCTTTGGTGCGTCTGTGGAGAATGCGCAAACACAGCTTGTCGGTCACGGTTTGCCCTTTAACTTTGTCATTGGGCAGGCCGGCACGGGCGGCGGGCTCTACAACTCTACTGCGAACTATGCCTCAAACGTAGCGCCTGACTTCGTGGCCAAAGTAGCATTCGAGCCAGCAGGCTGGGGACATTATGAACTCTTCGGCATTGCCCGCTTCTTCCGCGCACGCGTCTATCCGAACGCGGTTTACACGACGGTGAATGGGGTGACGACTGCCTCCGGCTCCGCTGCCGGAGCGTACAACGATTCCACGACTGGCGGTGGTATTGGCGGCAGTCTCCGCATCCCGACCTTGAACAAGCACCTGGATATCGGGTTGAAGGGTCTGTACGGTGATGGTATCGGCCGCTACGGTGACGCGCAGATCGGGGACACGACGGTACGGCCGGACGGACAGCTCGCCCTGCTGCACGGCTTCTCCGCACTGAGTACCCTGGAGTTTCACGCTACTCCACGGCTGGATCTTTACTTCAACTATGGTGGTGACTACGCGGGCCGCCGCTATTTCCTGACCAGCAAGACTAAATCGGTCGGGTATGGCTCTTACCTCAATGTCGAAACAGGCTGCGGCACAGAGCCGGTCCCGGGCACCACAACCGTGGGCTTCACTCCCGGCTCGCAATCGAACTGCACCGCCGATACCAAGGATGTGCAGGAGTTTACTGCGGGCTACTGGTATGACTTCTACAGGGGACCCGCAGGCCGGCTGCGCCAGGGAATTCAGTACTCCTACTTCATACGCAATATCTGGTCGGGTATAGGCACGACGCCTGAAGGCACGGATAACGGTCTCTGGACCTCATTCCGCTACTACCTGCCTTAAACCAACAACCATTCAGCCGCGAAAAAGGGCGCCCACGACGGGTGCCCTTTTCGTTGCACCCAAGCAGCCTTACACTGGGACTTCCACCATTGATACGAGGCGATTCATGCCAAACCCCATCGTCGGCTTACATCACGTCACAGCAATTGCTTCCGACCCGCAACGGAACCTCGACTTTTACACCGAAGTGCTGGGCCTTCGTTTCGTAAAGCGCACCATCAACTTTGACGACCCCGGAACCTACCACTTCTACTTTGGAGACGATGGCGGGTCTCCGGGCACGATCCTTACGTTCTTCCCCTGGCTACACGCCACGCGGGGCAGCCTGGGCGTAGGTGAAACCTCAGCGACCGCTTTCAGCGTGCCTCTCGTGTCGCTCGACTTCTGGGAGAATCGCCTGCTTTCCTCTGGCGTTCCGGCGGAGCGCACTGGGGAGCGATTTGAGGAGGAGGTCCTCAGCTTTGCCGACCCCGACGGCCTGCGCCTGGAGATCGTTGGCCACACGGACGCAGGCGAGGCGAAGGCGCCGCGAACCAGCGACGTTTCGCCCGAGCACGCGATTCGTGGCTTCTTCGGCGTTACCCTTTGTGAGGGCGGCTACGAAAGGACGGTAGCCGTGCTGTCCACCATGGGTTTCCGCAAGATCGCTGAGCAGGAGAATCGCTTTCGTTTTGCCGCCGAGGGCAACGCGTTGGGCAATCACATTGATGTGCTGGTTCAGCCGCAGCTCACCTACGGAAGGATGGGCGCGGGCAGTGTGCACCATATCGCCTTTCGCGCATCGGACGATGCCGCGCAGCTGGAGTGGCGCTCGGTGCTGACGGCGGCTTCTCTCGACGTGACCCCGGTACTTGACCGCACCTACTTTCATTCCATCTACTTTCGCGAGCCGGGCGGTGTTCTGTTCGAAATCGCCACTGATCCGCCGGGGTTTGCCCTGGATGAGCCCATCGAATCGCTGGGCGAAGCACTCAAGCTACCCCCCTGGCTTGAACGGCAGCGTTTCCGCGTGGAGCGTATGCTGCCTCCCATTGCACTGCACACGCGCAAGTAGAAGGGAGAGACCGGTGACCGATCCTCATCGTGATCAGCCCGTCCGCACTCTGGGTGCACCGCTGAACGAAGCGATGGCTGCGGTCGTTCTTTTGCACGGACGGGGCGCGTCGGCGGAGGACATACTCGGATTGGCGGGCGAGATGTACGACGACCGCGTAGCCTATCTTGCTCCGCAGGCAGCGGACCATCGCTGGTACCCCTACTCGTTCATGGCGCCCATCTCGGAAAACGAACCGTGGCTGTCGTCCGCCCTGGCAAAGGTGGCTGCAGTCGTGAAACTGGCCGTGGATGGCGGCGTATCGCTGGAGCGCATCTTTGTCTGTGGCTTTTCCCAGGGCGCCTGTCTCTCTACGGAATTTATCGCCAGGCATCCGACGCGCTATGGCGGCCTGGTTGCGTTTACCGGCGGCCTGATCGGGCCACCAGACGCGGACTTGCACCATGCAGGCAATCTCGCGGGTATGCCCGCGGTTTTTAGTTCCGGAGACCCTGACCCGCATGTGCCCTGGAGTCGCGTTCTGGAGTCGGCGAAACAATTCACCGCGATGGGCGCTGACGTGGAGATAAAACGTTATGCGGGCCGTCCCCATACCGTCCTACCCCAGGAGATCCAATCCGCGCGCGAGCTCATCTTCAAATCTCTTCCCTGACCGTCTCCTGTTTTCTCTTCCCTTGCTTTCCGCGCCGGTTGAGCGACACTGCAGATAGGTGGCACAGCCGAACCGAGGGTTTGCTATAAGTAGGAATCTCTTCTCGATCGGAGAAAAAACTGGCCAAGCGCGCGCTTGCTTTCCTGTTGGTTCTCTCGCCTGCGCTGGCACTCGGGCAGTCCAGTGCGTTGCCGGATGTTTCACCGGCCAAGGCGCAACACGCCATGGTGGTCAGCATTCAGCACGACGCCAGCGATGCCGGCTTGAAGATGCTGCAGGCAGGAGGCAACGCAGTGGATGCTGCGGTCGCCGTTGGTTTCGCATTGGCCGTTGTCTACCCCTACGCAGGCAATTTGGGCGGAGGCGGCTTCATGATGCTGCGCCTGGCCAACGGCGAATCGCACTTCCTTGATTTTCGCGAGGAGGCGCCCCTGCGTGCGACCGCCCATATGTATCTAGACGCCAATGGCAAGATCATTCCCCAGGCTTCCACGGTGGGCTATTTCTCAGTCGGTGTGCCGGGCACAGTAGCTGGGTTGGTGGAAGCGCAGCGTCGCTTTGGCAAGCTCAAGTTGCAGCAGGTGATGGCTCCGGCGATTGAGTTCGCGAAAAAAGGCTACGTCCTAAGCTCCGGAGAGGCAGCTCTGTTGCACGATCCCGTGCTTACCCAATTCCCGGAATCGCGCCGCATCTTCCAACGCGACGGCAATTTCTACCAGGCGGGAGAAGTCTTCCGGCAGCCGGAGCTGGCTCGTACACTCACCCGCATAGAAAAGGATCCTGAGAGCTTCTATCACGGGGCCCTGGCCAGCGAGCTTGCCCAGGCTATCCAGAAGCACGGTGGTTTGGTGAGCAAGAAAGACCTGGCTATTTACCAGGTGAAAGATCGTAAGCCTCTCATCGGCACTTATCGGCAGTATGAGATTCTGGCTCCGCCTCCGCCCTCCTCCGGTGGCATTGCCCTGCTGGAGATGCTCAACATACTGGAAGGCTACGACCTGGCGGCACTGGGCGATCGCACGCCTGAGAGTATGCACCTGATCATCGAAGCATTCCGGCGCGCGTTCAAGGATCGAACATCGTTCCTGGGAGATCCTGATTTCCAGTCCATGCCGACCAGGCAGCTGATCGACAAAGGCTATGCCGCGGCCTGGCGCAAGAGTATCAGCATGACGATGGCGACTCCCTCCAATGCCCTCACCCGGCCGCCTGGCTACCTCCCGGACGATGCGCCGTCGCAGCCCGCTGCGGAATCGAAACAGACCACGCACTATTCCGTACTCGATGAAGCGGGCGATGCAGTGTCAGTTACGTATACCCTGAACAATGCTTTCGGCTCCGGAGCGACCGCAGAAGGATTGGGCATCCTGCTCAACGATGAGATGGACGACTTCACCTCGAAGATCGGCGCACCCAACATGTTCGGGCTGATTCAGGGGCCGGCAAATGCCATCGCGCCCAGGAAACGCCCGGTATCCAGCATGACGCCCATCATTGTGCTCGAGAACCATAAGGTTCGCTTTGTCATTGGTTCTCCGGGAGGACCCCGCATCATTACCACGGTTGCCAATATTTTTCTCAGTGCATCCGACGGCGGCCTGAATATCCAGCGCGCAGTGGATGCTCCCCGTTTTCATCAGCAATACCTTCCCGACGTTGTTTACCTGGAGCCGGGCTTTCCGCCTAAGACTCTGCAGACCCTCAAGGACATGGGTTACAGCCTCCAGGTCAGCGATCGCACGTGGAGTGATGGAGAGTGCATCGCCGTAGATCCCAAGACGGGACTGATCCAGGGCGGCCAGGACAGTCGCCACACCTTCGGCAAGGCCGCCGGATACTGATTGTCCGGCACCCACCCTCCCTGGGATGCCTGACCACGATCCCATTTGGGTTTTCCTGCAATCGTGGCGCGCGGACTCTTAGAGAGGAGGACCCGCGGTTCGGCTTGATCATTCGTACAATTCCAGGGAGCAAAATAGCCCCTGTCTGACCCTGGATTCTCAAACAGACCCTCCAGCCGGTAAAGTAACAACATGCAGATACGGTTCGCATTTGGCCACGATGGATTGGACGTCACGTTACCCGATGGGCCCCGTTACGAGGTAATCGAGAGCCGCTCCGCGTCCGCGTTGCCTGATGTCGCGGCAGCGCTCAACCTGGCGCTGGATCACCCCATCGGCAGCAAGCCGCTTTCGGCTTTGGCGGCGGGCAAGAAAACTGCGGCGATCTCGGTCTGCGATATCACCCGGCCTGCGCCCAACTGGCTTACTCTGCCACCGCTACTCAAGCGGTTGCATGATGCCGGCATTCCGGTTGACGGCGTCACGATCCTGATTGCGACCGGATTACACCGTGAAGCCACCGCAAGCGAGATCCATGCCATTCTGGGGCCGGAGATCGCCTCCAAATATCGCGTCATGAACCATGACGCACGAGCACTCGAGCAGCATCGCTGGCTGGGAGAAACCCGCCGCGGCATCCCGGTCTATATCGACGAGCGCTTCATGGCAGCGGATCTGCACATCACCCTGGGCTTTATCGAGCAGCACCTGATGCTAGGATTTTCCGGCGGCCGCAAGCTCGTGGCCCCAGGGCTCGCGGCCCAGGAGACCATCAAGGTCATCCACTCCCCTTTGTTCATGCGGGAACCCATGGCCACCGAGGGATCGATCACCGAGAACCCTCTGCACGCCCAGCTGCTGGAGATTGCCGGGATGGCAGGCCACGACTTCATTCTGGACGTGACCCTGACCCAGAGCCGCGAAGTCTCAGGCATCTTCGCCGGCGATCCGGTCCAGGCGCACGCTGACGGGGTGCAGTTTCTACGCACGACTTCGCTCGAGAAACTCTCCGGCCTGGCCGATGCCGTCATCACTAGCGCGGCCGGTCATCCCCTGGACCTGACCTTCTACCAGACCATCAAAGGCCTCACCGCAGCTCAGCACATTGTCAAGCCGGGAGGAAGGATCCTGATTTTGGGCGAATGTGCCGAAGGCGTCGGTTCCCCTGAGTTTGCCGGGAAGGCTGCGAGCTTCTCGAGCTACGAGGGCTTTCTCGAGGAGATCCGCAGTGCCGCGGTGGAAATTGACCAGTGGCAACTGGAGAAAATGGCGCTGGTCGGGCTAAAGCATGAGCTCTTCTTTTACATTCCAGGGGTGGCGAACGACAAGCTGGGCAACCTGGCTTCGCGCTGCTTCTCCAATGCGCAGTCGGCGGTTGCCGCTCTCCTTGAGGGCCTCCCGGCCGGCGCCCGGGTGGCTTTGGTACCCGAAGGCCCTTACGTCTACGCCCGCGCGGAAACTGCCAATGCGTTCGCGGAAGTGCCTCAATTGTCTTAACCCCACAAATCCTCCCCGTGACATCTTCTATTCATGGGCGACCCTTAGAATCTACGGGGACTGACCGATCCCACAGACACTTGCGAAACTGCTGTGGCGGATCGAGGAGATGGGTATGGCAAGCAGTGTCCTGGCATCGGTTGGCGATCACGGCGTTCTCAACGCACCCTTATCCCCTGCCCTGCCCGAGGTGTGGATCGACCGCGACCTGAGCTGGCTCGATTTCAATTGGCGCGTGCTGGCGGAGGCGCTCGATGAGCGCACCCCGTTGCTCGAGCGAGCCAAGTTTCTGGCTATCTTTACCTCCAACCTCGACGAATTCTTCATGAAGCGCGAAACCGTACTGCGCCATGGAGTCACCGATGCCCAGCGAGCACTGTTGCAGCAGGTCCGGGATAAGATCCAGGGTCAGCTAGACCGCCAGGCGGAGTGCTACCGCAAGGTCATCATCCCCGGTCTAGCGGACCACGGAGTCTTTCTGCGCTGCTGGGACGATCTCACGGCAGCGCAGCAGAAGGAGGCAGGCAAGTATTTTGACTCCCAGCTGTCTCCAGCGCTCACCCCTCTGGTGATTGATCCGGTCCATCCCTTTCCCTTTCTCTCCAATCTCTCCACCTCCCTGGTCTTCCGGCTGCGCGATGTGCCCAAGGACGAAACCATGTTTGCCCGGGTCAAGATTCCTGGAGTGCTGAAACAGTGGATCTTTCTGGAATCGGATCTCGAGCCGGGGCGCAAGCTGCTGGTTCCGCTCTACGAGGTGATTCGCGGCAATCTGCACAAGCTTTATAGCGGCATGGAGATCAGCGACATCACCCTGATGCGGCTCACCCGCGATGCCGAAGTAGAGCTGGATGATGATCCGGCGGCCGACTTCCGCGCGGCGGTGAAGGAGCAGATTCGCCAGCGCCGCTACGAGCCGGTGGTGCGCCTGGAATTTGGACCGGGCGCCAATGCGGCCATTAAAGAGATGCTTCGCCAGCGTCTGGAGGTGACTGCCTCGGACATCTATGACATGCAGGAGGAGCTCGACTACACCACGCTGTTTGAGCTGCTCGCTCTGCATATCCCCGCATTGCGCGACCCGGACTGGACGCCACTCTGGCCCCCGTCGCTCGACCACAGGGCCGACGCAATCTTTGCCGCCATTCAAGCCGGCGACCTGCTGGTGCATCACCCTTACGAAAGCTTCGACGCCACGGTGGAGCACTTCATCAGTTCCGCGGCAGATGACCCGCGTACGGTTTCCATCAAGATGACTGCGTATCGCATCGGCGACGACACGCCTTTCGTCAAGTCGCTGATTCGTGCGGCGGAACTGGGCAAGCAGGTGGCTTGCGTCATGGAGATCAAGGCGCGCTTCGATGAGGAGCGCAATCTGCATTGGGCCGCCGAGTTGGAGCGCGCCGGCGCTCACGTCACCTTCGGTGTCAGTGGTCTTAAAACCCACGCCAAGACGGCTCTGGTGGTGCGCAAGGAAGCCGGCGGCCTGCGCTGCTATGTCCACATCGGTACCGGCAACTATCATGTAAAGACCGCGCGACTGTATGCCGATGTAGGGCTGTTCACCTGTGACCCGCGGATAACTCAGGACGTGGTGAATCTCTTTCACTATCTGACCGGCCATGCTGATCGGCCCAACTGTGCGACGCTTCTGGTGGCTCCGCTGACTATGCGGCCGCGGCTGCTCGACCTGATCCATCGCGAGACGCAAAATCGGCGGGCTGGGGCCCCCGCCCGCATCGTCGCCAAAATGAACCAGCTGGAAGACCCGGACATCATCGAGGCTTTATGCGAGGCATCGCAGGCAGGCGTGCCCATCGATCTCATCATTCGCGGATTCTGCTGTCTTCGCCCGGGAGTGCCCGGCCACACGGAAACCATCCGAGTGCGTTCGATCATCGGGCGATTCCTGGAGCATTCGCGCATTTTCTATTTCGCCAATGGCAGGCAAGACCCGGCCGAGGGCGAGTACTTTATCGGGTCGGCGGACTGGATGTTTCGCAATCTCTCCAAACGCATCGAAGTGGTCACGCCGGTGTTCGCCGCGGGGCCCAAGCAGCGGCTGTGGGAGATTCTCGATATCTGCCTGCGCGACCAGCGCGAGGCATGGGTTCTTGAGCCGGATGGCAAGTACGAGCAACTGCGCGCGGACGAGGGCGCGACGGGGCCCGAAGGCCGCGGGACACACCAAACCCTGATGGACCTAACCCGCGCCCGGGCCAACTTCTAACGCACCATCTTAAGGCCCATCGCCAGTCGTAGGTCATCGCGGCGCGGCTGTTGACATGTGCCCTCTATCTGGCTCACCATGCCATAGTCTGCCTATGGAAGAAGGAGCCTTCTTTGAATCGGGACGAAATCCCTCCGGGAACCCTTTATCTCCTTATCCTGCGGACCCTCGCCCGGTCTGGCCAGATGCACGGCTACGAGATTGCCAACTCCATCCAGCAAGTTTCCGAAGACGTGCTTCAGGTCGAAGAGGGTTCCCTGTATCCCGCACTGCAGCGCATGCTCATGAAGGGGTGGGTCACCGCGAAGTGGGGCACCACAGCTGGGAATCGCCGCGCACGCTACTACCAGCTCACCGTCGCGGGCCGCAAACAGCTCGGGCTCGAGATCTCGCAGTTTGAACGCGTCATCTCCGCCATTACGCGCGTGATCCAAACCGCATAGGAGGCCGCTCCATTGGCCTGGCTCAGGGAGAAGTTCGCTGAATTCGGCAGACGGATCTTCATGTTCTTGCACCGCGATCGCTTCGAGCCGGAGCTGGAGCAGGAAATGCGGCTGCATCTGGAGCTGCGCGAGCAGGAAAATACCGAGGGAGGCCTTTCGCCGGAGGCCGCGCACCATGCCGCGCCGCAGCCCCATCATCACGCTTGTGGCCGTTTGTTCGCACCAGTGATGATGGGGCCTTCCTACTTCCGCCTATGACGAAATAAGTTGAGTGCTCCGTGGGAGCAAAGCCCTGTTCTAAACCAACAATTAGAAGGTCACTTTCCCGACATGCTAACGACTTATCGCACAATTGAATTGCTCTCAAGTATCATGGAGCGCATCGGGCGATTTCGCGCTCGATTGAAGAACAACGCTCGGCTGATGTTCGTAACGCCTTCATGACTTCTGACCTGCGATTCGCGCTGCGCATGATCCTGACCCACCGCTGGTTTTCGGCTGCTGTTGTGGCCACCCTCGCGCTGGGCATCGGTCTCAATACGATGGTTTTCACGCTGGTCAGCGCGGTGCTCTTCAGGCCCGTGCCCGTTCCCGGAGGCGCGCGCCTCGTCTCGATCGTCAGCCGCAGCCTTGCGCAGGGCGATCGCAACCAGCCCATGTCGTATCCCGACTTTCAGGACTACCGCGCCCAGGCAAAATCCTTTGAATCCCTCGAGGGTGTGACCGACAAGGTTGGCATCCTCAGTGAGCCTGGCAAGTCGCCGCAGTCGTATCACCTGGAAGAGGCGACCCACGGCATCTTCTCCATGCTGCTCACGCAGGCCATCCTGGGCCGTGGCTTCGGGCCCGCGGATGAGCGTCCCGGGGCCGACCCCGTCGTCGTGATCGGCTACAACGTCTGGCAGGAGCGCTACGCCGGCGTCCCCGGCATCATCGGCCGCCAGGTCCACGTCAATGGCCACGCCGCCACCATCGTCGGCGTCATGCCCAAGGGCTTCCGCTTCCCTACCAATGTCGATCTCTGGATGCCGCTGGTCCCCACGCCCGAGTTGGCCAAACGCGACAACCGCCCCATTCGTGCCTACGCCATCCTTAAGCCCGGCTTGACGATCCACCAGGCCGCCCTCGAACTAGAGGTCATCGCCCGGGATCTCGCGCGCCAATATCCTGCCGACAAGGACCTCGGCGTCAATGTCCTCACATTTCAGCAACTCTTTAATGGCGGCGGCATCCGCATTATCTTCCTGCTCATGCTCGCCGCCGTGGGGTTTGTCTTGCTCATCGCCTGCGCCGATGTCGCGAACATGATGCTCAGCCGTGCGCTTGGACGCCAGCGCGAGATGTCTATCCGCACCGCACTTGGCGCCTCCCGGTGGCGCGTCGTCCGCCAGCTCCTCATCGAAAGCCTGCTGCTCAGCAGCCTCGGCGGCCTTTTGGGCCTCGGTCTTGCCGAGCTCGGCGTGCACTGGTTCGATCTCTCCACCCTGGTAGTGCGGCCCTACTGGATTCAATTCACAATGGACTACTCGGTCTTCGGCTACTGTGCCGCTCTATGCATCTTCAGCGGGCTGCTATTCGGCATCGCACCCACCCTGCGCTCCTCGCGCCCCGACCTCATGGGAATCCTCAAAGAGGGTTCCCGCAGCGTCGGCCGTCATCGCGGCGGATGGCTCTCCGCTACCCTCGTCGTCTTCCAGTTTGCCCTCACCCTGGTCCTTCTCACTGGAGCGGGTATTTTCGTTCGGGGCCTGCTCAGCAGCCTTTCCGTCAATCCCTTTATCCCTGCTTCGCAGTTGACTACCGCCCGCCTCGAACTGCCCGACACTCGCTACAAAGACACTGACGCCCGCCAGCGCTTCTACGATCAGCTCCTGCCGCGGCTCCGCGCCGTCCCCGGCGTCGTGCACGCGGCGATCGTCTCCAATGCGCCCGGGCTTGGCGCCGGGCGTCAGCAGATTGAACTCGAACACACCCCCATCGACAATCCCGCGCAGCGTCCCTGGATCGCGCTCGTTGCCCAATCCCCGGACGCGTTGGAGACCATGCACCTTCCGCGCCTGCGCGGCCGCGGCTTCAACGCCACCGACGGCACCGCCAACCACAAAGTCGCCATGCTCACCCGTGACGCCGCCGCACACTTCTGGCCCAACGAAAACCCCATTGGGAAGCGCTTCCGTCTCTACGATGACAAGAACCAGCCTACTGAGTGGATCACCGTGGTCGGTATCTCCGCCAACATGGTTCAGGAACTCACGGAGAATGACCCGAAGCCGCTGGTATTCGTGCCCTTCCGTCAGGAGGGCTGGAGCAACATGGCGCTGCTTGTCGAATCCACCACGAATCCACTTCCCGCGATGCGTGCCGCTGTCCAAAGCCTCGATGCCGACTTGCCCCTGAGCGACCCGTACCGCCTCGACCAGGCCGTTGAACACCAGGTGTGGTTCCTGAGCCTTTTCGGCAAGATCTTTCTTGGCTTCGCTCTGATCGCGCTGCTCATGGCCTCGGTCGGCATCTACGCTGTCATCGCGCACGCTACCAGCAACCGCACCCAGGAGATCGGGGTACGTATGGCGCTCGGGGCCAACATCCGCAACATCCTTCTGCTTGTCATGACGCGCGGCCTTTGGCAGATCGCCGCCGGCCTTCTCTTGGGACTCGCCGCGGCCTGGCCGCTCACGCACCTGATGGCCTCTCTGCCCATCGGCGTCTCGCGTTCAGACCCGACCGTCGTCCTCACTGTCGCTCTTGTGCTGGCCTCCGTCGGCCTCTTTGCTTGCTGGCTGCCCGCACGCCGCGCCGCCGCTCTGGATCCGGTCAAGGCCATTCGCTACGAATAAAGTATCGAAACTGCCATTCATTCACGGTACTGATTTCTGTTCTGTATATTTCTGAAATGAGATGGAGTTTGACGCTTCCACGGTAGATCCATCGCGCTCGGCTCGACCAAAATCGCGAGCTAACCTACCCCCACTTGCGCCGTAGTGCGTCAGCCGTCTCACGGCGCTCAGAATTCTTCATAACGAATAAGTCGGTGTTGACGATCCCATCTGCGTTCCGTCCTGGTGGCCGCGGAGTAAACCGTCAGCCCATTCGATCCCGTGGTGCTTACACTTGCAGCCGTCGCTATGTTGTTGCTCGCAGCCTCGGCACTGCCGGGCACCCTGTACACCATCCTTGATGCCTTGCTCTGCGGATGCCTTGGCCAGCGCGATGATCGCGGCGTTCACCGCGGCGACCGCGGCGAACCCCGGTTTTGGATCGAGAGCAGCGCTTCCGGAAATCAGAACGACGGATCCGTTCGAAGCCTTCAGCGCATCCCAGGCTCGGATGGTCAGGCGGCGCGCGCCGTGGAGCTTGAGTGCCAAGCCATCCTCCCACTGCGCATCGCTCATCTCGAACAGATCGATCTGTGGCACTGCTCCCGCAATGTTGAGCAGGGCGTCGATTCTGCCAAAACGATCGAGGGTGCCCTTGACTATGATTTCCGCCGACTGGGGCTCACGCAGATCGAGCGCGTGGATCAGGGACTCGGCGCCTGCGGAGCAGACAGCGGTTGCGACCTTCTGCAACTCATCCTGATTTCTCGCGGCAAGTACGACCGCTGAGAAATCGCGTGCTAACCGCAACGCAGTAGCACGGCCGATCCCCTGGCTTGCGCCAGTAACGATCGCAACGGAATTGATTTTCATGAATTTCCTCGCTGGTTGTGCAATACCCGCTTGTACCGCAGCGTACAGCACCGCCGCTCCTGCCATGCAAGCTCGATTGCGATCGTTTAGCGGGCAGCTTCCCGAATTATGTCCACTACAAGCTCCGGTTCTGTGTACATCGGCGTGTGGTCTACGCTATAGAACCTTATGGTCGCGCCCATCCGGCCAGCCATGAACCGCTGGTTCTCCGGGCTAATCATACGATCCTCTTCGGCGACGAAATACCACGAGGGAGTCGTTTTCCACGCGGGGGCGGGAGCCTTTTCCTGAATACATTGCACAGCGATTGGCCGCTGCATTGCGGCCATCATTGCGATTTGGTCTGACGATGCCTTATGGGCTACGGCGCAGCCAAAACCCTCCTCCGGCATCCAAATCAATCCATATGCATCTGGCGCCAGCTTGGGAGCTTTGGGATGCGGGGCGGTGCGATAAAAGACGTCCGCAACTGTTTCACCCTCATCGGGGGCTAACGCCGCAATGTACACCAGCGACTTCACGCGATCATCATGGGCCGCGGCGATCACCGCGCCGGCATACGCGTGTCCTACCAGGATGACAGAGCCTGGGGTCCTCTCGATCACGCGTCGAACAGCGGCGGCGTCCTCGGTGAGCGATGTGAGGGGAATGGGCGCCGCAGTAACCCTGAATCCCTGCTTCCGTAAGGGCAGAATGACGTTGCTCCAACAATATCCATCAGCCCAGGCTCCATGCACCAGGACGACGGTACTACTTTGTAGAGAGGTGTTCATCGCGCAACCGCCTTATCCGTTCGGCGCGCGGCACCGGCCGTCTCGAGGAAATCTCTGATGGCAGCGGCGATCTCCACGACGTGCGTCTCCGTAGCAAAGTGTCCTGTATCCAGAAACTGGACCTTCGCATTCGGTAAGTCTTTCTGATAGGCCTCCGCTCCCGCTGGAATGAAAAAGGGATCGTTCTTACCCCAGATCGCGAGTAAAGGCGGCTTTGACTTGCGAAAATACTCCTGAAACCTGGGATAGAGCTTCACGTTGGACGCGTAATCCAGAAACAGATCGAGCTGAATTTCCTTGTTCCCCTTGCGCTCCAGGAGAGCTGCATCCAACGTATACGACTCAGGCGCAACGCTTTCCGGATTGGATACGCCGTGCGTGTATTGCCAACGCGTCCCTTCCAGGGTCAAGATGTTTCTTCCGATGACTTCGCGGTTTTCTGCTGTGGGCATCGCCCAATAGGTTCGAATAGGTCCCCACGCATCCCCGAGCCCCTCTTCGTAAGCGTTGCCGTTCTGCGAAATGATTGCGGACACTCGTTCGGGATGAGCTACTGCCAGACGAAAGCCGGTGGGAGCCCCGTAGTCGAACACATACATCGCATACCGTTTGAGGCCGAGCACGTCGGTGAAGGCCTCCATCGTGCGCGCCAATGCGTCGAACGAATACGTATATCTTCGTTCCTCGGGTACTTCCGTGAATCCAAAACCAGGCAAATCTGGTGCAATCACTCGAAACTGGTCCGCCAGTCGGGGAATGAGTTCGCGGAACATGAACGACGATGTAGGAAATCCGTGCAATAAGAGCACCACCGGCGCACTCGGGTCGCCTGCGGCACGGTAGAACACTTTCACTCCGTCTGCTTCGACCTTATGAACGGTTGTCACAGGTACAGCGAACTGGGAAAGAACGGGGCTCATAATACTTCTCCTGACTCTGTGTTGGTTTGTTTGCTTCTGGACGATCTGCTGGTAGACGCGTTGAGAAGGAAGCTCATTTCATCGCTTCACTCATTCGACGATTTCGTACTGAAGACGATCAGCCTTTTGCGCATGGACACTTGTGGATAGCGAAGGCGCAGACGAGAACAACGAAGAGAGCCCTTCGACCAGAGTCGGGTGGGCCCAAATGCCATCGCGGAGCGTGGTATAAGGTAATCCCGCCATCATGGCAGTCTGTACCGAAGCCATGATCTCTCCAGCATCGACGGCAAAGGCTGTGAAACCGAGAATGCGATCGCTGGCTACTTCGACCAGCGCTTTTAGAAATCCACGTGTTTCGGAAAGGGTCCGGGCTCGAAGCACGCGTTCCATTGGGATCTTGAACAAGCGGTAGGTCATTCCTCGCGTTTTGGCTTCTTTCTCATTCAGGCCTATGCGCGCTAGTTCCGGGTCAGTAAAAAGGGTATAGGGGATTTGCCTGCCTGTTGTAACGTGGTTGCCCCCTTCGAGGTTGTCCCGAACCACGCGGAAGTCGTCAAGGCTGACGTGTGTGAACTGAGGGCTTCCTGCTACCTCGCCGATCGCCCAAACGCCGGGTGCGGTTGTCTCGAGCCTCTCGTTGACCTTGAGATAACCGCGATCGGTCAGTTCAATCCCGGCCAATTCCAGCCCGAGGTTCTCCGTGTTGGGCCGTCGCCCCGCCGCCATCAGCAGATGCGTGCCCGCGAGCGTATTCTCTCTTCCGTTTTGCTCGACAACTACGGTGACGGAGTCACCTGATTTTCCGGAAATCCGTCTCACATGCGCATGCAGGACCACATCGATGCCCTCGTCCCTGAATAATCCGGCAAGAGCTTTCGACACGTCCTCATCTTCCCTGGACAGCAAACGGTCATTGCGATCGATGACGGTGACCTTGCTGCCGAAGCGGCGCATCGCCTGCGATAGTTCCAGGCCGACGTAGCCGCCGCCGATCACAATGAGTTGCCTCGGTACCTGATCCAATTCGAGTGCCTCGATGTGCGTGAGTGGCTGCGCATCGGCCAGGCCAGGAATCGGTTCCAATGCAGCGCGCGTACCAGTGCTGACGATTACATTGGCTCCGCGGAGGCAGCGAGTCGTTCCGCCAGGAAGAGTCACTTCCAGAGTTTTCGGGGCTACGAAGCGCCCCGATCCGAGAATGAATTCCGCGCCAGTCTGCTTGTAGTTGTCAAGATACAAATCGTTCAAGCCCGATACCATCGCGCGTTTTCGGGCACGCACTGCCGGCATCTCCACGCGGAAGCCGTCGGCGAACAGGCCGAACTCTTCGCCCCGACGAAAATACGACGCTACCCGCGCACTGTGAAGAATGTTCTTACTCGGCAAACAGGCGATGTTGGGGCATGATCCACCTATGTACTTGCGCTCAATCACCGCAACGCGCTGGCCTTGACTGGCAAATGTCCATGCGGCCACCGTCGATCCCGTACCCCCACCGAGGATGACCAGATCGTAGACTTCCAAAGCCCGGGCCTGATTTGCGCGGGCTGAAGAAAGTGTTTCGCTCCCGTGAATGTCCATGTCGATACCGACTGCAACCGACGGGCCATCAAACGAGGGGGGCACTTCGACCCACGAAGTCCTCTCCTAAGTGATTCTGCCGTCGAGTCTTAGTAAACGGCCGCGGGCCCGCGCACCGCAGACCGGGCGTGACGAACCTGAGACTGAAGTCCGACACTGGCAGGATTTGGACGCGGCTCCCGTCTCACAGCGCATCGGCCGCAACGAAAGAGCGCAAAGAGTCAACTGAGTCTTCCGACGTTGATCCCACTGGCGCTCAGACAATATAGTCTTGTTGTCTGCGAGACGACCGATCGCTGGCACCATGTTCAACTTCTTAAGGAGCAAATCGCCATGACCCCCACGACTGCTACCCAACCCGCCATTGACCAGGCTACTGACAAGACCGCTATTCACCCATTCCATGTGAATGTTCCGGAAACCGAACTCACCGAATTGCGCAGGCGCATCAACGCCACAAGGTGGCCTGAACGAGAAACGGTTACAGATGCAACCCAGGGAGTACAGCTCGCGACGATGCAGGCGCTCGCGCGCTATTGGGAGACTGAGTATGACTGGCGCAAGATCGAAGCAAGAATGAACGCCCTGCCGCAGTTCATCACCGAGATCGACGGGCTGGACATACACTTCATCCACGTCCGTTCAAAACACGAAAATGCGTTGCCGCTGATCGTTACCCACGGATGGCCCGGCTCGATCGTCGAACAGATGAAGATCATCGATCCGCTCACCAATCCCACGGCGCATGGCGGCAGCCCATCCGACGCGTTCCACTTGGTGATTCCGTCCATGCCGGGCTACGGATACTCAGGCAAACCTTCCACCACCGGCTGGGATCCCATCCACATCGCGCGTGCCTGGGTGGTGCTGATGAAGCGCCTTGGCTACACAAAATTCGTGGCGCAAGGCGGTGATTGGGGCGCTGTCATCACCGAACAAATGGGCCTCGATGCGCCCCCGGAGTTGCTCGGCATTCACACCAACATGCCTGGCATCTTTCCCAACGACATTGACAAGGCGGCCTTTTCGGGGGCGCCGGCGCCATCGGGTCTCTCCGCCGATGAGAAGGTCGCTTACGAGCGTTTGCAGTTCGTCTATCAAAAAGGAATCGCATACGGGTTCCAGATGGGGCTGCGGCCGCAGACGTTGTTCGGAATCGCGGACTCACCCGTCGGCTTGGCGGCTTATTTCCTTGATCACGACGCGCGCAGCTACGAGCTCATCGCACGCGTCTTTGCGGGAAAATCCGAAGGCCTCACGCGCGACGACATTCTCGACAACATCACCATCACCTGGTTGACGAACACAGCGCTTTCTGGCGCCCGTCTCTATTGGGAGAATTGGGGCAAACTCGGGTATTTCAATGCCAAAGGCGTCTCCATCCCGGTTGCCGTGAGCGTCTTCCCTGACGAACTCTATCCAGCCCCGCGGAGCTGGGCCGAGCGGGCGTTTCCCAGACTGATCCATTACAACAAGGTGGAGAAAGGCGGACACTTTGCGGCATGGGAACAGCCGCAGCTCTTTTCAGAAGAGGTGCGTGCGGGCTTCCGATCGCTGCGTAACTAGCGAGGCAGAGCATTCACTTTCTCCTTTCTCTGGGGCGCGCAGTGTCTTTCGTCGCGTGGGAGCAGCCCGAGCCTCCGTCTCAAGGAGGTTCGGGCTGATTTCCTTTGCCGCTCCCTGCGGCGATCCACGCTTTCAGGCATACCGCATCTCTGCCGGTGTCTTCCCTCACTGCACTGAAAAGGCCAAGAGCACATTTCCGGGCATGCCGCCCCATTCGCCATAACCGGAGTTGACGAAGAGCATGCCATTGACTACTGCCGGACCGGCAGCGTCTATCGAGCCCCCATTCGCGGGTTTGCCGTTTACCGTGGGGAAGTCGCGCGCGGTATCCGTATCCCACAGAACTACGCCCGTGGTTGCTGAATAAGCGCGCAGGTGGCCGTCGACCGAACCGGAAAAGACTACGCCTGGAATGGCGGTAACAGCGGCAGATTGCGCAGGCGAGCAGGCTGTTCGCGACGCATCGCAGGGCATCGCCGGCGCACTCCACACGATCTTGCCGGTTCGAGGATCAAGGGCGTAGAGTGCCGCCTCCCTTGTGAGGATCGAGAACGAGCCGATACCCCTTCGTCGATTTCGGATCCGGTACCGCACTCAGTCCGAGATCGGAGATGGCGACATAGACCCTTGCCTCATCCGACGCCGAACCCCACTGGCTGCCGCCTAATATTCCTCCTTTGCCTACCCGCGTCTGCCAGAGCATTTTGCCTTTTGCGTCGGGATCGATGCCATACGCCATGCCGGACTTCTGTGCGACCACCAAGGCTCGTTTGCCAGCGCGTAGATGGAGGAGGATAGGCGGCTGGCCGAAGTCGTAGTCAGAACCGTGCGTCGCAGGGCAATTACCGGGTATGGGAATAGAGCATGCGTTGTTGAAGGCGTCGTTGCTGGTGAGTTGTGCTGACCATAGGAATTTGCCGGTTTTGAGATCCATGGCAAGAACAGCGTCGCTCATGCTCGTGGGCGGGTCCGAGTAGTTGTCTCCGGTGGCAACGTAGAGAGCGCCCCGTTGCTCATCAATGGTGGGGGTTGCCCAGACGGCGGCTCCCGACGGACCATATTGCTGCGTGCCTGCGGGACTCATGCGCGTGGGCACAGCGGGATCGGGAATGGTGAAGGTTTGCCATAACTTTTCGCCGTTGGCGGCGTTGAGGGCCACCACGCTGCCACGAAAGGTGCAGCACTGGTATTTAGGATCGCCGCCAACCACTTCTTCAAAAGAAGAGAATGCCTGGTACAGCACACCGTTGTAATAGCGGGGCGTCGCGGTTCCCAGCGTGGCAAAGTGATCGACGGGGCGAACCTTCCAGATCAACTTACCCGTTTTCGCATTGAGCGCATACACATTTGCGGCGGTGTCGGAGAAGAATACGGCGGCTGTGCCGGCCGCATCCCCGATGGCAACGCCGCCACGGATACCAGAAGCGGCGACAAATCCCCAGAGGGTGCATCCGGAATCGGCATCGAGTGCGTAGAGTGCTCCGGTGGTGGCGCCGATGAAGACATATCGGCCGAAAACGGCGGGCTGCGACCGCGCTTCGGTTGCATCGCCGAGATTGAACGCCCACTTGAGCTTGAGCCTACCCAGATCGCCTGCGGTAAGACCGGCGGAAGCGGCGTCCTGGAAACGCGAATTATCGATCTTCGTGCTCCAGCCGTTCCATTCAGGGGTGTTGGCGCTAACCGAAAACGCCGGTTGCGTTGCGCACGTGGGCGTCACTTGCAGGGTGGCCACACCGGCGCCGCCGGTGGGCGCAATATAACCGAGCAGGCCGAAGATTTGAGCGCTGGAGAGGCCCTCTGCCTGAGTCTTCATGACGCCGCGCGTCAGGGCCAGGTAAATGGCTTCACCGCTCATGGTTTTTATCGTGCTAAGCGATGGAACACGGGGCGCGGGGGTGTCATGGCAGGACGCACAACGCTCCTTATAAATGGCTGCGCCATCTTGAGCCCACAGCGTCGAGGTTAGCAGTGCGAGGAGACACACGTATCGCATGGCATTTCCTTTCCGGTCTTCGTTCGAGACCCGCTAAATGAAATCGCGCTTCCTGGATTGGAGGAAGAACGCGATACCGACAATCGATGCGATCGATCCAAGCTCCACCGAGAGGACGGCGAAATCCGCCGAATTCCAGACTGCCACCGGGCGAGCCCAATTCGCTGTGAGCGATGGGATGCGGGCCAGCAAGTACCAAACAAGCCAGTATGAGGAGTTGCAGAGGATGCTGGCCGCCATGAGCCAACCCTCCGATTCTCCTACCAGTGCGGTGGCAGAGATGAGGCAAAAACCGATGAGAGGCAGCATGGCGAGAATAAGCAACATGGGAATGATTCCGTGAGGCATCGCGTGACGCGTCTGAATCAGAACCAGCGCTGAGATCAGCAGCGTGAGCCAAGGGACCAGGAACATGGCCGAAGTCGATAAAGCTTTCGCGATCGAGTACTGGACCGAAGATACGGGAAGGCTCATGACAAACGCCAACGTCTGTTTCTTGCGCTCGTTCAGGATGGCGGAGCCGGGCAGCATACTGCCGAGAATACACAGCGACACAAAGAACCACACGCCGCCCACAAGACGAGCGACTCCCCCCGCGTATTGCGAGAACACCAACGCGATCAGGCCGACACCAATGGAAAGCGAGATGAGCAGGCGGTTGAGACGCCAATCTTTCAAAATCAGATGTCCGATGACTGAGCCTTTCACGCTTCCACCTCCTCGCGGCTGTGTTCTACATTGGCGACGAAAATCTCTTCCAGCGTCATGCTCTCGATGCTCTGAACGCGAACGCCGGTGTATTCATAGGCATGGGCGAGATCGGGCACGAAGGCATTGGAGGTGGCGACTGCCAGTCTTCCCTGCCGTTGCACGCCTACGATTCCGGGCAGCGGCGGCAATTCGATTCCCAAAGGAACCTCGAGGCGCAGCCGGCGCCAACGGTCCAGGTAGGTCTCCTTGTCCATGGAGTCGATGATGCGGCCGCGATCTATGAAGGTGATTTGGTCGGAGATCTGTTCTACGTCCTGAGTGTTGTGGGAGGAGAACAGGATGCTGCGACCCTCATCGGCCATGACGCTGGTTAATTCGCGAAGAATCTCGTGGCGCGCGACCGGGTCCAGTCCGGTCGTGGGCTCGTCCAGCACCAGCAGTTGGGGCTTGCGGGCCAGAACCAGAAGCAGGGCCGCTTTGACGCGCTGGCCGTGGGAGATGCCTTTCATCTTCTGCTCCGCCCGCAATCCAAAACGCTTGAGAAGAATCTGCGCGTAAGAGGCATCCCAGTTGGGATAAATGGACCGCATAAAACTCATGTGCCAGTCGAGAGTCATGGAATCGTAAAGCCGCATATCCTCTGATGCGAAACCTATGTCCCATTTAGCGGCGACCTGTTCGGCGGGCATGCGGTGGCCGAGCACGCGAACTTCACCCGCATCCTGGTGAACGAGGCCCATCAGGATGCGGATTGTGGTGGACTTGCCTGCCCCATTGGCCCCGATGAGGCCCATGATTTGCCCCCGCGGCAGTTGCAAATGAATATCTTCGAGCGTGAAGTAGTGATACTTCTTGCTGACTCCGCTGAGTTCGACGGCGAAATCGTTCATATGAGCTCCTTATCCTTCTCGGCTACCCGGTCTCCGGCTTCGCGCAACCGTTGTACCAGTCGTTTGGGCGGCATGCCCAGTTGCGCCGCGATGCGAGCGGCCTGCTCTAAATGCTGTTCCAGCTCCTGCTCACGCAGGCGAGCGCCCAAGCCCGGGATAGACGTTACGTACGAACCCTTGCCATGGTGGGTGACGATGACGCCTTCTCGTTCCAGTTCGTAATAGGCGCGCTTGACAGTGATGACGCTTACCTGAAGGTCGACGGCAAGTTGGCGGATGGAGGGTATGGGCTGACCTTCCGCCCAGTCACCGACCATAATCCGCTGCTTGATTTGCTCCATGATCTGGAAATACATGGGGCGCTTATCCGACTGCGATAGTGTAAAGGCGTCGTACATCTGTGTATAGACAGTATATACACAGGTCTCTGGTAAACCGTCAAGGCTTTTCCGTGTTCGAGTCGAGGCCTCATTTTCTGGCTTCATCTGAGCCCACAGTGACCGCGAGAGACAGGCACGTGCGCAACTCATCACATCTGTCAGTTCATCGGCTTCGCCACGCGCGCTAGGCTTGTGCTAAAACCAGCAGAAATCGGTCTGGTTTGAGGAGCAGCGTAGCTCACAACAGAACATCGCGAGGAGGGTGCGCCGGCATGTGGAAGAAGACGATGACTTTTCCTCTGACCTGGGCAGGCACCCCGATGGGCGGGTCCCATCCTGCGCCTATCCTGCCGATTTGATGAAGCTCGACGGCCTCGATCTAGTGGCCCTCTATTGCGCCGGCCGCCGCGGGGGGAATGCCCCCTGATCTTGCTTACCACACTCTCGATGAGCGTATTGGCCCTGTTGGCAACAGTTGAGATCGAGTACTGGAGAGGACCCAAAAGACTGGTGGATACAATCGGCATCAGTGTCACCGTACTTGCAGGGCATAGATTTCTTCGGTGTCAAGTGCGCGTGTCAACGTGGGAGAACCGTCCGGGGCTAGCCGGAGTTGAGTCCAGCCAAAATTCGAGAGCCCGGCAAAGTCCTTCAGGCTAACAATGGTTTCCACTTGCCGGTTGCTGACTTGAACCCTCTGAATACTCGGTTCGGTGCCACCAGTTGCGATATAAACAAATCTTCGATCAGGTGAATTGATCCAATTCACGAACGTCCCGGCAAGAAAATCGGTCCATTTCTTAGTGTTGAGATCGAGGCTCAGGAGTTTGGTTCCTGCTGCATTGCATGCCAGCAGGGTTTGCTGGTCGAGCCAAAAGGCTCCGCCCTTATGCTCCGATGCTGGAACCAAGGAGGCCTTCCCTGTCAGTGTGTCGATAATCTGCATCGAGTAATCGTTGCCGGTAGAAGGAATGGTGACGACAATCCTCCTGCCGTCAGGCGACCACATGGGATTAATACCCGCCTCGAAGATCTGCTGTGGTGACCCTCCCTTCATATCAATCAAAAAGGAGCCGGAATCAGTTGTGTAAACCACCTTTGTAGCGTCCGGTGAAATGAAAGGGGTTTGCGCCTCTACTGGGGGAAACGTCAGTTGCATACGATCGGTTCCGTCGCTGCGGCTGCGCCAAACTGTATGGTCCGGGTACGAGAGGTATGCTACCCACTGGCCGTCATTAGAAAAGGTCGCATCTGTCGCCGAAATCCCAGACAGGAGCGGCAGAAATTGATGCAGCTTCAAGTCATAGCGGAGCAACTCGCCATGCTGCTTTGAAGCGATTGCAAAGATTTGCTTATTATCCCGACTCGTAATGGCACCGCTCGAGAACGACAGCGGTCCCGTTGTGACGCGGCTTGGCCCCGTTGAATTGCGAAAAAGTTCTGCGTGAACAGGAAGTGTCCAAATGTCCCACCGGTTTCCGGTCCTGGCTGAGTACAGGACAGACCTTCCATCCCAACTCCAATGAAAACAACATTCACCCCGGCTGGCGGTGCGGATCTCCCGGACTCCGGCGCCGTCGGCCGCCATTTCGAAGGTGTCGAAGGTGCTGTCGCCCTTGGTGTCCAGTTCGAGAAGGACTCGTTGACCGTTAGGCGAAGTCTCGATAGACGCAACTCGTCCCGGAAGCGAGCTCAGCTTTCGCGGATTGGAGCCGTCTTCGTTAGCAATAAACAGGTCCTTGCCTACCGCGAACACGACGTGGCCGTCTTGCGAAATACCCGCCGCATCGGCTTCCACACTCCCGAGGCGGCGCGGCTCGCCAGCGGGGAGGGGCATTACCCATAGAGGATAAGCAAGATTGTTGCCACCGCCAGCCTGGACTATGAGTTCGGAACCATCTCGCTTGACCGCCGCAATCGAAGGGTTAACCAGCCTGGATTCAACACGTAAAGTCGGGCCACCTTTAATGGATACCTGACCAATCTTTTGGCTCAGCGGCGGCCCTTCGTTGAAATAGATCCGTATACCGTCGGTCGCCAATCTGCCACTCTTGATTTGGCCGTCATCGGTGAGTTGCGTGATGGAATCCACAACCGGGCTCGATCTCGACGAATGCCACCATGCAATCAGCAGAAATGCGGCGAGCAAGACGCCCGCTATCGCAAAAGCTGGCAACCAACGCGAACGCATGACGGATTCTGAACCCGCCCTCGCGCCTAACGGTATCGCTTCGACAATCCTATCGGCAGTCACTGTATTCGGAGTGGCCGGGGAGTCTTCTGCCACTTCTACATGACAAACGAAGCGATACCCCACAGTCGGCACGGTGGCGATATAGCGCGGTTCGTTGATGTCATCTCCCAGTCGGCTACGCAGCAGCGAGATGCAGCGCGTCAGGGATCCCTCTGTTACGGCAGCATCGTCCCAGACGGTATTGAGCAGTTCTTCCTTCGAGATCAGCCTTTGCGGATTGTGCAGCAGGAACAGGAGGGCGCGAAACGCCTTCGGCTCCACCGTCAACACCTTGCCCGCCTTGATGAGCGTGAACTCCCGCTCCCGAACCTCTACGTCGTCAAAGCGAAAAACAAAGGACTTACTCGCCATCATAAATTCCTAAACCGCCCTAAGAAACTCTTCGTCAGAGCCGGGAAATTGATCGCCAGCCCATCAAGACCACGTAGAGCCACGCGCCCAGAGTTCGTTCAGCCAACCCGGCTGAGGAGCTCTCGCAATGACAACCTTCCAGTGGTTCGCTTCCTTGGTTCTCGCCGCAACCATCGTTCCCACGCTAGCAGCAGAAACCCATTGCCCCGGAAATGCCGCCAGTGTACCCTTCCGGCTCGTCAACCGCTACCAGATCGTTTTGTCTGTATCCATCAACCACACCGGCCCCTACAACTTCCTGTTGGATAGCGGTACCCAGATCACGATGATCGATCCCACTCTCGCCACTGAACTTCATTTGGATACTCAGGGCGCGGTCATGGTCGCAGGCGCCGGATCTCGTGAGTCCGCTTCCTTCGCCCAGCTCGATCTGGTCGAAGCCGGCTCCCACGCTGTTGCCCGCCAGAAGGTGCTCGTTTATGACCTGCTGAACCTCCGTTCCTCCGATCTACAAATTAAAGGCATTCTCGGTGAGGATTTTCTTGAACATTTTGACGCGCTGATCGACAACGCGCACAGCGTGCTCTGCCTCGACAACTCGGCCGCGATGCGCACAGCCGTGAAAGGGCCGCATATCCCTCTGGTTGCCTTGACTGAGCCAGAGGACGTCGTCGCGCTGCCCAGCTTACTCATCATCCCGGTGCGTCTATCCGACGGGGTGCGGCCCATTCGGATGCTGCTCGACTCCGGCACGAATGCGCCAATCCTTTACAACACTCCTGACTACATGGCCCTGCCGCCGTCCCAAGACGCGGTTTTACGGGGCGACGGTGTGGATGGAGCGCAGCGGATCTTTTTTGCTTTACCAGCACAGGACGTGAAGATCGGCTCACTCGAATTATCTCGCGTGCTCTTCTTCAGGCTCGCTGGCACCCAGAAGGATGCCCTTGTAAAGGGGTTCGACGGTGTCCTGCCTACGGGGCTCTTCCGGCGCGTCTTCATCGACTACGCCGATCACTTCGCCGTCCTTGAGCCGTGAAGGGAGGACTAAATCGTGTATCTGCCGGCTTACGACACTAGCGGCTGGCATGCTCAGGACCGGTGACTTCGAGCCGGACTGGCCGGCATCCCCGGAGGAAGACGTGCCGTCTGCATGCTGCACTTTCTGGGTGGTCGGCCACTGGAGCAATCCTGTTGCGGCAATCGAACTCGACGTGTATTGCTTGTAAAACGGGGTTTTGAGTCAGTCCCGCTCTCCCGGGCCGGTGAACACCAGGCAACTTAGCGAAAGCCGACTTTGCGGAAGTTGCGGGTCAGTGTTGAAACATTCGCTTGGATTGGTAAAAGGAAGCGCGTTCTTGGTAGCGATGCGCTGAGGGAAGAAAAGACGACCATTACGCGCCCGATTTGGCTTCCAAACGGGAAAGAGCATCTGCAGCGAGCTCCCGCGTAAATTGATCTGCAGGCATCGCTTTCACGAGCCTTGCAGTTTGGCCTGCCCACATTTGCATGTAATCGAGTGAACCTGCGTTTTCCGAAGCTGCGCGCAGAGGGGCAACCAGGGTCGCGGCATAAGGGAAAGCCAGAGCGCTTTTGGACATCGGCTCAGGTTCTTGGGTGTACCGGTTCAGAATGCCTCGCGCAGGACGTCCGCTGAACAAATTCGTGACCGCAGTGCTGGTGTCGGTCGCCTGTTTCAGTGCCCGACGGTAAAGGGGAGATACATTCGCCTCTGGGCAAAAGAGGTATGCTGTGCCCAACTGCACACCGCATGCGCCAAGCGCAAATGCAGCAACGATGCCTCTCGCATCAGCGATGCCTCCCGCAGCGATCACGGGAATCGAAATAGCGTCCGCCACCTGAGGTAACAATGCGAATAGGCCGACCTGGGTCGTGACATCGGTTTCAAGAAACATTGCCCGGTGGCCGCCCGCCTCGAGGCCCTGAACGATGACTGCATCGCATCCCTGATCTTCTAGCCATGTTGCTTCATCTACGCTGGTCGCGGAAGACAAGATTTTCATGCCCTGCTTTTTGAGACGCTCCATGAGTGCGGGAGCGGGCAGTCCGAAGTGGAAGCTTACGACCTCCGGTCTAACCTCCTCCACAACTTCACACATCTCTTCGTTGAATGGCAGCCTGAGACGGCTCTGCATCACGGCTTCAATATCGAGACCTAAGCGCTCATAATGCGATCTCAAGAAGTTCTTCCATCTCTCCCTAGCGACGTTGTCGGGAGCCGCCATAGCGTGGCAGAAGAAGTTGAGGTTGAGTGGGCGATTCATCCCCTCGCGGAGAGCATGCGTCGCTTCGCGTACGTCGTCTGGACCAAGTAGCGCGCAACCGAGTGATCCGAGAGCACCGGCAGCCGAGACACTTCGAGCTAAAGCAACCGAATCCGCCCCGGCCATCGGCGCTTGAATGATTGGAATCTCAATCTTGAGAAGATCAAGCAGGCGTCGGTCAGGCCACGGTTGCATGGTCACATTATCTCCCATGGTTGACAGCCAGTACCGCTGCGATGGCCGGTTGAATCAGTTGTTACTGAAACGAGACTTTCCGCGCCGTCAGTCCTGAGCGATTCGCAAACCGTGAACGTCTTACACGACAGACAGTTTTATTGCCTGCGATGGGCACACCAAACTCTAGAAGGAGTTCTCGGAAGATACAGCCATGACCGAGCATCTTGCCCACAAACTAGACCGAAATAGAAAGCTTTTGCTCCTTGCTGCTGCTTGGATTTCCGTTACCGTACCGGCCACCTTTGGTCAGGCGAACGCGTCGCAACCGGTCAATGCAGGGACAGCCCAAGCCCCAATAGCACAGGCGCCGAAGGTGCCTCAATGGCAGACGGCGCCGGCCGTCAAGAGGACATTCGAGGTCGCTTCGGTCAGGCAGAGCAGCCCAAACGCCCCGTTCAAGGAGAACGTCGCCTTGGACGCACTGGATGCTTTCCCTCCCAACGGTGGCCTATTCACAGCTAACTCTGGCCTACCCAGCTACATCATCTTTGCGTACAAGATCGTTGATACTAGCCAGTATCAGTCTCTGACCGCTCAATTGCCCAAGTGGGCACAGATGGACAAGTTCACCATCGAGGCCCGCGCGGATGGCAGTCCAAGTAAAGACCAGATGCGCCTGATGATGCAGTCTCTGCTGGCGGATCGCTTCAAGCTGGCTGTTCACGTTGAGAGCCGGCAGCTTCCGGCGTACGCGCTCGTTCTGGACAAGCCAGGTAAGCTAGGGCCACAACTCAAGCCGCATCCTGACGACGTGCCGTGTCCCACCACACCATCGCCACATCCCGCCGGTCCAGCGCCAGCGCCCTTTTGCAATGTCCTTCAAATGTGGCCTGTAAATGGTCAATGGCACGCGAGAATGATGGCTTTAACGATGGAGCAGATCGCGGACCATTTAGTTACTCCCATAGGAACTGGCTGGGGGGGCTTGGACCACCGCCCGGCCTTGGATCGAACTGGGCTCAGTGGAAGGTTCGATTTCGATATCGAGTTCACGCCACAACCGAATGGCCCGACGCGACCCACCCCGGACGCCCAGCCTGAAGCGTTCGGACAGACGTTTACTCAGGCATTGAAGAATCAACTCGGCCTCAAGTTGGTAAAGAAAATGGGTCCGGTGAACGTGTTTGTGATCGATCACATCGAGATGCCTTCGCCGAACTAGAAGCGGACGGAGCATCCGATGTCGATTGGTGCAAATCGCCTTCTCGCGAACTACAAGGCCGCATTGTAGGCGTACCAGATGCGCGTGGATCGCGGCTCTCAGTAAAGGCCGACGCTTCCACTGCTCGTAATCGTGATGTCATCTGGCATCCAGAGGAGATGCTTTCTTCGCGGGACGAAACCTTATGCCCATGAAGTGCTTGGGCACGCCATTTTCTGCCGGGGTCTTTTCAAGAAACGCTTTTGCCGAAGCGTCGTGCTTCAGGCAGGCATCCAGGAACTTCAGCGTATAGAGCGCCACCCAGGCATGGTTCATGTTGGCGTCCTCTCGTCCGTAATCAGCTACCTGGTTCTCCGCAAAGCGCTGCACACTCTCTCTGCGCTGAAACATGGAACTGAACTCCGCGTGTGCCATGCCTAGCATATTCACAGTGAGGAGATCGCCGTGAATCCAGGCGTTCAAAACGCTTGGACCCACGATGTATGCGGGGGGGCCGTCATAGTATCTGTCAATATCTTCAAGAAGGTTCGGATCTCCTCGGGTGAAGAAAAGAAGCGGTATGGTCATCCGCTCCGGATGGACGTCCCCGGCCATTTTCACCAGGCCCGGGTAATAGCGCATACTGCCGTCCATGGATACCAGGGCATCGATGCGGGAGTCTCGTGCTGCCGCAAACATGCTCGAACCTCCACCCCAGCTCCAGCTCACCACGGCGACCTCGGATAAATCCGTATCTGGAAGCGTTTTGGCATACGTGATGAGAAACGAGATATCGCGAGCCTGCACGTTGATTCCGTCGAGATCATCCGTCATATCGCGCGTCGACACTCCCATGGACGGGCTCGCAAGAACGACGTAGCCATGACTGGCAAGGTACTCACACAGGTCGGCGTTCTCCCACGAAACGGAAGAATCACTGGGAGCGTAGATCAGAACCGGATAACGCCCTTTCGCTGGCTGCGCATCCCGCACCGCCCACAGCGGGATGTCGAAGCTGGTCTTCAAGAGCGAACGCCATCGGTTCCCGTTTTCATCCGGAAGGTGGAAGTGGATCTCCGTGTCGGCCAGCCGGACATAGTCGCCAACCGTCATCGGTTTGGCTGGACGTCTGAGCGACGGATACCAGATCAGAGTTTGCAGTGGCCGCGCCTCATCGATCGCGGAGGATCGCGATGAGTCCGTCGGGCGGTAGGTCCGTGAGCGATCGTACTGATCGACGACCTTCAAGCCTACCGGGTACGGTCCAGGTTTTTGCAGGAACTGGAATGGGGATGTTTGGGAGGAGGCCGCGAATACTGAGCCATGGCATACGCACAATGCGCAAAAGATACCTAAAATTCGCCTTCTCAATCTAGAGGTTCCTTTCGCGTGCCGCAGCATGTCAAACTCTCTTCTCTACACCGGCAAGTCAAGACTTTGTCCAGGACGGTAGTTCCTACAGCATAGGCAAAACTCCTCACTGACGGCTTGTCAAGAACCGCCAAATCGTCAATTCACTCGTCGACAGATGACGGGCCCAAAAAGCATGGCTCGCAAGATTGACACTTACCACCATTAGAGTCACAATGTGATTCTAATGATTGGCGAGTTTGAATACATGGTGCTCACCGCAGCCATCCACCTGGACGAAGATGCCTATGGCGCGGCAATCCGGCGGGAGATCGAGGCGGCAACCGAACGCCGCTGCTCTATCGGAGCGCTCTACACAACGTTGGATCGGCTGGAGACAAAAGGCTTTGTGAAGACCTGGATGGGCGATTCGACTCCGCAACGGGGAGGTCGGGCCAAGCGAATGGTCTGCGTAACTGCAAAGGGGGCTCGCGCCGCCTCCGCCTTCTATTTGGCGATCATGCGCGTGAGCCGGAATGTCTCATGGGAGGCAGAATGAGTTGCGAACCAGCTATCAGTCGATGTTTGTGGTGGTTGGTCAATAGCTCGGCCCAAATGTTGGAGTCCGGTGAACGCGAGGCAGTGCGCGGGGACCTTGCGGAGTCAGGCGAGACTGGTAGCCAGGCTTTGCGCCATGTGGTCGGCTTAGTCATCCGGCGCCAGTTATCTATATGGGCGGACTGGCGACCGTGGCTGACTCTGGTGGGCTTGGTCGTTCCGCTAGGCCTGTTGCTGTCGGTAATTTCCAGGCGTGTGGCCGCCACGAGCGCCGTTTATATCTGGATGTACGCGAACAACCTGGACCCGGGCTTGTTTCGATATCGCGGATTCTGGTACCAGTTTGCTGATACCGTCGCGGAAATATTCAAGATGTACTTATCACTGGGTTGCTGGTCATGGACGACCGGTTTTGTGCTCGGGTTCGCATCACGCGGCATCGTTCGGATCAACGGGCTTTTGCTTTGTCTCACGTTGGCATTCGGAGTGCTGCTGGGGGCGCCACTCTATTCTGCCTATTACGAACACTACCGACACCTTACCACCGGCTTCCCCATCTTCGCCCACCAGCACTATGACCCGGTGAATGCGCTGACTTTTTACCGGGTGATGTTTCCGTTGATTGTGCAAGCCGTTCTTGTTCTTCTCCCAGCGGTGTGGGGAATGCGTGAGGCTGCAAGGGCGGTAGGGCTTCGGTTATGGCTCCGCGCGCTTCTAAGGGTGGCTGCAATCGCAGCCCTGGTCTCCGTTGTGATCCAGAATCCGGACCTGTGGATGTTTCTAAAGTTATATGGAAGAGGGGGGACTTGGCGCCATAGTTGGCAAGGAGGCCTACTGCAACTTTTTCCATACTGGCCACTTGTGTTCCTGCTCGCAGTCGCAATCACGCGTCGCTCGCAGGGTGGCAGGGTTGTCTCTCATTCCGGGCTGTTATAAAAGCCAGCTTGTGACGGATGAAATTTATGAAGGCAGTGCAGCACTCGTCATTACGGAACCAACGAACGCTGTCCGGCATTCTCCTTTTTGACAAGCCCGTCCAAAGCGATTCGTATCTCAGGCCGTCGGACAAGATAATGCAAACTGATCCAAAAGGCAGGAGGAAACCATGCAGAGCAAAGCACCGACCATCAAATCTAAACTTGCTGGTTCACGATCGGCGCATAAGATTGCTGGTCTCATCACATTTCTTGCGTGGGTGTGTATCACGCCGGCTCTCTTCGGTCAGCAAGACGTCCATGCGGCGCTTATACCCCCTGCAAATCGAAAATCAGCGCCGGCTTTTCAACTTGTGACTGAAGACGGCACGAAGATGCAGATCTCTGACTATCGGGGAAAGGTCGTTCTACTCAACTTTTGGGCTACCGATTGTGGCGGCTGCGTGCTTGAGATTCCCTCGTTCATAGAGCTTGAGAATGCATACAAGGGCAAGGGCTTTACCGCCGTCGGTGTCTCGATGGATATATCGTATGAAGGCCTAAAGGACGCCAATGAAGCATGGGGCAGGGTGAGGCCGTTTATTGCAAAACACGGAGTCAACTACCCGATTGCAATGGGGGATGATGCAATCTCCAAGGCCTACTCATTGAACGCGTTTCCGGCCACATACTTGATCGACAAATCCGGTAAGATCGCGGTCGCCTATGTAGGAGTGGTCATAAACAAGGATAACGTTGCAACAAACGTCAAGAGCCTTCTGTCGGAGCGGTAGTGCGTCCCGCTCCCCAAGGGCCTCGCGATAAGCGTTCACCGCCTCTCAGCCGAGTCGTTCCGTCCATGGTCCAAAGCCCGCGCTCAGCAAGCCCGGTATACCCCGGCTGGACCACCTATAATGGTGGACATGGCAGACTCTCTCGGGAACGCTTTTCACCGGCTTCGTGCTTACGCACACCCCCACAGGAAACACGTCATCTCTCAGACGTTGGAGCAGGCCGGGGAGGGTGACATTGAGAGTTCGGACGAGAACGAATCCTTTGCCCATCTGCGCCGTCAGGCGGTAAGAATCCAGCGCGGCGAGCAAGTGAACGAGATAACGGCATTCCTGCCGAGGGAGCGGGGCTGGTGACCGCGTTCTGCGTTTGCGAAACTTGCTTGAGTTGGACCATTAGGTGGGTGCCGCGGTTTGCGTTTTCGCAGTCTAGCTGGCACGCAAGGTCCTTCCTGCTCGATCCCATCGTGGCCTTGCACCCGGAGCTATAGAATGAGCGTCGCCGACACCAAGGAAGCCATCGGGATGGCGATGGACACATTGCACACCAACAAGCTGCGCTCTGGTTTGACCATGCTTGGCATCATGATCGGGGTCACTACCGTCATTCTCATCTCATCAGTCATCAACGGCCTGACGGACAATGTCGACAGCCTCATCAAGTCACTGGGATCCAATGTTTATTGGGTTTTTCGGTACCCCGTTTTCGGTTCACGACCAACGTCTGAAATGCTGGCCAGAAAGCAACTGAGCTATGAAGATGGCGAGGCCATGAAAGTGCTGCCCCACGTCGTAGCGGTGGACGCTTCGCAGCGATATGTCGCGCCTAGCGGAGTGGAGGGTAGCTTCTCGGTCAAGTATGGGAGCCATAAGGTACAAAACACCACCTTGAATGGCGAGTCGGAGGATCAACCGAACGTCTACGACATCGATCTAGCCCAGGGACGCTTCTTCACCTCGGAGGAGGCGCAGCGAGCGGCCAATGTGGTGGTCCTGGGCTCGGACACCGCTCAGGAACTTTTTGGTAACGACCCTGCCGTGGGCAAGGAGGTCCAGATCGACGGCGATTTGTTTAACGTGGTCGGGGTTTTGGCGCCCCAGAAGCAAGTCTTTGGCGGGGGCAAGAATCCGGAGGATAACTCCGCCCATTTTCCGGCTCAAACCTTCCACAAGATCCATCCCGAGATCCTTGATCACTGGATCAGCGTCAAGTACGACGATGTCAAAAATAAAATCGCCGTCGAAGATGAAATCCGCGAACTGCTTCGCCGGCGGCGTAAAGTCCATAACGACCAACCGGACAATTTCGCCATCTTCAGCTCCGACGCACTGCTAGTGCTGTGGAATCAGCTTACCGGTGGCTTATTCATCTTTCTCGTCGGGGTTGCGAGCTTAGGTTTGATGGTCGGTGGCGTCGGGGTGATGAACATCATGCTGGTGAGCGTTACCGAACGAACGCGGGAAATTGGCGTGCGTAAAGCTCTGGGCGCGACGCGAAAGAACATCATGTTTCAATTCACGCTGGAGGCAGTCACGCTGTGTGCTCTGGGTGGCTTGATCGGAATCCTCGTGGGCGGTCTGCTCACCTCTGTGCTCAAGCTGATCCTGGGCACCGTGCTGCCGGCTGAAATGTCAGTAGCCTGGTCGACCACCGCTTTTATCGTTTCCTGTGCCATTGGGCTTCTCTTCGGCATCTATCCCGCGTGGAAAGCAGCATCGCTCGATCCCATTGTCGCCCTACGCTACGAGTGATACGACCCGCTGGGGTCTACACGCCTTCTATCGGTCCCGATTCGGCGGCACCAGGAGGCCATGCACAAACGGTGATATCCCTTGAAAAATGGGACTTCGTGTGCTCATTGCGCTTCAGACGGGATCGCGCACGCAAGCCCCCGCAGCAAAATCTCCCGCTGCGCAATCAGGTCAGCGCTCGGTTTCGACCACGCCTCCGCGATGTTTTTCTTCTGATGCGGCGTCAGATGCCATGATAAAGGAGTCAGCGAGTCCGATGGATAACGAAAGCGCACCGGTTGGATGTTGACGCCCTTGCTTATCAGAAAATCCGTAGCAAGCTGCAGCTCGAATTGTGCCCGTGCCTGTTGCGAGCTCGTCCTCACTGCCTGCAGCGTCTCCAGGGGGGCCACCAACTGCCGCTGCCAGGTCCAGCTCTCACCCGACGCCGGCCAGCCCGGCGTCGAATCCACCAGCACAATGTACACCGGATGCGTCTTGAGCGAATCCTCCGCGGCAATCAGCCATTCCATCGCGCTCACCACGCCGGAATTGTCGTAGTACCCGCCGTCCCCCACGTGCACACGGAACTGCGGTTCGCCCGTTGAAGAACGTGGCATGGGGGAGATCCACGCAAACGATGCCGACAGCCGGGCCGCCGTTGCCACCGGAAGATCCATCCCCTTGAATGCCTCCCAGAACGGAATCGATGGCAGATAGCCGCGTTGAAAGCGTGGATCCGGCGGCAGCGTGGTGGAGCTCATGAGGAAGCGCCGCCCGCTCTCCGCCGTTGTTCCATTAAAGATCACCGCGGGACGCGTGCCTCGAACCACATCGTCGCTCCACTCCCCGATCGTCGGCTGCGTCGTCCACGCATGGCCGGCCCACTTCCTCAGCCAGTCCTTCTCCAGCGCCCACCCTCGGTCGACACTGTTCCCGAAGAGCGGCGTTGCAACCGAGCCCAGAACCGGCACGATACGTAACAGATCCGGATACAACAAACCCCACCCCACCGAGCTCAGCGAGGAGTGGTACGCATTCTGCCGGATGTCTCCCAGCGTGGCCGGCGGAACCCCACCATTCCTCCCATACGATCCCACAAAATACATCGCGCCTTCGCTGCCGCCGGAGACGGCGCTCACCAGTACCAGCGAGGAGGTAAACCGGTTCTCATCCGGCACAACCTCGCACTCCTGCGTCAGGCCGGTCAACACTTCGGCCGTCCACGCAGCCGCGCGAATCCCCCCGCCCGACGTCGCGACAATCACGATCGGCGCCTTCGCACTGCCTCGCTTCTGCTCCCATGCGTGAACCACCTCCGCCGGCGAAAGCGGCGCCGCATGACGGTTCCCGCGATACACCTCGTAGTAATGGTCCGTGCCCAGCAGCCCGAAGACAAGCGAGATCGCCAGGCTGCTCGTCAGCACCGGAACCCGGACGACATCGAGAATGAACGCAGCCCCCGAACAGAACCACGTAAACAATCCCAATAGGAACAACAGGTAAAACAGCGCTGCAGGCTGTTGCTCGCTCAGTGGTGTCAGCAGCCGGTACCACCCTGCTGCATGCGTATGGCTGCCCGTCGCCGGGGCGGAAAGCATCCCAATGGCGACATAACTCAGCAACTGCACCAACACGGCAGCCGTCGCCAGTTGGTGCCCGGAGAGTAGTGAGCCCACCGTCCCTCCGCCCTCCAGGTGCGCCTCCATCTCCGATCGCAACACACCCCGGCTCAGCCTATCCGGCAGAAACCTGGCAAGCTGTCGATGCAGAAACCCGCCCGAACTCCACCGCGGTCGCTGAACTGTCCTGAGAAACGGAAAGCCCGGGAAAATCATCCGCGCCGTGTATCCCGGGCTCGCTTCGATATAGAAATGCAGCTTTGCGATCAGCCACAGCCCGCCAAGGGAAAGAGCCGTCGCGGCAACAATGCCGATCGCCTTCTCCCACCCCGGAATCTCCGTGCCGCAACAGGTCATCTCGATCACCGGCCACGCCAGCAGGCTGAACATCCCTGTCATCCCCCACGTGACCTCCTCTGCCGCGGGCAAAGTCTCAATGGCCCCGAAGCGCACTGGTCCATAGACCAGGGCCAGCCTGCTGGTGATCATCACAATGAGAGCCAGTTGCTGTGCTACATACACGACAAAGACAAAGGAAAGAAAACTTTGCGCATCGAAGATCCCCGCGAAAATCGAAGGGGCCGCAAAATACCCGGCCGGCAACAAGATCGCCAGCAGAGCCCCGCCGATCACCTGGAAGCGGATGAGATAGCCGAACTCCACCCACATCAGGACCGTCCTCCAGTCCCACGGATGCAGCGGCACATAGAGCACAATCGCAATCAGAAGAAACCCCAGCAGCAGGACAGAGCTCGCAATCTGGAGCGGTATCCAGAAGAGCCCGGCAATATGAACCGCCGCAGCGGCCACGAGCAGCAAACCTGAAACCCGCCGCCAGCGGCCCGGCCCCCGCGCCAGCAGAGCCCCCAGCAGTACTGCGGCAACCGCAAATAAAATCGACTTCGCAACTGAGAAATCCCGCGGCGTAAACGAGAAAGCCTCTGCGTTGCCGATAGCCCGCAGCGCCAGTAGCAGCCGCACATTTTCGAGCGCATCAAAAATCGCTGCAACCGAGATGACGCCGATCACTGTCCCGCAAAGCCGCCCGCCGCCCTCCACCGCAAACAGCACGAACACAGCCCAGCACAGCCCAATGAACAGAAAATCCATGCACGTATTGACACGGGTAATGGCAACGTTCCAGGTCGCATATTGCCCGGGGCTGCCTTGGTCGATCCGTGCCTTGAAGTCGGCCGGGCTTGCTGCCAGCTCCAGTTCTGCAATGTCGCTGTCCAGCACGCATCCCCAATGACCGGCGGCGCCCCGCTCCGGACACGGCCGTGCCATGTAGGCGCTCGCCTCCCAGGCCATCATCCCGGACCACACCGTGAGCATCAGCAGGAAAAGCCAAAGCAATCGTGCTACACGCATGGAGACGCCGTCTGGTTTTGCATGAAGAGCGCAATCCTAATCCCGCGCGCCACGAAAATCAACCGCCGAGGAAAATGGCCATTCCTTTCGAATCCATAGGAAGAGGCGCACCGTTCTTGCAGAATATCGAACACCGCCTGCAATCCCGCGAAGACAAACCTGCTGTGCGCTTCACGAAGATGTGCTGCGGTGATAGGAGAGGGCGTTTACCCACCTGGTACGCGCTGGCACAGGTAACATTCCGTCTGTAACTCCCCTGCCGTCACTCCTTGTCTAATTCGCCGAAGGTCTATCGATATGGTCGATCACGATCACGTCAATTGGGTTCTTGTTGTATTCCAATTTCAACCCAAGCTGTTCCTGAAGTGCGGTGAAAAGAGATGGCAGTGAAGCGTCTGACGAGCCAACGTCATCCGGTGACCACCGGAGGGTGATGTCATATAACTCCGTTAGCCCAGTCTTATCAACAACGGTATGGCTAAGTCCCTGCGACGAAAGAAGGCTCGCCAGCGCTGAGAGGCTAGTTCCTTTGAGAACGATCTTACCCGGTGTCACCGTCGATAGGTCCTTATCACCCGCGCTATCGGGGCTGCCGGTACCACTTGGGTTGGTTTCGACATGTTGTGCCTTGTGGAGTTTCGGGCCATTCTTCGCAACCACCAGAGAATAGGTTGGGCGCTCGCGGGTTTCGTGATGGAACTGTAGATTGAACCGCGCTACCAGCAATGGTTGAAGCGCCAACCTCCGCTGAGACGGGGACAATGCTTTCCACTTAGGGACGTCATCGTTGTCAACCTTGGCCTCGATGTCATATCGCTCAGATTTCGCCCAGTTTGGCATTCCGAGGATAAGATCATCTTGGAAAGATACGGATATCTGCGGGGAGAGTGCCAGCTGAACGACCCACGCGATAGCAATGCTTCGGAAGGTAACTCCGACATCCGTGAAATTCGTGAGCTGCGCATCCTTGTCGCGAGGCGCAACTTGCCTGATTGAGGCGACGGCAAGCGGAGGAAGATCAGCTGCGGTGTCCTTGTTTGTTGTTGCGGGATTTTCGAACTGGCCTGGCGAATCGACATTCACCGCTGTTGCTGTATCTAATTTCGCAGACAATCCAAGCGCAACCGGAATCGCCAGCGATACGAAGGCCACTCCCCCAAGCAGTAGCTTTCTGCTGAGATCCATTTTCTGTACAAGATGCTCGTTCATGATGCGGATAATTCGATCTTTTAGGTCCGCGCCTGTAATACCCGACACGCAAATCAGGGGCGACTCAGCACAGAATCGACACGCCTTCAACAAGCCCTCGGCATACACGTCCGGCCTGCCCGCCAACTGCACGACGGCCTCATCACAGGCGCGCTCTCGTTCCTGCAGCAGGCGAGACTCTATCCACCACACCATGGGATGGAACCAGAAAACCACCTCTACCAACATATGGATCGCTGCGGTCAGGTTGTCATGACGTCGGACATGCGCCAATTCATGTGCCAGGATGCCTTCGATATGTTCATTCTCCAGTCGCTCGCTGAGCCGGTCAGGCCACAGCATCAGCGGGTGAAAAATGCCGAATATCCCTGGCTCCATCATCTCCACGGACCGGAGCATCTGGACGGGTCTGCGCACCTTCGCTAAAGTTTCCAACCGGCGCAGCAACTCAAATTCGCGTCCTCTTTTGACTGGCACAGCCCGTTGCAGCGCCCGATAGATTTTCCTCCATCGCATGCACCATATCAGCAATACCGTCGCCATACCGCAGACCCATACCCCCGCAAGTACCTCAGGCAGCAGCACAGTAAAGTGCTCGGGGAGGCTCTGAGCGTTCATCGGATGAGCTGGCAAACCTGAGAACGGCTGGCCTGCAACACTCATCGCCGAGGAAAGTGTGCTTTGCAATGACAGCGGAGCGTGTTGGGGCTTTCGCAAGAGGCCGCCCAGGTCAATGAGGAGCGAAAATGGGATAAGAAACTTGACCGAGGCTGCCAGCCAAATCCCATGCCGCACATGCGCTCGGTTCCTGCGCAATTGCAACGCCGTCAACCATGCTGCCACGCCGAAGACAGATGATTGCCAAAGATGGTTCGCGGCCGCTGCTCCGACGCCTGCCACCATAAAAGCCGGATGCGGGATCATGTCTTGCCTCCTTTCTTGAGTTCCTTCAGCGTCTTCTCGGCGTATTCAACGTCTTCGAGTGTCAACTTGCCAGCACCGATAAGATGGGCCACCACAGGGCGGGATTTTCCACCAAACATAGCGAGCAGATCATCCACCAACCTCCTTTGCGCGGCGTCTCGCGAGACAATCGCTGCGAATATATGGAAATTGCCTACTTTTCGGACCCGACGCACGACCTTCTTAGCCTCCATGCGGTAAATCATTTTTTGGACTGTCGTATATCCAGGTCTCTTCTTCTCAGGAAAAGCCTCCTGCATCTCCCGAATGGAAGCTTCGCCTTGGTTCCAAAGCGTTTCCATAATTTGAATCTCGAGCTTGGTTAATCGCGTGCCTGCCATGCTTATGACTCCCGTCTTTTTATCTATGACAAGTGTCAGCGATGGTAACGCCAGGATTTCAGCGAGTCAAGAGCGAAGACGCGGAAAGGAGCCGACTGTCGGTGGAGGGAAGAATCACCGAGCCGCTGATCCACCATTGCAGGCGGGTGGCGGGATTTTTGGGGACCAAGTCATTCCCACCGAGCGAATCGCAGAACATTTACGTCCATCCGGCATGACTCCAAGTAGGCTGCTCCTCAAAGCTGCGGTCCTGTACATGGCTGGCTTTGTTTCGACGTGCACTGTGCTCCACGGGCAGACAATCACCGGCACATGGCAGGGAACGTTGTCCACCGGGGAGAGCCAACGCATCGTTCTCAAGTTTGCCGAGCCAGACAACAATCGATCGCTGCGTGGGTCGCTCACCTTCATCGACCGGGGACCATCCGGTCCTCCACTACTTTCGGTCACATTCGCTCCGCCGGATTTGAGTTTGACGGTTGCGGACATCAGCTACCGAGGCAAGCTGAGCCCGGATGGCAAGTCGATTACAGGAGTCTGGACGCAGGGCAACCAGAACTCTGCGCTGACGCTCGTTCTCGCGACTCCGGAGACGCTGTGGACCTACAGCGGCCCGGCTCCAATAGCGCCGATGGCCGCGATCGCAGACCCTGCGTTTGAAGTGGCGACGATCAAACCCAGCCAGGGAAACGGAAAGGAAAGGTCCTATGGCTTCAAAGGCGTGCGTTTTGGAGCAGAAAATGCGTCGGTCACCGATCTCATCAAGTTCGCTTATAAGGTGCAGGATCGCCAGATCGATGGGGGGCCCACCTGGATGAATGAAGACAAGTTCGACATTGCCGCGGAAACCAATACCCCAGGCCAGCCCAGCCGCAACCAGCAGCGGTTGATGGTCAGAAAACTGCTCACCGACCGATTCGGTCTTAAGGTGCAGGTGGTGCAGCGGGATTTCCCGGTGTATGCGTTGACGGTGGTAGAGAGCCCTCCGAAAGTTACCGCAGACGAGCCAAGCGGCTATGACCACGGGTACGTCAACGTGACGGATAAAAAGGACGGCCAAACAGCAGTGCAGTTCACTCACTACACCATGCCGGAGTTCGCCGACGCACTGATGAATTTCATTCAGGACCGCCAGATTGTGGACGAGACGGGACTGACGGGCCGGTTCAACTTAGCACTTTTGATTCCCACGAATACGGCTTACGGCAGGCAAGCCCGACGACATGGATAGGGCCACCGCCTACTTTGGCGCAGTGCAGCCGCTGGGCTTCAAGTTGGTTAGGAAGAGATCCCCGCTGGAGGTCATCGTGGTTAACCGTCTTGATAGACCTTCGGCAAACTAGCTCCGGTGCGCCCTACAGTCACGCGCTTCGGAAGAAAACTTCACAAATATGTTCTAACCTGCTAATCGGACAACTGCCTGAAAAGTCTGATTTTTCGGTAAGTTCCCGGGATAATCGGCTGGAAAACAGCTGAAGTTAGTGAAAGCCCCGTTCGGGAACTCTGCCCTACGGAACGGCCCTGGTTGTATCCGTACAAATGCAGCTTCAACAGATCAGCGTGGATTGACTAGCTCCCATAAATATGGGACCCTGAACGGGTGAAGACCACCCTCGAGATTCCCGACCCCATCTTCCGCCGTGCCAAATCAGTGGCCGCCCAACGTGGCATCCCGCTGCGCGCCTTTGTAACCGAAGCCGTCACGGAGAAGCTCCAGGCCAGCTTGAAAAAAGAAGAAGAAAAGCCGTGGGTGAGGCTTGCTGGAGGTCTCAAACACCTCCACAAAGATACGGTGCGTATCAATCGGATCATCGACAGTGAGTTCGAAAAGATTGAGCCCGAGGATTGGCAGTGATCCTCGACACCAACGCACTCTCCGCCGTGGCGGATGATGAGCCCGCGGTGGTTCGCGTCTATAGCCAAGCGGCAAGCATGGAACTGCCCGCGATTGTACTCGGCGAATATCGTTTCGGTATCGGGCAATCGCGACGGCGCAGCGAGTACGAAAAGTGGCTGCGAGAGCTCATCGCCGCAACACGCGTCCTTGAGATAGAGGAAGAGACCTCACGGCACTATGCCGGGATTCGAGCAGCACTCAAAAAGGCTGGTCGCCCGATCCCCTCAAATGACCTTTGGATCGCTGCACTGTGCCGGCAACACCGTCTACAACTCCTGAGCAAAGACCAACACTTTGATGCAGTCGAAGGGCTCGAACGTGTCGGATGGTAATGGATGACGGTGGACGGGACTTGCGTGCGGACTTTCGTGGACGGGACGTTCACCCCAATCCGTTGCGTCGAACAAAAGGCAGTCCGTCCCCGGGTTTCCCCCCGGTTTCCCCTGGCCTCCTTGCGTGAGCACTCTGAAGAGTTGCGGCCCGTGTCACGGAAGCTTTTATAGAAATTGGTGAGTGGGTTCACGCCACCGTTCGAATGAAGCGCAAGCCATCAACGATTCGTCTTCTGCCTTCATCATAGAATTTGATGATGGTACCGACTCCCGTTTCGCGGGGACCGTTAGCACAGGCGGACGACCCACCCGAAGAAATTGGATGCGCCGCTTGACGCCGATGTAGTCTAGCGGAATGACTTGACCATGGGCCCGAATGTATTTACGCACTTTGCGGACTGAAATGACAGGGAGTTACCGTGAAACGGAGACAGTTTCTCAAGAGCTCGGCGCTTGCAGGCACTGTGCTTGCTTTTTCCCGTGCGAATGTTTGGGCGAAGGACGCCGACGCTCGTATTGAGGTTCTTCTGGATGAGCCGCTGGGAGAGATTTCGCCCAATCTCTATGGTCAGTTCACAGAACATATCGGCGGCGTGATTTACGACGGCGTGTGGGTTGGAGAGAAATCCAAAATCCCCAACCAATACGGCATCCGTTCTCAACTCGTGGACATGATGAAGCAGATTCATGTTCCTATGATTCGTTGGCCAGGAGGCTGCTTCGCTGATAGCTACGACTGGAAAGATGGCATCGGTGAAGCTTCGAAGCGGCCGCGCCGTACCAATTTCTGGGAGGTTGACCACGATGCGATCAGACTGCACGACAAAGGGGCGCAGCTCTTCGAAACCAACGAATTCGGCACCAATGAGTTCATCCGGTTTTGCAAGCTGACTGGAGCACAACCGTATCTCGCAGCGAATCTGCGGAGTCTTCCCGCGCTTGATTTTGATCATTGGGTGGAGTACTGCAACTCTCCTGCCGGAAGCACAACCCTGGCCGAGGTGCGCGCGGCCGCCGGCTTTCCAGAACCTTTCAATGTGCGCTACTGGGGCATAGGCAACGAGAGTTGGGGCTGCGGCGGAGACTTCACCCCGGAAGAATATGCCTCCGAGTTCCGCCGCTATTCGGACTGGATACCGCGATACGGCATAGACCTGCAACTGATCGGGTCCGGCCCGAACGATAACGATCTCGATTGGACCCATCGCTTTTTTCAACGGATCTACTCCGACCGAGCCTACAACAACCCTGCCTTTGTGGGCTGGTCGGTGCATCACTATGCGTGGAACTTGAGCCGCGGCAAGACGAAGGACTGGGTGGCCGGCAAAGGCGACGCGCTGCAATTTGACTCCGTGGACTGGTATGAGCTGTTGCGCGAGTGCGATCGCATGGAGCAGATCATTCGCGACCAGTGGACGGTGATGGGGCAATACGATACGCAGCATCGCGTCAAGCTGGTGGTGGATGAGTATGGACCGTGGTACCGCGAAGGAACCGAACTCGACCCCACCCACATTTACGGCCAGCAGATAACGTTGCGCGATGCACTGGGCACGGCGCTGACTCTGGATACCTTTAACCGCAATCCGGACAAAGTGAGCATGGCCGCCTGCGCACAGCTCATCAACAACATCAATGCGCTATTTATGGCGCATGAAGACCGCTTCTTCGCCACACCTAACTTTCATGTCTTCGCGATGTACGCCGCACACCAGGGCGGGCAGGCCTTGCGGGCCGAGTTCTCAGCGCCGGATCTGCAGTACATGCGCGATGACCGGCCCGCACGTTTCTGGGGTCTCAACGGCTCAGCATCGCGAAAAAATCAGGTCGTGACGCTCACCATGGTCAATCCCGATTTGTCGAAGACGATCGAGACCCAGATCGCCCTGCGAGGCGCCGCGGTAGCCAGCGCATCGGGTACCGTTCTGGCGGCCGCTGACATGCACGCGCACAACACCTTCGACCACCCGAATGCAGTGATGTCCACAATGCTCGCGACAGCGGTGGGCGGTGGCCTGCTGAACGTTAGCATTCCGGCCGCGTCCGTGACTAAGCTGGAGATTCTTCTCCGATGAGCGAATCCTGAACAATTGAAACCCGGAGTGGTCCAAATTAGCTTTTTTTCGACTCTGTCCCACAATCCTTCTGAGCAGCCAAGTGCGACTCGCGCATCACTGCCTGCGGCAAAGCTCCTTGGGCGAGAGCTCAGAGCGAAGATCCGCAGAAAATCAACCGGGGAGAACACTTCAACGCCAACCAAGCGCGGGAGCGACGGTCGTGAGAATCGCTTCCATCACATGCACGTTATAAGCAACGCCTAACTGGTTTGGAACCGTAAGCAACAGAGTGTCTGCTTCAGCGATTGCCTCGTCGTTCCGGAGCTGCTCGACTAGGATATCTGGTTCAGCAGCGTAGCTGCGGCCGAAGACCGCCCTTGTCGTCGCGTCAAGAAAACCTATCTGGTCTTCTTCCTGGCCCCCCCGGCCGAAGTAGGCACGATCGAGGTCGTTCACCAAAGCAAAGATGCTCCGGCTCACAGAGACACGCGGAACCCGTGTGTGGCCGGCCTCGGCCCAGGCAGCCCGAAAGGCGCGGATCTGAGCGGCTTGTTGGACGTGCAAAGGCTCTCCGGATTCGTCGAATTTGAGGGTCGAACTCTGCAAGTTCATGCCCAGCTTCGCAGCCCAGATTGCTGTAGCATTGGAACCCGATCCCCACCAGATACGGTCTCGCAATCCTTCGGAGTAGGGTTCGAGCCGCAAGAGTCCTGGAGGGTTTGCGAACATCGGACGCGGGTTAGGTTGCGCGAACCCTTTGCCCTGCAATAGCTCGAGAAATTCCTTCGTATGGCGTCGCCCCAAGCCCGCATCGTCCTCACCGTCGGCCAGACGATAGCCGAAGTAGCGCCATCCATCGATCACTTGCTCAGGAGAACCGCGGCTAATACCCAACTGCAGGCGTGACCCGGCGATAAGGTCCGCGGCTCCTGCATCTTCCGCCATATAGTGCGGATTCTCGTACCGCATGTCGATCACCGCGGTGCCAATCTCAATCGTTCGCGTACGCGCCCCAACCGCCGCGAGCAGTGGAAACGGCGATGCCAATTGTCGAGCGAAATGATGAACCCGGAAGTAAGCTCCGTCCATCCCCAGTGTTTCGGCCTCGACAGCGAGGTCGATCGACTGCAAGAGGACGTCAGCCGCTGACCGGGCCTGTGACTGTGGTGAAGGCGTCCAATGGCCAAACGACAAGAAGCCGATCTTTTTCATGCAACCATCTTGGATGTTCGAAGATCGAGATAGATTCACCGCAAGTGGGGCACGCTCCGCCATTCCGGCCTAAGTGCCTCATCGGCTTTCAGTTGAGGAATCTTGCCAACAATATGTCACATCGGCTGCTGCCGTCTCGTCATGGTTATAGAAGCAACAAAAGGAGACTGCTCATGACCGCCAAACTGAATCCCCTTACCGCAGCGCCTTCCCTCATGAAGGAGTGGCACCGCACATCCGTCCTCATTGCCTCAAGCCTTGAGCCGGGCCTCAGCGAACTTGTGAAGATTCGTGCTTCCCAGATCAACGGGTGCGCCAATTGCCTTAATATGCATACAGTGTTTGCACGCGAACATGGCGAAACCGAACAGCGCATCTATCTGTTGTCGGCGTGGCGCGAAGCTCCTTGCTATACCGACCGGGAACGTGCCGCGTTCGGCTGGACCGAGGCCCTGACGCGACTCTCCGAGGGCCATACGCATGAGAGCGCCTACGAAGCCCTGAAGGCTCATTTCACTGAGGAAGAGCAGGTCAAGCTCACCTTGCTCATCAATGTCATCAATGGGTGGAACCGCATCGCGGTTGGCTTCGGCGCCTTCGCCGATCCGGCAGACATTCAGGCCGCTGCCAAGGGGGTTGCTGCTTGATGATGAACATGAGATCCGAGGACGCAGCGGCGACTTTCGAGCCTCTGCGTCCGAAGCTCACGCGTGTTGCCTACCGGATGCTTGGCTCCGTGCATGACGCCGAGGATATTGTGCAGGAAGCTTTCCTCCGCTGGATGAATAAGGATCGCAGCGATATCCGCGAACCGGAGGCATTCCTGCGTCGCACGGTCACGCGTCTCTGTCTCGATCAGCTCAAATCTGCGCGACACCAACGCGAGACTTATATTGGTCCGTGGCTTCCCGATCCCATTGTGGAAGAGGAAGAGGTGGAAGACGTTAGCTTACCGCTGATGCTTGCGCTGGAACGCCTTTCTCCGCTGGAGCGGGCAGTCTTTCTGCTGCACGATGTCTTCGGGCTTGAATTCGAGGAGGTCGCAATGACCATCCAGCGCGATCCGGCGGCCTGCCGGCAGCTCGCTTCCCGCGCACGCGACCATGTTCGCAATGCGAGGCCTCGTTTTCAGGTAGAAAAACAACGTGGTCTAGCGCTTGCCGAGGCATTTTTCACAGCGTCGCGCAGCGGCGACATGAAGGCTCTTGGCGCGATGCTGGCGGCGGATGTCAGCGTTCATGCAGACGGTGGCGGAAAGCGTCCGGCTGCCACGAGGCCAATCCTGGGGTTCGATGCCGTGATGAAGTTATTCGAGCGAATAGCGGCCTTGTTCCACGAAACGAAGTTTGTTCGAGCCGGTTTCGTCAACGGATTGCCGGGTTTCATTACGTTGGAAGCCGATGGGGAACTCCAGACGACCGCACTGGAAATCGAAGACGGAAAAATCGCAGCAATCTATGTGGTGCGAAACCCTGACAAGCTGAGGCATCTGCACCAATCCATTCGCGCAGAGACGTTAGAAATCCTGTCTCCGGGGCGACCCGGTGCTTGAATGTTTGAAGTGTCAGAGATTAAGGGACAGCATACCGGCATGAAGGGATAGACGAAGTAACCACCCTTCGTCGCACGACACTGAGGCAGTTCGGATGCCGGTTATTTCGTCCCTTCCATGGCCCTTCAATGCCCGTCGGGGTGGGCAAGTAACCGAGATCCCCGTTTTTTTGCTGGAACTCTGCCCGACGGAACGGCTCTGGCCGAGATAGCCGTACAAATACAGCTTTAGCCCGCCCACCGCGCTGCCTCCACAGAGCCCCTGGCCGTCCTGCGCAGCGAGTGACGAACTAGCCAGCTCTGTTCATGGACGCCTGAGGAATCTCAAATAGAAAGCTGCGAACACCAAGACGATGCCAATATTCACTGTCAGCCGTCCCCAGACTAGATTTCTGAAGAACACGAGATCTACACCGACGATGACGGCTGCCATCGCCACCGCGTAAAGCACGACAGCTACCGATCTGCCCATTTCAGCAGGATTCGCCATTTTGAGTTCTCCATAACGTGATCCGCTCCTGGTTACATCCGCTGGAAAAATGGAGTGGGCATAGACACCCTTTTTAGGGCCAAAAACTCAGTTCTCCCAGGCAAAAATCCGCTTCCAGTCATTCTTCATGCTGATAACAGTCCAGCCCTTGGCCTTGGCCTCGTCGTACAACGCCTGCGTGAACTTGCCGACCTTGGTATCAGGCAGGCCCTGGGCCGGGCCATAGGCATACTCACGCTGGGCGTCGTCGTGCAGCACCAGCATCTCCAACGACGCGCCGCCCCCCGCCTGAGTGTATTCCAGCATCTGCTGGTCGCCGGTCGAGTTGCCAAACGCCGCCTTCGGATGCTGCCCAAGGAAGAGATAGATATCTTTCGCTTTGCCGGCGCCGTTGTCGTTCAGCAAAAGGTCCTTCTCGCGAATGAGGACAGGCTGCCCCTGTTTGTCGTATGTGTATTGGGTCTCCAGCACTGAGCCGATGACCTGGTCTCGCGGGATGCCGTATACCGGTTGCGAATAGGTGCGCACGAACTCCTGTCCACCTCCGGTGACAATGTAGGTCCGGTAGCCGTTGTCGCGCAGATACTTCGATACCTCCAGCATCGGCTGGTACACCATCTGCGGATAAGGTCTATCGAAGCGCGGATGCTTGGCAGTCGCCATCCAGCTCTTCACCATGCTGGCGAACTCATCCACAGGCATGCTGACCTGGGTTGCTTCGCTTATATCTTGGAGGTCTCTGTCCGTGGCTTTCGCCAATGCGCCGATATCTCCGGTAATTAGACCTTTGAAAAGAGGCCTTTTGCTCCACTCCGGATGCTGAGGGGAAAGAGCAACCAGACGGTCGCGCATAAATAAAAATTGTGAATACATGGGATGCTCGACCCAGGTCGTACCGTCCTGATCGAAGGTAGCGATGCGGTCCTCAGGCTGCACGAATTGGGGGTTCGCCTTGTCGGTCGTGGTTTTGACAAAACTGATGATCGCTTGCTTCGCCGGCCCTTTGTTCCATGACGGCAGTGGATCAGCGCCAAGATCCACTTGCGCTGAAGAGGGAGTTGAGGCGGAAGGATTGGGGGCGGAAGGGCTGGAGGGCGCAGAACTGCCGGAACAACCGACAAGGAGCATCGAGAAAAGCAATGTCGAGAGCGACGTCAGGCGGATTTTCATTTTTTGTATCCATCCTTTGGGTGTGTTCACCAGCGCATAAAAAAGGGACCTAGAGTAGCGGGCCGGCTGAGGGCCTAGAAACTAGCAAAAATGCCTAAACCAAAAAGTGCGAGGTGTGCGCGCGTCGATAAGCACGCGGACTTTAGGCGGCCACTTAATAACCGTAGGCCACCCCCTGGACGGGAACCAGACCCGCCGTGTTCCCCTCGCAACCATCTCCTTAGCCAGGAATCGCCTGAGTAAGTCAGCAGATGGCCGCACGCTCTTTGGGATCTCTCAGGGAACATAGACGAGGAATTCCGGCATGTCCGGAAGGTTCTTAATGAACGTCCCTTTTTTCTTCCCGTCGGAGGAAAATCGCCGCACCCGGAGCTTCTTCCGTTCGGCCACGTAAAGATCGCCGTCGGGGCCGACGGCGACGCCGGAGGGGGCGTCGAGCTTTCCGTCGATCACCACGCGCGCCTTGAGCTCGCCGCCCGGCGGCGTGGACGTCAGGTCCAGCGCGAGGACGCTGCCGGTGCCCGAGGCCCCGATGTAGAGCGTCTCGCCATGCAGGACCAGGTGCACGGGCGCCTTAAGCATCCGTCCTGTGATGTGGGCTAACAACTCCCCGGACTGCACATTGAAGACCTTCACTGCGTCGCCGGCTTCGTCCGCCACGTACAGATGCTTCCGGTGCACGACGATGCCGCGCACCGAGTGCCGTGGATTGCCGTGCTGGTCGAGCGCCACCTTGAGTCCGAGAGGCGATGGCACATCGAGCGACGTGCGGTCACCGTACTCGGGAAGGCTCCCCTGGCTGGAGGCGACGAGCGTGCCGGGGAGAAACGTCCCGTTGGGATAGTGCTTGCGAAGGTGCTCGGCCACCGGTGCGGGTTTGCGGGTCTCCGAAACAAGCGACACCACGGTGTTGGTATCCTGGCTGGAGACGTAGATGCGACCATCGTCGCCCAACTCCACGTCGAAGGGGTGCACCATCGCCGCAACCTGCTCCGTCGTCGTGAGCACCTCCTTGAAGCGGAAGGTATCGCCGTGCCGGTGGTAGAGCGCAATGTGGCTATCCTTACGCCACGCGCTCGCGATGTAGAGGTCGTCGCCCACCAATGCGAAGCCGCGCGCAATGTGCAGCGGCTGCGCGGCTGACGATGGATCGAGGAGCAGAGGATGCGGGTTGCGCGGGGAGCCGTCGTCCTCAAAGACGCCGATGTTGTCGACGCCGTGCCTCGATTCCCCACGATAGCTGATCCACCACACGATTTTGTCCTCCCGAACACTATCTCTGCATCAGAGCCGCCGCGCGATAACGTACAGCTTTTCAACCAAACAGGCAAGCTGCAGCGAAAATTACGACCCGCGCAACTCGACGAGGCATCCGGGCATTATAAGCCGCCTGGGATTGTTAAGAGTGTTCATCACAACGGTTTCCGGTCAATGATCCTGGCAAAAGTCCCGCTGATGGGGCTAAACGGAGGTTTTTGATCATCTTGAGCATCTTCGCGAAACAAAGGACTTATTTGGCAACCTTGCCGGATCGTTCGCCGCAGCAGAGAAACTGCTGCAGGACGAAGCGGGGATTAATTCGCTTACTTCGCTTAGTTCGCACATGTCTGCCCAACAACAAAAAAGACGCCGGAGAATGCGCGAGAAGCCGGAAATTGCCCTGAAAGAGTCGCCGCCATCCGCTGCGTGGGAACAACGCAACTCTTCAAAATAGGTGGGCGCGGCCGTCCGGATCATGGCTGCCTCGATAAAGCTCCGTGGTTCCCCGCGACACTCCGTTGTTGGCCGGAGACGGGGCGGCTTATCCGGAGCTTCCGCATCTTGTAAACCAGGGAGGTCCGCTTCATTCCCAGTCGCGCTGCAGCGCCATTTCGGCCGCCCACCACCCAGTTGCTTGCTTCCAGTGCACGGACAATATGATCTCGCTCAATCTCCTCGAGACCCGCGATGGGCACATTAGTTCCCTTCTGCGCGCTGGAGGGCTCCAGCTCGGAAGTCGGGGCTCGCAATACATTGCGGGGAGAAAGAATCACAGCCCGTTCGACAAAGTTCTGCAATTCCCGAACATTCCCAGGCCAGCGATAGCGCACCAGCGCATCCATGGTCTCCGAAGGAATTTCGTCGATTCTCCTGTTCATTCGCCGCGCATAGAGTTCTGTGAAATGCCAGACAAGCTTAGGAATGTCGTCAGTCCGTTGCCGTAAGGCCGGAACATTGATCGGAAACACTTTCAGCCGGTAGTACAGATCTTCGCGAAATGTCATCTGCCTTACCATAGCGGCTAAATCACGATGGGTCGCCGCGATCAGGCGAACATCTACCTTGTGAGTACGGTTGCTGCCGAGTCTTTCGAATTCCTGTTCCTGCAGCACCCGTAGCAGTTTTGCCTGCAGTTCCAGAGGAATGTCTCCAACTTCATCAAGGAAGAGGGTGCCTTTGTGCGCGAGTTCGAAACGTCCCGTCTTCTGCGCGATGGCTCCGGTGAAGGCTCCCCTTTCGTGGCCGAATAACTCACTTTCGAGGAGCCCCAGTGGGATCGCCGCACAGTTCAATTTGACAAAGGCGCGTTCCCTCCTGCTGCTGAGGTTGTGGATTGCGCGCGCGATAAGCTCCTTACCTGTTCCCGTCTCACCCAGGATCAGCACGCTCGAATCCGTAGGTGCCACGACAGATACCAGGTGCAACGCGGTGTTTAAAGCCGGACTGTCGCCCACGATCGCTCCGAACTCGGCACGAACTTCCTCCTCGAGATAGAGTCTCCGTTTCGTTTCGCTGACCCTGTCTTCCGTCGCCTCTTCAAAGTCCAAAGCATTTTCAACCGCAATGGCTACCTGTAAGGCCACTTGTTCCAGAAAGGCGAACTCATCCTCACGGAAGGCCCTCTCAGAGCGGCTGAACGCTCCCAAAACACCGATGACGCCCTTTCGACCGATCAGAGGTAATTCGCAGCCGGACTTCAAGCCTTCCGCCCGCACTCGATCAAAGAATCGCCGCCCCTCGGTATTTCCGAAGCTTTCAGGGTCGTGGCTTAGGTCTTCGAGCCGATTGATCAGTTGATTTTTGCCGGACAGGAAGGCTTTGCCGCAGGTCGAACCTTTTACCGGAACGATGGTCCCGTCACGAATGGCGCCTCGGCCCTCCGGGTTGTACAGAACGGTCACGCGCAATTGACTGCTATCCACGTGGGGCAAAAGCAACGCGCAAAATTCACATCGCGTTACGCTAAGCAAATTCGTGGATAGTGTCTCCAGCAAATGGCCGAGATCCAGCTTGGATGTCATGCTGTTCGTGATTTTGAGAAGCAAGCGCAGCCGGTCGCGTTCATGCCGAAGTTTTTGTTCATTCAAGTGGCGCTCAATCGCGATTCCTGCGATGTGGCTGGCATTCTCGATCAATTGCAGATCAGCTGGACCCGGACTACGGACTTCGCGATAAAGGATGGCGAAGGTGCCCATCACTTTACCTTCACGCGAGAACAAGGGCCGCGACCACACCGCACGGATGCCGAAGGGCGAGATTAAGTCACGATAATCGTCCCATAGGGAGTCGCTGAAGATGTCGGTCACATACACCGCCTCGCGCCGATAGACAGCAGTGCCGCAGGAAGCTCCCTTGGGGCTAACGAACGTCGGTCCCATCTGAGCGCTGAATCCGGGGAGACTGGGCGCCGCTGCACAATGAAGTTGTCGTTCATCTCCATCAGGAAGCCAGATGGTGCACAACATGCCTTCGCCTTGAGATTCAACCAATCCCGCAATGACCGCGAGCACTTCAGATAACGGAGATCCAGCGAGAATCAACTTGAGAACGTCAAGTACGGACTCGCTGGAAAAGAAGCCCGACTCGTTCTGTGCCCGTTCGGCACGCGAAAGGAGGTGTAGAAGGGATTCCGTTGGTTGCTCCATGAGCTTTCCTTTCCCTGGGGAGGCGCCTCGTGACAGCACCCATTGTATCGACGACGACGCCGCATCCACAGACGCACCTGTCTATGCGCGCATATGCCGCTATTTGGCGGATGCACCAAACGGCGCTCGTGACCGGCATAGTCCCACTGGCCGGCTTATATGGATTGATCCTGTCTGGATGAATGCTGGCGAATATCGGCAACCGCCCGCCTCGTGCAGAATGCCCCTACACGGGCGGTTTTGTGCCATCTTTCACGCGTGCCGAGCCATCGCGAGGTCCACGATCTCACCGATCATTTGGGTATAGGAGAGGCCGGATTTCTTCGCGGCCATGGCAAACTCCTGCGCGCTCGAGAGCCATGGGTTCGGATTCGCTTCGATGACATACACCTCGCCCTTGCTCGATATGCGCATGTCAATGCGCCCATAATCGCGAAGCTTGACCGCACGATAGGCCTTGATCGCGATCTCGCTGAGCCTGGTCACGGTTTCCTCATCGAGGTCTTCGGCGATCGCCGATTTCGTCAGCTTGTAGGCTTCCGTGTCCTTCTCGAATTTCACCTCCTGGCTAGCGATCCTGGGCATACCCTTGGGAAGCTTCGAAAGATCAAGTTCGACCAGCGGAAGTGCATAGGCGTTCTCGTGATTGCCGAGGACGGCGGCGTATATCTCGCGTCCGTCGATATACTCCTCGATCAACGCAGGAGAGTTGAATTCGGTCTGTATATAGGAGAGGCGCTCCATCAACTCCTTCACGCTGTTAACCACGGCAGCGGCATCGATGCCGATGGATCCATCTTCGGAGGTGGGTTTCACGATGAGTGGGAACGAGATGTCATGTGCGTGGTCGATGGTGCCGCGATAGGCTGTCGCGAAGAAGGGCGACTGAATCCCGTGAAAAGCGAACATCTTCTTGGCAATCGATTTGTCCTGCGCAAGAACGTTCGCGTGCGGGCCGGAGCCGGTGTAAGGGATATCGAGCATATCCAGGAATGCAGTGACCTGCATCTCCTTGGTGTTATCGCCCGCATACGATTCGGTGATGTTGAAAATGAGATCGGCGCCACATTTGGCGAGTCCGAGCAGTGATTGCGGGCGGCCGTTGAGAACATAAAAGGACGGCTCATGACCGAGCTTCTCCAGGGCTTCGAAGATCTCTTCGCGGTCATGCTTTACCGGCTTCTTCTTGCGTTCCTTTTGCCCCTTGCGCTTGCGCGGTGCAGGAACTTCTTCCTGCACTTCAGTAGGTTCGTCTTCCCACAAGTCGTACAACACGGTGATTTTCAACTTTGTTCCAGTCATATGACCTCCAATCGGCGTGCCGGCAGCCATCTGCACGCCTCAGGGATGAATGAACTTTCCCCGGATCAGGTAATTCATGGAGAGTGCGGTTGTGTATACCGTAAACTCCGTTAGGTGCTCAGACTCGCGTCGAACGTCCACGCGCAGACCCAGGTCCTCAACCCGCTTGCAGATGGCTTCCACGAGTCGCTGGACGATCGGACGTTGCACGCCGCTCCAATACGCGACCTTGTCGACAATGGGCTTGCGATGCTGGCGCAACATCTCCTGAGCGGGCCGCACGCCCTTACGCCGCTTGGGAGAGATATTGAAGATGTCCGCCAGGTCGGTATCCAGCGCGAGTTCCTGCACTGGAATCTCCTCCGGCAGGCTGAGATGATAGAACTCGCCCACCGTCGATTCCATCTCATCGACGGTGATGTCGGTGCGGCCGCGACGCCGGATGGGATCGACATCTCCGACTTTTCGCGCCATGCGATCGACGTATTGAAGCTTTTCGAGCGCTCCCCAACCTTCGTAGCGCTTTCGCCATTGCGAGCGAGGCGTGAGCCAGACCGCAAACGTTTCTGCAAAATCTTCATCCGGATGCTTCTGCGCGTACCAGCCGGCCATGTGGCGAACAAACTTCCGCGAGAACGGTATGGGACGGTAATTATCGCGATATGCGCGGCGAAACGGACCGAAGAGATTGCGCCACTCCGCCGACTTGTATAGCTGGTAAGCGTAATTGAATGCGTGACCGGCCTCATGACGCATGTACATCATGATCTCGCGAGCGTCTTCCAGGTCGTTCATATCGCGCTCAAGCTGTGCCAGGTCCGGGTTGGCCAGATAGAACGGAATGCCGATGACGGGCTCGCCCGAGGGACATCCCCATTCATCGGTGAGATAACAAAGCGGACGGAACTTGTGGATGCCCTTGGCTTCCAGTTCGCGATAAAGCTGCTGAACGAATCGTTCGAGCGGAGAACCCTCGAGTTTGAGCCCGAGTTCGCGAATAGGCTTGGCGAGTATCTCCTGGAATTCCGTTCGGGTTTTCTCGAAATTTCGCACTGGGCTATTCAGAGTTCTATACCAAGGAACCAGATTTGGCACGGCGGGCGTATCGCTTATGCACATAGTATTGTGGGCACGGCAGGAGCCGGACCATCCATCTCATAAGCCCTGCTTTGCCACGCAAGGCTCACCGCTCGGGGTCATCACTTCAGCTATGATGCTTTTGTTCGGTGACGGAGCGCTGTCAGCTTTACCGGGTAAAACATCGGCATCTGTCACGGAAGACGCAAGAAGAAAGCGGCCATGTCGAAGAGCCAGAAAAGCATATCGCGCAGGACGTTGTTAAAGAACGCCATGGCGCCTGCAGCAGCGACGGTTCTGCTTCCCCAAATAGGTTGGGCTCAGAGTCCCGGAAGTGTACCTCCGGGCTCTACCCGAGCCCCCCTTCATTCCCCGGTCCTCTCGGAGCCTGACCTGATGTTTGTATTTGTTGGCGACGCCGAGACAGACCGCTACCAACTGTCGCGAACTGGTGGTGCTTGGACCGGGAGCAGCCGCGCCACCGGCGTGCGCGTCGATTTTCTTCCAGGGACAAAGCAGTCCACGGTGTCGCTCGAGTCTCCAACTCTCCCGGTGCAGCGGGTACATCTTCGCTGGAAATGTCGCTTTCCCGAGGAAGTTCTTGTTCTTGGCGACGCCTGGGAGAGAAGCTACGGGGAGCTGGAGTGGCGGCCATTGCAGGCGGAACGCCCGTTGCCCTGGTACACGATTCTTCACGCGAAGGATCGAACCGTCGGCATGGGCGTCAAGATCGGAACCGCATCGTTTGCCTTCTGGCAGGTGGATCCAGTCGGAATATCACTCTGGCTTGACACGCGAAACGGGAGCAATGGTGTGCGGCTGGGCAGTCGCAGGCTCGAAATGGCTACGATCGTGACCTACAACGGTGTTGGGGGAGAAAGCGCCTTCTCGGCCACGCAGCGCTTGTGCCGTGCGATGGCGGAGGGAGCGAAGCTCCCTGCTATACGCGGGGTCACCCCTCTCGATGTGATCTACGGAAGCAACGACTGGTATTACGCATACGGCAAAAATACGCCGGACGGTATTTTGCGCGATGCAGACCTGGTAAGATCTCTCGCGCCTGCGAAAGGAAACAAGCCGTTCACCGTCATTGACGATGGTTATCAAGATCGAGCTCGTTTCCCGAGTCTGCCAAAACTGGCTGCCGACATTCGTAGCCGGGAGGTGATCCCAGGAATTTGGATTCGGCCTCTGCGGGCGCCTTCCACCACCGCCAGCACGCTTCTGCTACCGGCTGCGCGGTGGAATGGCCGCTCCAACGAGCAGCCCCCTTTGGCATACGACCCAACTATTCCGGATGCGCTCGAAGCTGCCGCCGCAGTGGCAACGGAGGCGTGCGGATGGGGCTTTGATCTGATCAAGCATGACTTCACCACCTACGAACTGCTCGGCCAGTGGGGAAGCCAGATGGGCGCTTCGCCGACCCAGGGGAATTGGTATTTCAACGATCGTACCGTCACCAACGCTGAGATCGTGGGCGCCTTGTATCGGCGACTCCGTGCGAGCTGCGGACAAGAGCGCGTCATTCTTGGGTGCAACACCGTCGGCCACCTGTCGGTCGGACTTTTCGATGCCTCCCGCACCGGGGACGACGTGAGCGGGAAGGAATGGGAACGGACACGCCGCACCGGCGTAAACACACTCGCCTTTCGCATGCCGCAGCACAAGACGTTCTACTCGCTCGATGCCGACTGTGTCCCGCTTACCCCGGACGTGCCCTGGTCCATGAGCCAGCAGTGGCTAACCGCGGTGGCGAACAGCGGAAGCGTACTCCTGGTCTCACCCGACCCCAGGGCCATCGGAACAGAACAGCGAAATGCATTGCGCGAAGCCTTTGAACGTTGCTCTCATCAACCCAGCAGCGAACCCGTGGATTGGATGGAAACCCGTACGCCTCATGCCTGGCGCTCTTCGGTCGGACCGGGTAGCTACGAATGGACATTGGAAGAAGGAGAGAGTCCTTTTCCCATCGGAATACAGCGCGGACCTGATTGAAGCAGAAGCGTGCGACGGTGGAGCCATATGATCCTTAATTGCATCGGTTCTTCTCGGGGACCGTTGGGATGGTTCTACGTCTCTGGCCCGCGGAAAGTTCAGGTGCAGCGGTCCGCACAGGAACAATCGCGACCAGGCAAGCGTATTATCATGACCCTCATGTCAAACCGCTTTCCCCTCGCTTGCGGAGCGCTGCTCGTGGGCCTGATCGCTGCAGCCCCTGCGTGCGCACAAGGAGACGCTTTCGCGCAGCGCTTCGATGCGGTTCTGTCGCGACACGGGGTGGTGGGCGGAGGGATCGCCATCGTCCACATGCAGGAACCGGCAACGCAATTGTTCTTCGGCAAGGTACGGATCGATAGCCAACAGCCCGTGGACGCAGAAACGTCTTACAACTGGGCCTCCATCACCAAGACGATGACCGCCATCGCCATTCTGCAACTACGCGACCTGGGCAAGCTGTCGCTGGATGATAGCGCGGTACGCTATGTGCCTGAACTGCGGCAGGTGCACGATGATTTTGGCTCAATCGATGCCATTACGATTCGCGATTTGCTCACGCATAGTGCGGGATTTCGCAATCCTACATGGCCCTGGGACTGCGAGGACTCCTCCAACTGCGACTGGCAACCGTTTGAACCAACGCAATGGGCGCAGGTCGCCGCCATGCTGCCGTATACCCAGGTTGCCTTTCGTCCGGGATCGCACTGGAGCTATTCCAATCTCGGTTACGTGTTTCTCGGCCAGATCATTCAACGGCTCTCGGGCGATGAATTCGAAATTTACATGCACAAGAACATTCTCATGCCGCTGGGGATGACCTCCAGCTACTTCGATCGCTCGCCGTACTTTCTGGAATCGCATGTCTCGGCCAGCTATCTGCGCGCCGGCAATAAGCTCACCGCGCAGCCTTTTAACTTCGATACTGGCATCACGACCTCCAACAGCGGCCTGAAAGCGCCCATCACGGACATGGTGAAGTATCTCCACTTCCTGATCGGGGACCCAGCGAATCCGCGCTACGCTTTTGTGCTGAAGCGCCAGTCCCTGGAGGAGGCATGGAAGGGAGTTCTACCGGTGACGGAGCCGGGGAAACCGGCGACGCCTTACACCAAGGGCACGCCGATGATGGGGCTTGGATTTTTCGTGTTGGACTTCAAGGGCCATCGCTTCGTATATCACGACGGTGACCAGGGCGGCTTTTCCTCCGAGATGCTGCTCGACCCGGCGGAGCACACAGCCAGCATTCTAGTGGTCAACACGACCGACACTGGAGCGCCTGCACCCTCCTCGATGTTGCATCCCCAATCGAATACCGAGCCTGACCCCGGCACGGACCTCCGCCTCGCACTGCGACAGGAACTAATGGATCATGTGTTTCCCACATATTCCGCGGGAACCCCCGAAAAAATCGGGGACCGGCGAAATTGAGGGTTCGCAGGGGGCGAAGCCGCCCGTCAGTAGCGTTGTTTGAACCATTTCATCGGGTTTCCTTCTCATTCGGCGCGGAGGACCTTGATGGGATCAACCCGTGAGGCACCGTATGCCGGCAGAAATGCGGCGACTAATGTGGCCACAAGCAGAACGCCCACGCTTGCGACGATCGATGCGGGGTCAGCGGGGCTGGTTTCGTAAAGCAGGCTGCGGATAGCACGGGTGGCTGCAAGGGACGTCAACAGGCCGAGCGCGATCCCCGCGCCGACAGGCGTCAGGGCTTCGAGTAGAACGAGGCGGATGAGCAAAACCTTGCTCGATCCGAGCGCAACGCGGATGCCAAATTCAGGTGTTCGGAGCGAGACTGAATACGCCAGAACGCCGTAGACTCCGAGGATCGCGAGGACCAGAGCCGCGATGCTGAACGAGGATAGAACGATTGACTGCAAGCGCTCTGGAGCGACCGACCGCGCCATTTGCGTATCGAGCATTTCGATGACAGGAATGGCAGCTTCCGGGTCAACGCCCCAGACCTGGCGGCGAATAGCCGGCGCGAATTCGTCGAGCGTACGCGTAGTGCGCACAAGGAAGAATACCGAGGCGGGCGGATCGTGCCAGAAAGGCAAGTACACCACGGGGACGTTCTCCTTGAGTTTCGCGATGCGGGCATCGGCGGCGATGCCAGTCACGGTGTAAATGCGCCCATCGAATTTGAATGTGCGGCCAAGCGCCTGGCTAGAGGGCCACGCTGCTTGCGCCGCTGCTTGAGAAATGATTGCGCTTTGCGGATGAGAGCCTTCATTCGCAGTAAACTCGCGACCGGCGATGAGCCGCGTCCGCATCGTCGCGAAATACCCGGGACTCACGTTGCGCAGGTTTGCCGTGGGCGTTTTGCTCTCTGATAACGGATGGTCCGGACGGTAAATGCTGTGCACGGCTGCATCGCCACTCAGGGGCATGGTGCTGGTGATGGCAGCGGACTCCACACCTGGAGCCGAGCGAACTTTGTCGAGCACGCGATCGATGAATTCGGAACGGGCGGAATCTCCGGCATCGTTCGGCAGGTCAAACCTCGGGCTAAGAAGATCCACCTCGACGAGGATGACGCGGGTGGCGTCGAAGTCATGCTGCTGATTGAGTACACGGGAAAAGCTGCGCACTACAAGGCCGGTCACGATGAGGAGCACGACTGTGCATGTGATTTCAAAGGTAATGAGCAGCCTTCGGGCGGAGGAGGCCTGGCCAAGGCGAATGACGCGCGTCGATGATGACTGCAACACGCGCTGAGGGTTGGAACGGAGCGAGCTCAGAGCGGGAAATGTGCCAGAGATCAGGGCGGTGATGCCTGAGACTCCGCAGGCGAACAATAGGACAGGCCAAGTGACATGGATTTCGCGCAGGCGGGGAAGGTTCTCCGGCGCGATGGCTGCAAACAGGCGAATTCCCCCAAGTGCCAGAAGAATGCCGGCAGCTCCTCCCGCGAGACAGAGGACGACGGTTTCCATCCATGCCGCTTGAAACAGGCGAGTCCGCCCGGCTCCGAGTGCGGCGCGAATTGCGTTATCGCGCTCACGCACCATGGCCCGTGCCAGTTGCAGGCTGGCGAGATTCACGCAGGCAATGAGCAGGAGACCAAGAACCGCCGCGAGAAGTAGCCATAGCGCCTGGCGGATGTTGGCTGTCACTTCCTGCGAGAGAGGCACGACGATCGCGCTCAGCTGTATGGGCAAGTGGTTGGTGGCTGAATAAGCGCTCAGCATACCGGAGAGTTCCGCAGACGCCTGGCGGATGGTTGCACCTTGCTTTAGGCGGGCGATGACGAGGAAGGCGAAATCGGCATCGTCTGAAGTGAGATCGTCTCCCTGGGGAACGAATGGCTGGAACACTTCATATGGGGACGTTTGGTCAGGGCTTGCACCACCGGGCATTTCATTGATTACCGGGAACTCGAAACTACGGGGAAGAACTCCAATGACCGTGGCCGATTGGCCTTTGATCTTGACGGTGCGGCCCACAAGGCTGGGGTCGCCGTGAAATAAATCATGCCATGCAGCCCAGCTGATCAGAACCACATTATTCTTGCCCGGCTGCGCCTCTTCCGGGAGGAAGCTGCGACCGATCATGGGGGTCACGCCCAACACAGAGAAAAAGTTAGGCGAGACGTTGAGTCCTTTCTCGATGCGGGGATGATCTCCACCGATGGTGACGGCGAAGGATGCTTCCTGAAGAAGCGCTGCGTCCTGGATGGTGTTCGCATGCGATCTCAGATAAAGGAAGTGACGGTAATTGTCAGGGACGGAGGGATACTGCTTGACCAATTCCTGGACGACCTCACGCCAGACTACGATCTGCCCGGGGTTGCGGAAGGCATAGGGGCGCAGAAGGACCGAATCGATGATACTGAAGATCGCTGTGCTGGCGCCGATGCCGCATGCCATGATGAGCAGGGCGATAAAGGTGTACCCCGGAGACCTCCGCAGTTGCCGCACTGCATAGCGAAGGTCCTGCAAGAAAAGTTCAAAGGCTGTCCAGCCCCAAGTTTCGCGGGTCTGTTCCTTTATCAAGGTCGCGTTGCCGAAGGCGCGCCGGGCCGCATATTGCGCCTCCTCCGTTGACAAGCCTCTATCCCGTTGCTCTTCCTCTTCCAGTTCCAGGTCAGAACGCAACTCCCGCTCCAGGTCCGCGTCCCTTTTCTTCAGTTGCCACCATCTCATCTCAACTCTCCCCGGTGGCGGGCCAAGAGTGCCTTGGAGAAGCCCGCCCTTTGCTATGTCTGCTGTGCTACGGAAGACATTCGACCCTCGATCTGGCAACCGATGGTAGACATTCGACCATCACATTGTCAAACGACATCTTCAACCATTCGTCCGGGGATCAGCTGCCCTGTGGGGGTGAGAACAACCCGTCCTTGCGGCTGAGCTCCCCAAGGTTCCGTGGCTTCTCCGGTATCTTCCATCTTCATTCGCAGCGACAGCATGCGCCACGAGCGAACCAGCCGTTCGTCCATCGTAGGTCTCTCCGTCATGTCGGAATTCGCACCAAGAACAACATCGGACGATAGCGCGCACGCGAAGTGGATGGCTTCTGTCGGCGAGTGTGGCTGCTCCTTATGGCGATGGTCCCAAAGATCTCGTCCCTGTTCTCGTAACTTGGCTCTCGTGATGATCACGTATAATTTTCCCTCTTTCCTGGCCATATCAGATTCGAAGTTAAAGGAGGGATACCGTGAAGCGTCGTTCATGGCTGTTGTTCTTCTGTTCCGCCTTCGTTCTTATCGGGAACTCGCTGGCTCAAACGGCTCCGCCTCCCCAACCTCCCAATCCGCTCGGTGAGGTGAATACCCTGTTCCTGAACGAATACGTTGCCAGAATCGACGCTATTACCCAGGTGCACCCGCTGTGCGTCGAAGTCTCAGGCGACAACCTGATCCTGCACCGCAACGGTCAGGAGGAATCGAAGCGGGTTCTACCGGAGATATATCACGCACTTAAAAATGTCTCGCTGCGTGCTACGCCATCCAGGAGATGCACGCTCAAATGATGAAGTGGAAGAGCAGTCTGACCGAGAACGAGTGGAAGCGGCTCGTGGTCATTAATCCCGGGGTGTTCCAGCCAAGATATCGCAGTTTAGCAACTCAATATTTCGGGTGGCTCCTGCGGGCGCCTGCGCCAGCATGGGCGTATCCGGGAGAAAACGAGCGAGTGATCTATTCCGAATTCCAGCATCCCCATCGGGACTCCGGAGAACTGTTGGCCAGCATCCTCATCGATGCGGATGCGAGCACTGCGTTCTTCGGAAACAAGTGGCGGCTGAGCGAAGATCTGTTGAGCGACGGCGCGGCGCGATGCATAGCCCGACTCCCAACACGCGACCGGGTCTGGCGCCCGGTTGAGTGAAGCCAGACATGCCCATCTCCCGCGTAAGACCGTGAGCAGTCGCTGAGCACGCAGCGAGATTGACATTTTGTCCAAAAAGATAGTTGACTTGGAAACAGTTTCCATGTAATCTACTTTTCATGAAAGACGCCAAGACACCTGCCCTGGCCGTCAGCGACCTGGAGAAGCATGTTGGATTCTGGCTCCGCTTCGTCTCCAATCACGTCTCGCACGCCTTTGCCCGCAAGCTCCTGGCCAGCGGAGTGACGGTGGCCGAGTGGGTGGTGATGCGGGAGATGTTCGACGACGAGGAGATCTCGCCAGGCGTTCTGGCGGAGCGGATTGGGATGACGCGCGGGGGCGTCTCCAAACTGGTGGATCGGCTGTTGAGCAAGAAGCTGATCACCCGCCGAGAACGCAGCGATGACCGCCGCTTCCAATCGATCGCGCTGACGGCAGCAGGGCGGCGGCTGATTCCGCGACTGGCAGCCCTGGCCGACCAGAACGACGAGGAGTTCTTTCATCCGCTCTCAGCCGGAGAGCGGGCTGCGCTGATTGCAATGATGAAGAAACTGGTGCAGGCACACGGCCTGCAGACACTACCAACCGAGTAAAGGAGAAAGAGATGAGCAAGCAGGCAATTCTCGAACTAGCGATAGCAACACAGCAAGGCAAGTTGATCTTCCCTAAGGTCGTCCAGGGTCTGCTCGAAGCCGGAGTGGAATCGTACCTCGTGGACTTCGCGGCAAAGCAGAAGACCCACTACCTGACGGATGGGACCACGTTCATGGTGCCCATGATTCTGGAGCCTGGTCCTATAGCGGCGGAGTTCAACGGCGCCGACCTGGTGGCGGCCATTCGCGGCGCCCAGGCAGACACGGTGCGGTACCCCGAGTTCGTGAAGCGGTCGACTGCGGCAGGCGTGATCGGCTATTGGGCGTTCCTGACCGGCAAAAGGGTGATCTACTTCGGCCGGAAGGGCGAACAGCACATCGAGGAGTTCCCGAAGCCGACCGCGTGAGCGAGGGTGGATCATGCCCAACCATCCGATCCGAAACAGAGAATCAACACTATGACGGCGACTTCCGCAACCTGTCTGTCCAAATGGCCTGCCCTGCGGCACTAGCTTACCCGCTCATCACGGTCCCGCGACCATGCCGCAGTGGGCCTTGCACAATGTCAAATCGATCCGGCCCGTGGTGGCGGGATTGGTCCTGGGTATGGCTGCTCGCCCAACCCTCGGCAACCTGATCGCCGGTATTCAAATCGCACTGACGCAGCCGATCCGGATCGATGATGCTGTGGCAGGTGTTATGTGCGGGAAAAGATGCTGGACTACCTGCAAAGAGAGCACCCTGAGCGCTTCCCAAAATTCGTTCCGAGATTGCATTCACGCCGAACAGTCAACCGTGACCGCATCGCATCAAGTATCATAAACTGGCATCTACACGCTTACGATCAGGGACTGGTCCCAGCATCTTCAGGAGCCCGGACAAGAGAATGCTACGGATCAACAAGACGCGAAAGTGGCGAAATTGGCAGACGCACCAGACTTAGGATCTGTTTTCCTTGATTTTGGCCGATTGCAGGGTGTCGCACGGAATTGCACCGGCTTTTATTTTCAATAGGTTAGCAGTTGTTACCTTGCAGCAGGTTGCACTTGATAGCACCAAAGTTCAAAGCAAACGGACACCAAAGCGGACACCAACTTCGTGCCTATATTCGTTCCCTCAACCAACGGGTTTCGAACCCTCGACCTGCTGGGGTGACAGCGAATTGGAAACGCTTCCTTATCGGACCCAGGCGTAGCGGATGGCCCCCTTTCTGCGTCCCGAAACGTGCTAAGAAGCCTTTATTGCATCCTTAACCAACCCAATCTTGACAACAAATGGTGGATGAGACTTTCTCTGTCTCATCCACCTGAAAGCCGGCGATTACTCGTCGCCGGCTCCGTCTGCTGGATCATCAGCGGTCTCGATCTTGGAGAGCCGCTTCATGCTGGTGGCATGGACTTCGGCTATGCGGTGTTTGAACGTAGTGCCCTCAACCTCATCTTCGACCTCGCGATACCGCAAAGTGCCTTCAAGGGTGATGAGCTGCCCCTTCTGGAGCGTTTTGGCGAACTTCGAGAGATTCCTCCAGGCATAGACGCGATGCCATTCGGTCCGGGTTTCGTAGTCGCCTTTGTCGTTCTTCCAGCTTTCCTGGGTTGCGATGTTGAGGACGACGTACTCGCGGTTGTTCTGAGCGGTTTTGGCTTCTGCGTTCTGTCCGAGGCGGCCGATGAGGATGACTTTGTTGAACATGGTGTTTGGCTCCGTTTCTTTTGGTTTGTCCGCTGGATGCGGTACATGCTTGCCCAACGGGTGTGCCGTCGCGACCCACTCCCAAGGCGACTGGACAGAATCTGCGGAAGGGGACCCAGACTCGCTATGGGGCAGGAGTCCGCACCTCGCAGAGGCGCGTAGCGGATTTTGGAAAGGAGAGCGTGCGTCCGAAGGGCGGGGGTGCTTTGAGCGCGGCACGCTGAACGCAGATAGAAAGGCAAACCGGAAGGGAGCCGCCCTGTTCAACGGCCTTTCCCTCATGGTGCGAGTAGCAAAAGCCAGCTCAGAAACTCGAAGAGTCAATCACAATACAACAGGGAAGAACGACAACGGGACTTGAAGCACCGATGCTTATCGCTCGGCCCATCTCCTGGCCTTCTCCATAGTTCTCCGGATGTAGGCAGCTCTCTTTGAAGTGCTGGGATCGCGGGATAGATAGTCGTCTTCAAGGGCGCGTTCGATACGGTTCTCGGTCATGCCATTTGCATAAGCGGCGACACAGAAAGCGATGTCAGCGGCGGCGGGCCTGTCCTGGTACTTGGTTGAGGTTCGGAATCGCTCAAGAGATAGGTTTGTTAACCTCTGTCCCCTATGGGGAGAAAGAGAACTCTGTAGCCGTCGTGCTTCTTGCTCCTGCTCTCGTGCCTCGTAGAGCTTCGTGATCTCCCGCTGGAATGCCTCGGCAATGGAGTATTGCTGCCCGGTGTGGCTGCGGAGCCGAACGAAAGGGAAGAGACCATCCGCCTTGCGATACTTGGGTTTGCAGTTGGTGAAGCCGGGGAGTCGCCCGAACCGCCTCCAGTCCGCCGCGCTTGGATCGGCATCGTAGCGACCTGCCAACGTTTGCGCGACGAATGTTCCGATTAGCTTGGGAAAAACCACAGAGTGCTTGAGCCAGGCCTGAAAGTTGCCAGCGCTGGTCTCAACCACCGCACACGGCTGGAAACCATCCGCCGACAATTTCGCGAGAGAAACCTCGTTGAGGTCGTCGAGGGCGGTAAAGCGATGTTCGCCCGATGGCCGGATGTAGATATGCGAGCCGCGGACGTTGCGGTACTTGAGCAGCGAAAGCCGGTCGAGTACCGCGGCGGCGGGAATGCCGTCGAGTCCGGGAAGCATCCCGCGATCACTCAGGACACCGATATCGTAGAGCGGCGCCTCAATAGCCGTGAGCATATTGCGAACTGTGGATTCGGTCTTATCCATCGACGTCACACTTCTAATTTATTTCAGCATGGGAGGGGTGCAGGGGCGGGAACGGGCCCGCCGTCCGCCTTGCCTGGCCGGATGCAGAGTCAAACGGCTGCAAACGCAACCCTTCGGCTCAGAGGCTCGCCCCTTTCAGAGCGTAACTTGGCGAGGGGCTGACCGAAGCCGCGTCCACGGTAATGCTATTCTCGAAACTCCCGGTAAGCGGCGTCGAGCGATAGCCTCGCCTGATGCAAATCGAAGAGAGAAGCAAGTCGAGCATCCACCCTTGATGCCTCTCGCGCCTCGCGTCCGGAGTTATAACGCGGGTGCCGATCGCGTTTAGCCTTCACCCGCTCGGAAACCTTGAGTTTGTAGTTGAACTGAAACATCGCCTCCTCCTTTAGGAAAAGAGCGGGCGCCGCTTGTCTGGCTCCCGCTGCTGGTTAGCTTGTAGCTGTCTTCCTCGCTGCGGTCTTCTTCGGTGCGGGTTTCAAAGCCGCTTTGCCGGCATCGGAGTTTTCACTTTGCGCTTCTGACTGCATTCTTCGGTTGTGGGGTGCAAAGGCCGTTTCGGCCTCTGCAAGAAAGTCGAACTCGCCGTCGCGAGGGAGATCGCCCTCCTTGGGCGGGGTTGATAGGCCTGGGAGCGTGGGGCGAACACGATGCCCCGTGTCCGCTCCACTCGGGAAAGGGTTTAGGCACGAAAGTTCTGAGCTATGCCACCTCCACGGTTGCTGCATCGGCGGCGTCCTCTGTGCTGATGGGCTGCTCGGCTGGCTTCTCTTCGGTCTGTTGTTCCTGCATGACTGCCGGGGTCTCGATTGCAGAAAGAATCAGGGCGGATGTACGTTGAATGACTTCTAAGCTCTCGGCCAGAAGTGCCGCGTTTCCGTGGTAGAGATGGATGTAGTCGGCGGCGGCATTTCCTGTGTCTAGTCCGATGGTTTGCGAGACAACGAAGGCGATTGCCTCGGCTTCCGTCTCGCGTACCGTCTTGGTGGTGGCAGTGCGGCGCGAGCACTTGTGTAACAATTCGTGGCTCGCCTCATGGACTAGAGTTAAAAATTCTTCCGCTGCGGACTGGCCGGGAAGGATAGCGATCTTGCCTCCATAGCTCACGCCTAATGCAGGGCCGATGCTCTCTTTGAATTCAATCTCGATCCCTTGGGCAAGGATGAAGTTGATCAGCCTTTCGCGGTATTCGCCAACGTTTCCCTTGACGCGTTCTTTCAGGTCGGGTAGCTCTGCGCCTTCGGTCTGGCTCACGTCGAACACGTACACGGCGCGGAATCCTACCAGCGCGGGCTGATTCTGTTTGGCGATCTCTCTCTCGGCTTCTGATTCGTTCTTGCGTTTGGTGTCCAGCAAAGGGGCCAGAATACGGATGCCCCTCTGTCCCTTCTTTACTCTGCGTCCAAGGTGATTCCACGCATACATCCCGGCTACTCGCGATGCGGACGGCATTTGTCGTGCGATTTCGAGGATGTTCCCGAAGGAATAGTTATGGAATTTACCCATTGCGGTGAGGTAGGCAGTGAGTCCTTCGCTGTGTCCTGCCTCAAGCTGCTCGATGAGTAGCTTGACGTTGGCGGCGATGACTTCTTTGCTGGTCTGCGGCTTGGGTGCAGTGCGAAGGGAATTGACGTTGCTTGTTTCGTTCGTGGTGGCGGTGCTGCTCATGGGTGGTTCCTCCGGTTTTGAATGGCCGTGCTGTGTTTGCTCACAAACACGCCTTGGCCCTGGCCCACGCCAGCAGGGGCGGCAAGTGCAAGAGGCGGGGTTCCCACCTGGAACGAAGTGGAGGGCGGCCGCAGGCCGGTCTGCACAAGCGCAGCGCGGAAGATTGGGGTGCCTCTTGTCGCGCGCCAGGGACGGAGTCCCTCAGCAGGCTTGGTTCCCTTGGCTTTTCGCGGAGCGCATGAATGACTGCATTTGCTTTCGGGGGAGGGCGTTGCGGGAAGGAACGGCCCGCAGAGGAGGGTGCCGGACGGCGGCAGCTCCATCGCGGGCTGGAAACAGGGAAGAAACCTCCTTCTCGTGTAACTTAGCGCAAAGGCGGCCCGGAAACATGATTTACAGAACAGACTGGGGACATCTTTAGAAGACCGAAGACTTGCCAGTGCTCGCAGGACTGAGTGCCAGATAAGGATGCGTACGTAGATAGATTCGAAATTGTGGATGGTAACGAAAACGTATTCGGTCACACTAAAGTGAGCAGCTCTGGCTCTGAGCCTGGTCAATCTTGCTTTGCTCTCGGCCGCGTCCTTCGGTAGCTATGAGGAACGCATCTGGTGGCAGTGCATGCTCGAGAGCAGCATCGCGGTGTACTGGATTTTTGTCGCGGTCGAAAAACTGGCCGCTGGGGCCGTCGACGTGAACGTATTTGAGCGTGGACTCGTGCTGATAGCTCTGCACTGTGCCGTTCGTTCCTGTCCATTGGAACGAGTCGGCGATCTCAATGGGCACCGCCCGTGTAAGAGGCTCCCATCGCTCTCGATCGGCTGCCATCGGCTGCATTGATGCGACATGCTGTTCGATCGAGTACTCTGGGTGCTTGGCAACAGATTGATATAGATCAGCGGCGTAGACGTGTGTCGCAGCTGCAAGCGATTCGCCCTTCGCCCGCCAGTGCTGGTCGACAATGTTATGGGCGATCTCCGCTGGCGGAGTATGTTCAGCGATTCCCTGCTTTATGGTTCGGATGTCCTGTTGGATAACCTCGTTGGAGATATTGCCTGCATATATTGAGGCGGGCAGGTCCTGATTGGTGCTCATTGGTGACTCCTTGGCAAGGATTGGTGATTCGGCGTGAGCTTGTAGGGCAGAGGTCTTGGTAACGTCGCGGCTGAGCTGCTCGCTGAGTCGGCTTGCATCGTTTGTGTATACCTGAGCGTCATGTTCCGCGCGAGAGACTGAAACATAGGCCAGGCGGGAGTTGATAAGGTCCGGATGCATGTTGCTGTCGATGTTGAGCAGGACGCGCTCGGCGGTGAGGCCCTGGGCGCTGTAGCTGGTTATGGCATAACCGTGGTCGAAATGGCGCATTTGCTTCGGATCGAAGGCAACTGTTTTTTCGCTCGCCAGAAGGCGGACGGAAAACTCGCCGTTGGGAGCGATCCGTTCAATTACACCCATGTCACGATTCGCCACGCCGAGCTCGCGGTTTGGTGCTGTGAACTGTAATCGATCGCCGACGGAAAACTCGAGCTCAATCTCGCGATAGGCGCTCACGCCTCGCAATCTGGAAGGTTTATAGGTTAACTGCTCTCCGTCTGGTTTCTTTACTGTGAGGAGATTTTCTTTCGGGTTTGCAGCGACGACTTGCGCATAGCTCTGGCGTTCGATGCTGAGCTCTTTGCTCCCACGGTGGTACTGGAGCACATCTCCCGGCTGATAGCTGGCCGCCCAGGTGCGGTCAGTTCCTGTGAGGTCAGAGCGCGGAGTTAGCACACCAAACGAGTGGCTTCCCTTCTCCACGATGCCGATTGCCTGTAGTTCTTTTCGTACCGCTTGATTGATCTCAAGTCTTGAGGCGTTGTCGGGCGAAACGACCATGGTCTGGTCTGGGTTAGCCGTATATTGTTTGGCAATCGCTCCGATGCGCTGTTGCGGATCCGCAATTTCTACAATGCGGCCTTGCTGCTGAAGCAGCGCAACGCCGGCGGCCGTCTCGTTCCTGGAGAAGTGTTCGACTACCGCCAGCAGCTGAGGGTCTTTTTGGCGCACGATTTGATCGAGCTGTGCGGTGCGCATGCCGGCGAGCTGCAGCTCTTCGAATGGTTTGCCGGCGTCTACGCCCTGGTGCTGCCGAGTGTCCCCGACAAGCAGGACTTTATCTTGGGGAGAGATCCGGTAAAGAAACTCGCGCATTTGCTTGGTGCTCGCGAGACTCGACTCGTCGACCATGTAGAAGTGTTTGCTCGATGGATCGCCGGCGGCTTCTTGCTGTCCTCCCCGGGCGAGAAAGGCTTGCAGGGTGTCGGCCGGGATGCCGGCCTCGCGAAGCTGGCGCGCGGCGCGTGAAGTCGGTGCAAATCCCTCAACAGCGTAGCCGTTTTGCTCCGCGGCGTGGCGGATACTCTCCAAGGTCGTGGTTTTGCCGGTTCCTGCTAGCCCCTGCAGGCCTTGAATCTGGTCTCTCGACTGAAGCACTTGTTCAATGGCTGCCCTCTGGGCTGGGTTGAGAAGCGGCCGGGTGTCCGCGTGAATTAAAACTTGTTCTCTGGACATCATTCCGGGGCTTGCGTCTTGGCCTTGCCGCATCCGACTTAGCACGTCGTGTTCTGCCCGGATTGCTTCTTCGGTTGTGAAGCGGCGCCCGGTGTCGTGCTTTTGAGCGGGAACGGACTGGAACTCTCCGGAGCTCACTCGCAAATCGAAGTTTGTGCGGACCTGGTCATAAGTAATCGAGCCCATGCCTCGTCTTAGGGCGTCACGGAAGAGCAGTCTTTCGTCTGCAACTGCTTCCCGCTCAAAGTTGCGATCGCGCGCATAGCTCAGCGACTCCTGGGCTCTCTGCTGTGCTGTTTCCGGTCGTCGCTCGAGCTGGCCAGGTGATAGGTGCAACGATCGCTCTCGGGCTTCGCTCACGACCCTTTCAGCCTGGTTGCCATACTCGGCCGCAATCTGTCGATGGGCTGCCAGCACTTCCGCCGCAATACGTATCTCTTTTTTGTCGCGGGTGGCGTGGGCGGCGATCTCTGAGGCCTCCGCGCCGCTTCGGCCGCTGCGTGCGAGTGCCTCCTCAATCTGTTGCCGGCGCGGGCTCGATGCGTCCAGATATTCTCGCGAGTATCCCTTTATCTCCGGTGCGCCGCTTCGACCGGCTTCGATCTCGTAGCCCAGGTTCCGGAGTTGATGGGTCAGCTGTGCCTGGTAGATGGCTGTGGCGAATTGTTGTGACTCGAACAGCGCCCGTGGTTGGAGTGCTCGACTGCTTCCGTCTTCCCGTTGGGTGATGTTGAAAATGACGGTATGCGTGTGCAGCTGCGGAGCCGCGTAGCCGTCGACGGGTCGAGCAGTGTCATGCTCGAATTTAGCTGCAATGAAGCAGCCAGTGGTCTCGGCGGGACGGTTGCCGCCGAGCCGCGCCTGGGTATAGCGTTCGAGCTCGTTGAGGGCGACATCGACCGCGTGGCGATGCGCTTGCCTTACGCGATCATCTCCGCCAACCAGCGCAGTCAAGGACACCGATTTGGGAGCTGAGAAAGTGGCATCCCATCCAGCCCGATGTTCGACCGGCGCCACTGTCTCCCCGGACGCAGTCTGGTATTGCTGTAGGGCCCGGTGGCGCACCAATTGCTCTCCGGTATGGGGATCTTGTCCCTCTGTGAGGCGTGCGAACTCCCGGGCACCCACAGGGCCAGCCAGACCGTAGGTGTTGGCTAATCTGCCATGCCACTCCCCTTGATTGGCCGCTCCCTGTTTCCAGTAATTCTGCTCGGGAGCCGTGAACTCTTTAGCGTGGTAGGTCTGCGCCTTGCCAGCACTTAACGGCTTGGAGATGGTCAGCATGAGTTGTTATCCCCCGGTGTGAACCGTTGGCGGTTTGGCGCGGCCGGCGGGCGTCGGCGCTGTGCCCGGAGGATCCTGTGGCGGCTCTGCCGGCTCAAGTGGCTTGCTGATGTCCGCAAACGGCGAGCGGGGCGGGATGCGCGGTGGCTTTGGCGTGCGCCGCGGAGAGTGGGCGAGCTGGCCAGCGCCCATTAGGTTTTTCGGGTCAAAGATCAGCTTGTCATTTTCCAGATGCCTGGGATCGAAGCCGACCTGGTCGGCGACGACATCCAGGTACGGAAAAGAGAATCCCGTCACGTAATTTTCGTGCTTCAAGAAGGCGTGCAGGTCTGGAAGTCCTGAGATTTCGGACTCCATAACTACGGGCTCTATTTGGCGATCGAGCGAGAAATTCCTGCCCGAGCGGGAGCCATCGAAGCGGGTCTCCTTCATACGTTCAATCTCTACTTTGCCGATTCCGTTACTCACCCATTCGCCGGCTTTGGGCTCCTTCGTTTTGAGGTAAATACTCGTGCTTGGTTGGGAGAGCATCACCTCTGCCAAGTGGCCATAGATGACCTCCAGCTGTGCCTTTCCCTGGAATCCGAGGATGATTGGGTTATTGCTCTTGCGGTTCTCAGTGAGCGCTGTCACCAGCTGCGGTAGCCGTTGCAGGCTAGCGAGTTCGTCAAGCACAAACCAAACCCGCTTTTGGTCCGCCCTGGGCTCGTTCAATAGCCGCATGACAAGCATGTCGATCCATACGCTTTGCAGTGGCAGCAGCGCCGCACGCTCTGGCGGTAGAGAGGTAATAAAGATCCATCCTTTTCTGGTTTCTGCCCAGTCGGTAGCCGACCATTCTCCGTTTCCCGCGCCTTTCTCCGGCAGGAGCCGAAGGCTCTTCGCAACCTTGCTAAGTGAGGCGAGGACACCGACTCTCTGTGGGCCTGCGGCGCGATCAATATAGTTTGCGACCTCGGTTCCTGCGACTCTTCGGTCAATCTCGGCAGGGTCACTCATCCACCGAATAAGCTCCTGAGGCGTCGGGCCAAAGCGCAGCAAATACGCGAATATCTGTTGCGGAATCTCTACAAAGAACTCGCCTTTTCGGTCCTGCGGTTGTTGAAAGAGCGAGACGGCAAGCGGGTCTGCTTCGGAGCTCCTTCTTAGCTCTTCTGACGGGCCCCAGTATGGGCATCGCTTGTCTAGCGGGTTGAGGATTACGTCGCCCCGCGCGGCGTCATAAAATCGCGGCGTGAACTCTAGCGCTGGGTCGTAGACGATTGCTGAATCGCCGCGGCCGCGAATCTGGCGCAGCATCTGTAGGATGATCGTTGTTTTACCCGCGCCAGTATCACCGATCACTTGGATATGCTGAGCCTCGGCTTTTGCCGGGATCCGCAGCAGGTCTTTCATGGAGTCAGTCTTGATTCCGATCCCTTCTCCGCGCAGCCTCTGGTTGAATTGTTTCGGGGTTAGCCGCTCCGGGCCGCGAAGCCGCCGGCCGTACTTCATTTGCTTGCGGCGCCTGATATCGTGGCCGATCGCGAATGGGAGCTGCAGAAGCAGCGTCGCCAGGCCAAACAACAGCGGTACGCGGAACAAATTGGGCAAGCTTTCGCCGCCATAAACCGTGCTCCGCAGGTACGTGTTCAGCGCTTTATTTGGGTAAGAAATCTTGCGCTGACGCAAGACGAACTGGTAGCCGTCGGCGATGCCCCGGGGAGAGATTTGTAAGGAAAGGGGCTTCCCTTCATATTGCGCGGTAGTCCCGGAAATGACGTCTTTTTCCGTCGCTATCCGAATATGCGATTCCGTGTTGTCGACCAGGGCGAGAAGCTGGTACTTATCAGTTTTGTGCATCGTCCCGGCCATCGCCGTCCGCGCGTAATAGGGTAAGTAGTACTGCTGCAGTGGCGTGAGACCGAAGCTAAAATGTAGATAGATAAAGAGTGCCGCGGCGGCAATCGACAGCAAGACTGCGCCGTAGGTATTGATAGGCCCGTGCGGTGGCCATATGATCGTTTCTTTTCTGCCCCACAGCATCGTTTTTATCTCCTCTCGTCCTCGCGCTCGATGTCCATAGCGACTTGTTTCTTTACTCGCTTGATCTCAGCCAGCAACGCCTCGTAACTCTCCTTGGTCATTGCAGCGTGGCCTTCGCCTGGCCTGAGAAGATTCACCAGAAGTAATCGAACGCCAACTATTTCGCTAAGCACCGGGTCCGGCGTGCGCGCGCTTGTATTCTGTGCGATCGCCGCAAGGACGAGCTCCCGCAAGACGTCCCCGACCTTGACCTGGCGGCTTTCAGCGATCCCCGTGAGCTGTCGTACCTCTTCCTGGCTGAGCCTGGTGCCGACGGTATGTGTACGCCGCGGAAGAGCTTCAGCGGTTATAGCTTCTTCGGCGGGAATGCACGCAATATTTTTGCCTTTTGTTGGCAACTTGAGACCTCATCTCCTATGTTTACGAGCGTTAACGGGCGTTTTAGTAAGTCTCTGATTTAGAAAGCCAAAGGCGCCCGTTTACATCTGTTAACGCTGCACCACCCTTTGAGGGGTGGAGTGTCACCATTTTTCCCGTGCGCAGCGCGGAGTTGGTTTCAACACAATTCCCGATAAGGAAAATCAAGCCTTCATTGCTACGGCTACGGGACGTTTACTCGTCCTGAGATCTTTCCCTGCGGCCCGTGACTCTCTCACTTGGAGCGAGGCGGGAACAGGATTTCGGCTGGCATCACTCGCGAGAAACTTTTGGAAGTCTTTATCCTTCGCAAAGACATACTCCAGGGCCTTGTTGATCACGTCGTCGGCGCTAGCATGAATGAAGGCGGCGTACTTGTCTGTTGTAACCGCGACAGACTCTTCGAGCTGAACGGCGGCAGTTACCTTCTTAATGTGTTGAACTTCGAGTAGGGGCATCGTTAATTTCCTCCGAGCGTTGTTGAGAGTAAAGAGCTTGCCGGTGCCAGCGAATAGATCGAATCGCATTCGAACATCTTGCGGTCACGGCTGAAGCCCGTGACCGCAACAATGTCGCTGACTTTTCGGCCGTCCGGGCAGCGTTTGATCTGGATGACGTAATCGACAGAATCAGCTATTTCCGTGGCTAGGTCTTCACGCGTAGCTTGCTGGTGAGACCGCATGGCCAAGTCGCCAAACCGGCGCAATGCTTTCACCGGCGAATTGGCGTGAATGGTCGCCATCGACCCACCATGGCCAGTGTTGAAAGAGTCCAAAAGTGTCCGCGCTTCCTCCCCTCTGACTTCGCCCAGGATGATCCGATCAGGCCGCCAGCGCAGGGACGCTTGCAATAGGGTGTCGTAATTCACCTTGGTCTTGAGCATTTCAATCTGACACTCCGCGGCCAGAATGTTCGGATGATTGATCCGCAGCTCGGCGGTGTCTTCGATGACGACGATACGTTCTTTTTGAGGAATGAAATCGACAAGCGCATTGAGCAAAGTTGTCTTGCCGCTACCGGTCCCGCCGCTGATTAAAAGCGTCTTGCCGTCGCGCACCTGAGCCTCGAGAAAATTGGCCATCTCCTCAGTGAGAGACCCGGCGTCAATTAGTTCCTCGATCGTGTACCGCTTCTGGCGAAACTTGCGTATAGTCACTGCCGGCCCGGGGCGCACAACCGGTGGCAGGACCGCCGCCAGTCGGCTACCATCCGGGAGCTGAGCATTGAGCAGCGGGGTATCTTCTCCGAGTTTCTTGCCCAGATAATTGGCAATGACTTCGAGGCCCGCAATTAAGGCTTTGGGATCAAATCGCACTCCCTCTGCGCATGCCAGTTGACCCCGCGTTTCGAACCACCATACGCCGTCTGGATTGCCCATAATTTCGCTGACGGTATCGTCTAAGAGCAACCTCTCGATGGGCCGAAAGAAAGGCAAAATCAACTCGAAACTCATGGTGCTTTTCCCTTCAGTTGAAGGCCTGATCCACGCGAAACCGGATGATCGTGAGGCCGAGCGGATTGACCGCCAGCTGTTGATTGCGAACGCTATCGCGGAATACGTAGGTGACACTGGCGGTCAGCTGCTCGCGCTTTAGCTCGTGCATGTCCTGGGGGTTGATATAGATCCGTTCAAACTCGATCCGAGCGGAGTACGGAGACATTTTTAGGTCGTCGAGGATCACATTCTTGACCACGATGGTGACGTAAGCGAGGCCGCTGTCTTTGAGGTAGGTGGGGATGGTTTGCGCCTTGCGTTCCTGCTCAATTACGTCGCGCTGCACGTCGCTGTTCAGGAAGTAAAGCGAGGCCGTCTGGTCACGTACTAGGGTGAATCGATTCCGGGAAAAGTAGAGCTCCGCCCAGCGTCCCAGGTAGTACTTGTTTTCGGCTTCCTGGGGGCGATATTGGAAGTCCCGATAGTCGATTGCCTCGGCTCGTCCGACGTTGTCAATTCGGATAATCAAGGGCTTTGCTGATGCCAAGGCCTGATGGCCTTTGAACACTAGGCCGGTGAGCGCCACGGCCACTGCCGACAGGGCAAGAACAGCGACCTTAAGGTAGGTATTCATGACCATCGGGTCGCCATACTGCTCGAGGTATCGCTCGGCCGCTCGCGTAACTTCGGGGGGCGCCATTTCTTCACTGTTCATCGCTTTGCCTCGCTGACTAAGCCTTTAAGAGAAGGGCTGCGGTTGTCATCATCCCGCTACCATGGCCGCCTGTAGAGCCCGAGAAAATGCTCATCGTGAGGTGCGGCACCTGCAATAGCACGTAGATATTGATCAAGGTCAGCAGGATCAGAAGGGGCAACTGCTTCACCATCATTCCTGGATCCGCGAAGCTGGGCATGGTCATGTAGTAATGCGATAGCAGGTTACCCAGAACGCTCAGCACGGCGGCAGCTACGACCTTATAGAAGCAGAATCCGATGAATGCGCGGAGCCAGCCCCAGAAGAGAAACGCGAGTTTATCGAAGGCCAGAAAAGGGATCATGATGGGGCCGAACATGCCCACCACGGTGCTGGCGATGGCGCCGTACCCGACGATCAGGCTGAGGGTGGCGGCGAAGAGTGCGAGCACGACCTGGATAAAGAAAAACACCAGGGCGTAATAAGGGTCGGCGACGGTTTTGACGATACCTGGTCCGACGGTCGATTGCGCCTGCGCGAGCGCGTTCTGCATGGTTGTGACGCTGTCAGTCCCGATGACGGCGACGAGGTACTGGGCACCCCCATTGATGAAGCCCTTGAGCGAGTATCCAACGTGAGGGATAGCGCTGTCATAGAACGCGACGAGGACGTAGGCGAAGGTGAGGAGCATAAACAAATTCAGAAATTTGGCCATGCTGAAGCCGGCTCCGCCGTGGGCCGATGCCAGCGCTTCCTGAGCGCCGAACCAGACCAGCATGATGGTAGCCAGGGCGATGATCATGTGAACGCCAAGTGCGTCAACGGAGGGCGCTGTAGTAGCCGCAAGGTTATCGCAGGCCTGAGTAATGAAAGTGAGCAAACCCATAGTTCACCTCGCTTTTCAGTAGGTCATCGCAGCATTTGCACCGTTGTAGGCTGGTGCGACTTGGCTCTGGAAATTCGTTCCGTAGTCGGCCGCATCTTGGAACTTTGATTTGACGGCGTCCTGCTGCTCTTTCTGGGCGATTATTTGGTGGAGCGCTATCGTTTGCTGGAGCTGGTTGGCCTCTTGAGACTGACGGATCTGCAAGAGCACTCCTTGATTGATCCTCTGCAACGTCGCCATATCGGTCATCTGAAGAGGGTCCGTTGTTTGGGATTCAGCCTCCAGGTTTTCGATGTCCTGTTCGCGCTCGATTTCGTTCCCGCGCATGGTTCCTAGTGTTGTTAAGGAACTGCCGACGATCGCGTCGCTGATATCGCTGCTGGCGCCCGTCGCGGCGATTTGCTGCTGGCCCTGCAGGCTCAGGGTGGGGTATTCAGGAACCGGTCCATAGCGCGGCACGCTCGCCATCTGATACGCAGCATCTGCACCAACGCCGCTATTGGCCGAAGCCATGACGGGCTGGGAGTTGCCATAGGTATTTGCCGTCATCTCCAGCAACTGCCAGTAGGTGGAAGGCGAGATCCAGCCGGCGTAAACGCTCTGTGGAGCAATGGACATTTGGTAAGCCAGTTGGTAGTACGCGAGCGATGTCTGGGCCAGTTGAATGGTGTTTTGAAGAATGTTCTCGCCTTGGGCAATCTGCTCGATCGCGTGGCCTGCCTGGGTAGGGTCGTAAACGATTCCACCGAACTGCGCTTTGGCTGGAATAGAAGTATTGAGGGCAATTACCATAGTGACCAGAAAGAAGCGTTTCACAGCTTGATCTCCTGACGGCGTTTAGTGCATGAGGGCCTTGGACGCACCGTCGTCCTTAGGCCCAGGGTTTGGCTTTGCTACCTGAAGGCATCAAGCTCATGCTGCCGGCACGGTTCGGTGGAAGCGTCGGAAGCAAAGCACATTGCATCTGCTTGCAGAGAGACGCGCAGTCTGCGGGATTGCAAGCTTCATGCCGCGGCTGCTGGCAGCCGTAAAGAAGGGCGAGGGCGAGAAGCGGTAGTGGGCGACCAAGGCTATTCACGGGAAGCCTCCTTTTCAAAACGCCTCCGGTACATTGTGGTTCTTGTAGCTCGGCAGCACCATGTCTTGGGTGAGATAGATCTTCACGCGGTGTCCCTCGCGGATTGTGATCGTGGGCGGGATTTGGATGAAGCGATCAAGGACTGTGATGGCGGATGAAGAAATGCTGGAGGAGGCACCCGTAGCGAATAGCTGAGATCCGCTGCCCGTAAGAGCACCGCCGCCAAGCTCAATCTCCGATGCTCCGGCAATGACTCCCAGCGCTATTGATGTACCAAAGATCTGCAGGTAGTGGTTGTTTACCTTGTCTTTCAGTCCCATCTCTCCGATTTGGTCAAGGCCTTTGAATTGGTTGAGGTCGACCGTATATCCATCCGGCATCAGCATTCGATGAAAGACCACTGCCATACGACGTTGCTGCCCAAAGCCGGAGGCACCGATTTTTCGGGCCTCACCCAGAATGACCGACCCCTCGGGGATGAGCACGTTTTGCATGTCATGGGAGTAGACCGGATTCGACACCAATACTTTGATGGGCCCCGCGGCGTCACCGTCGAGTCGATTCATGAGGACGCTATCGACAGTAGTGCCTTCACGCAAGACATAGAGCGGCCCGGTTGCTGAATCGAGATTGACTTCCGTCTCGCGCCTTGCGGCCTGCTCGTTGCCCGGAGCATGTTCGCCAAGAGCATGAGGTGCTATCAAGCTACTATTGGTCTGGCGAGGGTCAGGTGCCCCAAGTCCACCAAGCATCCCAGGTGAAGTATTTGAATTATCCGCTGGGCGGGCATAAGCGATGTTCGACGTAAATCGAGACTCAAAGGCTAATTCCCTCTCCTTGGCAGCTAGCTGCTGTTCTTGCTGCTGCTCCGGCGTGCGTTGAGGGTTCTGCTGCTGCATTTCCGGCGTGCAAGGCTGGCCCGGGACACATCCAAAAAAGCGGCCACCGGGAGCATAGTCGGGGTCTGGGCCTAGCCTGGCAGGCGGAGGCTGCGTGCTCGGTATTTGGCTTTTCAACTCTTGGGCGTTGCTGTCGGTGTTGTCCTGGATCATGGGCTGTGGCGGTTGGTTCTTCGCTTGTGCTGGATTCTTCTTGCCGATGGCACTAAACACGGCAGCAACGACAACGAGGAGGGCCGCGCCTAGGTACACCACCAATTTCAGGTCGCCGTGGAGCACGCCGCGCGGCTCACCCTGGCTGTGCCTAAGTGCTGCCGGCCCGGCGGGCTCTGAGCTGAAGTTGTTCTCGACCATTGTGTTATCCCTTTGTGGAGCGGGTGAACTCCATCCGCTTCTTGCCCAACTCGACATACCCGTTGCTCATGATTTTGGGAATGATGTAGGTTCCTTCACGAAGATCGTAGGTGACTAGGTTTGGTTTACCGTCCCGGAGCTCATAGACGGAAAACTTTTCTGGAGCATTGGTCTTGATGTAGGTGAATTTGTCGTCGTGGTAGATCGACTGGATGTCGAACGGAGCCTCGTTCGCCTTGAAGGTGTAATCAAATTTCAGCTCCATTGGATAGGCGCTCTTGTAAGAGTCAACGGTTTGCGTCATGTGCGCTTGCAGTGCGGCGAGCGCCTCCTGGGATTGGGCCAATTGGACTGCCGGTACAAATTGTGCTGGACCGCTGGAGGCAATCAGCGAGGAGCGATCGGCCGGCTCGACCAGCACCTTCAGGTCGGCCTGCCCTGCGGTCGCGGCTGCGGAGACGTCCTGTAGAGTGAAGCTGTAGATGTTGCCTTTATCCGTGATGAGGTTGAGGTTTGAACTGATGCCAGCCTTTGCCGGATGGACAAAGCAAAAGTTGCCCACCACGTCGACAATCCAGAAGTCTTTGTCGCCCGTGGCCGCTTCCATGATCTTCTCCGTGGCCGGCAACTCAATCAGGGTGGTGAACTTCACCTTGGCTCGAATGGGGATAATGTCCTGCGCGTGATATTGGACCGTGCGCGCGGTGTCTTGTGCGGAGACAACCAGGGCACTCGTCAGGAAGACGAAGATTGCAATGTAGGTGATCATGGGCGCGCGGCGCATTCGTGGCTCCTCTCTCGGTTGAAAGTTCGACTAGGGTGATTCTGTTGCTTGTTAGGAGTTGGCGGCTACCTTCAATCGGTTAGGCACGAAGGGGTACTCTTCGGCCAGTCGTCGCAATCCTTCTGCGATGCCAAAGCGCCTGAAGTAGTCCCGTTTCTTAAGATTGTCGCGGGGGTTGTTGGTGGCCATCCAGTGCGACATGGAGTCCACATTCAGCTGCACTTTCTTCGAGCTTTGCGCCTTGCGGATGAGCATCTGACCTGGGGGAACGAGCCCGGCAATTAGGTCGAGCTCTGTGTCGTTCAGATGGAAAGCATCCCGGTAAACATTTCGATCCATCTCTGGGTTGGCCAGGAAGATCTTGGTGGGGCAGTTCTCGGAAACGACCGGCAAGAGGCCCGAGTCCTGAAACTCCTTGATGGACTGGGTGGCCAGGATCATGCCGCCGTTGTGCTTGCGCCAGGTCTTCTGCGCCTGCACGATGTATTCGCGAATGGTGGCATTTTTGATGAACAGCCACGCCTCATCCAGCAAGAACAGCTTGAATGTGGCAAGTTTGTCGGGATCGCAAATCTCCGTGGTGGCGCGATGGAGCACATAGAAAAGCAGCGGTTCGAGGATCTGCGGTGCATCATCCCAGCCGTTGAAATTGAAGGTCTGGAAGCGGGAAAACGACAGGGTATCTTCGACGTTATCGAAGAGAAATCCGTACTGCCCGTCCTGAGTCCATCGGTGCAATCGGTCCTTCAAGTCGCCCACAATCCGCACGAAATTCGACAATGTTCTGAGTGCCGGCTCGAACACGTAAATGCGTTCGATCGCGTCCCACAACTTACGGGTCTCCGCGAAGTTCATCTGGTATCTTTGCTCGCTCCCTTCGATGAGAACGCTGAAGAAAGAGAAAAGGAATTGCCGGTTTTCCTTGGTCGGGGGGAGGGAAAACGGATTGATAGTGAAGTCTCGGGACTCCTGGCCAACGTTCAGATAGGACCCGCCAAAGATGGATGTCAAGGACTGGAAGCTGCTCCCAATGTCGAAGATGTAGGTGAGTGGCTTGTACTTTTGTGCATTCTGCAAGATGAAGTTGCAAAAATAAGACTTGCCACTTCCTGTCATGCCCAGAATGAGCGTGTGAGGAACTTCCCCGTTGTGCAGGTTGAGAAAATAGGGGGTCTGGTTGTCCGTCTCAAGGACTGCCAAGTACTCCGTATCAAGGTGCGAATTCCGCTTCTCGCCGGCCAGAATCGTGAATAGAAAAGATAGATCAGCGTAGTTCGTGTTTAGCAGGTACAGCTTTCGGAGGTTCTGCGCATAGTCGCCTGGGACCGTGGCGAATAGGGCATTGAGCTGGTTATAGGTTTCTAGAAAGAGATTTCCGTCTGCGTTGCTGAACACGCCGGCAAACTCTCCCACCAAGTGATCGAGCTCGCCCTTTGTCGGCGCATTCACCACAATCGTCAAAGAGAAATCACCCAGGGATTGCCCATCCCCGAGAGCACGCAGGCAGTCCCCCAGGTTGTCGATGTCCTGCTGTTTCGAGTCATCCCGCAGAACATCCCGGGGATCCACTTTCGCGGGATCGTTCCCAATCTGAGAAACGAAGCCGGTCTTTGTCATGTTGTAGTGCCGCCGGCGCTTGGATATCTCTTTGCGAGCCGTGCTGGTGGCAAGAGGGGTCCACTCCGTTACTACGTGGAAGTTCGCGGCGATCTTGAATAGTTGATCAAGCACGAGAGGCCTGGTCTCGCCAATCGCCTCTTTCATCGTGAGGACGCGGACGATATGATCGCCCACACGTAGGTGATCCCGTTCGGCCTCGATGTTGGAATTCACGACCTGGTAGTCAAGAAATTGCGTGCTCTGAGGAGTTCCTGCAATCCGCCATGCATCGTAGTTGAGTAGGCGACGAAGGAACCTGAGCTGTCCCTGTTGGTCAAGGACTTCAATGCGCATGAGGTCCGTGAGCTGACGGACAAACACCTTGACCCGCTGATCCAGGCGCCCGAGGTCCTGCTCAATGTGCGATCGGAGCAAAACTTTCATCGCCTTGTTCGTGAATTGCGCCTTTAGCTCACCAATCGCGCCGGCGGGGTCTCGCAGAAGCTGAGCAATAGCAGCCCGGATGCCGGTCTTAGAACGCGATCCCTCGAGCACGATGGCATAGAAGATCTCGATTTGGTATAGATCGTCTCTTTTTGCCTCAAAGAACTGCCGCCGCTGCTCGATGGCAGCCTCCACAACCGGATCGTCATAGTGGGCGAACGGGATGTCGGGCCTGTTCGACTTAAAAAGATATTGGTAGACGTGGAACCCAGGTCCGAATGCCTTTAGTGCCGCTTCCAATCGCTTGGTGGCATATTCCTGCGCCGTACGATCTAAGCTTTCGTAATCGACTCCAGACACCTGGAGGACCATGCCCAGATCGCCACTCTTGGTAATAAAAACCGTGTCGTTCCAGAATCCGTAGAGGTTGATGTGGTCGCTTAAAGCGGCTGAATCTTTCCATGGTTTGATTACCTTGTCTAGGCGGAACATCAGCGGACCTCCACTCGGGGAACTTCTTGCTTGGCCGCGTCATAGCGAGGCTTGTAACGCTCGGATTTGGCAAGGATCCGCAGAAACGCAGGGTCGCTATCGTTAACCCATTGTCCAAACGCAAAGCCGCCAATAAAGATTGCTAGACCGGCTAGCAGAGAGTTGAAGAGGTTGAAGGTGCCCACGGCGGCCACGCACACTAAATAGAACAGCCAGCGGTCGACGCCCAGGTAGGTCAAAGGCTTATGCAGACTCTTAAACACTCGGTTGCTCCGGGCCCTTTGTACGTGGGTTTCTGGCATAAGCCCTCGCGGAGAAGGTCAATGCTTAATTTCAAAAATTGTTGGCTATACGCCCCAGAGCCATGTGAGGACGTTCGTGGCAAGAACGGCGATGCCGGTGCCGGCGGCGACGCCGGCCAGCGCTTTCTTGTGACCCGGTTCGCCGTGCGCAAGACCATACCCGCCGATAACGATTGCGATTAGACTTGCGACCTTAGCTACGGTCCCGGTGAAGAGAGTTTGTAAGGCTGTGAACCCGGTATCAAAGGGCGACGCCTGAGCATGCGCGGTGAGCGGAAGCATCAGAGTGGTGAACAGCAAAAAGCCCGAGAGAGAAGCGAACATCTTTGGCTTCTTTGCTCGGGCGACACTAGAATTCGTTCTCACGTTTGCACCTCCATCCGACTCAGCTTCGTCGGCTAATGGCGCAAACCTAAAGCTCACTTACGCTCAGCGTCCAGTGACTTTTTGTCCGGCAAGTATTCCCAAACGGCATACTTGCTGCAAATTGCGAAGGAAATTGAGACCTAATCGAACTCGTACTTTTGCAAGACTTCCGGGGGCCCGACTCCAGGGCGACTGATGCTCGCCTCGATCGCCGGCCTTGCAGCGAAACAACATGTAAAAATTGTTCCGTCGGGGAAATCGATCTGGAGTTCCGTACCCTCTCCAGTGTCTTTGAAAATGCGGAGGGCTTCGATCTGTTTGCCCACAACCTCCGAACATTCGATAAAATCATGGTTCATCGATTGGATACCTCGCACTTATGCGCAGTTGACTGGGCTCACATTCCGGCGTCGAAAGGCACCAGGGAATTCCTGCGGGCGGAAAGCCTCCCCTCGACACTCTCTAGTCATAGTCTTAACCGTTGCCCATGTCGCTATCTGCGGAGAAAATAACAGTGGAAATCTCGCTTAGGAATCTTCTCGGGAACCCGGGGCTAGGGCGCAACTATGTAGGAGGAGTCGCGCGAGGCGAAAGGAGTGTAGCGCTCGAGAACATCTTCAAGCTCGCTAAAGCGCTGGCGGTCTTCAAGGGACCTGTTTGTCGCTGCCCTAACCATTTGGGTTGCGATCGTCAGTCTTTCGGGAATACAAGTGGTGATAGTTTGTTCCGGAATTCGGTGCAGCGCTTTGCGCCGGCGTGCATCTCGTAATTGGCTGCAACGGTAACAAATGAAAGGGGCTCTGGTTGTGGGTGCCTCACAGTCCAAGCCTCTGCGATGTTGTTCGAGAATAAAATCGCTTAGCTTTGGAACGACGTGAAGACGAAATTGACGAGCCGGGAGCAGACGTCGGAAGAGTGGAGATTTTGGCGAAAAAAAGCGTTAACGGAACGATCCACAGACAATCGACGTCCGAATCGGAGCGGGGGCTAATCCAGGCTGCTTCAGGAGACCTAAACGTACTTAAATTTCCCTTTATTGAGGCGCCCACCGGATCTCTTGCGGCAGGCATGCTTACTGGCAACGTACACAGCTGTTGATCGATCTTGTCACCCGCTTTAAATTTCACTGCGAGTTCCCTCACAAGCCTAAGTTGTCATCCACGGCTACTGCGATTCCTGTTCAGAACCGAGGTAGCGTTCCGTTGTTTGAATTGAGCTGTGCCCGAGAAGAAATTCGATCTGCTCCAGATCTCCTCCGTTCTTGCGGCAAAGCTTCGCGCACGTCCGGCGCAGATCGTGTGCCCCAAAGTGCTCGATTCCAATCTCCTTCGCAGATTGCTCGACGACCGACCAAACCGCCCAGTCGCCCAGTTCGTCCCCGACATAGACCTCACCAACGAACTGCTCTCGGTTCGGTATGTGGATGAGGACGGCGGATTGTTCCATCAGGAGGGTTGGCTTGGTGAGAGCCAGGGTGGCGGGAAGGCATCCGTTTAGGGGAGCCCACTCCGCATGCGCTTGACCGCAAGAGGGCGGCGCTCCCTATTCTTATATTTCCTGCGCAGTGATGTATCGGGACACGGCCGGGAGGAGACGCAGGCCCGGCGCTTGAGCTAGAGACCGTTCCCGCTGCGCGGACACACTATAGGCGACATCATGGAAAGTAAAGTGATGCAGAAATCGCTTTTCGACCTGTAGGCATAAATTCTATCCATTTTCGACCAAAAAGATTGGTTTTCGACCGTAGGTCTGCTATATTTATTTTCGACCAACAAGGCTATAAATGATTGGTTTTCGACCGAAAAGAAGGATTTTCGACCATGGCAACCCAAAACCAACTCTCCAATGATCGCATCGGAACCTTCCAGGAAAAGACGGTGCCCCCCCATGCACGGCTGGCGGGCTGGGCTTGGCTGGTTCAGAGCTTCGGCGTGCGTGCGCCGGTCCGCCGCCCGAGCGTCGTCTCCGATCAGCACGTCAAGGCGAGCCTCCGGGAGGCAGGCGAGTGGACGATCTACGACAAACGGTACTGGCCGGGCAACAGCTTCGGCGATCACCTCGGCTTTGCCCTGCGCCATGAAAATCTCGACCTGCTGGTCCTGAAACGCATATTTGACGTTGTTCCCCAGGATACGGTCGCCGCCTTCGTGCGCAGCGCCCCGACCGGGGCCCCGAGCCGCAGGGCCTGGTTCCTCTATGAATTCATGACCGGCCGCGCGCTCGATCTCGAGGACGCCCCCGAGGTCAGCTTCACCGACCTCCTGGATAGTCGCCTTTATTTCACGGCAGCGCCCGTGCCGTCGCGCCGCCACAAGGTGCGCGACAATCTGCTCGGCAACCGTGACTTTTGCCCAATCATTCGCAAAACGGAAGCGCTAACCGATTTTGGCGCGCGCGCTCTCGGGGCAAAGGCGAACGACATCATCGGACATACCGGCGCGAACGTCGTCGCGCGCGCGGCGAGTTTCCTTTTGCTCGCGGACAGTCGCGCCAGCTTCGAGATCGAAGGCGAGAAGCCGCCGCGCAACCGCCTTGAGCGGTGGGGCCGCGCCGTGCTGCAGGCCGGAAAGAACAAACTGACGCTCGATGAAATCTTGCGCCTGCAAACGGTGCTGATCGAGGACACGCGCTTCACGCGGGCGGGCCTCAGGCCTGACGGCGTTTTCCTCGGCGAGCGCGATTACGAAGGTGATCCGCTGCCGGAATTCATCGGCGCGCGTCCGCAGGATTTGCGGGCCCTGATGGAAGGAATGATCGCGGCGAATGAGCGCATGCGCGGGGGAGAACTCGACTCCGTGCTCCAGGCGGCCGCCACAGCGTTCGGCTTCGTCTACATTCACCCGTTCCAGGACGGCAATGGCCGTCTGCACCGCTGCCTGATCCACCACGTGCTGGCGGAACGGAAATTCACGCCGCTCGGGATGGTGTTCCCTGTCTCGCCGATCATGCTGGACCGCATCGATATCTACCGCGACACGCTGCGCGCGCATTCGGGTCCACTGATGGAATACATCGAATGGCGGCCGACGCTCGAGCGCAACGTCGAGGTGCAGAATGACACAGCCGACCTTTACCGTTATTTCGACTGCACGGAGGCGGCGGAGTTTCTCTACGCCTGCGTCGCCCAGGCCGTCGACAAGGACCTGCCGCGGGAAATCGATTTCCTGCGTCGCAACGACGAGGCAATGCGCCGCCTGATGAACACGGTCGAGATGCCGGACCGGATGGCGGAGAATCTGGTCAGGTTTATCCGCCTGAACGAAGGCACACTCGGCCGCAAGCGTCGCGAGGGCGAGTTTGCCCAGCTGACGGATGCTGAAGTGACCTCGATCGAGGCCATCGTGCGCGAAGCGTTCGATGGCTACGAAGGTGAATAAAATATTAGCGGCAGGAATAGAGGAAGCCGGCTGGGGAGATCGTTGTCGTTCAAAGGCCTCTTTATAGGAATCGACCGTTACGCTCCCCCCGGCGTCAACTGGCTGAGCTTTGCTCGCCGCGACGCAGCGGCGCTGCATGGCCCGTTTACCGATTTGATGGGCGGAGAGATGGTACTGCTTACCGGTGAGCAGGCGAGCCGGGCCGCGATCGAGGAAGAATTCCGGAGATTGGAGGGCGCGGCACCCGACATATCGTCGTTGTCGCGTTCTCCGGACATGGTTCAGAAACTCACGAACTTGTCGCCTACGACACCGACCCGTACGACATTTCCGGGCCCATCGATCCCGCTCACAACCCTTGGCGAATGGTGCGCACGCATCCCACGCCGCCGGCTGCTAATCGTGCTCGATTGTCGTTTTTCAGGCGGATGGGCGCGAAGGGGCTCCAGGTCGGCGCGCGCGCGCGACCCCTTAAATCCGTTGACGCTGAGCTAAACAGGATCAGCGGAGAGGGACGCGCGGTTCTCACAGCCGCCGGACCGACACAGCCAGCATGGGAGAGTTCCCGGTTCGGTCACGGCTTTCTGACCTTTTATCTGATCTAGGCGCTGCAGGGCCCGGCGGAAATCCGGGAAGGAGACAGAATCGGCCTGCGGCGTTTGCTCGATTATGTCAGCCGCCGCGTTGCCGATGCCGCAAGCCAGCTCAGGCACGAACAGCATCCGGCCATCCGCGGCACTTTCGATGGCGAATATAGCTGGCCGGTGATGTCTCCGGGGCCGACATATCAGGCGGCGTTCCCTGAGTACGGTACACCGGTCGCCGCCGCCGACATCGCAAGCCTGGCGGCCTTCGGATTCCCGCAGGCTGTGGTTGACGCGTGGGCCGGCAACATTCCAAACCTGAACGGCTCATCGGCGTGATTGAGGGTAAACTTACGAGATTTCTGCTGACTGACTTAGCGTTCTTGGGCGACTCAGTCTCGCGACTGCCACACAATCCGCGCTATACTCACCCTCCAAGAGCCTCGTGCGGTAGGAAAGCCGACGGTTCTCGCAAGATAATCGGATAAGGCCGATGACCGAGAGCATCCTTTGGGCCAAGTGCGGATTAAACGGCGTAAAGAGGATGTTTAGCCGAATCAGGAGACGCCCGCGTGGCAGACTTGAAGCCCACCGTTGTACATGAATGCGATCGTTGTCACGCTACTGTGACTCCTGCCGAATCCGGCCAAGGTGTCAACGTGAGCGGAGTCATTCAGTGCCGGGTGTGCGCACACGCGGGTCCGCTTCGCATCAAAGTGGTCATGGAAGATCGCCGTTGATTCTCATCCGGCCGGACTAAGAGGTAACTGCCTCTGCAGGATGCTCGGACTCAGGCTGCGAACAAAGGCACGTACGAATTCGCTCACGACTCTAGCTTGATTGTCTGATCTACATGCAAGCTTCGTTTCCAGGACGAGATCCTCATCCGCAAGAGGGCGAATTGTGATGCCTTCTCTAGCTATCCGCCAAGCGCCGGCCTGAGTTATAACGGCAATTCCCAGCCCACGAGACACGAATTGGGACGCCTCTTCGGCAGTGGTCACGTGATGTAGGGACGTCCCGGAAACCGTCGCCGGCCTAACGCGCTGCACTAGGTTGTCATAGAGATACGGGTGCACGTGCCGGTCGAACAAAACACAGGAACGTTCCCTGAGTTGATCCGCTGTGGTCTCGGTTGACCGAGAGAGGTCGTCCTGATCGAGCATAACGGCAAAAAAGCGTTGTTTGGCGACTGACACAGAGCTGATCTGGGAGGTTTCAGGCATACCCGTAAGAAACGCCAAATCCAGGGTTCCGTTCAAAAGGTCGTGCAATAGATCGACAGCAAACTTGCTTGTTAACGTGACGCTTAGGTTTGGGAAGAACGGGAGCCTAAGCGACAGCACGTTAGTGATGAGATAGGGATCTGTGTAAGGTGACTTGCCGACGTGCAGTATGATTTCTGATTTCTGGTTAGCGGCTCTCGATAGACTTACCGCACGTTCTGCATGTAGGAGGGATAACTTGGCTTCGGAAGCATATGCCTCACCCGCAGCCGTGGCCGTGATTTTTCGACCCTCACGGACAAAGAGTTCGTAGCCAAGGTGTTCGTGAAGGTGACTGATCTGTTTGCTTAATGCCGATTGGCCGATATTGAGCTTCGTAGCAGCACGAGAAAAGTTCAGCTCCTCCATCAGCACAACCGCCGCCCGCAGGTACTTTGTGTCCAATCCAGACATGGCCGACTCCCTAGTATGAGGAGACTTCGTCCATCTTCACTTGAGCATAACAGGTGTTCTCCCCTTTTAACTCAGACGTCAATGCCAACTAACGGGCAAGTGCGGCAAAGTCAGTTTCCTGGCTCGGAATGGAATGAGCTATTCCGGCATGGAATACTTGCCGGACGAGATTTCATTGGACAAGCGTGAGCCCATCTCGCGAATCTGAACACAACAGATGTGCGCACGAAGTCGGAGGCAATCATGGACGAGAGAAGCTACGTCGAGAATAAACCGCCCGCCCGAACTTTTACTGATTCGTACGATCGGATCCTTGTCGGCCGTCGAGAGGCAGCTCGAATGCTTTCGATCAGTCAACGCTCCCTCGATTATCTGGTCGCAAAGAGGCAACTCAACGTCCGTAGAATCGGAGCCAGGGTGCTCATCTCTATGAACGAACTCAAGCGGTACGCTCGGGCCGATCACCCCAGGCCGCTGGCCGTAAACGAATGAGATAGGCCTCGCTCTTTGCAAGCGAACGCGCCAAAAAGACCTGCTCACCCTTCGAGCCTCTCTCGACTGCGGCGTCTAGATGCACTCGACAGGTGCGCGCGTGGCGGGCGGGCATGCTGATTATGTTGTGCCCCATCACCCGGGAGAACCTCCACGAGGTTGGCCTCGGCGGCTTTTAAGTCCGTTTTGCTAATAACATACGTGCCTAAACGCCGTACGTCGAAACTCACTCGAAAATCATCTCCGTACATGGACAGACCACTTGGAATCGATCCCCAGCATTACGGAGGAGAAGAAGCCTGCGCGACGTCCAGCCGATGCACTCTTTGTGATGATCGGTGCTCGCGCCAGACCGATTGGCTGCCAGATGCAGTTCTGCGTGATGTCATTGGATGGTTTGAACTGGCCATGACCTTCCGCAGTGGTCTCAACATCGTGCAGGTTTTCCGCTTCAAACGAATCTCGAAGGACCTTCTGCGGGGGCGGCATGCGACACGGTTCCATTCAGCGAGTTTCAAGCGGAGTCGATCAAGGAAGGCATGCAATCGCCTTCATTCATCAGTTCCCTTTGAGGAACCCGTCATTCAGGCACTTGCATAGGCTTCGAGGATGATCAACCCGTGCTAAGAGATGTTCGGGCTCTTGATGGCCGGTCAGGGAGTCTCGTCCACCGTTGCGCTAACTCTCTTGAGGATGTTAAAAACAGACTTAGCAAAAACATTAGTCTGGTGAGAACAGGCAATGATAACAATCCGTGGAATTTTCGAGCGAGAGAAAGGCAGCGGAGTTTGGTGGATCCGATGGACAGACTCGGACGGGAAAAAGCGCAGGGAGAAGGCCGGACGGCGCTCCGACGCCATCACCCTGTTGGCGAAACGCAAGACTGAAAAACTACGCCAGGCGAAGCTTCCTGAAACCATCGACAACGCGATTTTGTTCTCCGAATTGCTGGACGACGCCCTCGAACATTCCCAGGCGACGAATGGAGAGCGATCGACTCGTGAGCTTGCACTCAAAGTCAATCGGCTTCGTCCCGATTGGGACGACCGCAAAGCGGCCGAAATCACAAAACAGGAGATTGTCCGTTGGCTTCAGGCGGAGACGGTCAACAGAGATTGGACGGTGGCCACTGCCAACCGCTGGCAGGCATGTTTTTCGCTCATCTTCCGGGTCGCTCTCGATAACCAGAAAATCGCCCAGAATCCGGCCTCGCGCATCCGCCGCAAGGCGGAGAACAATCAGAGCGTCCGTTTCCTCACCCCTGAGGAGGAAAAGCGAATTTGCGAGGCGCTCTCAACTCGCTGCCCTTCGTACCTTCCCGCCTTCATCGTCTCCCTCCACACCGGCCTGAGAGCCTCCGAGCAATGGAACCTGCGCTGGTCCGATATCGACCTCGAACGGAGGTCGCTCACCGTAAGAAGGCAGAAGACGGGAAAGGGGGAGCGGCACATTCCGCTGAACCAGACCGCCCTCTCGGCCTTCAAGAGCCTTCGCGAGGGCTGCGACCTGCGCGGTGTCCCTTTTCTGAACTCAAAAGGAACACCGATGAATGCCCACCGCGATTGGTTCGATCCGGCGGTTGGCGAAGCGAAGGTCTCCGATTACACCTGGCACAAGAATCGGCACACCTTCGCTTCCCGGCTGGCGATGGCCGGGGTAGACATACGCACCATCGCGCAACTCATGGGCCACGGTACACTACAGATGTCCATGAGGTATGCCCACTTGAGTCCGGATCACAATCAAGCAGCGGTTGATCGGCTGGTTGTTTTCGGAAGCAAACGGACACCAAAGCGGACACCGGAAAAACATTAAACAGATAAGTCCTTTATAATCATATGCGAAAGTGGCGAAATTGGCAGACGCACCAGACTTAGGATCTGGCGGGGCAACCCATGGGGGTTCGAGTCCCCCCTTTCGCACCAAAATTCCTTACATCAACAGAGGACTATGCTCCGACTGGCTGGCTTCGCTGTCATCGGAGAGATCGACAAATGACCACATTATCTTCGCGATTCAAGTTTGCCTCGGCGCCCGACAGCTGGGGAGTTTTGGATTATCCCGGCCCATCCTGGGAGCAGAGCTATAAAACCATGTTGGACGAGATGGTGGTGGCGGGTTACACCGGCACCGAGCTTGGACCTTATGGTTTTTTGCCCAAGGATCCGCAGTTGCTGGCGAGCGAACTGGCACAGCGAAAGTTGAAGCTGTTGGGCTCTTTCGTACCCGCGAATCTGGGCGACCCGGCGTCGACCAAGGTGGTGGTCGAGCAAATCACCAAGGTCGGTGGACTGCTAGCCGCCCTGGGAGCGCCTTTCCTGGTGCTTGCGGATGCCCAGTCGGCCGAACGGGACCAGATTGCGGGGCGGGTGCCACGTGACGGAAGCCGTGGGTGGACGGCTGCGCAGTGGAAACAGGTTGCCCGGGTGGTCGGGGAAGCAGCGCAGGTGGTGGCCGGATTCGGCCTGGATCTGGTCTTCCATCCTCACGTCTCCACCTACGTAGAAACGCCGGAAGAGACGGAGCAGTTCTTCGATGTCACGTCCGCCTCGAAGATCGGACTTTGTCTGGATACCGGGCATTGCTTTTACGCCGGCGGGGATTCCATTGCGGAAGCCGAAAAGTATCGGGAAATTCTCAGGTTTATTCACCTCAAGGATGTGAACGAGAAGGTCCTGGCCGAAGCTCGCCAGAAGGAAATGACCTTCGAGCAAGCAATCGAAATCAACGTATTCACCATCATTGGGCAAGGGTCCATCGATTTTCCGGAATTCCTTCGCGTTTTGGCCAGGAACAACTACGCCGGCTGGATGGTGGTGGAACAGGATGTAAAGTTTGGGGCGACGACCATTCCCCCCGTGGAAAGCATCGCGGCCAGTCTGCGCTACCTGCGCAGCGTCGTAGCCGAACTGGACGCGTCCGTGGCCAGGAAGTAGACATGTAATACCACAGGTCCGCCTGGAATAAACGTAACGCTGGCGTGGCCGCAGCCGGCGCCGATGTTTATAACGTGGGCCCTCCCCTTGACATTCTACTAGAGATAGCGCACCCTCACCTGGAATGACTACCAGGAAGAGAAACGATCGTATTGAATTGTTGCAGGGCACACTTGACCTGCTGGTTCTTCGCACTCTTCTTTTAGGTCCGGTACACGGCCACGCAATTGCGAAGGCAATCGAGCGTAACTCGGAGGACGTGCTCCTGGTCGAACAGGGCTCGCTTTATCCGGCACTCCACCGTCTGATTAAGCGGGGTTGGGTTTCGGCCGAGGCTGGCGTTTCAGAAAACAATCGCAAGGCCAAGTTTTATCGATTGACAGCCAGAGGGCGCAAGCAACTGGCTGTCGAGACGACAAAATGGGAAAAGCTGGCACACGCCATTGCGAGAATTTTGCAGCCGATAGCATGAGATGGAGCCATGAAAAGACGCAGCCATCTGGACAGCCTTGATCAAGAAGTACGTGATCACATCGAAGCTGAGACCCAGGACAACCTTGACCGTGGCATGACACAGGATGAGGCGCGTCGCGCGGCCTTTTGCAAGTTCGGCAATGTTTCGCGCATTCGGGAGGATACCTATGCTGTCTGGCATGTCCTATGGCTTGAGCAGCCTCTTCAGGACATCCGATACGGGGCGAGAACATTTCGCCGCAATCCCGGATTTGCCGCCGTCATCTTCTTCACGCTGGCCTTAGCCATCGGTATGAACTCCGCTGTATTCAGCGTCGTCGAGGCCGTCCTCCTTCGCCCACTCCCCTACCCCTCTGCCGCCCGTCTCGTCTGGCTCGCAAGTTACGACGCCGATTACGAAAGCGACCATGACAATCTTGTGAACCGAGCGGACTACTCTACCTGGAAAGATCAATCCCACTCCTTCGAGAGCATCGCCGCCTATGGCAATCAGGACTTGGCGCTCATGTATAACGGTCAGCCATCCCAGGAGCGCGTCGTCTCCATTACCGGCAGCTTTTGGAACCTGGCTGGAGCGCAAGCCGCACTGGGTAGACTCTTTCCCGAGGGTGAGGCCCACGCGCTCGTGCTCAGCCATGAGCTTTTTCAACGCCGCTTCAACGGTGACCCGCACATCCTCGGACAAACCATTACCATCCACGGCTTTCCCTTCACCATCACCGGCGTGCTTCCAAAAAGCTTCGAGTTCCTTTTCCCTCAGCAATACTCTCGGGCGGGGGAACGGAAAATCGGCGCATACGTTGCATTTCCTCCGTCGGTGATGCGGCTGCCCATCAGTGATTCCAGCTCGTGGCAGGCGATGGTGCGAGAACTCGGACCCATGCCGGATTATGTCTGCGTGATAGCACGGCTTCGGCCCGGGGTTTCACTTGCCACCGCCCGCTCGGAGATGGGCTCCATTCGGGGCCGCATCGTTGAAGGGCATGATGCATACGAACACCAATTCGACAATTTTCAGCGCTGGCGTATGAAGATGCTAACGGAGAAGCTTGCTGGTGGAGCGCGGCCGGCGCTGATGGTCCTGCTTGCAGCGGTCGGGTTTGTTCTGTTGATCGCCGGCGCTAATATCGCAAACTTGTTGCTCGCCCGGGCTACAACCCGCCGGCGGGAGATCGCGGTCCGTGCTGCTATGGGCGCCGGACGCGCACGCGTCATCCGCCAATTCCTAACGGAAGGAATCCTACTCGCCCTCGTCGGCGGTGCTGCCGGGCTCTTACTGGCTCGCGGCGCCATCGTCGTTATGATTCGCGATTTGCCGCACGCGCTTCCACGGCTCGCCCAAACGAGGCTCGATGTACCCATCCTGTTGGTCACAGCCGCGCTTTCCTGTCTTACCGGCATTCTCTTCGGCCTGCCGCCTGCCGTTCTGCTGTGGCATAAGAATTTGCAAGACACGCTGAAGGACGGCATCCACAGCTCCACGGGAAGTGCAGGCCACGTCCGCACTCGGGAAGTTCTGGTGGCTATCGAACTTGCTCTCGCAGTCGTCCTGCTTTGCGGAGCCGGGCTTCTGGTAAAAGGCTTTCGGCGTATGACCGCCGCCCCGCCTGGCTTCGACCCCTCCAGCATCCTCACTCTGAGTGTTTCCCTGGCGGGGGCGCAATACGATACCTGGCCCGCGCAACAAGCCTACATTCAGACACTCCTCACCCGCTTGCAGGCCTTTCCCGGAGTAGAAGCCGCCGGCATCGACAGTTACGCGCTGCATACCAACGTTAGGGTCGAGGGCTTCTCGCCAGGTTCTGCTACCGCATCCTTTGCGGGCGTTCGTGCCGTATCCGCAGGCTATCTGCGTGCCATGGGTGTGCCGCTTCTGCCGCAATATGGGATCGGTCATTGGCCCACCGACCGTCAGATGCTGGATGACGTACTGGTCAATGAGAGCTTCGCGCGCAGTCTCTCCCGCAAAGGAGAATCAGTTGTCGGGCGGCACATCACGGGGAGCTTTGTGACCGGCACAATCATAGGCGTCGTCGCCGATTTTAAGTACTCGCAGCTTGACGCAGAGCCTCTGCCGGAGATTTATACTTCCTATCAACTCGCTCCAGTCACGGCTCCTATGTCAATGGACGTCTACGTGCGTATGTCTGGAGACAGAAAGCCGGACGCGCTTACCCTGGAGAAGATCGTCGCCGGCATTGATCGGACGCAGCCCGTCTACGACGTTCAGACACTTGAACAAGCTCTCTCTGGTTCGGTTGCGCCACGCCGTTTCAACTTGTTCCTCTTGGGAACCTTCGCGGGGACAGCTCTGCTCCTGGCAATCATCGGCATCTACGGAGTCATCGCCTACTCGGTTGCGTTACGCACACAAGAGATCGGTATTCGTATGGCGCTCGGAGCGAGCCGTGCCCAGATTCTAGGTATGGTAATTGTCAAAGGCCTGGGCCTTGCAGGAGCAGGTACTCTCTTGGGAATCTCAGCAGCCTTAGGACTCACCCGACTGATGGTGAGCTTTCTTTATGACGTAAAGGCTAGCGATCCCACAACCTTTGTATCTGTTGCGCTCTTGCTCGTCATGACGGCATTGCTTGCATGTCTGGAGCCGGCGTTACGCGCCGCGCTTATCGACCCGATGATCGCATTGCGTCACGAGTGAGTCGCCTGAAACGGCTCACAGGCGGATTCCAATCAGCATGGAGATCATGGCCACCCCCAGAGCCAACACCCGCCAGCGATGAAGCGAATCCCATTTGGCGTGTTCCCGGCGAAGCGTGTCTGTAAACACACCCACATCCATCTTCGCGATGCGGTTGTTGATGGGCACCAGGAACATCAGCGTCAGAGCAATCACAACCGCCCAGATGACACTGGCCGCGGCCAGGAACACCATGCCTGAGCGCTCGCGCGCGATGATTGTCTCGGCGATAAGAAGCAAGAAGCTAAGGCCATACCAGAACGGCATCACGGTGCCGAGTTTCCGCGCAAACATGCGCGTTGCATCCGCCCGGGCAGAGTTGTCGAGCCGTTCCAGAATCGGGTTCACAAAGGCAGACACCGCGAACTCCACGCCGATCATGAGCCCGATACATACTGTAGTTACGACATTGAGAATCGTCTCCATCGACGCCTCCTGAACATCTGATGTACAGGGCGTCTATGCCGGCTCCCGAATGCTTACTGACTAATTTGTCAGTGCCTATCGAAGATGGGCGTCGTCCCTCCAGGCGTGACCTTGGAGACATGTAATACCATAAAAGAATGAACAGACAGGGACAGAAAGCTGCGCCCTTATTCGGATGATCATTCAGCAACGTCGTGTAGTGGTGACCGGGGTTGGTTTGGTAAGCCCCGTGGGAATCGGAACGGAAGCTACCTGGAAAGCTCTGCTACAGGGTGAGTCGGGCATCGGTCTGATCACGCTCTTTGATGCCTCGGGGTTCAGCTGCAGGATTGCCGGTGAAGTCAAGAATTTCAGCCCCGAAAACTACATCGAGCGTAAAGAAATCAAGAAGATGGGCCGCTTTATCCAGTTTGCGCTGGCAGCTTCTGAGTTTGCTGTGGCGCAAGCCGGCCTGGACATGACGGCCGAAGATGCCGGCAAGGTCGGGGTGTATGTAGGCAGCGGCATCGGCGCCTTTGAAGTGATTGAGCGGGAGCACAGCAAGCTGCTCTCCGCCGGCCCCAACCGGGTATCACCCTTCTTCATCACCGCTACCATCGCCAATCTTGCCGCCGGCCAGATCTCGATCCGCTACGGCGCGACCGGGCCCAATCTCACCTGCGCCACCGCGTGCACCACGGGCGCGCATGCTATCGGCGAATCTTTCCGGGTGATTCAACGCGGCGACGCGGACGTGATGATCTGCGGCGGAAGCGAAGCAGCGGTCACACCCCTTTCGGTTGCCGGTTTCGCCGCCATGCGTGCTCTGTCCACGCGCAATGACGATCCGGGCACCGCTTCGCGTCCATGGGATGAAGGCCGCGACGGGTTCGTGGTGGGTGAAGGCGCCGGCGTCCTGATCCTGGAAGAATACGAGCATGCGGTAAAACGGGGAGCAACCATCCTTTCCGAGCTGGTGGGCTACGCCGCCAATAGCGACGCCTACCACACCAATGCTCCTCCCGAGGATGGCCGGGGTGTCCGCCGGGTGATGCAATTGGCCCTGCACGATGCCGGGGTCGCCCCGAGCGAAATCGGGTATCTGAACGCGCATGCGACGTCCACGCCCCTGGGCGATCGCGCCGAAGCCAGGGCGATCTGCGAAACCTTCGGCGAAGCGGCGAAAACCCTGCTGGTGAGTTCGACCAAGTCGATGACAGGCCATCTGCTTGGCGGGGCGGGCAGTCTGGAAGCAGGGATTACGGTGCTGGCGCTCCGGGATCAGATTGCTCCACCCATGACGAACCTGGAGCAGGTCGATGAGGCTTGCGGCTTTTGCCTGGTCAAAGACAAGGGGCTCACGGCAACGATGGAGTACGCCATGACGAACTCGTTCGGCTTTGGGGGCACCAACGCCTCGCTTATCTTTCGCCGAAGCTGGTAAGGAATAGTAGCTCCTGCGACCGCGCTTGGCGGCATTGCGGACCTCGATCGCCAGGTACCAAAAGTAACCTCCGAAACGATGACCGGCGACGCAAGAAAAGAGTAGCCCGTGTAATTTCTCTCTTCACTCGCTGCCGCGAGTCGACTGCTCCCACGGGAAGTGGGGGCTCCAGGCTGGTCAGTTATTTATAAAATTCGATATTTTTGGGTCCTTTTTAGGATTAGCAGCTCAACGGGGGCGAGCGAAGGGGTTCTTTCTTATAGAGTGAGGAACTCTGGTGTCTGGAGCGAATGGGGAGACATAAGGCGGCAGGCCTTCCGCGAGGGGAACGCGAGGGGCGAAGCCCGGCTGACTGGGGACGGGGCTCGGAGGCGCCCATTCGACTTCGCTCAGGGCAGGCTCTGCCGCCGGGGCGGGAGCGGGTTCGGGCTCGCCCCACGGCACGCCGGGGCGGGCAGGCGCATCTTCTTGCTGGGCTCCACGGCATTCCGGGACAGGCGGAGCAGGGGTTGGCTGCGGGTCATTCGTTGTGGCAGGGGTGGCGGCCTGCTGCTCGCGAAGCCATGCGGATTTATAGATTTCCACGTTGACAAGCGCAGGGGCTGATTTCTTTTCCGCAGAGAGGGCGCGGCGGTCGGGGATGAAGTTTTGGATGGCCACGATCATCGAAATGGCCTTGACCTGTCCGGTAATGCTGCCACGTGTCATTTCGGGGCCGAGGTGGGCGAGTTCCCAGAGGCGGGCCAGTACTTGCTCACGGTCCGGGCTGGGGCGGCGCGGTTCCTCCATGGCGCACCGGGACAGGTCCGCGTCTTGCTGGAGGAGTTGTTGCTGGACGGGGGCGCAGTGCTCGAGCATGTAGGCGCGGACCCTGGGTTTGACTTTGGTGTAGGCGGCAGAGTCGGGGTGGAGACCGACAGCTTCGGCGGCCTGACGGTCGGTCATGGCACCAGAGAGGATCAGAAGGGCAAAGGCTATCTCCTGATCGGTGATGGGATCGCTGACTTCGTTTGTGGGCATAAGGTGGCTCCTGAAATTGAGACTGGAATGTGAGGGAAGTTAGGGACAGCGGTTCTTCTACTGCTCGGGAAGCAGGGTGGGTGCATAAAAAATCCCGCCGAGGCGGGGTGCTTGGATTGCTTATTTTGTGACAGGGATAAGGTGTGACACCGGACAGCGGTAAAACTGTCCTTCGCTCGCGCTTAGTCCGTAAGCTACCGGAAACTGCCGGTCAGGGAACTGCTGCCGAGAAGCCGCCCCTGCCGAAATCAACTGCTCACAGGATATCGCGCTCGGAGTTGGCCGTCGAGACAAAAGCTGTGGGTGCCCCATTGGCCCCGATTCCTGCGGAGGGTTGCGGCGTTGACACACTCCATGCGCCTCTCCTTAATGAAGGACCTCTCTAGCACAGCGTGGGAGGGAATCGGGTCAAGCCGTCCGGCACCTGCCCCGGCGTGCCGTGGGGCTTGAGTGGGATAGTGGCTCTCGATATGCCATTGCCGGTTTGCCACGGCCGCCCCAGGGAAAAATTCCCCAGAGGGCACGGGAAATCTACATTTTCGTGAGCCCTGGGTATGATCCATCGAGCTTTCGGTTTTGGGTTTTGCTTTGCGTCAGGGCACGACTTTACAGGCTGCGGAAAAACTCCGTAGCGGGCGGGAAAGCAGCACCGCAGGGGCTAAAGCCCGACGTATTCTCCATTTACGGCACGACTAAAGTCGTGCCCTAGAGTTTCTACATATTTCGGAGCTACGAATTGGCCGGCGGAAGATATTTTGCTGGGTTTGGATCCAGCCCCGATTAAGCTGTGCCAGCCCCGGACTTTAAGTCCGGGGGAGCGGGTTTTCAAACCCGCGGGAACGCTGCGGTATACAAATTCAGGGCTTTAGCCCTGGTGGCGGGGCGTCCAATTCCATCTCCAGAGAGGCCGATGACCAGGCAAACAGCTCCGGTCTCTCGCTCAAGCCCGCTCTGACCGGCCCAAATGTAAGTATGGTGGTGCTTGTAATCCTCTGCGTCGCGAATTCGGTGATTCACGAAACTTGCTTGCCATATTTCAAAAGCAAAATGAATTTCCCGTTTCGCGCGATAGGATGAAACCGCCCTTGATGAATTGCAATGCCTTTTCCAGCGGGATGTCCGCCGCGGGTGTCAGCAGCAGATGGAAGTGATTGGGCATGATTACAAATTCATGCAGCAAAAACCGCCTCTTCCGACGATTCTCCGCAAGAACATCCACCAGAAGCTGAGCCATGCGATCGGATTGGAGGAGCGCGCGGCGTCCCGCCGTCGCCGAAGTCACGAAAAACGTACGGTTGATTGGGCAGCTTGGGACATTTTCACCAGGGCTAAAAGCCCGGTCATGCAAGATAGAGCGTTCTCGCGGGTTTGAAAACCCGCTCCCCCGGACTGAAAGTCCGGGGCTGACACAGCTTGGCGCGGATCAAGCTTTCGGCAGCCTGTTTAGCCCTGGTGAGAATGCCTCATAGCTGCCCCATCGCCCCGGCCGTTTCCTCGTGGCCTCTCCGGAACTTTGACGGCCCCGGGTCAAAGGCGGAGGTTGGGGCGCATTGGTTGCTGGCGGAGAGATTGCGGTTTGTTTTCCCTAACCCCAATCCCAGCAATCCCGGAAATGGTCTAGTCTATACCTCATGAGCCAAGAAAATTCACAGCCGAACGTCATGCTTGAGCGCACGCCCGATTACCGCGAGGGCTATGCGAACAGCGTTCAGGTGCAAAAGAGCGTCTGGGACTTCCGACTCACTTTCGGCACGGCCTATCAGGAGACGGCAGAGCAGATCACGATCAGTACCTTCCAAACCATTTACCTCAGTCCACAACAGGCCAAGGCATTGTGCAGCGTGCTGGAGCAGAACCTGCTCCAATACGAGCACACCTTTGGCGCCATCTCGCTCGAACCACGGCCCCCGATCATGCCCCAAGGCCCAGTCCACTAAATCATGTTTGCCGGGAAGAGGAGGAGGGACTCGTGGCCGTACTTCCCCGACAGCCAACACCGCTCGACCGTCCGCTGCCCCTCAGGTTCATCTTTCCCCTGCTCTTCGTCGGCGTCTACCTCACGCACCTGACCCTGCTGCGCCTGCCTTATTACTGGGACGAAGCGGGATACTACATCCCCGCAGCCTATGATTTCTTTCGCACCGGCGACGTGATTCCGTCGACCACCCTGGCCAATGCTCATCCTCCCCTTCCCTCCCTTTACCTTGCCCTGTGGTGGAAGTCAGGATTCACGCCCACCGTCACCCGCACCGCCATGTGCCTGATCACCGCGATCGCACTCCTGGCTGTCTTCCGCCTCGCGATTCTGCTCAATGGCCGCCCATGGGTGGCGGCGACGACCACGCTGCTGACCGCCATCTACCCTGTCTGGTTTGCGCAAAGCACCCTGGCGCAGGCGGATATGTTCGCCGCCGCCCCGACCCTGTGGGGGCTGGTCTTCTTCTTCACCGGGCAACCCTCGGATTTCCTGTACGCTGCGCTGGATACGACCGCGCGTGCGGTCCCGGCCAGCCGGGACCGCATGAAGTTCGTCAACGCCGCGAACCTCGACAGGAAATCCGGGGAACGGCGCCCCCGGGTCTTATGGGCCGCAGCAGCCTGCTTTGCCGTGGCCGCATGGTGTAAAGAAACAGCGATTGTTACACCCCTGGCGATTGCGTTGTGGGAGCTTTGCCTCTGCTGGCGCAGGGGCGGCACTGAACCAACTGATGGACAGCCTAACTTAGGTCGACGCGCGCACCTGCGCGCAGGACTCATCCTGCTTACCCCGATCATCCCCCTGCTGGCCTGGTATGCCTACTATCGCAGCCGCACCGGGTATCTCCTGGGCAATCCGGAATTTCTGCGTTACAACGCAACTTCCACGCTCTCGCCGCTGCGCATCCTGTTGGCCCTGGTGCATCGCATCCTGCAACTGACTGCGCACATGAACATGTTCGTGCCCGTACTGTGCATGTTGGGGGCGATGCTCCTGCTGCCCCTGAGGGAATCTGACGGGACCCAACGGCCGCGTATCTCGCCGCCGGACCAGGCGATTCTGTACGTGGTCATGGGGGCCAATATCCTGTTCTTCTCCGTGATCGGCGGCGCCCTGCTGACGCGCTATCTGCTCCCCCTCTATCCGCTGATTCTGTTGCTGTGCGTTTCCACCTTTTACCGCCGGGTGCCCTACTGGTGGGGATTGAGTCTGCTGAGCGCGGCTGCCTTTTTGATCGGTTTGTTCGTCAACCCGCCCTACAAGTTCGCGCCCGAAGACAACCTGAACTACGCCGACGTGGTGCGTATGCATCAACTGGCGATTCGTCAGATTGTGACCCACTTCCCCGGGAGCACGGTCCTGACTGCCTGGCCAGCCACCGATGAGCTCACCAAGCCGGAGCTGGGCTACGTGAAAAAGCCGCTGGCGGTGGTTCCCGTGGCGAATTTCTCCCTCCCGGAGATACAGAAGGCGGCTGCCTCCTCACAGGACTTCAGCGTCGGGTTCGCCTTCTCGACCAAATATGACCCTCCCCGGCTGCTGCTGGATCTGGGTGCGCGTAACGAGGCGCTGGATACTCGTTTCTTCGACTTCCATCGGGACCTCGCGCCTGCGGCGATCGCTCATCTTCTGGATGGCCGGATCGTCTGGCGCGACGATCGCCAGGGTGAGTGGGCCGCGGTGCTCCACTTTAATCGTCCCCAGGTGGCGAGTTTGCACACAGACGCGGTTACGAGCAGAGAACGATAAACCCCGGAACGGTACCCCCCGGAACTATACTGATAGGGTGCTCCCCCGGCCTCTAATGCGCTTTTCTTTGCTGGCTGTGGCCGTTCTGGCGTCCTGTGGGATGATGGCGCAGAACCCCACGCCTGAACGGTCGCCTGGACGGTTACTGCTCGTGCTTCCCTTCGACAACCACACCGACCAGCTCAACCTGGACTGGATTAGCGAAGCGATTCCGGAAGTGCTGAACCGGCGTCTTGCTTCGGCCGGTTTTTTGCCCATCAGCCGCGATGACCGGCTTTATGCACTCGATCACCTGGGGCTGCCCGCCACCTTTCAGCCTTCCCGGGCCAGCGCCATTCGGCTGGCGCAGACACTGGATGCGGACTACGTCATCGTGGGGTCCTTTTCGACCACCGGCGCCCGCTTTCAAGCCAAGGCTCAGGTCCTGAACGTGGAGTCCCTGCACATGTCTGCCCCGATTCAGGAAGAGGCGGATATGCCCCATTTGCTCGATGTGCTGAACAGCCTCGCGTGGGGGCTGGCAAAGCAGCTGGATCCGCAATTCGCAGTGGCGCGCAACACCTTTGTCGCCGCCGGGGCCGGGCTGCGCGTGGACGCCTTTGAGAACTACACCCGCGGGCTGGTGGAAGCCGATCCGGTGGAACAGATCCGGCACCTGAAAGAAGCGGTGCGGCTTGACCCCACCTTCTCTCCCGCCCTCTTCGCCCTGGGTAAGGCATATTTCGCTAACCAGCAATTCGAGCTGGCGGCCACCACACTGGGACGCCTGCCACGCAACGACCCTAACGCCCGCGAGGCCGACTTCGATCGCGGCCTGGCGTATTTCTATCTGGGCAGTTACGTCAAGGCGGAAGACGCATTCGCTTTTGTAAGCAAGCAACTGCCTTTGCCGGAAGTGGTTAACAACCAGGGTGTGGCGGCCAGCCGCCGAGGTTTGGATGCCAGCTCGTTTTTCCAGCAGGCGGTGGCGGCAGATCCCAATGATCCGGATTATCAATTCAACCTCGCCGTAGCTTTGCGGCGCAAGAAAGACGTAGCAGGCGCCCAGCGGACGATCGCGCAAACACTGAAGCTTCGTCCTTCCGATACCGAGGCCGAAGCCTTCCAGGCCACACTTCGGGCTGAGCCGCAGCATCCTTCGGCACCCGCCGCGGCAGCAAGCAATCGGGTGAATGCAGCCTTTGATCCCACCGCGCAGACCGACAACCTGCCCCTGGAACGAATCAAACGAAGCTTCAACGAGGCCTCATTCCGCCAGGCTGCCCTGGAAATGGAGCAGATGGACGAGGCTCGCCTAGCCACGCTGCCGCCGCAGAAGCACGCGGCGGCACTTACCGAAGCAGGCATGCATTTCTACAACCAGGGGCTGATCCTCGAGGCGGAGCGTGAATTTCAGGCTGCGCTGGTGGCTGACGGCGGGAACGCAGACGCCCATGCCGGGCTGGCGTTGGTAAGGGAAAGGGACGGTGAAATCCAGGAAGCGCATGCGGAGGCAGACGAGTCAGTCAAAATGAAGCCCAACGTGACGGCGTACCTGGTCTTAGGCCGGCTCGACCTGCAGGCCAACCAAAAGGCCGCGGCAGCTACGGACGTGAGCGGCGCGCTCAAGCTGGATCCACAGAATACGGCCGCCCATGCACTGCGCCAACAGCTCGAAAGCAAAGGGCAAACGGTTCCATGAAGCGCCTGCTGCTGGCGTGTTCAGCGCTCATCCTGAGTTGCTGCGGAACGCTCGCGTGCGTGGCGCAACAAGCCCCAGAAGTGGTGGTAATCCACCTCGACGACACCATTCAGCCCATTAGCGCGGACTACATGGAACGCGGGCTGGACCTGGCTGCCGCCCAGCATGCCAGCGCGGTGCTCATCGAGATCAATACGCCCGGCGGCCTGCTCGATTCCATGCGCCAGATGGTGAGCCGGATCCTTGCTTCGCCGGTGCCCGTCATCGTCTATGTCGCGCCCTCCGGAAGCCGGGCCGGATCGGCCGGGTTTTTCCTGCTCGAAGCCGCCGATGTGGCCGCGATGGCCCCAGGCAGCAACGCCGGAGCAGCTCACCCCGTAGTCGAGGGAGGAGCCAAGCTCGACGACATCATGAAGCAGAAGGTGGAAAACGATACCGCCGCATTTCTGCGTTCCTATGTCGCTCGCCGGGGCCGCAACGTATCGGCAGCCGAAGACGCTGTGCGCGCTTCCAAGTCCTACAGTGACCAGGAAGCACTGCAACTGAAACTGATTGATCTGGTTTCGCCCGATGAGGCCACACTCCTCAACACCGTCGACGGCCGCACCATCACGCGTTTCGACGGTTCCAAGCTGACGCTTCATACCCGCAACGCGCGTCTGGTTGCGGTCGAGCCAACCCTGCGGGAGAAGATTCTGGACCGGCTCACGGATCCCAACCTGGCGGTCCTGGTACTGGTGATCGGCGGATTGCTTATCTACGTGGAGTTCAATACCCCAGGCACTATCATTCCCGGAACCCTGGGCACCATCCTGGTGCTGCTGGCGATCTTCGCCCTGAACCTGCTGCCGGTGCGCTACACCTCGGTGATGCTGTTGGCGGCCGCGTTTGTATTGCTGATTCTGGAAGCCAAGTTCGCCACCCATGGAATTCTGGCTGCCGCGGGCATCCTGTCCCTGGTGATTGGAGCTCTGACACTGGTGGACGCGCCTATCCCTGAGCTGCGCGTGCATCTTGCCACCGCCCTGAGCACCGGTCTGGCCTTCGGTCTAATCACGGTCTTTCTCTTACGTCTAGCCATCAAGGCGCGGCGAAGTAAGTCACACATGGGAGGGGACGCCATGATCGGCCAGATCGCGGTGGTCACCCAATCGCTTGCGCCCAGCGGCCAGGTAATGGTGAACGGTGAGCTCTGGCAGGCCGAGTCCGCCACCCCCGCGGCGCCCGGCGAACACGTGCGCGTGCGTGGGTTGCGCGACCTCACGTTATTAGTGGAGCGGGTTCCCTAGAGCATTTTCTCTTCTACTCTGCACAATCAAATTCAGCGAAGTGCGGCTTTTCTTGAGGAAAAGCCACGTTAAGAGCGGTTGCTCTGTACGAACCAGAAGTGAAAATGCTTTAGCCTGTCCCACCGACCGGCAGCGCAGTTGCTCCTGTACAATCGATATTGAGCGAGGCCCCCCACCATGATGGGTATAGGCATTCCAGGGCTGATTCTGATCTTCGTGATTGCCCTCTATCTGATCAATTCCATCAAGATTCTCAGAGAATATGAGCGTGGAGTGGTTTTCCGCCTGGGACGCATTTTGTCCGCGCCCAAGGGCCCGGGTGTCATTCTTATCTTCCGTCCTTTCGATCAAATGGTGCGCGTCTCTCTTCGCCAGGAAGTGCTCGAGGTGCCGCCGCAGGACATCATTACCCGCGACAACGTGACCCTGAAGGTGAATGCAGTCATAACCCTCAAGGTCGTCGACCCCTCGCGAGCCGTGATCGAGGTGATGAACTACGTCTACCAGACCTCGCAATTTGCCCAGACAACCCTGCGCTCGGTGCTGGGTGAAGTGGAGCTGGATGAACTGCTCTCGCACCGTGAAGTACTTAACCAGAGGATCCAAACTATCATCGACCAGCACACGGCGCCCTGGGGAGTAAAGGTAGTCAGCGTCGCGGTAAAGCAGGTGGACTTGCCGGAATCAATGCTGCGCGCCATAGCCAAACAGGCCGAAGCCGAACGCGAGAAGCGCGCCAAGGTGATTCACGCCGAGGGTGAGTTCAGCGCCGCACAACGCCTGGTCGATGCCGCTGCCTTGCTCGCCACCCAGCCCATGACGCTGCAGTTGCGTTACCTGCAGACGCTCCAGGATATTGGGGTTGAAAAAAATACCACCATCGTCTTCCCGTTGCCATTGGAGATGATGACTTTGTTCAATAAAATGGGAGACATGCAAGTGCCTGCGACGGTTGGGGGCGCTCCCGAAATCAAGCCGGAGAAATCGCTATGAGGTCCCTGCTCGACACCGAAGAAGAAGAAAGCGAAGCGAGGGAGATTACGCTGAGCACGGCGTCCCTGCTGGGGATTTTCTTTGGCCTGGTGTTGATCTGTGGCGTGTTCTTTGGCTTTGGCTACTCCATGGGCAGGGGGGCTGGACAGGGAGCACAAGCGGCTAGCCTGGGAACTGGACCCGCTCACGCAGACGACACGGCGACAGCAGAAGAGCCTCCGCAACCCGCGGCAGTGGCGTCCCAGGAGCCGGAGGCACAGGAGGGGCAGCCGCAGGAGGACGTAACGTCCCCGGCAAAGGCGCCTAAGAAAGCCATTGATGACGTCGCCCTCAAGAACACGCCAGTAACGCCGCCCAAGCACGTGAGCCAGGTGCTGGCTGCAGCCACGGAGTCGGCGGCAGGTCAAAAGCCCCCGGCAAGAGTGGCCGTAGCCACGCCCAGTGCGCCAGGCGCGAGTGCGGCGCCCCCCGGTTCTGGTAAGCCGATGGTGCAGATCGCAGCAGTTGCCCGCCAGGAAGATGCCGATGTCCTGGTTTCCGCTCTGCGTCAGCGGGGCTATGGAGTGGTGGTGCGCAGCGAGCCGCAGGACAAGCTGTTACACATCCAGGTAGGCCCGTTTGCTGACCGTGTGCAGGCAACCGCGATCAAACAGAAGCTGCTCTCCGACGGATATAACGCCATCATCAAGCAGTAGACCGTCCGTGCAATCAGGATTTTCATTTTGCCGCCTGGCTTTCGATGCAAATGCCAAAGGACTGCGGCTTATCGCTGGCGCGGCGCCTCGAATTCGATTCCATTTTCCGCGTAGATTTCTATTCGCTCTTCTGCTGTTTGCCTCCCCTCTTCTCGCGCAAAGCAGAACCCTTTACATCTCGAAACACTATCTAAATATTCCGGTGGCACGTGCAAGTGAAATGCACGTGTTTCAGATTCAAGTCGACGGGATTCAAAAACGGGAGTTCCCTTTACAGTTGGCTGAGCATTCCCCGGACTACTGGATATTTATCGACATCAGCGAATTCAAAGGACAGACCATCACGCTTTTGGGCCCGTCCTCGCAGGCCGCTCTTGACCGTATTTATCAGGCTGACAAGATCGAAGGTGCGGACTCCCTCTACAAAGAGCGCAATCGCCCTCAATTCCACTTCACCGTAAAGCGCGGTTGGAGCAATGACGTAAACGGCCCAATCTTCTACAAGGGTCAATATCATCTGTTCTGGCAAGCTTTTCCGTTCGGCGTCACCTGGAACACCGGTTTCATGTATTGGGGACATGCCGTAAGCAAGGACCTGATCCACTGGCGGGAGATGGCTCCCGCGCTCATGCTCGACCGGCTCGGCTCACCATGGTCTGGCACCAGTCTGATTGATCACAACAACGACGGGGGATGGGGAAAAGATGCGCTGGTGCTGGTCTATACGGCTTTCGACCCCAACTCGAAGAAACAGGTGCAGTGCATCGCTTACAGCACAGACAACGGAGTTACCTTTACTCGCTATGCGGGCAATCCGATTTTGGACAGTAACCGCGAGGTAGGATCCAACGACACCAGGGATCCGAAGGTCTTTTGGTACCAGCCGACCAAGCATTGGGTGATGGTCCTATTTGAGAAGGACGGGATGTCCTTCTACACTTCAACGGATCTGAAGGCGTGGACGCGAAAGAGCCATTTCAAAAGCCTGCATGAATGCCCCGATTTCTTTGAACTACCCGTCGATGGAGACCCCCGTCACAGCAAATGGATCCTCCATGGGGGCTCGTCGAGCTATTTTATTGGCAGCTTCGACGGCGAATCATTCCACCCTGAATCTCCTGAGCTTCGTTACGCAGAAGGAGTAAACGCGCGCGGGAACGATGTCCTCTATGCGGCACAATCCTTCGCTGAGATGCCAGATGGCAGGCGGGTACAAATAGCCTGGGGAAGAATTCAGCTAGAGGGAATGCCCTTCAACCAGATGATGCTATTCCCCACTGAATTCAAGCTGGTAACCACCCGGGATGGTCTCCGAATGCGCGCTACTCCCATCGAGGAAATAGAAAGGCTGCATCAAAAGACCAGGATATTGTCCTCGTTGACAATTGCCGATGCCAATCGAGCGCTGAACAGGGCTGGATCCGGACCTCTCGACGCGAGATTGAAGGTTACTCTGGAGAAGGATGGTGAACTGGCCATTCGCTACCAGGGAAAGACGATCGCTACGATTCATTTCGCAGAACTTAACGATGGCCAGGGTTCCCTCGAGATCTTGATCGATAAGGCTGTCGCGGAAGTCTTCGTGGATGGGGGAGTGCGCTACATCGTAAGAGAGATACCCACAACCACTGGCGGCCACGGCTTGGAGTTTGGCATGGGGAAGAATACAAGCGTGATCAATCGCCTTGAGATCTGCCAAATGAAGTCGATATGGAAGGTCCGTTAGAGCTCTCCCCGCATCCATTGCGGCAGGGCCGAGGTGATGGCGGTCCGAACCGCCGCCGCCAACTGCTCGCGCGTGGTGAATTGCTGTGGGTAAAGCGGCGGGTGGAAGGTCAGGTGCGCGGTTCCGGGCTTGATGCGCAAGCTGCCCTTGGTCATCATGTGTTCCGATCCCCAGATAGAAATCGGGACGACCGGTGCGCCCGACTCCATCGCCAGGTAAAACGGCCCCTTTTTGAAAGGCAGCAATTGGCCGTTGCGGGAGCGCGTTCCTTCAGGAAAAGTAGAGATGTTGACGCCGGATGCCAACACTTTGTTGGCCGCTTGCACGCTCTCCCGCGCAGACTCCAAACGTCCATCGCGGTCCACTGGGATAAAGCCAGCCAGACGCATGCCGAAACCTACCAGGGGAATTTTGAGCAGTGACCGCTTGATGAAGAAAGCAGTGCGGAACGGAAGCAAGGGCAGCATGATCGGTGGATCAAGATTGGAGACGTGATTTGCCATGAAAATAGAAGGCTGGGCGGGGATATGCTCGCGACCCTCTATCTGGACACGGATGCGCGCCAGCCTCACGCCCGTGCGCACGACCCACATACTCCAACGGTAAAGCGGGCCGATATCGCCGGTGAGCAACGCCCAGGGAATGCCGACAGCGCCCACGGGTAGACCAAGAACCACATAGGAAACAAGCATGGTTACCGAGCTGAGCATGATGGAATACCCGTGACGCGGTCTCTCAAGCCCGGCTCCGCTGCTCGAGAGACATAGGCAGCTTCTCATAGATACCGTCAAAGCCGCCGTTGGAAAGAATCGCCACCACGTCGCCCGGATCCAGCCGGGGCGTAAGCCCCTGTACGATGGCATCCGCGGTGGCATAGAAGGTGGCGTCGTGCCCTGCACCGGTCAGGGCGGCGACCACTTTCTCGGGATGCATTCTCTCCGGTTCAGGAATGCTTTCCTGCTTGAATACCCCAGCCACGACAATACCATCGGCCAGCGCCAGGCTCTCCACGAGCTCACGCTCAAAGACATTTCTGCGCAGAGTATTCGAGCGTGGCTCAAGCACCGCCCACAATCTCTGGCCTGGGTAAGCAGCGCGCAAAGCCTTCAAGGTTTCGCGAATCGCGGTTGGGTGGTGGGCGAAATCATCTACGATGGTAATTCCGTTCACCACCGCGCGCACCTCCAGCCTGCGCTTCACGCTCTGGAAGGTACCCAGGGCTTCGACAATCGCAGCCGGTTCGATTCCCTGCCCCGCGGCCAGCGCCGCGGCCGCGGTCGCGTTCAGCGCGTTATGCTCTCCGGGCATGGGCAGGGTTACCTGCAGCCACTCCCGCCCGGAGCGCAAAATCTTCCAGCTCGAGTTGCGGTTATCGTGGGTCAGGTCCTCAATCCGCCAGATAGAGGTGGGTTTGAATCCGTAGCGTTCCACGGAACAAAAAGCACGCGCAACGCACTCATCCACATTCATGCTGCCATCAAAGGCCACGACCCGGCCGCGGCGCGGAACCAGGTTGACCAACCGGCGGAAAGCAGTCTTGACCGCATTGAGGTTTTCGTAGATATCGGCGTGGTCGAACTCCACATGGGTGAGGATCAGGGCATCGGGGAAATAGTGCATGAACTTCGGCCCTTTATCAAAAAAGGCGGTATCGTACTCGTCGCCCTCGAGGATGAACGGCTTGCCCTCGCGCACGCAAAAACTGGTGCCGAAATTTTCTGCGATACCACCAATCAGGAATGATGGCGCCATCTCGTTCTGGCTACGCGAAGCAACTTCATAGATCCAGGCCAACATACTGGTGGTGGTGGTTTTTCCGTGGGTTCCCGCGACCACCAGCGACTCCCTTCCGGTAAGGAACTCGTGCTGGATGATCTCGGCCAGGGAGCGAAAGGGGATACCGTGATCGAGCACGTATTCCAATTCCACATTCCCGCGGGAGATCGCGTTGCCCACGATGACCAGGTCCGGATGGGGCACGAGGTTGGCTTCGCCGTACGGCTCTTTGATCGCGATGCCCAGGGCACGGAGAAGATCGGACATGGGCGGGTAGGCGGCCGCGTCCGAGCCGGTTATGCGGAAGCCCCTGGTTTGCAGCATGCCGGCCAGCGACGCCATCGCCGAGCCGCAGATCCCGATCAGGTGAATGCGCTTCTGTTGTGCCATAGGGTTATTTCTCAGTCGCCCGCTCGAGAAAGCTCAGCAACGGTGCGCGCACCAGGTCCAATTCGGCTTCGATACCAAAGGCGAGGGTCACATTGCGGCGCGACGCGTGGCCGGAGCGAAGACCAATGGCGATCGGCCCATGAAACCAGTCCAACACGCGCAGGATGACCTCATCTAATATGCTGTTTTTCTGCCCTGGAGCCACGCAGTCGAGCATCTCGCCAAAAATGATTCCGGTGACCCCGGCGAATTTTCCCGCCAGAATCATTTGTCGCAGTAGCCGATCTAATTGATAGGGCTTTACGTCGCGGTCCTCCAGGAAGAGGAGTTTGCCTTCTGTCCGCGGTGCGTAGGGAGTGCCCAGCGAGGCCGCCAGCAGCGTGAGGCAGCCTCCGTAAAGGACTCCGGTGGCCTTTCCCGGAATCAGTGTGCGCAGGCCCGAAGTCTCGCCTACGAACCAGCGCTCACCTCCCAACGCCGCCAGCAGGCTGGGTTCATCCACTCCATCGGGCACGGAGAAATCGCCGGCGATCATGGGCCCGTGGAAAGACACCAGCCCGATCTGGTCCAATAACCAGGTCTGCATGCAGGTCATGTCAGAGTGGGCGATGAATGGCTTGGGATGTTCCCGCACCAGCCCCAGGTCTAGGCCCCCCAGCAGATAATTGCACCCATAACCGCCACGGCTACAAAAGATCGCGCCGGCGGCAGGGTCGAGGAAGGCGGCATGCAGATCCTCGAGCCTGGCTTGCGTGCTGCCGGCAAAGTAGTGATTCGCCTTGGAGAGCGCTTGCCGGCCCACCGAGGGTACAAAACCGAGACGGCCCAACGTTTCGACTCCCTTCGCGAGCCTCTCCGGCTGAGGATAGCTGGCCGGCGAGATCACGGCCACTCTCGACCCGCGGCGCAGGGCAGGAATCGTCAGGTTGCGGACCTCCAGATTGCGAACCTCAAGGCCAGGAACTTTCACCATGCCTCTCCAAAGCAGACCAGCTCCGCCGGGCCGGTCAACAGAATCTCAGTTCCAGGTCCGTGCCACTCCACAGTTTGCGCGCCCCCGGGGGCGATCACGCGCAGTACTGGCGCGGCGCCACGCAGCGCGATAGCTGCGCTGCCCGCAGCACAGGTACCAGTACCGGAAGAGGAGGTGGGCCCAACGCCGCGCTCATAGATGCGTATCTCGATTTCATCACGGCCGCTCATGCGCACGAATTCCACATTCGTCTGATGAGGGAATATGGGGTGTCTGCAGATTTCTTCTCCGATCGACTCCCAGTCGTAACCACTGAAGGCCGGTTGATCGATAAAGATAACGAAGTGGGGGTTGCCGGTTGAGACCACCGCCCCTTCGATCCGTGCTCCACCGGCAAGAGGCAAGTTTGCGGTCGCTAACTCTGGAACGCCCATCGAGCAAGTGATGCGAAAATCCGGGCCGGTGCAGGCATCGATGCGGCAGATACGCCGCCCGGCATCGGTTTCGAGGATGATTTCATCGCCCGGGCCGGCCTTGGTCTCGTAGGCGATCCAGGCTCCCACACAACGAGTTCCATTGCCTGAGATTTCGGCGATCGAGCCGTCGGCATTATGCAGCCGGATCTTGCCCTGGGGGCCGCCGTCCCAAGTCAGGAACTCCACCCCGTCGGCGCCGATGCCCTGGTTGCGGTGGCAGAGCCGCCGGCTCAGCTCATCCCTGGGCTCGACCCCTGCGAGTTTCTCCTGCACCACCAGAAAGTCGTTTCCGCAAGCATGCGCTTTCACGAATGGAATCACTCGTCCTCCGCATCGTGAGATACACGCAGATTGAAATTAAATATATTCAGGTACATTTGCTTCTGCGTGATGCTACCATCGCGCGGCCACGCCTCGGTGTAACCAGTTTTGTTCGCGGGGCCGAGAGAAAGAAACAGCAGGTCCCTCCGCTCCGCTACGCTCCGACGGGATGACAATTCTGTTTGGGCATTAGCATCTCAACGCCCCAACCATGCTGGGTGCCCATTCAAGCCCGGTTTTGGCTTGAGTGGGATACCACAGCTCTCGACGCGCCTTTGTTTGTCGTCAATCCGACGGTGGTACTGCCCTATCCCTTGTCATGCTGACCGCGTAGCTCTTGCGGCTATTTCGCAAATTGCGAATGATAGATGCGTGCGCAGGGATGGCCCGTGGAGCAGATTACGTTGCTCATCTGCAACCCTTCGGGGTGGCGCTGGATGGCCTGGGAGACTTCATCTCCGTCGAGTGCGATCACCGTGGACACACTCCGCGCCGGATCCTCCAGGGCACGCTGCCACGTCAGGTAATCGCCTTCGTTCACGATGCGGCGCAAGGGAATGCCCGCCTGCTGCACCGCTCCAACATCGCTTGAAACACGCATCAGGATCAACCCGTGCCCCGGAATGTCAAGCAGAGCCTTGGCTAACGCGGTTTCAAACGCCAGGCGGCTGCGCGAATTGACAACAGCCTCCTGAAAAACCAACGGCCGCGCTCGCAGGAGCACTACGCTATTCGCTACCACCAACAGCAAACTCACCAGCAACGCGTAGCGCCGCACTCTGGGCAAACGAGAGAGCAATACCGGTATCAGACAACCCGTGAACAAGGCAAAGGCGGGCAGTAGTTCCATGCCATAGCGCGTGTTGTACCAGGAAAAAGGCCGCCAGATGGGAATGAAGATGGGCACCGATCCGTAGGCCACCGAATAGGCGTAGAAGGGCAGCGGCAACCACAGCAACAGCACCGGCCAGATCTGCCGGCGGCGGAAGCTCCATAAGGCCGCCAGGGTGCCCACGGCGCTCAGCCAGCACAGCAGCCTTCCCCACTTCAGCGGCGCCGCGCCCAATTGTGCTGCCTTGAGAAAATACAGCGCCGAGACGCGCAGATTGTGAACGCCAGGATGGGGCGACGCACCGGGCGGCGTGGTTCTGGCTTCGATGGCGCGGGCGGAGTAGGGACCCCGGGCAAAATCCAATGGATCGCCGAATTGCTTTGCGTTGTAAGCCAGCCACAACGACGGAGCGGCGATCAACAGGGCGGTAAACAACACCCAGGCGCCCGCTTCCGGCCCATTCCAGCTCCATCGGCGGCGGCCGGCCACCAGAGCCCCGGTGGCAAAAAACCACGCGGCGGCCGCGTACACCCATCCGTCGTAGCGGGTGAAGATCGCGGCCACCAGCACCAGCCCTGCGCGGATCAGAAGTTGGCCGGCAGCGGGGCCGCCGGGCAATTGGCCGGCTGCAGGGCCGACGGGCAGTGGGTCGGCTGAAGTGCCGTCAGGCGTCTCAGGATCCAGAAGTGCGCGTTGATACTGAACGATCAACAATGCGGCCCAGATCATCTCGGCCAGAAAGAGGGGCTCAGTCATGGCCGTGGTGGCCATATAGAGCAGACCCGGGTTCAGACCATAGAAAGCCGCAACCACGACGGCGGCGGGCATATCCAGCCACATACGAGCCAGGCGGTAGATTCCGGCACATCCGAGCACATAGCTGGGTATGGAAAGGCAGGCGCCGGCCAGACCGTTATGCCACCAATCCATATTCCAGACAAAGGGCAAGAGCAGAATGTGCGGCAGAGGCAGCCATACAGACCCCAGCTGGCGGAAGCCGGGAGTGATGGAATCGAAGACGCGACGAGCGATGTGCAGGTGCGCCACCGCGTCGCCGTAAAGAAGAAGCGTACCGTGGCGAACACAATAGGCGAGTGCCACCAGGGCGAAGGCCAGGGCCGTCCATGCCACCAGCAGGGTCTCCCGCCGGATGCCCTCGAGATCGCCTCTGGCAACCGATGGGCCGCCTCGCAACTCAGTCAAGATGAGAGAGCTCGCGGAAGAGAGCGAAGCGTTGATCGATCTCCTCTCGCGTGAGCGCTTCCATGCGTTCCGTACCGAAACGCTCCACCGCGAACGAGCCCATGACGCCGCCATAAAACATAGCGTGTTTAAAGGTCTGCAGTGTCACCTTTGGCTGCGAGGCAAGATATCCGAAGAAGCCCCCGGCAAAGGAATCGCCCGCGCCAGTGGGATCTACAACCTTATCCAGCGGCAGGGCGGGGGCACGGAAAGGCAGCGCCAAACCGCCCTTGCTGGCCCCATCAAGTGGTTGGTCTCCGAAGAACGCCGTGGCGCCATACTCGCCGTGCTTGACGATAAGAGCCTTCGGACCCATGGCGAGGATCTTACGCGCCGCGAGCACCAGGTTGCTGTTATCGGCCAGCAGCTTGGCCTCTCCGTCATTGATCAGCAGCGCATCGAGCCCGGTGAGTACTTTGGCCAGGTTCTCCCGGTGACCGGTGATCCAGTAGTTCATGGTGTCGCCGCCCACCATGCGAACATTCGGCATTTGCTGGCGAACGCTGCTTTGCAGCACCGGGTCGATATTGGCCAGAAACAGGAAGTCGCTATCCCTGTAGGCGGCCGGTACTTTGGGAGAGAAGCTCTCGAAGACATTGAGTTCGGTCTTCAGGGTCTGCGCCTCGTTCAGGCTCTTTACATAGGAGCCGGTCCAGTGGAAGCTCCTGCCCGCGGTGTGCTCCAGGCCCTGCGTATCGACTCCATGGCTGGTGAGCACGGCCTCGTGTTCGGCAGTAAAGTCTTCGCCGACCACAGCGATGACGCGCACGTCGGTGAAGTAACTTGCGGCTAGCGCAAAATAGGTGGCCGCTCCGCCCAGGCACCGATCGCGGCGCCCCTGTGGTGTCTCGATGCTGTCAAATGCAACACTGCCTACAACAAGAATGGACATGGGTTCTTTCTGCCTCAGAATCTTCCCGGAAAACGCGCCGACTAGGTTTTAGGACTGTACTTGCCCAACAGCGGAGCCAGCTTCTCGCGGGTTGCTGCTGGAATCGCTTCCGGACTGGTAATGATTGCGAATTGCAATGCCGTTGCGCAGGCGCAGGTGCGTTCACGAGGCATACCCGCAACCGCAGCGCGTACTGCCCTGGCGGCGTTGGCAGAATTCTGATGCAACACTGCGATCACCTGATCGACGGTGACGGCGTCGTGCCCGTCGTGCCAGCAATCATAGTCGGTAACCATGGCCATGGTTGCGTAGCAGATCTCTGCCTCGCGGGCCAGCTTGGCCTCCTGCAGATTGGTCATGCCGATGATATCGGCGCCCCAACTGCGATACAGATTTGATTCGGCGCGGGTGGAAAACTGGGGGCCTTCGATGCACACGTAAACGCCGCCTTGCTTGGCCACCACACCAGCGCTCTCCGCACCCTGTTGGATTGCTTTGGAGACCGTCGCGCAGACCGGATCGCCAAACGCTACATGGCCCACGATTCCCTCCCCAAAAAAGGTGGAGGGGCGCTGCGAAGTGCGGTCAATGAACTGATCGGGAACCACAAACTCAGTAGGCTTATGCTCCAGCTTGAGCGAACCGACGGCAGAAACGGAGATGATTCGTTCCACACCCAGCTTTTTCATGGCGAAAATATTGGCGCGGAAGTTCAGTTCGGTGGGCAGACGCCGATGGCCCCGACCATGACGGGCCAGAAAAACCACTTGGCGCCCCTCCAACTCGCCGGCAACGAATATATCCGAGGGATCCCCGAACGGCGTAGTTACCTCAACCTCGTGGGGATTATTCAGGCCGGGCATTGCATAGAGCCCGCTTCCGCCTATGATTCCGATTTCCGCCTGCTGCAAACCCGGCTCCGCACGCGCCCTGACCCGGTTCGCGTCTCTGGGAATGAATTGAGATTCCCAGTAAGTATACCTGCGCAGGCGGCGAGGAGGGGAACCGCAGGTCCCTCCGCTACCACGGCATACCGGGGACAGGTCGCTCGGGTCCTAATGACAAACGAGTGGGGAGGTGTCGTAGCCCACTCAAGCCAAAGTACGGCTTGAATGGGCCACCGAAAGCTTTTGTTGCGGTTGTAATGTCTCTCTTCACTCGCCGCCGCGAGTCGCCTGCTCCTCCTAATGACAAACGGGTTTGGGGAGGGCTCGTCGCCCATTCAAGCCGTACTTTGGCTTGAGTGGGCCACCCAATGCTTTTGTTGCCGTTGTAATTAGTCCCTTGACTTGCCACAGGCAAGTCAGCTCCTCGGGATGACAATTCTTCTTAGTGCAACAAGGACGCTTTCATCAGGCCGCAACCGGCCATCATCCGTGTCAGGTGCGTGGTGAGTTCTTTAGACGGCGGCGAGGCATGCGCAGCTTCCTGCGTTTCTCCGCCCTGCTGCGCTCCAAAAAAGAGGAACTGGAGCTTGCGCGCCGTGGTGAGATCAAAGCTCTCGCTCACAAACACCTGGTTACCCTGGCGCACGATCAACACCGGCCCTTCACTTCCGTTGTAAACCTGCTCGGTAGAAACAGATTCCGAAGCCGGGTCGCGCACCACGCCGGAATATTTCTTGCTCAACTCCCGGCCGTAAAGCTTGGCGAATTCCGTCGCGGCAGCATCGCTTCGCCATGCGGAGAGATAAAGCAGCGCCACCGAAGAGGTCGCTGCCTGTTGCTCGGCCGTGCGCGCCTTGCGGCTCTGCACCGCATAGTAGAGCCCGCCCTTCCATTGCGGCGTGAGCATCGCGGCTTCCTCCGGACCACCGAAAAGCTCGGTCAGGATACGCACATCGAGCTCGCCCATCACGCCGATGTCGTAGGGTTGGTAGTCGGTTTCGAGCAGTCCGTGCACGTCGGGCATGCGCAGCAGAGGAACGGTTGCCTTGCGTTCGTAGGCACGTGGGTTCATGATTTCGTAGCTGGTCGAGGGCGGCCGGTCCAACACCCCGGCAAAGGCATATTGCGCGCCCCTGTCCTTCAACAACCGCTGCTCAAATCCCAGCCCGTCTCGATAGGGAAAGAGAAGCGATTGCTGCAATAGCAAAGGCGCTCGAGCCATGACCGGCGAACTGTCGGACGTATCTGTGTCGTCTTTTGGAGTGCGCATCACGTCCGGCGACGTGAGCAGACTTTTACCCGCTGGCTTCAGCGTGTAATCCAGATAGACGGCCATGGCCTGACCTTCGAGGACAGCATCGCGGGCCGTATCCCGCTCGTCGATCTCCAGGCGTTGATTGTCTTCTGTAACGTTCTTCGCAATCGTATCGGGGTCTTCCGGCTCCCAACGCTCAAGATCGGTATGCTGATCCTGCAAGGCATGGGTCAGCTCATGCGCCATGACCGGCTTCTGCTCCTCCGGCGAAACCCAGTCCAATAGATTCACGGTCTTTGTCTTGTTGTCGTAATAGCCGGCGATCTGTTCCTTCAGCAGGCTCACCAGGAAGGGTTGCAACTGGAAATCCCGGTCGAGAAGGCCAAACTTCTTGAGCACGATCTCTTCGCGCTGCATGCGTTTGGCGTCCTTGTCGTCGTGGAACTTTTCCAGAATGTACTTTTCTACCTGCTCCCTGGTGATGAGGCGTCGCTTTACCTCATGCCGAATCTGTAGCTGGCTGTCCTCACTGGCAAAGGTAAGAATCTCGCTCAGCGAACGGAAAAGCTCCTTGGTTTGCTCCGGAGTGATGCGGGTTTCCTTCTGCGCCTGCGGAGCCGGCGTTTGCGAGCCCGGCGAGGTGTCCTGGGAGAAGGCAAAAACCGTCAAAGAGGCTAAGACCAACGCCGCCACGAGGGAACCGCACGACTTCTTGCAGATAAGCTTCATTCTTCGTCCTTTTACCGGCTTGCCCTGGATTTTCTGTGTAGCTGGTTGGCGTTGGCGAAGTTCATGCGGTCATTTCCAGCGCAGCGTACAGAAAATCCGGGTCGGCCTTGCGCTGCGCCGCACTCGCTCTGCTGCAAGGCTATAATTTTATTGTGGTTTCTGCCATGAGCCAGCCCCAGACCCATCCCATAGCCGATCCGATGACCGCTCCTGGTGCAGCCCCGGAGGCCGGGGCTAACCCGGTCGTCCCTCCGGAGCCTACCTCTTTATTCGCTGCCCTCCGGCCGCAGGACGCCCTGCTCGAGCCCGCCCTGCATTGCGGCGCCCTGACGCCTCGAGTGTTTGACAATCTGCCGGGCGAGATGGATTCCCTTCTACATTCCGCCGGGGTCAGCGACCTGGGCTGGCGGGGCAAGATTCTGGTAACCGGCAGCGACCGCCTGCGCTGGCTGAATGGCATGGTCTCAAATACGGTGCAGTCGCTCCCTGAAGGCGAGGGAAATTACAGCTTTCTGTTGAGCGTACAAGGGCGTATCCAGGGGGACTGCTACGTTTACCGGCGCTCCGCCGATCTGTTGCTGGATACAGGCTTTGACCAGGTCCCGGCCCTGATGCGTCATCTCGATCACTTCATCATCATGGACGATGTGGAGTTGGCAGACGTTAGCCGACAGTGGACTGCCTTGTCGCTGACCGGACCGGGTGCGCCCCGAGTGCTGGCGACGCTCGGCTTTGTGGCCCCACTGGAAAATGCGCGCCCGGAAAACGCACGGTTGAGCGCCGCCCGCATCGGCGAAGTACCCTGCACCATCATTGAGGCTTACCACGTCGCCGTTCCCCGCTTTGAGCTATGGTTCGCCCCCGAGCATGTGCTTGCCGTCTGGGAGACGCTGCAGGCTGCCGGCGCCGCTCCATGCGGCCTGGACGCGATGGAAGCTCTGCGTGTGCTGGAGGCAACTCCGCTCTACGGTGTCGACCTCAACGATCGCGACCTGCCGCAGGAAACGGTCCAAACGCGCGCGCTCAACTTCAGCAAAGGTTGCTACCTGGGCCAGGAAATCGTGGAACGCATTCGTTCCCGGGGAAAAGTGAACCGCCAGTTTCGGCAATTTGCGCTCCTCGGCAACCAGCCTCCCCATCTGCCCATCGATTTGAGAAGCGGCGAGCAGTCCGTAGGCCGGATAACCAGTACCGCGTCGTTGTCGAGCCTCGGCATTCCGCAAGTGCTCCCCGGATTTCCTGCGAAGCTTCGTGGCGTTGTCGAGCATCATGCGGCTCTCGGCTGACCGAAAGCCGCACAGGCGGTCGTGTCCAGGACAGCGTACAGGAAATCCGGGTCGCCCTTGGATTCATTCGGGTCGAAGTGGTGGAACGCAATGCCGAGATCACCTACGACGGAGGGGTGGCGAGTGCGCTGGCCGCGCCGCCCGAGATCACCCGGCCCCGGGCCTCACCCAGCTAGCTGAACCAAACCCGAGCCTGCCGGACAAGCGTCCATGTCATTCAGTATCAGGGCAGCGTTACAAAAACGATTGGAAGAGACTATGCGCGACAAAGAACCGCAATTCACCGTAACCGATCGCCGCAAGTTCACCGCCGAAGGGGAGTTGCGTGACGGCACTGCCGGCGAAAGCAGCCCGCCGCCGCCTGTAGCCGAACGCATCACGCCCTCCGTGGCCCCGCAGGCAACCGTTACCACCCAGGCGGCGCACACTGTGGAGGAGCCGGACACGGTGGCGTTCGAGGATGAAGAAACCATCCCGGAGCCTACCGCGGCAGAATCCGCGCAGCAGCGCCAGGAATACCATGCTTCGGCGCGGCACCTGGACGACATGTTTCGCAAGGCCAATCCGGGCCAGCCTGCCGTACCCGTGATGAACTTCGATCGGCTGGTACAGTCGCTCTACATGACCGCCGCGGTCCAGTTGGGCGCCGGCTCCGCCCCCAACGAGCAGCCCCGCATCGACATTCTTGGGGCACGGCAAAGCATTGACATGCTCAGCGTGCTGGACGAGAAAACGAAGGGAAATCTTACCGACCAGGAAAAGCGCCTGCTGCAGAATGCGCTCTTCGATCTGCGCATGTCGTTTCTCGAGATCACGAATGCCATTGCCAGTTCTGCGCAACGGCCTCCGCAAGCGGGCAAACCCCATTAACGCATTTTTGCTAATACTGTGATCCGGCGGGATCAGTTATGTGCGGCCATTCTTTAGCGGAATGGCCGCGTCGAGTTCAGTTTCCTGGTCTATACCATTAGCAAAAATGCTTTAGAACCTTTCTGCTTTTCCCAGGGAGTGTCTCATACATCCAGCAGAGATCACTATTCTTGGCAGTGGCACCTCGATGGGTGTGCCGACCCTTGGATGCACCTGCAGGGTCTGCACCTCTACTGACCCGCGCGATCGCCGCACACGGCCTTCCATCGCCGTCGCCTGGGCCGGACATCGGGTCGTGATCGACACCGGACCGGACTTTCGTATGCAGGCCTTGCGTGAGGGCGTCAACCATGTGGACGCGGTGCTCTATACCCATTCCCATGCCGACCACATCCTTGGCCTGGACGACTTACGCCCGCTCAGCTTCAGGCACAAAAGCAAAATTCCGCTCTATGCCGATGATGCCGCCGCCAGCGTCATTGAACGGATATTTGATTACACCTTCGACGCCGATGCCGGGTACCCCGCCCGCGCCCGGGTGGAGATGCACCGACTGGGGCACTCGGTGGAGGTCGAGGGAGCGGTCTTTCACCGGGTTCCGCTCACCCACGGCAAGATTGAAGTCGCGGGCTTCCGCTTTGGCAACGCCGCCTACCTGACCGATATGAACGACATCCCGGAAACCAGCCTGCCGCTGCTTGAGAATCTGGACGTGGTCATTTTGGACGCTTTGCGCAGGACTCCTCACCCCAGCCACGCTACCCTGGAAGAGGCCCTTGCCTTCGTGGCTCGCATGCACCCTCGGCGCGCGTTCTTTACTCACATGTCCCATGATTTACCCCACGCCGAAACCAACAACGAACTTCCAGAACACATCCAGCTCGCTTACGACGGGTTGCGTATTCCTTTCGAGATCTGACCATGCACGTCTTCCGTAACCTCGGCGAGATTCCCCCGAACTTCGGGAGCACGGTCGTGAGCATTGGGAACTTCGACGGTGTGCATCTTGGCCATCAGTTCATCCTGGAGCGGCTCAGGCGAAGCGCCGCGGCACGATCATCGCGGTCTGTAGCGGTTACATTCGACCCTCATCCCTTGCGTTTCCTGCGGCCGGAAACCTGCCCCCGGCTCATCACCCCGTTGGAGACGCGGCTCGAGCTGTTGGGAGACACCGGCGTAGACGCCGTCCTGGTGCTTCCCTTCACCGCTGAGCTCTCCCGCATGCGGGCTGCGGAATTCGTCTCCGCTATTGTGTGCAATGCGTTACGGGCGGTTGAGATCCATGAAGGGACCAACTTTCGTTTTGGCCACCGTGCCGAAGGTGGCATCGCCGAACTGAGCGAACTGGGCCGCGCGCTTGGCTTCGAAGTGGTGGTCCACGCCGCATGCCAGGTAAGAGGATTGACCGTTTCCAGCAGCAAAATCAGGGAATTACTTTCCCGAGGCGAGTTGCGTACTGCGCGGGCGCTGTTGGGGCACGGGTTCTTTGTCGACTCCACACCGGCTCGCGGCCGCGGCATCGGCGGCACGCTCACCGTTCCCACCATTAACCTGGCACCGTACCAGGAACTGCTGCCGCCCAACGGGGTTTACGTCACACAGCTGCGTGTGGCCGGCGAATGGTTCGATGCGGTAACCAACGTGGGCAACCGGCCCACCTTTGGCGTCGATTCCTTTGCGGTGGAATCCCACCTGTTGAATTTTCATCCGCTCGCACTCTCGGACCAGACGCCCCTGAGGCTTCTCTTCCATCGCCGGCTACGGGAGGAGCGGCGCTGGCCCTCTCCGGAGGCGCTGAAAGAGCAGATCATGCGCGATGTCGCCCAGGCGAAACGCTACCTGCATTTGGCCCGCCTGCTGGGAAAATAAGAGCGCTGCCGGAAAAGATAATTTTCCCTGGATGTTGTGTTTTGGTTTTGTATCAGACCGGAGACCACCGGAAAACTCGCGCCTCCCGCGGGATCGGATCTATCCACTCTGCCGGCCTATTGCGGAGCGGCCAGTGCCGCCGGCTGGCCTGCCGGCCGGGGGGTTGCCGTCTTCAGGGCTACATTGGTCGATGGCAGGGGGCGTGTATCTCCGGCAAAGTGCTCGTCGGGCCGGTCCGCGATGGCCACCTTCATGAAGTCCATCCACAGCGGGAGAGCGGCGTGGCCGCCACTCTCTTTGTCCCCCAATGACTGCCGGCTGTCGTAACCAACCCAAACGCCGCACGTGATCGAGGGAGAAAACCCGATGAACCAGGCGTCGTTGAAGTCGCTGGTCGTGCCTGTCTTACCGCCCAGGGGATGATGGAGCACCTCCGCGGCCGCGGCAGTGCCGCCCGGCTGGATGACCGCCTTGAACAAGGTCATCATGATGCGCGCCGTCTTCATGCTGGTGGACTCGGCCACATTGGCCGGACTCTCTGACAGAGTGAGCCCATCTGCGTTGGTTACCTTGCGAATGAGGTGTGGCCCAAGGCGCACCCCGTCATTGGGAAAGCTGCTGAAAGCCGCCACCTGCTCCTGCAGCGTCGCCTCAACCGAGCCCAGCGCCACGGGAAGAAACGGCGGCATATTGCTGCTCAATCCAAACTGGTGTGCGGTAGCAATCACCTTGCGGATACCGACGCGTTCGGCAAGCTTGACCGCGGGGATATTACGCGAGTCGGCAAAGGCGTGCACCAGCGACACCGGACCTTCGAAGGTGTCGTCGTAATTGTGCGGCGTGTAAGGGCCAACGCCAGTCGAAAATGTGACCGGAGCATCGACAATACTCTCTTCCGGACGAGCCCCTTCATCCACTGCAGCGGTATAGACGTAGGGTTTGAAAGAAGACCCCGTCTGCCGCTCGGCCTGCGTGGCGCGGTTGAACTGGGACAGGTTGAAGTCGCGTCCGCCGACCATGGCTAATACTTCACCGGAGGTATTATCCACCGCCATCAGTGATCCCTCGACGCCGGAATCCTGTTCCAACGCGGCATGCAAGACCAGGTTGGAATCGCTCGAGGGCACAATGTGCACGTAGATAATGTCGCCCGGGTGCAGAAAATTCTCCGCATCCCGCTGCTTGGTCCAGGCAAAATCATCCGGACCCAAAATCACCTGCTGCTGCCCAATGCGCGCCGTCACCTGGTACGGCAACACATTGGTTACCATGGCATGCATGTACGATCCAGGCGTGGGTGGCTGACGCCAGTCCGGGTGATGAAAATCGTCCAGCGACCCTCCGGCTGCGACCACATTGAGCAGGTTGCCCTTCCATCCATGACGCCGCTCCAATGCGGCTAATCCATCGAGCACAGCGCGATTGGCTGCTTGTTGCAAATCCAGATCCAGAGTGGTGTAAACCCGCAGACCTTCCTCATGCACCTGCTCACTGCCAAACTGGCGTTCCAGTTCGCGCCGCACGTCTTCCACGAACCAGGGAGCGACGCTGTTGGAGGGGGGCTCAATATGCAAGCCGAGCGGTGCGGCCTTGGCCGCATTGGCTTGCGCGTTGGTGATCACTCCGTCTTCCAGCATGGAGTTGATGACCATATTGCGCCGGCGGAAGGCGCGATCCGGATTCACCAGCGGCGAGTAGGCCACCGGCCCCTTGGGCAACGCGGCTAGCAGAGCGGCTTCCGGCAATGTGAGATCCCGCGCGTGTTTGCTGAAGTAGTATTCCGCTCCAGCCTCGAATCCATAAACACCCTGCCCAAGGTAGATCTGGTTGGCATACAGGGTGAAGATCTGTTGCTTGGTAAACGCCCGCTCGATCTGGATGGAGAGAAAGACTTCCTGCAGCTTGCGGCCGAAGGTTTGTTGGCTGGAGAGAAAAAGGTTGCGTGCCAGTTGCATGGTCAGGGTGGAGGCGCCCTGGGTGCGGCCATTCGAGGTCAGATCGTGATAGGCCGCGCCCAGCACACGGAAGATGTTGACTCCCCAATGGCTCTCAAAGTTCTTATCTTCGATCGATATCACTGCCTGTCGCAGCACGGGAGGAAGCGCTTCATAGGGAACCACGATGCGCCGCTCCAGGGCAAAAGATCCGAAGACGCGGCCATGGACATCGAGCAGGTCGGTGGAGGTGATAGGACGGTATTTTTCCAGGTCGGCAATTTGCGGCAGATCTACGGAATAGACCAGCATCAGGCCGGTCAACGAACCGGCGATGATCGCGAGAGCCAAGAGGGCCAGAAAGGTAATGCTACCCGCCAGCTTCATGGGCACCGACGCGGACGTGCCCGGCGCACCGGGCGGACGAAAGCGATCAGCGCCCGAAGATGGAGCTTGCCCAATCAATGATAGATCCGGGTTAGGCGCTCTTCTGTTTCAGAATATCGAGCGCCTTAGTCAATTGATCATCCGGCTTAGGAGTCTTCGTCGCGCCCGCCTGGTCATCATTATTTTCCTGGCTGGCGGCGACCACGACATTCGGCGTCACCGCTTCGTCCTGAATCTTTTTGCCCAACGGGGAGGCATACTTGGCGACGGAGAGAATCAGAGCCGCGCCATCCGGAAGCTCCATGGTCTTTTGCACGGAGCCTTCCCCGAAGGTTCGGTCTCCCACCACGTCGGCTCGCTTGTTATCGAGCACCGCGGCGGCGACAATCTCTCCCGGTCCGGAGGTGCCATGGTTTACCAGGACCACCAGGGGGGCTCCGGTAATGAACTTGGAGGTATCGGCGTTAAAGGCCTCGTAGGTATATTTCTGTCCGGAGAGGGTGGCAATCGTGCCCGACTCCAGGAAGAAGTTTGCGAGGCGCACGCCTTGCTCCTCGTCCCCTTCAGCAACATCGCGCAGATCGAGCAAAACCTTTTTGTTTCCGTTCTTCTGCATCGCCTTCAGGCGGCTGGCAATTTCCGATACCCGCTCTTTGCTGAGCACGCCCGGCTTGAGGTAAAGGATGCTGCTGCTCTCGTACTGCGTTTCCCCCAAGGGCGGAGCAGTAGACACGGTGCGGGTCAGGGTTATCTTGTCCGGCTCCGCCTTGCGCGGCCGCACCAGCGAGAAGGTCACGTTGCTTCCCGGCTTGCCCTCGAGCAACAGGCGGATCATCACCAGCGACATTTCACGGGTCGAATGTCCCTCGATGGCCTCGACGATATCGCCGTCTTCGATTTGTTCTTTTTCCGCCGGGCTTCCCGGCTCGACCGACACCACGGTCGCATAGCCATAGCGCTTGGAGATATTCAATCCCACCTGCGCCGTACCCTCATTACCATGCTGTTTGTAGGCTTTGTATTCGTCCGGGGTCAGATAGCTGGAATCCGGATCCAGGGATTCGAGCAGCCCGTGCAAGGCGCCAACCGTGACTTTGGTCATGTTGGGGTCGGACACATAGTCAGTCTGAACCTTCTTCAGGACCTCGCTATAGACTTCCATCTCCGGGTAAGCGCCGTCCTGCTGCGAATCCGCACGCACACGGCTCGGGCCAATTCCACCGAGGAAGACCAACGCCACCAACAAGATCGAGACACCAAACACTGCACGGGTAAAGGTTCGAGACATAACTCCACTTTGGACCAAAAGTATGGTCTAAACAAATAATACTACTGGGTTAGACGCAGCCAGGAACCAATCAGGGGACGATACGGGAGGGATTCTAGTGGCGGCGGGCCGGATCGAACGGCCGACCTACGGGTTATGAGTCCGTCGCTCTAACCATCTGAGCTACGCCGCCCCATGTTGATTCTACAACAGTTGCGCTTGCTACTCACCCAGTGATTTGCGGCCGACGACGATGCGCAAAGGTGGAAAAGTGTAGAGCGGATTTCCCCACCGCCTTTCGACCACCAGGCCCGCCCCTTGAAGCTGCGCAGCATATTCCCCGGTGAGCTTGTAATCGGAGAGGATCGCAACGCCTCCAGGCATCAACACCCCGACAATCTGCTGCAAGGCACGGCGACGGGTTTCACGGTCATAGATATTGTGCAGGCAAAGATTGGATAGGACGACGTCGAAGCTTCCGTCGGGAAACGGCATCTCCTGCGCGGGAACCCCTAGCAACGTACAGCGATCGCGGATCCCCTCCAGTTCCAGGTTCTGCAGCGTAGCGGCCTCGGAGTTGCCGCCCATGTCCACCTTGGACCAGATATCGATGCCCGTGGCCCTTCCGCCGCCGGACAGCAGTTTTGCTGCTCCCGCCAACAGCAGACCGCGGCCGCAACCAACGTCCAGCACCTGCTCGTCACCGCGCCATTTGTGCAGTGAGAGTATCCGATCCCGATGATGGAATTTGCCGATTTTCACGTAGAAGAGGAATAGAAACCCTTCGAGCACCAGCAAGGTACCCGTCCAGAAGAGTATCGGGCGCGGAAGGAAGGTGACTTGCGCAAAGCGGATTTGGTGAGGCCCAAAGATTCCGAAAAGAAGGCAAGCAGTTCCGATGAGAAAGAGGTTGCGCAAGACATAAGGCGCGTCTACCCCGTAGTCAGGCTTCCTGGTCTTGACGATTGCCACGTGCCTGCCTCCATCGTTCATTCATTGCGCCGGTTATCGATCGGACACGCTTCCCTCTGCTTTACGAATGTCGGTCTTACTGAAATCCATCCCTTTGAACAAGAGGGGTTCCCCGGTCGCCTTGGCCAACGCATAAGCGAAGCAATCGCCAAAGTTCAATTGTGCAGGATGCCTGCCCTTGCCGAAATCGAGGAACGCTTGCCGGGCTAGATGCGCCTGTTCAACTGTAACCACCTCAATAACGATTTCGGCGCGCCTGAAAAACATATCAAGCTGGCGCCCGGCCTCTGGGCCCAGTTGACCTTCTATCACCATTGAAAGCTCAACAAAGTTGGCTGCACTGATACTGCAACGGTCAGCGTCATGAATCACCTGAAGAAAGTGGCCGCCTTCCGGTTCGTCAAAGAAGATGGAGCTTACCGCCGAAGTGTCCAGAATCATTTCGGAAAACCACGTTCGTCGTACAGGAATTCCGCGTGATCAAGATAAGCATTCTTGGAGGACCCGCCGGCACGTTGCGCAATGGCGCGTAGTTCTTCCACGGAAGCCTTGCGCCGGCGGCTTGGCAGGCGCTCGAAGCGTTCCCGCAGGGCTTCAGTCACCACGCGGGTCATGGTCTCCCCGGTTTCCTGGGCTATGGCTGCGGCGAGACGGTGAGCCTCCGGATCTTTTATGTTCAGTGTGCGCATGGTCGTCTTCTGTAAATAAGCCTACTTTCTACCATTCTACCTCGGGATCGGGGGCAAAGCCGGGTAAAACTACAGGACAGCTATACACTTGCGTCTAGATAAATGGGTGCTTACATGTCTTCTTTCCAAACCGGAGCGATGCCCGGCCTGCGCATCGTGCGCAGCGGTGAGCTGGACAGCAATACTCCTCAGACCCCGGGAATGACCCGCGCCGAAGCCATTTCCTACGCGCGAGTCGGCGCGCAGAAGCTTTGGGCGGGCACGGTGGTCGTCCACCCCAACGCAAAAACCGGTCCCCATCACCACGGAGAGCTGGAGACGGTAATCTACATCGTGCGCGGGCGCGCCCGCTTCCGTTGGGGAGAGCATCTCGAATTTGTCGATGAGGCCGGACCCGGCGATTTTGTCTACGTCCCTCCGTTTGCTCCCCATCAGGAGCTGAACGCGCGCAAGGACCAGCCGGTGGAAGCGGTCATCGTCCGCAGCGGGCAGGAACCGGTGGTCGTCAACCTGGATATCCCCAGCCCCGAAGACGATGCAGACGGGCTGGGGTCCGACCCGTTCCACGCGGGCCCATCATGAGTGAGCGTGTGGTGGTGGTGATTCCTGCGCGGCTTGCCTCTACCCGGCTGCCGGGCAAGGTGCTCCGCCCAATCGCCGGCGTCCCCATGCTCGGCTGGGTGTATCGGGCTGCGCGTGCTTGCCCGCAACTTGGATCAAGTCCTGATTGCCACCGATTCCCAGGAGGTAGTTGCGTACGCGGATTCAGAGGGCTGGCCCAGCGTCATGACCTCGCCTGATCTGGCCAGCGGCACCGACCGGGTCCAGGCCGTGGCGGCGATGGTCGACGCCGATATCTACGTCAATATCCAGGGAGACGAACCGTTGCTTCGGCCGGAACATATTGATGCGCTTCTGCGGCCCTTTGCGCTACCTGCGGCGGAGGTTACTACGCTGTCGACTCCTTGTTCGCCTCAGGAGATTGACGACCCCAATGCCGTGAAAGTGGTCACCGCAAACAACGGTAGAGCGCTCTACTTTTCTCGCGCTGCGATCCCGTACCAGAGGGGTACTCCCCTAGCCCCACGCAAGCACCTCGGCCTCTACGCTTACCGCAAGGCAGCTCTGCGGCGCTTCGCAGAGTTACCGCCAAGCCCGCTCGAATCGGTCGAACGGCTGGAGCAATTACGCTGGCTGGAGGAGGGAATAAGCATCCATGTGGTGCCCACTCCCTACGACACCATCGGGGTCGATACCGAAGAGGACCTGCTGGCCGCTGAGCGGGTTTTGCTGCAGCGGGTCCGGTGAGTAAATCACGGTATTTGCTGGTCCACTAAGGAAGAGCTTTGGATGGGCTTACCCCGGATTTCCTGTTGAGTTTCCTGGCGTTGGCGAACTTTATGCGGCTTTCCTTAATGAAAGCCGCACACGCGAACCCGTTTGGTGCCCCGCGCAGGAAATCCGGGTCGCCCGCCTTTTTCTTCCCAGGTACGCTGGTGCGAACCTGGGGCACCCGTCCTAGTCCTAATCACCCGTTCTGTCCTTGGGCTCTCCCAGGGCTGTCATAGCCCGGTGCTCACATTGCCGCTTCCGCGAATGGGCTGGAGTCTGACAAGATAGTAGGGATGACCGCACCCACCGCTACCAACATCTTTGCCGACCGCATTGGCCGCATTGAGATTTCGGCGACCATGGCCGTTACTGCCGAAGCCGCCAGGTTGCGCGCCCAGGGCGCCCAGCTGGTCGACTTTGGCGCCGGCGAGCCCCATTTTGCTACCCCTCGCCACATTAAAGACGCCGCCATCGCCGCCATCGAAGCTAACTTCACCCGCTACACGGTGGTTGCCGGCATCCCCGAACTGAGAAAGGCGATCGTGGAGCGCCACGCCTGCGACTTCGGCTCCGATTACACCGTGGACGAAGCCGTCTTCACCACCGGCGGCAAGCTGGCGCTCTTTAACGCCATCCAGGTTCTGGTGGACCATGGCGATGAGGTCATTCTGCCCGTTCCTTACTGGGTGTCGTTCAAGGACATCATTCAATACGCGGGCGGCAAGGTGGTATTCCTGCCCACCGAAGAATCGGAAAACTTCCGCGTCACCGCGGATGCCATCGAGCGCGCGATTACCCCGCGGACCAAGGCCATCATTCTCAACACGCCTTCGAACCCGGCCGGGTCCGTCGTCTCCCCTGACGACTTGGAGCGCATCGTGAAGCTGGCCCACGCCCGGGGAATCTTCCTGCTGCTCGATGAGTGCTACGTGTACCTGCAATATGCGGGTGCTCCCGTCTCCGGCGGTTCGTTTGTCGAGGCCAAAGAGCATGTGATTGTGCTCGGTTCCCTCTCCAAGACCTACGCCATGACCGGTTGGCGTGCCGGTTTCGCTCTCGGACCCAAGCCCATCATCGCTGCTATGAGCAAGCTGCAGAGCCAGTCAACGTCCTCGACCGCGGCGTTTGTGCAAAAGGCGGCCATTGCCGCTCTCAGCGGCCCCCAGGAATGCGTGGCCGAAATGCGGGCCGATTACTTGCAACTGCGCGACCGCATCCTGGCCGGATTGAGGGCTATTCCCGGCATTACCTGCACACAACCCGACGGCGCGTTTTATGTTTACCCGAATGTGTCGTCCTTCCTGGGCAAGCCAGGCGCAAAGACAGCAACCGAGCTGGCCTCCCGCCTGCTGCATGAGGCGCATGTGGTGGCGGTTCCCGGGGAGGCATTCGGCACCCAGGAGCATATCCGGCTCTCCTACGCTGTCTCGCACCGCGACATAGAAGAAGGCCTGGTCCGGATGAGAAGCTTCTTCGCCAGTCTTTCCTAAGCACTCCCACGAGATCAGGAGAAGATGAAACCTAAAGTCGAGTTTCGCCCGATCATCCTGGCAGGCGGCAGTGGCACGCGGTTCTGGCCCAGGAGCCGCCGCTGGCGCGCAAAGCAGCTCCTGGTGCTGGACGGCGCCCGCACCATGATCCAAAGCACCGTGGATCGTTTGGGCGCCCTGGCCACCGCAAACGAGCTTTGGGTGATCACCAACGACCTGCTCTCCAAGGCCATCTCCGAACAACTGCAGACCATGCTGGGGGAGCAGATCATCTGTGAGCCGGCGGCGCGCAACACCGCGCCTGCTGCGGGCCTGGCGGCTTTCCTCATCGAGCGCACCGCTCCCGATGCGGTGCTGGGCATCTTCCCCGCCGACCACGTGATCACCGATGAGGACAAATATCGCGCCACCATCGAGCAAGGCATCGCCCTGGCCGCAGCCGGAGAAAACATTGTAGTGCTGGGGGTGAAGCCTGTCCGGCCAGAGACCGGGTACGGCTACATTGAGACCGGAGAGCAGCTGCCGAACGGCGTCAAGCGCGTACGCCGGTTTACCGAGAAGCCCAACCGGGACCGGGCCGAGGAGTTTATGCTCGCCGGCCGGTACTACTGGAATAGCGGCATTTTTCTGTGGACGGCGCGTACCCTGGCCAACGCCATCCGCGAGCATCTCTCGGAGACCGCGCCGTTTCTGCAGCAGATCGCCGACGCGTATGGAACACCGCGATTCGAGCAGGTGTTTCGCGAGCTCTATCCCTCGTGCGAAAACATCAGCATCGACTACGCAGTGCTTGAGCCCCGCTCGGCCAAGGGCGAACACCATTCAAATATTTATTGCCTGCCGACGGAGTTCGGCTGGAACGACCTCGGTTCCTGGGATGCCCTGTACGAACATCAATTGGCCCAGGGCAACGCCAAGGATGGCAACGTCACCGAGGCACGGGGCATGGTGGGGATCGATGCGCGCAACAATTACGTCTACAGCCCGGAGAAATTTGTCGCGTTGGTCGGGGTCGATGACCTGGTAGTCGTGGAAACCGAAGACGCTATTCTGATCACCACCCGGGAGCGTTCGCAAGATGTACGCCGCGTAGTGAGCGAGCTCGCCGGAAAACACGACGAATTGATTTGAAACAAAAACCCGTTCAATTCGGCACCGACGGCTGGCGGGGAATCCTCGCCGACGACTTCACCGATGAAAACGTGCGTCTCGCAGCCGGGGCCATCGCCCACTATGTTCGCGAGCACGAAGATCCCGCGCGCGGCCTGTGCATCGGCTACGATACTCGATTCATGTCGCGGCGATTCGCGCAGATCGTGGCCGAAGTGACCGCCGCTGCCGGCATCCCAGTGCGCCTGGCCGACCGCATCACCCCGACACCGGCGCTTTCCTACGCGGTAAAACATCTGCGCGCCGCAGGCGGGGTGATGATCACTTCCAGCCACAACCCGGCGGAGTGGAACGGGGTGAAATTCAAAGCCAGCTATGGTGGATCGGGCAGCCCGGCGATCATGGCTGCAATCGAAAGTTACTTGGGGCAAGGGCTGCCCGTGGCCGCTTCCAGCGGCGCCATTACCGAGGCCGACTTTCTTAGCCCCTATGTCGAGGCCATCTCGGTCTTCGCCGACCTCGAGAGGATCGCGGCAACACGGCAAAGATATGCTATCGATTGCATGTATGGCGCCGGACGAGGCGTACTCGCAGGCATCTTCTCTCGCATGGGCATCGATCACGTGGAGATCCGTGCCGAGTTGAATCCGCTGTTTCCCGGAATCCAGCCGGAGCCGATTCCGCCCCACATCCGGGCGCTCGAGGTCGCGGTGCTGGAGCACCATTGCCAGGCCGGGTTTGCCACCGACGGGGACGCGGACCGCATTGGCGCGGTGGATGAGGAGGGCCGGTTCGTCGACGCCAATAAGATCTACTGCCTCTTGCTCGAGTGGCTGCTTAAACGCAAGCAGTGGCCCGGGGACGTGGCCCGGGCCTTCAACACCACCAAGATGCTGGACCGCATCGCCGCTCGCTACGGGCGCAAGCTTTACGAGCATGGCATCGGCTTCAAGCATGTATGCCAACTGATGCTGGAGAAGGACATTCTTATCGGCGGCGAGGAATCGGGCAGCATCGGTATTGGCCGGCATCTGCCGGAACGCGATGGACTGCTCAATGCGCTTCTACTGGCCAATATCATGGCGGAGGAAGGCCGGACGTTGGGCTCGCTGGTGAACGCACTGCAGGAGGAATATGGCGAACATTATTACGGACGGTTTGACCTGCACATCCCCGAGGCGGTCAAACAATCGGCCATCCGCCGCGCAGCGTCCGGGGTAAAAGAGTTTGCCGGTATGCCGGTCTTGCGCCTGGAAACCCTGGACGGCTTGAAGTTTTATCTCGACAATCCGGAACCGCAATCTGCGGAGAGCTGGTTGCTGCTGCGCGCCTCCGGCACCGAGCCGTTGTTGCGCATATACGCCGAGAGCGGTGGGCGCGAATCGTTGAATGCACTACTCGAAGCGGGCCGAAAGTTTGCCATGGGAGACGCTGCATGATCAAGGTAAGAACCAGGGGGCTGCTTTTTGACATGGATGGAGTGCTGATCAGCTCGCTGGGATCGGTCGAGCGAAGCTGGCAGACCTGGGCAGAGCGCCATGGGCTCGACGTGAGGGAAACCATCAGGACAGCGCACGGAATGCGGGCCATTGAAACCGTGCGCACGCTTAAACCAGACGCCGACCACGCGGCGGAACTCAAAGTGATTGAAGATCTCGAGGTCGGGGACAACGAAGGGCTCGAGGTTCTGGAAGGCGTGACCTCGATTTTGCAATTGCTGCCGCAAAAGTTCTGGACCATCGTCACCTCGGCCACGGAACGACTGGCGCGCAGCCGCCTGGCGTTCGCCGGCGTTCCGGTGCCGAAGCACATCATCACTGCCGACCGGGTGACGAACGGCAAGCCGCATCCCGAGCCTTATCTCAAGGGCGCGAAGATACTCGGCCTGGCGCCGGGCGATTGTATCGTGATTGAGGATTCGCCTTCAGGCAGCAGAGCGGGCCACGCTGCGGGGTGCAAGGTTTTGGCCACAACCTTCTCTCACAGCATTGAACAGCTGGCGGCAGCAGACTGGATCGTCGAATCGCTGGCTAAGGTGAGGATTAGTATTCTGCCTGAGGATGAAGGCCTGGAGCTGGAGTTCGAACCGCTGAAGAGGCGTTGAGAATATCTCAGCCGAAAAGAAAACCGCAGGTCCCTCCAGTCCGCTACGCTCTAATGACAAACGGGTTGTTGGGGGGCATCGTGGCCCACTCAAGCCAAAGTACGGCTTGAATGGGCCACCCAATGCTTTTGTCGCCGGTGTAATTGCTCCCTTGACTTGCCACAGGCAAGTCCGCTCCTCGGGATGACAAATTTATTGCAAAAGAAGAATTGTCATCCCATCAACAGAGCGTACCCGGATTTCCTGCCACGCGGCGCCCTCCAACGGCCACGTGTGCGGTCCCGGCCCGCCGGGACCGCATGAAGTTCGCCAACGCCATCAATCTCGACAGGAAATCCGGGGCCGCGGAGTGGAGGGACCTGCGGTTTTCTTTTCGGGGCCCTCTATGCGGGGACCGTCCGGCTCTGCACCGCTCGGCGCAAAGCCATTCGTGCCAGCAGTCGCGTGGAGTCGAGTGTCGGCAGCGGAGAATTTGCGTCATTCATGAGCAACGGAATCTCGGTGCAGCCGAGCACCACGGCATCGCAGCCCTGGTCTTTCATCCGTTCAATTACGCGCTGAAATGTGGCCACGGCCTCCGGCTTGAACACGCCATAAACCAACTCATCCATGATGATGCGATTGATTTCTTCGCGGTCCTCCGCGTTCGGGCGCACATACTCGAGGTCACGCGCCTTGAGTTTTTCCGGATAGACTTCGCTCTCGACCAGATAACGAGTTCCCGTTAAGCCCAATCGACGGAAGCGGCGTCCGACGGCCTGAGCGGCGACCGCATCAGCGATGTGCAGCCAGCGCAACGGTAACCGCTGCTCAATAAAGGGGAGCGCCTGGTGAATCGTGTTATCCGGGCAGATCAGGAAATCAGCACCGAGGCTCGCCAGCTTATTGGCGGAGGAGAGCATCAGCTCGCCCACACCCTGCCAGTCACTGCGATAGATACATTTCATGTACTCGCCCAGAGAATACGTATGCATCGAGATCTCCGGGTGCTCATGCGGCCCGAGTAGGTCCGCACCCCCCAAACAGATAGACCGATAACAAAGAGCGGCTCCTTCGGCGGAGCAGGCAACAATACCGATGTGTTGGGACATACCTCCGATTTTACAAGGAAGGCAAGCGGCTTCAGGATAGGTGTAACCGATGATGATTGCCACGGTTCTTTTCCCAAGAAAAGTCCCGCCCCACCGAGCCGAGGGGAACCAGCAACGTTTAAATCGCTCTAAGATAGCAGGAATGCGCCTGCATGCAGCGGTCCATCTTCTGGCCTTGAGCCTTCTCTCCGTTGCGCCCGCCCTTCGCGCCGAGACCGGGGCCGAAGGGTGGCTTCGTTACGCCCCACTGCCCCCGCAACTGGCTCAGCAATACAAGCTCCCGCACTGCATCGTCGCCACTGGCAAATCTGCTGTCGCCCACAGCGCCGCCAGTGAGCTTGCACGGGGGCTGCACTCGATGCTCGGCAGAAACCTGCAGGTCTCATCCACCATCTGCGCGGACGGCGCATTCATCCTCGGCACGCCCGTAGAGATTCGGCGTCTTCTCCCCACCTGGAAGACGGACTCCCCAATTGCGCCCGAAGGCTTCTCTATTTCTCAGTTTGCCACGCACGACCGCAACTACTGGGTGATCGCCGGCGGGAGCGACCGTGGCGAACTCTACGGCGTTTTCCGGGCGCTCGAGCAGGTCGCGCAACAGAAGTTCGTCGCTCCTGGCACGGAGTCGCCTTCTTCGCCTATTCGCTGGGTCAATCAGTGGGATAACTTCGATGGAAGCATCGAGCGCGGCTACGCCGGCCGCAGCATTTTTTTCGACAATGGCCACGTGCGCACGGACCTGAGCCGGGTCGCCGAGTACGGGCGGCTGCTGGCCTCGGTCGGCCTTAACGGCGCCACGGTCAACAACGTCAATGCTAACCTGCATACGCTCGACCCGGAGATGATCCACGAACTCGCCCGCATCGCGGACGCGTTTCGTCCCTGGGGCGTGCGCATGTCGCTGTCTATCGATCTGTCGAGTCCGCAGGTGGTCGGCCGTTTGCCCACCTTCGACCCGCTGGACCCTCGCGTCGCCGCGTGGTGGAGAGCGAAGGTGAACGAAATCTACCGTGCCATCCCCGACTTCGCAGGCTTTGTGATCAAGGCGGATTCAGAGGGCCGCCCCGGTCCTTCGCAATACGGCCGGACTCCTGCGCAGGCGGCAAACACAGTGGCCCGCGCGCTCCAGCCGCATGGCGGCGTGGTGCTTTATCGCGGCTTCGTCTACAACAACCACCTCGACTGGAATGACCTCAAGGCCGACCGCGCCCGGGCCGGCTACGACAACTTCCGCGCCCTCGATGGAAAGTTCGAGCGCAATGTAGTGATCCAGATCAAGCACGGCCCCATCGACTTCCAGATCCGCGAGCCTGTGTCCCCTCTATTTGCCGCCCTTCACCACACCAACCAAGCCATCGAGCTGCAGGTCACGCAGGAGTACACCGGGCAACAGCGGCACATGGTCTTCCTCGTCCCCATGTGGAAGTGGGTGCTGGACACCGATCTCCGCGCAGAGAACCGCAGCACGCCGGTCAGCGAGATTGTAGAGGGCAAGAGTTTCCATCAGCCGTTGGGTGGTTTTGTGGCCGTGGCCAACGTTGGCCTCGATGCCAACTGGCTGCATCATCCCATGGCCATGGCCAACCTCTACGGCTTCGGCAAGCTGGCGTGGAATCCCGACCTGACCACCGAGGAAATCATCGACTCCTGGACCCGGCTGACTTTTGGGAATGATCCCAAAGTCCTCTTTATCGTCAACGGCTTGCTGGAAAACTCCTGGCGGGTGTACGAGCAATATACGGGTCCGCTCGGCATTGGGGGCTTGACTAACATCATCAGCGTCCACTATGGCCCTGGTATCGAGTCCGCCGAGCGCAACGGCTGGGGACAATGGTTCCGGGCTGACAAGAAAGGCATCGGCATGGACCGCACTGTGGCCACGGGTACTGGTTTCATCGGCCAATACCCGCCTGAGCTGGCCAAGGTCTACGAGTCCTTAGAGAGCTGCCCTGACAGCCTGCTGCTCTTCATGCATCACGTCCCGTACGACTACAAGCTGCACAACGGCAAGACGCTGGTGCAGTACGTCTACGATTCACATTATGAGGGCGCCGCGGTGGCTGGTTCCTATCCGTCGCGATGGCGGACGCTGCATGGCCTGATCGACGACCAGCGCTATAACGAAACGCTGGCGCTCTTCGAGTACGAGGCAGGTCACGCCATCGTGTGGCGGGATGCGGTCACCGCATGGTTCCAGAACATCTCCGGCATTCCCGATAAGCTCGGCCGCGTCGGGCACTATCCTGACCGCATCGAAGCCGAGTCCATGCAAGCGGACGGATACACGACGGTCGCCGTCACTCCGTGGGAAACCGGCTCCGGAGGCAAGGCGGTGGTGTGCAATCGCCCTGTGCAGTGCACACTCACCACAAAGCCAGGCCGGCCTGAAGGAACTTACACCGTTGGCGTGCGTTATTTTGATCTGCGCACTGGCGCCTCGCAATACGAGTTGCTGCTGAACGGCAAGCCCCTGGCGCACTGGACGGCGAATGCAAACCTGCCTCCGGCCGTTGTCGATCCCCATCTCGACGGCAGCACCAGCATGCTCTTCACCGTTGCCGGGGTTCACCTCAAGCCGCGCGATACGCTCACTCTTCGTGGAACGCCGGACCAGGGCGAACCAGCCCCCGTCGACTATGTCGAAATAGAAAAACAATAGGGGCGACAAACAAGATAGGATCAGGTGCCGATAGCAACGCGTGAAAATTGAGATCAACTTCCGGTATCTGATTCTGCTTGGCGCGACCGCTGCTCTGGGCGGCGTGCTGTTCGGCTTCGACATTGCGATCATCACTGGCGCTGGTCCGTTTTTGACGGAGCACTTCGGGCTGAATGATTTGGAGCTGGGTTGGGCCTTCAGTTCCCTTCTCTTTGGCTGCGTGCTGGGGTCTCTCGCTGCCGGCAGGTTTGCCGACCGTTACGGACGAAAGCGAATCCTGGTTGGAGTAGCCGTGCTGTTCGCGCTGACCTCGATCGCGACCGCAGTAGCGCCGTCCTTTCCCATGTTTGTTACCGCCCGTTTCGTTGGCGGGCTGGCTGTCGGAGCGGCCTCTCTTCTCTCCCCCATGTACATAGCCGAGGTTTCACCGCCCTCGGTACGAGGACGCATGGGCGCTCTGTATCAGCTGTCTATCGTCATTGGCATTCTGATTTCCTATGGCATCAACTACCTGTTGCGCAACAGCGGCGTCAACAATTGGCGGTGGATGTTCTTCACCGGCGTCTTTCCGTCGGTGGTCTTTTTCGTCCTCATGCTGATCGCGCCGGAAACGCCGCGCTTCCTCATGATGACTGGCAAGAAGGAGGAAGCCTTTCATCTTCTGGCACGAATCTCAGGCAGGCAAAGCGCCGGGCTTGCCATCGCGGAGATGCAAGCAGCCGTTCAAAAAGGGGGTGGCTGGCAAGCGTTGCGGCGCCCCGGCGTGAAGCGCGCGCTCAAGGTAAGTTTCTTCCTGGCTATTCTGATTCACGTCTCGGGGATCAATACCATTGTCGATTACGCGCCGGCTATCTTTCGCTCCGCCGGTTGGAAGATTGATGGCGCTCTCTTATCCACCTTTCTGGTCGGGGTAACGGAATTTGTCTTTACCGTCGCATCCTTCTGGATGATCGACCGCTACGGCCGCAAGCCGCTATACGTCGTCGGGTCGATTGGCATGTGCGCGGCCCTGGTCTCGCTGATGGTGACGATCGCCACCAATCGATTTCACGGGCCGCTGGTGTTGGTGCTGATTCTTAGTTATCTCGCCTTCTTCTCCTGTTGCATCGGGCCAGTGTTTTGGACGCTGCTCCCCGAGATCTTTCCCACCGATGTGCGTGGTCTGGCGATGACCGTCCCAGTGCTGACCCAATGGGTGGCCAACGCTTTGGTTGTTCTGCTCTTCCCCTTCGCCTACCACCAGATCGGCAAGGTGGTCACTTTCGGATTTCTCGCGGCTATGGCGCTTGCCCAGGCCATCTTCACCTGGTTCTTTGTGCCCGAAACCAAAAATAAACCGCTGGAAGAGATAGAGGAATTCTGGGATCTAAAGCGGAGTGCCGTTTAAACCTCTAGCCGCGGTTGGGAACCACGCGCGCTTGCAAGCGGTTGATTACGGTCTGCGGCACCAGGCCTTCGACCGAGCCGCCGAGCTCGAAGACGTTCTTGATCAGGCGCGAACTCACGTAAGAATATTTTTCGTCGGCCATCAGGAAGACGGTTTCCACGTTCGGGGCCAACCGCCGGTTCATCAGCGCCATCTGCAGCTCGTATTCGTAGTCGCTGATCGCGCGGACACCGCGCAGAATGGCCTGGGCCCGCTGCTCCAGAACAAACTCCACCAGCAGGCCGTTAAAGGTTGCCACCGAGACATTCCCAAAGGGCTGGACTGCCTCGGTGAGCATCTCAATCCGCTCGGACACAGAAAACAGCGGCGCCTTCTCAGAATTCTTGAGAATCGCGACCACTAGATGGTCGAAGATCTTCGCCCCGCGCGCGACAAGGTCGAGATGACCATTGGTCAGAGGGTCGAAGGAACCCGGATAGATGGCTTTGACTGTGTTCAAGACAAGTTACTGCCTGCGCACAGGTACCTTCACGGCTTCCGCCGCCTGGGCTGACCCATTGAGCGGAACCGCAGGAATGTCGGCTGGCTTCACTCCCGTGAGGCCGAGCTTCTGCCGTAGTTGGCCATCGATGCGGGTGAAGATTTCAGGATGGTCTTTGAGAAAGCTACGAACATTCTCTCTGCCCTGGCCGATGCGCTCGCCAGCGTAGCTATACCATGCCCCTGACTTCTCGACAATATTTTGCGCCACCGCAAGATCGAGTACATCGCCTTCACGAGAGATGCCTTCGCCATACAGGATGTCAAACTCAGCCTCGCGGAAAGGCGCGGCAACTTTGTTCTTGACCACTTTGATTTTGGTGCGGGAGCCGACGACCACGTCGCCTTCCTTGACGGCCGCGATGCGGCGAATGTCGATGCGCACCGAGGAATAGAACTTGAGCGCGCGGCCACCGGTCGTCGTTTCCGGATTGCCGAACATGACCCCGATCTTCTCGCGGATTTGATTAATAAAAATTAATGATGTACGCGACTTCGAGACCGTGCCGGTGAGCTTGCGCAGCGCCTGCGACATGAGGCGCGCCTGCAGGCCCATGTGAGAATCGCCCATCTCGCCATCGAGTTCCGCCTTGGGCACCAGGGCCGCCACGGAATCGACCACCAGTACATCGATTGCTCCGGAGCGCACCAGAGCCTCGGTGATCTCCAATGCCTGCTCGCCGTAATCCGGCTGCGACACCAGCAGGTTGTCGACATCGACTCCCAGCTTCTTGGCATACTGCGGATCGAGCGCGTGCTCCGCGTCGACGAAAGCTGCCATCCCGCCGGACTTTTGCGCTTCGGCAATGATTTGCAGTGTGATGGTGGTTTTGCCCGACGATTCAGGACCGAAGATCTCGATTACCCGGCCACGGGGAACGCCACCTACGCCGAGCGCGGCGTCAAAAGAAATCGAGCCGGTAGAAATAACGGAAATGGGCACAATCGCCTCTTTGTTGCCGAGGCGCATGATAGAGCCCTTGCCGAATTGCTTTTCAATTTGTGCTAATGCCAGGTCAATGGCGCGGGAACGATCGTCTGCCATGGGGGGTCTCCAGTGGGTAGGTACGTTGACTCAAAAGCGGGCGGCTTGTAGAGGATCATACACCGCTATCGCTGCAGCAGGTCCACAGGTTGGTGGATATCCGGGACGCGGAAGTACGGAGCGAGCGCCGGGTGCTTGCGGGCCACCGCCTGGTACATCTCCCAGGCGATGCGGCGATAGGAAAAATGTCCGGCCGGCGCGGAGCGCAGCTCTGCGATGTACAGAGCCTCTGCGAAATCCATTTTGAACAGAGCGCGGGTGCGCGTGCCTAGTGGAAGCACGTAGCGGGCATTCTCAACTAGACCGGCCTGCGAGACCTGCTCGAAAACAGAGTGGGCCTGGGTCATGGCCGAGTCGTATTGCTTCAGAAGCCCGGCGTCGGCCAACCCTTCAGGAACTTCATAACCATGAGCGCTCGTGAACGGTTGCAGGATCTGAACGCAACGGCGGTGGCGGTGCATGTCGCGAAAGCCGCCGATATCCATCAGGATGTCGAAGCGCAAGCCCTGACCCGCGGAGAACTCGCGCAGCAGTTCGTCGTGGCGGCCGCGATGGCGGGCGCCGACGGTGATGATTTCGTTGCGCCGTGCCTCTTCAAGCGCGGCGACTTGCCGGGCGATCTGGCGATAGGAGTAATGGCTGGCGCCGTAAAGCAGAGTAGTCGCCAGATCGATTTCGAGCGTCTGTTCATCTACCAGGTCGACCGGGCCAGCCGGGGTTTCGATGGGCGCACTCTTCATCAGCGCGTCGGCTGCCTCTGCCAACTCAACTCGGGTCGCCAGCAGATAGTCATTGGGCGCTGCGTACTTGACCAGAGTGGGCGCCGTTTTCACCTCGCGAGTTAACAGAGCTTCGGCATTGGCGCCGAGCACAGGATCCAGGGCCGCGATCTCACGTTGCAACGCGCTGAGTGCCTCGCCCTGCACATTCCAGGCTGAACCGGCAGCCGCATCCCGGAGCCGCTCGCCCAGCAGGCGAACCTCTTCGTGGGGATCGGAGAGCAAGCGGGAAATCTGGGTTTCGAGGGTACGCGCGTTTACGATCTGGCCCAACGAAGTGTTCGTGGCCAACGGGAGCAGGTAACGGGAGACGTCGAAGGCACGCGCCTTCAGGATGCGATGAAAGGCCTCCTCTTTCATTTCCGCCGGCCGGGCGGTGCGCCCTTTCAGATGCTCGAACATCCACTCCGTACTGGAGTGATACTCGGCGAAGAGCGCCTCGACGGCCGTGGTGAAAGCCTGACCGCTGGCCGGGCGCAAGGAAAAATCGGGGAGATACCAGCCGCTTTTGCGGAAGTTCTGATAGCGGGTGGAACGCTCCTGGCCATCCCAGCGTTGCTCGTCGACCAGGATGATGGCCGCCAACAACGATAACCGCTCGATGGCGAAGGCCACATGCGCGAGATCCGCAATCGAGCGGTGGCCATATTGGAAGTAAAACGTGTTAAGGAAATGCTCGGCGCGCTGGGTGGAGATCTCCCGTAGCGATTCCTTCATCGAAAGCGCGGATCGAGAGTATTTCGCCATGGCATAGGCCAGAACTTCTGGGTCGGCGCCATGCACCGCATATACCTCGGTCTGGTTTCGGGGTTCTTCGGGCAGGACAGGAGAAGCTGCGGTTGCGATTTCACTCTGAGCCATGGTCAGGGTTCAGAATAGAGCATTCCTGCCGTCGTGTGGAGCCACGGTACCTTCGCTTGCACCAGAACCTCTCACTGCTCTCACTGGGGGGTGGAACTAAGATAAGATGAGAGGGCAACCGCGGTGCGGATTGAGCCTTTTACGAGTGAGTTCGCTCTTATGGCCACGAGCCGCTATTCCCAGCCTGACGAAGAAGCCTTGTCGGTGGTAAACCACCGGCCTTACGCGTTGCCCAAACGTCCCTGGACAATGATGCAGCGCTGGAATGATCTGCTCTTCGCCCACTGGCCAATCCCTGCTGCCAAACTGGAATCGTTGCTTCCCCCCGGCCTGCAGGTGGACACTTTTGATCAATCCGCCTGGGTGGGCGTCGTTCCCTTCTGGATGGATCGGGTTCAATTGCGCGGGGTCCCCCGTCTTCCCGGCGCCAGCCGCTTTCCCGAGCTGAACCTCAGAACCTATGTCCGGGAACGGAATACCAATCGCGCCGGGGTCTATTTTTTCTGTCTGGAGGCTTCCAACCCGCTGGCGGTGATCCTGGCCAAGGCGGTCTTCCATCTGCCTTATCATTGGGCCCGCATGTCGATCAAGGTGCGCAGCGAGCGGGAATTCACCTATCAGAGCGAGCGCCTTTTGAGCACCAAGCCGGTGCGCTTCCGCGCTCATTATCGAGGCCTGGGCAAGTTACGTACGATCGACCAGAGCCGCCCGGGAACTATCGAGCACTTTCTCACCGAACGCTATTGTCTCTTCACCACCAACCGCAGCGGGCAACTGCTGCGTGGGGATATCCACCACATGCCCTGGCCCCTCGAAGCCGCGGAAGCGGAGATCGAGTTGAATGAGCTTCCCACTACCTATGGCATCGAAATCCCGCAGACGGCGCCACTGCTGCACTATTCACGGGAGCTTGTGGTCTACGTCTGGTCGCTGGACAAAGTGTGGGGCAAGCTGCCCGCTCTCGAGGCGGCGGCGGTGCGTACCGCCGAGATCGTTTAGTTCCCTTTTGAACTCGGGCGGAATTTCCGATCATCCACGGTGTCGATGCCCATCTGTTAACCTCACTCTTTCGCCTAGGGACGAACGCAACCATGGAAAACCTAGAAGGCAAGACGGCATTTGTTACCGGCGCATCCCAGGGAATCGGCCGTGCCTGCGCACTGGCACTGGCAAAGATGGGGGCCCGCGTCGCGCTGGCCGCGCGCAACGAGGAGAAACTCGAAACCGTGGCTGGGGAAATCACTGCGGCGGGTGGTCAGGCCAAATCCTTGGTGATGGACGTAGCCAACGAAGCCTCCATCCAGGCCGCCGCCAAGGCCGCCATTGCTCATTTCGGCAGCGTGGAGATATTGGTGAACAATGCGGGCATCACCCGTGACATGCTGCTGCTACGCATGAAACGCGCGGATTGGGACGCTGTGATCACCACCAACCTGACCGGCGTCTTCCTCCTGACCCAGGCATTGCTGAACCCCATGCTGCGGGCGCGCTGGGGCAGAATCATCAATATCAGCAGCGTGGTGGGGCGCACCGGGCAGGCTGGACAAGCAAACTATGCTGCCAGCAAGGCCGGGCTGATCGGATTTACCCAGTCGATGGCGCGTGAACTGGCCTCGCGCTCCGTTACCGTCAATGCAGTAGCGCCAGGCTATATCGAAACCGCGATGACTGCGGCCCTGGACGAGAAGCAGCGCGAAGCGCTGCTGAGCCACATCCCACTCGGCCGGCCGGGCAGCGATCAGGATGTAGCTCACGCAGTGGCTTTTCTTGCATCTCCGCAAGCCGGATACATCACGGGGCACGTGCTGGACGTAAACGGCGGCCTCTTCATGAACTAACGCGGTTTCCCGTAGGGGGCGCCACGCCTGGTCGCGGGCGCGCTCCCGGCCTGCCGGGAACGGGTGCAGTTCCGTGATTGCGCCAAGCCCAACAGGAATCCAGGTCCAGCCCTTCTCGATGAACCATCGCGGATACAAAATCCCGATTTCGGAAAAATATGAGTGCCCTCCCGAAAAAATTTCTTGCTAGTCGTCTCTTCGGCGTGTTAACTATGCTGCCAACACCTAGAAATACACATGAACTGCTGCTGGTCCATTGGGGTGAAAGTGTGAACGAAGGTCATTGCATATGAAGATCGGCATAACCATCCGCGGATACCGGTTGCAGAAGGGTCTGTCGCAGGGAGATATCGAGAAGCGCACCGGCCTGTTGCGCTGTTACCTGTCCAGGGTGGAGAACGGGCATACTGTTCCCTCACTCGACACTCTCGCCAAAATCGCGCAGGCCCTGGATATCCCGCTGGCCCAGTTCTTCGCCGAAGACTCGCTGGGCCGGGAGATGAACACCCAGAAGCTGACCGATGATGAATTGCGGTTTCTGACCCAGATACGGCGTTACGCAACCAACCTGAACGACAGCGACCGTAAGCTCCTGCTGGCCATGGTTAAGAAGTTCGCCGCGACCGCAGTGCGTTAGAGCGGTTCCACGATTACTGTGCCCATCTGGCTCAGCGAGGTGGGGCTTTTCTTGGGGAAAAGCCCCGTCCGAATCATCTTCACCGGTTACACCTATCGTGGAAACCGCGAGCTCTTAGCGCGACTTGGCCAGACCATAGGCGAAGGCCAGGAGGAACACGGTCATGCCGCCATAGGCCGCCCAGGAGCGAACGCCGAATTCGTTCCTTGCCGAGCCGATTCTGGGCACCAGCGGCGCTCCCAGGGCCAGACCGCAAAGAAACCCTCCCAGGTGGGCCATATTGTCGATTTGAATGCTGGTGCGCAAGAACATCGTGGAGCCCCCAATCACAAAGTTCAAAAGGGCAAAGTAAATCACGCTTCTGCGCAGGCGGCGAATCTCCTCCGGCGGCACCGGCAACAATTTCGCCTTGAGCAGGAGAATGAGCACGCCGGCAATGCCAAAGACGGCGCCCGAAGCGCCGGCGCCGACAATCTGCGGATGCACCGCCGTGCTGAGCAAGTTTCCTGCGACCCCCGTTAGCACATAGACGGCAACCACCCCCGCAGGGCCGAGCAACGGCTCGCCCAGCAAACCCAGATTCCACAAGCACCACATGTTGGTGGCCAGGTGCAGGAGGCCAATGTGGACAAATGCGGCGGTGAGCAGACGCCACCACTGCCCGGCGAGCACGTAGACGCCGAAATTGGCGCCCCAATGCACCAACTCGGCAACCGTAGGGTTGTTGGGAGAGACACCGCTCAGCACCATGGCCAGGTAGACGGCACAGTTGATGCCCACCAGGGTATAGGTGGCCGGAGCAGTGGCCCAACGGTTGCCTCGGGCACGTCTCGGCGGACCCGGCTGAATCGGCCCTGGATCCCCATCGTAGCCGGGCATTCTGCCGTAGGAACGAGGGTCATTGCGGCCTTCCGGTGGCAACACTTCGGCTGGACTTTGCGGCGGCCTGTTTCCTCCCCAGTTCATAGGGCTAAGCTATCCTGAGCGGGGGCCCCTGACAAATGGGGCAAAGGACAAATGGGCGATTCGTTCGTCCCGTCCACTTCATCTCATGTGTGAGCAGACACATTGCCAAGTTCTTACAAATTGCGAAAAGGGCAGGTTTTGAGTGGAATATAAGCAGGTTAAGCGGGCCCTTTTGAGTGTTACGGACAAGACCGGCCTGGTGGATTTTTCCCGCCAATTGGCCGGCATGAACGTCGAACTGGTTTCGACCGGAGGTACGGCGCGGACGTTGCGTGACGCCGGGCTGGCGGTACGCGATGTTTCCGACCTCACCGGCTTTCCGGAGATGCTGGATGGCCGGGTAAAGACGCTGCATCCCAAGGTTCATGGGGGCATCCTGCACCTGCGGGGCAGCGAGGAGCACCGGGCGACAGTGGCTGCGCAGGGAATCGAACCGATCGATATGGTGGTGGTGAATCTCTATGCCTTCGAGGAGACTGCCCGCAAGCCGGGTGTCGCCTTCGGCGAACTGGTGGAGAACATCGACATCGGCGGCCCCTCCATGGTGCGATCGGCGGCCAAGAACTTTGAAGACGTCGCGGTTGTCACCGCGGCTACAGACTACGAAGCTTTGGCAGCTGAAATGCTCGCCCACCAGGGCGCGCTTTCGCTCGAAACCCGCTGGAGGCTGGCGCGGCAGGCCTTCACCCTCACGGCGTCCTACGACTCAGCCATCGCCGTGACGTTTAGCAGGATTGCCGCCGAACGGCAGCGTGATCCTGGGCTTGAACCCACCGAAGAGGTAGCCCATTTCCCCTCCACCCTGCTGCTGGCTTACTCCAAGACGACCGACCTGCGTTATGGGGAAAACCCGCACCAGGGCGCCGCGCTTTATGCAGATGGCTCGGGCGCCGGGGTCGCAGGGGCCCAGCAGCTTCAGGGCAAAGAACTTAGCTACAACAACCTGGTCGATCTGGATGCCGCCTGGGAGCTGGTTCAGGAGTTTGAGCAGCCCGCCGTAGCCATCATCAAGCACAGTAATCCCAGTGGCGCAGCCATCGCTCCTTCGGTACTTGAGGCGTACCAAAAAGCCCTGGCTACGGATCCTGTCTCCGCCTTTGGCAGCGTAATTGGCATCAATCGCGAGGTGGACGAGGCGGCGGCGGAGGAAATTGCCAAGCTCTTCGTGGAGGCGATTGCAGCTCCGTCCTTCAGCGAAGGCGCCAAGGCCAGATTCAGCGCCAAGAAGAATTTGCGCTTGCTCATGGTGAAGCACGCGCCGGCAGCCAAGTCGGTTAAGCAGATTTCAGGAGGACTGCTGCTGCAGGATGCGGATACCGAAGGGGTTCTGGCGGCAGGACTGACGGCGGTCACCGTGCGCCAGCCGTCGGCGGAGGAGATGGAGTCGCTTCTTTTTGCCTGGCGCGTGGCTAAGCACGTAAAGTCGAATGCCATTGTCTATGCGCGCAACGGGCAGACGATCGGGGTGGGCGCGGGCCAGATGAGCCGGGTGGATGCAGCGAAATTTGGCGCTATGAAGGCGGTGCTGCCACTGGCCAACTCGGTCGCCGCCTCCGACGCCTTTTTTCCCTTCCCGGACGGGCTGGAAGCTGTGGCGGCCGCCGGGGCCACGGCAGTGATTCAACCGGGAGGTTCGGTACGCGACCAGGAAGTGATCGAGGCCGCCAATCGACTGGGCATCGCCATGGTCTTTACCGGAACACGGCACTTCCGGCACTAGGGAATCCCGAAACCTTCGGGCCGCGCCTTGCCCCGTGAATCAGCTGAGTTACAGCCCCATGGAAAAGCGGTGAAGGGTGCATAAACCGCTATGACCAGACGCAGGGAAAATAGTCTAAACTCAGAGATGGTCCAGTGGCGAAGAAGGCAGCACGTTAGTGAAAGGACCAAAGTAACGGCGAAGCTCTTCCGGCCGGACGAATTGGGGAGTGTTTCGACTTTTTGCACGGCGTTACAATCGTTTCGGACCAGATGGTGCGCTGCGGTGCTACTGCATGCGCATATGACAAAAAAATGCGGGTTCCTCTGCACCGCGTTTGGACCGCCGGCGTCAGTTCAATGCAATGGAACAGAAGCCCGGGCACAGGAACTCCCATAAATGACCCTCAAACCTCAGCCCTCCTCTAAGAATCGCCCAGCGACCCTTTTTCATGTGGCGCTTGCTTGTGCGGCAATCGTTACCCCAGCTTCGGCCCTGGCCAGCGGCGCGCCGCAGCAGACCGCGGCCCCGCAGAGCACGCCGGCGAAACCCGCCGATGGCACGACAGCAGTCACCCTCTCGAAAACTGCCCCCGCCGCGACCACGCAAAAGCCGGACCGCTCCGCAGCTTACTACCATTTTGGGCTGGCCCACATGTACGAGGAGATGGCCACCAACTACGGCCGTCCTGAGTATGCGACCCGCGCGATCGAGGAATACAAGCTGGCGCTCGACGCCGATCCCAACTCCAAATATCTGAATAGTGGCTTGGCCGAGCTTTATCTCCGGACCGGCCGCGTACGGGATGCCGTGCTGGCGGCCCAGGACATCCTCAAGACGGAGCCAAACAATCTGGAAGCCCACAAGTTGCTGGGCCGTGTTTACCTGCAATCGCTAGGCAATGTGCAAAATGGCGGACCTTCGGAGAAAGTACTGCAGCTGGCCATTGCCGAATACACCAAAATCGTGCAGTTGCAGAGCAACGACATTGAGAGCCGTCTGCTGCTGGGTCAGCTTTATACTTTGGCCCACGATACGCCCCACGCGGAAGAGCAGTTTAAGGCGGCGCAGCGCATCGATCCCAATTCAGAAGATGTGGTGCTGAACCTGGCACGGCTCTACAGCGATTCCGGCGACATGACGCACGCGATCCAGGTGTTGAACGCCGTGCCGGCGGACGACCGCACGGCCAAAATGGATTACGCGCTGGGCATGAGCTACGACCAGCTGAAGGAAAACAAGAACGCCATCGACGCTTACGGTAAGGCGTTCGACATGGAGCCGGATAACCTGGACGCGGAGCGCGGTCTGGCACAGTCGCTGCTGAATGATAACCAGCTCGGCCCTTCGCTTAAGCACTTTGAGGCCATCTCAGCCGCCGATCCGCAGGACGCGCAAACCTATCTGCGCATCGCCGAGATCGAGCGCCGGCAGGGTCACTACGAGCAGGCACTGACGACGTTGAAAAAGGCCAAGGCTCTGGCCTCGGATTCGCTCGAAATCGGCTTCAATGAGGCGCTGATCGACGACTCGCTCGGCCGCTACGACGAAGCCGCGCAGTCCCTGCAGGGCCTGGTCAAGCAAACCAGCCACCCGGACGGCCAATATTCAGACGCTGAGAAGAACAATCGCTCCATCTTTCTGGACCGTCTGGCCAACGTGTATCGCGAGCAGGAAAAGACAGACCTGGCAGTGCAGACCTACCAGCTCATGGTCGCCATGGGTGGAGAATACGCTGAGCGCGGATACCAGGGCCAGGTGGATGCCTACCGCGATGCGAAGCAATACGATAAGGCAACCCAGGTCGCCCAGCAGGCGGCGGTGGCCATGCCCAAGGACAAAAGCGTCCAGTTGATGTTGGCCGGTCAGCTGGCCGATACCGGCAAGCCGGAAGAGGGCATCAAGCTGGCCAAGGCGCAACTTCGCGGCGACCCGGGCGACCGCGAAGTAGACCTGGTGCTGGCACAAATCTACACCCGTCTACGGCGCTGGAAGGAGGCAGGCGACGAGATCGACGCGGCGGAGGCTCTTTCCACCAAGCAAGACGACAAAATCTATATCTACTTTTTGCGCGGCGCCCTCGATGAGCGTCAGAAGCATTACGACTCCGCCGAAGAGCAGTTCCGTAAGATCCTGGCTATCGACCCAAATAACAGCATGACCCTCAACTACCTCGGGTACATGCTGGGGGATCGCGGTGTCAGGTTGGATGATGCGCTGGCCATGGTACAGAAGGCGGTGCAGTTGGATCCCCAGAATGGCGCCTACCTTGACTCCCTCGGCTGGGTGTACTTCAAGATGGGCCAGTATGCGCTGGCGGAAGCCAATCTACGCAAGGCCAGCGAACGGCTGGGGAAAGATCCGGCAGTACACGACCACCTGGGCGAGCTTTATGAAAAGACAGGCCGGCTGAAGATGGCTGCGTCGCAATGGGAGCAGAGTCTGCAGGAGTATGCCCGCACCGTGCCCGCGGATGCCGAGCCGGGCGACGTGAGCAAAGTGCAGAAGAAGCTTGATACCGCGCGGGTCAAGCTGGCTAAGGAAGAATCGACGGGCGCCAGCCCGAAGCAGTAAGTGACCCTCGCACTGCCGCGTGGCTGTTCTGTTCCGGATGACGCCGCAGGTTTACTTGCTCAGCGGGTTCATCCCGAAGCAGCCCACCCCTATCGCACCCCGTTTCAGCGGGACCGGGCGCGGGTGATCCATGCGCGCGCATTTCGCCGCCTGGCTGGAAAAACCCAAGTCTTCACCCACCGCTACTCCGATCATTTTCGCAGCCGGCTCACGCACACCATGGAAGTGGCGCAGATCGCGCGGGCGATCGCCACTGCGCTGAGGCTGAACGAAGACATGACGGAAGCGCTGGCGCTGGTGCATGACATCGGCCATCCACCCTTCGGTCATGCCGGCGAGCGGGCGCTGGACGAAGCCATGCAAGCATTTGGCCTGCGCTTCGATCACAACCTGCACGCGCTGCGCATCGTCGAATATTTCGAGGTCCGTTATGCCGCCTTTCGCGGCCTGAATCTGACCCTCGGCGTGCGCGAAGGGATCGTCAAGCACTCGCGGGGTTATTCCGCGGCCGAACACCCGGAGCTCAGCGTCTACTTCCTTGATCAGCAGCCCCCTCTGGAGGCGCAGCTCATCGATCTGGCCGATGAGATCGCCTACCTCACGGCCGATATGGATGATGGCATGGAAGCCGGGATGCTGAATGCGGAGGCTCTCCGAAAAGATGTGCGTATCTTCGACCAATCGTTGTCCGCGGCGGAGCGTGAGTATCCAACGGCCGCCGAAAACCTGCTCTCCAACGAAGCCCTGAAGAGGATGTTGAATACCCTGGTGGGCGATCTAATCCGTGAGACTGCGCGTCGAGTCCATGCCGCGGGTGCGGACACTCTCGAGGACATTCGCCACTCACCGCACCGGCTGGCGGCGTTTTCTCCGGAGATCGAGGAGCTTCGCCGAGAGGCCAGGCAACATCTGTACGCCATGCTCTATAGCCGCGAGGAGTTGCAACGAGATCTGCAGGAGGCGGCATCGGTGGTACGGAATCTGTTTGACTACTGGGTCAACGATCCGTCCCGGTTACCGAGTGCTTGCCAGTCCCAGCTCTTCGGCCAGGGCGTAGCCCGCGTGGTGGCCGACTACATCGCAGGGATGACGGATAACTACATCCTGCAGCAATATGCCGACTGGCAAAAACGTCGGTGACAGGCTGCGGAAGTATGAAAGGCTGTTGGGTAGGCCGCACTTTAGAGTCTGTTTAAGCACTCCACTTACGACCCTAGTTCCCTAAACGTGACCATTACAGGTTCGTAATCTGTGTCGGGCTGAGCGTGCCGGCGAGAAGATCGCGGAATGCTGTGAGATTTCCGCAAAACCTTCCCAGCCGATCCACGTGTGCTTCCGGCGCCAGGCTCCACACCAGGTTCTTCAGGCATGGACCGACGATAAACCGGAAGACATGCGACCAGGGAAAAGTCCCTTTGCGCGCAAGGTAGATCGGATTGGCGACTTGCGCGTAACCCATGCGCACTCCGGTCGTGCGGCCCACCTTGACGCTGAGGTGAACTCCACACGCATTCGAGATGTGAACGATCGAACCAAATTGCGCCACCTGGCGTGAGAAATCCCAGTCCTCGTACCACCCATACAGAGGAAGGGTTTCATCGAAGCGAAGATCGCGCTCTCGAATCGGCGCCATGCGGAGACACATATTGCATCCGTAAGCGCAGTACCTGGGGCTTATCTGCTGCTCGCACTGCGCGCCGGTGTCGGCGGCGAGAATCGACCGTGCCTGCTCCACGGTGAGACCGGGCCCCTTCACATCGTCTGCCAACACTCTTCCGGTGGAAGCCACGACATCCGGGTTCTCCTCAAAAAAGCGCTCCGTGATCTGCAGGTAGTGTGGGTCAAGATAGAAATCATCATCAATAAAAAGCAGAATGTCGCTATCCCGAGCCAGACTAAGGATCGCATTACGCTGCCGGGTAAGCCCCAGCTCCGCCACAATGAAGGTTACGTGTGGGAACCGGTCCGGCGCATCGCCCACATCCGCCGGCTCTGCGTAGGCCACCAGGATCTTATCCGGCTGCCTTTTCTGCCTGGCCAGGAAGGCGATGGTCTCGGCCAGTATCGCGGACCGGCCGCGGGTAGCAATGCCAACTACCAAACTCGTTTGTGTATCGGCATATGGCTCAGAGACGTACTGCTCAGCAGTGCTCAGCGGCGCTTGGTTTTCCATTATTCCTTTCGTCCGTGTTCCCTCCCAGGTAGCGCGGTTCCGCCTAGCCTGCACCCCAGGGCGGAAGTTTGACCGGAGCTGCCCACGGGGGGACGCCCGGCACATGAAGTTTTCTGCGGTAGACTTTCCCACCACTCGCCACATAGAGCGTATCGAAATCATGGCCGCCGAAACAGAGGCCGGTAGCTGCGGCGTTACCTGGCAAAGGAAGAATCGCCGCCACACGGCCGTTGCGGTCGAAAACCTGCACTCCCATCCGCGTGGCAACGTAGGCTCGTCCATCGCTGTCCATACCAATTCCGGCCGCGCCGCTGTCGTCCGCCCAGGCGGGAACATAGAAGTCGTAGAACGCCTCTCTCGCGTCGACCGTTCCGTCGGACCGGACACGGTAGCTCAAGCCAGCGCGCGAGAGGCTCTGGGTGACAAACAGCCACAGGCCATCCGGCGAGAGAGCCAGCCCGGACGCTCCCTTCAGATCTTTGTCCAAGCGTACCTTTTCCCCATTCGCCCGGATGAGCCAAAGATCATTTTCCAAATTGCGTGTCCGCGTCACCGCGTAGATGTCGCCATTGTTACGAATGGTCAGGCTTGCGATGTTAAGGCCCTGATCTCGTATTTTGGCTGGCGCAGGTGCAGCGTGGTCTGTGACCTGGACGACGCCCTCAGTACGGGTCGCGTACGCCTTTCCGTCCGCTGCGAAGGCAAACGCCCCAGCTGCCGCTGGTTGAGCGCATAAGATTGGCTTGCCATTGGCAACTATCTCAGAAATCTGTGCCGCGCCACGGGCCGGATAGAAAATCCGCCCCTGCGGATTTGCAGCTAGAGTGGTTACAGATGCGCAACCATCGGCGGCAACCTGCCAGTCTTCTCCTGGCTGTAGGATCGCCTGCAGCACCGGGTTGCCGGGCACCCCGGCTCGGACAGGCGCCGGCCAGTCTCTCCACAGCCAGCGCATTGCGTCGGGGAAAACGGCTTCAGCCTGGCTGCCGTTATGTGTTCCCGTACCCCAGATGTGCCGAACATCATAGCCGGCGAACTCCAGCGCACGATTCATGGTCTGGTTCGACATCCACCAATCGCCCATCTCCGGACCGCCTGGCCATTCATCGTGCACGCCGTCCTGCATAAAGATGCGCAAAGGTTTCGGATCGGTCTTGCGCACCAGAACGTAATATTGCTCTCCGCCGCGCATGCCCACATAGGTGCCGATGGCGCTGAAGACTCTTCTGAACGCATCCGGGCGCTCCCAGGCGACGGTAAAGGCGGCGATGGCCCCGGTACTTCCGCCACCGATGGCGCGGTCATTGGGATCAGTGGAGATCCTGATCGCCCTGCCCTCGGCGGTGGGGTATCGCTCCACTTCCGGGATCACTTCCTCGATCAGGAAACGGGCCAGTCGATCGCTGCGGCTGTCAAATTCAAAACTACGGTCAAAGCGAGGGTTGTTGGGCGGACTGGCCGACGCCGCGACGCCTGGAGAAACACCGATGGCGATAGTGATGGGCATCGCATGCTGGGCGATGAGGTTGTCAAAGACCGTAGTAGCGTTGAACCCAAGGCCATCGAGACCGACATACACGCAAGCCGGTTTGTCCCCGTGGTAGGCAGCGGGTACATACACCGTGATGGTCCGCGTGGTACCCGGAAAAATCTTGGAGTTGGTCAGGTCGAACTTGAAGGTTTGTCCCACCGCAACGCCGGCGATTGGCTTTGCATCCGCAGGCAAAGGGTAATTATCGGATGCCGCGGGCACAGTCTCGTCGATCACGGGCGGCGGCGATGCGGAATCGCTCACTTGAGATCGAGACGGCAAAGAAGCCAATAATAATAAGAGGGCGGCGGCCAGCAAGCCTCGCGGGGATCTGCACCAGGATTTCATCGAATGCAGCCAATCCTAAATGTTTGCCGGTTTCTAAGGAAGTGCATATCCGAGAAGCTGCCCGGTTGCCTGGCCATCGCAGCCAGGATCATGGCTTACGAAATCGTCTGCGCCGGTGCTGCAGCGATAAAGAGCTACCAGGTTGAGACCCGCAACCGGCTTGGCGTAACCGTAGCCGTTAGTGCCGAGGATACGAGAACCGCCACACTGGATATCGAGAGAGACGAAGTAGTCTGTGGACCCCTTCTTGCAGCCAAAGAACGGAACCGTCGCGCCCTGTTGCGGGCTCTCATAGAGATGTCCCAGGGTGGATTCCAGAGAAAAACCGCCATTGGGATCGATCCAACCCGTCGTAACCTGGTGAGCAGTTTGGTTGAAATATCGATTGAGCGCCCGCAGGGGATGCCCAGGTGCCCACGAGAAGGTCCCAATATCCCACTTTGCGATGGCGCCTGAGTAGCCCGCGTCCGCAGCCGTGGCACGCCAGGTCGGAGCCGGATTTGAGATCGAGGTGTACATCTGGATCGAAGGATTCGAGCTTGAGTTCAGATTGCCATACGGGTCGCGGACGAACCCAGCCAGAAAATTCGCCTCGTAGCCGGTAAGGTTGGTGTCGACGGTCGTCAGTTGCTCCCAGGAACCGGTGAGGAGTGAAGCGTCGGAGATGCGATAAAGCTCAATGCCGTACTGGCCCAGTTCGATCACCCCTCCGGTGGTCCACTGACTACGCCAGGGAAGATTGAATGAGGCGTACCAACTGCCGGTCTCCGGGTCATAGGCTATGTCTCCCCAGGTCGGTTGCGGGTTGTTCGGGTCCAGACCATTGCTGGTCAAAGTGCCTAAGCCAGTAAAGTGCACACCATCGCTGGAGGTCGCCTCGACGTGGTGCATAACCGGATTGGAGTCCTCATAGAACATCCGGATGGCTCCGTTATGGTCCTGGTTCAACACGGCTGGTTGGCCTGCGCCGTAACCCCCTTGCATGGCGGATGAGATGACGGGGTGAGGATATTTCTTCCAGGCGATGCCGTCGTTGGAGAAGGCAACGCCGATGCTGTTGTTGATCCCGTCCGTCGAGCCGGTGGCCACGTAGTACATGGCATAGGCATAGGTCTGGCCGTTGCCCAGCGGATTCACGAACGAGCCGCGGACGACCTTCGGGTTGCAGAGGAATGCCGAGTCCCACGAGTTCTGCGATTCGCCCAGAACGGGCACGGGCAGAGAGTGCTGGTTGTTGGAGAGGTTAAACGACTCATACTGGATGGTGTCGGATATCTGCGTCCGATCACTCGTATTATCGTCGGCGCCACACCACCAGACCTGCAACACGTTGCCCGTCTGTATGACGGAAGGAGAGTAATCGTAGATTCCGGCTCTTCCCACGACCGAGCCGGCCGGCAGGTGCTTGAAATGCACGCCGCACCCGGTCGCGGCCAGCGCCAGGTACATCACGAGTACGGTTCTCGCCACTGCACTTGCCTGAGCCATGGGCCAGCTATTGAACCTTGCCCTGAGGTCGAAGCTTGCGCAGTTCCTGCGCACACTCCACTGCATTCAAAGCGGAAAGTTCAAGATTGTCGGCCGAAGCCCAAAGCCACAAGCGTCGTGACTGCGAGACACCCTGCTCATCAAAGCGGACGCGGACCGAGACATCCTGTTCGCCGATAGAGTTGAGGTTGCCAGGCGCATCGGCGTCGCCCAGGATGACTTCCACGTGCGGACCGGCGAGCGTCGCCTCGATCTGTTCTAACCCCACCTGGCGCTCGTACTCGACGGCGATCGAGAAGGTATGACCATGAAAGACGGGCACATGGATCAGCTGCAGGGAAAGCTGTGGCAGCCGTCCGCCGGAAAGGAGCGCGTAGTGCCGCCGGATCCGTGCTTCGCTCTCCGCCAGGCTGATCTTGGCGGCTTCTCCGAATGCGGCGACGGTGTTGAAGGCTACCTGGACGTCGTACAGCTCGAGCGGAATACTCTGGAACGAAAGCAGCGTCACCGTCTGCTGGTGCAACTCGTCCAGCGCCGCTTTTCCATACTCCGAAGCAGGTTCCATGACCGTCGCTGATACCTGGCGAATCGCCCCGGCACGCTGCAGACGTTCGAGCAGCAAGGCGAACACCAGTGCAGCGGGGTGAGCCGAGACGACAGCCGGCGTATGCAGGGTGGGCGCGCCAGCAACGGCCGCTTCCCCCATTGCCTCCTGGACCCAGGGCGCGCTCACCAGCACTCCGGCTTCGCCCTCCAACGCCGCGGAAAGATCGACAATGCTGGAGCCGGCCCGATGCGCTGCCTGCCAGTGGCGGCGGGTTAACTCTGCGGTCCCGGCGAAGAACGTGAAATCGATGTGCTCAAAGGAACCAGCCGTGATCGGCTGTATAAACGTCATCTCATCGCCTACCGCTTCCAGTTGTCCCAACGCCTGCTGGTCGTCCATCAAGACGAACTCGGCGGCGGCAAAGCTTGACTCGGAGAGTGCTTCGTTAAGTTGTTTGCCGCGAATAGAAGCGGCGCCAACAATCGCAATATGGTAGCTGGTGGTCATCGATCGACTTGCCTACCCGTGGCTTCTCATGGATGAACTGGTGGTTGGGATGGAGGGTGAGAAGGCGGCAAGGGCGGGGCAGACGCAGCTTCGCTCAGTGCAGCCTCGGAGCTCATGTGCTGCCGGTTGGCGGCTTTGTGGCGCCGCTGCCAGGAATATGCCGCGCGGGCGAAAATGCCGGAAAACATATAAAAGAAGGCCAGCAGAAAGAGAACGATCTGGGAGAAAACAAAGGTGGCGTAGATGGCCAGTCCTATGACCACAATCCGTTGAAAGGGATGGCGATCGGCCAGATTGATTTCTTTCCCGCTCCAGAAGCGCCAGGTACTGACCATCAGCAGGCCGACCAGGAAGACCAGCATCATCCACATGATGGCCACCCGCCAGTTCGGCACCGGCGTACCGGAAAAGAAATGGACCACGGCGGCAATCACGCCGGCGGCCGCGGGAATGGGCATACCCACGAAGTATTTTCGCCCTGGGCGGCCAGGATTCTTGGGCAACAGGTTGGCGCCGATATTAAAGCGCGCCAGGCGGCCGGCGCCACAGAGCAGAAACAGAAAGCAGAAGAATGCGCCCCACTGCACCACGTGCTGCCGGCGCACCGGGTCCATGGCCGTGGGAAGCATTTGGAAGCCCCACGTGAAGGCCAGAAGGCTGGGAGCGACGCCGAAGGTAATCACATCCGCCAGCGAGTCGAGTTCTTTGCCGAAGTCGCTGGTAGTTTTTGTCATGCGCGCAATGCGGCCGTCGATGGCGTCAAAGGGAATGGCAAAGCCGATGGCCAGGGCAGCATAGTCGAAATGCCGCGGCTCCTGCACTGATCCCTGCAGGCTTTGCATAATAGCGAAATAGCCGGCGGCGATATTGCCCGCCGTGAAGAGTGACGGCACGATGTACATGCCGCGGCGCAGCCTGCCCCTCCTCTTGCGTTCGGGCGGCCTGGCGGCGTCGCGGCTCAAGCGAAGCTCTCCGCTAAGACGTCCAACGATCCCTCATCCTCCGCCGGCGGAATATCGGCCAGCACCGAGGCGCCTCCCTTGACCCGTTGCCCCAGGGCCACCCGGACGTGCGCATGGCCAGGCAACAGAACATCGACCCGGGAGCCAAACTTGATCAGGCCAACGCGCTCGCCACGCTCCACAAAATCGCCCGGTTGAAAACGGAAGACGATGCGCCGCGCCAGCAGGCCAGCGATCTGTTTGAAGCTCACATCGAACTCATCGCCTTGCACGGTCACCAGATTCTGCTCGTTTTTTTCGGCTGACTCAGGGTTGAGCGCGTTCAGATACTTGCCTTTCTGATACCGGACCTCGCGCACAGTGCCGGCAATGGGCGAGCGGTTGACATGCACATCGAAGACGCTGAGAAAGATACTCAAGCGGATACGCTCTCCCTGCGGCGTTTGAATGCGCGCAACCTCGGTAATTTTGCCATCCGCCGGCGAAACCACCAGGCCTGCCTCGATCGGTACCGGGCGTTCCGGATCGCGGAAAAACCAGAGAAAAAAGCATGCCAGCAGAAACGGTACGACTGCCCAGATCCAACTCCCTGTTAGCCGCCATACCAAAACGGCAGCGGCGATAAACCCAAAACCATAGAAGTATCCGTCACGCACCATGTATGAGACCAAACCCTGGGAGAATTATAGAGGGTGTCTCTTCCCCCAAATTCCGTCCCCAACCGCGAATCAAGGGGCGCGTGGCCCTTCACGTTTGGCCAAGGGTGGGATTCCCCAGACCCAACTGCGCCTGCAACAGCACGGCGTCTTCGACTGGAGCAGAGTAATAGGCGCGGCGGCGGCCCACAGTGGAAAAGCCGTGGCGCTGATAAAGCGCAAGCGCCGCGGCGTTCGATGCCCGCACCTCCAGGCGCATGCTTGACGCTCCCGACTTAGCTGCCCACACCATGCAGGCGCCGATCAGGGCGCTCCCAATGCCCTGTCGGCGATACTTCTCGTCAACCACCAGCCCCTCTACCTCCGCAGCGGCTTCCTGGGGTAACCAGCTGGCCGCGGCAAAGCCGGTAAGGGCGCTGCCGCATAGCGCAATCACGGAGCAGCGGGTCAAAGATGCGGAGGGGGATTTGGAGGGGGAGGGGGGCGCGGGAAGCAGGATCTGTTCGTAATCGCGGCGGGTCCAGTGCGGGGCTTCGACGAAGCTGGCGGCGAGCATGAGTACGTAATCGATATCCTGCGCCGTCATGGCGCGGACACTGAAGCTCACGTCGCAACCCCGGCTCTGGCGGAACGGAAAACCTCCGCGTCGGAGCGGCGCAGATAGTTGGCCTGCAGAGTTTCGGCATCCTCAAATTTGCCCGCGCGAAAACGGACGAGGGCAAAACGGAGCGCCTCGGCAGCGTCGGGAGCTTGCACGTAGACCGGCCCGCAGATCGCCAGGGCGGCGCAGGCGCTGCTGGCGGTTGCCGGGGCATCCCCGGCAACGCTCTCATCGCAAACCAGCACTCCCGCTCCCGGCTGTTTGGCAGCCGCCACCGTCTCCTCTCCGCTCAAAAGCAGCTCGCCCAGATTGTTGCCGTCCTGGTATTCGCCCACGTAGTACTCACCCCGGCCGGCATCCACGGCCGCGAGCACATGGGGCAATCCGCTGGCGCCGGCCAGCAGCGCTAATCGCGACACCGCAATCAGGGGGATGCCCGCGCCTTCGGCCAGGCCTTTGGCGGTGCTTATGCCCACCCGGATGCCGGTGAAACTGCCGGGCCCGTTCACCACTACGATGGCTTCGATATCGCGCAGCGTCAGATGCCGGCTCTCGAGCATGGCAGCGATCTCAGGGATTAGGCGCGCTGAGTAAGTGCGCACCGCGAGACTGGCAGTAGCGAGAACCTGGACTTCATTCGCGCCTGCCACGCCCAGAGCCACGCTGGCTGTGTTGCCGCAGGTATTCAGGGCTAGGAGCATAAAAACACGGCCTTAGACCGCAGCAATGGGATCCTGACAGATTTCCAGTAGCACACCGTTCGCAGCCGATGGATCCACCAGAAAGTGAAGCCGGCCCCCGGCGCCGATTTCGATTTCCTCGGAGATCAGGCGTACGCCAGACTGCTTCATCTCTTCGAAGGTGCCCGAAATGTCGTCCACGTGGAGCGCCAGGTGATGCAGGCCTTCCCCATGCTGGGCAAGAAACCTGCCCAGGGCCGTCCCGTCGTGCAGCGGTTCGAGCAGACGCAGGCTGCTCTCCCCGAGCGGGATCATGACGCTGCGCACGCCTTCCTCCTCCTCTTCTTCTTCCAGAACGGTGAGGCCGAGGGTTTCATATAAGCGCCGGGCCTGCTCAATACTCTTAACCGCAATGCCCAGGTGGTCGATCTTTGCCATCTTTCTCTCCTCGTGTGAGTTGCTCTACCAATTCGGGTACCAGCTGATAAGGATCCAGTTCTCTGAGCACGACCCGGTGAGCGATCGCCGCCAGCGCCTGGTCGCTTAGGCCATTTCCGCGCATTGCGCGCAGCAGTTCATGGCTAATCATTTCCATCACCCGGGCTCGCCAGTGCGCCTCCTGCCGGGTGGTAAGCCTTCCCTCTTCGGCCAGCCATGACCAAAACTTGTCCACCGCCTGTTCCAGTTCTTCGATGCCGGCGCCGGTGGTGGCGACAGTGCGGACCACTGGAGGAATCCAGCTGCCGTGTTGCGCACTCAACGACTGCAGCGATCGCACTTCTTTCTCCACCCGGTCAGCGCCGTCGCGATCGCTCTTGTTGATCACGAAAATGTCGGCAATCTCCATAATGCCCGCCTTGAGGCTCTGCACATCGTCGCCCATGCCGGGCACCAGAACAACGATGGTTACATCGGCCAGGCGCACGATATCGATTTCATCCTGGCCAACCCCCACGGTTTCGATCAGGAGCCGCTGCTTGCCGCTGGCCTCGATCACGGCGGCTACCTCCGCCGAGCTGCGGGCGAGCCCACCCAGCGAGCCGCGGGTGGCCATGCTGCGCATATAAAAGCCGGGATCGGCATCGTGCTCTCGCATCCGGATGCGATCTCCCAGTATGGCCCCCCCGGTAAAGGGGCTGGTGGGATCGACGGCAACCACTCCGACGGTCGCCTGTTGCGCGCGATACCGGTGAGCCAGCCCATCGACCAGGGTGCTCTTACCGGCGCCGGGAGAGCCGGTGATGCCGATGCGCACTGCGGAGCCGCTGTCGGGAAAGCAGCAGGAAAGAATCTGCCGCGCCGAAGGCGCGTCATTCTCCACCAGCGAAACCGCCCGGGCCAGCGCGCGTACATCTCCCTGGCGCAAGCGCCTGACCAACTCCGTCACTTCACTGCTGTCGCTCTTCATCCCTCCCGATCATACGATTCACGACGAAAGAGCTTCCGAACTTGACAATCTAGGCTTTAATCGGTCATAGTAGGTCATAATTTGACATACTATGACGAATTCGAACGAAGAGATTCAACAGATGTTGCCGCTTTCACTCCCTGTCTTCCACATGCTGCTTTCGCTCACGGAAGGGGAGCGACATGGGTACGCACTTAAACGGGAGATCCTGCAACGGACGAACAAGCGCGTCAATTTAGGTTCCGGCGCGCTTTATGGAGCCATCAACAAGATGTTGGAACAAGGGCTCATCGTCGAGTCAGAGGAACGCCCGGACCCACACCTGGACGATGAACGGCGCCGTTACTACGGAATTACTCCACTCGGTGGTCGTGTTATCCGAGCTGAGGTTGCGCGCTTGCGCGCTCTCGTACAACTTGCCGAGGTTCACCTGGGCATGCCAAACCTGACGTGAGGCGTCCATGACTGATCTCACAAAGCTCTACCGCAGATTGCTCAAATTCTACCCGGCAAGCTTTCGGGAAGAATACGAGACGCCGATGGCTCGTCACTTTCGTGACGAGCAGCGCGAAGCACAAGGCTGGAACGAACATGCACGCTTGTGGGTTCATGCTCTCTGTGATGTCGCAGTCTCTGCGCCCAGGGAGCTGGTACATGAGTTGAACCAGGACCTGCACTTCGCTATACGGGTTTACCGCAAACGACCGTTGAGCGCAGCCCTGGCCATTGGTGCCCTGGCTCTGGCCATCGGCGTAAGCACCGGAGTGTTCAGTATCGCGAGTGCGCTGCTGCTGCGAACTCTGCCCTTCTCGGATGCCGCACGCTTGGTGGAGTTACGCCTCTCGCCGTTTAGCGCAGGAAATGGGCGCGCCAGTTTCACAGCGTGGCGCGATCACAGTTCGTACCTGGAAAGCGCAGCCACTTTCTCTACCTCCGAAATGAATCTGAATTCGGGCCGTGATGCTTTGCGAGTTCGAGTTTCCGAGACCTCAGCGAATTTCTTCGCATTGCTCGGAACAGGAAGCCAGGTAGGCCGCACATTTGCCGTGGAAGAAGACAAGTTGGGCCAGAACCATGTCGCGGTAATCAGTCATCGTCTCTGGCAGCAGTCATACGGCGGCGATCCGGCGGCGCTCGGCGGTACCCTTCGTTTGAATGGCGCTGCTCTCACGCTCATCGGTGTGGCCGAGCCGCGCTTTGACTATCCCGGCGACGTAGATATATGGATTCCAACTGTCTTCGACTTCGAAACCATTCCGAAACGCGGAGCATTTGTCTGGCAAACCATTGGTCGCCTAAAGCCGGGGATCACGATGACGCAGGCGCGGCAGCAGTTCAAAGATGAAGCATCCCGCTTGAGCCCCGCCAGCTTTCGAGGTGATCGTCCTGAGCGTCCCACATTGGTCGGCCTGCGGGATCAAATTACCGCGCAGGTCCGTCAGTCGCTGCTTATCCTTTCGGCTGTTGTTTTGTTGGTCCTGTTAACGGCTTGTGCCAATGTCGCGCAATTGCTCCTTTCCCGTACAGCGGAGCGTCACCAGGAACTGGCGCTACGGACTGCCTTAGGCGCCAGCAGATCACGGCTCGTCCAACAGCTGACTGTAGAGGCGACAGCGCTCACCCTGTCGGGAGCCACACTCGGGCTGATTGTCGCCTTCTTCGTCTCTCGCATCGCAAGTGCGGCCTTGCCGGCACAATTGGCGACCCAGAACTACACCCTTTTGGACTGGCGTGTCCTCTGTTTCGCAATCACCGTTGCACTGATAGTGGGAGCCATATTTGGAGTCATGCCGGCGTGGTTGATCGGCCGCCTCCAGCCTTCTACGCAACTGGTTCGGGTACACCAGGGCGCGAGCGAACCAGTGACCAGGCAGTTGCGGTCGATCCTGGTCGGCTTGCAGGTTGCGTTCACGCTGATTCTGCTGGTCAGTTCCCTCACCCTGAGCTCAGCTTTCCTGCGCTTGCTCGATACCGACTTGGGCTTTCGGCCGGCAAACGTAGTCACGCTGAAGGTTTCTCTGCAGGGAACGAGGTACCAGAATGGGACGGCCGAGTGGCAGTACTACTCCGCTGTCCTGGATCGTCTGCGGTCCATTCCAGGTGTCGAATCGGCAGGTGCAGTCAACTACCTGCCGCTTACAAATAATGTACTCATGGCGGGCACAATCAAAGCGGACTCCGGTCAACAGATTCAAGGGGTAGTACTGAACGGCACAACGCCGGGCTACTTCAGGACCATGGGTACGAAGCTCATTGCCGGAACAGAGTTCGTGATGGACGAAGGCAAGTCGCCTGAACCTACCGTGATTGTGAACGAGGCATTTGCACGTCAGGCTGGCCTAGGCACGAATATGGTTGGTCGCCGGATCATCGCACCGTGGACGGCCCGGCCGTACTTGGTGTCGGGTGTGGTTGCCACCGCGCGCATGGGGGGTCCGGAGTACGACGGGGGCCCTCAGGCTTACTGGCCGGTCGAAGAAGAGCCTCCTCCGGCACTGACTTTTGTCGCGAAGGTACACGGTGATGCCCGGAAATACCTGCCACCGTGCCGGGACGCCGTCATGGGATTAGATCGAAGCGTGCCGGTTTACGAAGTGAAGACCTTCGAACAACGTCTCAGCGAAACCCTCGGACGGCCAAAGTTCTACACCACCTCGGTTCTGTTTCTTGGGGTTTTGGCGTTGCTCCTTGCAGTCATAGGCGTCTATGGCACATCATCACGCACCATCACGCAGCGGGAGCACGAGTTAGGTGTTCGAATAGCGCTCGGAGCCTCGACCGGGAACGTTCGAGCGATGATCCTGCGGCAAAGCCTGATTCCCATCGGTACAGGCATCGTAGCCGGTATCGGAGGGGCGGTAGGCTCCGGACCCTTCCTGCAACATCTGTTTTTGGGCGCCAAAGTTCCAGGGATGCTGACGTATGCCATGGCGTCGTTCTCGTTGCTGGTCGCGGCAACGATCGCCGCATGGTCCGCAACCGCTCGCATCTTGGCGATTGATCCGATGGACGCTATAAGAGCCGAGTGATTGTCGTGAACGGGATCGCTCGGCTTTTGTAAGGGTAAAACTCCGTCCTGACCGCAAATAATTCCCGAGGGATGGACCGGGTTTCCAGCGGCTTCCAGGTCGAGATCCCGAACACGGCAGATCCCTCGGCTACGCTCCTAATGACTAACGAGTGGGGGAGGCATGGTAGCCCACTCAAGCCAAAGTACGGCTTGAATGGGGCACCCAAAGCTTTTATTGCCCGTGTAATTGCTCCCTTAAGCATGAGACGGCTACTTGTTGAGAATCTCGCGGGCGATGATGAGGCGCTGAATCTCGCTGGTGCCTTCACCGATGGTGCACAGCTTCACGTCGCGGTAAAACTTCTCCACCGGGTAGTCCTTGATGAACCCGTAACCGCCGTGAAGCTGCACCGCCTCATCGCAGACTCTCACCGCTACTTCGCTGGCCATCAATTTGGCCATCGATGACTCGAGCGTAGTCTTCTGGCCGGCATCCTTCATCACCGCGGCGCGCAGCGTGAGCAGCCGCGCGGCGTCCAGTTGGGTCGCCATATCGGCAAGCTTCCATTGAATCCCTTGAAACTCCGAGATGGCCTTGCCGAACTGGTGGCGCTGCTTTGCGTAACGGCGAGCGGCGTCGAAGGCCCCACGCCCGATGCCGAGCGAAAGCGCGGCGATGGAGATACGGCCGCCGTCCAGAATACGCATGGAGTCGATAAAGCCCTCCCCTTCCCGGCCCAATAGGTTTTCGCTCGGGATCTCGCAGTCTTCAAAAATGAGCTCAGAGGTGTCGCTGGCGCGCAAGCCAAGCTTGTTCTCTTTCTTACCTGCGCGAAAGCCCGGAGTTCCCTTCTCCACCACGAACGCCGAAAGGCCGCGGGTGCCCTTACTCTTATCCGTAACCGCGATGATGACAGAAACATCGGCATAGTGTCCGTTAGTGATAAACGTCTTGTTCCCGTTCAGCACCCAGCGATCCCTTTTTCGTACGGCGCTGGTGCGCGCGCTTCCGGCGTCGGAACCGGAACCAGGTTCGGTCAATCCCCAGGCGCCGAGCCATTTGCCCGAGGCGAGCAGGGGAATGTACTTACGCTTCTGTTGTTCGTTGCCGGCAACAAAAATGTGGTTGGTACAGAGCGAGTTGTGCGAGGCCACAATAATCCCGATCGAGCCATCAACTGCCGAAAGCTCTTCCACGGCGAGCGCGTAGTCCACGTAGCCCAGGCCGGCGCCCCCAAGTTCCACGGGGAAGATCACGCCCATCAGGCCCATCGCGCCCAGTTTCTGCACCACTTCCAGGGGGAACTCGCTGGCTTCGTCCCAGCGCATGACGTTGGGAGCGATTTCGCGCGCGGCAAAATCGCGAATCTCCTTGCACAACTGCTCCTGCTCGTCGGTCAGAGCAAAGGAATGGGTCGGCGTGAGGGCGCTATCGGCTGCGTGAGCACTCATTGCGTGGGCTCCGTCGTCTGCTCGAAACGGGTACGCTCCATCGAGTAAACCCTTGAGTTTATCACCCCGGTATTCACAGCACGCTGAGCGCCTGCTGCAAATCTTCGAGCAGATCGTCGGCATCTTCGATACCCGCCGAGATGCGCACCATGCCGTCGGTCAGGCCGATCCTGGCGCGGCCTTCCTGGCCCAGCGCCGCGTGCGTCATGGTGGCGGGATGGGAGATAAGCGTCTCCACTCCACCCAGAGATTCGCCGACAGTGCAGACCTTAAGGCGGCGCAGCATGGAATTGGCTTTTTCGAGAGAACCAGTCTCGAAAGTAATCAGCGCGCCGAAACCAGACATCTGCCGCTGGGCAAGCTCATGCTGGGGATGGTGGGAAAGGCCGGGATAAAAGACTGCAGGGATCTTGGGGTGGCCGGCAAGATACTCTGCGATCGCACGGCCATTCACTTCATGCTGCTTCATGCGCACGGCCAGCGTCTTGACCCCGCGCAACACCAGAAAGCACTCGAAGGGGGAAAGAATGCCTCCAGTGCATTTCTGCACGAAGGCAAAAGTCTCCTTGTGCTCCGGAGTGGTCCCCACCAGAACGCCCCCCAGGCCATCACTGTGGCCGTTGAGAAACTTGGTGGTCGAGTGCATGACGAGATCCGCGCCCCACTCCAGCGGCCGCTGAAAGTAAGGCGACATAAAGGTGTTGTCGACGCTCAGATCGATCGCCTGCCCGGTTTTCCGCCGTTCATGACAGAGGTCGGCGATGGCGCGAATGTCGGTGATCTGCATCAGCGGGTTGGTCGGAGTTTCGATATGGACCAGCCTGGTGTTGGGCCCGATCGCCCGCCGCACCTGCTCTAGGTCGGTGGTATCGACGTAGGTGAAGAGTATGCCGTAATTGGCAATGATCTGGTCGAAGAGCCGCGGCGTTCCCCCGTAAACATTCGATCCGCAAATGACGTGGTCGCCGGTCTTAAGCATGGTGACCAATGCTGCGATCGCTGCCATGCCACTGGAAAAAACATGCGCCGAAGAGCCTCCTTCCAGCGAGGCCAGGTTTTCTTCGAGCGCCGTGCGCGTGGGGTTCGAAACCCTGGAGTATTCGTATCCGCGGTGCTTACCAATCTCTTCCTGGGCATACGTGGATGAGGCGTAGATAGGCACATTGACCGCGCCGGTCAAGGGATCGGGAGACTGGCCGTCATGGATAGCGCGGGTGGAAAAACCGTGTTTGCCGGTGCTCACAGACCGCCCTCGAAGATCTTTTTCGAAAGGTAACGCTCTGCGGAATCGGGGATGACAGTGGCCACTCTCTTTCCCTTGCCCAGGCGGGCAGCGATCTGCACTGCTGCATCCACGGCCGCGCCGCCACTGGAGCCGGCAAGCACGCCTTCCTCCGCCGCCAGCCGCTTGACCATGGCGAAAGCATCCGGATCTTTGACCATGACGATCTCGTCGCACCACTCGCGGTCGAAGGTCTGGGGAATGAAGGAAACGCCGATCCCCTCCACCTTGTGGTGACCCGGCTCACCACCCTGCAGCACGGAGCCCTGGGTCTCGACGGCCACGGTGAGAATGCCCGGATTCTGCTGCTTGAGAAAGCGAGCCACGCCAGAGAATGTGCCACCGGTCCCGACACCGCATACAAAGGCATCCACCCGGCCCTCCATTTGCTCCCAGAGCTCGGGGGCCGTGGTGGCATAGTGGAAGTCGGGATTAGCGGAATTTTCAAACTGCAGGGCCGCAAACGAGCCCGGCGTCTCTGCAGCCATGGCACGGCAGCGGCGGATGGCGCCAGACATGGCCTCCGCCTCTGGAGTGCGGATCACTGTGGCGCCAAAACCTCGCATGAGGATGCATTTCTCTTCGGCAAAACCTTCGGGCACAAAGAGAACGACTTTGTAACCGCGATGCACACCCACCAAGGCAAGCCCCACCCCGGTATTCCCGGCGGTCGCCTCGACGATGGTTGCGCCTGGCTGCAGCTGGCCGCGCTGTTCGGCATCCAGAATCATGCCCAGCGCCGCCCGATCCTTGACGCTGCCGCCGGGATTGAATAGCTCAAGTTTTGCGTAAATATCGGCCGCCCCTGCGGGCACGACCCGGTGCAGGTGCAGCATGGGGGTGGAACCCATCAACTCCGTTATATCTTCGGCGACATGCAGCGCGCGCGCTGCAACCTCACGAGTAAAGGGGGACATAGGCCAAATGACAAGTGTAGCAGCCGGAAATCAATTGGCAGCCGCTGGCGACCCGTTCTTCGGCGTACTCGCCTTCTTGAGATTCGGGTAGTAGCCGGTCTTGGTACGAACAACCAGCTTGTTGTATCCCTTGGCCTTGGCCTCTACGTGAATCGAACGGAAGCCGCCCTGGCTGATGGGCTTGGTGGAGTGATAGCCGATGGTGTACTGCTCGCGGATGTCCTTTGCGACCTCCCCGGCGATGGCGTCCACCTGCTCCAGGTTCTTGGGGAAGAAGGAAATACCGCCCGTCTCATTAGAGAGCAGTTCGAGCGCTCGCTTGGCGCGATGAGCCTCGCGGCCACCGCCTGTGTCGTCATAGAGCAGCCCTATTGAATAAACAATCGGCCCCTCCAGGTCCTGGATGCGGCGTACCGTTTCTTCGAGCGTGGTGCTTGAAGCGTTGTCTTCTCCATCCGTGATGACCAGCAGAACCTGCTTGGAGCGCTTGGCATTCTTGGTGAGGTAATCGGCCGAGGCCATGATGGCGTCATACAATGCCGTGCCACCCTTGGAATCGATGTGCGAGAGGCCGTCGCGTAACTTGTTCACGTTCGCGGTGAAATCCTGATCGATGTAGGCCTCGTCGGAGAAATTGACCACGAAGGTCTCGTCATCGGGGTTCGAGTAATGTACCAGGTCAAGGGCAGCCGTATTCACCGCCTGACGCTTGGTACGCATGGAGCCGGAGTTGTCGACCAGAATCCCCAACGATATGGGAATGTCCTGGTGCTGAAACGACGTAATGGTCTGGAGCACGCCGTCTTCCATGACCTTGAAATCGTCTTTCGTCAGGGTGGCCACCATGTGCTGTTTGTCGTCGAGCACGGTGGCGTTCAAAACGACCTCATCGACATTTCGCTGCAGGGTGTATCGGCCATTATCGCGACCAATCACCGCTATATTCCCGGCCTCACTGGAGGCGCCGCTTTCTGGCTTGTCAGGAGAGGCGACGGGATCACGATCGACGTTGAGCGGCAGCTGTTTCTCCGGCGTCAGCGGAGGGGCAGACGGCGGAACAGCCACCTGCATCAGGGCCGGGGCCGGCATGCTGCAAAGCAGGAAGATCAAAAGAACGAACAGCCAACTACTGCAAGGGCGCATAGTATCCGGTACGGGCATGAACGGTAAGCTGGGGCAGCCCCTCAGGCGGAACCAGCTTTACCTTCAATTTACGCCACTTCCCGTCCCGTTTAATATCTTCTGACCTATACCCCAGCACGTATTGATTGCGTAACTCGGCACTGATCTTGGTCGCGATGTCGGCCATATCGGCGAGGTCATCCACCCGGAAGAGCTGGCCCCCAGTCTCCTCGCTCACGTCGTGCAGCAGAATAGGTCCCAGCTGTTCTTCGCGCGTGGGCGCGTACTGGTCGAAGATACCGATGGAATAAATCTGCACGTCAGACTCGCGTACCACCGCACGCACTTCGCTTTCCGTATAACGGCTGCGGTTGTCACCCCCATCCGAGACCACCAGCAGCGCCTTACGCTCGTTCTTCGCCTGCTTCATCTTGTTCAAGCCGAAGTAGATAGCGTCCAGCAGCGCAGTGCGATGGCCAGGCTTCACGGTCAACAGGCGGGATTCGATGTTGTCCACATTGTTGGTAAAATCGGAAATCAACTCAGGCCGGTCGTTGAAGCCGATGACAAAAAATTCGTCCTGCGGGTTGGCGGTGCGCAGAAACTCCAGAATCGAGTTCCGGGCGCGATTGATCTTGTCCGTCATACTGCCGCTCAGGTCAAAAATGATCCCGATCGAGACCGGAGCATCTTCCGCAGAGAAGCTCTTGATCTTCTGCAGAGCGTTGTTCTCGAAGATGAAGAAGTCCTGCCGCTCCAGACCGGTGACCAGGCGGTTGAGCGGGTCGGTCACGGTAACCGGCACCAGTACCAGGTTTACATCTACCCGGATGCGCTCATTGGGCCGCGCAGACATCGCCTTCTTGCCCTCGAGCGGCGCTGGCGTAACTGTCGTCTTCGCGTTAGGGTCAGTGGGCGCTATGGGCGCGACGGGCGCCTGAGCCGGGGGATTAATGTGCACGTCATTTAAGGGATCCTGGGCCCAGCTAACCTGGGAGAGCAACAGCCCCAAGGTCAATACGATGGCAAACTTGACGGTCATCCACACGCACAGCCTTCCCTGAGTACGGCCGCTGTGTGAAAACCCGCGAATGGGCCCAGCGCAACCATTGATCCCCATTCTGCGCTCGCTAGAGAGCGCCATAGCCCCAGCCCTCGTGTCTCCGAATTTCCTGCAACGTGGCACCCGCCGAGGGATCGCTGTACAGCTTTTTGTGCAGAAAGCCGCGCACGGTGCGATCACCCCACCAAGCTCCACTGGAAATCCGGGGTCCCAGTGTTCGTGTGCAGGATGGTAGCACGTCGACATTAAACCTGAAACCTGCCTCCAGCTTTTCGGTTTGATCAGTGTACGGCCACCCGTCCGCCCGCCTGTTGAAAGGCTCTCAGTCAGGTGTTACCTCCCATGGGACGGGTCAGTCAGGAAGCGCCGGCGAGGCCGTCCTGGTCAGGTACAATCTGGCAGGTATAAGAGAGCAAAGCAATTGGCAGCGCAGGCTGAGGTTGCCGATGTCTGGAGCTGGGACCCCCAACAGCATGGCCCGTATTTATCCCTTTCGCGCATTGCGCTACAACCCAAGCCTGGTCCGGATGGAAGACGTAGTAACCCAGCCCTACGACAAAATCTCTCCAGCAATGCAGCAGGCGTACTACCAGCGCAGCCTTTACAATCTGGTCCGCATCATCCTGGGATTGCCCGAACTCTTTGACGAACCTGGCAGTAACGACGTCTACACCCGCGCGGCGCGGGATTTCGCGGACTGGCGCCGCATGGGGATTCTGGCCCAGGAAAAAGACGCCTGTATCTTCGCTTACTCACAACGGTTTACCGTGCCCGGCGGGGATGGAGAGATGCATGAGCGCCGCGCCTTTATCGCCCTGGGCGAGGTATGCGACTACAGCCAGCAGGTGGTCTTTCGCCACGAGCAAACGCTTTCCAAGCCCAAGTCTGACCGGCTGAACCTGCTGCGCGCCACCAGGGCCCACTTCGGACAGATTTTCATGCTCTATTCGGACCCGGCCCTGACCGCGGAAAAGATCCTGTTCTCCGGCACCGCGGCGCCAGAGATCGAAGTGACCGACGAAAACGGAGTGACCCACCGGGTGTGGAAGGTCAGCGATATGAGCACAATCAACATCCTGCTGGGTGCAATGGAGGATAAAAAGCTCATCATCGCCGACGGTCACCACCGCTACGAGACTGCCCTGGCCTATTCGCTCGAGCATGCGCCGCCAAGCGTCGCCCGGACGGAGCGAAACCTGGCCAATACCACGCCCCACCCGGCTTACCCGGAGGCTGCTGTGATGATGACATTCGTCAACATGGACTCGGCAGGCATTACCATTCTGCCTACCCATCGGGTGGTCTTCGGGCTCAAGGATTTCTCCCCGGCGACGTTCCTCGAGACGGCAAAGAAGTTTTTTGACATTCAGCCGGTGAGCACGGACGACCCTATCCAGCTGACCAGGCTGTTGGCCCGCCAACCGGGGACGGCATTCATTGCCGCCACCCAACTGGGCTACCACTTGCTCACCGCCAAGCCCGAAGTAGTTGCCCAGGCAATGGCTAAGCTTCCGGAACGGCAGCGCCGGCTGGACCTGGCGCAGTTGCACTCCCTGGTTCTGGAGCAACTGCTGGGCATTACTGCGGAGGCGATTCGCGAGCAACGGAACTTGCGCTATGTGCGTGATGCCAGCGAAGCCGTCGAGCAGGTCTCGCGCCGGCAAGCGGACATAGCCTTTTTGACCAACCCGATCACCCTGGGGCAGTTGCGGGAAGTAGCGTTCGCCGGCGATGTCATGCCCCAGAAGTCGACTGATTTCTATCCCAAACTACTGAGTGGTCTTGCCATTTATGCGTTGGATTGAGGAGCGCCGCCTCCGCGCCTGCCTCGCAATTGGTTTTACCCTGGCGCCTCTGCTCGCCTTCGCTCAGACCACACCCCCACCGCCACCTCCTCCGGCGCCCCCGCCGGCGCAGCCCTCTACAGTCAAACCGGCCACGCGCTTTGGCGTGGTGATCGATGCTGCCCACGGGGGTTCCGACAGCGGGGCACGTTTGTCTGAACACCTACTGGAAAAAGACCTGGTGCTGACGTTGTCTGTGCGGCTGCGCTCTACCCTGGGGGCGCATGGCATTTATGTGGTAACCACGCGGGAATCCGATACGGCTATCCCGGTGCTGAACCGCGCCGAGGCGGCCAACCACGTAGGAGCGGCCGCCTGCATCATTCTGCATGCCACCACCAGCGGCAGCGGCGTCCATCTCTTTACCTCGTCCCTGACGCAGATCCCGCTCACCCGCTTTTTGCCCTGGGATACGGCGCAAGGCGCGTATGTCGAGCAGAGTTTGCGGCTATCGTCAGAGGTCGACTCCGCCATGACCCATGCGGAGATCCCAGTGACCCTGGGCCGCACTGCTTTGCAGCCCCTGAACAGCTTCGCCTGCCCGGCGGTGGCGGTGGAGCTATCGCCGTTGAACATCTCCGGGAAGGTGACCCCGCTCTCTGACCCTGGTTACCAGGACCGCCTTGTGGCGGCACTGGCCGCGGCGGTGGAACAATGGCAACGCGACTGGAGGCAACAACCGTGATTTCCCGTTCCCAGCGCATCCTGTTCTGGATACTCCTGGTCAGCTCGGTGGTGATGTCGGTGGTGTTGCTGCGCATGCGCGAGCGGGCCATGGACCGGCTGCTCGCCTCCGCCGAGAGCATGCCGCTCAATCCGTCGGCGGGCCGGCCGGTGCAGAGTGTAACCATGATGATTGCCAATGATATGGATGGTTCGCTGCAACCCGCCACCCAGAACCTGGCGCTGCCGGTCGACGAGAATGCACGCGCCCACGTGATTCTGCAGCACCTGATTCTCAATTACGCGCGGCCCAACAGCAAGCACCCGATTTCGACCAACAAGGGCGTGAACGGGATCTTCTTCATGACCCTGCCGCTGGAATCCAATCAAGTCATCCCAGGCACCGAAGCCATCGTCGATCTGAGCGCATCGTTTGTCGCAGCCCACCCTTCCGGCATTGAGCCGGAGACGCTCACCCTGCTTTCCATACTCGGCACGTTGCACGCCAACTTCCCCGAGATCTCGCAGGTGCGTTTTCTGGTGGATGGGCAACCGCGCGACACACTTGCCGGGCATGCCGATCTGACCCGCGTCTATCTCGCTTCCGATTCCCCGGGAGTGAAGCACCTGTGAAGATTGGTGTCTTCGATTCTGGTTTCGGAGGGCTGACCGTGCTGCGGGCGCTGCTGCCACTGCTTCCCCAGGCGGAATTCCTCTACCTCGGCGACACGGCGCGGCTGCCGTACGGATCAAAATCGCGCGCGACGATCGTGCGTTATGCGCTTTCGAGCACCCGCTTTCTGCTCGACCAGGGCGCGGATTTTCTGGTGATCGCCTGCAACACCGCCAGCGCGCTTGCCTTGAAAGAGATTCACGAGTCGACCACGGTGCCGGTTCTGGGAGTGATCGAGACCGGGGCCAACGAGGCGCGCAGCCAGTCAAAGACCCGGGACATCCTGGTCATTGGCACCGACGCAACCATCTCCAGTCATGCCTATGCTGCGGCCTGCCGGGAGCGAGGCCTGCGCGCCCTGGAAAAGGCCTGCCCCTTGCTGGTGCCACTGGTGGAAGAGGGCTGGGTCGATCATCCGGTTACGGCGGAGGTGGTCCGCATTTATCTCACCGAGCTGTTGCAGCAGGCCCAGGAGTCGGATCTTGACCCGGACACGCTGGTGCTGGGGTGCACGCATTATCCGCTGCTGCGGCCGATGATGGAAGCCGCCCTTTCCCCCGCCATCCGGGTGATCGATTCGGCCCAGGCGACTGCGAGCCAGGCAGCCCGGCAACTGGCCGGCCATCGCTTCAGCGGAGGAGGTGCAGGAACCTCATCCGGCCGCTCCCGCTTCTTCGCGACCGACTCGGTGACCAAGTTTCGCAATCTGGGCACTCGCTTTTTGGGCAGCCCGATTCATGAGGTCGAATTAGTGGACCTGGGTGGCTGATATATCCTTAATCCCGTTGCATGGAGAGAAGAGGAGCAGTCAATGACGGATCTCAAGGGTCAGACAGCGGTGGTTTTCGGTCTGGCAAACAAGCGCAGCATCGCCTGGGCGATTGCCCAGAAGCTTTCGGGGGCCGGGGCGCGAATCGCCATCTGCTATCAAAACGAACGTCTGCGGGTTGAGGCCGAGGCGCTGGCCGGGGAGCTGCCGGATGCAGCGATCTTTGAGTGCGATGTCTCGAGCGATGAACAGATCGATAAGGTCTTTGCCCAACTGAAGGATCGCTACGGCAAACTCGACACCCTGGTGCACAGCGTTGCCTTTGCCCCTGCCGAGGAGCTGCACAACGATTTTGTGATGACCACCCGCGATGGCTTCCGGGTGGCGCACGAGATCAGCGTATATTCGTTGATTGCCCTGAGCCGTGGGGCCGCTCCATTGATGACGGATGGCGGCAGCATCATCACCCTGACTTATTACGGGTCTCAAAAGGTGGTGCCGCGCTACAACGTGATGGGAGTGGCCAAGGCAGCGCTTGAGGCAACGGTACGTTATCTTGCCGCCGATCTCGGACCTAAGAAGATTCGGGTCAACGCGATTTCTGCCGGCCCTATCAAGACGCTGGCGGCACGCGGCATCGGTGGGCTAGGGGAGATGCTCAAGGTGCACGCCGAGCGCTCGCCACTGAAGCGCAACGTGGAACCCTCCGAAGTGGGAAACGCGGCGTTGTTTCTGGCCTCGGATCTGTCGTCGGGCGTGAGCGGAGAAGTCCTCTACGTAGACTGCGGCTACAACGTGATGTCCTTCAGCAGCTCGGAGTTAACTCGCAGCTAAGTGGAGTGCGGAATGGCAAAGGTGGTCTCCCACTCAAGCCAAAAAACGGCTTGAATGGGCCACCCAGCCTTCGTAGCCGGTACAGAGCGCAGGACGTGCAGTTTTTTAACCTCGGCTGGCCAACGACTCTGCCTGCAGGGTCACTAGCTCCGTCAGGTCCTTCTTTTCCAGGCCATGCACTTCCTTGTTGAAGGCATCCACCTTGCTTGACCAGTTCATGGAGCAGAACTTGGGCCCGCACATGGAGCAGAAGGCAGCTTCCTTGTAATAGTCGTCAGGCAGCGTCTCGTCGTGCATGGAGCGCGCCGTCTCCGGGTCCAGTGACAACGCGAACTGCTTATTCCAGTCGAAGGTATAGCGCGCGTAGCTGATGGCGTCGTCCCGGTCCTGCGCCCCCGGCCGATGCCTGGCAACATCGGCCGCGTGAGCCGCGATGCGGTAGGCAATCATGCCGTCCTTGACATCTTTTTCATTGGGCAGCCCCAGATGTTCCTTGGGCGTGACGTAGCACAGCATGGATGCGCCGTGCCAACCGATCATCGCTGCGCCGATCGCGCTGGTGATGTGGTCATAGCCGGGTGCGATATCCGTTACCAGCGGTCCCAGGGTATAGAACGGAGCGCCATCACAGAGCTCTACTTCTTTTTCCACCTGCTCTTTGATCTTGTCCAAAGGCACATGGCCAGGGCCTTCGATCATTACCTGCACATCGCTCTTCCAAGCCGTGCGGGTCAGCTCGCCCAAGGTCTTCAACTCAGCAAATTGCGCCTCGTCACTGGCATCAGCGATGCAGCCGGGCCGCAAACCGTCTCCCAGAGAAAAGCTCACGTCGTACTTGGCCATCACCTTGACGATGCGGTCGAAGTGCTCATAGAGAAAATTCTGGCGATGATGATGCGTCATCCATTGGGCCAGAATCGCCCCTCCGCGGCTGACGATGCCGGTAATGCGCTTGGCCACCATGGGCACATACTGGATCAGCACTCCCGCGTGGACGGTGAAGTAATCCACTCCCTGCTGCGCCTGCTCTTCAATCACTTCCAGGTAAACATCGATGTTCAGCTCTTCGAGCTTCTTGACCCGATTCAGCGCCTCATAGATCGGCACTGTGCCGATGGGCACTGGACTGTGGCGCAGAATCGCCTCCCGAATCTCCGGAATATTGCCGCCGGTCGAAAGATCCATCACCGTGTCGGCGCCAAAGTTGACCGCGGTATGCAGCTTATCCAGCTCTTCGCGGATATTCGAGGTCACGGCGGAATTGCCGATATTAGCGTTGATCTTGCACTTGGTCGCCACCCCGATCCCCATCGGCTCCAACTCCGGGTGGTTGATGTTGGCAGGGATAATCAGCCGTCCGGCGGCGATCTCATCCCGAATCAACTCCACCGGGAGCTTTTCCCGCGCGGCGACAAAGGACATCTCTTCGGTAACCTGGCCACGGCGTGCAAAGTGCATCTGTGACATGTTGCTATCGCCGGTGCGAGCCGCTTCGAGCTTCCGCTTTACGATCCACTCAGCGCGCGGCTGCAGAATCTCGTGTGTCGGGTTGACCGCCGCTCCATTGAACCCGGCTGTGGGGTTGCCGTTTCCATTGCTGCTCATATTCGAATCGCCTCGTCTAAGGAATTGGATGTTGGATGGGGTGTTTTGGACCGACCAGCGCACTCGAGTCGATTATACGTTCAGATGCCGAACAGCAACGCTTGACGGAAGCTATCCGGGCTCCTACCCTAGTGGAAGCGATGAAGATACCTCCGCAGACACTCCGCATCGGTGCGGCCGCAGTGATCATCCTGGGCACCATCATCTACCTGGCAATCACTGGGGTTCAAGCGGATAAGAGCTACTACGTCACCATTAGCGAACTGCAGGCCATGGGCAACAAGGCTTATACCCGTCATCTCCGGGTAGCCGGCGACGTGGCTGCCCATTCCATCGAGCGCAGCGGCACCAATGCAAAATTCGTGCTCTCCGAGCAGGGCCACACACTGCAGGTCAGCTACCAGGGCGTTGAGCCCCCGCCGGATACCTTCAAGGACGGTTCCCAGGCGCTGGCCATGGGTACTTATGGACGGGACGGCGTCTTCCACGCCACCGAGTTGCAGGCCAAATGCGCCTCGAAGTATGCAGCCGCCAAGCCTGCACCCAACACCGCTTCGCTCAAAACGCCGGCTCCGGCGGTGCCCGGCAAGTAGAACCCAGGCCCTCCCACTCTATACTCCACCCGGATTTCCTGTGAAGATTGTGGGCGTTGACGAACTTCATGCGGCTTTCTTTAATGAAAGCCGCACACGCGGCCATGTCAGGGGCAGCGTACAGGAAATCCGGGGAACGGGATGGCATCCACATTAGCGCAACTCGACCAGGTGTCCCGCCTCTTCGGCCGGTTCGCTGCGCTGCGCAAAATCTCTCTCAGCCTCGCTGCCGGCCGTTGTTACGTTCTGCTGGGAGAGAATGGCGCCGGCAAATCCACCCTGCTGCGAGTGCTCGCCGGATTGCTGGAGCCAAGCCTGGGCACCGCCCGAATCTTTACCGCCGGCAAGCCGGAAAAGATTGCCGAGCAGCGGGCGCGTATCGGCTACATGAGCCATGCCTCGATGCTCTATGACGAGCTCTCGGCAACCGAAAATCTGCGTTACTTCGCCGGTCTCTATCGCACCTGCTCTTGCCTTACGCCGGAAGAGGCCTTGCTTTCGGTGGGCCTCGATCCGGCGCTTACCCGTCCCGTCGGCCAGTATTCGCAGGGTATGCGCCAGCGTACTTCCCTCGCCCGGGTCTTGCTGCCGCAACCTGAACTGCTGCTGCTGGACGAGCCCTTCTCCAACATGGATGCCGCCAGCGCGGGCAAGATGATTGCCATGCTTGGCCGCCTGCGCGGCGCACACCGGACCGTCGTGCTCACCACCCATCAGAGATCGCTCGCCGAGCCACTGGCTGACTACTTCCTGATGATGGAAGCGGGACAGCTGGTCTCCATCACCGAGGGGCCGGCCCTACACGCATGAAGACCAACGCCGCCCGCATCCTGGAGAGCCTCGCCATCCCCTACACGCTGCAGGAGTACGAGGTCGATGCCGAAGACCTCTCCGCCATTGCCGTAGCGCGAAAGATCGGCCTGCCGGTCGAGCAGGTCTTCAAGACCTTGCTCACCACCACCGGTCCTGAGCAACATGCTTTTGCGGTCATCCCTGGGGACGCGGAGCTGGACTTCAAAAAGCTAGCCCGCGCCGCCGGAGCACGCAAAGCTGAGATGGCCTCGCTCAAAGACGTCCAGCCCCTCACCGGGTATATCCGCGGGGGCGTTACCGTCTTCGGCGCAAAGAAAGACTTTCCCGTCTTTGCCGACGAGACCATCGAGCTCTTCGATTTCATCTCGGTCTCCGCCGGGCAGCGCGGCATCCAGATCCTGCTCGCGCCGCAGGATTACCTGCGCGTTGCCAAGGCTACTGTGGCTGACCTGACCAAGGATCAGGCACGCCTGTGAACTATCTCCTCATCCATCTGGCCAAAGATCTGCGCCTGGAGTGGCGATCGAAAGACGCCATCAACGGCATGCTCTTCTTCGCGCTGCTGGTGGTTGTGCTTTTCAGCCTGGCCTTTGATCCGACAACTGCTATCTCGCGCCAGATCGCCGGGGGCATCCTTTGTGTCGCGACCTTGTTCGCTTCGGTAACTGCGCTCAACCAAGCCTGGTCGCGCGAACTGCGCCACCAGGTGCTGGATGCGCAACGCATGGCGCCCGCACCGGCGTCCGCGCTCTTTCTGGCCAAGGTAATCGCCAACTTTATCTTCGTGACCGTGGTGCAGATTGTTCTGGCGCCCCTGTTTGCTATCTTTTACAACCTGCACCCGGTGGGAGAAAAGTGGCTGTTACTGTTGGTTCTTCCGCTGGGCACCTGGGCACTGGTGGTGAATGGAACCTTCTTTGCCGCGGTCTCGGTCCGCACCCGAAATCGCGAATTGCTGCTTCCTTTGCTGCTCTTTCCCATTTTCATTCCGGCACTGCTGGGGATGGTCGAGGCAGCGACCGCCATCCTGGTGGGTGATTCCGAACCGGGGCTATGGATCAAACTTCTCGCCGGTTACGATGTCATCTTCACCACCGTGGGCCTGCTGCTCTTTTCCACGGTGCTCAACGCCGAGTGAAAGCTTAGCGTGCGGCGACGGACGCCTGCCCGAACCAGCGCTGTATTCGACTCGAACCGAACAGGGCTTTTTCGACCGCCAAGGCCGCAGACGGCTCCTGAAAGGTGCCTGTAGGTTTTGGGTCTTTCAGGAATTCCACATCAACACGCCCGACCAGGTCGTTGCCGAACTCCAGATAGCAGGCGCCCACTCCCCGGTAGCCCTCCGGCGATGGCCCTCCACGAAGTTGCGCAATGATCGAAGCCGCCACGGCGCGTGCCGCCCCTTCGGCGAAGACACCCGCCTTGGGTGTGCCCACTCCGTTTACATCGCCCACCGCATAAACACCGGGAAAGGCCGTTTCCAGCGTCTTCTTATTCACCGGCACCCAATTGAAGGCATCGAGGGCAAGGCCGGATTCGACAACGACCGCCGGCACGCGATGCACCGGGATCCCGAGAAATAGTTCATATGGCAACTCGCCCCCGTCGCTCAGCAACGCCACCTTGCGCGGTGGGTCGAGGGCTCGCACCAGGGTGTCTTTCACGAATTTGATTCCGCGCTCCGCAAAAGCGGCCAGAACGGCCCGCGAGGAGTCGGGCGAAGGAGGAATGGGAGTGCCGAAGGGCATCACCACGGTTATCTCGGTTCGCTCGCGGCGGCCACGGGAGCTTAGGTAGTCATGCAGCATCAGGGCTGTTTCGCTGGGGGCGGGAGGACACTTGAACGATTTACCGGTGACGCCGATAATGACCGGGCCGCGCTCGAACTGCGCGAGCACGTCACGCAGCGCGAACGCCCCTGGAACCGAGTAGAACTCGTTGCCGCCTTCCACCAACCCCGGCGTTGCGCCCGGATCGAGATCGGCGCCGAGTGCCACGATGAGGAAGTCCGCTTCGAACTCGCCGGCGTCCGTCACCACGCGTTTTGCCGACGGGTCAATCGATCGGACAGTGGTCTGGATAAATCGCACACCGGGTTTTACGACGTCGCTGTAGGGATGACAAACCGCGGCCGCTATGTGACGCCCGAACATCACGTCCAGTTTCGAGAAACCAAAAACAAACGCGTCGCCCTTGTCGATGAGCACGATGTCAATGGCTTCACCGAAGGCATTGGAGAGAGTCGTAGTTAGTTCGAGGCCCCCAAAGCCTGCACCCAGCACTAGCACGCGTTTACGCATCAGTGGAGGCTATCACCTTCAGATTCAGCAATCAACCGGGTGCCAGATCCAACTTACGCCCGGGCTGAGGAGTTTCCCATGCATTTGGCTACGATCAGCGTGATGTCGTCATGCTGCTCATGGGGGCTGAAGTTCTGTATTTCTTGCACTACGAACGCGAGCAAGCGCTGAGCGGGCAATTCGCGCCGCTGCTGCAATGCTTCGACCAGACGCTGCTCTCCGAACTCCTCTCCCTCGGCATTGAATGATTCGGTCACGCCATCGGTGTAGAGCACGAGCGTGTCGCCGGCGTAGAACGGGCTTTCCGCTGCCGGGCAGTCCCATTCCTTGAACAGACCTAGAACCGTACCGGTGGAATGGAGCCTTTCCACAGTGCCGTCATGGCGCAGCAGAAGCGCCGGCAGATGCCCGCAGTTGGCGTAGCGCAAGCGCTGTGCTTGCTCGTCGTAGTCGGCGAAAAAGAAAGTAGCATAGGCGCTTTCCACCGTGTTCTCGTAGAAGAGGCGGTTCACCGATTGCAAGAGAAGCTGCGGCTGTTCGCGGGCGAGAGCGAACTGGCTACGCAGGTTGGCCTGCAGATTGGCCATCAGGAGCGCAGCAGCAATTCCCTTGCCGGAGATGTCGCCGACCAACAGCGCGAGCCGATTTTGTCCCAACGCAAGAAAATCATAGTAGTCGCCGCCGACATGGCGCGCCTGGATACAGATGCCGGCGTAGTCGAGGCTCCTGAATGCGGGAAGCGTTTGCGGAAAGAGCCGGGCCTGCACCTGTTTGGCGATCTCCAGCTCCTGCGCGGCGCGGCGTTCTGCTTCCAATTTCTCGGCAATGGCCTGCCGCTGAGCTTCGATATCACGGCTCAACTCGTCGGAACCGAGCAGTTCGAAGGAGTTGCCGTCCGCATCGGAGAAGGTGGCGGACGCTCCGCCAAAAAGAGACTTTTGTGGGGGATGATGAAAGTGGACCCCGCGGCCACGCCACAGCTCGAAGGTCTCATTGATATCCTCGGCGATGAATGCAATCTGCGTGTGCCGGCCGATATGCTTGTAGTTTTCAGAGCCCCGTTTGGGAGCGACCAGGGCGAGAATCGCGCTGCCATCCGGAGGAGCAACGGCCACCCATCGTCCGCCAAACTCGAAGCGATTGTCGGCAACTACGGTGAATCCCAACTGGTCCACGTAGAACTGCAGGCTTCGATCATGGTTGCGAACGAAGACAGTGGACTTGAAGATACGAAGATAGGGGCTCTCCAGGTTCATCCTAACGCGCAGGTTAGCAGGGACACCAGGATGCACGTCAAATTTCATCGAAATGCTGCGTAGCCCCAAACGCGCCGGCGCGGGGAAAGTGTGCGCTTGAGGCGCGCCTTAAGCCCCGGCGGCGGGGCTTGTTTGACTCTGACGCCAACATTCATCGCCCGGCAATGCTTGAGAAGCCGCCCTCAACACCTTGGAAACTGATGGTCGCCAGATTCGACCCTCGCCTGCCAGCTTCTTAAAATGTCCAGGTGTCTCTTCCCCTAGAAGCTCTATTGATGTATGCTTTTTCCTGCCTAGATGTTCTATGGGAGGGGCACGTTTGCCGAAGAAGAAGCAGGAAAACGGCGAGATGTTGAAGGGAACCCTGGACATGATGGTCCTGCGCACCCTGATCGGTGGCGATGCGCATGGACATACCATCGCGAAGGTCATCGAGCGAACCTCGGAGGATGTGCTGGAGGTGGAGCAGGGATCGCTGTATCCTGCGCTGCATCGCCTGGAGGACCGCGGGTGGGTAACGTCTTATTGGGGACTTAGCGAAAACAATCGCAATGCTAAGTTCTATCGGTTGACGACGCGAGGGCGTAAACAACTCACGCTCGAGACCAGCCGCTGGCGGCAAATGGCTCGGGCGATTGCATTGGTAATGGGCGAGGCGCCAGCAGGGGAGGAAGGTAAGCGATGAGCTGGCGCTGGTTCTTCCGACGTGGTCAGAGCGACGCGGATCTCCAGCAGGAGATCGAGCTGCACCTTGCTGAAGAGATTGCGGAAAACATCGAGCGCGGCATGTCCGCAGACGAAGCGCGGCGGCAAGCATACGTGAAGTTCGGCAGTCCTCGCCGGGTGCGCGAGGAGCTATGGCAGCAGAATTCCTTCGCGGTGGTGGATACTTTTTGGCGTGATATGCGCCAGGTGCTTCGGCGGCTTGAAAGGTCGCCGTCTGTGGTGTTGACGGTAATGGTTTCGTTGGGGCTGGGGATAGCGGCAAATGTATTCATCTTTACCGCGGTGAACAGACTGTTGTTGCAGGGGCCGCCAGTAGGGCACCCCACAACGTTGCTGAGCATATATTCGACATTCGATCATGGCGGACGCCAAGGCCCATCGTCACTCACAACGTTTAACGATCTGCGTGAGCAGGCAAAGTCTTTCTCCGGTGTGGCCGCCTGCAATAACTTTCTGCCGGCTACGATCGCAGGCCCGGGCGAGCCCGAACGGGTTTGGGGACAGAGCGCGACGACCAACTTCTTCGACGTTGCCGAATTGCCGATGATGCTGGGCCGAGGCTTTCATGACGGCGAAAACCGATCGCCGGTAATCGTGCTGAGCTATGGCCTCTGGCGCCGCCACTTCGGCGGAGATCCCGCGATCCTGGGAAAGACCGTCTCGCTCTCGGGGAAGATATTCACCGTGATCGGCGTTACCAATCCGGGATTCCGTGGGATTCACTGGCTCGCGAGTTTCGAGTTCTGGGTGCCTCAGGGTGAGCGGGAGCAACTGGCGGCCGATAAGGTGAGCGGTATGGATCCTAGCAACGTGGTCCTGCTGGACGTAGTCGCCCGATTGAAACCAGGGGTGAGCCGGACGCAGGCGCAGGTCGAGCTGGACGCTATGGCGCGGCAGTTTGCGGCTGCCTATCCAAAGGAAGATGAAGGGCTCGGTTTCCATACCGAGCAGGCGGGCGTGATGTTGCCGAGCGTGCGGGCCCACTTCGCAACCTTCCTGACTGCGCTGACTGTGGTCGCCCTGCTGGTGCTCTGCATTGCCGGATCGAATGTCGCTAACCTGCTGCTGGCGCGGGCGGCGGCGCGGCATCGGGAGATGGCGGTGCGCGTTGCGCTGGGAGCGAGCCGCTTCCAGCTGATACGGCCCATGCTGTTAGAAAGCACGTTGATGGCGTTGAGCGGCGGTGCATTTGGAGTGGCCCTGAGTGTCGCAGGGCTTCGCGGTCTCACCGCGTTTCATCTACCGCTTGCCACCCCGTACGATTTGAGTTTGACCATGGATTGGCGGGTCATCTTGTATGCCTTTCTGTTAAGCGTGGGGACGGGGATGCTGTGCGGAGTTGCGCCGGCGCTTACTGCATCGCGCCCGGTAGTGCCCAACTCGCTAAAGGGAGAGAGCACGTTGCAGCGTCCCGGCCGTGCGTGGACCCTGCGAAACATTCTCGTGGTACTACAAATTTCGCTATGCCTGGTGCTGCTGTGCACGACAGGGCTTTTTCTTCGCAGCATGCGGAAGACGGCAGAGGTTGATCCTGGATTCCGAACCCGCGGAGTGTTGATGATGTCGATCGATCCAGTGCATAACGGATATACCGAGCAACAGACGCCTCTGCTGTTGAAGCGTCTTAGTGATCGGGTGGCGGAGGTACCGGGAGTAAATTCAGTAGCGTGGACAGACCATGTGCCGCTTTCGTTCTATGGCCAGACCAGAGAATTCCACACCGCTGCCAGGGAGGCGCAGGCCGGGCACGATCCACTCGCAGAGATCTACCAGGTGAGTTCCGGCTATTTCGAGACCATCGGCATACCGTGGGTTGCAGGGCGCGATTTCAATACCGTCGATCCTGCTGCGCCGAAGCAGGCCGTGGTGAACGAAGCCTTTGCGCGGACGATATTCGGTGCAGGCAGAGCGGTCGGCGAGCAGGTTACAAGTGAGAAGACGACGTATGAGATTGTAGGTGTGGTGAAGGATGCCAAATCGCAAACCCTCGGCGAGGCGGATCAACCGATTCTTTATCGCTCTTTGGAGCAGAATATCGGTTTAGCCGCGCCCACTTTTGGGTTTTCCCTGCTGGTGCGCTACGAGGGAAATGCAGCAGAACTAATGACCACGGTGCGAAATGGAATCCATGCGCTGGACCCGCAACTGGGCATCTTCAACGCGAAAACCATCGAAGAGCATCTGAGCGATGCGCAGATTCTTCCCCGCGTATCGGCGGCGATGTTCGGCTTCTTCGGCCTGGCAGGATTATTGCTGGCGGCGGTCGGGCTCTATGGCGTGATGAGCTACTCGGTAAGCAGCCGCACGCCTGAGATCGGTATTCGGCTCGCGCTCGGGGCAACGCGAAACGGAGTACTACGGCTCATCGTTCGGCAGGGAGTACTGCTCTCGTGCGTGGCGATGGCGATCGGACTACCGCTCGCTTGGGCCGCATCGAGGGTCGTCGCCGGAGTGTTGTACGGAATTGCCCCACACGATTGGATCACCTTTACTACGGTGCCTGTGTTCCTTGCAGTAGTGACGCTGCTCGCATGCTGGATTCCCGCACATCGTGCGGCCGCCGTCGAACCGCAGACGGCACTGCGACACGAATAGACCACACTAATCCCGGCGGCGCAGGCATTCCCGTATCGCTCGCGCTCTGCTTCAGCCAAGAGAGTTCGGATGACCCTCCGAATCTCGCAAACAATTCTGCGTGCGTAAACTGCATCCTCTTTATGGGCGCACGCTTACGCCGACTGGCTAAGGGCTCGCCCGTTCTTTAGCTCCCACGCCTTACGCAGATCCTCGCGACGCGCCAGCACGTAGTTCTTGGCGTCTTCGAAACTCGCATAGACACGCCGGCCTTTGATCATGTTGCATGGACGACAGCAGGCCACCAGGTTGCTTGGGTCTTTTCTACCCTTGCGAGCCCGCGGAACCACGAAATCAACCGACATGATGAGAGCGTTCTCGAAGCTGGCCAACCCGTCCAGTCCACAGTAGCGGCAACGGTACCGATCCCGCTCCAATACTTTTGTGCCCTCGTCCAACGTTACCGGCTTTGCTACCAACGTTAAGGTGGTAAGGTCCAATGGCATGTAACACCTCCCTAATCGGAATCTTTTCTGCTGGGCCCTCTTTCCCGCGAACACGGTGCTTGTAGCAATCACACGCATCCGCGTTCGGCATACTGCCGCGTTGAGCGCGGTTCACGACTCTAAGGGGTTGAACGTCTGGCAACAAGTGACCGCATCCCCCCCCGCCAATTGCGAAAACGTTCTTGTGTCATGAATCGTTGTTCGTCGGCGTAGTTTTAGCGATGGAGTTGAGGATCTGATCCTCCGAATCTCCATTTCAAAAGCGCCAACAAGTCTATACCCATCTCGCCTGTTTGCGATATTGGTGAAGCGAATCTATCGGGAGCGCCCGCTGCTTCACCGGGCGGGTCGGAGAGTATACATCCCCCGCTCCGGCGTGTACCCTTGTCCGTTCGGCGTGCCCGTAGCACGCGGAGGTGCTGAATGAACATTCCTGATGCGATCCTTAAAGGCATGCGTGAGACCAACGATCTATTCTGTGCAAAGGCGGTCCGGTCGCGCGATATGAGTGCTCTTGACCACGTCTACACGCCCGACGCTCAGATCCTGCCACCCGGGGCTGAGATGATTCAGGGCATTTCCGGTATCAAGAACTTCTGGCTCAAGGCCATTGTTACCCTCGACGTAAAAGATGCCTCCCTCACCACCGTTTCCGCGGAGTCCGCCGGAGATACAGTGGTTGAGATTGGACGCGCCGAGCTTACCTTAGCGGGTGGCCAGACGGTGCCAGTGAAGTACGTCGTGCACTGGAAACGCCATGGAGAAGGCTGGAAGTGGCACACAGATATCTGGAACATGAACCGGTAACCCCAACGCGTAAAGGTCAACTTCCGTCCCACCGGACGGTCTCTGCGCTCTTGGGCGATTGCTTAGGAATCGTCGCCGGGGCCGGCGGACGACCCGCACTCTTTCCACAGCTTTTCCCAATTCCAGATCCCGGCCATGACCAGGTTCGGCAACGGGAATCCGAGCTGATGCGCGAGCATGCACACCTGCCCGCGATGGTGGGCTTCGTGAGCAAGCATGTAGCACAGCATTTCCGGGCCGGCCGGCCAAGGCTTCGCCCAGCCGTCTCGGTGAAACTTGCCCACGCGCCCCTCACCACCGCCGAGCGCATCGGCTAACATCTCCTCGCAGCGCGCCGCGCTCTCGGCCAATCCCGCACTGGCCTGCTGCGGCGTGCAGCGCAAGCGGTCGAGCTGTGGCGGAACTTTCAGATGCGGAGCGGTAAGCCTGATCCACTTGGTTCGGACATTGTGCATGTGGGTGAAGATCGCCGCAATGGTGCGGACCTTGCCGGGGGGCTTGGCTCTCCAGACCGTAGGGTTGAGTCGCTCGATAAGAAGCTGGTTCATGCGCTCGTTGGCGGCAAAAATCTGGACCGCGGCTCGGCCGAGTTGAGTGCGAACCTTGGGTGGACGCGTGGCCACAGCTACTACTCCTCGACCTATGATATTGAGATGGCGCTTCTCACCATCTTCTACCGGTCTGTTCTACGAACGCAATCCCTCTGAATCCTAATCGATGGAAAGACCTCTCCGTGGTAGCATGGCCCTTCACCGTGACAGCCGCCTCGGCGGACCACCGTTCTAACGTTCCTGCTGCGCAGCTCCGGGAGGGGCTACTCTTCATGACGCAATTCCGAGGGAGATCGTTACTCCTGTGTGTTTGTCTTCTGCTGCAAACCCTTTCCCTTCCGGCGCCCGCCGCCACCCGTGGTTATAAGAACTTTGAAGTCGCCGTCTATATCCCGGAATACGTAGCTGAGCAGATGAGGGACCCTCATTATCTCGAGAGCACATGGGAGATCATCACGGGCCAGGTCAAGGTCGATAAGGTCTTCATCGAAACCTACAGAAGCGGAAAACTCGCAGACGATCAGCTGCTCGAACAGGTAAAGAAGTTTTTCCTCGATCGCGGAGTAGAGGTGGCCGGAGGTATGGGCCTCACGGTAAACGAAGCAAACAACTTTCAATCTTTTGCCTACACCGACCCCAAAGATCGCGCCTATGTAAAGACAATTTCGGAGAGAACCGCGCGCCACTTCGACGAAATCATCCTCGACGACTTTTACTTCAACAACACCAAGTCGGATGCGGACATTGCCGCCAAGGGAGACAAAACCTGGACCCAATTTCGTCTCGGCCTGATGGATCAGGTTTCGCGGGAACTGATTGTGGGGCCGGCCAAGGCCGTAAACCCCAAAGTGAAGGTCATCATCAAATTCCCAAACTGGTATGAGTCCTTCCAGAACAATGGCTATGACCTGCAGATCGAGCCCACTATCTTTGACGGTATCTGGACCGGCGATGAAACCCGCGACCCCACGCTCACTCCTCAGCATTTGCAACAGTATGAGAGCTATGAAATTTTTCGTTACTTTGAGAACATTGCTCCGGGAAGGAACGGCGGGGGCTGGGTCGATACGGGCGCGGTCCGTTACATTGACGGGTACGCCGAGCAGCTCTGGGACACCATGCTCGCCAAGGCTCCGGCCATCATGCTCTTCAAATGGACTGAGCTTTTAAACCCGGCCCTGCCCGGCGAGCGGGGATCCTGGAGCGCCATCCACACCAGCTTCGACTACTCGCAGCTCATCAATGATTACGAGAAGCAACACCCGGATATGCACTCCACCATGGCCGGCGCCGCAGGATACGCTTTGGCACAAATCGATCCCATCATAGGCGCTCTCGGCAAACCCATCGGCATCGCCAGCTACAAGCCCTTCCAGTCCTCAGGCGAGGACTTTCTGCAGAACTACCTTGGCATGGTTGGCATTCCCATCGAAATGTATCCGCAGTTTCCGCAGGACGCCAAGGTCGTCCTGCTCACAAAGGAGGCTGCCTTTGATCCGCACATTATGGCCAAGATCAAATCGCAGCTGGAGGCAGGGAAAAATGTAGTCATTACGTCCGGGCTGGTCCAGGAACTGCAGGACAAAGGACTCAGCGACATTGTCGATGTACGGTACACTTCCCGCAAGGCGATGGTGAACCAGTATGCCGGAGGTTTCGGCGGCCCCTACGATACGGGTCAAAATAATCGCGATGTGCTCATCCCTATCATCGAATACGTGACCAATGACGCGGTTCCCATGGTCAGGGCAATCGCCAACGGGAACGGCTTCCCGATCCTGCTTTCGGATCACTATTCCAAAGGGACCATTTTCATTCTCACGGTGCCGGATAACTTTAGCGACCTCTATTCATACCCACCGCAGGTGGTGTCCAGCATCAAGAATTTTTTACTTGGAGACTTCCCTGTTCGCCTGGATGGCCCCAGCCAGGTCAGCCTCTTCGCCTATGACAACCACACGTTTGTGGTGGAGTCGTATCTGGACCACCCGGTAGCGGTCACTGTGTCCACAACAAATGGAGTCGCGAATATAAAAAATCTTGATTCGGGCGATACCATCGCTGGAAAGGCCGCCACCCCGCAACGTGGATTTGGAGGAAGGATCCTGCCGACAGGAAACCGCATAAATTTTCAGCTACCTCTCCAGCCGCACAGCTACGCAGCTTTTGCCGAAGTGAAGTAACAGGATCAATCGAGGATTTGGCCATCCCGCATGCGTATCGTTCGTCCGCCGTAGGCAGCGGCTTCCTGATCGTGTGTGATCATGAGAATCGTCTGCCCAAGATCGCGATTCAGTCTCCTCAGGAGTTCCAGAACTGCGGTCGTATTTTGGCTGTCGAGATTTCCGGTGGGTTCATCGGCGAGGAGAATGGAGGGCTCATTGACCAGGGCTCGCGCGATGGCTACCCGCTGTTGCTGGCCACCCGACAGGGCACGAGGTTTGTGTTTCATCCGATCGCCAATCCCTAAGATGTTGAGGATCTCAAGAAAGACCGGGCTGAAGTTCATTCCCCGTCCACCGATGTATTGAACGATGCGGATATTATCTTCGGCGGTGAGCGTTGGAAGCAGGTTGTACTTCTGAAAGACAAAGCCCACCGTTTTTTTGCGAAGGGCAGCTCGCTCCGGGCCCGACAAACTCTCCAGATTGTTTCCTGCGATGCTCACCGCACCGGAGGTGGGCGAGGTAAGCGCACCGAGAACGTTAAACAGGGTCGACTTGCCAGAGCCTGAAGCGCCCACGACGGAAACAAACTCGCCCTTTTCCACCTGCAGATTCGCTCCCTGAAGCGCGTGCACGTCGACGTCGCCAGCCCTGTAGGTCTTATAAAGATCCTGCACTTTGATGATGGGCTGTTCACTCATAGGAGAGAGCCTCCGTCGCATCTTGTTTGACAGCTCGTATGGCGGGAACGATGACCCCGAGCAGTGCGCCACCAACGGCGATAGCACCAGCGATCGGCCACCACCTATAAACGGTTTCCTGGGTAAGGCTTGCCGGCACCGCGTATCGCATCAACCACTGCGTCACATAAGTAAGCAAAATGCCAAACAAGGCTCCGAGCAATGAAAGCAGAAGCGTTTCCCGGACAAGCAGGTTCAAAATGAATCCGGAGGAAGCTCCAACGGCCTTGAGGATGCCGATCTCGCGAGTGCGCTCAAGGACCGCGGTATACATAGCCATGAAAACGACAATGAAGCCTACGGTGACTGCTACGCCAATCACCACACCAATAAAGCTGCGCAACATTCCGACGCTGTTGATCGACAGCAGAGATGTGAACTCTTCCATGGTGTAGATGGGATAGCCGGGTAACTTGGCCCGCAACTCCTGGAGCACTTGCTGGACATTCGCTTCACTGTCTGCCTTGACAAAGATCTGGCTCAGATGGTGAGGGTTAACCATGAGTTCCTGGAGAACCGGAAGGCGCACGCAGAGCCTGGCCAGCTTGCCGGACTCAAATATTCCGGCAATGTTCCATTCATGACCGATGAGCTGAACTTTGTCTCCGACATGGAGCCCTTTCTCCTTGGCGTAGTACTCGTCCACGAGCATGTCCTGGTCGGTCTTGAAGGGGCCGCCTTGCAGATAATGGAAGCCGCCGCTCATTTTCGAAAACGTGTCGAGGTCCAATCCTGTGATCGAGTCGAAACCAGACAACGGCTGGATAGCCGTTCCAGTCGCTAACGCCACGTGAGGCTGCTGGGCAACAACACCGACAACCAGATCGGTGATGGGCGCCGTGCTAAGCCCAATGGGGGAAGATCCTTTGGGGCGGATCATGATGTCCGCACCCACCCCGCGAGCACGGCGCGCTGTCCCGTCCAGCGTTCCGTAGCTGACGCCGACAAGAGTGAGAATCATCGTGACTTCTACCGCGATGGCAAGGACGCTTAGGATCGTGCGGACCGGACGGTGGGCTAGATTGGAGAGAACCAGTTTGTTTATCAAGGTTTCCGAATGATGTCGCTGACATTACTGAGTCTACCGGAAGATTGGTTCGCCAATTTGGAAAGCCGGGGGATGGGTCGAAATGGACCCAGGAAGAAACATTCGTCTGAAGCCTTATTCCTGGCCAGTCTGCAACGGTCCCTCTTCTCCGGTGTTATAAGATCTTGCAGGTGAAGATACCCCAACCCCGGAGGTCGTTCTCGAGAATGTTCACGCTAACGGCGACTCGCTTGTGGGCGACTCAGTGCATGCGCTACCGCGGAAGACAGCTTGCGTATGCGTTCTTTGCCGGGAGCCTTCTCTTCGTACACAGTCTCTCCGCCCAGACACCACAGCGGCCGCGCATCACCGGCATTTCGCACTTCGCGATCTATGCGCATGACTACGAAAAGTCCCGCGCATTTTATGGCCAGTTTCTCGGCTTCGAAGAGCCCTATTCCTTGCAGAACCCTGATGGGTCAGCATCCATGACCTTCTTCAAGATCAATGACCGCCAGAGCATCGAGCTCTTTCCTGAGCGCCAGGCCGGCGCTGACAGGCTCAACCATATCTCCTTTGAAACAGACGACATTGAAGCACTGAGAGTCTACCTGGCGTCGAAAGGGGTCAAGGTTCCGAGTGAAGCACACCGGGCTCGCATTGGAAATCTTGGCTTCAACATTACCGACCCCGAGGGCCATACCGTAGAGATGGTGCAATACATGCCCGATGGAAAAACCATGCTTGCCAAGGGGCAATTCATGAGTGACAAAGCCATCTCTCATCGCATGACGCATGTTGGACTTGTTGTCACCCACCTGGATTCCGAGTACAAGTTTTACACCGACATACTCGGATTTAAGGAAACCTGGCGAGGCAGTAAATCAGGTCAAGCGCTTTCCTGGGTCAATCTGAGAGTGCCCGATGGAGACGACTACGTCGAGTTCATGCTCTACAAAGATGCGCCGCCGGCCACGGAGCGCGGTGGCGCTCATCATCTTTGCTTGCAGGTTCCGGATGTCGCCGCTGCGGTAGCAAAGCTCCAAGCTAAGCCGTATGACAAGGTATACGGTCGTCCGATTGAGATGCACGTGGGAATCAATCGTAAGCGGCAGGCGAATCTCTTTGATCCCGATGGCACCCGAACAGAAATCATGGAGCCTGACACAATCGACGGAAAGCCAACCCCACCTTCCACGGCGCCCGCTCCGCAATGAAGGGGATTGCCCAGAAAACTTCAAACGACTGCCCTGATCCGGCACTCAAGCCTTCAGTCTCCTGGACCTATAGAAGGTTGGTCGGCAGTGCTCAGGCAGACATCTGCGCGGTGCGCCAAGCAGGTCTCGTCTTGCGGATGAGGATCCGTTCTCACAGACTTGAGCTTCGTGAAGGCCTTGGTTGCCAAGGCCTTGCCAAGGGCAGCATTCATTTCGGAGTCACGGACGCTGGTGCATGAATAGATTCCTGCAAGCGTTACGACCCGGGCGGAGAAGCCATTCCCTTCGCGGGTGACCTTTGCAACGATGCCCGCTCCGCCGGCGTCGGCGGACCCCCTAGCGGCCGTAAGAGGCAAAACGAGCCGGCCACTGCCGGACAGCCGCTCCAGCCAAAGGGGATGAGGATGGGTGACCCCAGCATTGATGAATATCGCGTCACATTCGCCGGGATCGAATGCCGCACCATCTCCCACGTGCACCGAAACGTTCGGGTAAACTGCGAGATTCTCTCGAGCCCGAGCCGCCAGGTCCGCATCCACCTCGCTGGCTGCCACTCGCCCACCCGCGCCAACTACTTCGGCCGTGATGGCGGTGTAATAACCGACGCCGCAACCCAAGTGGTAAACGCGGTCGCCCGGCCGAAGCTCGAGTGCATCGATCCATCGAGCCAGCGCGCTTGGCTGCCCGTTGTTCAAATGACGGTCTGGATCGAGGGCAACCAGGACATTGTGATAAAGATCCCGGGGATTGTCCGTACTTAGATAAGCCTCGGCAGCCAAGCCCATTAGCACCATCGAGGCCATATCCGGCGATGCGATCTGCCAGGGCCCCGGCCCCATAAACTTCTCGCGTGGCACGCGAGCGAAAGCTGCAACCAGCGCAGCCGAATCCAGGCGGGCTGCGATTCTGACTTCGTCCGCGTAGAAGAGACGGCAGTCGTCAAGGGTCATAGAATCGATCACACATCTCCGGGTGCCCCACCCTTTGCAAAAAACGCAAGGGACGGGGCACCCGAAGATCTTTAGCTTTAGAAGTTCAGAGCGAAAGCATAGAGAGAATCGCCTGAGGCCGCCAGAATATATTGGCGCCCATCAAGCATGTAGGTTTCCACTGCATTCGATACCCCTCCGAGGTGGGTATGCCAGAGTGGCTTTCCGTTCGCAGGGTCGTAGGCCACCAGGTTGCCGTTCGCATCGCCACCGAACAACAATTTTCCCGCGGTGGTGGTCAAGCCGGTGTTGCCGCTGCCGTCTCCGGCAGAAACCTGCAGATGTTTCCACGCGATCTTGCCCGTCTTGTAATCGATCGCGGTTATATATTTCCCCATCGACCCCACTCGCTGCTCTTGAATGCCGTTAAGACCCTGCAGAGCCTTGAGGTTCGGTTCAGTACGGTAGAAGACCGAATACTCCTCGTCGGTGACGACGTAGAAAAGCCCGGTTTGCGGATCATACGTAGGCGGCTGCCAGTTAACGATGCCGTCGGAGCCAGGCGATACCAGGGCGCCGCCCGGCGATGCGTCCTTTTCCGGATTACCGACAGGGCGGCCCGACTTGTCAATGCCCGTCGCCCAATTCAGTGAGCTCGCAAAAGGCATGGTGAGCAAATGCTCGCCGGTCACCCGATCAAGCACAAAGAAGTAGCCGTTGCGGCTGGCATCGAGCAACAGCTTACGTGGCTTCCCTTTGAATTCTCCATCGACGATGATCGGGGTCTGGGCCGCATCCCAATCGTGGGTATCATGCGGCGAGGGCTGGAAATACCACGCGAGTTTTCCCGTATCTACATTCAAAGCAACAATGGTGGAGGTATAGAGGTTGTCTCCTTCACGCGTGGCGCCAGAAAAAGCAGGGGTCGGGTTAGCTGTTCCAAAATAGTACAGGTGTAGTTGGGGATCATAGCTGCCTGGAACCCAGGTGCCCGCCCCGCCATGGCGCATGGAGTCAAGATTCGGCCACGTCTCAGAGCCAGGATCACCCATCTTTTCTGGTTCGCTGTACCACTTCCATTGCAGCTCGCCTGTTTCCGGATCAAAGGATTGCAGGAATCCTGGCGCATCCAAATCGTCGCCCGTCCCGACGATCAAATGATTGCCGATCACAATGGGCGCCATGGTGGAGAAGTATTGCTCATTGAAGTCTGAGATCACCTTGTGCCAACGCTCCTTGCCGGTTTTGGCATCGAGCGAAACCAGGTAATCGTCGGGCGTTTCGAAGTACAGCCAGTCGCGGTACATACCCATGCCGCGATTCCCAATGTGGGTGCCACCCTTGGTCTTCCAGTAGTAGTGCCATAGCACTGTCCCATCGCGGGCGTCGACGGCCCAAGCATTGTCAGGCACAGATACATAAAGGATCCCGTTCACTTGCAGCACTCCGCCTGAGATGCGCCCGGCGCCGCGTACCGGAACTGCCTCATCAATTTCACCTCCGATGATCGTGGGCGGATTTCCGGGACCGGGTCTCGAAAACGGCCGCGCGGCGCTCACCCCGGGAGTCAAATGGCTCACCCAGGCGAGCGCCAGGTTCTTCACATTCGTCTGATTGATTTGCGTCAGCGAACTGAAACGCCGGCCTGAATAGTCTCCGGAGTAAGTCGGCCAGGAATCCGTCGCCGGTTTGGTCAGCGATACAGGATCGAGTCCTTGCCCCTTTGCCGCTACAGCCGCAGCCGAGGAAACGATCACAATCACGAGCAGCAGGTTTATGGTCTTCTTCATTTCAGCGTCACCAGGTAGGCGGTCAGATTATGGATGTCATGATCCTTGAGGCTCCGAAGCATATCCAGATGGGGCTGCAATGGATCTTTAATGACGACCTTTGGAGAATCACCATGACGAGGGTAACTGTGATAATCGCCGTTGGCATCCATGAGGGAAACGATGAAATCATCGATCTGATAGAGCCTGCCCTCGATTGTTTGTCCGCCAGGGAGTGTGACGGTCACCGTCTTCCTGGGGATATCCGCCGATTCTCCTCTTGGTTCCCCGGAAAGTATTGCACCCTGGAGGGCCCGGACATCTGTGTACTTTGCGCCGATACCGGCGAGGTCGCCGGACACGGAATGGCAGGTGGAGCATTTGCCCGGTCCATTGAAGTAGGCTTCGCCGGCCTTCGCGTCGCCTACCAACGGATCAACCCTACCAGTGGTTGCGGCGCGGCCACCGACCGGCATGCTGTGAATGAACGTCGCGATGCTCGCGATTTCTTCTGTCGAGAGATCAAATTTTGGCATGCCCTTATCCGGCCGTCCGTTCTGGACGACGGTCGCTATCAGCTCACCATTCTTATCGTCCATCACGAGTTGACTGCGGATCAAATTGGGACCGCCTTCGCCACCGCGAGCATCCGAACCATGGCAAAAACTGCAATTCGCACTAAAAATCTGGCGGCCGCGCGCAACCACGGCAGGGTCGGCAGGAGCCTTCACCGGATAAGCCGGAGGACCGGGCACTCGAACGGGAGGAGAGCCAGGCGGTTGGGCCGGGGCTGGCGGACTTGTTTGATTGGCACCGGGTCCCTGGACCGGAGCGGAAACCGAAGGCTGCTGTGCCGCCAGGGCAGCCGCGCCAAGCCCCAGTAACACGAAAAAGACAATTTTCACCCGATGCAAAACGACCTCCAAGCTGAGATTGCGACGAACGCTGAGAACTTTTCTATCTTATCGTCGCAGCCTCGACTCCTTCGCGCAATCTCTCGCTATGGAATCCGCAGGAAGCCTGGATACAAATGACGGCGTGGTCTCTGGTCCGGAGACCGGGAAACGCGTGCGGGAAGCACCTGTTTAACAATTTCCAACTCCCGGCCGCGGCGCATTATGGGGGGGATTGGTAGTGAGAGCCGGGGTCGGTGGGTGAGAGCCGAAGGGTTCTGCCATCTCGGCATTTTTTGCTTACAGGCTTAGATCTCCCTTGTGGCTTGGCTGAACTGAGCAATCCGATACAGCTCGGGCCGCATTTCACCAAATGCGGCAGCGGTTTTCTCGCACCATTGCTTGGCCGGCCTTACAGGAGAATGCCTTCTGAAACTCTGGCATGTTCACCACTAACCCGTTGACACGATACCTTCCGGGCGAATGCGGGTCCGTCACGGCGTTCACGCGTAGGTCCTCCGGCCGCTCGTTCTCACAGGCCCACTGCGCGTATCCGACAAAGAAGCGCTGCTCGGGCGTGAGGGCGTCGCGATCTTCCAAATGCATGTTCCCGGTCTGTTCTTTCCAGGCCATCCACGCGAGAATCAGACCACCAAGATCGGCGATGTCTTCCCCTTCGGTAAGCTTGCTATTGATCTTTATGTCGTCCACAACGGTGTACTGCGCATACTGGTCCACGACGCACTGCGCGCGGGTCTCGAAGTTTTGGCTGTCTTGCGTAGTCCACCAGTCCTTCAAGTTGCCTTGGGCGTCAAACTTGCGCCCTTGATCGTCGAAGCCGTGGGTCAGCTCGTGACCGATAGTTCCCCCCGTGTCTCCGTAGTTGGGCGCATCATCCATCTTCGGGTCGTAAAGTGGGGGCTGCAATACGCCTGCGGGAAAATTTATGTCATTCATCTGTTGGCTGTAGTAGGCATTAACGGTGGGCGGCGTCATGCGCCACTCGCTCCGATCGACTGGCTTACCGATTTTGTTTAGTTCGCGCCTCGACTCGAATACCGTCGCTCGTTCCACGTTACCGGCGAAATCGTTGCGCAAGACTACGACCGAACTGTAATCACGCCATTTATCTGGATAGCCGATCTTGTTTACTATCCTGTGCAACTTGATCAGCGCATTCTGCTTGGTCTCTGGTCCCATCCAGGAAAGCTGTTCGATGTCTTCCGCCATGGCCTGCTCAATTTGCCTGGTCATGGTCAGCGCCTTCTGCTTCATCTCCGGACTAAAAGCCCGGCTGACGAATTCCTGGCCGAGGGCTTCGCCGAGTTGATTATCTACGTGGGCAACGCAGCGCTTCCAGCGCGGCTGCAATTGAGGCGTTCCGCGCAGTGTCTTGCCGAAGAAATCGAAGTTCTCATTCACAAAGGCCGAGGAAAGAGAAGGCGCAGCGGCGTGTACCGTATGCCAGCGCAAATAGTTCTTGATGTCATCGAGACTGGCGCTTTGGAGTTGCTTATCCAGTTCCCTATAGAAGTCGGGTTCGGTTACGTTGATTGTGTTTTGTTGGCCAAGTCCGCTTTGCTCAAGGTAGATGCTCCAGTCGAAACCGGGTGTGAGGGCCTGCAGAGTCGCTAAATCTATTTTGTGGTAAAGCTTGTGCGGGTCGCGCCGCTCTACGCGGGTTAACGAAGCCCCAGCCAGCCGTGTCTCCAGCGCCATGATCTTGGCTGCTTCGTGTTGTGCCGCGCCGGGTGTGTCGCCCAGCAACTCGAGCATCCGCTGCACATGAGCGACATACTTCTGGCGCAACGCTACCGAATTCGAATCGCTCTTGGTGTAGTAATCGCGGTCTGGAAGGCCGAGCCCGCCAGCGGTGGCAAAGGCGATCACCTGCGATGAGTCGCCGAAGTCCTGGCTTGACCCAAAACCGAAGAATATGCCGCTGCCTGTGGTCTGTAGATGGATCTGCGCAAGCAGCGCGGGCAATTGCTTCTTTGACGTCAGGCCGTTGATCTGGTCGAGGGTTGGTTTCAGCGGGGCGGCGCCGAGCTTTTCAATCGCCGGTTCGTCCATGCATGCGGCGAAGTAGTCGCCAATCTTTTGCTGGTTGGGTTTGCGGCCTGAAGTGTTCCTGGCCAGATCGTCCAGGATGCCCCACAGGAATCTTTGATTGTCCTGATCCAGCTTGGCGTAAACGCTCCAGCCGGACTGATCGGACGGAATCGGATTTTTCTTCATCCATCCGCCGCAACTATATTGATAAAAATCCATGCAGGGGTTGGCGGCCTTATCCATGAATTCCGTGTCGAGTCCTGGGGTGTAGGGCAGAGAGAGAATCGGCTTGTCGGCGGTGAGGGCGGGGGCTGCTTGATCGCCGGGCCTCGATCTGGCATCAAGGGGCGTGCCAATCGCCGGTGCTGCCTGCCCCAGGGCTGCCACACACGCAAAGACGCTTAGTAAAACATTCGTGATTAGGGTGCGCATTTCTTTTCTTCCATCGCAAAGCCTGGGGAGCCCGTTTGCTCGTTGCATGAGATCAGTCCGTAGGCGGCAGCGAAAGCCCGCCTGTTAGTCTAGGGAAGAAGTCTATCGTATCGATGAACGAGACCATCCTGATCCACTTTTCCGGCCGTGATCGGCCAGGGCTTACTACAGCGTTGACAGCGATTCTGGCCAGGTATGACGCCTGCGTGCTGGATATTGGACAGGCAGTCGTCCACGAAACGCTCTCTCTTGGTCTGCTGGTCGAGATCCCACGAGGTGAGAGCTTTCGTGGCTTGCAAGACGCCCTGGTGGCAAAGTCGAAAGAACTGCGGTTGCAAGTCGATTTCACACCCATCGCACAGGCAGACCTGGATGACTGGATCTCGTCGCAGGGCAAGGATCAATTTATCGTCACCATCCTCGGCCGCGCGATCACCGCAGATCATCTCGCCCGGGTAAGCGCCATCATTGCGCAGCATGGCTTGAATGTCGACCGCATTGAGCGACTTTCCGGGCGTTTGTCGCTAGCCGTCCACACCCCCGACGCGAATGCTTGTGTGGAGTTTACGGTGAATGGGAATTCCTCTTCTGAGGCGTCGATGCGCGCGGCGTTTCTTGCCACTGCTCATGATTTGAAAATCGACATCGCCTTCCAACGAGAGAGCATCTTTCGCCGCAACCGGCGGCTTTTTGCGTTCGACATGGATTCCACACTCATTGAGGGCGAGGTCATTGATGAACTGGCAAAGTTGGCTGGCGTCGCCGAAGAAGTGGTGAAGGTCACTGAATCTGCCATGCGCGGAGAAATTGAATTCCAGGAGAGCTTCCGGCGCCGGGTAGCGCTGTTGCGCGGGCTCAAAGAGGTCAGGGTTCGCGAGCTGCTCGATACGATTCCCTTGGTGGAAGGGGCCGAGCAGTTGATCGGCACGCTGAAGATGCTGGGATACAAGACGGCGATCCTCTCGGGCGGGTTTAATTTCTTCGCTCAACATCTACAGAGGCGCCTGGGGATCGACTATGTCTTTGCCAATGATCTGGACATCGTGGATGGAGAGGTGAGCGGAGAGGTTCGGACGCCGATCGTCGACGGCGCACGCAAGGCCGAGTTGCTGCGGCAGATTGCCGGGCAGGAAAGTATCTCGCTCGACCAGGTAGTTGCCGTAGGGGATGGCGCCAACGATCTGCCCATGCTGGGCATCGCCGGCATGGGGATTGCTTTCCGGGCCAAGCCGCTGGTAAGGCAAACAGCCAGCCATGCGGTCTCGTTTCTCGGGTTGGATAGTCTGCTTTATCTGATTGGTGTGCGGGATCGTGATCTGACTGGCTCTTGCGCAAATTAGATTCAGTTGGCCAATTTAGACAGCACGTGAAGCATTCACTGACCTTAGAGATGTGGAAGAGTGTAGAACGAAGGGCACGGCTTCAGAGGCTGCGGGAAAAACTCTGCAGCGGGCGGAAAAGCAACACCGCAGGGGCTAAAGCCCGACCCATTATCAACCAATTTATGGCACGACTGAAAGTCCTGCCCTGACACAAAGCATGAGTTTTCCGCAGCCTGATCAGCCGTGCCGTAAATGGCCTGCGCGCTTGACGGCTGCTGAGGTACGCTTTCGATATATATAGTGCGAGGTCATCTCTTTCAGCAGCCGAGTTCGCTACATACGATTGCAAAGACGTACCTCAGGGACTTAAAGCTCCTGATCTACCGATGTTGACCGCTAAGTGCATCGGTTGAATCGAGATTCAGAGGGTAAGAGCAGTGGAATCCCACATCTCGCGAAAAACGAGCGAGATATGGGGCACCCGTCCTTCGTCGCAGAACAAGAGGCAGATCGTAAGTGGAGTTCTCACGCAGACTCTAAAGCCCTCATCAGTGCCTGTGCCCATGCGGCACGGCTGAAGCCGTGCCCGTCGTTCACCAGCGCAACTCGAAACTTTGACTCTTACCGGTAGCTAACCTGCCAATAAGTCCAACCGAAACCGTTTTTCATCGGCGTGAGATCAAAAGGCGGGAAGCTCATGATATGGGTGCTCCTGGTTACGGCGAGTGCAAGGGGCGCTTTGCGGCCGTTGATCTCCACCGCCAGAAGGGTGTTATTGCCGAAGGCAGTGCTATGTAAGACTTTGTGGCTGGTGATTAGGCCGTAGTCGCCGCCTTTGCCCCAGTCGACGACAAACCGGCCGTACGGATAGCCATCCTTCGCGTATCGCTCCGTGTGCGCTTGCCAATCAGGATCGTTATTCCAGATGCCAAACGCTTTCGAGAAATCCTGTGCTTCGACCGCAGCAAAGAATTGGTTCACACGATGCTCGGCAGGAAGATTCCAACAAAGGAAAGCAACGATGCCGGCAACGCCGCAGAAAACAAGAGCCCCGATCAACAGGTTGCGTCGCCTTTGAGCGTAAGTTCGGTCGTAGGCAGGTGCGTTTAACAGGGTCATGGGTCCAATGAGTCCTATCCTGGGAGTCAGATCCCTGTCTTATCAGACACCGATGAATACGCTAATGTTCCTTTGCCCCGCGGAGATACGATAAGGCGACGCGGTTACACCGTCCTCGCAAGGCAATACTAACGAGCCTGCACAAAGCTCTCCTGGCAGGCTGCGGAAAAGTCGGAAGAGGGATGAGAATGTGTCCCTCAGCGGCTGAAGCCGGACCTGTTTACCACCATTTACGTACGGGCTGAAGCCCGTACCCTTCAAAGACTAGAGTTGTTCCGCAGCCTGCTAGAGAGCCCTCCGCCTGTGTTTGCTTTTCTTATGTCTCCGCTTCCATCGGGTCAATTACGCCGAACTCTAATTCGGAGAGGGGTTATCGGGGAGAGACTTCGATGATTTCGGTGTGTCGCTATGAGTGGGACTGTTTGCCGGTGCCGACGGGGCGGCTTCGGCCTGGGAGTTGTAGGCCTTGATGAGCGCGTTCGTAACGTCCATGTTCGTAGCTTCGTACCAAACAACCGGATATGCATCGGACCCGCGCTCGATAACCGCCGAGTAACCATGCTGCTGCGAAAAGGTATGCAGAAAAGCGTAGACCTTCTGTGCGACTCGTTGAAAAATCTCTTCTGATTCGCTTTGCGAATCACTCTTGAAGTCTTCCGCTTCGCGCTGAAGTTGCTTCTCCTTACTTTCCAGTGACTGCGCGCGTCTTGCTCTTTCTGCGTCACTCAGGTTGCTGTTTGTATCCGCTAACTGCTTTCGTAGAGCTTCGACCTCGTTATTGAGGGCTTGCAGCACCTGCTGCTTAGGAGCCAATCGAGCCTGGAGCGCGCTGAGGCTCTTCTGCGCTTCTGCAGTTTGAAGCACTGCTGAGTTGAAGCTTACCGTGACGATCATCTGAGGTTTGGCCTGACCTGCAGAAGCCTGTGCGAGGGCCACACTCGCCGCGCCGGGGACACACAAAAGCATCCACAACATTCTCCATCGAGTCATCGCCATCTCCATCGGTTTGCCGTTCGTCTATTGCGTCACAGTCTCGGCGAAACGAAACTTGAGAGGAGTGCCACTGAACTTGAAAATTGGAGGATGCAAGCCCTGTGCAGCACGAGTAGTAAAAGTGAACTGCGACGGAAAGGCGGCCGAGTCAGAGGTACTGTGTTCGGAATCTGCCAGGAGCTGCAGAGCACCCTCCCTGATCCACGCAGGGGGAATTGCTAACGTGAATCTCGACGGCATGTACGGCCAGGATGACAGGCGGCCTACGTCAGACGGTATGGTTGCCAACGTGTCATGCGGCAAGGACAATCCGGCGGGAAAATAGCGGTTTTGGAAAATGTCCGGATGACCTGGCAACGTAGGTTTCTTGACATGGGCATCGTGCGATGGATCGAGGCGCCACTCAACCAGGACGCTGCGTGACTTGGCACTGCGGCTCGGCTCTCTTCTCCTGGGAAGGAGGCCCGTCGCAGAATCCGGCGGCATGAGGTTTGTCGCAGGGACAGGTTTTGAGAGTTGCGCCGCGTCGAAATGCCCGATATCGACAGCAGGTCTCGAGAGTGGCCCGCGTTTGAGGGCCGCAGCAGTGACCAGCAGGACGATAAAAAGGGCGCTTGCCAGACCGAGAGTACCGAACCCGATGGTCGAGGGAGCCTTGAGCGGGACACCCTCCTTGATCGCTCGCGCGATGAAACGTTCCCGCATGCCTTCTGGCAAGCGCTCCTTCCGATGATTGAACGCGTGCGACAGAAGCAGGGAGGTATGGACTTTGATCATTTCAAGTATTCGGTCTGTGCAAAAGGCACACTGGAGAGAATGCTCGCGAAGTTTAACGAGCTCAGGGCCGGTGAGCTCATCGCAGGCTGCCAACGCACACAGGAATTCGAAATAGCCGTGGTTCGCCGTCATCTTGATTCTCCCTTCGAGGCCGACGAGGCATCCCCGCAGAAAGCTTTCCTGATCTTTTCGAGGCCCCGGTATAAGTTGTGACGCACTACGCGCACAGTCTCCCCCGTCCGTATGGAAACCTCTTCCGCTGTAAGGCCCTCGTAGTAGACAAGCTCAATGGTCCTGCGCTGTCGGGGCTGGAGCGCACTCAGTACCTGCTCGACCAAGACACTCGCTTCGGGCAGCGAATATCCGAATGGGCGTTCCGTCAAGGGAAAGACTGCAGGTAAGAGTTCATCAAACGGGTCGGTGTCGAAAAAGCGGTTGGCCGCAAGCGATCGCCGGCAGTTAGAGATCCTCTGGAAGGCGAACAGCAGAAGCCAGGTCTTGAAGCCGCCTTTTTCCGGATCGAACTGCTGGATGGATCGAAAGACATCCAGGAAGATCTGCTGGACCGCATCCTCGGCCTCGGCTTCATTGCGCAGGATACGTCTTGCGATTCTGTAGAGGCTTGAGGCGTGTCGTTCAAACAGGACGGTCAAAGCGTCAGCGTTTCCACTTTGCAAGGCACTCGCGAGTGCCTCATCCGTTAGAAATTTCTGTCGCAGAGCTCCGAGGAAGAATATTCCCGCGGGAGTAACCCCGCTGCGGGCATCCGAGACACAGGCCTCGGGAAAGGCTGCCGCCTCCCTGGGCGGGACTGCGCCGAACACCAGCCTTGCGATACGCGAGCTCACTTTATTCCCCCCGCCCAGCCCTTGAGTAAACGGATAGCGATATCACAGGAAGCATGCCGGCAAACCAACCCTCTTATATGTGTATGCACGCAAGAGACATGGTCTTCCCCACTGTGACCGCATTTATTTGGTTCTAATTCTCAGGTCGCTGGACTAAGACCGGGTCGAAACATACATACTGCGATGCCTGAGTGGACAATCCACAGACAACCGTAGAAGTCCCCCGACAATATACTCTGAGCTCCCGATCCGTTACCTTCCCGGGGAACCTGATGACAAGTGAAGCAGTGAAAACTCGTATCGCAATCTCCCTGGTGGCACTGGCGATCGCATGGATCGTGTCTGGCGTCGCAACCGGCTGGAGCCTTAAGGACGCTAGAGCCGCTTTCGCGTTTTTCTTGTGGAGCATACCTTTTTTTGCAGCTGCCTGGGTCGTCATGGGCCTCCCGATCATTGCGTTAGGCGATCGAGTCCTCAGAGTTCCGCAGATCGTCCTCGGTATTTCTGGAGCTGCGGCCGGGACCCTGGTCATGGTCTTTCCCGCGCTGGTCGTCTGGACGATCTCTCCTGGAAGCGGCCCCCACTTCCACTGGTCGGCCTTTCGTGATTGGTCCTATTGGAAGGGCTGGCCTGCCTTTGGCGCGGCGATCGGAGCGGGCACCACGATCCTTTACCGTTGGCTCCTTCGATGGGCGAATTCGCCGGCCACGTGATTCCGTTCCCTCCGGCTCCTGTTGACAATCTATAGGAACGAGTTCACAGTCATATAGAGATTCAATAGGAGTATTCATGAGCCCACCCCAGACAAATCTCCTGCAAGGCACACTCGATCTACTGATTCTTAAGGCGCTCGGTTCCACGGAACTGCATGGTTTGGGTATTTCGCGGCGCATAGAGCAAATTACCAAAGGGACATTCGTGGTAAAACCGGGTTCACTTTTCCCTGCGCTTCACCGCATGGAGGAGGCTGGCTGGCTCAGTTCGTTCTGGGGAGAGTCGGAAAATAATCGCCGCGCCAAATTCTATCGGTTGACCAAAGCGGGGGAACGCCAGCTCGGCAACGAAATAGAGCAGTGGACCAGAGTTGCCTTGGCGATGACGAACGCACTGAAGTCAACCTAACAACAGAGAGATATGCACCGATGGAACCCGGCCTTTCCCCGCTGTCAGCTATCAGGATGCCGTCCAGATCTCGCCCGGCTCCTATGAATGAATCGGTTTTTGTTTTCTAGTCGTGATATGCCGGTAAACCCATTCGCGCGGCGGCAGGAAGGCGAGAAGAAAAATCACTATGCCAACGCCGACGCCACCAGCAGCGAAGGTCGTCTGATGATAGCTGGCATTGTCGAAAACTATTCGGCCCGTCCGTAGTTGATTGGTTGCGAGGACGATTAGAAGGAGACCGGCGGCGGCCAGTCCAAGCCTAGTAAGCCAGCCCATACGGGGATTTTACTCCGCTCCGACCGTTGCGTTGACCTAAAGACCTTGGCGGGCCGGGTCCGGTGAAGCTGCTCAGAGTCATTCAGATGGAGAGCCATGCTCGAGGCCGGGTGTCTGGAAGCGCAGTGGTTACGCTGACGGAGGTCGGAAGCCGCATTCTCGATCAAGGAGACGATCACGTTAAGCTGAACGGAATCGAGCGATGGCTTGGCGGCGTTCATCTGACAGGCACTGATGCCATGTGGCGCTGGGACAGCACTCGCAAGTGCATGCGCTTTGCGTAATGACTGCAAATGCTCACCGCGAAGGCCAGGGGTTCGAGAATTGGGGATTGTGCAGGAACTCTTCATCGGTAAGCGACTCGAGAAATGCTTTGAGGTCACTGCGCTGTTGTGGTGTCAGCGTGAATCCTGAGACGAACGGAGACTTGTTCGGATTCTTGCTGCCATCGCCCGCGTTTGGGCCTTGTAACACAACTCGGCCCCCGTGGATGTAGTGGTCGAAGACATCGTCAAGGCTGTGGAGACTGCCGTCATGCATATACGGCGCACGCACGGCTACATTGCGCAGCGAGGGAGGGCGGAATTTGCCAACGTCAGCGGGATTGTGGGTGAACTCATAAACGCCGAGGTTGTCGGCGGGGTAGGAGAATTTCCCAGCGAGGTTGTAGAGACCGTTGTTTTGAAACTCAATGCCATGCCCACCGTCGGTTGTTTGATAGATGGTTTCGCCTCCCAGGGTGAACCCGCCGTGGCATCGCGAACAGCTTAACGGTGCATGGAAAAAGAGGTCTTCGCCACGTTTGGCCGCTGCGGAGATGGCGTTCTCTTCATGGCGGTAGCGGTAATGGTCGTAGGGAGAGTTGCCGGAGATGAGGGTCCGCTCAAAGGCAGCCAGGGCCTGGCGAACATGGACGAAAGTATATGGGCCTGAGTCGCCAGGGAAAGCGCTGGGAAAGAGTTTCTGGTAAGTAGGATCCGTGGCAATCACCTGGAGGAATCGATCGTTCTGCCGGAGTAGTCCGAGTTCGATGGGGTGGTCGTTGAAGAGTGGGGTTACGGATTGATCTTCGAGCTGGGTGACGGTGGGGTTGGCCCAGTTGAAGACCGCGAACCATGCGACGTTGGCGAGGGGCATGACGCGGCGCGGGTGAGACTGACCCGTTACGCCGACGGCAACGGGTCGCTGATCGGTGAACCCGAATTGCTGGATGTGGCAGGTGGAGCAGGAGCCCTTGCCATTCGCGGACAGACGCAAGTCATAAAAGAGATAGCGGCCCAACTCAACCTTGGCGGGCAGCATGGGATTGTCCGCAGGGACCGGAGGCGCGGGGAATCCAGTGGGGAGATTCCATCTGAATCCGTTGCCCGACTGGTAAGCCAATGCAGACGCTGCGCCAAGGGCAAAGAGCAGCACTACGCTGGCGAATCCAGAGCGTTTGCCGGGAGACGGATTTGCGTTAACCGATTCTGTACGGTCACGAAGGCACGAATTGCTGCGATTTCGAGAATCCATACTCACGCATGCTTGGGCCGTACAGCTTTGGTTTACATTGTTGCTTATGAAGAGTGCGCCGGCAAAAGTTCGTTGGCAGGTAGCGCAAATTCTAGCTCCGCTTCTGGTATTGGCTGCCCTTGTTGTTGGCGGCCAGTTGAAAAAGTCGACAACCGTGCAAGCGGCGCCGGAGGCGGCCGCTGGGCCGGCGGTTCTTAAGGTAGAGGGGGCAGTACCGACGCCGCTTTCGCTCACCGCCGAAGACCTCGCGAAGATGCCGCGCGCGACCGCTCACCTGACCTCGGATGGAACAACGACTACCTACGAGGGCGTGCTGCTGTACGACATCCTGGTGAAGGCCGGATGGCAGTTTGGCCGCGGGATGACCGGCAAGCCGATGGCCAGCTATTTGATCGCGACCGGAAAGGATGGATACGAGGTGGTGTTTGCGCTGCCGGAGATTGATCCACAGTTCTCCGGAGCCAAGGTGATTATCGCCGACAAGGCGGACGGTTCAGCACTGCCGGCGCGGGAGCAGCCGTTTCGGGTTGTAGCTCCCGAAGACAAAATGCATGCCCGATCCATCTATTCGCTGGTTAAATTAGAAGTGGTTCGGCTGCGGCCATAAGCCTCGACACGATTTGCTCACCGCCGTAACCCGTTTGATCAATGGCTGCGCCCATGATGGAGAACGATCCGGCCTACCGCCATGGCAATGAGCAACAACCCAGCCATAAATAGCGTTAGCCGCCCGAGCACGCGCCAGATGCGGCTCTGGGGGGGCAGAACACCCCGTTTGGTTTTAAGGCTGTATGCCTGCCCCAGTATTCCGGACAGCAGCAGAAAGAAGCCTAAGGCAAACAATAACCAGGTCATGGCTGGTCCTCCGTTGCTCTTTCAGTCGTTAGATCACCTTACATCCACTACTCAGAGCACGCTTCGCATGCGGCAAAACATCTTCATTTTCGCCCCCGCACGACCCTGGCCCGGGGGCAGAAATGATCTAAACTGGTGGTGTTGGCATTAGGAGTCGCGTGATGAAGATCTTCCGCTGGGTCTGGCTCGCTTTCACCCTCGGCCTGCTTGGCTACGCTTTTTACCAGGGTATGTATGTCGCGCCCACCGAGGCTACCATGGGCGACATCCAGCGCATCTTCTACTACCACTTCCCTTCGGCCATGATGGCGTTCCTGTTCTTTTTTGTCAGCTTTGTCGCTTCCATCGTTTACCTTGCCTCCCGCCGCAATCATCCCCAGCGTGCGCTGGCTGCCGATGCGGCCGCCCTGGCTGGAGCCGAGATGGGAATCGTCTTTTGCACCCTGGTCCTGATCCAGGGCCCGCTCTGGGCCCGTCCGGTGTGGGGCATCTGGTGGACCTGGGATGCGCGCCTGACCACCACCCTGGTGCTGTGGCTTATCTATGCCAGCTATCTGCTGCTACGCAAGTTTGCCGACGGTCCGCAGATGCAAACCCTGGCCGCCGTGCTGGCCATTTTTGGCTACGTCGACGTGCCCATCGTCTACTACTCCACTACCTGGTGGCGCACCCAGCATCCTGCTCCAGTCATCGGCGGGGACGGCAGCCTCGATCCAGCGATGTGGACCGCGGTCTTGTGGAACCTGGCTGCGTGGCTTGCCTGGGGGATTCTGCTGGCCGGCTGGAGGTACAGCGTTGAGCGGCGCCGGCAGATCGCAGAACAGCATGCTGCGCTGCACGCGCTCGAAGCCAGCCTGGAAGTCACGCTCTAGAGCATTTTTTGCTAATGGGGTAGACCAGGAAACTGAACCCGACGCGGCCATTCCACCAAAACCGGGGTCCCCGGGCACGCGGTCTTAGGTGCCCCGGGGTGGAAAGGATGGCCGCACATCACTGAATCCGCTGGACCGCAGTATTAGCAAAAATGCGTTAAAGCAGAAGGAAGCTATGGCCCATCGTCACCTCATACTCGCCTACGTCTTCACCATCCTCGTCCAACTTGGGTACGCTGGCTGGGTTGGCCTGAAATACCGGGAAACGCGGAAGTTGGAGCGCGAATTTCCCCCGTACCCGTCGAACGCCAAATAAGTCTTAAGGCATAGATTGAATTCCTTCTAAAGCCGACTGCGAAAAAGGCTGCTGAATCTGGAAGAAATCAACGCTCGGCGGCTACAGTCAGACTGGTTTGCCACCACTTACGTACGGGCCGAAGAGGCTGCGGAAAAAGTGCCTTTGAAACGGAAGGCGTCCCTCAGCGGCTGAAGCCGAGTCCATGGCAAAGCATTTACGTACGGGCTGAAGCCCGTACGCTTCAGGAAAATGAGTTTTTTCCGCAGCCTTTGAAGCTCGTTCCATTCAGAAAAAGCGTGCCTCAGGGGCTGAAGCCCTCGTCAGCCCAGCCCATTGCGGCACGGCTGAAGCCGTGCCCTTCGTCCAGAGAGTCTTCCGCAGCCCGAGGATTGGATTCCCCTGCCATCAGTTTTCCCTCGGCCGGTGCCATGACGCCGGCTCTGCAGTGTTTGCGGCACCCCAAAGGGGTTCGCAGTTTCTTCACCTCGTTTGCAACCTGGTAGAGAAGGTTCCGAAACCCCGCGGCTGAAGCCGGAGCAGAATCGTCCTACGCGAGCCGCTCGGCTTTCAAGCCGAGCTCTCCCGCATAAATGCGGGGGCTCCCACCCTTGCGCTCTTTCCAGAAATTTAGCGGGCGGCCCTGCTGGGCCTTAGCTTCGAGACCAGAGTTTGCCGCAGCGTGAAGCTGCAACGCTTCGTGCTTCCCGGACAAGCTGTTCTGTTAGGGCACGTGTGAGGGAGGAGGGACCTCCCTTACCTCTTCGCCCATCAACTCACCGGGGTGACTTCCTCCCAGCAGTTCCTCTTCCGGCTCGATGTGCACCAGGACCTCGGCAATCTTCTCCACCTTCTCCCGTACCTGGTCGGCGACGGCGTGGGCAATGAGGTGCCCTTCGCGCACGGTCAGATCGCCCCGCACCACCACATGCAGATCCACGTAGTAGCGGAAGCCCACCTTACGGACAAAGCACTTCTCCACCCCAAAGACCCCTGCCACCGCTTCGGCCACACGGCGGACATGCTCTTCAATCTCCGGCGCGGGCGCCGTATCCAGCAGTTCGGCAATCGGGCGGCGGAGCTGCTGCCAGCCCCCGAAAAGGATCACAGGAGCGGCGCACAAGGCGGCCCAGTCATCCGCCGTCGGGTCGCCCGTCCATAGCGCCGCCGAGATCCCAATGAAAGCAAATCCGGAGGTAACCGCGTCGCTGAGATGATGCCAGGCATCCCCCCTCAGAGCGGAGCTCTCGATTCTTTGGCTGACCCCGGAGACATACCGTGACAGCAACGTCTTAATGGGAACCACGCAGATCAGGACCCAAAGGGTGTAGGCGTGGGGCAGCTTATGCGGGGTGCGAATCAGGTTGATGCTCTCGGCGGCGATGCCAAAGGCGGCCAGGATCATGGCAACACCCACTACGGCGGCCGCAATTGGGTCCGCCTTGCCATGCCCGTAGGGATGATCCTTATCCGGCGGCTTGATCGCCAGCCGCAAGCCATAATAGACAACCGACGAGCTGATGACATCCAGGAACGATTCGATTCCGTCCGCCAGCAGCGCAAACGAGTGCCCGATGAGCCCGGTCAGGCATTTGACCAGCGCCAGGGTGAGGTTGATGACGATGCCGAGCAGTGAGGACCGCAGGCCGCCTTCGACCATCTCTTCGGTTGTCGGCGAGGCCGTCATGGCTGCATTGTCTCTTATTTCCGTGTTCGCAGGGAGCGCCCACCCAGTCGGAACCGGGACAAGTTCCCAATGGAAGACTTTTTTTCGAATCGAACTTGCTCCATCTGGACGATCCTTACTAAACTTAGCTTGAACACACGCGCTTCACGATTGCTGTGCCCGATTTCGCCTCAGTGAAGTGGGGCTTTTCCCGACGAAAAGCCCCGCCCCGGCATCTTCACTGGATAGACCTATCGTGAAACGCTTAAGGCCCCGGAGGCGTCGTTGCTGCGCTTTTTGAAGCTCGCTCTTATTTTCGAACTATCCACGGTACTCGGGCTATCGGTACTGACGGGTCAGTTTTTTTACCGCGCCTACAACAATTCCAGTAGCGAGCATCTGCCGGTTAGCTTTCTGGCCGCGCTGGTCATGCTGGTGCTGGGCACGCAGCAGACGGCGATGTCGTTCCGCCGGGAAAAACTGAGGCTTGCGTACGGTCGCCCGACCGTCAAAGAAAAGCTTCGCCTGAAAGTGGCCTACAGCACGCTTACCCTGCTGCTCTTTATCGCCGCCGGAGTTTTGCTGGTCATCCTCAGGAACCATCTCCGCTAGACCTGGTTTCCCTTGTACCCTGCACCGGCGAGCACAACGAAGTGCTACTTTTCCTGAGGAAAAAGCCGCACCGGGAGTAGTTGCTCTGTGTACACCGGAAGAGAAAATGCTTCAGGCCCCCGAGATTCGTTGCCGGGAAGGAATGGGCCGGTCGACGCCGCGGTATCCCACATCTGCCAAAACCGGGCAGATACCTCGTATTTCCTGCGCGCGGTCCCAAAGAGTGCCACGGGTGCGGCTTTCATTAAGGAAAGCCGCATGGAGCTCATGAAAGCCAACCAGCTTCACAGGGAAATACGGGGTATGGGCACCCGGGGTTCGGTCTACACCAATTGCGAACTGCCCTAGCGGCTCGCGCCGACGGCTCTTTTCTGGCGTGGGATCACCGATTGCGGCTTTCTGGGGTGCCCGACGTCCTGATGCGACTCCGCCTTGCGCGGCTGGGCGCCCTGAGAGGACTGTTGGTCCATCCATTCGTCGAGCCGGGAACGCTTAAACCGCCAGCGATTGCCAAGCTTGAACGCAGGGACGAAACCGTCCGAAGCATATTTGTAAAGTGTGTCGGGACTTATGCCGAGATAGTCAGAAGCCATGCGAATGTCCATGACTTCGCGAACCTCATCCCTCGCCGGTGTTGTTCTCATCGAAGCTTTCTCCTCTGGGAACTGCAGGACCGGGCGAGAGTACATACCCGCCGTTGTGCTTATACCGCGTTTTCACCCTATAACACAAGAAATTATCGCGTATTGCTGTAGTCTTCCGGGTTTTAAAGCGGTATCTAGCGGCTTTGTTTAGTTCCGGTAGGAGCGTAACAGAATTCGCGCGCATGGGAAGCATTACTTGCGGCATGCGCGCGGTTACCAAGGACATCGTATCGGACCTGATCCCCATAACAGGATCGTTCATCCTTCACATTGCGTATCGTCCATATCTCGCTCATTCATCAACGCTAACTGTGGAAATCGCCGCCCATTTGCGCTGTCCCTTCCGGCTACAATTGCGGTTGCAGACCGGCGGCGAGGGCAATCAAGTCGTCACCTATGGTGCGGGTTTTTGCGATCGCATCCTCGAGCGGGATGTCGGTGATCTCTGTACCGCGGAGCACGACCAGCCGGCCAAACTTGCCCTCGTGCACCAGATCGATAGCAGCCGAGCCGTAGCGTGTGGCCAGCATACGGTCATAGGCCGTTGGAGTACCCCCGCGCTGGGTATGCCCCAGGTTCACCGAACGGGTTTCGTACCCGGTCTTCTCCTCAATCAACTCGGCCACGGTTTGACCAATTCCAGCCAGACGTGCGTGCCCGAAGGCGTCCACCTTGGTGCCAAGTGTGGCTTGTTTGTCGGCACCGGGGATCTTCGCGCCTTCCGCGACCACGACGATGGAGAAGAGTTTGCCGCGTTCGTGGCGCTCTTTGAGGATCTTCACTGCCTGATCGATGTCGATTGGCTTTTCGGGAACGAAAATGACATCGGCGCCTCCTGCAATGCCGGAGGTGATGGCGATCCAGCCTGCATCGCGTCCCATGACCTCGCAGACGATCACCCGGTTGTGAGCTTCCGCGGTGGAGTGCAGCCGGTCTACGGCTTCGGTGGCGATCGAGACGGCGGTGTCAAAGCCGAAACAGGCGTCTGTTCCGCTCAGGTCATTGTCGATGGTCTTGGGAACGCCCACCACCTTGATGCCCTTCTGGACCAGCGCATTGGCCACGCCCTGGGTGTCATCGCCTCCGATGGTAATCAGCGCGTCCAACTGGTTGGCCTTGATGGTGGCCAGGCATTTGTCGATGCCACCCTCCATCTTGCGTGGGTTGGTGCGCGACGTTCGCAGGATGGTGCCGCCCAGCTGCAGAATTCCGGAGACAGTGTCGATGGTGAGGGGCATGGTCTTGTTTTCGACCACGCCGCGCCAGCCTTCAATAAAGCCAACGAACTCGTCATTGTGGTGAAAGATGCCTTTACGTACCGCGGCTCGGATGACCGCGTTCAGTCCGGGGCAGTCGCCTCCGCCCGTCAGGATTCCAACTCGCATGGTGCTTCTTCTCCTAGAGTGCCTTGTGAATCATACTGCTGAGTTCACCAGAAGGAAATCAGAGGAGGAAGCAGGAAGCTGTCCCGACCAAGACAAATCTTTTTTGAGCAGTCCGTTATCCAAAATACTTCTAGTGATGGAAGAGCTTGAGCACGTCCGTGGGATTGGGCTGCTTGTTACCGTTGTTGCCGTTGCCCAATAACTGCTGCTTGAGAATGTTGCCGGCATTCTTCTGCAGCAGCTGGTTGAGATCAGCCTGAATCACGGGATTCGACGTGGTGCCGGTGATGTGAACCGGGATGCCGTTGGCGGCTGCCGTGTTGACCGCCTGCCCCACTGCGCCACCCCCAAGTGCACTCACACCACTCAGCGCCTGACTAGCCACACCGGAGCTGGTGTTGAGCTTGGCCAACACTTGAAAGTTAAGGGCGCCCTGCGGGGAAACAGTGCCGGCGCCGGTAGCGGTGCCCAGCACCGGAACCGAGGTGTAGAGATTATCGATGCGTGTGCCCTGGGACGATGAGGTCACATTGGCCCGGACGGTCTGGATCTGCGTGCCACCCCCGGAGCCGGCAACCGGCTTCAGACCGCCAATCTTCGAAGAAAGATCGAAGCCGGCCAGCCGGGTGTTGTCGACCTGGACCGGGCCGCTGATGGTCGGAGCGTTGGCGGGTCCGGTAATCGCCAGGTTAGCTGTGAGGGTGCCACCCTGCAAGCTGGAACCGCTAGGCAGGCGCACTCCGGCGGCAGGCAATAGCGCCTCGACCTGGTTGATGGGCAGGTTCGGAGCAGAAAAGTGGAGCGCCAACACCGCCTGCGGGCCAGTCATCGTGTAGGTGCCGTTCACATGCACGGCAACGCCACCGGTACTGATACTCAGGTCGTTGACCTGCCCGCTCCTGGCATCGAGATTGTGGTTGACGGTGTAGGAAATATTAACCGGGTTGGGGGTGGGCGAGCCGTTGGCGACCAGCTTCAGCCGCGCCGCTTGTACGGTGCCTTTGCTGGTCAAGGTCTGGCCATTGGAAGTGACCTGGGCGGTAACGTCGGCCAGCATGGAAATACCCTGGCTCGCCTGGACGACGCCCGCGGCGACGGGATCAAAATGGTTCAAGTGAATGGTCGCATTCAGTGGCGTATCTGAAGCATCCTTTTGATTTACTGGCCCGGCGTTGCCCTTCACATCGAGTACCCCATCCCCAGGAAGACTGGCCGAGATTACAAAGGGGAAAGATTTGGCAAATGAGAACTGCTCCGCGGAGAGGTTCAGCTTGCTATAGGTAATTGGAGCCCCGGTAGACGGCACATCGGAAACCGTGGCAGTGCCGTTGACCACCTTCATCTCGCCCACGGTGAAAGTCGGCAGGGCACTCTCCTTCTGGGTGTTTTGCGTGCGGCTGCCTGCGTTGCGTCCCATGTCGGAGAAGTTCCACGTTCCCTGGGCATTGTGAACCAGGTTGATGGAGGGCGAATCGGCCACAAAGCTGGTGACCAATAGCTGCCGGTGAAACAGCAGTGGCCCGACTTCCACGCCGATGTGCAGCGACTTGGCCTGGAGGAATGGCTTAGGGCTGAAGGCGGGGTCGTCAGCGATGGAAATATTGTCCGCGACCAGGCTGCCGGAGAAAACGGAGAAGCTCAAATTGCCCAGGGTTACCTTGCGGCCGAGAGCGTCGGAGAGTTGCGTCTCCAGAGTGGGGCGGAAGGTGTTGGCATTAATGAACAGCGGTACGAGGAGCACAGCCAGCAGCAGGAGAACAACTACGGCAACGAGAATGCTGATCAGTGGATGCTTCTTCACGGGACACCTCTACGTGAGTTGGATGCGGCACTCTAGCGATGGGCGCTAGATTCGTCATGGTAGAAGGCGGCGATCTCTGCTGCATAGCGCTCGGCGACCACGCGCCTGCGCAGTTTCAGGGTAGGCGTCAGTTCGCCGGAATCCATCGACCACTCGTCGGGAACCAGGTGGAAGCGTTTAATGGTCTCAAAGTTTGCCAGGCCCTCGTTGACGCTGTGGACGAGCGCCTGGTATTCCGCTCGCACCGCTGGATTCGTAACCAGCTCGGAGCGCGAGGAGAAGGCGATTCCCTGCTGGCGCGCCAAGTTCTCAAGCGCGGGAAAGTTCGGCGCGATCAGTGCGCTTAGAAATTTATGGCGATCGCCAACTACCGCGGCGTTGGCGACCAGCAGGCTGGAGTTCAACTTCCCTTCGATCGGCTGGGGAGCGATCATCTTGCCGCCCGAGGTCTTGATCAGTTCCTTTTTGCGGTCGGTTACGTAGAGAAATCCATCCGCGTCCTGGCGCGCGATATCGCCGGTGTGGAACCATCCATCGGCTTCGATGGCCTGGGCGGTGGCTTCCAGTTTGTGCCAGTAGCCGGTAAAGACAAAGGGCCCCCTCACCAGCAACTCGCCATCGGCGGCGAAGCGGCATTCCACCGACTCGATCGGCTTGCCCACGGAACCGATGCGGTGATCGTGCGCGTTGTTCAGGGCCAACACGGGCGAGGTCTCCGTCAGACCGTAGCCCTCGAAGATGCGAATGCCGACATCGGCAAACCAGCCCGCGGTATCTATGCCGAGCGGCGCTCCTCCGGCGAGATAATCGCGGACCTTGCCTCCAAAAGCGTGCTCGACCTTCTTGAAGACCAGTCGATTGGCCAGGCGCCAGCTCGGCGCCGAGGGCGTTCGGCCCTTGAGAATTTGCTCCCGGTGACGGTGCCCGGTAGCCAGGGCCCAGGCGAAGAGCTTCTTGAGCATTGGCTTGCTGCCCGCACGCCGCTGGACCTCATCGCGGATTTTCTCGTAGACCCGGGGCACGGCGACAAAGACGGTGGGCTGAATGGTGGTAAGGGCGCCCGGCAGCCGCTCGAAGTTTCCGCAATAAGCAATGGTCGCGCCATAGCAAAAAAGAGCGTAGTCGAGATGGCGGGCGGTGATGTGGGAGAGCGGCAGAAAGGAGACGCAAGAAGAGTTAGGACCCCAGGAAAACGCGCGGGTGGAGTAGTTCAGGTTGGAGGCGATGTTGCCGTGGGTGAGCATGACTCCCTTGGGCTCGCCGGTGGTGCCCGAAGTATAGATAAGGGTAGCCAAGTCCTGCGGCTTGACCAAAAAACTGCGCAGCCAGCGCTCCATGTCTACGGTGGCCGCTGCAGCATCGGCGTCCTTGAGCAAAGAGGAGAGCGGCGTACTTTCCCGTGCGGCGATCTCGTCCATCACGACGATGCGCTCGAGCTGGGTCTGGCTGCGGACGGAGGCAACCTTGTTGTATTGCGCTTCGGTCGAGACCACGGCAATGCGTGCGCCTGAATCAATCAGCAGGCCGGCGATCTGCTCGGCGGTGAGCGTGGGATAGATGGGTACGTCCGCCGCACCCAACACCAGGGTTGCGAAGTCCACCACCGGCCACTCCCAGCGATTTTCGGCCAGCAGCGCGATGCGGTCACCCTTGACGATTCCCCAGGAGGCGAAGGCTTGAGCGATGGCATACACCCGGGCCATGACCTCGCCGGTGGAAAAGGGGCGCCAGTTGCCTGCAGCATCCTGCCAGAGAATCGCGCGTTCCCGCTTACTGGCCGCGATCAGCGCGACAACATCCACTAAAGTTTCAAGATTGAACATGAACGGGATTTAAAACGCCTGTCGATTGTACCCCGTGCCTGCGGAAACGATGATGAAGGGCGTGGAGCGTCGCAAGGGAGAAGAGAGACAGCAGGTCCCTGCGGTCCTAATAACAAACGAGTGCGGAAGCATGGTAGCCCACTCAAGCCAAAGTACGGCTTGAATGGGCCACCCAAAGCCTTTATTGCCGTGCAATTATGCCTGGGGGAGGGGCGTGAGGCGCACGAACCGAGAGGAAAGATTGGACCAATCCGAGAGAATCCAGTGAGCGCGCGTGCTGGCGGTCTTTTCCGCATGCAGCAAAATGAGTTCGCGAAGTTCCTCGCCCGCGGCTGGGTCGAGCTGAGAAAAAGGCTCTGGAGTAAGAAAGCTGGTGTGGTAACGGGCCTGAGAAATAAAGGTGTCGTCTTCATCGAAGACCCAGGCCAGGCCACCCGTCATCCCCGCGCCAAAGTTCTGGCCCGTGGAGCCGAGCACCGCAACCAAGCCGCCAGTCATGTATTCGCAGCCATGGTCGCCAATGCCTTCAACCACTGCCAGTGCTCCGGAGTTACGCACCGCGAAGCGTTCCCCCGCTCGTCCGGCGGCAAAGAGCGAGCCACTGGTAGCGCCGTAGAGAGCAACATTGCCGAGGATGACGTGCAGTTCGCTTTCGCGCGCCGCGCGCCCTTGGCCGCGAAGAATCAGTTCTCCTCCGCACAGCCCCTTGCCCACGAAATCGTTGGCCATGCCCTCCAGCACCAGCTGCATGCCGGGTACGGCGAAGGCTCCGAAAGATTGGCCGGCTACGCCCGTGAATTTGAAGTTAAGTGGCGACTGCGCATGATGGAGTCCATGCCAGACCAGCTCCCCCGCCAGGCGTGCACCCAGGGTACGATGCTTGTTGGCGATGGTGGCCTCCACCGTAAAGGGCTCATTGGCGGCGCGGGCGGTCAATGCCGGTTGCACCCAGGCATTATCGATGGCGGCATGGTCGGTGGGCCGCCGGTTTCGTTGCCCTTGCCAGCGGACATGTCCCGCACGAGCGGGCGCCAACAAGGCGCTCAGGTCGAGTCCACCGGCAGCGCTCACTTGCTCCAATAGATCGATGCGCCCGGTGGCAGCCTCGAGCGAGGGCAGGCCGAGCGAGGCCAGCAGCATTTGCAAGTCGCGCGCCAACTCTTCGAAAAAGCGGACCACGTTGGCCGGCTTGCCGCGGAATTTCGCTCGCAGATCAGGTCTCTGCGTGGCAATGCCAGTAGGACAGGTATTGAGGTGGCACTGGCGCGCCATGTCGCAGCCGAGGGCTACCAATACCGCAGTACCAAAGGCGAATTCATCGGCGCCCAGCAGCGACGCGATCAGCACATCCCGGCCCGTCCGCAGCCCGCCATCACAACGCAGGCGAACCCGCCCCCGCAAACCGTTCTGCATCAACACCTGTTGCGCTTCAGCCAGCCCAAGCTCCCACGGGTTGCCGGCGTACTTGATGCTGGAGAGAGGTGACGCGCCCGTGCCTCCGGCGTGACCCGCGATGACGATATAGTCCGCATAGGCCTTCGCAACCCCGGCGGCTACGGTGCCAACTCCACACCCCGAAACCAGCTTGACGCCGATCGCGGCGCGCGGATTCACGCGCTTAAGGTCGAAGATCAGCTGGGCCAGATCTTCAATGGAATAAATGTCGTGATGCGGTGGAGGGCTGATGAGCGCGACCCCGGGTTGCGCGTGGCGCAGGCGCGCGATCAACTCCGTGACCTTATGGCTGGGGAGTTGGCCGCCTTCGCCCGGCTTCGACCCCTGGGAGATCTTGATCTCGATCTCCTCGGCGTGGGCGAGATACTCGGTGGTGACTCCAAACCGGGCGGAAGCCACCTGCTTTACCTTGTTATTTAGGATGGCCGGAGCGCCGGGATAGGCCGGGTAGTGGGCCGGATCTTCCCCTCCCTCGCCGGTATTGGAGCGAGCGCCGAGCTGGTTCATGGCTTCGGTGATGGTCTGGTGGGCTTCCGGGCTGAGCGAACCCAGCGACATAGCGGAAGCGATGAAGCGGCGCACGATGGTAGGGGATCCCTCCACCTGGTCGAGGGGCAGGGGCGCGGCGGCGGGACGAATCTCCAACAGGTCACGCAGCACCGTGGGCTTGTTCTCGGCCGCCTGGGTACTGAAGGCGGTCCAGGCCTGCCCGGGCTGAACGGCTGCCGCGGCCGCACCGCGGGCGGTACCCGTTACTATCTGCAGAGCACGTACCGTCTGCGGCTGCCAGCCGTGCGGCTCAGCACGATCGTCTTTGCGGAAGCGAACCCATCCATAGTCAGGCAGGGCTTTAGCCTCGCGCTGCGCGACCGGCTGCTGTGCGGTGGCCGTGGGCGGTTGCGATTCCTGTATTGAATCCTGGCTCAACGCATTGACCAGCGCCGGTTGGGTGTCCTCTTCCTGGGCCGCGGACCAGCGATCGCGTAGTGCGACTTCGAGCTCGGCAAAGCCGATGCCGGAGATAGGCGACGGCGTCCCTTCAAAGCAACGCTCCACCACCTCCTGGTCGAGGCCAAGGATGTCGAAGAGATGGGCGCTGCGATAGCTGTCGACCACGGAAATGCCCATCTTCGACATGATCTTCGCCAGGCCGAGGTCAAAGGCATGCAACATATTGGCCTCGCCCTTTTCGGCATCCAGATTGCGCGCCGTTTCGAGCGCCAGCCAGGGGCATACGGCGCCCGCTCCGTAGCCAAAGAGGACTGCGGCATGGTGCAGGTCGCGGCAGTCTCCCGACTCAACCGCCAGACCGGCCTGGGTACGAACCCCGGCATGCACCAGGGCATGATGCACTGCACCCGTTGCCATTGCCATCGGGATAGGGAGAAGCTCGGCCCGTCCTCCTGGCTGAGCGATAGCGCGATCACTAAGCAGCAGGATGGCCGCCCCGCCACGCACCAGGTCAATGGCGCGCGCACACAGATCATCGATCGCCCGGCGCAGATTGCAGGTTGGTGCAAAGACGCAGTCAAGAACCGCCAGCGGCATCTCGTCGGCCAAGAGGTGCTCTCGATTGCGCAGCGCATGCATCTGGCCCAGGGAGAGAAAGGGCGACTCCAGCGAAAGGCCGGGAATGCGTGCATGGGTATCCAACAGGTGCGGCCAGGGGCCGAGACGGGTGTGCAACTGCACCACAATCGACTCGCGCACCGGATCGATGGCCGGATTGGTCACCTGGGCAAAGCGCTGCCGGAAGAAGGCATATACCGGGCGCGGAGCATGCGCCAGGGGCGCCAGGGGCGTGTCGTCGCCCATCGACCAAACCGCGTCCTTGCCGTCGCTGGCCATAGGGGCCAACACCATGCGGACATCTTCCCGGGTGTAGCCAAAAGCCTGCTGGAGTTGGGTTAAGTCTTCCACCGCCGGAGTGAATTCGGCCGGCTCCAGTGGGGTGTCCTCCACCAACGCGCCGTAGGTGGTGAAACGATCGAACTCCTTAAGCAACTGCTCGTCCTCAAGGAGTTGATGTGCATCCAAATCCGCGACCAGCATTTCACCCGGACCGAGGCGTCCACTGTGGATGATTCTCTCCGGATCAAGGTCTACCAGTCCGGCCTCCGATCCGGCGACCACCAGCGCGTCTTCGGTCAGGAAAAAGCGGCAAGGGCGCAAGCCATTGCGATCCAGGGCGACCCCCACCAGGTGACCGTCGGCAAAGGCCAACGCCGCGGGGCCATCCCAGGGCTCAACACAATCCGCGTGGTAGCGAAGAAAAGCCGAGTCCCGCAGCCGGCCGGCGGGAGGCAGCAACATTCTGACCGCTTCGGCGACGCTGCGGCCGTTGCGCGCCAGCAATTCGACCACCTCGTCGAGGCTGGTCGAATCCGATCCATCTTTAGTCAGGATTGGGTGACATTCCTCGGGGATGGTAGCTGCCCGGGCGTCCATGCGGCCCCGGTTGCCCCAGACGGTGTTGATCTCCCCGTTGTGGGCGAGGGTCCGCAAGGGCTGTGCCCTATCCCACGAGGGCGCAACGTTGGTGGCATAACGCTGGTGGAAGATGGCGAAGGGGGTGACGTAACGCGGATCCGCCAGATCAGGATAAAACTCGGACAGCAGGCGCCCGGCACACATGGCCTTGTAGACCACGGAATAGGACGAGAGCGAGCAGACATAGCCGGCTGCATCGGCCTCGCGCTCGAATTGCTTGCGTGCCAGATACAAGCGGCGCTCGAAATGGGCGGAGGCATTCCCCGAATCGTCAGCCGCGGCGCTAGCCGTCACCAATACCTGGCGGATGACCGGAATGCTGGAGAGCGCGATCTCGCCCAGAACCTCTTCGCAGGTGGGTACGACTCGCCACGCGAGCACGTCGAGCTTTTGCGCGGCCAGCGCCTGCTCCAGGGCCTGCTGGCCGGCGCTCGATTCATTGGGAAGAAAAACGACGCCCACTGCCAGCGGCTGCCCGGCGTCGAGCGAAAGTCCGGTGGAGGCGAGCAGAAACTCCCGCGGAATGGCGGTCATGATGCCTACGCCATCGCTGCTTTTGCCGTCGGCGGCGATGGCTCCGCGATGCGCCAGACGAGCCAGAGCGGTCAGGGCCTGGGTCAGAATTTCATGGGAGGGAATATTGCGCAGCGTGGCTACGAAACCGACTCCGCAGGAGTCGTGGTCAAAGCGAGAATCCAAAAGGGTAGGGGTACAGCTATGCTCCAGCGTCTTCGAGGCAAAGAAACCCATACGTAACTATAATCCCCGTTCCTGTGACAAGCACCTGGCAATGAAATTTTCTTTTGCACCACAAAGAGCAACGGCGCCGGTATGACTTTTGCTTAAAAACAGGCATCCATTCGTTGACAAACAGACTCTGTATATTTATACATGTTAGTGTATTTTTATGCACACCGAGCGCGGCCATCGGCCGCGCTCTGACTTTGCAGCAAAAGATAAGAACAAAGCAGCCAGGGACCCGTAATCAGGCTGCAACAAGAAGGAAAGATAATGAAGCAGGATCGGCACAGTGCAATTCGGGAACTCGTCGCAGGCGCGCCCATCGGCAGCCAGGATGAGCTACGGCGCCGGCTGGTCAAGCGTGGTTTCGAGGTGACCCAGGCCACGCTCTCGCGCGATATACACGAGCTGCATCTCTATAAAGGTCCGAACGGCTATGCGGTACCGAACGGCGTGGCCCTGGACGAAGACGATTCCTTGCCCGGTACCAGCGAAATGCTGAGCAGCTTCGGATTGAGGGTGAAACAGGCGCTTAACCAGCTGGTGCTGATCACCACCAGCGGGAGTGCGCAGCCAGTCGCCCTGGCGATCGATGGTGAAGACTGGGCGGAGGTGGTCGGTACCATCGCCGGAGACGATACGGTGCTGATCATTTGTCCCGACCAAAAGCGGGCAACCCAGTTGCGAGAACGCCTGGAAACCATGATTGGATGATGCCTAAACGCTCAATACAAACCGCTGTTGCAGGAGTGAGCGGCTACGCCGGACTGGAGTTGGCGCGCCTGTTGTTGCACCACCCTGCCCTGAAGGATCGGGCGCCGGTGTTTGTGGGCCGCGACGCGGAAGCAGTCCGGCTCACGGAGATGCATCCTCAGTTGGCCGATAACAACGGCAGCTCCGGCTTGCTGGTTGAACCCTTCTCCTGGGAGTTGCTGCGGGAGCGCGGGGTCGAACTGCTTTTTCTGGCGACGCCGCATGAGCAATCAAGGAGCTGGGTTCCGGAAGCGCTGGGGCACGGACTACGGGTGGTGGATTTGAGCGGAGCATGGCGGTTGCGGGAGCCGGAGAATCGAGCTATTTACGCCTTCCATGATACGGATGCGGTTTTAGCCGAGCGGGTTCAGACCGGGAGCGTCTATGGTTTGCCGGAGTTACATCGGAAGTGCATCCGCAACGCACAGCTGGTAGCTAATCCCGGATGCTACGCCACCTCGATCATCCTGGCGTTGAAGCCGCTGGTGGCCGCAGGCTGGGTGGATCTCGACCGGGGGATCATCTGCGATGCGAAGTCGGGCGTCTCTGGCGCGGGCAAAGCGCCCACCGCCAACACCCACTTCATGCATGCCGCGGACAATCTCTCCGCCTATGCGGTCTTTGGCCATCGCCACATGGGCGAGATGCTGGAGCAGCTGGGCCTGGAGGAGTCGCAGATCATCTTCACACCGCACCTGTTGCCGATTCCGCGGGGAATCCTCTCCACCACCTACGTGACCTTCCGGGAGAAGAAGGAAACGGCCGAGGTGGAGGCGTGCTTCCGTGAGTTCTACGCATCGAGCCCCATGGTGCGGGTGAGCACGAAACTGCCGCAGATACAGTATTCGGTGCATACGAACTACTGCGACATCGGCTTCAAGCTGGCGAAGGACGGGCGGCGATGTGTGGTGGTGTCTTGTTTGGACAACCTGCTCAAGGGGGCGGCCGGGCAGGCAGTAGAGAACATGAACCTGATGTGCGGATGGGACGAAGCGGAGGGGCTGGCATGAAATTCGTGGTCAAACTCGGTGGTTCGGCCCTGGAAGATCAGGACCTGCTGCACGGCTGCGCGCGGGCGATTGCCGTGCTCGCGCAGGACGGCAACCAGGTAGCCGTGGTGCATGGCGGCGGCGCCGCACTGACCCGCACCCTGAAGCAGATGGGCAAGCAGAGCGAGTTTATCGCCGGCCTGCGTATCACCGATGCCGAAACCCGCGATGCCGCACTGATGGTGCTAGGCGGACGTGTGAACAAGGAACTGGTAGCCGCGCTCGGCGGCCACGGCCAGGCGGGCGTAGGACTTTCTGGCGGAGACGGCCTTATCTTCCGAGCGCGCAAAAAGCGCACCACGCCGGACCTCGGGTTTGTGGGCGAGATCGTAGCCTCGGATACGCGCTGGCTGGATGCCATCTGGAAGATGGGCGCGGTTCCGGTGATCTCCAGCCTGGCGTTGGGCTTCGACGGCGAGTACTACAACATCAACGCGGACGAGATGGCCTCCGCCTGCGCGGTCGCTTGCAAGGCCGATGCGCTGGTCTTTCTTACCGATGTGCCGGGCGTGCGCGGATCCAACGGCGAGGTGATGCGCTGGTTGAGCGTGGACCAGATTGCCGGTCTGACGCGGGAGGAAGTGATCAGCGGGGGCATGCTGCCCAAGCTGAACGCCTGCCGCGAGGCGCTGCTGGCGGGGGTGAAGAGAGTACGCATTCTGCCCGCGGATGCAGCATCCGTATTACCCGACTTGTGTTCGACGCGGGTACTTCAAGGGACTGAGGTGATGGTGGCATGAAGCTGGAAGCGATACAGGCAGCGGAGGCTAAGCTGCTGCTCCCCACATATGAGCGCAATCCCATTCTTTTTGTCGACGGTTCAGGCATGTACCTGATCGATGACAACGGGGAGAGGTATCTCGATCTACTCAGCGGAATCGGCGTCAATGCATTGGGTTACGGACACCCTGCGGTGACCCATGCCATCGAGCGGCAGAGCCGCAAGCTGGTGCATATCTCGAACCTGTACTTCCATGAAGGGCAGGCGGAGCTGGCCCTGCGGCTCACGGAGCGGACCGGCCTCGACCGCGCCTTCTTCTGCAATAGCGGGACCGAGGCGTGGGAAGCAGCGATGAAGCTGGCGCGCGCCTACTCCGCCCTCAAGCGGAGCGAAGGTAAAGCCGTGGGGACCAGGTTCCTGGCGCTGGAAAACAGCTTCCACGGGCGGACTATGGGTTCAGTATCCACTACCCATAAGGAGAAGTATCGCGAGCCGTTCCAGCCGCTGGTGCCGGGAGTGGACTTTGTGCGCTTCAACGATGTGGATCATCTACGGGCCAGTTTCTCGAACGAGGTCTGCGCCATATTGATCGAGCCCATCCAGGGCGAGGGCGGGATCCGTCCGGTCTCGCAGGAGTTCTTTGCTGCCGCGCGCGAACTTACCAAGTCGACGGGCGCATTGCTGATCGCGGATGAGATTCAATCGGGTCTGGGGCGCACGGGCAAGTGGTGTGCCTATCAACAGTTCGGCATTCAGCCGGATGTGACCACGCTGGCCAAGCCACTGGCGGGCGGACTTCCCCTGGGGGCCATGCTGTGCAGCGAGGAAGCGTCCCACGGGATCCATCCCGGCCTGCATGGAACTACCTTTGGCGGCGGACCGCTGGCTTGCGCAGTGGCCATCGCTGTCATTGACGCCATCGAGCAGGAAGATTTGCTGGGCAACATCGAGAAAACCGGTGCGTACTTCAAGAACCAGCTGCATGACATCGCCGCCCGGCACGAGAGCGTGGTCGACGTGCGGGGCATGGGGTTGATGTTGGCCATGGACCTGAACTCTGCTGACCTGGCCAAGCAAGTAGTCGCGAAGATGCTCGAGCGGCGCATCCTTATCAACCGGACCAGCGAGACCGTCCTGCGTTTTCTGCCACCCTACATCATGGGCCGCGAGCACGTGGATATCGCGATCGCCGCATTGAACGAAATTTTCAGCGAAGAAGATGCGGGCGTGCCCAGTATGGCCGCGGCGCATCAAAACACAGGGGGGTCACAGAATGGCTAGCAAAACTTTACTCGTCGAAGAAAAGGCAGTACATCAGGAGAGCAGCATGCTGGCTCAAGCTTCCGTGACCCTCGCGGGGCGCGATCTATGCTCCATTGCCGATCTTTCGCAGCGGGAAATCGCCGCCATCATGCAACTCGCGCACGCCATCAAGGCAACGCCGGGCGATTATCGCTATTCTCTCGATGCGCGCCAGATGGTGATGTTTTTCGAGAAAGCGTCTTTGCGCACGCGGCTGACCTTTGAAGCGGGAATGAATACGCTGGGCGGTTCCGCGATGTTCGTGGACCAGACGCAGTCGCCCCTCGGGGAGCGCGAATCGCTGGCCGATATTGCTCGCAACGTGGAGCGCTGGGTAAGCCTGATCGTGCTCCGCACCTATGCCCACGAAACCATCACCGAGATGGCGGAGTATTCCCGGGTTCCCGTGATCAACGCGCTCAGTGACCTGGAGCATCCGTGCCAGGCGCTGGCTGACTTCATGACCATCGAGGAACGCTTTGGCACCGCGCGCGGGGTTAAGTTCACCTACGTGGGGGATGGTAACAATGTCTGTCACTCATTGATGCTGACCGCTGCCCTGCTGGGCGCGGACTGCACCGTGGCCACCCCCAAAGGCTATGCCCCCAAGCAGGACATCACGGCCCAGGCGCGCAAGATCGGCGAGGAGTCAGGGGCCACGCTCACGCTGACCCACGATGTAGTGGGCGCGGTACGCGGCGCCGATGCGGTGTACACCGACGTTTGCACCAGCATGGGTTTTGAGCATGAAGTGACCAAGCGGGCTCCCATCTTCAAGCCTTACCAGGTGAACGAGGCTTTGATGGCTCACGCCGCACCGCACGCCGTGTTCATGCACTGCCTGCCCGCGCATCGCAATGCCGAGGTTACGGACGCGGTGCTTGACGGCCCACAATCCGTGGTCTTTGAGCAGGCGGAGAATCGGCTGCATGCCCAGAAGGCGTTGATGGTTCTGCTGCTGGGCGGTGGCCTGGCCGGCGTCCGCGATGGGGTGAGAGCCTGAGGGAAGAGCTGCTGAGGTCAGGCAGATCCCTCGGCGGCTAAAGCCGTCCACGCAGAACAACAATATGTACGGGCTAAAGCCCGTACCCTTCGGCCGAAGCTCCCCTGTTGGGTCTTTGAAGGGTCCGGGCTTTAGGCCGGACATAAACCCGGCAAGTTCTTTGGCCTTTAGGCCCTGAGGTGTGATTTCCTGAATTTCCCCAGGTGCATGGATGGAAAAGCGTACCTCAGGGCCTAAAGGCCGATGGGTTTTGAGGATGGGGTGTCCGGGCTAAAGCCCGGACCTACCCAAAAACAACAAGGAGTTTTGCAATGTCGAAGAAAGTTGTTCTTGCGTACTCAGGTGGTCTCGACACCTCGATCATTATTCCCTGGCTCAACGAGAACTACGGTATGGATGTAATCGCCATGATTGCTGATGTAGGCCAGGGAGAAGACCTGGACGCGGTGGTGGCAAAAGCCTATGCCACGGGCGCCAAGAAGGCCGTCGTGCTCGACCTGCGCGACGAGTTCGTGCGCGAGTATGTCTATCCGACCGTGCGCGCCGGCGCCATCTATGAGCACAAGTATCTGCTGGGCACTTCGATTGCACGGCCGGTGATCGCCAAGCACCAGGTGGAAGTGGCGCTCCAGGAAGGCGCCGAGGCCGTGGCCCACGGATGCACCGGCAAAGGCAACGACCAGGTTCGTTTCGAGCACGCGTACCAGGCGCTGGCGCCGGATCTCAAGGTGATCGCCCCCTGGCGTGAGTGGACGCTGAAGTCGCGCGAGGACTGCCTCGACTACGCGGAAGCGCATGGCATCCCGGTGGCGGCCAGCCGGGAGAAGATCCACTCCCGCGACCGCAACCTGTGGCACATAAGCCACGAGGGCGGCGAACTCGAGAATGCCGGGAATGCTCCGCTGGCCAGCACCTGGGTGATGACTCGCTCCCCCCAGGAAGCGCCGGACCGCGAGGAGGTGGTAGAGATTGGCTTCGTCGAAGGCAAGCCCGTCTCAGTGGACGGCATGCAGTTGGAGCCGGTGCAGATCGTGGAGCTGCTGAATGAGATCGGCGCGCGCAATGCCATCGGCCGCATCGACCTGGTGGAGAACCGCTTCGTCGGCATCAAGAGCCGTGGCCTCTATGAAACACCCGGCGGCACTTTGATCACCACCGCCCATCGCGAGCTGGAGGCGCTGACGCTGGACCGCGAAGTGATGCACTACAAACAGCAGGTCGCCCTGAAGTATGCCGAGTTGGTCTACTTCGGCCTTTGGTTTACTCCGCTGCGCGAGGCCCTGGACGCCTTTGTCGAGAATACTCAGAAGCACGTCACGGGTTCCGTCAGCCTCTCGCTGTACAAGGGCAACATCGGTGTTGCGAAGCGGCATTCGCCGTTCTCGCTCTACTCCGACGATCTGTCTTCGTTCACCATGGGCGACAGCTACGATCAGAAAGACGCCAAAGGCTTCATCCAGATCCTCGGGCTGCCTGCTCGTACCCGGGCGCGGCTCCTGCAGAAGAAAGAGGCGGTCCAGTGAAGATGTGGTCTGGCCGCTTTCGCGAGCCACTGGATCACGACTTCGAACAATGGCAACGATCCCTGGTATTTGATTGGCAGCTGCTTCCCCAGGAAGTGGCTGCCAGCAAAGCCCACGCGCGCACCATCGCCGCGGCGGCCATCCTTACGCCCGAGGAACTTGGGAAGATCGTGGGCGCGCTGGATGCGATCCGCAACCATTACGCGCAGCGGCCGCCCAGCGACATCTACGGCTGCACGCAAGCGGAAGACATTCACCACTTCGTGGAGCTGGAACTGGTAGCGCGCATCGGCGATCTTGGCTTCAAGTTGCACACCGGCCGCAGTCGCAACGAGCAGATTGCGACCGACCTCCGTCTGTACGTGCGGGAGAAATGCAGCGCAATCGCCGGCCACCTTGCCGACTGGTCGCGAGCATTCACGGTCCAGGCACAAGCAGCAGGCGACGCGGTGATGCCTGCCTACACCCATCTGCAGCGAGCAGAACCCGTGTTGGTCGCGCATTGGCTACAGGCGTATGGGGAGATGTTGCTGCGCGATATGACGCGCCTGGGGGATTTGAGCCGCCGCTTGAACTATTGTCCACTGGGTTCTGGAGCGGTGGCGGGCGCGACTCTGAAGCTGGACCGGACGATTGCCGCTCGGGAGTTAGGTTTTTCCGGGCCCACTGCGAACAGCATGGACGCCACCAGCGACCGCGACTTCGCCCTCGAGTTTTTGCAGGCGCTCACGTTGATCGCTCTGCACGCCAGCCGGTTTGCGGAAGAAATCACGCTGTACGCCACTGCGGAGTTCGGATTCGTTGAGTTACCAGAGGCATTTTCGACCGGATCCAGTGCGATGCCGCAGAAGAAGAATCCGGACCTGACGGAGCTGGTGCGCGCCAAAGTAGCTCGCATCAATGGCGCGGCGCAGACGGTCACCATGTTGCTCAAGGGGCTTCCGCTGGCCTACAACAAAGACCTGCAGGAGAGCCAGGAGCCGCTCTTTTCCGCGGCCGACGCGGCGGAGCGGATGACCGCTTTGCTGGCCAGGTTTACTGCCGCGCTGCGCTTCAACACGGCACGCATGCGCAACGCCTGCGAGACCGGCTTTCTCAATGCCATGGCCGCCGCGACCTACCTCGTGCACAAGGGAGTTCCCTTTCGCAAGGCGCACGAGAAAATTGGGTTAGCGGTGCGTTATGGTCTGGAGAGGGGTTGCGAACTTGATGGCCTTACGCTCGACGAGCTAAAGCAGTTTGGGCCGGAGTTCGAAGCCGATTTTTTTTCGAGCATCACCCTCGATGCCACGGTGAATTGCCACGACGTGACGGGTGGCACCGCGGTAGGGCGAGTGCGTGACGCTTTAGCTGCGCAGGAGGGGAGACTTTCTGCGGCCATGGGACAGATCGATGGAAATACGTAAGGCGCGGCTGCAAGACGCGTCCAACATATACGAACTAGTGAACAGCCTTTCGCAGGATGGCACACTGCTGCGGCGCGCTTTCGCGGAGATCTGCGAGAACGTGCGTGACTTTACGGTGGCGGAATCGGATGGGGGCGTCTTCCAGGGCTGTGGCGCCTTGCACCTCTACGGTCCGCACTTGGCGGAGGTGAGGTCCATCGTGGTGCGTCCGGAGGCGAAGAGCAAAGGCACCGGCGGGATGCTGCTGCAATCGTTGCTGGATGAAGCCGAGGATCACGGCGTGGGCTGCGTCTGCCTCTTCACCCGCATCCCGGATTTCTTCTTCCGCCACGGCTTTCGCGTGGTGGAGGATCGAACCGCTCTGCCGGATAAGATCTACAAGGACTGCCAGAACTGCCCCCGGCTCTACCGCTGCGACGAAGTGGCGATGGCCCGCGGCCAGATTCCTAAGGTTTCGATCCTGGGTACCAGGATCGAGGCCGAGCAATTGGTGCGCTTGACGGGGTAAGGTGAGAGCTCCGCCCGGCGGAGTCAGTCTTCTAACAGAACCCCTTAGGAACTGGACGGGTGCCCCACGTTCGCCTCAGCGTACGTGGGCCGAATAAGACGGGCGAAGCCCACGATCGCTCTAAACTGTCCTTCAAGCTAAAGCCATTCGGTGTTGCTGAGCCGTCCAACTAAAAGCAATCGAAACATATCATTTTCGGCCCAGGTACGCTTTGGCCAACCTGGGGCACCCGTCCAGTTCCTAAGGGGTTCTGTTAGAAGACTGACTCTGCCGAGAGTCAACTAGCCACTATTTTCCGAGTTGTACTCCGCCTAGTCTCTTCAATTGCAGTGCAGGCGTGCCGGTGATGGGTGCGAATGACAAAGGTGCCCTTTCCGTGTTCGACCGCTCGAGCAAGTACGCTTCCCCCTTGCGGACTGGGAGCTCAAGGATCGAGTCTGCGCTCTTCAGGACGGTCTTTCCTCGCGCATCCATGACTTCTACCGGCTGACCCGGCCATGGATTGCGGATGCGCAGAGTCGACGTTGCCCCAGTTTCGATGGCGACTGTCGTGGGCACGCCAGCCCGGACCTGCACGTCAACCCGGGTGCGATCGCGCACCCACACGCTGCCCTCAAAATCCCACTGGGATGGCGTTGCAGGCGCGATGCGGATCAGGCCGTCATAATCCTGCACCAGGGCTTCTGCGAGCGCCAGGGCTACGATGCCTTCCTGCTCGACATAGAACTCTCCTTCAGGACCGCCCCAGTTGGCAAAGCCGTTTATGTACTTCTGGTATCTCTCAGTCAGCGCGATCAACGTCGATCGCACTTCATCGCTGAGGCCGAGCCGAGCAGCCTGCACCGGATCAAAGCTCCAGTCCTGGTGAACCGGGTAGGGGCGGGTGGCATACGTGGATTTCGCCAGCGCCAGCATGGGCGAGTTGTCGCCGATCAGGTTGTAGGGCCATACCGGCTCCAGGCCGATGTTCTCCTCGTTATGCGCAACAGCCGCTGGATCATAGGACTCGGCAATGACCGTTTGCTTTCCGCTGGAGCCAGCCTTTTCGCCCTGCGGAAGAGAGGGGATCTGGCTTAGCTCCGCGTCGAGCCGCTGCACTAGCTGGCTGTCGGTGTGGAGCAGCTTTGCCGCCTGGATAACAGCGGGAAAAAGGGCTGAGCGCGCAGACAGATCTGTGGTCGGGTCGATGGTGTCCCACTGTTGTTCGTGTGCATTCGAGGGGTGGGTATGCATTTTGCCGTCCACGCCACGGGTTTCATATGCGAGCAGGAACTGCGCGCTCGCGGCCATGACTGGGTAGTTCGAAGCCAGAAAGGCGCGATCACCGGTGGCCAGATATTGCCGCCAGATCCAAAGCGAAACCTCAGCCGCAGTGGATAGAGTGCGCGCGTTGTAATACGGATGCGAGTTGGCATCGCAGTTCAAGCCGATGACCGCAGGTTTAGACGGATTCCAATCGGCTTCATACTCCACACCCGCTCCGTTGAAGCGCATCGTCTCCGGGACGCAGATACCCGGGCGGCCTGCCATGTGCTTTGATGTCCAGTTTTTGATGTTGGCAAGATTCTCGCGATACAGGCGGAAGTAGGGCGCGTTCAATTCAGAAACGCCTGCATCTATATTCGCGGCGACCTGCATGCGAAGATTCCAGTGCCAATAGGCAGCGGGGTCCCAGTGGTGGAGGTCTTGAACCGCAGAGAAAAGATCGGCGATACCGGCCTGCGAGCCAGGGAATCTGTCGCCGTTCTCGGCCGCGGCGGTATAGAGATAGAGGTTGCGAAGGTTCTCCAGATACTCTCCGGAACCATCTCCGGAAGTGAGCTTGATGAGTCCTGCACGGTGCCAGAATGCGTGCCACCAGGCGATGTGTTCCCTGGAATCGGAGTTCGCTAAAGCGCTGTCGATACCAGCCAGTTGGCTTTTCAAACCGCTGTAGTGAGGACTCGCAACCACGACCCGAAAATGCCCGTCTTCCGCAGGCTTGAAGGTGATGGTCACCGAGCGAGGACTGCTTACCGCGACCGAAACATCGCGACCCGTCGCGGTGAAGGCAGCAAGGGATCCGAAGGTCTCGCCGGTTGCTTCGGGGCCAAAGTGGTCGATCCACGTTTGCTCGAGCCTGCCCACCCTGTTCGCAGCCGTAGCATTCGGCTTGCGTGGCTCCCAGAGGCGAAGTATGGCGGTCTGGGTCACCTTCGGGTCTGCGCCCGTCACGTCGACCACGAACGTATCGGTCGACGCCTGAACGTAGGCGATAAGACTGATACCGCCGCCGTGCTCGACCAGAGATCCGTTGTACAAATCGAGATGGCCGCCGAAATCCCTGGCTGAAGTAAGCACGGCGAGGCCGGGGATGACGAGCTGGCCCGGAGAATCGCGATGCGGTAGGGTGTCCGCGCGGTTCAGTTGGGCGGTGAACCCGTCCGCAGCCCAAACGGCAATGCCCAGCCGTCCGTTGCCCATCGGCATTGCTTCGGCAGGCTTGGTGTTTGGCTTGCCCAGCACAATGTCTGACCGGCCAAGCAGCCCCGCGGCGTCTACAGCAAAATGACCGGCCTTCCATGCTGTCGTCGAAACACGTTCGGTGCCCTGGGCGAGCCCGGCCGGTTGCATCGAACACGCGAGACCGAGAAGTACAATAAGACAGAACGAATGCCGCGACGGTAGACGCATCCTTCTGGTTTACCACTTTGTCTCCGGTGCGGCCAGAAGACCTTGGAGAAGTTGAGTGCTAAACTCGCCAGCGGAGGCAGGCCCGCCAATGCGCAACAAGTGTGGATCAAGGAGTAAGGAGTCTCAGGAGACGTCATCGGAAGGATTCGCATCCACTTGCAGCGTCCTTGCGGTGGGGCTTTTTGCGCTTACCTTTGTGTTTCAGAACTTCGTTATTCCATCATCGTCGATGGCGAGCACGCTTCTCGTCGGCGATCACGTAGTGGTAGAGCGCGAGACGCTGGCGCCGGCAACAAAGTGGGCCCCCTTCCTGCACTACCGCGACGTTCATCGTGGAGACATTGTCGTGTTCTACAAGCCAACCGGGGAACCCAACGGCGAACATATGTTTGTGGTCAAGCGGGTGATCGGCATTCCCGGAGATCGCATTCATCTGCGCAACGGCATCGTCTTCCTTAATGGTGTAGCCCAGGACGAGCCTCAGGCAGCCAAGCCTACATCCGCGAACTACGACCCTTACGTGGATGACTTCCCCTCGGTGAATCCGTCGGCCGAGCCTGGAGTTACAGCGGAATGGGCGGCGAGCCTCCCGGCTCATATGCAGGCCCAGGACCTGGTGGTACCTCCCGGCAATTACTTCGTCATGGGCGATAACCGCACCAACAGTATGGACAGCCGATTCTGGGGCTTTTTGCCGCGGCAGAACATCTTAGGGCGCCCCCTCTTCGTCTACTGGTCAATCGCCACCCCGGAATCCGGCATCGATGAGGCTCCGTTGGCAGAACGTGCGGAATCCACTCTTCACGAGTTCATTCACTTCTTTGATGAGACCCGCTGGAGTAGGACATTTCACCGAATTCAGTAATCTCTCCGCCCTTGTTTCAGAGACTCCCACTTTGGGACTTCTTCCCAAGACGGACCGTGGGCGGCTCATAGCCCGGATTTCCGTGTGCAGTTTCGTTCGATGACAGTACCTTTGTAACAGCCTTGTGTCTTTCGAAACTGCATCTCAACCCAACAGGAGAGTTTATGAAAGCTTATTGTGTGATACTGCGCAGCCATTCTTTCATCAACCCCACATCCTATCCGCGTACCAAGCGCTTTTATGTCCGAGCCCTCACGGCGAACAGGGCAGTACGCGCAGCATCCGAGTTGAACCCGGAATTCCGGGTCCTGGGTATCGAGCATAGCGACCTTTGGGGTGCGGCTGCGACAGACGAGTCGTCCGCCCCAGTTAGTCTTCACTTGTATGGGCATAACTCCCTTCCCGGTAAGCTAGTCTCGGCATAGAGAGGTGGCGGATGCGAAAGGAAATCGTAGGACAAAAGACGGTTGCGGCAGAGGCGCAGGCGGCGGCTGAGTGGCTCGATCTGGCCTCGATCGCTCGCGTACAGCTCACATCAGAAGATCCAGCTTTCCCGATCGAAAACGCGCTGAACACGAAGCCCGAGCTCAATGCGCTTGACTGGCACGCCACCAGTCTCGGAATGCAGACAATCACGATGTTGTTCGACGTGCCGCAACGCATTCGGCGGATCGTCGTACATTTTGTCGAACACAAAATGGAGCGCTCCCAGGAGTTTCTGCTCCGCTATGCAGTGTAATCCTGGGAGACCCCGCAACGAATGGTCCAGGACTTACCGCGCCGCCAGGGTGGTAACATTATTTCCATTCAAACGGGAGGGACCTTGGTGTGAAGCCCTGTATTTCCATCCTTCTACTCGCCCTTGCGGCTCCCCTCTGTTTTGCTCAAGGTATCGCTAAGTCGCTGAACGACCAGCCGCAAATTTCGGGCCAGCCCCAGAGCGCCGATCAGGACCTGGAGAGGCTGTTGATTAAACAAAGGTGGTGTCCGGTCGATCTCATCAGCGCGACGATCGATACACCGGCTCGCTACCTGCCGGTAACAACACCCGAAAGCAATTCTGGTTCGCTCGATCTAACGTTCCGGAACGTGACCGATAAGAAAATCGTGTCAGCATCCTTGAAAGTCCAGGTGAAGGCCAAGAAGAGTATCTACGATCTGGACGCGTACACGCTCACCACGCATCTGGAGATCTCGGGAATCGAAGTGGCTTCGGGCGAGCGGTCGCGGAGACTCCCGCTGCCCGTGCCGGCATTTGGGGTCGCACGGGTGATTCTTGAGAGCGTTACGTATGCCGACGGCTCTACCTGGTCGCGCAAGGCCGGCAGCGGTTGCCGCCTGGATGGGCAGGCCCTCGCGCGCGTAGCGCGATGAGCTCTTCGAGGTCACCTGCGAGCACTATGGTTGACGGAACAGGCGCGAATCTTTCGGGGACCGGCCGGCAGGACGTAATTGCCAAGGGGTGCCTATCGCTTCCCTGAAGCGCGCTTTAGTGGTGACTACTGCCACCGCCGCCGTGTGGGGCGCCACCGTCGTGGGGTTCGCCACCGCCGTGGTATCCGGGCAGAGCATGTTCATTGCCGCCGTCATGGCTCGCCTTGCCTTCGTGGCCCTGACCGTCCCGCGCCTCATTTGCGTCGAAGTGGTCAAACGACTTCGCCCCGCGCTTCGGAAGCGGTCCGACGTACCCGTGATGAGGGTCATAACGGTTGTCTACGTGGCCATAAAAGCCGTGCGGGCCGTGGAACCACGGACCAGCTCCAATGAACACGCCGCCCACGAACCAATCCGGCCCATAGTAGCCGTAGGGAGCACAGTCATATGGCGGGTAGTCGAAGTATCCGTAGGGGCATACTGGAGCTACTCCAATGTTGATGGAAACCTGGCCCGGCGCAGGGGATGCACAGCTTAACAGGGCAGCTGTAATAGCAATGAAAGTAAGGTTCTTTCCATAGGACATAGTTGCTCCTCGCCGTTAATTAGAAGTTCAGAGAAGGCAGTGAGTTGCCTTCCCCGCGACCCGCGGGAAAAGCCAGGTTGACTCGAGCGCGCCGTGCATATAGCTTTTCAGCACTAACCATGCTTCACAACGGGCCCTAGGGTCGCCGCGACCAGACTCCCCGTCTCGCGGCCGGAGTCCTGATGACCAGCAAGCGGACCGGCATTTTTTACGGGTGGTGGATCGTTGGTGTGAGCGCCGCCGGACTCTTCCTCGGCGCACCACTCCTCGTGTTCTCGTTCAGCGTGTTTTTCAAACCGCTGGTACTGAGTTTCCATGCCAGCCGCGCTGCCGTCTCTTTCGCATTTTCCCTGGCCAACATCATGGGCGCACTGTGGATTCCCCTGAGTGGCGTGCTCATCGATCGCCTGGGGGCGAAGCGCGTCATTATTTGTATGACTCTGTTTTACGGCCTGGTCCTGATCGCGGCCTTGTGTGTGGGAAGCGGCATTTGGCAGCTCTACCTCTTCTTCTCGTTCCTGGGCATTACACTCAGCAGCGGCCCCGCGCCGGTACCCTACGGCGTGGTGATTTCGCACTGGTTTAACCGCCACCGCGGGCTCGCGTTGGGGCTGTCGATGCTTGGCATTGGCCTGGGTTCGATTGTGGTTCCCATCCTGGCCCAACACTTGATTGGCATGTTCGGCTGGCGGATTACCTATGCGGTCTTTGGAGGCGCGGTTCTGCTGCTACCGGTACCGATCGTCGCAGCCCTGCTGCAGAACGACCCTGCACAACGTGGCCTGCAACCGGACGGGGACGAGACCGCTACGAGCGCACTTACGTCGCCCAAAGAAAAACAGGGCGTGACCTGGCACGAGATTTGGCATAGCCCGACGTTCTGGATGATGATCTGCATCTTCTCTCTTACCGGCGCGTCCGTGCATGGGGCCATTCTTCACATGGCTGCAATTTTTACCGATCGCGGCGTGAGCCCGGAGCGCGCCGCCATAGCCACTTCCCTGGTCGGAGCTGCGTTGACGGTTGGCCGGCTTGGCTGCGGCTACCTGATGGACCACATTTTTGCCCCCCGGGTTGCGATCCTCTTTTACGGCGCAACCACTCTGGGTCTGGCGATTCTGTGGGTGGGGAATAGCGGAACTCCTGCTCTCGCGGCATCGTTCCTAGTTGGGCTCGGCATGGGAGCAGAAGTGGAAACCATGGGCTACATGATCAGCCGTTACTTTGGCCTGCGCGCCTTCGGCACCGCGTTTGGACTCGCCTTTGGCGCATTCATGCTGGCAGGCGCAGCCGGCGTGCTGCTGATGGGCGAGGGATTCGACCGCTTCCATTCCTATACCGTCCCTCTGGCGGGCTTTTGCGGAGCCATGGTTCTGGCGCTCCTCTTACTTAGCCGGCTGGGTCCGTATCGTTACGGTGTTACCCGCGAGATAGATCCACCTCTGGAACCGGTTCACTCCACGCATGCAATGCGTGGCTGAAGTTACGGAGAATCACCTGCGCTTGCTGGCGAGCCAGGGAATCTTCGAAGAGAACGAGGCTCGTTGTTTCAGGAATACGCCGACCTCCAACTTCTTGCGCACCGGCGTACCCGGTTCCGTCCGCTCGCTTTTTATCTTTTGGGGCAGCGATTTCTACTTTCCCTGTTTCGGCCAGATCATGCACAGCATGAACACGATTTCGCTGATCCCTTCCCCTTGCGCTTCGACACCAGTGGGCTCTATACTCTCTGGTGTAGAAGTGGAAGGGTAGATCCTACATGGCTGACGAACGACTGGAACTGCCGCAGGGCACGCTCGATCTTCTGATCCTGAAGGCGCTCGCCTTGGAATCTCTGCACGGCTGGGCCATTTCGGAACGGCTGCAGCAGATCTCACGCGAAGCTTTGCAGGTGCAGCAGGGCTCCCTGTACCCGGCCTTGCACCGCCTGGAACGGCGCGGCTGGGTCAAGGCTCATTGGGCGGTGAGTGAAAACAATCGCCGCGCCAAGTATTACGAGCTGACCCGCCAAGGCAAGAAGCAATTGGAAGTGGAGACGTTGGCGTGGCGCAAACTGGCGGCAGCGGTGGGCCTCGTGCTCGATGTAGCTGAAGGAAGCTAATATGTTCAGCGACCTGCTCTATCGGCTTCGTGCTCTCTTCCTCCGCAAAAGGGTCGACCGCGAGCTGGATGAGGAACTGCAGTATCACCTGGATCGCGAGACGGAGAAATACCGCCAGGTAGAAGCTTCTCCAGATATGGCGATGCGCCGCGCGAAACTTGCACTGGGCGGAACGGAACAGGTAAGGCAGGAGTGCCGTGAGGCTCGTGGCACAAGGTTATTCGACGAACTGGTGCAGGACGTACGCTACGGCCTGCGGTCGCTGGCCAGTAGTCCCGGCTTTACCATGGTCACGGTTCTTACGCTGGCGCTAGGCATCGGAGCGTGCACCGCAATCTTCAGCGTCGTGAACGCCGTTCTTCTGCGCTCCCTGCCCTACAAGGACCCCGGGCAGCTCATATATCTCTTCACCCCTAATTCTCATCTCAAGCTTCCGCTCCAAGACTTCAATCTTTCCTATGCCGACTTCTTCGACCTGCAGCGGCAAAGCCACTCTTTCTCGAGCATGACGCTCTTCCAGCAAGGCACATATAGTCTTGCGTCGCAGAATGCAGCCATACGCATTGGCGGAGCGCGGGTGGATGACAACTTCTTTCCCACGCTTGGATCTCAGCCTGAAATTGGCCGAGGAATCGAAGCTCGGGATGCCGAGCCGGGTCACGACGGCGTCGTGGTGATCGGTCATGCTCTATGGAAGCAAATGTTTTCGGCTGATTCAGAGATTCTGGGCAAATCGCTTCAGCTCGATGGAAAGGCTTATCAAATCATCGGCGTGATGCCGGAGGAGTTCCAATATCCACGGGAGACTGATCCGTCCGCGAATCTTCCCCAAGTGTTAACCCAGGTGTGGGTTCCACTGATATTGTCTCCCCGCGAGAAGGCGGATCGCGATAACGGGGACGGCCTTGAACTGGCGCGTCTGAGGCCGGGCGTCTCGGTCGCCCAGGCGCAGGCCGAAATGGCAAGCATCATGGTCCGATTGGACCTGCTGCATAACCCGGCGTGGAGAGGTTGGGGCGCATACGTCGAGCCATTTCGAGAGACCGCTGTGGGATCTGTTCGGCCGTTGATGTGGTTGCTGCTGGGCGCGGTCTTCCTGGTTCTGTTGATAGCCTGCGGAAATGCGGCCAACCTGCTACTGGCAAGAGCCGCGAGCCGTACCCAAGAACTCGGAGTGCGCGCTACGCTGGGAGCGGGAAGAGGCCGCCTGATTCGCCAGATGCTGACCGAGTCCATGATGCTTGGCCTCGCAGGAGGTCTGGCCGGAGTTCTACTCGCGCATCTCGGCTTACACGCACTCTTGCGGCTGGATCCTGGCAACGTACCTCGGCTGAATGAGGCTGCTGTCGATTTACGAGTCCTGCTCTTTGCGGTGATCGTCTCCTTGTTGACCAGTGTGCTTTTCGGAATTCTGCCTGCGCTCTCCGCTTCCCGGATCAACCTGGTGGAGTTCTTGAAGTCGGGAGGCAACCGCGGCAGTGTGGGAAGGCGCAATCGCCTACGAAGTAGCGTGATTGTGGCGGAAGTCGCGCTGGTGGTCATCTTGCTGGCTGGCGCCGGCGTGCTGCTGAGAAGCTATGAACAGGTCGAGCGGGTCCATACTGGCTTCTCGCAGTCTACAGTGAGCATGAACATCAAGCTCGACACTCGTTACCGTCAGCCGCAGCAGGGCCGCGCTTTCTTTCAAAATCTGCTCAACCAACTGGCGGCTATCCCCGGTGTGAAATCAGTTGGCGCTGTGGACGAGCTTCCCCTCACTGGGGAAAGCCTGACGTTTTTTTGGGTCGCCGGCTATGCAAACCAGAGAGACCAGTTGGTCGAGATTCGCAATACCACCCCGCACTATTTCGCGGCCATGGGTATTCCGCTCGTCGCAGGCCGCGCCTTTAGCGATCATGATCTTTCCGGGGGCCCGCCCGTAGTCATCATCAATGAGGCCTTTGCAAGGAATTATTTCCGCGGGCGAGATCCAATTGGGCGGCAGATCTTTATGCGTCAACGCGACTTTCCGTGGAGGACGGTTGTGGGCGTGGTCGGAGATGTGCACAACGTGAGCCTCGAAGAGGCCGCTGCTCCACAAGTCTTTGAGCCTTTCTGGCAATCCGACGCAGCCTACATCGCGGTCCGCTCCGTGCTTCCACCAAAAGAGTTGGCAGTTACGGTGCGCTCAACCATGCGCAGGATTGACTCGAAGCTGGCCATTGCCGACATCCACACCATGAGAGAAGTTATCTCCCAGGCAAACGCTCGACGTCTATTCCAGACAACGCTGCTCACCATCTTCGCCGCGATCGCGCTGCTGTTGGCGTTAGTTGGGTTTTATGGTCTGCTCACTTACTCCGTGAGACAGCGCACAGCCGAGATCGGAGTGCGCATCGCGTTGGGCGCCCCAAGGGCGCGGGTGCTGGGTATGGTTTTGCGTCAAGGATTTCAACTCGCGGCAGCCGGCCTGCTCATCGGGTTGGCAGGAGCGATGGCGTTCACTCGCATCTTGTCCAGTCTGCTTTTTCAGGTGAGCGCGCTCGATTACGTAACGTTCATGGTTGTGCCTGCATTGCTATTGTTCGTCCTGTTGCCCGCAGCATTGATTCCTGCGTGGCGAGCCACGGAAGTGGAGCCGGTGACTGCGCTGCGGTACGAGTAGGGCCTTGTTGAACGAGGACAACTTTTATGTGGAGGCTCCGCTGCCCTGCGGGAGGATCAGGGAAGGCAGCCGATCGCCGCCAACTCGGTGAGTTTTGAGGGTGGAACTCTGCGGTTCGTGAATCAGTTTCCGGGGCTGACGTACGAGGGGAAGATGTCCGCCGACGGAAATTCGATGGGCGGGACGGTGCAGCAGAACGGCTGCTGAATGACAGGACGTCAGAAATAGCATAAGGGGAGTAATAATGTTCAGCGACCTCATCTATCGGCTCCGTGTCCTCTTCCGTCGAAAAGCGGTAGACCGCGAGTTGGAAGAGGAACTGCAGTATCACCTGGATCGCGAGGCGGAAAAATATCGCGGGGGCGAAGCTTCTCCGGACCGGGCAATGCGTCGCGCGAAACTTGCACTCGGCGGAACAGAACAAATCACGCAGCAATGCCGTGAGGCACGGGGCACGAAGCTAATCGACGATCTGATCCAGGATCTGCGTTATGCCGCGCGCCAGCTGCGCAAGTCCATCGGCTTTAGCTGCGCCGTGATACTGACGCTGACCCTCGCGATCGGCGTAAACTCCGCGGTCTTCAGCCTGCTGGATGGCTTTCTGCTGCGCACCCTGCCCTACCCACACGCAGAACGCATCGCTGTCCTGATGATGCATGTCGAAGGCACCAACCCGCGCACCGGACAACACGTGTCGGAAGAAGACGACAGTCAGGATGGCGCAACCTGGGAATTGGTGAAGTCCAATTTGAACGCAGCAACGGTGGCTTCCTGGGGCGGTTCAGGAGGTGTGAACTTACAGGCCGGCGCAGCAGCAGGCAACGCTGTCCGCTATGTGCACGAGAGCCGCATTTCTGCGCACTATTTTGATGTGTTGGGAATTCCGCTGTATCTCGGACGCAGCTTCACCGAGCAAGAAGACCATCCGGGGGGCCCACAAGCAGTGGTGATCAGCTATGCCCTTTGGCAATCTGCCTTCCACGGCGATTCCGCGAGCATCGGCGAAACAGTCCATCTGAAGGGCGAGCCTTACACCGTCGTCGGCGTACTTTCCAACAAGGCGATCGTTCCCGGCGCGGCTGATCTCTTCACTCCTTTGCGCGCGGCAACTACAGGCGAGTGCGGCGGAGATAATTGCAGTATCGTGATGCGGCTGAAGCCAGGAGCAACTTGGGAGCAGCTCTCGGCCCAGATTAGCCACCTGCCCAGGCCCGGTTACGTCGACCGCCGAGACAAGGCCTGGTTCTATGCAGTGCCGATGCAGAGTTACCTTGCCGGCTACATGCGGCCAAGGGTAGAAGCCCTGATGCTGGCTGTTGGTTTCGTTTTGCTGATTGCCTGCGCCAACCTGGCGGCATTGTCGCTGGTGCGGATCTCCCAGCGCAATCTCGAGGTGGCCACACGGATGGCGCTGGGAGCTTCGCGCGCCCGGGTGCTGTGGCAACTGTGGATCGAAAATCTGCTGCTGGCGGCGGTCGGCGGAGCAGCCGGCCTTGGGCTGGCGTTCACCCTGATTGACGCGGCAAAAAAGCTCCTCCCCGATGATATGGTTCCCCTTGGCGGCTTTGGTCTGGACGGCCGGGTACTGATATTTACGACTGCTGCCACGATGCTGACCAGCTTGTTATTCGGCGCCATGCCGGCATTGGAAACGCGCCGGCTTGACCTGCGACGTACGCTAGCGGCCGGCGCGCGCGCCGTGGCAGGTGGATCTGGGCGAATCCGGCAATGGCTGATCGGCGCAGAAGTCGCGCTAACGGTGGTGCTACTGGCAGCCTCCGGTCTGCTGGTGCGCACGCTCGTGCATTTGGAAACGCTGCCGCCTGGTTTCGATGCAACCAATGTAATGACCGCCAAAGCCACTCTGAACGCGGGGCAGTATAACAATCCCATCGCGTTCGCAGGCCTGCTGGACAAGAGCCTTGCCTCCATAAAAAGGATTCCCGGGGTGGAGGATGCCGCGGTAGGCCTGAGCGTTCCCTACGAACGCGGATTGAATGATTCCCTCAATTTTGTGGACGGCCCACACGCGGGCAGCCGGACCAGCTCGAACATTGCCTATGTGACGCCCGGATATTTCTCCACGCTGCGGATTCCCCTGCTCATGGGACGAGGTTTGCTATCCAGCGATACTTCCACGTCGCAGCCGGTCGCAATCGTGAACGCAGAGTTCGCACGCCATTTCTACAACAGCCGCGACGTAGTAGGGGGGCATTTCCAAATCGAAGGCGGCCGCATCCAATACGCCATCGTAGGCGTGGTCGCGAACGTGCAAAAGAAGCCGAGTATGTATGCAGATGCACCGCTGGCGACCGAACCTGTGATCTATTTGCCGGCAGCCCAGACCCCGGTGTCAGTCATATCGGCCGGTAATCTCTGGTTCCAACCCTCGTGGGTCGTGCGCACCCGGGGCCCCATATCCGGCTTGACGGAGGCCATGCAGCGAGCGCTGGCCGAAGTTGATCCAAACCTGCCCTTCTCTGGCTTCTATTCCATGCGGGACCTGCTAAACCAGCGATTGCAGCTGCAGCAAATTGAGGTGACGTTGCTGGGTGTTCTAGCCGGGCTGGCGCTGCTACTGTCTTCCATTGGCATTTATGCCCTGGTCTCCAATCTGGTGGTACAGCGGACACGAGAGATCGGCATTCGGATTGCGCTGGGCTGCACATTGCGGCGAGCGATCTTGGGCGTCGGCGCAGCGGGAGCCATACCGGTGGGCGCCGGCGTCTTCGCCGGTCTCGCGTTGTCATTCTTTGCCCTGCGGGCCTTGCAGAGCGAGATCTATGGTGTGAGCCCTTACGACCCGGTGACGCTCGTCAGCGTTTCGCTGCTGCTGTTAGCGATCGCCGGGATAGCGAGCCTTCTACCCGCACTCCGTATAGCGAACATCGACCCCGTGGAAACGCTTCGAGCGGAATAGGGGGCGGGCGAATACTATTGCCACCATGGATGTTTTTTACGTCGTGATCCCGGCGCTGCTGGTACTAGCCGGCATTCTGATTGCGTGGCTTTCGATCCCGCGTTTGCAGTCGCTCCCAAGAAGTAGCTATTCGCGTCGGCGGAAGATCACCGAACGCATCGTTCTCTCGCTGGTGGCTGTGGCTGCGTTAGCTGTCGCTGGAATGAGCGGCTGGAACGCAATCGCGCTGTATCGTTTCCGCCATTCGCCGCCGGGCAAGACGTACCTGGTGGACGGACACATCATGCGCATCGACTGTATGGGCAGTGGGTCGCCGGCGATCGTGTTGGATGCGGGGCTGGGCAACGATGGGCTGATCTGGGGCGGGGTGCAGCCGGTGCTCGCGAAGACCACGCGCGTCTGCTCCTACGACCGGGCGGGCTTCGGATGGAGCGAGGCCTTGCCGCCTCCGCGCGACGCCGATCACATCGCCACTGAACTTCACGGACTCTTAGCGGCGGCCGGGATCCATGGCCCCGTCGTCCTGATGGGGCACTCGATTGCCGGGATGTACATTCGCGAGTACGCGACGCGCTATCCAGCGGAGGTTGCCGGATTGATTTTTGTGGACGGCTCGACCCCGTTGCAAAATCGGAACCCGGCATTCAAGGCTCACGATACAGGGGGATCGACTCGCTGGCTTAGGAGGTTGGTGAGCCAAGCCGAATTCACGGTTGGCATTCCCCGCTTGACTGGTTTGTGTTCACAGAGCTTCCCTGGCTTTGATCCGCGCGCCTCCCAACTGCAAGCCGAGGATCTGTGCCATAAGCAACTTGGAGCCTATGCCGACGAGCTGGCGAGCTTCGACCGGTCGGGCGAGGAGACGGTGAACACCGGCCCGTACGGCGCATTGCCTATCCTGATCTTCTCCCAGGACCCGGTGAAAGCTACTTCTGACGGCGAAGCAGCGGATATCGCAGCGGCGTGGAACCAGATGCAAGAAGACCTGAAGAAGCTCTCCATGCACAGCCGCAGGATCGTAGCCAGGGGCAGCCCCCATTACGTACAACTGGTGCGCGCGGAATTGATTGAACGGGAGGTACCCATGTTCATCGAGCAGATTCGTGGCACAGGGCCGCAACCAGCCGATTATGGATCGACAATCATCGAGTGAAGGGAAAGATCCCGACGAGTCCGCACTCCGGCAGCCTCCGATTCACCATCTTTTCTTCCCCGCTACTGTCTTCAGCCAATACACTTCCGATGCAGACAAAGAGGAGAATCCATGGCCCTGCACAACACCGAAGAACTCAAAGCCGGCCCTACCAGCCAACTCGAGTCCGAAGTCCTGAACGACCAGAATCAGACCTACGAGTTCCCCGTAGACAAGCAGGACCCGCAAACCGTCTACCAGACCATCCACGATCAGCTCATCCTCGACGGCAACTCGGGGCAGAATCTCGCCACCTTCTGCACCACCTGGATCGAACCCGAAGTCATGCGGCTCATGGACGAATCCGCCGACAAGAACATGATCGACAAGGATGAATACCCGCAGACCGCGGCCATCGAAGAGCGCTGCGTGCACATGCTCGCGGATCTGTGGAACTCTCCGGAGGCCGCCAGCACCATCGGCTGCTCCACTACCGGCTCCAGCGAAGCAGCCATGCTCGGCGGCCTGGCGCTCAAGTGGAAGTGGCGTAAACGCCAACGTGCCAACGGAAAATCCACCGACGCCCCAAACCTCATCATGGGCCCGGTCCAGGTCTGCTGGCACAAGTTCTGCCGCTACTTCGATGTCGAAATCCGCGAAGTGCCCATGGAAGGCGAACGCCTCCTGCTCACGCCGGAAGAAGTGATCAAGCGCTGCGACGAAAACACCATCGGCGTAATCGTCACACTCGGTGTGACGTTCACTCTGCAGTTCGAGCCGGTACACGAGATCAGCATCGCGCTTGACAAGCTGCAGGCCGAAACCGGGCTCGACATCCCCATCCACGTCGACGGAGCCAGCGGCGCCTTCCTCGCGCCCTTCGTCCAGCCGGATCTTCTCTGGGACTTCCGCCTGCCGCGGGTAAAATCCATCAATGCTTCCGGCCATAAATTTGGTCTTGCCCCGCTGGGCGTTGGCTGGGCTCTGTGGCGCGAAAAACAGGACCTTCCGCAAGAGCTGATCTTTGAGGTGAACTACCTCGGCGGCAACATGCCCACCTTCGCGCTGAACTTCTCGCGGCCTGGTGGCGAAATCATTTGCCAGTACTACAATTTTCTACGGCTGGGCAAAGAGGGTTACCGCGATATTCAGAACGGGTGCTATGCCCTGGGCCTCTATCTCGCCGAAAAGATCGGTGAGTTCGGGCCCTTCAAAATTATTTACGACGGCCACGGAGGGATCCCCGGCCTGTGCTGGGAACTGAAAGACCCCGCGTCCTCGAACTTCACGCTCTATGACTACGCCGATCGCTTGCGCGAGCGCGGCTGGCTGGTTCCCGCCTATTCCATGCCGCCGAATCGCGAAGATCTCGTCATCCAGCGCATCCTCGTCCGCCACGGCTTTACGCGAGACATGGCCGACGAGCTTCTAGTCGAAATGAAAGACGCTCTGGACCACTTAGCCCAATATCCACCGGAACCGTCATCGACACTCGCACTTGCCGGAGCAGACGGGAGTGCGCATGACCATTCGGGCCGATAGGCTTGGCTGAATCCTTTCCGCGTTGCGGGAGCTCTTTACCATGTTGATACATCGTAGGAGTAGCCGTTCCACCGGGCTTATAGTTGCCCCATGCGCTCAAAAGCAAAGCTCCTATTGCCTGCTGTCATTTGCGGGTTCATTTGCTCTGGTGTCGCGCAAGAACCGACCGTGGCGTTTCCCAAAAACTACAGCGTCGCTTTCGAAAATGAGCTGGTTGAGGTCATCCGTGTTCACTATGGGCCTCATGAGCGGATTGGGGCCCACGATCATTCACACTTCCCTACGATCTACGTGTACCTGAGCGATTCCGGCGCCGTCCGCTTTGAGCACAACGAAGAGCCTCCCTTCTCCCTCACTCGGCCGCCGACGACCAAAGGAGCGTTTCGAGTAAGCCCCGGACGGATCGAACGTCACGTGGTAGAGAACCTGGGTGCTTCGAGTTCGGACTTCTTGCGTGTGGAGCTAAAGCAAGTGCCTCTGGGAAGCTCGCTCCAGCCCTTCCGTGGTAAAGCCCCCGCTAGTTTGGCGCGAAACAGCCAAGCCATTGAGTACAAGAGTCCGCAACTCACGATTCAGCGGATCGTCTGTGAAACAGGAAGTGTCTGTAAGGGACTCGACAGTTCTGATCCTTCGCTTCTCATCGCCTTCTCCCCGCTTAAAGTTGAAGAGAGTGAAGGAGGCCAGCAAAATCGGTTGATGAGTGGTGGAGACCTCGCGTGGGAGTCGGCCCAGCGATCCATCTCAGTCGGCTCAACGTCGAGCGCGCCTGCACATCTGCTCCGGATCAGCTTCGCCTCTCCTAAAAGAGGATAAACCTCGAAGCGTCATCATGGCTTTGCGTGAGCAGCCAGCGCTATATTTCGGCAATACCGCGCCATGCGTCAGTCCTGGATTATCTGCAGCCTTCGCACATCCTATTGAAGAAGCATTCCAGCCCTACAGAACCGGCCGCCGACACGGCGTCAATCGGGCCTTTTTTGACGATCGCAGACCTAAAAATTACGCTTGAAGAATTATGTTGACAGTGCCCATTTTGTGGGCCGTAATATGGACAGTGTCAACATTAAAGCAGCTTTCTATCTAAACCGCAGAAAAGCACCTGATAAGCTGAATCCCATATGATTTGAGATCTCGGCCAGGGTGCAATCGGCTGAGCACGTGTCGCGTTACTCGTACGACTGCGATTTTGCGGGCCGGTCGGGCGGCACAACTTGAATGGAGATCAATGAAACACGAGGAAGCGGCTTCCAGCGAGGAGCGCACATACCACCATGGGGACCTTCGCCGTTCGCTGATCAACGCCGCTCTGGCATTGGTGGCGGAGGCGCAGGACTGGACCTTCTCGCTACGCGAGGTAGCGCGACGCGCGGGAGTAAGCCACAATGCCCCCTACAATCACTTTGCAGACAAGCGGGAGTTGCTTGCTGCCGTTGCGGAGGCCGGGTTTTTGACTCTCCGCGACAAGATGCATAAATCCGTTAGCGGGGTCGAAGACGTAGAAAAAGCCCTGGTGAGGAGTGGGGTGGCCTATGTGAAGTTCGGAGTCGAGAATGCGGGACACTACCGTTTGATGTTTGGGTCTACGCTCATGACTACCGATGGGCTGCCGGATTTTGTAATGCACGCCGCCGATAGTGCGAAGGCAATTTTAAGAGGCATTATCGTTCGCGGAGCCCAGTCAGGTGTCTTTCTACCCTCTCCCGCCAAGAAGGAGGAGATAGACCTCGCAGTGTTGTCTTGCTGGTCGGTGGTTCATGGCCTGACTCTGCTGACGATCGATGGTCACGTCGGACCGACGCGTCTGAAGATCGAGAGCATCGCGGAAAGAGTGGCATCTATGTTCAGTTACGGCGTCATCCGAAGATAAGCGCGCAACCAACTCAAGCCCGTCCTGCAAACTCCCGGTTCTCCGTCGACACCTTCACCTTCTCCCCTTCTTTAATAAATAGGGGCACGCGGATCTCAAGGCCAGTCTCCAGCCGGGCTAGCTTGGTCACGCTGCCGCTTGAGGAGTCGCCCTTCACCGCCGGTTCGGTGTAAGCGACGTTCAGCTCGACGAATAGCGGCAATTGCAGGCCGATGGGGTTCCCGTTGTAGATATGCATCTGGAGCAATGCGCCTTCAATCAGCAAGTCCAACGCATTCCCCACCAGCCCTTCGGTAAGGGTGAGGGTCTCGAAGCTTTCCTGGTCAAGGAAGTGAGAGCCCTCGCCGTCGCTATACAGATAAGAGGCCGGAACCAACTGCAGGTCTGGTTCCTTGAACTTGTCGCTGGCCTTGAAGGTCTTCTCAAAGACCGCGCTGTTCAGCAGGTTGCGCATTTTTATGCGCACCAGGGTCTGACCGCCGCGAGCGGTGGGCGAGTGCACTTCGACTTCCAGACAGGAGTAGGGGATATTTTCAAACTCGAATACAGTTTTGCGCTTGACGCTGATCGCGTCGATCAATGCAGCCATAAGATCCTCGCCCTCAAGTATAGAGGGCAAGGCTGCCGGCCCGCGCCGGTCGCCTTGGACTGTTGTCCAAAATGCGTCCCGATAAATTCCGCGGGCGATTGTCCATTTTGGCCTCTCCCGAACGACTATGTTACGTACCACAGAGTTTCGGAGGAATCAGAATGAAATACCTGTGCATGGTTTTGGTTGACGAGAACAAACTGAACGCGATGTCGGAGAGCGAGTCGCAAGCTCTGGATGACGAGAGTCTGGCCTTTGACGACACTCTGCGGAAGGGGGGCCACCTGATCGCGGCCCAGGCCTTGGAATCTGTGAGCACGGCAACCATCGTGCGGGTTCGAGGCGGCAAGGTTTCCATCACCGATGGACCTTTCGCCGAGACCAACGAGCAGATTGGCGGATTCATCCTGATTGAGGCGCAGGACCTGAACGAGGCTATCCAATTGGCCTCCAGGATCCCGGCAATTCGGCTTGGAGGGGTTGAAGTACGACCGGTCAAGGAATTGACCAGCAGCAAACCTGGTAACTAATCACGAGGAGATCGATGTGCCCTTTATGTATCTCGTCCATGGCACTCACGATGGCTGGCGCAACTTCGACTGGAGCGTCAAGCTCGTTCATCGTGCGCCGGTTCGCTGGTATGAGCAAACCTAAGACACAACAACCCGATGGGAAGGAGAAAATCCGTCATGACGACGAATCTAAGCGAACGCTCGAACGTGGTCTCGCGCGCTGAATGGGCGGCGGCGCGCAAGGAACTATTGATCCAGGAAAAACAGCTAAAGACGAACGCGGTGATATCTTCCACACCTACTCCACCTACGGGCGGGGAGACGAAATGGTGGACACTACCTACATGTATCTGGACCTGACGCCCAAGGGCCGCAATGAAAACGGCCCTCATTACAGCCTGGGTGACTGGGTGCGGCACCATGACCGGTATGACGTGGCGGGTGCGGTGGATGCGGGCGGACGCTTTGTAGCGGCACAGGCCGCGGAGTCTTCGTGCAAGTGCGGGGAATGAATGCAGCTTTCTTCGTGCCTTACCAGCAGCGGCTCCAGATAAGATGGAGATCGATCAGGAGCCGCCGATGGGCCTGCCGCAGAAAGCCGACGAAGGTGCAGTGCGTGCGCTGGTGGATGCGGTTTATCGCTCCGACTCGCGGCGCGTCCTGGCAACGCTCATCCGTCTGCTGGGCGACTTCGATCGCGCCGAAGAGGCTATGCACGACGCCTTTGTTGCGGCAGTGGAACAATGGCCGCAACAAGGGGTTCCGGCGAATCCACGTGCCTGGCTGGTCTCCGCAGGACGATTTAAAGCCATCGACTCCATGCGGCGGCGCGCCAGGTTCGACGCCACGCTGACCGAGCTGGAGCAGCACCTGAATTTGGTAGCCAACGGGCCCGCGGATTGGGACGACGAAGGCATCGAAGACGACCGGCTCAGGCTGATCTTTACCTGCTGCCATCCTGCCCTGCCGTGCGATGCCCAGATCGCCCTAACGCTGCGGGAAGTGTGTGGCCTTACCACCGAGGAGATCGCGCGCTCCTTTTTAACCGCTGCACCCACCATTGCCAAGCGAATTGTGCGCGCGAAGGGCAAGATCCGCGATGCGCGCATCCCCTACGAAGTGCCTTCGGAAACCGATCTGCCGGAGCGGCTGGACACGGTGCTGCATGTAATCTACCTGTTGTTCACGGAAGGATATTCGGCATCGTCCGGCGGGTCGCTTACGCGTCCGGATATCTCGATCGAGGCGATCCGCCTGGGGCGGCTGCTGGTGGAGCTACTGCCGCAGCCCGAGGCTGTGGGATTGTTGGCGTTGATGTTGCTGCACGAGTCACGGCGCTCAGCGCGCTTGTCGGCGGAAGGTGAGGTGGTTCTGCTGGAAGATCAGGATCGCTCGCTCTGGAACCATGATCAGATTGCGGAGGGATCCGCATTGGTGAAGCGCGCCTTGTCGTCGCGGCAAATCGGATCCTATACGCTGCAAGCGTCCATTGCGGCGGTGCATGCCGAGGCGCCCAACGCAGCCGCGACCGACTGGGCACAAATCGTTGGCCTGTACGATGTGCTGCTAGCTGCGCAACCGTCTGGAGTGGTTGAGCTGAACCGCGCGGTGGCGGTGGCAATGCGAGATGGGCCTTCGGCGGGACTCTCACTCATCGAGGCAATTCTCGAGCGCGGCGAGCTGCACGACTACTACCTGGCATACTCCGCGCTTGCCGGCCTGAATCGGAGACTGGGCAAGACAGAGGAAGCACGCGCCGCTTACCAGCAATCGCTCAGGCTTGCGCGGCAGGAACCCGCGAGGCGATTTCTCAAGCGGCAGTTGGAAGAATTGAAGGATTGAGGCAACGCAATGCGGGAAGCTCACACCGAACTCAAGAAGTTCGAAGCGGATGGAATGGCCGGATGAAGCTTAGCGATCTCCGCCGTCACGCAATTGCATCTTCTCTTTTCCCAGAGACTTCGCTACGCCGGGCGATTGGCCGCCTCGGGTTTATTCAGGCTGACCCCATTCGATCCCCGGCTCGCGCACAGGACCTGATTCTGCGTCATCGGGTCACCCAATATCGGGCGGGCGACCTGGATCGGAACTATCGTGCACTCAAGCTGGAAGAGGACTACCTCTATGCGTATGGGTTCATGCCGATCCAGACCTGGCAACTTCTTCATCCGAGAAAGCGGCGCTCCCTCACCAGCGCAGAGCAGAAGGTGCTCGACCTTGTTATCAATCGAAAGCATCTGCACCCCCGGGAACTGGAAGCGCACCTGGGCAAGAGCCTGGAGATAAATGCATGGGGCGGATCTTCAAAGGCGACGACCCGTACTCTGGAGAGGCTTCACTATCTCGGCCTGATACGCATCGCCGGCCGCGTGAAGGGCATAAAACTATATCAGCGTGCAACGATTTCCCACGAACCGCTTAACCCGGCCGAGCGGCTTCGCCAGTTGGTACTGTTGATCGCGAGCATCCTCGCGCCGCTGCCGGAGGGCAGCCTGCGCGCCGCGGTTCAGCATCTGCGCTATTCCGCTCCCGACCTGGCGGGAAGAAAAGGTGCGGTTGCCTCTCTCTTGAAGTCTGGAGCATTGGAGAGCGCCATAGCAGACGGAGTGCGCTATGTGTGGCCCAGCGGTCGACTGAAGCGCAGCGAGCCACCAGCATTAGTTCGCTTTCTCGCGCCGTTTGATCCCCTGGTTTGGGATCGGCGGCGATTCGAGCACTTTTGGGGCTGGCCCTATCGCTTCGAAGCTTACACACCGCCAGCGAAACGTAAGCTCGGGTATTATGCTCTTCCTTTGTTATGGAGAGCGGATGTGATCGGGTGGGTGAATGTCTTGGGCCGCGGCAACGAACTCACTATCAGTCCGGGCTTCGTCAGCGGGCAGCCACCTTCAGAGAAGGCATTCCGTGAGGCGTTCGCAGTGGAATCGGAGCGGCTGCGCTATTTTCTTTCCGCGCAGGGTGAGGCTGAATAGAAGTTGCGCAGCTAATTCCCGTGGCGGTGTAACAGCACGGTGGTAATCTGCCGCCACTCGTCGTCCAGAGAGGTTTCAGGATGGGGCTGGTGGGCACGCTTGTACCAGTACCCCGCGTTCTCCGGGTCCCCCTCCCGGCGATGCAGATAGGCATGGACCCACGCCGCCTCCTGTCCAGACGTGTCGTCCTGAGCAATGTCATGAGCGCGATCGAAATTTCCCCTGGCATCCCACCAAAGAGCCTGGAGTAGAGGCGACAGGCCCGCCGGAGGCACTCCCTCACGCAGAGAAGCACGGAATTCTTCAATCGTCATGGCGGCATTCTACGCCGGCGGATAAGCAGGCGCTCACAACGAACAGAAACCGCGGGCCACTCCCCCGCCCCCCAATCGGGGATTGTCAGAGGCTCGGCCGGGTCGTATAGTTAGATATGCGACCTCAACGGTCGCATTTGACGACTTTTCTCCCGGATCGCGAGGACGACCCTTACCTTTATGCCCCGCACGCTTGCATCGACTGCGCTGAGCGATCTTGCCATTGGCTCTTGTGCCACCCTGGCATCGTTCGAGCTTCCGGAGGAAATCCAGGGTCAGCTGATGCATCTCGGCTTCGTCCCGGAGAGCCGGGTGCTGGCGCTGCGCCGCGCGCCGGCCGGCGATCCGACCGTGTATTGCGTAGATGGAGCAGAAGTGGCTCTGCGCAGGGAGACGGCCCAGTTCATTTCGGTCCATAGCGTCTTCGTGGCCGTCCGAAAGGACGCGCGATGAGCCACTGCGCTCCCGGCGGCGGGGTGGCCGTCGAGGCTTCCCAGCCCAAGGTCTCGGGCAAAATCAGTACGGTGGCGCTCATCGGGCCGCCAAATTCCGGTAAGTCCACTCTTTTCAATCGCTTGACCGGTCTGCGCCAGAAGGTGGCCAACTATCCCGGGGTCACCGTGGAGCAGCATTCGGCCCGCATGAGCGGTATCGGTCATCGCGAGTTGACGCTGATCGACCTGCCCGGGATCTATAGCCTGCACTCCTATTCTGAGGATGCGCGGGTCGCGGTCGACGTCCTTCAGGGCAACATGCCGGGCACTCCGGCCCCGGACGCCGTGTTGCTGGTGCTGGATGCACTGCAGCTGAACCGCCAGCTGATGCTGGCTGCTCCGGTGCTGGCCATGGGTTTGCCGACCCTGGTGCTGCTGAACATGTCGGACCTGATGACGGCGCGCGGGGGCGAGATCGACCCCCTGGCCCTGGCCCGTGAGCTGGGCGCCCCGGTGGCCATGATCAGCGCCACCAAGGGCGTTGGATTCGATGCTATTGCTCGCTTCCTGGTCCGTCTCTCTGAACCCCCTGAAGTGCGGCTCCAACCCATGCAGCTGCCGGTTTTGCAGAATGCCGCCTCCTGTCATCAGTGGGCGAGCGGGGTAAGCTCCCGCACCAAATACAAGGCGCCGAACTCGTCGAATTGGACGCGCCGGCTCGATGCCGTGCTGCTGCACAAAATCTGGGGACCCCTGATCTTTCTCGCGGTCGTCATCGGAGTCTTTCAGGTGGTCTTCGCGGCCGGCCTTCCGCTGAGCGATTGGCTGACCGAGATCTTTACCAGGGCAGGCGCCACGGTGGTCAACTACCTGCCCGTGCCCTGGCTGCAGATCCTGCTGCGCGATGGAGTATGGAATGGCGTGCAGGCAGTGCTGGTTTTCCTGCCCCAAATCCTGCTGCTCTTTTTGGTGATCGGGGTGCTCGAAGACTCTGGCTACCTCGCCCGCGCCGCCCTGATTGCCGATCGTGTGATGCGCTCGATTGGATTGAATGGTAAGGCGTTTATTCCACTTCTCTCCGCCTACGCTTGCGCAGTGCCGGCTATTATGGCCACGCGGACCATTGAAAATAAACGCGACCGGCTGGCGACCATCCTGGTGGCCCCGTTCATGACCTGCGCGGCCCGCCTGCCTATCTATACGCTGATCATTGCCGCGTTTATTCCCAACCGGCCTATCCTGGGCGACTTTTTTGGCCTGCGCGCCGCGGTGATGTTGAGTCTTTACCTGCTTGGCTTTCTGGCTGCCCTGGCGACGGCGCGGATTCTCAAGTCTTCTATCCTCAAGGCCAACGCGGCGCCTTTCATCCTGGAATTGCCACAGTACCGGTGGCCGACTCTGCGCTCGATCGGGCTGCGGCTGCTGGATCGGGGTAGGGTCTTCGTGCAGCAGACCGGCACAGTAATCCTGGCGGTTACGTTTGTTCTGTGGCTGCTGAGTATCGTTCCCTTCCATCACGGCGGCATCGCACCGCTGACCGAAAGCGTTATCGGAAAGCTGGGCCATTTCATCGAGCCGGTCATACGGCCGCTCGGCTTCAACTGGAAGATCGGCATCGGCCTTCTCTCCTCGATCATCGCGCGTGAGGTGATCGTGGGCACCCTGGGTACTCTCTATGGCGCTGATCCGGCCACACAATCCGTCGGCCTGCAGGCGGCATTGCGGCACGATATGACCATCGGCGGCGCGATTGCGCTGGTGGTCTTTTTCGCCTTCGCCATGCAATGCACCTCGACCCTGGCCGTGGTGCGGCGTGAGACTAATAGCTGGAAGTGGCCGGCAGTGCAGTTTTTCTACATGACGGGACTGGCCTACGTGGCGGCGTTAGCGGCCAATCAGATCCTGTCGCGCATCTTTTAACGCATTCCCCGCGCCTTTTGCTTTGCCGGGATCTCTAACAAATCTGCGAAAATAGTAGTGAATCTAAGAAAACAAGAGACTGAATCATGATTTCTGTCACCGATGTAACTATGCGTTATGGAGCCAAGCTCCTGTTTGAAGAGGTTTCGACCCAGTTTATTCCCGGGCGCCGGTTTGGGCTCACCGGTCCGAATGGCGCGGGCAAATCCACCTTCATGAAGATCCTGTCTGGTGAGTTGGAGCCGCAGAAGGGCACCGTCGTGCGGCCCAAAAAGCTCGGCGTACTGCGCCAGGACCAGTATGCGTTCGATGCCTACCGGGTGATCGATACGGTCATCATGGGCAACAAAGGATTGTGGAAGGCGCTCGAAGAGCGAGATGCGATCTACGAGAAGTCTGAACTAACGGACGAGGACGGCATGCGGCTGGGCGAGCTCGAAGGCATCGTGGGCGAGGAAGACGGTTACACAGCCGAGAGTGATGCCGCCATCCTGCTGCAGGGGTTGGATATTCCCGATGAGTTGCACGAGCGCAAAATGAGCGAATTGCAGGGCGGCCAAAAGGTGCGCGTGTTGCTCGCACAGGCCCTCTTCGGCAAGCCCCAGGGGCTGCTGCTGGACGAGCCGACGAACTCGCTCGATCTTGACTCGGTGCACTGGCTGCAGAACTTTCTGCAGGAATTTCAAGGCACGCTCATCACCATCTCGCACGATCGCCATTTTCTTAACAGCGTGTGCACGCACATAGCGGACATCGATTACGAAACCATCATCACCTACACCGGTGGTTACGATGACATGGTGCTGGCCAAGACCCAGGTCCGCTCCCGTCTGGAATCACAGAATGCCCAGCGGGAAAAGAAGATCGCGCAGCTGAACGAGTTCATCGCGCGCTTCTCCGCTGGTACTCGCTCCAGCCAGGTAACGTCGCGTAAGAAGGAAGTGGAGCGGTTGCAAACCACCGAGCTGGCGCGGTCGAATATTCAGCGCCCTTATATCCGCTTTGATATGCTGCGTCCCTCGGGCAAGCACATCCTGGAGTTCGAGCACCTAAGGAAGTCTTACGGGGAACGGCGCGTCATTCAGGACTTCAGCGGGGCCGTGATGCGCGGAGAAAAGGTCTGCCTGATGGGCCGCAACGGCCTGGGGAAAACGACGCTGCTCAAGTCTCTGCTGGTGAATATGGACCAGGCTGAGCCCGGCTTCGCGCTGGACCAGGGAACGGTCAAGTGGGGACACGAAGCACAGATCGGCTACTTCCCTCAGGACCACACCGGGTCGATCGAAAAAGGCATGACCGTTTCCGACTGGCTGCATCAATTCGATCCCCGGGTGACCAAGGAAGACATCCGTGGTCTGCTGGGGCAGATGCTGTTCAGCGGCGAGGAAGGACTGAAGAAGACCGAGGCGCTCTCCGGTGGCGAAGCTGCGCGGCTGATCTTCTGCCGCTTGATGCTGCAAAAGCCGAATATCCTCATTCTCGACGAGCCGACGAACCATCTCGACCTGGAGGCGATCAACGCGCTGAACATCGCCATCCAGCGCTATGAAGGCACGGTGCTGTTGGTGACTCACGATCACGATCTGATCGACGAAGTCGCGACCCGCATCTGGCACTTCGATCAGGGCGCCATCGACGACTTCAAGGGACCGTACGCGGAGTATATGACCGCAACTGCCGCAGCTCGATGAAAGAGCGGTTCCCTCAGCGGCTAAAGCCGGCCCTGTCATGTGGCTTCTTATGGACGGCCTGAAGGCCGTCCCCTTCGGCGCGCTCTAAGGCGTGAGAAAAATTGTAGGCCACACTTCCGCACTTTCCATCCTGCGTAACAGACAGCCCAGGTCGGAACATACTTACACTTTGTCATCCCGAGCGGAGCCGAGGGATCTGCAGTTTCAGCTACCCTTGAGGAAAGGACACATCTTACCTTGGCCCCAATCCTCAATGCTCAGGGAATCTCCAAACAGTTCGGGGCCGACCCGCTTTTGCGCAACATCGCCTTTACGGTCGAGGAACGCGCACGCATCGGGCTCATCGGACCCAACGGCTCAGGTAAGTCGACGCTGCTTGGCATCCTCGCAGGTGAGATCGAACCCGACAGCGGCGAGGTGGCGGCCCGCAAACGCACCCGGCTGGCCTATGTGGCGCAGCAATCCGAATTTGCCGCGGCCACAACCCTCCGGATGGTCCTCGAAGCGTCGCTGAAGCGCATCGCCGCGCCGCCGGCTGAGTGGGAAGGACGCATCGCGGAAACGCTGGGCCGCGCAGGCTTTGAGGATCTTGCCGTCGATGCATCTCGCCTCTCTGGCGGCTGGCGCAAGCGCCTGGCCATTGCCGAGGCCCTGGTGCAGCAGCCCGATGTGCTGCTGCTGGACGAGCCCACCAATCATCTCGACCTGAGCGGGATCGAATGGTTGGAAACATTGCTGAATACGTCGTTATTCGCCTGCGTCGTGGTCAGCCACGACCGATACTTCCTGGAGAATGTGTGCACAGAAACGGTAGAGCTGAACCGCGCCTATCCTGACGGACTGCTGCGCGTAAACGGCAACTACAGCGCGTTTCTGATCAAGAAAGAAGCCTTCCTCGAGGCCCAGGCCAAGCAACAGGATGCTCTTGCCAACCGCGTGCGCACGGAGATTGATTGGCTGCGCAGAGGACCGAAAGCACGCACCACCAAATCCAAAGCCAGGATCGACCGTGCCAACGAGCTGATCGGCGAGCTGGCGGAGGTCTCCAGCCGGAACCGCACGGCCACCGCTTCCATTGAATTCTCTGCCACGGACCGCCAGACCAAGCGGCTGGTGGAACTCGAAAACCTGAGCTATGGCTTCAACGGACGTACGCTCTTCGCTGGCCTCAACTTTGTGCTCAGCGCAGGCATGCGCGTAGGCCTGGTGGGGCCCAATGGCAGCGGCAAGACCACATTGCTAAAGCTGCTCCGGGGCGAGATCGAACCGCTCGATGGTTCTATCAAACGCGCGACCGCCCTGCGCACCGTCTACTTCGACCAGAATCGCATTTTGGAACCGGGTGTCACGTTGCGGCGGGCATTAGCTCCCGATAGCGATTCGGTGATCTACCAGGATCGGGTGATCCATGTAGCTTCCTGGGCGGCACGATTTTTGTTCACCGGCGATCAGCTCAATCAACCGGTGGGAAGGCTATCAGGAGGCGAGCGGGCACGTGTCCTGATTGCGCGATTGATGCTGGAGCCGGCCGACCTGTTGCTGTTAGATGAGCCTACCAACGACCTCGATATTCCGACCCTTGAGATCCTGGAAGAAAGCCTACTGGAGTTTCGTGGAGTGCTGGTCCTGGTTACCCACGACCGCTACATGCTCGACCGGGTCTGCACCAGCGTGCTGGGACTGAATGGACGGGGCGACGCAGAGCGCTTCGCTGATTACTCGCAATGGGAAGCCTGGCAGGATGAGGCGGAGCAACAGGTCAAGCCGTCTGCCCAGCCGGAGAAGCGAAGTCCGCCGTCGAAGAAAAAGCTCTCTTATCTCGAAGCGCGCGAGTTCGCCGGCATAGAGGATCGTGTGACCGCCGCCGAGGAGCTGGTTGCCCGAGAGCGGGCAGTAGTCGAAGACCCTGCAGTGGCCACCGATGCCGTGCGGCTGCAGGCAGCCCTGCACACCATGGAGCAGGCGCAGCAGGCTCTCGACGAGTTGTACACACGGTGGGCCGAACTCGAGGCCAAAAGCGTGTGAACGACTCGCAGATTCTCTCACTACGGCACAACGTCGGTTGCGCTGGCAAAGCTTAATTGATGGATCCCCATCCACGTTTGCGCGTAGGAATTAAGCGCATTCAGGCTCGTAGTCCGGTCATCCTGCAGTGCGTTCAGATAATCGAGCAGAGCCAGGCCGCCGTGCTCGTAGGCAAACTGCGCAATTGACAACACATCTTTCGATTCGGCGAGATAGTGGCCGTTGTAGCGATCGGAAAGCACCTTCGAAGTGGTGTATTGGATGAATGCTTGATCCACGTCGGAATAGACCTGATTCTGTGCCGCTATCTGGCCAAATCGGCTGGCCTGCGCCAAATATTTACTCGTGTCTTTGTTTCCCTGGTTACGATCAAAAATCCGCAGCGGAATGCTGATGTTGAAGCCGGCCGAGTTGTAGGTGCCACTCCGGTCGTAGTCAGCCTCCAGCGTAGGGTCGGTGGTTCCGTAGGCGTAAGCGAGCTTCACATTTGCGTCGGCAACGCGCACTGCCGCTTGAGCAGCTTGATAGTCCGGTCGCGCCGCTAGAGCCTTTTGTTCCAAGTCGGTCAGGTTTAGCGAGAGCGGCGGCGGAACAATGTCTCCGGAGATATCGAAGGTACGGCTTGGCTGCACGACGCCCATCAAGGTTTGCAACTGGTCACTGGCCTGCACCAGGTTCATCTCCGCACCGGACTCATCTGATTCGAACTGAGCCAACTGCAGGTCGAGCCGCTCATAGTCCAGTTTGCCGATGTCGCCCGCGTCGTAACGATCATGATTGATCTGCAGCTCGTGCCGAAAGCTGCTCAGATTGTCTTGCGCCAGTTTCAACATCGCTTTGGCCAATAGAAGTGCCGTGAAGCCCTGCCTGACCTGCAGAGTGGTCTGTCTTATCTGATCGTGATATTGCGCTTCGGTCTGGGCCGTCGTTGCACGCGCACTATCCAGACGCCAGCGGCGCTTCTGGCCACGCTCGAACAATCGGGAAAGTCCAGCGCTGTAGGAATAGGGGTTCCCCGGGTTATTGGCAGGGAGCGAGACGTCGGCTCCGGTGCCAATCAAAGTCGGATTCTGGCGCAGCCCGGCCTCGACCTCCTGCCCCTTCATGGAGAGCAGATTCTGTTGCGCCGACAGCAGAACGGGATTGTGCGCCAGCGCCATATCCACGGCCTGCTGCATAGTGATTGGCGCGGGAGGAGGCGGCGGGGGGGCCTGCGCCAAGCCTACTTGCCCCGCCATGCAGAGCAACAACGCGAGCGTGCTTCGTCTGCTGGAGTTCAATTCTCAAACTCCGTTTCCGGTGTCGGGAGCACGTCCCGGTCACCTGCGATCCATACATAGAGCGTTGGCAGCAGAAAAACGCTTATCAAGAGCGCAGCGATCAGGCCGCCCACAATCACGATGGCAAACGGACGCTGCGAATCTGAGCCGATTCCATGCGAGGTCGCTGCCGGCAACAGGCCCAACGTGGCCACCAGCATGGTCATCATGATGGGACGGAGTCGAAGCACGGCGCCTTCCACCGCAGATTCCTCGATCGAGTGCCCACGCACGCGCAGCTGATTGATGTACTCGAGCATGATGACGCCGGTCTGCACCGAAACGCCAAACAGAGCGAGAAAGCCGACGCCGGAAGAAACGCTGAAGTTGGTATGCGTAAACAAGAGCGCCAGCATGCCGCCGACCGGCGCCATGGCAACGTTGCACAGAATAAGAAGTGCCCATTTCCCCGAACGGAACATGGTGTAGAGGATGATGAAAATGATGGTGATGGTGATGGGCAGGACCAGCATCAAGCGCTTGTTGGCTCTCTTCTGGCTCTGGTATTCACCCGCCCAGTCAAGGTGGTAGCCCGGCGGTAGCTTTACCTGGGCGTTAACTTTGGCGATGGCTTCCTCCACAGTGCCGCCCAGATCGCGGCCGCGAACGCTGTATTTGATCGCAATATAGCGTTGGTTCGCCTCGCGATAGATCTCCTCGGCGCCATCCTCCACTTTGACCTGGGTCAGTTGGGCCAGCGAAACCCTCTCGCCCGAAGGGGCCAGCAGGCGAATATCTTCAATCGCCTCCTGCGTATCGCGATAGGGCTTCTGGTATCGAACCACCAGGTCGTAGCGCGCCTCGCCCTGCAGAACCTCGCTGACGATGCCGCCCCCCACCGCGGTCTGAATAGCATCCTGCACGTCAGAAACATTGATACCGAAACGCGCAGCAGCTTGCCGGTCGACTACGTAATTCAGGTTGGGCTGGCCGATAATGCGAAAGACGCCGAGGTCCTGAATTCCTCGGATCTTATTCATAATGGCCTCGATCTGGTCGCTCTTTTCCTCCAGCACTCTCAGATCATCCCCGTAGAGCTTGACCGCCAGTTCGCCCTTGACGCCGCTGACCGCCTCCTCCACGTTGTCCGAGATCGGCTGGGAAAAATTCCAGATCACTCCGGGCATCTTCTCCAGTTCGCGACTCATGGCGCCAATCAATTCGTCTTTGTTTTGGTGAAAGGCGGGCCGCCACTTAGCCTTGGGAAGCAAATCGACAAAATATTCAGTGTTGAAAAAGCCCGTCGTGTCGGTGCCGTCGTCGGGCCTGCCCACCTGGCTGACGACGTCAGTCACCTCGGGAAATGCGGCCAGGATTATACGTGCCTTATCCATCGTGGCTACGCCCGTAGTAGGGCCGGCGCTGGGGGCCAGGGTACCGCGAACCCAGATTGCGCCTTCATCCAGGTGGGGCAGGAACTCCGAACCGATCACTCCACTAAAGCCCAGAAAGGCTGCCAGCAGCAGAGCACACGCCGCGACGCCGATGGTAACGTAACGATGTTCGATGGCCCAGGTCGCAGCGTGGCGATAGCGATCGGTGAGCCAACTCATCACCGGGTTGTGCCATTCGCGCGCGCCCTTATAGAAGAGGAAGCTCGAGAGCACCGGGGCGATCAACATGGAGAAGATCAACGCGCCCAGCAAAGCAAAAGCCACTGTCCACGCCATCGGCTTGAACAAGCGTCCCTCAACCGCCTGCAAGGTAAAGATAGGAAGGTACGCGGTAACGATGATGCCGATGGCGTAGAAGACCGGGCGCTGCACCTCGTGAGCAGCCTCACGAATCTGCTCAGCGGGGCTGGTGCTATCGGCGCGCCGTCGTCCGAGATGACGGACAATGTTTTCCACCATGACCACGGCGCCGTCGACCACCATACCGAAATCGAGCGCGCCCAACGACAGCAGGTTGGCCGGGATATGACGCAGTTCAAGGCAGATGGAGGCAAATAGCAGCGAGAAAGGAATGGTGAGCGAAACGATGAGCGCGCCGCGAACATTCCCCAGGAAGAGAAAGAGAATGATCACTACGAGGATAATGCCCTCGGTCAGATTGTGCAGAACGGTATGCGTGGTGTAGTGCAACAGATCGCTACGATCCAAAAAGGGAACGATCTTGACTCCCCTAGGCAGAATCTGATCATTCAGCTCTTTGACCTTTGCGTGAATCCCCTCCAAAGTCGAATCGGAATCATCACCCTTCTGCAAAAGCACGATACCCTCGACCACATCGCCATCGTCGATGATCTTGCCATCGACCTTACGGATGGACTTGCCGATCTGGCCCAGGCGTATCTTGGGCCCCTGCACGACCTCGGCGATATCCTTGACCCGCAGGCCGGTTCCATTGTTGGTTTTGAGAACCGTCTGTTCGATGTCCTGGACGCTGCGAAAGAGGCCCACCTCGCGAACGTTGACCTGCTGCTGCCCCTGCTCGATGAAACTGCCACCCGCGTTGATGTTGTTGTTGGCCAGCTGCTGTTCTACCTGGCCGATACTGAGCCCATAAGCGATCAGCTTGCTGGGATCAACGCGCACCTGGTATTCGCGCGTGATTCCCCCAAAACTCGCCACATCGACGACGCCGGGGACGGACTTGAACTGCTTCTGCAGAATCCAGTCCTGGATCGACTTTAACTCCATGTTGTCGTAGGCGGGATTGGTACTGTGCAGCGTGTACCAGTAGATTTGCCCGACAGGACTCCAGTCGGTGCCGATCTGCGGCTGCAGATTCGCAGGCAGCGTGACCTGGGAAAGCCGTTCCAGAACTTTCTCACGATTCCAGTCGTTGACCGACTCATCGTCAAAGATCATTTTTATGTCGGAAAGACCGGCTAGCGAAAAGGAGCGCAGATGCTGCATGTGCGGGATGCCAGCCATCTGGACCTCAATGGGTACCGTGACCTGCTGCTCCACCTCTTCGGCCGCACGTCCGGGCCACTGCGTAATCACTTCGACGTAGTTGTTGGCTACGTCGGGATACGCCTCCACCGGCAGGTTATGGAAAGAGATGGCGCCCCAGACGAACAGCAGGATGGCAATTGCCAGGATCATGAACCGGTTGTTAAGTGCAAAATCAACCAGACCACGAATCATTACTGGTCCACCGTATTTTGCAGTTCAAGCGCTCTGGTCACTACCTGCTGGCCGGCAGCGAGGCCCGAGGTGACCTCCTGCATACCACCGGGGAGCATTGCGCCGCCCACCACACCTAGCCGTTTGAACTTTCCCTCGCCGGCAGGCACATACACCCAGTCCCGGTCGTGCAGATGGAGAATCGCGGAGGCCGGCACCGACGTATGGTCCAGTAGTCTGCGGCCGTGGAAGGTAGCCGTGGCAAACATACCGATGCGCATCAGGCGGTCCGGATTAGGCACCTGAATGCGAACCTTTGCGGTGCGGATGCTGGGGTCAAGAACAGCGTCGATCTCGCTGATCGTCCCGGTGACCACATGATCCGGATAGGCGTTCAGGCGAATATCGGCAGTCTGGCCAACATGGACCATGGGCAGATCGTTCTCGTACACATCGCAGATGATCCAAACTTCGGAGAGATCGGCGATGGTGAATGCGGTAGCTGATCCGGCAAAAGTGACGCCGGTTGCGGCCGCGTTGGTGACATTTTGCGCGATGACGACCCCGGTTGCCGGCGAATAAACTTTGGCGGTCAACGAGGGATGCGCGGGGTCGACACCCAGAAAATGCAACTGCTGTTCCGCCGCCGTTAGATCCGTCCTGGCGTCCTGCTCGGAGTCGTCGGCAATTTCCAGTTGGCTCCTGGCAATGGCGCCCTTGTCATAAAGAATCTTGGCTCGTTCGTCTTGGGTGCGCGCCAGTCTCTCGTCGTTGACCGCCTTCAGGTATTGATCGAAGGCGTTGGAGATGTCGCTGCTCTGCACCTCCATCAGTAACTGGCCCTTCTTGACGTAAGCGCCAATTTGGGTGTGAGTCGCAACCACACGCCCGGAAGCGATCGAAATAACCGGGATGGTTCGCGAAACATCCGGGGTGACCGTACCTGTCACGTTGAGCGTGGAAGTGGATGCATATTGCGTGGCTGTGGTTACCGGAAAGCGCTCAGGGTGATCGACGGTGATGAGGTTGACACCGCCCGCCTCCTCCACCTGCACGGGAGGGGGGGCCTGCGCCGCGTGATCCTGTTTTTCTCCTCCGCAACCACTCAAGATCGCGAGACTGAGAGCCGCTGCGATCAGCACGGTGTGCTTCATGAATAGACCTCGCGACAACGAACCGCACAAGACAAGGCAGAATTCCTATCTTTCCCGAAGCTAATCTCCACCAGCCGGGATGAACTGTTGGCATGACGTATAACATAGCTGGATGGATTAGAGGACGGAGCCGGGCACACCACGCAGCGAAGCCTCACGTTGCTGATCGCCGGAACCACCTTATCGCGCAACAATCGGACGTTCACGACATGCGCAGGACGTGGTGCACGCGGCCGGAAATGCAGGACGGCCAAGTCCGCGCTTTTGAAGCCCTTTGTCTCTTTTTAGCTTGCAGGATTCGATGGATCCGAATCGTCGGATCCCACTCCATCCATGCAAGGAAAGCCCCCTTCAAGAAAATGAGGCCCTTCTCACCACATATTTCCCGAGCTAGAATGGGCGTTCGGAAACGCCTCGACCAGACTCGATGTTACTTGAGACTGGGGGGCCACGATTAGTCAGTTCTGGCTATCTTTCGATCTAGAGAGTACCCATTAAGTTGCAAGTGCCAGATCAATCCTGTGTTAGGTATCCATACGCACGTACATCCGTTTAGACCTCGATTGTAACCGAGATAGATTCCCCGCCCGCAATTCGCCCTCGCATAGCTTGCCCAGAGTGCTGTTTTTCACTAGAGTCTTGAGCCAAGGCTCCAAACCACATTCTCAATCGTCCAATCAAGGGGATTCACACGGCCATTAGAATGAAGACAGGTAAGCGGGACAGCGAAGAAATGCCATTCTTTTCCATGTTTGTGTCGGGAACGCGCAAGACGTCGCTGCCTATCGCCGCGCTGATGATCGCGTTGATTGCGGCGATCGATGCGCATGCTGCGGCGGAGATCCCGCTCGGCTTTCTTTACCTGGCGCCCATGCTGGTGGTCGGCGGCGCCTTGACCCGTTGGGAAATCGGTGCGGTAGCAGCCATCTGCGCGTGGCTGACCGAGGCCTTTGATGAGTTTCCCTGGGGCCCCAATACCGGGTTACCACGCGACCTGCTCTATTTCTTTGCTTTTTTCTGCGCCGGGCTTTTCATGCACGAGGTGTCGCGCAGCCGCAGGCTTTCCGCCCAGCACCTGCGCCAGATCGAAGACGAGATGACGGCGCGAAGGGATGCGGAGGAGCAACTGAAAATACTGGTGGATAGCAGCCCCGCAGCCATCATCACCACTAGTTCCGACGGCTCGGTCCTGCTCGCCAACGACGCGGCGAACCGCCTCTTCGGCCTCGAACCCGGCACGCTTCCCGGCCTGCCCATCCGCGATTACTTGCCGTCGCTGATCAACGTACCCGGCCTGGATAGCAACCGCCAGGCATTTCGCACGGCCATGCAATGCCGCGGGCGCAGAGCGGATGGCGAGGTCTTCCAGGCGGACGTTTGGTTCTCCACTTACGTAACCAGTGCCGGCCCCCGGCTGGCGGCCATGGTGCTGGATACATCGGAAGACCTCAGGACCCATGAAGAATCGAGCTTCCATCAAATGTTGGCCAGTTCGCGCATCATGATGGCCGCTGTCTCGCACGAAGTGCGTAACGTATGCGGGGCCATTGCCCTGGTCCATGAAAATCTGGCGCGAAGCGGCAAGCTGAAAGAAAATAAAGACTTCGAGACGCTTGGTAGGCTGGTTTTGGCGCTTGAACGGATTGCCGCCATGGACCTGCGGCAAACGGCGAGCCATGCCGCCGGAGTCGAGGTACAGTCACTGCTCGACGAGCTGCGTATCGTCATCGAGTCCGCTCTGCGCGAAGGTGGCGTGACCACAAGGTGGGAGATCGAAAACGATCTGCCTCCGGTGTGGGCCGACCGGCAGAGCCTGATGCAGGTCTTCCTCAACCTGACCAAGAACAGCGAGCGCGCCTTGGAGGAACAGCCGCAGAAGGAATTGATCGTGACTGCCCGGCGCGACGGATTGGGCGTCACCATTCGCTTTCGCGATACCGGTGGCGGGGTTGCCCACCCGGAGCGGCTCTTCCATCCCTTTCAGCAGGATGCCCAATCGACCGGGCTCGGCCTTTATCTCTCGCGCGCTTTGATGCGCAGCTTTAAAGGTGACCTACATTACGAACCAGAAACCGGGGGCTCCAGCTTCGTAGTGGAGTTGTCAGCCGCTGTACGAGAAAGCAAGAATGATAACTATGAGCAGCGAAATTCGGCTATTGCTGATCGACGATCACAGTCTCTTCCGGGAGAGCCTCAGCCGGCTGCTCCAGACCGAGCCTGACTTCCGCATCGTGGCTACCTGCGCCTCCGCGAGCGAGGCGATCGCGTTGCCGCATTTGGACGAGATCGACGTGGTTCTGCTGGATTATGATCTCGGCCCTGAGCAGGGCACGCATTTTCTCGACCGGGCGCGCGGTGCCGGTTTCCTCGGCCGCATCCTGATGGTAACCGCCGGTATGAGCGATTCCGTCATGCTTCGTATGCTGGAGAATGGCTCTTCCGGCGTCTTTCTGAAACACAGTCCCCCGAGCCGCCTGGTAGAGGCGATTCGCAAGGTCTTTGCCGGGGAGGTCTGGCTCGACGCCACAGTGACCCGCTCCATCATTGCGGCCGCAACCGGCAACGCGGCTGCGCCCCGTCGTGCGCAGGGCTTGACGCAGCGTGAGCAGGCGGTGCTCAAGGGGGTATTCGAGGGGCTCACTAACAAGGAAATCGGCGCCCGATTGGCGATCTCCGAGAGCTCGGTCAAGGCCGTGCTGCAACAGCTTTTCGAGAAGACCGGCGTGCGCACGCGCAGCCAACTGGTGCGCATTGCGTTAGAAAAACACTCGGATGAGTGGCTGACAAATCCTACCTGAGCAGGCACAAGCTGTGGATGCTGGCGGTCAGCTTTGGGACGCAATCGTGGTGGGAGCGGGACCCGCCGGCTGCGCGGCAGCGTATGATCTTGCCGCCGCGGGCCAATCCGTACTGCTGCTCGACAAGAGGGACTTTCCGCGGTCGAAAGCCTGTGCCGGCGGTCTGACCATCAAGGCCGTCCAGGCACTCCGATATTCGATTGACCCGGTGGTGAGAAAGGTGGTTGGGCGGATTCGGCTGGAGGGCGAAAGCCTGTCCTCTTCGCCCGCGGACGCCATCGTGCTGAAGAGCCGCGAGCCCATCTGCGTGATGACGGTGCGGGCTGAGCTGGACGAATATTGCCTGCGCAAAACAATCGCGGTCGGCGCCCGCTTGCAAAAGATCGCGGGCGTACGCCAGATTGTGCGCTCCGGCAATGAGGTGCGTTTGCTTACCCCTGGCGCCGACTATCGCGCGCGCTTTCTGATCGGCGCCGATGGCGCCAGCGGCCAGGTACGACGGCTGTGCGCGGTCGGCTCCTGGTTTTCCCAGGGCTTTGCGCTGGAGGTCCAAACTGCGGCGCCGCGGGAAGAGGTCGACCTTACCTTCGATTTTGCCGCCGCCAGCAATGGGTATGCATGGATCTTTCCCAAAGGGGACCATCTCAATGTAGGCGTTTATTCCCTGGCGTCTGCGGCCAACCTGACGCGGAGTGCGCTTCTGAACTACATACAGAACAGGGTAGGCGCCGATACCGTGGATTGTGTGATTGGCCAATACCTGGGGATGGGCGCCGGCGAGAGTCAGGCCGAATTTGTTCACGCTGACTTACGTGATCGGGTTTTCCTGGTGGGAGATGCCGGCGGCTTCGTAGATCCCCTCACGGGCGAAGGAATCTACGGCGCACTGCTCAGCGGACAAGCGGCGGCGAAAGCGATCCTGGCGGAGGTGCGGAAAGAGAGTACTGCTGCGCAGGCATTTGCCCGACACCTCATCGGTTATCGCCAGACGCTACGCTTTTCTGCACGCGCGGCGGCGGCGTTCTATACCAATCCTGCACGCGGATTTCGCGCGATGCGCCTGCCTTTCGTGCGCAGGCCGCTGATCAGAACCTATACCCATGGACTGAACGTCAAGAGCCTGGCCATGCGGATCGCGCTCGCCCACTGCTGACAACCAGGGAGACCGCAAGGCTGCCGAAGAAGTCGTTATTGGGTAACAGGACCGGCTTCAGCCTGCTGAGGGACACATTTCTATCCCTCTTCAGGCTTTTTCCGCGGCCTGTATCCGCCTCTTAATAAAACATTCGTGGATACAGATCACGAGTGAAAGAAGCTGTAGAGCAGCACAGTGAGAACAATACTGCTGACCACGACGTAGATCTTGTCCTTCTGGGCGGCGAAACCATAGACGCAGTATGCAACCCGCAGGATGGGGGTCGCAATCAGTAACAGAATCCCCAGGCGGATGATGCTGCGACTGTCCAGGTGGTGCATGACGAGGAGCGGCGGGATTCGGTCCGCGGGGCTGGGAATTCCGTGAAAAAGGCGGTAATCCGGAGCCACTCCGTGGGCCTGCACCACATAGACCAACGCTCCAATGAACACCACAACGGCAGCCAGGCTGACACCTGCGCGCAGCATTCGGCTGATGGCGATTTCCATTTTCAGATCGGCTTCCGACGCCATCGGATCACAACCTTCCCGTGGCCCCGCTGTAGATCATTTCGACGCCCAGCGCGACGATGACTACGGCGAAGACCACTCTGAGGATCGGCACCCGAATCCTGACCAGCAAGCGTGCCCCTAGAAGCGAACCCGACAGGACGCCCAGCATAACTGGCGCCGCCAAACCTGGGGCGATATAGCCTCGGCCGAGATAAACACCCGCGCTCGCCGCAGCGGTCACACCGATCATGAAGTTGCTGGTGGTGGTGGAGACTTTGAAGGGCAGTTTCATCGCGTGATCCATCGCCAACACCTTCACTGCCCCGGATCCAATGCCAAGAAGGCCGGAGAGAATTCCGGCGACGAACATGATGCCAAAGCCTGCCGGAACATTCTGCGCGATGTAGGCCTCGCGGCCGCGCTCTGTCGGATAATCTCCGCTAAGCTTCAACTTCTCGGCTAACGCATTCTGCGGATGCGGCATCTTACTCTCCTTATGTTGAAATGAACTCCAGGCAGAGTAAAGCAACGTGATGCCAAAAAGAATGCCGATGGCATGGGTGGAAATACGCGCAGTCAGATAGGCGCCGGACAAGGCTCCCAATGTGGTTGCCACCTCGAGAAACATTCCGATGCGGACATTGGAGAAGCCTTCCCGGACATACGAGACGGCCGCGCCCGAAGAAGTGGCGATGACCGAAACCAGCGAAGCGCCAATGGCATAGCGAAGATCGACATGGAACAGAAGAGCCAGCGCAGGCACGATGACCACGCCCCCGCCCAGACCAGTCAGCGCACCGAGCAGCCCGGCGAGAACCGACATCAACAGCACCGCGCACGTAAATTCGATCAAGCCCATCCGCTCATGCAAACTTTCGTGGAAACTTAGGTGCCGTCGCCAGTCTCTTAGTGTGCACCAGGGTTTCACTTGACAAGGGACAAAAAGCGCAGGATTAAATATTTGTATGCGAAACTCAAACTACGAATTTGCGGGAAACTGGTGAATTTACCGATACCGTTTCCGAAGCATGCACCAGCATTTTGGAAGGTTCCATGAGTCGACAGATTCTTAACGGCTGGAAAGAGATCTCCAACTATATTGAGCGCGGCGTGCGCACGGCTCAACGTTGGGAGGATCAACTGGGGATGCCGGTTCATCGCCCGGCCCTGAAGGATAGAAGTGCAGTGGTTGCGTTTTCCGACGAGCTCGACCGTTGGATAACACGTACCGCACCAGACGCCCTGGAGGCGAATGGTGAAGAGAGCAAAGAGGCCCTCGTACGGGTGCACGACAACATGAGCACCCTGGCTTGGCACACTTCGGAACTTGCGTCCCAGACCAGAGCCTTACAGGAGCAACTGAGGCGGTCGCTCGAGATTCACCGCAATCGGATCGCATCGAGAATGCGTCCTCGCCCCGCAGCGGCTTCAAGCCGGAGCACGGGGGCGATGCTGCCGTTCCGGCCCAGGAACAACCCTCGGCGACAGCTACTGTTCCCGTAGATAAAAAAGAAGGGTGGTTACCAGTAGGTTCCCACGGTAATCAGTTCATGGTGACTGTGGGAAGTGACTTCCCTTTCGCCCCCGGTTCTCAGGGAGCGAGGGATACCTATTTCCGTTATAGGGCGTCTTAGTGTTTTGGAAGGTGCGCAACCAAGGACTCAGCACAGGGTTGATGGGAGAGACGGATTCTTTTGCGGCCCCACTGGCCACGGCGCAACCTGGAGCGGAAAACATGCAATTGTTGCCAAGGGATGACGATAATCTCAACCGGAAGCAAGCGCCGTCGGCACTGGAATTAGTCAATGAGAAGCTGGAAAGGGCGATCGAACAACTCCGCTTGACTCACCTGACACTGCAAGTAACCAGCCAGGAGCTCTGCGCGTTGAACAATCAGCTGGAGATGATGAACGAGGAGGTGGAAAGCCTCAACCAGCAAGTGGTTCGACTGAGAGATGGCTACACACGCGCCCTCGATCACCTGCCGCACCCGGCGGTGCTGGCAGACGAACAAGGCAAGATCGAGGCTTGGAATACTGCCGCACAAAAGCTATTTCACCTGGCACTCGATGCATGGGTGGGTATCGATCTCTCCGAATTTCCAGTGCAACCGTCCCTGGGCCAGACACTCGTTAGAAAACATCGGGCAGTGGTGGAACGTGGAACTACGCTGATGTTGAGGAATCAGCTGGTGCATGTGAAGCGTGCGATCCACCGCATGGATGTGCACTTCACTTCTCTCAGCCGGGAGCAATCAAGCCACGGCGTCCTGGTCACGTTCGTGATTTCGCCTGCGCGGGAAGGGGTGGTCACGGTGTGGGAACAGAACGACGGCGACAGGGTGGATAGCGCCGCAAGCTGAGGCAGCGTAGAAGCGAAAATGCGTTAGTATGCGGAAGCCCCGGCCACGGGCGCGAGGGCGGCTTGGCCGGCAGCCTGGGAACGCTGCGGAGACAATACCGCCTCGTAAATGTGCATCATCTGGGTGTAATTCTCTTCACCCGTATATTTGGTTTCATATTCCCTTCGGGCCTGGGCTCGCATCAAAGCGACTTCAGCGGGGTGGGCACGGAACCAACGCACCTTTTCCACCAGATCGCTCCCGTTCCCAGGCTCAAAGTGCAGCCCGGTCCGCAGATGATCCACCACCGAGGACATGCTTCCCAGGTTGCTGGCAATCACCGGCAAGCCCACGGCAAAGGCTTCAGCCAGAATCATAGGAAAGCCTTCATACCACGTCGAGGGCAGGATAAGCACCGACGCATCCTTCATCCGCTGCAGGATCTCCGCCCGCGGCAGCCATTTCAGCCAGGTAACATTTTCTATTTCGTGGCTGGCTTTTTCCACCTCCGACGCCAACGGACCATCGCCCGCAATTTGCAAAGGCAGCTCATGGCCAATTTGCCGCCAGGCTTCAAGCAGCGTGCTGATTCCCTTCTCCGCCGTCAATCGTCCCACAAAGAACGCATAGTTGCCGCGGCCTTCCCCGGGCCCGGGATCAGTCTGCAGATAATTAGGCTTGACGAAAATTTTCGCCGCGGGGAGGCCCCCTTCGATGAACTTGGCGCGCGCGAAATCAGTGAGGGCTATATAGGCGGAGACGGATTCACTCCACGTCTGTTTATAGTTGTGCGTCGCCAGCATCGCGGCGCCGGCCGCTGTCGCCAGCCTGCTGCCGCGATAGCAGCCATGGAGCACGCCTGGCCACGGTATGCTCTTGGTCACGCACTCCTCGCACACATGGCCATCGCGGAAAAGAGTGGCCGCGGGACAGAGCATACGGTAGTTGTGCAGGGTTTGTACGACCGGAATCCCTTCCTCATTGGCCGCGTAGTAAGCAGCAGGAGAGATGACCGGAAAAGTATTGTGGACGTGAACGATGTCCGGCTTTTCCTGGCGCATCAGGGCGCGAAGCTTCTGATGGCTTTGCCTGTTCCAGATGGTGTTACCAAGCAAGACCAGGGGATTGAGACCGGTCACCTGATCGTTGCTGGCCTGGTACAGAAGCACCTGGTGGCCATGCGCACGCAACAGCTCGGTCTCCTGGGCGAAGACCTGATCCTCGCCTCCCGGCGTCTGGTACGAATTGTGCACGGAGAGAATTTTCATTAAACACTCTGCTTGCCACGGATGGCGCGAGTCACCATCTGCTTCCAAACACTCTGGGTGAGCAATAGATCGACCGCTCGCTGAAAGAGCGGCAGGGGCAGACGCTTCGAGTAACGCCAGAACCGATTCACCTTCGAATTCTCTGGCAGGCCATAGCGGCACAGATCGTAGTAAGCCTGATGCATCGCCGGATCGTTGTTCAGCCGATGCCGGATGTAATTCATCTTTAGATAAAGTGGATTGCGGCCGCTTGCCGGAAAACCGGCGGCCAAGGTCGCATCGACACTCTCCAGGTAATGTTTCTGTTCCAACCACAGAGAGTCCATGATCTTGAGCTCTCGCTCCAGGCGACGGGCTGTGATACGAGTGGAATTCTGGTCGTTTTGACCGTGCAATCGCCACCGTGCCAGTGGCGCATCGACCGCGCACAGTTCCGTCATCAGCGGAGCCAGCCGGTGAATCATCTGCTCAGCGTAACCGGTGTATTCCACCGGGATGGGAAAAATGCGGTTGGCCACTTCGCGGCGCAGCGCCAGGTTGGTAGTGGGCGGCAAGCCCATCAGGATTCCCGAATTGTCATAGGTAGCCTGCGCGCAGTCCCCCGAAGGGAGGGCGCTCAACAATGGATAGATGCCGCGGGCCCGCTTTTGATTGTCCACCATACTCGCTCGATGAATGGCAAGACCGGCCCGCGGATGCTCATGAAAGGCGCGGACGACCGCCTCCACCTTACCCGGCAGGAAGGTGTCATCCGCATCGAGCAGGCAGATCACATCTCCGGTAGAACTTTGGTAGGCTGCATTTAGGTTGGCGGCCATGCCGCCATGGGGATTGCGGAGCAACCGTATCCCAAGGCCTCGGCCCACGTAGGATTCAACCACCGCACAGGAATTGTCTTGGGACGCATCGTCGCTTACTATGATTTCGACCGGCGGATAGGTTTGCTCTAGAGCGCTTTCGATGGCCTGGCCAATATAGGCCTCGTAGTTAAAGCAGGTGATCAGGATGGAGACAGAGGGCCTATCCGGAAGACTCTTCAGCGCCACCGGGACCAGACGATTCAGCCCCGCGCATGCGGCCGTTTCGTCTTGTGATCCGGTTACAAGTGACATGCCGTCCATTCCCCCACCGATATATCCTTCTAAGATCAGTCTGCTACTGCAATACCACTTCTAGCACAAATAGGCGACCTTGAGCCGACCTGTACGACCTGGGAAGAGCGGGCGTCATATTGGGAAAACCGGTTGTCCAGTCAAGCCCTGCTTCAGATAAAAGGCCCGCCAGGAGTCGACGAAGTGTTCCTCTGAGCACACGGAAGCCGCCAGGCGGGCTCGTTGTCCCATGGCGTGGCGATCGCCCGGGCTAAGGTCCAGAACGCGCTGTAGGCCCTCTCTCACTCCAGCAACAGTGGTTTCAATCAGGAATCCGTTGTCGCCATCCTGAAGCAGATCTTCCACGCCATAGAGCTGAGAGACCACAATGGGTAGTCCGGAGGCGGCCGCCTCATACGTCACCAGGGAAAAGGTCTCGTAGAGGGAGGGGAAGACGAAGACGTCCGAGCTCCACAGGTAGGGTCGAACGTCTGACTGCATGCCGACGAACTTCACCCGGTTACCGATTTGGTCCTTCGCGGCCTGCTCACCGTAGCGTGCGATAAGATCGGCTTCGCCGCCGACGACGATAAGTTTTACCCGCTCCATGCCTGCCGTGCCCAGCGCTTGCAGCAGCAGTGGCAGTCCCTTGCGTTCAAATTGTCCCAACGCCACAAACAGGGCTACTAGATCCTGGTCTTCGACTCCGAGGTTGTGACGAAATGCCGAGCGATCAAAGTCGCCGGGCATTTGCAGGCGCTGCAGGCTGATGGGATTAGGCAGTACGGTCAGTTTGCTCTCGATGTAGGGGAATTCCGCTCTCAATTCCCTGGCCAGGCCACGGGACGGAACCACCACCTGTTTTGCACGCGGATAGGTAAAGCTTTCCATCCAGGCGTGAAGCTTATGGTCGAGCCAGCGAAACCAACCGCGTAATCCTTTGGCACCGGACTTGCTCCAGTGCTGCTTGAGGTACATGCGATGGCAAAAGTGCGAGTACAGCAGGTCGCCAAAAGAGAGATTGCTCTCCAGTGCCTGAATCAGATCGAACTTAGCGCCGCCCTGGAGGCGGTAGAGCAGGTAGCAGAGGGGCGCCATAAAATGGTAAACGACAAACAGCAAGGCAAGCGGACGTTTGGGCGAGGGCACGCGCACAAACTGTATCTTTTCCGGACAGGGATTTTCGAACTCAACCGCAAAGACGGTAAAGTCATGCTCCGCCGCCAGCGCACGAAGCATGGCCAGATGGCAACTCCCAATCGGATTGTTGCGCGTTATCTTGAAGTCAAAAACGGCGATGCGCACGCAGGAGTTCCTTTGGAGCTTCTATCGGTTGAAGAAGGTGGGTGGATGATGCCTAACCTTGCTCGATGAGAATAATGCTGAAAACCTCGCTAAAACGAAGGGCACGGCTTTAGGCCGTGCCGCTTCCAACGCGGCCAGAGAGTTTCTCCCCAGCCGGAAAAAGGTGCCCTCAAGCCATCTTGACTAGCGAAAGGCGGCCCGGGCGGGGCACCTTGCTGACAATCTTTTTGGCGATCTCGAGCGATGCCGTTGCGGCCGGTGAAGGAGCATTGCACACATGGAGGGAATTCTTGCCTTCCAGCAGCAGGAAATCGTCGACCATACTTCCATCGCGAAGCAGAGCCTGCGCCCGCACACCGCTCTTGCTCGGAATCAGGTCATCGACCTGCACCTCAGGCACTAGCCGCTGCAGGCTTCGCGTAAATGCGGCCTTGCTCCAGGAACGGTACATCTCCTGAACGCCTTCGCGGTAATAGCGCGAGGAAAGCTTCCAGAAACCAGGATAGGTCATGACTTCGGAGAGGTCGCGCCAGCTAAAGTCGGACTTGCGATATCCCTCGCGTTTCATGCTCAACACGGCGTTCGGTCCCGCATGAATGCTGCCATCCATCATGCGCGTGAAGTGTACGCCCAGGAAAGGAAACGCCGGATTGGGAACAGGGTAAATGAGATGACGCACCAGGTGGCGGCGCTCAGGCTTGAGCTCGAAGTACTCGCCGCGGAAAGGAACGATCATGGCTTTCGGTTCCATGCCTCCCAGCTTCGCCACCCGGTCGCTGTGCAGACCGGCGCAGTTAATCAGAAAGCGAGTCTCGAGCGAGCCCCATGAAGTTTCCAGCAGGTGACCTAACGGAGTGGGCACAACCTGGAGCACTTCCGTGCCCACCTTCAGTTCTCCTCCCTGCTGCTGTATCTCGTGCACCAACGCGTGGCATACCTGCCGATAATCGACGATGCCGGTGGTGGGAACGCGAATGGCAGCAATGCAGGAAACGTGCGGTTCTACTTCCTTTACCTCTTCGGGACGGAGACGCATCGCCGGCACGCCATTCTTCATCGCACGATCGAAGATGACCTCGAGCTGAGGAAGCTCGTCCGGCTTGGTGGCCACGATCAACTTGCCGCAAATGTCGAACGGAACACCGTACTCATAGCAAAAGGCGCGCATGGACTGATTTCCCGCCTGCGCCATCTCCGCTTTGAGGCTTCCCGGCTTGTAGTAAATGCCCGAATGAATGACGCCGCTATTCCGGCCGGTCTGGTGTTGGGCAAAGCCAACTTCCTTTTCCACCAGAAGAATGCGCGCGAAAGGATAACGGCGGCCCAGAGCGGCGCCGGTCGCGAGGCCAACAATTCCTCCACCGATTATTGCGAAGTCATACATACATTGCCTTTAAAAGCCTCCGCATATTGGCAGGCTGGATTGAAATCAAACGGAGACAACCTCGGTCGACAGGCCCAGTTTCTCGAGATCAGCTTTGATCTCGGGTTGGTAAATCGGGTTCATGGCAATGGCCAGATCGGGTTTATACCGCTTGAGAAAGGCTGGCGAGACAATTTCCTGGCCCGTGCCGGCCATGTACTTGCCTTCGCGAAAGGGATTGATGTCCACCGCGTATTCGATCTCGCAGTCTGGTGTGTGCTGGTTGAGCGCAGTCAGAAACGCCACGCCCTTCGATCCCGAACCCCATACCACAGCACGCTTGCCGCTGGTCTTCGTGCCCTCAAGCTTGCTCCTCCACGTGGCCATTCTCGCCGCCTGGTGCTCGGTGAAGAACTGAATGTCTTTATTGATCCGGCTTTGATCGGGTTTGGGTACGGATATCGGAGTGCTTCGCGACGGCTTCGCCGTAATCATCAGGTATTGATCTTCGTAATCTGTCCACACTTCCATCACATCGAATCCCGACTCGCGAAAGAGCAGCGAGAGCGACTCGGCGCTGAAATAGGAACAGTGTTCGTAGTAGATATCCCAGAAGGCAAGATCGCGCAGCACACGCCCCATATCGGGCACCTGGAAGAAGACCACGGTATCATAGCGGTCGCCCACCGAACGACGCACAGTTCGCACAAAATTGGCGGTGTCCGGAATGTGCTCGAGGGTCATCTTGCAGCACACAAAGTCGCCCTGCACGTGGGTGTATTTTTCCGAGTAGAAGTCAGCCACGAATTCGACCTTCGCATCGCCGGCAGACGGGTTCCGGTCGCTGACGAACGCAGGGTCGAAGCCCACGCCGCTGTTGTTGCCAATCTCGCATAACAGCGACAGAAACTCACCCTTGCCGCAGCCGATCTCAATCATCCTCTTGCCGTGCAGGTCGTACTTGGCGATCATTTCCTCGGCCAATCGGCGATGGAACGCCTGAAAAGTTCCGGAAAAGCCCTGCGTCTCCTCGTATTGCGCGGAGTAGTTATGTACCGTCGGATCGAAGACAGTATTGGCGATAAAGCCGCAGTGGGAGCAGTGACCCAGGGCGATGTCACCCTTGGGAAAGTTCACCGCGATGTCGCGCGTCGGCATCAGCAGCACACTGTGCACCGGCACCCGCGGAACTTCATAAAAAACACTCATATCTCCCTTGAGGCAGTTTGGGCAAGTCTTGATCTCAGGCATTTCTTCGGTCCCCGTATAAAAGATTTTGATGTTCAGTTTCCCGGGCATATCCCGGCGGCCCCACTCCAGCAGTGGGCTGTGGCAAACAAGCATGCTCGAGGTAATGGACAGAATCAGGTGGCGTCAGCACGATCCCTGATGCAATGAGACAAACGATGGTATGCTCGCCGGCTCTCTTTTCGGCAGCCTTTGACGATGGTGCTCAAGAGCGAGGCAACGATGCTTGTCGCCCCGCTCTCAGACCGCTCCAGAAACTTGGTTGCTGCCCCTTCGTACCGGGAAGCACCCCTGTTAGCCGGCGGCCACAACCTCGGGACGATAAACCTTTACCCCATCGCTCACTTCAGGGCTATCATAGGCCGCGGCAATCTCCTCGGGCATACGGCTTAGATCGCTTCCCCGCATGAAGTCGCGCAACGAGGTCCCGATCGGATGGGAATCCAAATTGGGCGCTCCGTTCTTTGACTTCACATCCACCAGGCTGACCGTGCGGAAGTCGATGCTGAAGCGGGTTCTGCCCGAGGTGTTCGGCACCGTCGAGTGCATGTTGGCCGCAGAAAAGACCAGCGCCCCACCTGGCTCGGAGATCACCCGTACCTGGGGATCCAGTTCCATGGGCTGTTCGGGCTTAGGCTGCTCGCGGGTGTCAGACTTGATGTGCTTGGCTGCGTCCGCCCGGCCCGTGCTGTTCCAGGCGTAATAGTTGAACTTGCTGGACCCGTTCTTGACCGCCTCGTTCCAATACTTGGGATGGAAGGCCATCGAGCTCTCCGAAGACATCTCAAAGATGGGCAGCCACCAGTTTAGCTGGCACATCGGCGCCGAGTACCAGGTATCGCGATGGAGATGGTGTGCATATCCAACGCCGGAGGTGAGATAGGCATCCGAAGTGACGGCGCGCAGGCGCGGCACATCGAGGTAGGTGGTCTCCATATCGCAGCCAAAGTCTTCCAGCATGGCCTGGATCAGCCGCTTCGATTCCGGATGATGGATAAAGGCCGGCTTCAGGGGCGCGAAGATCCTGACAAACTCTTCCACCGGCATGTCGTACTGTGCCGTGGTTGGATCCTCTTTGCCAAAAGCTTCCTTGATCATTTCCGCGGCAAAATTAGTAAAGGCGAGCGAGCTGGGCCGCGGCGAATAGACAAAAAGCTGTCCGTCATACAAGAGCTGGCGGCGCTTCTCGTCGTCAAATCTTGAATCTACGTAGATGCTGTTCATGAATGAGATCTCCTTAGAGTTTTTAAACCACCGCGGGCGTCGGGATGGGAATGATGAATTTTCCGCCACGAGCCTTGTAGGCGTGTTGTTGCTCCATGATTTCGCCGGCAAAATTCCACGCCAGCACGAGAACGTAATCCGGACTGGAGTCCAGCAGCTTCTGCGGTGAAAGAATCGGCAGGTGATTACCGGGCATGAACCGGCCCTGCTTGAACTCATTCAGGTCGACCACATAGTCGAGCAGTTCGCGGTCGATGTTGCAAAAGGCGAGCAGCGTGGTGGCCTTGGCCGCCGCCGCATAGCCGGCAATGGATTTGCCCTTGCCTTTCAGATCCCGCAACAGCGTGGTGAGGTCGTCACGCACCGCATGCACCCGGTCGGCAAAGCCCCGATAGTATGCAATGGTCGAAACACCCGCGTTCTGCTCATCCGCCAGCAGCGCCTTCAATCGGGCGGTGGGAGTCTCTACCGGCTCGACAAACAGCCGCAGAGAGCCGCCATGGATTTTGGTGCGCTCCACATCGTTCAGGTACAGTCCATGATCGCGGAAGAGCCGCGCCAGGGCCGTCACCGAGAAATAGCAGAGGTGCTGGTGGTAGATGGTGTCAAACTCGCACTTCTGAATCAGGTCGACAATATACGGCGCCTCGATGACGGCCACACCCGTCGGCTTCAGCAAGGCTTTTATGCCGTCGACAAAGCCGGTCAAGTCCGCTACGTGGGCCAGTACATTGTTGGCCAGGAAGACATCGGCCTTCTTGCCCTCGGCGCTCAGCTTTTCTGCCAGCTCCTTGGTGAAGAAAGTGTTGATGCTGTTGACGCCGCGCTCATTGGCAGTGCGTACCTGCTCTTCCGCGGGGTCGATTCCTAACACAGGAATTCCATGGTTCACAAAGTTACGCAACATGTAACCGTCGTTGGACGCAGCCTCGACCACCAGGCTGTTGCCATTCAGGCCGCGGGCATGGATCACCGCTTCCGCGCTCTTGGCGAAATGCTCCAGGAGACTCTTCGACACAGAAGAAAAATAAGGATAATTGCGGCAAAAGAGAATTTCCGGCGGAACCGTTTCGGTGATCTGCACCAGTGAGCACTCGGGGCAGAAGACCAGGTCGAGGGGCGCCGTTACCTCCGGCGACCCTAGCTGATCGGCTGAAAGCAAAGCATCGGCCAGCGGAGTGGTCCCGAAAGAAAGGATCGGGATGCACTTCGAAGAAGAACATGCGCGGCAATGAAAAGTGGATTGGGTCATACCGTAGCGGCTCCTGCGACTACGGGGGCGGTCGCTTCCTGGTTGGTCCAACGCAGATTCGAATCGAGCGTACCTGCCTCGATCAGCTTGCGAATATGCGCGATTCGCTTGAAGCGCGGTCCCTCGAAATCTTCTAGAACGAGACCGATCTTCTTGTAGGTTTCGTGCAGCTCAACCGCGCCCTTGCGGGCATCCCAGGCGGGCTGGAACTCGGGCAGCACCTTGTGAATCTTGGTGCAGTCCACGCGATAGCAGCGCTTGTCCGGACCCGCATCCGAGGCGTACTCAATCACGGTGTTCGGCACCGTCTCCTTGACGATGTCAGCCAGCTCGCGAATACGGTAGTTGTCCTCATTGCGTCCGACGTTGAACGCCTGGTTGTGGACCACGTCAATCGGGGCATGCATCGCAGCGATGAACGCGCGCGAGATGTCCGCGATGTGAACGATTGGCCTCCAGGGAGTGCCATCGCTCTTGATGTACACCTTGCCCGTCGTATAGGCCCACGCCACCAGGTTGTTCAGTACCAGGTCAAAGCGCAACATGGGCGAGACGCCGAAAGCCGTCGCATTGCGCAAAAAAGTGGGACTGAAGCGAGTATCGGCGAGGCGAGCAACATCCTGCTCCACCTTGACTTTGGAGGTGCCATACGGCGTGCAGGGATTGAAGGCCGATTGCTCGTCGAGCAGATCGTCGCCGCCCGCACCGTAGTTGCTGCAGGATGAAGAGAAGATAAACCTCTGCACTCCGGCCTGCTTGGCCAGTCGAGCCAGATTGACCGATGCTTCGTGGTTGATCTCAAAGGTTAGTCCGGGATTCAGATCGCCCAGCGGATCGTTGGAAAGGCCAGCCAGATGCAGAATGGCATCAAAGCCCTTGACATCCGAGAGGGTGGCGTCGCGAACATCCTTACGGATCTCCGGGATCTGTGCGATCCCGTCGCTGAAGGTGCTGCCCTCGAAGATATTGCTGTCAAAGCCGACTACTTCATGCCCTGCTGCCAACAACATTGGCACTAAAACCGTTCCGATGTATCCCGCGTGGCCCGTGACTAATACTCGCATTTGGTTCCTCCCAAGTTTTCCATGGTGCGTTTCCACTGTCCCAGAGACTCTCCAGGTATTTCTTCTCGCGGATGGTGTCCATACACTGCCAGAAGGCGGTGTGTTTATACGCCATCAGTTGACCTTCCTCGGCCAACCGCGCAAGTGGCTCTTTCTCGAAGTGAGTATCATCCCCGTCGATAAAGTCAAAGACCTCCGGCTCCAGGACAAAGAACGCTCCATTGATCCAGCCTTCTTTCGCCTGCGGCTTTTCAGAGAATTCGGTGATCTGATCGCCGTCCATTTCCAGGTGACCAAAGCGCGCTGTCGGCCGCACAGCGGTCAACGTGGCCAGCTTGCCGTGGGAACGGTGAAACGCCAGCAGATCGTGCAGGTTGATGTCTGACACTCCATCGCCCCAGGTCAGCATGAACGTTTCGTCTCCCATATAAGGAGCCAGTCTCTTGATGCGTCCACCGGTCTGGGTCTTCACCCCGGTATCGACCAGGTCGACTGTCCAGTCGGGAACGGCTCCACCGTTCATCTTTACTTTCCCGGTCTTGAGCGAGATGCTCAGGTCGCGGTTCAGTGAGCAATAGTCCAGCATGTACTTCTTGATGACTTCGCCCTTATAGCCGAGCGCGATGGCAAACTCATGGAAGCCGTACTGCGCGTAGTGCATCAGGATGTGCCAAAGAATTGGCCGGCCGCCAATTTCCACCATCGGTTTCGGCTTGAGTTCTGTCTCTTCAGCAAGACGCGAGCCCAGGCCCCCTGCAAGAATTGCTACCTTCATAAGGATTCACCTCCACTGGTATTGAGATCGAGGGAGACTATCTTTGCGGATGCATCAGCAGCCGGTGCGGGGGCTTGGGCAGCGATGGTGTGTCTGTTTTGGAAATTGAACAGCACCTGGTCAGCGGCGACCAGAACATCCTTGGCCATGCGGCGGTGATACTTCCACATCCACCGCGCCACCAGGGTGTAGCATTTCGTCCGTTGCCACGGAGTAAGCGGGGAACGCGCGACGGATAGGAAGAACTCCCTGGCTACATTCCACTCCGGGAAGACGATCTTACGGGCCTTGGTGGGATCCCACCATTCCATCGAGGGCAACGTGCCGGCGCGCCGGGTCAAACGAAAGCCCTTGGCCTTGGTTCTCTCCGGGAAGGTCCAAACCGACTGGCCCGAATGCCGGGTGCTGATAAACAAATACTCCGGGACCTCGTAGTACCGTCCCAGCAGTCCGAGTTGCAGCAGAAGGACGCGGTCACTGTGAGCATAGCTGCCTTGCGGCGGAAGCTGGTGCAGCGCGTCCAGACGGATAAGGCCGAAAATGGGATAGCATCGGTGGCCTTTGAGAATCAGGTCCCGTGCCCGGACCACGGGGTCCAGCGAGCTGGTGCGCAATCCGTCGTCGTAGTTTTCGATGAATTGTCCGTTTTCATCGATCACCCGGGTGAGGCTATGGGCCAGAACGAGAGACTCATCCGCCTCCAGTGCGTCCACACACAGGCGGAGATAATCCGGCTGGATCATGTCGTCATGGGCGGCCTGCTTGAAGTATTTTCCAGTAGCCAGTTCGTAAACCCGTCGGACGTTCCACCCGGCACCCATGTTCCGCTCATTGCGGTAGTAGCGAATACGAGAGTCCTGCGCCGCGTAGCGGCGACAAATCTCATCACTACGATCGGTGGAGCAGTTGTCAGAGATGATGAGTTCGAAGTCCTTGAACGTTTGATTCAGGAAAGATTCGATGGCGGCTTCAAGGAATCGCTCTCCGTTGTATAGAAAGAGTCCAATACTGACGAGAGGCTTAGTGCTCATTGCGTGATTGCTCCGATCTGGGATGCTTAGCCAACGGGGGAAAGGCTGGTCGAGAACGAAAGAAATACAATGTTCACAATTTGGTTCGTGAATGCATTTAGGACATTTTTTTTAAGCGCGCGACTAATTGTTTTATCCAGCTTTGCCGAATTAATAGATTGACGGCGAACTCAAAAACCCGGTAGGGCAGGTAAATGGAAATTTTCCAAAACCAAACATGCCTGGCGTACGGCCCGGTAAGGCACTCCATGTAGCGGTCATAATGGCGGCGCACATCAGGATCTTTGGCCAGGCGTGCGTGGATATAACGGGCCATCGCAATGTACCCATTGACATCGAGCGGCTGAAGATCCCGCCCTAGTTGGGGGTCGATGGTCGCGAGAAAGCGCTTTTGTGCATGCCAGAGCGCATCACAATAGTCCAATTCACGCTGGAATGAGGCCACGGACACACGGTCCGGTCCGTAGTTGTTTCCGCCGTGAAGACGGTACTCCGACAGGGCTTGGTCTTCACGAGTGATCTCGGTGAGCAACGGAGCCAGCCGGGTGATCAGCTGATCCGGGCAACTTACCAGGATGGGCTCGACCGGAAGCGGGAACATCCGCTCTGCTACATCCCGATGGAAGCTTAAACCCGAAGTCGGAGGCATGTAGGGCAATATGCCGGCATCCTGTAGAAGGCCCGAACCATACCACCCGCAAGGTAATGGAGCAGACATGGGCCACACTCCCTGACGGCGCCGGTCCGCGCTCACGCGGATCACGCGATGGAGACCAAAACCAGCATCAGGGTGCGCTTGAAAATCGGCAACGATCCGCTCGATCTTGTGCGGAAGGAACAAATCATCGGAGTCCAACAGCGCTAACAGCTCACCCCGACTAGCGGCGAATGCGGCGTTAAATCCCGAAGCCTGTCCTCCATTCGTCTTGCGGATCAACCGCAAGCGTGCGTCTTTTCGTTGGTATTCCTCGATAATGCGAACCGAGTCATCGGTCGATCCGTCGTCGCAGATGATCAGTTCTATGTTGGTATACGTCTGGCCGAGCGCACTCTCAATCGTTTCCCCAATGTACCGGTCGTAGTTGTAATTTGAGACCAGAATCGAAACCAATGGGCGTGGCGATAAAGGGCGAAGCTCGATTGGACGCAGTTCGGTTTTAGGTTCCACAATGGGCATAGGAAAACTCGGTGAGATGGCTCGCCGTCAAAAAATCACAGGAGCAAAGTGTTGTTCAGCCATACCGTCGGGGCTGTTCCGAGGGTGTCTGGTAACCCGGATTTACCTCCCGAGCTTATTTTGGTTTGGGGGCTCGACGTCACTTAGGTCTTATCTTCAATCGTCTTCAACGTTCGGCGTCCCGTGCGGGACTGAAACCGGTGCGTCGGCACCGGCTTCAGTAAGCTCCAACACCCTTCACCACGAGTCCGGGCGTCGCCAGAATGATTTTGATGTCCAGCAGCAGAGACCATTCGCGAATGTATTGCAAATCGAGCCGCACCATCTCTTCAAACGGGAGTTCACTGCGGCCATTCACCTGCCACAGTCCGGTAATACCGGGATAGACGGCAGCCCGTCCTTCGGACCAATCCGCAAATTCCCGGCTCATTCCATCTGGCCCCATGTCACCGGCCGGCAATGGCCTGGGACCAACCAGGCTCATCTCCCCGCGCAACACATTGATTAACTGCGGCAACTCATCCAGGCTATAGCGACGAATGAAGCGGCCGATTGGGGTTACCCGCGGATCCTGCTTCATCTTGAAAATATGACCGTGCTTTTCGTTGGCATGAGCCACATGCGAGCGATCCATGGTGGTGTACATGGAACGGAACTTGAGGAACATGAAGTGGCGGCCACCCCTGCCCACGCGCGGCGCTTTGTACAAAATAGGTCCTTCGGAGGTGAACTTCACCAGGGCCGCGATGACCAGCAGGGTGGGCGCCAGAAAAATGAGCGCCAACGCCGACGCTACGATGTCAAAACCCCGCTTGACGATCTCCTGACCCTTGGTGAAGGCTAAGGGCCGGAGTTCGACCAGCGGCAAACCGTATTGGTTGACTACATTAATGCGGCCTGGCTCCGGGGCAAAGTCCACGGTGCAATTGACGATGACCCCCATCCGCTTGAAAACCTTGTTACATTCATCCAGCTCTCCCCGGGAAATCGAACCGTTGAGGAGAATGATGCGATTGAGGTGTTCCCGATTGATCACTTCCGCCAGTTGCGCGGTCGTTCCCAGGATCGGCATGGCAAGTGAAAGGCCGTCGGTGGTGTGACCCTCGGGGATAATGAGGCCTTTGATTACATTGGCCACATTGGCCGAGTTCATCAGGTTGACCAGGCGGCCGGCGTGGGAACCGTCTCCCAGCAGCGCCGCGCGGATGGGCGACGGCCAGTGCCGCTCAGCCACGATAGCCGCGAGCACGCTGATGCACCTTGCCAGGCCTAAGCTGACAAAAACGAGAGGCGCAAAAATCATGAAGAACGAGCGCGATACGCCGGTTCCAAGTTGACGAGAGAAGAAAGTAACGATAACGATGTTGCAACTGGCCAGCAGCGCGCCTTCGGCTGAATTCACCAGGCTGTTCCACAACCGGATGCGGCCCTCAACGCGATAGAACTTGAGACGCCATGCCATGACGATCCACAAAACGAGGACCATCATCAGCGACGGTGCCCAGATCGAAGCGTAGTTCCAGGACACCCGTTGGGTAGCTAAGGGATTTAACAACACACGCATCTGGATCGTACAGGTCCATGCCACCGATACCGCGAGAAGATCCAGAACGAACTGCATTGTCTGATAAAAGCGTAGATTCCGGACGTGCATGAGAGCGGTTCTCCCCATACGCTCCCTGGCGGCGCCAGAGAAGCGTTCCATTTACCAAAGCAGTCAGAGCCCTTCTCCTGGCGGTGTGATGAAGATCAACCGGGGCCCGGAAAGCCACCGTCGCAGGAGAAATGCACTAGAAGAGGGAACGTTGCTGCATCAAAGCGCTCTTCTAAAGTCACGAAAGCTCCACTCGTAAAGCAAGCCTGATCAACCCTACGAATCAGATTGGATGCAGTCTTTGCTTACCTGCGACTCGAAATCGGTCGCAGGAGAACCTTCGCCGGCGTCTTTGTTCCCTTGTTGTCTCGTCGTCGGTCTATGCAGCCGGTGCTCGCGATGGGGGAAGGGTCCGCGGCAAGAGCTGCTAACGAAAACCATCTACTTCGTGTGCCAACTCGAGTTGTTCACAATTGGTCTCATAGGGATCTATGAGACTTGTTGAAATTACGTTTTAGCTGCGGGTTACACCAGCGTAGCTGTTGTAGCCGTTGACGTAGGACGGATCCTCGATGCGCAGGTCACAGCCATTGAGAATGGTGCCAATGACCGGGGTGCCATCATCCGCCAGACGCTCTCTGGCTTCTCCCAACTGCTCCGGGCTGGTCTCGCCGGCGCGGCTGATCAGAATCACACCGTCTGCATTGCGGCTCAGCAGCCGCGCATCCGCCATGCCCATCATGGGCGGTGAGTCGATCAGAACGAAGTCATACTCCGACCGCGCAGTTTCTACCAGGCTGTCCATGTACGTGGAGTGGAGCAGCTTGGAAATATTGGCGGGCTCCGATCCACCGGGCAGCACGTACAGGCCCGGCACTGGGCTGGGGCGAACCACGGAATCCAGCGTGATCATTCCGCTTCCGCCGTCGAGCAGCGCATCGCTCAAACCGGTGGCAAACTGCAATCCGAAGAGCTTACCCAGGCGGGGCCGCCGGAGGTCGCCATCAATCAGCAACACCCGCCGTCCGATTTCCGCCAGGCTGATACCAAGATTCGCCACCGTGGTTGTTTTGCCTGCCTTGGGCCGTGGGCTGGTCACGAGAATCACCCGCGGACTGACTCCGTTCACCCGGCTGAGAAGAATCGAGGTGATCGCGGACCGATATGCGTCCGCCATCATGGTCTCGTCCTGGCACCACTGCACCATGTCCTTGTCCACGATGGCGGACTTGCCAATAGACAAGCCATTCTTCGATTCGGCCAGGGCGCTGGTTCCACTCAAATTGCGCAGGGTGAGAGGAATACGCTCGCTGTTGCCAATGCGCGCCGACGGAATCACCGCCAGCTCAGGCACATTGAGGTGCTTGACACTCTGTCCCGGTGACCGCAGGCTGGCATCGTTACGCTCGCGCAGCAGGATATAGCAAGTCGAGAAAGCAAAGCCTAGGAGCAATCCCAAGGCTAGGTTCAGGGGCAAGCTCGGACGGTAGGGCGAGGTCGGCGCTAATCCAGGACTGACCACGCGTACGTCGCTCGACTTTAAAGCAGCGACTATGCTGGCCTCTTTCACTCTTTGCAGCATGGATTGGTAAATGTCGCGGTTCGCATCCACTTCCTTCTTCAGGATGTTGTAGCGGACCTCTTTCACCGACTGATCGGAAACTACGCCCAACTGGTGCTGATACGCCTCGCTGAGATACTCCTTGCGACGGGCGGTAGCGGAGTTCTGCACCCCAAGGCGCTTGATGATGTTGGCGCGCTGATGGGCAGACTGTTGTTCCAGATCGGCGATCTGGGCCTGTAGCTGTTGAATCTTGTAATTGGCCGGGGTGAGGGTCACACTCAGATCGGCAAGCTGGCGGCGAAGATCGGCCAGCCGGGCCCGGTTATCGCGCAGTGTCGGATCATCCAGAACCTGAGGCATCGCCTCAGAGGGATTGCTGTGGGAAACCTCCACCTGCGCCTTGGTGTCCGCCTCGTCTGCCTCGGCTTTGGCCAAATCGGTTTGAATCTGGCGCAGCTTATCGGCGGCAACGCTCTCCTGCGAATCGCTGGGGATCACGATGCCGGTCTGACGCGCGTAGTTTTGCAGATCATTTTCCGCGTCCTGCAATTTTTTACGTGCGTCGCTGAGCTGCGCGGTGAGGAACTTGTTGGTGTTCTCCGCCGAACCGCCCCGCGCTTCTTGAGCTTGCTCGATAAACTGTTGGGTCAACGTGTTCGCCGTATCCGCGGTCAGCTGCGGCTCAGGACCCAGAACCGTTAAGGTGATCAGGTCTGAAGTTCCATCGACCTTAACCTTGGCGCCGTCAAGCATTTTCAAGATCACGGCTTCGCCCTCGGCCGGGGTGGCTGCGGACGTTTCGCCAATCCATCCCCGCACCGTACCGATCAGGCCTTGGCTGGCCGCAATAGCGCCGGGAACCTTGGGACCCAATAGCTGTGCCGTCCGATGGACCACCGGTGGGCTCTTCAAGAGTTTGGTTTGGGTCTCGATGTATTGGTCCCCGGTCACCTGGTTGTTCGTGGGATCGACATCCTTGCTATTCATGAAGTCCTGGTTGATCCCCATCACTTCCAGAATGACTTCGGTCTTATAGACCTTGTGCGCGACCAGGGTATACAGCACGCTGAGCAGGAGCGTCCCGCCAACGATGACGGCCACCGCGGTGCGATGGCGGCGAAGCAAGGCAGAGTAATTAACAGAGGCTTCAGGCCGGGGCCGATTTCCTGCCATCGGATGCGACAGCTCTATGGAGGTGCCGCGTCCGGCGTTCCGGCCTTCGGGTAAGCGAGGGCCAGGAATGATCTGCTGGGTCGGAGTCATCTTTTGTAGTCCTTTCGGATTTTGATCGTGCTCGCTAGGGAACCGATCTCATTCACGGTGCAATTCGCTTTGGACAAAGTCCGGCCCCCCGTCAAGCCGGGGGTCTCACTTGGGGCCATCCTCAGAATTTGAGTTCAGTATTTGAGTATTGATGCCTCTAGCGCCAGATAGCGATGCCTGTTCCAACGGAGATGGCTGTTTCCAGGCCACGCATTCCAATCGCTTTGCCCACGCTGTTGGGGATATACAAGATATCGTCGGGGCGCAGTTGAAGGTCGGGCTCTTTGTTTTCCATGATTTTTTTCACGTTGGCGGGAATCTGTTCGCGTTCTGCTCCGCCATCGGCGCGCAGAACCCGGGCGCTCGAGAGAGCCGCCGTCTTGTCCCATCCACCAGCCATGGCGATTGCCTGGCTGATTGACATGGTCTCGTTATCCGTCAGGACATAACCACCAGGCTTGCCGACGTTGCCCAGCACGTAGATCATGCGCGCCCGGGGAATGGTGATCACATCGTGCGGTTTGATCAGGATGTTTCCCTGCGGGTCCTTGCCACTCATGACCGCGCGGATATCAATGTGCGCCACGCTGTACTTGCCGCTTGGATCAGTAAAGGCGCCGGGCACCGGAATTGCGCCCTCGCTCAGGTTACGGGTAATCAGCACCGTGTCGCCGGCATCTGCGCGCAGACCGCCCGCCTGGCTGATCACTTCCATCAGGTTGCGATTGCCCCGTAATTGCACCACGCCCGGGGTATTCACGTTGCCGGCTACCGACACCGGCTGGCTGTGGAATTCGTTCACCTGCACGGTTACTTGCGGATTCTTGAAGTACTTCTTGTAAGCGGTCACCAAATTGGCCTGCAACTGCTCGACCGTCAGGCCCGCAGCATGCACTTGCCCAATCATGGGCAGGGTAACCGTCCCATCGTTATCGATCTGCGCCGGCTTGTCGGGAATATCGTCCGCCGCAAATACCCGAATCGTGATCAGATCTTCCGGCCCAAGAATGTAGCTGCTTGAATCGGCAATGCCTGCGCTAGGCGACGGAGTCGTATAGGACGCATTGGTCACATTTGCCGTGTTGGCTGCCGTGTTGGCCGCTGCAATCGCATTGCTGTTCTCGGTTTTCGCGCTTTGCGCTAGCAACATGCCGGGAAAGCACAGTGAAAACAGAATCAGTCGGGCTCGAGACTTTTGCATAAATTCACTCACCATTGGTAGCTGGGATCCCACCGAGAAATACCTCCGGCGGGGAACGTGCTCTGAGAAGAGCGTTTTAGAGACAGGGGTCGAATCAACAAACTTAGGGGGTGCCAGACAAAAAGCCGGCAAGGGGGACGTACGAAACCAGGAATCTACGAAGCCGGGAGCGTACGTTACCACGGGAGAACCTAAACGGGATAGACAGAAATGAACAAAAGTCTTGCAAGAGTACAGCTAGGCCATCATGCGCTCGGCAGCTACTGGAGCGTACGGCGAGACCCAATCAGGATGTACTTCAACCAGCACCGATCGGCGAAGCAGATTGACTGAAAGAATCAACCGTTGGGAACGCCGGACCTCGACCAGAATACCGGTAAGGCCCGCCAGGGGACCGCGCAAAATGGAGAACGAACCCGCTTCGCCGACCTCAGTGTACGGCCAGGCCTCGAGCGGCACATCTACGCTGACCGTCTGCTGCAGCGCTTCAATCTCAGCTTTGTCCGCGGGCAACGGGTTGGTGCCCGCGCGGACTACGTCAATCACACCGCTGGTCATCAGCACCGGCACAATCGAAGATCGGCTGGTGGAACAAAAAATGTAGCCAGGGAACAGCGGCATTTCCACGACCTTGGTTCGATCGGCCCACTGCCTCTTCGATTTGTAGAGCGGCAAAAACTCAGCAAACCCCTTCTCTCGAAGGGCAATCGAAACCTGCTTCTCGTGTCGCGGACGGACGCGGAAGGCAAACCATTCGTTTAATTCGTCGGACCCAGGAATGCGATACATGAGTATCTCCGTTACAAGAGTGAGCTTGCTTGCTGCAAATTCCCGATGGGATCTCACTTCGCTTCGAGGGGGGACGATGCGAAACTTCGATTTTTCAGTTTTACCAGGATCCTGAACCCGACCGGACGGGCTTCCGCCATCTCAGTTACAGAACCCAAATTAAAACGCTGACCAGAAATAAATTCCGCCGCTCAATCCAAACCCAGAGTAAAAACTACTCGAGTTGGGAACTATCGGTCTAACCAAATGGTGCTATAGACAAGGTCACGTGTCAATGAAATCCGCAACTCACGGCAGCGTCAACTTGCGACACGCCCAAAATTGCACCGCATTCCAATCTACGTACCTTGTATTCACCCACTGCGTCTACAGCTTTCAAAGCTTCGCCATCTCAGTCACATGGGCCGAAGACACACATAAAGCCGATTGTCTTTTAGAAGACCGCCACTAGGGGGGTAAGGGGCTGTCAACGGATTTAGGGTTTAGGCCTTAACCGTCGCCGGTCTTGCAGTACTTACACCACGTAATCTAGCGGCAGCGGTGACCGGTGTCAACACTTCTTATAGCTGTGCATAACTCCAACATGTGTTACCGATGGTAGCCATCAAACGCTTATTAAATTTGAGCGATCTGCACCAATCGCAGTGCATTTTGCAGCTTTCTAAGTCGCGCGGCTGCAACCTTCATCAGGCAACAGTCATTGTGAAACCACCCTAAGCCCCCTCCGAGGTGTAGGCGGCTTCGGGAGAATACGCACCCTGGGGGGCATACGGAACCGGGGGCGCGAGGCGAAACAACCCCTGGCGCAATGGGTAGGCAGCGAGCGAAAGCGTGGGCCCGATAATCAATCCGAGTGTCAGGTAGCTGGGAATAGCCCCCGAAGGTGTTTCAAAGGCGTTGCCAAAGAACGAAGTAAATAGCGAGGACGCCCAGATGGCAACCCCAAAGGACTGGCCGGTGAGTAGATATGCTCGCCACACCAAAACGCCGCAAGCAGCCTGGAGTGAGAAGAAGAGGATCACACCGATCCAACCGCTATAGCCGAGTGCGTAATAGAAAATATTGTGCGGAGTTCGGATGTCACCGAAACTTTTGAGGTAGTTCACCAGATTTTTGAGCAAAAATCCGTAGCCGGGACCGATGATAAGGTTGGTGTAGTTTTCCTGGGAATTCGCCCAGATGGCGCGCCACCAGGTCTCTCTCCACGTGATGGTGCCGTTGTAGAAACCAACGTTCGACGAGCCGGTAACGTCTTGTGCCAGCTCGGGGCTCACCGCGGCAAGGCCACGAGCCACGATCTCCTGCGACGATATGTTTCCACCGCGTTCCTGGGGCGAAGGAATATCTACGTCCAACATGAAACCGATGGCCAGCAGCGCCACGATAGCTAGGCCAAATGCCCAAACCTTGGTCATCTTCTTCGATAAGACGCCCCAGATAAGGAGCGCAAGACCCATGCCCACCCACTCTGCGCGGACCTGCCCGGCCAGAAACTGAATCGCGCCCATGGTCATGGGCAGCCAGAAACGGCTCGGCTTGGGATCCAGACAGAGCAGCGCCAGGATGATGAAGCCGCCGCCGCCGGCTTGGCCAAAAACAGTGACTCCATCCGAGCCCGGCATGGTTACGTTGAGCTTGTTCAAGAACAGAAGGTAGGCCGGCGCATAAATGCAAAAGAGGATGGCATAAATCTGGACGTATTTGAGCAGAAGTTCGGGACGCCGAGCGCCCACCCAGATGCCAAGAAACAAGAAGATGGGATAGACATTGAAGACTAGATTTTCGATGGCGATGATGGGCGAGAATCCTGCCAGGACGCCGCGGATTACCTCGAATATGCCGTAAGCAATCGACGCCAGCAGCACCCATGCGAACGGGCCCAGGGGGCCGCCTTTGGTGAGCGCCTTAATCCAGGGGTCGAACAACTTGCGTGGGCGCAGGAAGATGAATGCGGCCAGGGTCAGATCGCCAATGAACAACTTGGCTGGAGGGATTCCAAGATAGGCGAAGCTCCGCCCGGTTAGGGAATAGCCGAGCAATATAAACAGAACCCATTTCGACCAGTTGTCCCACTTTCGAAACTTCGTGATTTCAGGTTCCACTTCGGTATATTGCATCCCCTCATCTCCAATCCCTGCAGCGCGATGTACGTAGCGTCCATTCGTCCAGGTGTTTCGCTTATGAGTCGTTACGGCGCTTCGCCAGGAATCCGCCGGATGCGCTGTCTCATCAGGAGAATGCAACCCGCAACGCTTGCTGTTGTGTGCTGCATGTGACTTTGGCGGATCTTGTCCGACTCGTGATGAATCCGGGAGGCAAAGAGAGTGGCGCTGGACCCAGCTTCGCCACCTCAGTCACATGACTGCATGTGCAAAAGCTGATTCATATGCGAGAAAAAGCCTCCGTGGGGGGTTACAGGGCTATTCGTGCGCTGGTCTCCCAGCGCCTCATCCATCACATGTCTCGCGGTGCCTACTCCCCGTAATCTAGCGGCACGGTCCCCTGGTGTCAACCGTTTCAGCGAGTTAGAGTACGCCAACATGCGTCACGAGTGGTTACCCGCCATGGGTACTGAAGTACCCATGGGAATCAGCACGCTGACAACGATTGTTGGCATACTCAAAAACTCCCTGCCACCTCAAGCTTTTATTCCCCCTGCCATAGACATCGACAACGCTACCGTGAGAAAGTCATCGGGTTGCGCCGCAGACTGTGCGGCGTGCCTTTTGCCCTCGGGACTGTTCGAACCCGTCCCGGGCTGGCGGACAAACCAGTGTGAAGCGCTGCACTCTACTCCGGGCCTAGTTGTTCCATAGCCAACACTCAAAATCAATGCCACGGAAGGAGAAGCTATGAACCACCTGGATATGCAGCTTGCCTGAGCGCCGACTTTATTTACCAATCAACCGCAAGAAAGAGGAGAAAACGTTATGGCAGATCTCGATCAGTTGAAGCAGAAATACGCCCCCGTCATCCAGACGATCCAGGGATTTAGCGATGTGGGTGCGCAGCTGGAATCCGTAAGCCTGGATGGTGACAAGCTTTACCTGAAAGCTTCCGTGCCGTCGCAAGTGATCGCCAATCGGGTGTGGGATGTCATTAAGCAGGTCGATCCGCAGTACTCGGATCTGCATCACGAAATCACCACCACCGGCGGACCGAATCAAAGCTACAGCGTAAAGAGCGGAGACAACTTGTCCAAGATAAGCAACCGCTTCTACGGATCTCCCAATCACTATTCCAACATTGCCGCTGCCAGCAATATCGCTGATCCAAACAAGATCCAGGTGGGCCAGCAAATCACTGTACCTGTGCTCGCCTAGAACCCAATTGCGATGCCGGCTGCGCGCCCTCCTCTCCCGAGTGGCGCACAGCCGACGCGCCCATCTGCTCTTTCCGGCCGAAGCGTAGTTGCGCGAAACCCCATAGAACCCCATAGAACCCCAGAGGCCCCATGTCTGGGGCACGTCCCGTAGTGGATGTGGGATGCCGCTTGGCCGAAGAGCCACCTATACACCCGCAGATGTGATCGGCTCTCTAAATAGGGTTGCCGGTGGAAACCACCGGTGCCGACGGCTGCAGGTTGGCGCGCCGTTTCCTGCTTTGCAACCACTTGGTTAGCATCGGACGCAAACGCAGGAAAGGACTCTCTATGCAGTAGTAGGAAAAAAGGGCAACGCCGAAAACCAGAACAAGATTGAGCGGCAATCGATTGAAGGCGGCGGTGGAATCGGGGTTCAAGAAAAGCTGCTGCCAGATGTAAAGCGAATAGCTAAGCACGCCTATTGTCACCAGCGGTTTGGTATTCAGAAGCCAAAAAGCTGCATCCCGCACGTGAATCACTCTCCAGATTGTAAGCGCGATACAAAACAGGGCGATGGATTCACCTGCAGCCAGATAAAAATTGGGAAGAACCTTCAACGTGACGTACATCGCCACGGACAGAAGGGGCACCACAAAAAACCCTCGGAAGTTGATGATGCGGCGCATTGCCGGACTGCTTTCCAGCTCCCGCGAAAGCAGCGCCATTAAACAACCAATGGCAATCGCATCCCCCATGAAGAGCAGGCTTTCCTGCATCACTCCGTATACCTGCGGCAGGTAGAGAGACGTGAAAGTTCGCAGCACCGGCGCGAGAAGCAAGATCAGGAAACAGGAAATCAGGCGCCCTCGCTTAGCCGTGAAGAGAAAGACCAACGGCCATACGAGATAAAACTGCTCCTCAATCGCCAAAGACCAAAAATGACCCGTAAACCAGCTGCCCTCCTGCACATGGTTCATGGTGAAAGTGCCGGCATAAAGCAAATTATGCGGAGGGATGGTTATCCAGTTCCTCCACGCGAGCAAGCCTACGACCAAAATGAAGGCATAGGCGACAGGCCAGATCCTGAAGGCACGCCGGACGTAGAACATCTTGATGGAAATGCGGCCATTCTTCTGCTCCTCGTTGAGCAGAAGGGTCGTGATCAGGAAGCCGGAGATCACGAAAAAGACCTTCACCCCGAAGGGGCCGAAGTGGAACATCATGCGCGCATAAGGGTTGAAGGCCTGGAATGACGGCGTGTTGCAAAGATGAGAGAGAAGAACCAGGCAGATTGAAATGGCCCGGCAACCGTCCAGCGAAGGAATGCGGTGCGGGCTGCTCTTCTGGGAAATACCCAAGCTTTCATTTGCAGACATCGATCAATCTCCGGCGAGACGCCGCCATTGCTCTGGTTATAGTGAGACCGTAAAGCCGTTGAATTTAAAGGAATAACGGTTACTTCAATCGAACAAAGGCAGTCTCTCGCAAAGCGCGACGCATAATCCCATCACTGGCCCAATTCTCGCACTCCAGCGGGATCTCAGGTAGGTTACGACATCCTGTTACCAGGGGATAGGCCAGGTGCCCAGAACCTGCATCCATAGCCCGCCCAAAGGGGCGCGAAATTTCTCCACGGAAACTCCCCAAAATACCTTGCGGGCGAGCAAAAACTTCATTCCCAAATCCTTTACTATCAGCAATTTACAAACTTATGTAATGGCCAATCGGTGTGATTGCAGCGATATGGGACACACGCGGATAGTAACACCCATAGGACAGCAAATCTCGCCGGCGGCACAACGTGTCTGAAGGACGCGCACAGTCGTTCGCGCTTTGAAATGGCCTTTTTTCCCCAGGCCGCGTTGCTTCGAAATTCCACAAGACGAGGCAATCAATGCGTATTCCCCCTGTGCCACAGGTGTGTTCCGGACTCCTGTGTGGTGTTCTGGTTTTAATCTCCGGATGCAGTAACCCCTCGTCCCAATCCCTGGATTCCTTGACCGTGACGGCGACGCCTTCCACCATAAGCGTCGGTGGTGCAGCCGTCATGAAGGCCGTAGCCCATCTGAGCGATGGCACGACCCAGGATGTAACTTCAGGTACGAAGTGGACGCTTTCCAATTCCGCGATCGCAACCTTGGCGGACGGAGCCCTTACCGCCAAAGCGGCGGGCACAGTAACCGTGCAAGCAGCCTACATCGAGGCCACACCGGCCGGCTCATCCCCGTCGTCGGCTACGGCCACCCCTCTGACCCTGAACGGATCGGCGCAGGTGACCATCAGCGCTGCCGGTAGCAGCAACACACCTGCGATCAGCTGGAGTACGCCAGCGGCTATCGCCTATGGCACAGCATTGAGTGGTACCCAATTGAGCGCCACGGCAAACGTGCCCGGAACCTTCGCTTACACACCAGCTGCCGGCACGGTTCTGAAAGTGGGAACGCAGACGCTTACCGCTGTCTTCACTCCCACCGATACAAAAACCTATTCCGCAGCTACAGCCACGGTGCAGCTCACAGTGAATCAGGCCACCCCAGTGATCACCTGGGCTACGCCGGCCCCGATCGCTATAGGAACCGCGCTCAGCGCGACACAGTTGGATGCCACAGCCAATGTGCCCGGCAGCTTCCTCTACAACCCGGCGGCGGGCGCCGTTCTTGCTGCAGGTACCCAACAGCTGACGGCCGTCTTTTCTCCGACTGATACGGCCGACTATGCGTCGGCCACGGCGCACACCTCGCTTGTCGTTGGTTCACCAAGCGGTCCGGTTGGTGGGCCCATCGGGCCAGCACCCAAGGGATGCGGAGGTCCCACCATCAACGTGGACAGTGGCATGAGCCAGAGCACACTGCAGAGCACGATTTCCAGCGCTCCCAGCTGTGCCCTGGTCGTCTTTGCGGCGGGCACTTACAACATCACCAGCTCGCTGCATATCCCCTGCTCCTCGAACATCACTCTGACCGGGCCGGCTGCCTCGCCGGCAACTGCGATCATCTCCGGCACCTTCGCCAACAGCACTCTCTTCACCATGACCGGATGCTCCGGAGTTACGATCGAATTCCTGGGATTTAACGGAGGGATGCCGTCGGCCGGCGGTGGCGGCGGGATCTACGTCGGTCCCCTGTCGAGCAACATCACCATCTCGTACAACAACTTCTACGGCATGCAGGCAAAAGCATCCAATTCAGGTTCCATGGCGGGTATCTTTTTCGACGGCAATGCTTCGCAATGGGACTCGAACCTGGTGATGAACTGGAATACATTTGGGGCCAAAGGAAATTGCTCCAACGTCATGAACGAGCAGACGGATGACGGAGGTTTGTGCAGCGCCATCCTGTTTCAGAACAGCAATACCAATGTCACCGCTAACAACAACACCGTCTCGAATCTGGAAGAAGGATTCAAGATCCTCCCGCAGCGTTATTGTGCCAATTGCACTTTCGACAATAACGATTTCGGCTTCATCCACCGCATCGCCATTGAGTTCCAGATCTTTACCGCGAAGGGTCCACTCTTCATCGAACACAATAGCTTTCACGATTTTGTGGATGGCTACTATTCCACCATGGGCATTTCCACTCCATGCTGCTTCGATGGAAGCGAGGCGGTGAATAGCACGGTGAGCGATAATGTGCTGATCGCAAATAATCCGGCTCCCAATGCGCCTCCTGAGTACATTCCCTTTGCCATCGAGTTCTGGGGCGACGGCTCGCTGGCGCAAAATAACCTGATTCAGGGTTATTGGGACAACGGCATCACCTGGGGCTACGTCTCCCCCACCACTACGATCCAGTACAACAACATCTGTGGACCAAACATGGCGGCTAACAACTGGTATGTTTCCAACGAAGAACACCAGACTACGCAGCTGATAACAACGCCCAACACAACCAGTCCCACGTGCTCAACAGTAGCCAGCACCGCGCCCACGATCTCGCCTGCAGCGGGGGCAATCTCTGGTGCGACTACGGTCACGCTGAGCGACACCGGGATGAATCATTCCATCTATTACACAACGGATGGGAGCACACCCACGGTTTCTTCGACGCTCTACACCGGCCCATTTTCAGTGAACGCGGGGACCACGGTAAAAGCGATCGGCATGTGGGGGCAGGGCGCAAATGCGAAAAGTTATCCTGCAGGCTACGGCTACGTGCCCAGCTCTGTAGTCAATGCAAGTTACGTAGCAGGCTCGGTGGTGAAACAGCCTGGGGCTCAAGCCAGCTCATCGGTTGGGGCAAGCAATGCATCTGGCGCAGTAGCAGGAGAGGCTGCTTCCGCGGGGAACGGTGCCGTCGCCGCAATCTTGCAATCGGTCGCGATCACTCCCGCGAAGCCGGTGGTCGCCATCGGGAGCACAACCCAGTTGAAGGCGCTCGCAACCTTCGACGATGGTTCGGTCAAAGACGTCACCGCGGACTTTGCGTGGATGTCCTCGGATACGCGCACCATCGGGGCAAGTTCTTCCGGGACGCTGTCAGGGATCGCCAGCGGAAAAGCAACCATCACTGGCATCTATCAGGGACAACAAGCCTCGGTAGCAGCAACCAGCACGATCGGCGAGGTAGAGTGGAGCGGCCCGATCGTCATCACCCAGGCCGGAACCTACTCCGGAAACTGGCAGAGCACCGACAGCAAGACACCGGCGGTCACGGTGGCCACAACCGCTCCTGTTGTGATTGAGAACGCGCACATTCGCAGTACGGCGAGCTTGATCAAGACCAGAGGTCGCCGGCGGCGATCTAACCGTCCGCAACACCCTGGGTGTGGCAGTGAACCCCTGCCATCAAGGGCCAAGCCGAACGGCATCTTCCTCGAAATCGCCTCCCCGGCGCGGCTCGATGTAGAAAATAACTACGTCGAAAATGTAAGGGGTGGTGTGCTCGTGCATGGCTATTCAGGCACTCGTGACGGAAAACAGACCATCGTGATCCGTGCCAACCGGGCGCGCAATTTGAATGGCTTGCTCAGCGATGGCAACGGCGGCTATTTGCCGGGGGTCGGCTCCAATCGCAGCGTTTCACACTTTATCGAGCTGGACAAGGTGCAAGCCGTGCCCGGCATCGACCTGGGCTGGAATGAAGTCATCAACTATCCCGGCCGCAGCCTGGTGGCGGACAATATCGACGTCAACCGCTCGAGTGGAACCCCGAACCAACCACTCGAAATCCACGACACCTACATCCAGGGCGCCTATCCCTATAAGGCCACACAGGCTGATTACGATGGCGGCGGAATCAAGACGGAGGGTAGCCCCGACGATTCCGCGCAGGATGCCCCTGCCTTCAGCAACGTTCACGATAACCAGGTGGTCGGAACTGTGAACTATGGCATCAAGTTCGCAGCCGGGCACGACAACATCGCCACTAACAATCGTGTCATCTCCAGCGGACTGCTGGCCGATGGGACCAGGATCGCCGCACAGCACGTTGGCATGGTGAACGGTGACGCGAACAGTGCCAACGTCAGCAACGGAAGCATGTACAACAACACCATGCACGACAACCTTATCGGCTGGACGTGCTGGAGTTCCTCATGTTCCCAGGAGGGCTACCGCAAGGACCAATACTTCCCTGCTTCGCCTGGAGACTATTCCAACAACTCGGTCATGGCTCCGCAACCGATTACCCTCGATACGGAGAACAGCGAATACCAGGTCTGGCTGAACAAAATGGTTTCTGCCGGTGTTGCGGTCGGTCCAGCTTTTTAGTCGCCACGCACTGAACCAGGCGCGGCTTTTCCCGAAGGGAGAAGCCGCGCTTTCTTTTTGGACGATCGTCGTCGACTTATTGAGACCTCGCTGCGCACGCGCTGGTCAGCAGGTGGACGAAAATTCGACATAGCGGAGCCCGGAAATACTCCTTCCCCGGGCAAAAAGTTCATCATCAACCCCTTTGCAATCATATATTTACAAACTTACGTAATAGCTAATCGGTGTGATTGCCGCTACCCCGAACACACGCGGATAGTAACCACAGGACACAAAACTTTCGGCCGCGGCGCCACGTATCTCAGGGATGCGAAAGCCTGTTCGCGCCTTTTGAAATGGCCTATTCCCCCCAGGCCGCGATGCTTCGAATTTCCCACGGACGAGGCGATCCATGCGTATTCCCCCCACACTACAGGCGTGTTCCGGGCTCCTGTGCAGTTTGTTGATTTCGATGACAGGATGTAGCAGTAGCCCCTCGTCCCAGACCCTCGATTCCTTGACCGTCACAGCGACACCTTCCACCGTAAGCGTGGGTGGCGCATCAGCTCTGAAAGCGATGGTGCATTTGAGCGATGGTACGACCCAGGATGTAACTGCGGGTACCCAATGGACCTTGTCCAACACCGCCTTGGCGACGATTAACCATGGATCGCTCACCGCGAAAGCGCCCGGCACCCTGACCGTGCAGGCTGCTTATGTTGAGGCCGCTACCGCGGGCTCATCCGGGGCAACGGCAACGGCCACAGCTCAGAACCTGAGCGCCTCCACCCAGGTCACCATCACTGCGGCCACCGGGCCAGGTGCGACCAACGTTCCAACCATTACCTGGAATGCGCCGGCGGCGATCTCCTACGGCACAGCATTGAGCAGTACGCAATTGAGTGCGACGGCGAATGTGCCCGGGACCTTCGCCTATACACCGGCGGCTGGAACCGTGCTCAAAGCGGGAACACAGACGCTTTCGACGACCTTTACTCCGACCGACGCAAAAACTTATTCTGCAGCGACAGCTTCTGTCCAACTCACCGTCAATCAGGCCACGCCAACGATCACTTGGGCTGCCCCGGCCCCCATTGCAGCAGGAACCGCCCTCAGCGCGACGCAACTGGATGCCACAGCCAGTGTGCCCGGCAGCTTCATGTACAACCCGGCCGCGGGCGCCGTCCTGGCGGCGGGCACCCAACAACTGACGGCCGTGTTTTCACCGTCCGACGCAACCGATTATTCATCGGTTACCGCACACACCTCGCTCACCGTCACATCGTCAGCAAATCCTCCTGGCGGACCGACCGGCGGTCCAGTCGGGCCGGCTCCGGCCGGATGTGGCGGTCCCACCATCAACCTGAACAGCGGCATGAGTCAAAGCACGCTGCAAAGCACAATTTCAAGTGCTCCGAGCTGTGCATTGATCGTCTTTGCCGCCGGCGCTTACAACATCGGCAGCACGTTGAATATCCCCTGCTCGTCGAAACTCACGCTGACCGGGCCGGCTGCCTCGCCAGCTACCGCGATTTTGAACGCCACGTTCACAGGAAGCGCGATCTTTGCCATGGGCGGATGCAGCGGAATCACAATCGACTACTTGGGTTTCAAGAACACTGCAGGCATGTACATTTCTGTCCCCTCCAGTGGATCGAGTGGGATAGACATTGAGCACAATCAATTCTTCGGCCTGCCGGGAAATCCCAACAATGCAACCGCGGAGTCCGGGATCTATTTCGATGGAGCCACGACCGGTGGAACGCTTTCCAATGTAATCATCAACTGGAACAACTTCGGCTCGCCAACCGACTGCAATGGCGTCATGACCTCTCAGACCGACCAGGGGGGGTATTGCGCCGGCATCACCTTCACCACCAGCCTGGACACCATTATGGTGAGCAGCAATACATTTGTGCACGTGGAAGAAGGGTTTCACGTCAATTGCACCCATAACTGCGAACCGCCTGCAGGCAACACGTGGAAGAATTTCACCGCGCAGAATAATGACTTTAGCGGAATCCACCGCATTGCGATGGAGATGCAGCCACAGCCATCGGCAAACATCAAGATCCAATACAACTCCATGCATGACTTTACCAATGGCTATTTCTCTACCATGGGCATATCCAGTGCATGCTGCGATACCGGAGCTACGAGTCCGGGTACGATCGATTCGAACAATGTAATCATCGCCAATACCCCGGCGCCGAATGCACCGCCGGAATATATTCCATTCGGAATAGAGTTTTGGGGCAACGGCGCCCTGGCGCAAGGAAACCTGATTCAGGGCTACTGGGCCAACGGCATATCGTGGGGCTATGCGCCGAACGCGATCATTTCCAATAACAACATTTGTGGTCCGAACATGGCGGCTAAGAACTGGTATATCTCTAACGAAGAGCATCAGGCAACGCCTACTATTAGCTCTAATACGACCAGCGCTAGTTGTTCAACCGTATCCAGCACGGCGCCGGCGATCTCGCCCGCAGCCGGGGCAATCTCTGGTACGACTACGGTCACGCTCAGCGATGACGGCACCAATCACTCCATTTACTACACCACGGACGGAAGCACACCCACCACCTCTTCGACGCTCTATACTGGCCCATTTTCAGTGAACGCGGGGACCACGGTAAAAGCGATCGGCATGTGGGGGCAGGGCGCAAACGCAAAGAGTTATCCGGCTGGCTATGGCTATGTGCCCAGCGCCGTGGTCGCTGCAAGCTACACCGCAAGCTCGATCGCGCCCTCGCCGGTGGTGAAAATCAGCCCTTCCACCAGCCCCGGCGATGCGTTGAACAGTGTCCCCAAACAAGCCGCCCCAACCGACAACGGTGAGGCGGGTGCGGTGCTGCAATCGGTGACCATTACTCCCGCAAAGCCGGTGGTGGCGATTGGGAGTACAACCCAGTTGAAGGCGCTCGCAACCTTCGACGATGGTTCGGTCAAAGACGTCACCGCGGACTTTGCGTGGATGTCCTCGGACACGCGCACCATCGGGGCAAGTTCTTCCGGGACGCTGTCAGGGATCGCCAGCGGAAAAGCAACCATCACTGGCAGCTATCAGGGACAACAAGCCTCGGTAGCGGCAACCAGCACGATCGGCGAGGTAGAGTGGAGCGGCCCGATCGTCATCACCCGGGCCGGAACCTACTCTGGAAACTGGCAGAGCACCGACAGCAAGACACCGGCGGTCACGGTGGCCACAACCGCTCCTGTTGTGATTGAGAACGCGCACATTCGCAGTACGGCGAGCTTGATCAAGACAGAGGTCGCCGGCGCCGATCTAACCGTCCGCAACACCCTGGCCGTGGCAGTAACCCCTGCCATCAAGGGCCAACCGAACGGCATCTTCCTCGAAACCGCCTCCCCGGCGCGGCTCGATGTAGAAAATAACTACGTCGAAAATGTAAGGGGTGGTGTGCTCGTGCATGGCTATTCGGGCGCTCGTGACGGAAAACAGACCATCGTGATCCGTGCCAACCGGGCGCGCAATTTGAATGGCTTGCTCAGCGATGGCAACGGCGGCTATTTGCCTGGGGTCGGTTCCAACCGCAGCGTTTCACACTTCATCGAGCTGGACAAGGTGCAAGCCGTGCCCGGCATCGACCTGGGCTGGAATGAAGTCATCAACTATCCCGGCCGTAGCCTGGTGGCGGACAATATCGACGTCAACCGCTCGAGTGGAACCCCGAACCAACCACTCGAAATCCACGACACCTACATCCAGGGCGCCTATCCCTATAAGGCCACACAGGCTGATTACGATGGCGGCGGAATCAAGACGGAGGGTAGCCCCGACGATTCCGCGCAGGATGCCCCTGCCTTCAGCAACGTTCACGATAACCAGGTGGTCGGAACTGTGAACTATGGCATCAAGTTCGCAGCCGGGCACGACAACATCGCCACTAACAATCGTGTCATCTCCAGCGGACTAATGGCCGATGGGACCAGGATCGCCGCACAGCACGTTGGCATGGTAAACGGTGACGCGAACAGTGCCAACGTCAGCAACGGAAGCATGTACAACAACACCATGCGCGACAACCTTATCGGCTGGACGTGCTGGAGTTCCTCATGTTCCCAGGAGGGCTACCGCAAGGACCAATACTTCCCTGCTTCGCCTGGAGACTATTCCAACAACTCGGTCATGGCTCCGCAACCAATTACCCTCGAAACGGAGAACAGCGAATACCAGGTCTGGCTGAACAAGGTGGTTTCTGCCGGTATTGCGGTCGGTCCAGCTTTTTAGTCGCCACGCACTGAACCAGGCGCGGCTTTTCCGTTTCAGGAAAGCCGCGCTTTTCCTTTTCTACTCGAATGCTTTTACCATAGCGGCTGAGGACACATGCTGAAATACGGTCTTGCACTGCTCATGGTCGGTCTCTCGCTACCTCTCTGCGCGCATACCTGGAATGCAAAAACCGACTGGGGCGCAACCGGTAACGGCAAAACCAATGACTTCCCCGCGATCCAGCGCGGAGTGGCGGCGATGGCCTCCGGAGATACAGTCGTCTTTCCCGCCCCGGGAAACTACTACGTGGCATCGACTGTTCGTTTCAAGACCACCGGGATCAGAGTGAAATGCCAGCCAGGAGCTTCGCTCATCGCACCCAACAACGGCACCGATATCTTCGCAGACCTCGAGTCGAATACGGCCATCGGCGGCTCGGCCACGAGCGGCTGCATCTTCAATGGCGGCGGCATTCAGGCCTATGGAAGCGGCGGCGATGGAGGCCAGACGCTCAACCAGGCCGTCACCAACCTCACCTTCACCTACAACACCTTCGAGAATATGACCTACGGCCCGAATAACTTTCGCTCCAATGGGGGGATCTTTATCGGTGGCGGCTCCAACAACGTAGTGATCAGGCACAATACCTTCTCCAATATCATGCCGTACGACAACGGCTATAACGTGGCGGGCAAAAACTATCTCGAGCAGTACGATCCAGACGGCGACGCCGCCCGCGCGGCCATCTGGTTTTATGGTGGCTCGAACTATTCCATCGACCACAATACCTTCCTGCATGTCTACCAGAACATCAAAGCCTGCCAGGGGCAGCAGTTTCAGGCCCGGAACATGCTCATCCATCACAACTTTTCCGACTCTCATCACCGGATGTTCCTGGAGATCAACTCGGGTGCCGGATGTGGTAACCCGACGTACAACGCAGGTATCGCCAATTTTCAGATCTACGACAACTACGATCTCAATGCGGGCGGCCCTTATCCTGAAGCAAACACCTTTGGCCTGTCCGCGCCGTTTGCTCAGGCCAAGCAGCCGGGCAGCACTGGTTACACGCCCATCCCGATGAGTGGAGTGGTCTGGTACAACAATCTGTTCAAGGGAGTGGTCAACAATAACGAGAACGTCGGCATCGGCATCGAAGTCGGCGCCCAGAACATGCAGATCTATAACAACACGATCATGTCCCAGTGGCCGACCGCGGGATATGCATTTGGGGGCACTGAAGGAGGGTCCATGCACGATAATTACGCCTGCCTTATCACCCCGTCGCGGGCCAGGAACGCTTATTTCGGCGACTTAAACGGTAAGTCCACGACCGCCTACCCGGGCAACCGGACCGCTGGAAATTGTCCCGCCGGTCTGCCTTCCTTGGCCGTTTCATTAGGGCCGGTGACCAACACCGGCGGCACTCTGACCGCCGCCGCCACGGTGACAACCGTTGAGTACGGGATGCAAGGAGTCGTCTTTGCCGTCGATGGCCACTACGTAAGCGCCGTGATGGGTGCGGGCCCGTATGCCCTGAAGTACGGCGCTGCGGGGCTCAGCAGTGGATCGCATACCGTCACCGCCACGGTGGTGGATGCGGTTGGATTGCTTGCCGTGTCGGGCAAGCAAAGGGTCTCGACCACCAGCGGAGTTGGTTCTACCGGCCCGATCTCTCCAAATGTCGATCCTGGACGCCAGGACTTCGATATCGCGGGCAACGCGGACGACCCGATCAACGGGCGCAGATAGCTCGGCCTGCCGGTAACGGGAATGCCACGTAACAAGCCGGCGTAGATATGCAGACCCACTCGGGGTAGACACCGCAGAACGTTGTAATGATTCACTTTGGCTGCATGCAACGATTCGCAATTTTCCCAAGGTACCCTTAATCAGGATTACCGAAACCACATCTTTTCGAAGCCCACGACAGCCGTCGTGTACCGCCAATTTATACTTCTGATTCGAACCAATATATCTCCGGGAGATTTCATGGTTTTGTCTCGACACAAGGTTGTGGTTTGCGGGGGAGTCAACGGCCGCAACCGTGATAACACCCCTATCCAGGCCCGGCTGGGATGGGAGCCCCAGTTGAAGGATGGTTTGCGTAAGACATACGATTGGATAGAATCCCAAGTCGAGGCCCTCTCTTGCGTCTAGCCACAGATCAATTCATGAGTGACGGGATGGTCCCCGACTCCGCGGAGCGGGCGCGGGTCAATATTCTCGGCGTTGGCGTGAGTGCCTTGAATATGGAAATCGCTCTACGCGAGACCGAATCACTGCTGCAGCGGGGAGAGCAGGGATACGTGTGCGTGACCGGCGTACATGGCATCATGGAAGCGCAGTCGGACGAGCAGTTTCGTGACATTCTCAATCGCTCTTTCCTCACTACGCCTGATGGCATGCCCACGGTCTGGCTGGGGCGCATACATGGCTTCAAGCACATGAATCGCGTGTACGGTCCCGACTACATGCTCGGTCTCTGCGAGCGTTCTGTGGACGCGGGTTATCGGCACTTTCTCTACGGTGGGAAGCCCGGAGTTGCGGAGGAGCTGCGAGCCGAGCTGACCCGGAGGTTTCCGGGACTCAAAATCGTTGGTACATACACTCCGCCCTTCCGCCCGCTCAACCCTGAGGAAGAAAACGACCTTCGCGCACAGCTGGAAACATCGCAGGCCGACGTATTGTGGTGCGGTCTGAGCACCCCAAAGCAGGAACGGTTCATGGCCGCGTATTGTCACCGCATGCCGGTCAAGCTGATGGTTGGCGTGGGCGCGGCCTTCGATCTGCTGAGCGGCAATCTCAGCGAAGCGCCGGATTGGATGAAGAAGGCAGGGCTGCAGTGGCTCTATCGCCTAATCAAGGAACCCAGGCGCTTGTGGCGCCGCTACCTGCTCAACAATCCAAAATTCACCTGGCTTACTTTTCTTCAACTCACTGGGCTGAAAGGTTTCCGGCTAAGTTAAACCGCTCCATACTTCGGCGCGCCTGAATTTAGCTTGACCAGGTCAGTTCCCTGACGATATGCTCCTGCCTTACAAAAGGATGGCGAGACCAGTCGAGTCTCCATCCATTTGGCGGGGCCGCTTCGAATCACCAGCGACCAATCTTCCCTAGCCCCGTATTCATCCCGGTAGCTTGAAGAGGAGGGCCTGTGAAATTAGGCGCTGGTTTTATGATCGACCGTCTTTCCGCCATGCCTAACAGCAGTCCGATCAAACGCCTGTTGCGCACGCCACTGCATTTCATCCCTCCCGGTCTCAAGGTTGCTGTAGTGCGCGGGCCGCTCCAAGGTAGGCGTTGGATCGTAGGGTCGAGCATACATCGCTGCTGGTTGGGTACTTATGATCCCGCGGAATCGGCATTAATGAAGCAGCACCTGCACCCGGGAAGTGTTTGCTTTGACATAGGCGCGCAGGCCGGTTACCACACCTTGTACGCCTCTTCGCTGGTTGGTCCTTCGGGCCGCGTCTTCGCTTTTGAACCTGCACCAAGGAACATCGCCAACATCAAGAAGCATGTGGCCATGAATCATTTGGCCAATGTCTCGCTGGTCGAGGCAGCAGTTTCCGACTTCGATGGGGTCTTGCATTTCGATTGCGGGGCCAGCGCGGTCGCCGGGCATCTCTCTCCCGATGGCAAGTTGGCGGTGCGCACGATCAGCCTGGATCATGAGGTTGACTCAGGTTCTCTACCTACGCCTGACTACATCAAGATTGATGCCGAAGGCGCGGAGTTGCGTATCTTGGAAGGCGCGCGAAAATTGTTGGCGCGCCGGCATCCTACGCTCTCCGTGGAAACCCACCAGTGGCTACCCGAGTTCCCTACTGTTCGCCAGGATTGCATTCAGTTTCTGATCCAGCTTGGTTACACAGTGGCGGAGCCGGATCCGTCCGTGCAAGATAGTGAAACGCATCTTTGCGCTCCATCCTCGTCGCTCGCGAGCTGACCACGCCCGTAGGCTAGCGGGATAACTTGCTGGATACGGTGCAAAGAAGCAAATTTAACAATCTATTACTCCCTGATCACCAGCTTTTAATGATCCGCCATTAAAGCTGAATGGCGGTCGTAAAGCCGGCCTTGAAGGGAGCACTGATGCAGAAGCTCGTAGCCACGTCCTTAGCCTCGCTGATGTTCGCCGGGACACTCATCAATCCAACTGACGCGGATGCGCAGTCTGGGACCACCACACCGATCAAGCATCTGGTCGTCATCTATCAGGAAAATGTCTCGTTCGACCACTACTTCGGCACCTATCCAAAGGCTCTCAATCCTGCTGGACAGCCCCGGTTTATAGCTAAGCCCGGAACGCCCGCGGTGAATGGTTATAGCGACGGACTGCTCTACAACAATCCGAATGCGTTGAACACGGTTAACGGAGACGGGGCAACCAACCCCTTCCGCCTCGATCGTTCCCAGGCCGCAACCGCCGATCAGGATCACGACTATACGCCGGAACAACAGGCTTTTCACGGCGGGTTGATGGATTCGTTTCCCAAATACACGGGCACACCCGGTCCTCCGCCCAATGGCCAGCCGACGACTGGGCTCGTGATGGGCTACTACGACGGCAATACGGTGACCGCCTTGTGGAACTATGCCCAGCGGTTTGCAATGAGTGACAATTCGTTCGACACCAACTTTGGCCCTTCCACGCCAGGCGCTATTAACCTGATCTCAGGCCAAACCAACGGCGTGATTGACCAGATGAACGCCGACGCCGACATAGTTGCAGACGGCAGCGGCGGATTCACTCTTGTCAGCGACGCGGACCCAGTCGGGGACGTTTGCTCCACCACCACCGGGGCGCTGGTTGCGCTCAGTGGACCAAACATCGGTGACCTGCTCAATGCCGCCGGCATCAGCTGGGGCTTCTTCGAAGGCGGCTTTGACCTGACCGTTAAGAATGCCAACGGCACCACCGGATGCAGCCGCAGCACCACTTCTACGGTGACAATGACGAAGAAGGCGGATTACATCCCACACCACCAGCCTTTCCAGTACTACGCCTCCACCCAGAACCCGAAGCACATCCGGCCGACCTCAGCCAGCACCGTTGGCATCAACGGTGACCCGGCAAACCACCAGTACGATACTCACGACTTCTACGATGCCGTCAAGGCCGGGAACTTTCCCACGGTCAGCTTCCTCAAGGCGCCTGGCTACCAGGACGGCCACGCCGGCTACTCCGATCCGCTGGACGAGCAGACGTTTGTCGTCGACGTTATCAATTTTCTGCAACAACAGAAGGACTGGGCGAATACGGCTGTGATCATCGCCTACGACGACTCTGACGGCTGGTACGACCACCAGATGGGTCCGATCGTGAACCAATCCGCTACCGCCATGGATGCTCTCACCGCCCCCGGACAATGCGGGACTGGAGAAGGCGCCCTTGCGGGAGTCACCATCCAAAAAGCCCAGGGACGTTGCGGATACGGTCCACGTCTTCCTCTCCTGGTGATCTCACCCTTTGCCAAGCAAAACTACGTCGATCACACGGTGACTGACCAGTCTTCGATTCTGCGGTTTATCGAGGACAACTGGCTGGATAGTCAACGCATCACGGGCTCGTTTGATACGCTTGCCGGCCGCTTGAACTCGATGTTTGATTTCAGGAACCCCGACACCACGCCCTACATCCTTGACTCATCCACTGGATTGGTTAAGAAATAGCGCGTCAACCAACAGCATTGCTTTTAATTTCGATTGAACGCGGGCAAAGGGCTTAGTCCCTTTGCCCGCCTGATTTATGTTCCTTGTTAGTGAGGCTTTGATTTGATTACTCGCCGCAGGTTCCTGGAGCGGAGCGGAATTCTCGCCGCCGGGATGTCCATCAGCAAACTGCCGTCCTCCCAGCCACAGCTGACAACTCTAGATCCTGACAAACTGAACCCCTACGTCGATCCACTGCCCATTCCGCAAATTGCGCAACCTAGTGGAATACGTCCCAGCCCGGACGATGCTTCATTGCATCTCCCTTTCTACCGCATGGCTATGCGGCCTATCGAATGCAAAGTCCATCGGGATTTGCCCGCCACTCGCATGTGGGGCTTTGGCTCGAGTTCACCCGGGCCGACGTTTGAAACGCGCAGCAATCAGGGCCTGATCGTGGAATGGGTCAACGAGCTGCCCCAGCGGCACTTTCTGCCCATCGACCACACCCTGCACGGCGCCGAAGCTAATCTGCCCGAGGTGCGCAGCGTGATTCATCTGCACGGAGGCAAGACGCCGCCTGGCAGCGACGGTTATCCGGAGCACTGGTGTGTCCCCGGCAAGTCCGCTACCTTCCACTATCCCAACCGGCAGGATGCGGCAACACTCTTCTATCACGACCACACCATGGGCATTAACCGGTTGAATATTTATGCCGGGCTGCAAGGAATGTATTTCATCCGTGACCAGGCGGAAGACGCGATGAATCTTCCCCAAGGAAAATACGAGATCCCGCTGCTGGTCTACGATCGCTTTCTACTGCCTGACGGCCAGCTCGAATATCCCGTCTCTCCCAAGCCGGCGACGCCCTGGGTCCCCGAAGTTTTCGGCAATGCCATCCTGGTCAACGGCAAGCTCTTTCCTTATCTGGATGTAGAACCGCGCAAGTATCGCTTCCGCCTGATGAACGGCTCGAACGGCCGCTTCTACCGCTTTTCGCTGGGCAAGCTACTTACCTTCCAGCAAATCGGCACCGAGCAAGGATTCTTGCCCGCACCCATCGCCGTCCAGCGGGTGCTGATGGCTCCTGCGGAGCGCATCGACTTCGTCTTCGATTTCAGCACCCATGCGGGAGAAAACATTCTGCTGCGCAGCGACGCGTTCGACATTATGCAATTCCGGGTCGCGCCCAAGGTTGCCGCGCCGGATGCTTCTTCTCTTCCTCCGGAGCTGCGGTCCGTAGAAAGAATTCCGGAGAGCCGCGCAGTGAAAACGCGCCGTCTCACCCTCGACGAGCGCATGGACCTGGTACAGCAATCGATGGGCATGCTGCTGAACAATACTCCGTGGCACATGCCGGTTACGGAGAAGCCAGTGCTCAACACCACGGAAATATGGGAACTGGTCAATCTGACGGAGGATGCGCACCCCATCCACCTGCACCTGGTCAGATTCCAGATACTCGACCGCCGGCCATTCGACACATTCGAGTTTCAGGACAAGGGCACTGTCCGTTTCACCGGGCCTGCGATTCCGCCGGCGCCCGCGGAGAGCGGCTGGAAGGACACTGTCCGCGCCGAACCCGGCTTGATCACCCGTATTATCATCCCGTTCGAAGGATTCACCGGCCGCTATGTGTGGCACTGCCACATCCTGGAGCACGAAGATAACGAAATGATGCGCCCCTACGAAGTGGTCGCCGCAGGCGAATAGAACACAGATCCAGGCAGACTATCCCGACAACAAAGGCTGGCCCATTCAAGCCGTTCCGTTGGCTTGAGTGGGATGATCAGCACTCGATGTGCCGCTCCCGAACCAGCAACCGCAAGAACACCACCCCGGCAACAAAGGCTGGGTGGCCCATTCAAGCCGTCCGTTGGCTTGAGTGGGATGATCAGCACTTCGTTGTGCCACTCCCGAAGCAGTAACCGCACCAAAATCTCACCGCATCATCGCAAGAACGCTTCCGGCAATCCTCCATCCACGGGAATCAAATGACCCGAGGTGCAGCGCGCCTGCGGCCCGGCCAGAAACAGGATGGCATGGGCGCAGTCTTCCGGATCAATGGGTTGATGGGTAAGCGTGCGCTGCGCATAAAAATTCGCCAGCAGCGTGCGCAGCTCATCATCCGTCATCGTTCGTTCAAACGGCAGGTTGTATTTTGTCAGCGAAGCCATCACCCGATCCCGCGGAAACATGGTTGACCCTTTGACCACCGTCGCCGGGCTGATGCCGTTGACCCGCACCCGCGGCGCAAGCGCAACCGCCATCTCGCGCACCAGGTGGCTGACTGCGGCTTTGCTGACGTCATACGCTTCACTGCCGCGCTTAGCGACCACTGCGTTGGCCGAACTCGTCAGCACCACCGAGACGTCGAGAGCCTGCTCAGCGAATATTTTTGCCGCTTCATCGACCAGCAGATGGTTGGCGGTCACATTCACCTGCAGTGTTGCGGCCCACTGCTCATCGGTAACGTGGCCATCCGCCGAAGAAGGGAAAATCGCCGCCGTGTTGACCAGAATGTCGACACCGCCAAACTCCTCCACCACCCTACGCAGCAATGCGCGAATCGCAGCCCGGTCTCGGATATCGACCGCAGCAGCCAGTTGAAATTCTTTTCCCGCGGTGACTTGTTCGGCCGATTTTGTTGCGCCTTCCAGATCACGATCGGCAACCACCACGTGGGCTCCCCGCCCTGCGCCCAGGCGAACTACTTCTTTTCCGATACCACTGCCCCCGCCAACGATGAGCACGATGTAGCGGCTGAGTTCCTTCTCCGGCGGCTGGCGGCGGAGCTTGGCCTCTTCGAGCGCCCAGTACTCAATACGAAATGCCTCCGATGGCGGCAGTGCAACGTAGTTGCAATGGACCTGGAACAAGCCGCTCTCCGCCGCAGGACCCGCTTGCGGCAGAACTGCAGGAGGAGCGCCAGATTCGAGTGCGGAGGCCCCCTCCATGACGTGGATGGCATTCACATAAAACTCACCGGTGATCCGCGACTCGGTCTTGCTCTTGCCGAAGCTGAACATGCCGATGCCAGGAATCAGCACTACAGTGGGGCTGGCGTCGCGCATCGCCGGATCCTCCGGCTTGGCGTGCTGCCGGTAGTAGTGGGCATAGTCTTTGCGGTACTGGGCCAATGCTTCGTCGATCGCTTTGCGCAAACTCTGAAGATCGTCTTCCGGGTTCCAGGGCACATACATCGGCCGGATCTTGGTGCGCACGAAATGATCGGGGCAACTGGTTCCCAGGAAGGCAAATTTTTGCGCTTCCTTTGAGTCGATGAAGGTGAGGACTTCGGGCAGTGCGCTAAACGTTCCAATCATGCGCTTGCTCACCGACACCCGGCCGCGCAGGTAGGGCAAGATATCGATCGCCAGCTCGCGGTGATCTTTGCGCGCCTGGTAGCGAGGACCGCCGAAGATCCGCCCTTCCTTGGCGCTCACGTGCTCCTGCACGAACTGCCCAAGCTGATCGATGATGGTGATGGTGTTGAGATAGCATTCACGCTGCGTATTGCCCCAGGTGAACAACCCGTGGCCGCCGAGAACGACTCCGTCGCATTGAGGATTTTCCTGCACCGCCTTGCGCAGCATCATGCCCAATTCAAAACCAGGACGCTGCCAGGGCAACCAGACCAGCTTGCGCGCGAAACGGGCATTGAATTCGGCCAGTTTTTTGAGGCCGTTGGCGGAGGCCGCGAGTGCGATACCCCAATCCGGATGAAGGTGATCGACGTGAGCAAATGGCAGGAACCCGTGCAGCGCAGTATCGATGGAGGCGGCAACGCTATTCCTGCCAAAGGTGCAGAGCGGATACATCTCCACCATCTCGTCTTCGTATGCCACCCCGCGATAACTGCCGGCCAGTGCGAGCAGCTTGTTGAGGTACAGCGTCGCGAAGCCGCTGCGCTGGATGCTGCCCAGGTCGCCACCACTTCCCTTCACCCATAGCACCGGCTGCGGGGTCCCATCCAACGGATCTTTCTCTACGATCTTGGAGCTAGTATTGCCGCCTCCGAAATTGGTGATGCGCAGATCAGACCCAAGCAGATTGGAACGGTAGCGCAATAACTCCGCCTCATCCAGAGTGCTCGCCACCTTATCGTCCCAGCGATCCTCCAGATAACGCAGTTCAGTCGTAGTACTGGTCGTAGCCATCCTCAGCCCTCATATGGAACTTCATTAGAACTGTAAATTCTATACAGAATCCCCGATCCAGCACGCGTTTGGGCGCCATCGAGCGTGATCCCCCCGCTAAAACCGGGATAACTAAATGTTCGAGGGAATATTAAGCGTAGGTGGCGGAGATGGTCGCGTTCTTGGCCGCCCGCTCCCGGGAGATTCGCTCCACGTAGCCGCTCTCACTCAGGGCCCGCAGCGGATCTTCCGGAAAGCTCTGGCCGAGACGCCATGCGCGTACCAACGGGCGCACATCTTCCCAGAAGGCGGAGCGGAAGAGTTCTTCCGCCGCCACCAGCCGGCATTCTTTCTGCAGCGTATCCAATTGCTCTAGGTCCACCAGGGCCGCCTTGGCATATAACTCCTGGGCCTGGACTACGGTTTGCACAACGGCCTCGACCTTGCCTTTCAGATTGTGGCTCTGGTCGATCATGAAGGCCACCTGGCTGGAATTACCGGGCTCCGCGGAATAACTCAAAATCTCGTGGAAGATGCGGAAGATCTGGTAAGGATCGATGGACCCCAGGGTCAGGTCGTCATCAGCGTACCTGCGGTCATTCAAGTGAAATCCGCCCAGCATTTCCAGATGCAATAACCAGGCGACAATCTGCTCGATATTCTGCGTCTGGTAATGGTGGCCGGTGTCGACCAACACTTTGGCTTGCGGTCCCGCCAGTCGCGCCAACTCCAGCGCCATGCCCCAATCGGCAATATCCGTGTGATAGAAAGCAGGCTCGAACGGCTTGTACTCGATCAGCAGCCGCTGATCGGGCTGCAAGGCCGCATGCACCTGGCTGAAGATCTCTTCCATCCAGCCGATGCGCTGCCGCATACTCTGTGTTCCCGGATAATTCGAACCATCCGAAACCCAAGGGGATATGTCCTGCGATCCCAGTTGCCGGGCAATCTCCACGCAGTCCAGAAGGTGCGTAAGGGCCTTTTGCCGCACTTCCGCATCCGGGTTGCAGATGGACCCGTACTTGTATTCCTGCGCCTGGAAGAGATTGGGGTTAATGGATCCGGCACAAATCCGGTATTTCTTTTCCAGAGCCCGAATCCTCGGCACACTCGCAACACCCTCGGGAAGGTCCCACTCGACGTGCAATCCCATGGTCGGGGTCACCCCCGTAATCCGATGGATCTCGGCCGCGTCGGCGAACTTCTCTTCAATGGAATTGGCCGCTGCGACCTGCAGGAACTTGCCGAAGCGGGTCCCGGTATTGGCAAAACCCCAGGAGGGAATCTCGATGCGAAAGTGGTCTAAGGCCTTTGATACTCGTTCGGTTTTCTCGTGTTGGTCCACGGGCAACCCCTTAGTACTCTGGACAATACCAGTATAGACGACAATGGGGCCATGACCGATGTACGCATCGACAAGTGGCTCTGGGCGGCAAGGTTCTTCAAGACCCGCGCGCTGGCGGCACGGGCCTGTGAACTGGGCCGGATCAGCTCCAATGGACAACCCGCCAAGAGCGCCCGCCCGGTTCGCGTTGGCGACCTGTTACAAGTAAAGAACGAGGGCGGCGACTTTCAAGTCGAGGTCCTTCTGCTCAGCGAAGTGCGGGGCCCGGCCGCGGTTGCGCAGACGTTGTACCGGGAGACAGAGACGAGCCGCGCCTTGCGCCAGCGCGCGGCGGAGGAGCGTAAAGCGATGCCGCGCTTCGAAACACTCCCGGCAGGGAAACCCTCGAAGCGCAATCGCCGTGCCCTCGATCGGCTTCGCGGACGAGCTTGACCATCTACAATGCATCATTGCGCGGGCGCGATCGGAGTGTTACCGTTGCGCCCATACATACAACTCCAGCTTGCAATCGTGACCCCGGGTCATGCCCGGGCTCAATGAAGGATATCTGTCTTGGCACAGCGCAGCACAGCGTCTCCCACCGCCGCGGTCCTCGGCGAGATCGGTCTTCCGGCGCCGCTTTCTCAACTCGCTTCGCGCTCCTGGGATGCCATCGTCGTCGGTGCTGGCCATAATGGCCTCGCCTGCGCTGCTTACCTGGCGCGCGCCGGCAAACGCGTCCTGGTGCTCGAAAGCCGTGCCCGTGTCGGAGGCGCCTGCACCATCGAAGAACCCTTCCCCGGCGTCCGCATGTCGCCCTGCGCTTACCTTGCCGGACTGCTGCATCCGCTGGTGGTCGACGAGTTGGGCCTGGTGGGGCGCGGCTTCCACTGGACGCCTGCGGTCAACGGCCTCTTTGTCCCTTTTCTCGACGGAACCAGCGTGCAACTCTGGGATGACGACGACGCCTGCGAAGAGGAGATTCGCCGCTTTGCTCCCCGCGATGTGAAGGGTTGGAAGGCGATGACCGACGTGGTTCGGCGCCTGCGCGATGCCTTGCGGCCCGCAGGCGAGCGAGATGTTTGGATTGGCGATGCGCCCACCCAGGATGAGATCGATGCCCGCCTGGGCAATGATGAGGAAGCCCGCCAGGTGCTCTTCCATTGGTCGATGGCTGAGTTCGTGGCCCGTTACCTCGATGATGAACGCCTGCAATATGCCTACCTTGGCCAGGGGGTCATCGGCACCAAGGCCAGCCCTTTCGACCCCGGCACCGCCTCCATCCGCTATCACCATTCCTCCGGACGTCTGGGCGGCATTCCAGGGATGTGGGGTTATGTCCGGGGCGGCATGGGCATGGTCTCTTTCTACTTCTGTGACGCGGCGCGTGAGGCCGGAGCGGTCGTAGCCGCCGGGGTATCGGTGACAGAGATTGTGCCCGGCGAGGGCGTGCTGCTGGAGGGTGGCGAACGCATCTCAGCTCCGGTAGTGATTTCCAATGCCGACCCCGTGGTTACCCTCCGCCTGCTCGGTAAATCGGCCACTTCTGACTTCCGGTCAAAAGTGGAGCATCTGCCGATCGAAGGCTGCACCGTCAAGCTGAACGTGTTGTTGCGCGAGCTGCCCGACTTTATCTCTCGTCCCGGCCAGGACCAACCCCACCACTACGGCCAGATCAACGCGCCCTTGACCCACGCGGAATGGAAGGCCACCTTCGCCGCCAGCAGCAAGGGGCAGCTGCCCGAGCAGCTGTGGTGCGAGATCTATTTCCAGAGCGTGCATGACCGCAGCGTGGTTCCCGCAGGCCGGCACACCATGAGCGTCTTTGCCCAGTACGTGCCCCACACCTTCGCCGCCGGCTCCTGGGACGACCATCGCGAGCGCGTGCGCAAGCTGGCTTTCGATTCCATCGGCCGCTTCTGTTCCAACCTTCCCGGCGCCGTGCTCGAGGCGCAAGTGATGGGCCCGCCGGATATCGAAGAAAAGGTCGGTTTGACCGGCGGTCATATTTTTCAGGGCGAGTGCCTGCCTGAAAACATGTGGAGCCATCGCTTTGCCGCCCGCACTTCCATGCCCGGCGTCTATCTCTGTGGCGCGTGCACCCATCCGGGCGGAAGCGTCATCGCGATGAACGGCCGTAATGCCGCCATTGCAGTGCTCCACGACATGCAATAGATCCGAGGCTCCGTTCGTCCACGCGAGGTTCGTTCATGGCCGCAGAGAAGCTGAAACGAGAACTCGGTTTTCGCGATGTCGTTCTCTTCTATATCGTCAGCGGCCTCAGCCTGCGCTGGATCGCCACCGCAGCCGCGTCCGGGCAATCGGCCATCGTGGTGTGGCTGCTGGCCTGGTGCGGATTCTTCCTGCCTCTGGCCGGCTGTGTTCTCGAACTCTCCTCCCGCTATCCCCAGGAGGGTGGTCTCTACATCTGGACCCGCGAAGCCTACGGCGAATTTGCCGCCTTTATGGCCGGGTGGACCTACTGGATGAGCAATCTACCCTATTTCGCTGCCGTGCTGTACTTCGCCGCCAGCAGTCTGCTCTTCGCCATTCCTCGTGGTCAGCGGCTGGCCGACACCAACATCTATTTCCTGCTCTTTACCGTAAGCATGCTGGCGCTGATTACCGTGCTCAACGTCCTCGGACTCAACCTTGGCAAGTGGCTCAATAATTTGGGCGCAGTGGGCATGGCGCTGCCGGTATTGATTCTCATTGCCCTTGGCTGGCTGTCGTTTTCCCGCTTCGGCTCTGCCACTCAGTTCACCCTGGCGGGTGTCGTCCCGCATGCCCACGTAAAAGACCTCGTCTTCTGGTCCACTATCTTTTTCGCCTTTGGCGGGGTCGAGACCGTGTCCTTCATGGGCGAGGAGGTCAAAAATCCCCGCCGTGTCATCCCCCGCTCCCTGCTGGTAGCCGGCGTCGTGATCACCCTCGGCTACTTGGCGGGAACAGTAGCCATGTTGGTGGCATTGCCGTCGAGCAGCATCAGCGGCCTGGGCGGCTTTATGACCGCGATCGATTTTCTATGCCGCCGTCTGGGCGTTGGGCTGCTGGTTGCACCCGTCGCGATCCTGGTAGCCATCAGCAACGTAGGAGCAGCCGCCGCTTATCTCACAGCAACCGCGCGGCTCCCCTTTGTCGCCGGCATCAACCATTATTTGCCTTCTGTCTTTGGGCGTATTCATACGCGATGGAAGACTCCTTATGTCGCCGTCATCTCCTACGGCGTGGCCGGGATGCTCTTTGGCCTCCTCAGCCAGGTCGGAACCAGTGTCAGAGGCGCTTACGACATGCTGGTCAGTATGACTGTCATCACCTACTTCATTCCTTATCTCTTCCTCTTTGCCGCCATGATCCGGCTGCAAGGGCGGCCATCTGCGCCGGAGGCAATCCGCTTGCCATGGGGAAGACGATTGGCCATCCCCCTCGCTTCCCTGGGTTTTTTCTCCACCATGGCCGCCATCCTCCTCGCCCTATTTCCAGCAGAAGATGAGCGCAACCCATCCGCTGCGCTATTCAAGATTCTGGCCATGACATGCGTATTGTTACTCGCAGGCGTGGCCATCTACCGCCGCGGCCAACGCTCGATAGAGCAAGCAGCCGCCCAACCCCTCTCCACAAATCTCACCTGATCAACTCGATCGGCCAAAAATCCTGCTATCGAACAGTCCCGTAGAGCCTGCCCTGAGCTTGTCGAAGGGGACGGCTGAGAGTAGCCCAGGACGTAGTCCTGGGTGGGGTATGAGAAACACGTCCAGTCCCGAAGAGCCTGCCCTGAGCTTGTCGAAGGGGACGGCTGAAAATGTCCCAGGACGATTAGTCCTGGGTACCCTCATCTCCAAGTCCAGGCAAAAGTTCGCGTATCCCATCGCCCGCGAAAAACGACCTCGATCACGCACCTATCAGTGGGCCTTGGCTGCGATTCGATGTTTTCTGACCGCCGGTCGCGGATTACCAATCGCCCCTTGCAGAACCCGGAGAAAATGATCCATCCGCCGGATGGTCTTTTTTTTAGAAATCCCAGCTCGATGGAATAACCCTGGGTCAAGTTCTTCCGTCAGCAACTCATCTTCAAATCGTTCTACCGTCCACTCCAATAACGAGACGATCATCTCGCTATCGACATCCCCTCGCAGCGCGCCTTCCTTCAATCCCTGGCGCACGAAGGCAGCGGTCCCACATGGGTCCTCTGCCGCCAGGAAGCGATTGATATCCCGCTTCAAGCGCAGGCCGGTGCCGTAATTGCCTAACAGCGCCACCCGGTACGGCTGCCAGTTCGCCCGCACCTGCAACTCTGTACGCGCAAGCCAGTAGCGCAGCACTTCCCAAAAGCCTTTCGTTCTTATCTCCGGCGGAGCGTCGAGATAGCGAAAAAACGACCCAGCCGCGCGCTTGTACGCAGCCAGAAAGAGCCCTTGTTTGTTTCCGAAGTGCTGAAAGACCGCGCCTTTCGCGATCCCGGCCTCGCGCGCAATATCCTCGGTACGCGCATCCTCATAGCCGTGCTCGGCGAAGTGCCGCATGGCCACATCTACGATGTGCGCTCGCTTGGCTGGTACGGGTTGGCGTTTCGTTCGATTCACCGCTGCTCCCCGCTCCAGGAGTACGTGTATGCTCCTGAAGGAAGGTCCAAACCAGCCAGCATCGTGCCACCATTTTGACCTGCAGTCAATGATCCCTTTGAGGAAGGAACTCTATGGATTCCTCCATCGAAAACATCCTGGCGCTTTACGATCAGGAAGCGCCGCTTGAGATGGCCTGCACCATTCCGGCTGCCTGGTACGTGGACGAGCGCATCGCGCGCCTGGAAAATCAGCAGGTTTTCGGCAGCAATTGGATCGCCGTCGGGCGAAGAGACCAAGTGGCTGCTGCAGGACAGTTCTTTACGTTCGATCTGGCCGGAGAACCGCTCGTCATCGTCCGTGGGATGGACAACAAACTCCGCGGGTTTTTCAACGTCTGCCGCCACCATGCGGCCGCCGTGGCTACCGGGCCATGCGGAGTGGCCCAGCTTCTACGCTGCCCGTACCATGGCTGGACCTACGGTCTGGACGGTTCGCTCAAAGGAACACCGGAGTTCGCCGGTGTTTGCAATTTTGACCGTGCTGAGAACGGGCTGTTGCCCGTGCGCGTGGAAACCTGGGAGAACTTTATCTTTGTGAACCTCGACCAGCAGGCGCCGGCGCTCGAGGACTATCTAGGTGATTTGCCTCAGCGGCTCGCGCCGCTCTCCGTCTCCAGCCTGGGCTTCTTTGTTCGCAAAAGCTATACCCTGGCCTGTAACTGGAAGGTATACGTCGATAATTATCTGGATGGCGGCTACCACGTTCCGCACCTGCACAAGGCGCTCAACAGCGTGCTCGATTACACCGAGTACACGATTGAGAACGGCGAGCACTATGCCCTTCAATCGAGTCCCATGGTCGCTTCGCAAGACGCTTCGGTCGCGCATACACGCACCGGCGACCGCGCTTATTACTACTGGCTCTACCCCAATTTCATGATCAACATTTACCAGGGGGTCATGGACACCAACCTCGTTCTCCCGCTGGGTAGGGATAAGTGCCTGGTGGTCTTTGATTTTTTCTTCGCCGACACCGGCGCGGAAAAAACCCCCTACAACGAAGAGAGCGTTGCCGTCAGTGATCGCGTGCAGGCTGAGGATGTCGACATCTGCGAGTCAGTACAGCGCGGCCTGGTTTCCCGCGCTTATGGCGCCGGCCGGCTTTCTGTCCGCCGCGAGACCGGCGAGCACCTATTTCACCGACTACTAGCAGCTGATCTCAAGCGAAGCTAAAAGCGGCCAGCCTGGCGCTCTTTCCATCCATCGGTAACAACTGCTAAGTTGAGCGCTGCTCTCCACTTTGTCATCCCGAGGAGCGGACTTGCCTGTGGCAAGTCAAGGAAGCAATTACACCGGCAACAAAAGCTCTGGGTGGCCCATTCAAGCCGTACTTTGGCTTGAGTGGGCGACGATGCCCCCCAACAACCCGTTTGTGATTAGAGCGAAGCCGAGGGATCTGCTGTGCGCCTTTCCTCCTCCGCAACTGCTCCGGCCAACGCAGGGGCAGGCGGAATGATTTCAGAGGCGGGGCGGCGGCGGCGAAGGGGTAAGCTCTGCACGGTTACCGTTCGCCGGAGCAGTTGCGGAGGAGGAAAGGCGCACAGCAGATCCCTCGGCTTCGCTCGGGATGACAACGGGGAGAGTAGCGCTCGCCCCAGCGTACGTGGGCCGAAAAAGATGGGGCAAAGCCCCAACCATTGCTTTCGTCACATCACAAGCGGAGCGCGCCTAAGTGGGCGTCGCAGGAGAGCGATCTACTATTAGTCGCCGCCGCGCAAACGGTCGCAAATCAACCGTCGTTACCTCGCCCAGAGCCTTCTGCGCCAACACCTCGCCTACCGCGGCAGAGTGTTTAAACCCATGCCCGGAGCACGCGGAAGCAAACCATATCCGTTCCGAGTCAATACCATGATCGATCACAAACAAATGATCCGGAACCACCGTGTAAAAACAAGTAGCGGTGCGTAAACACCGGCTGCTCACACCTCTCAGGCTCACACGCACATAGTCGTCATAAAAACTCTGCGCCTGTTCTGCCGCGACAGTTATCGGCCCGTCATTTGCATTACTCAATGTGGCAAATTGCTCCGTCGCCACTTTCATGCTCACACCATCCAGGCTGGGAAAGCCGTAAAACCCCTTCCCCACCTGCGGCGAACTCCACAGGAAGATCGGCATTTGTTCCGGCGAGAATCGCGGACCCGGTTCCTGCAACGCAAACCAATAGAGAGTCTGCCGATAAACCGAGAAGTAAGCCTCTTCGAGGCCGCAAATCTTTCGCGCCCATTCACCCATCCATGGTCCCGCCGTCAGCACCGCACTCGCACCGGCATAGCGCGATCGATTCGTCTGCACAATCACCTGTGAGCTTTCGGAAACGACCTCTGTGACAATCTCATCCGTGCGAAGTTCAGCGCGATTTGCCTGGGCTACGCTCAGCTGCGCGGCAACACACTTTTCCGGAAACAGAAACCCGGCGCCGGGCTCGAGATACCCCTGTGCGCGATCCCGCAGCACAAACTGGGGAAACTGCTGTCGTATCTCGTCCACCGTAAGGATTTGATGGGCAATGCCGAATCGCCGGGCACAATCAACCGTCTGCTGGTAGAAGGCCGCGCCGGCGCCCTGTGCTTCGACGTCGTCGAGCAGGATCAGGCCGCCGTTCTGCACCATGAGTCTCTCGCCCGTGGCCGCTTCCAGTGCTCGCCATAGCTCGTTGGCTCGAAGCACCAGGGGGACAAATTCTGCCCCCTCCCCGACGGCTTGCCGGGTGATCCGGGTTTCTCCGTGGCTGGAGCCAAATGCGTGGGGCGGTTGGAAGCGATCGATGCCCAGGACGCGAGCACCGCGCAACGCAGACTGACATAGCGCCGCACTGCCCATCGCGCCCAGTCCGATGACAATCAGGTCATAGTTTTCCACTAGACCAACCCTGGCTACTGCCCGATTGCGGCATCAGCTATGGCCAGCGATTGATCCAGCTGTTCTACCGCGAAGTCAATCTCTGACTTCTCGATGATCAGGGGCGGCGCAATCACAAAGTGGCTGATCCAGGCCTGGATGGAAACGCCCCGCTTCATCATCTCCGCGGCCACCTTTTCGACTACGGCTACTTTCCCGTCTACCTTGTCCTGCTTGGTGTTGAACGGCGTTTTCTTAACCTGGTCTTTCACCATCTCGAGCGCCCAGAAGAGACCCAGCCCCCGCACTTCGCCGATGGAGGGATGTTTTCGCTTGAGCGCGTGCAGTTTTTCGCCCATGTACTTACCCATTTCCCGGGAACGGTTCACCAGGTCGAGCCGCTGCATCTCTCGGATCGCTGCGACGGCGGGCGCCAACGTCATCGGATGCGCTTCATACGTATGCCCGTGAGCAAAGAAGTGATCCTCGAAGTACTCAGCGATCTTGCCTGTGGTGGCACAGAGGCCCAGGGGCACATAGGCCGAAGTAATGCCCTTGGCGGTAACCAGAATATCCGGCTTGACCCCCCAATTGTCCATGGCAAACCACTCGCCGGTGCGGCCCCAACCCGACATGACCTCGTCGGCGATCAACAAGACACCGTAACGGTCGCAGATCTCGCGCAGCTTGGGCATGTATTCCGGCGGCGGTATCAGCACGCCATTGGTGCCGACTACTGGCTCCACGACAACCGCGGCCACATCGTGCTCGTTCTCGATCATGTGTTCCAGGTAATCGGCGCAGGCAATGCCGCAGCCCGGATAGGTGTGCTTGATCGGACATTTGTAACAGTTAACTTCCGGCGCGAACAAAAAGCCCTGCCCCTTGCCGCCCGGCTCCATCGGCCAGCGGCGCGGATCGCCAGTCGCGGCGATGGACGCCATGGTAGAACCGTGGTACGAGCGGTAGCGCGCGATGATCTTGGTCTTGCCGGTATACATGCGGGCGATCTTGAAGGCGGCCTCATTCGCCTCCGTGCCCGAGGTGGTAAAGAAGAATTTGTTCAACCCCTCTGGCAGTACCTCGAGCAGAAGACGGCTCAGCTCCACTCGCGTATCGGTCGCGTAGCCGGGCATGATGTATGCCAGCTTGCGCGCCTGCTCTTCAATCGCCTGAATGACGGCTTGATTCTTGTGCCCCAGGTTGCAGCACATCAACTGCGCAGAAAAATCAAGATAGCGCTTGCCATTCGCGTCGGTAAAGTAGCATCCCTCCGCATCGACAACATGTAAGGGATTCCAGCTCTTCTGATACTTCCAGGTGCCGTAATTCAGCTTCTTGGTCCATGCAACTACTTCCTGGCTGGTCATGGTGGCTTCGGGAGAAGTGACAATCTCGCTCATTATCTTTTCACCTTGTCTTTAGCTACTTTACGCTGGTCCCAGTCCACCCAGACAGAGATACTTCATCTGCAGGTATTCATCGATTCCATACATCGAGCCTTCCCGGCCATAACCCGACTCTTTCACACCGCCGAAGGGAGCGAGTTCCGTCGAGATCGCTCCTTCATTCACGCCAACGATTCCCGCCTGCAATTGCGCAGAGACGCGCATGACGCGAGCCAGGTCACGCGCATAAAAATAGGCGGCAAGGCCGAAGGGCGTCGCGTTCGCTGCCGCGATGACCTCGTCTTCGTTATGGAAGCGAAACAGCGGCGCTACTGGACCAAAGGTCTCTTCGCAGGCAACGTCCATAGTGGCGTCCACATCGGCCAGGATCGTGGGCTGAAAGAAATAACGGCCCAGTGCATGCCGCTTGCCGCCCAGCAGGACGCGCGCGCCACGGGCGATCGCGTTGGCCACGTGGCGTTCCACCTTCCCTACTGCCTTGGCATTGATGAGCGGGCCAATCTCCGCCTCTCCCCCGGCCCGTCCCACGCGCAGCGCGGAAGTGGCCTGGACCAGCTTTTCAGCAAAGACGTCGTAGACCGAATCCGCAACGTAGATACGGTTGGCGCAAATGCAGGTCTGGCCGGCATTGCGAAACTTGGATGCGATGAGCCCACGCACTGCCGCATCCAGATCGGCATCGTCAAAAACGATAAAGGGAGCGTTGCCGCCCAATTCGAGCGAGAGCCGCTTGAGCGTCGATGCGGAACCCTGTGCGAGATGCTTCCCCACGGGAGTGGATCCGGTAAAAGACAGCTTGCGCACGCGTCCATCGTTCAACCACGGATCGACCACGGACGCGGCATGCTCGCGTGACGCGGGAACCACGTTGATGACGCCGGCGGGAATGCCCGCCTTGGCCGCGAGAAACGCCAGGGCCAGCGCGGAGAGCGGCGTGTCTTCCGCCGGCTTGGCGATCACCGTGCAACCAGCAGCCAGGGCCGGGGCGATCTTGCGCGCCAGCATGGCGATGGGAAAGTTCCACGGAGTGATAGCCGCCGCGACGCCCACCGGTTCCTTAGTCACAATGATTCTGCGTCCGTGAGCGGGTTCGGGAATCACGTCGCCGTAGACTCGCTTGGCCTCTTCGGCAAACCACTCGATATAGGCGGCGCCATAGGCTACCTCGCCCCGGCTTTCGCTGAGCGGTTTCCCTTGTTCGAGCGAGATCAGGCGGGCGAGATCTTCTGCGTGCTTCCTTATGACCGCCAGCCATGCCTGCAGATGCTGGGCGCGTTCTTTTGCCAGCAGCGCGCGCCAGCTGCAGAAAGCTCGCTGCGCGGCGGCGACGGCGGCCTCGGCTTCGACCGGGCCGCAGTCCGGCAGCGTGGCCAGAACCGTGCCATCCGCGGGATCTTCTACCGTAAACGTGCGGCCGTCGCTCGACCCGATTCTCTGGTTATCGATCCAGGCATGATTGAGGATCAGTTCACTGCAATCGAGTTGCAACATCGGGTCTCCGCTCACGGCAGCAAACGATGGAAATACAAGAAATGATCTTCGCGCACGTAGCCAAGCTTCTTATAAATACGCTGGGCCGCCAGGTTGTCGTGCGCGGTGGCCAGGGTAAGACGCTCTGCGCCGGTGCTGCGCGCAAACTCTTCCGCATAGTTTAGCAATGCAGTGGCGACGCCCTGGCCACGGGCGGGTACATCGACATAGAGATCTTCAAGAAACCAGATCGGCCGCATCGCCAGCGTGTTGGTCGAGGGCATCAGATGCATAAATCCGATCGCGGAAGAACCGTCGTCCCAGGCCAGGAAATACCGTCCCGACGATTGCGTGAGGCGGTCGCGAATAAAGGCCGTGGCGCGTTCTTCCTCCGGCGCCTCGCCATAGAAAACGCGATAAGCAATGTACAGCCGCGATAGCTCGCTCAGTTGTTCAGTCGATGCAGCGTCGATCCGGCAAGCCAGCCTGTCCATAGGATCCTTAAACCAGTCTCTCAGACTAACGAAGGTCGCAGCAGAAGCCTATAGGAACTGGACGGGTGCCCCACGTTCCCCCGGATTTCCTGTGGAGCTTGAGCGAACCGCAGGTCCCTCCACTACGCTGCGCTCCGGTCGGGATGACAATTCTGTGGGACCCATTGACAACGATTCGATCGGACGCTTTTGAAGCCATTTCCTGCAACAGAATTGTCATCCCGACCGGAGCGCCGGGTGCCCCATTCAAGCCGTACTTTGGCTTGAGTGGGATAATGGCTCTCGACGTGCCATTTCCCGTTTGCAACACCCAGCGAATGGAGTAAAAAATCCCACGATGGTACAGAGTTCTCACGCAGCCTCTTCGGCCCGTACACAATTCACCAACACAGATCCGGCTTGAGCCGCTGATGCCCGGTGTCGCTCCCACACTCTAATGAGCAGCGCCGGCAAGCTCTCCCAACTCCGCCGCGACTGCGCTCAGACCGTCCTCCAGCACCTGCAGAGCATCGCCGAATTCCTCGATCGGTGATAGTCAGCGGCATCAACAGCCGGATGACGTTGTCATACGTCCCCGCCGTCAACACCAGCACGCCGTTCTGCAGGCAATGCTGCACCAGCTTCTTCGCGGCCGGGGCGCAAGCAGCTCCATGAGCATCGACGAACTCCATCGCCTGCATAGGGCCTACTCCGCGAACGTCGCCAATAAAGCTGTGCTGCTGTTGCCAGGCCAGTAGCCCGATGTTCAAATTGCTCTCCCAGCCGGCGGCCACGCGCCAGCAACCGGCCATCGGCAAATTCTTCGAACACCGCCAACGCCGCCGCGCAACACGCGGGGTTGCCGCCGAACGTTCCGCCCAGGCCACCAGGCCCAGGTGCATCCATGATCTCCGCACGGCCAGTGATCGCCGCCAACGGCATGCCACCCCCAAGAGACTTGGCGGTGAGGATAAGATCCGGCTCGAGACCAAAATGGCTGCTGGCAAAAAGCTCCCCGGTGCGGCCAAAGCCGGTCTGAACCTCGTCAGCGACAAAGACGATCCCCCGTTCGCGACAGATTTTCGCCAGCGCCGGCAGAAATCCGGCGGGAGGCACGACAAACCCACCTTCACCAAGCACCGGCTCCACCACAATTGCTGCAATCGACTCAGCAGCCACTACACGACGAAACGTCTGATCGAGCAGTTCAGCGACTTGACCCTCGGTCATCGGGCCGCGGCTGGAGAGCCGTGCATTCGCCGGCACTCCATAGGGGATGCGGTAGACATCCGTGAGAAACGGGCCAAAGCCTTCCTTGTAGGGATGAGTCTTGCTGGTAAGCGACAAGCCCAGCATGGTGCGGCCGTGAAAGCCATCTTCCACCGAGAGAACCGCGGGGCGTCCAGTAAAGGCGCGGGCAATCTTCACCGCGTTCTCTACCGCCTCCGCTCCGCTGTTCACCAGGAAAGTCTTCTTGGCAAAGCTGCCCGGGGTGAGCTGGTTAAGCTTTTCAGCGACCGCTACGTAGCTCTCGTAACCCGTGACCTGGAAGCAAAGATGAAGAAAAGCGTCGAGCTGCGCACGCACCGCGCTAACCACCCGTGAATTCCGGTGGCCAACGTTGGCGCAACCGATACCGCCGCCCAGGTCGATGAAGCGATTGCCATCCACGTCTTCGAGCATGGCGCCCTCTGCGTGACGGACAAACAGCGGGGTGGAGGCATAGACCCCGCGCGGGATGGCCTGCAACCGGCGGGCCGTCAACGCGCGCGAATTGGGTCCTGGAATTTCTGTCTTCACTCGGATAGTCATATCAAATGCCACCCTTTCCTTTGTCATCCCGCCTGCCCCGGCGTGCCGTGGGAGCGCAGCCGAGGGATCAATACCATCCAATCGGTGCTTCATTCAGATTGATATAGACCTGCTTGGTCTCGAGGTACTCGTCAATGCCATGGATCCCCAGTTCCCTGCCGAAGCCCGACTGCTTAAAGCCTCCCCACGGCGCTTCCACGCACGTGGGCTGCATGTGATTGACCCACACCACACCGGCGCGGATGGCCTTGACCATGCGCATGGCGCGATAGATGTCACGCGACCAGACGGCGGCGGCCAATCCGAAAGAGGTATCGTTCGCAATTTTGAGCGCCTCGCGCTCGTCTTCGAATGGGATCACGCAGACCACCGGGCCAAAGATCTCTTCCCGGGCGATCCGCGCCGAGTTAGCAACGTCGTAGAAGATCGTCGGCTCGACGTAATAACCGCGGGTCAGAGAAGCCGGCCGCCCGCCGCCCAGCGCTAACTTGGCTTCGGACTTGCCCAGTTGCTGATAGGCAGAGACCCGGTCGTACTGTTCCTTGCTGACCAGCGGACCCATCTTGGTGGAGCGGTCGAGCGGGGGCCCCAGCTTGATCGTGCGTGCCTTCTCCGTCATGGCCTCGAGAAATTTCGGATAAATAGATCTCTGCACCAGCACCCGGCTGCCGGCCGAGCAGACCTCACCCTGGTTGATGAAAACACCGAAGAGCGCGCCATCGATGGCCGCCTCAAAATCCGCATCGGCAAAGAAGATGTTGGGCGACTTGCCACCCAGCTCGAGCGTCACCCGCTTGAGCGTGTCCGCGGCCGATTTCATGATGATCTTGCCCACAGCGGCTGATCCCGTGAACGCCACCTTATCCACGTCCGGATGGGCCACAATCGCAGGCGCCCGCCGTCTCCCCCAGCCCGGTCACGACGTTGACTACTCCGGCAGGAACTCCGCACTCCGCCAGCCAACCGGCCAGCTTCAACATGGTGAGCGGCGTCTGCTCCGCCGGTTTCAAAACGCAAGTGCAGCCTGCGGCGATCGCCGGCGCCAGCTTCCACGCGGCCATGCCTAACGGGATAATTCCAGGGAATAATCTGCCCCGCAACCCCGACCGGCTCTTTCAGCGAGAGGCTAAGTGCATTGTCCGGGACAGGGTTCACCAGTCCGGAGACCTTGTTGGCCAGTCCTCCGTAGTACTCAAAGCACGTGGCGGCATCGGCGATGTCGTATTCCGCTTCGACAATCGGCTTGCCGCAATTGCGCGACTCCAACTCCGCCAGCTGCGGAGCTTCCTCACGCAGCTTAGCCGCGATGCGAAACAGGATGCGGCCTCGCTCCTGGGCCGAAGTCTGCGGCCAGCCGCCTTCATCAAAGGCGTGGCGTGCCGCTGCGACCGCGGCATCGATATCGGCTGCGCTGGCGTCGGGGATTTCCGCGATGACTTCTTCGGTCGAAGGGTCGTAGACAGGAATGCGTTTGCCGGAGGTTCCTTCCGTCCATTCCCCATTAATAAACATCGGTTCAGAACTGGTCTGCGAGACAGCCATGGGAGATCCTTTCGACAGCTAGGTATGAGCGGCGGTTACCCTACCGCCGCCCATGAGACAACTAGGCCCGCACCATCGTTTCCTGTTGGGCCTGGGCCAGCGCCGGCGCCACTTCCTCAAAGGCCGATAGGTGCTTGTCAATATCGGCCATGGAGTGAGCGACAGAGATGGTCCACTGCTCATCCCACCAGTAGGGCTGCGCCATCACACCACGGTTCAACATACCGAACCAGTAGAGCCTCCACAGATCCGTATCCACCTTAAGCCAATCGCGGTAGTTACGAATCTTGTTGGGATAGAGCAACATCGCTCCATTCGATCCGGCGCTCTCCACGTAGGCTTCGAGGCCGGTCTTCTGCACAATCTGCTTGTAGCCGGAAACCAGGGCTTCGCTAACCTTGGCGATGTGCGCATAGCCCGCGGGCGTGAGCACTTCACGGAAGGTCGCAATCCCCGCCGCCATGACCAGCGGGTTGGTGGCATAGGTGCCGGCGTGAAATACCTTCTGCTGCGCGATCACGTCCATCACCTGCTTGCTGGCGGCGAAGGCGGCCAGCGGGAAACCGCCCCCGATGGACTTGGCCAACGTCACGATGTCGGCCTTGATGTTGAAATACTCGCAGGCTCCACCGCGGCCCAGCTTGGCGCCGGTCTTCACTTCGTCAAAAATGAGCAGCGCGCCCTCGCGGGTGCAGATCTCGCGTAGCCCTTCCAGATATCCGGGCTCCGGCATGCAGATACCGATGTTCATCATGATGGGTTCCACGATGACGGCGGCGATCTGGCCTGGATTTTCGGCAAACAGGTCGGCGACCGCTTTGAGATCGTTGAACTGCGCCACCAGCGTGTTCTTCACCGTGTCGGCGGGAACTCCACCCGAAGCCGGTACCTGGTTGGGCCGATCGGGATCACCGCAGAGCTCAAGCTTAGGCTTCATGCTTACCAGGACCGAGTCGTGCACGCCGTGGTAGGCGCCCTCCATCTTGATGATCTTGTCGCGGCCGGTAAAGCCGCGCGCGATGCGGATCGCGTGCATGGTCACTTCCGTACCGCTGCTGCCAAACCGTACCTGCTCCACCGGGAAAGCGCTGGCAAATCTCGTCTGCCAGGTCGTACTCCAGGGTGTGCGGCATGCCGTACATGGTGCCGGTGACCAGGCGCTCCTGCACCGCGGCGACCACCGCCGGGTGGCAGTGCCCGGCCATCAGCGCGCCGAAACACAGATTGAAATCGATGTACTCATTGCCGTCGAGGTCGTGAATGTGGCTTCCCTTGGCATCTTTGCACAAACAGGGGCCAGGGCTCGTAACTGCGGAAGTTGCTGGCTACACCGAGCGGCATGCGCGGTTCTGCCCGCTTGAGCGCAGCGCGCGAGCCGGGCGTACGGGATTCAAAGCTGGAAAGTTCTTTCTCAAGAAGGTGGTACATGGGATTCTTCCTTTGCCCAGGGGGCGGTCAATAGTAAAGAGGGCCGGGCGACACAGCTAAGCCGGCAGACGCCGCGGAGCGGGTCTAGCGTTCGATCAGGATCGGGTTGGACAGCCGGCACAGCCGGCCTTCACCGCGGGCATAGCGAAGAAACCAGCGCATCCGGCAAAACGTGCCGGCGATGGGGCAATCTTCGTAGCTGGAGAGAGAAGACATTGTCGGACAAGCCAATTATACGTTGCCACGAATAGACCCTTATAGTAATTTTTGAAAACCAGCCAGACCGTCCATTGCGCCGCTCAGCAGGCTACGAAAACTCTGGTTATGACGGCTACGGGCTTCTGAGTCTACGTGAGAATTTTCCGGGCCGAGAGTGAGTCCCGAAGGGACGGCTGAGAGTAGCCCAGCACGTAGTGCTGGGTAGAGTAGAGGAGCTACGTTAAGTCCCGCAGGGACGGCTGAGAGTTGCCCAGGACGCACCCGGATTTTCTGTGCAGATTGGTAGACTCAAGGAGCCTCGTGGGGCCTTCCGTGAAGATAGCCGCATACGCAGACCGGGCCAGAGCAGCGTGCAGGAAATCCGGGTAGTCCTGGGTTTTTGCGATCCTCCATAGAAGCCGCTAAGGGCACATTTCTCCTCCCTCTTCCGACTTTTTCGCAACCCCTAAAAGGCCGAGTGCCCAATACCCGGGTCCCGTTGACAAGCAAACTTGGAGCAGGATGAGCGTGAAGGCAACAAGATTTCTCCTACTGTGCAGCCTGGCGGCGCTTAGCGGCTCTTTCCAGCTGCAAAAAGGCCCCGCCCACGCTCAGTCTGCTGGTGTGGGAGGGTTATGCCGACCCGTCGTTCATCCAGGGCTTTGAAGCCAAATGCCAATGCAAGGTAACCGCGGCATACATGGGGTCCAGCGATGAGCTGGTCGCCAAGTTACGGGGAGGCGCTTCCTCCAACTACGATGTGATCTCGCCCTCGAGCGACGTGGCCACCATGCTCAGCCGCTCCGGCCTGGTTGCTCCGCTCGACCTGACCAAGATCCCAAACTACGGCCAGCTTTCGCCTACCCTCACGTCCAAGCCGCTGGTCAGAGCAAGACGGCAAGGTATACGGCGTGCCCCTTACCTGGGGTCCCAATCCCCTGCTCTACGACACCACCGCCTTCGCTAAGGCGCCCGCCACCTGGGCTGAACTTTGGGATCCTAAGTTCGCCAACAAGCTATCGTTCTGGGACGATCTCTCCACCATGTACATGGCGGCCGCAGGTGCTCGGCTTCGGCAAACGCGATCCTACGGCCATCTATAACCTGAACGACGAGCAACTACAGCAGGTGAAGCAAAAGCTGATCGCGTTGAAACCGAATATCCGCAAGCTTTGGACCACCGGCGGCGAGCTGACCAACCTGTTTCAGAACCACGAGGTCATCGCCGCCATGGGTTGGCCGCTGGTGACCAACCAGCTGCACAAGAGCGGCCTCCCCATCCAGGAAGAGATTCCCGCGGAAAGCACCACCGGGTGGATTGACCACCTGATGATTACCCAATCGAGCGATAACAAGGACCTTGCTTACCAGCTTTTGAATTACCTCATCTCCGCCCAGGCGCAGAAGCAACTCAGCGATGTGACGGGATATATCCCGGCCAACCCGCAAGCCGCAGCACTGATGACCCCGGAGCAGCGCCACAGCCTGCACCTCGACGATATCGATGCCTACCAGCGCCAGATTGTTTTCTGGCAAGACGTGCCGCGACGCGCAAAGTACACCGAGATTTGGAACGAAGTGAAGGCCAGCCAATGAAAGGCGCGGCATGAGCGGCGCTGTCTTTCTGCGCCTGGAGAACGTGGGCAAGCGCTTCGGCGAGCACACGGTGCTCGCATCCATTTCGCTGGACGTAGAGCAAGGCGAGTTTCTTACCCTGCTTGGCGAGAGCGGCTCAGGCAAGACCACCTTGCTACGCATCCTGGCTGGCTTTGAAGAGGCGACTGCCGGACGCATTCTGCTCGAGGACCAGCGCCTCGATGCGATGCCGCCCCATCGCCGTCCCATCCATACCGTCTTCCAGAGCTACGCACTTTTTCCCCACATGAGCGTCTTTGACAATGTGGCCTATGGCTTGCGAGTACGCGGCTGTGCCCGCGGCGAAATGACATCGCGGGTCAATGAGGCGCTGGAAAAGGTCCGCATGGAACGTTTTGCCAAACACTTTCCCCGGCAAATCAGCGGAGGGCAAAAGCAGCGTGTGGCGCTGGCCCGGGCACTGGTCAACCGGCCCCGTCTACTGCTACTCGATGAACCCCTCTCCGCACTCGACGCCAATCTGCGCCTGGAAATGCAGCGCGAGTTGAAACTGCTGCAGCGCGAGGTCGGCATCACCTTTATCTTTGTTACCCATGATCAGAGCGAGGCGCTGGCCATCTCCGATCGCGTGGTTTTGCTGCGCAACGGCAAGGTGGAGCAATGCGGCACGCCGCGCGCCATCTACAACACCCCACGCACCGCCTACGCGGCTTCGTTCCTGGGCAAGAGCAACCTGGTCGCCGGCACCGTTCGCCAGGGAGTGGCGGACTGTGGAGCTTTTTCCGTGCCGGTCAAGTTGCCCGACGGTCCGGTCACTTTTTCTCTACGCCCGGAGTGCATTGCGCCCGCCGCGGAGGCCGGTGAGCAGGCGGTCCAATTTGCCGCAGAGGTAGTTGCAGAACAGTTTCACGGGGCTGACTCCTTGCTGACCTTGCGCTGTGCGGGCGGCACGGAGCTCTCAGCGCGCGTAGCCGGGCCGCTCAGCAACGGCGGAGGCTTCGCCTTTCACGCACAAGACCTGGTCCCACTGGAGCAGGAATAAATGCGCAGCGCACGCATCTCTGCATGGCTGGTGGCGTTTCCGCCCTTCGCCTGGATTGCTCTCTTTCTCTTTACGCCATACTGCCTGCTCTTTTGCTACAGCTTCTGGAGCCTGGACGCCAGCCAGCAGGTGCTTCACCACGCCACCCTGACCAACTATCTGCACCTCGCCACCACTCCCCTCTACATCACCGTCATTCTCCGCTCCATGCGCATCGCCTTTTCGGTGGTGGTGCTTTCGCTGCTGATCGGTTATCCCCTGGCGTGCTTTCTTGTTTTTCAGGCGGGCAAATACAAGCAGATTCTTTACCAGGCAGTGATTATCCCGCTGTGGATCAGCTACCTGGTGCGCGCCTACGCCTGGAAGGTCATCTTCGGCAATGAAGGCGTGATGAATACGCTCCTGCTTTGGGCGCACGCAACGCGCCACCCTCTGGGCTTTCTCCTGTACAGTCCCTTCGCCGTGATCGTGACCCTGACCCACATCTATGTGCCCTTTGTCGTGCTGCCAGTGGTGGCATCGCTCGAAAAGATTCCCCACGAGCTGCTCGAGTCATCCAGCGACCTGGGCGCGACCACATGGCAGACCTTTACCCGCGTCATCCTTCCCCTCTCGCTGCCCGGAGTGCTCTCCGGCGCGACCTTTGCTTTTCTGCTCAGCTTTGGAGACTTTCTGGCGCCGCTGCTCCTGGGTGGCCCAAGCAGCGTGATGATCGCCAATATCGTCGCCAACCTCTTCGGCGCGGATTACAACTGGCCGCTAGGTGCGGCCGTGGCCGTGCTCATCCTGGTGATGGTACTTGTCATTCTCACCATCACCCAGAGGCTGGAGCGCCGCTGGAGGGTTGCTTGAAAGCGCTCTCCACCACCTTCGCCTGTGCTGCGTATGGCTTTCTCTACCTCCCCATCGTGGTGCTGATCGTTTACTCCTTCAACCTGGATGGCGTGGGCGGTTTTCCTCCGCACCATTGGACGCTCAATTGGTACCGCACCCTCTTTGACGACTCCGCCATGTGGACCGCAGTGGCCAACAGCGCCATCGTCGCCTTGTCCACCGTTGTCTTATCTATGTTGATTGGCTTCCCCGCGGCCTACGCGCTCGATCGTTATTCATTCCCGGGCAAAGCGGCCTTTCAACGCCTGGTGTTGCTGCCCCTGATCGTTCCCGGAGTGATCACCGGCATCTCTCTCTTGTTGCTGACAGTCAGCAGCGGATTTCATCTAAGCCTGGTCACCGTGATTCTCGGCCACTCGACTGCCTTGACGGCAGTTGCGGCCACCGAAATCTTAGCTGGCCTGGCCAAGCTCGATCGCTCGCTGGAAGAGGCCTCCGCGGACCTGGGTGCCAGCCGGCTGCAAACCCTGGTACGCATCGTCCTGCCCGGCCTGCGAACCTCACTGCTTGGCACCGCTCTCCTGGTTTTCACGCTTTCCATGGATGAGATTGCCGTCACCTTCTTCCTGATCGGCCGGGAGAACACCCTGCCCCTGGAAATTTGGTCTCGCTTGCGCCGCGGTGCGACCCCGGAGATGAACGCCATCGCCACCCTTATCTTCTTGTTCTCAGTCATCACCATCTTTTTGTCACAATGGCTGACCACCCGGCAGCCTGCCCAGGCTGCTCTATGAAGAGCACCCGCCGCAGCTTCCTGGCCAACGCTGGCCTCATCGCCGCCGGCCTGCCTCTTTACGCCGGCGCAGTGAAGCCACAACACTCTTGCATCGTGGTCGGCGCCGGCTTCGCGGGGCTCACCGCAGCCTACCGCCTTTGCGCTGCGGGATGGAAGGTCACCGTCCTCGAAGCCCGCAACCGCACCGGAGGCCGCGTCTGGTCCTATCGCTTTCCCCAGGCGCCGGAGCTGGTCTGCGAGATGGGCGGCGAATGGATTGGCAAAGATCACAAGAAAATTATCGCGTTGGCAAAAGAGTTGAACGTGCCGCTCGAGCCCCATGCCTACCGTGTATGGTTGCTGCAGAGCGGAAAGATGCACGCCCCCGGCGCTTGGGACTTTTCCCCGCAGGCGCACGCAGCATGGAAAAAATTCCTTAGCGACTACAAGCGCTATTCCGAGCAGGATAAGCGCCATATGGACCAGTACGACTGGTGGACATGGCTGGGCAAGATGGGCTTCGCCGGCAACGACCGCCGCATTCACGAGTTGATCGATTCCACCGATTACGGCGAATCCATCCGCGAGGTCTCCGCCTACGTCGCCGCCGAGGAGTATGTCGATACCGACTACACCAATCCCAACAACACCGATGAGATGGACTGGCACGTGCTTGGCGGAAACAGCAAGCTGGTGCAGGCGCTGGTGAATCGTCTCCCGGCGGGCGCCCTCCATTTGAACTCTCCCATCGTTTCCATCAAGCAGCGCGCGGGCCTGGTTACCGTGGCCACGGCAGAAGAAAGCTTTACCGCCGACGCCTGTGTTTTCTCTGCGCCAGCATCCATCTTGTCTTCCATCCATTTCGAGCCCGCGCTCTCGTCCGCACAGGCGCTGGCCGCCGATGAGCTCGAGTACAGCCGCATTATCAAGACCCAGCTGCTCTTCAATCACCGCTTCTGGCCGGCGGAAGACTTTTCCCTGATCAGCGATGAGACGGCCCATGAGTACTTCCACACCACCCAACGGCAACCCGGCCCGCGCGGCATTCTCTGTTCCTACTCGGTCGGCGACAAGGCCGACGTGCTCGCCGCCCAATCGCAGTCGGAGCGGCAGGCACAGTTGCTCCGCGACCTGACCGCGGTTTCTGGCGACGCGCCCAAAGCACTCATCACCTCCGTCGATCAACCCTGGCAGGACGACCCATGGGTCCACGGTGCGTACGCCATCTACCGGCCAGGACAGTGGTTCCGCATTCGCCCGCTGCTCGAGCAACCGCACGGCAAGGTACTCTTCGCCGGCGAACACCTGGCCGAATGGCAGGGCTTTATGGAAGGCGCAGTCGATACCGGCGAAATTGCCGCGGCCCATTTGTTGCACTAAATTATTCTGGGGGAAACGATGCATTGGACTGACAAAGAACTGGGCATGGATCGCCGTATTACCCGCCGCGACTTTATGCAAGGCGCGGCCATGGCCATAGCTACCGCGGCTGCCCCGCCCACCTCGCTCTTTGCCCAGCAGGCGACCGAAGCGCAGAACGCGCCCGGCTACGATCCACCCGCCGCCCATGGATTGCGCGGCAGCCACGTTGGCTCCTTCGAAGTGGCCCACAGTCTGCGCGACGGCACATTCTGGGCCCACGCCGGAAAACCTGAAAGCACAGGCGAGACCTACGACCTGATCGTGGTGGGCGGTGGCATCAGCGGCCTCTCCTCGGCGCGCTTCTTTCACCAGGCTGCGGGCAAATCGGCGCGCGTGCTCATCCTCGAGAATCACGATGATTTTGGCGGCCACGCCAAACGCAATGAATTTGAAGTCGACAAGACCTTCATGCTCGGTTACGGCGGCACCTACGCCATCGAGAGCCCCGCTCCGTATAGCCCTGTCGCCAAAGGCGTGATTCGCGACTTGGGCATCGATGTCTCGTCTTACTCGAAACACAACGACGACAAGCTCTACCCTTCGCTCGGGCTCCAGCAGAAGATTTTCTTCGACCAGGAAACCTTCGGCGCCGATCGCCTGGTCGTCAGCCCCTCACCCCGGCGTCGCCAACATTCATCCCAGCACGCCGATCAGACGTGGCAGGAATTTGCCGCGCAGGCTCCGCTGACCGACAAGGCTAAGGCGGATCTACAGCGCCTGTATGTTCTCGATGAAGATTTGCTGCCGGGGCTCTCTTCCGACCAGAAGAAGGCCAAGCTGGCGCGCATCAGCTATGCCGACTACCTGACCAACATGGTCAAAGTGGATCCCAAAGTTGTGGCCTTGCTCCAGGGATATCCGAAACCGCTGTATGGTGTGGGTATCGACGCCGTCTCAGCCCAGGACGCGTGGGGTTTGGGCATGCCCGGCTTCAACGGACTCAAGCTGGCGCCGGGCGCCGGCCCAGGCATGGGTCGCGACTCCATCCCCAACGAAGAAGCGGAGGAGTTCTTCTTTCATTTCCCCGATGGCAACTCATCCATCGCACGGCTGCTGGTGCGTTCGCTGTTACCCAACGCCGTACCCGGCAACACAGCGGACGATATTGTGACCTCCCAAATCCGCTATGACCAGCTCGATCAAGCCGGCAGCCCAACCCGCATCCGCTTGAACAGCACAGTGGTCAAGGTGCGCCATGACGGCGACCCGGCCAGCGCGAAAGAAGTGGAGGTCACCTATGTGCAGAAAGGGCAGGTCTATACCGTGAAGGCGGCCCACTGCATTTTGGCCTGCTGGCACACGATGATTCCTTTCCTCAACACCGAATTGCCTGCCTCGCAGGTGGCGGCACTGCGATCGGCGGAGAAAGTTCCGCTTGTCTATACCAACGTTGCCCTCACAAACTGGGAGAGCTTTGTTCGCCTGCAGACGGCAGGCATGTACGCGCCAGGATCCTACTTCACCGACGCCCGTCTCGACCACCGCGTTAGCATTGGTAACTACCACTGTACGACAAAGCCGGATGAGCCGATCGTGCTCACCATGAGCCGTTATCCCTGCTCGCCCGGCCTGCCGGCACGCAGCCAGCATCGCGCCGGACGGGCCAATCTATATGCCACCTCATTCGAAACCTTCGAGAGAAATATCAGGGAGCAGCTTGCGCGCAGTGCCGGCGCCGGCGGCTTTGATCCAGCGCGCGATATCGCCGCGATCACTGTGAATCGCTGGCCCCACGGTTACGCGTATCAATACAACTCTCTGTGGGATCCCTTCTGGTTAGAAGGCGGCCCGTTGCCCTGCGTCGAGGCGCGCAAGCCCTTCGGACGTATCGCCATCGCCAACGCCGATGCCGATGCCTACGCCTACACCGACTGCGCGATCAACCAGGCCTACCGCGCCGTCAACGATCTCAAGGTGACGGCGGGTTAAAGGCTTTGGGGTGCCCCATTCAAGCCCGGTTTTTCACTTGACTGGGCTACCAGCCTCCTCACCCCTTTGTCACTAGCTAGGGGTGTAGCGAAGCGACCTGCGGTTCCCTCCACCCCCAGGCCCGCGTCACACTGCAGCCACCGGATGCCCAGGCCAAGCCTTCCCTCGAGACACCATCCCCGCCAAAATCAGGTACAACAGCAACCCGATAGGCCCAAAGAGAAACGTCAGCACCAGGCAAGGAACCACCAACACAAAAGGCACACGATTGCGCCGCGCATCCCTTACTTGCCAACTACCAATGAAAAGATCGAAGGCAAGATAATGGACCCAACCCGCAAGCACCAGCCAACGGTCCGTGAACAGCAGCATGACGTTGCTCAGAGAGTTGAACCCTCCCCGGTGGCCACCCCAGTGAGTGAAGATAAGTACCAGGTATAGGCTGCACAGAAGTGCCGGCACCAGCAGGCCGGTGATCAACGACGAGATTATCCGCGAGGCGCGAGGCGACCATCCCGTGGCCACCAGCAGAACCCAGCCGGCCAGCGCCATGCTGTTGCAAAGTTGAAAAAGCCCATCCGCATTCATGAAATGCCTTCCTTACCTCTGAAAGTAAATACGGCAACGGCAGTCAGCGCCACCCACACAGCAAAGCTTTCCAGCGACAAGCTGTCCGGTTGCGCAATCGACTGCCCCCGGAAGGCCTGCCACAGAATCAGCCCGAAAAGCGCCAGGTAACTGGCGGCCATCGCAAAGATGAGATTACGCTGACTCCGATCGTCTGGAGCAAAGCGGCGGCGAGCAATCCACCATGCCAGCAGCGGCAGAACCTGCAGACCATGCATGCCCAGGAAGTGGGCAACGCGCAGATCGCCATGATCGGCGCTCCATCCGGTAACCGGCAAACCCGGCCCCCCGTCCGGAGCGCCTACCGTGTGCGCGCCCGCGATCGGGAGCCGTCCGCTCACATGCGCCTGCGCCAGTTGTTGGGCGTTCGGCACTGCCATCAGGCCCCCCGAACCTGTCCCGATCAGCGCCAGCACCATACCCAAACGCAGCGACCATCCCCAGGCCGACTCAGCAAAAGGTTGCCGGAAGAGGACAATCGTGAGCAACAGCATCGCCAGCCAGATGCAGAGGATGCTCACCCCCATCACGGCAAAGACAGCGCCATCAAATGGCGTGGCCACGTTGAAGTGGCTGGTGGTGCCCCGCGCCGCCTGCATATCGATCAGCGCGATCTCGATCACCAGGCCCGCGGTCAACGCGATGTCCAGAGCCCGCGTGACCCGCGGCCAGATACGGGTCGACGCGATACAAAAAGCGAAGCTCCAGGCCGCGATCATGGTCGAGAGCGCGAACTTCGCCGGCTTGAGCCATGCCGGCGCCCCGGTAATCACCCGCCGGTCCACCACCAGGCCACACAGAGAGAACACCAGGTCGGCCGCCATGACGAACCCCAGGATGGTCAACGCCGGCGATGCAGCAAAAAGCTTGCGTATACGAGTGCCCATGTGAAAGAGATTAACATAAATGTTAAATGGATTCACATTCATGTAAAATCAAGCAGGAGGTCCGCTGTGTGCCAACCTTGAAAGCCAAGCGCCCTTATCATCACGGAGACCTGCGGGCGGCCCTGATACGTGCCGCGCTTTCATTGATCGAGGAACACGGCGTCAAGGGCCTCGCCTTGAGCGATGCTGCCCGCCTGGCAGGAGTCAGCGTAGCCGCTCCGTACCGTCATTTCAAAGACAAAGAGGCGTTGCTGGCGGAAATCGCAGCCGAAGGATTCACCATGTTTCGTGATGCGCTGGCGCGCGCTGCCCGGAGCCATCCGGATGACAAGGTGAAGCGCTTGGTAGAGATGGGTGTGGCCTACGTCGAGTTCGCCTTACACCACCGCTCTCACTTCAAGGTGATGTGGGAGAGTGGGATCGCCAAAGCAAACTACCCTGAAATGCAGCACACCGCCTACCAGGCATATCTCCTATTGGAAAATGCGGCCAAGGAGTTGCATCCACGAGCGCACCCCAGCCGCCAGCAGGCCCTGGTCAGAGCTGCCTGGAGCCTCGTTCATGGCTACGCGATGCTGACGCTCGAGCATGAACTGGAGGTAGCCGAGGCGGAGCAAAATGGCAAGAAACTACTTCGCCAATCGCTCCACCTGCTACTGGACCAGTTCAACGCATCATGAATCACTCCGGCTGCGGAACCAGGCGAATGTATGGCTTGGGAGACCTCCAACCGCCGGTGTACTTCAGCTTAGCCTCGTCGTCGGAGACAGAAGGCAGAATGATGACATCCTCGCCCGGCTGCCAGTCCGATGGCGTCGCCACCTTGTGCTTGGCTGTGAGCTGCATGGAATCGATCACCCGCAGCAGCTCAGGAAAATTGCGCCCTGTGGTCATGGGATAGCTCAATTGCAGCTTGATTTTCTTGTCCGGGCCGATGATGAACACCGTGCGTACGGTGGCATTGTTCGCGGCCGTACGGCCCTCAGAGGTCTCCCCTGAGTCGGCAGGCAGCATGTCGTACAGTTTGGCTACCTTCAGCTCGGTATCCCCAATCATGGGATAGTTCACCTTGAAGCCGCCCGTCTCTTCGATATCCACGGCCCACTTGCCGTGGCTGCTCACCGGGTCGACGCTCAGCCCAATCACCTTCGTATTACGCTTGGCAAATTCGTCATGCAGGCCGGCGACGCTCCCTAATTCCGTGGTACAGACCGGGGTAAAGTCTTTGGGGTGAGAAAAAAGAACCGCCCAGCCATCGCCAATCCACTCATGAAAGTGAATCGTGCCCTGGGTCGTTTCGGCCGTAAAGTCGGGAGCTGTGTCATTAATTCTTAGGGACATGGTGCGTCTCCTGCAATCGCTTGCGTTTTTCTGTGGTTTGGGATGCTCGGTACGCCTGCTCGGCGCCCGTCAAGGATTTTAACAGGACCGTCAGCCCCTGCCGGTGGGTATCCAAACCTGCATTGCAGAGAGCTGGCGATTCGACCATGCATAGTAGGGAATAAGGCGTAGCGTGGTCGGGCGAACAGCCTCCCCACTGGGCAACGTGGCTTGGTAGAGGTTGCCGGGTTCGGCCGGGAGCCATGCGCCGGGGTGCTCCAACACCACCACGCCCTCCAGCAAATCAGGCTGGTAGGCCGTCGTCGTGCTCTCGGTGAGTTGCGCCGTGTAGCGGGGAAAGCCTTCTGGATCCGCAGCGGGCCACGGCCTGATCGAGCTGCTCCATGCAATAAACGATGGGCCCGCGCTGGAAGGCGATCCGTCCGCGATCATCCGTCACCGCGAGATTCGCGTGCACGGCCTGGGGCTGCATATCGAAGCTCAGCTCCACCACGTCGCCCGCGGACCAGCGGCGCTTGATCGGCAGGTACTGTCCTGGCATAGCGCCTGCCACCGGGCTGCCATTCACCTTCACGCGTATTGCGCTTCGACCAGCCTGGAATGCGCACGAACAGCGTGAACTCCTCAGGCGATGCCGGCGTCACCGCCAGGTGCACCGTCCCTTCCCAGGGATAGTGCGTGGTCTGCTTGATCGCGACCCTGGCGCCGTTCTCCAGCTGCCACTGCAGCTCAGAATTGTCATAGAAGTGCACATACACCCCCTCCGCCGACGTGCTGTAGAAGTAGCCTGGCAGCGCCGCAAAGGTGCGCTCCAGGTTGGGCGGGCAGCAGGTAGTGTCGTACCAGGGATTGCGAATCTTATCTCCGGTCGAAGGATCAAACGCCAGCGGGTTGCGATAGCAGTAGAGCTTGCCATCGAGTGACATGCCGGAGTTGATGCCGTTATACAGCGCGCGTTCCATCACATCGGTAAACTTGGCATCCCCGCTGGCCGAGAGCATGCGCCAGTTCCACATCATGTTGCCGATAGCGGCGCAGCTCTCGCCGTAGGCAGTTTCGTTGGGCAGCTCATAGGCATTGCCGAAGGCCTCGCCATCGCTGCGTGCTCCCACGCCGCCGGTTACGTAGAGCTGATGTTCCGCCAGGTCGTCCCACAGCCGGTTCAGCGTCTTCCAGTAGGCGGGATCCCCGGTTTCCAGGTAATAGTCCGTGGCCCCGCAACAGGCATACATGGCGCGGACAGCGTGGCCTTCCAGCTTGGTTCTGGAGGTAAATGGAACTCCGCAGAACATGTACACAATCTGCCGTTCCTGCAGCGGAATACGCGGATCGCCCTGAAGAATGTAACCCGCCAGGTCGAGATAGCGGCGGTTCCCCGTGGTGCGATAGAGCTCAATCAGCGACATCTCAATTTCCGGATGTCCCGCAACGATAGGCCCTTGATTCGCCGCGGGGCCGTAGCCCGGCAGCAGGAAATCGTCGACGAAGCGCACCCCGGCATGCAGCAGGGTTGGATCTCCGGTCGCGCGATAGTAGGCGATGCCCCCCTGCAGCAGATGGCCAATGCAGTAAAGCTCATGCCCGGTCGTCTGCGTCTTGGGTAGCATGCGATCGCTTCGCCTGCTCTGGACAAAGTAGGTGTTGAGATAGCCGCTCGGCTCCTGCGCGGCCACCACCTGGCGAATCATCTCGTCGGTTTCGGCGCGCAACGCTGGCAGCGGCCCGGATTGCAGCACGAACCCGGCCGCTTCCACCCACTTATATATGTCAGAGTCGGAGTAGACCGGGCCGATCTGCGGCGCAGCAGACTTTCCTTCCAGGCGGAGGAAGTTATCCATGCGCCCGTGTTCGATCAATTCCAGCCGCATGCTGGGAATACTCGATTCCACATTCGTCTGCCGGCGCTTCGACCAGAATCCCGGGGTGATGGTCACCGCGTGGACCGGAACGCTCTTGAGTTTTGCATAGGGAGAATGGCGGGTAGCGATAATACCGGCGTTGGCCCAGTCGGGATCGAGGGCGGGATGAGATGGACTGCTTGATTGGCCCAGAGCAAAGTCGCCCCTGGGCAGCGCGGCCACCGCGGTTGCCGCGGCCGCAGTGGATAGGAATTTGCGCCGGGTAAGCGAGGAACCGGTCATGGTCAAACCTTCTTAGGACGACCGCCAGTATACGCCCGTTGATTGGAGTGGTAACCTACACTTACATGCGCGGGTAACCGATTGCCGAGTTACCGGTCAACCTACGTCCATAAGACAGAGCACATCATCGACCGTGGGATTGCGCTGGTTACACTGATTCACATAAGCAATTAATCCCGGGTCCGGGCCCCTCCCCTTATACTGCAATAACTCGTCTCAAGGCGGAGAAGTCAACTGAGCTTATTGTTCGGCGTCGATAACGCGGTCCCTGATTTTCCGGTGCTCGAGGAGCGAGCGGGCAGCCCCACGTTCGACAGCTGCGAAAGAACCACCGAGTTGATTATCGGTGATCGAAGGCTTCGGGCGTATACCCCGGCCATCCGTGAACTCCACTTGCGGTGCAGCCAACAAGACGATCTCACCACCGATCTGCAATATTTCATTGCGGCGAACACCCAAAGAAATAGAAGAGTTGCGGCGGTTCTGATTCGCCGGAACCTCGACCTCGAAGCCTGCGTCCTGTTTATCGAGCACTGCAGATTCGGGATCGGTCTTGGCTTATGGCGCGGAGGAGATACGGTGGGCGATGGCCTGGTAGCCGGTCCCGAAGCATTCCGGGTGCACTATGTCCATTTAGCGGCGCAGGCCCTCCTGAAACGTTGGCGAATTTTCGGCGTAAGTTGCGCCGTGAGGGCTCCGTTAGATTCATGTATCGAGGTCATGGGGCCCAAGGATAAATACCGGATGTTCGCCGGAGGGAGCATACAGCGCAAGCTTCCGCTGGAAAGCACCTACCAGGCGATGTTAGCCGGTATGGGCCCCCGCACGCGAAGGAGCCTGGCGGGAAAACGCAAGCAGCTGGAAGCTCGCGCGCAGGTCGTCTTTTTGCCTTCGCTTGAGCCTGCCCAGGCTCTCGAAGCGATGTTGAAGCTCCGTCCGAGATCCATGCCGAATCGCCTCACCGGCTTCTATCATGCCCGTTATCGCCTGCTTCGCGAGATCCCTGATTTCTTTTGCATGGGCATGCTCCTTCCCGACGGCACGTGGTTGAGCCTCCTGAGTGGCTGGCGTCGGAATCGGGTCACTTATCTCGATTTGCAGATGAATGACATGCACTTCAAAAAGGAATCGCTTTCCGCCGTTATGCGAGCCTTTATGTTGGAACATGAGATCGAGCACCAGCAGGAACTCATCCAATTCGCTGGCGGAACGTCTTTATTGTTGAGAAGGTACTGCCGGCCGATCGAGCCGTCCACCGATGTTTTTCTCTGGCGGCCTTGTCTTCGCGCCACCCTCTTTCACATGGTGACTCCGTGGATGAAACCAGAAAGTCTCTACGAACAAATCAAAGTCGCAGACCGATGATCAGAGTTCGCGAGCCCTACTCGTGCGAGCCCGCCTCTGCAGTGGATGGAGTTTTACGAGGCTGCGCGTCGACACTGGATTGGGCGTCCAAAACCGGGATGCGAATACTCTGACCAGGCTCGATGTGGTCTGGATTGTTCAGCGAAGGGTTCAGCCGATGTATTTCCTGCAACAGTTCCGCCGTACAACTTCCAAATTTCGCCACACAAATGCCGAGCAAGGTCTGCCCAGGCGCCACGCGCACAGTAGCTGCCGTGTCCAGCGGCTGCGGTCTTCGATCTGCAATCAATAAAGGTGGGGCTCCAGGGCTGATGGTCGGGGTCGGGCGGTTCACCGCCGCGGGGGTGGCGGGATCTGGTACCACGGTAGCCGGGGTCCCGGTCGGGGCCAACTTCGGCGCGACCTCATCCGCTATCACTGTGGAGGGTGCAGCCGACGGTACAGAGGCCAGCGGATCTGGCTTAGCGCCGGCTACTTGGGCGGGCGCCGCCGCTGGACGGTCCAGCCATCGCTGGCCTTCGAAAAACGCCCCGCCTACCGCCAGCAGGACCAGGGCTGCAACCGCAACTTTCGGCAGCCAGTCTGCAATCACCGATTTTGAGTGGGTGCCGGACGCAAATGCGGGGAACTTCTCTGCACCTCTCTCCTCTAACTGCGGCGCCGGCAAGGCTTTCTTCCGCCACGGACCAAGGTCAAGGTCGGCAATCACTTGGCGAATGACATCGCGATCGATCGGTTTCTGCTGCAGAGCAGACCCCAACGACAGCGCGTTAAAGCAGAGATTGTTGATGTTCCGCGGAATCCCTTCGCTGCATAGGGCAATGAGTGCCAGCGCGTCTTTTGTAAACAACGGCATATCGGAGTTATATCCGGCTACCCGCAGCCGGTGACTTATGTAAAAAGACGTGTCTTCCGGAGTGAAGGGCTTAAGATGGGCGAAGATTGAGATCCGCTGCCGCAGTTGCAAAAGCTCCGGCGAACCTATGTTATCTGCGAGTTGCGGCTGTCCGGCCAGAATGATCTGGATCAGTTTATGGCGCGCGGTCTCGAAGTTTGACAGCATGCGTACCAGCTCGAGCACGGAATCGTCCAGATTTTGCGCCTCATCGACCACCACCACTACGCGCTTTCCCAAACGGTATTGCTCGGTGAGGATGTCCTTTAACCTGATTTGCATTTCAACCAGGCTTCCCTGCAAATCGCGCACGCCGAGGCCGGAGAGAAGAGATCGCAAAAGATCCAATGGAGTGGATATCGTTTGAAACAGAAATACAATCCGGGCTTTATCGCGAAGAATATGCAGCGTCTCGAAAAGCAGCGTCGTTTTTCCCATTCCGGGCGTTGCGATCAGCGAGACAAATCCGCATCCAGCCTCGATCCCATAGATCAGAGAGGACAGCGCATCCTTGTGCGAGGGGGTTAGAAACAGGTATCGGGAGTCGGGTGTGACTCCAAAAGGCTGTTCTTCCAGCTTGTAATAATCTAAAACCATCACTTTACTTGGCAGTCCTCTTTGTCACAGCTACCAGAAACTGAATCAGGGGAAGCTGTGGAAACCGTGAAGCTCTTTACCGAGCAGCTCTCAAAAACCGCCAGCAGAAGCTCAGCCTCAGAAATTGATTTCTCTTGACGATGTGGCGCGTGATTTGGGCCCACTGCGCAACCAGGTCTCGCACGATCCAACCGATTTAGGAAAAGATCGCAGGAACAATCGGTCGAGACGTCGCTCTGCCGCCGGTGCGCTCCACGGCCGCAGATCCGATATCAACGGAGGGGAGCGCCGATCACCGAGCTAACCCAGGACCGAGGCCGTTGAATGACCGCAACCGGACCAGCATAGGATACCACGGGCTTGGCTTTGCAAGAATTTGTTGTCAAGCTCGGTGCCCAGCATCCATGCAAATCCGCACCCTACTTATCCACACTTGGCGCGTTCTTTTTGTACGGGATCCATTGACGCCGGGTACTGGATGAGCCAGACTGCAAAGAATGCCGCCTCTTTAGGAAGACCACAAGGTGGTCGTTTCCAGGCGGGGCGCCTCAGCCGCAACTAGTATCCATCCCGACCGGAAACTGCCTTCCCAGCCGTGCCTCGACACCTGCGCCTGGGAGGACTTGTAGTAACACACCGTACTCCCCGTCGAATCATCGGATGGCTCTGCTGTCCTCACCCGCTAATCTTTGCCCAACATCCTTCGGACTCGGGCCAACACCGCCGGCTGAACACAGCACGAAATTCGCCGATAAGCAACAGTAAGAAAGATCTCAGCCGTCGTTGGCGCAGTACGAACGACTATTCAAGTAACTTCCGTCACGCAAGCTGGAATTTTTCTCTTTTTCATACAGCAACGAGCTCACAGACTTGAATCATCCGGATGTAGCCGTGGGGAGCCGCTTGGAAAAACAAGAGCTGCTGGCAGCGCCCCGATTAGGACTATTCTTGAGTGTGGTCCTAGCAGGATTGGTTCTGGCGGCACTGGCAGGTTGTGGCTTTACGGGGTCGGCCATCGCCGTTCAGGGGCCTGTCTCCTTGCGCGGCACTGTGCGTGGTGGTCAACAGCCAGTAAGCGGCGCAACCGTTCAGCTCTACGCTGCAGGCACAAATGGTATCGCCTCCGCCGCCCAGCCTCTGCTCACCAATCCGGTCCAGTCCGACAGCAACGGCAACTTCTCCATCCCCGCTTCGTACCGTTGTCCCCTTGCCGCCACGCAAGTCTACTTGATCGCCAGCGGCGGGACTCCTGGCCCATCCGCAGCCGCCAACCCGGCTCTCGCACTCGCCGCGATGCTTGGTTCCTGTAGCAGTCTGTCCGCGTCCACTCCCATCTCCGTCAACGAAGTTACGACTGTTGGCTCCGTGTGGCCCCTGGCTCCTTATATGACGTCCCCGATTGACCTTGGTTCCTCACCGGGCGACACCGCCTTCGTGGCTTCTGCTGCGAGTGTCAGCGAATTCATAAATATCGACAAGGGAAGTTCTCCGGGCGTCGGCACGGCAGAGAGCTACTTTGCCCAAAACTCGAAGCTCTACAGCCTGGCCGACGTCCTCGATAAATGTGTCAACTCCCCGGGTGGCTCGGCAGGCGACGGCAGCCCGTGCGGCGCTCTGTTCTCGATGGCCACGCCCGCCGGCGGTAGCGCTCCGACGGATACCCTCTCGGCCGCGATGCACATCGCCCAGAACCCGGACAAAAACGTAACCGATATTTTCGGCTTGGTCGCGGTTCCTACCGCTTTCCAGCCGACGCTGACGGCCGCTCCTGCAGATTGGACGCTAACCTTAAGCTATGCGGTGGCTACCCCCTCCATCTCGTTAAAAACGGGGACCTATGTCGGCAATCAGGAAGTGACCATCAGTGATTCGACCGCCGGGAGCAAGATCTACTACACCACCGATGGTATGGTACCGACAAGCTCTTCACTGATCTACGCGGCGCCGCTCTCGATTGGCATCTCGTCGACAGTGCAGGCAATCGCAATCTTGGATGGGTCGCAGAGCGCAGTAGCCTCTTCGACCCTGACCATCGCAGCGGCTGAAGCGGCTCAGGTGGCTTTCCTGCAGCAGCCTTCGGATGCATGGACTGGCGCTGCAATCTCACCGGCAGTCCGCGTGGCCGTTGAGGATGCGGGCGGAAACATGGTACCCACCGCAACCAACCGCGTGAGGGTCAACCTTGCGGGCGTCTATGGGCTCGGAGGAACGCTCGAGATCGCAGCCCGCAATGGCGTCGCAATCTTTAGCAATCTGACCGTAAATACGGCGGGAAAAGGGTATGCGCTGGCGGCATCAAGCCCGGGGCTCTCCCCTTCTACCAGCACGACTTTTAATGTGACCTCGCCAGGCATCATCCTTTCCCTGCCGAGTTCCTCCATCAACGTAGGCAGCACGTTCACCGGGAGCGTCACGCTTGCGGAACCGGCTGGATCCGGAGGAGTGAGTGTCGCGCTCGCCAGCTCCTCGGCAAACGATGTCAGCGTATCGCCTTCTGCGTTAACCATCGCCGCGGGTCAAAGCGCCGGCTCATTTACCATCAGTGGCATCACTGCTGGAGCTTCTACGCTCAGCGCATCAGCCGCTGGCTACACCCCGGCCAGCGCTCAGATGACCGCGGTTCCGGCCGCGCCCGTTGCCAAGGGGCCTTCTGTAACAACGATTGAAGCCTTGGGCGCCATTCCCGCCTCGCAGGCGGTAAATGGGCTGGGATTCAATGTCTCCCCGGGAAACGAGTGGGAGTTTCAACTGGCCGCTGCCGCGGGCGCAACGCACGCTCGCTATCAGTGCAGCTGGGTCTCAACCGAAAACCAAACCGCTCCACCCAACAATACGACTGCTTCGCCACAATTCACTTTGCAGTCAGACTGCCAGGCCGGCCTGGCGTCTGCGGCGGATAACGGCATCCACTCTACTATTGTGGCGGCATTCGGCTCGCCCTATCACCAGATTCTTACTGTCACCGTGCCCAGCGGTGCTTCGGCCGGAGCCACTCGCATCGCTGTTGCCCTCGCCTCCGGGGTCGGTGGAGATACGCTCTCCTCGATGGCAGCCTTTTACGACACCATTGTTAGCTCCTCCAAAGTTCCCATCACCAACAAGCACTCCTACGCCGGCGGCCTCATCACAGGCGTTACTATCACGGACCCCACCCACGCCACGCTGACGCTCGCCTCCGCGCTCTCTTCCGCTCTGCCGGCAAATACCACCACCCAATATGTCATCAACCAGTATCTCTATCCACCACCCGCATCGTTCAGCCCCACGGATGCATCTGTGGTTGCCTATTCCAGGTACGCCGAGTTTCTTGCGAGCAAGATCGCGGCCTCGGGCGTCCCCGGCGAGGTAGAAATCTGGAACGAGCCGCCCTGGTCTGATGATCCCTGGGATGATCGCTACGACTTTTACGACCAACAGCCCCTCCCCGTCAGTCCGGGACCTCAGACCCCCTACCTTCCCAACTGGGGATTTGCCGTCGCTTTATACAGTCAGACCTCGCCTGTGGCCGGCGTTACCTACAACTGGGGTGGAACTGAAAAGACCGGCGGCAACTCCATGCTGAACGCTCAGATGAAAGCAAACACCGGCGTTTCTTTTCTGCAGCCAAACAGTTTGGTGAAGACGGAGTCATTTCACCCTTATGGGAACAACCCCGAGGACTCCCTTTGGAATGAGCCTTGCCTGCAAGCAACCATCAACATCTACCCTGCAGGGCCAAATAACTTCTCCCCCTGTAACTTGTTTGGCGTGGGTCCAAATATCGCATACGCGGTGCAGGAGACCCTGGTTCAAAGAAGCATCAATCCCGCCTGGGGCATCGGACACAACATCACCGAAACAGGGTTCCAGGGCTCGTCCGGCGACGACGCGCACAAAGCGCGATTTATCATGCGTCAGTTTCTCGGCTACCAGGCTGCAGGCGTCACGCCGATTGAATTCTACAGACTATACGACACCAGCACTGACAACTTTAGCTTCGTCAACCCAACTGCGAACGCAGACGGAACTCACAGCCCATTACCGGCATACACTGCAATCGCAGGCCTCATGGCAGATCTAGCCAGGATCAAGTCGAGCCCGGTGACTGCGTACTCGGCGCAGACCCTGCCCTCGATCGTTAGTTACAGCGGCACCTACCCTCTGGATACAGTCTCCATAGTAGGCTCCCGTGCCGGTGACAGCGCCAACTCCATTCTTTTCGCCGTCTGGCAGCGTAGCTTCACTAGTGGCGTATGGGGAACCCTTGCCTCGCCTGCGCCTGCATCGGTTACGGTCAAAATTCCGACGGGCGTGAATGTAATCGCTGTCGTTAATCTGGACACGCGCGCCGCCGTATCCTACACCACATCCGGCCAGCAGATAACCTTTAACGTCTCTGACGACCCGGTCGAAGTGTTGGTTGAACCGTAAGATCACATCGCCAGATACAGTCAGCCGCCCACACCTTCGGCTGCCGCATCTTTTAGCCTTCAGCCTCAGAGAGCCTGATTTCCGGGGCTTGCGCCGGGTCCACCTTCGACCGCAGGAGCCTTGCGTAAACCCCGAGATAAGACTCTGCCATCTTCGACCATTGCATTTCGATCGCACGTTGACGTCCAGCGAGCGCCATCGACCTTCGCTTTTCTGGGTCGTGAAGCAGTTCCGTCATGAATGCAGCAAGCCCGTCCACGTCATTTGGATCCTTCAGTATTTCCCCCGCAGCGCCCAGAAAATCATCTGCGCCAAAATTGCCCGAAACGACGATAGGTAGTCCTGAGGCCATGGCCTCCAGCACGACCAGCGGATGAGCCTCGTATCGAGATGGAAAAACAAAGAGGTCCACCGACCGCATCAGCAACTGAATTTGCGAAACCTTATCCAGGAAGAAAACTCGCTGGCTCACCCCAAGCGCGCGGGCGAGCGCCGGGTAAGGGCTATCTTGTGCTTTGCCCGCCACGGCCAGAGACATCTCTGGCACCTGCTGTAGAGCTCGCAGGACCGTGTCGAGGTTCTTGCGCGGACTTCGAATATCTCCTACAAAAAGCGCGAGAGGAATATGCGGGGGCAAACCGAACAACGCGCGGTCAGCGATTCCGGGCTGGAACTGCTCGATATCGACACCGTTATGGATAACATCGATTCGCTCCGCTGGCACGCCCATGAATGCAAGTTCCTTGCCCACAAGCCTCGATACCGCGATCACTCGCCGAGCGCTGAGAAATGCGCGCTTTTCCCAACGGGAGTTCAGTACGGTGTACAGTCGCTGATACAGAGAATAGGGCGACAAGGAGGAATATGGGTAGTAGGCGCTTTTACCCCATGCCGTGTGGACGAAATGGACGGCAACGATGTCACACTCTTCCCAAGTGATAAATCCGTTCCCCTGCACCAGGTCGAACTCACCGCGATGTCTCCGTAGCCAACGTGCGCTGCTCCAGGCAAAAGCAAGGTTTCTTAACAGCTCGGTCGGCAACCAATCGCGTCCAATGCGAATATGGCGAGCGTGAGGATGGCTCGCGATCTCCTCCGCGCAATGGGTACTGAGAATCGTAACCTGGCACCCATGCTCGAGCGCAGCTCGTACGATCTCGTAATTGACACGGCCCTGGCCATCGTTTCTTTGAAAACGATGAGACACGAAAGCAAGCCGAACCGCCTGCGACTCATTTGCCATAGAGTTCCTTTTAATCCTGCACCAGCCGATCGTCTCCCGTTAAGGAAGCAACAGTTCCGCCATCAAGTCATGAAAACGCGATGCAAAGACATCGACGGAGAAATCACGCGCGCGAAGAGAGGCCTCTTTCTCGATTGCATCACGCCGCTCAGGGTTCTCCAGCAATTCAATGACTGTGGACGCAAGCAAGTTTGGGTCTCCGCTCCGGATCAACAGTCCGCTCGTTTCGTTCTGAATGACCTCTGAGGGGCCGCCGACGTCACTCGCAACCACCGCCTTACCCAGAGCCATAGCCTCAATAATGGCCATTCCAAATGGTTCCACTCCTACTGCAGGATGCACGATCACGTCGGCAGCCATCTGCCAGAGTCTCACCTCGGTCATTGGCCTCTGGCCGGCCAGGATGAACCGATTTCCACAATCGAGTGCGCGCACCATGGAGCGCACCTTCTCGGCATATGCTCTGTCAAATGGATGTTCCCCACCCACGAGGAACATCGTCGCGTCAGGATAGCGCTCAAGAATTGCAGCCGTAGCCTCAATAAAGATGTGCGCGCCCTTCCATTGCTCCAGGCGAGCGACCATACCGACCACTGGGCCTCTCTTTGGCAGGCTAAGACTCTCGCGCGCCTCTTCTTGCGATACCACCCTGCTTGAGGAGAACGCTATACCGGGATAACACACGTGGCTTTGTCGTTTCGGAAACATCTGATCCTGGCCCCGCTTCGAGGTTCCGGAACAACAAAGCACCGCTTCCGCGGGCAGTAAGGTAATCAGGCGATCGATCGGATGTCCGTAGGGAACACCATGCTGAAACCAGGCCACTTTGGCCGGCAAAAAGCAGGCGGCCACGCTCACGTAGATATGGGCCTTAGGCATCCAGGAAACCACCAGGCGAAGCTTCTTCGCCTTGATCCAGGAACGTAAGCTCCACACAGTTTTGAAATAATTGCCAACGTGAGAAATATGAGTGATTGGAAATACCGTGGTGTCGTAACCAAGACGGCGCATTTCTTCAACCAGAGGGCCATCCTCCAGGAATGCACACACGTATTGATAATCGGGTCGATTGTGGCGCAGAAGGTGTTGCAGCAGAGCTTCAGCGCCTCCCTGCTGTGAGGCCAAAGGCATCACGATACCGATAGCAACGCGACTTACTGCCATCGCATTTTGCTCTACGGCATCTTCAGTCCCCCTATCAACCGCTGCAATCGCCGCTGCCATCGGATTCGTCAGTCCTCTGCGATGTTTTTCGTTACGCCCGCGTCACACACGGACAAGAGGGCTTCCCAAGCCGGCGATCAAGCCCCGCGCAATCTTCGCAATAAGACAAGTATCTCATGCGGTCGAAAGAGAATTCCTGGTGGTCGAACACCCAGCCTGAACGGGAAGTTAAGCATGATAAAGACAAACCGGAGCATCGTTGCGAGCATAAGTGCGCAGCCTGCTCCCCGCACACCAAATCTCGGAATCAACCAGTAGAGAAGTGGTATCGACGTGATCAGTCCACAGCCCTGCAGCAAGGTCACGGTCCCAGGGAATCCTGAAGCCAGGAATGCTTGCGACAGAACCGATGTCAGGCCATCAAAAATCGATTCGATAACTAGAAATGGCAGCACCAGCGATGCGCCGGTGAACTTAGCGCCATACACCAGCTTCAGCAAAAACCCTCCGAAGAAAAACAGGGGGAGTGAAGCCAGAACCATGACCAGGAGTGTCATCCGGGCGGCCCTCCCGGTCAATTCAACGATATCTTCATGGTTTCGCCCGGAGGATCGTGGAAGGCTGACCGGCACTACAGCACTTGGAAGTATGGCCAGGACGCCTGCGGCACTTTGAGCGGCGACGTATAAGCCCATGGATTCAGGGTTCAGCATACCAACCACCAGAATGCGATCGATCTGGTTCGCTATCGTCCCCAGTAGATCAACGCCCCAGGCTCGCACACCGTAGCCTATGAGAAGTTTTGAAGCCGGGAGGACGGAGCGAAAACTGGGACGAAAATGCTTCCACGCCCAGACAGTGATCCAGATAGTAGCCGGCGTCCCAGCCAGCAGATATGCGAGCGCAGCATTTCTGGCCGTCAGCTGTCCAAAGGCTTTCTCCACCAGCAACACAGCGAGCACAGATAACGGAGAAAGCACACGAAAGAGGTTGAAGTTTGTGAACGCACCCGCTGCTTGTGCTTGCGACGTGATCGTAACCGCCCACAGCGCAAGCGGGGTTACTATCACCCACACCTGCGCAAAATGAATCGTTGCCGGAGGGTAGGTGTGTAAGGAATAAGGGATGATCACGATCCCGACCAGTGCAGCCAAGACGCCTAATACACTGCTCAACGCCAGGGCCGCACCAGTGAGTTCACTGGCGATTTCGGGACGTCGCTTAAGCCAGTAGACTGAGGCGACAGGAACGCCGAGCGTCATCGCGTATGCCAGAAATTGAGGCCACATGATGATTGCAGCCAGCGAACCGCGTCCGCCTGGCCCCAGAGCTCGAGCCGTTAGGACTCCGGACACGATATTTCCACCCTGCACGGCGACGTTGGCGACCGCCGACTGCACAATTGCCGATGCTCCGGTCTTCGCACCGACGAACCGGCGCACGAGTGTCTTCAAGCTGATTTCTCCATCTCACCTGATTACGCATGGTGAGGCAACATAGTGCGGCTCACTGTGCATCAGACCCTGAAGCATGTGTCGCGATCTTCGACGGCACTTTTTCCACAGCCAACTCATTGGTAGATCAGGCTTAGCCGAACGATAAGGCACTTCATGCATTCCTGCGCATCACAAAAAAGGCCTTTAGTGGAAGAAATCGTCTATGCACGCAGTTGCCGAGCGTGTTATCGCGTGAGCATGAAATGAGAGCATCGCCAAGTTTCTTTGCTCACGGCTCACAACAGCTAAGTCTGGTGATGATGACAGTTGCAGGACACTACCATCATATCGCAAGCCACGGAGCACATGAAGAAGCTTCTATCTCGCATCAGGGCGGCTGGGGGACTCGACAAGAAAAATAAAATTCCCAAGATATGCGCTAAGCTTGAGAAGGAGCGCTTCCACAGGCATCTGCCCATGAGCGATTGGACAGGAACTCGATGCAGACACTCCAGATCGGCGACGATTGGCACACCGAACGTGTCGGTGGACTCAATTTTTATTATTACGAGTTGCTTCGCCACCTTGAGGCAACCGGTACGTTCGTCCATGGCCTGGTGGTTGGTTCCGAAAGCATACGTACATCGACTCAAGGACAAGTAGTTGCCTTCGCAAAGCATGACGACAATCTCGCCAGGCGCATGCTTTCTGTTCGTCGGTCGGCTCTGGATCAGCTCGTCCGAAGCAAGATCGATCTCATCGCCTCGCACTTCGCCTTATATACGATGCCCATTATCGATCGATTAAAATCGGTGCCAACCGTTATTCATTTTCACGGGCCGTGGGCGGCCGAGGGCACCGCGGAAGGTGCGCGCAGTTACAAATCATGGTTGAAAGCGAGTCTGGAACGAAGCGTCTATTCACGAGCCAGGCGATTGATTGTGCTTTCGGCGGCATTTAGATCTGAGCTGATTGCCAATTACGGAATCCCCGAAGATCGCATTCGCGCTGTTCCCGCCGGCGTTGATGTTGACCGCTTCAACACTCTAATGTCGCGCACCGAAGCAAGACAGCGGCTTGGCTGGCCCACGGATCGGCCGATCATTCTGAGCGTGCGGCGGCAGGTGCGCCGAATGGGTCTGGAAGATCTGATCGATGCGGCAAGGCTATTAGTCCGGCAGTGCCCTGACGTTCTGATTTTTCTGGGTGGCTCGGGCCCGATTTCTGACGAATTGCAAAGCCGCGTGGAAGAGTTCAATTTGCAGCGGAACATTAAGCGTCTGGGCCGTATCAGCGACCTTAATCTCCCATTGGCCTATCGTGCGGCCGACATGACAGTCGTTCCGTCTCAATCGCTGGAGGGCTTCGGCCTGATCACACTGGAATCACTCGCATCAGGAACCCCCGTGTACGTTACACCGGTGGGCGGAATGCCGGAGATCATCCAGCCTTTCGCCCCGGAATGTATTTTCGCGGGCACCACCGCGGTCGATATCGCGCATGGCCTGGCTGAGGCGTTGCTGGCCGAGCGACCGCTACCCTCCGATGTCGCCTGCCGTGCCTACTCTTCTCAAAACTTCTCCTGGCCCAGGATCGCCCAACGCGTTCGCGCCGTTTACGACGAAGCTATCTCATGACAATTCTCTATATCGATCAAACAGGACAGCTTGGCGGAGGCGAACTCTCGCTCCTCGATTGGCTCAGAATTTCTCCCGACGGTGCTCGCGCGATTCTTTTCGAGGATGGGCCATTTCGGCCGATGCTTGAGGAACTTGGTATTCCTGTCGAGGTTTTCCCGTTTGCCTCGCTCAAAGGGATTCGCCGCGAATCAGGCCTGCTAAGTATTTTTTTCCTCTTGCCGGCCTTGGAAAAGCTGCGCCAGCGGCTTGCCAAAGCAGCGTTGGAAGCTGACGTGCTATACGCAAATTCCCAAAAAGCATTCTTGCTCGCGGCCATTGCGAAGCAGCCCGGTCAGCCTCTCATATGGCATCTCCGCGACATACTCTCCGCCGAGCACTTCAACCCCATCCTTCGCAAGATTGCCGTCGCAACGGGAAATCGCTTTGCGACCGCCATCATCGTCAATTCGCAGGCCACCGCGGACGCCTTCGTCGCCGCCGGGGGTAAGCCCGAAAAACTCCGGATAGTCCCCGATGGGGTAAACTCCAGACCCTTCGACGACTTGAATCTGGGATCGCTCACCCACCTGCGCAAGGAGATCTGCCCTCAGGGAAAGTTCCTTGTCGGCGTATTCGGACGCCTCGCCAATTGGAAAGGTCAGCACGTGTTACTCGAAGCCATCGCTCCTATCCCCGACGCTCATCTTTGCATTATCGGCGATGCACTCTTCGGCGAACATTCCTATGCGCAGGCCCTTCGGGCCAGGGCCGCGTTGCCCGATCTGGCGGGACGCGTCAATTTCCTTGGCTTTCGCCGGGATATCCCCGATCTCATGACTTGTATGGACGTCATCGTTCACAGTTCGACCTCCGCTGAACCCCTCGGCCGCGTAATCATCGAAGGCATGCTCGCGCGCAAGCCCGTGATTGCTACCCGCGCAGGGGGCGCGATCGAAATCGTCACCGACCGCCAGACCGGGCTCCTGGTAACTCCGGGCTCCGTTTCGGAATTGCGTAGCGCCATCGAACTACTTTACCGCGATAACAAAATTTCCGGGCAGCTTGCATCGGCGGGGCGCGATCGTGCCGAGTCAGCGTTCTCACTGGAGGCGATGGCGGGGCGAGTCAGGCAGGTGCTGCATGAATTACCCGCAAAGTCTCAAGGATGAAGTAAGAAAAAAATACGAGATGCGATCGCAAACTGCGACGATATTACCCAATCCATCTGAACCCCACGATACATCGCTGGAGCTCGGCAATGAATGAGATGCGGCCAATGTAAAACTTTGCACCACACCGGAAGTTGCTATGCAGCCTGCCGCTAGCTCGTGAGACAATAGTGACGGAAGCCTATCGCTGGTACTCACTTACCGGCAGACCCCGTCCGGTCGCGATGAATCGCCGGGGTGGAATACTTAAAAAACCAAGGGGAACGATTTGCGATCTTATGGGCCCGGTCACCGTGCTCTCCCGGAGTACTGCCCTTTGATCTACACCCCAATGACTCGGGCGGCTTGAGTTAGGATTCACCTGCAACCTAGACAGGAGTACAGGATGGTCGAGGTTCTTGATATCCGGCTATGAGGGATAAGATGCGACGGTTTGATGCAATTAGCACCACGGCTCGACATTCGATCCATGAGGCCGGTCCTGATTCCGGGCTCTCGATCAGCGATATCTTTGCCATGCTGTGGCTGCATAGGTGGTTCATTGCTGCATGTGTGCTCTTTTGCACACTTTGCTCCGCGCTGTATATCACCTTCAAGAAGCCCGTCTATGAGGCTTCAGCCACCCTTCGCATCGATCCTGCTCGGGCTGGGTCGCTCGGCCTGGGTGACCTGGTCTCCGCCGCACCAGTCGACAACAGCGACGTTCTTAAAACTGAGATTGCGATTATCAAGAGCGATGCCGTCGCCATACGAACCCTGAATTCTCTCTCCGACGATCAGTATTCTTCCTATACCGGGCTTGGGAAAGAGTCGAGACCGATTCCCCAGGACACTGACTCGATATCGCCGCAACAGCAAAAAGCGATCGACCGGCTTGAGCTGCAAACCGACGTGAAGCAGGTCGAAGGAACGCAGTTGGTCGGTATTAGTTTCCGCAACCAGGACCCGAAGGTGGCCGCCCTGATAGTCAACCATCTTGCCCGGGAATACTCGGTGCAGAACTTCGCCAGCCGCGACGATTCGGTTTCGCAATTGCGTACCTGGCTTACCGCTCAGATGGCGACCCTGCAGAACCAGGTAGAAGCTTCACAAAAGAAGCTGGCTCAGTTTCAGGAAGCGCACAACATCCTCGGCACGGACGGTACCAGCAACACCATTACGGATAGGCTGCGCTTTCTCAATGACAGGCTGGCCGCAGCTCAGGCCGAGCGCATTATGAAGGAAGCGCAGTTACGCGCTGCAAAGCAAGGTGATCCAGGCGCGCTGGCCGCGCTCTTTCCTAATCCCAGGCTCCAGTCGCTGCAGGGACAACAGGGAACTCTGTTTACCCAGTATGCCCAACTGTCCACAAAATTCGGACCGAAATATGGCCCGTTGGCTGAACTGAAAAAGCAAATGAGTGCCGTGGATGCGGAAATCGCTGAGGATGTTCAGTCCGTCAAAAGACAGCTGGACGCAGGAATACGATGCGGCAAACCATGCCCAGAACATGCTGCAGGCGGAATATGACCAACAGACGCAGATGGCCTACGCACTCAATCGAAGCCAGGCAGAGTATGCCGCACTGCAGTCGGAGGTTACCTCCAGCAGAGAGCTGTATGACACGTTGCGTCGCAAGTTGCAGCAGGCGAGCATAGATGCTGAAGTCAACGGCGTAAACACCATGTCGGTAGAAAGTGCACGTGTTCCTTCGCTGCCCGTCGAGCCAAAGAAACTGCTGGTTATGGTGAGTGGAGTAATCATCGGGCTATTTGCCGGGATAGCCTCAGCGTTTCTCGCAGAAACAAACTCAGGCAAACCGCGTACCATCGATCAGATCGAGGAGCAGGCCGGCTACGACATTCTGGCCACTATCCCTCGCGACCCATCGGACTTGCGATTGAACGGCTACGCGAAGAGTGCCAATGGCAGAAGTCGCACCCCATCGTTGATCACCATCCGGCAACCGCGGTCACGGGCCGCGGAAGCTTATCGTTCCCTGCGAAACGCTATCCTGCTGTCGGCCCACAAGCACGCTGTCAGAACACTACTCATAACCAGTGCCCTGCCCGGTGAGGGCATAGACGAGACAGCCGCGAACTATGCCATCACCCTCGCGCAGACAGGCTTCCGCGTCCTTGTAATCGACGCGGACTTAAGCAGTCCAAGCCTTCACCGGCAGTTCGGCGTGGAGAATTTTAGCGGGCTCAGCGACCATCTGCTCGGCGCAACCCTAACCGACGTATACAGTCAACCCGTCGATGATATAAAGACGCTTTTCCTCCTCACTGCGGGAAAAAAACCCGTGCCACCCTCCGAGAGCCTTGCCTCGGGAAGGTTCCGGTTCGCGCTCAAACGATGGGAGTCTGACTTCGATTTCGTTATCTTGAAATCGGCTCCGCTGCTCGAAGTGAGCGACAGTCTTCCCCTGGCGATTTGGGTGGATGCCGTCCTGCTGGTCGTCTGTTACAACAGCACTCACCTCCGCGCCCTGACCAAAGTTCATAACATGCTCAGTCGCACGGACGCACGTGTGCTTGGTGTGCTGGTCAATGACGCCCCGCGCACCGTCGAGCACTATGAAAGTGACGAACAGTTTGAAGAGGCCTCCTATGCCTGATGGGACCCCTATGATACTTCTCCTCAGGTCGTTTTCCTCAATGTCGCACAAAAGCATCGCCTTATGGATCGTGGCTTTGGCCAGTCTCTTAGCGCAATCCTGTGCCCCGGCCAACGCACAAAGCGTGGACACGGGCGCCCGGGCGGCTGCCCCCGCCCTTATCCATCGCCTGGCGCCGATCGAGATTCAGGCTGGCGATCTTATCGATTTACAGGTATTCAATACCCCGGAACTCTCCGCCAAGCTCCGCGTCAGCCAGAGCGGCTACATCACAGTCCCAGGCGCGGGCGACGTTCAAATAGCTGGGCTTAGTCCTGCGGACGCCGGCACAGCCGTAGAAAAGAATCTGCGCGATTCGCATATCATGCTCGATCCGCATGTGACCGTCTTCGTTGTGGAATATTCAACCCAGGGGGTTAGCGTTCTCGGCGAAGTGAAAAAGCCTGGGACTTACCTTCTGCTTGGCCGCCACTCCCTCTATGAAGCTCTTTCTGCGGCGGGGGGGGTCACCGAGAAGGAGGGTTCGAGCATAGAGATAACGCATCAGGGCGATCCCAATCGCACGGAAACGGTGCTTGTCAATTCGCCCAACTACTCTCAGGCACAGGTAAGGACGCAGGTACAGGCCGGAGACGTCGTCGTGGTATCGCGGGCCGACACCATCTACGTTGTGGGAGACGTTGGCCATCCAGGCGAATACTTCATTCAGAACGGCCAAAAACTTAGTGTTTTGAATGCCATCGCACTGGCGCAGGGGCTAAACCCTACTGCAAAGCTCACGAAGGCCTCGATCGTGCGCAAGACCACCACCGGAGCCGAAACGATTCCCGTAAACCTCAAACACATCGTGCAGAATAACGGAGAAAACGTGACTTTAAAATCCGAAGATGTGCTTGTAGTCCCTCATAGCGGAGCCAAGACATTTTTCAATCTGGCCCTGCCGGGCATAACTGGCGCCGTGGCCGGTTCTGTGGCTGCTGCTCTGATCTTGCACTAAGGATCTCCGTAGCACCTTACTAGCTGCTTGCACATGGCTGCGCTACCTGACCTAAGCACGATGAGAAATTCCCTTACCATCCCGCAATCGCGACACAATCCATCAGAGCTCGTGATGTGGACGGGGGGCCTGCTTTGTTCAGCGGTCCTTTGGCTTCTCATGCTCGAGGGGCAGTTCAATCTGCTATGTGCCCTCATACTCTTCGGTAGCCTGCTACTTGTCTCGCTGCACGATCGAGCCACCGCGATACTTCTGACGCTTTCGTACCTCGTCCTGATGGGTGATATTCGGAGGATCCTTGCGGTATTGGTAGGTCCACCCGAGCAGGATCTTCTCCTGCTCATAGGACCCGCCGTCGCGGCTGTGCTTGCTGCTCCAATCTTCCTGAGCCTTCGCCTTCGGGACGCTTTGTCGAAAGCGATGCTTCTTCTGCTTCTTGTGATGATTTTAGAAATTTTCAACCCCAAGCAGGGGGGGCTCGCCATCGGGCTTTCGGGCTCAATCTTTTACATTGCTCCCGTCCTCTGGTTTTGGATAGGCCGTCGCTTCGGTTCGCCTGAAGTAGTCGAAAAGCTGCTGTATCGTGTAATTTTCCCTCTGGCCCTCCTGGCTGCATTGTTGGGACTTGTGCAGACCTTTATCGGATTTCTTCCTTATCAGCAAGCGTGGATCGATGTGGCGTCAAAAACCTATACCGCTTTGCATCTTGGGGACTCCATACGAGCCTTTGGCTTCTCCGTTTCAGCGGCCGAATACGCAATGTTGCTGATGCTTGGGGCAGTCGGTGTAGCAAGTGCATATTTTGGATCCAGGCCCCGTTGGGCACTTATCTTCCCCATCCTGATCACAGGAATCATATTGGAATCGGCTCGGGGTACGGTCATCAAAGTAGTCTTCGCTCTTGCCGTTGTGTGGACGCTGCGAAAAGGTCAGAAACTGCGGGCTACTGACGTATTTCACCTGGGGGTCTTCGCATTAGGCGGATTGGTCGTAGTTGCCCTTGCCGCCTCTCATTTTACGACCTCCGCAGTAAACCCATCCGCGAAGAGTTCGGCTGTTAATAGTGCCTTAGCGCACCAAGCCGGCGGATTAGCTCACCCGCTTGATCCACGATACTCGACTGCAGGACTGCACAGCGAGATGTTCTTGTCTGGTGTGCTCCAGGGTTTCACTTATCCAATCGGACACGGATTGGGTTCAACCACCGCAGCCGCGAGCAAGTTCGGAGGAGACCCCAACGAGGGCAGCTCAGAGGTAGACATCAGTGACATGTTCATTAGTTTAGGGGCAGTCGGAGGAGTGCTCTATCTATTCGTAGTCGGCTCCACTATGCGGGAAGCTCTCAGGTACCTTCAGAAGGTCAGGCGAGATATTAGCTTGCCTGTCCTTGCCCTCCTCACTTCTACGCTGGGTTCTTGGCTGATTGGTGGTCAATACTCAACATCCTCGCTGATTCTCTTTTTGGCTGGCTCCCTCACATACGTAGATACGATGCAATCAGAAGACACTCCAATGATGTTGGCGGGTGCACGAAGTGGGCGGCTCACGTAAATATTCGACGAATGCCTAGCTGCACACCTTAAATCCCAGTACTACATTTGACCGCACCACAATCCTTGCCGGCCTGCGTTCTCTTGACCTTCTAGAAGAAGGGGAAATGTCCTTGCGTCACTAAGAGAGGGTTACTTATAATAGGATTGTGACTAATCCTCTACGCCAACATCTCAAGCGAGCAGCGTCTACTTTCGGATTGGAGGTAATGACTCCAAGAGGACGACAAGATCTGGTGCGAGGGCACCGCACAGTTGTTGACGAGTATCTTCAGCTACTTGCCAGGACACGTGGGGTCCGTCTACCCGATAACCCCAACCGGACAGAACTCCTCACCCACCTTGTGGGCACGGGTACAGGCGAAGGCTCGCATCTCGTAGTAAGTCTCGCGGCGGTGATGGATTTACCTGGCGACGTGTGCGAATGCGGCGTCGGCAGCGGTGCGACCTCGGCTTTGATCGCCAACGAGCTGCGTGGTTCCGGCAAGCTTTTGTGGCTGTACGACACCTTCACGGGTCTGCCTGCGCCGACAGCGGAGGATGAGCTGATCGACGATATCGACCAACTCGGTTCGATGTCGGCTTATATAGGTCATATGAGCCATCCAGAGGCGGAAATGCGCGCCCGGATGAAGGAACTCGACATTCCCCCCACCGCGTTCCGCGTCATCCGGGGTTTGTTCGATTCTACAATCAGCGATGACCGGTTGCCGGAACAAGTCTGTCTCGCCTACGTGGATTTCGATTTTTATGCCCCGATCAAGGCCGCGTTGGAGAAGCTGTCACCGCGCTTAACGCCGGGAGGAATTATCGTAGTCGACGATTACGGCTTCTTCTCTAAAGGGGCGCAGACGGCTGTGGATGAGTTCCTCGCGTCCCATAAAGGCCTGTTTGAAATCGAGATACCGGAGTACTGCGCCGATCACTTCGCGATCTTGCGCCGGACCAGTCTTTAACACCTTCTCAATAGATGTTCGCGCGAAAGTTCCGTAGCCCGTTGACGATTTGGAACGACATCGCCGATTGTGGCCCGAACACCGCTATATGTATTTTTCTTAGACGGCCTCGATCAAATTCGAAAGCCTGCCATACAGACTGCGGGAACAATACTTCGCCTCGACCGTATCGCGAGCGCTGACCCCAAGCTCCTCTTGGCGTCCATACGCTGTAAGAATGCCTTGAGCGACTTTGTCTGGCGCTCCCACGGGTACGAGCAGTCCATCTACACCATCGGTAAGCAGATCCTCGAAAGAGGGAATCCGCGTAGCGACTACCGGGGTGGCGCAGCTCATCGCCTCCAACATCACGAGTGCGACCGCCTCCCAATTCGAGGTGGAAACAAAAACGCCGCACTCCTGGTAGAGACGTCGCAATTCCCTTCGATCGGAGACGAAACCGGCAAAGTGAACACGCCCCGAAAGACCGAGATCGGCGGCCAGCTTTTTAAGCTTGATTTCGTCCGGGCCGCTGCCGGCCAGAATGAGCCTGAAATCTGGAAGAGATTGCATGGCCCGCAGCAGATCGGAAAATCTCTTCTGCTCCTCAACCAGGCGGCCAACCGCCAGAACCGTCTTCTCGCGCAATTGGCATGAATCGGGCGGCACAAAGAAGCTCGTATCCACGCCGTTAGGCATGAAGACTGCGTCAGCACCAAGGCTGCGAGCGCGCTTCAGGCCCGTGTGCGATTGGCATATCAAGCGAGCGGCCCGCTTGAATGACTGGCGCTTCGCAGCTGTCATCCAATCAGAGAACACCGCACCGTGGTCCGCCCCGACCACCGGGAGTTTTGTCTTTCCTGACACAATGTCGAATCGCGCTGTCCAAATTTCCTGGTGATAAAGCACCTCGATGCGATCTTCTCTTAACGCGTACTGCAGCCCCTTACCGTATGCAAGATACGCAGTCCGATCGCGCAACGAGGCACCGTGCTTTACACCGCGAAGGCGCCAGAGAAACGGGTCGACAAGGCGCAACCATGGTTGCAGGGGAAGAAAGCGAACCCCCAATCCTTCAGAGATTTGGCGGACCTCCGGAACACCGTAGGAGAGGATATAAATAAAGACTTCGTGCCCACAATCGCGAAGGCCCTGGGCATACTCCCAGACAAAGTCGTTGCGATAGGACGTGAGGTAGGTTTCGCGATCGATTCCGAAGGTTCCCCCATAGAAGCCTTCGAATGAGTCGCAGCTTGTGAAAATAGCTATTCTCCTCAGTTTCAGCTTCGGAGCAATTCGCTCATCGAGTAATACTCTCCCCGTTCGCAGCTCATCGGTCATCTAATGGGCTCCTCAAAGAGTAGCTGCGCGAAAACATCTCGTATCCCTCTCTCTGTTCGCCTGTCTGCGCTCGTCACGGGCGATGGGTTTGTCCTCAACGCGTAAGAGGCTGTTCGTGAGTCTGCAAGATGAGATCTCGGAACGCATCCATCTTCCCTTGTTGAGCGATCAGAAACCTTCGCCACGAGTGAACTCCGAGCTTGGGAGTAAACCGGATGGCTTGAATCAATCCGGGGAAGACTCCGGTGCCAATAATCACTGACCAAACAAAAAAAGCCGCCCGGCGCAGCGGGTTCAGCGCGTGCCAGATGCTTATCACTTGATTGTAAGCAAAGTCGCGAAAGACGGAAGCATCCTCTACCGTCGACACGCCTACATAATGGCGAACCTCTGCCCGTTGGCTCGCGTAATGGTCGACTACCGCCGAGGGATCGTATGCTAACTTCCATCCCTTACATTTGACCGCAACAGAGAAACAAAAATCCTCGCTGGGTTGAGCTCCCTTACCTTTCAAACGAGTGTCGAAGCGAATGTCCGCAATGGCTTTCGACCTGTAACTCATATTGGCGCCTTTGAGCACATCCACTTCACGCAACTCACCGAAACCAAGATGATGATTTCCTATAGTCCTGCCAAACCACTGAATCTTACCCACGACAGGTTCTTGGCGATCGTCAAAGGTCACTCCATCAAAGCAGCGGTCCCGCCCCCCCAATCCTCCCAGGGCTGGATCCTTTTGGAAATTTTGCATCACCCGGCTCAGCCAGTCGACGTGCGGGCAAGTGTCGTCATCAATGATTGCAATGATGTCCGTCTGGCAAGCGTCCAGCCCCACATTGCGAGCCGCCACCACCCCGGATACGGGAACTGCGATAACTCGAACGGGTAGCTTACTTACAAAATCGTTGAGCCTCGCCTTTGTATCCGTGTCGCCTTCCCGCACAATCACTAGAATCTCGTTCGGCAAAAGCGTTTGCTTTTCCAGGCCGGCAAGGCATCGCGCTAGCTCGTTTGGGCGTTGGTAAGTCGCGATGAGTACTCCAATAGTCCGCGGAATGTCGTTCATTAGCAGTCGGATATTCCGCTTGCAGCTGCGCCGGTCACGCGGGAACACCTGCCCCCGCGACACCCGCAAAAACATTGGCGCTGGCGCGCGCGCCGTGGGGCACAGGTACAACATGGTGGACGGGGGCGCCAATGTGGCTGAGAAAGGCATGCATGCGAGCCTGGAATACCTCGACGCTGAACCCTGCCACGTGCTGGCGAAGCACGGCGGGAGACCAGTCCATGCGCTCGAAACGCCTGATAGCAGCAGCTAAATCTTCCGGCTCCTGGCGATCAAAGAAGACGCCGGTCACGCCATCGACAATCGTCTCGATGGCGCCTCCCGCACGATAAGCAATGGTCGGCCGGCCAGCTGCGGCGAGTTCAAGGGGGGCCATACCAAAGTCTTCTTCGCCAGGAAAGAGGAGAGCCCGGCAGCGGGAGGCATAATATTCCACCTCAGCATCGGAAAGCCGGCCAAGAAAACTGATTGTCGGGCCGGCTCCGGCCATGAGCCGTGCACGGTCCGGCCCATCTCCAATGACCATCAGTCGACGGCCGAGCAGATTACATGCCTGGATCGCAAGATCGATGTGCTTATACGAGACAAGCCTCGCCAACACAAGATAATAATCCTCTTGTTCCTCAGAAACGCTGAATCGATTCAAGTCTATGGGAGGGTGGATGACCTCGGCGTGGCGCCCATACGCGTGCAGGATCCGCGTTGCAACCGTTCGCGAGTTCGCAATAAAGTGATCCGGCTGGCGCGAAGCACCCTCGTCCCAGCGGCGTAGCCCGCGGATGAGGGCGGGCAGCAGCAGACGCTTGGCAAGCCCCATCGACTCCCGCGCGGAATAACTGTCGAAGCTCCAAACCCAGCGCATCGGAGTGTGGCAGTAACAAACATGCATGGCGTCCCGGCTGGTGCGCACTCCTTTGACATACCCCGAGGAGCTGGAGATCACCAGGTCATAAGGGGAAAGGTCAAGTGAGCGCACGGCCAGAGGATAAAGCAGAAAAAAGAGACGGTAATACTGCCGCATTTTGGGCAGTTGCTGCATCCACGACGTAACCACGGGCACCCCTGCAAGCCCAGGAGGCATACACTCGGCCAGTGCCACGGTCGAGTGCAATGTGGCTTGCGGAAGCATCCGCATTAATTCTTCGGCGACCTTCTCGGCTCCGCCCATTTGAGTGAAATAGTCGTGCACTACGGCGATATGCATTCTTCTCCCGGGGGGTTCAGGCCGCGCCCGACCGCTTAAGCACGGCGGGCACAGTGCGAGCCAGTATCTTGAGGTCGAGAACGAACGACCATTGGTCGATGTAAGAGAAGTCGAGAGATATCCACTGCTCAAAGCTCAAAGATCCGCGTCCCACCACCTGCCACATACCGGTGATACCAGGCCGAACACTGAAACGGCGCATCAACTGTGCGTGCTCAAAGAGTGAGACGTCGCGTGTGCTCATGGGGCGAGGGCCGACCAGGGACATATCTCCCAACAGTACATTCCATAGCTGAGGCAACTCGTCCAGGGACGTCCTGCGAAGAAAGCGGCCAAGCGGTGTGATGCGCGGGTCATTCTTGATTTTGAAGATCGGTCCGCTCGCCTCATTTTGAGCTTCCAGCTTAGCCATCAATTGCGGCGCGTTGGAAACCATGCTGCGAAACTTCCACATCTGGAATCGACGCCGCCGAAAGCCGTACCGCTCTTGAACAAAGAAGACGGGCCCCACGCTAGTGAGCTTGATCGCCAAAGCGATAAGAAGAAAAACGGGAGCTAGCAGCACCAGTCCGCCGGCCGCTACAAAAATGTCCAGTGCGCGCTTGAGGCTTTCGGCGGCGAAGTGCTTGTCATCTTTCGGCGCGAGTTCAAGAAAGAGAGCAGACCGCTGGCGAAGAGCTTTGCTGTGTATAAGCTGAAACCCATCATTCAGGCACACGATCCGGGCGCCGGCGCCTTCAGCAAAACTCACAGCCCTTTGTGCGAGGTCATAGCAGGAACGGGCGGGTACAGCCACTAACAGCTCGTCAACGATATTGTTCAGAAATAGGCCAGGAAGCTGATCGATGGGACCCAGGTAACGGCCGGCGATGTCCGGTGGCATAAGAGAGGGGTCGCGGTCATCGACGAAACCGAGGAGCTGCTTCGTTCCATGGTGCTGGATGCGCAGTTCGCGCCAAGCCTTGATGGCACGGCGGCCGCTACCCACAATGATGACCTGCTCCGGATCGCCGATCTTCCAACGCAAGCGCGGGCTGGAAATAAAGACGCGCATCATTTCATAGGCAAAGGCTGTGACGAAAAAAGCAACAACCACCGGCACGATCGGCCCTCGCGCATGACGGGCTTCCAGGTACAACGCCAGTAGACCGGCCATGATGCCACAGCCAGTAGCCAGGCGCAGCATGGGGCGGAGAAGCTCGGTAAAGTTGTCGCGGTACAAGCCCAACATTTCCAGGCACTCTTTCCAGAGCACGGCAAAGACAATGGAGAAGGAGGCGTTCAGAAGCGTAACCCGCATCTCCAAAAACTCTCTAAGGCCACCTTCCGGCATGCGGCGCTGATTGGCCCATGCGACTGCGGCGACCACGATTGCGAGCGCAACCAGACTATCGAGTGCGGCGGTGAGTGTTGTGGAGTTTCTTTGCCTCATCAATAGTTCCCTTGCCTTTGAACTTGCCGTCATTGCATCGAGCATGTGCCCGAAATTGTGGCCCAACTCAGCGCGAAATAACTGCCGAGTGAAACGTGTCCGGTGCCAGCTTGCTGTGAATTGCTCAGGCAGAATCGGCGCGTCCAAACCCTAACAGCAAACCCGATGGGCCCTCAGAGTCGAATAACTACTGCAAGCCAACTCAGAGGTTGCGGATCCGCGACCGTAAAGAATATTTCTGTTGCCACCGGAAAGCCAGAAAGGCTGTAGGCGACTAGATCCCTTTTAATTTAGGTTCTGAGTGACGTTTTGTTCAGATGGACAGAAATGCGAGCTTCTGTGATCTGGAACAGAAAAGCTAGAGAGTCCTTGGTGAACCGCCTGACCACTTTCGTGCCGGCCAGAGAATCGAATATGTATCTAGCTCAATACATCCCACGGGAGGGGTAGCACACTCCAGAAATCAAATTATTAATACACTCTGTGCTAATGCGAAGATAGCTTGCGCCGATATTGACTGTCAATCCATAAATCTCTTTTTTGCGATGGCACGACGAACAGTCTGTTGAAATTACTTTTCCGCGTGCCTTCTCGCACCAGCGCATATAAAACTACTTTTTAACGATCATGATCCAACTGTATCGCGCTGTGTGCATCTAACAGCGCCACCTATGCTGCTTGAGCTCAACTTATTCACTTGACAGAAACATTCGACTAAATGTTCAGCTCTGTGTTCCGCGCTCCCGAGCAAATAGATGATTAGCATGGACTGAATCGGCGTTAACCACTTTGGTTCATCTATCGGGTTACATCCACCCGATTCACCCCCGACCGCAACGCTTCTTCCTTCCCCTGCCAAACAAAAACCCCTGACAACCCCGGCGGCAGAGTGACCGTCCCCGTCAGCCCATCACCGCTGCGTTCGAAGTGCACCTTGATTGCGCCTTGAGGATGCGGAAATTCCGCTGACACCTCACGCAAATCCCCCAAATGCGGAGCAATCTTCACCGAGGCAAACCCCGGCGATGCCGGTTCGATCCCCGCCACCAGCGTGAGCAGGTCATACGCGGGATGCGCGCTCCAGGCATGCGAATCGGACCGCGTCTCGCCCGGCGTCTCCGGCCAGGTGCTGAAATGCAGAGGAAGCAGATCGCGCCACGGCTTCAGGCTGGCAAGATATTGATCGGCCATCCCGGCGTGGTCAAGCGCGCGCGCCAGATAGAAGCGAAAATAATACGACGAGCTCAGGATTCCGCCAGACGTCGAGCCCGGAGCAATATCCATCACCCGCTGCAAAACGCTCTGCTGCTCCGCCCGGGGAATCACATCGAACAGCACTCCCAGCGCATTCGTCTGCTGGCTGAAAGCCGTGTGCGCAGGATTGTCGGCCAGCAGCTTGCGCCCCGCATCCCAACACTTCTCATACAAGCCGCTGCGCACATGCTCTGCCCGCCGGCTCTCCCGCGCCGCTCGATCCTGCTCCCCCAGCGCCTGCTCCAACTCTGCCGCATCCCCCAACGCTCCCAGGTATTGCAGCGTGGTGGTGCAGGACTCGCCATGTTCATCGTAGGTGGGCAGCTCTCCGCTCGAGACCCAGTCGACAAAACTCCACCAGGGCAGCTTGCGCAGCAAACCGTCAGGCTGTTCGTATCCCGCGAACCAATCGAGCACCGTGCGCGTCCCCGGCAATCCAGCCTTCACCGGCGACGAATCAGGACGATACATCCAATAGTCATGCAGCATGTCGATCCAGATAAGCGAAAACGTAGGAATGATCTGCGGCTGCGAAGTGGGATAGCGGCTTTGCGTCAGCCCTTCGGGAATGCGCGAGTCATCAAAGCTCTTGAGCGCCTGCTTAGCCAGCCGGTCGTCGCCCGTCACAGCATACGAAATCAACGCCTGGATCCGCGTGTCGCCCACATACTGTAACTGTTCCCAATAAGGCGTATCCATATACGTCTCGTGCGCATCGAGCCTTGCCGTTCGCCAGCTTATCTCCCATATCTGCGCCAGCTCGGGATCCTTACTTACAAACGAAGCGCGCTCCTCAAAAGGATAAGCCGTGAACTCCGCCTGCAACGAGTCCAGCGTCAGCGGCTCGCCGCCCGTCTGAATATCCAGGTCGAGATAGCGCCACACCCTCCACCACAGGGGCTCAAAGGTGCGATGCTGGCCGCCATCGGGAACAAAGCGATCGTGCACTCCCAATGCCTGGCGGTTGCCCACTTCATTGCGATCGCCCTTCTGCTGCTTTTCGTCATAAAGTGCCTCCGCGTAAGTCAAGCGGATGCTGCCTCCCTTACCACCCGAAACCGTTAATAAAGGATAGGCGGTGGTCAGCGTCTTGCGATCCAAAAGCAAATGCACGTGGCGATTCGCCGCGATGGTGACCGGCTTCGCAGGAAACGCGTTGGCGCCCGGCTCGTCCGACCGCACCACCGCGCCCGCGTCCGTAGCAGCGTACGCCATGTGCGGCAGCTCATCCGGCACCAACTCCCAGTAGTTGTCTACCTGCTCCCCCTTTAGCCCGGCGCGGGCCGCCGAAGGATAGATGTTTTCGCGCATGGGACCAGCAGCGGCTACCCAGGCGCTGCTCGCGTCGCCAGGATCATTCCACTGCCAATCGTAGGCCGCTGCATTCAGCTCTTCCCCCGGGCCATTCGCCATGTAGCCGTTGACATCGCCCGCCTTGCGTGGGACTGGCACGCGACCGGGTTCAATGGCAACCATCCATCCCGTGGGCGTGCTCACACCGGCCTCCAGCGCGCCGTCGCCCTGCACCAGAAATGCCGTGCGGTCGGTAATCTGCGCCGCGGGCGCGTAAATACCAAAATTCCACACCGTGGCGGTTACATAATTTGTGCCGGCTGTAAGATACTGGGCCAGATCGAAGGTTTCGTAGCGCCAGTGCCGCAGGTCGCCCCGCGCCGGACCATCGCCCACGCGATGCCCATTGACATAGAGGATGAAGCGGTTGTCCGCGCTCACATGCACCACATATCGCGCAGGCTTGCTATCCAGTTGCAACGAACGCCGAAAGTGCAGCACGATCGGCTCCCGCAGCGGAGCCGTTGGATGAGTAATCCAACTCGCCTTCCACAGCGGCTCAGCCGCGAACCCAGCCCTGGGAAGCACTCCAGCGAGAACAAACAGACTCATGACGACGGTACAAATGCGATGGCTCATGTTGGCCCCACCAAGGCGTCGAGAGGCGACATCCATGCTATCAGCGAACGCAAAGAGTCCGCGCCCCCTGGGCTCTGCCCTCTCTCGTTCCCTCACAAATGACGGGTGCCCCATTCAAGCCGTACGGCGCCTGCCCCGGCGTGCCGTGGGGCTTGAGTGGGCTACCATGCCTCCCTCTCTCGTTCCCTCACAAATGACGGGTGCCCCATTCAAGCCGTACTTCGGCTTGAGTGGGCTACCATGCCTCCCCCACTCGTTTGTCATTAGGAGCGCCCGCCTATTACAACGGCAGCAGATTCGCCGCCGAGTCAAACTCCATCTCCCGGGCCGCTCCCGCGGTAGTCACGCCCGGGTGTCCATTGGTCGCGCCAACGCAGGCCTCCGAAGCCTGAAACCGTTCCAGGTTGAGCGTATCGGCAATCCGCACCACGCGCACCTTCTCCGGGTTAGGAGCCGCGAGAGAAGCCAGGGCCGCCTCGATCGCATCGCGGTCAGTATCGAAGTAGATAGGAATCTTCGCCCCCTGCATCCCCAGCGAAGTCAGAGCGTTCATGTAGGTGTATTGCAAATTGAGTGACTTCACAAAACGCGCCGTAGTGAAGTCTGCCATGCCAATCCCGATGCCGTTACCATTGCTCGCCGGCGTCAGATCGCGCACAAAGATACGGGAAACCCGCGGCGTCACCGTACTCGAAGAGCGAAGCGTGGACCTGTATCCATCAATGTCTCGGCCAATCACATTCGTGTCCATGCCCGACCCGCTGATGTCCTTGCCGATGCGGTCAATAATGAGCAGATCAATCTCCTCGAACGGCAACCGCGCCAGCAGCGATTCCGCCTTCTTGAACAACCGGCCCTCTTCGCGAACAATATTCTCCGGCCGCAGCACTGCGATCTCGGCGGTCTGGTGATGCTGATCCTCCACCAGCGCAATGCCGCAAAAAATCGGAGCCGCGCCCAGGATCACCCGGGCAATCTCCTGCAGCACCACCTCGTAACCCATATGGGCCGCGGCACGATGCGCATTGTTAGCCCCCACCTGCTTCCCGAACCCAATCACCATCATCTTCTGGATGCCGCTCCCCAGCGTCCCGCGAAAATCGGTGTGCGGCTTGACGCGGTTCAGCACCACCACTCCATCCGCCTCAAACGCCGGAACACTGAACACCACATCCACGCCGTCGAACGCCGTGCCAATCTTCTTCACCGCCATGCTGGCTTCGATCGCGACGCCCATGCTCTGCGACGTGACCCCATACTCCGCCAGCACCTGGATCTGGCCCTCCGGCGTAGCTCCCCCGTGGCTCCCCATCGCCGGCACAATAAACGGCCGCGCTCCCGCTTCGGTCAGGACGCCCAGTGCCGCCTTCACAATCTCTTTCAGGTTGGTGATGCCGCGGCTGCCAACGCCCAGGGCAATCCTCATGCCCGGCGTGACCTTCTCTCGCAGCCCCTGCTGCACGAACTGCTCCTTAATAACGCTGGCAAAATCCAGCTTGGGAGAGGGCGGATAGCTCTGCTCCATCTCAAGCATCTTGGGAAAATGATTGGCCATATTCATCGCGAGAAAAGCTCCCCCGTCGATCTTAAGCGAAACCGCCCGAAAATATTTCCTGGCCCTCTAACCGAAACCACTCGGAAACGCATCTATATGGTGTGACCACCTCTTTGTCATCCCGTCTACCCCGCCTGTCCCGGCGTGCCGTGGAGCTTGCCGTGGGACCGAACCCCAAGGGGTCACCCCAGGGGGCTTATAGCGCTTATGGCGCTTTTAGCGCTCATTTTTTGGAAGAGATCTTACCCACCCCCCGCACCCTTTGGGCGTCAGGGCCGAACCACCGAGGCTTATGGCGCTTGTGGCTCTTTTCGCGCTCATTTTTTGGCATCAGCGAAGCTGACGTATCCCCCCCACCCAATTGCAGGGCGAACCCCTTCCTAGTACACTCTCCGCTTGTTGACTGCTAGCCCAACAACACGGAGCCTTCGGGTCCTAATACTCGCGAGCCTGGCTCTTATCCACGCACGCTCCTTCGCCAGCTGCGAAGGTCTGGCGGCCCTGCAACTGCCGCACACCACCATCACCGAGGCAGAGGTGGTGGCAGCCGGCAAGTTCATACCCTCCACCGGAAAACCATTGCCAGACCTCCCAGCCTTCTGCCGCGTTACCGCCACGCTTAAGCCAAGCCCCGACTCCGACATTCGGGTCGAAATCTGGATGCCCCAATCCGGCTGGAACGAGCGCTTCAACGGGACCGGCAATGGAGGCTTTGCCGGCAACATCAGCTACAACGCCCTGGCAGAAGGACTGCGCCGTGGCTACGCCGTTGCCAACACCGATATGGGCATGTCCACGCCACCAGGCGAAACCGCAAGCATCTTCATCAATCGCCCCGAACGCTGGATCGACTGGGGCTACCGCGCCACCCACGAAATGACCCTGGTCGCGAAACAGATCGTCCGCGCCTACTATGCGCGGGACCCGAAGCGCTCTTACTTCACCGGCTGTTCCACCGGAGGCGAGCAGGCCTTGATGGAATCCCAGCGATACCCGGATGACTACGATGGCATCGTCGGCGGAGCCGCAGCCAACAACCGCACCGGCGTGCATGTCAGCATCCTCTGGAACTTCGCCGTCAACGAGAAGACCCCCGCTTCCTACCTGCCCCCAGCCGCGCAATCCCTGCTTGCCCACGCAGTCATGAATGCCTGCGACGCCCTTGACGGCGTCAAAGACGGAGTGATCGCCGATCCCACCAAATGCCAATTCGATCCCGCCTCATTGCAGTGCAAGCAAGCCAATCAGGAAAATTGTCTGACCGCGGCCCAGGTCGAAACCGCAAAAGAAATCTATGCCGGCCCAGTCAACCCGCGAACCGGCCAAAGCCTCTATCCAGGCCTGCCCAAAGGCAGCGAATTCGCCTGGGAGGGTTTAGATCGCACGCCCGGTCCCACTGCAATCCCGCCCTTCGCGCCCATCTTTCAATGGGTTTTCGGCCCAGACTGGGATTGGCGCCAATTCGACTTCGATCATCAGGACACGGCCTTTATCCAAAAGCTCGCCCCCATGGTGAATGCCACCAGCCCGGACATCGACGCCTTTCGCGCACGTGGCCACAAGCTGCTCATCTATCACGGCTGGAGCGACTGGTTAGTCGCGCCGGGAGAATCCATCGACTATTACAACGCCGTGCTTGCACGCGCCAAGGACGATCCGGCCATCGATCAATCGGTCCGCCTCTTCATGGTCCCGGGCATGTCGCATTGCAGCGGTGGTCCAGGGGCAACCCATTTCGATGCCCTCGGCGCCGTGGTCGATTGGGTAGAGCACGGAGTAGCCCCCGATAAAATCATCGCCGGCACCTTGCCGCCCACTGACACGACCGGCGCGGTAAACACGCAGCGTCCCTTATGTCCCTATCCGCGCACCGCCCACTATCGGGGATCAGGGAGCACCAACGACGCTTCCAATTTCGTTTGCACCGTAAGGTAACGCTGGTGCTCACCGGCCAGTCGATCCTGTTGACCCACGGCTGGTTCATGGAGTAGACAGGTCACTGACCGTTCAGGAGGAAATTCGTAAATGTCGATTACCAGACGCCGCTTCATAAGCTCCACTTCCGCAGCCGCCGCCCTCCTCTATACCGGAGTGGGCCGCGGAGCATCGCTGGGGCTCCCCATCGGTCTGCAACTCTATTCCGTGCGCACCCTGCTGCCCACGGATTACGCCGGCACCCTCAAGCAGATCGGGGCCCTGGGCTATAAAGAAGTGGAAGCGGCCGGGTTCTTCAACCTCCCTGTAGAACAGGTAAAGACTGCCATGCAGGCGGCCGGCTTGCGCTGCGTCAGCGCCCATTATCCCCTGGCGTTGCTGAGGCAGCACCTCGATGAGATCTTGCCCTTCTGCAAATCCCTGGGCGTTGGATACGTAGTCTGCTCTTCCCCTATGCATCAGCAGGAAGGCGCTAAGGGGCCGCTCACTCTCGATGACTGGCGTTGGAGCGCGGACCAGTTCAACCAGGTAGCGACCAAGGTCGAAGCCGCGGGCATGAAGTTCGCCTATCACAATCACTATGCCGAGTTCGGCGCGATTGACGGCATCCTGCCCTACGATGAACTCTTGAAGCACACCGATCCGGCAAAGGTCAGCTTTGAATTGGACTGCGGCTGGGTCATCGTAGGCGGCCAGGATCCGGTGCACTACTTGAAGCAATACCCCACCCGCATCGTGATGCTGCACGTCAAAGACTTCAAAGACAACAAGCCGCCCTCAGTGGAACTCGGCACCGGATCCATTGACTACACGCCCATCTTCGCCGCCGCGGCAGCAGGGGGGCACATTCGCCACGCCTTCGTTGAGCAGGAGGAGTTTCAAACGCCCATCATGGAAGCGCTGGCCGTCGACGCCAGGTACATGAAGAAGTTTCACGCCTGAGCCCCCTTAACGGCCAACCAGCTTCTGTACCAGTAAAGGTTGCAAAATCGGCAGCGGCAGCGGACCCTCGTCCAGGGCCGTATCATTGAACCGCTTGAGCGAGAAGGCGCTTCCCTGCCGCTGCTGGATATCGTCGCGCACATGGATCCACTGGTGGAATCCGACATAGTAGGTAATAAGCTGACCCGCGGTCAGCTTGGCCCGGCGCAGCTTACCCTGCGCTTCGGCCGCCGTCTGAAACGCCTTGTTCTCCATCAGGTCGAGCGCCTCCTGGTCCGTCATGTTGCGGCTCTGCATGCGGATATCGAGAATCGCATTCGTGATCACGCGCAGGCGAATCTTCTCGACCATCAGCACGAAACGAGGATCATGGTTGGCGTACCCCGCATCCTCCATTTCCTTCACTCCATATTCACCCCAACCCTCCACGTAGGGGCCGTTCCCCAGTAGCACCCGCAGCACGCGGCGCGACGAAGGCTTCAGGTTGTTCGCGTGCTCGAACTGCGTGTAGTGCCCCGGCAGCGCTTCGTGCATGGTCAGGTACAACAGCATCCAGTTGTTGTACTCGCGCAGCTTCGACTCCGCTTGCTCCTTGGTCTTGGGATCGATGGGGGTAACCCAGTACTCCGCTTCCTGCTTCGGTTCAAGCGCCGGCGCGGGATGGAAGCCCGCCACCGAATAGACCCCGCGCTCAAAAACCGGAGTGGGCACGATGCGCATATTGTCGCGATCACTCAAGGTAACCAAGTCCTTCTGCACGATGAAAGCACGAATACCGCTGGCCTCAGCCTTTACCTTCTCCAGAAGTTGATCCGGCTGTACGTGATCCTGATTGATGCGGTCAATGACTTCGGCGATGACCTTGTTCTCGAGCGCATCCCCACTCAGGTCGCGATGATCGCCATGTTCCGGAAACCATTTCTTGTGCAGGGGCAACGCCACCGAGTACATCTCCCCCCGAACCCGGGGCAGATCCGCCTCGGCAGCGGCGAGCACCGAGTCCGGAGTTTCATGCGTGCCCGGGCCGAGCGCGTAAGCGAAAATCTTCGCGTAGACCGCAGGTCCGGTACGCCAGGTAACCGTGTGCGGCCGGTGGGCCAGGTCGCCCTTGAGCCACGCGGCATAACCGTCGAGCGATGCGCGAGCCGCCTTCGCTGCCGCATCGTAGCGCGAGCGCAGCGGCGACCGGGCATGGATCATGCCCCCAATCTGCTCGATGACTCCGGTGTCCCCTGCGTTCTCCTCTAAGGCTGTATCGATAAATACCGGATCGGCCTCTTTAAGGTTGTGGCGCGCCTGGTCGAGAATCTTCGGAATCTGCCCCATGCGCGCCAGCACAGAAGAGAGCCGCGACTGCTCCGTGCCGTCCGTCGAGGTGAGCGGGAAGAACAGGCCGGAGCCGATCATCTCGACATAATCCTGCGGACGGTAGCGATAGCCCTGCAGTACGTCGATCTGAAAGAGAGTGGACTCGATGTTGTCGCGCAGCAGCGCAAGATCCGCACCCTCCTCTGGCGTACCTGCTTTGGCGGCGCCAAAACACTGCTTGCCGGCAATGAACAAGGCGCGCTCGGCAGCAATGGTCGCCGGGCTCGAGTCGTCGAGCTGGTTGTCCAGCGGAGCGCCGGGGTCGCCATGATACCCAGCCTGCGTGGCTTCGACCGGTTGATAGCGCAGCGTGGTCAGGATGAAGCGGTTCGCCTGATCGAGAAAGGGCTCGTGCGCGGCGGTATTGCAGTGAAACGTTTCGGGTACTGCCGCCGCGGCGGAATATTGAACACTGGCCAGACAAAGCAAAGCAAAGACGGAACGGAACATGAAAAAACGATAGCATGCCATGGTTAGGATCTAGCTAGTGAGACGGTCGTGCGAGATAGGCGTGACGCCCGATACCGTCAGGCTTTTCAGGGCATCTGTGGCTCCCGTCCAGCCGAGCTGAATGCCCCACGGAGCTGCGATGAAGCAACGAGCCGTCATGGCCTCTTTACGGTCGACGAATGTCTCGATGATCGAGCCGTCAAGCCAGAGCTGAACCGTCGAGACCCCGTCCTGATCCGGCGAGAGCGGCAGGATGTTACCGTCCACGCTAACCGAAGGCTTGCCGGTCCCGCCGGCGTAGTGAATGGCGAACAGCGGCGTTGCGCTGGCTCGCAATTCCAGCCCCCATGCTCTCTCGCCTGCTTTGAAGCTGAACAAAATCTCGGCGGCTCGGTTTTCGATGGGCAGAATCTGCGCCGTTTGCAGCTTCTGCGTCCTCCTGCGCAGGGTGGAAAACTCCGGCGGAACCTCCATGCGCAGAGCATTATCAGCTCCCAGCGAGAGCACCCGAGGCAGGGCCATCGCGCCTGCCCATCCCGCAGCTTCACACTCCGTTGGAGTGCGCGTCTCCTCAACCCATCCCCAAAGAATGCGCCGGCCCTTGGCGTCGACCATACTCTTCATGGCGTAATACGATCCGTGGTCGAGCAGGCCCTTGGTTTCCGAGTGGAAGCGGAGGTCGCTCTTGTCGAACCTGCCCACCTCCCAATAGACCTTGCGCTCGGTAGAGTAGAGCAGCACGTGCTTGTCCCCCAGGGGAAAGAAGTCGGGACACTCCCACATCTCCCCCGTATCGACAGGGTTGCTCTTGCTGCTTCCGTTCCACTTACCCTGCGCCAGCGGATGAAGGTAGGTCCAGTTACGTCCGTCCGACGAGCTATAAAGCAGCACCGCACCGCCGATCTTGTTAAAGCCCGAACCTACGACCAGGTACCACGTATCGCCATCCTTCCACGGGCAGGGATCGCGAAAGCCGGTCACCTGCAAACCAGGCGGTGGGCTGTCCAACACTGGCTTATCCAGTTTTTTCCAGCTGCGCAGATCGGGGTCAGTGGAGGTGGCGAGACACTGCACCTCGTGCAGCCCTTCGCCGCGAATCGTCTCCGGCGACGACCGGGTCACACCAGTGTAAAGAATGGTCGGCACTTCGGCGCCGGGCAGCACGCTGCCGGTAAAACACCCGAACGCGTCATAGGATCCAGGAGTAGGCGATAGGGCAACCGGCAGGTGCTTCCAGTGAATGAGATCGGGACTGACAGCATGTGCCCAGTGCATGTCTCCCCAGACCGGCGCGCCGGGGTTGTACTGGAAGAACATATGATACTGGCCGCGGAAGTATCGAGGTGCGCAGGGATCGTTCATCCAGTTGGCCGCAGGCAGTAGGTGGAACTGCGGCCTGAACGGATCGCGCATGAGTTTTTCCCTCAGCGCCGGCGACAACCCTGCTGGAGCATATCTATGCAAGGCACAAAACGCACTGGCAGAAGCGAGAAACGTCCGACGATTCATAGGCTACTCCCAATGCGTTCGATCAACTCTCGAGACAGCGGCGGAGTAGCCCCTGGCTGCGATGCCACGTAGCTGCCGCAAAGGTTGCCGATCTCCGCCATCTGAGGCAGCGACGCGCCGCGAAGGTAAGCATGTACCAGGCCGGCGGTGAAGGCATCGCCCGCGCCAACGGTATCAACCGCCTTGATGGGAAACCCCGGATGCCCGAATGTACTCTCGCGCGTAGTAAGCAGGCATCCATGGGGTCCGAGCGTGGTGGCCACCAGTTGGCAAGCGGGGAAATTTTCCAGCAGCGTATGGGCCGCGCCCTGAGGACTCACCGCCAACTGCTGCTCATTCAGCATCGAAAAAAGCTGCGGCATCTCCTCATCGCTAAGCTTGATGATGGTGGCGTGCGCCATCGACCAGCTCAGCACCTCCGGGCTGCAATCAGGCATGCGTAGATTTACGTCGCACACCCGCGCGCACCCTGGCGCAGTGGCCTCTACGAAGCTTCGGATGGTTGACCGCGAAACCTCGTGCCGTTGGGGAAGGGTTCCAAAACAAACGGCATCCGCAGCACCGGCTAATTCAAGCAGCTCAGGTGTCAAACCAATAAAGTCCCATGCCACGTTGCGATGGATGATGTATCTGGGTTGCTTATCGGCGGAAAAGGAAACTTCGACCGTCCCGGTCGGATGAGTGCTATCTTCCTGCAGCTGCTCCAAATCAAGGTTAGGCTGCTTGAGCGCAGTGCGGGCTGCTCTACCATAATCATCGTCACCCACGCTGCTGACCAGTGCAGTGCGGTTCCCCAGTCGAGCAGCGAACACAGCGAAGTTCGTCAGCGCCCCGCCCAGCCTCGGACCACTGGGCAGAAGATCCCACAGCAGCTCCCCGATCCCCGCGATCCGCGGAGCCCTGGTTTCGCTTGGACTCTTAGAGAGGATGGAATTCAGGGTCTGTCCTTTCCCTCACCACATCCTCGTTAAGTGCTATCCCGATTCCGGGAGTGGTCCTCACCTCCAGAAAGCCCTCGTCATCGAGCGAAACCGGCTCGGTCAGCGAGGTGTAGGACTTATCGACGTAGTGTGTGAATTCAAGCAGCATAAAATTCGGCGTCGCAGCGGCAACGTGAGCAGCCGCCATGGTGCCCAGAGGGGACGCTACGCCGTGAGGCGCAATGGGGATGGAGTAGACCTCGGCCATGGCCGCGATCTTACGCGTTTCAAGCAGGCCGCCGGTCTTCGAAACATCCGGCTGAATGACGCTGAGCGCTTCCTTTTCCAGAAACGGACGATAGCCGTAGCGGCTATAGATATTCTCCCCGGCTGCGATGGGAACCCGGGTAGCATTGCGCACTCGCAGCATGGCGTCGACATCGTCGCTGGGGATCGGTTCCTCCACCCAGATCAGGCGGAATGGTTCCACCAGGTGACAAAGCTGGATGGCTGTCTCGACGTCGTAACGCGCATGGCATTCTAGAGCAAGGTCGTAGCTGTTGCCCACCGCCTCGCGCATAGAGGCGACGAAATGCACTACATCATCCAACTGCACCGTGTTCAGATGGAGGCCCCAAAGCTTGTTCGGGTCCCATCCCTTCTTCAGGGTCCATTCATCCGGACTGTAATCGATCCCGATCTTGAGCGCTTTCACCTTCGTCCTAGCAATCAGGCTGGTCGCTTCACCCGGGTTTGCTGCGTGCAGATAGACTGGCAATTTACTGCGCACACGGCCGCCCATCAGCTGGTATATGGGCGCATTCAGCGCTTTGCCGGCCAGATCCCAGAGCGCCATTTCCACTCCGCTGATCGCTGTGAGGTAGGGTCCGCCCATTCCGCGCATGAAAATAGGCGAGGGAGAGCCGCCAGCCGCAAGATGCTTCCCACCCCACAGGTCGAGGAGAATTCCTTCAATATCCAGTGGGTCGCGGCCCGAGAGCGCCGGCCCGATGTTGTTGTTGACGATATACTCCGCGCCGACGGTGTCCAGCATCTCGCCCGTGCCCGTCAGACCCTGGTTGGTGTAGACGCGGACAAAGCGGCTATTGAATCCGTCGCGCAAACGAACCGCTCGAATTTCGCGGATGGTGAGGCCGGGCGCATGAGACGTTCCCTGGCCGCGCGCGTGGAGCAGGAGCGCGCCGTACGCCATCGCGGCCTGGCCAAGAAACATGCGTCGGTTCATCGGGCAGGAGTTTAGCACATGTACCAAGGACCTTGGATTCGACGTTGCGAAACGGCGAGGCAACCGGCAAGCTAGTAGTTCATGCCGGAGTTACCGGACATCACCGCCTACATCAGCGCGCTTGAGCCGCGGATTCTCGGGCAGCCGCTCGAGCACGTGCGCATAGCAAGCGCATTCTTGCTGCGCACGGCGCGGCCAGCCGTTGCCAGCGTCGAGGGTCATGTGGTGCGCGAACTGCGCCGCATCGGCAAGCGCATTGCAATCGGAGTCGATGGCGATCTCTGGCTGGTGCTGCACTTGATGATTGCCGGGCGTCTGCATTGGCGGCCACCGGGAGCCAAGCTGGCAGGCCGGCAGAATCTGGCCGCCTTTGACTTTCCCCATGGCTCCCTGGTGCTTACCGAAGCGGGAACCAAGCGCCGCGCGTCGCTGCATCTCTTCGAAGGAGAGGAGGCGTTGCACTCCATCGACCCGGGAGGCATCGAAGTACTCTCCAGCGATCTCAATTCCTTTCGCAAGGCCCTCACGGTCGAGAATCGAACGCTCAAGAGAGCTCTCACCGACCCGCGCATTCTAAGCGGCATTGGGAACGCATACTCGGATGAGATTTTGCACGCGGCACAATTGTCCCCGATCGCCATGACACACAAGCTGCAGCCGCAGGAATGGGAAAGGCTCTATGCCGCGACGCAGGCCACGCTTAAATTATGGATCGAGCGGCTGCGCGACGAGGCAAAGGCCGGCTTTCCGGAAAAGGTGACCGCCTTTCGCAAGGATATGGCGGTACATGGACGCTATGGAGAGCCTTGCCCGCGATGCGGCCAACCGATCCAGCGGATTCGTTACGCAGACAATGAAACCGATTACTGCGTCAAGTGCCAGACTGGCGGGAAACTTCTGGCAGATCGCAGTCTTTCGCGGCTCTTAAAATCTGACTGGCCACGCACCCTGGATGAACTGGAGACGCTCAAGCGCCGTTAAGGCTTGGCGTAGAGTGCGCATCAAACGGCAAGAAATGGTGATATAGTGATATCACTATATCGATATAGCCAATGACTGCGGAGCCTTCATTTAAGCCGGTGATCTGGGTCGGCTCCAGCCGCAGAGATTTGCGCGCGTTTCCAGAATCCGTACTGGATCACATGGGCTACGCCTTATACATCGCGCAGTGTGGAAGAAAACACCGCGATGCAAAAGTTCTGCATGGCTTTGGTGGGGCAGGAGTCGTGGAGGTAGTCACGGATTTTCGCGGTGACACCTTCCGAGCGGTATACACATTACGATACGCGGGAGCTGTGTACGTCCTTCACGCCTTCCAGAAGAAATCGGCAACAGGACGGGAGACATCTCTCCGGGACCTCGACCTGATCAAGCAACGCCTACGTGAGGCGGAGAAGATTGCAAAGGACAGCCAACGATGACTAAAAAGGGATACGAAGTCAGCAGCGGGAATGTCTTCAAAGATATCGGCATTCCAAATGCCGAGGAGCACCTTATCAAGGCGCAACTGGTCTTCAAGATCGCCGCGATCATGAAAGATCGCGGCTTGAAACAGGTCGAGGCAGCCGATCTTTTTGGCATCCGCCAGCCCGACATTTCCAAGATGTTGCGCGGGGAGTTTCGGCAGTTCTCTGTCGAACGGCTCTTGCGTTTTCTCGTGGCACTCGATCAGGATGTGGAGATCGTCATAAAGCCTCACCGGGACCGAAACAATGCCCCGGCACTGCATGTGTCCTAGGCAACTCTAGAGGCCACAACCTTACCCGTACACCTTGTTCTCCGCTGATTTGCCTTCCTGTCCCGGTGGAAGGAAGGCCTGCGATGACCTCAACGGCAGCCGGATCTCCGCCCCGCAACCGGGACCATCCAGGCGATTGGCCACTTGAAGAAGGCCGCCATGTGCCTCGCATATCTGCCGCGCCAGGGCCAGACCGATGCCGCTTCCTCCCGGCTTGGTGGTGTAAAAAGGCACGAACAGGTTCGATGGATTGATGAGACCGATCCCGTTGTCCTGAATCAGAATGACCACCGCCTGAGGAGTGGTTCTCCAGGTGATCGTCACTTCAGGAACCTCCTTCGCGATATGGCCGTTCGAGGGCATCTCGGGAAAGCGCGCCAACGCTGCCTCGGCTGCATTGCGCAGCAGATTGATCACCAGCTGTTCGATCTGATCGGGATCGATCTGCAGCACGATATCAGGCCCCGGATTGAGCTGGACGGCCACCCTGGTTTCCAGCGCGACAGCACGCTCCATCAAGGAATGCAACGAAACCGGTTGTAATGCGGGCGGCGGCAACTGCGCGAGCTGCCGGTATGCCTGGATGAATCGATTGAGCGATTCGGCACGGTTCTCAATAATTTTGAGACCACGGTCGAGGCTGAATAGGTCATGGTCTGTACCAGAAGCATCCGTAGTTTGCCGCTGCGGTGGACTGATATGAATCCAGGAACGAAGGCTGCCGGCAATGGACTTGATCGGCGTCAGCGAATTATTGATCTCATGCCCGATCACCCGGATCAGGCGCTGGAAGGCATCACGCTCCTGCTCGCGCAAGGCAATGCTCACGTCGGACAACACCAGGAGCGTGTGGGGAATGCCGTGCTGACGAAAGCTTGATCTCCGCACCATCCAGTGCACAGGATTGCCCTTGCCGCCAAGGACGAGGATTCCTCGATCGGGCTGATCCAGCACGTCCGCAAGTTGCAGATCCTGGGCGCTCGAGGCCAGGTCTCGCTCCGCGATGAGATGGAAGATGCGCTCGGCAGCTGGATTGACCAGGCGGAGGCGATGGGTGGGATCGAAGGCAAGCACAGGCGCGTCCATGGAGGAAATAACGCAGCGTAACAAGGCCGAAGCCTCCAACTCACCCAGACGCTGACTCTGCAACAGGTCAGCAAATTCGTTGATCTCGAGCGCCAGCTCCCCCAGCGCATCGAGCTGCCGCCCGCCGCGCGCGCGAAAGGAGTAATCTGACTCGCGCAGAGCCGAGACAACGTTGGCCAGTGTCTGCAGCGGGCGGATAATCTCCTCCATGAGGATCGCCGCCGCAATCAGCGAAACAAAGGCGACCCCGCCAAGCAGAGTCCAGGCCATGCCACGAGATACTTTTGCCTGCCAAAGTAGAACCGCTGCGAGCACAAATGCAGGAGCGGCAACCAGCAGACAGAGAATGCGGATGCGGCGCTCGAAAGGGGTTGTGTGATCACGGTGTTTAGCGGAGCGTAGGTGTGCGCGTGAAGCTGATTCACTTCCGTTGTCCGGAGTGGGATCAGATTCCATACTTCTCCATCCGGCGATAGAGCGCTCCACGGCTCAATCCCAGGGCCTCCGCCGCATGGCTGACATTCCCGGCCGCCCGCGCCAGAGCCTTGCGGATGAGAATGCTTTCCACCGCTTCGAGGCTGAGTTCATCGAGACTCTGGGTGGATGAGCGCACCTGGCTTAAGCCCAGGTCGGCGATATGAATGCGCGGACCACGAGCCATGAGAACCGCCCGCTCGATCGCGTGGTCGAGTTCCCTTACGTTGCCCGGCCAGCTGTGTTGGAACATGGCCTCCAGGGCGCCGGGCTCGAAACCGTTCGCAGCCTTGCGGTAGCGGGAAGTGTAGCGGGCGAGAAAGTGCCCGGCGAGCAGAGGAATATCTTCCCGGCGATCGCGCAGCGGGGGAAGATGAATCTCCACCGTGTTGAGGCGGAAGAGCAGATCTTCGCGAAAGCGTCCCGCGGCGCACTCTTCCTGCAGATCGGCGTTGGTAGCCGAAATCAGACGCACATTCACTCGCTTGGTTTGCGACGAGCCAACTCTTTCCAGATCGCCTGTCTCCAGCACGCGCAGTAGTTTAGCCTGCTGACGCATCGGCACGTTGGCAATCTCATCCAGGAAAAGGGTTCCCCGATCGGCGAGTTCGAAGCGCCCGATCCGGTCCGTGCGTGCGTCAGTGAACGCTCCTTTGACATGGCCGAAGAGTTCGCTCTCAAACGTTCCCTCAGCCAGCGCCCCGGTGTTCACAGCGACCAGCGAGCGAGCCGCGCGCGAAGAGAGCGCATGCAGCGTCTGCGCTACGACTTCTTTGCCCGTGCCATGTTCGCCGGTAATGAGCACGTTGGCATCCGACGGCCCGATGCGCGCCAATAGTTCCAGCACCGGCCGCATCGAAGCCGCCTTGGCGATCAATTCAGGACGTCCTTCGGCGCGCAGCAGGCGGTTTTCCGCTTCCAGAATTTCAGCTTGCCGAACCGCCCGCCGAAGTTCGATCTGGGTTCGCAGAATGGAAATCAGCCGCGCATTTTCCCAGGGCTTCTGGATAAAATCGCAGGCCCCTCGGCGCATCGACTCGACCGCGAGATCAACGTTGGCCCAGGCCGTCATCACGATGATGCGCAGTCGGCTGTCATGAGCGCTCAGCTGGGCAAGCAACTCCAGGCCCTCGGCGCCAGAAGTAGTATCCCGGGTGTAATTGAGGTCGATGAGCAGCGCATCGTAGGTTTCGCTGGCAACCCTCTCCCGTACCTCGCGAGGCGATTGCGCTCTCTCCACCCGGTAACCCTCCGGCTGCAGCAATAACTCGATGGCGTCCAGAATATGGGGCTGGTCATCGGCGGCGAGTATTCTCGGCGCCTCCACTTGCGCGCGGGCGGCATGGGTCTCTTTTGTAGCTTGCGGAAAAGTGGCCATCATTGCCTCAAACGCTCAATACTCTATGCCAAGTATAGTGCGGCGCCGCAGATCTGTCGGAACCACAGGCTACGGCTTCGCCGCATGGACGACCCCGGACTGGGCTGCTTTGTTTCGCGGTTTGCGGGAAGGTCGCCATGATAGCTGTCGCTAGGGCATGTGGGTGACGACGCCATTTTTTGCATCGTCTATCGAGACGTTCGTGCGGTCCAAGGTCGTCCCAGTAGCGCGGTCAATGTCCGCCTTGGCCTTTTCATAGGCAGTCTGCGCGGTAAAAAACGCGGATTCAGCGACAGCGAGGCCTTGTTCCATGACCAGGGTGTCATACCTGGATATCGCCCCTACGTTTTGCTCCTGCTTGGCGATATCAAAGGTCTTCTGCGCGAGATCGCGTGCTTTTTGCGTCGCCGCCACACGGGCTTGCGCCTGCTCAAGAGCGAACTGCGAGTCGCGAATGTCGAAGCGGAGGCTCTTCTGCTGCTGCTCTTGGGAGATCTGGCTCTGGCGGTACGCGAGCACGGCGCGGAACTGGTCGGCTTTGACCACCCGGTTACGGAGGTTGATCTGGAGATTGACGCCAACCTCGTACTGGGGCGCCGAGTAGTTGAAGGTGTTCACGAACATGCTGGCGAAGTCGGTGGGCAGGCTGGTGGCGCATTCCTGTGGGCCGAGACTGCAATACGGGTTTTTGGGGCCGGCGGTCCCCGTGCCTCCGTAGTAGCCGTACAAATTGAGTTGAGGCAGCAGCTCGCTGTTGATGTCCTTGAGGCTCTGGCGCAGGACCTCCGCCAGATTACGGTAAATTGCGACTTCAGGGCGGTTCTTCATGGCCTCGTCGATCAGCTGGGTGATGGATTTCGATTCGTTGGGATCGGGCCCCCCCTGGAGGTCGAGCGGAATGACGGGGATTTCGTCGATGGATGGGTCGTCACTTCGGGTGAGATCGTTTTTAATGAGCAGTTCGTTGTGCCTCAGCGTGGCCTTGGCGATGGTAAGGTCGCCCTCGCTGGTGGCAACCGCAGACTGGTCCTTCATGACCTGCATCGCAGGAATGTTCTGGAGCTCCAACTGTTTCTGGTCGTCGGCCAGGGTCTGATTGGCGTAGGCCAATGACCGGGTCTTCACCTGCACGTCCTGATAAGCGTTGACCAGATCCCAATAGAGGTTTTCAATGTCGGTGACGGTGGCGATGACCTGCTCCTTAAAGGCGAGATCGGTGTTCTGCAGGTTTCTTTTGGCGATGTGGATGTACCGCTCGTTGCTGGCAAGGCCGAATCCGTACAGAAGCGGCTGGGTCAGGATTACCTGAAAAATGGCATTCAGTTCAGGATTGACTGCGAAATAAGGGCTATTGTTGGCGGTACGGAAGCCGTTGTAGTTGACTTGTAGGCCGGTGCCGAGCGGAAAGTACTGTGTGTACTGCGATTGGACCTCGATATTGTTTTGCTTAAAGAGTTCGACGCCGACCTGGGAAAGGTTGGGCTCCGGGGTGACGATGTGTTGCACAAAGCCGCTGAAGTTGAGGAAGGGGTCAAACGAGGGAACGACCGGGCCGGCGCCTAGCGTCGAGGTGACGATGCCTCCGGCGCCTGCGGTCGCACCTCCCGAGGAGGAGCCACCGCCGCCGCCGGAGGCGCCAAAGCCGCTCGGCGTGGTCTGGGTGATGTTGGTGTTGACGCCGTTGGCTACGCCTCCCGCCTTGGTGCGCTGAAGATCGGCTTGCGCGATGGGGAAGTTGTAGCGGAAGGAGGCGAGCGTGAGATTGTTTTCGAGGGCCAGAGCGATGGCGTCCTGCAGGGAGATGTAGAGCTTGCCCTCCCGCTCGAGGTTTTTGAGGCGCGGCGAGTTTTGCAGGTTGAGTTCCGGCACAGTGCTGGGCATATACCGCGCAAAGAAATTGCGCGAATGCGGCAGTTCAATGTGGAAAGGTCCCTCGTAGGTAACCGGCTGCGGCTGCGGCTGCGCCGCCGCTTGCGCCTGCTGCGCGATAGTCTGGGGAGGAGCTTGCTGCGGGCCGGCAGGCGCGGAAGGCAAGGGCGCCGCGGCGTTTTGGGCAAAGGTAGTCGAGACCATAAGGCCCGCTGCACACAACACAGACAGCGATTTCTGCACCATGCTGCCCGCGCAGGAGACACCTCTCATGCCTTCACCTCAGCTGACTGGTTCAACCCAGGGTTTGCAGTGTCACGCACCATCCATCCATCCCGAACCTCCAGCACCCGGCTGCCATAGCTGGCATTTACCTCGGAGTGTGTCACTTGCACAATGGTCGTTCCCTCCCGGTTCAGTTGCTGGAAGAGCTCCATGATCTCCTTCGCCTGCGAGGAGTGGAGATTTCCCGTCGGCTCATCGGCAAGCAACAAGGCCGGGCGATGAATGACCGCCCGGGCAATGCCGACCAGCTGTTGCTGACCGCCGGATAGCTGATTGGGAAAGAGATCTTTTTTGCCCACAATGCTGAAACGATCCAGCGTGTCCGCGACCAGTGCCTGGCGTTCCCCCTTGGAGATGTTCTTGTAGGAGAGCGGCAGGTCGATGTTCTCAGCGACGTTGAGGTCGTCGAGCAGGTGATAGCTTTGAAAAACCATCCCGATGTTGCGCCTTGCCAGGTCTGCCCGTTGCTTGCGGTTCATGAGCTGAACTGCCTCGTCATTGAACCAATACCCGCCGGCCCACTGGTCGTCGAGCAGCGCCAATACATTCAGCAGTGACGACTTCCCTGCCCCCGAAGGTCCCATGATGGTGATAAACTCGCCCGCCTGGATCTTCAGGTGGATGCGCCTGAGTACCCAGGTCTGACCAGCGCCAGTCTTGTAGCTTCTTTCGATATTTTCGAGCGAGATCATTTTGCAGCCCTCATCCGCCGTCCCTTCAGGGACGAATCGTCACGCGTCTAACCCTGCATTTGTTGCATCGCACAGCGATCGTCAGTGCCCGTTCATTGCATCTCGAGGGCGTGATCGGCAAACTCGCCTTCTGCGACAATCTTCCCGTCAAATAGGTGGATGTTGCGGTCGGCATGGCGGGCAAAACGCGGGTCGTGCGTCACCATGCAGATGGTGGCGCCTTCGCGATGAAGGTTCTTGAGCAGTTCCATCACCGCTTCGCCGTTCTTCGAGTCCAGGTTACCCGTGGGCTCATCGGCCAGCAGGATAGACGGTGAGCCCGCCAGTGCGCGCGCGACGGCTACGCGTTGCTGTTGGCCGCCCGAGAGCTGCGAGGGGTAGTGACGCATGCGGTGGGCCATGCCCACCCGCTCCAGAGATTCCTGGACCCGCTGCTTGCGATCGCTCGATGCCATCCCTGAGCGATAGGTCAGCGGTAGTTCCACATTCTCAGCGACCGTAAGATCGCCAATCAGGTTGAAGCTCTGAAAGATGAACCCGATCTCCTGATTCCGAATGCGCGAACGCTCGGCAAATTTAAGATTCTCTACCGGACGGCCATTCAGCTCATACTTGCCCGCTGTCGGTGTGTCCAGCAGGCCGATAATCGAGAGCAATGTCGACTTTCCGCAACCGGAAGGCCCGGACATTGCCACATATTCCCCACGGTCGATGGAGAGGTGCACGCCGGAAAGCGCATGGGTCTCGATCTCCTCGGTGTAGAAAACCTTGGTCATTGCTTCAATCTGTATCAGTGGCTGCATGCTTCGCTCCTGTATTCCTTGTTTAAGTTGCTTCCCTTAGTCCAGACGAATTCGGTCCGTTGTGTCATACCTCGACATATCGCTCAGGATCACGGTGTCCCCAGCGTGCAGTCCTTCCAGCACCTGGATCGCATTCACCGACGCGCGGCCTACTTTCACCGGAACGCGAACCGCCCCCTTTCCGTCCGCATCCAAACGGAAGAGGCTAATGGTGCTGTTCTCGTTGCCAAAGGCCGGCCGGCCCACATAGAGCACATCTTTTAATCTTTCCAGATCGATGGTGCCGTCCACGCTCAGTTGATCGCGTGCTCCCCCGGGCAGAGCGCCAACCAACTCCACATCGACGGTGACGGTCCCGTTCTGTACCGCAGGATCGATTCTCGACACTTTTCCATCCGCGAGGCCGTTGTGGGTATCGATCGACGCCGGTTGGCCGATGAGAATGTCGCGCGCCTGGGTCTCAGGAATCTTCAGTTGCGCCTTGAGCTGATTCGGCTGCACGACCTGCGCCAGCATGGTTCCCACGGTGACGTGTTGGCCCACGGCCAGGGGAAGATCGGTCAGCACGCCGGTAATGCCTGCCCGCACCTTGAGCGCATCTAGTTGCTGCTGCTTCAGCTGGTAGATGGCCTGGGCCTGCGCTACCTTGGCCTGTTGCACGGCAAGCTGTGATTCGATGGCCTTTTCGTTGATCTGGACCGTCTCCTCCGAGAGCTTGTTGCGCGTGCTCAGTTGATCCGCCGTGCCTTGAGAGCTGCTGTAGGCAAGACCGGAAATCACGCCCAGACTGTACAGCGTCTTGTCAGTCTGCGCCTGGCGCTGTGCCTGGTTGTAGTCCGCGTGTACGGTTGCCGCCGCGGACTTTTGCGCCATCAGATCGCTCTGTACTTTTACCTGGACGTTGCTGAGATCTGCACGCGCCTCTTTGAGCGAAAGCTCGGCGTCAATTGCCTCCTGGCTCAGCTTCGGGTCGCTTAACTCCACAAGAATGGTGTCCTTCTTCACAATCGAGCCGGGGAGCGTGAGAATCCGCACGACCGTGGCCTCGGTTTGGGCCGGAATCTGGCGGATCGCGTCTTCGCGAGGCACCAGGGTCCCCAGTCCGCGCACCTGGCGTACCATCGGTCCGCGCTTGACGGTATCGGTCCAAACGGCGGAACGGTCGACGTTGGGGGCAGCGGGCTTGAGCCGCATCACGAGAAACGTGACGGCGGCCAAAACGATCACGCCAATCGAGATCGTTACCGCCTGCCGCCGGCGCTTCTTGACTTTCAGGTCTGGGCGAGAGATATCCATCACTGGTTGCTCATGCATGCTGGTGACCAAAGCCGTTCAGCGGTCCGTCTATTGGGATTGTTGACCTTTGCCACATGCATACATACGCAAGCCGCCTCTGATTTGTTCAATTTTGTCCTCAGATGTCCACTTTCGGACAGCAAAGGTTCGCTCTGGCGGGTGGCCGGCGCAGGTGATTTCGCTGGATACACGCCCCACCGGGCTCTCCCTCGCCTATTTCGAGATCAACCATGTACTCTTCGGGGATTGGCTCGATAGTTGCTCTTCAAGGCCTGGGACTATTTCTCTTTGGGGGAGTGCCGATGCTCACTTTGCTCCAGGACGTTCGCTACGCCTTTCGCCAGTTCGGCAATCATGCCGGCTTTGCGCTGACCGCGATTCTGTCCCTCGCACTCGGGATCGGCGCGACCGTCTCAGTCTTCAGTATTGTCTATGCCGCCCTGATCAACCCCTGGCCCTATCCCGGGGCCGATCGCATTTCCACCATCTCTCTGCTGGACAAAGCAGGACAAGATGACTGGAACGGTCTTACCGGGCCTCAGATAAGGCAGTTGCGCCAGGCACACTCCCTGGAAGACGTGATGGGCGTTAATCAATGGAGCTTGACCGTCACCAGCGGCGATGTGCCGGAAGATGTGCGGGGAATTTATCTAACACCCAGTGGTCTCCGGTTCCTTGGCCTGCCCGCAATGCTGGGCCGTAATTTTCTCCCTTCGGATGCTCCGGATGGCCAGGAGCCGCAGCCCGTCGTTGTCCTGAGTCACAAGTTCTGGCAGCGGCACTTTAACGGCGACCCTTCCGTCGTCGGTAAGCCCATTCAGCTGGTTCACAAGACCTACACCATCCTGGGTGTGCTGCCGCCCCGCTTTACCTGGGCGGATGGGGACGTTTATCTTCCCCTGAACCTCTCTCCTGCGCAGACAATTACCTACGGAACCTACATCAAGCTCAAACCTGGCATCACGCCGGCAGCGGCAGCGGCCGAATTAGTGCCGCTCTTCCAACAGTTCGCGAAACAGACCACAAGTCATTTTCCCAAGCAATACAAACTTGAAGTGCGGAACATCAGCTACTTCTATAGGGACCAATTAGGGATGACTCTTGCCCTGTTGTTCGGAGCCGTAGGGCTGTTGCTGGCTATCGGATGCGGCAATGTATCCATTCTGCTGCTGGCGCGCGGCACAGCGCGGCAACATGAGTTTGGGGTCCGTTCGGCCGTAGGGGCGAGCGGACTTCGTATCGTCCGCCAGTTGCTGACAGAATCGCTGCTGTTGGCGCTTTCCGGCGCCGCCATCGGCGTGCTTCTCGCTTATGGAAGCCTGGGGTGGATCGTAGCCCGTCTGCCGGAATACTCCTTTCCGCATGAAGCGGATTTCCACGTAAACCTGACGGTTCTGCTATTCAGTGTCGTCCTTGCCGTGCTCACCAGCGTGTTGTTTGGCTTATTTCCCGCATTGCGGCTTGCCCGCCCGGAGATTAGCCAGACCATGCAATCGGGCACTCGCAAAATCGCCGGAACAGTCCGTGGAAAGCAGTGGCACAATACCCTGATCGGGGGCCAAATTGCTCTCACCCTGCTCCTGATGACGGCCGCAGGCGCAGCCATCCAGGGCTTTCTGCGTATGATGCGGGTTCCACTTGGCTACGACCCGCATCACGTGATGTCGGTTGGCATCCCGATCCACGACAACACCTATAAGACCGTAACCGAGCGCGTGAACTACTATGAGCAGCTTCGGCAAAAGATCGGCGCGTTGCCTGACGTCCTGTCTACAGGGATTTCGACCAATGCCACCCCTCCGAATAGCGGCTGGGAGCAGACATTTGAGTTATCCGGCAAGCCTTCCGGGGAAGAACAGAAAGCGAGACTCGAATTTGTCGATCCGGGCTACTTCAAAACCCTGCACATGGCCCTGCAACAGGGGCGGCTTTGGGACCAAACGGAAATTGCCCACAGCGCACCCATGGTAGTGGTGAATGAGACATTCGTAAGACGCTATGACCCCAACGGCGAAATCTTAGGGCATTCGCTGAAAATTCCTACCCTCAAAGATGAACCGCCCTATACCCTCGCTGCGCCCGGAAGCGATGGTTGGCTGCAAGTCGTTGGTGTCGTCGCAGATTCCTTGAATGATGGCCTTGACAAGCCCTTAAAGCCGGCCATCTTTCTCCCCTATTCGCTTTACATGTGGATGCATACCCAGATCCTGGTACAAAGCCGTGTCGATCCCCTATCCATTTTGCATAGCGTTCGCCGGCAGATCGTCTCGGTCAATGCCGATCAGCAGGCCAACGGCCAGGTAGACGACCTGGAGATGTGGATCAGGCGTGAGCCCGAATGGGCCAGGGGAAGGCTGATTTCGATTCTCTTTGGCGCATTCGCCGCGCTGGCGCTGGTCTTGGCCGCCGTGGGCCTGTACAGCGTGGTCTCTTACTCGGTGGTACAGCGGACAAACGAGTTCGGCATCCGCATGGCATTGGGAGCGCAAAAGAAAGATGTGTTGTGGAATGTGCTGTCTTCAGCCGGCGTGAGCGTCGGATCCGGATTGCTGCTGGGACTCGCGCTCAGTCTGGGGCTGAACCGGCTCATCTCCCGCTGGGTGGAGAATACCGCCCATGATCCATTGCTGGTACTGGGCGCCGCGCTTGTGCTCCTTGCCGCTGCCGGGCTGGCCTGCACGGTTCCATCGTGGAGAGCATCCTCGGTGGATCCCATGACCGCCTTGCGTTGTGAGTAGGGCAACGCGATGCTGTGAAGATTACAATCATTCGTTGAACCATAAGACTTTCCTGAACAAAGGGAACCCTGAATGATCCATCGATGGGCCGCCATCACGGCGGCAATGTGTGTCGCTTCCCTCACCGCCATGGGGGCAAACTTAAAAGATGCCCCAAAAACTAACAAGCCAGCCGCAATCGACGGCTACGATTACAGCCGCCCCGAGCCTCAACCGGCCACCGAATCTCTCGACCTTCGTATGTATGCGCGCATCCGCGAAGAGGGTCTCGCTCACTCGCACGTGATGGAATATGCCAGTGCGCTCTTCGACGATATCGGCCCACGGCTTACCGGCTCACCCAACTTAGCCAAAGCAAACGCATGGACGCGTGACCAACTCACCGCGATGGGATGCGCCAATGCGCACCTGGAAAGCTGGGGCGAGTTCGGCATGGGCTGGCGCCAGATCAGCACCTCGGTCGATATGGTCACGCCAGATACAGCCGTCTTTATCGCGCAGGCCACGCCTTGGTCGCCGGCTACCCACGGAGCAATCACCGCGCAGGTTATCGCCGTGCCCAATTTGAAGGAAGAGAAAGACCTCGACGCCTGGAAGGGCAAGCTGGCCGGCAAGATCATCCTCTACGGAGATGCACCCAGGATCAATCCCGATCCCGAACCTCTGATGCAACATTATGACGAAAAAAAGCTGGTGCAGATTTACCAATATCCACTGGACGGCAATATGGAAGAGCAGCATGTCTTCGCAGGAGGGCCTAAATTCTGGGAAGACGCTTTCAAGAAGATTACCTTCCAGGAACGGGTGGCTAAGTTCTTCGCGGATGAACATGCGGCGGCCATTCTGGTCCACGGATGGTCTGGCGATGGTGGCATAATGCGCGACGACAACAGCGAGCAATTGGTGGCCCTCGCTTACCTGCCTGATCATAAGCAGCCCATTCCATCCGCCGTGGTCTCCAGCGAAAACTTCGGCCGTGTAGGACGTTTACTGGAACACAATGTACCGGTCAGTGTCTCAGTCGCCATCAACACTGAATTTACGGGCGACCACGAACAAGGCTACAACACCATTGCCGAGATCCCCGGCACTGATCCTGAATTGAAAGACCAGGTGGTCATGCTTGGAGGCCACCTCGACAGCTGGATCGCCGGCACCGGAGCGACCGATGATGGCGCAGGGGTGATTATCGCCATGGAAGCCATGCGGATTCTCAACGCGCTGCACGTGCAGCCGCGCCGAACTATTCGCGTCGCTTTGTGGTCGGGCGAAGAGCAGGCGGAATACGGATCGATCGGTTATGTACGTCAGCATTTCGCCACCGTGGGGCTTTCTACTAAGCCGGAGGAACTCGCCGTCCCCGAATTCCTTCGTGAACAGGTTGGCCCGTTGACCGTTAAGCCAGAGCACGCGCTCATCTCCGGCTACTTCAATATCGACAACGGCGGAGGGAAGCTGCTCGGCATCTACGCCGAGAACAACGCTGCGATGGTTCCCATCTTCAAGCAGTGGATGGAGCCCCTCAACGACCTCGGTGTCACTACGATTAGCATGCGAAGCAGCGGCTCCACCGACCACGAATCCTTTGACCAGGTCGGCATACCGGGATTTCAATTCATCCAGGACCCGCGTGACTACGAAACCCGCAGCCTGCACAGCAACCAGGATGTCTACGAGCGGCTATCGCCTTCCGATCTGAAACAGGCGGCAGTGGTCGAAGCGGTGTTTGTCTACAACACCGCCATGCGGGAGCAGATGCTGCCGCGTAAGCCGCTACCGCACCCTGAGCTATCTGATAAGGAGAGCAAGCCGCTGAAGGACGTATATCCCGGCGCAGTCGAGCCGCCTAAGAAGCAGTAAGAGTGCGAGGCTTAGGTCGCGAGTTGGGAAAGAAAAGCTCTGGGTGCCCCATTCAAGCCGTACTGTGGCTTGAGTGGGCTACCATGCCTCCCTACCCGTTTTGCCATTACGACCGGAATGTACCGGCAAAGCTTTGGGTGCCCCTCGAGCTGTGCTTTGCCTGCCCCGCCTGTCCCGGCCAGCCGTGGAGCGTGCCGTGGGGCTTGAATGCGCTACCGCTGCCCTACTCCGTCCTCAGCGCCTGCATGGGCTCGATTTTCGATGCGCGGATAGCCGGCAACGCACAGGCAACCAGCGCGGTGAGCAAAAGGCTGCCCACCATAGTAATAAGAACAACGGGATCGAGTGGGCTGGTCCCGTACAAAATGGAACGAATGAATGACGCTGCCGTAGCCCCGCCGACTAGACCAATCACCAATCCAATGAATACCGGCCGCAGCCCATCGAATAGCACTAGCCGCAACACTTCGCTTCTCTGCGCACCCAGCGCCATGCGAATGCCGATCTCCGTATTCCGCTGGGCGACGAGATACGACAGCACTCCATACAAACCAATTGCCGCCAGCAGCAAAGACAGTGTGGCAAACGCCAGCACCAGCGTGGCGCTGAGACTTTGGGTCGCGGTGGACTTACCCACCACCTGCTGTAGAGTCAACACGTCATACACCGGCAGAGCGGGGTCGAGCGCAGCCACCTGCTGTTGAATAGGAATAGAAAGGGACAGTGGATCACCGGCAGCCCGCACGACAATGGTCGCGCTGCTGGTCTGGTCGGGGATCCCCGACAGAATAGGAAAATACATCATGGGCATGATCGGCTGAGTCACATCCCACATCGTGTCGCCGACCACACCGATGATTTCATAGGTCTTGTGAAGCGATTCTACGGTCACCCGCTGGCCAATCGGATTTTCCGCAGGAAAGAACTTATCCGCAAATTTCTTGCTGACCACCGTGTACTGGTCGCGATTGAGCCGCTCCTGCTCCGTGAAAACGCGCCCGCTGATCAACGGTATCTGCAAAGCGCGGAAGTATCCTGGATCAGCCTGCCGGACGAGCGCGTCGTTCTGCAGCTGAAAACTATTCGACGGATGCTCTGGAAGGGTAAACACATAGTCGTTATCCCAACCGCCTCCCGGCGGAGTCGAGACCAGGCCCGCGGCGCTTACACCTGGCAGTCGGCGCAGCCGTTCCAGAAGTCCCTCATGGAAAGCGATTACCCTCTCCCGCGTGTCATATTGTTTTTCCGGCAACCCATATTTCATCGTCAGTACGTGATCCGTAACGCAGCCCAGGTTCGAAGTACGCAAATGCAAAAAGCTCTTGAACAGCAGCCCTGCCGAAACCAGCAAAATCACCGTGAGGGCAATCTCCACAGTCAGCAAGGTCTTGCGCAGCGTGGCCCGTGACAAACTGCCCCCGATCGACCGCGACGACTCCTGCAGACCGGAAAAGATACCCGAACCAGTAGACGAAATCGCCGGCAGCAGCCCCGCCATCAAAGCCGTAAGAAACACCAGGCCAAGCGCGAACGCCACCACGGTTCCATCCAGGTGAATCGCGTCGGCGCGCGGCAGATCGCTCCAGTGTTCCGCCAACCACCGCGTCGCGCCGAACGAAAGCAAAAGCCCCAGCGTTCCCCCGGCGAGGCAGATCAGCAGACTCTCCGCCATCTGCTCCCCGATCAACATCAGCCGGCTGCCCCCTAACGCTCCACGCACAGCAAGCTCCTTACGCCGCGCCGCGCTGCGCGCTACCAGCAAATTCGATACGTTGAGGCAAGCAATCAGAAGCATGCATCCGACGGCGCACAACAACACCACCAGCGGGGTCTTCACATCCTGGGTCACATCTTCCAGGATCGGTCGCAGTCGAACCTCCTCCGCAACCGGCTCCGCGGCATGCGCAAGGTGCATTTGGTACTGCAACGCGCCTACCTCGTTCACCGCAGCTTCCGCGCTCACCCCGGGCCATAGTCGCGCCACCACGTGGCTCTGATGCATATCATGCCGCGCAAACGACTTCGCATCGAACGTCGAGGCATACGGCACCCACAACTGCACCCGCGCATCAGGATACGTAAACCAACGCGGTAAAACACCAATGATCTCGTACGGTGCACTATCCAGACGGATATGTTTGCCAATAACCGCAGGGTCTCCCGCGAAGCGTCTTTGAAAAAGACTCCACGACAGTAGAACCACTTGGTTCGCGCCCACCTTGTCCTCCTCCGGGCGAAAGTCACGACCCAAAGCCGGCTCGATCCCCAGGACGGAAAAAAGGTTCCACGACCCTCCAGCAGCCTGCACCACTTCCGGCAATTCCTGATGCTCGCCCGTGAGATCGAAGCCATAATTGCGCCACGCCGCCATATTCTGGAAACCATGCGTCTGCTCGCGCCACTCGTTGAAGTCGGCGGGTGAGACCACGTTGAAGCCGTCTCCGGTCGAAGAATCCCGAAAGTGTTCGTAGACCATGACTAAATTTTCTGGATCGCGGAAGGGCAAGGGCTTCAGAAGTACCGCGCGCACAATGGTAAACAGCGATGTGGTGGCGCCGATGCCGAGCGCCATGACAAGAATCGCGGTGAGAGAAAAACCCGGCGAGCGCGTGAGCGTGCGCACACCATAGCGCAGGTCGCGCAAAAATTTCTCCAGCCAGTTCCAGCTCCAACTGGACCGCGCTTCGTCCCCAAGCACCGTAGGATTGCCGAACGTGCGCAGAGCTGCATACCGCGCCTCGTCTGGGGCTAATCCGCGAGCGATGTTCTCCTTGACCTGCTGGTCAAGATGAAACTGCAGTTCGTCATTAAGCCGCGCTGTTTCGCTCTGACGGCGGAACAGCATCAGCACAGCCATGCGGAATCGATCGAGCCAGCGCATCGGCGCCTCCTGTGTTTTTCTACGCGCCCTCAACCACCAGGTTGATAGCGTTCGAGAGCCGGCTCCAGCTTTCCTTTTCCTTTTCCAGCTGAGCCCGGCCCGCGGCGGTAAGCGAGTAGAACTTGGCCTGGCGGCCGCTGTCGCTTTCCGCCCACTTGGCGCGTATCCACCCTTGCTGCTCGAGCCGATGCAGCGCCGGATAAAGCGAGCCCTGCTGCACCTGCAAAACCTCATGCGAGATCTGCTGAATACGTTTAGCGATAGCCCAGCCATGCAACGGCTCGAGTGAGATCGTTTTCAGGATGAGCAGGTCAAGAGTGCCCTGCACCAGATCGCTCGGTTTTCCCATACTATGACTATCTACACTGAGGATTGTAGATAGTCAACAATGCCAGGCAGCGGTGGGGCGATGGACTGTCCATTTGTGGGTTCGGGTGTCCGCTACTGGACACCGCCCTTCGTCCCCAGGGCGCCTAGCTCCCAATTGTTAAAAGATTTAGCAACATCGGGAACCTGGCCGCGGAAATGCTCGTAGCTACTCGATATGCAGACCCTGCGGCAGGATATCTCGTACGCCCTTCGGCAGATGCGGTTGTCGCCTGTCTTCACCCTGACAGCTTTGCTCACGCTGGCCCTGGGTATCGGCGCAACCACTGCCATCTTCTCCCTCATTTATTCTGTGATGCTCAAATCGCTGCCGGTAGTGGATCCATCCAGCCTTTACCGAATCGGCGCAGGGAACGACTGCTGCGTGGAAGGCGGCCCGCAGGATGAATGGGGCTTGTACTCCTATCCGCTCTATCTCCGTGTTAAAAGCGAGGCTCCGGAGTTCGAACAGATGGCCGCATTTCAGGCTGCCGGGGTCCAGTTCAGCGTGCGCCGCGGGCAACGCGACAATATCGCCAAGCCGCTTCGCGGCGAATTCGTCAGCGGCAACTACTTCAGCACCTTCGGTATTCAAGCGTTCGCCGGACGCGCGATCGCGCCCAGTGACGATCAAGCCTCAGCCCCGCCGGTAGCCATGCTCAGCTATCGCGCCTGGCAGCAACAGTACAATTCCGATCCTTCGGTGGTGGGATCGACCTTCATCGTGAGCGGGCACCCCTTCACCATCGCCGGCATCGCACCGCCTGGCTTCTTCGGTGAAACGCTGCGCAGCAATCCTCCCGAACTATGGCTACCCCTGCAGCAGGAACCTTTGGTGAACGCGCAAAATTCGCTGCTCAGGCAATCGATCTCCGGCTGGCTGCGCGTGATCGGCAGACTCAAGCCGGGCGCAAGCACAGCCGGGGTCGCGTCGCGGCTGACCGGGGTTCTGCGGCAATGGATGGTGCATGACAGCGGATGGCCGGGCGAGTTTATGCCCCTGATCCTGAAGTCCCTGCCTAAGCAGCAGATCCAGATTGTCCCCGGCGGTTCGGGCGTGGCGTCGATGAAAGCCGATTACGGCGACAGCCTTCGCATCCTGCTCACCGTCTGCTGCCTGGTGTTGCTGATTGCCTGTGCGAACATCGCCAACCTGCTGTTGGCCCGCGGGGCAGCGCGCCGTTCGCAGACCTCGGTACGGCTAGCTCTGGGTGCATCGCGCAGCCGGCTCATTCGCCAGTCGTTCACAGAAAGCGTCGTACTCTCCGTGCTCGGCGGCATTGCCGGTGTTGCGGTTGCGTTCCTCGGTGTAAAGCTGATCGTCGCGCTCACCTTCCATGGCGCACATTTCGTGCCCATCGACGCCACACCATCGTTACCCGTGCTGGCCTTCGCCTTTGGCTTGTCTCTATTCACTGGAGTGCTCTTTGGCACCGCACCGGCATGGTTCACCTCGCACGGCAACCCGGTCGAGGCACTGCGCGGCGCCAATCGCAGCACCCGCGACAGCGCTACGCTGCCGCAAAAAATCCTGGTCGTGGTGCAGGCCACGCTCTCCATCGTCCTGCTCGCCGGAGCAGGGCTGTTGACCCGCAGCCTGCGCAATCTCGAGCATCAGAGCTTTGGCTTCGAGACCGATCACCGCATCAGCATTGTGATGAACGAGCCGCCCGCCAGCTACACCGAACCCCAACTCAACGCGCTCTACCGCGAGTTACAAGGCCGTCTGCAGCAAATTCCCGGGGTCGCACGCGCTGCGCTCGCACTCTATACCCCCTACATTGACAATTGGGGCGAACTGATCGTTCCCCAGGGTCACGGCGTGCCCCAAATGGATGACGATTCCAATGCATCCTGGGATCGCGTGAGCCCCGGGTATCTGGAAACCATGGGGCAGCCGATCCTGCGCGGCCGGAGTATCAGCGAAGACGACACCGCCGGCACACGCAGTGTCGCCGTAGTGAATGAGGCCTTCGCCAAGCGGTTCTTCTCCGGGCAGGATGCCATCGGGAAACATTTTGGCCTCGATCTGCCGGAGTACAGCGCCGCATTTGAAATCGTAGGCATCGTGCGCGACGCCAAGTACATGAGCCCCAGCCGTCCGGCGCGTCCCATGCTGTTCGCCCCGCTGGCCCAACACGGTACTTATGACCAACCGGTGATGGCGTTAGTGGACCACCGCTCGCACTACATTACTGGCGCCGTATTGCAATTGAGAGGAAGCGCCGAGGGGCTTGAAGCGCAGATCCGCAAAGCCTTCAGCGAAGTCGATCCCAATCTGACCATCATTGACATTCAGCCCATGCAGCAGCAGGTGGAAAGTAATTTTGACCAACAGCGCGCGGTCGCGCAAATGACCGGGCTATTTGGGATCCTGGCGCTGGTGCTCGCTGCCGTGGGTCTATATGGCGTCACGGCATACACGGTAGAACGGCGCACCAGCGAGATTGGGGTCCGCATGGCCCTGGGCGCCGACCGCCGCAACGTAGTTCGCCTGGTTCTGCGCGGAGCCTTTCGTCAGGTGCTGATCGGCCTCATCCTCGGCGTCCCGATTTCCATCGCGTGCGGACGCCTGATGGCCGCCCAACTCTACCAGGTAAAGAGCTGGGATCCGTTGGTGCTCGCCGGCTCCATTGCCGCGCTGGGATTCTGCGCCTTGGTAGCCAGCGTAATTCCCGCGCAGCGCGCCGCTTCCATTAACCCGGTCCAGGCTTTGCGCACAGAGTGAGCATTTGGGGGACTGACTGGAAGTCCCGAAGGGACGGCTGAGAGTAGCCCAGCACGGAGTGCTGGGTTTAGCGTCCCAGCAAGACCAGTCCCGTAGGGACGGCTGAGAATTACCCAGGACGTCAGTCCTGGGCTTTGCTGGAATGATGAGGATCTCAGGACGCAGTCCAGGACTGGCGTCCTGGACTATTTTCGGCCGGCAACAAATGCTGGGTGCCCCATTCAAGCCTTCTTTTGGCTTGAGTGGGATAATCGCTCTCGTCGTGCGACTTTTCGTCCGCCACGCCCGCCCAAAGGAAATAAAAAGTCCGCAAACGGGGACGGGCAAAGCCAGTATTCTTCGCGGCCGTTTTCCTTTTCCTCGGTAAGGTCAAAACGCCGCCAAGCTCACTGCGCACGAAGCGTTTCCACCGGATCGATGCTCGCGATTCTGAAGGTCGGCAGAACCGCAGCAAGCAGAGCGACCAGGGCGAGTAAACCACACACCGCGCACAAGGTAAGCGGATCATACGCCGCGACCCCGAACAGCTGGCTGCGCAATGCCTTTACCGCCGCAAACGACAAGAGCAGCCCGGCGCCCAAGCCCGCGCCCGTTGCGGCGATACCCGTGCGAGACACCTCAAACATCGCTCCCCGCACCGTGCAACCGAGAGCCATACGGATACCGAGTTCGCGAGTACGTTGATTGACCAGGTTCGAGACCAATCCGTAGATGCCCACCGAAGAGAGCAAGAGCGCCAAACCGGCAAGTGTTGCCAGTAGGCCAACCTCCACATGCTGCAAGAGCAATGCGTCTGCTAGTACATCGTTCATCCCGTAGAAACCCGAGACCGGCAAATCAGGATCGACACTGGCGAGGGCCTGCTGCATCTGCTGGGTTATGGCCGGTGACTTTGCTTTAGTACGAACGATCCAGTTGGGCTGATACCAGACGTGCGCAAGATTGACGAGCTGCGTCGGCATTTGCGTGGCAGGTACATACATGGTGGGCTCGGCGACGATCGGGCCTCCATCAGTAAAGCCAGGTGGGGTGACGACATTCGCGGTGATACCCACAATCTCGATGGTGTTTCCATCGCTCAGCAAGTGGCGGCCGACGCCAATTTCACGGCCCAGATACCTGCTGGCGAACGCCGCGTTTACCACCGCTACCAACTGGCTGGCCGATGTATCGCTCGCGGAGAGAAGGCGGCCTGCTCGGAGCGGTATCTGCAATGTGGCGAAATAGGCGGGCGTCACATAAACCAGGTTGGTCATATCCTGCTCACCAGCTTGCTGGCCATCGGCTACCTTCACGGCGTAGTTCAGCGCGCGCTCGTAAGGAACGCTGAGTCCCACGGCAGCCGAGTCCACTCCGGGAATATTTTTGATCGCCGCGGTGCTCTGATTCAGCAGTTGCAAAAACGAAACCCGATCGTTGTAGCGAGCATCGTCCAGCGACGCCTTTGCCACCACCACATTTTCCGGATTAAATCCTGGCGGCAGCGTTCTCAGGTAAACGAGGGTCCTTATGAGCAAGCCTGCGACCGTGAGCAGCACAACCGTCAACGCCACCTCGCCAACGATCAGCGCGTAGCGCGTGCGCGTGCCTCCGGCCTGAGCGACGGATCGGCTGCCGCCACTGGCCAGCGTAGACTGCACATCGATGCGGCGAGCACTGAGCGCCGGCAAAAGGCCGAAGAATAAGCTGGCACCGATACCGGCGGCAGCGGTGAACAAGAGGACACGCGCATCGAGCGAAACCCCGCCGATAGGCAGGAAGCCCTGGGGAATGCGCCGGTTCATAAGCCGCAGCGTAAGGTCCCCAACCATGAGCGCAGCAAGGATGCCCACGATGGTGAGCAGCAAACTCTCAATCCAGAATTGCCGGAGAATCGCCCACTTCGTTGCCCCCAGGGCAAGGCGGGTCGCAATCTCGGAATCTCTGCGCCCAATGCGCACCAGCGCCAGGCCGGCCAGGTTCGCGCAAGCGACCAACAGGACAAAACCCACCGCCGACATGAGAATCATCGCCGGCATCCGTGTTTCCACCGCGAGACTCTGCTGCAGCGGGACTGCATAGTATGAGACCTGCGCGCCCGGATACTTCTTCTGGACCAACCGGGAGGTCACCGACTGTAATTGACTCAACTGTGCGTCTACCTGTTGCCAGGTAGCTCCGTCCTTTAGCCGGAGAATCGGATCGAAGTTGTCTCCTCCGCCCTCCTCGGATGTTTCCGGGCGAAGAGAAGTCCACAGATCGACTGACGATGGAGTCTGAGCTCGTGGCGGCAGAACGCCGATGACGGTGTACGGAACCCCTTTGAGCCGTATCGCCTGGCCGACGATGTTGCGGTCGCCATCGAACGTGTTCTTAAACAGGCGATAGCTCAGAACAACCGCTCTCGGACCTCCTGCAGTGTCTTCCGCGGCGGTAAAGCTCCGGCCGAGCATAAGGTGCAGGCCAAGGACGTCAAAGTAGTTGGCAGATACTCGCTGACCATGCACATATTGAGCTCGCCCAGCCCCCTCGAGGTTGACCCCGCCCGTCTTGCTGGCAACGGCTGCCGTTACAGCGGGAACATTGTTGCGGAGTTGGCGCCACGTATCCCCATCGATGTTGACGGGATAGCTGTAATTGGACGGTCCGGAGATTCGCTGCATCATGGATCCAAGCCGTTGAGGCTCAGGATAAGGAAGCGGCCGCAAAAGCAATGCGTCTACTACGCTGAAAATCGCCGTGTTCGCGCCGATGCTCAGTGCGAGGGTGAGAACGACGACGATGGAAAAGCCAGCGTTCTTCGACAACTGTTTCACTGCGTAACGTAGGTCCTGGAGAATTGTCTGCATATCGGGTTACCCTCGAACCACAGCATGCATTTCGATAGCCAATCCTGCCGCAGCGCGTCGTGGGGGACCTGCTGTGCGCCTTTCGGCTGCAACCACCCTAAACCTTGTCATCCCGGGAGGTTATGACTTTTTTGATTTCTGAGTTTTTGGCACAACACAACCAGAAGGTTTTTCAAAACTCCCACAAGACCGTCATCCTGAGCGAAGCGCCTCGCAAATCTATCGCTTAACAAAGGGTTTTTGGCGCGCAGTCGAAGGACCCCGAGGATGCTTGTTGGCCGACGCTCTTCAGAGCTTTCCGGCCACCAAAACCTGAAAGAAATCAAAAAAGTCACAACCCTCCTGCGTGCCGTGGAAGGACCTGCTGTGCACCTTTCGGCCGCAACCACTCTCAAAACCCTCCATCCCAATAACCAACGCCAAGGATCGCCAACCACCCTAAACCTTGTCATCCCGAGCGAAGCCGAGGGACCTGCTGTGCGCCTTTCCTGAACGCAACTGCCCATAGACCGAACACTCACTCGTCGCGCAGAGCAACCATCGGATCCACCCTGGTCGCACGCCGCGCGGGAAAGTACGCAGCCACCAGCGCCACGACAGAAATAGCAACAATGGCGCCAATAAATGTGGAAGGATCTGACGGGGTGAGCCCGAAGAGCTGCGCTCCAACCATCCGAGTCGCGGCCATCGTCGCCGGCACTCCGACGACAACCCCCAAACCAAGCAGCAACAGAGACTCTCTCAGAAACATCCACTGCACTCCCCGCTTCTGAGCACCGAGGGCCATGCGTACGCCGATCTCATGGGTGCGACGTGCCACGTTATACGTCATGGCGCCGTAGAGGCCAATGGAGGTGAGCACTAACGCCAGCCCTGCAAACCACCCGCAAAGTCGAGAAATCAATTGCTCCTCATCCACCAGATCGTTCACCTGTTGGCTGATCGTCTCCATTTTGAGCACCGCCAGGTTGGGGTCTATTTGCGCCAGGGCCCGCCTGACCTGCTCACCAACACGAGCAGGTTCACCGGCCGTTGCAATCTGCAAGGAGTGAGCATAGATGTGGGGACCGGCAATCTGAACCAGGGGAAGGTAAATCATGCGCTGCCGCTCTTCCCGCGCGCTGCTGTATTTTGCGTCCCGGGCCACTCCCACGATTTGCCACGTACCTGGAACCCTGGGATCGGCGATCTTGAAGCTGCGTCCGATTGCGTTGCCACCAGGAAAATATTCGTTGGCGAAGGCTTGATTGACGACCACTACCTTAGTCGATGTAGTCGTATCCTGCGGCCCAATGGGACGGCCGAGCAGCACGGGTATCCCTACGGTTTCGAAGTACCTGGGAGCAACAAAATTGCCCAAGGTGTCAACACTTTCGTCCCGTTTGGCTGCGTACCCCAGAATGGATACAGGCGAGCCCCACTGCCCCGGATTGATGACGGGCACGCTGGAGAGCGTTGCAGAACGGACTCCGGGAAGAGCGTTGATGCGCTCCAGAATATTGTCGTAGAGGCTACTGAGTTGCGGAGGCAGGTAACCAGCCGCTTCGGGTAGGAATTGGACCAGGAGCAGCTTGCGGCTTTCGAATCCCAAGTCCTGGTTCTGCAAGTTGCGCAAGGTTCGCAAGAATAGGCCCGCACCCACCAGAAGAATGAGACTGAGTGTTACTTGAACGGCCACAAGAAGTTTTGGAATAACGCGGCTGGAAGCTCCCCCTCCACCCGCAGCCGTGCGGACGTTTGCCCTGGGAGCTACTGATGCGCGCGAGACACGCACCGCCGGCGCGATACCGAAGAGCAAACCTGTCAACAGGCAGATAGCGAAGGTGAAGGCCAATACATGTGCGTCGGGATCGGGTTTGAACACGGTGTAGCTGGCCCCTCCCGCGACGAAACGAATCAGCGCGCGGGTTCCCCAAAAGGCGAGCAGCAGCCCCAGAACTCCTCCGCTGAAGGAAAGAAAAAGCGTCTCCGAAAGGATTTGGCCAACGATGCGCGCTCGCGTCGATCCAAGAGCCAGGCGCGTGGATATCTCGCGCTCGCGAGATATCGTCCTGGCCAGGAGAAAATTCGCCAGGTTGGCGCACGCGATCAGTAGAACCAGGACAACGACCCCCATAAGAACTTGCAGCGGCTCTTTGTACTGCTCTCGCAAATTAGAACCGCCGCGGGCGCCAGGCATTAACTTAATTTGCTGTATCTGCTGCATGGCGCCGGGCGTGAGGCCGGGCCCATCCAGGTCATGCATATAACGCAGAACCTGGGCGCTGAACCAGTTCTGCGCCTGACTCATGTTCATGCCGGCATTCCGCCTGCCCATCAAATGAAGCCAGTACAAGCCGGGTGCATCCAGCAAAGAATCGGACATCAATTCTTTCTGCATGGTGAGCGGCAGCCAAAGGTCCGGCGGCTGTGCGTCAACATTTAGGCCAAAGAATTTAGGCGGGGCCACACCGATGATCGTGAATGGAATCTTGTCGACGGTGATGTGCCTACCGACCACGGATGGATCACCCGCCAGCGTTGACTGCCAATAGTGATAACTGAGAACGGCAACCGGGTCGCGACCGGGAGCCTCTTCATCACTCGGGAGGATCGCCCTGCCCAATGCAGGTTGAATGCCCAGTACACCAAAGTAGTTCCCCGACACCATCTGGAAGAAGGCGACGCCTGCGGGTTCCGCTGAACTCGGCCGGAGCAACACGCCGGCAGGGAGCGCGAAACTCGCAGAGGCGCTGATATCTTCAAAAAACTCGTGCTGCTTCTCGATCTGGCGATAGAAGTTGTAAGAGAACAGCCCTCCTGTTCCCACCGCGACTGTGCCCTCAACACCCCCACCAGAGGCTTCGCCGAAAGAAACCAATTGGTCTGGCTGACCCACCGGGAGTTGCTTGATCATGAGGTCATTGATCAAAGTAAAGATGGCTGTGTTGGCGCCTACGCCAAGCGCAAGCGAAAGAATTGCGATCGCCGTGAAGCCAGGGCTCTTGGCCAGAATGCGCAGGCTGTAGCGGATGTCGGAAGCCAGTGCCATACCGGGGTACCTCTGCCACAAGTCTAATCCGCTCCGGCTCCTACTCGGATTGCCCGCGGCTGGAACCTAAAACGCGCCGGCTGCGTATTTTTCGACCGGGTGCGAGCGTAGGGATATCCTTGCTCGTCTAACATGGAACTCGAGTAGGACGGCAAAGGGAGCAGGCTCATGAGCAATTTCCGGGACAACTTCAAGCATGCACTGCGTATGTTCCGCGCCAACCCTGGATTTACTTTCGCCGCGATCGCGGCATTGGCGCTCGGCATCGGCATCAACACTGCCATTTTCACGGTCGTCGATACAGTACTGCTCAAGCCGCTCACCTACCCTGACGCGGATCGCATGGTTGAGTTCCTGCTCACTTCGCCCCAGGGCAAGGGCGCCGCCGCATCGATCCCTAAGTTCTTCCTATGGCGACAACAAACCAACGCCTTTCAAGATGTTGCCGCGTACGACTTTGGCGGTCCCGGGTTCAACCTGACCGGCGACCGCCCGGAACAGGTGCACGGCATCCACGTGACCGAGGCCTTCTTCCGTCTCTTCGGCGCGTCGCCCATGCTGGGGCGCACCTTCACACCGCAGGAAGACTCACCCAACGGCGGCAAGGTTGTAGTGCTGAGTTATGGCCTGTGGCAGCGCAAATTTGGCGGCAATCCCAATATCATCGGGAGCGCGCTGTCCCTGGGTAATGAGCCTTACACCATCGTCGGCGTCCTCAACCAATCCTTCGTCTCCGACCCCGAAGCAGACATTTTGCTTCCCTTTCAGTTCGATCCCAACAGTACCAATCAAGGCCACTATTTTCGAGCGGCGGGGCGGCTCAAGCCCGGCGTGACTCTGGCCCAGGCCAACGCCCTCATGAAGGTGGCAGCCGATCAGTTCCGCCGCCGCTACCCGGATGCCCTCGGGCCCAAAGATGGATTTGCAGTCGAGCCACTCCGCGACTCGATTGTTGGCGATGCGCGCAAGTCGTTGCTGGTCATGTTAGGCGCGGTGAGCCTGGTGCTGCTGATTGCCTGCGCCAACGTTGCCAATCTCCTCTTGGTGCACGCTACAGGGCGCAAGCGTGAGTTCGCCATCCGCGCCGCCATGGGAGCAGGACGCAAGCGCATTATCCTTCAGTTGCTTACTGAGAGCGTTCTGCTTTCTGTCACCGGCGGCCTGCTGGGCCTGGCATTCGGCTACGTCGGTCTGCGCGGCCTGCTGGCTATGAGCCCCGGGGATATTCCGCGCATCGGCGAACACGGCGCTTCCGTCACGATTGACTGGCGCGTGCTCGCCTTCACCCTCGGCGTCTCGCTCTTCACCGGCATCCTCTTTGGACTCTTCCCGGCCATCGGCGCCTCGCGGCCTGACCTCAACTCCACACTAAAAGAAAGCAGCAACCGCGCCGGCACCGGATTTCACCAAAGCAAAGCCCGCTCCCTGCTGGTCATCAGCGAGATCTCATTGGCCATGGTGCTGCTGATCGGGGCGGCGCTCCTGATCCGAACATTTCTCGCCTTGCACCGGGTCAATCCCGGCTTCGACCCGCACAACATTCTGACGCTCGAAATGTCGCTGACCGGCGACCGCTTCCAAAAGACAGCCGGAGTCGCCCAGTTAGTGCGTGACGGCCGCGAGCGGCTGAACGCCATTCCAGGCGTCGAAGTTTCCGCTTCCACTTGCTGCCTGCCGATGGAGGGTGGCTTCGGCCTGCCATTTGCCGTCGTCGGACGGCCGGTGGACAAAACACAACAGGTCGGCGCCGGCTGGATGAGCGCCTCAGCCGGGTACTTCGAAGTTTTCAAGATACCTATCCTGCGCGGCCGCGACTTCACCGAAAGCGATGTGGCTGGCGCACCTGGCGTGGTGGTCATCAATGAGAGCATGGCGAAGAAATACTGGCCCAAAGAAGACCCGGTCGGCCAGCAGATCATCATCGGCAAGGGGGTCGGACCACAGTTCGATGAACCCGCCCGGCAGATCATCGGCGTTGCAGGCGACATCCACAACGGAGGATTGGGGCGGGATCCATTCCCTACTATGATCGTTCCCCAGGCACAGGTGACCGATGGCATGACCGCCCTCAACGCGCGCATTGGCCCGCTCATTTGGGTGGTGCGCACACACGCCGAACCGCACCAGCTCATCTCCGCGGTTAGCGAGCAACTGCGCCAGGCCAGCGGAGGGTTTCCCGTGGCCCGGGTACGCACGATGGACGAGGTCGTAGTTCACTCGACAGCGCGGGAAAGTTTCAACATGCTGCTGCTCTCCATATTCGGAGCCTCCGCGTTGGTGCTCGCGTCCATCGGCATTTACGGGCTCATGGCCTACTCCGTGCAACAGCGCACCCAGGAGATGGGCATCCGCATGGCCTTGGGAGCGGACCGCAGCAGGATTCGCAACCTGGTCGTCTGGCAAGGCATGCAGTTAACCATTGCGGGCGTAATCGTGGGAGCCGCCGCAGCATTTGGGCTCACCCGCCTGATCGCCAGCCTCCTCTTCGGCGTCAAGTCGTGGGACCCGATCGTATTTGTAACTGTCCCTGTAGTGCTGGCGGCCGTCGCGCTCCTGGCGGTATGGCTACCCGCCACGCGTGCCTCCAGGCTGGATCCCATGGCGGCCCTGCGGGTGGAATAGAGACCATCTTATCGCCGGAATGGGACACGCTTTATTCATAGCGGAGAGCTTCGGCGGGTGGGACGGCGATGGCGTGGCGGGCGGGCAACAGGCAGGCGAGGAGTGCGCTGAGAGCGAGCAGTGCGGCGGCTGCGAACAGACTGCCTGCGGCAAAGCCGCTTTGCATCCAGTGGGCGAGGACGGCGCCGAGAAAGCTGTCAAAGGCAAGACCGATAACAATGCCCACGGCCGCGCTGACGAGCGCGATGCGCGCGGCGACCCACAGGACGTGCGCGCGCGGTGCGCCGAGCGCCAGGCGCACGCCGAACTCCGTAGTGCGCTGGGCGACGCTGTAAGCGACCACGCTGAAGATGCCGGCCAGCGCGAGCGCGAGCGCCATGGCCGAGAAGACGGCAAACAATATGGAGAAGAGCCGCTGGCGACTGTACTGTGCGTCGCGCTCGATGGCTTCATCGAGGGTGAAGGTGCCGTTGAAGTTGCTGTTGGAGATCTGCTGGTCGGAAGCGACGGATGCGATAGCGGCACGCATGGAGTGCAGGTAGGTGAGCGGATCGCCCTGGGTGCGGACGAAGTACTGCACGTTGGACGGTATCACGACGGTGTACGGAAGGTAGATGGCGGGCACGACGGCGCGATCGACTCCGTCGTTGCGCGCATCGCCGACAACGCCGATGATCTGACGCCAGGCGGTGCTTTGCGCAGAGATGGCCGCCCAGCGATTCTGATGTGCGAGACCGGGAATGCGTAGCTGTCGGCCCAGGACATTGGACGAGGAGAGATAGCGCGTCGCGAACGCGCGATTGACGACCGCGATGAAGTCTCCGCGGTTGTTTTCATCCGTATTCCAGAGGCGCCCCTGAAGCAGAGGGATGTGGAGCGCAGCGAAATATCGCTGGTCGACCAGCATCACACGGGCTTGCGACTGCTGGCGATCGCGAGGTCCGTCGATGTGGAAGGAGCTCTCAGCGCCAGTATAGGGCGGCGTGGCATCGGTGCCGGCCGAGTCAGTGGAGACAGCGACCATGGAGACACCGGGAACGGATGCGATCTTCTCCCGGATCTGCCCGATGTAAGCGGTGCGCGCTTCGCGCGACTGAATGCGGCTCCACTCACCTCGGTCTTGGAGGTGCAGCAGGATGCCGAGCTTTATGACATGTGCGGGATCGTAGCCAAGCGGCATCTGCATGAGCCCAAGAAAGCTGCGGATGGCAGTGCCCGCAGTGGCCATGAGAAGAAGCGTGAGCGCGACTTGCGCGGCGATGAGAACGCTCCAGCGATGCTTTGCCGGAGCAGCGGCAACGCCAATCTTCCTGCCGGGGAGCATACGCGCGGAATCGTTACGCGAGAGACGCAATGCGGGGGCAAGACCGAAGAGGATGCCGCAGAACAGCGCGAGCGCGACGGAGAACGCGAGGATGGGAGCGTTGATGCGGATGACGGATTCGGCGGGAAAGGAATCCGGAGAAAGCAACAAAGGGAGCTTCGCCAGCCAGTAAGACGTAGCCACGCCAAGGACGGCGCCGGTCGAGGAGATGACGACGGCTTCGACCAGCAACTGGCGGACGATGCGCCAGCGGCTGGCGCCGATCGCACTGCGGATGGCGAGCTCATGCTGGCGCGTGCGGCCGCGGGCCAGCAGCAGGATGGAGCAGTTGGCGCAGCCGATCATGAGCAACAGCACAACGCCTGCGAGAAGAAGCGTCAGGGTGCGGCCAGTTCCCTGCTGGAAAGGCACGATGATGGGCTGCAGCGCGAGATGCCAGTGATCGGGAAAGCGCTCAGGATGCTGTTGCGCAAACTGGCGCACGATGGGCTCGAGCGCAGCGTTGGCGGCGGCAATTGTGACGTGGGGCCGGAGCTTGATCCACGGTGCGTAGGGCAGGAAGGGGAGGTTGAAAGTCGGCATGAGACTACGCGGAAGGTAGACATCGCCGACGCCGAGGCTGTCATTGAATGCGAAGCTGCGCGGCATGACCCCGATGATGGTGTAGGGGGTGTGATCGATTTCCAGCGTTCGCCCGATGACGTGGGGATCGCCGCTGAAATGGCGCTGCCAGAAGCGGTAGTTGAGAACAACGACGGAGCGGCCGCCGTTCTCTGCGTCAGATGGCTCGAGGTTGCGGCCGAGAAGCGGGCGCACACCAAAGAAAGTTCCGGCATTCTCTGTGAGGTAGGTGCACTGGATGTCTTCCGGCAGTGCTCCGCCGGTGATCTCCATTCCCCCGTTGTCGAAGCCAAGCGCCGAATCAACTGGGGCTGCGAGGCGCAGGTCATCAAACTGCGCCTTGCCAAGGAGAAACCAGCTCCCCTGGTCAGGATGTTGCTGGTCGATGACGACGGGGTTCATGATGCGGTCGGCGCCGGCGTAGGGAAACGGGTGCAGCAGGACGGCGTAGATAAGCGAGAACATCGCCGTGGTGGCGCCGATGCCGAGCGCGAGTGAGAGCACGGCGACGACGGCGAAGCCAGGGTTGCGGCGCAGCGCGCGGAGGCCGTAGCGAATGTCTCCGCCTAACTCATCGAAGAGGCGGAGGCCGATGGCCTCGCGGTAGGTTTCATTTTGCACGGCGGGCTGGCCGAGGTCGGTGCGGGCTTTGCGGTGGGCTTCTTCGTCGGGGAGGCCCTGGCGCATTAAATCGTCCTGGTAGGCGTCGAGGGTAGAACGAAACTCTTCTTCGACGTCGCTGTGGGAGCGTGGCGCAATGGAGTGCCAGAGCTCGCGCATTGCGGCCAGGAGACTCATATGGCCTTCTTGTCGAGAATGCCGGCGACCACAGCGGCCATGTCGGTCCATTTGGCGGTCTCGGCCTTGAGCTGACGGGTACCGGCAGCGGTGAGCGAGTAAAAGCGGGCGCGGCGATTGTTCTCCGACTCACCCCACTCGCCTTTGATCCAGCCCCGGCGCTCAAGACGATAGATGGCGGTGTAGAAGGAACCCTGCAGGATTTCGAGGCGCTCGCCGGAGATCTGCTGGATGCGCAGCAGGATGCCGTAGCCGTGCAGCGGACCGAGCGAGATCGCCTTCAGGATGAGCATCTCGAGTGTGCCCTGCGGGAGTTCAACCGGTTTCGTCAAAGGCTCTCCCCTATCTAGGAAAGGAGAGTACGCGCATCTCTCCTTTCCCGTCAAGGAGACCGCCCCGGGCGTTAGAGCAAGGGCCATTTCCGGTAACGGCTAACGTCTCACCACAGAGGCCCTACTGCTATTCTCAAAAAGGATTCGTAGTTGTCTGCTTCATCGAGTTTCGCAACAGGCTCAGTAGAGCGCACAGATAGAATCTGTGTCACAGGGTGTAGTGAACAATGGAGTAGCTTCATGGCCGATTTCTGGGATAACGTCAAACACGCATTGCGCATGTTCCGTGCCAACCCTGGATTTACCTTCGCCGCAGTCGCGGCCCTGGCGCTCGGCATCGGCATCAACACCGCTATCTTTACCGTGGTGGACGCGGTGCTGCTTAAGCCCCTGACCTACCCTGACCCTGATCGCATAGTTCAGTTAGTGGTCAGGACACCCGAGGGCAATGCCAGCATCTCCATCCCCGACTTTGTGCTTCTGAGACAACAAACCGGTGTCTTGCAGGATGTCGCAGCATACGATTTTGCTAGTCCCGGGTTCAACCTCACCGGCGACCGGCCGGAGCAAGTCCGCGGCATCCACGTAACCCAGGCTTACTTTCGTCTCTTCGGCGCTCCGGTCACGCTGGGGCGCAGCTTCACCGCGCAGGAAGATTCCCCCAACGGGGGAAAGGTTGTGGTGTTGAGCTATGGCTTTTGGCAGCGCAAATTTGGCGGCAACCCAAACATCATCGGGACAGCGCTGTCCCTGGGCAATGAGCCCTACACCATCGTCGGCATCCTCGGGAAATCATTCGTCTCCGACCCTGAAGCAGACATCCTGCTTCCCTTTCAGTTCGATCCCAACAGCACAAATCAGGGCCACTACTTCTATGCCGCCGCACGGCTCGAGCCCGGCGTGACCCTGGCCCAGGCCAACGCGCTGCTGAAGGTGGTGACCGATCAGTTCCGCCGCCGCTACCCGCGTTGGCTTCGACCGACGAGCGTATTTGCGGTGGAGCCGCTGCGGGACACCATCGTTGGCAACGCCCGCAAGTCGTTGCTGGTGATGCTGGGCGCGGTCAGCCTGGTGCTCCTGATTGCGTGCGCGAATGTCGCCAACCTGCTGTTGATTCGCTCTACCGGGCGCAAGCGTGAATTCGCCATACGGGCAGCGCTGGGAGCAAGCCAGTCGCGCATCGTGCTCCAGTTACTCATGGAGAGTGTGTTGCTCTCTTTCACCGGCGGCATCCTCGGCCTGCTGCTTGGCTACATCGGCATGCGCGGACTGCTGGCGATGAGCCCCGGCGATATTCCGCGTATCGGCGAACATGGCGCCGCGGTCAACATCGATTGGCGAGTGCTCGCCTTCACGCTGGGCGTTTCCCTGTTCACCGGCATCCTCTTTGGGCTCTTCCCTGCCCTCGGCGCCTCGCGTCCTGATCTCAATTCGACGCTGAAGGATAGTAGCAACCGTAGCGGGACTGGCTTCCGGCAAAGCAAAGCTCGCTCCCTGCTGGTGATCAGCGAGATCTCGCTGGCCATGGTGCTGCTGATCGGCGCCGCGCTTCTGATCCGGACTTTTCTTGCGTTGCACATGGTAAACGCCGGCTTTGACTCGCACAACGTGCTGACCCTCGAAATGGCGCTGACCGGCGACCGCTTTCAAAAAACCGCTGGGGTCGCCCAGCTGGTGCGAGATGGCCGCGATCGTCTGAATGCGATTCCGGGGGTAGAAGCCTCTGCCCATGCTTCCGAGCTGCCAATGGATGACAACCTTGGCATGAACTTCAACATCGTCGGCAAACCGGTGGACGAAACGCAGATGATCGTCGTTGGCTGGATGAGCGCCTCACCCGGATACTTCGACCTTTTCAAGATCCCTATCTTGCGCGGTCGCGACTTTACTGACCGCGACGCTGCCGGCGCACCGGGCGTGGTGTTGATCAACCAGAGCATGGCCAAAAAATTCTGGCCCAAAGAGGATCCCGTCGGCCAGCAAATCATCATCGGCAGGGGGGCTGGGCCCCAGTATGAGGAACCACCCCGGCAGATCATCGGCATCGTGGGCGACACGCACAACAACGGCCTTGACCAGCAACCGTTCCCGCTGATGATCGTTCCCCAGGCGCAGGTTACCGACGGCATGACTGCTCTCACTGCCCGCATGCGCCCGGTGACCTGGGTGGTACGCACGCATACTGACCCGCACCAGTTCATACCAGCGGTAAGCGAGCAACTGCGCCAGGCCAGCGGCGGATTTTCCGTAGCCCATGTGCGCTCGATGGACGAGGTCGTCGTCGGATCCATGGCGCGAGAAAGCTTCAACATGCTGCTGCTCTCTATATTCGGGGCCTCCGCGCTGGTGCTCGCCTCCATTGGCATTTATGGGCTCATGGCCTATTCGGTGCAGCAGCGCACCCAGGAGATGGGCATCCGCATGGCCTTGGGAGCGGACCGCGGCAGGATTCGCAACCTGGTCGTCTGGCAGGGCATGCAGTTAACCATTGCGGGCGTGGTGGTGGGCGTGTGCGCGGCCTTGGGGCTTACCCGCCTGATCGCCAGCCTCCTCTTCGGCGTGAAGTTCTGGGACCCGATTGTATTTGTAACTGTCCCTGTAGTTTTGGCAGCGGTCGCGCTGCTGGCGGTATGGCTGCCGGCCACGCGCGCCTCACGGCTCGATCCCATCGAAGCGTTGCGGATGGAGTAGACCGAAACTGTCTGCGGCCAATGGATCGCGTTCGCGCAGTCTAGTGGCCTGTATCAGGGCCCGACTCTCCCATCGAAGCCTGGTGGGAGCCCCCTGCTTCAGCAGGGGGAGCGACGCTTCAGCGTCGCGGAAAGAGTCGCAATTTCCGTTAATTGGGCTTTAGCCCCTGAGTCTCTACCAAACCAGCTGTTTACGCTCCACGAGTGTGAAGCCTGCGGTTTGCCCGTCACCCGCCCAGCACCGCAGATATTGCCGAGACGCTAGTAGACGTAGACCCGGAGAACCGGGGCGGCATCCTCCCCGGAGTTGACATGTGTGATTTCTTCTCTATTATTGAAGTAATGCGCACTCGAAGCTATTTGGGAGAGTTTGAACTGATGCTCCTTCTCGCTGTGATCCATCTTGGCGAGGAAGCCTATGGCGTACCAGTCGCCCGTGAACTCGAACAGCAACGCGGCCGCATCGTGTCTGTGGGAAGCGTCTACGCGGCTCTTGAACGGCTCGAGGCAAAGGGCCTGATTACTTCGAGCCTGGGCGATCCCACGCCCGAACGCGGTGGTAAAGCAAAGCGATATTTTCGCATCACCAAGGCCGGATTGCGCCAGGTGCACGAGACGCGCCGCGTGTTGACCAGACTTTGGCGAACAATCCCGAACTTCAAGCTGGAATTCCGTCTGGAGGAGAGATGAACCACAGGAAGCCACCTGCGCTTGCGACATGGATGTTGGATCATCTGAGGTCGCGGGGGAGCAACGAGGCGCTCTCGGGCGATCTATTGGAAGCATTTCGCACAGGTCGTTCTGCGGGCTGGTATTGGTATCAGGTCATTGCGGCAATCGCAATAGCTTGGGGCCGGAACCTATGGCGCCACCGCGTCACATTGTTTTTTGCCGCTGTATGGTCGGTCTTCTCCCCCGCTTGGTTGCTGCTCCCAGTGCGCTTCAGCTTGGACAGCCTCGTTGGCGATACCTCGCATATTCCCTGGCCATGGTCGTTTATTTGCGCATCTGTATTTGCTGCGGTGATTGCCATGCTCTTCATCTGGCTCGGAGTTGCTGTCTATTCGACTTTGCATCTTCTTGCATTCGGCAAGCTTTTTTTCCGATCGGTCCGGATGGGGTTCTTGTCGGGTTTGGTGGCATACGCGCTGGCGCAGGCATGCAAGATCGCGATCGATATCCACTATCCGCAGCCCGCCAACCATGCGGAGCACTGGTCAAGCCTCACGGTGCTTGGTGTGATTGAGAGCTTTGGAACCTGGAGAACGCTTCTGCGTTTTCCATATTTCATCGGAACAGCGACTACACTGTGGTTTCTTGCCTCAAAAGACAAGCCCGAACAAGTACGTGCTGCATAGTTTCGCTCAAGCCTTTAAAGGTGATGACCGGCAGATCGGAAGGTTGGTCATTTTCGATCAACGAGCCTCAATGACTCAGCGTCAGAAGAGGTAAGGCACCAGGGCAGCGGTCTGATGAGCATAGCGGTCATACACCCCGCCAAACTGGGAACGCATCCACTGTTCCTCCATGCGGAGCTTGATCCACAACGCGAGAAAGACGAGAACGAAAGCGATGAACCCGCGAACTTGGGAGATGGCAATCGCCATGCCAAGGAAACCGGTCAGAATGCCGGTGTAGATGGGGTGACGGACCACGGCATAGGGACCGGTCGTGATCAGCTCGTGGCCCTGCTTAATGGTGACGGAGTGGCTCCAGTTCCTGCCCAGGTGCTCGCGCGCCCAGACGGCGAAAAGAAGGCCGGCGATGGCGACGGCAGCTCCCAACCAGAACGGCCAAAGGCCAACCGGCCAAAGCTGGAGGTAAAGCCAGTGCAGCGGGATGCGAGTGGTCGAGAGGAGGACGATCGCGATCAGGAAGATGAAAACGCGCAGGATGCGCGTGGCAGCCGGCTCAAGGCGCTGCGTGGTTTTGGTATTGGCGGCTTTGATCCGCCAGTAAAGAAGAAACAAAATCCAGACAACGGGAAAGAAAGATTCGTAGAACCAGAGCATGGAGGACCTCCTGGCGCTGAACCTGCTTACGCAGGTGAGCAAAAGGAAAAGGCGATCAGGGAGCAAGAGACGCCCGGCGATCCGATGCGCGCCTTGTCAGCCTCTAGTGGCCCGTAACAGCTGATTCAGGAGTACAACAAAATCTGCGAAAATGCGCGACCCTTCTAAGGGCCACGGGTCTCGCGCTTTGTATCAGGGCCCGACTCCCCCCTTGATGCCTGGTGGGAGCCCCCTGCTTCAGCAGGGGGAGCGACGCTTCAGCGTCGCGGAAAAAGTCGCAATTCCCGTTCATTGGGCTTTAGCCCCTGAGGCTCTACTAAATCAGCTGTTACGGTCCCAAATCATTTGCTGGCGTTCAAATCGGGAGTTCCATCCGACCACCGTGCGACTGGAACCATGAAGATGGTCAGCCGAGCGGAAACATCGTCGCCGGAAAGAACCGGGGAACCTGGGAGATTGGCCCCCCAGGTTTTGCTCATGGCCAGTGGCACGAAAAACATCAGATGGGGATGCCAGTTCCGTGCCCGATCGTCCAGGTAACCGTTTTTCGACAGCATGTAGCACATCGCGCCGGACTCCAACTGCGGTAGCTTCCTCTGTGCGAATGCGGCCTGAATGGCCTCACCGATCTCCACCTGCGACTTGCCGCCCAGCGCTAGCCGGGTCTTCATGAGCGCGATCGGAAGGAACGACTTTGCGGCAGCCGCATTGAGGCAATTGGGGCCCCGAATTTTCGGATTCCAGAAATTGGGATCGCCGGTGGCCGCGTCCCAGGCTCGCTCAACCATGCAGACGAAATCATTCGTTCCAGGAACAGCAATCTCGTAACCGCCCCTTCCAAGAACCATCACCTCGGCTTTACCCGAGATGGATTCCGGCGCGGCGCTCCGCGCTAGAGCGATTTCGGCGTTCCGATCCGTGATCAGATACTGATCGACCGGAGCCATTTTGGGATACGGCATCTGTGTACTCTGGGTCCGCGTTTGCAAGGTAACGGCGGCCACGGCTCCCAGCACCAAAACCATCCTCATTCGCTTTAGCTCCACTGACGTTCCCCTTTCTGCCGTCTCGACTTGCATTCACGCCCGCTTTTTCTTTTCTGGCCCACCTAACCAGGGAAGCAGCGCCCTGGGATCCCTCTGCTTCCACCGATGCCGCGTCTCTTCGAGCACCGCATCGCGGTTTTGCGCCATTTGAGAAATGATTTCAGCCGGTGCGCCTGTCTTCTCGTGCTTTGCGCCCCAGATCAGGAGTTCCAGCAACACCGGCGCCAGGTCGATTCCTTTTTCCGTGAGCCGGTATTCTTTCTGCCTCCCGTCTGCTGGATCGCGTTCGGCCTGTACAATCCCCGCCAGGCACAATCGACGCAGCCGGTCCGCAAGAATATTCGTCGCAATCCCTTCCCCGGCGTGTTCGAAGTCTCGGAACGTGCGCAAGCCGCGCACCATCAGATCTCTCACGATCAGCAGAGACCACCGATCCCCGAAGACTTCCAATGAAATGTTGACGGGGCAGCCGGAACGGTGAGACGGGATGGTCTTTTTGGCCACGCGCGTAACATTAGCAATTTTCACTTGCATAATGCAAGCGACCTGATGCTGGAAAACTCTGTCTAAATCGGATGGAACTGCTCCGGCGCCCAGGCCGTGCCCATCGCACCCGGTCCCGCCTCCATCGAGTTCGATCACGTTTATACTGACCCCTATCAACGCCAATTCGCTGATGTCCCGGGCACTCTTTGGCGTGCTAATCTGAGCGCGCGTCCTATCCGAGATCACCATGCGTTACAACCGTTCGGTTCCGCCCTGCGCGGTCATTCCTGTCCTCTTCTACCCCGATCCCAACCTGGCGGCGGAGTGGCTCGGCAAGGCTTTCGGTTTTACTGTACGGTTACGCATCGCCAACCACAGAATTCAAATGCGCGCCGGTGAGGGCTGCTTCACGATCGCCGAGGGCAACATCGTTCCCAACCATTCCGTCCTAGTGCAGGTACGGGTCGAGGACGTGCTCGCGCATTGCGAGCGTGCCCGACAGGCAGGCGCCAGAATCCTGACCGAGCCGAAGGATCACATCTATGGTGAGCGTCAGTACAACGCGGAGGACTTCTACGGCCACAGATGGGACTTCACTGAGACGCTGGTAGACGTAGACCCGGAAAACTGGGGCGGTATCCCGGTCAACCTCTGAGCGCCGTCAATACACTCAAGCTGACTTATTTGGCTCGTAACGTCTCTCCGCCAACGCGTCGCCGCCCAAGCGGATCTATTGGAAGCATTTCGCAAGGGTCGTTCTGCTTCACCAGATCTATCCTTCAAAGGGGCATCTATGAATCGGCGCTCTTTCCTCTGGCAAGGCCTTTGTTCATCACTTCCGTTTTTCGAGAGGTCCAGCATTTCTCAGCAGGTCGCGGCGGTTCTGGTTTCGAAGCCGAGCGATGCCAGTCTCACAGCCTTTGCCCGAGGACTCACTGGAACGGTCTTCCGCCCCGGCGAACCGAAGTACGAACAGCTTCGCATAGGCTATGCAGCCAAGTTTGCCGCTCATCCCGCGCTCGTAGTGCATCCTGCCAACCCGCAGGACATCCAGGCCACCCTCAGCTTCGCAAGCTCCAATCATCTGCCTCTTGCCGTCCGCTGCGGAGGCCACAGCTATGCCGGATACTCCACCTGCGAGGGAGGCCTCTTGCTCGACATGTCCGGCTTCCACAGCATAGCCGTCGCCCCCGACAAAAGCTCTGCCCGCCTCGGCGGTGGAGTATTGTGCGGAGCGGTTGAGATCGAGACCGCCAAAGAAGGCCTCGCCGCCGTACTGGGTCAGTGTCCTTCCGTCGGTGTAGGAGGCTTTCTTCTCGGTGGGGGCGTCGGTCCGCTCATGAGTAAGTACGGGCTCGGTTGCGACAACATTCTCGGCGCAGAACTGGTGCTGGCCGACGGACGACAGGTCCAAGCAAGCGCGCACGAGAACCCGGACCTCTACTGGGCCATTCGCGGAGGAGGCGGCAACTTTGGGATTGTTACTGCATTCACGGTCGCTCTGCACTCAGTCTCAAGGGTTTTCGCGGGCAACATCACGCTTGAGTCAAAGGACCCGCGAGAGTTTTTGCGGGCGCTTAGAGACTTTCTTCCTACAGTGCCCGGTGAACTCACTCTGATTGCCTTGATGTCCGCGGAGCCCCATCACAAGCCGCGGATCGAAATCCAGGCCTGTTACGTCGGTGAGGAGGTCGCAGGAGAAAAGGCGCTGGCGCCCCTTCGTCATCATCCGGCGGTGATACAAGACACTGTTCAGTTAAGGCCATATCTCGATCTTGAGCAGATGGTACCCGCCGATATTCCGTCAAGCTATGAGGAACATTGCAGCGGCTTTTTCTCCGAGCTCGATGAGCGGAGAATCGAGATTTTCGCAAACGCATTTTCCAGCGCGCCGTGTCCGGTCAACTGCTTTCTCGTTCATCTTCACGGCGCAGTGACGCGGGTGCCCGTTGCCGCGACACCGTTTCCATTGCGGAAGGATGGCATTCAAGTCGACGTTGCCGCCTACTGGAAACCGCATCATGGCCCGCGAGCCGCCAGGGAGTGGATTGAGGCGCTGAAAACGAAACTGCCTGTGGAGGATGACGGCAACTACGTGAACGTCATGGAGCGCGAGGGTGAGAGCAACGTCCGGCACGCCTATGGCATCAACTACGCGCGCCTTCAGCGTCTCAAAGCTCGCTACGATCCCCACAACCTATTCTCCCTCAATCAGAACATACGGCCCGCATGATAGCCCGCCAAGCCAGTCCTCTGAAAAACTGGCGGGAGACTTCATGTTCCGGCCGACCGGGAAGCAGAATATCGGCTGGTTCCTCGAACCGGCTTGGAGACTTGAAGTACACTGTCGACGCCCTAAGGAAACCCCGTTCGCGGCCTCACGAATATGAATTCACCGTCGATAGCACAATCCGAGCATAAGTATTTCTCTGTCGTGGCAGTCTCTGTCACAGTGACAGTCCTCGCTGGATTTGTACCGCTCTACACGTTGCGCCTCTTGCGTCATGACCCGAATCTGACACTGCTCGTGCATGCTCACGGATTCGTGATGACGGCATGGATCGCGCTGTTTCTGACACAAACTTTGCTGATCGCAAGGCGTCGAGTCGCTCTGCACCGTCGACTTGGGATGTTCGGCGTGGGGCTTGCAATGCTGGTAATTCTGGTTGGCATGCCCACCCTAGCTAACTCGGCCGCACGCAAGTCGCACGATATTCACAGCACACGGTTTCTGTGGATGCTGGCTGCTTTTGACGGTATTGCTCTGGTTGTGTTTGCAGGCCTAGTTGGCGCTGCAATTCTACTCCGCCGCCATGGCGACTATCACAAGCGGTTGATGCTGCTGGCGACGCTCAGCCTGCTTGGTCCCGCATTCGGGCGTCTCACGGCATATGCGAATGGGCTTCGAGGCGACAGCGATATCGGGGTATTGCTGCTTTGCGCAGGGACCGTTCTGGCTTGCGCCGTTATCGACACGGCCAGATCGCACCGGCTGCATCCGGCGTTTGTCTGGGGTGGAGCGTCCGTCATTGGCATGAACGTGGCCACTTACGTAGCCAAGACCATGCTCTAGATGGCTCGTTGCGTGGATCGACTCATTCGGAATTCTCGGCTGTCGAGAACAGGTGCCTTGGCACTCATTGCGCGCCACTTCGAATCTAGCTCCAGAATAGGTACCGAACGCTGTTCCCGGAAGTGATCTGTTCGGTAGCCGATCTACAAAGTGAGAGTTGTCAAAATGCCCGTGCTATTGCTATTCGGTTCTCAACGCTTGCGATGGATTGGTTGAGGCTGCGCGTTGAGCGGGAATGAGTCCAGCAACTGCGGCTGCTGCGGTCAGTGTCAGGGTGGCAATGGTGAGGACGGCGAGGCTCATGCCTTTGGACTCGTAGAGCTGGGACTGGATGTAGCGGACGCAGAACCAGGCTGCGGGAATGCCGATAGCGCAGAGGCCGATCGCAGTCTGGAGCATGGCTCCGCGCATGATCATAGCGACAACGGAGCTGCGGTTGGCGCCCAGGGCCATGCGGATACCGATCTCGGAGGTGCGGCGGGCTACAGTGTACGCGGTGACACCGTAGAGGCCGAGGGTTGCGAGCAGAAGAGCCAGGATGCTGAAGAGAGTCATGAGGCGCGTGATCATGCGGTCCTGAGTGAAGCGGTCGGCGATCTGCTCATCGAAGGTCTGGAATTTGACAACTGAGAGGTTCGGATTGATGGCAGCAAGTGTCTGGCGGGCGATGGATTCTATGTTATCCATGGGGCGGTCGGTCTGGAGGACGATGGCGCCGGCGTAGAGGTCGGTATCCTGCTCGATGGGGCGCCGGCGCGCGGACTCGGGTACGCGTTGGGTCATGGGGATGAAGTACATGTGGTGGTTCTTCCAGGTCGCGGAGTTGTATGCCGTGTCCTCGACAACGCCGACGATCTCAAAGTCTCCTGAGGATTGCGTTCCGGGTGAGCCGAAACGGCGACCGATCGGGTTCTCGCCGGGCTTGAAGAACCTTTTGACGAAGGACTGATTGACGACGGCGACGGCTGGTGAGGTTGAGATGTCCCGAGTGGTGAAGCCTCGTCCCATCAGGACGTGGGTTCCTACGGAGTCGAAGTATTCGGCGTTGCCCCTGACCCAGGACGCCCCGTCGTTCAGGAAGGGCTGGCCCTGGATTTGGACGCCTTCGCCCGAGTTGTTGGCCTCCATTGGAGTGTTGCTGGAGATGCCAACCTTTTGCACTCCGGGGACAGCGTGGAACCGCTCTTCGATGATCCGATAGAGGGCTTCGACCTGGGCGGGGGAGTAGCCCGCTGCCTGCGGGTTGAAATGCACGATGTATCGGTTGGTGGAGTCGAGCTTGAGATCGATGTTCCTGAGCTTATTCAGGCTCTGGATAAACATGCCTGCTCCGACCAGCAGCACCAGGGCGAGAGCCGACTGCAGCACGATGAGGCTGCGCTGCAGGAGTGAGGCTCCGGAGGTGGTGGTGCGGGTCCCGCTGCGGAGGGCATCGGCAGGGTTTGCGTTCGATGTGATCCATGCAGGGGCAACGCCAAAGAGGATACCGGTGAGGAGCGAGATTCCGAAGGCAAAGGCAAGCACCACTCCGGAGGGGCTGGCGTCGATGGGGACGTTCTGGGCGCCGGGGAAGGCCATGGCGAGAAGCATGCGAGTGCCGGCGTAGGCGACGATGAGGCCGGCCATTCCGCTGATGATCGAGAGGACGATACTTTCGGTGAGGAGCTGGCGGACGATTCTTGTTCGCATCGCGCCAAGTGCTGTTCGGACAGACATCTCTTCGCGGCGGTTCATTCCGCGGACGAGTAGAAGGTTGGCGATGTTGCCGCAGGCGATGAGGAGTACGAGACCGGAGATCCACATCAGAAGCTTAAGTTTGGAGGCGTAGCTGTCCCGCATGTCCTGAATGCCGGCGCCGCCGGGCGACAGGACTACGTGGGCTTTGGCCAGTGCGCGCTTCCCTCGTTCGCCTGAGAAGGCTGTCGTGGCTGCGAGTGATTGCCGGACCAACTCGGTGATTTTGGCCTGTAGCGGAGCCATGGCTACGCCGGGTTTTAGGCGACCGATGATGTAAAGCCAACGCATGCCGGGCTCGTGCACAAAAGTAGAGTCGGTCAGGACGGGCACGGATTCAATGGGGAGATAAAAGTCGGGCGGAGCGCTGGAGAGGCGATCGCCGTAAAAGCCTTTGGGAGCGATGCCTGTGATGGTGACGGCCTTGGTGTTGATCCAGAATGTGCTGCCGACGACGGATGGATCGCTACTGTAATTGTTCTGCCAGGTGTTGTAGCTCATGACGGCGACGAGTGGTGCGCCGATAACATTGTCCGCGTCTGTGAAGAGACGTCCCATGCTCGGCTGCAGCCCGAAGGTGCGGAAGTAGTTGCCGGAGACGAATTCGCCGGTGACGGAGCGGGCCTCCTGGGTTTTGTCGGGTCGTGCAATGATGGTGCCGAAGCCAGACTGCATGGCGGCTAATTCTTCAAACTCTGGTGCGTTCTTCTGCAGTTGCTGCCAGGTGTCGGTATCGAACAAGGCGTAGCTGCCGTCGTCCACCTCTCCGGAGTCTTCAGCCGTTCCCCAGTTGACGCAGCATTCGGTGGTGTTGCCTATGCGGATGAGGGTGGAGGGGTCAACGACGGGGAGATTTTTGAGCAGGATCGCGTTGACCAGGGTGAAAATAGCAGCGTTGCCACCTATGCCGAGGGCGAGGGTCAGAACGGCGGTCACGGTGAAGCCACGGCTCTTTCGCAGCTGCCGGAGGGCGTAGCGGACGTCTTGAAGAAGAGTTCCGAGGAAGAAGCTGGGACGCTGTTCGTGGGATTGTGCTCGCACGCTCTCCATTCCCCCGAATTCTAGGACCGCTTTTCGGCGTGCCTCCTGTGGCGTCATCCCGGTCGCGATGTATTCCTGTGCCTGCCGTTCGATGTGAAACTGCAACTCGTCGTCGATTTCACGATTGGGTTTTGGAGACATCAAAAAACGAAGGCGCGTCCACCATTCCCTGAGCATCTGTCCTCTCCTACTTGAGCACCAGTGCGATTGCTGTTGAGATACGGCCCCAGTCTTCGAGCTCGGCCTGCAGTTGCTTCTGCCCAGTCTTGGTTAGCGAATAGTATTTCGCCTTGCGGTTGTTTTCCGAGGCTCCCCACTCGGCCTGTATCCACCCCTTGTACTCCAGCCGGTGAAGAGCGGGGTACAGCGACCCCTGTCCAATCTGAAGTGCATCCTTCGATACCTGCTGAATGCGTTGAGCTATGCCCCATCCGTGCATGGTCTCTAGCGCAAGAGTTCTTAGGATGAGCAAATCCAGCGTTCCTTGCAGAAGATCTGTAGTTGGCATTGCTCCCCTCGACATCCAACAAGAGAATGCAATATCGCCCTGTCGAGTGTCAAGGGGTAGAGATTGGGCAGCTCCGTCAGAAATACTTCATATTGGTCAGATCCTCAATCAGCCCGGGCCCGGTCGGCTCCCACCCCAGCGCCTTGCGCGTCCACTCGCTCGAAGCCGGCATATCCGTCCCCGCAAAGTGCGCGAGCCACCCAAAGTGCTCACCCGCTTTTTCCGGCGCAATCGAAACCACCGGCACCTTCAACCCTTTGCCGATCGTCTCCGCGATCTCCCGCATCGAAACGCCTTCTTCCTGCACCGCGTGATACACCGTCACGCCCTCGCCGGTCTTCTCCACCACCAGCCGGTACAGGTGCGCCACATCCTTCAACGGTGCCGCGGCCCAGCGGTTCGCTCCATCGCCCACGTATGCCGACAAACCTTTCTCACGCGCCGCCTGCGTAACCAACGGCACCAGCCCCTGCTTGCGCGTGTCATGCACCTGCGGCAACCGCACCACCGCCAGGCGCAGACCTCGCTCCGCCGCTACTTCGCGAGCCGTTTTCTCCGGGCGCCGCGGGATCGACGGCAAGTCCACCGGCGGATCGCTCTCCGTGCGCAGGTGGCCCACGCCGCCGCTGGCCAGCCCGGTGCCCGAAGTCACCACCAGCAGCTTGCCGGGCTCCAGCACCGACCCCAGGGCTTTGATCGCCTTGATTTCGTCTTCGGCGTTCTTCGCAAAGTTCTCAAAATCATGGCTGAACGCCAGGTTCACCACCGCATCCACGCCCGTCGCTCCGCTGCGCAGGCTGTCCAGGTCTGTAAGGTTGCCGCGATGCACTTCCGCGCCCGCTGCCTTCAACTGCTCCACACCCTCATCGCTGCGTGTAAGCCCACGCACCTGGTGCCCTGCCGCAATCAACTCCTTCACCAACTCCGTTCCAATAAATCCCGTCGCACCTGTTACAAATACTCGCATGGTCATCCTCCTGCTGTTGTGTGACGCTACCCGTGACGATCGCGTCAATTGACATCTGCGTCTCCGCCGGTTAAAACGGGGACAGTCCCCGCATAGATAGATAACCGGGGACTGTCCCCGGTTGCAGAAAGTTTTCCGTCTACGCTGCACATGCCGAAAAAGAAGCTCCCGCCACCTCACCCCGCCCGAAGACCCCGCGCCGACGCGAAGCGCAACCGTGAGCGCATCCTTGAGGTAGCCAAGGCGGCCTTCACCCGCTTTGGCGCAGCCGCGAGCCTCGACGACATCGCACGCCGATCCGGCATCGGCTCCGCCACGCTCTATCGCCACTTCCCAACTCGCGACGCCCTCATCGAAGCCGTCTACCGCAGCGAAGTCGAGAAACTCGCCGACGCCGGCCCGCGCTTCGCCGCCGCCCTGCCGCCGCTCGAAGCCCTCCGCGCCTGGATGCTTCTCTTCATTGACCACGTCGCCGCCAAAATGCTTATCGTCCCCGCAATGGATAGCGTCGCCGGCGGCTCCTCGCGCCTCATCATGGGGTCACGCGGCCGCATCCGCGCCGCATTCGCCGCCCTCGCCCAACGCGCCATCGCCAGCGGCGATCTCCGCCGCGACACCGATCCCAACGACCTCCTCCGTGCCCTCGTCGGCATCTTTCACACCGCCTACGAACCCGGCTGGGAGCAAACCGCTCGCCGTCTCGTCGACATCCTCATCGCCGGCTCGCGCCCAACAAACTAGCCCGGGTCACACTACAGAGGGCTCGGTCGCAACCTCTCCATGCGTAATGGAACCCTTTATTTTTTACGGGTAGAGATCTCGCCAATGGCAATGATCGGTTGTCGCAAAATCTGTGAGAGCCGGTCCTACAAAGCTGATCTCTTTCTGAAAGTATTGCTGGCGATAACTCCAGATACGAATCGTGTGTCGATCAGCGCACCGCTCTGCTGGACTACCTGGTTGCAAAACTTGCCATTTGCGGACAACGAGACATTAGGCGACGAGGTGCCACAACAATTGTGTTGGCATTATCATTCACCATGAATTGGCTCCACGAGCACCGCTTCTTTGTCGGCATTCTGGCCGATTCGCTCACCTTCCTTGGCGGCCTGTTGCTGGCCCGCGATGCTTTCCGTCGGTTGCGAGATTTGAAGGGCAGGCGCACCGATGAAGAGTTCCGCCGCACGTTTCCCCGGCTAAATCTCACAGACCAGGAATGGCGTGACGCGATCGCCGCGATGTGGTGGACCTTCGGCGGGTTCGGCCTGATCGCAGCTGGCTTTGCCTGCCAGCTGCTGCTGCGCTTTGCGGGCGAGTGATGCGACGGAACGTCGGATTGGCGGATTTTCCGACAATCCGCTATACTGCTTGAGAAAGGGCGGATGCGATGTCCACCAGACAGTTTCGACTTTCGATCGGCGCCAAGCGGCAGCTAACGCTTCCTGCCGAGTTGCTGGAGCAACTGCGGGTTCCCGAGCGCGGCGAATTGTTAGTTGAAGTGATCGGCGACCACGCCGTGGTGACGCCCATGATCAGCATGCCGCGGACGCGGCTGCCGGAGGAACTGCGTTGCACGTTCGAATCACGTCGCGGTGCCGACCCCTCCGACACCCCCCTGGCGCAGTTTTTGGAGGAGGCTGGCTACGAGGAGAAGGCTCAAAAGGCCGTCGCCCCGGGTCGCCCGTCGCTGCAAGAGCGTTTGGCCGGCCTAACCCCCAACGAAAGAGCAGCCGGCAAGGGAAACAGTCTTTCCGCAACCGCCCGAGCAGCGTCCCATCCGGCGGACAGAGCGGGAGGAGCAGGTGCTGGAGCAGGTAGCCAGGGGGCTGTCTCTGAGGCAGATTGCGCGCAAACTCGGTCTCCCAGAAGCTACCGTGAAATCCAATCTCTCGAGCATTAAGCGGAAGTTGGGCAAGTTGCGGGCGACGGCGCCGGATGAAGCCCGGTCTGCGGGCAGCTAACCACATGCATTTCTGCCGCATGTTTTCTCGCTGCCGGACGCGTTTGCTACGATCGGCCTGATGGTCTGCTTCTTGGATGTCGATCGGCACCTCAAAGCCGACATTCTCCACCGCTCATCCGAGGTGCGCGACGAGATCTACAGCGACCTGTTAGCTCTCCAGGATGAACCCTCTGCCGCGGAACCGTTTGGCGGACCTCGAGCGGCCCTATGGCTATTTCGATCGACAACCCTGCGGGCATTACGTTTCCTGGGAGCCGATGGTGAGCGGCCATCTTGAAACCATTCGCTTCTCGACCGGCACCTGCAGCCGAAGTCATCACGATCCGCATCCTGGGTGCTCGGCTACGAATTCGTCGCTGAACATAAACGCCGCTAGCCAGTAACTTTCGGACTGCTCATCGAGCTCCTTTCGCTTTGGGGGTCGAAAGGGCTGGCCGACTTTTCATTAGTAATCACAACTACGCCGTCCTCAATCAACAGTCTCCCGGGCAGTTTCCTGACAGCTCTTCTAGCATTGACGTCGAAAGATCGCGCAAAATCTCCTATTGCTTCCCAAAAGGAACCATGCCATCCTTCCTGTAGGAAACCTAAAGGTTATCCCTCCATGAAGGAAAAACCCGACGTTTTGCAAGGAACGCTTGCGCTGATGGTCCTCAAAACCCTCGATGTTCTGGGCCCGCAGCACGGCTACGGCATCGCCCGGCGCATTGAGCAGATCAGCGGAGACATTCTGGCCCTAAACCAGGGCACGCTCTATCCCCTGCTGCTCAAGCTTGAGCATGAGGGCTCCATCGTTTCGCAATGGGGCGCATCGGAGAACAACCGCCGCGCCCGCTTCTATCGCCTTACCGTGACCGGCCGCAAACAGCTGCAAACGGAGACCCGCGATTGGAATCAGACCGCGGCTATCATCGCGCGCTTCTTTGAGGTCAAAGCCGAGGACCTGCCATGAGATTCCTGCGCCGCTTTTTCATTCGCCTCTCGAACTTCGCCACCGGAAGGCGCGCCGGCCAGCGCCTCCATGAAGAGATGGCCGAGCATCTTGCCTTGCAGACTGAGGAGAATTTGCGTGCCGGCATGTCGCCCGCCGAAGCGCGCAGGCAGGCCGCACTGAAGCTTGGCGCGGCCCAGGCCATTCGCGAGCAACACCACGCCGAGCAGGGTCTTCCGCTTGCTGAGAATTTTCTCTTCGATCTCCGCTACGCGTTTCGCATGCTACGCCGGTCTCCCGGATTTTCCCTGATTGCCATCGCCACCATGGCCCTCGGCGTCGGAGCCACCACCGCCATCTACAGCGTCATCGACGCCACCCTGCTGCATCCTTTGCCCTACCCCCACCCCAGCGAACTGGTGCGAATGGAAGCCAACCTTCCCGGCGTGGGCGCGCACGACGTCGGCATCTCCATCCCTGAGTTGAGAGACCTTCAGAACTCGGGAATCTTCCAAAATGTGTCCCTATCCTTTTTCGGCACCAACAATCTTACCGGCAGCGCCCAGCCCGCGAGCATCGCCTCAAAGTCGGTCTCACCGAGCTACTTCGCGGTGCTCGGCGTCGACGCGCAGTTGGGCCGCACCTTCGATCCGCACGACGCCACACCCGGCTTCAACAACGAAGTCGTCATCAGCGATGGGCTCTGGAAGCGCGCATTTGGCGCCGACCCGCACATTCTCGGCAAGACTCTGCGCCTTGACAACGATCCCGCTCATGTTGTCGGCGTCATGCCCGCCGGCTTTCGCGACCAGGGCCAAACCAGCGAGGAGCGCGGTACCGAATTGTGGGCGGCGGGGGGATTTGCCGACGACCCCGCCCCGCCGCCGATGCGCGGCACGCGTTTGCCCTTCGAGACCATCGCGCGCCTTCAGCCTGGTCTCTCGCCTGAGGCCGCGCAGGGGCGCCTCGATGCCCTGGTTGCATCGTTGAAGAAGCAATTTCCGGCGGATTATCCGTCGCAAGGCGCGTGGACTATCCACCTCACTCCCCTGGCCGAGACTCTTGTCGGCAACGTTCGCCAATCGCTCATTCTGCTGTTCTGCGCGGTGGGCCTGGTCCTGCTGATCAGCTCCGTCAACGTCGCCAATCTACTGCTTGCTCGCGCCAGCGCGCGAGGACGCGAGATGGCGGTGCGCCAGGCATTGGGAGCCGCAAGAATGCGCCTCATTCGTCAGCTCCTCGCCGAGAGCTTGTTACTCTTCGTGCTTGGCGGCATCACCGGTTTCGCGGTTCTCTTCTGCGCCCGGAAATTCCTGCTGCAATTTATTCCGGAAAGCCTGCCGCGCCTCAATGACATATCCATCAGCTGGGGCGTGCTGGCGTTCGCCATCGTGGTCTCTGTCGCCGCCGGAACCATCTTCGGGCTGGCCCCCGCGTGGCTCACAAGCCGCCTCGATTTGACCAGCGACGCTCCGGCAGGAAGGTCGTGGCTCCAACGGTTCCCGGCAGCGCTCGCGCTTGCGCCATGTTCTGGTCATTGGTGAATTAGCCCTCTCCCTGGTGCTGATGGTCGCCGCCGGCCTTCTGCTGCGCAGCTTCTGGGACTTGTTCAAGGTGCAACTCGGCTTCAATCCCACTCGGGTCGTGGCAATCGAGACCTCGCTGCCGAATCCTAACGATCCCAAAACCGACATTTACCGCACCGCCACGCAGGAAGGCGTGTTGCTGCGCGAAGTTCTGCGCCGCAACCGGACGATTCCAGGAGTGGAAGAAACCGCCGTCAGTGATCAGGCGGCCATTCCTCTTGGCCATGGCCAAAACGATCGCAGAACGTTTCCATTGGTTCGCGAAGGCCAGGAAGTGCAAAGCAGCCAGCCTCCGCTGATCGATACATTGATCGTCTCGCCGGAATACTTCCACCTGCTCGGCATGACTCTCTTGCGTGGACGCCTCTTCGTCGACCAGGACCTTGAAGCCACGCCCTCGATCGCAGTCATCAACCAGGCCGCGGCGCGCACCTACTGGCCCGGCAAAGATGGGAAGGGCGAGGATCCGGTCGGCAAGCGAATCCGTTTGTCGGGCCGTTTGGGCCGTGCCAGGCCGGAATGGACCACCATCGTCGGCGTCATTGCCGATGCACGCACAGAATCGCTCGCGGACCCCGGCATTCCGCAGGTGTACCTCGACATCTACCAGCACCCCTTCAAGTTTCTTGCGTTCTACGTGCGTGGACAGGTCGATCCCGCCGCCATCTCCGCGCAGGTGCGCACACAAATCCAGGCCGTCGATCCGGAGCTTCCCATCTACCGCGCGGAGACCTTGAACGACGTTCTCTCCTCTTCGCTTTCTGTGCGGCGGTTCTCCATGGAAATGGTGGCGCTCTTTGCCGCAACCGCCCTGCTGCTCGCGGGCCTGGGAATCTATGGAACCATCTCCTTCCTGGTCAATGAGCAATCGCGCGAGATCGCCATTCGCCTCGCGCTGGGCGCGCAAAGGCGCGATATCCTCAAGATGGTTTTACGCCAGGGCTTCACTCTGGCCGCCGCCGGCGCCGGCGTAGGCCTGGTGGGCGCGCTGATTGTTTCTCACCTCATGGCCGGCCTGCTTTACGGTGTCTCGCCCTACGATCTCTCCACCTTCGCCGGCGTAACCGCCGTGCTCACCGCCGTCGCCATCGCCGCCAGTTACGTCCCTGCGCTGCGCGCCATGCGCCTCGACCCGATCACTACACTCCACGCCGAATGACCTTTGGCACTGCTCGAGACTTGTCTTCACAAGTTGTTGCCATCCCAATGACCTCCTTCGGGATGCTGACGAATTCGGCTGGGACACCACTGGGTTTCATATTCGGAAACTGAGTGATCGCGCCGTTGATCGGAAGAAATGCGACGTTTGGCGGACCGCACCGAGCCCGGATCTTCCACCAATGGCCGTGCCAAAGTGTGTCGCCAAAATGCATGAGCTTGATATCTTCTGCCTCAACGAGGAACGAGACCTGCGGGTCACCCAAGCCATCAACCGCCGGCAACGCAGTCACAGTGAATGACCCGACTGAAATCGGTTCATACAGACTAGCTCCCATGACGGTGAACCCATCGCTCGCTATCTTCGGTGCGTTGACAGGATCACAAAACACCTTCGCATTCGGTCGGAGTTTTCGCCGCAGGGCATCGGGATCGTAGTGGTCAGGATGCAGGTGCGTGACAAGTGCAAAGTCGAGAAATTCGGAACCAAATACGATCGGCAAGCGCGGATCGCCCATCAATGATCGGATCGGGGCCGTGTGCTCCAACAGGTCGATGACGAGAGTAGCCCCTTCGGACTCGATTTGTACGCCAGCCCAGAAAAGCCGCACAATTCGCATGCGCACATCATATCCCCTGGCTGCAATTGCCCGGATAGAATGAAAACATCTATGCTCGGTCGTATCCTGCTCGTCGCTATCTCTTTTCTCATCCCAGCGTGCGCTGCTGCCCAAGAGGATACAGGGCCTGCCCCCGACGTGGAGGCGATCCATCACCTCATTGAGCGGTATACCAAAGCCGTAGACACGATCGACCTGAACCTACTCTCGCAAATTTGGTCTCACTCGCCCGAGGTCTCGTTTATCTATCCTCTGGGCGAAGAGCACGGCTTCGACGCCATCGAGCAGCATGTTTTCGGTACGCGATCTTGAAACGCACGGTGTGGCAGTTCGCGTGAATGGAAACGCGGCGTGGTCGGAATTCCACTGGGTCTTTAGGGCGACAATGCGCAAAGACGGATCGGCCGTGACGACCCATGGCATCGAAACCCAGATCTACCGCAAACAACCTGGAAAGTGGCGCCTGGTTCACGTCCACTACTCGGAAGATCGCGCGGTCGCCCCCTGAGCACGTGGTGACTGCCTATCAAGAGGACTTCGCTCGGAACCTCGTCATGATGAGTCCTGATTCAGCCCGCATTCGTGAATAGGAGGGGGCCGAGATCCAACTGACGAGAACAGGCCGATGGACGTTTCCAGGAAGAATACGGAGGAAGAATACGGCGACCAGCATACCTACTCACCGTCAAGAGTGTTCGTGCGCTTCAATAGGTATACTGTCGCCGGTTTAGCCCCCAGATTCCTGGACACTAACCGGCTTATCGGGACTGATCTTTCCACACGAGACTGGCCTTTTCCGAGCTGTTGCTCAAGCAGTAACTGACGGATAGGCGACAAGAACGAAGCCGCAGGCGCCGCGATCGCTGCGGCAGTGGCTGGCGAGTAGTTTTGCGGCCGGGATAGGGTGTGAGTCACAGGAGGTACCCAACTGTGACCCACCTTCGCAGGAAGATGCTCGAAGAGCTCGAGCGTCGCAACTACTCAGAGGGCACGACGCGGCGCTATCTGCGTTTCGTCGAGCGGTTCGCACAGCATTTCGGCAAGTCACCCGACAAGCTCGGTCCCGATCATATTCGGAGTTACCAGGCTTACCTGCTTAAGGAAGGAAGCTGGACCCGGGAACAGTCGAGAACCATGTGGCTGCGCTGCGGTTCTTGTTCATACACACGCTGCATCGGCATGAGTTCCGCCAGTTCCTACCCTATCCCAAGGCGCGCAGGAAGTTACCCAAGATCCTGAGCCGGGAAGAAGTGGCTCGTCTGATCGATGCCAGCAGCAGCCTGTTCGAGCGTACGCTGCTGATGGTTCTCTACGGCACGGGGATGCGCCGCGCCGAGATCGCGCGGCTGAAGATAGCCGACATCGACAGCCAGCGCATGGTTATCCACGTGGTGAACGGCAAGGGCGGCAAGGATCGTGATCTGCCTCTAAGCCCGACGTTGCTGGAGACTCTGCGTGCTCACTGGCGCTGGCTCAAGCCGCAGACCTACCTGTTCCCCTCACGCATGCATCGTGACTGCGAACAGCCGATTACAGACAAGATCGTGTGGCGTGTTTGCACCGAAGCTGCTAAGAGGGCCGGCGTCCGCAAGAGAGTCACTCCGCACCTGGTTCGCCACAGCTGGGCGACGCATCTGCTTGAAGCCGGAGCCGACCTGCGCACCATCCAGCTTCTGCTCGGTCATGAGGATCTGGAGGTGACAGCCCGGTATCTGCACCTCTCGCAGCAGCACCTGCACCAGGTCCCCAACCCGATCGAAGAGCTGAAGCTGTCCAGCGTCGAGCAGAGCCGCCGTTCCTATCATCGTCCGCGCCGCCCATGACCCGGCCGGCCATCGAAGTGGCCGATGTCGTCCGTGCCAAGGGCAGACAGTTCCTGGAACGTTTCAAGGCCAGTTCTCAGCTATCAGCAGCTGAAGGCATTTCGGGCTGTGTTGCGGTGCCGTACCGCGGCTCTCGGTGGACATAAGGACAAGTGTGTCGACTGCCAGTACGAAGCACCCATCTCCTACAACTCCTGCAGGTCACGCAGCTGCCCCAAGTGCCAGGCGCAGGCCCGCCGGCGATGGCTCGAGGCACAGCAACGCGACCTGCTCAACACGAACTACTTTCCACGTCGTCTTCACCGTGCCCCACGAACTCAACCCGCTGGCGCTCACTACTCCCAAGCGATTCTTCGATCTGCTGTTCCAGGCCAGCTCCCAGACTCTGCTCGAGGTGGCCGCCGATCCGAAGCGGCTCGGTGCCGAGATCGGATTTCTCTCCATCCTGCATACCTGGAGCCAGAACCTGCTGGCCCATCACCATGTTCACTGCGTCGTTCCCGCCGGTGGATTGTCGGCCGATCACCGACGATGGATCCACACTAACCATCCGCTTTTCCTGCTGCCCACTCCGGTCTTGCGCACCGTGTTCCGCAACAAGTTCCTCGACGGACTCCGGCAGCTCTACCGCAAGGGCCTTCTCGATTGCCGAGGTCCCGCAGCCGCATTTCAGTGATCCTGCATGGTTCGAGCAAATGGCGCCAGACTGGGCAACAAGAGATGGTTCGTCTATGCCAAGCCGCCCTTCGGCGGCCCAGCCCATGTGCTGCGCTATCTCGGTCGCTATACCCATCGCATCGCCATCTCCAACCATCGCCTGCTGGCCTTCGACGGCAGAGGAGGTCACCTTCCGATGGCGCGATTATGCCCACGGCAGCAAGCAGCGCGTCATGACCCTCGACGCAGTGAGTTCCTGCGCCGCTTCTTCCTTCACGTGCTACCCAAGGGCTTCGTACGCATCCGCCGCTACGGTCTGCTCTCCAACCGCTTCCGCCACCGGCTGCTGCCGCTGGCGCACAAGCTGCTCGCCGTCGATGGACACGAGCAACTTCCTCTGCCCCCGTTGCCGAACTGCGAACTCTGGCACTGTCCCCGTTGCGGCAAAGCCATGCGAGTCGTCCAACGCTTCACCGCCGCACAACTCTATTTCGCAGGCTTCGATTCCTCATGACCCCCTATGCCAATCCGGTCTCTCGGCTTGCTCCAGGCACGCGTCCCCATTTATGTGTCCGCACGATCCTGCAAGCCTGCAAAACCACGTTCGACGCCATCCGCCAGACAGCTTGTTTCACAGACCGCTCATGCAACTCCTCACCACTTCTCATCAACACCCCCCACGATCAAGCTTACACCTGAATCAATTGCCAAACCACGAAACAGCATTCAATATCCATACATCCCAGGCTGATCACCGCGACCGCGGCAAACGCCTGCGGCTTCCTTCTTGTCTCCTAATCGAAACCGCCTCGAACGATGCTCCGGCTCATCCCGTTGCGCCGTGCTCGAGGCGGTTCCGATGTAGGCTAGCGACAATACGTCCGCAACCCTTGCGGCCAGCTAAGAAAAGAAAAAACTCCTACTCTCGCACAAGTGATGGCCGCAACACGCGAAGCATGCGTCGTGCCTCGTCGAGTGACCGTGATTTTCGAGATCCTTCGACCCAGAGCGAGGCGTAGCCATGGACGCAGCACCACGCAGCCTCGAATCGCGCTGCCAACTCATCCTCCGACAGCGGCCTGGTCCAATGCTCGTTCGCATGTATCAGTGCATCGCGCAAAATTCGTTCTCCACATTCCCGTGCAAGCCGAAGCCGAGGCGACTGCTGGTCGAGCAGTTCACTATGCCACATCACTCGAAAATGCTCCGGCCACTTCATGGCGAACTGTATGTATCCCAATCCGGACGCTTCGAGATCATCGTCTGCATTCTTTACTCTCGTCGGATCCATGGCTTCCGCCAGCCGCTCAAATCCGTCGGCAGCGAGTTCGGTCAACAAACCGGTGATATTTCCGAAGTGATGAGCTGGGGCACCGTGGGAAACACCCGCCTTCCGCGCACACGCACGAAGCGTAAGGCCCTCCAGACCGGAGGTCCGTATGATCTCCTCCGCGGATTTCAGCAGGGCGGCGCGAAGGTCTCCATGATGATATCCATCACCTTTGCGCGTCGCCGAAGATTTCTGTCGAGATGTTTGGCTCATGGCTTCAGAAAGGATAAATATTTGAATTAATCTTGACAATGTCTAGATCATATCGACAGGAGACTCATATGGTCACTGTGAACTGGATCATCAATGCTCACAAGATTCTCGTCACCCCCATCGTCCTCGCCATGATGTGGTATTTCCATAACTGGAGCGCCGCGGCGTTTCTTTACCTTGGCTTGCACGGCACCTACACCCTGCTTTGGCTTGTCAAGCAATCTGTGTTCGCCGACAAACGCTTTGCACAGCCGATTCCGCTATGGATCGGCGTGCTGACACCTTTCCTGCCGTTGATGGCTTATATGATCGGCCCGTATCTGCTCATTTCGGAACACACCGTACCGCCGAACTGGGTCTTCGCTCTCGCATCATTTCTTTGCATTTCCGGCTTGTTCCTTCACTACGTCAGCGATGCACAGAAATTCTTTGTATTGCAGCTGCGCAAAGGACTGATTCAAGACGGGCTCTTCGCCAGAACACGGAACCCCAATTATCTGGGCGAATTACTGATATACGGCGGATTCGCGCTCGCCTCATGGCACTGGCAGCCGGTCCTGGTGCTTGCTGGATGGTTCGTGTTCTTCTTCCGTAACATGCGCCGGAACAATAAGTCGATGTCCCGCTATCCCGAATTCGCCGTCTACAAAGATCGGACTGGAATGCTCCTGCCTTGGCTCGGTATCCGCGGAGCAGCCCTAACGAGCACACATCAATGACTGGAGACGTCCGAATCGCCTTTGCAACCGGTTCAGGCTCGTATCACCGCCTAACCGTCAATTACTACTTGATCAAGAGGCGCACTCGCCCCAGATGAAGAAGGCAAATCCAAGTGTCCGATAAACCGCCTTTCTCGGACAAGGGCCTGCAAAGTCTCGTTTTCAGTAACTTGAACGCGGTTTCCAGACGGGGAGCTGAAATTGCTCACGTTACGACCTGTTCTTCGATGCCGTGGGGAACCACTCGTTGTCGGCGTGAAGGCGCGTCCTGAATCCCAAAGGGGTATACGTTGGGGCTGGCGGTCAGAGCGATCGATGGATGATCGGCCCTATCGCTCGTTTGATCAAGTCGGTTGTGTTGTCACGGTTCGGGAGCCAAAAACTGGGCGGGGTTCTTGCGAAGGCGAACAAAGAGGACCTGACCATTCTGCGGGAGCTCATCCAGGCAGGAAAGGTAACACCGGTCATCGATAGGCGTTACAGATTGAGCGAGGTCCCTGAGGCGATTCGGTATCTGGAAGAAGGACACGCTCGAGGAAAAGTAGTAATAACTGTGGAATATGCCAACCAAACGTAACAGCGCGCACCGACTTTGCTCCGCTGCGGCTGGCGGATCGCCGCGAGAGCAAGTCACTAAAACTTGCAGCATGGGTCTTTGGTGTGCGCCGAAGTGAAGCTTCGGGCCTTCGCCTCATCAGTCAAATTAGGTCCGCATAGGGGAACACCGACCGTTCAGCCGGTGGAGCAGTTCCTTGTCCGGCGTGTGATGTGAATCACTGCGGGGTCTATCCTATGGAGCGCATGTACAAAAGACTCAGTCTCTAGTTACGATTTGGTGCGGCTCATGGCGGACCGTGAGCACAGGACAGTTCGCCTCCGCAAGCACCTTATAGGCTGCGGTTTCCCGGAAGGACCAAGGCCGAAAGCCTCCGTCGGTGCCAAGCACAATGAGGTCAGCATTTGTATGAATTGCCTCGTTTAAGACTTCCTCTGCTAGGTCGCCGGAAGTCACGCGCATGTGGACAGGTGACGCGAGGTCCGTTACCGCTGGGATAAGCGCTTCCATGGCATTCTTGGCCCAGTCGACGGTCCGTAGCGGATTAATTCTGTCTTGGAACTTCTGATCCGATACATGCAAAAGAGTTAATTGGGCTCCGTATGCTTGGGCAATCCCGAAGGCCAGATGAAAGCTCTCCTGGTTGTCATCCCTGAAAGAAAACGGATGGAGGATGTGTCTGAGTGCGACATGCGTGACGGCATCGTGGGCGTGCGGTCCTATTGCAAATATGGGTACGTCGACCTTGGTGAGTAACTCATGAGCAACAGAGCCCAATGCTAGCTGCCCTATCTTTCCGCGGCCATGCGCGCCCAGGATGAGGCGCGTTGCGCCCGTGCGGCGGATCTCTTCGCGGATCACGTTTGCGGCATAACCATGAATGATGGAAATATCACATCGAATTCCGCGGGCTTCGATTTGGCGAGTCATGCCAAGCAGCGTAGCTCGCACATCACGATCAATTGCTTCCCTGTCAATATAGCTGACCATTGCTGTCTCGACCGGCAAGGAATCCGAGGGGACGACGGCATGAAGCAAGGTCACCTGAGCATTGCTGGCCTTCGTCTGGGTGACAACGTAGGGTAGAAGGTAGCCCATATCGGTCAGATCGGTTGCAACAAGAATGTGCTTGGGCATAACCAGCGTGTTTTCCGCAATATGCTTTGCAATGGGTGTCAGCATTGTAGTTTCTCCTTTCTCCCCACAGCTTCTTGATCCGCCCTGCTTGCACCATAGATCGTTTCCCGCCACATTGCTGTGACGTGCGCCACATCTGTCGGAACCGATCCCTCCGGTACGGCGTGTGTGACGCGAATCACGGAAAAAACTCCTATCCCGTACCCTTCCTCGTAGTGGGCCTGGTGGTTCTGTTTCACCTGCCCGGTCGCCCCTGGACCGGCATCTCCCCTGGTTGAAGTGGGTATCGCTTCGCTGATGTCGCTGCCGATCGGTGCATTATCCTTGGCACTGCCACAGGAATCAACCTATTAACGAGAGGTCTTTTCGTAGGGTGGCATATATTCGCCAGCGACTTTGTTCAAGCGCCTAGCACAGATTTCCCACTCTCCCAGAGTGCACTGGCACTTACGGCAGTCAAATTCGCAAATGGCACAGTCTTCCGGGACCGTCTGGACAATCTGGTTTCGGAGCGACTGCCAGATGCTACGAAAAGGTTGGTTGCTTTTCATCTTCTCTTCGGACATGCGGTTGAACCTCATCTTGGACTGTGGGACTTTGCCCGGGCCGCTTCTCTAAAAGCTGGATGTGAAGAGCCGGATTTATGCCATTCCGGAAGGTCCGCCCCGTGGGAATGTGCCGCGGTTCCGATCGAAAAAGTTTTCCCTCTTTCCGGCTTTCGCCGCGGCTTTGTTCGCGATGCTGTTCATTTTCTTTTGCTCTGGAGTCTCTGATGTTTTGGACTCATCCAGTTCTGGTGTTTTGAGACTTTCGGGTTCGTTTGGCATGGTGTTTACCTCCTGTTTTCCTGTATATCCAGACTCTATGAGAGATACGTGTCCCTGACAGTGATGTACGTCACAGGGTTCCTAAAGAATACGTGGCTTTCTCTCTTCGACGGGTTAGTTGTCCAGCCGGAGTGGTCCTCCGACGCTGTGGCTTACCCTGGCGCTCTCTCGCATCGACGAGAAAGTTGTCCGAGCCGGAAGTTAACCGAAAACGTTAGGACTCTATCGTGGCTGCCCCGAGACGAAGTGTCAGTAGGGTGTGCCTTTTGGGGGCAGTTACGATAGAGCCGTTTGAAGTGAGCCGCTGGCGCGGTGGATGCGGGTCTGTCTATGGGATTTCGATGGGGATGTGCTTCGGTGGTCGCTGTTTTTGCGAGGAGATTGAGTGGGATAGAGGGCTAGCGATAGAGCGGCATGAGGCGGAGCAGTGAAGGTGGAAGGGGGCTTGGGCACTAATTGCGAGGTGCGGCAGTAAAACGAGCATAGGACCGCGTTGCGTGCGAGAACACGGCGACTACGGACGTTGATCGAAGCGAAGTATGTCATGAGAGATCAGGAGGTGTCGGCGGGCCTTATTTGCTTGGAGCACCTCGGGATGGAGCGGAGATCAAGCTGATAGGCTGTCAGCCGTTCGACCAGGACCATAGTGCCGGAGCAGCGAGGGCAGAGTTGCTGGGTGGAGAGCTGTGGAGCTAAGGCTAAAGTTGGACCGATGAGCGAGCGGCAGAGGGCGAGCATAGCAGTGCGTCTGCGGTTAGCAAAGAGCCCGAAGTGACGGATGCGCACCAGGCCCTTGGGCAGAACATGGAGTAAGAAGCGGCGCAGGAACTCTTCTGCAGTAAGAGTCATAATCTTCTGTTTGCCGCCCTGGGCATAGTCCTTCCAGCGGAAGGAGACTCGATCGTCGTGCAAGGCGACGAGACGGTGGTTGGAGATGGCAACGCGGTGAGTGTAGCGAGCCAGGTAGTGGAGGACATGTTCTGCCCCGCCGAAAGGAGGCTTGGCGTAGACGACCCACCGCTGACGGAAGAGCTTATGGACGAAGCGGTGGAAGCAAGCGGGCTGAGCTAGGCTGATGATCGAGCCGTGGAACTGAAGCTTATCCTGGTCAAAGATCTGTGTGAGCCCGTCAGTGAACTTGCGGCTGAAGACGCGGCTGAGTACGTGGACGGGCAGGAAGAAGCGTGGAGAGGTGGCGATCCAGCCGGAGTGATCCATCGTCAGGCCACCGGCAGGAACGATGGAGTGGATGTGGGGATGATGCTGCAGGTTTTGTCCCCAGGTGTGGAGCACGCTAAGTAACCCGATGTCGGCACCGAGATGCTTCGGGTCCCGCGCTACTTCAAGCATGGCCGCGGCGTTGGCCGGTTTTGAATCTTCCCCAGGTTTGGATTCGGAAAAGCCGGTGATCACCTCATTGGCCGGTTTTGAACTGGCAGAGCCGGTGCTCACCGAGGAGACCGCTTTTGCCGGAGCCTTCCGCCCCCAACCTCCTGGGGTGCGTATAGCTATCCCGGCAGACCTCAAGTAGCCGCCAGCCGTCTCGCGACGGACTCCCGTCGCCGCCTCAATCTTGCGTAGGGACCAACCAAGACGCCCCAGCGCGATCACCTGTTCCTGCTTCGCTCGTTCCAAGACATTACCATGCCAACAGAGGCTAATTTCCCCCGTCGGAGCCAATGTCTTAGGCCGGTTCCCTATGGCCGGTTTTGAAGTGATTATCTATGGCCGCTTTTGGGTGATCACCGAGGCTGTTAGGGTGCCTATCTATAAATCGTCAACGGGAGATCCAAAGGGGCGATGCCTGGTGAGAAGATGCTCATGATTTGCCGTCGGTGATTCCGATCACAGACGCTGCGCGCAAACAGCGCGATACTTGGAATCGCTCCTCTCAGGCGTACAGTGTTGCGCGAAAGTCCTTACAAGTTCAGGAGGCTACAATGTTGAGGATTCCTATAAAAATCATGGCCCTCGTCGTCTACGTCTTTCCTGTGGTCTTGCAGGGATCGCAAGCACCTACTGCTGGCACGCCCGCTCCCGAAACTCAAGCAGCCGCGAAATCTCCTTCTATGTCGTCAAACACGGTGAACCCGGTTCATTCCACCCCTGAGTCGCAAGCCCGTGCGAGGGCGATCTACGGCTACGATTGCGTGATGTGTCATGGCGCCAAGGGTGATGGCAAGGGTGACATGAACACGGACGGCAAAATGAAGACGCCCGACCTCCGGGACCCCGCGTCTCTCAAAGGACTTACGGATGGTGATATTTACAACATTATTGAAGTCGGCAGAGCGGACATGCCAGATATGCCCCCGGAGGACGGTCGCGCCAAACCGGATGAGATCTGGAACCTGGTTATCTATCTTCGGTCTTTTTCGAAATCACCTGATTCAGCAGCGCACCCTTAACCAATTCGTCGATTCGATTCCGAGCCGAGACGATCTGCCGGTGGCGTGGCTTGCCGTCGCGGCTGTAGCCGAAGCGGCCCAACTCCGCCAGGCCTGCCACAACGAAGTTCTTGGAAACAGGGATTTCCGGTACTTGCCCCATCAGACCCCTTCGACAAGGAAAATTTACCGAAATGAGACATACCAGGTAGGTAATTTTGCAACGCATTCCTGCGTGGAGATGCGTCCTCCTAACCACACCCCCAACACAACCACGTGTCGGGAAAGCCAGTTTTCGGGACACGTGGCGATTTCGCCGTCGATCGGCGAGGACTGGGCTTGGTGCGCTATCCACCCAGTATCCGAAAAACTGTCCAGGTAATTGATCACAAACCCGTTTCCACCTACTAAACCGAATGCGTCTCTGACCGGGAGATCGCGGACAGAATCAACTACTGATTGAAAGCGCAAAGGAGATTGTATGAGCAGATTTCAACAAGGAAGTCTCTTCAAGTTGGAACGCAAAAGCGCATAACGCCACCTGACTCGTTCCTGAAGCGGCATGGCGCTGAAGCCCAGTACGGGTGCCGCGTTCCAAGCCCCACTCTACGCCTGGCACGCTGTTCGGCCGGTGATGCCCGTCACATCGCGAACAAGGATGATGGCACCCATAGTGGATTTGGAGGTATCCCGATTGCTTGGGAGTTGAGGACTTTAAGTGCCATTATGCTCTGGTTAGATCCCCGAGGATCATTGAAACAAACAAAACCAATTCCGGGATTTAGCGTGGCTAGTGCCGGTCGCGGAGTCATCTGAAATAGCACAGTTGTGGCGAAGCGAAGGTCATAGAACCGAATCGTAGGGTCAGGTGGCTTGTTTAGCCAGTCCCGCGCCGCGTCTCGGGCAATCCTGTCGCGCTATTGTCCATTCCAAGGAAAAGCGACCGGCGGAGATTGCGGTATTTGCACGGCTAATGTGGTTTGTACAGTTCGACGCCAGATGAGGAATTTGCAGCTTGAATGGACTGTATTGAGGCCAAGTACTTAACCAGATTCTCCAATCTCACATTTCCCCAATCTTGATCCCCCTCGACTTGATGAAAGATGGGGCCCCAAATTGGCATTTCGCGGGAACCATGTGCTGCAACAACCTGCTCGCCCACGATCACTTCGCGTACGTGTGCCGCGGGAAACTGCCCTAGATTTCGCCTGCTCAGGAGGGTCAGATCGGGTACCCTGGCCTTCAATGCGGGAGCCGCTGGACCCGTTCCTTTGGCATCAATGCCATGGCAGGATGCACAATAGGCGCGGAACAAGTCAGGCCCTTTGACAGATTGAATCAACGGCGTAGATTGCTCCCTCGCGTCCGGCGCTTTCTGAGTTTGCGTACCGGCTCCTGGGAGGACGATGCCAATAATTGCAAGAGCCGGCACGAAGGGCAAAGCTCTCTTGAGTTTTTTGGGCATCACAGTAGCCTCTCTCGTCTGCAGAAACGGAGCGAAAACTAACTTCCGTTTGCCCGCATCCTCAGAGGAGGGCGTTGCAGCGCGTGCGACCACTCTAAGAGTTGCTGGAACATTTAGCAAATACGACGTGAGAGAAGTTAGAAGACAGGACTTTCTTCCGATTTTTGCCGCACTCTCCACCTCCCGGAACTGCTAAAGAAGTGACCTCCGTCACTCCGGCAGGGCTTTACCGACTGGGCGTCACGCTCCAATCTGCCTCTGAGGGGCAAACCCGCCGGATCGAGTCAAAGTGATCCCCAGGCTTGAAGGCGTGTGTGTTCTGGATCACAGCCAACATGCCAATTGTGATGAATCCTGTTTGTTCAAGCATGACCCTCCGAGTCCTACGAGACTATTGTGCTGGCCGCCACCACTCAAGCGATCAAAAGGGATCACCGAGGCCGGTTGCCGGGTCTCCGAAGGCTCCCCTGCCTCCTTGTGACTAAGTCGCTGAGCCACGCGCCAGTAGGCTCAAGGCGTGCATTAACTTGTTGACCGGATCGGCGATACCATGTTCGGTGACGATGACTTGGACGGAATGTTCGCTATGATCGGCATGGCTGACCAAAGGCACTACCGTACTGATCTTGCCGCCCTTGGCGGACGACGGACAGACAAAGATGGACAAATAGGCATTACGGGTGAAGTCGCCCGAGCCTCCGATACCGTTCATCATCTGGCGTCCCATGATATGAGTACTATTCACGTTGCCGAAGAGATCAACTTCGATGGCGGTGTTGATCGAGATGAGTCCGAGGCGTCGGATTACCTCCGGATGGTTGCTGATCTCCTGTGGGCGCATCAGGATGCGGGGACGGAAGAAATTAAGATCGCTGTAGACTTTATCCAACGCCGGCGGACTGAGTGCGAGCGCACAGGTACTCGCGAACTTGACCCGACCGGCACAGATGAGATCGACCACTGAATCCTGCAGGACCTCGGTGTACATTTCGAACTGCGGCATTTGTGTGTGGCGTCCCAGCGCTGCCAGGACAGCATTGCCAACATTTCCCACGCCGGATTGGATGGGCACGAAAGAGGGGAGGCGTTGTGCTGCGAGTTCTGCAACAAGAAACTCGGCGACGTGATTGCCAATGGCTTCGGTAGTCGGCGTTGGTTCATCATAGCCGCCGGTTTCATCGTTCCGATCTGTTTCGACGATACCGACGATGCGGGATGGATCCACCAGCATGATGGGGGAACCGATTCGGTCGGAGGCGTGAAAAATGGCTATTTCGCCACGATGCGGTGGATCGGCGGGCTCATAGATGTCATGCATGCCGAGGAGCGCCGGAGGGTGTCTCCGGTTCAGTTCGATAAGCACCCGACGGGCCTGACGGCCGAAAGTTGGTGCCGCCCCTATGGATGAGGTCAGAACTATACCTCCTCCCGAGGTAACGTCGCTTGCTTCAAGGATTGCCCAGTCTATGGGCCCAAGAAACCCACAGCGAACGGCCTGTGGCAACATCGAAAGGTGCATATCGAAGAAACGGGTGTCGCCGGCGTTGATGCGTGCGCGAAGATCCGCGTTGGACTGGTAAGGAGTGCGAAAGCTAATCGCGTCGGCCTTTGCTAGTGCACCATCAAGCGATGGGCCGGTGGACGCGCCGGTGACAACGCCTATCTTGAATGGTTCCCCCCGCTGATGCGCAGCCTCGGCTTTCGCCGCTATAGCAGAAGGTATGACCTTTGGCGAGCCAGCCGGTGTGAAGCCACTGAACGCAACCGTCTGCCCGTGTTTTACATGGGCGGCCGCTTCTTCTGCCGTCAGCTTTGGAAATGGCGAGCCCATCGGACTCCCCTCTTTTGTAGTTCGAGACATGGCACGGAACACTGCAGCTTAGTAATGGCTGCTCCTGCGCGGTCGCCACAGAGAGGTCAGCAACACTCAATGATCAGTAGAGGACTGGCGGCGGAAGCTCATGGGTCGTCCAATCGCCGGGACTCAAACTGCAGTTGCCACAATCGCGCTTTGCCAATCAGTGCAGCTGGCGAACGTATGCGACCAATGCTACGAGGTCATCCTGCTTCAAGTCGACCGGCGTCATACCCCCGGCGCTCATCTTGTCGTTGGGCGCACGAAGAAGCGCAATGAGTTGCGCTTCTGTATATTTCTGGCCAACGCTCGTTAGTGGGCCCGCTGCCGCGGTGCCTACGCCTCCATCTCCGTGACAGGAGCTGCAGGACTGAGCCTGAAAGATCGCCAAGCCCTTTAACACCTTTGGGTCAGCAGAAGCCAACACCGCAGATGCACTGCCTGCAGCCGCTTCCGGAACGAAGGGCTTCTGCATGAAGGCCTTCGCATCCTCATCCTGCTGGCGCATCTGGGCCGCCACCCCAGGATCACGATAATCGTCCCGATAGCTGGCTATACCAAGAGACGTATAAGCGATCACGAAGAGAAGGAATGCGCCCACTGAAATTGGCCGGCGCCAGGGACGGCGCTCGAGTCGCCGATCCAGAAACGGCGCCGCGGCAAAGATCAGTGCGAGCAAGGCCGGCAAAAGAATACCGCCGATCAGCGACCAACGGCCACTGAGATACTTAAGCCACTGAAACGCCGGCCGATAATACCATTCCGGGCGAGGCAGAAAATGCGTATCCGCGGGGTTAGCCGCCGGACCCAGATCCATCGGGATTGTCTTGGCGATGATGGCCAGGATACCAATCAGCACGATGGCAAAGCAGGCGTCCATGACTACCTGCCGCGGGTAAAACGGAACCGACGGCAACTTGGGGTGCAACGGGTCTTCCTTGATCGGGCCTGCTGCGCCTGCTTTGCGAAAGAAAAAGACATGCGCCGCGATAAAGCCGATCAGCAGGCCGGGCAGCACGAATACATGCAGCACATAAAAGCGGGAGACGGTGAGTGTTCCCATCTGCTCGCCGCCCCGTACGAGCTGCTGTAACGGCGGCCCAATCCATGGCACTTCGGCAATCAAATTTGTCCCCACCGCGCTGGCGAAGTATGCCTTCTCATCCCAGGGCAGCAGATATCCGGTAAAGGCCATGCCGAGCATAAGGGCCAGCAGGATGCAGCCGGAGAGCCACAGCAGTTCCCGGCGCCCCTTATAAGAGCCATAGAGAATGGTTTGCCCGATGTGAAGCAGAAGCATGATGATGATGGCACTTGACCCGTAGGCATGAATGCTGCGGATGAATGATCCCGAGGTGACCTCCTTCACAATGTAGGACACAACGGTGTGCGCGTGGTCCGCCGACGGTACGTAATACAATGCAAGAAAAACGCCGGTGATAACCTGCGAAACGAAAAGGAACAGCAGCCCCGAGCCGAAGATATAAGCCCACTTAGCGCCACCTGGAATCGGCTCGTCGAGCGACTCATGCAGCAGTGAGTCGATGCCCGTACGCTGGTCCAGCCACTGGACGAACCGGGTACCGAGGTTGGAGCGGACGGGTTGCTCAGGCGCAGTTTTATTGGACATAGACTTCCTCTACCTCAGGCCATTACTTCTTTGTTGGGAACTAATTGCCGGAAATATTGGTAACGGACTTTCAATACGCCGTTCTCCACTTTGGATTCGAGGGAATCCAGGGAGCGAGGCGGTGGTCCCGCAATGCGCTCCCCGTCCGCCGTAAACGATCCTGAATGGCAGGGGCAGACGAATTTGTTTTCATCGCCCACCCAGCGGACCGAGCATCCCAGATGCGGACAGATAGGCGATAATATGCGGAATTGCCCAGCTTTGGAGGGCAACACGTATACCGCCGTCTGGGATGAGGTGGTCTGCCACGCATCGCGACGTTCCAAGGTAATGGTTTTCGCGATGGGTGCGGTAAGCGAGGCAAAGTCCTGCACCGGGCCCACGTCCGACCAGGTGGTGGCGGTTGCTCCTTTGCGCAGCGGATAGGTGACGAAGCGCACCAGGGGAAAGGCCAACAGCGCACCCACCACTGCTCCGCTCACTCCAAATAAAGCAACTACAAAGGAACGCCGTCCCGAGACGTCGACTTTGAGTACGTCATCCTTCTGGGGTGTAAGTTGCATCGATCCACTCCTTTGGTTCAAGCCGGCCTTAGCGGAAGTCGTCCCCTGTGGCGCGGCTTCTTATTTCTTCTGCAATGTGTGGATGTAGGCCACCACGTCTGTGATTTGTGCATCGGTAAGCTTGCCGGTAAAGGCGGGCATCTTATTCTTGCCGTTCTTGATAACGGTCATAAGATCGGCATCCGATTCCTCCAGAACATCCGGCGAGTTGAATGGATGAGCATTCATGGCCTTACCGGCGGGTGTATTCCCCGAACCATCCGCCGCGTGACACATCTGGCACTTGGCTTTGTAAGTGTCCGCTCCGGAGGATTGAGCGAGGCTGGTGACGCTCGCAACTAAAACCACCAGGCTAATGGCGACAGCATGAGTAATTTGTTTCAGCATGGGCAATACTCCTTATTGAGGTTAGGCGGACAAGGATGCTTGCGGAGGAACCTAGAAAGCATAGCGAACTCCCAGAGTGTAGACATTCCCGCGGAAGCTACGCGGAAGAGTAGGGCCGATCGGCGTACCTTCGCCGTAGCTGTAGTAGTCATAGTTTGCCTTCCAGGTCCAGTTCGGGGTGAGATCGTAGGCAAGGGCTCCGTATGGGGTTTGATACTGCGATTGTAGGGAGCCTGGCACCTGGCGGATATTGATTGGTGGGGCTTGGCCGTCGGTGTCAGACATACGATAGCCGGCGACCACATGGACCTTCTTCACCGGGTTGAATACAAATCCGATGGAGCCGTATTGGGTGGGCTGGTTGTAATAGCCGTTGCTTTGCAGTGGCAGGTCCGCTTGCTGGCACACATCGGGGCCCTGCGGGGTGCCCGCTGCGACCGGCGTCGCGGTATAACACTCGAGCGTAGTCGAGAAAATGTCGTCGTACGAATAGCTCAGGTCGATGCTCCATTTTTCGCTGGGAGTGATGACCGTCGAGAAGGAAAAGTCGCGGTCGTGGGCGAGGTGATTCACTGTCTGGATATTGTCCCGGTCCTCCAGGATGTTGATGGTTCCGGAAAAATTGAGCCAGGTCTTCGCCTTGTAGTTGGTTCGCAGAACATAATGTTGTAACTGCCGCGGGCTGATGCGGGTAAACGAATTGTCGGCATACATCCAATCAAAATTAAAGTTGGCGCGCAATTGAGGCGTGGGCCTGAAGACGATGCCGAAGAGGGACCAGTTCTCATGGATAGGGATGAAGTCGCCGCCCGCATCGGTGATGATGCGACTGCGATAGCGGTAACCCAGTGTCAGGCGGGCAAAAGGATTGACATCCCAATTGACGAAGAAAGTATTGGTCTTTGTCTTCTGATTCAGGGCCTGATAGTCGGGCGTCGTGGTCGTGGTGGCGGCCCCGGGTGGCTGAAGCATTGAGGTTCCGGCGTAGTCTGTCTCGGTAAAGACGTTGGTCGCCGGCTGACGGAAATACCAAAAGTCGAAAATGTCGTTGAGCGCGATCTTGGGTGTCAACTGCCAGGTGGCGCCGTAGTCGGCGTTCACATTAATGCGGCGCGCGTCGGCCGAGCCGGTAACATCCTCTACGCGATGCTTGACCCGGGCGTCGAGGCCATTGAAGCTCTCGTTGAAGTTCGTGAGGTGGCTGGTCGTACCCATGTAGAGGAAGCGTCCATTCATAGTGAAGTGGGGGATGGACGTGCTTTGAAAGTGAAACTGCTCGCTAGGGAAGAGCGTACGCGTGGGAGCGTACCGGGTGTATGACAGATAGCCGTTGCAGGTTGGGTTGACGGTTCCATTTGCATTAAAGGGCGAAGCGCACGGAGAAGCCCAGACTGAAGAAATGTCGATTCCGAGACTGACGGGAGTGCCGTTGGAGAGCTGGTAGTCGAGCCCGGTGAGCTCCCAATGGGTGTTGCCCTTGTAGTGGGTGATGAACTCATCGAAGCCGACGCTGGTGCCGTGCAGCGGTTTCCAGGTAACACCGCCGTTCCAGACATCCGTGGAGTTGCGCCAGTATTGGGTAAGCAGGGCCTCAGCGCCGACGTGAAGCGTACTATTGGTCGGCCCTTGGTTGACATTCTGGAAGTACCCGAAATGCGCGCTGACCACGGAAAGCGGCGCCACCGTCAGGCTGACGTCGGTCATGCGGCGCACCGTGTTGTAAAGGTGGGGCGTGTCGAGGATCGGAACAAAGGGTGTGGAGGTAGGGGGAATCAGCGGATTCGCCAGCAGGTTATCGGCGAAGTACTGGCGATTGCGGCGGAAGCTTGAATGGAAGTCGTAGATGCGGCCCTTGGAAAAGTTCAGAAACGTGACGTTGTAGGGATCTCCACCGTAGCCAAAGCTGGTCGTCGAAAGGTGATCGAATAGCGGCGCTTTCGCCGGATCGACAGCGATCATCTCCATGGATTGGTCGAGAATGCGAGGCCCGGACTGGAAGTTAACCAGCGTGTCATACATGGCGTCGTTACCGGAATAGCTCGCAATGTGGCCGCCAAGATTGATGGACTGATGGACCGCGTATCCGTAACGAATGTTGTCCCCGGGTGATGGTGGGGGCAGAGGATCCTGCGCGCTCTTTGGAGCACTGGTCTGAGCACTGGTTTGAGCAATAGCTGGAGGACCGGCGGCGAGGGCTGTGGTGATGGCGGTGACGGAGATAAGCAGAGCGCCGCGCCGGGGATTCAGCAGCACCGAGATCAACGAAAATGCGCTCATCATTCGTGCCCATGCCTTACTTGAAGAAAATACTGCTGGCGTTTGAGCCATGTATCTGCACGTGGCAGACGGTGCAAGCCTGGTATTGATTTGCCTGGTTATGAAACGATGGCGTGCCCGGCGCCGTGAAATTCATGGAAGGCGAGTGGCACTGCAAGCAGAGGCTGTTCACGTTGTTGCGCGTCAGCAAGCGAGGATTTGTCGATCCATGCGGGAAATGGCACATGGTACAGCCCTCAGTCTTGATGGGCGGATGCTCGTAAACCCACGGCCCGACCGTATCGATGTGACACTTGGTGCAGATCGCGTCCTGCGTCGCACTAAGCTTCAGCAGCTCAGGCTGGAAGGTGCCATGAGGGTCGTGGCAGTCACTGCACTTCATTAAGCCCTCGTTGACCCGATGATGGAACGGCTCGGCGAACGCCGCCTTAACGTCCGTATGGCATTGGTAGCAGAGCGTGGGCTGATTCGTTTTGAGCAAGGCGGTCTGCGCTTCGGACTTGTGGACACTGTGGCAACTGGTGCAGCCAACGAGAGCATCGCCGTGGGCGGTCCGGTCAAAATTCGGGTGATCGCCAACATGGCAAGTCAAGCATCTCGCAGCAACTTGTTTCGGGGTTGCGGTTGTGAACCGAAAGATCTTGGTCGCATCCCCGCCGCTATCGACATGGGCCTTCCCGGGTCCGTGGCAGCCCTCGCAGGTCACTCCCTTGCCGCCGTGCTCAAGTGCCAGCTTGGAATGCGGATTTCCGGCGAAGCCCTTCACCTGGTCCTGATGGCAGGTGGCGCAGGTCTCGGCGCCGACGTAGTTCGACGTGGAACCCGGGACCGCGGCCGCGCTCTGAGATGCGGTGGCCTGTTGTTGTTTTTCGGCGGCAGCATTCACCCGCCCGGCCTTCCAGAGGCCAAGGAACACCGCAATCAACGCAACACACAGCAGCGCACGTCTCATGGAAGCGTCTCAATTCGAGGGTTTCACAGTCTTCTTGTCCCGAAGCTTTGCTTATTCCCTCGAGCAGTTTGCTCAAGCGCAACTAAGCATAGGGCAACTGGTGAGATTTGAATGTGACCGGCATCACACGCCCGGCTGATTATGAAGCGCACTTCATCTGCGTCTCATTACGAAACAATCGGTGATGGAACCCTCGAAGACATGAAGGAGGAGATTTCTTCCCGCCAACGCTCAATCTGCCCCAGTGCCGCTTGAACCAGATCCTTCCGGGCAGTTTCCACCGCTGGCGTCAGAACCGTTCCCCAATCCGTAGATTCTGGTTGCACGCCGAGAAGAACAACTTCCGCCGGGGCGGCGTCCATCAGGCGCAGAACCCCCATCAGGTCAGAAAATCCCAGCAAATGGACGCTCTTGGAAACCGGCAGACGGGCGAGCTCGTCCCCCTCCAAGCGCACCAGAGTTCCCGGCGTAACTCCGGTATCCACAGCATCGAGGGCCAGAAGGTGGGATACTCCACGCAGGCTGTCGAGGAGATCGAGACCCAGGGAACCGCCTTCGATGGCATGGACTTCAGACGGCAAGCGGCCGTCTTGTGTCATGTTGCGCAGCGTGAGCATCCCGACTGCATCGTCGGTGCGCATCAGGTTACCCAGACCCAGGAGTCCAATCCTGCGTGGCGCCGCTTCACTCATCGCTTGCCCCTCACCCGCCGCTCGCGCGAAGCAGCACGCGCTGTTTTCGCATCCATGTCCTCCTCAATAAGGCGCCGGGGAACAAACTTCCAGCCAGTGAAGATGCTCTCCATTTCGCCGTTCTTTTCCGCGCTTCCCACCAGCACGGCGCTGTAGACGTGATGGATGAGAAACCCCACGAATATAAACATGACCAGGAAATGAACAAACCGTATCCATTGGATGTCGATCAAGCGCGGAATCCATCCCACGAAGAAGTGCAACACCGGCCCACCCTCAACCACGTTGAAGAGCACCAGGCCGGTGATGAACTCGATGGCGACCAGCGAGAACACGCCCATGTAGGCCAGCGCGGCCAGGGAGTTGTGACCGATTTCCTCGAAGGGCTTACGGCACCGGAATGCGTAATAGGCCACCATGCTTTTGAAACTTGCCCATTGCCGCGCTGTGTGAGGCAACCACGCGCGCCATGAGGCCCAGCGGTTGCCGGCAAAAAACCAGTAGATGCGGGGCACAAATATAGCAATGAGGAAGAAGCCGGAGAGCCTCAATCGCTCGCGCGGCGATGCGGCCCATGGTGGAATAAAGAGCCGTCGGGGCCAGTTTGAGCTTGGCCAAGGTGGTGTCCACCACTGCTTTCACCTGCTGGTTACCCGAGGCGTAGGTAACCAGCGTGCGCGCCAGCGGGCCGGTTTCCATTGGCTGGCCGTCATACCGCGGCGATTTCAGCCAGGAGTACTTGGCATCCGTATTCAGGTACTCATAGGGAGGTTTGGGCCCGGAATACTTTGGCTTGGTTTCGCCCTGGAACGGATGCTTCCCTACCTGGTCACCCCCGGTGTACTCGTACCAGGAACGGGTGCCATATTCCGTTATATTTTTGGTGTCGACGGGATGCTCCGTCGAGAGGTTGCCCCCGAGCAGGATTCCACGCGAAATCATGAACTCCGCCGGATCCTTTATGCTACCCGTCGTATAGTCGCCATAAGCCATAAAGTTCCCAGGACCTGCTCCGTAGTGAAACCACTCCGGGTAAAACCCGGCAATGGCCAGCACATCGGGCAAGTACACCTGACGTACGAAGGTCTGAGCGTTGGCCACTAATTGGTTGAGCAGGGTAATGCGCTCAGGGTTGATGGTCGCATCCGGCTCATTGGCGTCGATCGCCGTGGCCATGCCACCCACAAGATAGGTCTGAGGGTGGGGATTCTTGCCCCCGAGCACAGACTGGATGCGAATGAATTCGCGTTGCAACTCCAGCGCTTCAATATAGTGCGCCACCGCCATCAGGTTCGCTTCCGGCGGCAACTGATAGGCCGGGTGTCCCCAATCGCCACTGCTGAAGAGGCTCAACTGGTGGCTCCCAACCAGCGCCTTCACCCGGTCCTGCACCGCCTTGAAATACACCGTGCTTGACTTGGGCCAATCGGAAATCGATTGTGCCAATTGCGAAGTCTTCGCCGGGTCGGCTTTCAAGGCCAGGGTCACATCGACCCAGTCCAGCGCATGCAGATGGTAGAAGTGGACAATGTGGTCCTGAACGTTTTGCGTGCCTGCGATAATATTGCGCACCAGCCGCGCGTTGTCCGGAATCTCAACCCCAATCGCATCCTCGACCGCCCGCACCGAGGCCAGCGCATGGACAGTGGTACAAACGCCGCAGATGCGCTGCGCCCAGATCCACGCTTCCCGCGGATCGCGCCCACGCAGGATCAGCTCGATTCCGCGAAACATGGTGCCCGAACTCCAGGCATCTGTGACCTGGTGGCCATCCACCTGGGCCTCGATGCGGAGGTGACCCTCAATGCGCGTAACCGGATCGATGACAATCTTTGGCATTTATTTTTCCTCCAGGACCACGGTCTTCTCGCCGGTCTCTGTGGTCCCAGTCTCGGGATGGAGTCTGCCCCGCACGGCGTGGGCGATGCCATGAAGTGTGGTAGCGGCGGCGACTGCTCCAACAAATGTCCAGCCGATCTCACTCGCCGTGACATCCACGCCGAACCCGGCAGGATGCGGCAGGCGTTCATAGAAAGGCGACTTGGTGTCCCAAAAGCGCGGAGACGCGCACGCGATGCAGCCGTGGCCTGATTTCACCGGCCAGCTGGTAGCGTTGTTCCAGCGGACGCTGGGGCAGTTGAAGTTGGCTTCCGGGCCTTTGCAGCCCATCTTATAGAGGCACCATCCCTTGCGATGGCCCTCATCGCCCCACTCCTGCACATAGCGCCCGGCATCATAGTGGGCGCGGCGCTCGCACTGGTCATGAATGATCTGCCCATAGGCAAAAAGCGGACGGTTTAGAGGATCGAGAGCAGGCATTTCGCCGAAAGTGAGATAGTGCACCAAGACGGCCGCGGTATTCGCCGGGTTATGCGGACAACCGGGAAGATTCACGATCTTTACCCCCGGCACCGCATCCTGCAGACCTAACGCGCCGGTCGGGTTGGGATTCGAGCGCACCAGTCCACCGTCCCAGGCGCAGGCGCCAACTGCAATGTTGACCGCGGCGCCGCTGCAGACTTCGCGCGCGATATCCAGAGCCGCGCGCCCCCCGATGGCGCAGTAGACACCATCGTCTGCGGTTGGAATCGCGCCTTCCACGACCACCAGGTACTTGCCTTTTTCTTCGCGGACAACACGGTTCAGGGCAGCCTCAGCGGCCTTGCCATAACCGGCCATGATGGTCTCGTGGTACTCCCAGGAGAAGGTTTCCAGCACCAGGTCTTCGACCGTGGGATGACTCGATCGCAGCATGGACTCCGTATTCCCGGCGCAATCCTGAAACTCCAGCCACACCAGCACCGGCTTCCTCTTTTGACTAAGCGCGTTGGCGATCACCTGCGCATAGCTGGAAGGCAGGGCGAGCGTCGTAGCCATCGCCGCACAGAACTCCATAAAGCGGCGCCGCGATATCCCGCGCCTTTGACATATATCGAGAACAGACCCCTCAATCATGCTGGTCACACTCCAAGCCAAGCCGGACGCGAACAAGGCTTCCGCAAAATCCTATTCCCTTCGAAATGGCCCCTATGTGACCGGCGTCACGTTTTCCGTCCTCCACGTCACACACACTCGCAAACGGAAACCGGGTCACGGGAGCAAGCACATTAGAGCAGGACCTCGAGTGCTTCTTTATTGAGAATGGTCATATTGCTCCCTTTAATCGAGATGACGCCCTTGCGCTTGAAACCACTTAAGACTCTCGAGATGGACTCTCGTGAACTCCCGAGCATAGAGGCCAGATCTTCGTGCCGGAGCGGCATGTGTATCTCCGGTTGCGCGTGCGATGTGGCCTGGTTCTCAACCACCAGCTCCAGCAGGAGATGAGCCACCCGTCCCGCAATGGAACTGGAAAGTCCCAAACGGCAGGCCTCCGTCAAGGCGGCTCGTAGTACTCCTCTGTTTTCCTGGTGCGTTGCCGGAATTCTGCTCGGCGCATTAGCGACGCCTCCGCTGCGAGCGCAGACAGCGATTGCGCAGCTGAAGACCCGGTTTGAACATCCACCGGATGACACCAGGCCCATGATGCGGTGGTGGTGGTTCGGCGTGGCCGTTGAGAAGCCCGAAATCCGCCGCGAACTGAAACAAATGAAGGCAGACGGCATCGGCGGAGCGGAGCTGGCCTTTGTTTACCCCCAGGTCGTCGACGACCCGGCGAAACACCTGGTCAATGAGCCATTCCTGAGTCCGACGATGTTGGATGACGTGAGCTATGCCGCTGGCGAAGCCCGCAGACTCGGCCTTCGTCTGGACGTTACCCTGGGCAGCGGGTGGCCTTACGGAGGGCCGGCAACCACGCTGCAAGAGGCAGCGGGATGTCTTCGCGTGGCCGAGCTTGCTTTAGCGCCGGGGCGGCGAGCCTGCCGGCGTTCGCATTGGCGGAAGGCGAATCGGTGCTTTCCATTTCCCTGGTCAATGGAGAGCCAAAGCATTGGAAGGCGGCGCCGGCTCAGCTGCTGGCGCCGGGGCAAAACGAAAGGTTTCCCCCAAAGCGATGCGCCTCGCACCGCACTTGTCTTTATCGCCAGCCACACCAGGCAGCAGGTGAAACGTGCCGCTATCGGGGCCGAAGGCTGGGTTTTGGACCCTTTCAGCCATCAGGCTGTAGCAACCCACCTCAATGCGGTCGGTGAGCCGTTGGTTATGGCCTTTGGCGCGGCGCCGCCCTATGCGGTCTTCTCCGATTCGCTCGAAGCCTATGGCGCGGATTGGACACCGGACCTGGTTACCCAGTTCAGCAAGCGTCGAGGTTACGATTTGTTGCCCCACCTGCCTGAGCTGGTTGCCGGCGGTACCGCTGAAGCAGAGAGAGTCCGCCACGACTGGGGTAAGACCCTGACCGAGCTGGTCAACGAAAATTACCTGGCCCAGATCAATGCGTGGGCGATCGCGCATCACACTAAATTTCGCTCTCAAACCTATGGCGAGCCGGCTGTAAGTTTATCCAGCCAGCGCCTGGTGGCACTGCCTGAGGGAGAGGGCCCACATTGGCGGGCTTTCTCGACTCTGCGCTGGGCTACTTCGGCTAACCATCTCCTGGGCAACAATGTAACTTCTGCTGAGACGTTTACCTGGCTTCACTCCCCGGCGTTTCGGGCAACGCCGCTGGATATGAAGGCGGAGGTGGATCTTCATTTTCTGATCGGCGTCAATCAGATTATCGGTCACGGCTGGCCGTATTCCGCGCCGCAGGTTGGCGAGCCCGGCTGGTCGCTTTACGCCGCCGCCGTCTTCAACGACCATAATCCCTGGCATCCGGTGATGCCGGATGTGACGCGCTATATTGAGCGCACCAGTTTCCTTCTCCGCCAGGGTCAGCCGGCAAACCAGCTCGCTCTGCTGCTGCCAACCGACGATGCCTGGGCGAGCTTTTCTCCCGGCAAAGTCAGCGTCACTGCTGAGATGGACCGCCTCATTACTCCGGCGCTCATGTCGTCGATCCTCTCCGCAGGCTATAACGTCGATTACACTGATGCCGATGCCATCAACAGCGTGGGTATCCACTACCCGGTGCTCGTCATTCCTCCGACCGACCGCATCCCGGTCGAGACGCTGCGCAAGATTCAGCAGTATGTTTCTGCTGGAGGAAGAGCCATCGCGGTGGGGCGCGCCCTACGCTCGTTTCCCGCTAAGCTCCTCGCGTTGAACCGTTCTAGGCATGCTCTCTAACACTGTCACCTCCGCGGCGTGTGATGTTCATCACAGAGCCGTTAGCCGCGACAGGTCTAGGCTTAGCTTTGAAGGGAGAATGTCATCATGAAGATCCCAAGTGATTACGTTACACATGATGAGGAGCTGCGCACCGCGGTCCTGCGCGAGATCGAATGGCGACCCGATATTCACTCGCAGGACATCAATGTCAAAGTATCCGGTTCTGCCGTTGCGTTTACCGGATTCGTCCATATGTTTACCGAAAAGGCAAGTGCGGAGAAGGCCGCTAAATCCGTCCGCGGAGTTATCTTTATTGCCAACGACATCGAGGTGCGACCCAGTACGCGTACCGACCCAGAGATTGCCCGCGACGTCCAGCATGTTCTAAAGTCTCACGCCATGGTTCCAGAGACGAATATCACTGCAACCGTACGCGAGGGCTTCGTTACTTTGGAAGGTACTGTCGAGTGGAACTATCAGAAAACTTCTGCGGTAGAGGCAGCCGAGAGCGTTCGCGGGGTCCTGGGTGTCTGGAATCTAATCGCGGTTAAGCCGCGAGTGTCACCCGCCTTCGTGAAGGATGCAATCGACGCTGCGCTTCGTAGAAGTGCAGAGCTTGATGCAAAAAGCATCTACGTTTCTGCACATGGCAGCACAGTCGAGTTGTCGGGAAAGGTCCATTCCTTTTCGGAACGCGAAGGAGCCGAACGTGCAGCTTGGGCTGCTCCGGGAATTGAGTCTGTAGTGAACCTCATTCAGGTGACCTACTGACACTGCCCGCATCGGATGAGTTCCCGGCGCAACAGGTTGGGGGGCCCGACACCCTGGGAGGAGGCCGCGCCGGCGAGAAGGTAAACCAAGCTGCGATAACAGCGCTAAAACCGGCGCGGCCGCTAAGCGTTACTGAGGACTCCATGATAGGACACTGCTTCAATCCGGACTGCAGGAAGGAACTACGCTATCTCCGGCATGGCGCGGTATATCAATGGGAGACGGCGTTGGGCGAGAGTTTCACTCGGAATTCTTCTGGTTGTGTGCAATCTGCTCTTCCACACTTAAGGTAGGTTCCGATGATAGTGGGGAACCGTTGCTCGCACCACGCCACTCAAAGAAAGAGGGCGACCAGACGTGTTCCCGAATCAGGAGAGTACTCAGGGGAGTGATGCGAGAAGGCCGTATCGTCCAGCGCGGCTGATTTCAGGCCTTTGGGAAAATCGGTCACTGCGGAGAGTTAACGCGCGGCGAATGGCAGGCGGGTTGTGTGACGTCGATCACATCCGCCCGAATAACAATATAGGAAGCTTAAGACACATATGGGCTAGCCAGATGACGCAAAACACCATGTTAACCACCTACGGAGAATCGATTCATTATGATTTGAAGGAACTACTCGTCGCCTACGACTTCTCTCAAGCGGCGGAATCCTCTCTGAAGTATGCGGTTATGTTGTCCAGACGGTTTGGATCATTCATTCACCTCATCGGCGTGCAAACCCCAGCCGACTACGCCAGCGCTCTCGAGGCTGGGCCGCTTGCGGTGAAAACGTCTCAACGTGATCTTCAATTTGGTCTTCAAGAAGTAGAAGAGCATCTCCGGGCAAAAGGGATTTGGAGCGATTCTGTTCGGCGAATTGGCAATATTTCAGACGCCCTCGAAGGAGTCATACTCGAGCACACGCCCGACCTTCTTCTCCTGGGCGCGTATGGCTACGGTCCGATTGACCGGCCACGGGTCGGCTCGACAGCGGAGCATTTGCTTCGAACGGTCCGCTGCCCGGTCCTGGTTGTGGGACCAAACGCCCTCCTCCGCGACCGCGAGGCTCCTCCTATTGACCGTATTCTCTGTCCGACGAGCTCACTCGACGTTCCTGACAATATTTTTTGTTTCGCTGGCCATTTGGCCGGCCAAATGGGAGCGCATCTGGAGCTCGTCTATGTGGTTGATCCCACACAAAAGGATGTGCGACATAAACATCACGAGAAGCGGTGCGAAGAATGGAGTACTAAACTGCGTGACCGAGGCGTCACGGTGAATTGGACCGTGCTCTACGGCCGAGCAGATAAGGTGCTCGCGGAGCGCGCAGCTGAGTCGAGATCCTCTGTCATTCTGTTTGGCCTGCACCGCAGCGGCAACCATATGATCGATTGTCCCGATGGCGTAGTGAGCGGCACGATCCGCCAGGCCCCCTGTCCGGTGATAACAGTTCCGCCCGACCTTCCTCATATGCGGTAGGCCGATGTTCCGTGGTCACGAGGTGGTGTGGCGTGCGCCAGAGATCCTTACCCGCTCTTCACACAGGGTCAGAATCTGAGGTGTAGTATGACGATTCTTGGAAATCCAGTTGAGGTGAGCCTCGAGAATATTCTGTTTGCTACAGACTTCTCTGCGAGCGCGGAAACCGCCAAGCTTTATGTGCAAGCGCTCGCAGAGCGATATCGATCGGGGGTTCGCCTGATGCATGTGGTCGATCTTTCTGCAGCCTTCAAGGCACCCGACGCGGGCCTCAGCATCGACGTCTTCCGAAGGATTGGAGGAGAATCCCTCTCCCGCCTGAAGAGCGAACTGGTCTCGGAGAGAATACGCGTAGAGACCGTCCTGTGCGAAGCAACAGATCCGGCTACAGAGATTCTACAAGCAGCACAAGAGGACTCCGCCGACCTGTTGGTGATCGGTACGCGGGGACATAAGGGACTGGCCAGACTCGTGCTTGGATCGACAGCTGAGCAGTTGATCCATCAAGCCACATGTCCAATCCTCACCATCGGGCCCGCAGTGCAGGCGCCAAAGCTGCCGCTAAGTTTTCAGAGGATCGTCTATGCCACGGACTTCTCTCCAGAGGCCGCACAGGCATGCGTTTTTTCCTTATCGTTTGCCCAGGATTTCGGCGCCCATCTCTACCTTTGCCATGTGCTTCCAGAACCTGCGGGCGTTCATCAAATGGACGATCATGAACTTAATGCCGGGTTTACGAGAGCACTGCAGAGGCTGGTTCCCGACGTGGCTCGGGAATGGTGCGAACCGGAATGTGTCCTCGAACATGGGTATGCGGCTGATGGCATTCTGCTGCTTGCTCAGCGCGTCAAGGCTGATCTCATTGTGTTGGGGACTCGTAAAATTTCACACTGGTTCGACAATTTCAAGACGGGTGTAGCGTTCCAGGTGATCAGCAGCAGCCATTGTCCGGTGCTTACCATCAGAGCATAGCGTATTGCCCTGAGCTTCGCTGCCGCTGCATCGGCTCTTGCCTCCTGCAGAAAGCGAAGTCCCACACTCAGGACGACCATCATCGCCATCGCTGTGCCCGCACGCGCGTCACCCGTAAGCGAAGGAGACCGCCGAGAGAGTGGTAAGCAGAATCACCAGAGGGTTGCGGATGATCTTCAGAAGACGGATGGGCCAGGTTTGCGGTTTCTCCTGCGCTACCTCATTCGGGCCTACCGCACGTGCCCGCTCTTCAGCTTCGGCTTCAGTCAGGCCGCTCGGAACCGTTTGCAGCTTCAGAAGCAACTCTTCGTCGGGCATCCGAGAGGCATCGATTATCGCGGGCGATACTTGAATGTTTTTGCCCCTGCTGAGTGTCGACGCGACCGTCGCCTGATGTGGCCGGGCCGTTCAACTCAGCGCCAACTGCATGCGTGCCATCGGCTAAAGCAATGTTTTCCGCGTCGGACAATGTAATCCTCTCCTTTGACCATACGGTCAAGGATTACCTATACATCGAGAGCGCGACCTTTCAAGGTGATCGTAGTCACTCTATACCGCGACGGCGCGCCAGGCAGCAATGGCAGCAAGAGCCTTCTCAGGCCGCTCGATCACCGGGTTGACACGGCCAAGGTGAACCGCGCCGGTGTTACCGTCCAGTGAAAGCAAGTCGCCCTCATTCAGGACTGTATCGCCGATCTTGCATTGACGACGATCCAGGTCGATCTTGAGGTCTGGGCAGGCAACAAGGCAGACCTTGCCAAGCTGTCGCGCTACTACCGCTGCGTGGGAAGTGCGCCCGCCTGAGGCGGTGAGGATGCCTGCCGCTAAGGCCATGCCCTCGATATCCGTCGTTATGGTCTCGCTCCTCACAAGGATTGCCGGGGTACCCGCTTGCGACAGCCGCTTCACCGCGTCAGGGTCAAGAGCTACGGCACCGCTTGCTACACCCATACCAGCTACCTGCGCTACTGTCAGCGTCTTCGGCACCGGCGGGGCGAAGCTGGTCTTGGCCACGGCGTCTAGGTCGATGCCTTTGAGCCGCTCGAGCGCTTCGTCCGGCGTGAGCAGACCTTCCGCAACCATGTCCACAGCGATGGACAGCGACGCCCAATCCGTCCGTTTGGCTCGACGCGCCTGCAACAGGAATAGCACACCGCCTTGAATGGTAAACTCAAAATCCTGCGCATCGCGAAAGAGCATCTCCAGCTCGTGGCAGATGTCGTTCAGCCGAGCCCAGACGGCGGGCAGCACGAGGGGCAGGCGGTCCTTGTCACCCAATCGCTGGCGCCCAGAGACCACATCCTCACCCTGCGCATTGAACTGAAAGTCGAAATACAACTCCCGAGCGCCAGTGGCTGGATTGCGCGTAAAGGCCACGCCGGAACCCGACCCGCCCCCGGCATTGCCAAAGACCATGGTTTGCACCGTCACCGCCGTGCCGGCCTCGTCGCTAATGTCATTCAATCGGCGGTAGCTGGCCGCCTTGGGCGCGTCCCATGAGCGGAACACTGCCGCGACCGCCTCGGCGAGTTGTTTCTGTGGATCGGATGGAAACTCACCGCCAGTCTGCATGCGGTAGCAATCCAACATCGCGAGCGTCAGCGAGCGGAGATCGCGGTGATCAAGCTCCCGCTCGTTCTCCACTTCCTCTCGCTGGAGCATCTCCGCTATAAGTGCGTCGAACGGTGCCGTTGGGAGATTGGCCACCACCTCCGCGTATCCCTGCACGAGCCGGCGGTAACTATCCCAGGCAAGCCGTGGATTGCCGGTGAGACGAATCAGGCCCTCGACTGTTTCTGTGTTCAAACCGATATCCAACACGGTCTCCATCATTCCTGGCATGGACAGCGCCGCACCTGAGCGAACGGAGACGAGTAATGGCCGGCGCGTTGCACCAAAACCAAGGCCTGTGGCGGCCTCCAGCCGGGCGATACCCTCAGACAGCGTTTGCTTTAGCACTGGTTCGTCCGCCGGTCGAGTGGATCGGCACCACGACGTCGGGAGTACGAAAGCAGGTGGCACCGGCAAGCCAATCTCTGCCATGCGCATGAGGTTCCAGGCCTTGTTGCCTACCTCCTCCGGTCCGCCTTTCGAGGGCGCTGCTCCGGGCACAATTGTATAAAGGTTAGCCATCGATCACATTCTCAAGAACATGTTCGCGCAAGATCAAGCTCGCGCGCTTCAGCGCGTCCGCCGCGGACTCGAACTTGCTGCCAATTGCAGTAAACAAATGGAGCTGGCGAAAATCTTCCGCGTGTTTAACAGCAGCCGCCGCTACAGCGCGTTCCGCATCGTCAGCCTGATGCTCAAAGGCGCTGAGCCGATCGATGGAAGCCACAAAATCGTCGGTCTCGAGAGAGTTCGCGGCAAAAGCCGCTTCTGTGGCATGACCGAGCGCCTTAATCCATTCCTGCGACGCTTCTGCGAGCAGGTTAGCCAGTGTCTGCAATGGATCAAGCGGCTTGCCATGAAGCTTATCCAAACTAAGGAGGAAGGCCGCGTCTTCCAGCGCGTCCGCCGCGTCGTCTGCCTCCTGCATCAACGACACATACACGGAGTACTCCGGCCGAAGGCGTACGGCGCTCACGAGTATCGATTACTAGATGGTCGGCATCATGCTCAAAGCGGTGAGCGCGCCGGGCGCGTCTAGCCGCCTCTTGCGGGCCGACTTGAAGCCCGTCTCGCACCAGACTCGCAAGTTCAAAAATGAGCCCGGCGTGATCTGCTGCGAGACGCAGTAACCGCTGTTCCTCGTTGCTGAAATGAGTGGCCAGTGTCACTCGGATACGGTCGTGGATCAACGCTTGAGACTGGCCGGACAAAAGGCCCTCAGTGGCAGTCTGGAAGACGAAGCGTATGAACTTCAACGCTTCCGCATCGCCCAGGACATCGCAAAGCCGATCGCCAAAATGCATCGACGATCCGGCGGTTATCTCAATTGCCTGGTTTACCAGTTGCGCGCCGCCCAGCTCCAGAAAACCGCGATGCCCGATCTCGCTTCTCTGCCGCCCAGGTTAGGAGAGCCAGACGATCGGGTCCGCGCAGAAATCCTCTCAATTGTTTGCGCGCCCGGTTCCAGTCGATCAGGAAGACGAGCCGCGAGCCAAGAAATTCGAGGTAGGAAGAACGGTCGCCGGCATCCTTCGCTTCGAATCTTCCCGTGGTCATATGAAACGGGGTGCCCGCGGGCAACGCGGAGCTACTATCTTTTTCCCACGTTACACCGCGCGGTTTCAGCAGGCCCTGGAAGAACGAAAGCCGTTCAGCATGCAGATCGGTATAGGTGACGCTAACGGTCAGGCCTTGCACGTGAATAACGATCACATGTGCGTCCGTCGTACCAATGTCATTTTGGATTATCAATCGGTCTGCATCGCGAGTGGCCGTGGTGGCCAGGCCTGGATGGTTGAATTTCAGCTTCGCGGTGCGATTGAGTCCGGCCATGAACGCGGAGACCAACGGACGATCTGGCTCTGCGAGGTTGTAGACTGCAGCTCCGTCCAGCTTCTCCTCGGTCAACTCCGCCTGCATTGCATTGAGCCGCTTGTGCAAGTCCATGACGAGGCGATGCAGACTGTCCGGGTCATTATGCCCGGCCTTCATCATGAGAGAGACGGCCTCGGGGTTGAGCAGACCGTCGGCCACAGGAGGCAGCGCTCTCAGTAATCCATCGAGCCGCGCCGCAAACCCATCGGGATTGGCGGCGAGAACAGGAGCGGCCATCACACGCATATCGTCTGCGATGCGCCCAAAGATGCGCCCGGCGCCAGGCACGCGGCATGATTTCCCAACCATGCGCGCTCCGGCAACTACAGTGTCCAGGGCCGGGTCGTCGATGCCGCAGGCGAGGCGCTCTCGCTTCAACGTGGCTGCCGGCTGGTCTGGGTGCTCGGCATAGGTTAAGGCCATTTGCAGCAGCGAGAAAACGTATTTTAGCCGGTCATTCGCCGCCAGCGCAACGTTGAGCCGAGCCGCCGGTTGCAATCCAATCTCGCCGATCGCAGCTAGTATCTGCGTTTTCATCTGTGTTTCTCCTCGTCCACGGCTAGAGGGGGTATGGATCTTTAACGATATAGATCGAGTCTCTACCAAACGGCGAGCAGCATGTCGATTGATGAATGCTTTTTAACATCTCCCGTCATTTGGTCTGAACAAGCCTCGGTGAACAGCATCACGTCCCTCCGCTCTTGATACCGGCTAGACTCCTTCTCCGAACGGATAGTTGGCTGGGTAATCGTGCGGAAGGAACCGGCCGTCATGGCACGCATCGTCGTTATCGTCGATCACGCACGCATCTCGACCAATTGAGAGACGCTCGGAGAGAGTTATCTGCGGTTGCCGAGGCAGCCGGTCATCAGGTGAAACTCCTCGTCACGCGCAAGATAACGTTCGACGAGCGCAGCCCCTTGAGCCGGACTGCAGGCGGCGCACGATGCGATGATGGCGGCCGACGACCTGGGAATCATCTTTCCGCTCTGGTTCGGCCTACCAGGAATACGGCGGTTGGAGTCGTACAATCGAGGTGAAAACTCTTGGCCACGCAACTCTGAGCATGGCACGATGCTCGCTACGGGCCCTCCTACGCTTGGGAATGGTGTAGAGTGAGCACCGGACATTTGGCCTCGGCGATTACGTTGTATACGGTGTTGTCGCCGTAGACCGGCCAGAAAGCCGTGTCGGGGTTTGATCCCATGACGATCAAATCCGCCCGCAGCTGCTCGGCGGTGCTAAGGATCTGCTCAATAATTTCCCCGGCTTCCACCGCTATGGTAGCAGTCGTCCACAGCGGGACCTCGTCGGGTATAAGGCGCCCAAGCTCGAAGGCCGTCCATCGGACAAGACGTTCACCTGCATACTCAGCATGCACGTCGCGAGGCAGGACGTGTAACAGTGTGATTTCCGCTTTACAAAACTGCCCCAGTTTCACGGCGAGCTTTGCAGTCTCCTGGTACCCGGATGACAAGGACACAGGATGTAGGATTCTGCAGGGCTGACCGTGAGCAAATGGGCGGGCGGGCGGTCCTACGGTCCACACCAACCTTCACCCGCCAGACGGAAGCCGTCGACGCCAACTCCGTGCGCGAGCATACTGAATGCAAGATCGTCATTTTTAGAGGTGGACGATGAGTTTAGTTGCGCGGATGGCGCCATATTGGCAGTGCGATATGTGCAGCTGGGAATGGTTCGCCGACTCGGAGTCGGGACCACGTCAGTGCCCGAAGTGCGGGACCAGGAAGTGGAATGACGGCATGGTGAGACAGGCTGATCTTTATCGGGAGGCTTTGGTCATGCGTTACTTGAACCCGTACAGACGACCCCTCTCCATTCGGCAGCAAGCTGCCCTCGTCCGCATAGCCTCCACCCGTCGAGCCGAGTCCGCTCGGAAGGCTACTCAGTCGTCCCGCTGATATGCGAGTACCACGCCTCCGGTGCGAGGGGCCACCTAAGGCGGAGGAGGTAGGGTCAAAGTGGGTGAGTGTACCGGGACATGCGTTACGTTGTGGACCTGAGACATCCGTTACAAGCCCCTTGCGGTGGCGACGGTTCGAGTGGAGGGGGCACGAAAAGACATATATCCAGTCGTCGAGGCCGTGGGAATGTGGGAAGGGTGGGAAGCCGGCTTCATGGCTTTCCATGCTTTCCATACTCTGTCATTTCCATGGCCTGCTTTTCGCTCGGCAAATGTTGGATAAACGACATACTGCCCCAATGCATGTGCCGCACTCGCCACGAGAGACTCATCGCTTGTGAATGAGTGCATGGCGATTTACCGCGAAGCGACAAACACTCCTGCTTCCCGTTTCGCTGGAGCTGTTGACCAGAAGATAACTTCCGGACACTTCCGGATAGGCGACCGCCTCGAACGATGCTCCGGCTCATCCCGTTGCGCCGTGCTCGAGGCGGTTCCGATGTAGGCTAGCGACAAACCGGGCGCAATGCGGACAATTCGCGTAAACTCTTGGCAAATCTGTTAGCTGGATGCCAGTCTGGTGACCGAGCAGGTTGTGCGGTAGGAAGGGGAGTGGATCGCTTGCGTGTGTCCTCCATCGCTGCTGCCAGAAGCAGGCCGTTGAGCGGTAGAAGAAAAGGTCGCTTACTCCTCGATGACCAAGCCTCCGAAAGCCGGTCGGCCGCCTAGAGATACATAGAATGCGCAGAGCGCCAGCACTGCCATCAACAGAATTCCCGCCAGACTAAGACCCGAATACCACACGGAACCCTGCGTCGTGAGGGGAAAGGTCATCAGAATCTGGTATTCGATGAAATTTACCACGAGAGGAAGAAGTCCGAAGCGGATCAGCAAAAATGCGGCCATGCCGCTCACGAGCAGGCCGCCAACGATGAGATCGGGAAGAGACGAGCCACTCGCGCCAGTGAGGAAGAAGGCGATGAGAACGAAGGCGAGCGCGGCTGCCCAGTCCTTTCGCAGCAACACTCGGAGGAGGACCAGTAAAAAGAGGCCCCCAAGCCAGACCATCGGCGCGTACGTCAAAGTCGTCGATAAGCTTGAGACAATAGGACGTACCCCGAGAAGCTGCCACGCAGGGCCTGATTCCGGTCGGGGTGGGGGGTATCCCAGCCAAACGGTAACGAACCACACCAGCCTTGCGATAGCGACGGAGGCAGGCCCTGTGAGGCAGCCGAGAAGCACATCGCGTCCAACCAATGGATTGCGGAAATCTCCAGCCAGCAAGCGGCTCCAGGAAACAAGCGTTGCAGGCCAGCGGCGGCGCACATACGGCTCCAGGGCATTATAGAGAAGCCAGATGAAAAAGGACCGGGCGAGCCCCCAAATCAGGGCATCGATAAAGAGCGGGAATTCGCTGAGATTGGCGACGTGGTGCGCGCCGAAAATCCATGCCACCGCCGATGCGGAAAATACAAAAGCAGCCAGGCGAAAAGCCCCACGGCGATCTCCCCGGCCCGTGCGCAGGTTCCGGTTTGCAAGCATCGAGCCAATCACCATCAGGGAAATAAGCACAAAGATATACACCATGATAAAGATCCGCCTGCCTGGCGCTTCGACCTGATCCTCAACCGTAGTTTTGAAGTGAGTCCATGGGCCGATTAACTGGAAGTAGACGGGCCTTCCGTGGTACATAGCGGCCTCAACCCGCATAGGAAGATCTGGGCGCTCTACCAGAGATCCGGTCCAGGCAGCGCGCGCGTCGCAGGCGACCGGGGGCGTCCAGATCGGCGGGACCGCCTTCCATTGGGACAGGTCGAGCCCGGTGGCGGCAAACAGCGGCGCCCAGTTCGGCAAGGGAGTGATGTCCTCCGGCTTGTCGACCTGCGGAGGCACTGCAACGAGCTGTGTCAATCGGCCCAGGGGATTGAGGCTGATCAGCGTCATCCCGGGCTCGTTCAAGGGAGGGTCGTCTGTCCACACAGATCCCAACATGGGCGCATTTGTGAAGAGGTACGAGTCATAAGCGGCGAGCGGCCTTGGGCTGCCTCGATACCAAAAGACGAAAGCCCCGGTTTCCATGTGGTCCCAACGCGTCTTCGATTTGTCGTGTTCACCGATATAGCGAAGAAAGGCGGTCCCCTCGTCGAATCCAATCGCGGTGTCGGCCGGCACGGCGGAATAGCCGACGCTTTCTAGAATGTCACGCGCGCGTTCGGCGAGCGCTTCCGGAGGCTTGTCAAGCGGCACGCGTCGAAAGAGCATTGTTTGGGAGCTCATCAGAATCGACGCAGCAACCGCGGCAGCGACACCGGCGAGCATGATCCAGGCGATGAGCGGGCGCAGACTGCCGGTTCCTCCCGATGCGGCGACCATCTCCGGCGACGGCGTTTCCCCTGCTGCCAGCGCGGCGGCAAGCGGATCTCCACCGGGGAACGCCGCAGCCACCTGGCGCACCGAAGACGGCCGAAGGGCGGGATCCTTCTGCAGGCAGCGCAGGATCGCGCTCTCTACGACAGGATCCATGTCCTTGACCACCGACGACGGTGTCTTCGGAGAAGACCCCAGATGCGCTCGCCGCAACTCCATAGGAGTGGTCGCTGGAAAAGGAAGGCGTCCGGTGAACAGCTCATAAAACACGACACCCATCGAGTAGATGTCGCTGCGAACGCTGGCTTCGCCCCTGTCAATTTGCTCCGGAGCCATGTAGGCCAACGTACCGGCAATTTCGTTCCGGCCAGAGGCATCGTCGCGGCTCAGGGCCACGCCAAAGTCCGTAATACGCACCCGGCCTCGGCCATCGAGCATGATATTGGCTGGTTTCAGATCACGATGGAGAAAACCGGAATCGTGTGCGGCAGCAAGGCCCGCGCATATTTGGTGTGCTGTCTCCAGAGCCTTGTCGGCGGGCAGGCGCCCGATGCGGCGCAACAACGACGCAAGATCCTCGCCGTCGATGTACTCCATGGTCAGAAAGTGCTGGCCGTTCACCTCGCCAATGTCGTAGACGCGACAGACATTTGGATGCGAAACCTGGCGGGCGTTGCGGACTTCAGCGTGGAGGGCAGCGAGAGCCGCGGCATCGTTCTGTAGTGAGGCAGGGAGAAATTTGAGAGCGACAACGTTTCCGAGCTTAATATCCTCTGCGCGATAGACTTCGCCCATGCCGCCTCGGCCCAGCAGGGCCACGATCCTGTAGCGTTCCGCCAGCACTCTGCCTGGCGCGAATCCTCCTTTTCGGAGCGGAGGCGAGCTTGAAGCAGTGCACTCGGGCAGGGCAGCAGTTCCATCCAGCCCCTGGGTCGCCGCGTCGAGGATGGCTACGGCGTGCCCGCATGAGGAGCAGAAGTCTGCGTTCTGAGAACATGCGGCCCCACAGTTGGAGCAGGTGATCATGCGAAGATATTAGCCCTCCAAATGCTGAGGGAGCGAAGCCGAAGCGATCGAATCGACCTGCTAAATCAGGAAACGCAGAAGACTGATCGAGGGAATCGCCATTCATGGAAGTGAAGTACCGGCCTAACTCTGACCCCACTTCACAGGAAGTGGGACGCACCATTCTGACCTGCCGCCGATGACGGGCGAGTCACCGCCAATCCGGAAGTTGATCTCTTGTCCTGCCTGAAAAGTCGGGTTTTCAGTAACTACCCTCGGCCCAGGGGGCCCACAGCCAGGCAAGTACGGGTGGTTTCTAGTTTGCCCAAAGTCTTCATCGACCTGCTCGAAGCCGAGCGACTCAGACCAAAAAACTTCGATGATGACTAACGCCCTTCGCGGGTTCCGGAAGAATCACCGCCTACACGGACATAACCCGAAAATGGGGTAATGTCCGGATCGGCGACAAGAACGATGCTCCGGCTCATCCCGTTGCGCCGTGCTCGAGGCGGTTCCGATGTAGG
>CAWBGZ010000005.1:0-1398397 GCA_963788515.1 uncultured Acidobacteriaceae bacterium
ACGAGGCCGACAGCCTCGGGGAACGCTACGCTCACCAAGCCTGATCCGTTGGCCGGGTATATCGAGTTAGCACAGCAGGTGGCAAAGTCAGGGGTAAAGGAGGTTACCGGCAACGTCATTATCGATGACCGGCTCTTTCAGCCTTTCAACTTCAGAGGCCAGTTCGACGTGAGACCATTTTCGTCAACGGCGATCTGGTGGATCTGAGCATCCGGCCCACGACTCCGGGCAAACCTGCCTCGGTAGTGTGGCGTCCGGGTCTCGGCAGCACTGGGGTCGAGAACAATCTGGTTACCAGCGCCGCGCATTCGCAGAATACGCTCGCCTTAAAGCCGGTAGCACCTGAGTGCATCGGCAAGACTGGTTGCACGGCAGCCGTAGCCGGGCAGATTCCAGTTGATTTTATTCCTCCACTCACCAACAAGTACCCCTTGGTGCAGGCCTTCCGCATTACACAGCCTTCGAACTACGCGCGCACCGTATTCATCGAGGCGCTCAAGGCTGCGGGCGTAACGGTCCGCGCATCCTCCGTAGCCGAAAACCCGGCGCAGTTGCTTCCAGCCCGAAACTCGTACACGCCTCAAACAAAACTGGCAGAGCTCAAAGGACTGCCCTATTCCGAGACTGCGAAGCTGATTTTGAAAGTGAGCTATAACATCGGCGCGGATACCAGTCTGGTTTTATTCGGGCTTACGCAGGGGGTAGACAACATGAACGACGCGCTCAAGGTTGAACGGAAGAACCTGACCACAATTATGGGATCACGGAAGACGAAATTCACTTTGTCGATGGGAGCGGAGGCGGCCTGACAACGGCGACGAATCAGGCAGTCACGCGGATGCTCATCGACATGAAAGCGAAATCCGCATTCCCAATCTTTTTCAACGATCTGCCCAAGCTGGGCGTAGATGGATCCCTTGGGTTCGTCACGGACTACAAGTCTGACCCCACGCTCGCCGGCGCAACCGGGCATGTGACCGCCAAGACAGGGACCTTCGTTGAAGGCAACGATGCCGGCCTCATCCTCAAGGGGCAGGCATTCGGTGGGTATATCACGACCAAGGGGGGAAAGCAGCTGGTCTACGAGCTGGTGGTGAACCATGTCGTGATTACCAGTCTGGACGATGTGCTGCGGACCTTCCAAGACGAGGGAAGAATTTCGGCGATGCTGTGGCGCGACTTTTGAGATCGGCTATTTCCGTTGCATTCCTGACGCGGCCATCTTTTCCACTGTCATCATTTTTCACCTTCTTGCGCGTCTACTCAATTGTCGCAACTCAACCCCCAGCTGACGGCCGTGTCTTCTTCGCGGCTTCTCCGTTTAAAATCGAGCATGGCTCGGCGTCACTTCTACACTGTCACGACCAAGTGGACGGGGAACACGGGAACGGGAACGAGCGGATATCGGGACTACGAACGTTCCCATGAGGTTTCCGCGTCCGGAAAGGCGACCATTCCCGGTTCCTCCGATCCAGCCTTTCGCGGTGACCCGTCTCGCTGGAACCCAGAAGAACTCCTGGTCGCGTCTCTCTCCGCCTGCCATAAGCTGTGGTATCTGCACCTTTGCGCCGAAGCCGGAGTGGTCGTCACTGCATACGTGGATGAGGCAGAGGGCGTGATGGAGGAATCAACCGATGGCAGTGGGCAGTTTGTCGAAGTAACCCTGAGGCCCAGGGTGAGTCTTGCGCCCGGCAGCGATCATGCGAAGGCACACGCACTGCACCACGCCGCTCACGCCAAATGTTTTATCGCGCGCTCGGTCAACTTTCCTGTGGTCTGCGAACCGATCATCAATTAACGCCAGCATGGATTAACGCCGGCATGGCCATCCTTCAGATCTCAACGGGATGATCAGGGGTCCAAAAAGGTTCCTCGGTTGGAACAAACTCGATCAGGACTTCGGAAATAAAGGACCTCAACCATTCAGCGCAGTAGCTCATGCCGCCTTGCTCGGAGACCACGTGCCCGAGCAGGATGAGCGCCTTCTTATTCCCTGCCGTGATGCTGTCGCGTACATACTCGACCAGTTCCCACTCTCGGGTCTCCCCGGCGATGAATACGTCGACATCCGGGCGGGCAAAAAGGGAGATGCCTGGCATCCTGCTCACGAAGCCCCAACTCACAAGAACTCGCTTGACTGGCATTCGCGGGTCGCCGACCACTCTGATCGCCCGGTCTTTCAGCTTTGACTGCATATCCCGGCAAAAGTGCGCCAGGGGTACTCCGGAGAAAGTGAATTGCTTCGGATTGTCTGGATCAACGTTTTTCTCCCAGCCAAGCTGCATCATCATTCCCGTCGCAATCCCGTCGGGCTTGCGGGCGTGCCAGTGGTCGTGGAAATGAAAAATGGCCATATTGTTTTTGCGAATAAACTCTAATTTGTACTGCAGAGTGGGGTCGTCTTTGATGTCTTCGGTGTGATCCTGGTGAAGGTAAAAGGGCGTTTCATGGGTAACAATCATGTTTTTACCCGCGGCTGCAGCCCGTTTCACCACGTCAAGAGTGGCCATCATGGTCGTGGCAATTCCGTGCACCGGGGTATTCTCATTCCCGGCAACGATCTGATCGACGGTTTGCGCCCGCCAGGGAATTCCCACTTGCTTACGGATACGGTCCACTACTTCCCCTGCGGTCAATGGTGTTTGTGTTCCTTCTGCCTTTGCCAGATAGGCAGTCAGTGCGGCACTCCCTGTGAGAATGAAGCCGCGACGGGAAAGATCGCTCATGGATGTTTCGCCTCCTCGGTGTGAAATGTGGATCGACTAACCAAAACTACAACAAGAAGAAGCGGCCGTCGTGTGGGAGTTGACGGGCTGCGGAAGAAAGCCGGAGCTGTTTTGAATCGCATACGTACGAGCTGAAGCTCGCTGCGGGGAGGTAGCTCGTACCCTTCAGAAAGATGAGTTTTCGCGTAACTTGTCAGGCGGCGGGATCGTTGTGTGTGGTCGGAAACAGCGCCGCCAGGGCGGGCTTCATTACCTTTCCCATCGCATTGCGCGGAAGCGCCTCGAGCACCAGAAGCCGCGAAGGCAGCTTGTGCGTGGTTAACAATTCTCTAGCCCAAGTGCGAAGGGATTGCAGATCGAGGACATTGCCATCTTTCAACACCACCGCCGCCGCGACACGCTCTCCCCACTCTGCATCGGCTATTCCCACCACCCCACATTCGGCAACGGCCGGATGCTGACGCAGCGCCTCTTCAATCTCCAGAGCGGATACTTTGTGGCCGCCGGTCTTGAGTATGTCGATGTTCGTTCGACCAAGAATGCGATAGATACCGTTCTCGACGACCGCAGTATCACCGGTGATGAACCAGCCATCGCGGAAGGCGGCGTGGGTGGCGTCTGGCCTGGCCCAGTACTCCGCGAACACCGCCGGACCGCGGACTTCAATCCCACCTGGTGTGCCCGGGGCAACGGGAGTGCCATGCTCATCGACCAGGCGCACCTCGACGCCGGGTAGCGGCGTTCCTACGCTTCCCGGCACGCGTTGACCGCGCAACGGGTTCGACAGCGCCATGCCGATCTCTGTCATCCCATAGCGCTCGAGCAACGTGTGACCACTGATTTCCTGCCATCGTTGGAGCGTGCTCACCGGGAGTGCCGCTGAGCCAGAGACCATCAAACGAAGGCCCCGGCACGCGTGGTTTAGCTCCGCGCGGCGTGCGGGTGAAGCCGCATCCCAGGCAGCAATGAGCTTGGTGTAAACCGTCGGCACCGCCATGAACAAAGTTAGCTCTCTGCCGGCGATACGATCCCACACGGCATTGGCGTCGAAGCGTGGAAGCATCTCGCAGGTGGCGCCCGACCACAGAGCACAGCCGACAACGTTGATGATTCCGTGGACGTGGTGCAGCGGCAGACAAAGCAGAATGCGATCGTTCGCTGACCATTCCCAGGCGTCTACCAGGCTCTTGATTTGCGCCGCGACGTTGGCGTGCGTCGTAACCACGCCCTTCGGCTTGCTGGTCGTGCCGCTGGTGTAGAGGATCATTGCGCGGCGCTCGCTCGAGATCTCCGGCAGTGGACGTGGTTGGCAACTGGGAAGCTGGTCGTAGGGAAACGCGCGGAGAGCGCGGGACGCGGAAATCGGCTCAAGAAGCGGGGCTGCTGCAGTATCGAAGGCCAGCGCGGACGCCCTGGTGTCGTCGATCAGGTATTCCAGCTCAGGGCGGGTGGAGTTGAGCGGTAGTGGAACGGCAATGCCACCGGCCCGCCAGATGCCCCATTGCATCGCGACCCACGGAAAGCCCGGCGTGACTAGAAACGCTACACGCTCTTCCCGCAGGTCGTCGCGGCCGGCAAGCAACGCCGTTGCCACCCGCGAGGACGCGTCCAGCAGATCGTTGTAAGTGAAGACCCCCTGAGCGTCTACAACGGCCGCGCGCGGGCCGTAGGTTTGGGCGTTTGCAATGAGTGGGATGAGACTGACACTTCTGATCACACGCAGACTTTACGGCCTCCCTGGCCGCGTTGTCCAACCAGCTCGGTTGGAAAACAATCATCAAACGATTCTCCCGAGGTACCGCTGGCTTGGAACGGCGCCTGTAGAAATATGCGAAATAAGCGAGATAAGCGGGATAAGCCCCTGTGCGGGATCGACGGGATGGTAAACAGCCGGAGCAGCGCCAATAAATGAGCGCTAAAAGCGCTATAAGCGCTATAAGCCCCTGCGGTTGGAAGCTTGTTGATCGATTGCGAGCCGTGGGTACTGACGGCCCTCTACGGACTGTCGGGATGAGGCGATCTTGAGGCATGTTTCCCATTGAGAGCCACACATGCCATTGGTACGGACCAGCCCATAAACACCGAAATGCGGCGCATAGCGGTGCTATTATTGGTGTAGAGGGGCAAAGCTATGAGAGCATCCGTAACGCTCGATGACGATCTGCTGAAGAGGGCGCACGAGTACACCGGGTTGACGGAGAGGGCGGAACTGCTTCGCGAAGCCCTGAAGTCAATCATTGCGAGGGAAGCCGGACGCAGGCTTCTGGCGCTGGCGGGGACTGCTCCGAATATCAAAGATGTGCGTAGGAGGCGAGCGGATCACCCATGATCCTCGTCGACACTTCCATCTGGGTGGAAATGTTTCGGAGAGGAAAATTCAAGACAGAGCTGGCAACTTTGATCGGGAATGACCAGCTCTGCACCCATCCGTTCGTAGTCGCGGAATTAGCGTGCGGGTATCTCCCAGACCGGCAGCAAACACTCCTAGAACTCGACAGACTCACCGCACTACCGACCATACGCACGGCGGACGTGCGATACATGCTCGAAACTCGCGGCTTGTTTTCCGAAGGCATCGGCTTCATCGATGCTCAGCTCATTGCCTCGTGCATCACCTCGCATGGCGCGCAGATCTGGACCATTGACAGGCCTCTCGGCAGAGTCGCGGAATCCCTCGGCCTTCGCGCAACTCCGTAATATTCTCGCCCCCTGCACAGGACACCTCAAGCTGGCTTTGGAGATCGCAGGCCCGAATCGCAGGATCATGGTGGACGCGAACCTTTTCATCACCTCGGTTGGGCCAAAGGCCTATGAACGTCAACGGGATGACAGGAGCAGCACTGCGGCGAGCGCCGCCGTTTTGTGGTCCTTGGTCCAGGGTGGACCGATCGTTTTTCCAAGGCTTTCGATACTGCTCTGGACTCCACTCGCTCCCTTGCCGAATGCGGCCTTGGCACGCTCGTCGAGGTCTCGCTGCCTGATGGCGGTGACGGAGATCTGCAACGCTTCGCAAGCTTGGGTAACGGTGTGGCGGAAGAATTCGCCTTCTGCGGTGTGGATCAACGGATGTGCAGCGAGAATCTTTTCGATCGGCGGTAGGGAACGGCCTGAAGCCAACAAGACCGCAGAACCCACGACGCGATAATGCCGCGCATTCAATTCCGTGACCAAGCCGTTGATAGCCGCCACAGCCAAACCAGTTGACGCCACGGCACAGTTCGCAATGTGCTTCTCAGGGAATTGGAGATTCATTGAGTAGTGATAGGGCTGGATCGCCCCGGGCATCTCGGGATCAGCGGTAACGATGCGCCGCCGATCAAGTATTTCGATCGCTTGAGGAGCGCCCGAAACCGCTACCAGCACTCCCCAGCCCGAATGCATTTGAAAGCCGAAGGCTGCGCGCTTCATAGCGACTCGGGCTACTTGAGGGTGGCTTGGGGTGAATGCTTCATGAATTCGGTCAATTTGTCATGGGGCAGGGCTTCGATGGTATGGCCATCCACACCGGTCATGGTTTGGGCAGCAACCATGGCGTTCACAATCGCCTCCTCAGTGGCTTCGACCGTGGCCTGAAACAGGGGACTGATGCGCTCGTTTGAAACCGTGAGCACGGAATTGGGTCCGGGTTCTTTGCCTGCGCCACGATTGGCAGTGGAGAAGGCAATGAAGATGTCACCGGAGGAATTGCCAGAAATGGAACCGGTACGGGCCAAGCCCATGGTTGCGCGGCGGGCGAGCCTCTTCAGTTGCGTGGGCAAAAGCGGGGCGTCGGTCGCCACCACGATAATGATGGAGCCGACGTCGCCCCGCACTTCGGGCTCCAGCGTGGCCTTGCCCGGAGTAGCGGGAATGAGCTTACCGATGGGCACGCCGGCGATAGTGAGCTGCGGGCGCCTTCCACAATTGCATTGCACCAGCACGCCGACTGTATAGCCGCCGGCCTCGGCGGAAAGCACGCGGGAAGCAGTTCCATCTCCGCCTTTGAACCCATAGCAGACCATGCCCGTACCTCCGCCTACGTTGCCCTCTGGTACGGGGCCGCCCTTTGCGGAGTTGAGAGCCGAGAAGACGTCCGCCTGCTGCACGTGAAACCCGTTGATGTCGTTCAGGTAGCCATCCCATGTTTCGGCCACCACCGGGAGCGACCAGGGCTGCTGCGCTAGACGACCGCTCTGCACCGACCAGGCAATGACGGAATCGCGCACCAGGCCAACCGAGTGCGTGTTGGTAATGGCGACAGGCCCTTCAAGAAAGCCGGATTCTTCCACCCAGGTGGTTCCGGTCATTTCGCCGTTTCCGTTTTGCGAGAACCAGCCGGCATAAACCGGCTCGGCATCGCCACGGCCCCGGGGGAAGATCACGGTCACACCGGTACGTACCGGACCCTGGCCAACGACCAGCTTGCCTTCGCCGCGGATCAAAGTGGTGTCGCCTACTTCCACTCCTTTGACATCGGTGATCGCATCCAGTGGACCAGGATTGCCCTCGAAGGGCACCCCGAGCGCGCGGGCCCGGGGCGCCGACTGGGCGAAGCCTGCCGCGCAAACCATGAACAATGGAGCCATGAACCATAGAAGGAGTCGGAAATTCATGCGCGAAGTCTACACCAGCTTCATCGCTTCGGGATCCCAATGAACGACCGTGCCCTTTTCGTAGCTGAGGTTGCTAAGCAGAGCGGCGCCAGCGGCGCGATAGCCAAACACTGCATCTTCCACGACGGGCTTGCGCGTGCGCACCGCCGAAAAGAAATTCCTGAAGTGGTCGTAGCTGTCGCTATAGCCGGGAGCAGCTACATATTTCTCGTATCCCAGCTGCGGCGCTCCCATGGGGTGGGTGCGGGGGTACTTTTTGTTGTACTCCTCGAGAATGCGCGCTTGCATTGCCGCGGTGAAGGTCCCGATCATTAGGCCTGGCTCTTTTTCGAGCGGAGTGCGGCTTAGGATGACGCTGTTGCCGGCTATCTCCATCGTGCCTTCCGAGCCGGTGAAAATCAGGCCTTCGTTTTCCTCGCCTCCATCCACGAAGTTCACCCGCAGACTCAGATTGAAGCCCTCCGGGTAGTCAAAAAGACCCAGCATCACGTCGGGCACGTCGCGGCCGTCTTTCCAAAACCGCAGCCCTCCGGTTGCCATGGCGCGTGTGGGCCCATGCGCGCCGGTGATGAAGTGGGTTCCGCTAAAAAGGTGGACGAAAAGGTCGCCCGCCACGCCACTTCCGTAGGCCTTCCACTTGCGCCACTGGAAAAAGTGTTCGCCGTTATAGGGAATCATGGGCGCGGTACCCAGAAAGCGTGGCCAGTCACAGGTCTCGGTCGAGGCATCCGGAGGCACAGTGTAATTCCAGGCCCCAATGGAGGAGTTGCGATCCCAACGCGCGGTGACCATATTCAGCTGGCCGATGGCGCCGGAGGCGAGCAAATCCTTGGCCTTGGCATAAACCACCGAGCTCACGCGCTGGCTGCCGATCTGGATGATGCGGTTGGTCGCGTGCGCGGTCTCGATCATCTGCGGGCCATCGGCATAGAGATGGATCATCGGCTTCTCGCAATAAACGTCCTTGCCGGCTTTCATTGCGTCCACGGCGACCTGTTTGTGCCAATGGTCGGGCGTCCCGACGATCACGGCATCGATGTCTTTGCGACCCAAAATCTGGCTGTAGTCGCGGGTGGTAAAGAGGTCATTCCCCCAGAGTTCCTTGCTGTGCTCAAGGCGGCCGTCGTAGCAATCCGCCACTGCAACGAGCTTCACCCCGGGAACCTGCAGTGCAACCTTGGTATCTCCCTGGCCCTGACCGCCGGCGCCGATCAGCGCGATCTGAATATGATCGTTGGCCGCTACAGGTGGGGCTGCTTCGGATTGAACTTCGGCCAGCAAATGCGTCCTCGACCCAAGCAACGTCTCTGCCGTTGCCGCCACCCCTGCCACTTTAAGAAAGCTTCTACGGTTCAACTCGTGCACAGTAGTCCTCACGTCTGGAAGTTACCCGCCGTCTGTAACCATACAGCTTCACGGGTCGAAAATCATTGGTCACACGGGACAAAAGCCCACAATGATCGCATGACGTTTATCGCCGGGGATAAATCTCCGGCCTACCCTAAGACGGAGTTTTCCGCAGGCGGCGCACTCTTCCACTGAATTTGTTTTAATTTCACCTTGGGCGGGGTGGCAAACGGAAAGTGGACATCGAGAGCCATTATCCCACTCAAGCCAAAAGAAGGCTTGAATGGGCCACCCAGCATTTGTTGGTGGTGGCAAAGACTGTCGTTCGGAACTAGCGAGTTCTCACGCGGACACTGAAGCCCTTATAGCTGCGGCTGTTCGGCACGGTTTGAAGTCCGTGCCCTGATACAAAGCCAATGTTGTTTCAACCAAAGCAGCACCTTTGGCGAAGACTATCTAAAGTGTTGTTACTCGAATTGATTGGACGCGTCAGAGACGGTGCGTGGGCGTGGGCGTGGGGTTGATCTAGAAGTCGGAAGATTTCTACGACAGAGCGGGCGCCGGGCTCAATTCCCGGCACCGCATAGCTACATGACGAACGCCAGATTTTCCAGCTCTGCCTGCATGCAATCGAGATTGCAGCCCATCTCTTCGAGGCGGGTGATGGCGTTACGAGCAGCGGGAGCGCTCACGCCATATCCCCGGCCAGTGAGAAAGCCGCTGAGGACTTCAGCCGCCTGCCATGAATCGATTCCTGATTGCAGGAGCTCGTTGCGCAGATTCAGTAGCTCGCGCGCGGAAAATTTTTCGATCTTGGTAGTTGCCGGCATTGAATTGTCCTCTCTCACTGCTTAGTACTTTAGAGACCCAGGCACGATCTACATCAGTTGCCACCGACCGCTGCGCGAAACCAAGGAACCTACCGCCGTGCAACGAATCTGAGGCAGTAATTAACCACTTTCGTGTCTTCCTACTATAGGAACCCGCAATCATACGATTTGGTTGCGGAGCCCAAAGTTATGCTGCTCAAGCAGTGCGAACCACACCGACAACCTGCTCATTTGATGCCGGACTGCTCTGCTGGATGTATCGGACGCTGGAATCATTTCGACGAGGACGGCCATGCAAGCAAAGAACACATTTCCATGGAATACGTCGTTTCTGGGAAAGCGGTTCCAAACTGACAGGCCCAGCGGTAGCTCTCTTGGGCTGCCCGCCGATTTCTCCCGGTTGCAGGGAACAAGGTCAAACTCGCTTTCTTTTCTGCACGCTCCTCATCAGCTTCCTTGCATAAATAGACTGGTTTTCCATCGAGTGGTAAGCAGGGAAAAGCGGATGTCCCTGCAGGGTACAGCGTGCCGTTAGGCTAGCGGAGGTTGGTACGTTGCGCGATCCTCGAGCATCACGGGAATGCCATCCTGCACTGGATAGTAGCGGCCACAGCCATTGCAATGCAGCCAAGCATGTGCGGCGCTGTCGGGACCTGCGGTAAGCGCGTGATGGCATACCGGGCAAACAAGAATCTCAAGCAGAGTTGGGGAAAGCATGGGTGCGCCCTGGCAAGAGTTTAGACCACTCCCTGGCAAGCGCTCACGCTCCCGGGCCATTTACCATGAGCGCAGCAGCAAGGATGGTGCATGACTAAAGTTCTGGATGGAACCGCGATCGCCGCCGAAATCAAGGCGGAAGTCAGGGCGGAAGTGGAGCGGCTGGCTCTCCAGGGCATACGGCCAGGGCTGGCCGCAGTGCTGGTAGGACATGTTCCTGCCTCGGAGATTTATGTACGCAGCAAGGTCAAGACCTGTGAGGCGCTGGGGCTTTTCAGTGAGCTGATCACTCCGCCGGAGACGGTCACCACCGAGGAGATGCTGGCATTGATCGGGCATTTGAATGCCCGCGAAGATATCGATGGCATCCTGGTTCAACTACCCTTGCCGCCCCAAGTTCACGCTAAGACACTGCTTGAGGCGGTGAGCCCCGACAAGGACGTCGATGGCTTTCATCCGGTCAACGTGGGCCGTTTGCAAACCGGCCAACCGGCGCTGCCTCCCTGCACGGCTGCGGGGATCATCGAGATTCTGAAGCGCAGCCATCTACAAATTGCAGGCCAGAATGCGGTCGTGGTCGGCCGCAGTGACATTGTGGGCAAACCCACCGCAATCCTGCTGCTGGCGGAAAATGCGACGGTCACCGTGTGCCACTCCAGGACGCGCGACCTGGCCTCGTTCACCCAGCGGGCTGACATTCTGGTGGTGGCCATCGGCAAACCAGGCTTGGTGACAGCGGCCATGGTGAAGCCGGGCGCCACGATTCTGGACGCCGGCATCAACCGGATTACGGAGCGGGCAGAGTTTGAGCGATATTTTGCCGGGGATGCTCGACGCGAAGAATTGTACTTGCGGAAGGGCTCGACGATCGTGGGGGACGTGGATCCCCACGCATTCGCATTGGCGGGCGCCTATACGCCGGTGCCCGGCGGCATTGGGCCACTCACCATCGCCATGTTGATGGCCAACACCGTGCGTGCGGCCAAGCTGCGACGCGGGTTGCCGGTTTAGGACGGCGGATGCTGCGGGTTGGATTGACAGGCGGTTTGGGCAGCGGTAAGAGCACCGTTGCCGGCATGTTTGCGGAGCTGGGCGCAGCCGTGATTTCCGCGGATCAGCTTGGGCGCCAGCTTATGCAGCCCGGGCAGCCCGTCTACGCGGCCATCGTCGAGACCTTTGGCAAGGCCGTGGTCCGCGGCGATGGGTCGCTCGATCGCAAGGCACTGGCCGAGCTGGCCTTTCAACATAATCAGGCGGCCGCTCTCAACCACATTGTCCATCCCGCTGTGATCGGTGCGGAGGAGGAGTGGATGCGGGGTGTCTTCGCCGCCGACCCAAAGCGTGTCGCCATCGTGGAATCCGCGCTCATCTTCGAAGTGGAAAAGTGGGGTACGGCGCCCGGTTGGGTGCAGCGATTCGACAAACTCATTCTGGTTGTCGTGCCCGATGAAGTAAAGATTGCGCGATTTGTTTCGCGCATGCTGGCCAACGATAGGCTGGAGAGCCGTCGAGTGGCCCTTGTGCTGGACGCCCGCGCGCGGATGGCGGCGCAAATTCCCGACCAGGAAAAAGCCGGCCGCTGCGAGTATGTCATCGACAATTCGGGTTCTCTCGAGGAGACGCGCAAGCGAGTGGACGAGATCTACCAGGAGCTCGCGCAGGCCGCGCAATAAAAGTCGGAAATGATCTAATAGAAGTCAGCTTGCTATGAAGATTCGCTCGGTCATCCTGATTGTCCTGCTGGTAGGCGCGTTCGTCTACCTGACCTCGTACAGCAACTTCAGAGGGCCCAGTAAACTCTGGCGCGAGTCTCCTCTGCAGCTCACCGTGGCCGATGCACAGCCAGCCTATACCGCTGAAGAAAGCAATCGTATTGCGGTTTATAAGCGAACGCTGCCATCGGTGGTAAACGTCACTTCCTCTGCATTGGCATTCGACTTTTTTTATGGAGTGGTGCCCCAGTCAGGGCAGGGTTCGGGCTTCATCCTTAGCAAAGACGGCCGCATCCTCACCAACTACCACGTGATCGAAAATGCGCAGAAGGTGGAGGTAACGCTTAGCGACAAGCACAAGTACCCGGCGCAGATCGTTCTGCAGGACAAGGCACATGATCTTGCCTTGCTGCAGATCAGCGCCAGCAACCTCACCCCGGCTGTGCTTTCCGAGTCGCGTAACCTGCAGGTAGGTGAAAATGTCTACGCCATCGGCAACCCCTTTGGCTTGAACGGCACCATGACGACGGGGATCATCAGCTCCATCCGCTCGGTGCGTGAGCCGCAGGGCGCGACCATCGAGAACGCACTGCAGACTGATGCGGCTATCAATCCCGGCAACTCCGGTGGCCCGCTGCTGAACTCGCGCGGTGAGGTCATCGGCATGAACACCCTGATCGCCACAGGTGGGGCGGAACAGAGTTCGGGCATCGGTTTCGCTATCCCAGTGGACACCATCAAGGCGGTGTTGTCGGATTACACCAAGTACGGCCGCGTGCGCCGGCCCTCGCTGGGCATCGCATCGCTGGCCATCGGGCCTGATCTCGCAGAGCAGATTGGGTTGCCGGCCGATTACGGCGTGCTGGTGCAGAAGGTCATCGCCGGAGGAGCAGCCGAGCGCGCCGGATTACGAGGCGGAAATCAGCAAGCCTACCTGGGCAACACGCCGATTTATCTCGGCGGCGATCTAATCGTCGCGATTGACGGAGACCGGGTGACCAGTCCGCAGGATATTTCCGAGATCATGGACCACCACCAGGCCGGCGATACGGTGACCGTGACCTTTTTCCGCGGACCGCGGAGAATGACGGTCAAACTCACGCTGGGTGAAGCCCACTCGGTTTCGGTGTGATCATTTACAGCGGAAGATAACGCCGCCCCGCGATGTAGTACCTACCGGAAAGCACACGGGCAATTGCCTCGGTGTAAGCAACATGCTCCTGGGCCAGAATGCGTGCGGACAGAGTGTGCTCGTCGTCTTCCGGGAGCACTGGAACCGTCCTTTGCAGAATGATGACACCGTGGTCCAGCTCTTCGTCAACGAAGTGTACGGTGCAACCGGAAACCGCAACCCCATAGGCCAGAGCCTGTCTTTGCGCGTCGAGGCCGGGAAAGGCGGGCAGCAGCGAAGGATGGATGTTGAGGATGCGCTGCGGAAAAGCGCGCACAAACTGCGCTGACAGAAGTCGCATATAGCCCGCGAGACAGACCAGATCCACCCGATGTGCCTGCAGGCTGGCAATGATCTCGGCATCATGTTCGGCGCGTGGCCGTCCGCGCGCCTCGATCACCTGGGCGGCGAATCCCGCGTTCCGAGCGGCCGCGATTCCAGGGGCATCGTTACGGTTCGAGATGACCACCGCGATCTCTGCATGCTCCACGCGTTGTTGAGCGATTCCCTCAGCGATGGCGAGAAAGTTCGATCCCCGTCCGGAAAGCAGGATCCCCAAGCGGTGGGTCTGGGTCGACCCCTCGCTCCCCCGGGTCATGTGTACATTACCTTGCGGTCGCCCTTGACCGTACGGCCAATGACGCAGAACTTTTCCCCGGCCCGGTCTAGCATCGATTTCGCCCGCCTGAACTTGTCCGCCGGCACCACCGCGATCAGCCCGATACCCATGTTGAAGGTGCGCAGCATCTCCTCCGGCTCGACGCTTCCCAGTTGCTGCAAGTGGGCAAAAATAGGAGGCGGCGTCCACGCCGCCGTCTCGACCACGGCGGAGACTGTCTTGGGCAATATGCGCGGGAGGTTTTCCGTAATGCCGCCACCGGTGATGTGGGCCATGCCCACCACCAGGTCAGCGGCGGTCAGCTTTTTAATCACCGCCAGGTAGCTGCGGTGCACCTTCATCAGGGCCGCCCCGGCCTTGTCCTTTAACTCGTTGACGTACTGGTTGGGCGCATAGGCGGCCACTTCAAAAAAGAGCTTGCGGGCCAAGGAATAGCCGTTGGTATGCAAGCCGGTGGAAGGAAAGCCGATCAGCACGTCGCCTACCTGAATCTTGCTGCCGGTGATGAGTTTTTCCTTGTCCACCGCCCCGACGATAAAGCCGGCCAAGTCGTACTCACCATCGGCGTAGAAGCCGGGCATCTGTGCTGTCTCGCCTCCGATCAAAGCACAACCGTTGGCACGGCAGGCTTCGGCTACACCGCTCACCACCGTTTGCGCTACTTCGCCGTCGAGCTGGCCGATTGCCAGGTAATCCAGAAAGAAAAGCGGGGTCGCCCCCTGGACAGCAATGTCATTCACGCAGTGGTTGACCAGGTCGGCGCCGACGGTGTGATGCATACCCAGGGCAAACGCCACTTTCAGCTTGGTGCCGACTCCGTCGGCGCTCGAAACCAGGATGGGGTTCGCGTACTTGGCGATATCCAGCCGGAAGAGGCCGCCGAAGCCACCAATTTCGCCCAGCACCTGTTTATTGAAGGTCTTTTGCGCAAGATACTTGATGCGCTGTTTGGTACGGTCCCCTTCAGAAAGATCCACACCCGCTGAGGCATAAGTGGCGGGGGGCTTGTCCGATTTGCGCGTCGCATCTGGCAAGGTTTTTCCAATTTCGCGTGGGATACCGGCCAAGAGGCAGGCGCGTTTGGATTGGATGAAATGTATCCCCGAGAACTGCCAGTTTAACATCGCCCGCGGGCCGCAGGCAGATCTACCCATTCCCCTATACTGAAGCGGAAGGGGACTACTTTTGCACCGAGAACTGAGTCGATCCAGAGAGTTGCAGCGGCGCGCCGAGCGCTACTTACCAGGAGGCGTCGATTCGCCGGTGCGCGCTTTTCGCGCGGTAGGGGGTGATCCTCCCTTCCTGGTGCGAGCCGAGGGCGCTCACCTGTGGGATGCCGATGGCAATCGCTACCTGGACTACTTCGGTTCCTGGGGGCCGATGATCCTGGGTCACGCGCACCCGTTCGTCGTGGAGGCGATTCAGCGGGCAGCGGAACGGAGCGCCAGTTTCGGGGCTTCGACCGCTGCTGAAGCCGACCTGGCTGAGTTGGTGATCACCGCCATGCCCTCCATCGAAAAATTGCGCTTCGTGAGTTCGGGCACCGAAGCGACTATGTCGGCCATCCGCGTGGCGCGAGCGTTTACCGGCCGAAAATACGTGATCAAGTTCGAGGGCTGCTATCACGGGCACTCGGACGGACTGCTGGTCAAGGCCGGATCCGGCCTGGCCACCTTCGGATTGCCCGGCTCGGCCGGCGTACCGCCAGAGATTGCGCATTGGACTCTTGCTCTGCCCTTCAACAACTTGGCAGCAGTCGAGGAGGCGTTCGCCAAACATCAGGACGAGATCGCGTGTGTGATCGTGGAACCGGTAGTGGGCAATATGGGCTGTGTGCCTCCCGCGCCGGGGTATCTGGACGGTTTGCGGCGAATTACGCAGGAGTCAGGGAGCCTGCTGATTTTCGACGAGGTCATGACCGGCTTCCGCCTGGCGTTGGGTGGAGCCCAGCAGATTTTTGGCATTGACCCCGACCTCACCTGCCTGGGAAAGATCATCGGCGGAGGGCTGCCCTGCGCCGCCTTTGGCGGCAAGGCCAGGATGATGGACCTGTTGGCGCCGCTTGGCCCTGTCTACCAGGCAGGCACGCTGAGCGGCAACCCGTTGGCAATGGCGGCCGGGATTGCTACGCTGCGCTATCTGGCAGGCCATCCGGCGGAAGTTTATCCCGGTCTGGAAAAGCACACTGCGGGCGTCGCTAAGGGGATTGCCGCAGCCGCCCGGGATGCGGGGATCGTCTTGGAAACCAACCAGGCCGGGTCCATGGTCACGTGGTTCTTCACCGACGCGCCGGTCACTGATTTCGCCACCGCGGAAGCGTCGGACACGGAAGCTTTTGGGCGCTTTCATCGGGCGATGTTGGATCAGGGGGTTTGGCTTCCTCCGTCGCAATTCGAGGCGGCATTCCTCAGTACTGCTCACACGTATGCCGACATTGAGTTCACGGTTGAGGCTGCTCGCAAGGCATTCGCATCCATGCTTTCGGTCCGGGTTTAGCGCTAAGAAACCGCAGATCCCTCCACTACGCCAATCCCTGTCGAAGATCACTTCACGGAGGGGTGTGGGTGGTCTCCCACTCTAGAACCCAAAGGCGGGTTCTAGAATGGGCCACCCAGCCTTCGTTGCTGGTTCAATCGTGGTCCCGCAGGCCCATCAACAGGGTCGCCAAGCATCGACTGTGACTGTACGCAAACCTCTACCTGCCCACGCTTCGAGCAGAAGCCAAGTTGCCGTGAGCGTGATGGAGCGGTCGGTTCCCAACTGTCTGTGACCGCCGTCGTGCAGCAGTATGTTGCTGCCCCTGTGGATCCGCTGGTTGCGGCGAATCCCTCTCTGCACCCGCGCCGTCAACGCATCAGCGTCCGTTTCGTCCCAATCGTGGCCGGTCACATTCCACATGACCGGCGTGAGGCCAAGCTCGACCGCGGTGCGCAGCACATCCGGGCGGCGGGCGCCGAACGGCGGCCGAAACCACTTCACTGCTTCGCCAGTGGCATCCTCGATGGCCTTCTGGCAGCCCTCCAACTCTTCCCGGACCCGCGCGGGCCGTTGCCACAGCAATGACGGATGGGTCACGGTATGATTCCCCAGCAAATGGCCGCCCTGTTGGATCGCCCGGGCAATCCCGGGACGGAGGCGGACATAGCTGCCCATCAGAAAAAAGGTCGCACGCACCTGGCGGCGATCCAACAAATCAAGCAATTGTTGGGTATACGGATCATTCGGGCCATCGTCGAAGGTAAGCGCGACTTCCTGAATGTCGGGGCCAGCGACCACGGTGCGGCCAAAGAGCTGCGAGGTTGGCGAATTCGCGGCATAGGCATATCCCCCGGCCGTAAGCCCGGTGATCAAGCCCGCGGAGACCAGCTTAGAAAGCATGCCTTCCAGAGTGTAAATGCAGGCTGGCGGCATACACTGGCTCATGGTATCTTCGGCTTTTCTTCGCTAAGCACTTCACTAACAAAGGGCATCGTCATGGCAGAGCTGTTTGAGGCGCCCAGATTCATCGCCATCGAGGGGCCGATTCGCGTCGGCAAGTCGACGTTGGCCCGGATTCTGGCCGAAACCCTGCACGCGCTCCGCATCGTCGAGCCAGAAAACAACCCCTTTCTCGACCGCTTTTATCAGGAATTGAGCGGCATGGCGCTGGCTACCCAGATGTGGTTCCTGGTGGAGCGCTACGACCAGATGCGCCAGGCGGCTAAAGACCTGGCGGGCAGCGAGCCACCGCCGATGGTGGCCGACTATCTCTTTGAGAAGGACAAGCTCTTTGCATACATAAACTTAACCGATGCGGAGCTGGAGCTTTACAACCGTTACTACCAGATCTTCCGGAGCGAGGTGCCAACCCCCGACCTGGTGATTTATCTGCACGCTTCGCCCGAGGTGCTGAAGCAGCGTCTCAGGCGCAAAGGCATTAGCCAGGAGCAAGCCATCAGCGACGCTTATATCGAGCAGGTGGCGAAGGCCTATGAACACTTTTTCTTCCACTACACGGCCAGCGATCTGCTGGTGGTCGACACCTCGGAGATCGACTTTGTGAACCGGCCGCAGGATCTGGCCCTGCTGCTCAAGCGCCTCTCTGAACCGATCAAGGGAAAGCAGTACTTCCTTCCTCCCGGGTAACCAGGGATGACTTTGCCGGGAGCGTATGGTGGGGCGTATACTCTTCTACGGTAATCCTTTATTCCCTGCGAGAAGGGATACCGATCGGGCAGCATCCCTCAATGGGAGCTGCACTGGAGTTAGCCATGAGCCTCACGCATTTCCGCAGCGCAGACCCGTCTGCGGCCGCTACCCGTACCTCCCGGGTGACCATTCAATCCCTTCAAGATAAAAAAGCGCATGGAAGACCCATCGTCGCCCTCACTGCGTACGACTATGCCACCGCACGGCTGGTGGACGAGGCGGGCGTCGACTTCATTCTGGTTGGCGACTCTCTGGCCATGGTGGTCATGGGTTACGACAACACCCTCCCCGTCACCATGGACGAGATGCTTCTCCACACCCGCGCTGTGCGCCGGGCGGTCAAGCAAGCGATGGTGATCGCGGACATGCCCTTCGGCTCCTACCAGGTGAGCACGGCGGAAGGGGTAGCCAACGCCACACGGTTTCTGAAAGAAGCCGGCGCCCAGGCGGTCAAGATCGAAGGCGGAGCAAGCCGCCTGGACCTGGTCAAACGGCTTACCGATGCTGAGATTCCGGTGATGGCACACCTCGGCCTGACTCCACAATCCGTCCACCGCATGAGCGGCTACCGGGTCCAGGGCAAGTCAGTCACGGCTATCCATCACCTGGTGAAAGATGCGCTCGCTATGGAAGCCGCAGGCGCCTTCGCGATCGTGCTGGAAGGCATTCCCACAGAGGTGGCGCAGCGCATCACAGCTGCTCTGCATATTCCGGCCATCGGCATCGGCGCCGGGCCGCACTGCGATGGGCAGATACTTGTGCTGCACGATCTCATCAACCTGTCGTTCTCCGCTCCCGCGAAATTTGTACGCCGTTACGGCGACGCTGCAGCCTTGATCACCGATGCGGTCAATCGCTACCGCAACGACGTGGAAGCGCATCAATTTCCCGGCGAAGAGGAAAGCTACCACCTGGGCAAGGATGCCTTGGCGGCTCTGCTCCGCGAAGAAGGCAGGCTCAAGGCCTAGCGCAATGCTGGTGCTGAAGACCATCGCTGAAACCAGGAGTGCGTGCGCTCGTATCCGCGCGGCTGGCAAGACCCTGGGGCTGGTGCCGACCATGGGATCCCTCCACCAGGGCCATCTCTCGCTGGTGCGGGCCGCGCAGGCGAACTGCGATGCAGTCGCGGTCTCCATCTTTGTCAATCCGACCCAGTTCGGCCCCAAAGAAGACTTCGCCGCCTATCCCCGGAGCCTGGAGGAGGATTGCCGGATACTCGAGGCCGCAGGCGTTGACTTGGTCTTTGCTCCCTCTCCCGAGGAGATGTATCCCAAAGGCGCCAGCACCTTTGTCGAAGTCGCAGGCTTGAGTGAGCGGCTGGATGGAGCATCGCGCCCGGGTCACTTTCGTGGGGTGGCCACGGTGGTGGCGAAGTTGTTCCACATCTTCTCTCCAGAGCACGCGTTTTTTGGACAGAAGGATGCCGCCCAGGTGGCCGTCCTACGCAAGATGGTGCGCGATCTGGATTTTCCCGTTCAGCTGGATGTATGCCCAACGGTACGGGAGCCTGACGGACTGGCGTTGAGCTCACGCAACCGCAACCTGAACGGCGAACAACGGCGCCAGGCGCTGGTTCTTTCCCGGGCGTTGTTGGCGGTCGAGAAGCTGGTTCAAGGCGGTGAGCACGACTCGAGCAAGCTCGTTGCGACAGCCATGAGTGTCCTGAAGGAGGAACCGGGGGTGGAGGTGGACTATTGCCGCATCGTAGATCCTGACACGCTGCAGGATGTAGCCAATGCTAGCCGAGGCGCTTTGGTGGCGGTCGCTGCGCGGGTCGGCTCCACTCGGCTTATCGACAATTTGCTGCTTTGATTTGGGTACCGGCGGAACCGCGGATCCCTCGGGTTCGCTTCTAATGGCAAACGAGTGGGGGAGGCGTGGTGGCCCACTCAAGCCAAAACACGGCTTGAATGGGGCACCCAGAGCTTTTATAGCCCGGGATGATGCGCTTCCGATCACAAACGCCATCTACGAAATCGATCTTAGATTTGTCATCCATCGACCGGAGCGACCTGTCCCGGCGTGCCGTGGAAGCGCAGCGGAGGGATCTGCGGTTCCTCGTCATGCCTAGCGCCTGTGCCCGGAAACAAAGGGATTGTCGGATAGCAGGTAGCGTGCTGGTCGCTCCACGTCCTTGGTTATGCCTATCCGGGGCGTAACCAGCACTTTCCCGGCCACAAAGCCGTCATCCTGAATCTGCAAATCCGATTCAGGCGCTGTAAAATCAGCGTCGTTGTCCCGCTTGCGGGTGACGCCGAAGGCCTGGCACAAGCGGCCGGGGCCGGAAGTTAAGGCAGCCGCTGCTTTAACGGACTGGGCTGGAGCAGGTAAGCCACGGGCCACGGCCATCGCTTCCAGACCGCAGACGGGTTCCAGGGCCCGGAACAGCACGCCTCCAGCGCGACCCTCCGGCTCGCAGGAGACGTTCAGGCAAAAATACATGCCATAGACGAAGTAGACATAGGCATGGCCCGGCGGTCCGAAAAGCACGGCATTTCTCGCTGTCTTGCCGGGGAAGGAGTGCGACGCGGGGTCCGACTCGCCAAAGTATGCCTCCACTTCGACAATGCGCCCCACCATCGGTTCCCCAGGTCTTACCAGAAGCTTTCCCAGCAGCTTGCGGGCGACCACGTCGGGAGAGTCGAGGTAGAAGTCCCGGGAGACAAGAGCCGCCTGGGCGCAGGCAGATGTATCAACCATTTGCGGCTTTGATGGCTGCAAGTACTTCTTCTGCATGCCCCTCCGGCTTTACTTTGGGGAAGATTTTCAACAGCTTGCGATCCGGACCGATGAGGAAGGTGGTGCGCTCGATCCCAATCACTTTCTTGCCGTACATATTCTTTTCCTTAAGAACGTCAAACTGTTTGCAAACTACTTCGTCTACATCTGCAAGGAGGGTGTAGGGCAGGTCGTACTTCTCCTTGAACTTTTTTTGCGCCTTGGGTGTGTCGCGCGAGATACCCAAAACAACGGCTCCGGCCTGCTGTATCTTTTTGAAGATGTCACGAAAGCCGCAGGCTTCGATCGTGCAGCCGGGAGTGTCGGCCTTGGGGTAGAAGAAAAGCACCACTGGTTTGCCGGAAAAATCCTTCAGATGCACGGTCTTGTCTTCTTCGGTCTGCAGGGTGAAGTCAGCAACTTTGTCGTTCACTTCCATGAGAAAAATCCTTCCAAAAAACGAGATGGAACGCGGGAACGCAAAAGAACGGGAGCGTCCTCAACGAGATTATTCCACGATGAGGAATTTTAAGATTCGCGCCCTCTCTCTGTGGATTGCGCTGGCCATGCCTACCTGGGCGCAATACCCGGGACACCTGGAGTCCAACAAGAAAGCTGCGCCGTCGGTACGCGCCATAGCCGTCCTCGAATGGACCGGCGAAACGGGAAAGCCCAGTGCCAGCCGCATCATCCCCATCTCTGTCTTCGATGGCGAACAGTATCAGCCGGGAGGGCTCTACCTGGCGAGGCCGGAGCCTCTAGCGCTCGAACCGGGAACAGAATACGTGCTGCAGGATGCAGGCATTGCCCGGGGCCTTTTTGACGTCAACAGCGCGCGGGATGTGGATGGTTATTGGTTCGGCTATGGCGCGTGGAGGCCCATGGCTGCGCCGCCCAAGAAGGCAAAGCCGAAGCAAGGCAAGAACATGCCCCAGGTCGTGGGTGGTGATGCGGGAGACGGCCATCCCCATTTGGTCAGAAAGGATGGCAGCGGAAGCCAGGGTAGCTCCGGCTCCACGGGCTCCAGCTCGCCTTCTTCGAGCACACCAGCTTCCAGTAACTCGCCTGCCGGCGATCCTGACCGTCCCACCCTACGCAGGCGATCGGACTCTTCCGATTCCACTCCCAGTGCCCCGAGTGCCAGCGGTGGGGACAGTCCAGCTCCCGAGACTGCCATCGCGGGCGCTGACCCGGACCGGCCGCACATGGTCCACGGCCAGCAAAGCATGACTGACGACTTTAAACCTGCCGAGCTCACTGGAGTTCCCTCTGGCCTGGAGCAGATGATTGCGGTTTCGGATGCAAGCGATCGTGAAGCCCATCCTTTCGTGTATCTCTGGGCTGACCCGGCGGACGCCACCCACATGAAGACGCAAATGGAGATTGCGGCCAGCAACGCAGTCGCAGCCACTGAGCCGAAGGTGAAGCCCAAGCCAAAAGTGCATACTGCAACCACAGCTGCACAGCACCGAAAGACGGCCGCGGCGCCGGTGGCCCCGCCAAAGCTCGTGTTTACCAACGAGCGCTTCAAGGCCTATGAGCTGACCTACAGCGGCGGGGCGACCTTGGTTTTCTCCGGAGAGACGACGGATCATGCCGGCAAGGTCAAATACGTCACCCTGATCGCTCAACCGGATTTCAACGGAGTGCCCAAGGTGCTGTTCAAGTCCGTGACCGACGACGATCACCTGGACCAGACGCCGAAGATGCGGCTGGTAGACGCTGTCGACGCAAAAGCCAGCAACCGGGGAGACCTGATCTTCGAACTACGCAGCAGCCGCGATCGTGAATTTGTGATCTACCGTATAAGCGGTGGTATGGCTGAGCAGGTCTTCACGACTGGTTCGCTCCCAATTTCCAATTCGCCGTCGTAACGTGCTAGCAGGCTGCTGAAAACTCTGCACGGAGCAGGAAAGGAATACCTCAGGGGCCAAAGCCCAATTCTCTTTCCTCGTTTTACGGCCCGACTTAAACAGCTTGCGGAAAAAGTGCTGCTTCGAGGGGGAATTGTCCCTCAGCGGCTAAAGCCGGATTCATGGCAAAGCATTTACCTACGGCCTGATGCTCGCTGCGGCGAGGTAGGCCGTACCCTTCAGAAAAATGAGTTTTTCCGCAAGCTGTTAAAGTCGTGCCCTGATACAAAACAGAGTTTTTCCGGCCCGCTAAGGCGTGGGCAGCTTTGTGGTATCCCAACCGCCGCCCAAAGCTTTAATGAGTTGCACGCTGGCGGCGAATTCACGGGTAGTGATATCCGCAGCCGTACGCTCGTTGGATAGCTGCGTGGCCTGTGCGGTAATCACTTCAAGATACGTGGTGACCCCGCCCTTGTAGCGGTTGGTGGAAATAACGAGCGAGCGCTGCGCGGAGTCGACCGCGCGTTGTTGCGCGACCGATTCGCTATTCAGGATCCGCAGGCTGGAAAGATTGTCCTCGACCTCTTGGAAGGCCTGCAACACTGTCTCCCGGTAGTTGGCCACGTTCTGCTCATAAACATCCCGGGCCTCTTCGGTCAGTGCATGGCGACGGCCGGCATCGAAGAGTAACTCGGCTGCCGAGCCCCCCAACGACCAGAGTGCGCTTGGCCCCTGGATGAGCGTGGTCGGAGCCTTGCTCTCAAACCCGCCTGCTCCGGTCAGATTGATGGTCGGGTAATACGCCGCAATGGCAATCCCTATCTGGGCATTGGCTGCGTCGGCGCGCCGTTCGGCTCCGGCAACATCCGGACGTCGCTCCAGCAATTGCGAAGGCACGCCCACCGGCACCTGCGGCAACTGCAGATCAAGCGGTGCCGGCGGAAGACCGAAGCTCGACGCCGGAACACCAGTGAGGGTCGCGATGGCATGTTCATATTGCGCCCGCGCGACACCAACATCGATGGCTTGCGCACGGGTCTGATCCACTTGTGTCTGCGCCAGGGCAACATCCGACTCCGTGGCCACGCCGCCCTTGAATCGCGTCTGGGTCAGCTCCAGGTACTGCTGATATTGCTGCACCGTAGTGTCGAGCAATCGCTCCTGGGTGTCCAGACCACGCATTTCGAAGTAATCAGTCGCCAGCTCCGAGCGGATGCTTAACTCCACGTTTGCCAGGTCTGCCGCGGTCGCTTGAACCGTAGCCTTTTGTGATTCCACCGCTCTACGGATGTTGCCCCACAGGTCCGGTTCCCAGGTGACCTCTCCCTGAAGAAAGAGATCGTTGTAGGTGGTCTTACTTCCGGGAACATACAACGGGCGGTTCTGCGATTGGCGCTCACGGGTGGCCGATGTGCCAGCCTGCACCGTGGGAAAGTACTGTGAACGGTAATATTGGACGGCAGCCCGGGCCTGCATGTACTGCTCATAAGATGCTTTGAGTGTCTGGTTCGAGACCGCGACCTGCTGCTCGAGCTTATCCAGTTGTGGGTCCTGATAAATTTCCCACCAGTTTGGCCGCAGAGCGCTATCGTTCGGGCTCACCAACTTCCACCCTCCGCCGGGAAGGTTAGGAGGTGGCACAGGCACAGCCGTCTCTTTGAAGGCTGGTGCGGTGGGCGCACTGGGCCGCTTATAGTTAGGCCCCACGGTGCAGCCGGCGAGCAGCACGGTAAGCGCAGGAAGGGCAAGCCTCCCAGTGCACAAAACGAAATTCAACAGGGCGTCTCGCTGCTTCATTCCTGCGAGCCCCCGGAAGGCGGATGTTGCTCGCTCTCTCCCGCTTCTTTATCCGGTTGAACCACGTGCACCGGCTCCCCCTCGATCAGGGAATCCGGCGGATTCTGGATCACCTGGGAGTCGGCGTTGAGGCCGTGAATGACCTGCACTGAGGATCCGTCATCCTGGCCCAGCGTTACCTGCACCAGTTTGGCCTGATCTCCATCAGACCCTTTGACCACCGTGGCAACCTGCAAACCCTGGCCGCGAAAAATCAATGCGGAGACAGGAATAATCATGGGCGCGATTCCGTCGTGCACGTTCATGTGGACTTCGGTATAAGCCCCGGGCATGAGCTTGCCATCCCGATTATCGACGTCGATTTCGACCAATAGCGTGCGCGAGCTGGGATCGATGGCCTTCGCCGTGCGCACCACCTTGCCCATAAATGACTGTCCGGGAAATTCAGAGAGGGTAAGCCGGGCCGTGGTACCAGGAACCGCCAGTTGTGAATAAATCTGCGGTACGTTGACGTAGATACGCAAGACATCGATAGCGGAGACACGAAACATCTGCGTCCCGGCACCGGCATCGATCAGCTGCCCGACATCCACGCTGCGGGCTGTGATCACTCCAGTGAAAGGCGCGTAGATCTTTTCGAACGATTGCAGGTCCTCTAGCCGCTGTACATTGGCCTGGGCAGACTTTACCGCCGAACTGGTGGATTCTGCCTGACTGATGAAGGTATCCGTGTCTTGTTTGGAAACGGCGTTTTGCGAGAGTAATCCCTGATAGCGGCTGGAGTTGATCCTGGCCAGGCCGGCATTGGCTTCCGCCGTAGTCAAATCTGCGCGCGCCTGAAGCAACTGCTTGTCCACTTCAGGTGAGCTGATCACTGCCAGCAGCTGGCCCCGCCGGACGTGTGCCCCGATATCGAAATACCACTTGCTCAGGTAACCGTCGGTACGGGCGTAAAGCAACGTGTCGGAATAGGCGTAAACATTGCCCGGCAATATAATTTCCTGCCCGGTCTTCCCCGGATGAGGGGGATTGACGATGACAGCGGGGGCAGCGAGTGCATCGGTCTGATCCTTGAGCCTGGTGCGGGCGCGCACCCGGGGCACAATCCCGGCAACCACTACCAGGGCTGCGAGGATTAGCAGCACTACGATCATGACTGCAGCGACGCGGCCCGATAGAGGCGGGGCGTCGGGAAGTGCACCGTGTCCCTGACCTGCGGGTTCCGGCCGCTCGTCGCTTCTCTCCTGATTCATGTCTACGCTCTCTCCGATGATACTTTCTAACGCATTTTTGCTAATATTTCGGTCCGGTGAGATCGGTTATGTGCGGCCATTCTTTCCACCCCAGGCACGCAAAGACCGCGTGCCCGGGGGCCCCGGTTTTGGCGGAATGCCTGCGTCGAGTTCAGTTTCCTGGTCTACACCATTAGCAAAAATTTCTAATCGTCCAGATCCGTCCCGCCGGCGGCGGCCGAGGTCTGCTCGCTGCGCCGCCCAAGCCAGCCGTGAATCACGCTGAAGAACGTCGGCACGAAGAACAAAGTGGCCGCGGTTGCGAACAGCAATCCGCCGATGACCGACCGGCCCAGGGGTGCATTTTGTTCCCCGCCCTCACCCAAACCCAGGGCCATGGGTATCATGCCGATGATCATGGCCAGCGCGGTCATGATCACGGGCCGGAAGCGCGTGTATCCGGCGCTCAACGCAGCGGCATGTGCGTCCCCGGCGTTTTCTTCCATTTGTTCGCGGGCGAAACTGATCACGAGAATGGAATTCGCCGTGGCCACGCCCATGGTCATGATGGAACCCGTCAGGGCAGGCACGCTGATGTGGGTTCCCGTAATGAACAACATCCACACGATGCCGCATAACGCGGCAGGCAACGCAGCGATGATCATAAAAGGATCGAGCCACGACTGGAAATTCACCACGATCAGCAGGTAAACCAGCAGGATGGAAAAAGCCAGGCCGCTGGTCAAGCCGATAAATGAGGAGTTCATCGTCTGCACCTGGCCGCGCAAGACGATCTGCGAACCACGGGGCAGCTCTTTGCGATGCTGTTCGATGATTAAAGAGATCTTGTCCGACACGCTGCGAAGATCGCTATTCACAACGTTCCCGTATATATCGAGCACCGGGGCAATGTTGTAGTGGCTGACGGTAGCAGGCTCCGCCCCACGAATGATGGTAGCTACATTTCCCAGAATCTGGATCGGCTCAACCCCCGCCGCCGTCGACGGAGCAGCACCTGTCCCTATTGGGGTGACGCTCGACGAGCCTACTGTCTGAAAGGGGTTCGGGGCGATCGTAGTCGCCGCGCTGGTGGCTGTCAGCGGGATCTTTTCCAGATCAGCAATCGACTGCAGCTCATACTGCGGCGATTGCACGGATATGTTGTAACTAACACCGTTTCTTGGATCGAGCCAGAAGGTAGGGTTGGTCTGATAGCTGCCACTGGTCGAGACCAGCAGGCTGCCGGCTACGTCCCGCTGCGTCAATCCGATGTCCTGGGCCTTGGAGCGGTTTACATCGATCAGAAGGTGCGGATCGTTGAAAGGCTGCTGGATGTGTAGATCCGCCGTGCCGGGCACGTAGCTTATATCCTTCAGCAGCCTATCGATAAAAATGCGATTGTCCTCCACGTCGTGGCCAATGACCTGGATATCGATGGGAGCGGGCAAGCCAAAATTCAGAATTTGGGTCACCATATCCACCGGCAGTGTGTAGAACGTGACTCCCGGGAACTCCACCCCCAGCTTGGCCCTCAGATCCTGGACGTAGAGATCGGTGGGATGGTGCTTTTCGGCGAGAGCCACCGTGATGTCCGCATCCGACGCGGCAACCACACCAGTGCTGGTGTAGGAGAGATTCAGGCCGGAATAGGGAATGCCGATGTTGTCGATGATGCTGACAACCTCCTGTTTTGGAATTTCCCGTCGAATGGCATTGTCGATTCGATCGCACAGCAGGGCCGTGTCTTCGATGCGCGTGCCCGTCTGAGCCCGCACGTGCAGCTTGAACTGGCCGGCATCGACCGAGGGAAAGAAGTCCTGCCCCAGCCAGGGGTAGAGCAAAGCGAACGAGCCGATGGAAAACACAAAAAACAGGATGAGGAATACCGTGCTGTGCGCGATGGCAAGCTGCAGCAGGCGGAAGTAGAAGACACGAAGCTGCTCGAACCTGTGCTCGAATGCCAATTGGGCGCGTATCAGTGGGTTGCGGCTCCGCTGCCTCTGCTGCTGCGATGCCGGATCATGCTCGAAAAGTAGATACTTGGCCATGGTCGGAACCACGGTGCGGGAAAGCAAATAAGAAGCCAACATGGCAAAGATCACAGCTTCGGCCAAGGGCACAAAGAGATATTTAGCCACTCCGCCCATGAAGAACATGGGAACAAAAACGATGCAGATCGATAGAGTAGAAACAAAGGCCGGGATGGCAATTTGTGCGGCGCCATCCAGGATCGCCTGCTCCACCTCTTTGCCTTCCTCGAGATTACGATTGATGTTCTCGATCTCGACCGTGGCGTCGTCGACCAGGATGCCGACGGCCAGCGCCAAGCCACCCAGGGTCATGATATTGATGGTCTCGCCCAGTGCTCCCAGCACAATGAGTGAGACCAGGATGGAAAGAGGGATAGAGACAGCAATGATGAGGGTGCTACGCCAGCTGCCCAGGAACACCAGGATCATGACGCCGGTGAGGCAGCCCGCGATGATGCCCTCGCGCACCACTCCGTCAATGGCGCCACGCACAAAAATCGATTGATCTGACAACGGCGTTATGCGCAATTGCGGCGGCAGCGACTGCTCAATGGTGGGCAGCATCTTGCGGATTCTGGAGATCACATCCAGGGTGGAGACATTGCCGTTCTTGAGCACGCTCATGAGGCTGGCGCGCTGGCCGTCGACGCGCACAATATTGGTTTGCGGCGGGAAACCGTCGCGCACGTGGGCAACGTCGTGGATGTAGACCATTGCCCCGTTCACGCTCTTGATCGGAAGATCATTCAGACCTTCAACCGTTGTCGGCGCGCTATTGGTGGCCAGCTGGTACTCGAAAGAGCCCACCTTCATGGTTCCAGAGGGCAAAATCAGATTCTGAACGCCGATGGCGTTTACTACGTCGTTGGCGGAAAGTCCTCGGGCCTGCAACGCCTTCAGATTCAGATCCACCTGCACCTGGCGCTGCTTGCCGCCGTAAGGGTAGGGACTTTCAGCCCCCTCGATGGTAGCGAATTGGGTGCGGATGAAATTCAGCCCGAAGTCATTTAATTGTTGTTCCGAGAGACCCTGGCCGGAAAGCCCAAGCTGCAGGATGGGCACACTGGACGCAGTGTAGGTAATAATCAGGGGAGGGGTTGTGCCCTGGGGCAGCTGCCGCAACTGAGTTTGCGATACGGCTGTGATCTGCGCAATGGCAGTGGCAATTGAGACCTTTGGCTGGAAATAGACCTTGACCACTGCGACGCCGTCGAGAGATTGCGACTCAATGTGATCGATATTGTCGACGGTCGTGGTAAGCGTGCGTTCGGTAAGAGTGATGATGCGGCTGGCCATATTCACCGCAGAGAGGCCCTGATATTGCCAGACAATGCTTACGACGGGAATGCCGATGTTGGGGAAGATGTCGACCGGGGTATTCAGTATTGAGAGGGGACCGATGATTAGCAGCAAGAGCGTGAATACGGCGAAGGTGTAGGGCCGCCGTAACGCAAGACGAACAATCCACATTTGCTAGCTCACTCCTAGGGGACGTTCTCTCCGGGAGTCTCGACGACCGTAGGGAGAGGGGTGAATCTCCGGCATAGACGAGCCGGCCAGGCTCGAGCGGAAGAATCGGCGAATAGTTTGCGAGCGTCTTTAACGGGACCGAGGCTTTTACTCTACCCTCTGCAGGGAATGGGGTTCAGAGCAAATTTGCAGCCACCGTTAAATTATACGTTTTGTGCGATCGAACTGGCAGTCGTAGGCAATCGCGGCGCTCTGTAGCAACGCGGGCCTCTAGATCCGGCCTCTCCGCGATGAATCTTGTCTGACGCTACCTTCTGGGATGTTTATGACGGGTCATTTGATTCATAAGCTGGCGGTTCACAGCGTAGTAAAGGGAAAAGCCGGACAAGCAAGGCCTGTCCGGCTCGGATGGATCACCTCAAAACGGCGGGAGATATGCCTTATTTGGCCAGAGCGGATTCCAGCGTGATGCTGGAAACGACGGCATCCTTGTCCGGGTAGTAGGCGTTCGAGATGTACTCCTGGAGCATGCGATGGGTATTGAAGAATGAGCCGTTGAGCGCGATCGTGGAACGCATCACGGTCCGCCACTGTTCTGGATCGCCATAGTAGAGGGGAAGGATGGTCGACTCCAGCCGGTCATAAAGACTCGCGACCTCATGTTCCTGAGTGTCGCTGTCGGGAATAGCCCAGCCGGTAACCCCTTCAATCCAGCCCTCGACCCACCAACCATCCAGAACGCTCAGGCTAGGGACGCCGTTGAGCGCCGCCTTCATCCCACTGGTGCCCGATGCTTCGAATGGGCGGCGCGGCGTATTCAGCCACAGATCGACCCCTGAGGTGAGCATCGACGCCAACTTCCATTCATAGTTTTCGAGGTAAACGATTTTGAGCGCGTCCGAATCCAGCTTGGCAGCAACCTCAAAAATCTGCCGGATCAGCTTCTGGCCTGGCTCGTCATGAGGATGAGCCTTGCCGCTGAAGAGAATCTGCAGGCCGCGAAACTTTTCCGCACAGTGCACCAGACGCTCGGGATCCGACAAAAGCAGGTCGGCACGTTTGTAGGTGGCTACGCGGCGGGCAAACCCGATGGTGAAGACATTGCTGCGCAGCGTGATGCCGGTTCTCTGCTCGACGCTGTCGATGAGGTTGCGCTTGGACTGCGCGTGGGCCTTCTCGATCTCGCGCAATGGGATGTCGATCACGTAGCGAAACTGGAAATTGTCTTTGCGCCAGCGCGGAATATTGCGATCGAAGATGGCCTGAATTGGGCCAGCAGTCCAGGTAGCCGCGTGCACCCCGTTGGTGATCGCATCGATCGAATAGTCGGGGAACATCTCCCGGGAAATCTTGCCGTGCTGCATGGCGACGCCGTTTACAAAGCGCGATGAAGCCAGCGCCACATAGGTCATGTTGAGCATGCCATCATGGCAGCCACCCATGCGCTCCAGTAGGTTGGCAACATCCGGGCCGAGAATTCTGTAGGTCTGGTCAATAGTAAAGCGGTCGTGCCCAGCAGGTACTGGGGTGTGGGTGGTAAATACACAACGGCTGCGCACAGCCTGCGTATCCCGCTCTTCGATGGCCCGGCTCATGTCGCCGCCCAGCTGTTGTTCCATCAAGCCGACGGTCAACAGCGCCGCATGACCTTCATTCATGTGGTACACGTTCACGTCGTAATTCAAGGCTTCGAGAATGCGAACACCGCCGATTCCCAAAACGGCTTCCTGGCGCAACCGGTAATCCGTGTCACCCCCATAGAGATGATCGGTAAGCTTTCGATCACGCGTGTCATTCTGCGGCAAATCAGTGTCCAGCAAGTAGATCGGGATGGTGTGCCCTGTGACTCCCTCGAGATCGTATCGCCATGCCCGGACCATCACGGGGCGATCCTCGATCGTTACCTCGACCACGGCGTTTTCGAGCACCAGAAATTTTTCCAGTGGCCAGGGTTGGTCCTCAGCGGTCTGAATTCCGTGCGCGTCGAGATGTTGCTGGAAGTATCCTTTGCGATGGAGCAGCGTGACGGCGCATAGTCCCAGCCCCAGGTCGGCGGCGGACCGCATAGTGTCCCCGGCAAGGACGCCCAGTCCCCCACTATAGGTGGGCATGTCGGGCGCGATGGCGATTTCCATCGAAAAGTACGCCACAATGCCCCCTCGCTCGGAGAGGCCCATCGAAGAAAAATCGCGTTGCTGGTTCGAAAAGTGCATCCTGCTTATCTCCTGTTAGCCGGCACCGCCGGTGATGCTCCAGCCACGTGCTTGAAGCGCGTGCCGTCGCGAGCTCTTGCCCGTCAACCTCGACGATTTTTCTGTTTGACCGCCAGTACTCTTATTCTAACCATCGACCGCCCGGCTTTTATCACGAATCAGACTGACACTTCCGTCGAGCCATCTAGTGCTTCTGTGGGAGCACGTTTCCTATAGTTTCCTGTTCAGGTTGTGAACATCGGCAGGCTCGTTGTTTCATCCGGCCACGGTCGCGCCGGCGTGGCCAGTGGGAGGCGTCGCCAGCGCCTCACCCGTGACCCGGCTCAATCTGCTCCAAATTGCATTGAGCCAAGCCAGGTGTTCCGGCTTCATGAGCACGGAACGGAGGCAGGTAACGGTGCTCTGCTGGTCCTGGTCCGCCCACAAGCCTACAGGAAAAAACTTGCTGGGTAGTTGCGCTAGCGCAAGGTGAAGATCTTCGCGAGCGGCCGCGACAAAGATTTCCTGCGCCAGGCGGGATGATGCCGCGATGGTTTCCGCCCGCACCGCCCACACCAGGATGTCGAGTTCGGGTGCGAACGGGGAAAGCAAGCAGTCATCCGCGCAGATTTTTTTATGCAAAAGCATCGCTGCCTCGCGGCTACAACGCAGGCCGTGGGCAAACTCACCGTCTGCGATGAGCGGGAGCAATTGCTGGGTTGCCCACAGCGCAACGGCAGAGGAGCCGGCGCGCGAACACTCCAGGCTGATCTCGCCCAGATGCAAATCATCCGAAGTGAAATAGGTGTAGGGCGAATCGTGTTTATAGAAGCGGCCGACGGCCGGATCGCGAAAAAGGATGCAGCCACAGCCATATGGTTGCAGCCCATGCTTGTGAGGGTCGACCACAATGGAGTCGGCTTGCGCCACGCAGGCAAAGGCACGCGTTGCCTCCTCGCCGAGGGTGGAGACGAGCTTGAAATATCCACCGTAGGCCGCATCCACGTGAATGCGAAATGGATAAGCGCTGCGCAGCGCGAGCACCTTATGCAGCGGATCCACGGCTCCGGTGGCGGTCGTGCCCAGCGTGACCACCACCGTGCCCACATCCCCCTCCCGGAGCAGGGACTCGAGTGCCACCACGTCCATACGGCCCGCAGAGTCGGCAGGCACACTGGTGAAGGGCAAGCCGAGGACAGCGCTGATTCTGGCATGCGTGTAGTGCGCCTGTTCCGAAGCCACGATGCGCCTGCCGGGAGCAAGCTGGCCTGCGATCCAGAGCCCCTCGAGGTTAGCGAAGGTTCCGCCGCTGGTTAGATGTCCCAGATAGTCCGTCCAACCAAACATGCGGGCGATCTCGCGAACCGCTTCTACCTCCATGCGCGAGCTGGCGCGGCCGCCATCGAGGGCATGATTGTTGGGATTGATGATCATTGCGAGCGCATACGCGGCGCGGGCCAGTGGATGCGGAGGCTTGAGCATCTGCCCCGCATAAAGAGGATGGAAGTAGGGGTAGTTGTCTCCCATTCTTTCCGCCACCTGGCTTAGTACCGCAGCCATGAGGTCAATGGCGGGAGCCGGCCCCGCCTGTGCCGGCAAGTGGGCAAACGATGCTTCCAGCCGTGGCAGGGCTCCAGCGAGAAGCTGCAATGCAATATCTTCAGGCATACCTCTGGCAGTTTACCCTCACCGCACCGCCAAGCCCTCAGTGCCGACCGGTTTAGACAACCTTCTGCGGACGGCCCTTACCCAGGGCTTCGAGCGCGTCACAGGCTGCCTTCAATCCATCTTCGCGGCGCAACTGCTCTCCGATCCTGGCCGCCCGCTGCCGCACGGTGGCATTCTCCATCAGCAGAGTGATTTTGCGGGCAGCAAGTTCCGCCGTATAACGCTGCCGCCGTATCACGCGGGCCACGCCCAGGCGGCGGACCCGGCGCGCATTGTCCGGCTGATCATGACTGTAGGGCATCACCAGCATGGGCTTGCCGGAGATCAGTGCTTGCGCAGTTGTGCCTACTCCACCCTGATGGATAATGACCGAGGCCCGCGGAAAAAGCCTGGAATAGGGTGCATAGTTGGCCACGCACACGTTTTCCGCGGCGTCCCGGGGAATGTTGCGAGGGTCGCTGCCTACCAGGAGCACGGCACGCTGCCCGGTCAGCTCGGCAGCCAGCGCGCTCTGCCGGTAAAAGTCCCCCGCATCCAGAACAGCTGCCGAGCCCAGCGTGAACACCAGCGGCGGCGGCCCCTGTTGGAGGAAGCTCTCAACCGCCGGGGGAAGATCGCGATGGCCAGCGTCGCCGTCGTAAAACACGAACCCGGTCACTTTAGTGGATGCGGGCCAGTCCGGCTGCGGCTCACCCAACAACGGCGAAAACATGGCTAACACCAGGTACGGAGAGTGCTTGGCCTCGAAGATGGGATCGGGGCCGCGGCCCAACCCAAGCTCGGCACGCAGCTGATAGATGGGCTCCGGCCAGCTGCGTGTGACCCAGCGTGCAAACCGGGCAATCACCCGGCCCATCCCGGGCAGGGCCGGTTGCAGCCGCGCCAGCATGGGATACGGCGGTAGCACCGGCGCATCGTAGCGAGAAAAAAAGGACAGAGGCGCGAGCACATGCGATGCCCAGGGGATCCCGGTTACCTCGGCCACGATGGGGGCCTGGTAGACGAGCTCTCCGGCAAGCAGCAGATCGGCCCCGCCCCCAGCCTCAACCACCGCCAGCAGCTCCCGGTAGCTCTGGCGAATGGCGGGAAACAATATCTCGCGCAGGGTGCGCTCCGTCCCCTTGCGAATGTCCATCAGCATGGCCACCAGCTGGTTGTCTTCAGGATCGAGGATGGGACCGACGGGAGCAAATTCCAGGCCCAGCGAAACGATCTTGGAACGAAAGAGTTCGGGTACCGCCAGCACCGGAACGTGGCCTCGCCGCCGCAACTCGAGCGCCAGGGCTATCAACGGATGGATATCGCCAAGAGTGCCGAAACTGGAGAGAACAATGCGCATGCGCTGCCTCTCGAGTGTAACTGCGCAACATGAAAGGAGCGGCGGCAGACGGAGAAACGGCTGCTAATGTGAATTTTCAAAAACCTGAAATCGCCGTTCCAGCTCGAACTGCTGCTTCGCCTTCTCGCTGGCCTCGAGCAGCGATGCGCATGCTCCCGAAGGCTGTGCGCGGCCAAGCTGGGTGCGGCAGGCGGCGCGCGCCTTAGCATAACTTTCCCATGGACCTGGCTGCTCCCAAAGACTGTCGCCAGGCAGGAAGCTGTGTTCCAGCCCGGTCCGCACCATCTGCTTAAGATCGCTGTAGGTGAGCGGGTAAGTCATCGCTGCGCGGACATACTCATGGGTGAGGTTGATGCGGGAGACCCCCTCGTCATCGGTGGAGAGTGCGACCGGCACGTGATACAGGCGGTAGATGGGCAGGGGGTGATCTGCGCCCTTGGTGTTGAGAATCACGTCGTTGCTGGTGAGGTTTATCTCCACCATCACGCGTTTGGCGGCCATCTGCTTGAGCAGATCGTAAGGACGATCCTCGTACATCACGTCTACCCCGTGGCCGATGCGTTCGGCATCTGCCTCTTCGACCGCGGAGCGGATATGAAAGCGCAACCCATCCGGCGGCACCATTCCAGGCTCCAACTCGCCTGCATGCAGTGTGATATGGACCCGCGGATAAAGGATGTGGAGGGCATGGACCATGCGCATCTGCATCGCATAGTTGGCCATGGCGACGCGCCCATCTTCCGGCTGCACCATGTTGATGCCCACGATGAGTGGGTCGGTGGAGGCCAGCTCGAAACCGCAAACCAGTTGCACGAAGACTTCTTGCGGAGACAAGGCGCGCAGCACCTGGTAGAGGAAGCGGACCTGAACATTACAGGCTGGTGTTGCTCCAGTTGCACCGCAATGCTCCAGCTCGCGACGGTGACGCTCGCCTTCGTCGAACTCCGCACGCTGCGCGGGCAGGTAGTTAGATAAGCCCGCGTCGAGCAACTGCTGGCGCAGGTGTGCGAAGTCCGTCTGCGTGTCGATGGGGCCCAGGTTCTCGGCCAGAGCCGCAGTGGCCAAGCGGAAGTTGGGCGTATTCATGATTTCGAGGTACAGCTCGTTTTGCGCGGCTGCTCGACTGGCCAACTCATCGACCCACTCACCCACGTGCCTGGGATCCTCTACCGCGAGAAAGTGATTGAAGGATGCGAAAAAGTGATCGTGTCCCGACTCTTCAGTAGTGGGAACAAAGGTCCGCATGGAAAATACGTTGATCAACTGGTCGTAGAGCTGCTGGTTGGTCAGCGCGTCCGACGCCCGCTGGCCCTCTTCGCCACAGACCGGCTGCGGGGGCATACTGCGGGTTGTAGCCGTTGTCTTATAGAGCGTCAGCGTCTTGGAGTTCACACAGAGATTGTCCCCCGCGGCCTCGCGGATGAAGCTTTCCGCGTACACGGCGCCCGCCAGGTGAGTGTGCAGATCAGCGCCCTTGGGCATGTCGTGCAGAAAGGCGTAAAGGGCAAGCGGTCCTTGCTGGCGGGCGTGCTCGAAGGCTTGAGCGGCGCGGGCTTCGCCACTTCGGGTCACGGCCTGCGGCTGCGCGATGGCGGCCGGCGCCAGCCAGAGCAGCAGCGCGGAGCCGGCGACATGGAGGGCCCGGCTAATTTGAGCACGGCGTCGGGACATAGAGAGCAAAGGCAACCGGTGTATTCGAATGGTGAACTGCGACCCTGATGTCCTGTACGTGGCTCCATCCCAAGGCTGCGCGTGCGGCTTTCCTTAAGGAAAGCCGCATGAGGTTCGCCAACGCCACAAGCTCCGTAGGAAATCGGGGTGAGCGTCCAGTGTACGATATGGCGGGTTCGAGTCCAGACGCCAGGGCGAAGTTTGCGCCCAGCGAAGTGATTGCTATACTGACGTTTGTTGCTTATGCGCAGTTGCTGACCTGGCCGGGCCCTCCGCCTGACGCTGCAGACTCAGAAACAACGTAAGCGGAAGCAGCGTCCTTGGATTCTCCGAGGCCAGATAGCTCAGTGGTAGAGCGCGGCCCTGAAAAGGCCGGCGTCGGCGGTTCGATCCCGTCTCTGGCCACCACATCCCCACATCGAACAAAGTCCAACTGGACATCTAGCCCCATATGCTAAACGGAGGATGAAACTTTGTCCGATGGGGGAACCTCTGAACGGCCAGGCTGGGTCCCAGTAAATCCTGAAGATAAGCGATCCCCGGTTCAGTCATCGCGCCAGAAAGAATTGACGCGGGCCACAGCAGTAGTTATCGGCAGATACTCTTCTCGCCCAAATGTTGGCCGATCCGTGCTTCCGCAAGCAGCGTTCGCCATCCTGTAGATTGCCTCGCGCGGCTATCTGGGAAATCTCAGTCCGCTCTTCGAAGCGCAGTTCTTGCGATTCGAATGTGGACAGCATCGGTACCCTGGCACACGGAAGTTACCAGCGCTTAGATTGTGCGTTACGAGGGTTTCCTGGTTTTGGCGCATTCCATGGAATCGAGTACACGGTTGAGGTATTTCTCGGGACGGTGCGAGGGGCTGCCATGGAGTTTCGTGTGATCTGGGAGATTGACATTGAAGCTGACAACCCAAAGGCCGCTGCTCAAGAAGCACGCGCCTTGCAACTGAAAACGAACACCTCAGCTACAGTCTTTGATGTTTGGGAGCCTGCAGCGGGAAAGATGCATCGCATCGATGTGGCGGCGAACACCGAAAGGCTGGAACACGCCGACCTGGTTGAGATTAGGGCTGGTTTACGATCGCTCCAATGCGAGCCGGACGTTCCGCACGGCATCCAGAATGTGGCAATGGTCATGCTTATTTTCCTGGATCGAGAGGACAGGATGTTTAGAAGGTAGACGCTTCCCGGCGGGGCCTATAAGCTTGCGCGGCATGGTGACGAATAGAGGCTTGCCGACTGCCCATCAACACTCAATCACGTTCAATGCGAGGCCTGCGAGCGAAGTCTCCTTGTAGCGCGCCTGCATATCGAGGCCTGTCTGGTACATGGTCTTGATGACCTGATCGAGAGAGACTTTGTGGCCTTCTGACTCATTCATGGCCATACGGCTTGCGTTGACCGCTTTGATGGCGCCCACTGCGTTGCGCTCAATGCATGGAACCTGTACCAAACCACCAATGGGATCACAGGTCATGCCAAGATGATGCTCCATACCTATCTCCGCGGCGTGTTCGATACGGTCATTGATCTCTGCGGCGGTGAGCGATGTTTCCCCCGGCGCGTTGATGGCTGAAACCAGGCCGCCTGCAGCCATGGAGCACGCCACACCCACCTCGCCCTGGCAGCCGACTTCCGCTCCGGAGATAGAAGCATTTTCTTTGTAGAGAATCCCAATCGCCGCTGCGGTCAGGAAATAACGAAGGATCCCTTCTTCGTTCGCCCCGTCGACGAATTCCAGGTAGTAGTGGGCGACCGCCGGCACCACCCCGGCAGCACCATTGGTAGGAGCGGTAACGACACGTCCCCCTGCCGCGTTCTCTTCATTGACGGCCATGGCATAGACCGTAATCCAATCCAGTTGAGAGAGCGGATCCTTCACTCCGGCACGCAAGCGTGCGGCAAGCTTCGCAGCGCGGCGCCGCACTTTGAGACCGCCGGGCAGGATGCCCTCGGATTCGATGCCATGCTGCGTGCACTCCCGCATAACCTGCCAGATATGCAGCACGCCGCGACAAACTTCTTCCTCGGCTGTAAAAGGGTACACACGATCCCGGTGCCGCCCGCTTTCTAGCAGAGCACACTCGTTGGCCAACATGAGCTGCGAGATGGTGACGTTGCCGGCCGCCGCTCTCTCCAGGAGTTCCTGCGCACTGTGAAAAGGGTAGGGAACGTCTTTGGCTTCGTCGTCCACTGCTGTCTGGGTCCCCTGCGCGGCGGCAAACTCGCCGGCAGAGACAATAAAGCCGCCGCCGATGGAAAAGAAGATCCGCAACAACAGCAAAGCTCCGGCGCTGTCGAACGCGGAAAAACGCATACCGTTGGGGTGCGAAGCAACACCGGCAACGGGATACATTTGATCGCGATGAAAGATCAGGTGCTTCGCCTCGTGGAAGGCGATGACGCGATGACCAGGCAATTCCAATTTTCCCGCGGTGCGAATGGCGGATAATTTCGCTTCAATCTCAGCCGGATCGATCTCTTCCGGCGTCTGCCCGGAGAGTCCAAGCAGGATGGCGCGGTCGGTGCCATGGCCATGACCGGTGAGCGCCAGTGAGCCATAAAGATCGACCCGGACGGATGCGGCTTGAGAAGTCAGCTGAGTCGACTCCAGCTCCCTGGCGAAACGAAGAGCGGCCCGCATCGGCCCCATGGTGTGTGAGCTCGACGGCCCAATGCCGATCTTGAACAGCTCAAAGAGACTATGCTTCACCGCATCGCCCTGGAGGTGTCGCTCTCACTGATTGCATTCTATTCTGTATTTGCGGGGCTCCCGACCCGCTGCCGGCATGTGAAGCTGGCACAGGAGTGAAAGCGAATTGCTCTTCTTTTTGTTGAACCGCATCTGCCGTAATCTTCCATGCAGGGGCCTGTTGTGGCTCGGACTCGCATTGTCAACGAGCGCCGCCCTGTCCCAGGAAGCATCCTCCACCATCGTCCTGGAAGTGGACGCGACCACCATCTCCAGGAAGATTCTTTCCGTACATGAATCCTTTCCCGTAGCTTCTACGTCAGAGCACACCGTCGATCTCGTATACCCCAAATGGATTCCCGGAGACCATGCGCCCACCGGACCCATCGCCGACCTGGTCAATCTGCGCTTTACCGCGGACGGCAAGACACTTTCCTGGGCTCGCGACCCCGTGGACATGTATCGCTTCCATATCCCGGTCCCGCCCGGAACCAATCTCCTGGTAGCTGATTTCAGTCTTGTTGGGGAGTATGTGGCGGGCAACGACTTCGCTCCGGGTAACACATCGACTCCGGTTCAAGGCGATGTGAACTGGGATCAGCTGGTTCTGTATCCTGCTGACGCTGTCGCCGACCGGGTCACGGTTGCGGCCTCGATCAAGCTCCCTGAACGATGGTCTTACGCGACTGCGTTGCCGCATCCGTCGCAGCAAGGAGCGGTGATTCACTTCGATCCTGTGTCGCTTACCATGCTGATCGATTCACCCCTGATGTGCGGATCCATCATGCGTGAGTTTGACATCACACCCAAAGGCGTCTCGCAGCGCCATCTGCTGGATCTCTTTGAGAAGTCGCCTGAAGGCCTCAATGTGCCGCCAGAGCGCATCGCAGCTTACCGCAATCTCGTATCCGAAGCCGGAGCGATGTTCCACTCCCACCACTATGCGAGCTATCACTTTCTGGTGGAGGCGCAGACTGAGAGCAGCGACGGACTGGAGCATCATCAGTCCAGCGATGACCAGATGCCGGAGCTCGGCATGGTGAGCCCGTCCTTCTCCGCCGAGGCGGGTAATCTGTTGGCCCACGAGATGATCCACTCCTGGAACGGGAAATTCAGACGGCCTGTCGGCCTGGCGACCTCTGACTACCAGCAACCCATGGTTGGCGATCTGCTCTGGGTCTATGAGGGTCTTACCAGCTACTGGGCAGAGATTCTGGCCACCCGCGCCGGCCTGGAAACGAGTGCTCAGATGAAAGACCGGATGGCGCTTTACCAGGCAGAGATGGACGCGCGCGCCGGGCGCGGCTGGCGAAACCTGGGGGATGTCTCGAGATCGGCACAGTTGCTCTACTCCGCTGGGGAACAGTGGACCAACCTTCGCCGTTCTACTGATTACTACCGGGAAGGGCCTCTGCTCTGGTTACAAGTGGATAGCCTGCTTCGGGAGAAAAGCCACGGAGCGCGCAGTCTGGATACCTTCGCCGCCGACTTCTTTGGACCACCCGATGGGGTAGTAGCCGTTAAGCCCTATACCTACGAGGAGCTGATTGCGGCGTTGAATCACGTGGTTGCCTTTGATTGGAACGGCCTGCTTCAGGGCAATCTACTGGCCACGCGGCCCACTCCGGTTTCACCAGGCCTGGAAGCGGCCGGATGGACCGTCGTCTATAACGACGAGCCAAACGCGGCCGCTGTCGATCTGGAAGCCATATCCCAGCAGGCTGACTTGTCGACCTCGATCGGTCTGGTCATCGATCCGGATGGAACGATCATTGATCTTGTTCCCGACTCAGCCGCAGGCCGCGCCGGGCTGGCCCCGGCCGTGAAATTGATGGGGGTGAACCATCGCGTCTACTCGGCTGACTTACTTCGCCAGGCGATTGTGAATGCGGAAACAAGCCAGGAGCCCATCGATCTACTGACCCTGACGGATGGCTTCTACGCCGACTTCGCCGTCGATTATCACCAGGGCCTGCGCTCACCGCACCTCTCCAGAATTGCAGGAAAACCGGATCTGCTGACGACGATCGTGCAACCGCGCCGAGTCGAGTGACCATGGGTCAGGGTGCTAGAATTCTTTGATCCTTCCGCTGGCTGGATCGGGGAAAAAGAGGCATGGTCGATTCACCACGCGGTTCACGGGCAGCCAGACGCAAAACTCCAACCATTTACGATGTAGCGCGCGAAGCACGAGTCTCCGTCTTCACCGTGTCTGCGGTCATCAACAACAAGAGTCATGTCGGGGCCCCGCTTAAGAAACGAGTGGATGCGGCCATCCTCAAGCTCAATTACCGGCCCAATTCCCTTGCCCAAAGCCTGGCCAACGAACGTACTCGTACGCTCGGTGTGATCGTACCCGATATCTCCAACCCTTTTTTTCCCATGCTGGTTCGCGGAGCCGAGGATACGGCGCAGAAGCGCGGCTACAGTATTTTGCTGTGTAACAGCGACGGGCTTTTGGAGAAGGAAGAGCTTTACCTGGACCTGTTGGTGGCCAAGCGAGTGGACGGCATTTTGCTTACCAAAGCGCCCGGCGACCTGAGTGCACAAACTATCAATCTGCTTTCCAGCATGAACGTTCCCACCGTGCTGATGATGCGCACCTACCCGGAGCTGACGGACGACGCGGTCATTACCGACGATCTTCAGGGCAGCTTTGAAGCGGTCTCGCACCTGGCCAGGATCGGGCATCAAACCATCGCCATGGTGGGCGGTCCGCTCAGCGTGAGCAACGGAAGGGCCCGGCTTCAGGGATTCAAGAAGGCGCTCAAAGCCAGCGGCCTGCGCTTCAACCCAAAGCTGGTATACGAGGGCGACTACCGTATCGACTCCGGCCACCGTGCCGGTCTGTCTTTGTTACCGCACCGTCCCGATGCTGTTTTTGTGGCGAATTTCTTAATGACCGTTGGCTTTCTGCAAGCCGCCCAGGAGATGGGCATGCGGTGTCCGGGGGATTTCGGCCTGGTCACCCTGGATGATTATCCCTGGCTCCGCCTGTTCGATCCACCCCTCACGGCTATGGAACTGCCGAAGTACGAAGTTGGCTGCCTGGCGACGGAACTGCTTCTCGACCGCATCGAGGGCAAAAGCTCCCCGGCCGTCACTCACCGGATTGCTCCCCATCTCTGTGTGCGTGAGTCGTGCGGCTTCGGGTTGCGGAACGGTTCGTCCAGCATGCATGCCGCTCCAGGTCTTCCTGCGCTGGTGAGCAGGGCGCGCCGCAGGTCACACTGAGAACGCGCCCCCGACACGCCTCGACTGCACACCATTGGGCGCGGCTAAACGGGCGGGGGAAAAAGATACCTCAGGGGCTAAAGCCCGACCTATTCTCAATCATGTACGGCACGACTAAAAGTCGTGCCCTGATACAAAGCATGAGTTTTTCTGCAGCCTGTAAAGCCCTCTTCGGGCGCTCTTCAATGGCACGGCTAAAGCCGTGCCCTGATACAAAGCCAATGTCGTTTTCAACCGGATTCTGAAGCAGAGTCTTCCGCACCCGCCTCAGCCATGCACCAGGGGCAAGCGCGGATCGGGTTGCTTCCAGGTGGAGCGAAGCCATACATGCTCGGGATCTTCTGTCACCGTCATGGAGCGTGAAGTTCCAGCCAAAAAGTTGAGGTAGTAAGTATCGTACCCGGGGCCGGCAACTACCGGGTGGTAGCCATCCCTTACCAGCACCACGTCGCCGTCGTGCACTTTTACCAGCGAGTCCCGCGATCCGTCGGAACGGTAAAGATTCTGTAGCGCAAACCCGCGCGCATCCCTCATCCGGTAGTAGTAAATCTCGTCCAGATCGACCTCCACGGGCGGGGCATCTACGTCATGTTTATGGGGCGGATAACTCGACCAGTTGCCTCCCGGGGTATAGACCTCAAAGACCACGAGCTTATCGGCGGCAAAATTGGTCGGTATCACTTCGACGATCTGACGAGAGGCGTTCTCGCCTCCTCGCAAGCCCGTCGCCACGTCGTTCGGGGTGACCAGCCGGGCTTCGTGCGTGGCCCTTGACGGCACGCGGCACTGGGATATTTCGCAAACGGTTTCCGCCTTCACCCTGATGCGATGGTCACCAGGCAGATAAAGAGAATAGGGAAGACCATCAAATACGTTCTTTCTAGCCCCGACGGATTGGTCGCCCGCCCCCCAGTTCGCGACCGAGCGTCCTCCCAACCACACGAGAACCATCTCTTCGTCCCCGGTGTGTAACTCCAATACCTGCCCAGGCAGCAAGCGCGTAACCACAAAACTCATCCACTCCCATCCGGCTTCCTGGCGGGTGAAGCCAACCATTTCTCCCGCCTGATCCGGAGGCAGATTGCGCGAACGTACCACGTTTTCCAGTTGCATTCGGTGCTCCTGCTCGTTCTAACCGCTTAGGAAAGCATATAAGCAGCTCGGCCTTCCCGCCATGCCCGGGTTAACTTTCTTGGCATTTGCGGGGCATGCGCCCCCGCGCTCCATGGGAAGTCTTCATAAGGGCTTAGGACTTCTGCTGCGGGCTTGCGGAATGGTTTAGATTAAACTCGCGATCCCTATTCCATGCCCACTGTCCACCTGCCCAAGAAATTCGGCTTGCTCAATGCCATCTCGATCAACATGTCCAACATGGTGGGCACAGGCCCGTTCATCACCGTTCCAGCAATTCTGGCCACCATGGGGGGCCCGCAGGCCCTCATTTGCTGGTTGGTGGGAGCGGTGATCGCGATAGCAGATGGCTTGGTGTTTGCCGAGCTGGGCACTACCTTCCCCAGCTCAGGGGGCTCTTACAACTACCTGCGCGAGTGTTTTGGGCGGGAGGGGCTGGGACGCTTGATGGCGTGGCTCTTTGTCTGGCAGTTCCTTTTCAGCGGGACTCTGGAGATCGCGACCGGTACTGTGGGCATGGCGCTGTATACCGGTTATGTATTCAAGGGTCTGGTCGGGCGGCCGTGGGCACTGCGAATGCTCGCGGCAGGATTTGCCGTGGCTGCCACGATCCTGCTGTATCGTAAGATTCGCGACATTGCCCGCATCATGCTGGTGCTTTGGAGCGGTCTTTTGTTGACCAGCATCTGGGTAGCCGTCGAAGGCATGATGCATCTGCACACCCGGCTACTTTTCGACTTTCCGCCGGGGGCCTTTCACCTGAATATCGCGTTCCTGCTGGGTTTGGGCAATGGCACCATGCTGGTGATGTTCAACTTCCTCGGCTACTACAACATCTGCCACCTGGGAGACGAGGTGCGTGAGCCGGAGCGGGTGATTCCCCAGGCCATCATTGGATCGATCGTTCTCGTCCTGCTTCTGGATCTGGCAATTTCCGTCGCCTTCACCGGGGTTATACCGTGGCGCGAGATGATCCGGCCGGGCACCGTGGTTTACGACGCTGTCGGCTCGGTCTTCATGGAACGCGTAGCCGGGTTTTGGGCTGGACAGTGGCTGACAGTCATGGTTTTGGTTACGGCCTTCGCGTCGGTCTACTCCCTGATGCTGGGCTATTCGCGCATTCCCTTCGCGGCGGCGCTTGACGGCACATTCTTTCGTTTCTTCGCGAAGACCCACCCCAGCAAAGACTTTCCTCATCGGTCTTTGCTCCTGGTCGGTATCCTGTCGGCCATCGCCAGCCTGTTCGACCTGGTGCAGATCATCACCGCCCTGATCCTGGCCCGGATTTTGATCATGTTCGTAGGTCAGATCATCGGCCTGCTGCTGCTCAGAAAGCGCCATCCGGAGGCGCCGCGCCCCTTTCGGATGTGGCTATATCCGCTTCCGGCATTGTTCGCCATGGCCTGCTGGCTCTATATCTTTCTGGTGCAAGCCTTTGAACCCCAGGGCTGGAGATACATGCTTTACGTTCTGGCGGTCTTCGTCAGCGGGATTACTCTCTTCCTGATCCTGGCCCGCCGGCAACGCTACTGGCCCTTTGGGCTGGCTGACGTATCCGGGCAGTCCCCCGGCCGCTCAACCTGATAACCCGTCCAGGTACGCGTTAGCCCTTAAGGTCGTATTTTCTACGGCCCCACCGCGTGACAATATCGTCACCAATATGCGAGTCAACATTCGAGCCCGTCTGCCCCACCAGCAAGCCAGCGATTTCCGCACGCTCCCCGTGGCCGTGACCATCGAAAATTCGCGCGGCATCAAAGCCAACTATCAACATGCAACCACCGCCGCGGAGCTGCTCCACTTGCTGGACAAGCGAACCGACCTCAATGCCGCCGTCCTGGACCGGTTTCGGGAAGAACTGAAGTTTACCCACGCGGCCAAGCTGAGCGACATCGAGATGAGCGAAGAGGTTCTCGAACAGATAGGCTTTTTTGTTTAGAAGCGCAGGGTCAGCTAAGTGAAGATGCTCTAGGTGTGCACTTGCTTTAGTTGCCAAGGTTCTCCATTCTTCTCGCCGCCAGGGTCAGCCCTTGGCGGCGAGACTCATTTAGAGCAATCCTCGGCTTGCTATATCCTTCCTCAGGGGTAGCAGGCGGCCATCGAATGACCAGCACAATCACTGCCCGCCGGCTTTTGCGCGGGAATGAAATCATCGAGTACCCGCTGGTCACCGTGGACGACGGGCACATCACTTCCATCGAGAGCCGCCACAACGCCGCAGGCGACCATTCCAGCTACGCATTTTCCGAAGCCATGCTGGTACCGGCCTATCTCAACATCCACGTCCATGGAGCCGCCGGCTACGACGTGATGGAAGGAACTCCGCAGGCGCTCAACGCGGTCGGAGCATCTCTAGCCAGCCATGGGGTGGGGGGGTATTACCCCACAACCGTCACCTCATCCACCGAGGAAACCCTGCGCGCCCTGGACATGATTGCCGGCGTGATCGAGCGAGGACCGTCAGCCGAGAGCGCGGTTCCGTTGGGCATTCATCTGGAAGGACCGTTTCTTTCCGTGGCCAAGCGTGGTGTACACACGGCTGCCCTACTGGTGCAGCCATCGATATCGCTGTTCGATCGATTCTGGCAGGCGGCGCGGGGGCAGATTCGCATCATGACGATCGCGCCCGAACTACCCACCGCGCTCGAGTTGATCCAGCATGCCAGCGCCCTGGGCGTGGTATGCAGTCTGGGTCACAGCAACGCCAGCCTGGGCGAAGCGGAGGCCGGCTTCCTGGCCGGCGCGCGCAGCGCCACCCACACCTTCAATGCCATGCGTAGCCTGGATCATCGCGACCCGGGTGTTGCCGCGTATGTTCTCGACAACGATGCGCTTTTTGCAGAACTCATTTGTGATGGCATTCACGTTGACCCGGCAATGGTCCGCCTGTTTTACAAGGCCAAGGGGGCCGAGAAACCCATCCTGATCACCGATGGTATGAGCGCCACAGGCATGCCCGACGGACGGTACAAACTTGGCGACCTGGATGTAGAGGTTGCCAACGGACGCTGCACTTCAGCCGGAGCCCCCGGAGTCCTGGCGGGCAGCGTGCTGACCATGGATCTTGCGGTGCGGAACTTCTCTGTGTTCACCGGCGCCAGCCTGGCGGTCAGTGCCGAAATGGCGGGGAGCAATCCTGCTGCGCTCATGGGCCTTGACCGGCAGTGGGGCTTGCTTGAGGAGGGACGGGAGGCGAATCTCGTGGCCCTGTCGCCGGATGGGCGAATCCAGCAGTCTTTTCGTGGCGGCCGGCCGCTCCTGTCCTCTCAGGACTGACGCGTTCCGCTCTCCCATCCCAGCGCATCCGCGACCTGGCTGGCCAGGCGCAATGGATCAAATGGCTTCAACAGAATGCCGGCGACGGGAAGATGGGCCAGCGAGCCGTTCTGGACGGCTTGCACCTTTGCGGTCAGCAACACAATGGGGATGTGACTGGTGGCGCGCGTTGTCCGGAGTTTGGCCAGCATGGCAGGACCATCCATCGCCGGCATCATCACGTCGAGCAGGATGGCGTCCGGCTGATGTTGTGTTGCACTTTCAATTGCTTGTGCTCCGCAATAAGCCTCAGCCACGTCCCATCCGGTCATCGCCCGCAGGCTGCAGACTGCGGCGTGGCGTGCTGCGTCATCGTCATCCACAACCAGAATGCGCCGTCTCACAGTCACTCTCCGGGTACGTGGGCCAGTCACAAGGTAACCGAATTACCAATGATAAGAGCTTCCACTTTCAGGCAATTACTACCCGGAGGTCACGAGAAGGCGGGAACCGCACTCGCCGCCCTCAGGGCCCGATTTGGCGAAGGCTGATAGTAGCCAGGACGACATTGCCTTGGTTACTTTCAGCCTCCCTCGTAAGCTACGGGCGGGCGCGTGATGACGGGGACATCTTAAGCGGCTTAACGCCTCCATCCTCATCGTCGTCTTCCTCGTCCTCATCATCGTCCTCGTCGTCATCATCCTCGTCATCGTCGTAGTCTTCATCTAAATCGTCCTCGTCTTCGTCTTCATCTTCCAGATCCTCGATGTCGTCATCGTCCTCATCTTCTTCCTCATCCAAATCGTCCAGGGACTTGAGGAACTGGAGTGCCGGGAGCTGGACCGGTTCGTCCCCTAAGGCCGCGGTGAGTGTCTCTGGTCCATCCAGCGTTTGCATGGCGACGAGGTAGCTGGCATAGCCGTCTACGTGGGGGGGCGGTATAAGGGACATTCGCACGATTTCTCTTCTCCTATGCCTTGAATGTACATGGCGCATGCCTGCGCCCGAGTTTCTGCACGCTTGGATGCCGCCGAAAGACTGGCGGGGATGTGAGGGCGCCAAGAATTTCTTGCATCCAGAGGTGCGTCCTTCGGGCTTGGGCATGTGGTAGTTTTCTTAACATCAGCACGGTGGACTTGGCTAGTGCGCAACCAATCTCCGGAGCCAGAGCGGTTTCACCTCCGCGCTGTCCCGACCAGGGTAGCCAAGTGGGGTTTTTCTTTACGGAAAAACCGCGACGGCATTGGCTAATCTGTAAATACCAGAAGTGAAAGTGCTTCATCTCGAAAGGCACCTTATGGCGGAACCAATTCCAGGCACAGCTTTGCTGCTGATCGACGACACCCGGCAGGAAGAGATTAACGTTACGCACACGCCGTTCACCATCGGGCGGCTGCAGGACCGCGACCTGGTACTGGCGCATGCTTTCATCTCCCGCGACCACGCTGCCATCCTCTATGAGAAGGGCCAGTTCCACGTGGTCGACAAAGGCAGCCGCCACGGCACCTTTCTCAACGCCCAGCCCCTGGTCGAGCGCCAGGCTCTGAAACCGGGGGACGAGATCCGTCTGGGTTCGCTGAACGGCCCATCGCTGCGCTTTGGCCCGGCAAGAGAAAGCACCTCGACGATCCATAAACTTTTGGACGAGCTGCATGCGATTTCGGCACCTACCTCGGACCTGGAGAAGCTGAGCTGGTTCCTGAGTGCGGCGCAACGGCTGAATACCCTGGGGGCAGTAAACGAGATCCTCGCCACGCTGGTGGAAGCGACCCTGGAGTTGACCCAGGTGGAGCGAGGCTACGTGTTCCTGAGGGATGAGAAGGGTAAGCTGACCCTCGCCGCGGGGCGAAGTCTTAAGGGCGACCGCCTGGAAGACGATTCCACCATCTCCCACAGCGCCATCGCGCAAGCTTGCAAAGCCTCAAAGTTCATTGTCACCGACACCTTGTCAGCCGAAGCCAATTCGCGCACCGAAAGCATGGTGCAGCAGAGTATCCGCATGGTGTACTGCATTCCGCTGCGCAAGCGCGCGGCCAGCCCAGATTGCCACGAGAAAGACATCCTCGGCGTGCTCTACCTGGACAGCCGGCTGCAACCCGGAAAATTGAGCCAGGTCGACAACGATCTTCTGGAGACGATCGCGACCGAAGCCGCCGCGCTGGTGGAAAACGCCTTTCTCGCCCATGCAGAAGAAGCTTCGCGACGCTACCGCGAAGAACTGAACATCGCTGCCGCTATCCAGCAGGGACTGATGGAGTTTGCCATTCCTAACCTGCCGTATGCCAAGGTTCACGCTCGCAGCGTGGCCTGCAAGGACGTTGGGGGCGACTTCTATGACGTAATTGCCACCACGGACGGCCTCTATATCGTGATCGCCGATATCTCCGGCAAGGGAGTATCGGCGGCCATCCTAGCCTCCACACTGCAGGGGCTGCTCTATGGTCTTTTGTTAGCCGGTCAGCCGCTGGCCGAGATCGCGGACGTGGCCAATCGCTACATCTGCGAGAAAAATGTGCAGAAATACGCCACCATGATCCTGGTCAAGCTCCATCCCGATGGGACCTTCGAATATGTCAATTGCGGGCATGTTCAGCCACTTCTGGCCAACAGCCAGGGCGTTAAACGATTGGAGAATGCCAACATGGTGGTGGGCTTGATCGAAGAGGCTACCTACGTATCCGATCGCCTGCAACTTAAGCCCGGCGACCGTATTGTGCTGGCCACCGACGGAGTCACTGAGGCAGAAGGCCGGGAAGGTGAATTTTTTGGAGAAGAGCGACTGGAAGCCGCTGTGGAAGGCGCTAACATCGAGGGCGTGCTGAGCAAGGTCGAGACCTTTATGGCCGGCACGCCCCCGAACGATGACTTCACGATGCTCGAAGTCCTTTATAGCGCTTGACGCATTTTTGCTGATACTGGGTCCGGTTATGTGCGGCCATTCTTTCCACCCCGGGCAGGCAAAGACCGCGTGCCCCGGGGGCCCCGGTTTCGGCGGAATGGCCGCATCGAGTTTAGTTTCCTGGTTACACCACTAGCGGAAATGCTTGAGCGCGCATTGGGCGGCCCAATAGCCGCACATGCCGTGCACCGCGCCGCCTGGGGGCGTGGACGACGAGCAAAGGTAAACCCCTTTCATTGGGGTCGCATACTGCCGCCAGGTTGGCCGCAGAAAGAATTGCAGGCCGGCGACAGAGCCGCCGTTGATGTCTCCTCCCACCAGGTTCGCGTTCCATTGGTTCATCGCCTCGGGGCTAAAAACTGCCCGGCCCAGGATGCACTCGCGAAAGCCGGGCGCGAAGCGTTCCACTTGAGTTTCGATCGCCTCCAGCGCGGATCCGGACCAGCTATTGGGCACGTGGCAGTAGGCCCACGCCACGTGCTTCCCGGCGGGCGCCCGGCTGGGATCAAATAGAGTCGGTTGGGAGAGCAGGACAAACGGGCGGTCGCTCATCGTTCCGCTCCCCGGCAACCGCTCCGAAGCAGCAATCTCCTCGAAGGTACCGCCCAAATGGACCGTGCCAGCCCGCAGGCACTCTCTGGCACGCCAGGGAATCGGCTGGCTCAGGGCCCAGTCCACTTTGAAGACCCCGGGGCCGTAACGGTAACGCTCGAGTTCCCGGCGAAAGGACGGCTGCATCTCCCCGCCCCCCAGGTTCAGCAACTGTCTAGGGGTTATGTCCAGGAGCGTCAAATTCGATTGCCCCAGGTCCCGAAGGGAGAGCACCCGTGCGTTGGTGGTAACCGCGCCTCCTGCTTGCTCCAGGCAGGCCACGAGCGCATCGGCGATGGACTGCGCGCCGCCCCGCGGAATGGGCCAGCCCACGGCGTGCGCCGCGACCCCTAGCACCAGCCCAAAGGCGGCAGACACGGGCGATTCCAGGGGCAGAAATGAGTGCGCGCCCAGGCCGGCAAAGAGAGCGCGAGCCCGATCCCCCTTGAAGTGGCTCTGGGCTATCGCACGCGCAGAGCGCAACCCCAGCAGACCGAAACCGACCATGGCAATCGGATGGCGAGGCCAGCCGATGGGCTTAAGCAAATCGTGGCGGAGGCCATCCCAGTTGCCTAGTAACGGACCGTAGAGGCGACGGTAGGCTGCTGCGTCCTTCCCGAGCTGGGCGGCCGTCTCTCCCAAGTCCCGTTCCAGCATGACTGCCGTTCCATCGTCCAGAGGATGGGCCAGCTCCGCAGCAGGCGCAATCCAGCGCAATCCGAATTCGGCCAGCGGCAAGCTTGAGAAAAAAGGCGATGCTACAGCGAGAGGGTGCACTGCGGACCCCAGATCATGCACGAACCCGGGCAAGGTGAGCGCAGCCGATCGCGCGGCCCCACCCGCGATGGAAGCCGCCTCTTTCACCTCCACGGCAAAGCCGGCCTTGGCCAGGACGATGGCGGCAGCCAAGCCATTTGGACCTGCTCCGACGATTTTGGCGGTGGGAGGCATCGGATCTCACCAGTGATAGCACACCGAAATGAGAAACCAATCGCCAGGTCGGCGAATCAGAGAAAGTATGGAATCTTTGCAGACGGAAGCTACAACAACATTCACGCTGGGTGGGGACCTCACGGTCAACCGGCTTGGATATGGCGCCATGCGCATCACCGGCACCGGCATCTGGGGCGAACCCAAGGATCGCGATGAGGCGCGCAAGGTGTTGCAGCGCGCCCTGGAGCTGGGCGTCAACTTCATCGACACCGCGGACGCCTATGGCCCCGAAGTGAGCGAAAACATCATCGCGGAGGCTCTTTATCCGTACAAGAAAGACCTGGTGATTGCGACCAAGGGCGGTTTCACCCGCTCCGGTCCCAACAAGTGGGCAGAGGATGGACGGCCGGAATACCTGAGGCAGTGCGTCGAAATGAGCCTGCGACGCCTGAAGCTCGAGCGCATCGATCTTTATCAGCTACATCGAATCGACCCCAAGGTTCCGGTGGAAGAGAGCCTCGGCGCACTCAAAGAGTTTCAGGACGCGGGTAAGATTCGGCATATCGGGTTGTCGGAGGTTTCGCCGGCGGAGATTGAGCGGGCAAACAAGACGGTCAAGATTGTCAGCGTGCAGAACCAGTACAACCTGAGCGATCGCCGGCACGAGAAAGCACTCAAATATTGCGAGCAGCACAAACTGGCTTTTATTCCCTGGTTTCCTGTCGCGGCGGGAAAGCTGGCGAAGCCTGGTGGTCCGCTTGACCAGGTAGCCAAGCAGCATCAGGCCACGGTTGCCCAATTATCGCTTGCTTGGCTCTTACACCACTCGCCCGTGCTGCTTCCGATTCCCGGCACGTCTTCCGTGAAGCACCTGGAAGAGAATATGGCCGCGGCCAAGCTGCACCTTTCGCCGGACGAGTGGAAGGCGATTGAAAGCGCGGCCGCGAAGGTCAAGGGTTGATCCCAAAGCGACATCGGTAAGACGGAACCGCCGGGGTCCTTCGACTCCGCGCTGCCAAGCGCTCTGTCACGCGATAAATCTATGAGCCGTTCCACTAGAGGCTGTGACTTTTTTGATTTCTTTCAGGCTTTGGTGGTCGAAAGCTCTGAAGAGCATCGGCCAACAAGCATCTTCGGGGTCCTTCGACTGCGCGCCAAAAACCCTTTGTTAAGCGATAGATCTGCGAGGCGCTTCGCTCAGGATGACGGTCTTCTGGGAGTTTAAAAAAACCTTCCGGTTGGGTGTGCAAAAGCTCAAAAATCACAAAAGTCACACTCTCAGTGATGACGATTTAGCGGCGAGTTGGAGACTAGGGGTTGGGGTTCGAGGCAACCCGGAGCAGCGTTTGGGTGATGCGGATTGCGGCGCGGACGGAACCGCTCAACGAACCGGCGACTTTGCTCACCCCGCCCGTGCGGTTGCGGTAGCTCACGGGAATTTCGCGGATGCGCAGGCCATATTGGGCCGCCCGCATTTGCATTTCAAGATTCCAGCCGTACGTCTCTTCCCTCATGTTTAGCCGGCTGAGTGCCTCGCGGGTGATGGCGCGAAACGGCCCCATATCCGTGTATCTCACCCGATAGAGCAGGCGGAGGAGGACACCTGCCAGCCATCCAGCAAAGATCTGCGAAAGCAGCATGCTGCCCGGCTCGCGCTTGCCGCGCATCCGCGAGCCGATCACAAAATCACAGTCGCCCGCCAGGATCGGATCCAGCAATTGTCCCATCTCGGCTGGGACATCGCTCCCGTCACCGTCCATAAACAACAAGATTGCGGACCCACCATCGGCAGCCGCAGCCCCGGCAGCGCACGCACGGCCATATCCAGGTTGCGGCTGATGCACCACCCTGGCGCCAGCCGTCAACGCTTCAGCAGCGGTAGCGTCCGTGCTTCCATTGTCCACCACAATGCATTCGCGAATCAGTTCCCAGGGCATTTCTCGCACGACAGCGGCGATGTTTTCCGCCTCGTTCAATGCTGGAATCACCACCGAAACCCCTTGTAGGCCCAAATCAGAGGCTCCAGCGCAAACCACAACTGGCACAGGCCGGCGGCGGTTGCGGGCTCAGCAGTGCTCGCCGGAATTCTTGATACTTTTCGCCATTCCAAATCTCACGCATGGTCTGCTGCGTGGCGTTGCCCAGGGTGAAGCTGTCGTAGCCGCGCATGGAGAAGGGGGCGATGCAACAGGGAAGCGCCTGCCCATTGGCCGTAATGTACATCAGGCTCCAGGGACGGCGGCACAGAGACCAGGGGCTGTCGTCTTTCCGCTTCTTGATGCTGACCTGCGGTTCGGTGGCGCCTGACGCGCTGAAGAGTACGCCCAGCTCCTGGGCGACGGCTTCCGCTCGTTGCAGAACCTCTTCCTCCTGCCGGGTGGTGTGTTCAAACAATGCCTGTTCGGGCCGGGCCAGCCCCTGTCCCTCAGGCAGGTACACCATCCTCTGAAGATAGACCTCCGTCACGCCCAGGCGATGCGCCAGACGGATGAAGGCTTCCAATTGGGCCAACGTTTCCCGCAGGCCGGTAAGCCAGAGCGAAACCCGCGGCAATTGGGTCTGGTTGGCGCGCTGCATGGCGACGAAGGTACCCACATTGGTCACGATGCGGTCGAACATGTCTTTGCCGCGCACCATCTGAAAAACCGAAGACTCCGCCGCATCAAGCGAAACGCGCAACTCGTCCAGCCCGGCGTCGATCAGCTTCTGCCCATTGGCCTTGGTCAACAACGTGCCGTTGGTATTGAAGAGAACGTAGATTCCGCGCTCTTTCAAATACCGGATCATGCGCGGCAGCTCCTTCACCAGCATCGGCTCACCCACTCCATGCAGCACAACGCGCGCAATCTTCGGGTACTGATCGATGATGCTGGTAAACAACTCCCACGACATATCCGCCTCAGGTTCCAGCTCTTCAAAGGTGCGCGGGCACGTGGTACACAACAGGTTGCAGCGATTGGTTGTTTCCAGGTAGAGGCAGACCGGATCCGCTTCCATGATCACGGAGAGCTGATCTTCCGGCTTCTCAAAGTAGCGCCGCATCTTCTGCTGGTCTTCCGCCAGGTGCGGTAGTACAGAAAGACTTTCGCTCATGAGTTCCTCGCGGTTCTGGGATACATTGCAAACGGTTTGTCTTGCGCGGTGCGAGCGAGTCTCGCTTCCAGCTGACGGGCGCCCATACACCACAGCGCAAGCAGGGCCGTCGTGGCATATAGCCATTCAAACATGTAGTACATGGCTGGCCCGGGATTAGCAAGCTGAGTGGTGTAAAGGTAAAAACAGGCGGTCGTGAAATAGAGCATGGGCACGTAAGGGATCAGGCTGAGAAAAGGGAGCAGCCACAGGTAGTACCACGGGTAGTGGGAGGAAAACAGCAACATGAGGACGGCCGCGATGACGAAGCAACAGCGGATCGCAGCCAGCGGGCTTGCCTCACTCTTAAGCCAGGCCCACACCGCTAACCCGAGCAGCAGCAACGCGGCAAAGCCATAGAATGCGCTGGTCGGGAGCGCCTCCCAACGCAAGCCATGGCGGGCCAGAGTGAGCAGGAAGTAGCGGCTGCCGGATTCCAGGCCCTCCTCCTTGGCATAGTCCGGCAAGAACCCGAGCACCTGCCAACCTACGCTCAGGTAACAGGCGTACCCTGCCGCAATCACGCCGGCCACCGCAGCCGGCATCTTCCAATCACGCCAGGCACTGCGGCGGTAGAGCGCGGGGAAGAGGGCGATGGGGTAGAGCTTGACCAGGGTCGCCGCAGCCAGGGCTACCCCCGTTGCCGCTGGCTTATTGCGGACGTAGAAGAGCAGCGCGAGAGCAATCAGGGGCAAAGCCGCGCCATCCACATGTCCGCTGCTGGCCACCTCCCAGAGAAGCAGCGGGTGCCAGGCATAGATCAACACCTGTTCGCGACGTAAGCCAACGGCCGTCAGCAACTTCACCAGGGCCCAGATGGTGAGCGCCTCCAGGCCGACCATACCCGCCTTCATCCAGCGCACCGATGCGCCGATTCTGGTGATCAGCAGGAAAAGCATCTGTGCTCCCGGAGGATAAGCGGTGTGAGCATAGCTTCGCCGGTTGATGTGGGGGTAGATATCGAGATCGCGAAGAAACGCCAGGTGAGGATCAGCAGGGATGTAACGGTAGGGATTGATGCCGGCGGCCTGCACTCGCCCATCCCACACGTAGCGAAAGATATCGGTGGAGAGAAAGGGCGGCGAAAAGAGACAGATCAGCCTGCAACCGGCGGCACAGGCCAGGATGATCACGAAGGTCCAGCGGTTTACCGGCCGGTTGAGCACCACCCAGACGGCTACGAGGTAGATCAGCGCCTGGTACATCGCGACCAGGCCAAAACCAATCACGAAATGGTGAATCTCGTTTACTCCCTGGCGGCAAAGCCCAACCAGAAACAGCCCCAGCAGGGCAAGCGCGCTGTTGGTCAGCCATGCCCTGTCGCCGGAATATCGAGCACTTAGCATGCGCTGCTCCTAGTGCATGCCAATCCTTGTGAGTTCTGCAGAGTTTCGAGGTATCTCCTGGTGTGCCTGGCTTCGTAACCTGCGAGCTCCGTGCAAAGGCTGGACAGGAGTTCACTACGCAGGCGTTCGAGCGTGGCGCCATCGTCCACGTCGTACCAGGTGGGCAGCAGTTCGACTTTCAGGCCGATTTCCCCGGCACGCTCCAGTGTCTGATCGAGTACCCGGTCCGTACTCCAGTCGATCTGCTCAAAGAGCCGTGGATGCAGGCGCTTGATACCGATCAGGTAGTAGCCGCCGTCATCGGAGCCGCCCAGCACCACTCGATCTCCCGGACGCGTTAGCCACGCGACCGCCTGCAGCAGCGCGTCCGAAGGCATGGTGGGGCTGTCGGAATCAATCAGGCACACGGCCCCGAATCCACAGGAAAATAAATCTTCACAAGCGTGGAGAAGGCGCTCTCCAAAGCCATCGCCTCGTTGCCCCAGAAGCTGAAAGCCAGTGGGCAGAATGCCATCGAAGGCCGCCTCATCCCCCACCGGGGTGTAGACCACAAGCCCGGCGCTGTTTCCGGCTTCCGTTATCTGTTGAATGTTTTCCGTAGTGTCACGGATAAAGCAGATGTTGAGCGCCGAGGCCTGTTCGGGGGTCAACGGAGGGGAGAGCCGTGTTTTTACCTTACCTGGGCGCGGAGCCTTGGCCATCACGGCTAAGGCGCAACAGCCCTCGCCGACACCTGCTGCTTCTCCCGGTTGAAGTGTCTTGTAAGGCAAAGTTCTACTCCGGATTTCCTGTCGAGCTTGATGGCATTGATGGCGTTGGTAAACTTCATGCGGCTTTCTTTGCGGAAAGCCGCATACGTCGCATTGGGCGATATCGCGATGTAGGAAATCCGGGTCCCCCGTTTCAGCAACTGCGGTCGCACACCGCGTACTGATACCAGTTATCCTGCCACAGGCTGACCGTGCCCCAGGGCTGGGTGGCGATGAGGGATTGGAATTCCTCCTGCTTCAGCACCGCTGCCCTCCAGGGTTCGTGGAACCGGGTGCTCCAGTCTCCCATGAGGCGGGCAAACAACCACATGCAGGAGAGTGGGAGCATGGCACGCAACGCCGATGTGGGCTCGGCGATAAAGCAACGGCCACCCGGCCGCAGAGCCGAAAATATCTCGCGCAGCGCCTGCGGGCGATCCCCCACCACCATCAACAGCCGGGAGGCGATGATCGCATCCACCGGCGCCAGCGATTCTGACAGGGTAAGAACATTCGCCCTGACGAAATGGCAGTTTTTCAAGCGGCGGATGTCAGCCCGGTCTTTGGCGCGGGACAGCAAGCGCTCGGAAAGGTCCACTCCGGTGATCTGAATGTCAGGATAGCGCTGTGCAAGGCTGCAAGCGTAGAAGCCGGGACCGCAGGCTATTTCCAGAAGGTGGGTTTCGGGGCCGGGCCGGTCGCCGGGCCAAAGTGCGTGGGAGATTGCTGCGGTGTGATCGCGAAACAGGTGCTCACGACAGAATGCGTAGAACCATGAACATCGCTCGAACAGGCTTTCCGGGTCTCCCCGGAGGGGGCTTGGATATTTCGGGCCAGGAAAATTGGCTCCCGCGTTCTCAATTCCCATCGTATGAGTCCGGCTTCCTACAGTACTTTCACTTCTGGTGCTTACCAAGCAACCGATCCCGTTCGCGGCTTTTCCTCAAGAAAAGCCGCACCTCGCTCCACTACCCTGCGCAGAGTAGAAGTGAAAATGCTCAAGACGACTCCTTCGAATCATACCCCGAGCCTGCTTCGGGGCTTGTTCAAAAGCGAATTGTTTCCTTTGATGCGATAGAAGCCAATTGGTTACTTCTGCAGATACCAGGGGATAAGCTTCGATGGTTTGACAGTAGGAGAAATACACGATGATCAAGAGCGCCACGATGGCCAGGCACCGCGAAAGATTTGTGAACGGCGGGCTCAGGTCTTTACGGGAGGGTTGGTTCGGAAACGATTGGCCAGTTCGAACTCGTCGCGCAATTCGGGCGTCTTGAGGTTTTCGCGCAGGTGGGCGAGCCGCTGCTCGAGGGCCAATAGCGCCTCAGCAACTGCTTCCGTATTGGTATGCGCAACGTCCCGCCACATGGAATAGGGGCTTGCTCCCAGCCGCGTCATCTCGCGCAGGGCCCGCCCGCCGATGGCGCGCAGGTCCGGGGCGTCGCCAAAGCGGTCCTCCAGCATGGCACTCAGGGCGGTGGAGAGATATTGCGGCAGATGGCTGACCCAGGCGCAGATCTCGTCATGCCGGGCGGCCTGGATGTCCATGGTGCGGCAGCCAAAGCACTCCACCCAACTGCGCCACTCCGCGGCCAGCGGATGGCCGGCAAATTCGGTAAAGAGCCACACCGCGTGGGAGAAGAGCTCTGCATCCGCATGCGCGGCACCGCTCACTTCTTTGCCGGCCATGGGGTGCCCGGGCAGAAAGCCCGCCTGGCCGGAAGCGCCGAACAGCGGCCGCGCGCGTTCGGCAATGGCCACTTTGACACTACCGACATCGGTCACCAGTTGGTGCGGTTGGAGCACAGGAGCGAGCCTCTCCATCCAGTCCAGAATGGTGAAGACCGGCCCACTCAGCAACACCAGGTCGCTCGAGACCGCCGCGCTGATTGGATCGGCGGCGGCTACGTCGATCGCTCCGCGATCCAGCGCAATCTGCAAATGGGATGGGCTTCGGTCCCAGCCGACAATCTCCCCCGGGAATTGCGCAGCGCGCAGAGCCAGACCGGTGGAAGCGCCAATAAGGCCCGTGCCCACGATCGTGATGCGCTGGATGGTCATCGGAGTTTCGCCTTAGCCGATCCGACTCTCCCGGGATGGAGAAAAGAAACCGCAGGTCCCTCCACTCCGCTACGCTCCGGTCGGGATGACAATTTTGTGGAGCGGCGTGAATTTGTCATGTCGATCGGAGGGTGCGAACACCCATCATCCGGAGCGTAACGAAAGAATTGTCATCCCGACCGGAGCGTAGCGGAGTGGAGGGACCTGCGGTTTCTTTGGGACTTTTCATCCTCAGCCAATTACAGGGGTCTCGGCCCTGATGCTCCGGCCTACCACCGGGGCGATAAGGCGCAGCCGGTCCATGAGCCTCTCAAACTGTTCCGGGAACAATGACTGCGCTCCATCGGAAAAAGCCTTGTCCGGATTGGGATGCACTTCCATCAGCAAACCGTCGCAGCCGGCAGCGACCGAGGCTAGGGCCATGGGCGGAACCTTGTCCCGCAGACCGGTGCCATGCGAAGGATCAGCCAATATGGGCAAATGAGAAAGCTTCTTGATGACCGGTATGGCGGAGATGTCCATGGTGTTTCGGGTGTACGTTTCGAAGGTGCGAATGCCCCGCTCGCAGAGCATCACGTCGTAATTGCCACCCGACAGAATGTACTCCGCCGAGAGCAGCAACTCTTCGATGGTGGCGGCGATGCCGCGCTTCAGCAGGACCGGCTTGCGCACCAGCCCAAGCTCGCGCAGCAAGTTGAAATTCTGCATATTGCGAGCACCCACCTGAAAGACATCCACATAGGGGAGCATCAGGTCTATCTGGGAAATCTCCATTACCTCGCTGATAATCAGCAAGCCCGTCCGGTCGCGTACTTCCTTCAACAGCTTCAGGCCTTCAAGTCCCATCCCCTGGAAGGAATACGGAGAACTGCGCGGTTTGAACGCCCCTCCGCGCAGAAACGAGGCCCCTGCGGACTTCACCTGCTCGGCAACGGTAAAGATTTGCTCGCGCGATTCGACCGAGCATGGGCCGGCCATGACCACGACCTCGTCCCCACCCACCGCGACTCCGTTGGCAAAGCGAACGATGGTTCCTTCAGGCCGGAAACCCCGGCCAGCCAGTTTGTAGGGTGATGAGATACGGACCACATCGGCAACGCCGGCCAGTAATTTGAAGTCGTTGTGGTCGAAATGCGACGGCGTGCCCACGCCTGCCAAAACTGTCTGGATGGCTCCTGTGGTGCGGTGGACATTGAAGCCCACCTGAACAAGACGTTCGATCACCCCCTGAATGTCTTCCTCGGTCGCTGTCTCCTGCATAGCTACAATCATGGTTACTTTCCTGTCTCTCCGGTCGTAGCTGGCCCGCTTTTGCGCTGCGATGCCAACTCGTCCTTTTGCAATGCCCGCATCACATCGATGATGCGTTCGTATATGTGGGTCAACTCGATATCCGGAAGCGGCCCGTGGTTGGCGGCGCGGACATTCTCGAAGATCACTCGCTCACGGTTGGGTTCGTACACCGGTAGCGAAGTAGAGCGCTTCAACTTGCCAATCTCCTGCGCGGCGTGTGCCCGCGCGCTGATCAGCGCCACGATTTGACGATCCAATTCATCAATCTTTTTTCGCCAGCCATCAATATCCATGCACTTCCCTTGCTCTGTCTGTAACCTCATCCACATGATACGGTGCCGCGGCCCCTAAGCAGGCTACGGAAAAGTGCTGCTGCGAATGGAAACGATCCCTCAGCGGCGAAAGCCGATTACATTACAAAGCATTTATGTGCGGCCTGAGGGCCGTACCCTTAGGGAAAATGAGCGTTTCGGTGCCTCTCAAGTTGGGGCGGGCCCGGAGAAATTCATGCCAGGCTAGCGGCAGTTGGCTGTCCCTGCCTCAATCCCTCAAGAAACGCCGCAACCGTTGCCGGCGCCGTTCCCGGCTCTGCCTTCTCTATCAGGGCAACGATGGCAGTGCCAATCACGGCCGCATCCGCGAACTCGCCCACGGCGGCTACGTGCTCCGCCGTCGAGATGCCGAAACCCACCGCAATCGGCAAATGGGTGAAGTGGCGCAAGCGCGCCACCAGCCGGCGGGCATCCGCGGCCAGGCTCTGCTGCGCACCGGTAATGCCTACCCGGGAAATGGCGTAGACGAATCCCTCCGAGACGTTCGCGATCATCTTCAGCCGGTGGTCAGTGCTGGTCGGCGCAGCCAGAAAGACCGGCTTCAGCCCGTTGTGATGCATTTCCGTCAGATACTCTTCCGCCTCTTCCACGATCACGTCGGTGATCAATACGCCATCCACGCCGCAACGGGCGGCATGGGCACAAAAGCGCCCCAGGCCGAAACGCAGGATGGGATTGAAATAGGAGAAGATCACCAGGCCCACGGCGGGCCTCAGGGCGCGCAATTCCGCAGCCAGGGCGAGCACGTCATGCAAGCTGGTACCGTGAGCGAGGGCGCGCTCGCTGGCCCGCTGGATGACCGGACCATCGGCTATTGGGTCGCTGAACGGCACCCCCAGCTCAAGCACATCCGCCCCGGCGTCAATTGCCGCGAGGGCAACGTTGCGCGTGGTTGCCAGATCCGGATCCCCGGCTGTGAGGTAAATGACCAGGCCGGGTTTCAGCCCCGGCTTCCTGTTGAATTCAATCGGCATGTGCCGCACCTGCCAGTTGCAACTCGCGCGCCATGATACCCATATCCTTATCGCCGCGGCCGGATAAATTCACCACCAGTATGTCTTCCGGCGGCAGCTTAGGCGCTAGGCGGATACACTCGGCGACCGCATGCGCGCTCTCGAGCGCCGGCACAATGCCTTCTGTCCGGGCCAATCGCTGGGCTGCCTGCAGGGCCTCTTCATCGGAAGCGGAAACATACTCCGCCCGGCCCGAGTCGTGTAGTGCCGCGTGCTCCGGCCCAACCGAAGCGTAGTCCAGACCGGCGGAGACGGAGTGAGTCAACGAAACCTGGCCGGCGTCATCCTGCAACACGTACGAGTACGTGCCTTGCAGGACTCCGGGGCTCCCGCCGCTAAAGCGAGCGGCGTGACTGCCCAGCGCCTGCCCCCGGCCGCCCGCCTCGACCCCGATCAGGCGCACGCGCGGCTCTTCGATGAAGTCATAAAACGCACCGATCGCATTGGAACCGCCGCCCACACAGGCCAGCACAGCGGAAGGCAGCTTGGATTCCTTCTCCAGAATCTGCTGTTTGATCTCCTGCCCGATCACGCGATGGAAATCGCGCACCATGGTTGGGTATGGGTGCGCGCCCAGGACACTGCCCAGCAGATAATGCGTGGTGCGGACGTTGGTGACCCAATCCCGCATCGCCTCGTTGATGGCGTCCTTTAATGTGCGGGAGCCGGAACTGACTCCGCGGACCTCCGCGCCCAGCAGGCGCATGCGGTATACGTTGAGCTCCTGGCGGCGCATGTCCTCCTCGCCCATGTACACGACACATTCCATTCCGAAAAGGGCGCAGACAGTTGCAGTCGCTACGCCATGCTGCCCTGCACCGGTCTCGGCAATCACGCGATGCTTGCCCATGCGGCGCGCCAATAGCCCCTGGCCAAGACAGTTGTTGATCTTGTGGGCACCGGTGTGCAGCAGATCTTCCCGCTTGAGGTAAATCCTTGCCCCGCCCAGTTGGCCGGTCAGCCGCGATGCCAGGTACAGCGGGGTGGGACGCCCGGCGTAGTCTCCCAACAGCAAATTAAGCTCGGCGTGAAAGACAGGATCGGCCTGTGCTGCGGCATAGGCGTGCTCCAACTCCTCAAGCGCTGCCATAAGAGTTTCCGGAACGTAGCGGCCCCCATAGGCGCCAAAACGGCCGGGAGCGGTGTGGATAACAGTGCTCACGATTTCCTCTCCTCTCTCCCGAAAATCATCGTCCTTCAGGCCCATGAAGGCTCCGCTAATCAAGCTCTATGGAATCGGAAGCGGCGCCTCAACGATCTCTGCCGCCGCCTGCTGCGCCGAACGGATGAAGGCCCGCACCCGCTCGGGATCCTTCTTACCTGGCGCGCTCTCGACGCCGCTCACTACGTCTACTCCCCAGGGTCGCAACACCTGAATCGCCTGCTTCACATTCTCCGGGGCCAGGCCGCCGGCCGCAATCAAGCGTATATGCGGAGCGGCTTGGAGGAAGCTGTTCCGCGCCCCCAGCCAATGAAAGCTGGTGCCGGTGCCGCCCACGGCTCGCTGGCTCGAGGAGTCCACCAGAACCCCGTCAAGAGAAACGTTCCCACTCAACTCAGTCAATTGCTGCTCAAACTCCTCATTTTTATAGTGCAGCACGCCCATGATGCCCAACCGAGCTGGAAACTGGGCGAAATGTTGGCGCAGGCGCAACGGGAGAAGAGCGTCCGACGAGCGATGAAGCTGCACTCCGGTCAAGCCGCAGGCGGCTACGGTAGACACAATCTCGTCGAAACCGGCGTCCACAAAAACCCCGTACTTCTCCACCTCGCGGGGCAATTCCTCAGTGATCTGGCGAACCAGCTTAGGCTCGACCCGCCTTGGGCTGGGCGCAAAAACGAATCCGACTGCATTAGCGCCACACTCCGCTGCATAACGCGCGTCTTCAAGGCTGGTGTTGCCGCAAATCTTGATCCACATGGCGCGCTCTCACCTGCTCACCGGCGAGCGGTCCCCGGATTTCCTGTCGAGGGCGGTGCCGTTAGCGACTTCTATAAGCAGCGCTTCGAGAGCCGCACCGGGCTCAGGCTGGCGCATCAAGGACTCACCGATGAGAAAGGCATCGAACCCTGCGGCCCGCAACCGGTTCAGGTCCTCGGCAGTCTCGATGCCGCTTTCGCTCACATGAACAGCGCCAGAGGGCAGGCGGGAAGCAAGATCGAGCGAGACCTGGAGCCGCACCGCAAATGTGCCCAAATCGCGGTTATTCACTCCGATAGCATCGCAACCCAGATCCAGTACCCGGTCCAGCTCTTCCCGGGTATGCACCTCGCAGAGTACGTCCAGCTCCAGAGCGTGGGCCTGAGCTGCCAGAGTCCGTAGCTCCACATCGCTCAAGGCGGCGGCTATCAGCAGAATGGCGTCGGCCCGGTGGGCGCGCGCCTCCAGAAGCTGGAATTCGTCGAGCAGAAAATCTTTGCGCAGACAGGGCAGACTGCAAGCCCGGGAGGCCAATTCAAGATTATGCAAACTGCCCTGAAAAAAGTGCTCTTCGGTGAGCACGGAGAGGGCAGCGGCGCCCCCGTTGGCAAACCCCGCAGCCAGGGTAGCCACATCGAAGTCGGCGCGAATCAGCCCCCGCGAAGGCGATGCCTTTTTCAGCTCCGCGATTACCGCTGGACCGCTGACCGCCTTCTGCCGCAGCGCTCGAGCGAAGCCCCGCGGCTGGTGGGTGGCCGCCGCCTGCTCCAGAGCGCGGGTTGACGATGCGGCCCTCCGCTCCTCGATTCCGCGCCGGGTGCTGGCCAGGATCTTTGTAAGTTGGCTATCCATGGACTAGTGTCAGTATATGCTGCTGGGCGGGCCAGCCTATGCCTACCGCTTGCAGGAGCTCCCCGTCACGGGGATCGAACCAGTGATATGAATCATTCCCCTCCACTTTGGGCAAATTCGGCAGAAGCAGCGGCTCTGTGGCAGCGGCTTCGATCTGCACCCCGGTCGCTGCTGATGCTGGACTATGACGGCACCCTCGCGCCCTTCCATGTCGATCGCTTCGCGGCCGTCCCTTACCCGGGGGTGGAGGACCGGCTGGCGATTTTATCCGGACTGGCCCGGGTTCGCCTAATGCTGATTACCGGCCGCTCCGCCCGCGAGCTACAACGCCTTTTACCTCCCAGCACGAGGGCTGAAATCTGGGGTAGCCACGGCCGGGAGCAGCTGAAAAGTGACGGATCCTATAAATTGTTCGCGCTTGATTCCGTTCAACAAGCCACACTGCAGGGCGTGGCGCGAGAGATGATGGCACTGGGCCTTTCAGAGACGCTGGAGGTTAAGCCTTCCTCTCTAGCGATTCACTGGCGCAGCTTCGAGCCCGCCATGCAGGAGCAGATCCACTCCTCAATTCAATCGGTCTTCGACCGGCTTGCCGAACCGGGCAGGCTGCACCTGCTTCCGTTTGATGGCGGCCTGGAATTGCGTTCGATGGACCGCACCAAGGGGACCGCGGTGCAGCAGATGCTGGCAGAAGAGCCGGCCGCCATCCCCGCGGCTTACCTGGGCGACGATCTTACCGATGAAGATGCCTTTGCCTCCCTCGGGAAACGCGGTTACCCCATCCTGGTGCGCACCGAGGCGCGGGAATCATGTGCCCGGTTTTGGCTACGGCCGCCGGAAGAGTTGTTGGAGTTCCTGGACGCCTGGATCGCAGCTTGCAAAAACCCGGCCCCAGCAGCAGGCACGCAGGTGGAGGCCTCCCGATGAAATCTCCCAACCTGGTGTTGGTTTCCAATCGCATCCCCATCACCTTCACGACCGAGGATGGAGAACTCAAAGGCCAGCCCAGCAGCGGCGGCCTAGTCAGCGCTCTGGAGCCGCTGCTCAAAGATCATGGTGGCATCTGGGTGGGTTCAGGCGGGACAGAAGACTCGCCGCGCATCCGCAAAATTCTTGAGAAGGCGAGTGGAAAGAACCCCTACCGGTTCGCTCCGCTCTTCCTGACCGAAGAGGAGCAAAGCAATTTTTACGAGGGCTTCTCCAACGAGATTGTGTGGCCACTTTTCCACGACCTGCAATCGCGCTGCAATTTCGATCCCCGTTATTGGGACTTCTACGAGCGTGTCAATCGCAAGTTCGCGGATGCCGTGGAAAAGGCGTCGAAGCCCGGCGACCTGATCTGGATCCACGACTACCAGCTCATGCAGGTGGGCAAGAAGCTGCGCTGCCGGCGCCCAAACGCACGGCTCGCGTTCTTCCTCCACATCCCCTTCCCCTCGCCCGACATCTTTGCCAAGCTACCCTGGCGAAGGCAGATTCTCGAGGATCTTCTGGCGCACGACTTGCTCGGCGTGCAGACGGGGCGCGACCTGCGAAACCTGATCGCCTGCATTCGCAGCTTCGTTCCGTCGGTCAAGATCTCGGGAAAGGGGGAGGGCCGCCTGGTGGTCGGCGAGCACGGGCGCTCGCACGTCGAGGCCTTCCCGATCAGCATCGACTACCGCGGCTTTGCCGACCAATCCGCGTCCGAACCGGTGCTCGAACGCGTCAAACAGATCAAAGCCAAAACCCATGACATTCAGATCGCGGTGGGCGTCGACCGCCTTGACTACACCAAGGGCATTCCAGAGCGGCTCAAGGCTTTCGGCTACTTTCTGCGTCATTACCCGGAGTTCCACCGCAAGGTGGAACTGATTCAGATTGTCGTCCCGAGTCGCGAAGGCATACCTCGTTACAATCAGCTCAAGCGCGAAGTGGAACGCCTGGTGACCCACGTGAATGGGGAATTCAGCGAGCCGGGCTGGGTACCCATCAATTTCATTTACCGGTCGGTGCCGCGTGATGAGTTAATCGCTATCTATCGAGCAGCCGATGTGGCTCTGATCACCTCACTGAAAGACGGCATGAACCTGGTGGCGAAAGAATACTGCGCGGCCAAGACGGAAGTGAACGGAGTGCTAGTGTTGAGCGAATTTGCCGGCGCGGCTCCAGAACTTCGCGTGGGTGCGATCCTGGTCAATCCAAATGACGAACTGGGCGTTGCCGCCGCACTGAAACAGGCCCTGGAGATGGCGCCGGCAGAGCGCCGGCGGCGGATGCTTCGCCTGCGTCATCAGATCCGCCACGCCGACATCCTTGCCTGGCGCGACCGCTTCTTCCATGCTCTGGAAAAAACAGGGGCTACGGCGGAAGGGCGAGCAAAATTGGAGAGAAATTAGATTGGTGCCGAAGAAGGGACTCGAACCCCCACACCCTTGCGAGTACATGGACCTGAACCATGCGCGTCTGCCAATTCCGCCACTCCGGCACGATACAATCCAGCGCGATCGGCTGGATAGGCAGCAACCCCTAGTGTACAAAAGCCAGCCCTGATGTCAAACGCATGGCGCCGCCCTCAGGGGCGCAGAACCTGCCGATTCACAATGGGTCCCGGCTAACGGCTCACCGGGACCTGGACGGCAATCGCTTCCAATTGCGCCAAATGATTCAGATCGTGGCCTGCGATGGTTTCAACGAGTTCGCGGAACGTCATTTCCCCACGCTCCGGATGTAGGAGCTGCTTGGACATTTTCTCCGCATGCACCGAACGCAATAGCATGAGGTTCCATTGGCGCACGCAGGAGAAGGTCATCATGGCGGCCTGTGCATCGTACCCAGCGTAATTCTGCGCCCACAGCTCCTGGTCGAAGGGCTGGATGACGTGATGATCTTCTGCCAGAGCCTGGCGCAGTCGATAGCTGAAGACTATTTCGCAATCCGCCAGGTGGCATAAGATCTCGAGTGGGCTCCATTTTCCCGGAGCTGGCGATTCTTCTATGCGTGCCGGACCGAGCGCAACGGAAAGTTGTTCAAGATGTCTGGCGGTAGTGGCCACCACTTTGAGGGGATCGCGAGTGCCTAGCTGTCGTGCATATGGGTTCATCCCATTACAATAACGTTACCGGGCGCCTCTGCTCAACCTCTCGAGCGGGGGTTACCAAAGAGCTGATCGGCAAATTGACGCATCCTGGTACAACCAGCACGCTCGGGAACCGACAACGTAAACACCAGCATGAGTCCGAGACAGCCCTCAGTTCTCGGCGAGGTACGAATGACGCCCAATCCTCACGCCATCCCTGCAGAACAGGCCAAAGAAATCCGCCGGTTATCTCACGATCTAAGCAATGCGCTCGAAATCATCGTGCAGGCTAACTACCTGCTGGGCGCCATGTCGCATGACGAATCCGCCAAACAGTGGATTCAACTCCTCGATAGCGGCGTATTGCAAGCCGCCGGCATCAACCGCAGTCTGCGCGAATACATCGTCGCTAATAGTTAGAGGTGAAAAACCGCAGATCCCGCCTGCCCCGGTTTGCCGTGGGAGAGATCTGCGGTTTCCTTATGTGAGGAAAATACTCTAGACGAGTTTGGCGTCCAGTGTGATTTCGGTGTTGTTCTTGAAGAGCCGGGAAATCGGGCAGCCGGTCTTGGCATCCTGCGCGGCCTTGTCGAACGCCGCTTTGTCCGCACCTGGCACCTTGGCTGTGGTGGTCAACAGAATCTTGGTGATCGTCGGCCCGGCGTCCGTCTTGTCAAAGGTTACCGTCGCCTTGGTCTCGAGCGATTCTGGCGGCAGATTGGCCGTGGTGAGTTGAGCGCTCAGCGCCATGGTGAAACAGCCAGCATGGGCCGCCGCAATCAGTTCTTCCGGGTTGGTGCCGATACCATTTTCGAATCGAGTGCCGAACGAGTACTGGCTGTCTTTCAACACACCGCTCTGGGTCGAGATCGTGCCTTTGCCATCTTTCAGGCCGCCGTGCCACACTGCGCTTGCTGTGCGCTCCATATGAAACTCCTCTTGAGGCGAATTGGAGGTAGGGAAACTGCACCGAGCACCCTAACACCCCGTCTCATTGTATTGATGTCTGCAGCGTCTTCCGGGGAGCCGGGTCGCAGAATTCTTGAGAATAAAATCGGGGGGCCACGCAATCCACGAATGCGCTAGCCGATGGCACCCCGCCTGGCCAGCGGCAACGACACCATGCGCGCCTGCTCGGTCTGGCTGGCTACGTCGTGCATCACCAGCCGGCCTTCGAGCAGGTAATAACCCTGTTGGTCGCGGCTTTGGGCGCTGCCGCGCACAATTGTTCCGTCAAAAGAGAACCACACTCCGTGAATCTGCCGCGTGGTGAAAGCCAATCGCCGCCCGGCCAGCCGGCTGGTGGCAAAAAAGAAGGTAAGCGGCGTGCCCTGGTCGCTCTCCCGGTCGCCCAGCCGGGTGATGAAGCCGCTCAGCCGGTCCGGCTGCAACTCCACATCAATCAAGCCTCCAGATCCCAGCGAATAAGATCCCGAGGCATCCAGCGGGAGGATGGTCCTGCCGCTCGACCGGGTGCCGAAGTCCAGATCCTCGTCCACCTGGTTATAGCCGCGCCGATGCAGCACCGGGTCCTGGGTCTTGGTCTGCGCCCACACGGGCGCCACCGCGAGCAGCGCGAACGCGAGCCCGGCCACACTGACTGGACACACCTGCCAACCTAAAAATCGCACAGTTGCCTCTACTGGGCCGATTGCCCGCTCATACTTTCCTTGCGCGCAGGCTCAAATTCGTCTCCCGGCTTCCAGGCCACGGGTGCCGACGACAAAGCCTGCCACCCTAATAAGAACCCGAACTGAGCCAATCTGGCATCGGCACGGAAGTCCATATCGGCGCGGTATTCGTCGGTGGGACGATGGTATCGCTGGTCGTCGTAGTCTTGCTTCTGCTGTTCTCCCCACTCCGCCGTATGGCCAGCGAAAAGCGTACCTTCATCGATCGAAAACGCGGGTACGCCGAAGCGGGCAAAGCTGAAGTGATCGGAGCGATAGTAGATTCCCGCCATCGGGGCCCTGTCCGGCTGGATCTGAAGACCTAGGGCGGCCGCCGTCTTCTCCACCACAGGATAAAAGCTGGTGCGCTCCGAACCATTCGCCACTACCGAGGTGGGGACCCCAATGGGCAGCAACTCGTCGAAGTTGAGGTCCAGAGTGAAGTCGCGAATGGGCTCCGGAGGATGCATACCCAGGTATTTTGATCCCAGCAGGTTCTGTTCTTCCGCAGTGACCGACGCAAAATAAACATTGCGAGGCGGAGGAGTTTTCGCTGAAGCGTAAGCTCGCGCCATCTCCATGAGGATGCCGCAGCCGGTTCCATTGTCCACCGCTCCGTGGAAGATCTTATCCCCAGCCGCGCCGGGGTCGATGCCCAGATGATCGTAGTGAGCCGTATACAGGACGTTTCCGCCGAGGCTCGAGTCGGTTCCCGGCACCATGGCGATCACATTGGCCGACTCGTATTTCCTCACCCGGCTGGTAATGTGCGCCTGGAGACGGATGGGCAGCTCAACCGCCTTGAATCCACGTTTGCCCGCCTCCTCGATCATTTGATCCGCGTTCATGCCGGCGGCGGCGAAGAGCTTTCGGGCAACGTCGAACTGTATCCAGCTGGCAGCCCGAAGGTTGGATAGCGGATCCTTGCGCAGGTAAGAGACCTCCGTCGATTCCGAGTTGAGCAATACTTCCCACCCGTAGCTCGCGAGGTCCGTACGGTGAATGATCAGGACACCCAGCGCGCCCCTGCGTGCCGCTTCTTCGTATTTGTAAGTCCATCGGCCGTAGTAGGTGAGGGCCTTGCCATGGAAAAAATGATCGTCATTCGACGGCGGCTGGTTAACGATGACGACCAGGATTTTGCCTTTGACGTCTACGCCCGCGTAATCATTCCAGTGATATTCCGGCGCATCGATGCCGTAACCAACAAAGACGATGGGAGCATCGATGTCGACGGCCGGCGCACCGGCCTGGTCCTTGGTCAAGTAGTCTTCGCCGTACTTCAGTCGGATGGGCGTGCCACTCGCGGGGACCAGGGTAAAGCTCGTCTTATCCACCTCGGTGTGCACGGCCATGAGCGGGACCTTCTGAAAATACGTGCCATTTTCACCCGCGGGCCGTGCACCGGCAAGAGCGAACTGGGTGGCGATGTATTCTGCGGCCAGTTGGCCTCCACGCGTACCCGGGCCGCGGCCCTCCAGCAGATCGTTGCTAAGAAAGCGGACGTGAGCCCGAATCTTCCCAGGATCGATGCTTGCGGCAGCCTGGCGTGCAGCGGCCGGGATCCCGGCGATTGCGGGGACCTCGGGCATCGCCGGCTGCTGGGCTTGCAGAGTAAGCCCGAGCAGAGCCGCAAGCGATAACACAGGGTAAAGGAATCTCTTCATCTCACCTCACGAATCACGAGCTGATGGGCATGATCTGCAACCGCTGGAGGATCTTGCGTGCCAGTCCGGTCAACGGCAAGTTGCCCAGCTCCGAACTCTCTGCCCATTGACGAGGATATTGCTCGGCAGGCCACCGGCTGGCAGCTTCCTCCTCGGAGAAGCGCAGCACCTGAACACGGTAGTTGGTCACGGTGATGGCATGGCGCAGAGCGATCTCGACTCGCTGGTGATCGTCTGGCTGCATCGCCACTTCCGGGAGTTCCCACATGCCCGGCATCAGCGAGGCCGATAAGGGACGCCGCTGCAGCAGCACCTGCGTTATGCCCGCCTGATCGCGGCGCAACAACGCATAGGCAATCTGCTGGCTACGCATTTTTTTCCGCGGCGTCGTCTGGTGCTCACCGCGGGTGGCGCAGAACGGCTGCACTGGACATTGCAGGCATAAGGGGCGTTGGGGCAGGCAGACGGTGGCCCCCAGCTCCATCATCGCCTGGTTGAAGTCTCCCGGACGTTGCGGATCAACCAGGCTGGCAGCACGATCGCGAAGCCATTTTGCCTGGGCCGCGGGCGTCGCGGGCGTTTCGCCCTCGGGAAAGACGCGCCGCAGCACGCGCTCGACATTTCCGTCGACCACCGCAACCTGCTCGCCGAAGGCAATGCTGGCGATGGCCGAGGAGGTGTACTCCCCGATCCCCGGGAGCTTTCGCAGCTCCGCAGCGGTTTTGGGCAAAACACCCTGATGCTCCTGGACGACCACCTGTGCGGCCCTGTGCATCATCTTGGCCCTACGGTAATAGCCTAACCCGCTCCACGCCGACAGCACTGCTGGTTCCTCCGCCAGGGCAAGAGCAGCCACAGTAGGAAACAAGGCCAAAAAGCGGGAGTAGAAGTCGAGGACGGCAGTCACCCTGGTCTGCTGGAGCATGATCTCCGAGACCCAGACTTGGTAGGGGTCACCGCTTCGCCGCCAGGGGAGATCTCGCGCGTGGGAATCAAACCAGGCCAATAACTCTCGTTGAAACTTCCGGATCGCTGCCGGACGGGGACCCACCATGGGTCGAATGTATCAGAGGGAAGGATGGAAACCGCAGATCCCTCCACGGCACGCCGGGACAGGTCGGCTTCGCTCTGGATGACAAAGGGTGGGTGAGGCACCCTAGCCCACTCAAGCCAAAGTACGGCTTGAATGGGCCACCCAAAGCTCTTGTTGCCGGTGTAATTTCTCTGTTATCTCGCCAGAGCGAGTCGGCTGGAGGGGAGGGCAGCGCTCACCTTAGCAAGCCGTTACGGGGATGAACAGAGCCGCAGATCATCCGCGATCTTCATCACCTCGGAACCGCTGCCCTAATTGTTTGTCGATTGCGGTTGTTCGGTGTGCACGATGAGGATCCAGCCCTTGGCAACCTGTTGCCAGACGCTGATGGCCGTGAAGGTCTGGAGCGGCCCGTTGGCTGAGGAGAGTTGAACGGTATAGCTGAGCGTCATGTCGGCACCGTTTGGCTTCACGACCATGTTGCTGATAGTGAAATCAGCGATGTTCAGCCCCTGCAGATAGGGCACGACCTGGTCTTTGCTGAGAATCTTGCCACCGGCGTTATACATGACATTAGCCGCGAGCATCCCCGGAACCTGCTGCCAATTCTTCGCCTTCACCGCGGACCAGAAGAGCCGTTCATACTGCTCCGCGCTGGTCGTGCTCTTGATGGTGGGTGGTTTCTTCTCTCCATAAATGGTGCAGCCGCTCAGGCCGACAGTGGCCAGGGCGGCAGCAAGTAGACTTGCAATCCAGATCTTGCGCATCGCTCTCATTGGAGCACAAAAAAGGCTGCCATTGCTGGCAGCCTTTCTGCACTCCACTTGCCAAGAGATGCTTAGTCTCCCATGACCGGTTCTTCGCTGGCCGCGGGTGTTGGCTTGGGCGCCGGAGCGATCAGCGTGTCTAGCGGAATGAAGCCCTCTCTCGGCTTCTCCCCCAGGACATGCTCGCGATAGAGCCGGGCCATCTTGGCGTTTTCCGCGTCCTGCTTGATTTTCGCGTCGCGCGCCATCAGCTTTTCCTGGCGCGAATTCTTGGCAATACCCAGCTTGTCGAGCGTATCGTTGGCCGAGGCCATCACATGGTCCTGGTTAAGCAGGAGCGTGTGCTGTGCATCGCCCATGCCGACCTTCTTTCCACCGGCAAAGATCTCGTGCCTGCCGTGCTCCTCGTACCACTTGGTGAGGGTGGAGGTCATGTGCATTTTCTCGATGATATTGCGCCAGCCCACGCCGGTGTTGTAGGCGCAGAAGGAGATTTCGCCTTCCTGCGTGGCGTAAGGGATGATGCACTGCTCGGTGCGCCGGAAATCGTAGTTAAAGAGATCCTGGAACCACATGCCGGCGATGAAGAGGAAGTTCCAGCGATCGGCGCGGCGCATTTCGATGTCGGCCATGGTCCGGTCCGCCTTCACCGAACCGTAATTGCGCTTGGTTGAGCCCGAAAACTTGTCAAACTTCTTCAACAGGTCCGTGATGCGCATATGCGTCGGCGCCATGAGCGGATTGTAGTTCCGCAAAAGAGCCAAGGTGATACCCAAGAGGGAGAGAGTCTTGCCCCTCGCTGCGTCGTTCAGCTTGGCGATATCCTTGGCCAGACGATCAGCATTCAGGAACGCTGTAACCGGAACAGCTTCCTTGGTTTCCTTGTCGATCATGATCGCCATGCCGATGCCGCAGTTGGGGTGGCATCCGCAGGAGATCTGACCCCATTCGCGATCCGGCCCATGGACCAGGTCGGCGAAATCGGAGAAGGTGCTCATGAAGCTGATGGGGAACCAGTCGCGCGTGGGCTCGCCGATGCCAGTCTGGTTCTTGACATCATGGGCCATGTGGCTGAGGGTGTAGCGCTGGGCAACACGCCGCTCATCGCTTACGGCTTCGTCGCGGCCGGTGAAGGAAACCGGTTGGAAGCTGAGGAAATTGATCTTCTTGGGATTATCGAGGGCGAATTGAATAATGTGGCCCACTTGCTCGTTATTGATGCCGTTGATGATCGTCGTGACCGGGACAATGTCTACGCCGGCTTCGTGCAGGTTGTGAATCGCCTGCAGCTTCACATCAAACAAATTGCCGACCTTGCGGTGAGAGTTGGCCGCGTTGCCGATGCCATCGAACTGCAGATAGGCATAGCGAAGGCCTGACTCGGCAGCGGCACGGCAAAGCTCTTTGCTCTTGGCAAATTCGATTCCGTTGGTCGCCGCCTGCACCGACTCATAGCCAACCTTGCGCGCGTACGCAATGGCGTCCAGAAAATAGGGCGAGAGGGTCGGCTCACCGCCGGAAAACTGAACCGACATCTGGCGGCGCGGCTTGATGCTGACCGCGTTGTCGAGCATGGTCTTGATCTCATCCCAGGTGAGCTCATGTACAAAGCCAACCTGGTTTGCATCCATGAAGCAGGGGTCGCACATCATGTTGCAGCGGTTGGTCAAATCGATGGTCAAAACCGACCCGCGCCCGTGGGTCACCGTCGAGGTGCCGTGGTTGTGCAGCTTTTCATCGTTGTGAGCCTGGATGTCGCGGCCAGGGAAAACTTCTTCAAGGTGCTTAAAGAAGGCCGGGTCGATCGACATCACATCCTCAAAGTGGCCATGCTTAGGGCAGTCCTTGACCATCAGGATCTTGCCGTCGCGCTCGATGATCTGCGCCTTGATCTCGCCCACCTTCTCATTCAGGAGCACCTCGTGGGGCAGCTTGCCATCAATGATCTGCTGGCGAATCTCGGGTACGCACTTGGGACAAAGAGAATCGGTAGTGCGCGGCCAGCCAAGAGGCGGCTTCTCTTTTTGGTAGGACTTCAGCAGTGGCTTATCCGACCACTTGGGCGTGAAAGAGGCATTTGGGCTGATGCGGTTCACTCGTTCAAAAACCGACCATGCGCCTTGGGCAAGAATCGTTACCGCTCTCTCGGAATACTTGACGGCTTTGGACATGAAGCTCTCCTGATCGAATTGGCGCTGAAAAGCTGGGGCCGGAGGCACTGAAGAATCTGATAGTTGGACCTGGTAAGCCTGGTCCAATCCAGCTATAGATTACGAGTTTCGCTCAACAGACTGAAACGAGTCGCGTTGAACTGCGAGAATAACGAGCCGGACGGCAAACTATTGATTTGAACGGCTGTGGGGGTCACCGCGACGGTGACGATCTGGATTCCCGGCCACATTCAGGTTATTCCTGCGCCGTGCCGCCCTCGGCAATGGCTATCCGGTTGATCACCCTTTGCACGATGACCACTTGGATATTGACGTGCCTCGCCAAATCAGGCACGAATTCGGTGATTGCATTGCCGATCGGATCGGTAGCCAGCGAGGTGGCAATGCGGGCCGTGCTGGCGCCAAAACTATGCTTTCGGCCGGGGACATATACATTACCAAGCGAGTTGGTACAAATGGTGCCAACGACGGTGGCGTAGTTGAACATGGGCAATCCGTCATCGCTTTGTCCGATCACTACCGCATCGAGGACGTGAAGGATTCGCCGGCGGACGGACAGATTTGGCATGCGACGGTAGTGCGGATCCTGGTGGGCAAGAGAGGGAATGAGAAAGGTGCCGAAAAATTCACCCGTCATATCCTGCGAGAGGGACACGCCGGCATTCTTGGCGAATCCTTGAAATCCAGGTCCGTCGGCGGTGTGGGAGTCGCTGGCGACACTGATCGCAGAGACCCCCGCGATGGTCAGCAGGTTGAAGGGGTCGCTTACATTCCTGGCGGCCAGGATGAACTTCTGCCTGGCAGTGAGCGGAAGCGGAGGCGACGAGTTTAGGAAGCGGGCGAACATGGGGATATCGGGCTGGCAGCTCATGACCCGCTCGGCTGGGCTGGAGGATTCGGGCTGGCATTCGGGCCGCGCACCGGGAATGCCGCGACGGCTGCCTTCCGGAACCGGCATTCTTCCCGGCGTGGATGGGCTTACCGGTGGGAATCCTGGGCTGGTTGGCGCCCTTTTGCCCATGAACCGATTACTCCCTCCGCGGATCGGCCGCTGGGCACCGGGCTGGTCACAGGCGGTTCCTGAACGGGGAGAGATGTGGAAGGCTGCGGGGCCTCGGGCAGGTCGTCGAGCCGTATTGGGAGTCGGGTTGGCTCCTGCGCGGAGAGAAGTGGGCGTCCCAACAAGGGGATCGCCAGCAGGAGAGCTCCGCTGAGAACGCTTCTGGTCATTGATCACAGCACCCACGTCCGCAGAACGTCGTGTCGGGCACCGCACGGGGAGCCGAGACGGCTGCCTTACGTACGAAAGGATTAGATGCCAATCGTTGATCACGAATAAGCAACAGGCATGGTCATTGCCGGCGACGCCGAAGCAATTCTTCAATGGGACCGCCCCACTCTAATACTCGTGGCGTAGTTTTTCGATGATGGGAAACTTGCGCGCCACGTTGGGGAGGAATTCCAAGACCAGATTGCCCCCCGCGTCGGTGGCGATCGACGTGAGGAAAGTAAGGCTGACCACCCTGGCGGTAACGCTGGGTTCGGGATAGTAGGTCACTACCAGGGCAGCCGCAGCTGCGCGGCCCACAACTCCGGAATAATTGAACTGGTCAACGCCGTCGTCCCCGCGGCGAACAATGGCCTGCCGGGCAGACAGCAGGCCGCGACGGACGATGCTGCCCTGGGCGATCCGATAGTAGCGTGGGTCCTGGTGAAAGGCGCCGGCAAAGATTCCATCGGAGAAAACCCGCACGCTGGCGGAGCGCAACATCGCCGCGCCCAATTTTTCGCCGAAAGCTCCGGAATCGTGGCCGTATTTGGGATCAGTATTAAAGAGTTGCTCGTAGCCGGCAGAGTAAAGGCCCGGAAGCAGGGTGATGGGCCGAGCAACCTCGGTGAAAGAAAACAGCAGTTTGTCCGAAGCGGTGAACTGATACTCCGTCTGGCCGGGTTCAATGACCTGAGCAAATCTTCGCGCCGGTGGGAGCGGAGAAAAGGCCGTCGGCTGGGTGCTCGAGGCGGAGTTCCGCGCGGAGGGCAGGGGGTGCGGCTCGGGTGCGTCGGGCAAAATGGACGCGAGCGCTGTACCAGGTGTGCCGGAGACGGTCTGCGCGTGGCCCAGGCTGCCGCAGATAAGGGCTAAAAGGAGAAAAGCCATGCCACGGCTTAGTGGCAAAGAATTCTTCAAAATACCCCTTCCGGTTTCCAGGTTCATTGGCCCATCCAGTCTTTGTGAGGCAGGGGACAAGGACACAAAGGCTTGGTCGTTTACGTGGTCCAGTGCGTTACTCTACCCTTAACGTTCATCGGCGAGATGCCGGGCAGCAGCATCATTTCTCGCCTGCGGGCGTTTCGTGGCCCAGTACGCTGAGATGCACAAGTGAGGGAGTATGGTTCGCCAGCCGTTCGATGACCAAAGTAATGGCCGCTTTGAAGAGTTCGGGAAAAAGGTGGACGAGCGCCTTAACCAGGCGATGCCGCGGGTGGAGGAAGAGCTGAAAAAAGTGATCGCCTATCTCAACGATCAGGTGGTGCCTCAGCTACGGCAGGATTCCGCGCAGGCGCTCCACGCAGCCGCCGATCGATTGCGCAAATTGGCTCAACAACTTGACGACGGACCTGGCAGCGGAGCACGCTAAGTGACGCCGGTAAGCGGCGGGCCTGGCCGGGCGCTACGTGCACTGCCGCGAATGGTTCTGCTTAGCGCTGCGATTTCGTTGGGCGTCGGATGCCATCACAAGCCGTCGCCGGTTGCCGTTGCTCCACCCCCCAACTTGGGTGCGCCTGCGCCTCCAGCCAGTCCTTCCCCTGCTCCGGCCTCTAGCCCCACCGGGGTGCCCGCTACCGTAGCCGACAGCCCTGCGGATGCGGACTTCGTCGGCTCACATCCGGTGATCTATAGCGAAGAGGGAATCGCGAGCTGGTACGGGCCTCCCTACGACAAGCGGCGGGGCGCCAACGGGGAGATCTTTGACAAGGATGCTCTGACGGCGGCCCATCGAACGCTACCCATGAATTCGCTGATTAAGGTCACGAACCTGTCGACCGGGCAATCGGCCATCCTACGAGTGACGGATCGCGGGCCGTTCGTTCCTGATCGGATGCTCGATCTCTCTCTGGCATCCGCGAAAGCGATCGGAGTGTGGAGGCCTGGCTTGGCCCGGGTGCGGGTGGAGGTATTTGCTGCTCCATCGCCACTCGATCACGGTGGCCGGTGGTGCGTGCAGATTGGGGCCTTCAAGAATGAGAAGGGTGCGTTTCAGCTGCGCGACCAGCTCACACGCAAGTATCGTACGGCGAATGTGATCGAGTTTACCGGGCCTACCGGTCATTGGGTGCGCATCCGTCCGCTGGACGACGACAAGGGACGCGCGGTCGAGATTGCCCGTGAGTTGCAGCCCAGCGAAGGCGAAGCATACCTGGTTCGGCTTGATTGATGATGCCTGTCTGCACAACCGGAGCTCGGGTGGCAAGGACAGAGCTTTGAAGCCGGAGTCTCTAGTGGTTCTGATGGCCGTTCCCAATCTGGTTTACACACTTCCGCCTGGGCTGTTGGAAAAGGCCCGGTCGCTCTACTACTGGCGCACCGCTCTCGACTTCGGCTCAACCCTGTGGAGCATTCTTGTTCTGCTCGCGGTGCTCAATTTCCGCTGGGCCGCAGGCTCGGGCGCATGGGCAGCGTCGGTTACACGCAAGCTGTGGCTGCAGGGGTTTTGCTTCGCCCCGCTGATCCTGCTGCTGCTCTCACTAGTGCACCTGCCGCTCGCCATCCTGGGACACCACATCTCGCTTAGCTACGGTCAGTCCATCCAGGGTTGGGCCAGCTGGTTTGCGGACTGGGGCAAGGCGCTGCTGCTGGATCTTCTCTCCGGAACTGTCGTTCTCTCTGTGCTCTTCGCACTCATCCGGAGATCTCCCCGCTGGTGGCTATGGTTGTGGGTCGTATCTCTGCCTATGCAGGTGCTGGTCGTCTTTGTGCTGCCACTGGTCATCGACCCCATGTTCAATCACTTTGAGCCGCTGGCGCAGACTCATCCCGAGCTGGTGCAGCAACTGGAACGAGTGGTCTCAAAGACCGGTGTTTCCATTCCGCCGGCACGCATGTTCCTGATGAAGGCTAGCGAAAAGTACACCAGCTCGAACGCCTACGTGACCGGGTTTGGCTCCTCACAGCGCGTGGTGGTTTGGGATACCACCATCAAGAGCTCGCCTCCGGATGAGGTCCTGCTGGTCTTTGGCCACGAGTTGGGCCATTACGTGTTGCATCATATTCAGCGTGGGCTCGCCATGGGAGCGGTGCTGTCTCTGTTCTTCTTGTGGATCGGCTCCCACTTTGTGCGTTGGCTGATCGCACGCTACGGGCCGCGGTGGCATATCGCTTCGCTTGAAGACTGGGCGGCAACCGGAGTGCTGTTGCTGGCGCTGTCCATCCTTTCGTTTGTCGCCGAGCCCATTGGCAACGGCATCAGCCGCGCTCAGGAGCACCAGGCGGACGTCTTCGGGCTCGAGGTGGTCCATGGCATCGTAGCCGACCCGCAGAAGGTGGATGCCGAGTCGTTCCAGCGGCTGGGGGAACAGGCGCTCGAATACCCGTACCCGTCGCCGCTGGTCGTCTTCTGGACCTATACCCATCCGCCGATTGCAGCTCGTGAGGCATTCGCTGCAAATTACGACCCGTGGAAACCGGGCGGGCACCCACGATACTTCAGCAGGTAGGATGATTAAGACATGCCCTGTTTATTCTGCAAAATCGTTGCCGGCGAGATTCCTTCGAAGAAGGTCTTTGAGGACGATCTGGCCTACGCGTTCAGAGATATCAATCCCCAGGCGCCGACCCATATTCTGGTGGTACCGCGCAAACACATTGCATCGCTGGCCGAGGCAGAGGCGGCAGATCGAGATCTGATTGGATATCTCCATTGGGTGAGCGCCAGAATTGCAGCCGGCGAAGGGCTCGCGAAAGGCTTCCGCACGGTCATCAATACCGGGCCCGACGGCGGGCAGACGGTCGACCATCTTCATGTCCACCTGCTGGGCGGACGGGCCATGACTTGGCCTCCGGGCTAAGCCTATTCAGCCCGTAAGGCCTGCATCGGTTCCGTAGCGGCCGCGCGCCTCGCCGGCCACCAGGCGGCGAACAGGCCGGTAAGCAAGAGCACGCCGCACATGTAGGCCAGGGTGAGCGGGTCGCGCGGGGCGATGCCAAAGACCAGGCTCTGCAGTAAATGCGCTCCGGCGAGCGCCCCAATCACGCCAATCACCAGGCCCAGGAGAATCAGTTTCCCCGCGTCGCGCAGCACCATGCGGATGATGTCTCCTCGTTGCGCGCCCACCGCCATGCGCACTCCGATCTCCTTGGTCTGGCGCGCCACAGCGAACGACAGAACGCCGTAGAGGCCGGAGGCTCCCAGCACCAGAGAAATAAGACCAAACGCGGAGAGCAAGATCATGCTGAAGCGCTGTTGAGCGAGCGACGCGCTAATGACCTGGTCGAGCGGCTCGACGCTCAGCAAGGGAGTATGCGCATTGTCCATGAAGATGCGGCGGGCAGCAGTCGCGACATCCACCTGCGTGGATTTGGTGCGCACGATCCAGCTCATGCCCAGCAGACCATTGAACATCTGGGTTTCCCGGTCTGGAAGCTGGGCCGCAGGCAGATACATGACCCCCGGTGTGGGCTGGTCGAGCCCTGTCTGCTTGATATCGCCAGACACGCCAACAATTTCGCGAACGGGATCTTCAAAGTCAGGACCCATCGTGGCGCCGATGTGAATGTGCTGCCCGATGGGGTTCTCCCCTTTGAAATAGGTGCGAACAAATTGTTGGTTCACGATCACAACCGGCGCGGAGGCGTGGCTGTCCGACTGGGTGAATGACCGGCCGGCCACCATGGGAACGCGCAGCGCGTCGAAATAGTGCGCAGTGATGGCGACGTATTTCTCATCGCCCCCGGCATCTTTGCGGTCTTTGCCGCGGCCAATAATGTCGAAGGACAGATCGGCGACCAACTGCGTGGGGAGATTGGACACCGCGGCCGCTGAGGCAACCCCGGGAATAGCCTCAAGCCGCGCGGTGAGTTCGTCCAGACGCTGGCTGAGCGTGGCGCTGCTTGCGGCCTGCTCATTGCTGAAGGCGTTCTTGAAGGTGATGACATTGCGGGTATCGAAGCCGGACGCGGTGTGCACCAGCTTCCAAAAGCTGGTCAGCAAGAGGGCCGCGGCCACCATCAGCACCAGTGAGACCGCAACTTCGCTGACCACCAGGGCCTTCTGCGCCAGGTGGCGCCCGCCGGCGATCTGCGTGGTGTTTACCCGCAGCGACTGGCTCAACTGTGTCCTGCGGCTTTCGAATGCCGGAACCAGGCTAAAGAGCAGCGCGCAGCCCAGAGTGAGCGCTGCGGCGAATGCCAGGGCCGGAGCGCCCATCTGCATGGAGCTGAAGGCGGGCAATTCCAGCGGGCTAAGGTGCATGAGAATGGGAGCGGCCAACTGCGCCAGGAGGATTCCAGCAACGCCCCCGGCGAGGCATAGGAGGGCGTTCTCAACCAGCAGTTGGCGCAGAATACGCCAGCCCGATGCGCCCAAGGCGGAGCGCAGGCTCATCTCACGCCGGCGGGCAATGGAACGGGTAAGCAACAGGCTGAGAATGTTCGCGGCGACGATCACCAGGACCAGGGCAACCGCACCCATGAGAATTTCGAGCGCGGGACGAATATCTCCGACGAGCGAGTCATGGAAATCCAGCGCGCGCACTGATTCATTCTTATCCCAGAGCTCGGGATAGGTGTTCTTGAGCTGAAGCAATCCATCTTTGAGATCGGCCTCTGCCTGGGTACGGCTGATACCGGGCCGCAGGCGGGCGACCAGGTTGTATTCGTGACCCGAATCTTTAGGGCTTTCCACGATGGGCAGCGGTATCCAGACGTCCACTCTTCCATCGAGACGGAACTCTGGGCGTGCTACTCCGATGATGGAGTACCTACGGTTGCCGAGAGTGATGGCCTTGCCCAGGATATTGGGGTCAGAGGCAAAGCGTTCGCGCCAGAGAGCGTTGCTGATCACCGCTACTCCCGGCGCGTTTTGAACCATGTCGCCCGGGTTGAAATCGCGGCCCACTGCGGGTTCCATGGCAAACACATGGAAGAAATCCGAGGTGGTGCGCAGGGCCTTGAGGGGAATCGCCTCGCCTTCCTGGATCAGATTCACATTGCTGGGAATGTAGTCGTAAACGGCAGCCGAATCGAAGCTGTGGCTGGTACGACGCAGGAACAGCGCAACGGTCCCGGAATAGGCGGGCACGGCGACACCGTTGGCGTAGGACCGCTCCACCCGTACCACTCGCTCGGGATGCGGAAACGGCAATGGACGGAGCAGGACGCCGTAGAGAAGCAGAAAGACCGTGAGGTTGGCTCCGATGCCGAGAGCCAACGTAAGCACCGTAGCAAAGGTAAAGCCGGGGGTCTTGCGCAACTGCCGCACAGCATAGGCGACGTCCTGGTTGAGAAAGGCTTGCGTCATCACGCAGATAATCCTCCGCTTAGCCAAGCTAGGATGCAATTGAGTGGCCGTCTTGGGGCCGCTTCTAAGCTGTTGCCTCTACGATGCTTGTGCTGGCGCCCGGACGACCGGAGCTGTCCGCTTTCGGACGCGCATGTTCAGCAGCGCACATCTGGTCGGCGCGGAAGCGCCGCGCTAGCCCTAAGCTGGCCGGAGATATAGAACCGAGGGACCAAGTAGCGGTGCGTCGAAACGCTGTGACTTGCCGCCGGCTACGCTTCCTCCGGGCAAGATTGTCCCTTCCACCGGATGCATCCACTCGGCGCGCACGCTGCCCGAAACCCTGGACAGGTCCACGGTAACGAAGTCGCCCTCGGGCAGATAGACGAGAAACTCACGTTCCGGATTTGCCAGACAATAACCTGAAGACGCCAGCTCCGCGGAAGGCGTCATCGAAGCCAGATCCATTCGATCGGCATAGTAGCGCGTATGGCCCATTGCCCGGCGCACCGGCTCCCATCCGGGATCGTCGCGACGATTCAAATTGCGCAGCGGATAACCGGCTCGCGGTCCCCAATTCACTTCCGGACATGGTGCTCCGGCAATGGGTTCCCAGGCGTCCATCAACAGCGTGTTGTGCCCACGGACAAAACTCTTCCATGCCCAGGCGGCCGTGCCGCCATGTCCCCAAAGGTGATCGGTATCATTCACGCTTACCTTTTTACCGTCCCACACCGGAGGGTCCAACTGGAACCGGGGCCCGAAGGGTGAGACCCAATCTGCCGGGCTGGCCATCATTTCGTCCATGGTCTCGTAGCCGGCACCGGTAAGACCGACTGGATGCCTTTGACCTTTTTCCGACTCTAATTTGTGGACGGTGTCGACCACCCACCAATCCCATTCCTTGTTTCCACCTTCGTTGTTGACCTCATAGAGCACATTATTAAGATCAGCAACAGTATCTATTACCTTCTGCAGATATGAAGCATGCAAGCCCCGAATCGCCGGCTCGTTGTAGTCGACGACCTTATCGCCGTTTTTGTCGCCATCCACGCCGTTAATGTTATTGAGTGCGTTATAAGGATGACCAGACCACGTCTGATCTCCGCAGGCCCGTGGCTTGTTCACGCTGAAGCCTTGAAATAACTGCACAGCACAGTAGATTCCGCGATCACGACACTCGGCGATGCGCCCGTGCAAGCGGGCAAAGTATTCCGGGTTAAATTTCTTCAGATCAAACTTCAATCCGCCGTCAAGGGCCACGCCAGGCCCGGAACGCACATAAAGGGTGGGCTCAAAGAGGATTTTGTCCGGAGTCCAGGGCGCCCAGGCCGACTGTTGCCAGGCCCACAAGCGCATGAAGTTGTGGTTGTGGGCTTGCATCATGGCGAGGTATCCCTCCCAATCAAACCTGGGCACCGGCGCGGTACCGCTCTCCTGGAAATTAGCCCAGGTATGGGAACCGGTCAGGAAGACGGGGTTTGTCCCGTCGCTGAAGTAGCGTGGATTTTTCGTGTCGACCCGAAGCGGCCCCCTGGCCGGCAAATACTCTGCAGCCATCCGCTGGAGAATCGCTGCGCCGGCCAATAGGGCGCTAGAGCCCTTTAGAAACGTACGTCGATGCATGCGGTCTCACTTTCCGTTGGGCACGAGACGAATTCTTCTTTCCGTTGACTTCTCTACCGCCTGTCGCGAATACAACAAAGGAAAATAGGTTCCCGCTTTCCACATAGGCGCCAGATCGCGGTAGTGCGGGCTGTTTTGATCCCCAGATTCTCCGGGATAATTCACTGCGCGCGAATTGTCCCAATTGCCTACGTCCAGCACCATGCGCACAGAAGGTCCGCTCAATTGCAGAAAATCGCGCCCGCGGTAGGGCGACGCGTTCACAGTAAAGGCGCTACCACCGGTTTCGAACGGTCCGACATCTAACTGCTTTTGCTCTGCTTCATCCACTACCCGCGAGAAGGGATGTTCACTGAAGTTGTGGTGCAGCTTCCCCCAGGCCCACTCACCGGGGTCCGGACCTTGCAACGCTTTCATCTCCGCGTATGCGGCCGCAAGCGTTGTCAGCAACAGCTGGTCGCGCTGCGCGCCGGAGTGCTCGAGCCACGCCAGCAGGACCTGGGTATTGGGCGCATCGAATAGTCCGGCCGCCTGGCTACCTAGCATTGCCAGTTTGAAGGCGGGCTGCAGATGGCGCGTGAACCAGACTTCTTCCAAAGCCGCCGCTGCCGAATTTGAATCAAGACTCGCGTTCCATCCCTGCAATAGCTGCAGCGCCGCGTGCGTCTCCGCATCGTCACTGGTCAATGGCCGCAGCCGGGCCAACAGTCTCCGCGCGGGGATGGAGACCTCATCGTTCTGCAAGCGCATCGAATCTTCCAACGAGACCCTGGGTTGCTGGGACAAGACCTCGTCAATCCGTTGATGCCTGGAGGGGTCTGACCACTCGAAGCCTAGCTTCCTCTCTTTGTAGGGATAGTCCGGGGGCAGGTTCATCTCGTTCGATGTGGTGAGGTAGCCGCTGGGCGGGTTGTAGCGAAGCGGTAATTGCGCTCCGGTCCAGGTTCCCGACCATTCGTATTTCCCATCTCCTGGGACGGGCAGGAGGCCATCCCAATTTGGCCGGATGGGAGCATAGCCCCGTGGCGTCCAGGCAATATTTCCTTTTACGTCAGCATAGACAAGATTCAGAGCGGGTTTTCCCCAATGGGCCACGGCCTTCTCGTACTCGGCGAACGTCCGCGCGCGCATCACGGCTACGGACACGAAGTAGGGCGATGTTCCTGGTTCGCTCCAGGCTGTCCTGACCGCGAAGGTCTGGTTCTTTTCTTTGTCCACATAGATGACTGGACCGTGGCGAGTGAATTTTAACTCGACCGCGACTGGTGTCTGGCCTTTGACTTTGATCTCTTCATGAACGCTGCGGAAGGCTTCCCAGCGGCCCTGGTATTTGTATTCGTCCGGGTTTGCCGGGTTCAGCTGGTAGACATAGAGATCTTCCTGATCGATCGGGAAGACGGTTCCGGCATAGGCTATCCAGTCGTTGTGGGCGAAGGAAACTCCCGGAGCGAATGGTTCGCCCATACCCTCGATGTGGAGTGTCGGTGCGTTGAGATCCTGCAGATAGCGAACGCTGGGCTGCACGTAATCGCGATGTGGATCACTGGCTAGAATGGGTCTCCCGGTAGCGGATTTTTTCGGGCTGATGACCCAGTTGTTGCTTCCGTAAGACGGCGCGTTCGGCGCTTCCGGTTCGGCCGCCGCCAAGGTGTAACTGCCTGGCGCTGCGCCTGGTGCGAGCCTCACGGTTTTCGTTGCCAAGGAAAAAACGTTTAGTACATCTTTCGGTAAACAGGGATCCAGGCCTTCGGGCACACTGGTTTGCCAGGGCGGCTCCAGGCGCTGACGGATTTCGTCTTCCTTCCAGCCGGCGACGCATACCACTTCGGCGCGTTGCGCTTCTTTAAGAAGGTTTCCGCCCAACCCGTGGCTCCGGATGCGCACCACGTCTTCTGGCGACCATAGACCCGGTTGATAGTGCAGGAGTTTGAATTCGTATGGCATCTGCCGCGGATGGGCGGCGAGCCAGCGGACGTAGGCATTGATCCCGGCGGCAAATTGTGTGGCAATCGATTTCGCGTCCGGGCTGTACGCCCCCCATTCTCTCTTCATGTCGCCGCGATAGAGGAAGAGCCGCGCCGCCTTGTCCTGTTCGATGAATGCCGGCCCGAAGACTTCCGCCAGTTCTCCCAGGCCACGACGTCTCCACAGATCTATCTGAAACAAGCGGTCGCGGGCGACATTGAAGCCCTGCGCGAAAAACAGGTCTGCCTCGTTGCCTGCATAGATGTGCGGCACGCCCCAGTGGTCTACCAGGATGTCAACCGGCTGCTTCAAGCCGGCGACTTGCATGGTCTCTGGCTTTTGCTGCGCCAGCACCGCCGTGGCCGCAGCCAGGAAACCTATCATGGCCAATGCCAACCGGGCGTGGCTTAAAATCCGCTGTCTCATGACCGTCTCTCTTGTTCGGACCTACTCCAGCGTATCCCAACCGGGCGGAGCCGACTTAGCCCTGGACGGGTGCCCCATGTTCGCCCCAGCGTACATGGGCTGGATACGAGTTTTTTTCGAATGCTCTTACTGCATCTGTCGCCGTGTAATCGGTGGAGTGAAAGCTTTGGAAGGGCTAACGCCCTATCCTATTCAGCCCATGTACGCTGGGGCGAACATGGGGCACCCGTCCAGGGGTTGAGGTCTTGTGTGGCTTGAGTGGGTTCTCACACGCCAACTAAAGACCAGGCCTACATAACCTGTCGAAGTCGATCGCAGCGACTTATTGGGAGAGTTTTGTTCAGGGAAAGGCGCACAGCAGGTCCCACTGCGCTACCCCGGATTTCTTGTAGGACTTCGTAAGAAAAAGCCAAACATGGTGACTCGTCAAGCGCGAGGGCGACGCGGCACCCTACTGTCGCTTGATGCGGAGTGCGATATCAATTGCGTACGTGGGTGTGTCGATTACGTGAAGAGTCCCCGTCTGCTTGAAGTCTTCGGTGGCGAGAGTGGCATAGGTAGCGGGGTCGATCCATTCCGCCTTGTAGTTTCCAGGAGGCAGATTCAGGACCAGGTTTTCGTGGTATTCCCCGGGAGTTACGGTGTACGCTGCACCACCGCCGCCCTCGCTGTGATGGATGTAGAGAGCGTATTGCTTGCCATACTGGCTAAGCCCGCGATAGTGCGTCTCGCGGTCGAACCCGCTCACGACAAAGCCCCGATCCGGCACCATGCTGTCAAAGCTGAAACTCTCCAGGAAGGTCTTGAGACTGCGCAGTGCACCGAGCAGCTTGGCGTTCTCAGGCGTGTTTCCCGCGGGATCTTCCGGAGTGAAGAGGCCGTTCAGCTGGTTGAAGCTGGCCCCTCCCCCAACCATGAACTCCCATGCTTCCACCCGGGAAGCACCGATTTTGTCTCCCTTATACAGGGGATAGTAATTCGTCTCGTTTTGCTCAATCGGCTTGTTGTGCCGGTATTCGCGATCGAGGCCCTGCAGGCCTCCCATCTCCCAATCGCCGGTGTGCCACAGATATTGTGTAACTACGATTGAGTTAAGTGGATTGCCGGAGAAATCGATTGGGCCATCCACGGGTCCCTGCACTTCCTGGCCTATCAGATGCTTTTTCGGCAGATCCGCTTCCGCATCATGCGTCACTTCGAGCATGTGGCCCACCCAGGGTCCTGCTTCCTCGACGGGGGTGAAGAGGGAAGGCTCATCACAGACTTCCAGAATCACGTTATCGAAGCCGTTGACCTCCTGCACGATTTTGCGCACGTACGCTGCTTCTCTTTCGACCAGCGCAGGTTCTTTCAGCGTTTGCGCGTCCTTATAGCCATCGCGGCCTATACCCTGGATATTGTTCTCATGATAGAGCGGGCTGAGCGGCCAGGTGTCGTCGTACTGACCGTTAAAAAAGCAGATCTCAATTACGATACCGCGCTTGGCGGCCTGCGCAATGAAGTCCTTCAGGCGTTCAAAGTACGCAGGATTCCATTGATCCAGGTCGAACTTGTTCCCGGACAGCAGGTAGCCCGGCTGACTGCTGCGCGCCCAGGGGAGGATGAGCTTTGCCGGCTTCACGCCCAGCGTGTTGCCAGTCATGAACTTGCCCATCGGTTCAAAGAGGTAGCCGGGATAGATCCGCGTGTAGTTGAGCCCGTAAGCCTGGAGCGCATCCAGATACTTGACGTAGTCGAATTCTCCGTTGACCACGGCTCCGTAGTGTTCGGCCGACGTGACCAACACCGTTGGCTTTCCCTGGAAGAAATAGTAGTGGGGATTTGCAGGATCCATCCTGATGGTTTGCCCATGCGCACACACAGCCAGCAGGATCAGGACGGCAGCCGTTTTCATGAATCCCCTATTTCGCTGCGTTCAGCAACAGGACCCAGTCGCTATCACCGTCGTGGTTGTTTTGTGGCGGGGTAAATGTCTGGGTTCCGGTGTTCGCAAAAGGCTGTCCGGAGATGCTGGTGTAGACGCCGTTGGTGGGGTCAAACCACCTGGCTTGCGCAGGCGCCTTCAGGCTCGCCATATTCACGGTGATCGTCCTTGCGGTTGGCATGTAGACAACCACAAACGCGCCATCAGGGGTCTTGGAGGCGGTGGCATAATCGCTGGTGCTGACCGGGGTATCCAGGTTCCCGTAATTTCCAAATCCCGCAGTGAGTACCGAATGGTCCTGATCTGGAACAAGATCCTGCCATGGCAAGCTAGAAAAGAAGTCTTTCCAAAGGGTGACCTGGGCTGCCCCGGGAGTGTCGATATAGTACTTCCATCCGGACGCGAACGACCACGTATAGAAATTGCCGTAGAACTGTCCCTTAGCTCCGCTCAGCATGGCCCAATACTCTTCGCGTCGAAGGACCGGTAGCGTTCCGTAGTCGGACACATTGCCGACTCTCTCTAACTCATAATGCGCTTCCATCAGGAAGACGGGCATAACAGGCGTGTGATTGTAGTTATGCAAAACTTGAATGTAGGTCGGTCCGTATATGTAAGCGCCGTTGAGAGAGATAATCGCCGCCCATGACAAATCATCGAGAGAGGAGCCAAATGGCGGGTCAAACTCGACGGTTTGAATGTGCCCCGGGTCCGCGGACTTGATGCCTTTGGCAACTGCTCTGACCAGTGCGTCATCGCTTTCTTTCTGCCAACCATGAAAATCATTACCGTTCAGCCACGCGACATTGGCGAACTTCTTGTAGCGGTTGCCGAGGTATTGGCCATAGGTATTCGCGGCGGCTAGTCCATTGTTGCGCAACGTCTGAAGCCATCCCGCCGTTTCGATGGGATCGATGAAGATCAGTATGTTGTGCTTTGCCCCAAGCTCGACGATGTGGTCGAGGCGTTGGAAGTAGGCTTCGTTGGGCTTGGAGAGATCATAGTATGTGTGATCTGTCCCCCCGGGGAGGAACCCGGTGAACGGGCGAATACCGTCAGGCGTGGTGGCGTAGGTGTTGGTGATAAAGTCCCGGCCGCCACAGAGTACGTCTACCCACCCCATGGTGTTGAATCCGTGGGCTTGCCGGTCGGCGAAAAAGTCGTCGATTTCCTTTTCATTCAACCTGGATATCATGCCTTGCGGCGTATCTCCGACGATCAAAAATGGGTTGTTGTTCTGGTCGACCAGATAGCGACTGTTGGCGCTGACCTTGACGGGATAGGCGGGGGCGGGTGCGGCAGATGCCTTGGGTGATTCCGGAGCCACTGGCGCGGGCGCCTGCGGGCTACAAGACATCAGCATGGAAAACGCCATGAGCATTGCGGATAGTTTCAGGACTGGATTATGGAGGGTATTAGTTTTCATCTTGCCTTCGTGACCTATCCTTCACGGCGTTGCATCCTGCGGGTTGCCGGCCTTCGGCATCTCGCAGGATGCAATGGAAACGGATTCATTTATAGGACAGACCTTAAAATTCCACGCGGAACGTCGCCTGTCCCTGGCGATTGCTGATTTGGGAGCTTAGGTTTGTAATCTGCCCAAATGTCGAATCGAGGGAATTAGTGTCCGGTTCTTGAAATTGCGTGCGATTGAAAGCGTTGAAATAGTCGACTCGGATACTGGCTCGCACGCGTTCTCCAATATTGAAGACCTTGATAGCGTCGAAGCTCTCGATTCTCAAAGGCGGGGCTCGCACAGATGCATAGGAGCGCTGTGAGTCGCCAACCTGCCAGGGTCCGGTGTTTACATAGGCGTTGGTCGTGAATTGTATTGGTTGGGTCGCGGTTTTGCCGGTGAAGTACGCCGTCGAGTTGCCGTAATTGAACGTCTTTAGCGGCACCGTCTTGTCTAAATTCGGGCGATCAAAGCTATTTACGAGCAATGGATTGTAATTGTTGACAACCTGCAATGGGGTGCCGCCCTGATAATTCAAAATGGCACCGATATGCCATCCACCCACCAGCTCCGACACGAGGCCTCCACTGGAACCCAGAAACTTCTTTCCGGGACCGAACGGCAGCTCATAAGTGCCCACTAGCTTAACCATATATAGCTGGTCGAGCCGCCAAGAAGGTCCCCATTCTAACTGCGGCGCATATGCATTCATGCCGTTCCATGCATACGGTCCCGATCCAACCTGCTGATTCGAGTCATTTCTCGCTATCGTAACGCTGGCGAGATAGGCTAGGCCACCTGCGAAACGCTTCTCCGACTGCACCTGCAACGCATTGTAAAAGGCTGTTCCATCCATCTCATTGACAGGAAAGTAGCCGCCGAATTGCGGGTACGGGGTCAACGCCTGTTCCAGGATGGCTGAACCGCCGAACTGCTGCACAAACTCCGGATAGGGAGGTGTGAAACCGGCGGCAACGACATCCGGGGAAAGGATATTTTCTCCCAGCAGGCTTCCGTATTGCAGGACCGACGGGTTGGGCTGGTTGGAAAGCTCCAGGGTGGTCGGCAGATGAATCGCGCGGTTGCCCACATACGCGACGGTCAGGAACATATCCCATGGAAGCTCCCTCTGGACCCTGACATTCCACGCTTGATCGTAGGGAGAGGTGCCAACCGGCGGTGAGCTGGGTAGGTTGGGGTGTATGTTCCGCTTGTTATAGTTGAAATCAAAAACGACACCCGCGTTCGCGATGGTCGGGCTAAAAGGAGTTTGCTGTGGAAAGGGGAGTGTTTGGTCATCCCAACTTCCATAACCCGGAACACTGCTGCCTGTTGAGGAACGTAGATACGAGCCGTTCAGCAAAGACCCCATGAAGGAAGCAGAGAAAGCGGTCCCGTATTCGTAGGCGCCCCCATTCAGTTGGGTCATGTAAAAGCCGGACTGGATTACAGTCTTACTGTTGAGCTGGTAGGACAAGCCGATTCTGGGTTGGAAGTTCTTCCATTGAATGTTCGCACGAGTGATTCCTGCGCAGCCGGTACAATTGCCGAATTTGGTGGCCGCGCCCGGCAAGCCGCCAGCACCCGTGTTCGGTTCTGTACGATTGACAAAAATGATATCGTTATGGGTTTCTGTGAATGGAACCAGGATGTCATAACGCAGGCCGGCATTGAAGGTCCACCGCGCGTTCAGCTTAAAGTTGTCCTGGGCATACAAGGCAAATGCTTTGTTTCGCAGATTCAGTTCAGAGGAGGAAATACGTTCGCTGGCATCGACCTGCCCGAGAAGGAAACTGGCGAAGGAACTTCCGTAGGACCCAAAATTTGGATCGTTGGTGTCTGGAGTGGAGGTTGTTCGCTGGCTAAAGTTGAACGTACCGGAACAGAAATCGCAATCGACAGTGTCCTGGTACGTGCGCCGGAACTGAAAGCCAAAATTGAAGGTATGGCGCCCCTTATTCCACAGCCAATTGTTGGCGAACACAATCCCTAGCAGGCGGTTGTTGATTACGGTGAGTCCGCCCGCACAGCATTCAAGATATGCCCCCCCGTTGACTCCCCAGGTAGTAGGCGCGTTTTGACCATCGAATGTGATCAGCGGAAGTGTGGTGCCACCGGCTACGGCCCCAAAATTGACGCTGTCATTCGCATTGTGTTGACCGATGACATTGCCAATCCCATCCGCTCCAGCGGTGACCACAAGATTCGGATTAATGGTCTTGACATAGTTCAGCAGGAAGCCGGAGCCAAGTTGCGTGTTGTTGATCTGACTTTGTAGGGGATTGCTGGCTGGTACGATCGTTGGCGAGGTAAATGTAGGCGAACTAAATGTATCGCGCCATTGGCTCCAATGGATGCTCTGAGACGAGGTCAGATTTTCGTCGATGGTGTAGGCCCACAAGTATTGCCTGATAGGGATCGAAGCAATGGCCGGAGACTTATTGCTTTGCAGGCCAGAAACCAGGCCGGTGCGGTCCGGGTTTGGAATGCTCGGTATCAAGGAAACGGCGAGCGGACTGAAGCGCGATTGGGGAATCATGTTTCCGGGGAACGGCTGGCCCGTTTGGGGATCGTAGATCGGTATCAGATTGCCTGAGGAGTCCACGAAATTACTAAAGTCGCCGCCCTTCATCGCCTGCGTCGGAACGGTTCCGATGGCGTTTTGTGCCTGATTCTGCCGGAACCAATCGAAGCTCAAATGAAAAAAGGTACGATTCTTGCCGTTGTAGAGTTTTGGCACGATTACGGGACCGCCAAGCGTAAACCCATAGTTGTTCTGCTGGTTGATCGGCGCCTCCGGTTTTCCGTTGCTGCCGAAACGTACGGGGAAGAAGCCGGCGGAATCGAATAATTGATTGCGCAGGATTTCAAAAGCATCTCCATGAAGGTTGTTGGTGCCGGATGCCATGTTGAAGGTGACCGCGCCTTGCCCCAGTCCAAATTGCGGGTCAAATGTTGAGCTTTCGACGCGGAACTCGCTTACTGCTTCATAGGGCGGATTAACATATGTTTGATTCCCCTCGAACTGGACAAACGCGACCGGAACACCGTTGAACTGAACGTCGTTTTCAAAAGTGACTCCGCCGTCGATGACATGCGAGTTAGCATTTCCCTGCACGCCGGGCGCGAGGTACATAAAGGAGTCAATCTGCCGTGCCAAGCCATTGATTTCAATGGGGGCGTTATTGACCAGCTCGGGCTCGATGGTTGTGCCTATACCCGGGGATGTTGTGCTTAACGAAACGTCGGCCTCTTTCACCTGAACCGTTTCGGTGGCCGCTCCGGGCGAAAGTTTAAAGCTGGTCGACGACATTTTCGCAACTTCGACTGTCAGGCCTGTCTTGACGGTCTTGAATCCGGGTGCTTCCACTGCGACGGAATAGTCTCCGGGTTTTAGTCCGACGATGGTGAATGTGCCTGCCGAAGAGGTCTCGGCCGACGCTGCGACCCCGGTAGAGTTGTTCGTAGCGGTTACGTGGGCACCCACAATGACCGCCCCGCTCGGATCGGTGACTGTGCCGTCGATGCCGTTCTGCACCTGGGCCTTCAATGGAGCGTCCGAGAACAGCACGGCAACGCAAACCACCAGGATGGGAAGAAATATAGCGGTGGGTAGCCTTAGACAACGCATCCGCGAAAAGCCTGAATTCTGAGTCACGGTGTCACCTCTCCTGAATTTGGCCGGGCGGTCCCATGAGCGCGGTAGCCAAGCCCGGCGCGCCCAATCAACAACTCCGTCGTCCTACAACATCCTCATTTTTTTTGAAGGCGATAACTGGGCCAGCTCGCCCAAAGTAATGAGTTGTTGTTAATTTCGGTCCGCAACGCCCAACCGGTATAGTGAATTTCCATGATTCTTTCTTGCAGGCCTACGGGGAGACCTTGCCAGATACACGTGGGCAGGAAAGCGGCTCCCGAGCCGATAGCTGGTTCTGCAAAGTCAACATATTTCAGGCGCGGAGGGGAAAAGCTGGTTTTCTTCAAACTGCGGCTGTTAGCTGACGCGAATCAATCGGCCCCCAGTAAATGACGTCTGCAAGGGTCGTTGCTCCGTTGCTGACCTTTTAAGGCGCCACGACAAGTATCATTTGCAGCCCGGAGTCGAGTTGGAAGTTTTTCTTTGTTGATAGGAAGGTAGACGCGCCGTTTGGTCCGTCATCGACCAGGAGAGTCACTCCGGGTAGCCCAATCACTGATCCGGAGTGGGCAGCCGTAGGTGTCCCCTGTGTCCCGCCGCTCTTGGTCTCTATATTTGTAGAGTCATCTTTGGCGCTGTAGGCGTGACCGTCGAGCGCGTGAGAGTCCGTTACCCCATTGGCGCTACGGGAGGCCGTCTGGTAACTGTTATTCCCGACCCCAGTGAGAGTCGACGCCATGGCCGAAGCAATCGAAAGTTTTAGTGGCAGTGTCTCGTGTTTCTTGAGCTCCACTGACTCGAATGTAATTGCGATTGAGGACGTATGCCCGTCGGGAGAGTCCGACACCACTTTCACCACGTGGCCAGACAAGGTCGAGCCAACAGGAATGACAGTCCCATCTGAAAGGGCCAACGGGGTCATCGTTTGCGCCCTCACCGGATCATTCGCTTTTGCCTTCGCGGTTTTTAAGCCGTTAAGCAACTGAGCCTGCACATGAGATGTCGAAACGGGCGGGCTGGAAGCGGCCGGTACAGTTTGGTCCGATATGGGCAACCCGGCAAACGTGCCCAGCAGTACCAAGCTTCCGATGACCAGATTAGACATATATTCAGCTCCAAACTCCATAGTCAAGGGCCTCCTCTTGGGTGGGCCAACTTTAGTAGAAGTAGGTCTGACTGATGATCGGCTTGTCGTGAAGCGCGGCGAGTTGCCGGTTGATATCCGTTGTGCTCGGCCGCGGCGCGCCTGCCAGGGAGGCCTTCGCGGGCCAGACAGGAGGCGCAGGGCTGATCGGCGCCCGGCCGCCGGAACCATTTTTGGTCCGAAAACGTCTGCGGTAAGCAGCGGGCGTCATACCAACCAGCCGGCGAAAGACCGTCCCGAAATAGCTCTGGTCACAAAAACCCATTTCCTGACTGATGCTGGCCATGGACTGATCGGTGTTCACCAGCAGGACTTGAGAACGCTCAACCCGGTAGTGGTTGAGATACTTCATAAACGACAGGCCAGTCACGCGTTTGAAAAAGCTCATGAAATGCGATTCGCTCATCCCGCAGATTCGGGAGGCCTCCCTCACCTGAATCGCACACCCGCAGTTCTCACCCAAAAAACGAAAGAGAGGCAAAAGCCGGTCGAGGTCCCGTTGTTGGCGTTGGAAGGTTTCCACCGTGCCTGCATAGGAGGCGTAGCGGTTAACCAGGAGCATCAGGATCATCTTCAAATAGGTTTTGACGGCCAGCCTGCCGCGCGGCGACAAAGGCGGAAGTTCAGAACGGATGCGCAGCATCAGTTCCAGAACCTGGTTGGGAATTCCAGTTTCAGCCGGCACGATGTGCGGAAATTCCGAGTCCTGGAGAAGAAAGGGGGTGAGATATTCAGCGCTGTCGCTGCCTCCCTCACAACGAATGAGGTCGGGCTCGAAGAACAACGCGGCAAGGGTCAACGGGCTCGAAGATTGACATTCCACACGGTGGTAAAGCGTGCTACCCACGATAGCCAGGTCCCCTTCGTTGAAGGGAAGAAGCCGGTCCTGAATATGACAGTTGGCCGAACCCGAGCATAGATACAAGATTTCGAAGTAACCGTGTCGATTCATTCTGACACTGTGCTGGCCATCCTCGATCAGAAATAAGACATCCACGGGACAGGACACGTCGAACGGCCAGACGTGAACCCCCTCAGCATTGATTTGCGGCTCAATGACGCTGAAGTGATCTTTGCAGGATTTCCTGGGAACATGCACGTGACCAGTTCTCAGATGCGCCCGCGGACGTTGCACGGTAGCATCGTACTTTTCAATCTCATTGTTCGATGCGGAAGATCTCTTCGACTTCGCCATGGCGTACTCCCTATAAGAAAGTATGTAAGTTCATGGTTGCGTCACTGTATCTAGCCCACGGTTCGATCTTCTGAACTACTTCGAGCGCTTGAACTTTAGTAATGTCCCGAGATACACCTGATATACCATACGTCCCGCCTCAACCATAGAAATAATCGACTGGAGAAAAGTCCCTCAGGAGCTAAGAGCATGTGTGAACTGGGGAAAGAAACAGCGGTTCCCTCCACTACGCTCTCGCTCCGGTCGGGTTGCTTGCGGCAAGGCCAAAGCCTTGCCCTGATAGATAGCCAATGCCGTGAACTTCTCTCACTTCGGCGTACATCGGTTGCGAAACCGCCTATGGCAGAATTTCCTGGTACAGCTTTACTTCGAACTTCTCGACTAACTGGGGCCGCACATCGTTAAAATAATGCGTGATGTAGGGCATTTGGCAGTGCTCATCGAAGGTTTTCTGGTCTTTCCATTTCTCCACGAAGCTTACCCAGCGAGGATCATCCACACGCTGATTCAGCTCGTAGCGGATGCAACCCGGTTCCGCAGTGGTTGCTTTGATCAATGAGTGGAGCGCCGCGACGAGATCGTCCGCCTTGCCTTCCAACGCATAAAACTCCGCGACGCAGACTACCTGGACTGTATTTTTGTTGGTCATAACTCACCTGCCGGCTGGTACGGATTTAAGACTGAGATAGAGGTCAAAGGCCCTCTCGGGCGTTTCATCGCCATGAACGACTGCGCGCACGGCCTGAATCATCGCCTGCGGAGCATCGCACTGGAAGATGTTGCGGCCCATGTCAACCCCGGCCGCTCCTTCGTTCACTGCCTGCCAGGCCATCTGCAGAGCTTCGAGTTCTGGTAACTTTTTCCCTCCCGCGATGACCAGAGGAACCGGACAGCCTGCGGCGACCCGGGAGAAGCCTTTCTCGCAAAAGTAGGTCTTTACAAAGTGCGCTCCCATTTCGGCACATATGCGGGTGGCGAGCCCGAGGTATTTGGCATCCCGAACCAGGTCTTTGCCCACGCCGGTAACTGCCATCGTGGGAACGCCGTAACGATTGCCGGAGTCGACCACTTTGACCAGGTTCCCAATCGACTCATGTTCATGCACGCCGCCGATGTATACCTGGACGGCCAACGCGGAGGCATTCAGGCGAATGGCATCGTCGATGTCAACAGCGACCAGTTCGTTCGATAACTCCTTGAGGATGCTTTGCCCACCACTCGAGCGCAGCACGACAGGCCGGGCAATCTCCGCAGGAATGGAGCTGCGGAGGGTGCCCCGCGTCACCATGAGGGCGTCGGCATGGCTGATCAGCGGCACGATGGTGACGTCGATTCGCTCCAGTCCGGTCGTTGGCCCCTGAAAGTAACCGTGATCGATCGCCAACATGACGGTGCGCGAATCGTGAGCATCGAAGATTCGCGCCAACCGGTTTTTCATCCCCCAATCGAGGGAATTGCTTCCCTTGATCCTGCTCGGGGTGTTCCGTGGAGGTACATCGAGATAGTAGTTTTTTCCATCCTGCAAGTTGTCGAGATCAGCCATGGCTAACGCTCCCTTTTCCTAATCCTTCCTTGAATCCTCTGAAGATGAGGGCGATAGAAGTCGCTCCCGCATCCGGGTAACCCCTCGTTCTCTCTCCCAAAGATCTGGCTCGGCCGTAGTGGGCAACCAAGTCCCGAGTTGACTCTGCTCCCGACCTTGCGGCCTCGGCGGCATCGTCCAGCGCCTCCTGGATGGTCTTACCGGCGTTGGCAGCTGCAGTTACGGCGTCGACTGCTGGAATCAAGGCATCCATCATCGTTTTGTCTCCGGGTCGAGCCTTGGTTTGCCGGGATACGGCGCGCAGACCCGCCTGAAACGACTGGGCCAGATCGTTGCAGGTCATCGAATCCCGGCCCAGTTCGACATCCCCCATCCCCGCAAAGAATGTTCCAAGAAGCCCGCTGGAGGCGCCCCCATCGACTCCGAGCACTCGCCAGCCGGCGGCCTTGAGAGAGTCCGTGAGACTCTGGGTGCTGGATGCCTCCGTCCAGCCTTCCATTTGCTCAGCCGCGCGAAGCATGGTGGTCCCGTGATCTCCATCGCCGCCGATGGAATCTAATTCCGTCAACCGCTGATGCTCACTCCGAATGCAGGCCGCGGCTTGGCCAAACATGTTCGCGAACTCCGTCTTTCCGATATTGCCGGTCATCGAATTTCAATCATTGCTTCACAAAAAAGGGAGCATCCGCCGGCGCATCCCACAGCTTGATCAGTTCCGGATCCATGCGGGCAATCAGCATTTGAAAACCGGCCTGTTCCTGGGTAGTGATGAACTCTCCTACGGCGCTGCGCACCAGCTTGATTTTCTTCGCCGCCAAAACCTGGGCTACCCGGCGGAAGACGATCAGCAACTCCATCAAGGTCGTCGCTCCGGCCCCGTTCATCAGAACTAAAACCTCTTCGCCACTCTTGATTTCCAGATCCTCCAGCAACATGTTGAGCATGATCTCGGCGGTCTCGTCGGCGGATTTCAGCTGCATCCGGCCAGTTCCCGCTTCGCCATGCTGGCCCATGCCGATCTCCATTTCGTCATCGCCCAATTCGAAAATGGGCTGTCCGGTGGAGGGATGGGTGGCGGTGTTGACTGCGACCGCCAAGGAACGCATATTCCGTTCCATGCGTAGAGCAATCTCAAGGCATGCGGCGAGCGAAGCACCCTGCTCTGCTGCGGCGCCCGCGACCTTGTAAACCGGGAAGAAGCCCACCAGTCCGCGGCGATCCTCAGGATTTGGTCCACCGGCCAGATCCTCGTGGGTGAGCATCATCTCGATTTTGTGCCCTTCCCGCAGAGCCATCTCCATGGCGAGATTCCCTGACAGTACATCTCCGGCATGATTCAATACCACCAACAGAGCGCTGGCGCCCCCGGCGCAGGCGATGCGAATTGCCTCCACGCAACGGGGTGCTCCCGGCGCGGCAAAGATGTCGCCAGCGATGCTCAAGTCGAGCATGCCTTCGCCTACAAATCCGCTTAGACCAGGCTCATGCCCGCTCCCGCCCAGGGTCACCAGCCGCACTTTGCCTGCCTCTTTGGGCACGGCGCGCGCCAGGATGTTGCGGCTAATCAGCTGAACCTTGTCGGGGAAGGCCAGGACCATCCCCTCCAGCAGTTCTGAGACCAGATTTTTCGGGTCGTTGATGAATTTTTTCATGCGCATGCAAGTGACCTTTTCACTATTCGTAAGACGAGGGATCCGACATCACGATCGGACGACGGAACCAGCCCGTGTGCCTGGCGAGGACGAAGAAGCCGACCACGAGCCATATGCAGCCGGCAATCTTGGCCGGGTTGTTCAACCCCACCCAAATCGCGGTGCAGAACAGGAAACCGAGGGCAGGCATAATGAGGTCGAGGAAAAAGTTTCTGCCCCGGGCGTCTGCCCTGTGTACCCAAAACTTCCAAATGACGGCCAGGTTGACTCCCATGAAGCCCAGAAAAGCGCCAAAGTTCAGCAGTTCAGCGGCCAACTCATAACTGATGAGCTGGGAGCCCACGAAGGCCACGATGCCGAGCAGAATAATGTTGATATCCGGGGTATTCCGGATGGGATGAAGCCGAGCAAAATAATGGGCTGGAATTACATTCTCCCTACCCATCCCGAAGAGCAATCGTGCCGCGCCTACCTGGCCAGTAAGCATCGCACCTATATTGGCGACGACCAATAAAAGAGCTGTCGCCTTGAGCAGCGTTACGCCGCCGACACGGCCGGTAACGTCGATGAAGGCGGTATCAATATTGGTGAAGGTGGTGTAGTTGGGCCAGACTAAATGACCGAGATACACCAACAATCCACCGAAGAAACCAGTGAACAGGCATACGGAAACTGCTGCCAGCAATACGTTCTTGCGCGGATTCTTCACATCCTCCGCCATGGTCGTGACCGCGTCGAAGCCGAGATAAGTCAGCGCCGCGAACGATGTTGCCGAGGCGATCGCGCGCACATGAAAGGTACCGGGCCGATAGAACGGCTGGATGGAAAACAAACCCAAAATGCCATTGCGGATGGCGATGTAGCGAATTGCCAGCACGATGAAACTCAGCAGAACAATGCCCATAAAAACCAACAGCGCTTGATTGGCGAGCGCTGTCGATCGAATCCCGCGCAGGTTCAAGAGCGTGATGCCGCCGGCAAAGAAAAGCGCTCCGATCGGAAAAGGCAACATCGGGAGTGCCCTTTGCAGCGAAAGCGTCCCGTAGAGAGTACAGAAGAGCGGGATGAGCATGTAGTCAAGGAGCATGGCCCATCCGGCCACAAATCCCAGATGGGGATGTATCCCGCGGCTTACATAGGCGTAGGCGGAGCCGGCCGAGGGATAAAGCGCCGCCATCCGGCCATAACTGACGGCTGTCAATACCATGGCCACCATGGCAACGAGAATTGTAACCACCACGTATCCGCCGGACTTCATCTCCGCCAGTCCATACACCGTTGCCGGAGCGCTTGGGGTGACAGAGACAATGCCGTAGAAGATGAGGTCCCAAAGCGTCAAGACCCGGCGCAGGCGGGGGACTTCTGCGCCGGCCGTGGGATTTGCCGTAGGCACACTCACCGCGAAAACCTCTCGCGTTGCCTCGGCACGCCATCCCACAAGTGAAAACCGTCAGTGTTCACCGGAAAGACTTCCATTTGGCCGTACTGAAAGTCGGTCACGTGAAGGCGGTGCTGCCCTGGCAAGGCAAAAGCCACGTTGGTCGGGAGCTGACCCTGAGTAGAAATACGGTCAACGACTTCACCATTTGTCCCCAGGACCGTGACGTCTCCCTGCCCGAAGACGGCGACGTAGAGCAGGCCATTCTCATCAAAAGCCATGCCGTCGGGTCCCTTCCACCCCGGCGGCGCGTCGGCGCGAATCACATTTCCAAACAGACCGCGAGGAGCGCGCAGCTCACCCTCCTGCCATCCATAGCGATATACATTGCCGGTGACCGACTCATCCAGATAGAGCATGTCATCTGGACCGAAGGCGATTCCGTTGGTGAAGAGAATTCCTTCATCCATCTTAGTGACGCTCCCAGTATCTGGATCGACGCGATAGAGGCGGCCGTCATAATGCTGGTCCAAATAGTCCGGACGGATCTGATTGTTGGGAGCAAAGCTCTCGATCTGCACCCCGGAATCTGTCATATAGATAGCGCCATCCGGGCCGAAGCAGAGGTCGTTGGGAAACAGGAAAGGCTCTCCGTCGCATCCATTGGCCACCACTTCGCACTGGCCGTCCATGGTCAGTCGCAGCAAGGAAGGAACCTTGGATTCAGCCACCCAGATGACCCCGGCGGCATCAACCGCCAAGCCATTCGGCCGTCCGGTTTGCTTGATCACCGTTTTGCTTCGGCCGTCCGCGCTCAACCGGGTCACACAGCCGCGGTCCGCGCTGGCTTCTACAATCAGCCAGGCGCCGTCGGGCAAAGCGACCGGTCCCTCTGGAGCGCCGAGATCACCGGCGAAGATCATAGAATTCCTCAAAAAACTCGGGCATTGTCAAGTTGGTGTAGCCTGGCCGACCGCTCTCTACACAGCCGTTCCATCAAAGGATGGTTGAACATAATCAATTCTGACCACATCCCCGTAATTCTGATCATGCTCTAAACCTCTGCTGTTTGCCCACCATCGACATACAACACTGACCCGGTCACAAAGGATGCATCGTCGGAGGCCAGGAACAGGGCGGCGGCGGCAATTTCCCCGGGTAGCCCGAGGCGGCCCATGGGAAATGTCCCGGCGAAGGCCTCCAGCTGCTCAGGGGTCATGGCATTGCGTAACATCGGCGTGTCGGTGGGTCCGGGGCAAATTACATTCACCCGAATGCCTTGTTTGGCGTGATCGATAGCCATGGCACGGCTCAGCATGTTCACGCCTCCCTTGGAGGTCACGTACGCCACCGCTCGGGCACAGGCATCATGGGCGCCCGTGGTTGAGGCGATGTTGATGATCGATCCGCGGCCCTGTTCAATCATGCGCGGAAGGACCGCCCGGCAACAGAGAAAAGTCCCGGTCAGGTTGATCGAAAGCATGCGGTTCCATGCCTCTTCCGCCGTATCCAGCACCGTGCCGTAAAAAAGGATGGCAGCACCATTGAAAAGCACGTCGAGTTGCCCGTGCTGGTTGAGGATCGCCTCGACCAGCCGATTCACTTGCTCTGCCTGGGAAACGTCTACCTGGGTAAAGCTTGCCGACCCGCCCTCGGCCTCGATCAGCTTCACCGTCTCGAGCCCACCGGGGACACTGCCATCGGCCACAATGACCTTCGCGCCTTCGCGGGCAAAGCGCTGCGCAGTCGCACGCGCGATGCCCGACGCGGCACCTGTGACCAGCGCTACTCGATCTTTAAGCTTCGTAGGAAACCCTCGGCCTGCGAGGCAGGCCTGCCGACTTGAGTGCATTCATAGTCCTATGAAGTTAGCGGGCTGGCTATAAGAATGCTATGAATGAATCTTGAAAAACCCCGGTCGTGCGTGGCTGTGAAGCAATCATGCTGGTGCAACAAAAAGTTTGCTTGAATATCAGAGACTCGGAGAATCGATCTCGAATAGTCTGCTTTGGGTAAGCGGCAGCGCGTTCGTGGCCGCGCCCGGACAGTCTGACCGATGGGACTCATGAGACTTTCAGGAAAAGTGGCGGTCGTGACCGGATCTGCTGTCGGCTTAGGACGAGCCGTGGCCAGCCGCTACGCGCGCGAAGGCGCGGCCGTGGTAGTGGCAGACATCAATGCTTCCGACGGCACGGCCGTGGTCGAACAAATTCGCCAGAATGGGGGACAGGGCATCTTCGTCCGCACAGATGTGGGGGAAGAGCGGGATGTGACCGCCATGCTGCAATCCACGTGGGCTCAATTGGGACGAATCGATGTGCTCTATAACAATGCCGCCGTGCTCTTTCACGACCGCGATGCACGAGCCCACGAACTCAGCCTGGAGCTCTGGGAGCAGGTGATGCGGGTCAATCTACAGGGCACATTCCTGTGCTCCAAGCACGTGATTCCATTCATGCTCAAACAGGGCGGTGGATCGATCATCAACCTGGGCTCCCCCACTGGAATGACCGGCTGCGCACCGAATTTAACCGCCTACAGCACCAGCAAAGCCGGAATCTTTGGACTCACCCGGGTGATGGCGGCCGCCTACGCCCGGGATGGGATTCGGATAAACATTGTGATCCCGGGCACGATGGATACACCGATGAATGCTCCTCTGCTGGGCGACGAAGCAACCCGGGAGCAATACAGGGAAGCAGTGCCGATGGGGCGCCTGGGCAGACCCTGCGATATCGAAGGCATCGCTGTCTTCCTGGCGTCCGAGGATTCCGCTTACTGCACGGGCGGCCTCTATACGTGCGACGGCGGATTGACCGCGGTTTGAGGATTTGCTACTTTGGCGAGATTTGTCGCGACGTAAAGTGGAACAGCAGGTCCCTACGCTTCGCTCCGGTTCTCACGCACACTGTGAAGCCCAATTCTCTTTCAGTTCTTGATGGCCCGACTGAAAGTCATGCTCTGATGCAAGCACAAGAGTGGTGACTAGCGCGCTGGACGGATTTGGATCTAGCCCACCCTCTACGAATGTGACAAGGCCATTCGGCCTTCGGCTGGCCCCGGCGCCATGGGACGATCTAGGCCTCTACTGCTTCTAGCTCGGCGTCGAGTCCGTGACGGCGCAACAGGTTCGGCAAGTTCTGGGAAAAGGCGGAACGTGGCATCACCATGTCACAGCCTGCTTCCATGGCCTTCGCCTTGAGGTCGCCCTGCAGGTGTGAGAGAAAACCGATCACTGAGGTGCCGCGCTTCATTTTGCTCTTGATGCGGGGAATCAGGGTGAGGGGCTTGGCACTGACATTGTTCAGGTCAAAGACAATCAGGGAGGGCCGGCTTCCCTCGGGTACATCCGCCAGGCGCGACACAATGTCCTTATCCGCCTTGACGAAACCGACCTTCACGCCTACTTTGCGTGCCGCCTCCTGAATCTTGGCCAGGAAGAATAAATCTTCAATGAAGCAATAGATGCGAATGGGGGCGTCTTCTCGTACGGGCACAACCACGGGATCCCTAGGTAAGGCATCCACGTAGTGGCCATTCTGTCCGTTGCCACGGAATTCGGCGGCGGAATGAGGCGTATCCGCGGTGTTGCCATTCACCACGCGATAACTGTGATCCATGGGGCCGACGAATGTCTGTTGCCGGCGCTGCTTGCCTTTGCGCCGGCCCCCGCCGTTGTTCATCGCTGCGTGCGCGCCGCCATTGCCACCATTTCCATTCTTGGCAATAAAGCGGTTTTGGCCAGGAGATTTGGCTTTGGACGCCTTCTTAGGCGGATGGGCCTGGCCGGAGCCTGCCCCAGGCTCGCCATTGGCATGACCCTTCGCCTGATTGTTCGCGTATCCCTTACGTCTGCGGCGCCGGCGACGATGCCCTTGCCCTTCAGTTTGACCTGCAGGCTGGGCCTGATTGGACGGCTGAGCCTGGGGTTGATTTTGCTCTGTTGTCATGCATGCACATCCCGGTGCGTTGGCGATTCCTGCTTGCTCAGTTGCGACCCACCCCCGACCGGGGAAGGCAGAGATAGGCTGCAACTCATGTTTCCACTTGGTTGATGGCCAGCGGCCACGTCCACGCACTCAAAAGGAACTTATCCAAAAGAATCGGTTTGGGGTGGAACCTATGGTTTGATCTCTCAAACAAACTACTGGTATTAGTCTGTACCGCTATTGATTGACCCGGCGACGAACATCGCTATTTGGGCCAGCAGGTGCGACGCGGCAGAAAAACCCTATTGACTCTCGAGAATTGCGGCGAGCCTGACTCATATGAGAACTGGCTTCAGCCGCTCGATAGGCAAAACCGATAATACACAGATACACTGCCCGAGAGCAAGTGCTATTCAGAAACCACATTCCGGAAGTCAGAGCAGGCTGGTTACTGTTGGGGCTTGAGGGGAGAAAACAAGGCAGAAATACCTGGAAAGAGAAAAGCCACGGTTGAGTGGCTTTTCCTGAATAATGGCCAGTCACTGGCCTCCCAAGGGTTCACCCGGCAGCGCACGTCTGCGGGATGTAAAGCTCCGGTTGCGGCTGGTCCTGGTAGAACCTAGCTCTGCTCGCCGGATTCTGAAGCGCCGGAACTCGCTTTTTGCGAGCCACGTGCGTCGCTGGCTGCCATAGTAGTAGCAGTTGACGTGCCGTTTACCATGTTACTTGTTATCAGTTAGTTAGCTGTTGGCCGCCGATCGCAGTTTCCGATTTATGGAAGCTGTACCCAGGCAATCATTCTGGAATCCATAGAAACGGGCCTGTGAGCCGGGCAAATCTAGCGCTGGCAGTGGGGACAATAGTGCGTCCCGCGCCCAGCCAGAAGGATGCGCCGAATGGGCGTTCCGCATACCAGGCATGGCTGTCCGGTGCGCAGATAGACTCGATGCTCGAGTTGGAAGAAGCCCGCTACGCCGGCCGCGTCCACATAGTCGGATACGGAGGAGCCACCAAGCGAGATGGCCTCCCTTAAGACACTTTGCAGGCTGGCATGCAGGCGGTCAAATTCTGCCCGCTTCAGGTGGCGAGCCATCCTGCGGGGCCGGATCCCAGCCCGGAAAAGACTTTCGTCGGCATAGATGTTTCCCACTCCGTGCAGCAGTTTTTGGTTCAGCAGGGCAGCCTTGATGGAGGTGCGGCGCGGTCGGAAGAGGGCTGCGAACTGGTCGGGAGAGATGCTGAAAGGCTCCTGGCCCGTGCCAGCGAATCGGGCTGTTTTTGAGGTGGGGAGGCGGTGCAGCTCCATACGCCCGAATCGCCTCGGGTCCACGAAACGGAGTTCTCTTCCTGAAGCCAGATGCAGAATGCCGTGCGTGTGGCGGGGAACCGGCGTCTCCGCGTCGGCGACCAACAGGCGGCCGGTCATGCCCAGGTGCACGATCCATTGCAGGCCGGGCGCCTTGCCACGGGCGAGATCGAAGACAATGTGTTTGCCTACGCGGTAGACGCGTTCGATGCGCCGGCCGGGTAGCTCGTTGGCCATCAACTGGGGAGAAGACTTGAAGGGCTCAGACTTTTCGCTGAACCAAGTGCTTTCGATGCGATCCCCACGCAGACGCTCATCGACCCCGCGGGCGATGGTTTCCACTTCAGGCAGTTCGGGCATAGCTCATCTTCTGTCATTGTCGCAGGTGCTTGGCCGCTACCCTGAGGCGTTATATCATCAAGAGTCGGAACAGGCTGCGCCGCCGCCCGGATTTCCTGTACGCGGCTCTAGACAAGTCCGCATGAGGCTTATTGATTCCGACCAAGCTCCACAGGAAATTCGGGGCGCCGCGCCAGACTGGTCAGCAATATTTCCACTCATCCCCTGCGCAGGTTCGACGAGCTTCGATCAAAAGGCCGAGCCGGCAGGGGAAGAGTGCGTCACACGAAACTGATTGGAGTTCATGCGAGCCAAGACTGCGGTAGTACTGGGTGCCCAATGGGGCGACGAGGGCAAGGGAAAGATCGTCGACGTTCTTTCCGATAGATTTGCGGTGGTGGCGCGTTATGCCGGCGGCCACAACGCCGGCCATACGGTCATCATCCGGGGACAGAAGTTTATCCTGCAACTGGTGCCCTGCGGCGTTTTGCGCCCGGACTGCCGTGCGGTCATCGGCAACGGCGTTGTGCTTGACCCCTTGGCCTTCCTTAAGGAGATCGGCAAGCTTCGCGACCTGGGAGTCAACGTCGATGAGCAGCTATTTGTCTCCAACCGCGCACAGGTAATCCTTCCCTACCATCGCATGATCGAGCTGGCGTCGGAGAATGCTCCCGGACGGCAAAAGATCGGCACCACCAGCCGGGGCATCGGTCCCGCGTACGAAGACAAGATGCATCGCAGCGGACTGCGCGTGATTGACCTGCTTAATCGCAGTTTGCTCAAAACGCACATTGAAAATGCCTGCAACGAAAAGAACGCCATCGCGCACGCGCTTTTCGGAACCGACCCGCTCGACCCAATCAAGATGTACGATGAGTACGCCGAGGCGGCGGAGCGCATTCGGCCCTTTGTCACCGACACAGCAAAGCTGCTGAACGACGCCATCCGCCAGGGCCAGAGCGTGATGTTTGAAGGCGCCCAGGGCACCATGCTGGACATCGATCATGGCACCTACCCGTTTGTGACCTCCTCTTCTTCTACCGCCGGGGGCGCGGTGATCGGAACCGGTGTGGGACCGACCGCCATCGGCACGGTGGTCGGAGTCACCAAAGCCTATGTCACCCGCGTGGGCGAGGGTCCATTCCCCACCGAGATCCAGGGCGAGCCCAGCGATCTGCTGCGCGCCCGCGGGCAGGAGTACGGTGCGGTGACCGGACGGCCTCGCCGTTGTGGGTGGCTCGATTTACCCCTATTGCGTTATTCCAGCGAAATCAACGGCACGGAATGGCTAGTGGTTACCAAGCTGGACGTGCTGGATAGCTTTGCCGAGATCCCGATCTGCACCAGCTACCGGGTGGATGGCCAGAGCTGTGACACCATCCCGGCGGACGTGAGTGGCCTGGAGAAGATAGAGCCGGTTTACACCCGGCTGGAGGGCTGGCAGACGTCCACCGAGGGCATCACCGAGTTCGACCAGCTTCCCAAGGCGGCGCAGAAGTACCTTCGTTTCCTTGAAGCGGAATCCGGCGCTCGCATCGGCATGGTATCCACTGGCCCGGACCGGGAACAGACGATGATCCTTCCCGGCTTCTCTGGGGCCCTGGACTGGATGCACTCCCAGGGCGCGCCGGGGCAGGCTGGGCGGCCACGGCAGGACGGATGACAGCGGTGCAAATACCTACGGCAAGGTTCTTTTCGACAAACATTTCCGGATAGATTAGAGACACAATGGTCAGTTTTATCGTACGTATGCGATTCGCCACCGAAGACCGTGAAAACGTAAGCGATATCTTGCGGGAGCTGGCTCTCGCTTCGCGCCAGGAGCCGGGCTGCGTGAGCTATATCCCACACACCGTTGAGGACGACCCAGCCGTGGTCGTGATCTACGAGCAGTACCGTGACCGGGCAGCAAGTGAGTTCCACCGCACTACCCCTCACTTCAAGAAGTTTGCCGTGGGCGGTCTTTTTCAGCTTATGCGCGAGCGAGAGGTCGAGAATCTGACCGCGGTCGTATGACCACTTCGTCACCTGGGGGGTAGCAATAGAATGAACGCGAACCTGGCAGGCTGATTCCGCATCCCACCTAGTTCGATGACTGATTTTGTGTCAGCTGGTGCTCCGTGCGGCTTGCAGTCCAAGCCCCGAGACATTGCGTTCAACCGCGAAAACTGTCACTCTGGAGTTTCATTTTTGACTCATTATTCGGACGCGGACTAACATCCGGTACGGTTATGCGCGCTCATTCCGAGCATCGTTGGCTGTTTCCTACGGTCGGCAGACTGTTCTTCGTCCTTATACTGCTCTCCGCGTGTGCAACCCAGGCGCATGCCCTTTTTCCCCATCACGAGAATGCCCACAAGGAGATTGAAGGGCTGGAACTCGATTGGCGCCAGGCCCAGCTTTCGAATAACGTCTCTGAGGTCGATCGCCTGCTGGCCGATGACTACCTGGGCATCAGCGCCAACGGCACCCTGGAAACCAAAGCCGATGAACTCACACGGCGCCGTAGCGGGTCCCTGCACATTACGCAGCTCGATCTAAGCGACATCAAAGTACGGATCTATGGGGACACTGCCGTAGTTACGTCGAAGGCTGACCTGGTGGGAAAGAATGGCGACCGTGATATCAGCGGACGGTTCCGCTACACCCGGGTATACAGCAATCGAATGGGTCAGTGGAGAATCGTCAGTTTTGAAGCCAGCCCCATCTCCCACAACCACGATTCGGACGACAAGCACTAGATTTAGCCTCGCAGCGGGTGCGTGGTATCCCACGCAACCCAAGTACGGCTTGACCCCGATTTCCTGCCACGAACGGCGCATGAAGTACATCAAACGCCAAAAGCCTTACACAGGCAAAAAAAGCTCTGGGTGCCCCATTCAAGCCGTACTTTGGCTTGAGTGGGCTACCATGCCTCCCCCACTCGTTTGTCATCAAGAGGTTGTGACTTTTTTGATTTTTGAGTTTTTGGCACACCCAACCGGAAGGTTTTTCAAAACTCCCACAAGGCCGTCATCCAGCCTGCCCCGGCCTGCCGTGGGAGCGAAGCGCCTCGCAGATCTATCACTTAACAAAGGGTTTTTCGCGCGCAGTCGAAGAGCCTGTCCCGAGCATAGCCGAGGGACCTCGAGGATGCTCGTTGGCCGACGCTCTTCAGAGCTTTCGACCACCAAAACCTGAAAGAAATCAAAAAGTCACAACCCCCGACCGAAGCGACCTGTCCCGGTGTGCCGTGGAAGCAACGACTCTTGACTGAACGACGTTCAGGCGTAGGCTGCAGCCGCGACCAGGACGGCGTCGGCTATGGCGGCCGCCTCCCGGGCTGGACATACATCGTGCACCCTGATCATGTGCGCACCGGCCAGGATGGTGGCGGTTACGGCAGCAATTGATGCATTTCCCCGGCTCGCCACCGGCACATCAGCTCCCTGATAGAGGGTGGACAAGGTTTTACCCAGAAATGATTTGCGCGAGACACCCGCGAGCAGCGGCTGTCCCAGGCAGCCCAGTTCTTCAAGACCCACTAGCAAGGAGTAATTCCGGTCACCGGCTTTGCCAAAGCCGAAACCGGGGTCGAGAACAATCCTATCCCGCTGGATTCCAGCCTGTTGTGCTTGCTCCAGCCGCTGTCCCAACTCCCGCTTGACCAGGGCTACCATTTGATTGCCATGCATCGCTGGTAACTCGTGCCACTCCTCCGGCTGACCCCACAAGTGCATGAGCACGACGCCGCACCTGGCAACAGCGCAGACCTGAGCCATGGCCTCATCCCAGGAGAGTCCGCTGACATCGTTGACGATCTCGGCTCCGGCATGGAGGGCGGCCGCGGCGGTCGCGGATTTATAGGTATCGATGGAGAGGATGGACGCCGGCCGATGGCGTAGTACGCCCTCCAGCACAGGAATGACGCGATCGATCTCCTCCTGAATACCCACCGGCGTGCGCTTGCCCGGCCGGGTGGATTCGCCACCGATATCCACGATGTCAGCCCCGTCCTCAAACATCGCCAGGGCATGCTCGATGGCTTGCGCATGGGTGGCAAAGGCCCCCCCATCGGAAAAAGAGTCGGGGGTGGTGTTCAGTACCCCCATCACCAGGGTCCGCTTCCCCAGTGGCAGGGACCGTGTGCGCAGCTTCCAGTCAAAGCAGGAACGCGTAGCAAAGGGCATCTGTGACCATTCTAGGACGCCCAACGAGGGTGAGGTAAACTCCGCGCAGAGACATGCGAACGCGCTCCCCCTATCTCATCCTGTGGCTGGCCCTGCTCTGTGCTGCGACTGCCTCAGCGACGGCCGTCGCCAAACACCGGGCGTCACGCAAGTTGCCCCTCGCTCAGGCCGTAAGCCGCATTCTTGCCGACCCGGGAGTCAACCAGGCGCACTGGGGAATCTCCGTCTTCGCGCTGAGCGGCGGCCCGATTTATGCGCTCAATGATGGCCAGTACTTCAACCCGGCGTCGAACGCAAAGCTGCTCACTACGGCCGCGGCATATGCCTTGTTGCCCAGCGGCCTCACCTTCACCACCCTGGTATCGAGCAGCGCTGAGGTCAGCAATGCAGGGGAGATTCGCGGCAATATCACGATCTTTGGCGTGGGCGATCCGAACATGTCGGCGCGTACGATGCCCTTCGGCGTCAAGACCGAACGCACCGGCTCCCCACTGGCGGCACTGGAGGATCTGGCGGACCAGATTGTCCGCCACGGCGTCCATTCCGTAAGCGGAGACATTGTCGGAGACGACACCTGGTTTCTCTACGAACGTTACGGCGCCGGTTGGAGTTGGGACGACTTGCAATGGGGATATGGCGCACCAGCTTCGGCCCTGAGCGTGAATGATAACGAGGTCTACCTCAGCGCTGTGCCGGCAGCGCAAGTAGGGGAGAATGCGGTGCCCTCCTGGCTCCCGGCGACGCCGTACTACGCGCTCGAAAATTCGCTCACCACCAGCCCCGCGGGCGACCCTGGTAAGCCGGGAATCGAGCGCTCCCCGGGCTCTCTCACCGTACGCATATTTGGCCGGACTGCTCTTGGCCAACCGGGCCTGCACGCCGCCCTGGCTATCGAAGATCCCGCCGATTACGCCGCACGCTCTCTGCGGGCGATGCTCCTGGCGCGTGGGGTCCAGGTCAGCGGAACAGCGCGGGCGCAACATCGGCAGCCCTCCGATACCAGCGACTTCCTCCCCGCCCAGCAACTGCCTCTCGTGCTTCATCCCATAACGATAGAGACGGTGCAGTCGGCAAGCGCGGGACCGTTTCTGCTCGCTTCTCATGTGTCGCCACCGCTCGGAGAAGACCTGGTGGTGACCAACAAAGTCAGCCAGAACCTGCACGCCGAGATCACTCTCAGAACCCTGGGCAAGCTCGAAAGCTCGGATGGATCCCTGCTGGAAGGCACACGAGTGGTGCGTCAGTTTCTGATCTCAGCCGGTGTCGCCCCCAACGACTTTGTCCTTTACGATGGCTGCGGGCTCTCACCCCAGGACCTCGCTACTCCCCGAGCCTTTACTACCTTGCTCACCTACGCGGCCCGGCAGAGCTGGGGTGAGGCATTCCGCACTTCTCTGCCCGTGGGGGGAGTGGATGGCTCCCTCTCCGCCCGCTTCAAGCAGCGATCGCTCGATGGCAAAGTTTTCGCCAAGACCGGCACCCTGGGAGAAGCACGTGCTTTGAGCGGCTACCTGGTGGCTGCCAGTGGCCAGACGGTCGCCTTCTCCATCATGTGCACCGATCACTCACCATCCCTGCCCGCGGACCGCTCCGCGATGGACAAGATCGTAGCCGCGATCGCGGAGGCGAATTGAAGATGTTCTCTCAGAGAAACCAGCTCTTGATTCTTGCCCTCGGGCTGCTGGCCACTTGTGGTTGCAAGCACTCGCCCTCCAAGCCGGTACGTGCTCTCACCCCGCAGGAGGCCGCCGGGAAGCAGGTGTTCGTGAACCAATGCTCCAGCTGCCACTATGCCGATACGGACAAAGGCTTGTACGGCCCTGGTCTCGAAGGGCTCTTTCGCAAGCCCTATTTGTCGAACGGTATGGCAGCAAATGACACTCGAGTGCGCGCGGTGATTCTGCGGGGCTACGCCATGATGCCGCCCATGGGCAATACAATGTCAGAGCAGGAGTTCGAAGAGCTGATGGCGTACCTGCACACGTTATGACCAATCTTCCGCTGCCGGGCATGGCGGCTATCTCCCTGTATATGCTGGCGCTCGCTCTGGTGGGAGTGGCTGGGGTGCTGACTGGCCACTATCCGCGGGGACCAGCTCGCGTTGGCATCCTGATCCTGTGCAGCGTCTTTGCCGTCGCGGGCCTTGGGCTCATCCGCATGCGCCGGTGGGGGTGGGCGCTTACCCTAGGCGCGGTCTTCTGCTCCGTTTGCTACTGGTGCTATAGCCTTTTCCGCTTTCATCAGCCCCAGGGCGCGGTCTGGGCGGTGATCAACCTCATCTTCTTTCTTTACCTGGTGCGTCCCGAGGTCACCGGGCGCATTCGCTAGAGTGCTTGACCCGATACAATGGATTCAGCGTGATCGACCTCGTCCAGATTGACCCAAGCCCACGCCGTCCCGTCCCCAAGCCTGCCTGGCTGAAGGCTCGCGCGCCGGTGGGTGAAAACTACCACGAGCTGAAGAGTCTGGCGCGTTCACTCAACCTGCATACAGTGTGCGAGTCGGCGCACTGCCCCAACATTGGCGAGTGCTGGAACCAGCGCACCGCGACCTTCATGATGCTGGGCAACACCTGTACCCGTCGCTGCGGTTTTTGCGCCGTGCCCAAGGGGCGGCCGGAGCCCATCGACTTCGACGAGCCCCGTCGGGTAGCTGAAGCGGTCGCCATTCTCGACCTTAAGCATGCGGTGATCACCAGCGTGAACCGTGACGACGACGTTCTGGGGGGGGCCCGCGCCTTCGCCATGGTCATCGAGGAGATCCGGCGGCAGGCGCCGGGCTGCCAGGTGGAAGTGCTTATCCCTGATTTTCAGGGTCAGGAAGAGGCCATCCGCATCGTGGTTGAAGCTCAGCCGGAAATGTTGAATCACAACACTGAATCGGTGCCGCGACTCTATCGCGTGGTGCGATCGGGGGCCCGTTACCAGCGGACGCTTCGGCTGCTGGAGTATGCCAAGATCGTCGACCCACGGATGACCACCAAGTCCGGAGTGATGGTCGGCCTGGGCGAAGAGATGCATGAGCTGTTGCAGGTTTATCGCGATCTGGCCGCCGTCGGCACGGACGTGTTGACCATTGGGCAGTATTTGCGTCCATCCAGAGATCACCTGCCCATGGCGCGCTATTACACGCCGGAAGAGTTTGTCTATATGCGCGAAGAAGCTCTGCGAATGGGGTTCCGCCACGTAGAGTCGGGACCGCTGGTGCGGTCGTCCTACCATGCACGCGAGCAGGCGCTGTCTACTGGCGTGACCTTGCTTGCATAATCTTTTTTGAAAGATCGAGGAAGAAGACGATGGCAGTCTCAGTAATGGCCAGTATTCCGGCCCTCAAAGATATCCAGCAGCAGCTCAAAACGCGGATGGAGAAAGCGGTGGATGATTTCCGCGGCAACCTCGCGTCTACACGCACCGGACGTGCCTCTGTACACATGCTCGACCAGATCAAGGTGCCGTACTACGGCACGGATACGCCCCTCAATCAAGTGGCCCAGGTCACCGCTCCCGATGCCAACCTGATCCTGGTCCAGCCCTGGGATCCAAGTATCCTGGCGGATATCGAGAAGGCGTTGCGCACGTCGGATCTGGGGTTCAACCCGCAAAACGACGGCAAGATCGTGCGTATTCCCGTACCCCCGATGACGGAGGAGCGCCGCCGCGAAGTGGTGAAGCACCTCAACAAGACGCTCGAAGACCATCGCACCGCGGTGCGTAATATCCGCCGCGATGGTAATGAACTCATCAAGAAGTCCGCCAAGGATAAGAAAATCTCCGAGGACGAAGAGAAGCGCTCCCTCGAAGAGATCCAAAAACTCACCGACGATGAGATCCGGCGCATGGAAGAGATGTGCCGCAATAAAGAGAGAGAAGTGCTGCAGATCTGAGCTTCAGCTGACCCGGCTGGTGTGGTCCAGAATAATCTTCCAGCCTGAGGAATCCCGCTTGAAGAGTAGGGAGAAGATGCCGTCGGCATTGCCTCCGCCGGCTGCGGTGCGCTCTAAATGAAAATTCCCGGTGGCTACTGCGTAGTTGGCATCCAAAACTCTGATTGCCAGATGGGTAAAGGCTAATTTCCCCATCGCTGCCGGCGTCGTATAGAGCTTCCTGTAGCGTTCGAGAATCGTGGCATAGCCGTATTGCACGGTCTGGCCGACGAAGGTGGTGTCTGGAGAGTCCTCGTAGCCTTTCATGAAGGCTTCGACATCGCCTCGGTTCCAATCCGCCGTCTGTTGGTCGAGCAGATGATGAATGCCGGCTTCTGGTGCGGTTTGTGCTTGCGAGGAAACCGCGAGCGCTAGGACGAGAATCAGGAATAGGTGGACACTGCCTTTTCTCATGGATTGAAGATAAATCGGGACGACCCCGCTTACGAATTTCCTCTGGTTCCCTCGCTAACGACGGGTGCCCCATATCTCGCTCGTTGTTCGCGAGATATGGGATTCCACTGCTCTTTCCTCAAAATGCCGATTCATCCGACGCACTTTGGTGCCGAGGCGATTCGTGGTTGGGACTGGGGCCTTGCGGCAGAGTTCCTACTACAATGACTTATGCCTGGATCGAGAACCGCCCACGCTGTTTGTTCGCACGACTGTCCGGATTCCTGCGCCATTCTGGTGACCATCGATGAATCAGGGAGGGCGACGCGCGTTCAGGGTGATCCGGATCATTCAGTGACTCGGGGCTTTCTCTGCGGTAAGGTGGCCAAGTATCTGGACCGTGTCTATTCTCCCTCGCGGCTGCTCTACCCCATGCGCCGCCGAGCCGGCGCGCCCAAAGGGAGAATGCCTTACGGCCACGAGGCGGACGTCTTCGAACGTATCAGCTGGGACGAGGCGCTGGACCTGATCGCGAAAAGGCTGGGGCTGATTGCCCAGCAGCACGGCCCTGAGTCCATCCTGCCTTATTCCTACGCGGGAACGATGGGAGTGCTGGGCTATGGCTCCATGGATCGTCGCTTCTTTCACCGGCTCGGCGCCTCGCGGCTCGATCGCACGATCTGTGCGACCGCGGGCGGCGATGCCTTGATCTCAGTGTACGGAGAAAAGCGGGGCACGGACCCGGAACACTTCCGCCATGCCCGGTACATCATCGCGTGGGCCGCGAACATCCATGGCAATAACGTGCACCTGTGGCCCTTTGTCGAAGAGGCGCGCCACCAGGGCGCACGCCTGGTGGTTATCGACCCATTCCTCACCCGCACCGCGCGCGTGGCCGACTGGCACATCCCCATCCAGCCTGGCACGGACGCGGCGTTAGCGCTCGGCCTGATGCACGTCATCATCAATGAAGGGCTCTACGACCGGGATTATGTGGCCCAGCATACCCACGGATTTGAGGCCCTGCGTGAACACGTTGGGCCGTACACGCCAGAGCTTGTTTCCTGTTTAACCGGCATCAACACAGGGGACGTCACGCGCCTGGCACGCGAATATGCGACGAGTGCCCCGGCCGTGATCCGCTTGAACTATGGCATACAGCGTTCGCAGAACGGTGGAGCAGCCGCGCGTGCCGTTTGCATGCTGCCCGCGCTGGTCGGAGCCTGGAAGCATCTCGGCGGAGGGCTGCAGCTCTCCACCAGCGGAGCCTTCGCGTTCAACACGGCAGCCCTGGAAAGGCCAGATTTGATGATGGCGAGCCCGCTCCAGCGCCCAGCGCGCATCGTCAACATGTCGCGCCTCGGCCACGCTCTCACGGAGCTCGATGAACCTGCGGTGAAAGCGCTCTTCGTCTACAACTCGAACCCCGCGGCCATTGCTCCCAACCAGAACGCCGTAGTGCGCGGAATGATGCGCAGCGACCTGTTCACTGTGGTACACGAGCAGTTCTTCACGGATACCACCGACTACGCCGATATCGTACTGCCGGCAACCACCTTCCTGGAACACAAAGATTTTCAGGGAGCGTACGGTCACTACTTTCTGCAACTGTCAGAACAAGCCATCGCGCCGCTGGGAGAGGCCCGACCGAACGTCTGGCTCTTTAGCCAATTGGCGCAGCGCATAGGGTTCTCCGAGTCCTGCTTCCAGGACAGCGTTGACGACCTGATCGACCAGGCGATGGATGCGCCGGCGATGCATGGTATTACCCGCCAGGAGCTGGAGGCGAAAAAGAGCATACGCTTGCAACCCGCAACGGATCGCGCGGACGGGGTTCAGCTGCCCTTTGCGAATGGCGGCTTTGCCACACCCAGCGGCAAGGCGGAGTTTTATTCGAGCGCGCTGGCAGCGCAGGGGCTCGAACCGCTGCCTGCGTTCCACCCGCCGGACGAATCGCGGCGGGGAGCCCATTCGCATACATTTCCGCTCGAGTTTTTGCCCCGCAAGGCCGACCACTATATGAACTCGACTTTCGCCAACCTTCCGGGACACCAGAAGATGGAGTCCCCTGGCCTGGTGTTCATGCACGCGAAGGACGCCGCCGCGCGGGAGATCGGCGAGGCAGACCTGGTGGAGATATATAACGCGCGCGGCAAAATGCAGCTGCGGGCGCGCATCGACGGCAGCGTACCAGCCGGCGTGGTCGCTGCCAGCCTCAACTGGAACAAGCTGTCGGCTGGGGGGAACAACGTGAACGCGCTTACCTCCGAGCGTCTGACCGACCTTGGCCGTGGGGCCACGTTCTATTCGACCCTGGTGGAAGTTCGAAAGCTGACCCCAACCAAAAACCTCTTCCCTCCGATAGACTAGGAACACCTGCTCAAGCGTGAGATTGACGATGCCGTTTCCAGCGGGTTTCCAGTGCGCGGGCTGTGGAGAGTGGAATGAGATCGTGGTGGACGAGACTGCAGGCGGGCGGCAGCGGTATGTGGAAGACTGCCAGGTCTGCTGCAAGCCAAACCTTCTCTCTGTGGCGTGGGATTCCTCACTGGGCGAATACTTCGCCAGCAGTGAGCTGGAGAGCTGAGGGAGTTCTGGTGTCTGTTTTGACTGGGCCTCCTGGATGGTAGACGGGGTGAGAAACGAGTCGGCGGAGTTGGGGAGTACCCCCTCCGTCACATATAATCGCCTTTTCCTCCAGAAGGATCCGATTTTCAGCAGTGAGGGTGTGCCTATTCTTCGCGTCGTGTCAGGGAGCCTTCGCTCCCGGTTTCATAAGAACCAACCTGTGCTGCCGTTTTTTTTTCGGGTGTGCAGGATCGTGGGCTTGCTTCTATTTTGCGGTTCCAGTCTGATTGCCTGGGCTCAGCAGGACGTCGCCCAGGCGAATGTCGTGACGCAAATCCGGGTAATCGGCAATCGCCGCATTCCCAGAGAAACGATTTTGGCGCGGCTCTTTACCCACCCTGGAGATACCTACGATCCGGCGACCATCGAGCGCGACTTCAACTCGCTCTGGAACACTGGATACTTCGAGAACCTGCAGATTGCGCGCGAAGATACCCCGAAGGGCATCGTTCTCGACATCATCGTTAAAGAAAAGCCGACCATTCGCGAGATCAACTACAAGGGCCTGAACTCGGTCTCGACCTCGGATGTTCTGGATCGCTTCAAGAAAGAGCACGTCACTGGCTTCTCTGTAGAAAGCCCCTACGATCCCACCAAGCTGGCCCGTGCGATCGATGTGATCCGCGCCCTGCTGGCTGAGCACGGGCACCAGTTTGCGACCGTGAAGCCGGACATCAAGACCATTCCGCCTTCCTCGGTCACGGTCAACTTCATCATCAAGGAAGGCCCCACGGTGAAAGTGGGGAATATCACTTTCACCGGCAACCGCGCGGTGAGTTCACGCGAGCTGCGCGCCGCCATGAGGAACCTCCGGCCAGTTGGGATCCCGCACTCGATTTTCCTGGAAAACCTCTTTGCCCGTACCTACGATGCGAGCAAGCTCGAGGAAGACACGGAGCGGGTTCGGCGCGCGCTCCAGGACCGGGGCTACTTCCGGGCCGGGGTCGGCGATCCCATCACCCATATTCGGAATGAGGGCGGGCTCTCGTTACTTACTTTTCGTGCTCGCAAGGGTAAGCGTATCGACATCCGCGTCCCGGTCGAGGAGGGACCGCGTTACCGGCTTGGCGGTGTCACCTTTACCGGCAACACCCACGTGCCGAATGTCAAGGCACTGCGAGCCCAGTTCCCCACCAAGGACGGCGAATTGTTCAATGCAACTGCCATAGGCAAGGGACTGGATAATCTACGCAAGGCTTATGGGACGCTGGGCTACATCAACTTCACCGCTGTGCCGACACCCCGCATCGATGACGCCAAGCACCTGGTCTACCTCGACATCGACATCGACGAGGGCAAGGCCTTTACCGTCTCGCGCATCGAATTCCAGGGCAACACCATTACCCGCGATCGGGTTATCCGGCGTGAACTGCTGATCGAAGAAGGCCAGCCCTACAACAGCAATTTGTGGGAATCGAGCCTGCTGCACCTGAACCAACTGGACTACTTCGACCCGCTCAAGGTGGATCAGGACACCGAGATACACCAGGACCCCGAGAACGCCACGGTTTCGCTGCTACTCAAAGTGCACGAGAAAGGCAAGAACTCAATCGGTTTGAACGGCGGGGTCAGCGGGCTTTCCGGCACCTTCCTCGGTCTTAACTACTCAACCAACAATTTTCTCGGCCTGGGCGAAACGTTGAGTCTCCAGGGCAATATCGGCAACCTGGCACGCAGCCTGGTCTTCGCGTTCACCGAGCCCTACCTGCGCAACAAGCCGACCAGTGTAGGCTTCCAGGTGTTCTCCAGGAAGTCGGATTACAATTCAGCGCGCAACTACGCCCAGGTGACCGGCCAATCCGCCAACCTGTCGGCCGCCCAGCAATCCCTTACCCAGAATTACAATCAGTCCTCGACGGGGTTGAATTTCTCTATCAGCTATCCGCTGAGCCACTCCTTTAAGCGGGTCGGCTTGACCTACAGTTGGGACAAGTCAACCATCACGACCTTCAGCCAGGCATCGGCCAACCTTTTCCAAACGCTCGCCTTCCGCAGCGGCCAGATCCAGGGCGCCAATGCGTTGGAAGGCATTTATACCAGCTCGGTTTCATTAAGTTATTCCTACAACAAGGTCGGCCCATCCGTCTTCCGACCTCGTTTCGGAACGGATATTTCCGCTGCGTTTGTGCTCTCGGGCCTGTGGGGTAATGTGCGCTATTTCACCCCGGTGGTGCTGTACAAGCACTACATGGCAATGAAAGGCCTGCGACCGAACCCGGAAGGGCGTAATGTCCTTGGCTATCGCATCCAGCTTTCTTACATCCAGGGTTACAGCGGAGATGTGGCTCCTCCCTTCGCCCGTTTCTATTCCGGCGGCGACAACGAGTTGCGCGGCTTCGATGTGCGTGCGGCGACGCCCTATGGGTGGATCCCGGTACGGCAAAACATCACGCTCACCAACCCCGACGGCACGCCCGTCCCCATCGATCCGAGCAACTACACTCTGGGCAACATCACGATTCCGATCCCGATTTACCGACCCGTTTCAGTGGGTGGCGATATCAAGGGGACTTCCACCGTCGAATATCGAATTCCTATCGCCGGCCCGGTTCAGTTCGCCTTGTTCGACGACTTCGACATCACGTCTGTGATTCGCCAATCCCAACTGCGGCAAAGCGTAGAGGGCGCCGACCAGCTCAATTCACCGCTTTACGGCTGCACCTCGTACTTCAATGGCGCCTGCCAGGGCGGCCAGGCGATCCAGTTCATCAACGAGATCAGGCCGATCTCGGGCACCAACCTGGTGCCGCGCATGTCGATCGGCGGAGAGATCTCGGCGATGCTGCCCATTGTGAATGCACCCATGCGCCTCTACTACGCGTACAACGTGCTTCGCCTCTACGAGAATGTTCAGGGAGAAAGCCTGATCACACGCAGCATGTTCCCATCCGGCGGAGCGGGTGACTTTACCTATGCCGAAGCCATAACGGCTTACGACTCCTTGTTGCATTTTCGCGAGCCGAGGAAGACCTTCCGCTTGAGCGTCAGCACTACTTTCTAGGAGGAGGGAATGACAATGTGGGAGTTGGTGCTTCGCCAGCATTGGTGGTGGAGCGATGCAACATCCACTGCATGCTTCGGTCAGCATTGGTTGTGGAGCGACCGCCCTGCGTTGACGCTCTCTCGGCCCCCACCTATAATCACTGCTGGCCCTGTCATTGTCTCGGTCCGTGTCTCTTCTTCGCATTTGCTGCCAGATGCGCTGGCCAGGTGACTGCATTGCAAATGCGCATGCGGGGGACCCGCAAGCGAAGGCCCGCTTTCCGCTGAAAGACGCGGGCGATCTGGATTCAAAGATCAAAAGGAGTTCCGTATTCCGATGAAGCGTTCGATCACCCTTGTTTGCCTGCTTGCTACCGCCACCGGCGTCGGCATCATTACCTCGCCCAGCAGCGCGCTAGCCCAGGCTCCCTCCGCACCCACCCCGGCCCAATCAACTGCCGGTCTTGGCGCTGCACCGGCATTCCCTGCCAGTGCCAAAATTGCAATCATCTCTTTCCAGCAGGCGGTCGCGGCGACCAACGAAGGTCAACGGAACTTCGCTCAACTGCGGGTGAAATTCGAACCCAAGCAGGCTCAATTAAAGGCGCAAAGCGACGAGATCGATTCGCTCAAGAAGCAGTTGCAGGACGCCGGCGCCACCCTGAGTGAACCGGAGCGCGACAGCCGCCTGAGAGTTATCGACGAAAAGACGAAATCGCTGCAGCGGTCCGCGGAAGACGCGCAGAACGAAGCCAGCGGCGCGATGAACGATATGTACCAGGCACTGGCACAGAAGGTCTATGCGGTGTTGGATACTTACGCCCAGCAGAACAAATTCACGCTGGTGCTCGATACCAGCGCCCAGCAGACGCCGGTGTTGTGGGCCAATGGATCCCTTGACATCACCAAAGCGATCGTAGAGGCTTACAACGTCAAGTCCGGCGTTCCGCCGCAACCAGCCGCCGCCGCCGGTGCCCCGCGCCCCAGTACGACCAGCCCCAGCCGGCCTCCAACTGCCCCACGGCCCAGCACCACCAAACCGCCGCAGTAGAGCATCGGTCCATTCGTCCCTCCTGGCAAGATCCACTTGCCAGGAGGGAAATAATGACCAAAACCAGCTAAAAAATACCTTCCAATCGACCCGCAGTACCTGTGGAAAAAATTGTGGAAAGCGGGACAGTGCTCTTTTTGCGCTTCAGATCTTAGCCGCAAAAGAGCCTGGGCAAGCACTTTCTTGTGCCTGTTAACCTTTTGCTTGTCAAGCATTTATCGCCTGTGCTATGAGCCGGGCGACGAGCCGGAACCAGCGCTCGGGCGGAGGGCGGTTTTTTTCGGGTTTCCACAAAACGCACAGACGGCATGACCAACGTAACCGCCGGCTCAGACTATTTGCTGGAATCCTCGCCGACCTTGAGAACTGCCAAAAACGCCTCCTGAGGGATGTCCACTTTACCCACTCGCTTCATGCGTTTTTTCCCCTCTTTTTGTTTCTCCAGGAGCTTGCGTTTGCGGCTGATGTCGCCTCCGTAGCACTTGGCCAGCACATTCTTGCGCAGGGCGGCAACGGTTTCCCGGGATACGATCTTAGCTCCGATAGCCGCCTGGATGGCGACCTCAAACATCTGCCGGGGAATAAGCTCCCGCATTTTGGAGACCAGTGCTCGTCCCCGCTCGTACGCAAAGTCTTTATGCACAATGATCGAGAGCGCATCGACAGGTTCGCCTGAGATGAGAATATCCAGCTTGACCATGGGCGATTCCCACATGCCGGCGAGCTGGTAATCGAGCGAAGCATAGCCGCGCGAGACCGATTTCAGGCGATCGTAAAAGTCCAATACGATTTCGTTGAGCGGTAGCTCATAGGTCAACATGACGCGGGTTGGGGTCACGTATTCGAAATTTTTCTGGCGGCCGCGCTTCTCTTCCACCAGCTTAAGAATGCCGCCAACATACTCTTCGCTGGTCAGTATGGTTGCGATGATCACCGGCTCTTCGATCTTCTCGATATCGGTGGGGTCGGGCCAACGGGACGGGTTCTCCACTTCGATGATGGACTCATCGGTGAGGGTGATTTTGTAGCGCACGCCCGGAGCGGTGGTTATGAGATCCAGGTTGAACTCGCGCTCCAGGCGTTCCTGAATAATCTCCATGTGCAGGAGCCCGAGAAATCCGCAGCGGAAACCGAATCCCAAGGCGACCGAGCTTTCAGGTTCAAAGAAAAACGATGAGTCGTTTAGCCGCAGCTTCTCGAGTGCGTCGCGCAGCAGCGTGTGCTCATGCGAATCCACGGTATAGAGCCCGGCAAAAACCATCGATTGAATGTCTTTGAAGCCGGGGAGAGCCTCCGCAGCAGGACGGGTATCCTCGGTGACGGTGTCGCCGATTTTAGTGTCGGCCACATTCTTGATGGTCGCGGAAAAGAATCCCACCTCGCCCGCCGACAACTGCCCGATCTCGAGTGGCTTCGGCGTCAATACACCCACCGACTCCACATCGAATACCCGGCCATTGGACATGAGCCGGATCCTCGCGCCTTTGCGCAAGATGCCATTGATTACGCGGGCCAGCACGATGACGCCGCGGTAGGGGTCGAACCAGCAATCGAAGATCAGGGCCTGGAGGGGCGCTTCCGCATCGCCAGTAGGCGGAGGCAGACGCTGCACGATGGCCTCTAGTACCTCGGGAACGCCAAGGCCCGTTTTGGCACTCACCGGAAGAGCATCGGTAGCGTCCAATCCGACGGTGGACTCGATCATCTCCTGGGTGCGCAAAACGTCCGCGCTGGGCAGATCGATCTTGTTGATCACCGGAATCATGTCCAGGCCGTTATTGATGGCCAGGTAGGCGTTCGCCAGGGTTTGTGCCTCGACGCCCTGCGAAGCGTCCACTACAAGCAAAGCGCCCTCACAGCAGGCCAGGGAACGCGAGACCTCATAGGAAAAGTCAACATGCCCGGGTGTATCCAACAGGTTTAACTGGTACATTTCGCCATCCCGGGCAAGGTAATTCATGCGCACCGCGTGGGCCTTGATCGTGATGCCGCGCTCGCGTTCCAGGTCCATCGCATCCAGCACCTGAGCCTGCATCTCGCGTGCGGTCAAGGAGCCGGTCAACTCCAGCAATCGGTCCGAGAGGGTGGACTTGCCGTGGTCGATGTGGGCGATGATGGCGAAATTGCGGATGTGCTTGCTATCCATGAAGGGGTGCCGATCGGCGGGTGGCAAATCAGTTGATGGCGAGAGGGTCTCTCACCCGATCTTATCATTCACAGCGAAGGCCCCCGGGCAATACAATCAAGCCTGAACGATGTTGCCAGGAAGCTCGGGAAGAACCCGGCCTTTCGTTGTGCAGCCATGGCTCGAGGGTGCCAAGGCGTTTTTGCATGGGCTTATTCAGAGGGTCAAATATCGCTCCCAGAGTGGTCATGCTGGTGTTTGCCGCGGCCCCGTTGCTGTTTACCGGGTGTGTGCCGGAAAACCCACTGACGCCGGGACCAGCCAAGTCACCGCAGGCTACCGCTCCCGCGCTCAAGCCCTCCAAGCCCTCCACACCATCCACGGCGTCTGCTACCCCCGCTCCAACACCTGCCGCCCGGCCTCAAGTGCAGGCCCTGATCGACGCAGTCGAAGTGGCGTACCAGAGTGGTGTGACCGACTATCACGCAGGCAAGCTGCAAAGCGCTAAGGCAGACTTCGATCGAGCCGTCGATATGATGCTGACCAGCAATTTCGACCTGCGGACCGAACCCCAGCTGCGTGATGAGTTCGACCGCATTCTCGACGCGGTCAATACGCTGGAGACGGAGGCGCTCAAGCAGGGAAATGGATTCGCACCCAAGATCGAGCCCTCTCCAGTCGATATTGCCAACGACGTCACCTTCCCGGTAGACCCGACGGTCAAGGCGCAGGCGATCGCAGAACTGAAGACCACAGTGTCCGATTTGCCGCTGGTGATCAACGATCCCGTCGCCGGTTATATCAGCTATTTTTCTTCCAAGGGGCGGGGAACGCTTACCAGGTCGCTGGAGCGCGCCGGCCGCTATCACGCCATGATTTCAGCGGTGCTTGCGGAAGAGAAAGTTCCGCAGGATCTTATTTATCAGGCGGTGGCCGAATCCGGCTTTCAGCCGCAGGCGGTGAACGGGCACTCGGGTGCGGGCGGCATGTGGCAGTTCATGCCCTACGGACCCTATGGCCTCACCCGCAACGGCTGGTACGATGAGCGCTTCGATCCGCAGAAGTCAACCCATGCTTATGCTCGCTACATGAAGGAACTGTACGCTCAACTGGGCGATTGGTATCTGGCCATGGCAGCGTATGACTGGGGCCCGGGTAATGTGCAGCGAGCCGTACAGCGCACCGGCTACGCCGATTTCTGGGAGCTCTACCGGCGCAACGTGTTGCCCCAGGAAACCAAGAATTATGTGCCTATCATCATCGCCGCCGCGATCATGGCGAAGAATCCTGAGCAATATGGACTGCAGTCGTTGGTGCCCGACCCACCGTTGCTCATCGACACGGTGACCACGGACTACAGTGTTGACCTGCGCCTGGTCTCCGACCTGGTGGAAGCTCCGGTTCAGGAGATCAGCGACCTCAATCCCAGCCTGTTGCGGATGAGCACGCCCGCCGACGATCCCTTCGAGTTGCACCTGCCTGCGGGGAGCAAAGACCTGTATCAAAAACGCATCTCGGAAATCCCCGTGGACAAGCGCAATCAATGGCGGTTTCACAAAGTGGTTGCCGGGGAATCGCTGCAGACGATCGCGCACGATTACCACGTAACCCCGGCGGAAATTGTCTTTGTCAATCAGTTGGAGCCTGGCGACGATCTCTCGGCGACCGACTCGCTCATTATTCCTGTACCGCCCGCGCCCTCCAGCAGATCGCGCCTGACGCTTTACAAGGTGGAACATGGCGACACGCTGGTCACGGTGGCTGATCGCTTCAACGTGACGGTGCAGCAACTACGGCGCTGGAACCATTTGAGCTCGGGCCGATTGGAACCGGGACGCCGTCTCTACGTGGCCGAACCGGCCCGGGTCACAAGCTCCAAGCATCGGGGAAGCACATCTACAAAACACGCGAGCGCGAAACAGAAGGTCGCCAACTCCACGTCTGCGCACAAACCGCCGGCGCACGCTGCCGCAGGCGCGCATACCACCGCGAAAAACGCCCCGCCGGCTCTTTGAACAGCGAAAGGCGACAGAAAAAACAAGTGCGGCGGCTACGATTGGAGCCCTTGCCGGAAAAGAAACTTAATTCTCACTTGCGTTCATTGGCATCCCGTTGCATGCTGTTGCTATAATCCGCGCCGCAGGCAAGTATGATGGGGAGCGGTTCTCTGCGATCCGAATCCGTAGCAAACGAAGCCTTGGAGGCATAAGAATGCAGGACGAGCACAAACTGTACGCACACGCAGACAATGAGTTTGAAGCCGAGGCGGACGAGTACCCGGACGAGGTGGAAGACGGCTTCGATGACGATGATGAAGAGGAAGAAGAAGTCAGCGTCATTGTCGCTTCCACGGCTACAGGTGCCGAATTGTTTACCCCACCTGTAAGCGTTCCAGCGGTGCCCCCACCCGCGAACGCCCCAGCCAAAAAGGCGGCCAAAAAGGCGGCTGCCAAAAAGACCGTCGCCAAGCCTCCGGCCACCAAAACAGCAGCGAAAAAAGCCCCAGCGAAGGCTCCTCAAAAAGCTCCGGCCAAAAAGGCCGCCACGAAATCTGCCGCGAAGAAGAGCAGCAAAGGCGCGAAAAGCGGCAGAAAGGCCGCGAAAGCGGTCGGCAACAAGAAGAGCGCCAGTAGCAAAAAATCTACCATCAAACGAGGTATTCCTTTGGCAGTGAAGAAAGCAGCAACCAAGAAGTCGGCAGCAAAGAAGTCGCCGGCTAAGAAGGCAGCAAAGAAGTCGCCAGCTAAGAAATCAGCTAAGAAGGCGGCGAAAAAGACAACAAAGAAGAAGTAGTTCTTTAATAACAAACAGGCAAGCAAAAGAGCCCGGCTGGCAGCCGGGCATTTTTGCGTTTGGAGTGTCTTATCTTCGTTTCGAGCTGTGCTTCTCGGGCGACAAAGCGCGCTTCGGCAAGGCTACTTCTTCTCGAAACCGTTCAGCGCGGCGAGAACCTGCTGGCTGTGCTCTGAGGGTTTTACGCCAGTCCACACCTGGACGATCTTGCCCTGGGGATCAATCAAAAACGTGTTGCGGTTGGCGATCTTTACGCCCATATGGTCGCCCAAGGATCCATACTCCACCACTACTTTCTTTTCCTGATCGCTCAGAAGTTTGAAACTTAGCCCTTCCTTGGCACAGAACTCCTTGTGGCTGTCAGTTGAATCGACGCTGACACCGACGACGACCGCGTCCAGTTTCTGGTATTTGGAGATGTCCTCCTGAAAGTTGTGCGCTTCGATGGTGCAGCCGGGGGTCATGTCCTTGGGGTAGAAATAGAGCACCACCCACTTGCCGCGAAAACTGTCGAGACTGGTTGGGGTGCCATCCTGCGATGGCAGGGTAAAGTTGGGGGCCGTCTGGCCCGCTTGCGGCATGGCCGTATCATCCGCTATTCCGCGGATGCTCAAGGCGGCGCCAGCAAGCAGAACCACCAGGATTGCAACGATTGCTACTCTGTTCGTTTTCACGGGAATCTCCAGATTTTGCAAAGTGAGCCCACTCGATTAGACCGCTTTTAGTCTTCGGCTGTCCAGCCGCGTTCTCGCCGGGCCGAAGCATTGGAAGATACCTCAGGGATTGAACGGCTGTGAGTACAAGGAAGGAAACCGCAGCCTGTTAAACCCCAACGATCGCGATGCCGGCGGCAGCGGCAAGCTCCCGAACCGTATCCCGATCGAAGATCAGGGTGCGGCTGGCTTCAATCGCCAGACAAGTGGCTCCCGCCGCGCGCATCACCGCAATGGTCTTGGGGCCAATCACCGGCACGTCAAAACGCATGTCCTGCGCCGGCTTAGCCACCTTGACCACAGTCAGGCGCCGTTCCAAAGTCGATGCTTCGCCCTCACCAGCCAGAGTCCGCAGAATGGCCCCGGCGCGTTCGATCGTGGCGTCGGTGCCCTCCATGGCCTCGACGGCCACACAGGCCTGCCCTGCCACGACCACGGTCTGGCCGATGTCATAGCCGGCCAGTGCAAGGGCCACCTCGCGCCCATAGGCCAGATCCTGTTGCTCTTCCTCCGTAGGCGAGCGCGCGGTCAGCACACCCGGCTGCGCCAGCAGAGGTTCCAGGAAAGCGGTGGACGAGATCAGCTCGATCCCTTCATCGCTCAGAACCTTGGCCACGGCGCCCAGCAACATATCGGTGTTCCGGGTACGCAGATTCAATAGCAGCTTGGCTAGCCGCCAGTCCGGCCGAATGCTGGAGAAGATTTGCTTGTGCTTGACTTGGCCGGCCATCACGGCGTGGGATATGCCCTCCTGACGGAAGGTCTCGATCAAGCGCGACAACTCCCCTAGGGAGAGCCAATACACCCGTATGCCCGGGTCGGCAGCGGCCCGTGCATCCATCTCCGGGTCGGTTTCTTCCTTGATGGCGGCGACCACTACCTCGGCCCCATGTGCGCGCGCAGCGTCGAGCAGCAGAAACGGAAAGCGTCCATTCCCGGCAATCAACCCCAGCCTGGTGATCAGCTCCGGTTTCACTGGCCCCTCCTACTTGATCACGCCCCGCTGGGAACGCTCGATAAAGGCAATCAGGTAAGCCACGCAGTCCTCCGGCTGACCTTCGCTGCGCAGGCGTTCCAGAGCCTGAGAGGTATTGAGCCTGGCTGCCAGCAAAACCCGGTAGGCGTGTTGCAGGGCGCGCAGCTGCTCCTGGCTGAAGCCGGAGCGCTCCAGGCCGATTCGATTCAGGCTGTAGGCATGGGTCTCGCGTTTGGCCGAGGTCAGCGAGTAAGGCAGAACATCCTGGGTAATGGTGGTCCCCCCGCCGACGTAGGCATGCTTTCCGATACAGCAGTACTGGTGCACCGGGCAAAGCGCACCCACGCTGGCATGGTCTTCCACCGTGACGTGACCGGCCAGGGTGGCGCCGTTGGCCAGAATGCAGTGGTTCCCGATGGTGCTGTCGTGACCGATATGCGTATAGGCCATGATCAGGCAGTGGCTGCCCAACCGCGTAGTTCCGCCACCGCCCTTGGTCCCCCGCGAAATGGTCACATACTCGCGGATGGTGTTGTCATCGCCGATTTCGAGGCTGGTGGGTTCGCCCCGGTACTTGAGATCCTGCGGCGCTACACCCAGGCAGGCGAAGGAGTAGACACGGTTCCGGGCGCCCAGGCGGGTCTTTCCGTCGAGCACCACATGGGAAACCAGTTCACAGTCCTCTCCGAGGGCGACCTCAGGACCGATGGTGCAATAGGGACCAACGTTACAGGACTCAGGGATACTCGCCGTGGCAGCCACAATGGCTGTGGGGTGAATGCTCACTCCTGATTCACCGGCTCCAAAGCCGGATCCTCCGCAGGCGGAGCAACCGGCCGTTCCGGTCTGTCGCTGCCAATGCGGGATGGCCGGGGCACCACCGCACACATGATGGTGGCTTCACACGCCAGCTTGCCTTCTACGTAGACTTTGCCCTCGAGCCGCGCTGCCAGGGGCCTCCAGTTTAAAACATCCACTTCGATGCGCAGCTGATCACCGGGCGTCACCGCTCTGCGAAAACGAGCCCGGTCAATACCCGAGAAGACCAACAGCTTGTTTTCGTGATCCGGAACCTCAGGGAGCAGCAGCACTCCGCCGGTCTGGGCGATTGCTTCCACCATCAGCACTCCCGGCATGATGGCGTAGTCAGGAAAATGGCCCTGGAAAAACGGCTCATTGATGGTCACGTTCTTGATTGCCACGATGCGCTTCTTGGGGCTGCTTTCGAGCACGCGGTCAATCAGGAGAAAGGGATAGCGGTGGGGCAGAATGGACATGATCTGCCGTATGTCCAGCACGCGCGCCGCCTCCTGCCTGGGATTCTCGTCTTCCATAGTCGCAGCGCAGATTATAGAGCATTTAGAGCATCATCAGGGTCGCGCTGCTGTGGCGATGTGCAGCCACTCTTTCCACCCCAACACGCAACAACAGCGTGCCGGGGACCCCGGGTTCTTTGAGGGAACGGCAGCGTCGGGAGCGGTTTCGCCGCTCCACCAACTCAGACGCTGCTCTACGTGCGTCATTTTTTGATTTTAGCCGCCGTCAGATCAGGATTAAACATGTCTGGCGTTAACGCGAGATTGTAGGCCGCGTGGTAGAGAAAGCGCTGGTTGGTCATGTCGTCGTTGTGGTAGCGGGTAATGGTGTAGGCGGTGGGAAAGCCCTCAACCAGATGGTAGTCGTCATACTCTTCCGCGTCGGTATTCTTGTCGTGGTAGAGGGGATCGCGCCACTGCCAGGTCCGCCGCAAGGGCAAGTGCGTTTCTGCATCGCTCTGGATGGTGATGCTGTCATTCTCTGCGTTAATGAGGGTCGTCTGATCGGCCAGATGGCGTTCCACCAGGTTTTGCCCGTTATAAATGAGGACTGTCCCGGGGTCGTTCAGCCAGACGCGCATGGCTACCTGGATGGAATGGTCACGGCGCCGAATGAGATCCTGAACCTGTTCCTTGGGTAGCTCCCGTTTGCCCTTATAAGTGATCTCCCAAGCATGATCTCCCGAAATAATCTCGACCACGTCCCGTTTCTTCCCCAGCTCGACGCGGGTCTGGTCGGGAAATTTTTGGATTTCGTAGAATTCCGAGGTCATACCGGTGGGCTTGCCGAGGTAGAAGCCGGAGGTCCGGCCCTGCTGCATAGTGCTGGTGAGCGTGAGCCACCTCTGACCGCCCAGGGCCTCTACCATGGCATCCAGGGTGGCCCGTGCCTTTTTTTGGTTGGCGGCAGCTTCCGGGTCCTGTGCCCCGAGCGGGCGCAGCGTTGCCATAAGGAACAGCAGGCAGGCAAGTGTTCTGGCGGCATGTCTGCCAAGCCCTAATCCCATTTAGCTCGATCCTCCTGCTGCCTAATTGTACAAACCGGCAGCGGCGCCAAAATCGGACACCTTGTTTTCCCACGCAACGCAGACACCAAACCGCGTCGTCTTGGGTCCTGAAGGGTACGGGCAGAAACCCGTACTCTTCAGCCTTCTAGCGGGCTGCGACTCGCTCTGCTAACAGTTTCTTGCGATCCTTCAACAGCTTGCGCTGAGCAGCCGCTGGCATGGCCAGCACATCCCTGGTCCGCTTGGGCAATTTGCCGTACACCAGGCCATGGCCCAGTTTGAACAACTCTTCCAGCTCGCTGCTCCGCACGACCCCCCAATGCCGGAGGGCCACCCAGTGCGCACGGGCCAAATACGGGGCGGGAAACACACCCTCCGTTTCCAGCAGCTCAGCGAATCGTTCCGGGCCGGCGGCAAAGGAAAGCACCGCCTTGTGGTCGTCATCGAGGTTCAGCAGGGCAAACATCTTGCCGCCAATCGCCTTGTCGCCCACCCAAAAAACCAGATTGGCGCCCCACTGCATGGTTTCCACCACATGGGGCAACCGCAGAAGGTATGCTCGTGCGCTTTCTGCATCCATGGCCTGAACCTCTCAATCATTCATTGCGCGGAGCACGGCACATAGACGTTCCAGCTCTGCCTCAGTGTTGTAGTAATGCACTGAGGCCCTCACCAGCTCATCGAGCCCTCGCCGCTCCATGTCGATGCGGGTAGAAGAGCGCTCAATGGTTCGTACGGCGATGCCGTTCGCCCGCAGCCATTCCATCACCTTTCCAGCCGGATGCGGCTCATAGGTGAAGGTCACGATGCCGCAGCGAACACGGCCCAGGTCCCGCACGGTCACGCCTTTCACATCTGCCAGCCTCTCCCGCAGCGAGGCGGCCAAACCTTGAACCCGGCGCTCGATCCAGTCCAGCCCCAAAGCCAGCGCGTATTCTATGGCTACCCCTAACCCCAGCCGGGGAGCTGCTGCTGCTTCCCAGGTTTCAAATTTCTTCGCGTCGTCGCGCACCTCAAAATTACCAGTGGAGACCCAGGTAGCTGCCCGCAGGTCGAGCAGGGGTGGTTCCATCTGCTCCAGCATTGCCCTTCGCACATACAAAAACCCGGTGCCCCGCGGTCCCCTGAGGTATTTGCGCCCGGTCGCGCACAGCATATCGCATCCCAGAGCATTTACGCCCAGATGCATCTGTCCCGTCGACTGACAGGCATCGAGGAGAAAGGGAATGCCGGCTCTGCGGGCCAGCGCGCCCACCTGCGCTGCCGGCTGCACCAGGCCGCCATTGGTCGGCACATGGGTAAGCGCGATCAATTTGACCCGATCGTCCAGCAGCCTCTCTAGAGCATCCAGATCGACCTCTCCAGCCGGATTGCTTTCCACTACGCAGATCTCAGCTCCGGTTCGCTGCGCCACCTGCAGAAATGCGATGTAGTTGCTTGCGTACTCATTGGCAGCAGTCACAATGCGATCGCCTGGAGAGAAACCCAGCGAGTAAAAGGCCATTTCCCAGGCCCGGGTTGCGTTCTCCTGCAACGCAATCTCCTCCGGAGCGCAATGCAACAGGCGCGCCACACTGCCGTACAACCCATCCAGTTCTGGGGCGACGATGTCGGCGGCCTCGTAGCCGCCCAGGCGCTCCTCCAACCGAAGGTGCTCAATCACCCGCGCGACCACAGATCTCGGCTGCAAGCTGGCTCCCGCATTATTGAAGAAGGCTGTCTGCTCGCAGCCCGCAGTCTCCTCTCGCAGCCGCAGGATGTCCCAATCGCCTTGCATGGCTTTCTCCATTTCGTGTCACGCTTCCCCATTTTGCCTGAAACCTTATACTGCGTAGACATGGCTAACGTTTCCCCAACGCAAATCCCATTCCCGCCGGTTGATGAACAACTTGACTACCTGCAGAAGGGAGCGGCGGAAATCATCCGGCTCTCAGACCTGCGCGAGCGTCTCGAGGCTTCCCGGAAAACCGGCCACCCTCTTCGTGTGAAGGCTGGTTTTGATCCCACAGCGCCTGACTTGCATCTGGGCCATACCGTGCTCATGCGCAAGCTCAAGCACTTTCAAGATCTCGGGCACCAGGTCATCTTTATGATCGGAGACTTCACCTCGCTCATTGGTGACCCCACAGGGCGATCGGTCACCCGTAAGCCGCTCACCAGCGAAGAGATCACGCAGAATGCGAAGACCTACACCGAGCAGGTTTTCAAAATACTCGACCGCGACAAAACCGAGGTTCGCTTCAATTCGGAGTGGTTGTCGACCCTGGGATTTGAGGGCATCATTCGGCTGGCCTCACGATTCACCGTCTCCCAGATGCTGGAACGCGAGGAATTCCACCGCCGGTTCAACAACGAACAGCCCATCTCATTGCATGAGATGCTCTATCCGCTGGCGCAAGGCTACGATTCCGTGGCCCTGCGAGCGGATGTGGAACTCGGCGGTACGGACCAGAAATTCAACCTTCTCATTGGACGGGAGTTGCAACGGCACTACGACCAACCATCACAGATCGTCCTGATGACACCGATCATCGAGGGCCTGGATGGCGTGCAGAAGATGTCCAAGTCGCTGGGCAACGCGATCGGCATTCATGAGCCAGCACAGGAGATGTACGGCAAGTTGATGTCGATCTCCGACGAACTGATGTGGCGGTACTGGATTTTCTTGACGGACCTGCGGCAGAGCGAGGTAGAACGCATGCAGAGCGATGTCGCCGGCGGAGCACTGCACCCCATGGAGGCCAAGAAGCGGCTGGCACGCACCATCGTCGCCGGCTTTCACTCAGAAGAGGCCGCGCGCAAGGCTGATGAAGACTGGGCCATGCAGTTCCAGCAGCGAAACGTCGATGGAGTTGCCGAAGAGGTCGCCGTGGACCTGCGGCAGGTGGCGGTTCCCGTCTCACTGGAGCTTGCGCTCAGCGATCAAAATCATCCGGTCGATATTCACGTAGCCAAGCTGCTGGTAGCCCTGGGCTTGAAGAGTTCGCGTACGGAAGCGGATAGGCAGGTGAATGCCGGGGTCAATATCGACGGGGTAACGAGCACGGATAAGCTGATCCATCTCGCAAGGCGCCCTGCGCGTATCGCTATACGGGTCGGCAAGCAGGCCAGGATTGCCGTGATCGAGTAGGAATATCGCTTATTGCGATCGTTCGAGCACCAGATCCTTGAGCATGCTGGGCAAACCCGAAGCGTGGAGCTGGTAGGCAGAAGCGTGGGTCAGAATCGGGACCAGACGCATCAGCCGGCCAACGGGAAGAGTCGACCGGAAGCAAAGAAACTTCAAGTGCTGTAGGTAAGCCGGCAAGGCTCCGCGGCCTTCTTCCAGCACCATCGCCGACAACACATCACATATTTGTTGGAGTTCCTTGGCCGACTCTGCGACACGGTTCCAATGTTTCTCCGCAGGAGTATTTCCCTGGGCCCGTTGCTCCAGCTTGTTTTGAAATCCGACCTGCTGCGAGCCATGGATGCGATAGCAGATCAGCGGCTCGTCGATTGGCCTCAGGACAGAGAAAGCGGCTACGACCAAGGCGATCCATTCGTCGTGAATCCAACCCGCGCCTACCGGCAAGAAGCGATCGCGCAAGTTGGCCCGAAACATCACGGTGGCTCCGGTCACAAACCTGTGCTTGGCCAAAACGACGAGGCGACCGGCCAACAGGTCGTGCCTGGGCTTGCCGGCGAAGCCAAGACGCTGCCACAGCGTCTGACCCAGCAGGCGGTTCTGCTCATCGATCACATCGGCATCGGAGAAGACCAGGCCGGCTTGCGGATAAGCCACGAACTCCTGCTCGGAGCGCTGAAGACGATGGGGATACCAGATATCGTCCTGATCGCTGAGCGCGATCAGTTCGCCCGCACAAAGCTGAATGGCCTTTTCAAAATTCTTTGCGAAGCCCAGGGTCTCGGGGTTCTGCACGATTGTGACTGGGAACGAAACCGTGGCGGCGAATTCGCGAAGGAGCGCAAGGGTTTGATCCGTCGACCGGTCGTCACACACCACCAACTCATCGGGTAACCTGGTTTGTTGCTGAATGCTGGACAGCTGTTGGGGAAGAAATGGCTCACCGTTGTACGTGCATAGCGCCACCGATATCTTGTGCTGGGAATTGCTCATGATGGCGCGCAGGACAAGCAGTTGTTGCCTTTCCCAATGGTAAACCCAAACCAAGCTTCCGCTTGGCGGCTGTCAACCGATGAGGTATGCTCTGGTCTTTGCCCATCTGGCCGATGAAACATCGCGAGGATTCGCAGAGTGGAACTACCTGCAGGGATGTCCAGAAGAGCAAGCCCGCGAAGCGGCAGAGACTTTGCCGGAGGGCCATATGAAACGTTGCGCAGCTCCCTGGTACAGCTTGCAGTAGTTTTCCTGGTATCTTACTTTCTTCTATTTATCGGGATGACCCGGCGCCCCGGTTTCTATGATGAAGGCATCGTGCTAACGGGCGCGATGCGGGTCGCGGCGGGGCAAATTCCTCATCGCGATTTCTACTTCATCTATGGCCCAGCAGAGATTTACATCCTTTCGGGGCTGTTCAAAGTTTTCGGCACATCTCTTCTGGTTGAGCGGCTGTTCGATCTGTTCATCAAGGCCCTGCTGGTAGCCTCGGTCTACGGTATCGTCTTATCCTTTTGCCGCAGAACAATCGCTGTTTTCATCTCCGTGATCACCATACTCTGGCTGTACGGTATGAAAGAGTTCGGCCTCGCGACGACACCGGTCTCACTGCTGAATCTACTTGGATCCTACTTGATCCTCCCCGCCTTTGCAGGCCCCGTGTCTACCAGGCGGATGCTCGCTGCAGGCGCTATTTCAGGGGCAGCTGCGTTGTTCAGATTCGACACCGGCATAGCACTGGTCGGCATCCACGCTTGCGTACTCTTCATTGCCATCTGTCTTCGCTTGAAAGGCACTGCGAACCGATGGCTCGCATTCGCATCGATCTTCTGGCCTTATCTACTTGGCTTTGCGCTCTTGACCATACCGCCGGCGATTTACTACTTGTCCCATGCGCCTGTCGGAGCCATATTTCACGACATCATCATTTTTCCCGCCAGATATTATCACCGCGGTCGCAACCTTCCCTTCCCGGGGATCGATTTGAAAGGGCTCGAGAACCTCGGAGTCTATTTGCCCATCGCGATTGCCGGCGTATCCCTCTACGCCTTGGTGGAGCGGCGAGTACGGGCCGCGGCCCGCTTGGTCAACATGCCCGGGCAGCAGGAGTGGTTTGGTTTTCTGGTCACATTTACTCTTCTTCTTGTCGTCATGTATCTCAAAGGCCTGGTACGTGCCGCGCCTTTGCAAATGTATCTTGCCATGATTCCGTCGCTACTCCTGATTGCCGTGCTCTTCCAACATCAGGCAGCGTTTCCCCGTCCTGTCCACATTTCTATCAGCTGTCTCATGTGGCTATCTCTGCTGCCGGCAGCATGGTCGGCTCTTCACGAAATAAGATTTGAATACGTGTGGCATTCCTCCGCGGCGCAAAGAATTTTTTCCCTTACCGGAAACGGTGGCCACGAGACAGAGACGGCATGGTGCAAGCTGGAAAATCCTCTTACTACTGGCTTCTGCTTCTTTCCGGAAGACGACCGCGTACACGCGATTGAATTCATCAGCAGTCATACCCGGCCCGGGCAAACGCTTTATGTGGGGGTGAGCCACCATGACAGGATCTTTGCCAACGACAATATCATCTATTTCGCGACCCAGCGTTTGCCGGCCACCCGATGGTCCCATTTTGACCCTGACTTGCAAAACAGGTACGACATTCAGAAGCAAATGGCCGCTGAGCTGGAACAGAATGCGCCGCCCTATATTGTGCTCGATTCAGAGTTTGAATTGTCGCGGGAACCGAATGACAGCGCGAAGAGCAGTGGCGTGACGCTGCTGGACACCTACATCCATGACAAATATCATCCCAGCGAAACTTTTGGGACCATGTCTGTCTGGCAGAGACGCAGCCCCTAACATCAGGACTCCTGGAGTGCATGTCGCTGGTCCGTCGCGCCAAGAACGCTGTTCGCCGCCTGCTGGCCGGGCGGGTGCGTACCTTCGGCTGGTGTATGTCGTTCGTGGAAGGAAAGAGGGACCTGGATCTGCGCGTGCTTGGCATACGATGCCAGCCCCTTATACTGGTTAGAAGCCATGCCTATTCCGCTCCAGCAGCCGTCGCCAGTGTCCATCCACTTTCCACCGCTCGATGAGCGGCTTGACCTCTGTGCTGTTAACCTGTCGGAGATGAAATCTTGCTTCTCCTGGGCCTGTCTATTGCAGGCAACGACTCCGCTCCGAGGGTTCTCTTCTTCCCGACCCATGAATGGATCTTTATGACCCTGTGGTCTGATTTTCTGACCAATGACCAACGCATCATTCACAAGTGGAAGCATTATTTCCCGGTATATGAGCGTCATTTCGGAAGATTTGTGAATACCGATATTGTGTTTCTCGAAATAGGCTGCGGCCAGGGAGGATCGCTCCAAATGTGGAAGCGGTTCTTCGGTCCGTACGCCAGGATTGTGGGGATCGATGTGCGGCCCGAGTGCAAAGAGTTTGTCGAGGATCAAATCGACATTCGCATCGGTGATCAATCCGACAAGGCATTTCTACTAGACGTCTGCAAAGAGTTTGGCGCGCCTGATGTTGTCTTGGATGACGGAAGCCACATCATGTCGCATATTCATGCGTCCTTTTCCGTGCTCTATCCTCAATTGCCGCGAGCTGGTGTCTACATGGTGGAGGATTTGCATACCGCTTACTGGTCTGAATTCGAGGGCGGCCATAAGCGCAAGGATTCATTTATAGAGACCTGCAAGGACCTGATCGACGAGCTGAATGCAGATCATTCGCGTGGGTTGATTCCGTCGACTGAGTTCACCCGCACAACACTCTCCATGCACTTCTACGACAGTATGGTTGTTTTTGAGAGAGGACGGCACGGCACTAAGAACGCCCCGCAAACCGGAAGCCCGCCCCGCAAGACGTTCTGGCGACATTGAACGATTCCTCGATTGACCCTTGCAGCGTAACCTCCGCTACGACTCGACCGCAATAAAGAATCAATCTCAAGACTGATTCTTTATACTGTAGAGTGGGTCGGTGCGCTTTGACCCATGAAGTCACTCTCCTCTGTGGTGGCCGGGGTTGCAGCATTCTTATGCTTAAGAAAAAGGTATCGACTGCTTACAGGCTCTTTCGCGACGGGGGGGTTAAGGTCGTCTCCAACTATGCGTGGATTAAGCTGCAGGTAATGACAAAGGGACATAAGCTCGAGGTCCGTCTCGATAAATGCACATTCAGCATAGGAGGCATCACGGACGGCCCAACGAGAGTCGAGCTGATCACAAACAACTATGAGTCGTCTGAGCGTCGCGCAGTCGCTCGATACCTAAGACGGAACTTACCCGTAGTCGAGTTGGGAGGTTCTATGGGAGTGGTGGCATGCGTGACCAACAAACTCTTGAAGAATCCAAGAAACCACTTAGTCGTCGAGGCGAATCCATTGGTCATTCCGCAGCTGGAGCTCAACAAAGCATTGAACCGCTGCCAATTCGAAATAGTGAATCGGGCTATCGCTTACGGAGCTGAATCTGTTACTTTTCGACCCTCCACGAACATGGCTGGAAGTTCGATAACACGGCCGGGGAACGAACCGGCCGTCACGGTAGATACGATCCAGCTCGGCGAGCTGTTGCACGAGCACGGATTCGGTAGATTCACTCTGGTATGTGACATCGAAGGCTTGGAGTACGATCTGGTATGCCATGAAGCCGACGCTCTGAAAATGGCGGACACGATCATCATGGAAACACACGCCCGCTACATTGGAGAGGACAAGTTGCGCTCTATGATGGGCAAACTCGAGGAATTGGGTTTCACGATCGTCGAGAAGATCGGCTTCGTGGTCGTTCTGCAGCAACGGACTGGAATTCCGCGTGCACTCTAGATTTCATGGACCTGCTGATTAGCTAAGGTAAGGGTGGATCTCGCCTGTTGAAAGTGCCAAATGTCGCATAAGCGGAAAGTGCTGCAAGGCTCTGCTTCCAACCTGGTGCGGGTATTGCTCTCGATGCTGGTCTCGTTGGTGCTGCCACCCTTCCTGGTCCATCGCATGGCGCCGGCCGAGTACAGCGCATGGGTCTTAATCCTGCAACTGAGCGCTTACGTCAATCTGCTGGATTTCGGGTTGCAAACGGCAATCGGCAAATTTGTGGCCGAGTACGATGCGAAAGGAGATCGCCAGGCCAGTCATCATCTCGTAAGCACGTCGTTTACGATTCTCGCGATCGCTGCGGCCATTGCGTGTGCGGTGCTTGCCGTGATGGTCTGGGGTGTGCCTCGGCTTTTTCACCAGATGCCGGCGACGCTGGTGCCTCAAGTGCGGGTCGCGCTGCTGGCGGTTGGCCTGTCTACCGCTATTGCGCTGCCGTTCGGCACCTTTCTTTCTACCTTCACCGGTCTGCAGCAATATGTTTTCCCCGCCATCGTCGCAACCGCCAGCCGCTTGGGATCCGCCGCCGCACTCATCGTCTTTTTGCTCCTACATGCCAGCCTGGTGCAATTGGCCATGGTGATGGCGGGGTTCAATGTGGCAACGGCGGCAACGCAGTTCATTGGCTGGAGAAGGTTGGTAAAGGCGCGCGTCGATTTTTCGTTTCTCCTGTTCAACCGGAGATCCGCAATACAACTGGCAAAATACGGGAGCGTACTGTCCATTTGGACCCTGGCCACCTTCCTTATCAGCGGTCTGGATATCGTGATTGTCGGCCACTACCAATACAAGGACACAGGCTTCTATGCCATAGCCAACGGCGCTGCCAATTTCATGCTGGCGCTGGTTTCCAGCGTGTTCGGCCCCCTGATTCCCGCCGTATCCTCCATGCAATCGGGCACAACGCCAAGCCGGATTGGAGACATTTGCATCAGAATGACCCGCTATTGTGCTTTACTTCTATTGCTTCTCGGGCTGCCCCTGGTGTTCGGCGGCTATCCGTTGCTCAGCTTATGGGTGGGAAAGCGATATGCCACACAGAGCGCTCTTTATCTCGAAGTGCTGGTTCTGGGCAATGTGGTTCGACAGCTTGTTTTGCCCTACATCCTGGTTGTTGTGGCCACCGGAAGGCAGCATCTGGCCACGATCGCCGCGGTCGCAGAAGCGAGCGTCAATATTGTCTTGAGCATCTGGCTGGTGCAGAGGATCGGAGCGGTCGGGGTCGCGGTCGGCACCCTGGTCGGCGCTTTCGTCAGCTTCAGCGTGCATCTTCTCGTGAGCATGCGGTCTACCCGGCCAACCATCCTTATTCCACGGGCGCGCTTTCTACTGCAGGGAGTGTTTCGCCCGCTCTTGATCATCACGCCTTCGCTTTTCCTCTATCCATTCTGGAGAAGGCTCAATATGCTTCCGGCGGAGCCGGCCGTACTCGCGCTATGGATCGTGGCGACCACGGCCATCGCATGGTGGGTCGCGTTGACGGCAGAGGACCGGCGAGAAGGCGGGGTTCTGCTGCGCAGGCTGTTATACTGGAGGGTAGAACAGACCTAGCAGGCTTTCTGAAGGGTATGGCCTTCAGGCCGTACGTAAATGCTTTGCCATGAATCCGGCTTTAGCCGCTGAAGGACAATTCGCTCTCGCCTGCCCCGGCCTGCCGTGGGAAGGTGCACTCTTTTCGCAAGCTGTAAAGTCGTGCCCTGATGCAAAACAGAGTTTTTCCGCGGCCTGTGAAGCCCGTACCGTTCAAACACCTGACTTTCCCGCAGCCTGCTAGAAGATTCTCCAGTGGAAACGCCTGCCACCCATGCTTCTCATTTACCCGTATCCATATTGGCGGTGGCTGTTCTGTACAAATGCGAGTTTTCGCAGAGTCAATCAGTTTCCTCCTTGTTCCAAATCCTGAATGAAAATCCTGAACTAGCCAAGCATTTCTCGCTGGTCCTCTATGACAATTCACCGGAGCCGCAGACCCTCACCATGCTCGGGGTTTTTCCTAAGCATTATGTCCACGATCCTTCCAACGCAGGGTTAGCCTCGGCCTACAACTTCGCATTGGCGCGCGCCGAATCGGAGAAGCGCGAATGGCTGCTGCTGCTTGACCAGGACACCTCACTGACACGAGACTTCCTTTTCGAATTGCTCGCAGCTGCCAACAGCTTGCACGATTCTCCCGAAGTGGCAGCAATCGTTCCTAAATTAGTGGTGAACGGCATAGTGCACTCTCCGGCCATCCCCTTCTTTGAGCAGATGCGGCGCCAGTTTCAACCTCCCAAACAGCCCATTGGTCAGGATGTTGTGGGCGTCTTGGAGCAACGTATGTGCGCCTATAATTCGGGTTCTACGTTCCGGGTTTCTGCCTTACGATCGGTCGGCGGCTTTCCTCTGGAGTTCTGGCTGGACTTCCTGGACCACGCTGTCTTCGACGCGCTGTCTGCCAGCGGTTATCGCATCTACGTAATGCTTGCAACGCTGGTTCACGAATCGTCCTACTCTGACATCGGGAGCATGTCGATATGGCGGCTGCACAATGTGCTCATGGCGCAGACACTTTACGTAAAACGAAGCGGAAACTTTATTGACCGGCTCCTTTACCGGATCTTCCTGTTGCGGCACAGCAGAAATGTTCGACAAGCATGCAAGGATCCCCGAATGTGGAGAGAGACTGCACTGCAAGCTTTCCTACTGAGGGCGCCTAAAAGACCAGGGCTCGAGTCTCCAACGGGACCATAGATCCACAGCGTTCTCGCCGGTCAAAGAGAAACGAAATATAAGTTTTTGTTAACTTGTTTTTCCCAGGCATCGCTCCTAATCTAGTGCCCCATGGGTACCGGGATCAGATCGTGCTCGCTCCTGCTGTTGTTGTGGCCGGTCGTAGGTGCCGGTCCGCTTCGCGCAGTCACCAAGCCTCACATCGTGTTCCTGGGTTCGGGAAAAAACGTTCCTTACTCCGTAGCCGGAGATCCAGCCGGCGCTATCCCCGAGGAAAAGCAACTGCGCGTTCGCCCGCTTATGGTCGACGGCAAAGTCAGGGAATGGACAAACGGCGAGTCGCACGCAATTACAGACCGCAGCTTCGTTGTTCGCCGCGCCCTGCGCCTCAATGACGCACTTCCAGGTGATAAGGTCGAACATTGGGTATGGCAACGCGGGCCCTGGCTTTTGGTTGACCGCTTGAAGGGCAGCGTCACGGCCCTTCATCTGCCGGATTATGACCCCACGGTTTCAAACGTCATCTGGTTTCGTGACTACGCTGCCTATTGCGGACTGAGCACCAGCGGTAAGCAACTGTATGCGGTGGTTGCCCAGGTAGCCGCCCGCAAGCCCGTCATGGCAAAAAAACTCTCCCCCTGGTCCCCGGGAGAGAACCAGGCGCCGGCCTGCGCAGTTGCAGTGTGGCAACGGGAACCGCTGCGCGTTACCTTCCAGCCGACGGGCGCAGCCACGGTGAGCTACAGCCTGGTTGGTTTGTCCGCTGTCCTGGTGGAAGACGGCGATGGAAATGAAGACAGTGCACCGCGAGCGAGCAATAACGAGCCGTAAGGGGCAGGCCTGGCAACCGCGTCCCTAGCATACGGAGAGCGCGAACGCCGAACGATATAATGCGTCGATGCCATCAACGCTGAAACGCCTGGTGCCGCCACCGGTGCGCAGGGCACTAAGAAACTCCCAGGGAGCTATTCTCGACCTTATCGATGCAGCCCGCGGTCTCGATCTTCCTCCACACCGATTGCGGGGCTTTGTGGGCGACGGAGACTTTACCGCGACGGGGGAGGAGCATCTTCACTATTTCATCGAGTATGGGAAGCTGCGTCCGGGCCACAAGGTGCTCGACGTGGGGTGCGGTATCGGAAGAATGGCGCTGCCGCTCACCCATTACCTGTCCGCGCAGGGAGCATACTACGGCTTTGACCCCACCGCCGCGGGCGTAAATTGGTGTATCGCGCACATCTCCAGCCGCTTTCCTAATTTCCACTTCGAAGTGGCTGATTTACATAATGAGTTTTACAACCCTCTCGGCAAATACCAACCTGCCAATTTTCGGTTTCCCTATGAAGACAATTCCTTCGATTTCATATTCCTTACTTCCGTGTTTACGCACCTCTTTCCCGATGCCATGAGAAATTATTTCTCCGAGATCGGGCGGGTTCTCCGCCCAGGCGGGCGAAGTTTCATTACCTACCTGCTGGTCAATCCCGAATCGGTGGCGCTGACCAAGGAAGGTAAGAGCAAGCTGAATTTCGTTCATGAACTGGACGGCTGCTGGACTGTCCATCCTGATAATCCGGAAGCTGCACTCGCCTTTGACGAAGCCGCGATCCGGAGCCAGTACCGGGAAGGACCGATCCGGATCGAGGAACTGAAATACGGCTCATGGTGTGGCCGGCAGGGTGGGTACGGAGGGTTTCAAGACGTGATCATCGGGCTTAAAAACTAGTGTCCCGTCCCTAAAGTTCGTTAAAGAACTCCTCTTCGGCTTCGTATCAGGGCACGACTTCAGTCGTGCCGCAAACACTGCAAAACTAAATGGGCTTCAGCCCCTGAGCGCAGTTTCTGGAACATTTTCGATTCCTCGAATTGTTCCAGGAACTTCAGGGACAGGACACTAGCTACATGCGCGGTCAGGGACCATGGTCTAGCATGAAGACATGTTGGAAACCATACCGACTCTTGACGATCTTCTCGAGGAAGCCAGGATTGCCCACGGACATCTCTGTGCCGGACAGGTACTGGGGGTCCGTTTGGCAATGCTCGGATGCCGCCGCCTGGGCATCGAGCAACCACGCGGACGGGATCGCAAACGCCTGGTCACCTTTGTAGAAATTGACCGTTGCGCCACCGACGCCATCGGGGTGGTCACCGGTTGCCGGCTAGGCAAGCGTGCGCTCAAATTTCGCGATTGGGGCAAGATGGCAGCAACCTTTGTCGATCTCGAATCTCATCGCGCTATCCGCATCGCGGCCCGGGAATCTTCGAAGGACCTGGCTCGCCAGTTGCACCCGGAAATAGAAAACAAGAACCTGCAGCAGATGGCCGCGTACCGTGAGATGAGCGATGAGGACCTGTTCGACGAGCAGTGGGTGCGGGTAACCCTCGACCCCAGGGAATTTCCCGGATACAAAGGCGCACGCGTCGCCTGCGGGCAATGCGGAGAAGGGATCAACTACGACCGGTTCCTGGTGCAAGACGGCCATACACTGTGCCTCTCCTGTGCTGCGCCGGAGGAGCGGTACTACCAGCCTCTCTCCGCTGCCATCGAGGATGCAGCCTCTCCGGTACCGGCGCGACCCCCTGGCGACTGCCCCTGAGCTCAGCAGGCGTTCTACGGGCCATACAGGCGGCGGAAAAACTCGGCAGCGGGCGGGACCGCAACCTGTTTAACCTTGGCTTGTGGCATTTTCGACTGCATGGGCGGCGCGCAAGACGGACGCTTCGTCGAAGGGTTTACCCAGAATCTGTGCGCCAATCGGTAGTCCCTGTGAAGATTGCCCGCAGGGCACAGATATGCCGCAAATGCCGGCAAGACTTGCAGTCACGGTGTAGATGTCGGCAAGGTACATGGAAAGCGGATCGTCCGTCTTCTCGCCCAGCTTGAACGCCGGAGTGGGCGCCGTCGGCGTCACCAACACATCCACTTGCTCAAAAGCCGCAAGAAAGTCACGGGTGAGCAGCGTGCGCACCTGCTGCGCCTTCTTGTAGTAGGCGTCATAATAGCCGGCGCTGAGGGCATAGGTGCCCAACAGGATGCGCCGCTTCACTTCCGCCCCAAAGCCGATGTCCCGCGATTCGCGATACATCGCTCCCAGGGTCTTCGCATCCTTGGCCCGGAAGCCGTAACGCACGCCATCAAACCTGGCCAGGTTGGCGCTGGCCTCGGCAGTCGCCAGGAGATAGTAGGTCGGGACCGCGTACCTCGTGTGTGGCAACGACACGGGACGGATGGTACATCCTGCCTCGCGCAGGCGTTCAATCGCGGACTCTACCGCGACGCGCACTTCGGCGTCCAGGCCGTCGCCAAAGTATTCAGCCGGCACCCCGACGCGCATGCCGTTCACCGGCTGCTCGAGCGCCTGAATATAGTCCGGCACAGGTAAGCTGGCAGAAGTGGCATCCAGGGGATCGTATCCCGCGATCACCCCCAGCAGGATGGCAGCGTCCCGCACGGTGCGTGTGAGCGGACCCACGCGATCCAGGGACGAGGCAAAGGCGATCAAACCATAACGCGACACACGTCCGTATGTCGGCAGCAGACCAACCACTCCACAGAAAGATGCTGGCTGGCGAATCGATCCGCCCGTGTCAGTGCCGAGAGTGGCGACCGCCATGCCAGCGGCTACCGCCGCGGCCGACCCACCGCTTGACCCGCCAGGTACACGATCCAACGCCACTGGATTGCGCACCGGACCGTAACCAGAGTTCTCAGTCGATGACCCCATGGCGAACTCATCGCAGTTCAGCTTGCCCACCAGAACCGCTCCTGCAGCTTCAAGACGCTTGACTACGGTGGCGTCATACGGAGGCATGTACCCTTCGAGGATCCGTGAGCCTGCAGTCGCGGGGGAGCCCTTCATGACCAGCACATCTTTGATTCCGATCGGAACCCCGGCCAGCGGAGGCAGCGAACCACCCTCAGCAGCGAGTTGATCGATGGCCGCAGCGGCGCGCAGCGCACGTTCGCGGCTAACCGCCAGATAAGCATTGATGGCCGGATTGCGGGCCTCAATTTCCTCCAAAAATAGCTCCGCCAACACGGTCGCGCTGGGTTTCGCATCGCGCACTGCCGCTCGAACCTCAGAGACACAGGTCTGCTTCCATTTCATGCTTCCATTATCATTCGTGACGGAAGCTCCGTGTGGCAGTTTTACTGGAGCAGAGGCTGGTTGAAATTGCCTGACAATAATAAGCCAGTGCCAAGCTGGTTCCGCGATGCACGCTCCTGGTTAAACGGTAAGGAAAAGGATCTCGCCAACCGTTACGGATTGGGTCTGGGTTGGCAAATTGCTGTGTTCGGTCTTGTACTGATGGCATTGTTCAGTCGGTGTCCCAGCCGTATAACACATGCTCAGTTCTATGCCGAAGATGGAACGATATGGTTCGCGCAGGCCTATAACGGCGGATGGCTGCACAGCCTCGTATTGCCGCAAACCGGCTACCTGAGCACAATGCCCCGTCTTGGCGCCGGTTTGGCATTGTTATTCCCGTTTCGGTGGGCCCCGCTCGTCATGGCAATCGTCGGCATGCTCATCCAGGCCGTACCCGTGCCGATCTTGCTTTCGCAAAGATGCCGTGGCTGGGCTTCGCTGCCCACCCGCCTGGGTTTAGCTGCGATTTATATAGCTCTACCCAATCAGGAAATTCATGTCGTGTTGACCAACAGTCAGTGGCACCTCGCTGTAGCCGCCGCTTTAGTGGCTTTTGCCAGCAGCCCGCAGACTTGGCTCGGCCGCCTCTGCGATGCCGTCCTTCTTTTGGTCTCTGCACTCAGCGGCCCCTTCGGCATTATCCTTGCGCCCATGGCCTTAGTCTTTTGGTGGCTGCGTCGCCAGCCCTGGAGTCTCGCAGTTTTCGCCCTGATCTGTATTGGCTCGTGCACTCAGCTGGTGCAGCTACGCCATGGCGGCGCGCGAGTTCAAGGTCCATTAGACGCAACGCCTGCCCTCTTTCTACGAATGCTGGGTGGGAACGTCGTCGTTGGCGCAATCTTTGGCGGGTCTTCCTTCGCATGGCGCGGGCCTATGGTGTTCATCGTAGCGTCCGCACTTGTCGGACTGGCTATCTACTTCTATTGCCTGTGCTTCGCCAACCCGGAGTGGAAATTGTTCCTGGCTTACTGCGCGGCAGTGTTTCTCGCCTCGCTGCGCAGCCCAATGACAGGGGGATTCAAGCCGGCTTGGGATATGCTCGTTTTCGCTGTTTCTGCCAGGTACTGGTTTTTGCCCATGCTGGCCTTTGCGTGGAGCGCCGCGTGGTGCGCGCGTTACGGACGCGACCGCTTCTTCAGGATAGGGGCGACATGCATTCTTCTTTCGATGTTTTTCGGTGTGGTGCGCGATTGGAAATATGAACCGTTTGCCGATGAAGATTTTGCTGCAGGGGTCCAACGTCTGAGGGACGCGAAACCAGGAGAGCATGTGATCGTGCCCATCGTGCCTCAAGGCTGGCACATGGAGCTGGTGAAGAAGAGATTTTGAAAGCCCCCGGCCAGCGCCTACTTCCTAAGGCAGTTTCGCAATTACTGTGGCAACATCTACCGGAAATCCGGGTTCGGTCTACACCAATTGCGAACTGCCCTAGCTAGTGTCCTGTCCTGGAAGTTCCTGGAACAATTCGAGGAATCGAAAATGCTCCAGAAACTGCGCTCAGGGGCTGAAGCCCATTTGGTTTTGCAGTGTTTGCGGCACGACTGAAGTCGTGCCCTGATACAAAGCCGAAGAGGAGTTCTTTAACGAACTTTAGGGACGGGACACTAGCGCTCGATGACCTTGGGTACTTTGAAGAAGACACCATCAGTATCCGGAGCAGAAGACATAACCCGCTCCCGGTTCAAAGACGGAGCGATTTCGTCCGGTCGTAGGTGCATGGCTGCGGCTTCTGGCCCCTGGCCCACGGTCAACTGATCGGCGACCTGGGTCATGGGCGGTACGGAAGTTGTGTCCAGCTCGTTGAGCTGGGCAAAATAGTCGAGGACGGAATTCAGGTCACGCAGCATGGCCGCCTTTTCGCCACTCGCTAATTCGAGGTTGGCAAGTTCGGCGACACGCTCCACATCCTGTTCGGAAACGGCCATACGCTAAACCGCTCTATGCGGACTTGGAAAAGTCAACTGCCCAGGAGTTGGTGCGGCTGGAGACACAGCAGAAGGCGGTCTCATAAAGCAGTGAGAAATCACTCGCCAGGGTGGCCTCGCGCATGTAATCCCAATCGATTTTCGCCTTCAAAGGCTTGATCATGCGGCAGTAGTAGGCCTCAAGCTCTTCATCGGGAATATCTTGCAGCATCTCTTCTTCGCAGCGGAAGGCGAGCGTCGCCGCTCCCGTCAGGCCTGGCCGAAACGGCATATGCATCACTTCCAAATGAGGCAGCTTGGGTCGCGGCCCCACCAGGCTCATGTCGCCGCGCAATACATTGACCAGTTGGGGCAGCTCATCCAGCTTGTACTTGCGGAGGAAGCCGCCGAACCTGGTCACCCGCGGGTCGCCCCGCTTGGTCAGGGAGGGCCCGTCTGCCTGAGCATCAATCGCCATGGTCCTAAACTTGAATACGGTAAAGAGGACACCATTCCGTCCCACGCGCTTCTGGCGGAAGATCACTGGGCCAGGAGACTTGTAGCGGACTAAAACGGCAGCAAGCAGTAGCAAGGGCCAGAAAAGCAAAAGCGCCACCGCGGCAAAAACGAAGTCAATGCAGCGCTTGATGACCGACACGCTCCATGCGCTCGGCTCGGCATAGTAGGCGGTGGGGTCCTGCGGTATGGCGCAAAACGGAGGAAACAGGGTCGTCGAGTGATTACTAACCTCAGAGACGACATCATTCCAAAGCAGAGCCGCACTGGGCTGCGGGGGAGCAAAGCTTGTGTCCATGCGTTTTTGAAGACCTGTCCTAAAATTTTGGAGCGCTTGCTGAATTCTCGTTCAGGGTCTTGTCAATCAAGTTCTTTGCTAAGTCGACTGATGCAATTCTTGTTTTTGCTAGACACTCGCTTGATCGGCTGAGGTGACAGTTTCCTTAGCCTACTACCGAACCCCTGGGTTGGTGCACCGTTCTAGAGCATCTTTGCGGCTGGAGCCGCAGGTCCCGATTCCCGCTATGTACACTGATGAACCCGTGTCCAAAAAGGATGTTGCGCCGGGCAGAACTTTTCCCGATTCAACCTTTTAACCAAAATAACAGCATTTCCACTGTTAGGGTATCCCAGTGCTGATATCAGTCAAGATTCCTGGCCTGCGTCGTGGGCAGCCAGAACAGCATTTTCTTCAAAGGTTTACATCGGGGGAAGATTTTTTACCGGGCGATCTTCCTGGAAGACGCCCACTTGACAACTCGGAGGAGGGAAACGTTACCTGCGATGAAACGGAAGGGTCCGGACCAATATCTCAATGGACTCTACTAATCGGCGCCAGTCCGCAAGTCCTCCTGTTGCATGACGGTTCGGTCGATCGCATTCAGCCTGGGCGCTCCCGGTCCCTTGATCACGCGTTTATCGCTACTCAGATAAAATTCAGCGATTTTGAGCAGGCAGCGCGCGGCGACGGCAGCGCGAACCATCAGTTTGAGAAGCCGACTCTTGCCAAAATAGTCGTAATGCTCGTTGAAATCAACCATCGCCCGATGCTGCTCGATGATTTTTTTCTTCGGCATCTGGTTGATGCTTTGGCTGCCGTAATGAATCACCTCGGCAGTGGGCGTGTAATAGATCTTACAACCGTTGCGTTTGAGCATCAGGTTGTAGGCCAAATCCACCTGGAAATGAGGAAGGCGTTCATCGAGCATGCCGAACGTCTCCCAGGTTTCCCGGCGCAGCACATACGCGGTCGTCCCCAGGCTTTCCACCTGCTGTTCCCGCGAATAATCGAAAGAGCAGGCATAGTACTCCCTTGAAACTTGGCCATGGGGGAAGAATTTGTGCCAATTGAGACCCTGGAGAATCATGGTCCCGAGGCCGGCAAAACTCCGCACGCACGATTGCGTGGTGCCATCCGGATTGAGTAACCGCGGACCGCACGCCGCCGCCGCCGGATGGGCATCCATAAAATCCACAAGCACCTTGAAACCGTTGCCCAACAATTTGGTGTCACTATTCAGCAGGCAGGCATAGCGGGCGCGCGACATCTTCATGCCTAAATTATTGTTTTTGGAATAAAGCAGCGCTACCGGGTTGCGAACCAGAATGACTTCCGGAAAGGCCGACTCGACCATCTCCGCGCTGCCATCCGACGAACCGTCGTCGATGCAAATTACCTCGAATTGGATGTCCCTGGTGTAGTGATAAATCGACGCTAAGCACTGCTGCAGCAATGCTTTGGTATTGTAATTGGGTATGATGACGGTTAGGTCGAGCAAGAGATTCATCAATCTTTCAAAACCTCAGGGGTTTCTATTCGGATGAGTGGACTTCGCGCGCAGGAATGCCGGCAACGGTTGCATCGGCAGATACGGATCGCAGCAAGACAGAATTCGCACCTACCTTGACATTATCGCCTAAAGATATTCCGCCGAGAACCTTAGCGCCAGCTCCAACGACCACAAAGTCACCAAGTTGAGGCCTGAGAGCCAGATCATACTTCATATCAATCTCCCGGGCCCCCAGGGTCACGCCCTGGAAGATGGTCACATCCCTTCCAATTTTTGATGCACCAATGACCGTTCCTGAAGTATGGGGAAAGAATATCCCGGGACCAATTTCGCATCTTGGGGAGATCTCTATGCCGAAGATAATTTGATTCAAATAAGATAAAAGGTGGGCCATGGCCGGAAGACCGCTAAGCAATGCCGAACGGCTCGACCGGTAGAGAACGATGGGCAGGAACCTGGGATGAGGCAACCTGCGCAGCAGTCGGAACAGGGAGGCCCGAGCCTCAGGCTGCCCACTCAAGTGCAACTGCCGTTCGAGATCTGCGTAGAGGAGCGCCTTCAGCATTTGTTCAGGCCTTCATCAGGCCGCGTTCGATCAACTCCCGGTTCGCGCGATCCAGTCCGTCTTCCGGGCCGTCTTCGGCGATGGGTTGGGTCTTTACCCAGCGCACGAAACGCGCAATCCCTTCCTCAAGCGGCATCCTGGGTGAAAAACCCAGCGCTTTGCCGAGCACCGAGATATCCGCAAAATTGTGGCGGATATCGCCCAACCGATACTGACCCGACACCACTAATTCGCTGGATTCGCTAAATTGCCGTTGCAGATTTCGTGCGATGGTTTCAACGCTCACCTGCGTTCCCGATCCTACGTTCATAGTCAAGCCATCTCCGCCGTCCGACTCCAGCCCAAGCGCCATCGCCTCGGTAACGTCCGACACATGTACGAAATCACGGCTTTCCTGACCATCTTCGAAGAGAGCAATTACCTTGCCCTGCCGTATTCGATTGGAGAAAATCGACAATATGCCGGTGTAAGGGTTGTTGAGCGACTGCCCTTCCCCATAGACATTCTGCAAACGGAAAATCAGGAAAGGAATGCCGAGCGCGCTGGCAGCGATCCGAATCAGATCTTCCTGGGCCAGCTTGGTGGCGGCATAGACTGACGCCGGGCTGGTTCTGGCCGTCTCTGGCGTGGCTATCGGGTGAATGGGACTGCAACAGTTCGGGCAAAGGAGTTCCCATTGACCGGCTTGCAGGCTACCCAGGCTGCGCATTGGGGGATAAATCAAACCGCAGCCAGCACACTTGTAGGCGCCTTCCCCGTACACGGAGCGGGATGATGCCAGCACCAGTTTTGTGACTTGGTGACGGTCGTTGGCCAGGACGTCAAGCAGCAGAGCAGTACCCAGGACATTTGTGCTGGTGTAGTCGCCAATCCTGTACATCGATTGGCCCGTCCCCGTCTCCGCCGCGAGATGAACGACCGAACCGACATCACCTAAGGCCAAAACCCAGTCCTGGCGCCGACAGACATCGCCGCGCATCACCTCGACGTTCTGTTCCTCAAGCAGGGTACCGAGCTGGGGCTGAGGGACCGCACCATGGATCTGGGGGCTCAGGTTGTCCAACAGACGCACCGCCATGCCGCGCCGGACCAGCGCCCGGGCAAGCGCCAGCCCGATGAAGCCGAGCCCTCCCGTGATCAGGACCTTTTCCCCCATCTTCCGATCTTAACCTGTTTGGTATCAATGTCGCCGGTTCTAACTGGTTAGTTTCAGGCTACGGGTATGAAGTCGCTCAGCTGGTCAATACCGTGCGGTACACGTCCAGAGTGCTCTGCGCGCTTCGGGCCCAGTCGTAACGACTCACCTGCTGCTTACCTAACTTGCGCTTCATCGCCAGTCCCTGGGAATCGCCCAGGGTCGACACCAGGCGAGACGAAAGTTCATCGGCGTTGGAGGCCTCGAAATAAAACGCCGCTTCTCCGCAAATCTCGGGCAAAGAGGACGTTCGATTGACCAGCACGGGACAGCCCATGCTCATCGCTTCGAGCGGGGGGAAGCCGAAACCCTCGTAGAGACTGGGATAAATGAATAGGGCAGCAGCACGATAAGCGCGAGCGAGCTCGGCATCGTCGGCCTTTGGAATGAGGGTGATGGAGCCGGAGAGACCGAGCGATCCGATCCGCTCCTGTTCTTCGACCGAGAACGCTCCACCGCCGACCGCCACCAGGCGATAGCTTTTCGCCAAGCCGCTGCGGGAGAAGGCCTCGAGGAGCAGGCCGAAGTTCTTGTACACCGCGCGCGAACCTACGTAAAGCAGGTACGGCGCGGCCTGTTCCACCGTCGCGTTCGCTTGCATAGCCCCGGGTGCCTGCCGCAGCGGGGAGAAGCCGTGAGGAACAACATGGGTTTTCTTCTCGGCGACGTCGTAAAAGTGAAGCAGATCGCTTCGACTGGATGCCGAAACACAGAGAATGGCGTCCGCCTGAGCAAATAACTTTCGCTTGGTTTCCACGATCGAAGCGGCGTTGGGAAACAGTTGGGGAAACCGCTCATGGATGCAATCGTGGTGGGTAACCACGATACGCCGCCGGCGCACCCAAGGGAGGGCCCGGTAGAGTGTCGGGTGGTAGATATCAACCTTTCCCCGAAGCGGCGCGATGAGGGCGGAAGACAGTTCGTTGATGGCGTACCGGGCTAACCCTGGCTTGATCCCGCTACTGCGGCCGAACACCCTGGTGCGGGCCTGCCGGAGGGCGGCGAAAGGCATCACGGAGCGATTTAGCCCCATGAGCATTTCAATCTCAACCCCGTCCCCTCCCTGCAGATGCCTAACCAGCTCGAAATGGTAGCGAGAGGCGCCACCGGCATCCTGCAGAGAAAAGACCTGATGGTCATAGAGGATGCGCATGAATCTTCCCAGCTTCTAGAGCGTTTTTGCTAATGGTGTAGTCGAGGAGACTCAACTCAACGCGGCCATTCCGCTAAAACCGGGGCCCCCGTGGCACGCGGTCTTTGCGTGTCCGGGGTGGTAAAGAATGGCCGCACATAGCTGATCCCACCGGACCACAGTATTAGCAAAAATGCGTTAAGCCCCCTGGTACATGCTATCTGGTTGGCATCAGCGAGGCATTTGATGGGCAGGGAGAGCTTAGCTGACCCTGGTCCCCACCCGGCCTCCGCTGGCGAACGCCCTATAATGGTCTTTCAGCGATGAAGCTTACTCTTACCATTCCGCCGGTGCGGGTCCCACCAGCGCCAAAAATCTCTCTAAGCTGGCCAAATCCAAAGATCCGAATCCCCCTTCTTTCGACGCTGCTCCAACCGAAGTCGCTAAAGAAGTGGCTTCTCGTATGGTTATTGGGTCTTTATCTTGCTTTCTGCATGGGCTGCTTCTTTATGTGGGAACAACCCAGGCTGGACAAAGAAACCTACATAAGATTCGGTGCGGATTCGCCAACCTACTGGGAGGCTGTGAACTACCGGAGCGAACACGCAGAAAATGCAAGACTGATTTCTTTCACGGGAAACCTGCTCGGACCGGTAACGCTCGGCGTGCTTTTGAAGACTGGCCTTGCCGTTGCCTTCTTCAACATCCTGCTTTTCTTTATTGCAGTGGAGATTGTATGCACGATTCCAGGCGTGGACAGGTACCGTCTTATCTTTCTCCTGGTGGTGTGTGCGGAGACTGCCCCCGCTCTGGTCACACTGAACAAGGAGATCATGGTGCTCCTGTCTGCCTATATCTTCGTCAAATATATCTACTCGGAGAAACGTTCCTGGTTTCTTCTGGCCCTCGCTCTTGTGGTTTCCCTGTTTGCTCGATGGGAGCAGATCGGTGTGATGCTGCTCTTTCTTTTCCTGCGTAGAAAGGGCTCGTTCTTCGCCCGTAATCCCAGACTCGCTCTCCTGAGTGTCATCGGTACTCTCACCGTGGCTTACGGACTGGTCGCCCAGATACCGCACTCCGGTCTCGGAGCGTTCACGCAATACACCAAGGGCGCCAACACCATCGTCAAGCTCAATGCAATCCAGGCGCATTTTGGCTTTCCACTCGTCCTGGCGCCCAAAGTGCTTATGGATCTCATGGGTGAGCTGTTAAGACCGTGGACTTTCCTGGCTGAGTTTGGCTATCTAGGCTGGGGCGACATCCATTCCATGTTCATCATTCCCTTGTTCTCGATCGCACTGATCACGCTGCTTGTGATTGCCTACCGTCAAGGCAAGCTGAATCCCCAACGGCCTCTGGCGCTCTTGATGATCATTTACATCATCATGACGGCAGTCACACCATTCGTTCAGCCACGCTACAACTACTTTGTCTATGTCCTGCTGTGCGTGGAGCTAGCCATGAAAGAAGAGCCCGTCGAGGGCCCAGTAAGGTCGCCTGCACCAGCGATTGGCTAACCTATTGCCTGGCCGTCTGAAATGGCAGGAATATCTCGTTTGCTGAGTTGTGACCGCCAGCGTTGCAACCGGCCGGCTCTGGTCAGGAACAGTCTTTGCAAAAAATACTCCCACGCTATTCTGGAAAAGATCTTGTTCTGGTAACGGCGATATTGTCTCAGCATTCGCACAAAAAGACGCAGGAGCTGAGCCGATCGCTCCACCGGGGACAGGAAGAGATCGATGTACGCGCTCTCTGCAGCCATGAAGTTCCGATAGCGCTCAGGGCTCATCTCCTTATCGAAATCCATGCTCGCGATGGAGTGCTCAACGCGAAGGTCTCCCGCGACATACATGTATTTGCCTTTGCGGTGAAGCGCTTGAAAAACGTAGACATCGGAAAGGTCGAGCCAGAACTCTTCGCTATATCCGCCCACCTCGCGTAGGGCGGTCACGCGCATCAGGGTTGCACTGTTTACGGCATAGGCCTTGTCTTTGCAGAGCCCGCTGAACGTAGCTGGAATCTGTCGCACGCGGTTGAAGCTGAGTAGCCGCCGGGGAGAGACCAGAGTGCCATGGGAAAAGATAAACGGAACGACAGCCGCAACTTCCAGCGTCTGGCTAAACTGTTCGCTATAGCAAATCATTGCGCTCAAGAACTCTTCAGACATGGTCGTATCCTGATCCAGAAGCAGGAGCCACGGGCATCCGACAGATTCGGCAAGTTCCAACGCATAGTTGTATGCGCCTGAAGTGCCGACGTTGCGCCCGGCACAGCTAAGGTCAAAGGGAAAAGGAAGGGAGACCTGGCTCGCCGGAACGGGACTGTTATCCCACAGAAGGACGTGAACCGGGCCAGTCAGACTGGAATTGCGCTCGAATACCTGAACCAGACTCTGAATTGTCCGCGACTGTTCCGGCGACTGCTTGTAGAGCACAACGACTACCAGGATCTGCATCGCCGCTCCCGTTAGGTGGAGCGAAACCTGAGGGCACGACGAAATTGAGCAAGCCTCTGGGCACTCCCCTCGTCGGCTAATACGCGAGAGTGGACGTAGGAACCGATCACCCGTGCGCACCCGAAGAAGAATCCAAGAACCCCGCCGGCCAATGTCCACAAAGCGCGGAATGGTCCCGACTTTCTATCTGCCGGCTCGGCCCGGTCCAGTACCTGGATTACCGGAGATGCTTTCGCCTCGTCCAACCTTGCTGCCTCAAACTGGCGCGCGATCAGATCAAAGATAAGCGTGTGGTACTGCACGTCTCTTTGCTTGCGCATGAAGGCGATTTGACCCTGAGGCAGCGACCTGCTGGTAAGCGAGATATCCCCGGGTTTATGCCCCTTTTGCAGGCTCTCCAGATCGCGCAACTTCGCTCTCAGTCCTTCTACCTCGCTGTTCAAACGAATCACATCGGGATTTTGATCTGTGGACGACGTACGAAGAGCGTCAAGCTGCACTTCACGAGCAATGATCTGTGACTGCAGTGCTGCCACTTGTCCAATCACTACCCCCGTCTGACCGACGGGTGAGATCGCTCCGGTTGACTCCTCCGTCTCCTGGAGCGCGATCTCTGCGTCAGTTAACCGGTCTTTCTCGAGCGCCAGCTGCTGGGAAAAAAAGTTCCTTCTGAGAGAAGCCTCGCCGATGATCAGACGGCTGTTGATGTCGTGCAACTCGTCAATGTAAGCATTGGCTATCTGGGCGGCTCGACGTGGATCCCCGTCTTTGACCGTGATGCTGATCATGCCACCCTTTTCGCTGACAAACTTGGAATTAACCTGGAGCAGATGACGAGCTGCGCTCAGCCTCTGCACGTGATAAGCGTCCATGAGGCCGAGGCGCTTGATCAGCCCATCGGCAACCGTGTTGCTCTGCAGAACTCCCAGATATAGGTCGTTAGGATCTTTTACCCCCATTCCACTCCCCAACCCCGTCAGGGCTGCCAGACTGCTTAGCTGGCTCACCATGGCAGCGCTCGACTGTCCCTGCTGCGGTGGCAGGATGACAGCTTTCGAGGTAAAGACCGGGTGCACCAGTAGCACCACCACGGTGCCCAGGAACAAACCGATCAATGTCGCCAGGATGATGCTGGTCTTGCGTTCCGCCAGGACCAGCAAGAGGTCCAGCAGGTCGAACTCGATGCCGGTTTGCGCGGCCGCCTCGAATGGCGGACTGTACTCTCGGGTGGGCGGCATTATGGCCATAACTACCTATCGATCCCTCTATGTTACTGCAGCACGGCGATCGCTGCCGCACCCAGGGCCAGTTGGGAGAAAATCTGCGTGTAGTTGATAAAGTTCCTTAGGCTGGAAGGCCTGGGCACCTTTTCCGGAATTACCACCGTATCGCCCGCGTTGAGATGCATGGATGCAAAGGTATTGCCGAAAACACCATTCTTTGAACGCCGGCTCACCACCGAACCATCGGCTCGGATGATGAAGGAGTCCTTACCATCGGCACTCTTCGTCGGTCCCCCAGCCAACCGCAGGTAACTTGCCACCTCCTGGGTGTTTTGGAAGAGGAAGGAGTTTTGGTCGTATACGGCGCCCACAACATTCACGGTGCTGGGCATGGAGGGAACCACGAAGCGATCTCCGTCTTCCAGTTGTATGTTGGGAAGGCTGGCGATTCCGGATGCATTCTGTGAGATATTCAGCACCACGCGGCCAGTCGCCCGAATGGTGCGGAATCTAGCTACCAGACTCCTGGAGGCCGCGGTTGCCGCCGGATCCACGGCGCCGACGCTGGCGGAGGCGGATATAGTGGCCCGGTCAATCTCCAACTCCAGGTTCTGCAGGTAATCATTCAAACGCAATTGCTGCAGGATGCGTGTCGACTCGCGGGTAAAGTCCGATCCGAACAGGTAGGCTTGCGGGGTGAAGCCACCGGCACGGGCCACCAACTGAGGAAGAGTCTCCCCCGGCAGAACGCTGTATATGCCCGCCTGCTTGAACTCGCCTTCAAGACGGACAAACTTGGTGCGCTGGGCCTGCGGGACCTTGATATCCGCCTGGGAGAAGATCGTGACCACGTCTCCAGGATCAAGCGCCAGGTTCTGAGACGGGTCGTGGTCCAGGATAAGCTGCCCAGGATTGAATGGAACCAACGAGGTAGTGAGCGTTTGCGGGTTCATGCGCTCAATCACCGCATAGGACCAATCGATCTCTGGCACAGGGAGAGCGACCGTTAGCGCCGGCCGCGGCAGGTTTCCAGACGACGTCTGCGTCTCATCGGCCAGCGAGCGGCTGCCGGGCGTGGTGCAGGGCTGCCCGTTCTGGGAGTTGATCCCCTGAGTATTGGATCCAGGGGGCTGGCCATACTGATATTGCTGCGAAGGATTGCTGGTGTCGGGAATGCAGTTCGGATCGCCGTTTTGCCCGGAATTTTGATTCGCGCTCTGATTGTTGCTATTGGGAACATTACTCCGGGAGCCGTTGGCTGGTTGGGCCTGGTTGCCAGTGGATTGACCCTGTCCGTTGGGGTTGTTATAGATCGGAACCCCGTTGACATCGTATTGTGCAGCGCCGGTCTGAAAGCCATTGACATCACGCGGGTAGTAGTCGGGATTAGCGGCGTATTCCGGCTTGAACTCCGGTCCCGGAACACCCAACTGGTTTCTGCGCTCCCAGTAGTCTCGGGTGATCAGCGATTGACTATCGGGAATAATGTCGCTGAGCTTCATGCCAGGATGCCAGGAAAATCGGCCCGTTTCCGCCACATTGCCCCGAAGGGTTACGACGTTTTGGAACTCGGGAGAGATAGGGAGCACGCGCAGGATATCGGCTTGCTGGAGTGGCGTCGCCAAGCCCACTCCCTCAAGCGATATATCGAGAACGGTACGTTTCTTTTGCGCATCCAGGCGTTCGAGCGATGCCCGTGACAACGAGGCTGTGGACGAAAGCCCCCCGGCAAAGCGAAGAGCCTGTTCCACCGAAGTAGGGCCTTTCAGCTCATAGATGGCAGGAACGTGGACGTCTCCGCTGATGGCCACCTGCGCTCCCACGGGAGGGATGTAAATCACATCCCCGGGGAGCAGGGGGGCGTCCTTGGACATGTCGCCGAGTATCAGGAGATCGTATAGATCGAAGTGGGAGATGGTTTGCCCATTTCGCCGCAGTTGAATGTCACGGAGAGATCCCTGCACGGAGGGTCCCCCGGTGGCAAACAATGCGGTGACCAGAGTGCTGAGTGAACTCAGGGTATAAGTGCCGGGGCGTCGGGCCTGGCCGACCACGAACACCTGGATCGACCGCAGTTGCCCCATTTCAACGTCTAGGTCGAAACTCTTGTAAATGTGACCGACCGCGTCGTGAATGTGTTGTTTAACTTGCGCATAGGGCAAGCCGGCGACGTGGATCTCGCCCACCTGGGGAAGATAAACCGAACCGGAACGGTCGACGGTGAGCTGGGCGTTGAAGTTGACCTGGCCCCAGATGCGAATCACCAGTTGATCTCCCGGTCCCAGGACGTAGTCGGGAGTGACATTCACCTCCCGCAACGGAGCAAAGGTCGAAGGCACTTGGCGAAAGAGGCTGTCACCATAAACCGGAAGCAGAGTGCCCAGGGAGGCCCGGACCAAAAGTTGAAAGTCGGTCGGAGCAGAAGGAGCGCGGATTGCCAGGAGCCGCGATTCCTCAAGGGCTGCCAGTTGGCCTTGAGCATTGTTCAGACCACCCTGGTCGAGAATGCTCTGCACCCTGCCGTTGATTCCCGAGGACTGCAGTCCAGGATATTGACCGCCCAGCGCACCGGCCGAACTACCGGCAGCCCCAAAGCCGCCGTTCGCAGATCCATTTTGACCCGCGCCAAGCTGTCCGAGGCCCTGGATCGGAGACGTCTCCTCACTCACGCAACTTCCATCGACCGAGGAAATAACACCTGAAGGGCAGTCGAACGTATCAGAACCAGCAGATTGAGCAGCTGCAACCGGCAGTTTGCACTGAAAAACGCTCGCGACGAGCAGAATCGCGAAGAAAAGACCTGAACGCTTACCCATAATTTGTAAAAGCAGAAACCTGCACGGCGCAGAGCCGGTGTCTCCTGCCAAGCTTTACTCCTTTACCATCGGGACCGCCCTGTCTAACCTGGGGGACGAACTTGTCCAATTCTTACTTTAGTTTAGGGCCTCCGGACAGAAGTGCAAATTCTTTTAACCGGGAACCGACGGGAACGAGTCTTCAAACCACTTTGGGACATGCACGGCTTTCCTCGATCTCCATGTATCTAGTGGTATGGTGGACCCTCACCCGGGTAGCGACCGTTCAGGAGGCCTCTGTGAACACGGGCATCAAGCTAATCCCAATTTTTTTGGCAGCGAGTCTGTTTCCGGGCTCCCTGCACGCGCAATCGCCCCAGGCACCCGTACCAGCCACCAGCATCGCTGGCACGGATATCGGAGACCGCGTCAACCATACCCTTAAGTCTTGCGCGCTGCAGTGCACGGTCTATGTCCCAGCCGGCAACTACTCCTTTTCGGTCGGGATACACCTCGAGTTGAACACGTATGGCAAATACAAATTGACTGGCGACCCGGGGGCTGTTCTCACCTATACGGGGAGTGGCGATGCGATCACCACTTCGATTGGTGATCAACCTGGATCCTCGCAGTTGCTGATCGAAGGATTTCAACTCAAGGGAAATGCGCATGCGGCCGCCGGAATCCATCTGCTCCCCACTAACCGGATCACGGTCCGCAACATGGTCATCACCGGGTTTTCCGGCGGGGACGGGATCCTGGTCGAGGGAACCAACAGCTCGAACATCTACGACAACCTGATTGCCGGAAACAAGAACGGCATCCGTCTTATTCCCACGCTGTGCAGCGGCGGCCATCCGATTCAGTGTGGAGCCTCGGTGAACGGCTCTCCTTATGCCGCCAATGCAATACACGTAACCTACAACCAGATTACGAACAATTCGCAATGGGCAATTTTAGAGGACACGCCCGTGGTAGGGCACGGTCTTTCCGAAGCGCTGAATAATCTCTACATGGGTAACGACTTCGAAGAAAACGGAGGCGCGATTTATCTGACGCGGTCGCGTGGAACCGTCATTGAAGCTAACTACTTCGAGCAGTCGCCCCGCCAGGTGGTGCTTGGCATCCCTAAAGGGGGCAGCGGTTACCGGGCTTATGGCCCGGTGGTCCGCGATAACTATTTCACTACGATGACCGGCACTCCCTACAACATCGAAATTGAAAATGCAGACAGCGCCATGATTGAAGGCAACAGCGAGCTGGTCGCTTCTCTTGGGCCGAGGAACTGCTTCGTCAACATGACGGGTGCGACGCGCACCTGGATTTCAAAGAACGCGATCTACCAGAAGAATGCCTATTGTAATAACGGGACTCCGGGCACTCCTTCGACCGGCGATGGCTCCTTCTTCTTCGGCCAGCACTAGTAAGCTCAACACCGTACGATCTTTTCTGACACCAGGCCGCGAGTAGCATTCCGCGAGTCGACTACCAGCTGCGACTCTTCCACGATGCGGGCATAGTCGTAGGAAGTATGATCGGTCACAATCAGCAGACAATCGTAACCGCCAAGGTTATCAAGCGGCTGTGACTCCATGTTCAGGTTGTATTTCCGCCCCCGTCCCACCGTGGGGAAAAAGGGATCGTTGTAACTGACAGCGGCACCATCTTGCTGCAGCATCTCGATGATCGACAGCGAAGGTGATTCCCGCAGATCATCCACGTCTCGCTTGTAAGCTAGTCCCAGCACCAGGATCCGCGATCCCTTAAGCGGTTTGCCGCGCTGGTTCAGCGCGGCAGAGACTGCCGCCACCACGTGGTACGGCATAGCTTCATTCACTTCACCGGCCAGCTCAATAAAGCGTGTACTAAAGTCGAATTCCTTCGCCTTCCAGCTCAGGTAAAAGGGATCGATGGGGATGCAGTGACCACCGAGTCCGGGGCCGGGATAGAAGGGTTGGAAGCCAAAAGGCTTGGTCGCAGCCGCCCCGATCACCTCCCAGATATCGATGCCCATGCGCAGGCAAAGCAGTTTCAGTTCATTTACCAGTGCGATGTTCACGCAACGATAGATGTTCTCAAGCAGCTTTGTCATCTCCGCAGCAGCCGGCGTGGATACGCGAATCACGCGCCGGAATGCGGCGTTATACAGGGCGCCGGCGGCCTCCGCCGCCAAGTGACCTAATCCACCGACCACTTTGGGAATATCGCGCCGGTCGATGCTGGTGTTACCGGGGTCTTCACGCTCCGGAGAATAAGCCACCAGGACGCCATCGGTGAGCATCGCCTCACGCGTTACCCGGACCCTGCCCGCACGCTCAATGGCCGGTGCGACCAATTCCTCTGTCGTCCCGGGATAAGTTGTACTCTCCAGGACTACCAGTTGGCCGGGACGTAGATGGTCAACAATCGAATCCATCGTCGCTGTTATGTAACTCATGTCCGGCGTGTGGTGGTCGCTGAGAGGCGTTGGGACACAAATCAAGATTGCGTCGACTTCGCCGATCTCAGCGAAATTGGCGGTTGCGCGAAAGCCGTTACCCTGGGCACTCTTGATCTGTTGGGGATCGATACGATGGATGTAAGACTCGCCGCCATTGAGCCGGTCCACCTTGGCTGCATCGATATCAAAGCCGGTGACGCGAAATCCCTCCTGGCTGAAGAGCAGGACCAGCGGAAGCCCTACGTAGCCAAGGCCGATCACTCCCACTCGCAATTCGCGCTTCTCAACCAGCGACAACCACCGTGTCAGACTTTGCTGGTCGACCAACATGTTTCTCCTAGGGATTTGCGATAGGTACGTTACCTTGAGGCAACCGGCAGTTTCAGTGTCTCGCGGTACCACTCCACAGTGCGCTCGAGACCCTCATTCACTCCGACCAGGGGGCGATATCCAAAGGCCTCGGCGGCTGCGGAAATGTCGGCTTGCGAATTCAGTATGTCTCCCCTTCGCGCGGGTGCATAAAGCGGCGGCCGGTCAAATCCGATCATTTTTGCCAACAACTGGTATATCTCTTTCAGTGTGTGCTGCCCGCCGCAGGCCGCATTGAAGACCTTGCCCGCTACCTTTTCCGCCGGGGCTGCACATGCCAGCAGGTTCGCTGAAACGATATTGTCGATGTAAGTGAAATCCCGCCCCTGCTCGCCGTTGCCGAAGATGGTCGGACGCGTCCCCTCGAGCATCTGCTGGATGAATTTTGCCAGCACCCCGCTATACGGTGAATCGGCTCCCTGGCGCGGTCCGAAGACGTTGAAGTAGCGCAAACTCACAGTCTCCAGCCCATACACCTGCCAATAGCTGCTCATGTAATACTCGCCCGCAAGTTTTTGCACGGCATAGGGCGAAATGGGCATGGGGCGCATCGATTCCTTGCTGGGCAGAACCGGCTGATCCCCGTATGCAGAAGAGGATCCGGCGTAGATGATTCGCTTGACGCCCGCTGCCCGCGCCCCCTCGAGCACGTGAAATGTTCCGTCCACATTGCAACGATGGCTTGGCTCAGGATTCTTTACCGAGAGGGGAACAGAAGGCAGCGCCCCGATATGCAGGATGTAGTCGATCCCTTCACAAGCGGCGCGCATCGCGGCGGCGTCGCGCAGGTCTGCTTCCCGGAAGTCGATGTGGTCTTTAAAGCTGGCAAGGTTCGCTGCCTTTCCGGTGAGGTAGTTGTCGACCCCGCGGACGTGCTCACCACGTTCTACCAGAGCCCTCGCCAGGGACGATCCGATGAAGCCCGCGATTCCCGTGATCAAATAGTTCGCCATGCCGTCATTTCCCAAACACTGCGCGTAATCACCAGGGCGCGCTCCTGTGTCCTGGGCCAGCCCGTTAAAAAAGCGATTCCTGCGCCAAACGAGTACCGCAGCTCAGCGCATTTTTTGCGGCATGGACTCGGGGGAAGATGGGTTGTCAGAAACCACCTTTGAAAATAGCACACCGGCTCAATCCGGCCTCGTTAGGCCGTCGAAATAGAGAATCCGTCTAGTCCTGGGCCCAAAAGGCTGTTTGCGTAAAATCCTCTGACATCTTCTGTATGTATTTCCTGGAATTGAACTTCCTGCCGGTGGAAGCGCCGGACATATAGCGGATGGTGCCAAAGATCGGGCGCTCAAACCATGGGCGGTCAAACTTCCCCAAAATCGACCACGCAATTCCCGCATATCCGTTGGGGTCTCTGCCATCTAAAAAGTAGCGGTCATTGAGGGTGACGCAGGTGTCGAATGCCTTCGCCGGGTCAGCAGACCACTCCAGGATCTTCTTCGCCCAGTACATACGCATGTAGTTGTGCATCCAGCCGAACTTCACCATCTGGTTCTGGGCTGCATTCCACAGCTCGTCGTGGGTTTCGGCGCGTTCCAGCTGCTCGATCGAGTAGAGATGCTCCCGCCGGTCGCGCGCATGCTCCATGAGCGTCTTGCGGGCCCACGGTTCGGCGCTCTCAAACGAATCGTAGTTCTCAGTGAACTTAACGAAGTTCACCGCCAATTCCCGCCAGCCAATCAACTCGGTGATATACGAATCGCGCGCGGGCTGAGGAACTTTACCCTCCTTGAAGGCCCTTTCGACCGCAAGCGCGATGGTAATGGGGCCAATATGGCCAAAGTGCAGGTAAGGGGATAGCCGGCTGGTGCCATCCACCTCGGGATGATTGCGCGTCTCGTCGTAAACAGCAAGTTCTGTGTGCACAAAGTCGTGCAGCCGCTTGAGAGCCGCATGGGTGCCCCCAGTGAAGCTCTCGACCGGCCGAACGGAACGGTCGAGCGTCTTCCAACCCTGCGTAACATCCTCCCGCACGGAAAACGACTCCAACGTGCGCCCCGGTTTCCATTCCTGGTGGGGTTTGACAGCGGGTTGGTTGACCAGAAATTTCGGCAGCTCGGCATAGAGCTTCGGCTTGAAGATATGCAGGGCGTACATCCGCTTTTGAAATAGGTTGGACGGGACCACCACGTCGGCATCTACGGTCCAAAATGGGATGCGTAAGCGGCCCGCCAACACTCGCCGCCATCGCTCCGGCTCGCGGCAGGGGTTCTCATCGCCGATTACCATGGCCGCACTCACTTCTGCCAGCACCGCTTCCAGCGAATTCTTCGGCGGCCGGCGCACGATAAACCCGATCTGCCGTTGTTGCAGATCCTCTTCGATGTCGGCCAGGCCCTGATTCAGGAAGGCGTAATGGCGCCAGTTGGCATGGGGAAAATTGGAGATCGCGGAAAAGTAGGCCAGGACCGGTAGATCCAGAGCGTTGCCCACTTCCACTGCAATGTCGAGCGCAGGATTATCCAGTGCTCTTTCCGCTCGCTGCATCCAGTAGACAACGCATTTCGCATCGGGCGCCAGAGCCCCGGCACGGCGAACAAGTACCCGGGGGTTGTCCGCGATCTTGCGCAGCGCCTCGGGGACGTCCTGGTCTGTAGCTGGGGAGTTCATGATGGAGAATAGTTCGTCTTGATAACTTTTTAGCTTGCCACGAACCTTGGGTGCCCCATATCTCGCTCGTTTTTCGCTAGATGTGGGATACCACGAATCTTAGTCCCTGAGCTTGGTGATGGGCTGAAAAGTTGCAGGTTTAGCGCATTGGTAATCCCACATCTCGCGAAAAACGAGCGAGATGCCCCGAATTTCCTGAACGCTGCACTCGACACTGCCGAGTATGCGCCTTTCCTTGAAGAAAGGCGCATGAAGTTAATCAACGCCACTAAACTTCGCAGGAAATCGGGGATATGGGGCACCCAAGCTTCGTGGCAAGGATGGCAGCTACCAGAGGCCCCAATTGCGGCTGATGTAATCGGACAGCGTCATCGTGATCAACACCAGGAAAGTGAAAAAGCCGGCACCGACGGTGAGCATCATCACTTTCGAGCTGTAACGGATATGCATGAAAAAGAGAATGACCAGCACGGCCTTGAGGCAGGCGATGCCAAGCGCCACGATGGGGCTGAAGACACCCATGTTGATAAAAGCCGCACCGGTCGTGGTGGCGGTCAGCACCAGCAGCGCGAGCAGGATCAGCAAATAGGTTTTGGGCCCGACAACGTGATGTTCGTGTTCAGTAGGAGCGGACATGACAACTCTCCTGCTACTTCAAAGGATGGCGGCTGATGAGATACAGCAGCGGAAAAAGAAAGATCCAGACGATATCGACGAAGTGCCAATACAGTCCGAAATTATCGATGGTAGAGGTATGCCCATTGACGTAAGCACCGTGCCACGCCTGGTAGAGCAAAATGAACAAAATGCTGATACCGATGATCATGTGCAGGGCGTGCATGCCGGTCATGGCAAAGTAAAGAAAGAAGAAGAGCTGTGCATGTTGCGCCATATCCGGCGCCAGGGGAACATCCCTCTTGTCGGTGGGATGGACAAAGTCTTCCACGCTGAAGCTTGCCCCCGGGATGTGGTGCTCCACGTATTTCTCGTGATACTCCACGGTCTTGATTCCCAGAAAGACCAGGCCTAAACAGATCGTGAGGCTGAGCGAAATAAGCAACCCTCTGCGGTTGCGGGTTTCCGCCGAGTAGACGCCCATGGCCATGGTGAAGCTGGACAGGATCAGGACTGCCGTGTTGGTGGTTCCGAGCCCGATGCCCAACGTATTGCTGCTGGCCACGAAGGCATCGTAATACCAGTTGCGATAGAGCAGGTAGGCCATGAACAGGCCGCCAAAGAACATGATTTCGGTCAGCAAAAAGAGCCACATACCGAAGCTCGCGGTCTCCCGCTGCTGCTCCACCGTGACGAAATGGTGGCGCAGATAAGCAGGATGCGCTTCGTCATGACCTTCTTGGGGTTCTGCGTGCCCGGGTGCGATCGCTTGACTATCCAACGGTCGTTACCTCGTGTTCAGTCTTGTGCGCCAACCAGTCATAGTCGTACGCCTCGTGATCCATGATTGGTATATCGACAAAGTTTTCTGTCAGCGGTGGAGACTGAATCTGCCATTCCAGGCCAGTCGCCTGCCACGGATTACTGCCCGCGATCTTACCGTACTTGAGCGACCAGGGCATATAGAGCATGGGTAACACATAACCAATACCGAGAACCGAGGCGCCCGCTGTTGACAAGACATTGAGCACCTGGAACTCGGGCGGATAAGCGTGGTAGCGGCGCGGCATGCCCAGGTAGCCGACGATGAACTGGGGAAAGAAAGTCAGGATGAATCCGATGAAGGTGGTGACGGCGCTCAGCTGTGACATGGATTCCGGATACATCCTGCCCGTCATCTTGGGCCACCAGAAGTGGACGCCCGACAGGTAAGCCATCAACATGCCGCCCACCATCACAAAGTGGAAGTGGGCGACGATGAAGTAGGTCTCGGTCAGGTGGATATCCATGCCCAGGGAACCCAGAAAGACGCCGGTGAGGCCGCCGATGGTGAACAACCCCATAAAGCCGAAGGCATACAGCATCGGGGTCTCAAACGTGATGGATCCCTTGTAGAGCGTCGCCGACCAGTTGAAGATCTTGATCGCGGAAGGCACGGCGACCAGCATCGTCAGCAGCGAAAAGACGAGCGCTGAATAATTCGATACGCCCATGATGAACATATGATGGGCCCACACAAAAAATCCAAAGACGGCGATGGCCACCGAGGAGAAGGCCACAGCGGTATAGCCGAACACCCGTTTGCGCGAGAAGGTGCTGATCACCTCGGAGATCACTCCCATGCCGGGCAGAATCATGATGTACACGGCGGGATGGGAATAGAACCAAAATAGATGTTGAAATAACAGCGGGTCGCCGCCCTTGGTGGGATCGAAGACGCCGATGCCGACGGTGCGTTCGAGCATGACCAGGACCAGCGTAATGGCCAGTACGGGCGTGCCCAATACCATCAGGATGGAGGCCGCGTAGTGCGACCAACAGAACAACGGGAGCCGGAACCAGGTCATACCCGGGCAGCGCATGCGGTGGATGGTCACGATAAAGTTCAGGCCGGTGAAGATGGAGCTGAACCCGGCAATGAAGACACCCATCGCAGCCGTGATCACATGGGTATTGAGATAGTGTGTGCTGAGCGGTGTGGTAAAGGTCCAACCCGTGTCGACACCGCCATTGAGCAGCGCAAAGACCAAAAAGCATGCACCCGCGACATACAAATACCAGCTCAGCAGATTGATCTTGGGAAAGGCCAGATCCTTGGCCCCGACCATGATGGGGATAACAAAATTCCCCACAGTTGCCGGAACCGAGGGCACCAGGAAGAGGAAGATCATGATCACGCCGTGCATGGTAAAGAGCTTGTTGTAGGTATCGGAGGCCACCAGGTCCGGCAGCGGAGTCAACAGCTCCAGACGGATCAGCCCGGCAAAGGCTCCGCCGACAAAGAAGAAGAACGTGATGGAGAAGAGATACAGCATGGCGATGCGCTTGTGATCGCCGGTAAGCAGCCAACTCTTCAACCCATATTCGCTGTTGAGATAGCTTAACTTCGGCAGTTGTGCGTCCTGCTGATTTGGAAGCGTGACAATGGTGCTCATTGGTTCACCGTCCCGGGCACTTTAGGCGCCACCGTGCCCGACTTTGCTGCGCCAGCATGACCGGCGCCCAGCGTCTCCTGGGTGCGGTAGTTCATTGGGGCAGAGCTCGGGCCAGAACTGGACGCGCCGGCTTGCCCGGTTGAGAGTTGACTCGCTGTCAACGTTTGCTGAATACGGTAGTTCGAATTGAGGTTCTTGATGTATTCCACCAGGTCGATGAGGCCTTCTTCGCTGACCTGCCCCTGATAGGTGGGCATGATCGGCGCATAGCCCGCGGTTACCCGGGTAGAAGGGTTGAGAATCGCTTCGCGAAGGTAGGCATCATTGGCGGTGACATACGATCCGTCTGTCAGCTGCAGCCTGGAGCCGTAGACCTGGGCGAGGTTGGGCCCGCGCGCGGTGGCCTCGCCAGAGTGGCAGGAATTGCAGCCCAGGCTGGCGAAAAGGCGCTCTCCATTTTGCGCCAGCGAGGCTCCACTGGTGCTGCCGGCAGCCCACTTCTGATAATCATCGGGGGTCATAGCGACGATTTCTCCAATCATCGCCGAGTGATCCGTACCGCAGTATTGGGTGCAGAACAGGTGATAGGTTCCGGTTGCGGTCGCTTCAAACCAAACCGTGGAATATCGACCGGGGATGACTTCGCGCTTAACCCGGAAGGCCGGGATGGAGAAGCTGTGAAATACATCCTGCGAGATCATGGTCAACTGCACTTGCCGGTTGATGGGGATATGCAGCGAATCGATCTCATGCTGTCCCCCCGGATGCTCGGCTTTCCACATCCACTGCTTACCCACGATGTAGATATTCATCGCGTTGGTGGGCGGGTTGTAGATGCGGAAATAAAGCAGCGCGCCCCAAACAAAGCAAATCATGAACAGGGCCAGCGGAATAATTGTCCAGGTAGCCTCCAGCAGGGTCGAGCCTTCAATCTGCGTGGCGACGGGGTTCTTCTCCTTGCGATACAAGATGGAGAAGCCGAAGACCAGGATGATCACCGCAATCATGCCCACGGCCGAGATCCCTATCAGAAAGAAGTAGAAAGCGTCCATTTGGGGCGAAATCGCCGAGGCTTCCGGCGGAAATAGGGAAGAGTTCGTCAGCCACCTTACGAGAAACTCCCACAGCACTGGACTTATATGCATCGTTACCCTTTTTTACCCGTTCGCGTTGGTAGCGCTTGCTGCTCCGCGGCTTGCTTGAAATCCCGGCGGAAATTCACCACCATAAAACTGCCCAGGCCCAGGAACGTAAGCAGGCAGCCCATCTGTACGATCCGGGCGACCACCAGGCTATGCCGGTTCAACTTCGGATCGTAGCGGTAGCAGTAGGTCAGAATATTGTCGACCGGCGTGCCGATGGTGTTGTGTGACGCTTCGACCAGGCCTAGCTGCAAATCCCTGGGGGAATACTCGACCCCCAGGTAGTACTGCGCCATCCGCCCCTCGGGTGTAACCACCTCGATCGAGCTGGCGTGGGCAAACATCGGCGGTTTGCCGGCGGGCTGCGGCAGACGCACGTAGCCAAAACCGACGGCCTGCGCCAGGGCCTTGATCGCCGGCTGTTCGCCGGTCAGGAAATGCCACCCGTCTGCGGTGTCCGGGCGGCCGTACCGTTTCACGTACTCGGCCTTCTTAGCCTCCGCCAGGGCGGGGGTTTCGGCTGGGTCAATACTTACAATGACGATCTGGAAGTCTTTGCCCGGGATCAGGTGGACCATTTCGAGCGCACCCACCAGACCATTCAGATCTTCAGCACACAGGATTTGGCATTGGTAGTAGACCAGGGAAAGGATTACCGGTTTCTTGCCGAAATAGTCTCCCAGCTTGACAGCCTTGCCGGTCTCGTCCCGAAACGGAGTGTCGAGGGGTAAAGGCTTGCCCAATCGCTGCTCGATCTTGACCGCGCTGAGCACGTCAGGCAGACGATCCTGGGCCGGGTCGCCCATGCTCTTTTCGCCGTAAGGAGCTACCTGAGCCAGCGCGGGAGTTGCGGCAGCCAGGAACAATGACGCCGCCAGCGTCAAGCAGGCCAACCTGCTTCCGCCGTTGGGTCCCATTGCCTCTCTTATCTGCATACCAACACCCAATTGCCCTTCTACCCTTATGGTATCGTCGCCCCGGCTCTTCCGCGAATGCCGCAGCCTGACGGGTTTGCGCGGTCGTACTTAGGTTCGTTTTCCCCCTTGAACCAGAACGGCTGTTACTTTGCCGCGGCGCCCACCATGAGAGCTGCTTGCTCGCCCGGCTTTTCACCCCGCATCCGCTGCTGCTCCATGGTTTCCATGTATTGCTGCTCGTAGCCTGTGCGGGCGAATCCATCGGTGAGAGGCACGGTTACCACGGGAGCCTTGTCACCCGCCAGCAGGGTGTCGGTGTGCTCCGGTTCCGCTACCGGCAGGCCATGCTGGGCAATCAACTGCATGGCCCGGGCAATCGGGATGCGCACTTTACCGCTGGAGCGATCGACCCAACTGTAGTAGTCGAGCAATAGATCTTCCCGGGCGTGCATTTCTGCGATCTCCTCGTTGCCATCGTCGGTCTGCAGTCGCGGAGTGGGGAAGCGCTGCACCATCTGGTTAAGCTGTTGCTGCTCCATAACCGCATTCGATGTCAGATCCTCACGTTTTCCCTTGGGCTGAGAACCAATCTGATTCCATTTGTTGGGCGGCCCGTCGCTCTTGATAATGGCGGTGTTGATTACCTTGCCCATAACGAAACAAACGACGAAGAAAACCCCTACAAACGCCGCCAAAGACGCCAGAAACACGGCGATGCCGTTGACTTCGACATCCGTGACCTCATAGCCTGCCGACTCACTTTCCGCTACATATGGGTCATTGGAATGATGCGGATCGTGGGGATCATGCGTGGGCATGGTCGGCCTCCAAAATCTCTTCCAGGTGAGGATCGTTGGTTTGGATCAGCGGCCGCTTCTCCAGCTGGCCGAAGAAGTACCACATCCAAAGCGAGATCACGACCACCGGCACGGTCATGTATTCCAGGATCCCGAAGCTGAAGTGCAGGTTCCGCCGGGCGTCAGGGAAGTTCGGTTCAATCAGCCAGAACATGTCCCAGCAGCGGGCAAAGATCATGATCTTGCATACCAGGATCAACCGCTCCTTGTTGCGCTTTAGATCGCGTGAGAGCAGCAGCGTAAAGGGAATGAACCAGTGGAATACGAAATCGAGCGAAGCGATCACGCCCCAGCCGCCGCGAATACGGTCGAGATACCAGGGAATCTCCTCCGGCAGGTTTCCCGACCAGATGATGAGGAACTGCGAGAAAGCAATATAGATGTTCAGCATGACGAAGGCGAAAGCCAGTTTGCCCAGGTCGTGCTGCTCGGTCGTACGAAGTAACGTATGCATCGGCTCCACCTTGGAAAGCCGAAGCACAATAATGATAGAGAGCGCGAGCACCGCGTAGCCTTGGCCGACCAGGAACAGGAACCCGTACATCGACGAGTACCAGGTGGGGTCAAGCGACATGACCCAGTCGATAGCGCCAACAGTCATGGTAATGGAATAAACCAGGATGCCGAAGCCGCTCAGATTCTCCAGCCTCACCTGCCAGAAGCGCACGTTTGGATGTGGGTCGGCATCACGTTGCAGGCCCCACTTATTGAGCAGGTGCATGAAGGTGAACCAGATCGCGAAGATGACCGCGGACTGTATCCATACGCTGCCCACGTTCAGCATGGGGTGCTTGTAGGCAATGGCGTGCGCCTGCTCGTGAGTGATCAGGTGTTGACGGTAAGCCTCGGCGGCGTCGCTGTACTTCGCCCACAGGTACAGCTTCTTCATGAAGAAGCCGATGGGCAAAAACAAGACCATGATCAGCGGGAGGCAGCGCGACATCGCCTCCAGCGGACGGCGCAGCAGCAAACCCCACTTTCCTCCACTTACGTACTGCACCATGAGCAAAGCAAGACCGCCCACGGTGAAGCCCCAGGAGATGATGTATCCGAGCAAATAGGAACGCAGCAGGTGATCGATTCCGTCGTGATCGACGGTCGCCGCCAGCAGTGCCAGCACAATCGACAAAACAGCAAAAATGGCGCCGACAACCATCGCCCGGCGCCGCCATTGATTGAGCAGCAGCGGAGCATTTAGCTCGGAGGGTAGCGAATTTGCGTGATGTTCGTGGGCCATATCTTTTACCTGAGTTCCGGTTTCAAGCCCTTCGGCTTCACTGCGTTGCCACTCGTGGCCGCACCGCCGCCGGGCTGGCTCATCGCAGGGACCGGGCTGTCTCCCGTCGCTGGAGCCATTCCCGGCGTTCCCTGGCTAGGGTCGGGAGGCTCGGCGGAGACGGCGGTCGCGGGCAACGCCCAGGGCTGAGCAAAGGAGTCAGGAAATCCCTCCCGCTCTGCGATGTCCTTGAGATTCTGTACCTGGACCCCCGCTGGAACCTCAGACTCGTTGGCACTCTGGCTGATTTGCAGCGCTCGGATATACGCCGCCACCGACCAGCGGTCGGCTGGGGTGAGCTGCGCGGAGTAATCGGGCATAGCGCCGTATCCGTTGGTCATCACGTAGAAGTAGTGGCCCAGCGGTTCGGCCAGAATCCGCGACGAGTGAAAATTGCCGGCAGGCTTGTAGCCGCGCTGCACGATCATCCCTGCGCCGTTGCCCACCCGGGAGTGGCAGGGTGTGCAGTAGATGTTGAACCGCTCCTGGCCCCGCGCCAACACCTGCATGGAAACCGGAAACGGAAGCGCGTCGGCCTCCTTGCCATCGATGAGGCCGGTGTAGAAAAAGCTGTCTTCGCCCAACTGGCCGCGAGCAACCGTGTGCGCAACCTGGGGCCGAACCGAGCGGCCATCCGCAAAGAAAGTCGTGCTGCGCTGGGGTACGAATTTAGGCTGGTCTTGCATGTCCTGCCGGCAGCCGGCACACGCCAGCGCAGCCAAGCTCAGGACCAGGAGTCGCGAGCAACTGCCCGCAACACGGACTCGGCTCATGGGATTAATATTCCACCTCCACCACCGAAGCCGGGCGGAAGCTTTCCAGAAAGCTGCGCGCTTCGGCGGCCTCGAACTTGGGATCGTTTGCCTCCAGGCAAAGAAAGAATTTGTCCACCGTCGCGCCGGTACGAAAGTTGGGGGCATTGAAGAGCGGGTGATAGAGCGTCGGCAGGCCACACATAGCGAGCATGCCGAAGGCGGCGGAAAGACCTGCCCAGAGGATCGTCCACTCATAAGCCGGGATGATGAAGGCCGGCCAGGAAAAGAGCGGGCGACCGGCGATGTTCAACGGATACGCGAAGACCGATACCCAGGTCTCCATCAGGAACATGGCAGCCAGGCCCATGAGCCCGCCGACCAGGCAGATCAGGGGCACGTAGTTGCGATGGAAACCAATCGCTTCCGCCGCCTCTTCCACCGGGTATGGAGTGTAACAGTCCATTCGCCGCCAGCCTGAGTCATAAGCGGTCTTTGCCGCCACTACCAGTTCGCTCGGAGTGTCAAACTCCGCCAGCAGTCCGTAAATTCCCTCGCGTATCGGCATCAGTCACCCGCCTCCAGCGGTTCTGGTTCCGTCACCTTGGCTTGCGGCAACATCATACGGATCTCAGACATGGGGATCATGGGCAGGAAGCGCACGAACAGGAAAAACAGGGCGGTGAACAAGCCCAGCGTGCCCAGAAACGTGCCGTAATCCCAGCGGGTCGCGCGATAGGTTCCCCACGACGATGGAAGAAAGTCGCGATAGAGGCTGGTAACGACGATAACGAAGCGCTCGAACCACATGCCCGTATTGACGATTAGTGACATGATGAACATCTTGGTCGGACTAACCCGTGTGCTGCGCAGCCACAACAATTGCGGAAGGGCGATGTTGCAGGTAATCAGCACCCAGTACGCCCAGCCCATCGGCCCGAACATGCGGTTCCACATCATGAAGTATTCCCAGTGGCTGGCGGAGTACCAGGCCATGAAAACCTCCATCGAGTAGCCATAGGCAACGATCAGGCCGGTAGCGAGCATGACCTTGCCCATATTGTCGATGTGGCGAATAGTGATCAGGCCTTCCAGGTGGTAGAACTTGCGGATCGGAATAGCAAGCGTGATCACCATCGCGAAGCCGGAATAGATAGCGCCGGCGACGAAGTAGGGCGGGAAAATGGTGGTGTGCCAACCAGGCAGGACCGCCACCGCGAAATCGAAACTGATGACGGTGTGGACTGACAACACCAGAGGAGTAGCTAACCCGGCCAGCAGCAGGGAGGCTGTCTCATAGCGCATCCAGTGCCTGACGGAACCGCGCCAGCCGAGAGAGAGGATGCCGTAGAAGTATTGGGCAAACTTGCTCTTCGCCCGATCGCGCAGGGTTCCAAAATCCGGAATCATGCCGATATACCAAAAGACCACAGAGATGGTGGCGTATGTGGAAACCGCAAAGACGTCCCACAGCAGCGGGGAGCGGAACTGCGGCCACACATTCATGGTGTTGGGGTAAGGAAAGAGCCAGTACCCCAGCCACGGGCGACCAACGTGGATAAGCGGGAACATGCCGGCGCAGATCACGGCAAAGATGGTCATCGCCTCGGCGAACCGGTTGATGGAGTTGCGCCACTGCTGCTTGAAGAGGAGCAGGATGGCCGAGATCAGCGTTCCGGCGTGGCCGATACCGATCCACCAGACGAAATTGATGATAGCGAAGCCCCAGCCCACGGGGATGTCGAGGCCCCAGATCCCGACGCCCTTGAGGAACAGCCAGGTCACCGCAGTGAACAGGATGATGCAAATGCTCCCCGCCAGCGTAAAGCCAAAAAACCAGCCCAACGGCGTATGCGGGGTGAGCACGATGCGCGAAATAACATCGGTGACCGATTTGAAAGTGTATCCAGGCGCAATGACCCGGAACTCGCCTGTTTTCGGATCCAGCTGGGGATCGCTTACGGGTAACTCTGGTTTGGTCGCCATGCTGCGCTAACCTTTCAGCTCTTCGCAGGCGCGTGCTCGGTCCGCGCCTCGGCCAGTTCCGGGTTGGAGTTAAAGACTTCCGCAATATAAGTGGTGCGGGGACGGGTATTCAGATCCGCCAGCACGCCGTAATTGCGCTGCTGCGACTTCACCTTGAACACTCTGCTCGCGCGGTCATTAATGTTGCCGAAGACGATGGCGCCGGTGGGGCAAGCCTGCTGGCATGCCGTGACTACTTCACCATCGCGGATGTCGCGATTTTCCTTATCCGCCGAAATCTTGGCGGCGGAGATGCGCTGTACGCAATAGCTGCACTTTTCCATGACCCCGCGGCTGCGCACTGTTACATCGGGATTGCGCATCAGCTTGAGACTCTCCGTCTCGTAATCGGAGAAGAGCAGGAAGTTGAAACGACGCACCTTGTAGGGGCAATTGTTGGAGCAATAACGGGTGCCTACGCAGCGGTTGTAAACCATGACGTTCAGGCCTTCGGGCGAGTGCACTGTAGCTCCTACCGGGCACACCTGCTCGCAGGGCGCGTTCTCGCATTGCTGGCAGGTCATGGGCTGAAAGTGTGCCTTGGGCGCGTCCAGATCGCCTTCGAAGTAGGTGTCGATACGAATCCACTGCATGATGCGGCCGGTCTTGGTATTATGCCTGCCGACCACGGCAATATTGTTCTCCGCATAGCAGCTCACGATGCAGGCGTTGCAGCCGACGCAGGAGTTCATGTCGATGGCCATGCCCCAGGCGTTCTTGTCGTAGCGCCAGTTGCTGAACATGCTGGTGTCCGGGTCTGGGTCCTCGGGGAGGTCCTCCCCTTCATGGGCAAAGTTGGGGTTCTGCTTGAACTCGTCCAGCGTGGCGTAACGGATGATCCCGCGGGTCGCAGCCTCGTTGCCTTCGAGCGAATGGTCGCCCGAACCATCTCCACCCGCTTCGACGGAGCGGTGATCCGTATAGTGACTCTTGGTTACTGCGAACTCATACGTCTGCCCGGTCTTCTTCATGGTCGCGCCGGAGGCGAACAGCAAAGCGTTGGAACTGCGAATCGCGTACGCATTAAATCCCAACCCGCCGGCCACACGGCCCCCATTGCGGCGTGCATAGCCCAGGTATACGGTGACCGCACCATCGGGGTGGCCGGGCACCGCCATGACCGGAGCCATCACCGTGTTGCCGTTCGACTCAATAGCCACCACGTCCTGCTCCGCCAGCCCAAATTTCGCCAGCGTGGGGTAGCTCATCAGCGCCGCGTTGTCCCACGACATGCTGGTCACCGGCTTGGGGATTTCCTGCAGCCAGCCGACGTTGGCATAGCGTCCGTCGTAGATGTTAGGGTCGGCACGGAAGATAACCTCGACGGTTCCGTCGGGATAGCTGGGCGCAGTGACCGATAGGGCGGCAATGTTGGCTGAAACCGTCTTGGGCTGAAAGGCCGTTCCTGCCACCATGCCATCGTGCAGTATCTTGCGCCACGCATGTTCCGCGTCCGGCCCCAGGTTGGCCTGCCACGTCTTGCGCACCGCATCATAGGGCGAGGTGTCGGGGTCGTCGAGCATGGACTGAATCACATCATGCGCCGACTTGCCGCCATACAGAGGGTCGATCATGGGCTGCACTACAGTGGCCGTCCCGTCATAGGCCCGGGTGTCGGACCAGTTTTCCAGGTAGTGCGTCCCGTTGATGTGCCATTCCGTCGCCACTCCGGTCTCGTTTAAGTGAGAACCGAGGTGAGCCGTGGTCTTCACGTTGCCCAGGGCCACTTCAAAATGCAAATCCACCGGCGCGGTGTAGATCGGGTTGGCATTCAGGATCAACAGCCAGTCGACCTTGCCCGCCTTCATATCGTTGACCAGGGTGACGATGTCCTGTCCCTGGATCGACGGCATGGGATTTACGGTCTCGGTGTAAACCACCGTCTTGCCCACATTGCCCAGCGCCTGATTGATAGCAATCGCGGCCAGATGCACCTGCGGTGATTGCTGCTCACCGGGGATGACCACGCACTTGCCTGCACTCGCCTTCAGGTCAGCCGCAATGGCAGAGAGAAATTTGCCCGCGGATCCGGAGGGAGGTTGTGCGCTGGACCCACCCGCTCCAACTGCGGCCGCCAAAGCAGCCGCAAAAGAAGCCACCTCGCCGGCCTTCATGGCCAGCCGGTGCTCGGCCTTGAAGCCGGTCGTGCTGGGAGCGCTCTCGACCGCGTATAGCCGGTTCATCGCAGAACTTTGATCCAGCAGCTTGCGCCGGCTGGCGTAGTCAGCCGCCAGGCGAAGAAATCCAGGATGAGTGATGCCGGAAAGAAAGTCCGCGTCGAGAGAGACGATGACATCTGCATCCTGCAACCGGTACTGGGCGTCGTAGTAATCGCCAAAAGCTGTCTTCGAGGCCGAGTATGCTGAATCGCGGTTGACCGGATCCCATTGCACCCACTTGGCGTTGGGATATTTCTGCTGCGCCGTCTTCCATTGCGCCGCCAGGGTGGGCGAGGTCACGGTGTCGCTCAGGATGTATAGGCCGGCCCCTCCGCTTGCCTTCTTGTCGGCCAGCATGGCGCGGAATACAGCCAGAAAAGCAGCAAACTCGCGCACTTCGCCGCGGCAGATTACCCTCTGCGACCGGTCAGGATCGTAAAGATCGAGCAGCGAGCCCTGGGTCAACGGATCGGAGGAGCCACGGTTGACCGGGTGATCCGGATTGCCATCTACTTTGATCGGCCGGTACGCGTCGCTCTTGACCAGCACCGGAACCGCGCCGGTGTTAAACGGCATTGCCGAGGCAAAATACACCGGTCGGCCGAGCACCAGGTCTTCCGGTTCTTTGACGTAGGGATAGATTGGCTCGTCGGGTTGCTTGGTACAGCCTGAGAGCCCAGCCAGGGCGAGGGAAGCGCCCATGACCTTGAGGAATCCGCGGCGGGAAACGGGGTCGATCCACTCCGCAGCCTGCGCGGGAAATTCACGCTGCACCATCTCCCGGAAGGCCGGCGTGTCGGCCAACTCGTCCACGCTGCGCCAGTAGGTCTTTCCCGACTGGCCGGCAAGTTTGGCCCTGGCAGCGTCGAGCGTGAGTGCCTGATTGTTTTGGCTCCGGCCGTGGATAGTCTCGTTTGCCATGTTCGCTTTGCGTCTTCCCTCATCAAGAGGTTGCGTGTTCTCTAAGTTTTGCTCACTGGATTTGGCAGCGCCTGTCTCGCTCATCGGTGGCACGTCTCGCAACTGCTCAGTTCCTGGGGTGTGCGAATGTGGTACTGCTGGGTCAGGTATTTACCCAGCGATGCCTGGTCGGTCAATTTCACATAATGCAAGCTGGCCGGAATCACCATGGCCGGCGCATCGCTTGCGACTTGCCCATGCAGTCCATCGGGCAGCATGTTGAGCGAGGCCACCTGGGCTCCCCCCTGGCTGGGGTCGATGGTGGTGCAGCTTACCGTCTGTGCTGTGGGAACGCCATCTTTCAGACCCGTGCTACCGCACCACACAGGCTTTTGCGATGTGGGGCCTTCCCACGCCATGTTGTAAATCTGGCTGGTGGGGCGAAGGTTTTTGGCCGGGTCGCGATGGCAGTTCAAACACCATTCCATCTGCAGAGTGTTCTGCTCATACATCAACGGCATCAGATCCACACGTCCGTGGCAGGAGGAACAGCCAATCCCTTTGTTCACGTGAATTTCATGATTGAAATAAACAAAGTCGGGCAGATCGTGGATCTTGACCCAGGGTATGGATTCACCAGTCGCCCAACTGGTCCGTACCGGTTGCAGCAGACCTGCGTTGGTCCAGATCTGCGCGTGGCAATTCATGCAGGTCTTGGTAGGCGGGATGCCAGCGTAGCTGGACTTCTCCACCGAGGTGTGACAGTACTGGCACTGTAGTCCCAGGCCCATGACGTGATGCTTATGACTGAACGGCACCGGCTGCTCGGCGCGCTGTCCCTGCTTGGTCACCCACGGAGAGCCCTGTAACTGATCGAGGGTGACTCCCAGGGCGATAACAATCAACCCTGTCAGGACCAGGCTCGCGCGTGCCAGCGCGTTGGAACTCCGGTCAAAAATCTGCGCCATTGGATCGGTCCCTGCTTCCTCAGATTGCGCGTTGTTAAGAAGGATCCGCTACGACTCTGTTTATGACTAGATCCAAGACGCCGACGGGGGAACACTTCCCCGCATCATGCTTGGAAAGTTGAATATAGCAGCAAACCTCGGGGGGTAGGCAACTCCTCGGAGCGCACAAAGGGAATTTATGACCCCAACGAAACCGCCGATGCGGAAAAGAAGCTAGGCGCAACTGCGCGCGCTGTTTGCATCTGCGGTACTCTTTGCCCAGCAAATGCAGCTGAATGACGGGACAGTTGGCCCATGTTCACCCTTGCCTCAGGAACAGACCCCGGGCAATGGTCGCGGCGAAGTTAGACTGTTGCCATGGACGGCCTGCGACCGGTTCGCTTCGACACCGCGCTTGCGCTCGCACAATTGGCCAACGCCGACGTCAAGTTGGGCGGGCTGATCGAACGGGTTGGCCCCTTCGCGCTGCGAGTGAAAAGCACGCACTCGCCCTTTGAAGCGCTGCTCGAAGCCATTCTGTACCAGCAACTGCACGCCAATGCCGCCAAGGCGATCCTGGGGCGTTTGCTGGCTGGTTTCGGCGATATACATCCGCAGCCGGAGCAATTGCTCGCCGCCCCCGAGGAGATGCTGCGCGCGGCCGGCCTGTCACGGTCAAAGCTCCTCTCCCTGCGGGATCTCGCCGCCAAGACCCTCGACGGCACTGTGCCCTCGCTGGCCGCGATCCGGCGCCTCTCCGATGAAGAGATTATCGAACGGCTCGGCCGGGTGCGCGGAATTGGGACCTGGACCGCGGAGATGTTGCTCATCTTTCGCCTCGGACGGCCGGATGTTTTTCCGGCAACGGACTACGGAATCCGTAAGGGTTACCTGCTGACCTTTGGCAGGACCAGGACCGGCAAGCCCATTACCGCCGATATGCTGCCCAAGCCGGAACAGATGCAAGCGCGGGCGGCGCGTTGGAAGCCATGGCGCTCGGTGGCCAGCTGGTACTTGTGGCGCGCCTGCGAGTTGCCGCCCTTGCGACCTGCCGGAAAAATCCAGCTATCATAACTGCATGTCAGACCAGTCGACGCCGGCGGAGCGGTACATCTGCGTTCACGGACACTTCTATCAACCGCCGCGAGAAAACCCCTGGCTCGAAACCGTCGAGACCGAGGACTCGGCGGCGCCCTACCACGATTGGAATGAACGGATCACCGCCGAATGCTATGCGCCCAACGGCGCTTCGCGCATCGTCAATGGCGAGAACCAGATCATTCGCATCATGAATAACTATTCGCGCATCAGCTTCAACTTCGGGCCTACCCTGCTCTCGTGGCTGGAAGAAAATGCGCCCCGCACCTACCGCATGATCCGTGATGCCGACCGGCAAAGCCTGCTGCGCTACGATGGCCACGGCTCGGCGCTGGCGCAGGTCTACAACCATGTGATCATGCCGCTGGCCAATACCCGCGACCGTGTCACCCAGATCCGCTGGGGCATCGCTGACTTTCAGCACCGCTTCGGCCGCCCCCCCGAGGGCATGTGGCTTTCGGAAACTGCAGTGGATACCGAGACGCTGGACCTGTTGGCGCAAAATGGCATACTCTTCACCATTCTTGCGCCGCATCAATGCGCCCGGGTTCGCGAGCGCGCGGAGAGCACCCTGCAACCCGTTCTCCCCAGACTCGACGGCGCCGGCGCTCGCTGGATAGAAACGCCCAACGCTTCCGCCAATCCAAACCATCCCTACCTGGTGCGTCTGAAAGATGGGCGCAGCATTACCGTCTTCTTCTATAACGGCCCGGTATCACGCGCCATCGCCTTCGAAGGGGTTCTCAACAACGGCGAGACCTTTGCCTGGCGGCTGGCTCGCGGCTTTGACCCCAGTGTCTCGGAACCGCAGATCGTTCATGTGGCCACCGACGGCGAAAGCTACGGCCACCATCATCGCCACGGAGAGATGGCGCTCTCCTATGCCTTGCGGTTCATTGAAGACAAGAAGCTCGCGAAATTGATTAATTACGGCCAGTTCCTGGCCCAGTTCCCGCCCACGTGGGAGGCGGAGATCGTTGAAGACACCTCGTGGAGTTGTGCCCACGGTATCGAACGCTGGCGTTCCGACTGCGGCTGCAACGGCGGGCGCCAGGGATGGAACCAACGATGGCGCGCCCCGATGCGTGAAGCTCTCAACTGGCTGCGGGATACGGTCACCCCGCTTACCGAAAACACGGCCCAGGGTTTGTTGAAGGATGTGTGGAGCGCACGCGACGCCTACATCTCGGTCATACTCGCCGCCAAGACACCCGCGGCCGACGAGGCCATCGACCAGTTCTTCGCTGCTCAAGCGCGGCGCGCACTTACGGCCGAAGAACGAACGCTGATCCTCAAGCTGATGGAGATGCAGCGCCACACGCAGTTGATGTACACCAGCTGTGGCTGGTTCTTCGACGATATCTCGGGCATCGAGACGGTTCAGATCATCGCGTATGCGGCGCGCGCCTTGCGCCTGGCCGCCGACATCTTTGGCCTCAACTGCGCTTTACTCGAATGGCAATTTGTGGAGCGGCTGCGCCAGGCCAAGAGCAACTGCCCCCCATGGAAAGATGGCGGAGATATTTATCGGCGTCTGGTCAAACCGATGGAGGTCAACCTGGAGCAGGTGGCGGCCCACTATGCCATTTCTTCGGTCTTCAGCAGCTACCCGGAAGAGACGGTGCTGTTTTGCTATACCATCCGCCGGCTGGACAACGAGAATGTAAACTCGGGCCGCGCGCGCCTCGCCATTGGCCGTTGCCGCATCACCTCCAACCTTACCGAAGAGATGGAGGAGATTTCCTTTGCTGCACTTCATTTCGGCGATCATAACGTGACCGCCGCGGTGGAGCGTTCCACGCCCCAGGATCTCTCCGCCTTTAACGACCTCAAGCAAAAATGCAGTGCTGCCGTCACCCAGGCGAATCTGCCCGAAGTAGTTCGCCTGATCGATAGCTTCTTCGGCGGCAGTCCTTACTCACTCGCCTCTCTTTTCAAGGATGACCAGCGACGCATTCTGCGCTTCATCCTGAATGCCACCCTCAGCGAAGTGGAAGACAGCCTGGTCAAAATCTACGAAGAACATGCCTCGCTGCTGCACTTTTTGAATGCTTCCGGACTTCCCAAACCACCGGCCCTCACTATGGCTGCCGGTTTCGCAATCAATGCCGGCCTGCGGCGTGCACTCGAAGACGAGCCCATCGACCTGGCGCGCGTCCGCTCCCTGATTTCTCTGGCTAAATCCGACGGGGTCGTACTGGAAACCCACGCGCTCCGCTATCTGACCGATCAACACATGAAACGGGCGATGGTCCAGCTCCATGCAAAAGCGCTGGAGCCCGGTGGCCTGGACCACGCGCTCACCCTCGCTCGCACGCTCCGCGAGCTGCCCTTCGAGCTCAATCTCTGGCAGGCGCAAAACATCTGGTACGACACGCTGACCAAGTCCAGTCGCTTCCTGCTGGTCTTGGATTCCTCGGCCGCGGAGGCCTGGAGGGCGAACTTCCTCGAGTTGGGACGTCAGCTTTCGATCGCGGTGGAGCAATTAGTGGTGGAAGAAGGGTCGTTGGTCGCGCGCGGGATGAATGCCTCGCAGGAAACTGCGCCCTTGCCCCTGAAGGCCATGGCCCCTTAAGTTCCGCTCATTCCCGACCCCCGATGGATGGGTGGCCCATATCTCGCTCGTTTTTCGCGAGATGTGCGATTCCACTTCTCCTCCCCTGTCACTCTCGATTCATCTGATGCCCTCAGCGGTCGACATCCGGGTATTCCGTCGGTTTGCTATGGGGAGAAGCTTAGAGGCCGGCTAGCTCCGCCAGCGGAGCGTGACCGGACCGTCCATCGGGTGCTGCATCGGCCGGCCGCTCTCGTCGGCTTCGAGCCGCGCCCGCTTCAGCGCAAAATACCATTTCGCCGGACGATCGGCATCATCGATGAGCATCAGGCCGGGATTGAACTTGAGTCCCTCGGCCTGCTGCACCATCGTCAGCTGATCCTGGCGGACAAAGCGCGCGCCAAAGAACCTGGCGATCGCGGTCACGAAGGGCACTCCGTAAAAGACGTTCCAGGCGCCGTATACGTCGATGCGAGAGTTGCCAGGAGTGGTGGGCGTCACCGTGGTGAGACTGGCGAACCACTTGTTTCCGCAACGAATCGTCTCATAGCGCCGGTTGGGCAGCACGAAGTCGATCGTGGTCTCGATCGGCTCGCCATACACACCGAGCAATTTGTAAGGAGCACTGTTGGCCGAGGGTGTATGTGCCGACATGCGAAAGCCCTGTGGAATGGGCTCAAAGTGCTTCTCCTTTTCGTGGATGCTGTGCCGGGACCGCCACCACCAGGCCTGATGCACAAACGGTCCGTGCGCCGGGTCCATCAGCCCGATGATGCCGTGGTCCACATTGCAGGGCAATTCCGCCGTCAGATGCGCCCTGCGGTACCGGTCGCTGTAGGTCGGCAGTTGCGGTACGGGCGGCAGTGCATCTCTGACCTCCATGCGGATCCGCCCGCTACCCGGTCGGGGCACGTAGGCCCAGGCATATCCATCCTTCTCCTGGCAAGGAAATGCGGTCGCGTAGATGCGCCGGGGATAGGAGTCCTGGCTGGTCAACGAAGGAATCTCCATGCACTGCCCGGACTCCGGCTCGAAGACCCAGCCGTGATATTTGCAAGTGACCGCGCTGCCATCGAACCATCCGCAGGAGAGCGGAATACCGCGATGGGGGCAACTGTCGCGCATGGCAAAGATGCCGCCGTCCTCTTTGCGGCCCAGCACCAGCGGAATCCCCAGGAGCATGGCAGTAGCCATCTTGCGCCCCCGGAGCGCGCCGCTGCGCATCGCCGGATACCAGTCGTTGTAAATGAGGGACGTATCTGGTCCCAGCAAATCGCTGGCTGGAAAAATCGCCGGTCCTCTTCCCGCTGCTGCGTCAAGTGCCATGGCTCGCGATTCCGAAAACCTGCCCTTACTATAGCGCTACAAGGCGAGCACGGGTGATCGCCCACGAAGCAGACCCCCGGGCATTTTCCGCAGGTTAGTATTTTCCTTGGAGCTCGCCATCGCAGCAAATATCACGCGCCGTTCGAGGAAAATAATCCTCACGCTTGCGGGCCTCTGGCTCCTGCTCTACGCAAGCTTTACGCTTTTTAGCCCGCCGCTGCTGGATGATGCTGACTCGGTGCATGCCGAAGTCGCCCGGGAAATGGTCGTGCGCCATGACTGGATTACCCTCTACGCCAACGGCATCCGCTATCTCGAAAAAGCTCCCCTCATGTACTGGAGTATGGCAGCCAGCTTCACTCTCTTTGGACCCCAGGATTGGGCTGCTCGCCTGCCGCTGGCTATCGCCACACTCGCCCTGTTTCTGGTGGTGTACCTCACCGGACGCCGCTTGTTCGCTTCTGATACCGCGGGTTTCTATGCTGCCCTGATACTGCTGACCTCTTTTGGCATTTTCGTTTACACGCGAATCATCATTCCCGATGTCATCGTGTGCCTGTGGCTTTCGCTCGCCATGCTGTTGTTCTGGATCTCTCTTGAGCAACCACAGCCTTCGCGCGCGACCGCCTGGGGCTTTGCCGCGGCGTGTGCCCTCAACGTGCTCACCAAGGGGCTCATTGGCATTGTGTTCCCTCTCGCAATTGTCCTCATCTTCCTGTTGCTCAATCGGAATATGGGCCACCTGCGACGCTGGCACCCTTTTTCCAGCCTGCTGGTCTTCCTGGTGATTGCGCTGCCCTGGCACCTGGCGGCTGGCATTGCCAATCCATCGCAGGGAAGCCCCAACGGCGCCATGCCGTCGCCAGGAAACGTGCACGGCTTCTTTTGGTTTTATTTCATCAACGAACAGGTGCTGCGCTATCTCAACCGGCGGATCCCACGGGACTACGACACCGTCCCGCTGCTGCTTTTCTGGGGCTTGCTTGCAGTCTGGCTGATGCCATGGAGTGCCTTCGTGTTCAAGGCGATCGTCCCTGTCCGGATCAGGTCCTCGTTGAGCCGCGCCCGGCTACCTGCTCACGATCAAGCCTGGAATCTGCTTGGCATATGGGCCGCCTTCGTGATGGTCTTCTTCAGCTTCTCTACCCGTCAGGAATACTATGCGCTGCCTGCTTTGCCGCCCCTCGCCCTGATGATCGGCGGCTGGCTGGGCCGCGAAGAAAAATGCTCCGCCCGCGACCCACGCCGCATCGGAGGACGCCGCATTGCCATCGTTCTCTTCCTGCTCGGCGCGGCCGGCGGCCTGCTCGCCGCCTACCTGGCCATACGCGCGCGGCCGCTGGACCCCGGAGTGGATATATCTACCCTGCTCACACAGAATCCCGGAGATTACGCACTCTCACTGGGTCATTTTCTTGATCTGAGCGCGCGGACCATGAGCGCCTTCCGCCTGCCACTGACTCTGACCGCGATTGCACTGGTGGCCGCAACGCTGGCCAACCTGCTGCTGCGCTTCATCAACATGATCCGGATGGGAAACTACGCGTTGTTCGCCATGATGATCGTTTTCCTCATCGCCACTCACATGGCGCTGGTCACCTTCTCGCCCGTGCTTTCCTCAAAAGCTCTCGCGGATGCGATTCAGCCCCGGTTACAGGCTGGCGACGTAGTGGAGATCCATGGCGAATACGAAGCCGGGTCGACTCTGGGCTTCTATCTGCGCCGCCAGGTCCGTATTCTCAATGGCCGTTCTTCCGATCTCTGGTATGGCTCGTTCTTCAGCGATGCTCCCCACCTCTTCGACGACGATGCATCGTTCCGGCGGCTCTGGAGCGGGCCACAGCGAATCTTTCTCTGGACCCCACAGGATCAGGTTCCCGCGCTGCCCGGACCGGCTTACGCAGTCGCGCAGAGCGGGGGCAAGGAAATCCTCAGCAACCGGCCCTAGCAGGCTGCGGAAAAACTCATGTTTTGTATCAGGGCACGACTTTAGTCGTGCCGTAAATGATTGAGAATAGGTCGGGCTTTAGCCCCTGGGGTGTTGCTCTCCCGCCCGGTACAGAGTTTTTCCGCAGCCGTAGCTAGAGCATTTTTGCTAATACTGCAGCCGGGTCGGATTAGTTATGTCCGGCCATTCATCGGCGGAATGGCCGCGTTGAGTTCAGTTTCCTGGTCTACACCATTAGCAAAAATGCTATACCGCCGTGAGCCGGCTCATCTTACCGTCTTTCAGGGAGAAATGCTGGCCACGCCAAGCCACGGTATTTCCCGCGAAGCTCCAGATCCAGATACCCAGCGCCACCATGTCGCGCGGCGCCAGCAGCCACAGATCGCGCATGACCTGGCGATCGCCCAGCACACCCACGCCAACGGCCAAGGCGAGCGCCACCCGAGCCAACAACGTCAGGCTGAGCAACGCAATACTGCTGAGGCTGGCGCCCGAGGCGATCAGGTTGCACAATGCCCAGGGCAATCCGTAGGTGAAGACCATGCCGGTGTAGCCCAGTTTTCTGGAAAATCGGGTGCTGCGGCTCCAGCGAATCTGGTGGGCCAGAAACTGACCGAAACGATACGCCGGCAGGAAGGTCTCGACCACCTCGCCGCTTAAGACCACTTCGAAGCCGTTACGCCAAATGCGCGCGCCCAGTTCGTAATCGTCTGCCAGGTAGTCGACCAGCGGCTCCAGGCCGCCAATGGCCTCCAACGCCTCGCGCGACACGGCCAACGTCGACCCCAGGCCAAAACGGATTCCGTCTTCGATCTGCCGCGCAGTCAGCACACCGGCGATAAAGTCGGTGGCAATCCCCAGCGCTTCCATGCGCGAGCCAATGGTGCTGTGCGCTTGGCCCCGGTAAAGCGCGGTCACCAGGCCTACCCGGCCGCCGCGCCGCTTGGGTAGATGAAAACAGCTCATGATCCGGTGCAGGTAGTGGGGAGAAACCTTTATGTCGCTGTCGTTGATCAAAATATGGTCGTACTGCGCGCTGCCCAGCATCTGCACCAGATTGCTCACCTTGCCGTTGGCGCCCAGCAATTGCGGGCACAGCACCAGGCGAATCGTACGCTGGGGAAACTCCGCCGTGAGCCTTTCGATGGCCGCCACCGCTGGATCGGCCAGGCTGCTCACGCCAAATAGAATTTCGTAGGGTCCCTGATACTGCTGCATACAGTGGCTGGCGAAGCTGGCATACATCTCCGGGTCCAGACCTTTCACCGGCTTGAGGATGCTGACGCCCGGCTGAAAATCAGGCAATGGCCGGCGTAGCTGGCGCTGGAAGGCGCGCGCGCTCCACAGCGCCAGCAGGTAATAACCCAGACCGGCCAGGCTGAGAACGGTGGTAACGGTAGCGACAACGATCGGCAGCATGAGAACGCCTTCAGTTTAAGCGGTTTCTCAATTCCGTGTTCTTGCAGAGATCGTGAGGTGTGGTTTTCCTTGGGAGAAAACCTCGAAGAGAGCTTTCTCTTCGAATTACACCCCTTGCGAAACCGCTGAGCCGAGCCCTCACCAGGAGACGCTTACTCGTAGCGCAGGGCGACGATGGGATCGAGCGACGCCGCCTTCCATGCGGGATAAATACCGAAGAGGAGACCAATGGCACAGGAGACAAAGAACGCGGTGGATGACCAGGCCACTGACATTTCCGCGGGCAGTACCGAGCCCAGGATCAGCTTGAGCGCAAAGGTAAGCAGGCCGCCCACGAGGATACCGATCACTCCGCCCAGAGCACACAGCGTGACCGCTTCCAGCGTGAATTGAAACATGATGTTCTTTCGCGTCGCACCCAGCGCTTTACGGACACCAATCTCGCGCGTTCTTTCCGTCACGCTCACCAGCATGATGTTCATCACCCCGACGCCACCGACCATCAACCCCACGCTGGCGACCCCTACCAGGAAGATGAACAGGCCGCTCGTAAGCTGATTCCATAACACCAGCAGGGCATCTGAGCTGAAGATAGCGAAATTGTCCGGTTGGTCATTATGCACCTTCCGCCGGCGGCGAAGCAGTTCGCGAATTTCATCTTCGACAGCGATTTTATTTTTAACATCGTCGTACTTGACGCTGATCCAGTGATCGAGGATCTCGGGATGGATCTTGTGGAAGGTTAACGTCGGAAAATGGGCGGAGTTATCCATCGGATTTTTGCCCCCGCCGAACACCTGCTTCTGGGGCGCCATGACTCCTACCACGGTAAACAGGTCACCATCGATCTGGACCTCCTTGCCCACGGCAGGGTCGTTGCCAAAAAGCTCCTGAGCCGTGTCCGATCCGAGAACCACCACATTGGCCCCGCGCTGCGCCTCCTGAGAGGTAAAAAAACGTCCCTGGGAAAAATCGAGGTCGTAGACCTCCGGCTGATCCTCCGACTCCCCATTCAGGGTAGTGTTCTGTACCTTGTGGCTCCCATACTTGACCGAGAAACTGCCCTGCGAGCCGCTAGGGGACCGGTATTGCTGCGATGCATCGACCGCGATGACGTGCGGCAGCGCTTTCATGGCCTCACCGTCCTCATAGGTCAATTGCTTTCTGGCCAGCATCTCGGAGGTGGGCCGTGAACCGAAAACGGGGAACCGGAAAACCCAATACACATTGGATCCCAGCGACTTGATCAAGCCATTCACGTTGCCCGAAAGCCCGTTAATGACCGATGAGATGAGAATGACCGTAGTGACCCCGATCATGATGCCAAGCATGGTCAGGCCGGAGCGCAGCTTGTTGGTGCGCAGCGTGTCCATCGCCATCCCGATTGCTTCTTTTGTGTCCGCGAGCGTCATGCTATAGCTCCGAGCGCAAGGCTACGATTGGGTCGAGCAACGAGGCCTTGCGTGCAGGATAGACACCGAAAAAAATGCCAACAGCCGTGGCTACAAAGAGACCCAGCGCCACCGACCATAGTTCAATCTCAGAGGGAAAGCCGATGATCAAGGTGATGGCTTTGGCAAAGACCACCCCGGCAATGACGCCGATCAGGCCGCCGACCAGCGACATGGTGGCCGATTCGATCAGGAATTGCAGCATAACATCGCCGCGACGCGCGCCCAGCGCCTTGCGCACCCCAATCTCCCGCGTCCGCTCGGTGACGCTCACCAGCATGATGTTCATGATCACGATACCGCCGACCACCAGCGAAATGGCTGCGAGCGAAACGAAGACCGCGGAAAAACTGGAGCTGATGCTCTGCCAGATGCCTATGAAGGTACTGTTGGTGTCGGTAGAGAAGCTGTCCTCTGCTCCGGGCAGGTCGTGACGGTGAGAACGCAGAATGGTGCGAACTTCGCCTACGGCCAGTTCCAGGGGATCACCCACTCCGTTGGCACGCGCATAGATGGTCAGGCTGCGATTCGATCCATAGGTGTTGAGAAAAGTGGTCAGCGGGATAGCCGCCCAATCATCCTGGCTCTGCCCCAGCGTCTTGCCCTTGCGCTCTCCAACGCCGATTACCGTGTATTGGCTTCCGTCGATCCGGATCTCTTTGCCGATAGGATCGATCGACCCCATCTGATTGTCCACAATGTCTGGGCCAATGATGGCGACCCTGCTGTTGTGCTGCTCATCGACAGGCACAAAACCACGGCCTCGATCGATGTTGACGTTGTAGATAGGAGGCATGGTCCAGGTCCAGCCGCGAATGCTGGTGTCGGTGCTGGAGTGGCTGTTGTAGACCACCTTGCCAGTCGTGCTGGCCATGGCCCCGGTGCTGGCACAGTCTTTACACTTCGCGGCTACTTCGCGGTAGTCCTCGATCTTCAGGTCTTTGCGTTTTTGGTATTTGTTGAACTCCGCGTCGCTGAAGACCACGGAAGGCTGTTTTGAGGCGGTAAAGACATCCGCACCGTAGCCGTAGACCTTGGTAGCGACAAATTTGTTGGCGCCGTTGACCAGCGTGATCACCATGATGACCGCGGCCACGCCGATCATCACCCCCATCAGGGTGAGAATCGAGCGCAGCTTGTTAGCCCATAGGGATTGGAGCGCGATTTTGACTGCTTCAGTTAATTCCATGGAAGCTCACACTTTGATACGAGTGTAGACGCTTTCCCGGTTCCCAAGGAGAGCGGTCGAGGCCCGCCGGAAACCCCGTAGGAACGGCTTTCCCGGCTGCGGAAAAGGCGGGAGGGGAGGTAGGGAGTTCCTCAGCGGCTTCTAAGGCCGAATCCCAACCGCAGCAAAAGCTTTGGGTGGCCCATTCAAGCCGTATTTTGGCTTGAGTGGGCTACGATGCCTCCCTACCCGTTTGTCATTAGGACCGCAGCGTAGCGCAGTGGAGGGACCTTAAGCGGCTTTTTCGTCGCCTGTAAATCCCGTCCAAAAAAAAATGAGCGCTAAAAGCGCTGTAAGCGCCATAAGTTACCTTTTTATTACTTATGTAAGCTGCTTAGTCGGCCCCAAAAAGCGGGGGCCCCGCATCTCTGTGAGAGCCGCGGGGCCGCGTTTGCAAGTGGCCTATAAGCCGAATTCTGTCGAGGACGATCATTCCTCTAGGCGACGCATTACTGCGCCGCTCAAGCGACCTACCCGGAGGTTTCCCACCGTCCCGGCGAGCCGGGATCGGAACCCTGGTGAGCGCGCCGGGCCAGCACGCATCCGCGGCCTGGGTCTGGCCGCCGGATTCCCTCCCTATTTGGTCTTGCTCCGTGTGGGGTTTACCCTGCCACCGCCTTTACAGACGGCGCGGTGCGCTCTTACCGCACCTTTTCACCCTTACCCCGGGCGATGAAGCCCGCGGCGGTATGTTCTCTGTGGCACTGGCCGTCTTTGAGCCTTGACGCTCAAATCCCGGACGTTATCCGGCACACTGCCCTGCGGAGTTCGGACTTTCCTCTCCCGAAGCGCGCGAGCGCTTCGGCAGCGACCGCCCGGCGCACCTGCAGCATCCATGCTAGTCCATATTGCGGACTTTGTAAGCGGCAAGATGCTAGCTTTTGGCGGCCGTGATCATGAGCGTTATCTGCGGCTGGGTCGGTGGCGTGGTTGTCTGCGAGCCGGTGGACGATTGAGCTTGCACCGTGATGATGTAGTTGCCGGTTGGGGTTCCCGGATTTCCCGGCGGCCCGTGATTAAGATAGTTATACCGCTGCGAGCAGGCCGTCATTCCCATGGCCCCTGCAAATGCCAGCACGGCCAACGCAAGATTGCGCCAAGCCAGGCGTTTGCGTGCACCCAGGCTCGCGAGACCGAACAAGGCCGGGAATATAAAAGCATAACGCCCCATCCCGCCGTCACCAGCGTTGCTGGCTGTGGGCCCCGGTGAAGGCGCAAGTGTTTGAATCTGCATCACGCTGGTTCCAGGAGTGCAGGTCTGTCCCCCGCTGCCACTGGCGACGCATTTCGCCGCCACATTCACTGGCGTGAAGTTGCAGGTTGTGTCGTACGGCAACCCGGTACACGAAAGACTGACATAGGCGTTGAAGCCATTGACCGGGGTGACGGTCACCACGCTGCTGACAAAGCCGCCCACCGCTGTGGATAGCGTGGTGGGCGTGGCTGCCACCGTGAATCCTGCCACTGTCGATACGTTGGCCTGCACTTGCTCAGGCTTCGAAGGCGAGCTCAGATAACCGGGTCCGCCTTGATAGATTGCGACCACCTGGTGGCTGCCCGCGGGGAGGTTGTCCGTCTCCAGGACCGCATTGCCTTCGCCATCCACAAACGCCGATCCGAGGTCCATTTCCCCGGAGCGAAAGTTCACCACTCCCGAGGGCGCGCCGGTCACATCCGAGCTGACGTGGGCCGTCAGTGTCACCCTGGTCCGCGGACCTGCATCATTGGTGTCAACCGCCAGTGCGGTTCGGGTCGCTGCGGTGCTTTCTGCTGCTGCGGAGCCAATGAAGCCCCACCCGGCTAACATGCCCAGAACCACCATGCACCAGCCGGCGGTGCGCATCCCTTTTCCTTTGTTCCACACCCTGCCCACGCTCAACTGCACATTCATCCTTCGGATCTCTGCTCTCTTTACTTTGACTTTGCGCTCTTTATTTTGTTCCAGTTGCTGTTGTTAAAGCTCATTGTATCTGGGGAACGCTGATCGCGTTGCGCTTTTGCCGGTCACTCGTGGCAGGCTCACCCGGCACGATGCTGCGCGACCAGGCTCTCAGCCTCCGCGCTCAGCGAAGGATCGTCGCCGAATCCCTTCAGCCAGGAGACTTCAGGCTCGCGGCGGAACCAGGTGAGCTGGCGCTTGGCATAGTTGCGGTGACCCTGGCTGGCGGCAGCAATGGCTTGCTCCAGGGTAAGCGTACCGTCAAGATGCTCCGCTGCCTGGCGGTAGCCCAACGAATCAAGCGACGGCGAACGGCCATAGCGGGCAATCAGCTCCCGCGTCTCCTCAATCAAGCCCTGGGCAAACATGGCGCGCGCACGGGTGTTGATACGCTCATAAAGTTGCGCGCGCACGGGATCCAGACCTAGCCGCAGTATGCGGTAACCAGTCAACGCTTCCCGCCCTTCCTTCCAGGCCTCGGACATGGGACGCGAAGCGGCCAGGGTAACCTCGATGGCTCGTATGACCTTTGCCGTATCGTTGGCGTGGATGCGTGCGCCTGAGGCTGGGTCAAGGCGTCTGAGGATCCGGTGCAGAGAGAGCGGGCCCCGCGCTTCCGCCCTGCGCAGCAAGCGATCGCGCAGCGGCGCCGACCGTTGCGGACCGGGAAACAAGCCTTGCAGCAGAGCCCGAAGATAGAGCCCTGTGCCCCCGGTGACAATAGGAAGCCTGCCCCGCCCAACGATATCGGCGATGGTTTCACGGGCTGCTCGCGAGTAGTCTCCCGCGGTGTAGAAGGCATCCGGGTCGACTACATCGAGCAGGTGATGTGGTATGAGCCTACGTTGTTCGACGGAAGGCTTGGCGGAGCCGATCTCCAGGCCACGATACACAGCCACGGAGTCACAGCTGACAATCTCGCCGTCGAAGCGCTGGCCAAGCGCGACGGAAAGCGAGGTTTTGCCGCTACCGGTCGGGCCCAGAATGACGACCAGTAACGGCTCTGCCGTCTCCTCTACCAAACTCTCCACCACCCCGGCGGGAAGAGATCGTGCCAGGAGGAACGGCCAAGGCCAACCAGCAGAAGGACGGCTGCTACGACCAACAGGCCGTAAATCTGGCGCTTGCGGAATTCAGGGTCAGCTGGCACAACGGGGCTCTTTCCCTCAACGCATCTTATCCGGGTCAGTGTTGTAGTAGAAGCCGAAGCGCAGCTCCAGGAATTTTCCTTTGAAGTCCTTTGGGAGCGGCGGATAGGGCGATGCGCCAGTGACTCCACCCCAGGCTGCGCGGTCCAACGAGACATCGCCGGAGGGGAACTCGAGGATCATCTCCTTTACGCTGCCGTCGGGAAGGATCTTGAAACGAATGCCCACCCGGCCCTGCTTGTCGAGGGGCGGGCGGGCGGATTCGGGGATGATGGGGATCCAGCTGCGATAGGTGGCGGCTATGACCCTCCTCATATAAGGACCGAAATCGACCCCCATGGTGTCGCTAAGAATTTCGGGGCCAACCCCCATGGCCGGATGCCGGGAGGGGGCATTCTGTCCGTAGTCGCCCGAGGGGGCACCTCCCTGGGCAGCGTTCCGTTCTGCTTGGCGAATCGCATCTCCGGCAGTTTGCGGGCCGGTGTCAAAACTGGGCCGGGCGGGTGGCGTGGGCGCGGGCTTAGGCTCATTGAGCAGGGATTGTTGTGAGGGCGCTGGGGGTGGTGGCGGCGTTGCCGGCCGAGCCTGCGCCTGCTGCTGGGCTGGGGGTGCAGGGGCTGGTGGCGCGGGCTGTGGAGGGGCCGGTTGTGGCGGTCCAGCCCGGCGCATGGCCTCCAGCTGTTGCAGGGTCTTGCGATCAAGCGTCGGATGCTGCGATTGCGCGACCCGGTTCTTGTCCGACAGCGGAGCCTGTGGCTTGGGCTTGACCGCCTTTTGCGCATCGGGCGGAAGGTTAAGGTAAGTCAGGTCTTTCTTGTTGTCGTTGGGGTTGACCACGTGGGGCTGATGGCTGCGAAACTTCGGGCCGTAGAAAAGAAACCAGAAGAGAAACAGGTGAGCGATGAAGGAGATCCATATTCCTTCACGGCGGCGAGCACGAGAACGCTCGTCCTCAAGCCTGTCAATCAGGTGTAGGAGTTCGTCCGGTTCCAGCTCCTCGTAGCGCGCGCGCTTACGTTTGGAGAACGGCTCCGGTGGTCGACCGGGAGGGCTGGTTGGAACTTCGGTTGAAGGCATCGGCCGGCAGTAAAGGCTGCAATCCAGGCCGGGGCGAACGTCCAGCAATGGATTCCGCAGATCTCCTCATTCTCTCATTGTTTCGAATGGCTCCGAGATCAGGGTTTCACAAAGACCCCTTACAATCGTCTTGAGCGCAGCCACCGGGTTAAGGTGTGCTGCACCCACGGCACAAACGAGGAATCTGTCTGCTTATGATGCGTGCCGCTGTCATTACCGTGAGTGACTCCTGCTTCCTGGGGCAACGGGTGGATGTCTCCGGGCGGGTGGTGGCCGACCTTCTGCAGGCGCATGCTTTCCAGGTGGTCAGCCGCCTGGTGGTGCCCGACGAGCAAGGGGAAATTGAGGATGCGCTGCGCCAGCAATGCGAGGTGGCTAGTCTGGTGGTGACGACCGGGGGTACCGGCATATCGCCGCGAGACGTGACGCCCGAGGCGACGAGAGCCGTCTGCGACCGGATCCTGGACGGTTTCGCGGAGCTGATGCGCGCCGAGGGCAGGAAACAAACGGAATTTGCCTCCCTGAGCCGCTCCGTTTCGGGCACCCGTGGCCGATCTCTGATTGTGAACCTGCCCGGCAGCCCGGTCGGCGCCAAGGGTTCCCTGGAAGCAGTAATCTCAATGATTCCACACGCTTTAAGCATACTCGACGGAACCGTGACCCAGCACCACCAACATCACCGGGCGGAGGAGACGCTCCCGGGAACTCCAGCCTGAATGGCTGCTGAACCATCTCTCCAATTCAGAGCCCATTATGATCGGGATCGATCTTGAAGAAAGTCCTCCATCTCTTAGTTAAATACAAGATCTGGCTGCTGGCGCTGTTGAAGCCTCTCGGCTTCTGGGGTGCGGGCGCCCTGGCCTTTGTCGACGCCGCGGCTTTCCCGGTGCCGATGGACCTGATCCTTGCCACGTATGTCTGGGCCGACAAACGGCACTTCTACTTCTATGTCATCGTCTCAGCGGCTGGATCGGCGCTCGGCGGTCTGGTCTTTTTTCTGCTGGGCAGAGCAGGCGGCGAGCTCTTCCTCATGAAGCGGATTAACCGCGGCCGGTTTGAGCAACTGCGGGACCGCTTCGAAAAGCAGGAATTTCTGGCCATGATGATCCCTTCGATCCTGCCCCCGCCCACACCCTGGAAACTCTTCGTGATTGCCGCCGGAGTCTTTGAGATGAGGCTGAGCCTTTTCCTGCTCGCCGTCTTTATTGGCCGCGTGATCCGCAACCTGATCATCGCGCTCCTTACCATCGAATACGGGCCGGAGATCGTGAACTTAACCGCACGATTGGCGACCCGGCACCGGGTTGCCCTGTTGGTCGGGCTGTTAGCATTCCTTGCCCTATTGGTTTACTGGCTCTGGCGGACAGTGTGGAAACGACGGGGCAAGAAAGACCTACCCGGAGTCGACACCGAGTTGGCGAAGCTTCCCAAGTAACCGGCAACCCTCAGTCAACCGCCCGTGGCAAGTTAAGGGAGCAATTACACGGGCAATAAAAGCGTTGGGTGCCCCGATTTCCTGCAGAGGCTTGTGGCGTTGATACACCCCATGCGCCTTCCTTAATGAAAGGCGCACACGCGGACCTCTCTAGTGTCCCGTCCCTAAAGTTCGTTAAAGAACTCCTCTTCGGCTTTGTATCAGGGCACGACTTCAGTCGTGCCGCAAACACCGCAAAACCAAATGGGCTTCAGCCCCTGAGCGCAGTTTCTGGAACATTTTCGATTCCTCGAATTGTTCCAGGAACTTCAGGGACAGGACACTAGCACAGCGTGGCAGGAAATCGGGGTCAAGCCGTACGGCGCCTGCCCCGGCTTGCCGTGTTTTGGCTTGAGTGGGCTACCATGCCTCCCCCACTCGTTTGTCATTAAGACCGGAGAGTACCCGGTAGCGCCAGGGGAGCGACCTGCGGTTTCTCTTCCAGCTCTCACGCAGACTCTAAGCCCGACCTATTGTCACATGTGCGCCGTGACTAAAGAGCTTGCGGAAAAACTCCGATTTTTGAAGGGTACGAGCTTCTCTCCCTGTCACTTTTGCACACGGCCATTCATGACCATGGCGTCGATGCTCCCATTTGGGGCAATGTAGTCCCACGCGTTCAGGGCTCTCGTGGGCCCACTTCCGTTGCGGGAGAGGACAGGGTAGGCAAACCTTAGATCGCTGAACTCGACCGCGGAGTCCAGAGGGTCGGGTGCGAGTTCGTCGGAAGCGGCCAGGTTGGCGTGTCCCCGATCCTCGACCAGGGGAAATCTCGCCCAATCCAGGTACACACGGCCCAACCAGGAACGCTTCGCGGCCATCACCGCCGGGGTGACCGGCGGCTTGAAGATGACGTCGTCCCGGTCGCTCGTGTCGACCGTTTCGCTCCACGTGTTGACCGAGCCCGTCTGGTAGTAGGCGGCGGTTTCGACCACCGCGAACCAGTGGAAAGGATTGACGGGATAAGGCTCGGCTCCGGCGCGCAGCATCGGTTGATCGCCGAATCGAGTATTGCTTATCAAGTGCAGCGCCCGATGATGCTCCACCGCCCGCACCCCCAGATCGATCCCAACCAGTACCAGCGCGGCGATCGCCCACCCGCGACCGCGGAACAACGGCTTGCTTGCGCCGATCTCCCGGTCCGCCAGCCCGAAGATTGCCGGGATTACCAAGCCGAGCAGCAAAGCGGCAAAGACCACCGGCTCGATGATGAAGGCGATGTCCAACGCATACCAGCGCGGATTGAAGGGAAAGAATGGGCGAACGCCGTAGTTGTTGGTCCAGTCCAGAAAGATGTGACTCAAGACCGCCAGGCAAGACAAGAGCCACACCAGGGACCAGCGTGGCGGGATAACTGGCTGCGTGCGCCGGCTGCGATGCCAGAGCCAAACCACACCGGTCACGGCGAGTGCGACGAACGGCGCGCCCAGAAACGTATGCGTCATGCCGCGATGATGCCCAAACACTGCCACCGGGCCGCGCAGGCCCCAAAAAACATCCATGTCGGGCGCCTCGGCCGCCAGAGTCATGGCCAGCGTAGCGTAGGCCGTCCTGCGATTGAATCCGGAGCGGCCCAGACATGCGCCGGTAAGGAAATGCGTGACCGGTTCCATAAGAGACTGTGATCCTCACTGACATTCCCCGGGCTTTCGGCACCGGCGCGCACTTTCTATAATGCACGCTATGCCCGAAGCCCGATCCAGCAGCGCAGCCAACCTGGTTGAAGCCGGAAAGCGAATCGACGAGCTGCGCGACGAACTCCGCCACCACGAATATCAATATCACGTGCTGGATTCTCCGCAGATCTCGGACGCGGAGTATGACGCCCGCATGCGCGAGCTGCGCACACTCGAGAACCGTTATCCAGAGTTGGTAACCGCCGACTCACCCAGCCAGCGCGTGGGTGGTAAGCCCAAGGAAGGCTTCGCCAAGATAGCGCATTCTCGACCCATGCTTTCGTTGGACAACGTGAACAGCGAACAGGAGCTGGCCGATTGGGAACGGCGGGTGCGGTCGCTCATCGGCAGCGCCGGAGTAAGTTTCGTATGTGAGTTGAAGATGGATGGAGTTTCGCTGGCGCTGCAATATGAGCCCGGCCCTGCAGGCAGCGCCTTATTGCAGACTGCCCTGACACGCGGAGATGGGGTCACAGGCGAGGACGTGACCAGCAACGTGCGCACCATACGATCGGTGCCGCTTTCGGTTTCCAAGGAGCGGTTGCAACGCGCCCGGCTGCCGCAAGGCTTTGAGGTGCGTGGCGAAGTGGTCCTGCCGGACGATGCTTTTTTGAGAATGAACCGGGAACGTGAACAACAGGGACTCCCGCCCGCAGTGAACCCGAGGAATGCCGCTGCAGGAACGATTCGAACGCTCGAACCGAACATCGTCGCTCAGCGTAGATTGGACTTCTACGCTTATTTTGCACTGGAAAAGGGAGAGAGTGCTTTTGCCGAGCAATGGACGTCCCTGGAGGCATTAAGCGGCGCAGGCTTTCGCGTCAACACGCATCGTAAACATTTGCGGAATATGGACGAGCTGCTGGCTTTTGTCGCCTGGGCGGAGGGGCAGCGCCACGCTTTGGGTTACGAGATTGACGGCGTTGTCATTAAGGTCAATGAAACGGCGCTGCAGCGACGTCTTGGCTTTACCGGGCGAGCGCCGCGCTGGGCCGTGGCTTACAAATTCGCCGCCCGCTCCGGCGTTACCCGGATCGACGACATCGCGGTACAGGTGGGGCGCACCGGAAAGCTGACGCCGGTCGCCATGCTGCATCCCGTATTCATTGGGGGCACAACCGTAAGCCGGGCGACGTTGCATAATGCGGACGAAATCGAGCGGCTGGGTGTGAAGATCGGGGACTACGTTACGGTGGAACGCGGCGGCGATGTGATTCCCAAGATCGTGGGCGTGGTTGACGATGCGCAGCACCCGCGGGGAAAGAAGGCCTTCGTTTTCCCCGCTGCCTGCCCGGTTTGCGGCAGTGAGGTGGTGCGCGAGGAAGGTGAGGCGGACTACCGCTGCATTAATGTGGATTGTCCTGCTCGCCTGAAAGAAAGCGTCCTCCATTTTGCTTCACGCAAGGTTATGAACATTGAGGGACTCGGCGACGCCCTGGTTGAGCAACTGCTACAGCGACAAATGCTGACCAGTGTTGCCGGAATTTATTCGTTGAATGAAGAGCAGCTCCTGGACCTGGAACGGATCGGGAAAAAGAGCGCTCAATCGCTGCTGGCGGAGATTGAAAACTCAAAGAAATTACCCCTGAACCGCGTGCTTTTTGCCCTGGGCATTCGCTTTGTGGGCGAGCGTACCGCGCAACTGCTGGCCGAGGCCTTTGGCTCCATGGACGCACTGATGGCGGCAAGCAGCGAGGAACTCGAGGCCGTCGACGAGGTCGGCCCGCGCGTTGCCCAGGCCATTCAGGAATTCTTTGCCGAAGCGAAGAATCGCGAGTTGGTCGAAAGGCTACGCCAGGCAGGCCTGACCTTCACGGCAGAGAAAAAGCGAAAGTCATCGCAGCTGGAGGGGCTGACGTTTGTCCTGACCGGCACCATGGCGGACCTTACGCGTGAAGAAGCCAAGGCCCGGATCGAAGCAGCCGGGGGGCGTGTTTCCGGTTCGGTCAGCAAGAAGACCAGCTACCTGGTCGCCGGAGAGGAAGCGGGGTCAAAGCTCGACAAAGCAAAAGAACTCAAAGTCCCGGTGATCGAACAGGACCAGCTTCTGGAAATGCTGGGCTGAACCCTTGCCGGCAACTCGTCGGCCTTCACGGGCATCCCAGCGTCGGACGGAGCAACTATGTCACGAATGTTCACGCTGATGCTTGCAGGGGCCCTGTTGTTCGGCGAGGGTTTCGGCGCCGCGCTTCCTGCGGGGGCCCAGGGTCGCCACAACAACAATAATCAGTTTTACGATGGAGCCGGCCGCGGAATGCATGGCGGTAACTACGGCAATGACCATCACCATCACGACGATCACTATCAAAACAACCAGGGCGGCATTGGCCCGGGTAAAGGTGCGCTCATCGGTGGCGCTGCTGGTGCTGTACTAGGCGCAGCGTTCGGCGGTGGCGTCAAAGGCGCTTTGATTACCGGAGCAGCTGGAGCAGGTATTGGCGCAATTATCGGTCAATCTGCCCAGGACAATCGCAACAACAACAATTACTATCACCGGTAGCTGAGTTCGTAGTCTTGTGAAGCCTGCTCCGCCCCCAATTGGAAGCGCTCGCACAAAGGATGAATATGAAGAAGAATGGATATGCCGTCGCACTATGGGTCGCCACAACATTGCCCTTATTTGCCTTCCAGGCGCAGCAGACGCCATCGCCCAGCGGCCAGGAGCCGGCCTCGTCCAGCGCGGCCGCGCCGGCCTGGACCCTCGATCAGGCGGTGACCTGCTCCGTCCATGACGCCTGGGTACTGGGAGGAAAAACAGAGTCGGGATTCTTCGCCATCGTAAAAGACCTCGCTGCGCTGTCTGCACAAAAGCGCGGCCTCACTCTGCCGGATAGTGAAACGGTCGGTCGCGAGTTTGGCGAGTACATCAAGAAGCAGGCGAGAGGAGATCGCGATCAGTTACTGTACGAAATCGTCGACCGGGCCGTCCGCAAATATGGCACCAAACCCACGGCGTAGCCGACGCCCCACCTCTCGGTAACGAGAACCGCACCCAAAGTAACCTCCGAAACGATAACCACCGATTCAGGAAAAGAGACTCGGCGGCTAACTCCGATTCCACCAGCACGATATCCTGTTGGCAGTTGATTTCGGCAGGGGCGGCTTCTCGGCAGCAGTTCCCTGACCGGCAGTTTCCGGTAGCTTACGGACTAAGCGCGAGCGAAGGACAGTTTTACCGCTGTCCGGTGTCACACCCGATCCCTGTCCCAAAATAAGCAATCCAAGCATCCCGCCCCGCGGCGGGATTTTCTATTTCTCTCGTTCCCTACGAACGACGGGTGCCCCATATCTCGCTTGTTTTTCGCGAGATGTGGGATACCACAGCTTTTCCCTCTAACTCTCGATTCAGCCGATGTCACTTTGCGGTCAACATCCACCCAACCCTTGCAGCCACAGGAGCCACCTATGCCCAAAAATGAAGTCAGCGATCCCATCACCGATCAGGAAATAGCCTTTGCCCTCCTGGTCCTTGCTGGCGGCATGACCGACCGTCGTGCCGCAGAAGCTGTCGGCCTCAACCCCGACTCCGCCGCCTATACCAAAGCCAAACCCAGTGTCCGCGCCTTCATGCTCGAGCACCGCGCCGCCGTCCAGCAACAGCTTGTCCAGCAGGACGCCGACCTGTCCCGGCGCGCCGTGGAGGAAATGCGCCCCCTGGGCCCGGACCGCGAGCAAGTACTGGCTCGCCTCTGGGAACTCGCCCACCTCAACCCCGAAATGACCCGAAACAGCATTACCGGGCAGATCAAGGCCATCTCCATAATCGTGGCCATGCAAAACTTCATCCCCGACCGCCGCGCCCTCTCTGCAGAGAAGAAATCCGCCCCTGCGCCTGTCAACGCGGAAATCTATAAATCCGCTTGGCTTCGCGAGCAGCAGGCCGCCGCCCATGCCGCAAAGATTGACCCGCAGCCAACCCCGGCCCCTCAACAGGAAGATGCACAGCAAGAAGAAGCATCTGCCCGCCCCGCCGGTCCCGGCTCGCCAGCAGAGGCGCCTCCGGACCCTGGCCACAGCCAGCCCACCTTCGCCCCTCGCGTTCCCCTCGCGGAAAACCTGCCGCCGTATGTCCCCCAGGTCACGTTTGTTCCAGACACGAGAGTTCCTCACTCCGTAAAAAAGAACCCCTTTAACCGCTTTCGCTGAACTGCAAATCCTCAAAACGACCCAAAAATATCGAATTTTATAAATAACGGAAACAGGTCGAAAAACTCGCTCAACGAAGGGCACGGCTTTTAGCCCCCGGCTTTTGTTTTGCCAGGTGAGTGTGGCAGACACGGAAGCCAAATCCTCTTTTAATCCTTTTCGGCCCGACGGTCGGTAGGTCCGGGCTTCTCAGGCTGCGGAAAAACTCATGCTTTGTATCAGGGCACGACTTTTAGTCGTGCCGTCAATGGTTGAGAATGGTCGGGCTTTAGCCCCTGCGGTGTTGCTTTCCCGCCCGCTACAGAGTTTCTCCGCAGCCCGTGAAGCCCAGCAATGCGCGCGCTGTTTCCCGGAACCCGGGGGAAAGCTGCGCCTATGCCCTTAATGATTATTTTCTCGATAGCATCGCCGGCAACAGCATTGGCTTTCGGTTAACTCAACTGCAGATCCCTCGGCTGCCGGTACCCTTCAGCGCTGTAGCATTCCACTTCTCCACCCAGAGAACGAGCTACTGACTAAGACTTTGGTGGGAAGTAGCCTTTTTTGGCGCGCACCACGTAGTGGGGGTTCAGCGCCACCAGATAGATGGACCGAAACGCTCCATCGAGCTTGAAATCCGCAGGGCGGTAGGCCAGTGAATACTGGCTGCGTAATTCTTCCTCGATGTCGTGAAAGCTACCGGTCATGTCCTCAATGCGCTTGGGGAAGAAGGGGTAGCCTCCGGTGGCTTCGGCCATTTTTCTCAGGACGTCATCACCCCGGTCGCGGCTGGGACTGACGTTGGTGCTGATGGTGTAGATGATGGTCTCGGCGCGTTGGCACATCTTGATCGCGTCGTCAGGGTAGGCGCGGCTCTGGTTATCGTCCCCGTCGGAGATCACAACCAGCGCCTTGCGCACTGAACCTTGTTGCGAGGGCGGCACTTTGATCAGCTGATCCCGGCAGGCAGTATATACGGCGTCGAAGAGGGCGGTCCCGCCGCCCGGGCGCAGCTTGGTGATGCCCGCCTCGAGCTTATCCTGATCGTTGGTGTAGTTCTGGGTAACGTAAGGCGTAACGTCGAAGCCCATGACGAAGGCCAGGTCTGCCTGTGGCCGGATAACCTGCTGCAAAAACTGGATTGCGGCGCTCTGCTCAAACTCGAAGCGTTGCCGGATCGAGGTACTGGCATCGATCATGATGCCGACCCGCAGGGGCAGGTTGGTCTGTTGGGTGAAATTGAAAACCTGCGCGGGGGCCTTCTGGTTATCCAGCAGGGCGAAGTCTCTCTGTTGCAGATTGGGGATGAACCGGCCGTGCTTGTCAGTGACGGTGAAGATGAGATTCACCTCATTGACGTTGGTCTTAATGGTGAAATTGCCATTGTTCTGCGCATCGCTGTTTTGCCCACTCGAGACTTGGGGAACGGCGCTGAGCGTCCCGGGAACCGGGGCCTGGTTATTGTCTGGTGGGGCGGGAGGCGCAGTCTGAGCAAGGACGGCCGCAGCCACCAGCAACACAGATCCAAGCACCGAGGCAGCCAAACGCCGGCAAGCTTTCATTTTGGTCATAGAGGCCCTTATTATTTTAGAGCATTCCGGTCTGTCGCCCTCGCCCATCATCAGTCGGGGTACATTCCTTCCACACTTTTTGACCCGGCCACCGGGCGAGAGGCGAGCAGCGCCATGAAGTCCTTCAGATCTGCGGGAAGGTTGGATACCAGGGTAATGCGCTCGCCGGTGACCGGGTGGGCGAACTCCAGCTCCGCCGCATGCAGAAAGTTCCGTGTTAAAGCAAGCCGTGGAAGCCGGGCGAATTCCGCCCGGGGCGTGATGGCGGTGGAGGCGCCGTACAGAGTATCTCCGACAACCGGATGCCCCAGCGAAGCCATATGGACGCGAATCTGATGCGTGCGCCCGGTCTCAATGCGAACTGAGGCCAGGGTGAAACTGCCGTAGGGACCGTCAATGCGCCGCAGTACTTCCCAGTGCGAGATGGCGCTGCGGCCTCCTTCACGGCGCGTGGTCATGCGTGTCCGCCGTATGGTGTCGCGGCTGATGGAGGCATTCACCGTTCCCCTATCCTGTGCCAGCTCCCCTTGCACCAGCGTGAGATACAGTTTTCGTACCTGCCGCCGGGAGAACATCGACGCCAGCCTGGCGTGCGCGGTGTCATTCTTGGCCACCACGATCAACCCGCTGGTTTGCTTGTCGAGCCGGTGCACGATGCCCGGGCGCAGCGGACCGCTCGATGAGGAGAGTTCGCTCAGGTGGTGCAACAGGGCATTGACCAGGGTGCCGCGATTGCGGGCATCCTCGGTAGCACCGGAGCCGGCGTGCACCATCATCCCGGCAGGTTTATTCACCACCGCCAGGTCGACGTCTTCATAAACAATTTCCAGCGGAATCGCTTCCGCCATGGCGCGCAGGGGCGGCGGCTGCGGGTCGCCGAGTATGGAAATATTCTCGCCGCCGCGCACTTTGCGCGATGCTTTGGCCAGCTTGCCGCCGATCAGCACGCTGCCCTGCTCCAGCAAAAGCTGCACCCGTGAGCGGCTGACATCGTTCAGTTGCTGAGCCAGAAAGAGATCCAGGCGCTGTCCATCGGCCTCCTGGGGAACACTTATCTGGCGCAACCTGGGCTCGTGAAACGTGGGCTCGTCATCCGCCATGGGAGACCTGCATCGCGTTTGGCCGATGCAACCACAAGAGGCCACCCGCCAGTACCATCGCCGCGGCCACTAGCTGCGTAAGCGAGACAAGGCCCGAAAGCCAGGGGCCGCCGTCGCCGCGCACGAACGTAAGCGCGAAGTTGGAGAGCCCGCCCAAGAAGAGCCACGCGCCGAGGATTTCTCCATCGTTATGCGGGCGATACAACAGCCACAGCAGGAGTACGAACAGCACGAACTCTATCAGGCTGGTGTAGATCTGGGTGGGATGCAGTGGCACTCCCAGTGGGGTCCCGGGCATTGCGGCCGGACTGGTGAAGACCACGGCCCACGGCAAGTGCGTCGGGGTTCCGTAGTCACATCCCGCTTCCAGGCAGCCTATGGACACGATGGAGCTGCACAGCGCCAGGCTGGGCGCGATAGCATCGGCAGTTCGCCGGATGGGAAGGCCGAGGTGGACAGCATAGACCAGGCCGGTCCCGACGGCGATCGCAATGGCAGACGGGCCGGGGCCGCTCATTCCGCTCAGACTCATACTCAGGGCCCGCGCACCGTACTGAGGCCAGTGCAACACGATCAGGAGAATCCTACTGCCCACCAGGCCAGTGACAATGGCCATGAGCGCCAAACTCCAGACTTTGTCGGTGTCGAGCGAGAGTAGCCGCGCTGTGCGCACACAGACCAGCAGGGAAAGGATCGTGCCCAGGGCAACCAGAAATCCATAGGTCGGCAGGACAAGGCGGCCGAACTGGAAGAGATGCGGGTGCACTTAAGAAAGAAGACGAAACCGACCCACTGGGCCGTGCAGCAGTGCGCCGGTGAACCCGTCCTAAGACGTTGGGACTCTCCGCAGCTCTTTAGGCATTCCGGACTGGCGGACACTGCACACGGAGCCGATTGTTCGAGTCGAGTCCCGGTTCGATGAATGTTGGTTCAACCAGCGTTAACTGCCGCACCTGCTTTGCAGGCCGGTCTCTGAATGGATGCTAACGTCAGCGACGCTGGTTGGCAAGTGACGATACGGTAAGCATCCTAACGCCCGGCGGAGACGGGAACAGCATCGTGGTAACGGTGCTTGTCGTCGAGCACCGAGTCCAGCAGACCCGAGAGGCTGTTGGCGCGGCTACGCAGGATCGTTTGCGTCTCGCTCATGGTGCCGTGGAGTAGACGGCAATGCTCCTGCAACCGCATGAGCTCATCGGCGATGTTCAGAGCCGCGAGAACCGCCACGCGCAAAGAGTCAACGGTGCTGCCATTCGCGGAGACGGCCCGCATCTTGGAGTCCACGGTGTTGGCCAGCTTCTGAATATATTCAGGATCGGGGGCCCGCAGATGATACGTCTGGTCGTAGATATCTACGCTGACGGAAGTGCTGGTACGCCGGACTTCGAGGTTATCTTCTGCCATGTCTCACCGGTGGTCTTAGAGATCAATCGCCCAGTTCGTCAATATGCTTGAGCAGTCGCTCGATGCGCACGCGCACCGCTTCCCGCTCTTTTTGCAAGCCAGCGAGTTGCTCCTCTAATTGAGCAACCTGCGCCGCCTGTTCTTCTACACGATGCGAAAGACGAGAAGCGTGTTGCTCGACGGAAAAGCGGAGCTCGCGCTCGCCTTTCAATAATTCTACGGTGCGCAGCACGCGTTCTTCCAGTGCCTGAAAATCGTCTGCGGCCATATTTATCTCTGGAGGGTGTTCTGCGAGTGTGGACATCAAAACCTCGTGACACAAAAGCGGGATTGCGTGCTCAGAGAAAGTATAGCTTGCAAACTCCGCGTGCGATTCACAAGAAAGAGGAAACTCGCATTGTCTTAGAATGTTCCTCCATCTTGCATACCGTGGAGGATTTACGCGCGTTGCCGTCCGCCAAGCGACTCCAGCGCCGCCGTCACCGCCTGTGAATAACTTTGCAGCTCTTCATCGCGCAGGGTCCGCTCGAGAGCCTGGAAGGTAACGCGGATAAGAATGGAATAGTGGCCGGCGGCCAAGGCTTGCCCCTTTTGAGAAGGATCGCGAAAGATCTCGCGCGGCGAGAAGCGCGTGAGCTCCGCGATGCGCAAGTTACCCAGCGCTTCGGCGATCGATTGCCAGCGCACTGCATCGGCGAAGACGAAAGAGAAGTCGCGATCAACAGGCTGGAAGCGCGAGAGTTCCTGCGCAATGGGCTGACGCAAAGGTAACCGGTAGAGACGGTCCAGATAAATCTCGCCTACATAAACGCTTTGCCTGAGCTTGCGCGATTGCGCCTCAGCGGGATTGAGTTGGCCGAACCAGGCGACGGTCAGACCATCGGCCACAGCGCGCGCCGCACGCCCGGGGTGAAGCCACGCCGGGATAATTCCCGCGCCTGCGGCGAAGGTGTCGAAGTAGAAGGAGCGCGGAGCAAACTTTTCCACCATCTCTTCGATCGTGCCCTTGAGATCATAGAAGTCGATGGCATGAGCAACCCGGTCAGGCCCGCTCCAGACAGATCCGGACGCGCCCAGCGAGAGGGCCGGACGCTCGTCCACACGCTCCGCACTGCCACTGAAAACAGTACCCTGCTCGAAGAGCTGGACATCGCTGACGTTGCGATTGAGGTTATGCGCCAGCATGGTGAGCATCCCGGGTAGGAGGGAGGGACGCAACATGCCGGCTTCCTCGTTCAAGGGATTACCCACGGGTACCGCCAAGCCAGGCTGAGGCGCAAAGGTAACCGCTTCAGTAACAGAACAGAAGGTGCTGGATATAGCCTCGTTCCAACCCAGCGCAAGTAACGTCCGGCGCACCACCGCCTCTTTGCCGGCATGGGGAAGCTCGCGCACGATGCCGGAGAAAGCGGGAAGCGTATTGGCGAAACGGTTGTAGCCATAGACGCGGGCGATCTCCTCGATCAGGTCGATCTCGCGTTCCAGGTCCAGGCGCCAACTGGGCAGAGTCACTCGGTAATCGCCGTCCGCGATTTTCTGCAACGCACAGCCCAGAGCCTGCAGTACGGTTTCGGTCGTCTCCTGCAACACGCCCAGGCCATCTTCCGTCGCGCCCAGGATGCGGCGAACCTCGCGATGGCTAAGCGCGATGGCGGGTCGACGCGCTGTCCGCGCCTCTGCTGCAGGAACGACAACGTCGATCAGACTCCCCATCCACACGGCCGCCGGCCTGCAGAATGAGCTGGCTCACCAGCGCGGAGGCAACGGGCGCCGCATTAAAATCCGCACCGCGCTCGAAACGATGCGAGGCATCGGTGTGCAGGCCGTGCCGCTTACTGCTGCGCCGGACCGATGCCGGATCGAACCAGGCAGCTTCTACCAGAATATTTCTTGTCTCAGCGGTGATCATCGTGTCCCAGCCACCCATCACTCCGGCCAGCGCGAGCGCCTTCTTCTCATCGGCCACCACCAAATCTTCTGGGTCCAGCACACGCTCGATTCCATCCAGCGTCTTAAGCTTTTCGCCGCTGCGCGCGCGGCGCAGGACGATGCCGCCTTCCAGCTTGTCGCGATCGAAGACGTGGGTAGGTTGACCCATGGCGACGGTAACGTAGTTGGTCGCGTCCACGGCGTTGGAGATGAGTTTCTGCTGCAGCAGGCCGAAGCGCTCAGCAACTACGCCTGCCGACGGCTGGATGCGCACCTGGCTGAGAGCCCGCGCGGTGAAGCGGCCGCAAAGTTCCGGAGCTTCGATGGAAACCCTGATCGGAGCGGTCAGTGACTGCGGCGCAGGCAGCGTGATGTCGAGCGGCGCGAGCTCATGGCCCGCAATCGCCGCCGCCTCACGCGCGATACCGTAGTGGTTCATGGCATCGACACGATTGGTGGTGATGTCCATCTCGAAGAGCGAACCCAGGCCCGGACCAAGATCGAAGATGCCTTCAACGGCGATTCCGCGCAGGGTCAACGCCTCGGCGAGTTCGCGGTCGGCCAGGGTAAGGCCGGGCACGTAGGAACGAATCCACTGGGAAAGAATATTCATAAGGTTTGCGACTTACCTGAATTGCTCCAGAAATCGCATATCCCCGGAGTAGAACTGGCCTATGTCTCCAATACCGTACTTCATCATGGCAATCCGCTCCACGCCCATGCCGAAGGCGAAACCGCTGATTTTTCTTGCATCATAGGCAGGCTGCTGCCGGGCGGCAAAGCCGAACACCGCAGGATCGACCATGCCACAGCCCAGCAACTCGATCCAGCCGGATTGCTTGCACTTGCGGCAGCCTCGGCCACCACAGAAAATGCAACTGATCTGCACATCGGCAGAGGGCTCGGTGAAGGGAAAGAACGAGGGAAAAAACCGCGTTTTGACGCTGGCTCCAAAAAACGCCTTCATGGCGTGGTCGAGTGTGCCCTTCAGATCGGAGAAGGTGATGTTGGTATCGACACAGAGCCCCTCGACCTGGTGAAAGATGGGCGAGTGGGTGGCGTCGGCCGCATCGTTGCGGTGCACCCTGCCGGGGATGACAATACGCAACGGCGGCGGTTGCTGTTCCATGGTGTGGATCTGGACCGGCGAGGTGTGGGTGCGCATCAGCAGCCGCTCGCGCAGCGGCTTGCGCTCCTGGTTGGCGATCACCAGCGTGTCCTGGGTGTCGCGCGCCGGATGGCCGGGGGGGAAGTTCAGCGATTCAAAGTTGTAGTAGTCGGTCTCGACCTCCGGCCCCAGGCCAACCGAATAGCCCATGGCCGCAAAGACGCTGACGATCTCGTTCATGGTGCGGATCAACGGATGCTCTGCGCCGAGCGCGCGGCGGGTGCCGGGCAGGGTGATGTCAATGGCGTCATCGGCGCGCGGCGCTGGTTTGAGGTCCAGTTCACAACGAGGCTCGATGGTGGATTTGAGGGCGTTGAAGCGTTGCCCGACCTCCCGACGAGACTCTGCCGGAGCGCCCTTCAACACCTCGCCGACGCGTGTCAGGAGGCCCTGCTTGCGTCCGATCCAGCGGATGCGCAACTGCTCAAGCGCCTCGACGGAGACTGCCTGAGCGGCATCCTGGTCGAATTGCGCCAGGATGAGGCTGAAAAAGCTGTCCAGCGAGGCCGGCGAGTAGTCTTTCAGTTCAGGAATTTCACTGGGCGGCATGGGTTCCTGGCACAAGCACTCGAGCCCGATCACAGTGCGACCGGGCTGGAGCTAGACTCTGTTGACAGTCGGGGGTTAGGCGGCGGTCTTGGTGAGTGCGCTCTTGGCCTGATCGGTGAGCGCGGTAAATCCGGCCGGATCGTTGACAGCGAGGTCGGCCAGAATCTTGCGATCCAGGTCGATCCCCCCCAGCTTAAGACCGTGGATGAGCTGCGAATAGCTGATCCCGTTGAGCTTGGCGGCGGCGCCGATGCGAACGATCCATAGCCTGCGGAATTGACGCTTCTTCTGCTTGCGGCCGATGTAGGCGAATTTGAGACCGCGCTCAACGGCTTCCTGCGCTGCCTGGTAGAGCTTGGATTTGGTTAGGAAGTAGCCGCTGGCTCGCTTCAGAATCTTCTTGCGGCGGTCATTGCGTTTTGTGCCACGTTTTACGCGGGGCATGGTTGTTTCTCCTTTAGGTGGTGCGTTATGCGGCTGGAGGTAGGAAGTACCTCTTCACTCGCTTATGGAACCTGATCGTCTTGTCTTTGAAGACAGGGGCCAATGGCCCAAACCCGTGAGGGCCGATCAGGCGTAAGGAATCATTCGCGCTACCTTGCGCTTGTCACCATCAGAAACCAGAACTGTGCCACTCAATTTCTTCTTAACCTTTTTGCTCTTGGAGGTCAGAATGTGGCGCTTCTTGGTTTGACCGCGGAGGATTTTCCCCGTACCGGTCTTCTTAAAGCGCTTAGCCGCGCCCTTATGGGTCTTCAATTTGGGCATGGTTTTCCTGCTAACTTAGCGTGTTTCTACTTCTTAGGATTATACGGGAGAGCAGCAGGAGGCGCTACTGGGGGGGGTTGGCTTGGGGGAGAGCGAACAGCAGGTCCCTCGGCTTCGGTGGGATCACAAAGTGGAGGGACCTGCAGTTCTTCCCTAGGACTGGGCTGACTGGGGATGCTGCTGGCCCACCAGGCCGGGAGCCGGCGGCTTGGGCGCGGCAGGCTTCTTGGGTGGTTCGGCCTTTTTGCCCGGGGCGAGAATGGCGTGCAGCGTGGTGCCTTCCATGCGCGGCATAAACTCCACGATGCCTGCGTCGCCCATATCCTGAATCAGCCGGTTGATGATGGCGTAACCCAGCTCGCGGTGCGCCATCTGGCGGCCCTTGAAACGCAAGGACGCCTTTACCTTGTCGCCTTCGCCCAGGAACCGAACCGCCTGGTTCTTCTTGGTCTGGTAATCGTGTTCATCCACGGTCACAGAAAACTTGACTTCCTTGACCACAATGACTTTTTGCTTCTTGCGCGCCGCGCGGTCGCTCTTGTCCTTCTCGTAGAGAAATTTGCCGTAATCCTGAATGCGGCACACCGGCGGCTGGGCAGTAGGCGAGACTTCCACCAGGTCCAGGCCACGCTCTCGGGCTATCTTCAAGGCTTCGAAAGGAGGCAGAATTCCGAGCTGTTCACCGTTTTCGTCTATGACGCGGATTTCACGCGCGCGAATTCTGTCGTTAATGCGGATAAAAGACTTGGCCGAACGCTTATCGATGGTTCCCTCCGGAAACGAGAGACGCAGGGCCCCTCAAATAAAGCATAGCATTTCGCGACACTGACCGGAAGAACTCTTAGGTCATGGCGCTAATTGGCCAGTGAGCTCCGTTTCGGTGAGCCCAGTGACCACCACGCGGATGCTCTGGTTGGCCGGCATTGGGGCTTCGAGCCGCAATGCGAGAAAATTGTCGGCCAGCGCCGGCGTGCTTTCGTCAGGGGCCGTTTGCAAACTAACCGCAGGCAGTTCGCGGCCCAGGAAACTCTGCCGGAAGCGGCGATTCCTGGAGGCCATGAGTGCTCGCAGGCGTCCCATGCGCTCCGCGACCGCCTGCGGCGCCACCGGATGTTCCTTGGCAAGCTGCCACGCCCTGGTATCGGGGCGGGCGGAAAAAGGAAACAGGTGCAGGTACGTGAACGGCTGGGCCTCAATAAAGGCAAAGCTTTCTTCAAAGAGGGCCTCGGTCTCGCCCGGAAAACCCACCATCACGTCCGCGCCGACACCCGAATCCGGTATGCTCTCGCGAATCAGGCGCAGTTTTTCCGCATAGTGCCAAGGGCGATAACGGCGGTGCATGGCGCGCAGAATAGCGTCGGATCCGGATTGCAGCGGAAGATGGGCATGTCGTGCCAGCCGAGCCCCGGGGGCAACGGAGTGGGTACGAAACAGCGCCAGCAACCCAGGCGTCCAGTCCATCGGCTCAATGGAGCTGAGTCGCAGGCGGGGCAGCGAGGTGCGCAGCAAGATGGCACCCACCAGCTCTTCCAACGTGCGTTGTGGTGTAAGGTCTCGGCCCCAACGCCCCAGGTTGATGCCGGAAAGCACGAGCTCGGCGCCACCGCCTGTGGCGAAGGCCTCTACGTTACGCAGACAGGCTTCGAGCGACAGGGAACGGCTATGACCGCGTGTCGCAGGAATGATGCAGAAGGAGCAGCGGTTGCCACAACCATCCTGTACTTTGAGATTGGGACGTGTCTGGCCGCCCGCCCACCAGCCTGCTTCCGGCCCCACATCCGGCATAGAAAGATCAGAGTGGGCAAATGTCTCGTCCACGTAGAGGGGGGGTGCCTGCCGCAATGCGGCCAGAGGAACAAAGCCCGCAGCCTGCTCGGCCATCTCCGCTACCAGAGATTTATGGCTGTTGCCGATAACGGCGTGGACGCCGGGCAGTGCGGCGACCTCTAGCGGCGCTCGCTGCGCGTAGCATCCGGTGACCAGGATGCGCGCTGTGGGGTTTTCCCGCCGCACACGGCGCAGGAAGGCGCGCGCCGTGCGATCCGCCTGGGCGGTCACACTGCAAGTGTTGGCAACGATCACATCAGCCCGCGAGGGGCTCAAAGCCTGGGTCAGGCCGCGATGCCGCAATTCGGCGCCTATCATCTCGCCGTCCGCTCGGCTGGCTCGGCACCCGAAGTTCTCAACGTGGTATTCTGCCACGTTGTCAGTCTAATCAACGCAACGCCATTTCAGGTAGGATCCCATCAGGTGCCGAGTTTTCCCCGGACCTATGGCGAAGATCTAGAGCCACTGTACCCTGGAGTTTTTCCCCATGAAACGTCGCATTCTTTTGGTAGATGACGAGCTCGCAATCCTGTTGACCCTCAAGGCGGTCCTCGAAATGAACGACTTCGAGGTGGAAACGGCGGCTTCCGCTCGCGAGGCCCGGTCGAAGCTGAAGGCCGGCACCTTTCACATGGTGATCACGGACATGCGCATGGAGAATGAGTCGGCCGGACTCGAGGTCGTGCGGGCGGCGAAACAAGCCCCTTACCAGCCGGCCGTGGCCATGCTGACGGCGTTTCCGGTTCCAGGCTCCGAGTGGCGAGACGAAGGCATGGACGAGATGCTGGTCAAGCCGATGAACATCATGAACCTGTTGCGGCAAATAGAAGCGCTACTAGTGACCCACGAAGACAAGAAGCAGAAGGCCCTTGCCCCAAAAGTCACCCCGCCTGCCAAGACGGCTGGGCGAACAGCCTCACGCAAGCCCGCTGCGGCAAACTAAAGCGGAGACCTAATCAGGGCCGGTTGGGAGAAAGTGAACAAGTCGCACCTCTCCCCCAAACCCGGATTTCCTGTACGCGGCACCAAGCGACCGAAGCCTGTGCGGTCCCGGCCAGCCGGGAGCGCAAGAAGTTCATCAACGCAGACAGGCTCCACACGAAATCCTGGGAACCCGACTGATAGTCGTTGCATTGCCCGCGGAGCATTCCTCCCACTTAGGGAGAGATACTTCAGGAAGCGGCGCTGGCTGCTACTGTGGCAGGAACCGGTGGCCGCCGCTGCTGGAAACATGACCTGCAGAGCACGGGACGACCCTGCGTGGGCTTAAAGGGAACGGTGGTTTCGGTGGCGCACTCCGAACAGACGGTCCGGGTTTCTGTGCGCACGCCATTGCCGGTTCCGGCCACGCGCTTAATTTTGCACTGTTTGCAACGCTTTGGATCGTTTTTGAACTGCTTATCGTGAAAGAAGAGTTGTTCGCCGGCGGTAAAGACAAAGTCGTTACCGCAATCTGAACATTTGAGTATCTTGTCGATGAAATCCATTACGCGTCCCCCCGAGCATGCCTTGGAATTTTCAGTATTCCGTCGACGAAGCGCCAAATTGGCATCGTGTCACCAACCAGCTTGATTCGTCTGCTATTCGACAACTGTTCTCGCATTCGCCAAACACGGGAATGAGAGAGCAAATGGTGCCTTACAACCTCTTTTCACAAATTCGTTGAAAACTACGGGATTGCCGGCCTACCGCTTGTTGCGCAATTCGGTAAGCCGGCATGGCAGGGCTAATCCTGCTCTTTTCTTGCTTTTTTACGATTCCGCTTGCGCGCCAGCGCTTCTTTTACGCGACGGCGCTCGCCAGGCTTCAGGTAGAAGGAGTGACGCTTCACTTCCTTGATAATGTCTTCCTGCTGAACCTTGCGCTTAAAACGGCGCAATGCATTTTCAAGCGGCTCGCCTTCTTGCACGCGAACCTCTGCCAAATGAACCACACCTCCAAACATCCCAATTGGGTTCTATAAGCTTACGTTACCTTTGAGGTGGGTAGTCAAGCTTAATCAGCATCTTCCGTAGCAATTTTCCCTATCGCGTAGGAAGGAAGTTCCTCATGGTACGGTCTTATCTCGGTCATACCCCGGTCATTCCCGGCTCCTGCTACGTCGACGTTTCCGCCCAGGTTTTGGGGGAAGTCGAGCTGGGCGAACACTCAAGCGTGTGGATGAATGCCGTCCTGCGCGGCGATGTGCATTCCATACGCCTGGGCGCCTATAGCAACGTACAGGATTGCGCCGTATTGCACGGCATGCGCTACAAGCACCCGGTCCAGGTCGGCGATTGGGTCACTATCGGCCACAATGCGACGGTTCATGGGTGCGTGATCGAAGATGCCTGCCTGATTGGCATGGGCGCGACGATCCTCAACAACGCAAGGATCGGCGAGGGTTCCATCATTGCCGCCGGAGCGTTGATTACGGAGAACACGGTCGTGCCGGCGAACACGCTCTGGGCCGGCGTGCCGGCCAAAGAGCGGCGCCGGCTGGACCCCAACGACCGTGAGTCGATACTGGAGTATGCCCGCAATTATGTGGAGTACACCGCGACCTACCTCAAGGAACGGGAAAAGTGGTAAGGCGCAATCGGGTAGGTCCACGCTTAGAGCTTGCCCAAGAACTACTCTCTCGAAATTGAGTCCAGGAGGGCCGGCTGAGAGCCAGAATTGTCCAAATTGGCTTTAGCGTTGCCAGCGCTAAAGCGCGTGATTAGAGTCGAGACTCTTTCACGGAGCGCTAAAGCGCTCCTCCCCCCGCATAAATGCGGGGGCTCCCACCCCAATTTGTCCGCGAGTGGAACTCAACGGAGTGCGCCTGTATTCTGAAAAGAGTTGGATACTTCAGCACTTATGAGCATTTTGCAAGCCGTCCGGGGCACCCGGGACCTGCTGCCTCCGGAAACTGAACTCTGGAACCACATCGAAACCACAGCGCGGCAGGTTTTCGAACGCTATTCCTTCGGCGAGATCCGCACGCCCATCTTTGAGGACACTCTGCTCTTCTCCCGTGGAGTCGGGGAGGAAACGGACATTGTTTCCAAGGAAATGTACACCTTCACTCCGGAAGCCCGCATCCAGGGCGAGTCGGTGCAATCGCTGACCCTGCGTCCGGAGAACACCGCCGGCGTAGTACGCAGTTACATCGAGCACCAGCTAGGGGAGACCGGCCAGCTGCAGAAGCTCTACTACATCGGGCCCCAGTTTCGCCGCGAACGGCCCCAGAGGGGCCGCTACCGCCAGTTCTACCAGATTGGCGCCGAGGTCATCGGACCGCCCAGCGCGGGCAGCGAGTCACCGCTGCGCGATGCGGAAGTGCTGGAAATGCTGGCCACCTTGCTGAGCGAGTTGGGGATTACGGGCTGGAGGCTGCTGCTCAACTCCGTGGGCTCGGCGACCGACCGACCGCGGTACGTGCAGGCGCTGCGCGCAGCCCTGGAACCGGTGGTCTCACGCATGTGCGAGGATTGCCAGCGGCGCGCGGTGACCAACCCCCTGCGGGTGCTCGATTGCAAGCATCCGGAAGACCAGCCCATCATCGCCACACTGCCCCGTATCTGGGACTCGCTCGATGAGGGCTCCAAGGAACATTTCGCCGCGGTTTGCGTCGCACTCGACGCTTGCGGAGTGCCCTATGAACACGACCATCGCCTGGTGCGCGGTCTCGATTACTACACCCGGACGACATTCGAGTTCGTTTACGACGAACCGGGTGAGGGTGGCCTCGGATCACAGAACGCCCTGCTCGGCGGTGGACGCTACGACGGGCTCTCCGAAGCGATCGGCGGCCCCAAAGCACCGGGAATTGGATTTGCCATTGGGGAAGACCGGCTGGTGCTCGTGCTTGATGCGCAGGGCAGGCATACGCCCCAGCTAGCAGCCGCCTATATCGCTCCGCTGGGAGATCGCATGAACCCCGCCGCCCTCGCTTTAGCCAGGGAGCTGCGCGCTACCGGTTTACGAGCCGAACTCGGCGATGGATCGTTTCGCCTAAAGAAATCGTTCGAGGCCGCAAACAAAGTGGCGCATGCCATCGTGATTCTTGGCGAGGACGAGGTCGCCTCCGGTATCTTGACGGTAAAGCACTTCGCCACTGGTGAGCAGTTCAAGGTTCCCCGAGCCCAACTTGGCCAGAAGCTGGCCTCGCTTCTCGCCCCTCCAACTTCAAATTAGGACATCCGCATTGCTCGACTTTTTAGGCACTCTTCAACGCACGCATACTTGTGGGCAACTCCGCGCGCAGCAAGCCGGCGAACAGGTCGTCCTCATGGGGTGGGTAAACCGCCGCCGCGACCATGGCAACCTGATCTTTCTGGATCTCCGGGACCGTACCGGGGTCACGCAAATCGTCCTCGACAAGGACCTGACCCCGGAGGGCCACGCCAAGGCCGAGCAGGTGCGGCCGGAATACGTGGTGGCAGTGGTGGGCAAGGTACGCCTGCGCGGCCGGGATGTGATCAACCCCAAAATGGCAACCGGTGAGGTCGAGGTGGCCGCTGAGCAGTTGCTGGTGTTGAACGACTCCAGGGTGCCCCCGTTTTCACCCGCCGAAGAGGCCATTGCCAACGAAGAGCTGCGCCTCAAATATCGCTATATCGACCTGCGCCGGCAACAGATGCAGCAGAATTTTGAGCTGCGCCACAAAATCACCCGTGCGGTGCGGGAAAGCCTGTCGAGTCAGGGTTTTCTTGAAATTGAGACCCCGTTCATGACTCGTTCGACCCCGGAAGGCGCTCGCGATTACCTGGTCCCCAGCCGGGTGCATGGCGGCCACTTCTACGCGTTGCCCCAATCGCCGCAGTTATTCAAGCAGATCCTTATGATCTCGGGCTTCGATCGTTATTTTCAGATTGTGCGCTGCTTCCGCGATGAAGATCTGCGCGCCGACCGGCAACCGGAGTTCACCCAGGTCGATCTTGAGATGTCGTTCGTACGCCAGGAAGATGTCTTCCTGGTAGTGGAGAATTTCCTGCGGGAAGCTTTTGCCGCGGTGGGCGTGGTGTTGTCTACTCCTTTTCCCCGCATCACCTACGACGATGCCATGCGGCGTTACGGCATTGATAAGCCAGACTTGCGGATGCCCGGGTTGATTGACGTTCGTTCCGCGTTTCGCGACGAGGATTTGCAGACGCTGGCTATCGATCCGACGCTGCCGGTTGTGGTGGTGTGCATCCCGCAGGTGGGCGAGCTTTCGCGCAAGGAGCGTGACGACAACCGACCGCTGTTCGACGGAAGCAAGGGCGCGAAGCTGATCGATGACTGGAAGCGGCTAGAAAAGAGTTTTCCCGAAGCCGTCGCGAAGGTGCGCGCACTGGCGCCGGCGCGCGTGGAAGGCGAAGCAGAGGACCTGCTGGTAATGGTGGCCGGCGATGCCACCACTCATGTGCAGGCCAGCGACACCAAAACGCAAGGGCACCTCTCCGAGCGGGAGATCTGCGTTTACTCGGCGGCGGGGAACCTGCGCGTTGAGTTGGCCCGGCGATATGCCGACCGGCATAAAATCTCCGCCATCACCGATCAGGTGGTCGAGTCGCCGGAGCGGCTCCTGGGCCGGCAGATAGCCGGAGACAAGGCTTTCCGGCCTATCTGGGTGACGGATTTCCCCATGTTTGAATTTGATAAGGAGTCGCAACGCTGGCTCCCGGCCCATCACCCGTTCACTTCGCCGCACGAGGAAGACATGGAACGGCTGGTCTCCGACCCGGCGTCGGTCCGCGCGCGCTACTATGACCTAGCGATGAACGGACTGGAGCTGGGCTCCGGCTCGATTCGTATCCATCGCCAGGATGTACAGCAGGAAATATTCCGCGCCCTGGGCATGAGCGAAGAGGAGGCGCGGTCGCGCTTCGGTTTCTTCCTGGAAGCACTCACCTATGGAACGCCCCCCCACGGGGGCATTGCACTGGGGCTGGACCGCATTGCGATGATTCTGGCTGGGGCACAGAGCCTGCGCGAGGTCATTGCGTTCCCTAAGACCGCCAAGGCGATTGACTTAATGGTCGATGCGCCCACTCCTGTTAGCCCGCAGCAGTTGCGGGAATTGCATATCCGGACGACGAGCTGAGAGTTACCCAGCACGCCGGTCGTCGGTTTCGCTGCCGCCTCTGCTGGACTGCTCCGCCCTCAGTTCATCCACTTGCGGTCGTTGGGGTCGCGTTTTTCGTCGGGGTCGATGTAGCGGCCTTCGTTGTCGAAGCGGACGTCGCGGTTCTGCTTGCGCATGTAGACCTCGAACTTGCGCGAGGCGCGGCGGCGCTTCCAACGATAGTAGTTGTTGCGCAGGCCGAAGAGGGCTTCGCTCAACCCCGTGCTCATCGCCCGACGGGGGGCGCGCCGCGCGAAAAGGAACCCAATGAACGCGCCGCTGAGAATCACGAAGTAGGCCAACGGAGGCCCTCCGGAGAGCAACATCGCTACTTCAACCAGCATGTAGACGATGACCAGATATTTGGCTTTGATGGCCACCGGCAGCGGGAACATGTAAATCTCGAGGTCCCCAAAGAGCACGGCGAAGGCTGCCAGCAGACCGAAGAGCGCGCCGTCGGCACTGGCGGTGGTGTGCAGGGGACTGGAATGAAAGATTTGGGTGAAGCTAAGCGCGCTCCCGATCAGGGCCCCGCCCACGGCGCACGAAAAGTAAATCTCCAGCAGCCAGCGGCTTCCCTTGGACGTTTCCAAAAAGGACCCGATAAACCACAAGGTGAGCATGTTGAAGGCGACATGCAGCACGCCGGCATTCAGAAAGCTGTAGGTCGCAAGTTGCCACACCCAGCCGTGCAGCAACAGCACTGGAGTGAGCGAAAAATAGGCACCCAGGAGCACCGCCATGCGCGGCGCCGCGAATTCCAGGATCAGCAGCAAGAAAAAGACCGCGACGTTCGCCAGGACCAGTTGCCTGGTGACGCCACTAAAGCTCGGGAATGATAGGGCGGAGAAACCGGTGCGGGGGAAGCGTGCCATGACTCGTCTTTTAAGACTAACGCGTTTTCACCACTGGCGTGACCACCAAGCACATTCGGTGGTGCGCCCAGCGCCTGGGCCAGGTTGCCAACGTTGCTGCATTGAGACGAACACCTGCTCGAACCTTTCGCCCCAGGATGGCGTATACGTTAGTAATGAGCGCGGTGACAACAGGACCAGGAGCAGGAGACTCGTATTCTTTTTCAACCCTTGGTCTCCGTTCGCGGTACGATTTGGTGTCTCGGTTGGAGTTCCTTGACGTCCGAGGTGTTCTCCCGGAAACTAGCCGAGCCGCGTCTTGGTGGCGGTCATCACCAATATCTTAATGCTCCGTGAAAGGAGAGCTGTATGCCAGTCTGTCAGGAATGCGAGAGCGTTCTCGATTTCGACCCCGACGAAGTGGAAGAAGGAGACATTGTGGTCTGCGATGAGTGTGGCACTGAGTTCGAAGTCGTTGCCACCGAACCTCTCGAACTCTCCCAAGTAGACGAGGAAGGCTACGAAGATGACGATGAAGAAGTGGTCGATGAGGAAGAAGAATGAGATTTTTGTTTCGTAGCGGGACCCGATGGCCGTGGCTCTTGCTGCTGCTATCAGCGTGCGCGGCAAGCTGGCCTCAGGCTTTTGCCCAAAACCTTGGGCAGTCCGCGCGGATGGTACAAGGCATGGTGCGGGACTCCAGCGACCAGCCACAGGCCAACGCCGTAGTCTACTTGCAGGACCAGAAAAGCCTGGAGGTCAGGACGTATATCACTGAAGCGGATGGCCGCTACCGTTTTGGGCAGATGAGCTCAGACGTGGATTATCAACTCTGGGCAGAATATAAAGGACACAAATCCAAAACCAGGTCGATCAGCTCCTTCGATAGCAAGAAGCAACTTAACTTTGATTTGAAAATCGACACATCCAAGTAGACAAATAGGGCACACGTGATTCGTGTGCCCTATTTTCATGTGCTTCTATTCGTGTTCGAGGCGCTTCCAGTTGACCAAATCTCCCAGCGTGGTGGTCGAACTTGAAACCGGTTGCTTGTAGGCTTCCACATCCGCCCGGCTGGCTTCTTCGCCTACTGCGCGCAAGCTGAGGCCGACTTTCTTCTCATCCTGATTCATCTTGATGATCTTGAAGTCGTACTCCTGCCCAGCCTCCAGCTTGATCGGCTGGCCCATGGCGTCGGCAGCTTCGGAAACATGGCACAGGCCTTCAACGCCCTCGGCAATCTCGATGAATGCGCCGAATTGCGCTGTACGCAGTACCTTGCCCTTGACTACGTCGCCTACGCGATGCTGGGCAAAGAAGGTCTCCCAGACATCCGGCTGCAGCTGTTTGATACCGAGTGACAGGCGGCGGTTCTCCGCTTCCACGCCAAGGACTACGGCGCGAACTTTCTCGCCCTTCTTGAGAATCTCAGAAGGATGCTTCACCCGTTTGGTCCAGCTCAGGTTGCTCACGTGCACCAGACCGTCGATGCCATCTTCAATCTCAATGAAGGCGCCAAAATCGGTAAGATTGCGCACCCGGCCTTCCACAATGGTGCCCGCAGGATAGCGCTCGGAAAGATGCTCCCAGGGGTTCTCGAGCAACTGCTTCATGCCCAATGAAATGCGGCGGTCGTTGGGGTTGACGCTGAGTACTACGGTCTCTACCTCGTCTCCCGGCTTGACCAGCTTGGAGGGATGCTTCATCCGCTTGGACCAGGTCATCTCGGAGACATGCACCAGCCCCTCAATGCCCTGCTCCAACTCGACAAAGGAGCCGTAGTCGGTCACACTGAGCACCCGGCCACGCACCCGGGCGCCGATGGGATAGCGTTCGACCGCATCGAGCCAGGGATCGGGTGTGAGCTGCTTGAAGCCCAGCGAAACGCGCTGCTTCTCTCGATCGAACTTGAGCACCTTGACCTGGATCTCGTCCCCGACGTTCACCAGGTCGCGGGGATGGGTTAGCCGCCCCCAGGACATATCCGTTATGTGTAACAGTCCATCGATTCCGCCCAGGTCGACAAAAGCACCGTAGTCAGTCAGGTTCTTCACCGTGCCGGTAAGGATCGCGCCTTCTTCCAGATGCTCAAGCGTCAGGCTGCGCTTGCTGGTCTGTTCCTCTTCCAGCAGCTCCTTGCGCGAGACCACTACATTCCCGCGCTTCTTGTTCAGCTTGATAACGCGGACTTCAATCTGCTGGCCAATGTAACCATCCAGATTGCGCACCGGACGGATTTCCAATTGGGAGCCAGGCAAAAAGGCCTTGATCCCGATGTCGACGGTGAGGCCACCCTTGACGCGTCCCAGCACGGTGCCCACCACCGGAGTTTTGTCGTTGGCGGCACGCTCGATTGCGTCCCAAACCCGATGCCGCTGCGCCTTGTCGTAGCTGAGCAGAAAGCCGCCCTCAGCTTCTTCGCGCTCCACCACCACTTCGACCGTGTCGCCTGCCTTGAGCTTAGGTTGGCCATTGTGATCCAGTACCTGCTCCAGGGGGATGAGACCTTCGGACTTGAGCCCGACGTCGACCACCACATGCTTGTCCGTCAGCTTGATGACGGTGCCGGTGACAACATTGTCGTCATAGGCTTGTGCGGCAGCCTCAGCGGCCTGTTCGCGGTCAAACGATTCCAGCGCGGCGGCGAAGTCCTCCATGCCGGTCAGTTCGGATTCTTCACCACCAGTGTGGGTGACGACTGGCTTGGGATCGATGACGTGGTGCGGCACGCTGGGGGCTTCAGCCTGCGGGTTACGGGTTAACTCCTCGGACGGCTCAAAATGATCCGCCGGTGCATCAAGCGTTGGGGTTTGCAATTCGGTGTTCAGGGGTGCGCTCTCGGTTCGTTCAGGATTTAGGACGTCTGCCATGAATGCCAGCTCCGGATTCTCGATCGGTAACGCCCGATCCGTCCACCACTACGGTCCTTCGTTGAATCGCGTTGTCCTGGTCTTAATAGACTGAACCAAGGCTCTCCGAGATTCATTCCCGCAGTTACTTCAGCAGACTATTTTGCAGGCTTGGTCCGCGAAGCAGGGGCACCGTAGAGCTTATCCCATCCACCAACAAACGTTCGGAGGGAGACTGTTAGTGTAGCCGGACAGAATGGCTTGGCACTTAAATCAATCTCCGGTAGGAGCATCCGGGAGGGGGGGTAAAGCAAGAGCGGCGATGGACGTCTACGCCGAATCCTCTACGTAGACCCTTCATACACAACTATAGCAATCGCCGGGAAAGCGTGTCAACGAACTCGTGGGCAATTCGGTGCACGCCAAAGCTCTCAAAAAGCGCTGGAAATGCCTATTTTTATTGATTTGTAACCCGCCGGTGAAGACAGGCTTCTCTGCTTATGCTGTAACTCTGATTGCGTGCTCCTCGGCTCCGTATACTTGAACCGCATGGACTACTTGTGGACGCCCTGGCGTTACCCTTACCTGGTCGATGCCGATCCCAGGGGGCGCAAGGGCGTGCCCGAGGCGTTGGCTGCCTGGCCCGGTGACTGTCACTGCGTCTTTTGCAACCTGATCGCGGCGACCCGCTTCGCGGTGGAGCAGGGAGGCTCCGCGGTAGACGCGGATCGAGCCGCCAACATTGTGTTGCGGGCGGAGCACAGCTTCATCGTTCTAAACGCCTTCCCTTACTCGTCCGGGCACGTGATGCTTGTGCCGTATGCCCACCAGGAGACCCTAGCCGGCCTGGATCGGGCCGCGGCGCTCGAGATCATGACGTTGGCCCAACGTACCGATGCTGTCCTGCGCCAGGTCTACACACCCGACGGGATCAATATGGGCCTGAACCTCGGCAAGGCTGCCGGCGCCGGGGTGGCCGGACACCTGCACATGCATGTACTTCCGCGCTGGCTGGGTGACTCCAACTTCATGACGGTGATTGCAGAGACGCGCGTGTTGCCCGAGACGCTGGAGACCACTTGGCATAGGCTGCGGGAAGGCTTTGCCCGCGGTTGAAGTTACAAAAGTGCTTGGCCACAAGACTCTATCGAAAAACTGCACATGGATAGTCGCGCATCCCACTCAAGCCGACAGAAGGCTTGAATAGGCCACCCACGGCTGGTGGTTAGGAGAAATCCAAAATCGGGGTTGGTCGTTGGGGCAATGTTCCGAGGTCAGGGCAGAGCCTCGGCGGGGAGATTCGGTACCTCTACCAGCTCCGAATCCTCCAGATCCAGGGTTTCTTGCTGCGCCAACTCGACCAACCCCTGGGGAAGCTGCTTGGTCGGCTTGACCCCGAGAGCCTTCAGCATTTCCGCCTGGCGGATCACATTGCCCTTGCCGCTATGCAGCTTTGACATGGCTTCAGCGTAGCTTCGCTGCGCGCTGTCGAGCCGGTTCCCCACCTCGCTAAAGTCGGCGACAAAGCTGGCCAGCTTGTTGTAAAGATCCGCGCCCTTGCGGGCAATCTCCTCCACATTTTGCTTCTGCTGCTCTTGCCGCCAGAGAGAAGCGACCGTGCGTAAGACAAAAAGAAGGGTGCTGGGGCTGACCAGCAGCACGTTTCGCTGCCAGGCTTGCTCCCACAGCTTGTCATCGCGTGAGATGGCCAGCATGAAGGCCGGCTCGATGGGGAGAAACATGATCACGAAATCAAGCGAATTGAGACCGTACAGTGTCTGATAATTCCTTTCCGCCAGGCCCCGGATATGCGCCCGCACGGAGTTGCTGTGATTTTCCGCGGCCGCCGACCGTGCGGCTTCGCTTTCCGCAATACTGTGCGCCTCGTAATGAACCAGGGAAACCTTGGAGTCGATGACCAGGTGACGCTCGCCCGGCAGATGGATGACCACATCCGGCTGGGCTCGCTTACCATTCTCCCCTGCATAATTTTCCTGGGCATGGTACTCGTGCCCCGGACGCAGCCCGGCGGCTTGTAAAATCCGCTCCAGGATCAGCTCCCCCCATGCGCCTTGAGCCTTACTTGACCCCCGCAGAGCGCTGGCCAGGTTGTTCGCCTGCTCGGCGAACCGGGTATTCGACTCGAAGAGCTTATCGATTTGGGCGCTCAGGTGCACGCCGCCTTTCACCTGCTCCATGCGCGCGGCTTCAATCCTGGTCTGAAAGTCTTCCAGCCGGGCCTTGAGGGGCTCGAGGACCTGGCCTAGCCCAGCCTGGTTCTGTTCCGCGAAACGGGTCGATTTTTCCTCCAGAACCTGGCTGGCGAGCGACTTGAATGTTTCCGGCAGATCGACCCGCATCTGCTCCACCACACGTTCCGTTGCGGCATGGCGTTCTTCCAGTCGGGCAATGGTGGCCTTCTGGGTGGCGGCTTCCGTGCGTGCCTGGTCAAGACGGGCACGCGTGTCGGCCAACTGGTCGAGCAAAGTTTTTGCGGACTTTTCCAGACTTGCGCGCTCCGCGTTGCTGCGGGTGCGCTCAAAATACGTGGCCAAAACGATGCCGGCGAGAAAAGCACCGATCGCCGCCAAAACGAGTGTGATCATACCGGGAAACATCGCCATCTTCTTTTTCTGACTTTACTCGCCCTGAAGCGAAAGTTGCTGAAGGAAACAACCGCCGGCAGTATGGTGTGCCGCGCTTTACACCACTTGGAGCGCTCAGTAGACTGGAAACTTTGGGGCCGTGAACTGCGCGGGTTGCGGGTTAGGCCGTTTTTCCTGTTGATGTCTCCTGCCAGGCATTGGCTTCCGGCGCAGAGGGTCCCGCTAGTCCCTCTGCTAAGCCCGAGTCCTTTTCTGTGGCAGGCGGCACCTGGAGGAAAACCGGAACGCCTGCCGCACCGCCTTCCCGGACCGTTCACCTAACCTTGCAGGGCGCAAGCCTTCTAACAAGTTGTTTCTATAGACAGGAGAACGGCATGGCAGCAGCAGTAGAAGAGAAGGTAAAGCAGATTATCGTCGAGCAACTTCAGGTGGATGAAGCTGAAGTGACTCCCAGCGCATCGTTCCAGGAAGATCTGGGCGCAGACTCGCTCGACGTGGTCGAACTGGTAATGCAGTTTGAGGAAGCCTTTGACCTGGAAATCCCGGACGAGGATGCAGAGAAAATCAAGACCGTGAAAGACGCTACCGAATACATCGAGAAAAACGCGAAAGGCAGTAAGTGATTTGGCAAGAAGGGTCGTCGTTACAGGCATCGGGTTGTTATGCGGAGTAGGTAATACCGCGCCCGAAGTCTGGGATAACCTGCTGGACGGCAAGAGCGGAATGGCTCCCATCACCAGCTTCGATACGACGGGTTTTCCCGTTACCTTCGCGGCTGAAGTGAAAAAGTTCAATCCACTGAACTTCATGGACAAGAAGGAAGCGCGCAAGATGGGGCGATTTATCCATTTCGCGCTTGCCGCCACCCAGGAAGCGTTGAAGCACTCAGGACTGAAGATCGGGCCCGCAAACGCCGAGCGGGTGGGCGTGCACATTGGTTCCGGTATCGGCGGATTCGATGTGATTGAGCGGGAGCACAGCGCCATGCTCAAGGGTGGCCCGCGCAAGATCTCTCCATTCTTTATTCCAGGAACGATCGTGAACCTAGCCGCCGGCCAGGTGAGTATCCGGTACGGTGCGCTGGGGCCGAACGAAGCAACCTCGACGGCTTGCACCACCAGCGCCCATTCCGTGGGCAACGCCTTTCGCACCATCGAACGGGATGATGCGGACGTAATGATCGCCGGCGGCGCCGAGGCTGCCATTACGCCCATGGGCGTGGGCGGGTTTGCCGCCATGCGTGCCCTTTCCACCCGCAACGCCGATCCGGAACATGCCTGCCGCCCGTTCGACAAAGACCGCGACGGTTTCGTGGTCGGCGAAGGCGCGGGCATCCTCATCCTGGAAGAGTTGGAGCATGCCCGCGCCCGTGAAGCGAAAATTCTGGCCGAGATTATCGGTTATGGCATGAGCGCGGACGCGTTCCACATCACCAGCATGGCGCCCCAGGGAGAGGGATGTTTGCGAGCCATGAAAAATGCCCTGCGCAGCGCCAAGCTTGAACCCTCTGAAGTGGACTATGTGAATGCTCATGCGACGTCGACCCCGTTGGGCGATGCCCTGGAGACTGCGGCCATCAAGTCTCTCTTCGGCGAGCATGCGACCAGCGGGAAATTACGGGTGAGCTCGACCAAGTCCATGACCGGCCATCTGTTGGGTGGCGCCGGCGGGTTGGAGGCAGGGATTACGATCATGGCCCTGCAACGCCAAGTCGTCCCTCCCACCACCAATCTCGACGATCCCGATCCAGCCTGCGACCTCAATTACATCGCCAATAAGCCGGAGGCCGCCAAGGTAGAGGTGGCTCTTTCCAACTCCTTCGGCTTCGGCGGGACCAATGGGGCCCTCATCTTCCGTCGCTGGCCGGAGTAAGTTCCCGGTTCACAGACGCAATCCATGCCGCGAGCGTAGACATCAGGCCCTGCCACTTTAGTGGAATGCGGGATGAATCTCTTGGTTCGTGAGCGGTTTATAAGGATGGAATGGCTCTTCAATCGTGGGATCATAAGCTGTAGAGCGTTTTTCACTTCTGCTCTGCGCAGGCGAGTGTAATGAAGTGCGGCCTTTTCATGAGGAGAAGCCACGTCGGGATTGGTTGCTCTTTATACATCAGAAGTGAAAAAGCTACGACGACGCGAGGGAAGCGAGGCATATTGAAGCGAGTCGCCACAGGATTAGCTTGCGTTTTTTTCGCCACAGCTTCGTTCGCGGCCTGCACCAACACCATGCCCGTCTCCCAGGAGATGAAGGAATCGCAAGTGGTGGTCATCGGCACCGTGATGTCGTCGCGACAGGTTCCCCAGTCCTGGGACACCCTGGATGGCACCGACTATGTTGTGCATATCGACCAGAAGGTCAAAGGCAAACAAACGGGTGAGATCACTATCTTCGGCGAGCATGTCGAAGATGGCTTGACCCTGGAGGCCGGCAAACAATACCTGCTTTTTCTCACCAACAACTACCAGCACTGGGTGGTAAATAAGTGCGGGAACTCCGGCCTCCTGGATGAGGAGAGCAAGGTGATCAGGCAGATGGTCCACGCTGCGGGCAACGATTGAGCCGGGCTTAGCGCTCCTCTCGTTTCATCAGTCCGCTGCGCAGTTAAGCGAATCTGCGGACCCGCCACCGGGGATATCTCCGTCCGCGTCACCAAACAAAAATCCGTGAACCAATCTAAACTTCGTCATCCGCATGACCCGGTCTGCAAGGGCGTGCCGTTGGACGGGAGCGAAGAATCTGCGTTCTTCTGCTATTCCACTTCCACGCCTGGACATCATTGACACTGTGACTGCGTCCTAAAGGCCAGGCGCCCTGAAGCCTGGTACTCGAGTGCAAACAAAAGTACCGCCCTGCGCCGGCTCTGCGCGCTATCAATGAAATCCTCGTGCCCGCAATATTTGCCACGTTCGTTGTGGCAGATATTGCAAACAAGAGGCTTACTCGTCCTGCCTGCGCCCTCCCATTACCATCGGCCCACATACCTTCTCCGAAGTAAGGGTGTTCTAAAACAATACAATTGCCATCCCCCGTTGGACACGGCAATCTACCACTAAAGCAGTACACATACAACTTTAGTCGTAACGCAAAATTTTGATTTGTGACCCTAGGAGGGTTTGTGAAAAAGCTTGCTATCGCGTTGTTTCTCTGCCTAACAGCTGCCAACGGGTTTTCCCAGTGCAAGACGGATCGGGTTAGCGCCCGCAAGGAGATGCATATGGCATCCGCCGTGGTTGTGGGTACGGTGACAGCAGCGCAACCAGTACCGGAAGCGTGGGACTTTCTGGATGGCGTGAACTATACGGTGCGCGTCGACTCCAAAATCCGCGGCAAGGTTCGCCCCAACACTGAGGTCACGGTTTTCAGCGAAAACAGCCCTCGCTTCTTTCCCATGTATGTGGGCCAGCAATATGTGCTGTATCTCCAGCCCCAGTATGGCCGGAACGAGGTCGACAACTGTGGCAATTCGCACATGACCAGCGGAAGCGAGTCGGCATCGTCCAAGCAGCCAAAACTGACTGCCAGCAGAGGTTTCTAAATTTGCTCTATTGCTTAATCTGCCTTGGAAAGGGGTATCGCGCTCGCGGTACCCCTTCCCTTTTTGCATTGGTCATTGCAGTAGGGTGCCATTCTCCGGTTCGATCTTGGCCTCCTCCGGCGGAATGACGACCGCAGCCGCAACCTTGTCTTCATCTTCCAGATGCAGCAGCCTGACACCCTGGGTGGAACGGCCGGCGGCGCGAATGGTCTTGGTATCAATGCGGATGATCTTGCCGTATTGACTGATGACCATCAGCTCCGAACTGTCATCGACGAGCAGGATGGCGCTCACCTTGCCGTTGCGCGCGGTCGTTTTCACATTGATAACGCCGCGGCCACCGCGGGTCTGCAGACGGTATTCATCAACATCCGTGCGTTTGCCGTAGCCCTGTTCGGTAATGGAAAGAATCAGCGAAGGGGAGTGCCCTCCGTTGCCGTTCTTCTTACGCTCGAGCGGAGTAGCCGCCAGACCCACCAGGTAGTCGCCCTTCATCAGATCGATGCCGCGGACACCATATGCAGGCCGGCCCATGGAGCGCACATCGTTCTCGCCGAAGCGAATGGCCATCCCCGAGTGCGTCGCCAGGAAGATGATCTGATTGCCATCGGTGCTGCAAGCGCCGATGAGCTCGTCGTCGTCGTCGATGCCGATGGCGATAATGCCCCGCGCCATCACATTGGAAAAGTCTTTGAGCGGCGTCTTCTTGACCGTCCCCTTGCGCGTGGCGAAGAAAATGAACTTGCCATCCTCTTCCAGATTGCGTACCGGCAAGATGGTGCGTACGCTCTCTCCCTGCTGCAGGTTGAGCAGGCTGGCCATCGATTTGCCCTTGCCGGCAGCACCGATATCGGGAATCTCATAGACCTTGAGCCAATAGACCCGGCCGGTGTTGGTGAAGCAGAGCAGAAAAGCGTGCGTGGAGTCGACAATGAGCTGGGAGACAAAGTCCTCTTCCCGCGTTTTCATCCCCAGCCGGCCGGTGCCACCTCGCCGCTGCTGGCGGTAGATGGAAATCGGGGTGCGCTTGAGATAACCCGAATGAGAAACAGTGACAGCGACCTGTTCGTCCGCAATCAGGTCCTCCAGCTGCAACTCGGCCGTTTCATCGAGAATCTGCGTGCGGCGCTCATCGCCGAACTCCTTGCGTGCTGCTTCGAGCTCCTTGATGATCAACGCACGCAGTTTCGCTTCAGACGCCAGGATCGCTTCGTACTCCGCAATGCGCTCGCGCACATCGGTCAGTTCCTTGATGATCTCGTCCGTCGAAAGCTGGGTGAGGCGGTAGAGCTGCAATTCGAGAATGGCGTCGATCTGCCGATAGCTCAGACCGGGCTCTCGCTCCGGCCCGGTTACGACGCCCAGGTCGAGTTTGAGAACAATATCTTTCGACAGGGAAAAGCGGCGCAGGTTTTCCCTTGCTTCCGCGCGCGATCCCGATCCACGAATAATGCGGATTACCTGGTCGATGTTATCCAGGGCAATCTTGTAGCCTTCGAGAATGTGTTCCCGTTCGCGAGCCTTTTTGAGCAGAAACGACGTGCGCCGTCGAACCACATCCACGCGATGATTGATAAAGTGGCGGATCGCGTCATGCAGGGCAAGCTCGCGCGGCTGGCCATTGACCACCGCGAGAAAGATCATGGAGAAGCTCTCTTGCATCTGGGTGTGCTTGTAGAGCTGGTTCAGGACGATTTGCGCTTCCGCACCGCGCTTGAGTCCGATGACAATGCGCATACCGTCTCGATCGCTCTCGTCGCGGAAATCATCTTCTGCAATGTCGGTGATGACTTTTTCATTCACCAGTTCGGCGATACGCTCGATCAACTTGGACTTGTTGACCTGGTAGGGAATCTCGGTCACGATGATCGCCTGGCGGCCGTTTTTGAGCTGCTCGATCGCGGCCTTGGCGCGCATCAGGAAGCGCCCGCGGCCGGTCTTGTAGGCCTGTGCGATGCCTCCGCGCCCATAGATAAAACCGCCGGTAGGGAAGTCCGGCCCCTGCACATGCTGCAAAACCTCGGCCAGGCCGGCCTGGGGGTTTTTAACAAGTTCAATCGTGGCGCTGATCACTTCCGTCAGGTTGTGCGGCGGAATATTGGTCGCCATACCGACCGCAATGCCATTCGATCCGTTCACGATCAGGTTCGGAACTCGCGTCGGCAGGACGCTCGGTTCCGTGGTGCTTTCGTCGTAGTTGGGAACAAAGTCCACCGTGTCCTGATCGATGTCGGCCAGCATCTGGCCGGCGATGCGTGTCATGCGGCACTCGGTGTAGCGCATGGCCGCGGGCGGATCGCCGTCCACTGAGCCGAAGTTGCCCTGGCCATCGATCATGGGGTAGCGCATGCTGAAGGGCTGCGCCAGCCGCACCATGGTGTCGTAGATAGCGGAGTCGCCGTGCGGGTGATACACGCCCATGGCCTGACCAACCACCTTGGCGCACTTGGCGTACTTCTTATTGAACTCCAGACCCATTCCATGCAAGGTGTAAAGAATTCTGCGATGGACCGGCTTGAAGCCGTCCCGAATGTCGGGCAGTGCACGCCCAATGATGACCGACATGGAGTAGTCGAGATATGACCGCTTCATCTCATCTTCAATGTTGATGGGGATGAGGCGAGTTCCCGGGCCTTCAGGCGGGTTGCCGTCGCTGCCGTTGGGACCTAGAGGAAGGAGAGGATTCTGATCATCTGCCATAAGAGGTGGGCCTTAGACGGGGATAAGCGTCGGAACGGCGGAATCGCCTGCGGAGAACGTTCGCGGAGTTCGCGCAATCTGCGGCTAAGGGCTAACTTGATGATACGTCTTTCGGAGCCGCCCAGCAAGCCGCGACGGCCAATCTAAGTCTTTTTATTTGAATAATTTGTGCATTCGGATCGCGGGGTGTCATTTGCCTCTTTACGGCAACGAAAAAATGCTCAGAGCGGCTTCAAGAACCAGCAGCGAACCGGCCACCACCAGCAAGACGGGTCGATACCGGGTTTCAAGAAAATCCGCGAAGACCCCGGCGATGAAAGTGAACAGAAAGGGGAGAGCCCAGAGGGTGGGCTCGCTGGCAATGCCAGGGGTAATGAGAGTAAAGAACAGCAGGGCCAGAAACAGCGGGACGGTGTTGCCGAAGTAGCGCGATCTGCGTGTGGGCAGATACAGGAGCAGGGCGGTGGCCGCAGCCAGCGTGACAGCTGAGTTAGACAGGCTAAGAAGCCAATGGCGGGCGGGCTCAAAGGAAAACCAGATACGGCCGGCGCCGCTGCGAAAGAAGTAACTGAAGGCGTCTGGACTGAAATCGTAGGAGGCGAACAGCAGCAGCAAAGTCCCGATGATGGCCGCCATCATGATGGGAACAATGTAGGCGCGGCGGCCCACGGCCAGGTACGACATGAACCCAATCGCCAGTAGCAGCGCGAGTAGAAAGGCGGCCACGTGCGAAGCCGCCGTAAAAGCAAGGGTCAGCGTCAGCAGCACAATGCGCGAGCGCCATTTTCTGGGCGGGCCCTGCATGGCGTGTGCCACTCCCATCGCTGTATAGAGCGAGGCGAACAGCCCAAAAGCAGTGAGAATTTCGTTGTTGGGATAAGTGCAGGCGTGAATGACCGCAGGACAAAAGCAGTAGAAGGCCAGGGCGATAAAGCCGCCGGGATTGCCAAACAGGCGCCGCGTCACCCACCACAACGCGCCCCCAAGCAAGACTCCGGTGAGCAGAAAGCCGCTATGCAGGAGCACCAGGACGTAGCCGAGTTCGTGGCGCATCTCCCAGGTGGACGTGTCCTCGCCCTGGCCCACAAGGATGCGCTGCAGAGTCAGTGGTAGGCCGGCGACGCGGTATCCCAACGTTCCGTCGGAGATATTGCCGCAGCTGGTGAAGTAACCGGCCAGCGGATTTGGTCTTTCCCACATCTCCCGTCCGCAGCGCGCGAAATCATAGTCCCGCGATGTGAGCGTTTGGCGATGAAATACCCAAAGGCACTGCGCCAGCAGCAGTAATAACAGCAGGGCTGCGAGTTGTTGAGGGCGCTTGAACTGAAAGCCGGAGAGCTTGGGCATGAATGGGCGACTTCTCTAAAGCCGAGGAAACGTGAAATGAGTATCGGGCAAATATTGTTTCCCGTTGGGAAAGCCGAAGATACGCACGTAGCTGGTGTAGCCGGCTTCGCTGCACCAGAACCAGACCAGCTTCCACAAGGGGTAGTCGGGTGGCCAGGGCGCTGCATGCATCTGCCAGGCAAGAGGATAGAGGCTGAAGATGAGGCTGGCGCGGCGCAGATGGCTGGGCGAGCTCACCACCAGCGCTGAGCTCCAGTCGTGAGCCTGCATGATCTTGTAGGAGTAATAAGCGTTTTGAATAGTGTTTCGCGCTTTTCCTTCGGCCAGAACTGCATCAGCGGGCACACCCTGGGAGCGAGCAAACTGCTGCATCACTTCCGCCTCTACAAACTGGTTTTGCACTGCGCCTCCGGTCATCAGCAGGCGCGGTGCAACCCCGGCCTGATACTGCCGGATCCCTTCCAGCACGCGCGATCGGGCGATCGGTCCGATGGAGCCATCTTTATTCGCCGGGTTGCCCAGCACCAGAATCACATCGAATTGGCGCTGCTGCGTGTCGCTCATAGGAATGGAAAAATAGATGATGGCCACGCAGGCAATCGCGGTCGCCAGAACAATTCCTAAGATGCGTGCGATCCGAAGTCGTTCCTGCCCTGCCGTTGAAACCATAGATGAACTGATTCTATCGAGTCTGCAGACACGCTCAGCTTCCCGAGGGGGAAGTGAATCAAAGCAGAGAGTTATTTACTGTCAACCGCATAAGCCTGGACTTCTCGCGCAATCTTCCCCTCTTGCTCCGTTCTGGCCTTCGTCAGGTCGAAACTCTGCTGCAGGTTCAACCAAAATTCCGGGCTGGTTCCGAAATAGCGAGCCAGACGGAGCGAAGTCTCTGGAGTAACGGCGCGACGCCCATGCACGATCTCTCCAATGCGGGTTGCCGGGACGTGGATGTCCATTGCGAGCTTATGCTGGCTAATCTCGAGCGGCTTCAGGAACTCCTCCAGCAGCACTTCCCCGGGATGAGTCGTAACCCGCTGAAACGCCCAGCCTGTGTTGGGCCTCTTAATTCGACGCATATCTCTTCCTGGATCGACTAGTGATAATCCGTGATCTCTACTTCATGAACCCCATCTTCGCGCCAGACAAAACAAATCCGGTATTGATCATTGATCCTAATGCTGTGTTGTCCCTTGCGATCTCCTGCCAACGCTTCGAGGCGATTTCCTGGAGGCACCCGGAGATCATTTAAGGCGACGGCGGCATGGATCATGTCCAGCTTTCGGCTCGCAACCGATGCAATGCCCTGCCATCGGCGGCTCTTGCCCTCCCGAAAAAGCTCGGCAGTATTGCTATCCTTGAAGCTTTGGATCACGGATAATGCCTAGCATATAACGCGTAGCGTTATGCGTCTACCGGAACGTGCTCAGGCTTTCACTCACTTGCTCACTTGCTGCTACTCTGATGCCAATGTCTGTCGGTAGAAGTGATTCTGAGCGGCTGGTCTCGGCCGACCGTGGCGAAGATGACAATTCGTTCGAGCTGAAGCTGCGGCCCAAATGGCTGAGGGAATTCATCGGCCAGGAGAAGGCCAAGGAGCAGCTAAGCATTGCCCTTGCGGCAGCCAAGTCGCGCGGCGAGGCCCTGGACCATGTGCTGCTGTTCGGGCCGCCTGGTCTGGGGAAGACGACCCTGGCCACCATCATCGCCAACGAGATGGATGTTGGTTTTCAGCAGACCTCCGGCCCTGCGCTGCAGATCCAGGGGGATTTGACCGCGATCCTGACCAACCTGCGGGATCGCCAGGTGCTCTTCCTGGACGAGATTCACCGGCTGCAGCCGGTACTCGAAGAAAAACTCTACACGGCGCTCGAAGATTACAAGCTGGACATCATCATCGGGCAAGGACCGGCGGCACGCACCCACGTGATGGAGATCAAGCCGTTTACGTTCATTGCCGCCACCACGCGGCCGGGGTTGCTCTCGTCCCCCTTGCGCTCACGCTTTGGGATCCTGTTGCGGCTGGAGTTCTACACCGAAGATGAGTTGCGCTATATCGTCGAGCGCTCGGCCGAGGTGCTGCAAGTGCCCATCGATCACGACGGAGCCGCTGAGATCGCGCTGCGCTCGCGAGGAACACCGCGCATTGCCAACCGCCTGCTGCGCCGCGTGCGCGACTACGCGCAGGTGCGCGGCACAGGCAGCATCGACCGGGCAACCGCCGAAGCCGCCTTGAAGCTGCACGGAGTCGATGCCCACGGATTTGACGAGCTTGATCGGCGCCTGCTGTTGACCATTATCGAGAAATACGACGGAGGCCCGGTCGGGCTGAATACGCTGGCAGCCAGCCTGGCGGAGGAAGAGGACGCTCTGGAAGAAGTGTATGAGCCTTTTCTCATCCAGATTGGCTTTCTCGATCGCACGCCACGTGGCCGCGTGGCAACCCGGCTGGCCTACGAACATTTCGGCTTACCGTTGCCCCGCAGACAGACTCCGCTTTTCTGAACGGACAAGCGGGCAAGGATGGTCATCACAAACTAGTTTGACTCCAATCATCAGGAAGACTTGCCTCAGGGGCTGAAGAGGCTACGGAAAAACTCTGCACCGGGCGGGAAAGCAACACCGCAGGGGCTAAAGCCCGACCTATTAGCATGATTTACGGCACGACTAAAGTCGTGCCCTGATACAAAGCATGAGTTTTTCCGTGCCTCAGGGCCTAAAGGCCGATAGGTTTTGAGGGTGGATGTACGGGCTAAAGCCGCCTGCGGCGAGGCAGCCCGTACCTACCAGCAGCGAGTTTCCCCCGTCGCAACCTGGGCTAAAGCCCTCCATCCATATACCGAACCGTTCTCGCGGGTTTGAAAACCCGCTCCCCCGGACTTAAAGTCCGGGGCTGGCACAGCTTGACAAAGCTTGGGCGCGGATCCAGAACCAGCGCACCGTGTTGTAATCTTGGCCCGTGGCCCCACTGCTCGAGGTTGACCATCTCTCCATTTATTTTCGCGACCAGGCTGTGGTCCGCGACCTGAGTTTCTCCGTTGGGCAAGGGGAGGTGCTAGGGCTGGTCGGCGAGTCAGGTTCGGGCAAATCGCTGACCTCCTTGTCTATCCTGCGGTTACTGGATGCCTCGGCGCGGGTCGAAGGCGCGATCCGTTTCGAGGGCACAGACTTGCTGACCCTGAAGCCGGAACAGATGCGTCAATATCGTGGCTGCAAGATCGCCATGATCTTCCAGGAGCCCATGACGGCGCTCAATCCGGTCATGCCGGTCGGGCGTCAGATTGCCGAAGCGATCGAAACCCATCAGCCCGAGTTGGGCCGCCAGCAGGTACGCACAGCCGTCGTCGAGGCGATGGCGGCGGTGGCGATTGCCGAACCGGAGAACCGTTTGCGCGATTATCCTCACCAGTTTTCCGGGGGCCAGCGGCAACGCCTGCTCATTGCCATGGCGTTGGTGAACCATCCGCTGTTGCTGATCGCCGATGAACCCACCACCGCTCTCGATGTCACTGTGCAGGCCCAGATCCTGCTTCTGCTCAAGGCGCTGCAACAACGGAACGGCCTGGGTATGCTGTTCATTTCGCACGACCTTGCCGTAGTGGCGCAGATTGCCGACCGGGTAGCGGTGATGCGCCGCGGCATGCTGCTCGAAACCGGCACCCGCGACCAGGTCTTTCTCGATCCCAGGCATGCCTATACCAAAAGCCTGCTGGGTGCGGTACCCACCCTCAGCACCGATAGGGAACAGCCGCTGGCCACCCTCACGGCAGCCGTCGACGGCGCGACCGGAAGTTTGGTCGAACAAGCCCCCGGCCATTGGGTACGCTGCATCCAACCTGTCTGATATTGTGGTTGTTTGCGGCTGATTTCCGGGAGCGCGAAGCCCCTGAAACGTGCGCCGCGGCTCACCACGGCGGCTGGCACCATGCGCGCTCTACTCATTTCCGATATCCACGCAAATATCGATGCCCTGGAGGCAGTGCTGGACGCTGCGCCGGCGCACGACCTGGTATGGAACCTGGGCGATGTAGTGGGCTACGGAGCGGCGCCGAACGAAGTGATTGAGCGCGTGCGCGGCCTGGGCGAGACCTTTGTCCGAGGCAATCACGATCGCGCTTGCAGCGGCCAACTTTCGCTGGAGGATTTCAACCCCGTGGCCAGCCGCGCCGCCCGCTGGACCCGGGAAGTCCTCACTCCGGAACACGTCGACTGGCTACAACATATGGCTCGTGGACCGATTACTCCGGACGGCCCCCAGGTGAGCTGCATGCACGGATCGTATCTCGACGAAGATGAATACCTGCTCTCCGTGCGCGATGCGAGACTGCCGCTAAGGCAGGCAGAAACCCGCATCAACTTCTTTGGTCACACACACCTGCAGGGGGGCTTTGCCACTAACGGCGAGGACTGGTTCAAGCTCGACCCGGTTTATTCGAATGATGAGGAAGCTGACGTGTCCGAGTTGGTGCTGGTTCCAGGCGCGCGCTATCTGATCAATCCCGGTTCCGTGGGCCAGCCCCGGGACAACGACCGTCGCGCCGCCTACGCGCTTTATGACGATCAGCGCATGATTGTTGAATTCCGGCGCGTACCCTATGACTTCCGCTTAGCGCAGATGCGCATCATGCGTGCCGGGCTCCCCGACCAGTTGGCCATGCGACTAAGCTTCGGGCGCTGAAAAAGCAACAGCAGGTCCACTCCGCTTGCGCTCCGGTCGGGATGACAAATTTGCTTGGCACCAGAATTCCAGTAGCCAAAATGAATTGTCATCCCGACCAGCGGAGTGGAGGGACCTGCTGTTCTATCAACCAGGAGCAAAGATTAAGCTTCGGCTTCTTCTGCCCTGACGGTGACCTTTACGTGCGCCGTTACTTCGCGATGTAACTTGACCGGCACATGGAACTCGCCCAGCTGACGCAGCGGCTCTTCCAGCTGCAGCTTGCGGCGGTCGATGGTGAAGCCCTTGTGCTCCAGTTGCTGCGCGATCTCGCCGGCAGTGACAGAGCCGAAGAGATGATCGTTCTCGCCCACCTTGCGCTCGAAGACCAGCTCGACCTGGTTGAGCTGGCTGACCAGTAACTCCGCCTCGGACTTCTCCTTTGCGGAGCGGCGCACAGAAGCCTGCTTCATCTGCTCGATCACCGCTTTATTGCCGGGCGTCGCTTCCATGGCGAGCTTTTTGGGCAGCAGAAAATTCCTGCCGTAGCCTTCAGCCACCTTCACCACATCCCCGCGGTGGCCGAGCTTGTTGACATCTTCTTTCAGAATGACTTCCATGACTCAATCTCCTGGTGCGCTCTAGCTCTAGTAGCGGGCGGCAAAGGGCAGCAAGGCGATGTTGCGAGCCTGCTTGATGGCACGTGCCAGCCCACGCTGATGTGTGGTGCAGACGCCGGTGAGCCGGCGAGGCACAATCTTGCCCCGCTCCGCAACAAATTGCTGCAGCAGACGCACATCGCGGTAGTGGATGGCGTCGATCTTTTCGACGCAGAACTTGCAGACCTTCTTGCGGCGGAAGAACTTGCGTCCCCCGCCCCCAGGACCGCTGGGGCGTCCGCCAGGCGGGCGTCCGCCAGGACCGGAAGAGCCAGGCCCCGAACCTTCGGGCCGCGACGTGCTTGGTGCGCTTGGCGTGCTAATTTCGTCAGCCATAATTTTCCTATTCTTTCTCGGTTAAAAATTTCTTAGGCGCTGGCCACTTCTGCTGCCGGCGCCGGTGCCGGTGCGGCCTCAACGGTAGCCGGAGCCGCTGCGGCCGGCTGAGCGCTGAGCTTTTTGCGCGTAGCGCGGATGGCTTTGATCTTGGCCACTCGCTTCTCTTCTTCGTCCATACGGACGGAGATGAACTTGATCACCGGCTCGGAGACGCGCAGCCGGCGCTCGATCTCACCCACCAGCGAGCCGTCAGCGAGGATGGTCAGCAGCACATAGTTGCCGTCGTTGAACTTCTTGACGGTGTAGGCAAGCTTGCGGCGGCCGAGCTTCTCCAGCGACTTGATGCTGCCGCCACCCTGGGTGATGTTCGCCTCCAGTCCGGCGATCAGCTTGTCGAGATCCTCGTCCAGAATGTCAGGACGAACGATAAACATTATTTCGTACGTGCGTTGCATAGCTGTTCTCCAATTCTTCCTACTCGTCGCCTGTTTCGCGTCGATTGAACTCGTTCATTGCCGGACCGGCCCCTTTGGCCAGCACCCACTCCACGGCCTGCGCCGTCCGATCCAGAACCTCGTCGAGGATCGTCAACTGCGCCTTGCGCATCGGCGTGAGCACATAATCTTTCCGCGCGCGCCGCGCTCTCTCCGCCGCTTCATCCCCCGGGGGAGCGACCCCGATACGAATCCGCAACCACTCTTCGCTGCCGAGGGCTCCGGAGACCGACCTCACTCCGTTGTGCCCGCCCGAGCTGCCCCGCTCCCGAATCCGCAGCGAGCCCAGGCGAAGGGCGACCTCGTCATAGATCACGATCAGATCGCGCGCCGGGTCGGCATCAAACTCCTTTACCAACGCCTGAACCGAGGTGCCGCTCAGATTCATGTAAGTCTCGGGCTTAGCCAAAACCACTTCTCTGCCGGCGATGCGGGTAGTGGCCGTCAGCGCCCTGCAGCGGCGGTTGTTTACCGCCACGCCGCCCTGTTCGGCTAACCGGTCGATGGCCAGAAAACCTACATTGTGCGGCGTGAACTGGTACTCGATGCCCGGATTCCCCAAGCCAACCACCAGGGCCACCCCGCTTCGCTCAACCTCTATCGCACTGGTCCCGGCATCCAAGCTCAGAACGTTACTTCTTGGCGCCCTTTTCGGGGGCCGCCTCCGGAGCGTCCGTCTTGCCCTTCTTGGCCACTTCAGGTTCCGCAGGAGTCGCAGCAACCACCGCATCGACCGCCGGTGCAACTTCTTCCTTGATCGCCACGACGTGAGCGACAGTTGCGCCCTCATCGGTGATGAATTTGAGCTTGCCACCGCGCGGCAAATCGGCCACGCGGATGGAACTATTCAACCCCAAACCGCTGACATTCAAGTCAATATGGCTGGGAATATCGCCCGGCAGGCACTCGATCTCAACCTCGCGTAACACCTGGTCGAGAATGCCGCCCTGCATCTTGACGCCGACCGGAATCCCTTCGAGCAAGATAGGCACCTTGACTCGCATCGCTTTGTCCATAGCGATACGCTTGAGGTCGATGTGCATGAGCTTGCCCTTGATGGGCTCGTACTGCCAATCGACGATCATGGCCTTGGTCTTGCCGGTGCCAATCTCCAAATCGAAAATCGTGTTGTGTCCGGAATCCGAGTGCAGGATGCGGGTAATCTGCTTGGGATCGACTTCCACGGCAATCGCGGGTTCCTTGGCGCCATAAAGAACGCCCGGAATCATCCCGGCGACACGCACCCGGCGGGCCGCATTCTTATTGAACTTGCCCTCGCGGGGCTTTGCTGCAACCACTTCCTGCTCAGCCATACTCTTCTCCTGCAGTTCTGACCTGCGTTCGCTAACTAAACTCTCTAACTAAACAGGGAGCTGACGCTGGTCTCCATGTGAATACTCTCGATCGTCGCTCCCAACAGGCCGGCCACGGAGAGCACTTTGATCTTTCCCTGCCGTTCCAGCTTCTGCGCCTCTTCGCGCAGCGGGATCGAGTCGGTGACAATCACCTCCTGCAACCGCGAGCTGGAAATGCGCTCGATGGCAGGCCCTGACAGCACCGCATGCGACGCCGCCGCGTACACTTTGACTGCGCCGGCATCGAGCAGCGCCTGCGCCGTTTTGACCAGCGTGCCCGCGGTGTCGATGATGTCGTCGATGATCAGGCAGGTTCTTCCCTGCACATCGCCGATCACGTTCATCACCTCGGTCACGTTCAAGTCCGTGCGCCGCTTGTCGACGATCGCCAACGGAGCCTGCATCTTGGTCGCAAAAAAACGCGCCCGTTCCACGCCACCCGCATCTGGCGAAACCACCGTCAGATCAGGTAGATTCAGCTCCCGGAAGTAGCTCACCATCACCGGACTGGCGAACATGTGATCCACCGGGATGTTGAAAAAGCCCTGAATCTGCGCCGCGTGCAGATCCATAAACAATGCCCGGTTTGCTCCGGCCGTGGTCAACAGATCCGCCACCAGCTTGGACGAGATAGCCACCCTTGGCCGGTCTTTGCGGTCCTGCCGGGCATAGCCGTAGTACGGCACCACTACCGTAATTCGCCCGGCTGAAGCGCGCTTCAGCGCGTCAATCATGATCAGCAGTTCCACCAGGTGCTGATCCACCGGAAAACAAGTCGGCTGCACGATAAACACATCCACGCCGCGGACGTTCTCGAGCAACTGAAAGTAGATCTCTCCATCGGCAAAACGCTGCAGCTTGCTCTCTCCCAGCTGCACGCCGACATGGGTACAGATATCCTCGGCCAATTTGCGGTTGGCTGAACCGGCGAAGATCTTGAACCGCTTATCTTCGCTCAAACGCCCCGGGCGCTTGCGCTCGGCGGCCGGTCTGGCTTTGCCTGCACCGGTCGCTGGAATCTCCTGGGTTGCGCTCCCGACCTCTTGTTGCGAGGTGGGAACCGTCAGAACAGTGGATTCTCCCTTCACACGAACCTCCCAAGCTGGTTTGCTTTGGTTGTTCCGCCTGATTGTCGCGCCACGGAGTGATTCGCCGTGACAGTAACTCCCTGCACTTGGAAAATCTGGCTGGGCGACTAGGAGTCGAACCTAGACAAAGTGCTCCAAAGGCACTTGACCTACCATTAGTCGATCGCCCAACTGGAAGCGACGGGCGATTGCATGCTACGGCCCGTCAGCCACCATCATAGTGCGCCAGTATTCGCCCCGGGGCAACGTCCTGGTGACCAAACCGGTTACGGCATGCCGCTCCAGCCGCTCGCAAGCCGCCTGGGCCGCCCGAGGAGTAGGGTAGAGCCCGAAAAGGGCTGACCCGGACCCGGAAAGGCCTGCGTAGATAGCCGCGTCCTCCGTGCTGGAGCCGCCCACAAGAATGCGCTTGATTTCACCGAGAAAGGGATGCTGAGGAAAGACGACCTGTTCGAAGTCGTTTTCGATCCCGGTTCGGACAAGCGCGAGAAGCGGATCCTCGGCCCGGTCTTCTCTCGGGTTAACTACTTCGGAGAAGACACCGGAGGAGTGCGGTTCGCTAAATGCAACAGCGATCGACCGACTCAACTCTACGATTGTAGCTGACGGGCCAATCGCGGTCAACGCATGGCGGGCATCCCAGTCCCGGTAGGCTTGCGGAGTCGAAACCCCTGTTTCAGGCAGCGCGATTACGCAAGGCACGGAGGCAATGTCTGGAAGGGGATAAACCTCCTCCCCCCGTCCCACCCCGGCCACCGCGCCACCCAATAAAAAGAGCGGTACGTCCGAGCCGATTTCGGCGGCCACCCACAGGCGCTGCGGAGGCGACAACCGGCGATTGAGTTCGTGCTCCAGTCCAATGAGCGCGGCCACGGCATTGGCTGAACCGGCGCCCAGGCCGCCTTGTACCGGCAGTTGCTTGTCGATGTGGATGTGAACCTCGGCCCGGAGATCGAGCAGGTCGAGGCAGCGCTCGACCATCCGCCACGCGGTATTGCGCGCATCCGTGGGCACCTGGGGATGACTGCTGCTGAGAGTTATGCGGGTTTCCGTGGCCATCCGCGCCTCCACCGTCACCCACTCATGGAGCGCCAGGGTTTGATACACGGTGGAGAGCTGGTGGAACCCATCCGGACGCAGAGGGCCGATAGCCAGGCCCAAATTGATCTTGGTATGCGATCGAACGCTGGTGGGCATCCCTACGATTCTAGTCTGCCCATCCGGGGAGTAAGCGCGTACCGGGACCGGTGTTCAGCTTGTACTTGCAGCGGGGCCGAGGGGTTGAACCGCAGACACGGTACTTTAAGTGGCCGCTTCCCCCATTCGGCTATTGCCAATCGTGGGTTCAGAAGAAGAAACTCTTCTCGATGCAGCCCTTCCCCGAAAAGATGTTAGAAATCGGCATGATCGTGGCCGGCGTGGTTGGCCTGTTGATCCTGATTGCCCCCACCTTCGGCTTGAAGCCGAAGCCAACCGTCGATGGTTGGCGTTTCCCGGTGAAACCAACCTGCCTTCTTCTTTACTATCTGGCCCTCGCCGGCGGATTGGCCGCGGTGGCTTTCGGCGCGGCTCAACTGCTGTCCTCCGGCACGTCTCACTGGATTGGCTGGGCCTGCTTCGGCATCGGCTTCCTGCTGGTTCCCATAGTATTGATCGACTGGCCGGAACCGCTGATCCTGGACGGTCAAGGCCTGCTCGAGCGTGGTTGTGCCTCCACCCGCATCCGCTGGCAAGAACTCAAGCATGTGCGGGAATACCGCATTCGCTGCGACCGCGGGGTGGTCATCCATGGCATGGGAGGCAAGGAACTCGTGGTCGCCGACATCGCCTATGACTCCGAAGCCGTGCTCGACTGTCTGCTGCAATGGCGCCCGGTTCCGTATTATGCGCTGCAGGACGAGATGCGCCCCATCTCCATCCTCAGCGACCATTATTCCCGCTAGTCACTCATTCTGCTTCACCCATCTTCCAAGCCAGAATCCAGTATTTCTTCTGATGCGTAACCCGGCCAACCTGGGCTGAAGAGACTTCACGTGCTGCTGCGCGGTGAGAAGATAGTAACGAACACGTGCGCGACTACCGTGCACGATCCGGAACCAAGGAAAACAAAAAAATATGCAGTCGACGAGTTCCGTGGAAACGGCACGATGCTGAGAACCATTTCGACCCATGTATTTCTGCGCCAACGGCTGCATTCGGGCTTGCTGGACGCCCTGGCCAAAGGAGGCGCCCAGGCAATCGAGATCTTTGCCGCGCGCCAGCATTTCGACTACACGAGCAAGCCTCATGTGAAGGAGATTGCGCTGTGGTTCGCCGCCAACCCCGTGGAACCGTTCTCCATGCACATGCCACTCTTTGGGGACGCGGAGATGGGCCGCAGCGGTGCCCCCGGGGTCAACGTAGTGCATCCGGAAAAGTCACGGCGGATCGATGCCATGGACGAGATAAAGCGGGCCCTTGAGACGGCCGAAGAGATGCCGCTACGCTACCTGGTGCTGCACCTGGGGGAACGCGAGGACGGTTGGAGCCCGCGGACACTCGAGCATGCGATGACAGCGATCGAGCACCTGCAGGCCTTTTCCCGTCCGTTGGGGGTGAAGCTTCTGCTGGAAAACCTCACTAACGAGGTCACCGAGGCACCCAACCTGGTGGAGATCTTGCGCATCGGTCATTTCAAGGACGTGGGCATATGTCTGGACACCGGCCATGCACACATGACCGGTGGCATACCCGGGGCCATCGCCGAGTTGAAGCCGCTCATCCGAACTACCCATATCCATGACAACCATGGCCAGAAAGACGAGCATCTCTGGCCCGGGGAAGGAACCATTGCGTGGCCGGAGACGATGCAGGAACTGCGTACAGCTCCGCAGTTGTCCGCCGCCGTGCTGGAAATCAATTACCTACCTGAGGATTCGCTGGAGCACGTAACCAGCCGCGCCGCGGACACCTTCAAGATGCTCGAGCTGTAGCGGCACAACAACGTCTAAACCCATCGAGATCGGGAAATGGCAGAAGAACCGAGAGACGAACCATTGGCTGTGGCGGGCGCCCCGGCAGCCGCTCCGTTGGCCACCATCGCAACCCTGAACCAGCACGAAGGGCAATCGGTAACCCTGCGCGGATGGCTCTATAACCTCCGCGCCAGCGGGAAGCTGCTCTTTCCTATCTTTCGTGACGGCACCGGGACCGTGCAGGGCATTGTTCCGAAAGCAGCGGTGCCGCCGGAGGTCTTTGAACGCGTGCGGGGCCTGACCCACGAATCAAGCGTCATCGTGACCGGCAGGGTGAGGGCCGATGCGCGTGCACCCGGCGGTTATGAGCTGGATGTGGGCAACGTGGAAGTGGTGCAGCGAGTGAGCGAAGAGGAACCTTTTCCCATCACGCTCAAGGAACATGGCGTTGAGTTTCTGATGGAGCACCGCCATCTCTGGATTCGCACTCCGCGGCAGTCGGCCATCTTGCGCATTCGCGCGGAAATCATCAAGGCGGCGCGCGACTATCTCGACGATCACGGCTTTGTCCTGACGGACCCGCCGATTCTCACTCCAGCTGCCTGCGAAGGCACCAGCACGCTCTTTCCCGTGGAGTACTTCGGCGATGAAGCGTATCTCACTCAGAGCGGCCAACTCTATATCGAAAGCACGGCGATGGCGTTGGGCAAAGTCTATTCCTTCGGGCCCACCTTTCGCGCCGAGAAGTCGAAGACCCGGCGCCACTTGACGGAGTTCTGGATGGTGGAGCCAGAGATGGCCTTCGCCACGCTGGACGATCTGATGATATTGGCGGAGGAGTTTCTCAGCTTTCTGGTTGAGCGTGTCCTGACCCGGCGGGCCCTCGACTTGAAGGTGTTGGGGCGCGACATCGCTAAGCTGGAGTCAGTGAAGCCGCCCTTTCCCCGAATTAGCTACGATCAGGCGGTCAGCATGCTTGACGACGCCTTTGCTCGTGGGTTGATCGAGTCGAGGTTTGTCTACGGGAACGACTTTGGATCGCCTGACGAGACCTATCTCTCCTCCCAGTTCGATCGCCCGGTGATGGTGCACCGCTATCCGGCAGCGGTCAAAGCGTTCTACATGGAGCCTGACCCTGCAAACCCCAGTCTTGCTCTGTGCGTCGACGTACTGGCGCCGGAGGGCTATGGGGAAGTGATCGGCGGTTCGCAGCGTGTTTCCTCCTACGAACTGCTGAGGAAGCGTATCGAGGAGCACCAGTTGCCGCTCGAAGCTTTTTCCTGGTATCTGGATCTGCGCCGCTACGGATCGGTTCCCCACGCCGGCTTCGGCATGGGCATCGAGCGTGTGGTGGCCTGGATCTGCAGCCTGGAGCATGTGCGCGAGACTATCCCATTCGCGCGGACGCTCAACCGGATTTACCCCTAGCAGGGCGTTAATCCCACGAAGCGGAGCGAATTTCTGAGTTCCGGGAAAACTGTGATACAACCCCTCTCAAATGAAACTGAGATCAAGGCGCCGTCCGCTCGTTCTGTGGATCTTTTTTGGCCTCGCCTTGATGGGCCCCGCCTTCCTCGCTGGCCTTGAGGCAAGCGAAGCCAAATCCCCTCTCATCCACTTCCAGTTCCATCCAATTCCGTTCGTTCTGGATAGTTGCGAGACGCCCGAAAAACACGCGCCGGAGACCATGGCGGGCGGCACGGCCGTATTCGACTACGACAACGACGGGAACCCAGACATATTCTTTACCAATGGCGCCGACATCACCAGCCTCGAAAAAACATCGCCCAAGTATCGCAATCGCCTCTTCCGAAACACGGGGGACGGCACGTTTGAAGATGTAACGGAGAAAGCGGGGCTCGCCGGCAAGGGATACGATATCGGGGTTGCGATTGGAGATTATGACAATGATGGTTACGAGGACGTCTTTGTAGCCGGCGTACATGGGAATACGCTCTATCACAACACCGGCCATGGAACCTTTACCGACGTGACCCAGAAGTCGGGCCTTAATAAGCCCGACCAGCGATACGGTCCACTTTGGTCGGTGGGAGCGGTCTGGTTTGATGTCAACAACGACGGGTTGTTGGATTTGTTCGTTGTGAACTACCTGGCCTGGAACGTCAACAAAGAACCCAGCTGCCTGTTCAACGGAAGACCCGAATACTGTCATCCCAAATTTTTCCAGGGACTTCCCAATCAATTGTTCCTGAATAACGGAGACGGCACGTTTACCGACATCTCAGACAGGTCCGGTATCCGGGCGCATCCCGGCAAGGGCATGGGGGTAGGCATGGCTGACTTCGATGGCGATGGCTTGCCCGACCTTTTCGTTGCCAATGACAAGATGTTCAACTTTTTGTTTCATAACACAGGGGGGAAGCTATTCCGGGAAGTAGCCTTCGAGAAGGGGGTTACGCTGGCTGAGTACGGCGACCCGATCTCCGGTATGGGCGTCGATAGCCGCGACCTCAACAATGACGGATTTCCGGACATTGTCTTCACCGCCTTGCAGGACGAGACATTTCCGATTTTCCAGAATGACGGTAAAGGACAATTCACGGAGATCACCAATCGCAGCGGGATGTCGTTGTTGAGCAAGCCGATGTCGGGTTATAGCGTGAACGTGGCTGACTTTGATAATGACGGCTGGAAAGATATTTTCGTGAGCCGTGGAGATGTGCAATCGCTAGCCATGGCGGGCAGCCGGCAGATCGAGCAACCGAACACGGTTTTCAGGAATTCACAACGCGGCAGCTGGTCTGCGCTGACCACTGAGGCCGGGTTTGCTGCGCAGCCGCCAAGGCGTCACCGAGGAGCAGCCCTCGGCGACTTTAATCACGACGGTAAACTCGACGTCGTGGTTACTGCACTTGGCTCCCCGGCGGAAGTGTGGATGAATGACACACAGAACGCAAACCACTGGATAGAGCTGGCGCTTCAGGGCACAAAGAGCAACCGGGACGGAATCGGCGCAAAGATAAGGCTGACTGCCGGCGGGCTTAAACAATTTGACCATGTAAGCACCACAGCCGGTTACGCATCGTCGAGCGCTGGCCCTATTCATTTCGGATTGGGGGCGGCTCGTGTGGTGGATGAGATTGAAATTCGCTGGCCTTCAGGGGTAGTACAGATAGTCAAGAACCTTCCCGCGGATAAGTTACAGCGGATTACAGAGCCGAGATAGGGGTAACGCATTTCTGCTAATACTGTGTTCCGGTGGGATCAGTTATGTGCGGCCATTCTTTCCGCCCGGTCTTGGCGGAATGGCCGCGTCGGGTTCAGTTTCCTGGCCTACGCCATTAGCAAAAATGCTCTAAGGCGTCGCCGCGGCCGCCGCGCCTCTCGATAGAATCTCCATTTGCCCGGGCGCGCTTCCGCTCTCGAGTGCCCGTGTTTGAGCCATCTCTTCCTCCGCTTTCCCCTGCAGCCCTTGCGCAAGGTAGGCGCGCGCTAATTGGAAATGGTAGGTGCCATTCCTGGGATCAAGCGAGATGGCCCGCTTAAACGCCGGTACGGCACTCTTAGGGTTGGCCAATTGCAGATAAATTCGTCCCAGCGCCGCATATAAGTCTGGGGTGTCCGGATTATTGGTGATGCCTTTCTCGAGCAGCTGCTTTGCACCTCTTACATCGCCCTGGTCAACCTTGATGATCGCGAGCTCCTTGAAGGCCCAGGGATTGTTAGGGATGAGAGCCACCTCTTGCTCGAACTCCTGTGCTGCGCGATCGATTTGGCCCTGCTTCTGGGCGAGAACACCGCGATAATAGTGGGCATAAGGCAACGGTCCGTTTTTGCTGGCTTGTATAAGTTCCTGGTCTGCCTCCTTGAAGTCGCCCAGCGCGAGGTATGCCTTGCCGAGAAGCAAGTGGAACTGAGTTGTGCCGCCTCCCGCTTTGGCCAGTTGAGCGAATACCTGTTGGGATGCCTCAGCCTGCTTCAACATGCCGTAACTGATGCCAAGCATGTACAAGTACTCGAGGTCGTTCGCCTCCTGCGCGAACAGCGGGCGAAGCGAATCGACGGCAGCCTGAAAATCGTCGGTCATGAAGGCGCATATCCCCTGCAGATATCGCGCTTGCAGATGATTGGGGTCGAGTGAAAGAACTTCGCCAAAGTAGCGGGAGGCTTGCTTGAATTCCCGCTCGTGGAAGTATGCCAAACCGAGATTGAGGCGAATTCCGGCAACCGCCGGAGCAAGTCTTTCGGCCCTTTCGAGCATGCGTATGGCATCGTCCGGCCTGCCGGAACGCAGGTAGACCACGCCCAGATTGGAGTACACCGGAGCAGTACGTACCCCCAACCGCAACAGGTGGGTAAAGTCTTCTCCCGCGGCGGGGTACTGTTTATCTGCAAGAGCCTTCTCGCCGAGGGCAAAGATTGCCTGGACTTCACCTGGCGCAACCGATTGCGCGGCCAATGGCAGGCAACAGAAAACGCCAAGCAAACCAAGGCCTAACCTTACTCGATAGGGCTTGTTCACCATGGAGAGACCGGATCATAACACAGCACGATTTGGCGAACCCCCTGTCCTCGCTCACATTTATTTCACAACAAAAAAATCGCCGATACCGATAGATGTCTTTTGACCCCGGCCCTAAACTCAGGGTGATTTCCAGGGGCCCCTCCAACGCCGGCCCCGTTTCTTTCTTTTGTGATTCTTTAGACAACGGGCCCCGCGCTTTCTCGAAAGCGAGCAGTAATTTCGATTATTTTCCGGCAGTCATCCTTTTCTGCGACTTGCCCTGGCAGCTATTCGCCCTGGAGTCCTCACCGTAAAAGGGGAGTATTGCGATGAAGGCTTTTGTTTCGTTCGCGCTGGCTTGTTTGTTCGTAGCTCCTCTTGCAGCCGGAGCGCAGGATCTGGCGTCTATCCTGGGCACCGTCACCGACGCCTCGGGCGCTGCTGTTCCCGGGGCAGAGGTCACCGTTTCCAATAGCGATCAAGGGTTTACCCGCAAAGTTACTACAGACTCCATCGGGGTCTATGCGGCGTCGCATGTTCCCATCGGGAACTACACCTTCACGGTGGAGAAAGGTGGCTTTGGAAACCAGGTACGCAGTGGCATTACGCTTGCTGCGGGCCAAACCTTACGCGTCGATTTTCAGCTCCAGGTGGGCACAACTACTGAAAAGCTGGTGGTCTCCAGCAGCCCCATTTCTGTGGAAACGGAAACCGGGGCCATATCCCACGTGGTCACCAGTTCTCAGGTCAGCCAACTGAACCTGCAAGCAAGAAACTTCGCCAATCTGGCTACGCTCATTCCCGGCGCGGCCACGTTGGGCACCGGCTTTGATCCCTCCTCCGTCGGGGTGCTGGCGAACGCAACGATCTCCTTTAATGGCGTACCGGGTAACTTCAATAACTGGGAAATCGACGGCACCAACAACGTCGATCAGGGGTCAGGCAGCAATTCGCTCATGATCTACCCCAGCATCGACTCCATTGAAGAATTTCGGATTTCGACGTCTAACTACAGCGCGGAGTACGGCAAATCCGGCGGCGCCAACGTGGAAGTGGTGACCAAGTCCGGTACGCGAGACTTCCACGGCGACCTTTTCGAATATGTGCGCAACGATGCCTTTGACGCGAATGACTGGTTTCTGAACCAGGCGGGTCAGCCGAGAAACCCGCTTAAGAGAAACAATTGGGGTTTCACGCTCGGGGGCCCTGTCTTTATTCCAAAGCACTACAACACGGACCGGAACAAGACGTTCTTTTTTGTGTCGGAAGAGTGGCGTTCCAACCGCCAGGGAACAATCATCCGCAATCCGGTTCCGTCGCTCAAGCAACGACAAGGGGACTTTAGCGAATGCGATCCAGACTCGCCAAACTATAGCTCCGACGTGGCCGCAGGTTGTGCAGTCCCTATCGATCCCGATACGGGAAGCTTCTATCCCAACGACGTCGTCCCCGTCGACCCCTCAGCCGCATCACTGCTGGCTGGACTGATTCCTTTACCTAACACCGGCAAGAATCTCTACGTATCTGCGCCTAGCCTTCCCACAGAATTTCGCGAAGACATGTTCAAGATAGACCAGAACATAGGCGATAAAATGCGGGTCTTCGTGCGTTACACCCAGGATGCGTACACGCAGGATTTCGTGCCGACACTATGGTCCGCCGCGAACTACGGCACAGTAAAGTCGACCTGGACAAGTCCCGCCAAGTCGCTTGTGGTGCACTTGACCGAGACCATTAAGCCTACCCTGGTAAACGAGTTCATTTTCAGTATGTCGGCTGACGTAAACACGGTCAGCAACGAGACGGGATTTGACAGCCCGGCGAACTCCATCGACAAGCCTGCGGGTTTCACCGTGCAAACCATATTCCCTGGAAATCAAAACCAACCGTTTTTGCCTGGTATTTCTTTCGGTGGTGGGGTTCCCTTCCAGGGTCTGGGCGAATCGACGGGATTCCAATTTTACTTCTGGGATCCCCAAACCGCGTTCAAAGATAACCTGATCTGGTCCAAGGGGAAACACACGCTCAAGATGGGATTTTTCCTGCTGGATAACCACATCAACACCACCACCAATATTGGGCAATCCACGCAGGGAGCATTCACCTTCAGCGATTCCTCCAGCCTAACGACTGGCAACTCGCTCGCCGATATGTTCCTCGCTCGTATCGCGAGCTATCAGGAATACGGCAAAGTCGAGAACGGACAGCTGGTTGGCGGCCGTGGGAACGGGCATTGGCGGCAGTGGGATTTTGAACCATATTTCCAGGATGACTGGCGTGCGCTGCCCAACCTAACCCTCAATCTCGGTGTCCGATATTACTACCTGACGCCATTTTGGGACGCGACCAATCCAACCAACGATTCGATCTTTGTCCCCAGCGATTACTCTTCCGCGGACCAGGCGCAACTCGATAGTGGCGGAAACGTCGTCCCCGGTACGGGGGCGAATTACCTGAACTATGGCAACGGGTTATTGGAATGTGGGGTTGCACCCATCATCAAAGGGTGCACCCATTCGTTCAAAGGGACCGTGTCTCCTCGCATCGGTTTTTCCTGGGATCCTCTGGGAAAGGGCACCACCGTAATTCGCGGAGGCTACGCCCTGGCATGGGACTCGAACAATCCCCTTTTTGCCGCCGCCGGATTCAACGGCAATGCTCCCACGGCAGCAACTCTCAGCACTTCCAATATTTTGGGATTCGAAAATATCGGCCCCGGACCGCTGGGAACTGCCTCGTTTTCCAATCTTCCGACCAGCCGAAAATGGCCTGAGATCGACCAATTCAGTTTCGGCATTCAACACCAGTTCGTGGCTAATAACCTTCTAAGCGTAAGTTACGTGGGCACCCTGGGACGGCATCTGCAGCAAACCAGAAACCAGAACCAGGTTCCGCTGGGCTTGGGTATAGAGAATGTTCCTGCTCTGGCCGACACTCCCGGTTGTGATGGCGCCGGCAATTGCGATGTGCAGTCGGTGTTGATCAACAACTATCAACCGTCGTTGTTTTTTACCCCCTACCGCGGTTACAACACCATCTCGCTGCGCGATCCCTCAGGTAGTTCCAATTACAACTCCTTGCAGGTGGGCCTGCGTCATCCCACAGAACACGGGCTTACCTACGAGCTCTCTTATACCTATGGGCATACCTTGGACGACATTATCGCTACCCCTGGGATCGACGATAACAATGCAAGCCGCTGGTACGGAACCTCCAGCCTGAATCAAAAGCACACCCTGGTGATCAACTGGGTTTACGAGCTGCCTTTCTTTGCCGATGCCTCGTCTGCACTGGCGAGAACCACTTTAGGTGGCTGGCAGTTGACAGGCATTGCCAGCTTCATGACCGGTCCGCCGCTTAACTTCACCTGCGGAATTTCCGGACTGTCTACCGGAATCGGGGGCCTCGCCGCGTGCAATGCATTGGGTCCGATGAAGATCAAGAAAGGGAGCTTGACCGATCCCACGCTCGGTCCTACGCCAGGCTGGTTCGACCCCAGCGTCATCGGCCAGGTGACCCTGGACCAACTCCCCGCCAACAACCAACCCGGCATGTTTGGCACCATGGGGAAGAACACTTTGCAGGGACCAGGACGCAACAATTGGGATATAGCCCTGATGAAGAACTTCACCTTGCCATGGTTCAGCGGTGAAAACAGCAGTCTACAGCTCCGCCTGGAGACCTTTAATACCTTTAACCATCCTCAGTGGCAAGGGGTGAATACCGGCTGCAGTGATCAAACCGCTCCGGGCGCGCCTTGTACCGGGAATGTCTTAGGTGAGATCAATTCAGCCTTTCCGGCAAGGATCCTTCAGTTAGGAGGGAAGTTTTCGTTCTGATTGCAGGAAAACAAAAATTGTTTTCAAAATTTGAAGATATGGTAAAGTTATGCACACCCAGGCCCGCCGCTCGTGCAAATCATAGTGGGGTTTCGTGCTGATGCAAACTGAAGCCTGCCGCGTGTGGGAACCCGCCGACTTATTCGTAGACCAGCGAATTAATCCGGAAAATTGTCACGTGTGGCCGTTCGCCGACTCCTTTGCTATCGATGTGCGGTTCCTGGTCCTTGATCGAAGAAGTGTCATCCCACTGCATCGTCCAGACCACCTGGAGGTCGTGGTCTTTGAATCCGGGGAGCAGCTCTACGAAATTGGTAATGGTATCTGTAACCTGTCCAAAGGAGACATCATCATTGTGGGGAATCGTCTCTCCCACAGATGTCTGCCGGCTGTTTCTTCGCAACCGCCTGCGTATTCCACGGTCCTTTCGTTCCTGCCGCAAACTGTCCATTCGGGTGTTCCGTTCGGCGACGATCTGCAGTACCTGATGCCCTTCAATCTTCAAGGGCCGTCCGTACCGAACGTGATTCACGCCAACCAGGATCTTTCTCGCGAAATCCGTGAACTGATCGAAAGAATCCGGGTCGAGGTTCCCGCTTCGACAGAGATCTCACGGTTGACGATCAGGACTTATCTGAAGATGATTTTGTTGAGATTGCTGAACCATTGCTCCGGGGTCGGCACTTTGCGCCGCGCCTTCGCCCTTCAGCACGAATCTGCCACGCGGCTGGCGCCGATTTTCGCATATATCGAGGAGCACGCGGACGAGCCAATCCGTATCAAGGACGCGGCCCGCATGTGCGCAACCAGTCCTTGTTCCTTCATGAACCTCTTCAAGCAGGTCACAGGTCAATCGTTCGTAGCGTATCTCAACGAATTTCGCGTGAAGAAGGCTCAGGATCTGTTGGTGAACACTAACAAGTCGATCGCCGAAATCAGTTTGGAAGTCGGATTCTGTAATCAGAGCTATTTCACTGTGGTGTTCCGGCAGATCGTGGGAGATACACCACTTGCGTTCCGTTTGGCAAATACAGCGGACACGGCACCGCGAAGGTCGAAACGGCAGTCCGATTTCTCTCCCATCCCAGCCTCTCTCCCAGCCTAGATCTCCCCATTCGTAACGCCCACGGTGCAGTCGCTAGAGGACGGCGCTGTTCATTGGCAAAACGCAGCGGGAACAGTGACCGACGGTGTTCTGCGCAGTTCATCGACTTCGCGTTGAATAAAGGCCACAATCTCTTCGGAAATCTCCAGCATGCGATCGAATTCAGCTTGTGGAGTTGTTAGCGGAGGCTTGAATTTGTATACGTTCCCGGCCGCGCCCCCGAACTGTATGATCAGTCCGCGCTCGGTCGCGAAGTCCCATGCTTTGCGACACGCCGTTGACGCCGGCAGTTTGGTTTGCCGGTTCTCCACAAAATCGACACCGATAAACAAGCCCGGGCCGCGCACATCACCGATTACATCGTAACGGCCGGCCAAATCGCGAAATTGTTCCCTTGCCTGGGCTCCCAAAGTTTGCGCGCGCTCAGCCAGTTTTTCTTCCTCCACGATATCCAGGACAGCCAGGCCGGCAGCGGCCGAGAGGGGCTGATTCATGAACGTCAGCATATGCCAGGCCTCTGACTCCAGGCCCTCAGGTATCAGATTCTTCCGGGTGATAAATGCCCCGATCGGAACCCCTCCGCCCAGTGCCTTTCCCACCACAAGAATGTCCGGTTGCACATCGTAAAGATCACAGGCCCAGGTAGTGCCGCACCGGCACAGGCCGGTCTGTATCTCGTCGACGATCAGCAGGACGTTATGTTCGCGGCAGACCCGCTGCACCTCCTGATAGTACTGCGGGGAATATACGGTGTGGCCGTTCGGCCCCTGCACTACTTCCATAATGAAAGCGGCAATCTGGTGCGAGCTCCCGGCGAGCTCTGCCTCCAATGCGTGCACCGCCGCGCGCCAGCTGTTCGGATCGTCGCCGAGTGGTGGCCGGTATGTGTCAGCCGATGGGATTTGACGAAAGTTCGGCCAGCGCGGCGCAGACGGCATCCAATTCCTGTTGGTCGTCATCCCGCCAAGGCCCATGGTCGCAAACGATTGTCCATGGTAGGCACCGGTAAGAGAAAGCACTTCCGTTCGACCGGTGACGCGCATCGAGAACTTTATGGCAGCCTCCACTGCCTCGCCACCACCAACACACAGAAACGTCTTCGACAACCCAGCTGGCGCAAACCCGGCAAGCCTGGTACAGAACTCGATCACGGGCACACTGTCGTGAACGATGTTCACTGAAGGAAGCGTCGCCATTTGCCTGGCGACCGCCGCCGCAACCTGCGGATTGGCATGGCCCACCATTGCCGGACCGGCCGAACCAGACATAGTGTCGAGGTAAACCTTGCCGTGAATATCCCACAACCTGGAGCCCTCGGCTCGCGCGAAAATCACCGACCGATCACGCCTCAGAGCATGCAGAACATATTCCCGCGCGTTTGCCTGGTAGTCCATCGATCTTCTCCTGATCACTGCTCGCAGACGACGCCTCTGTTTGTAACGCGATTGACCATGCATTTCTATCAATAAATCACTATTCTCTATCGTAAGCACGCTCACTCATAAGGCGGAATCCAGGCATCATCCCCTTCGCAAAATACTTTTGTGACAAATCGCTATAGGAAAGGTATAGACCCTCTGCGCGGCCCACTCTATTACTTGATCGTGAACATGCCTAGAATCCTCCGCTTATTCGCCTTCGCTCTGCTGGGTTGCTCGCAATTTGCGAGTGCGGCCGATATTTACCCTGTTACCGTAGGGGCCGATCACAGACATCTGGCAGATCAAACCGGCGCGCCCTTCCTGGTCCAGGGCGATGCCGCATGGTCACTCATTTCAGGGCTGACCAATGAAGAGGCGGAGAAGTACCTGGAAGATCGTCGTAGCAAGGGATTCAATTCGGTAATCGTCAACCTGATCGAGCATCAATTCCGCGGGCCGGTGGATCGGTACGGACAAAACCCCTTCACTGTCCCTGGAGACTTCTCCACCCCCAATGAAAAATACTTTGCCCACGCGGATTGGGTCATCCGTAAAGCCGCGGAAAAAGGAATCCAGGTCTTTTTGGCGCCCATCTACCTCGGCTATATCGGCACCAATGAAGGCTGGGTAAAGGAAGTGTTGGCGAACGGTCCTGAGAAAAGCCGGGAATGGGGACGCTATGTCGGCAAGCGCTACGCGAGCTTCAACAATATCGTCTGGCTGATCGGCGGAGATAGAAATCCCGATACCGCTCGCGCGGGTGTCGATGCCATCGTGCAGGGTATCAAGGAGTTTGATAAGCGGCATATCTTCAGCGCTCATTGTCATCCGGAAAATTCCGCGCTCGACCAGTACGCGCAGGAAGGTTGGGTAGACCTCAATACCACCTACACCTACAACATTGTGCACAGTATGCTGTTAAGGGATTACCAGCGCACGCCGCCCACGCCTTTCGTGCTCATAGAGTCTACTTATGAGGGAGAGCACAATGCCTCGGCAGTACAGATCCGGCGCCAGGCCTATTGGGCAATTCTCTCTGGGGCGACCGGACAATTTATGGGCAACCGCCCGATTTGGCTCTTTGATCCTGGATGGGAAGCAGCACTTGATTATGTTGGCTCTCAAGACATGACCCGACTCAAAGAGCTGTTCACTTCGCGGCCTTGGTATCAACTGGTTCCGGATGATAAGCATGAAGTCGTCGTCGATGGACTCGGTGAGTTTAGAGGGTTAGATTACCTGGCTGCTGCGCGGACCACGGATGGGGCAACGGTCATCGCCTATATGCCTACCAGCCGTGAGATCACCGTTGATATGACCAATGTGGCCGGCAAGGAGGCAATGGCGTGGTGGTTCAATCCCCGGACTGGAAAATCGCTTTCCATCGGAACGGTTCCAACCCTGGGCAAGCACAAGTTTGCTCCTCCGGGCGAGGGTGATTGGGTCTTACTCTTGGACGATTCCGCTCGCGGCCTGCGCGCTCCGAGCCAACCCTAACGATGACTTATTGCTATCTCCACCTTAGGAATTGAGCCTGCTGCATGCGCCTCGCAGGAAAAGTCGCTATCGTTACGGGCGCTGCATCGGGTATCGGACGCGCGACCGCCATCCGTTTTAGCCAGGAGGGTGCGTATGTGGCGATATTCGATCGCGATGTACTCCGCGGCGAGGCGGTCCTGCAAGAGATCCACGGCAACCAGGGCAAGGTGATCTTCTTACCTGTGGACGTTTCCGCTGAGGCAGATGTGTCCGAGGCAATCCGGCGCACGGAAGCGGAATTCCATCGCATCGATGTGCTGGTGAACAATGCGGCCGCCTTTGTGTTTGGTTCCTATCAGGTGACGCAGGCGGACTGGGAGCGGGTTCTTTCGGTGAATGTGATGGGGGCCGCTTTTTGCGCGAAATACGCCGTCGATGCGATGATCCGAGCCGGCGGCGGGTCCATCGTAAATGTAACTTCGATTAGCGGCTTTGTGGCCCAGGAACAGAGCATCCCTTACAACACCAGCAAGGCTGCGCTACTGGGCCTCAATCGATGTCTGGCGATGGATCTCGCCCCGCACAAAATTCGTGTCAATGCCGTGGCCCCTGGATGCATCGACACACCGCAACTGCGCGCCGATGTGGCAAGCGCGGGGTTGACGTATGAGGAAGATCTGGCGATTGAGGGCCCTCTTCACCTTCTGAATCGCTTTGGTACACCTGACGAGGTGGCCAACGCGATCTTGTTTCTCGCTTCCGACGAGGCTTCTTTTATTACTGGTACTTGCCTGATGGTCGACGGCGGATACACAGCGAAGTAGTTCTAGCCGGCCAGCTTCATACCCCGGCGGCGAATCAATAGAAGCAGATAGAGCACTCCGGCGAAGCTCCACAACACGCCAATCCGGAGCGCCAGAGGCGAGACGCTTAGCCAGATCCAAAAGCACACCGCAAATCCGATCAACGGCGATATCAAATATTTCCAGATGCCCACGCCGTGGCGCTCGCGCCGCTGAAAAAAGTAACAACCGATCACAGAGAGATTCACAGCCATAAAGCCGGCGCAGGCGCCAAAATTGACCAGCTCCGCGGCCTTATCGAGGTCCAGGAACAATCCCGCTATCAAGGCGATGCCGCCCATCAGCAGCATGCTGTGAGTGGGTGTTCGCAGTTTGGGATGCACATATCCAAAGATAGGGCGCGGCAGCCTTCCGTCTCGTGACATGGCAAACAATAAACGCGAAGCACTTGCCTGGCTGGTGATAGCGCTGGCCCAAGCTTGTGCGATCACCAGCAAAGCAATCAGATACGCGAGCGCAGAACCTCCAATGCGACGCCCAATATCACTGAAAGCAGTCTCTACTGGATGGAAGGTGCTGTAGTCCGGCCAGATCAGTTGTCCCAGGTAGGTCTGCAGAATGAACAGGCCGCCGGCAATGAAGCAGACCAGGATAGTCGCCCTTCCAATGTCTTTCCTGGGATCTCTGGCGTCTTCGGCCAAAGTCGAAATCCCATCGAACCCGAGGAACGAAAGCACGGCGACCGGGGTCGCAGCCATGACCAGCTCGAGTGAAAAACTCTGCGGCGAATAGAAAGGCTCAAGGGAAAACAGCGTTCCTCGTCCAACTCCATGTGTCAGGGCCCATACGGCCGCGCCCAGGAACCACAACACAGAAAAGGCCAGGACCACATTGAAAACCGCGGCTGCCCTGGATGTCATTTCAATCCCCCGCAGGTTGATCCCTGTGACCACCAGCGCGGTAAAAATAATCCAGGCACTGTAGGGAATGGCTGGCAATAATTTGTGCGAAGTGGCGCCTACGATAATCACGCACAGCATCGGCATCAGGATGTAATCGAGGATCATGACCCAGCCGGAAAGGTAACCAGCGATGGGATGAATCGCCTTCGAGGCATAGGCATAGGTTGAGCCTGCCTCGGGATAAGCCCCGGACATTTTTCCATAACTCGCCGCCGTGAAGCTGACTGCGATCAGCGCGATCAGGTATACCAAGGCAAAGTGGCCACGCGACTGCACCGCTCCCACTCCAAAAAACGTATAGGGAGCTGTTGGCCCAACGAACGCAAGTCCAAAGAGAATCAGGGCTCTTAGGGAGAGAACCGGCTTGAAGCGAATTGCCTTGTCAGTACTGGTGTCGGGCAAGACGTGCTCGTCCTCACGCGCGCATTTCGGCAGTGCAAATCCGTCGTGGCCCGCTGGCGAATGAAAGCGACCTACCTCCGATTCTATTCGGTGCCGGCGATTGGTCTATAAGCTTCTCTGCTATCTTTGTCACGATGTCACGGCCTGCAACCCGTCCGGGAGTTAACCCCTTCGCGCGCATGCTTGGCAGCGGAGCGCGGAAGTCTCTCCGGGAAATAGGATCGTATGGCGACAGAAAGGAATCCGGGTCCGGTCGATAGGCAGGGAGCGGCCAAACTTTTACACGGTGGCGTCCAGTCGCTGCCCCCACGTCAGATCCGAATACTCGGTGTGCCCCTTGATCTGGGTCAGTCGCGGCGTGGCGTTGACATGGGTCCATCCGCGGTCAGGGTAGCCGGGCTTGAGGCCAGGCTTACCTCTCTGGGGCATTTGGTGGTCGACGGAGGCAACGTGCCGGTGGCGCTTGCGGAGACCCGAAACGCCGGCGAAGCAAACGCAAAATACCTGAGGGAGATCAGCGAGACGTGCGAACGAGTTGCCGGCATCGTGGTGCAGACTCTTGAAGAAGGCATCACCCCGATGATTCTGGGAGGCGATCACTCGGTTGCCGTAGGCTCGGTCTCCGGGGTGGCCGAGTTCTACCGCCGCCGCAATCAGAAGGTCGGCCTACTGTGGATCGATGCCCACTCCGATATCAACACGCCTGAGACTTCGCCCAGCGGTAATGTGCATGGTATGCCGCTGGCAGCGTTGCTTGGCATGGGACCCGAGCCGCTGTCGGGCATCTTCGGTTGGCAGCCCAAGATCGACCCGCAGAACACGGTATTGATTGGCGTTCGTGACATCGACATCACGGAAAAGGAAAACATCCGCCGCGCTGGCGTCTCCGAGGTTTACACCATGCGCGATATCGACGAGCGAGGTATGCGTACGGTGATGGAAGAAGCCTTGCGCGCGGCCGGCCGGGGCACAGCTGGGTACCATGTGTCGCTGGATATGGACTGGATCGACCCGGAAGACGCGCCCGGTGTAGGTACTCCGGTGCGTGGCGGCGCCACCTATCGCGAAGCCCACCTGGCCATGGAAATCCTGGCCGACCATGGGCGATTACTGAGCTTTGAGGTGGTCGAGGTCAACCCGGTGATTGACGAGCACAACCGAACCGCCGACCTGGCGGTCGAGTTGATCTGTTCCGCGTTCGGCAAAAAGATTCTCTGAACCGGAATCTGGGCCTTGCAACCTCACTCCACGCCCACGCGTCTAGGTAGCCATGGAAATAGAACTGCGCAGGTTGATCGGTCTGCAGGTGATCGTGATGGGACCCAGCTTTATCGACAACGAGAAGCTGGAGAGCGTAAAGCTGCTGGCCGTGGAAGAAGCCGGCATTTGGATCGAGAGTCAGGAAGCGGTCGAAAGGGTCGTAGGCAGACTACAGAAGAAGCCTTCCTCGTCGAGCCTTGCATTCTTCGTCCCCTACGGACAGATCGTCACCATCCTGGCCGGCGTTGAGTCAACCGGCGCTGAATAGCCGTTCTCAAGGCGCCTTGGGATTCAGCAACCGATACGCGGGATTAAGCAGACCGGTAGGTGGATATATTTCCTGGTGTGTAAAACGAAACCCGAGTTTCCTCAGCAGTCGTTCTGAGGCTGCATTTTCCGGGTGATGTCCCGCGAAGAGACCATTGAGTTCAAGCTTTTCAAAAGCGAGAGAAATGACCGCCCGTGCCGCTTCCTGTGCCAGGCCCTGGCCCCAGTACCCTGGGCGAAAGTGAAATCCCAACTCCAGAATGTGCTTGTCATTTCCATAAGGCCGCAACCCCGCACATCCCGCGAGTTCTCCATCTTTGAGCAGGAACACGGGCCAGTATTGAACCTTGCAGGCGTTCAGCATTTCGATCTCGCGACCGAGCCGTGCTTTGACCTCTTCCGCGGTGAAAGGGCCGCCGATGAACACTGAGACCATAGGGTCACCCCAGAGTGTCATCGCCAAAACCAGGTCATCCTCGTTCCAGCAGCTGAAACCCAGACGCTCCGTGGTCAAAAAGTAAGTGCGAAACCTGCTCACTGCATCCCTCGAGTGCTTTCAGCGATTTGTCTAAACCGCTCGACGATGGGGCGTGCATCTCCTGCGTGCCACGCCAGCTCGATATTGCTGACTGCTTTTGCCCCGCGCAGTGGAAGGCAGACCACTTCGGGTGAGGCGATGCGGCGGACACATGTGGGAGCGATCGATACTCCGAGCCCGGCGCCGATCAGGCGCAAGATGCTGAGCCAGTGCGAGGCTTCCTGAACAATCTGGGGACGAAAGCCATGTTCCTCGCAGAGCGTCAACGGCTTCTCATAGGCTCGTGCGCCTGCGCTTCGAGGATAGTAGATAAAGGGTTCGTCCCGCAGCACCGCTGGAGAGATGCTCTTTTGCCTGGAGCACGGGTGGGTTGCCGGCAGCACTGCGACAAAGGGCTCGGACAAAATGGTGGTAACTTGCAAACCTTCCACCGGGTCCCCGTCGCGCAGAATCCCGGCGTCGAGGGTGCCGTTTTCCAGCCCCTCCGTCACCAGCGCAGTGAATGACTCGTGCAAGTGCAGCCGTACCCGCGGGTAAGCCTCACGGTAGGAACGGAAGATGCCAGGCAACGATGAGAGCATGGCTGATCCGATAAAACCGATATGAAGGGATCCGACGTCTCCGCGTCCGATGCTGCGCGTCTCGTCAAGGTCGCGCTGTACGTTGCGCAGCGTCCTCTGTGCGCGCTGCAGCAACGCCTCACCGGCAGTGGTAAGACTGACTGAGCGGGAAGTGCGGATGAAGAGTGGATATCCCAGCAGTTCCTCGAGCTTGCGAATCTGCTGCGAAAGGGGTGGTTGGGCCAGGTGCAGGCGCTCGGCTGCGCGGCCGAAGTGCAGCTCTTCTGCAACCGCAACAAAGTAACGCAAGTGCCGCAGCTCTATATCGCGATCCATATGCTGGAGATCTTAATACAGCCAAACAAGATATTGGACGTAATACATCCGAAAAGGCAGACTGCTGATAGGGAGCTCACAGAGATGGCGACACGCGAAGAAGAGATGGAAACGATGGGTGGGACACCCGAGGCTAATCTGCCGGACATTGAAATTCGACCGCTCGAAAAAGGAGAGGACGCAACCGCATTCCGGACCTTGAATGAGGAGTGGATCACCCGCTATTTCACGCTGGAGAAGATGGATCGCGAAACATTCGGCGACCCTGAGAAGATGATTCTCGAGAAAGGCGGATATATCTTCATGGTCTACAGCGGCAATCAAGCCGTTGGCTGCGTAGCATTGATTCCCATAGGCAACGGTGTCTATGAGCTGTCAAAGATGGCGGTGTCACCGGAGATGCGCGGTTTGGGAATTGGCCGCAGACTGCTACTGCATGCGATCGCACAGGCGAAGCGGATCGGGGCCAAGTCTTTGTTCCTGGGCAGCAACGCAAAGCTCGCAAACGCTGTGCATCTTTATGAGTCAGTCGGGTTTCGCCATGTTGCCCCTGAGAACATCCCGCCGATGCCCTATACACGCGCCAATGTCTTTATGGAGATGCCTCTCTGATTCAAAACAAAAGCCGCGAGGGGTTGAGCCTCGGGTTGGTCGGCGGCCTCGGAGTGGGCGCCACGGTTTACTACTATCGAGAGTTGGTCAAGGCTCACGCGTCACGCGGATATGTGTCGAATCTGCTCATCGTGCATTCCGGCGTAAACCGGGTGCTGCAATACGCCGCAAAACGGCGACATCGCTCAGATGACACAAGCTAATCGATCGGGAAAACGTCGAGGCCATCATCCTGGCGGGCACAGAATTGTCCTTGCTCTTCCATGAAGGCAATCTCGATTTCCCTCCTATCGATGGTTCACGTCTTCATCTCGACGCGATTATGCGTCAACTGACGACGCCAGATCGGGGACAATAGAGATGACCTATGCGAAAACCCCTGCTTGCACTGGCCGTTTCAGCCTTTGGCATCGGCACCTCGGAATTCATCATTATGGGGCTGCTGCCGGACCTCGCCCACAGTTTCCAGGTCAGCATCCCCAAGACAGGGATTCTCGTCTCCGGCTATGCGCTCAGCGTCACCCTGGGCTCGCCGCTGGTGGCGCTTGCCTTATCGCGGATGGATCGCAAACGAGCGCTGCTGATTCTGATGGGCATGTTCCTCGTCGGCAATGCCCTGTGCGCTTTGGCCCCCACCTTCCTGCTTCTGCTGTGCGCACGCGTTCTCACGGCTCTCTGCCACGGAGCATTCTTCGGCATCGGCAGCATCGTGGCCTCTCATCTGGTGCCGCGCTCTGAGCGGGCGCAGGCCATTGCTCTTATGTTCAGCGGGCTGACATTGGCGAATGTGCTGGGCGTTCCAGCCGGAACCGCGTTGGGCCAGGCGTTTGGGTGGCGCTTTGCCTTCTGGGCGCTGGTGCCGATCGGCTTGATCGCCGGTGTGGGTCTCCTGCGCCTGGTGCCCTCACAGCCGCCAGAGAAGATGCACCTCAAGCATGAGTTCCACGCCGTGCTGCGTCCCCAGGTACAGCTCGTGCTTGCGCTCAGCACGCTCTCCTCGGTTTCTTTGTTCTGTGTCTTCACTTACATCGCCCCGATCCTCGAACAGGTGACGCACCTCTCGCCGGGCGCGGTGACCAGGGTGCTGGTGGTCTTCGGTGTGGGTATAACGCTGGGGAACCTGCTTGGCGGCCGTCTCGCGGATTGGAAGCAGCTGCCAGTGATCATTGGCGGCATCGTGCTGTTGATCGGGGTCTTCCTGGCCATGCCCTTGCTTGAACCCACCGTAGTGCCGGCAGTGGTGATGGTTTTCGTGTGGGGTTGCATCCACTTCGCCGCTGGGGCCCCCTTGCAGGCACGGATCGTAGACCAGGCAAGGGGCGCTCCGAACCTCGCCTCGACGCTGAACCAGGGCGCATTCAACCTGGGAAACGCCCTGGGCGCAAGCCTTGGCGGGCTCATGCTGACCGCCGGCATCGGCTACCGATATCTCTCCCTGGGTAGCGCGGCAGTCGCCAGCGTAGCCCTGCTGGTGGCGCTCATCGCGCTGAGCGTGGAGCGCAAGGAGAATGACTCTGCTGAGAAAAGGCAGATGGCGTCGGTGTGAGGCATGCGTACCTCAGGGGCTAAACGAGTCTGCGCGCGCACCGGAAGAGAAACAGCATGTCCCTCCACTACCCTACGCTTCGGTCCTAAATGACAAACGGGTGTGGGAGGCATGGTAGCCCACTCAAGCCAAAGTACGGCTTGACCCCGATTTCCTGCCACGCTGTGCTAGTGTCCTGTCCCTGAAGTTCCTGAAACAATTCGAGGAATCGAAAATGTTCCAGAAACTGCGCTCAGGGGCTGAAGCCCATTTGGTTTTGCGGTGTTTGCGGCACGACTGAAGTCGTGCCCTGATACAAAGCCGAAGAGGAGTTCTTTAACGAACTTTAGGGACGGGACACTAGAGAGGTCCGCGTGTGCGCCTTTCATTAAGGAAAGGCGCATGGGGTGTATCAAAGCCACAAGCCTCCGCAGAAATCGGGGCAAATGGGGCACCAAACCTTTTGTTGCCGGTGTAATTTCTCTCTGCACTCGCCGCCGCGAGCCCACTGACGGTAAGCCAGGGCAGGCGGGATGACACATTTCTTGCAGGAAATGGACTCAAGACCGGTCGGATGAATATAGCTCCGCACCAGAAGATGCAACTTAGGTTGTCTACCGGACCCTGAGAAGACCCATAGAATCAAGAACGGCATGAAGAAGAAACTTCGCGTTGGCGTACTTTTTGGCGGGCGGAGCGGCGAGCATGAAGTCTCTCTGCTCTCGGCTGCCTCGGTGCTAAAAGCAATCGACCGCAGCCGTTTTGAGGTGGTGCCGATCGGCATTACCAAGCAGGGTCGCTGGGTCATGTCCGGGGACGCCGAGCGGCTGTTAGCGGGGGACTTTCCCGATACCGGGACGCTACGTGCGGGCGATCCCCAGCACACCGCACCGGCGGCGCTGCTGGCCAAGGGACAAGGCGTGATCGTGCCGCCGATGCCGGCCGCGGGCGGTGGCCGAGGCGGCTCGCTGGTGCCGTTCGAAAGAGAAGCCTCTTCGATCTCTCCAGCCCAGGACGTACTGCAATTGGACGTGGTCTTTCCTGTGCTCCATGGGACCTTCGGCGAAGATGGCACCATGCAAGGGCTCTTCGAGCTCGCCGGGCTAGCCTACGTCGGCTCCGGGGTTCTGGGCTCGGCAACTGGCATGGACAAGGAAGTGATGAAGCGCCTCTTCCTTGCTGCTGGGCTTCCCATTACCAAGCACGTCACGTTCCTGCGCCGGGAGTGGGAAAAAGGCCCGAAAAAAATCATCGCCAGGCTCGAAGCCGCGCTCAAGTATCCGCTCTTTGTTAAGCCCGCAAACCTAGGTTCGTCGGTCGGTATCAGCAAGGCGCATGATCGCGAGGAACTCGGCCCAGCCATCGAACTGGCAGCCGGTTTCGATCGCAAGATCGTGGTCGAGCAGGCGGTCGGTGGCCGCGGCAACCGGACCAAGATGGGCAAGGCGCGCGAACTCGAGGTGGCCGTGCTGGGCAACGATGAGCCCATAGCTTCCGTTGTGGGTGAGATCGTCCCCGGCAAAGAGTTCTATGACTATGAGGCCAAATATCTCAGCGAGGGCTCACAGGCCATCATTCCCGCCAAGCTGACGAAACAGCAGAGCAAGCGAGTGCAGGCCATGGCGCTCGACGCCTTTCGCGCCTGCGACTGCGCCGGTTTGGCGCGCGTCGACTTTCTCCTCGAGGCGGGCGATTCCGGACGGCTCTACCTCAACGAGATCAACACCATGCCGGGCTTTACATCGATCAGCATGTATCCCAAACTGTGGCAAGCTTCGGGCGTGAATTATCGCGATCTGATCTCGCGCTTGATCGAACTGGCGCTGGAACGAAAGATGGAACAGGAACAGATCTCGTACTCCCGCTAGCGCATATTGAAGAAAAAAGCAGAGCGCGTAGCAAGCCTCGCCGACCGTGACGCGATCAGAGTAAACTTTGCGGGAGAAGCGAGGAGTGCTCCAACGCCATGACCCTGCTTGATGCACCAACCTACGATCCTGCCAAGGCGCGCGCGCGCAAGAATATTCTGATCGCGAGCCTGATCACCGTGCTCGTACTCGCGGGCTTTCTTTGGTTTTTCTGGAACTGGCCGCAGGAGCATCGCGTCAATCAATTCTTCGCCGCTATCGAAGCCAGGGACATGCCGAAGGCCTTCGCCATCTGGAACCACGATCCAGACTGGCAGCAGCACCCGCAACAATATGCGCAATACTCCTATGGCCGTTTTGAGGTGGATTGGGGTCACTCCAGCGACTGGGGCGACATCAAGACGCATAAGATCGTGATGTCGAAAACAGTAGGCTCAGGGGTGGTAGTCGGTGTCCTAATCAACGGACAAAAGACGCCCGTCTTCCTTTGGGTCGAGCGCAAGACAAAGACGCTTGGCTTCTCCCCAGTCCAGCTTTCAACAGATTAAGTCCAGCTCTCAGTTGACTAGCTGAGAGCCGCCAGCAGTTTTTCAATGCTCGCGGGGTCTTCCGCCTGCCCGCACTTCTGGCTGCGGTCAATCTGCCGTAAGAGCCCGCTCAGCACCTTGCCCGGCCCGACCTCGACAAAATTGGTGACTCCCTCGGCAATGAGCAGTTGCATGGACTGCGTCCAACGAACAGCACCGGTGACCTGGCGAACCAGTGCATCGCGCAGCGCTTCCGCTCGCGTTACCAGCGAAGCATCCACGTTGACCACCACCGGAACCCTGGCCGGCAAGAAGGACAGGCCCTCCAGTACCGGCGCGAGGGCATCCTGGGCGGGCTGCATAAGGCTGCAATGGAAGGGCGCAGAGACCTGTAGGAGGACGGCCCGCCGGGCCCCACGTTCCTTGGCCAGCCCAGTGGCGCGCTCCACCGCCGCAGTCGCTCCCGAGATGACCGTTTGTTCGGGGGTGTTCATGTTGGCTGGCTCGACCGGCGCTCCCACCTCCCTCGAGGCGTCGTGGCATACGGCTATTACAGACTCCACAGGCATACCGAGAATGGCGGCCATGGCCCCTTGCCCCGCGGGCACGGCCTCCTGCATCAACTGCCCGCGGCGGCGCACGGTGCGCGCAGCGGCGGCAAACTCGATTGCTCCGGCAGCAACGTTGGCCGAGTACTCTCCCAGTGAATGTCCGGCAAAATAATCAGCGGTTGCTCCAGCCGCGGCCAGAACCCGAAGCGCTGCCACAGAAACCGTGAAGATCGCCGGCTGGGTGAACTCCGTCAGGCGAAGCTGCTCTTCGGGTCCGCTAAAGCAGAGCTCCGTCAAGTCGAAGCCCAGCGCGTCGTTCGCTTCCTCAAAGGTCTGGCGCGCAACCGGGAAGGCCGCAGCCAGGTCGCGGCCCATACCGACGCTTTGTGAACCTTGACCAGGGAATAGGAAGGCTGTCTTCATCATTCGTGCAGTGGTCAGTGCAATGGCTGGGTGGGCAGGCCTAAATCTGGCTCGGACTCAGCATCCGCCGGCTGACGGCAGGCAAACTCCTGCTCCAGCCGCTGGTTGATTCCGGCCTGGGCGAACTCAGCCGTCACGCGGATCCCGTTATAGATAGCGCGGTCATTGGAAGAGCCATGATTCACGATGCAAACCCCGCGCAGGCCGAGCAGCGGCGCGCCACCGTACTCGGAATAATCCAGACGCTTCTTGAAGTCGTTGAAGGCTTTGCGCGAAAGCAACGCACCCACCTGCGCGGTGACAGTGGAATTGAGCGACTGGCGCAGCAGATCGCGCACCAGCCGGGCCAGCCCCTCTGACGTCTTAAGGGCGACGTTGCCGACAAAACCATCGCACACCACAACATCGGCATTGCCGTTGTAAATGTCGCGCCCCTCCACATTGCCAATGAAGTTAAGCGTAAGCTGCTTCAGCAAAGGAAAAGCTTCCCGGGTAAGGTCGTTGCCTTTGCCCTCTTCCTCGCCGATCGAGAGCAGGCCGACGCGGGGACGCGGGATCTTGAGCACGCTGCGAGCGTACATTTCGCCCATCACCGCGAACTGTTCCAGATTATGCGGCTTGCAATCGACATTGGCGCCCACATCGAGCAGTACGCAGGGCGAGCCCGTCGATGTCGGCAGCATGGTGGCCAGAGAAGGGCGGTCCACCCCGGGTAACGCCCCCAGCACCATCTTGGCCAGAGCCATAGCCGCGCCGGTATTTCCGGCGGTGAGAAAGCCGGCCACTTTGTTTTCTTTGACCAGGCGCAGACCGACCCGCATGCTGCTACCCGGCTTCTTTCGGATGGCGGTTGCCGCTTTCTCATTCATGGTGATCCATTCCTCTGCGGGAACGATCACGATCGGCAGCTCTTCGCCACCGGTGGCATCTTCGAGCGCGGCACGCAGACGGTCCTGCGGTCCAACCAGATGGACGCGGATGGGGAGTTCACGGCAGGCTAGTATCGCGCCCTTGATTTCGGGATCAGGAGCTTTGTCCGACCCCATGGCATCGAGCGCAATATCCGTTAGCTTGGGCACAGATGCGGCTAGGCTTCCTTGGCTTCGAGCACTTCGCGACCCTTGTAGATGCCGCATTTGGGGCAAGCCCTATGAGGTAGTTTGCGCTCGTGGCAGTTAGGACACTCCGAGACGGTAATAGGGGTAAGTGCGTCGTGCGAACGGCGCTTGGAGGTGCGGGCCTTGGAGTGGCGCCGCTTTGGATTCGGCATTGCAGATTCCTTTCAGGCGTTCTCCCAGACTGCCGGTCCCGGCATTGCCGGGGATGCCCCGAAGCGGCAGCAGCCTGCGATCGCTTTCAACTTTACGTTTTCATCCTGCTGCGGAGATCGGCCAGCGCTGCCCACCGCGCATCGGTCTGGCCTGCATCACAAGCACAAACCTCGATATTCCGATTCTGCCCACAGCGAGGGCATAGTCCCTTGCAGTCCTGCCGACAGAGCGCTCTCGCTGGCAGGGAGAGCAACACCTGCTCGCGCAGTACGTCCTCAACCGCAAGACGGCCTCCTTCATAGTACCCGATTTCCGTATCCGAGGTCGAGATAGCGTGCTCCGAGGCGTCTGCGTCGACGCCGGTGGGGCGGAAGAGCAGGTCGAAGTGCTCCTGCAGCCGTTGGGCCACGGGATCGAGACAGCGTGCGCACGGCATTTCGAAGTTGCCCTCGTAGGCCGCCCGCAAACGGATGTCATGGATATGGTCGTGGGCGCCCCGATGCTCGGTAATGAGGTCGGCACGGCCGCTCACCGGCATACCGTCCAGTTGCCGGATGCCAGAACCGTAATCGATGGCGCCGGGGGGAACGGTCTCACTGAATTCCAGTGGCTCACGTTCCAGGTCGAGCACGGTAATCAGTATGGCCATGGCGTCCTCCGGCTCAAAATCGATAATAGACGCTGAGAGTTGGTTCCAGGGTTGTTCGCAGCGTGTGGGTATCGAGCGACTCCTGATGAAAATCAGGAGTCTTGTATTTTAGGCCGCGAAGCTGCCCGCGCACTCCGAAACGCGTAAACATCGGGTAGTTGATACCCAGCGTATACGTAAACTCCGGCAGTAGTTGCGAGGGCAGCGTGCCGGGTAGCGTCCCATTCACGTCAGTCAATGTTCCCGATATGGGGGAAAAGATGATAATCCCGCCACCTACGGTCACGAATGGCTGAAACCCGTAAATGACAGGCGACTGCAGCAAATAGGCGAAACTGATATCGGTTACGTTGTCCTCTACCTTGACCAGGCCTTTGTTATAAGCCTCGTAAAACTTGGTGTAGCCGAGGTTCGCTTCATAGCCTAGCCACGGCCGGTACGGTTGCCGAAAACTGCCCAGGAAGCCCCCCGATTCCGTCGTATCCTCGCGAATAGAGTTGCCGTTGGAGGCGTTGGTCACCTGGTAGAACCCGCCCGCGCCGACGTCGAATCTCTCCTTGGCCTCGGGCGCCGCGGGCGCGGCTTGCGTGCCCTGCGCATGGCAGGTAACAGTCCATGGAAGCATGCCCACCGCGACTACGAGTGCGCTTAAGAAGGAGGGGAACTGCCGGGTCCGCGTCGATCTGGGGGCCAAGCGAAGAAAGGTTAAGGACTTTTTCAAACGGACACTCTGCATGTTAAGTCTTATCTCACTATATATCGTTCCCCAGGCTCAGTTTGCCGGTAGCAGCCGCCGCCAATCGTCCGTGGTGAAGAGTCGAATGCCGGCGACTCCAGCGGCTCCTGCGGCAAGGCAATCCTGAGCATTGGCGCTGGTCACACCGCCCAGGGCAAAGACGGGTATGTCTTCGGCCGCCAGACAAGCCTGCCGGAGTGCTTCTAGGCCCTGGGGCGCGGCTTCCGGGCCTCGAAGCTTCTCGAAAACTGGAGAGAAGAGCATCAGGTTCACCTGTTCCTTCCGGGCCACATGAATATCGTCCAGGCTATGGCAGGGTACGCTGATGATCGCGGGGCGGCCGGCGTCGCTGAAGACCTGACGCACGCTCCGGGCCGCACCCGCCGTTGGTTTGCCTGCAAGATGCACTCCGTCGGCGCCGGCAGCCACTGCCAAGGCCGCCGATTCTGCCGCAGAGACATTGACCAGCAGCTTGGAACGGTCGCGATCGATCTTCGCCATCATCTCCCCGGCGAGCGACTGCAGATCAGGCGCAGCCAGATCTTTCTCCCGCAGTTGGATGAAATGCACTCCAGCTGCTGTCCAGGCGTCCACCAGATCGAGAAGCCGGTGGCGACGGGCTGCTTCGGATTGGGTCGCCGCCGAAAGGAGCCTTCGGTCTGTAATGGCACAGAGCTGCATGAAGTGGAGTCTATTCTGCATTTCTCATCAGAACCCCGAGTATGCTAGAGCAGAAACAGGAAATACGTGGCCTCGATGGATTCTGAGAGGTGGCCTTTTTCTTGATGAAAAAGGCCCAACGCGATAGCTACTCAGGGTACGGCAATCCTGTTTCTGCTGTAGACAATGGTCATGCGGTTTACGCTGGGGTTTTTCAAGCTGCGGAAAAGCGTTGCTCGGGGAGAAGTAGTTTCCTCAGCGGCTAAAGCCGAATCGACGGCAGAGCATTTACGTACGGCCTGAAGGCCGTACCCTTCAGAAATGCTAATTTTTCCGCAGCCTGTTTTGGCTGCACTCACAGAAATAGGAAATTAATCTCTTCGATTCGTTCTTCCGGTACCCTTCCAACAAGGCATGATTACCTACGACCTACTCATCATCGGTTCCGGCCCGGCAGGGCAGCGCGCCGCTATCTATGCCAATAAGCTGGGCAAGCGGGCCGCGGTGGTGGAGCGAATGCGGACCGTCGGTGGGGTCTCAGTAAATACCGGGACCATCCCCAGCAAAACCATGCGCGAAGCCGTTCTGCATCTTTCCGGCTATAACTATCGTTCGATCTACGGCATGAATTACAAGGTCAAGGAAAAGATCACGATGGCGGACCTGGCGTTCCGGGTCCAGCACGTGATCAAGACCGAGATCGATGTAACCGAGGCCCAGCTTTCGCGCAATGGGATCGATGTGCTGCCCGGAATAGCCAGCTTTGAAGACGCTAACCACGTCAAGGTGACCAACGAGGGTGGCACCCAGACGTATGAGGCGAAGAACATTATCATCGCCACCGGCACCAAGCCGGCCGACTCCCCCAGGGTTCCCATCAATGGGCGCTCGATCGTCAACAGCGATCAGATTCTCGACCTGCCCAACCTGCCCAAGTCTTTGATCGTGGTGGGCGGCGGTGTTATCGGCGTGGAGTACACCTGCATGTTCGCCGCGCTCGGCGTGCGCGTCACCCTGATCGAAAAACGGCCTAAGCTGCTGGAATTTGCCGACCAGGAAATCGTCGAGGCGCTCAGCTACCATCTGCGCGACAGCCGCGTGACCATGCGCCTGCACGAGGAAGTGGAAAGCGTGGAAGAGCTGCCCGACTGCAGTGTCGTTGCCAACCTGGAAAGCAAGAAGAGAATTTCTGGCGGCGCTTTGCTGTACGCGGTCGGCCGCTCCGGCAATGTCTCCGAACTCAATTTGGCGGCCGTCGGCATCGAACCCGATTCGCGCGGCCGCATCCCGGTGGACAAGGACTTCCGTACCAAGGTGCCGGGCATCTTCGCGGTGGGGGACGTGATCGGTTTTCCCAGCCTGGCCTCAGTTTCGATGGAGCAGGGCCGCATCGCGGTGGCGCGAGCCTTCGGTAACGAGAGTCTGGTGTCCAATCCCAGCTACTACCCCTACGGCATTTATACGATCCCGGAGATCTCCTTTATCGGCAAGACCGAGGAGCAGCTCACTGACGAAGATGTGCCCTACGAAGTAGGCGTCGCCTACTATCGCGAGATCGCCCGGGGACAGATCCGAGGCGATACTACAGGCCGCTTGAAGATTGTCTTTCATCGTGAAACCCGGCATCTGCTGGGCGTGCACATTATCGGCGAGGGCGCCAGCGAACTGCTGCACATCGGGCAGGCCGTCATGTCCCTCGGCGGTACGCTGGACTACTTTATTGATACGGTGTTCAATTACCCCACCCTTGCCGAGTGCTATAAAGCTGCCGCGTTCAACGGCATCAACCGGCTTGCCCGGGCGGCGGACTGAGCAGTTTCACGGTGGGTTTAATCCGAAGCGACAGAGTTACACGTGGTCCCGGCGCGCCGGGACCACACCTCGCAATCTTGATGAGGGCACGTAACTGTGAATCTGCTTTGAAGGGAGGGGCGCATGGGTAGAACCATTGGCGTTGTTGTGTCCTCGAGAATTGTCGCGGGGCTCATGGAAGACCACAAACTGATTGGGCCACTGGGCACTTATCCGGAGAACCCGGACGACCACGAAGCTCTGCTGGAACATCCCTTTGAAAGTCTTTGTCATCTGATCACGGACCAGGTGATGGCCCTGCATCCGGAGGGACAGATCGATGCCGTCGGTGTTGCCCTCCCCGGGATCATTCGCGGCGGTATCGTGGAAGACTCTCCCAACCTCGCCCAACTGAAGGGCGGGAATATCGCTGAATCGCTGGCCGCCATCTTTCAGTCGAAGGGGATTGATGCCCCGCTGAAGACCATGAATGACGCCGACGCCGTTGCGGCTGGGCTAGCCGTTACGCAAGGCCGGATGGATCGCCTGTTACGCGTTTGGACCATTGGCAACGGAATCGGATTCGGGCGCTATCCCTATACGCCGGGTGTATGGGAGGGCGGTCACATGGTGGTGACCCTCGATCCCAAGGAAACCTACTGTGGATGCGGCGGGCGAGGGCACCTGGAAGGAATCATGGGGTATCGCGCGATGCGCCTGCGCTTCCTCGACATGGAACCGGAAGAGGTCTTTGCCGCGGCCAAGAAGGGCGACGGGCGCTGCATGGATTTCGTGCGCCTCTGGCATCGCGGTCTGGCTGCAGCCACTGCTACTTCGATCCATTTGGGCGGCCCTGGCCGCTTCTACTTCACAGGCATCAATGTGCGCTTTCTCGACCTGAATCTGCTCAAAGAGTACTTATGGCAGATGGTCAAGATGAGCCCCTTGCAGAGCTACGCATTGGAGGTCGTGCCGGAGAATAGCGAGGTTGCGGTGATCGGCGCGGCGGCTTCGGCCCTTCTGGCCCCTGCCACCTAGGAATAACTTCGTTGGTAGATCCGCGATAGACGGTCATGCCATCCCAGGCGATCCGGATCGAACCACGCCCAGGCAAAACCCAACCCCAGCGGTGCAGCCGAAAGCAGCAAGAAAAACACCCTCCGGCACATGGCGTCGCGGGTTGGGTTTTCGTCCTCGAAGGTGCACAGCGCAATCTTCGCGTAGCGCATTCCCGGGGTGCCCTCGGCATACTTGAAGAACAGGTATTGGTACAGAAGGAAGAACCCGCCGAGCACCACTCCGGCCGCGAGCAGCGCCGGCTTGCCCGTGGGCGGATGGGCGGTACAAGCAACAAAAACCAGTACGAAAAGAGCGAAGGCAGCTACCACCAGCGCCAGATCGAAGATCCCGGCCATCAGCCGGTCTTCCAGCGGCGCTGCCTTGAGCGGGTTCTCCTGAGTGGGCGACTGCCCGTCTCCCGGAAGTGTGGAAACCCGATTGTTATCCAGCCGGATGGGAGACCACTCAGCGCCGGTGGGGCCGATCCTCACGGTCTGCGAGATGCTCTCCGGAGCCACTTCGAAAATCTTGAGCTGATCATGTTCTGATTGTTGTGAAGTCTCACGCAGCGGACCTTCCGCGAGCCGAGGACGGACTTTGCGGGCTGCCACCAGCTCTCGCGGAAAATCAATCAGATTCACCGCCAACGGTTCCACCGCAGTTTCTTCGGGTTCCTCGGCGGATGCAAACGCGGGCGCGACATGGTCAGTATCCACACCCGCCCCAAGGCCTGGCTTACCGCTGATCAACTCAGCGTCCAGAAGAGAATCGTTCCAGCTCTCAGCAGGGGGTTGCGGCAACGAATCGGCGATATCACGGGGGGCCAACGCGGGAGTTGCCTCCGCCTGGGCTTCGGTCTTGGCTGCAAAGACGTCGCCGTATGACGGAGCATTTGCATACCGCTGAGCTACCTTCGCGGCCAGCCGGGAGGCGCGGGATTCAACTTTGCGCTCCATGTGCTCTAGGCCGGGCAGCGCTACCTGCTCACCCTTGATACGTAATCGGCGAGAGCGCGTCGCGGCAAGGCGCTCGTTTAGTTCCTGCTTCCACGCCGGCACTACTTCGGTGTCCGCTTGGGAAATATTCTCTCCGACGTTCGGCGAAGAAGGACTCAATTCTGTTCTCCTCTTGCATGATGCGCGTTTCGTGGCCTCGAAGCGCGAAGCAAATAGACGGACACACGCTGCCCCGTGTGCACCGGGCTTGGTCGGCAATGGACCCGGGATTTCCTGCTACGCGGCGCCAAAGGTCGCCACGAGTGCAGTCGCGGCCAGCCCCACGGCTCGCCGGGGCAGGCGGGACTGCATGAAGTTTGCCGATCCCACCAAGCCTGATCGGAAATCCGGCTTCTGCGGAGGCAACAGAAACACGCTTCTTTCTTCATTAGCAAGCGCAATGAAGGCGAGAGAACGAGCCTGCAAACACCAGAGCGGCGGAACCGTCAAAAACTGTAAGCGTGAGCTATTTGCTATCCTAGCTTCGCCCCTGGTAATGAGAGTCCGCACCCTTTTGTTTATCACAGCGTTAATGCTGTGTCATCCCCAGCTTTGGACGCAGACGTTGACCAGACAGTTTCCCTCGGCAGCTCCCGGGAGCGCTGCCTCTGGTAGAACGGAGCCAGGCCTTGCGGTCGAAAACGTAGCGGCAGCGCAAGGCCCGCAGGTATCTTCAGGTTCTCTCCCCGACGCCCCTGATTATCCGATTGCCGAGGTGGTTGCCGCGCCGCCCTCGGGTGTTCCAGTAGTCATTCGAGCGAAGCAGCAGGAGAAGCATGGAGATATCTTTACCCTGACCGGCGAAGTCAGGATCGATTACAAGGACTACACCCTCACCGCAGACAGAGTTTCGTTCAATCGGATGACCAGCGACGCCGAAGCCGATGGTCATGTACGGCTGGAAGGCAAACGGAACAACGAACTCGTCCTCGCGGATCACGGCGAACTCAACCTTGACCTGGAGACTGGCCGTTTCGACAACGTAACCGGCAGTATCGGCCGCCAGCCATCCACCAGCAAGCGCAAGCTGGTATACACCACCGCAAACCCGTTTCTCTTTACCGGCCGTTGGCTCATCAAGGAAGGACCGGAGCGCTACCGGATCATCCAGGGCACCATGACCTCATGCCTGCTGCCTGACCCGGATTGGCGGATCCACTCTGCCCTCATCCGGGTGAACTACGGACAAGCACGGGCCAGGAACAGTTACTTCACCCTGCTCAACGTGCCTGTTCTCTACTTCCCTTACATCACACACCCGGTGGACAGCGGAGCCAGGCAGAGTGGACTGCTCATCCCCATCGTCGGCACCTCTTCTACCAAGGGCACCATCCTGGGCGATTCGATCTATCTGGTCATCAACCGCAGCATGGATGCCACCTTTGGCACGCAATACTTCTCCAAGCGCGGCTGGTCGCCGAGTGGCGACTTCCGCTATCGCGGCCGGGCAGAGGATTTCGCCTCTGCCCGCTTTACCGCTCTGTTCGACCGCGGATTGGCGCCCACCTACATCAACCAGGGCGGCCAGGACGTCCTATTCAGCGGCCGACGCGACTTTGACCTGGAAGAGCATACCCGTGCCGTCGCCACCGGCGAGTATCTCAGCTCGTATGTCTATCGTGAGGCATTTGCCGAATCGTTCGCGCTCGCCGTCGCCTCCCAGGTGACGTCTTCGGCATTCGTCACCCACAACGACAGCGGGCGTTCGGCCAGCATCCGCTTTGATCGCTATCAGAATTTCGAAGGCATCACCCAGGTGGGCAACATGTACGTCACACCGCAGATCCGCATCCTCCACGTGCCCAGCCTCGATTTCAACACTGTTGATCAGCGGCTTCAGGAAACACCTCTGCGTTGGAGTGTGGATAGTTCTGCGGCTGGATTGAGCCGCAGCGAGCCCGGCTACAAGACCGGCGTCGTCGGGCGCTTCGATCTATACCCCCACCTGTCCCTTCCTCTGCGCCTCGACGGCTGGAGCCTGCGGCCCGAAGTGGCTGCGCGCGAAACCTTCTACACCCAAAGCCAGATTCCCAGCAGCACCATACCGGTCCCAGGAAACAGCAGCGTCAATCGTTCCGATCTGGAAGCCAGTTTTGAGCTGCGCCCGCCGGCGCTGGTGCGGGATTTCAAGGCGCCGGGGCTGGAACGAATCTTTGGCAGCGACGTGCGGCACACCATTGAGCCTGAGCTCAGGTATCGCTTCGTTGCCGGGGTCAATAACTTTTCTTCCATTCCCCGCTTCGACACGACCGACATCGAGAGCGATACGAATGAGTTGGAATACTCGGTGACGCAGAGACTCTTCTTCAAGCACTTGCACCCCAAACCCTGCAGCAGCGGTGATCTGCCCCCACCCACCAGTGGGATCATCAATGTGCCTTCAACCTATACCGAATGTGGCGGCGACACCAACGAGTGGATTACCTGGAAGCTGGCCGCGAAATATTTCTTCGACCCGTATTTCGGAGGCGCGGCGGTCCCCTTCCGGCGCAATGTGCTCACTTCCACGCTCGACCTTACCGGAGTGGCTTTTTTGAATGGGCCGCGTAACACGTCGCCTCTGATTTCACGGTTAAAGGTCCGCACCAGTGAACACATGGACATGGAATGGGATGCAGACTACGACTTCAAGACCAAACGGCTGGACGCCAGCAATGTCTTCGCCGACTACCGGCGGGATAGCGTCTTCGCCAGCGTTGGATATTCCTCCCTCCAGGCACTGGATGCCACATTCACAGCCACCCTGCCCGGCCAGGTAACGAAATACAACCTGCTGCGGGTATTGTTGGGCTATGGAGACCCTACCAAGCGAGGGCTGAGCTCGGGGGTCAACGCCGGTTATGACTTCATCCAGAATGCCCTGCAGTATGGCGGCATTCAGTCTTCCTACAACTGGGATTGCTGTGGCTTTAGCGTCGAATATCGCCGCCTGGCCCTGGGATCCGTACGAAACGAGAATCAATACAGCTTTAACTTCACTCTCGCCGGGGTGGGCGCCGCTGGAAACCTGAAACATTCGGAGCGGATTTTCTGACTCCGCTCCAGCTGTTCCCGCACTCACCTGGAGCGCCGCAGGCGGAAGGGGAAATCCGGCATTTCTCCTGGGATAGTCCGCCGGAGAGGCAATATCAACGCAGCTTCTCCTTGAGAAAAAGCCCCTGTCGGCCGCCTCGAAAGCGACACGGTAACAGGAGAAATGCTCTAATGGGTCTATGGTATGGAAAGGTGGTTGTCTTGTTTGTACGCCGTACCCTGGTTTGGTGCCTGCTCGTCTCTCTGGCCGCAGGCTGCAAGGCTCAGAGTCCCTCCAGCACCGCATCGACTAGCGCTTCTCCCGTCCCCACTTCTCAACTCAACCGGAGAATCGAAGTGTTGGTGCGCTCGCAATTTGACGTGCCCCCGAATGTCGAGGTCACGATCGGGGCGACCAGCAAGAGCGATTTTCCCGGATTTGAAAACCTGCCCATCACTTTCGCCAAAAACGGCAAGCAGTCTGTAGTGAATTTTCTGCTGTCCAGCGATGGCAACACGGTAGCGCGGCTGGAAAAGTTTGACATCAGCCACAACCCCGCCGACATGCTTTCAATCCAGAACCGTCCCTGGCGGGGGACGCCCGACGCCAAGGTCACCATCGTAAATTTCGACGACCTCGAGTGCCCCTACTGCGCGCGCATGCACGAGCAACTCTTCCCGGCCACACAGGAGCATTACAAGGGGCTGGTTAAGTTCATCTACAAAGATTTCCCTCTGGTGGAAATTCATCCCTGGGCTATGCACGCGGCGGTTGACTCGGGCTGCCTCGCGGATCAGAACGGCGATGCTTACTGGCGGTTTGTGGATTATGTGCATGGGCACACGGAGGAGGTCACCGGCACGGCCCACGATGCCCATGAGGCGGGAAAAACGCTGGATAGGATGGCGCATGACGAAGGCCAGCGCTCGAAGCTGGATTTGGCGAAACTCGACGCCTGCATCGCCAAGCAAGACGAAACCGCCGTACGAACGTCCATGAAGCAGGGAGACAGCTTGGGCGTTAACGGCACGCCGACCATGTTTATCAACGGCGAGCGCGTTTCTGGCGTGCTGCCGGAAGCGGAGCTTCGCACAGCCATCGACCGGGCTCTACGAGAGGCCGGTGTGCAGCCACCGCCCCAGGAGGCCGATGCGACCAAGAAACCTGTAGTAACTCCGCAGCCCCCCAAGTAAAGATTTGGAACGCGAGGATAAGGACCGTTGGAACCAATCGTAGAGCGCGCACTATCTCATAAGTCCGCCGCTGCCTGCGCCTTGATGAGCATCGCCCTTTTGAGTGGCGGATTTGTTTCCGGCTGCAAGCAGAGCTTTGGACCGGATGTTGTGGCCACCGTGAACGGGCAGCCGATCCAGCGCTCCGAAGTGGAGAAGGACTACCGCGACAACCTGGGCAACAACAAAGAGCAGCCTACCAAGGAACAAGCCGATGCCACGCGGCTGGGCATCCTGAAGCAATTGATCGACGACGAGATTCTGCAGCAGGCCGCAAAGAAGATGAACCTGGTGGCCAGCGATGAAGAGGTCGACGCCAGGCTCGCTGAAATGAAGGCGCCTTACACCCAGGAAGAGTTCGACAAGCGGTTGCAGGCCTCCAGCATGTCGTTGGACGATCTGCGTCGCCAGATCCGGCGCTATCTCACTTCAGAAAAGCTGATGAACAAGGAAGTAACCTCGCGCATCAACATCACCGACGCGGATATCTCGAACTTCTACAACGCAAACAAAGCCCAGTTCAACTTCATCGAGCCCAAGTACAACATCGCTGACATCGTCGTCACTTCGCAGCCCACTCCGATGCAACAGGGAGCCAATCTGCAAAACAGCAAAGCCAGCAACGACGTCGAGGCGCGCAGAAAGATTGAAATGATTCACAACCGCCTGGAAAGCGGAGAAGACTTCGCCACCGTGGCCAATAACTACTCGGAAGATACCAGCGATGCCAACAACGGCGGAAACATGGGCTTCGTCCCGGAATCGAGCCTGCGCAGCCAGGCAGCCGCCTTCGCCGCGATCTCCAAGCTTCAGCCAGGCCAGATGACGGAGGTCATTCCCTTGATGCCGCCGGGGGCCAGATCTCCCGCGGGTTACGCGATTTATAAGCTCATACAGAAGGAGCCGGCCGGCCAGCGGGAGCTGAATGATCCCCGGGTACAACAGGAAATCCGTCAGCAACTGCGCGACAGCCGCTCCCAGCTGCTGCGAGCCGCCTACTACGAAATGATGCGCGATCAGGCCCACGTACAGAACTATCTAGCGGAACAGATCTTCAAGAACGGAGCTCAATGAAGCCGATCCCTCCCGGCAAACAAAACCCTGGGTGGAACGGAGTTCCATGAGGAAATCTCCCTGGTAAATAGCCCCGGGTGCTCGACAACCGTAATAGAGACAAATGCCCTAAGCTGGTTACAGAAGGCCGCTATCTCCTGTAGCGGTAACGGTTGCAAAAACAAGCCCCTGGCCGGAGCCAGGGGCTTGTTGAGGGTTCTCGATCGCGGCTACTTGCCGCTGTTTTCCATAGTGATGCCACCAGGCGTCTGCTGGTTCTTCTTCTGTTCGTTCGCCTTACGCGTTGCCATGGTCTTGTCACGCCACTGATCGAACATGGCCATGTCCGCCTTGTGCGCGGCTTCATCACCGCAATCCAGGTCGGCCTTGCGCCGGTATAACAGGCTCAGATACGACATCGCGTCATCGTACCCGGGACGCAGATTGATCGCCTGCTGCAACTCCTTGATGCCCTCGTCGACCACCGGTCCGTTCTGTTCGGCCAACTTCTGGCATGCGGCCTTGTCCTTGATCATGTCGCCATTGTCCTGCATCCCCAAGCTGTTACGTACCTGGATCGCATTTCGGTAGGCGACCCGCCAATCGACAACACCGATGGTGTAGTGTGCGACTGGGTCATTGGGATCGACCTCCGTGACCTTCCGCTGCCACTCCTTGGCCAGGTCGGTCTTGCCAGTATTCAGGTAGACCGCGGCGATTCCCTTCAGGGCGTTAAGGTCTTTCGGATCCTTGGCCAGCACTTGCTGATAAGCATTTACCGCCAGTTGCGCGTTCTTTAGATTCTCAGGAGTGTTTGCGTCTGGAACCACCTGCTGAGCATACGCGGTGGCAAGATACAAAGGAGCGTTTTCCAGCGTCGGATCAAGCCGTTCCGCGTTCTGGAAGTGGTCGATTGCCTCTTCAAACTTGGCATTCTTATATGCCTGAACACCCTTGATCAATTGATCGCGAGCCTGCAGCTTGCTGCACCCGGTAACCATGGTCAGCAGCGACAGGATGGCGACCGCCAGCACCGGAAAATATGCGCTTCGCTTCATTCTGGTTCAAATCTCCTTATGATCGCCAGGCTCCGCCTGATCTTGTACAGCTTACGCGGGCCTGCAACTCGAGAGGAAAAAACTCCGCGCTGTGATTGTAATTGGTTTCGGGCTACTGGCAAGTGCCGCATAAAAAACAAGGTCCGGGTCTGCCCAGGAGGCAACCGCGGACCTTTTAGTAAAGAGCGTTTGAATCGATCGTGTGCTTGGTTTCGTGGGGCTCATTCAGCAGGGTCGGGCAACCTTTCCTTCAATGCCAGCATGCTGATGTCAGCAGCTTGCTCACCGTGGCCCAACCTGCAACAACCAGCAGCTTTACTGCCCTGCTGCTACCTTTGGTGTGATGAGACCGATGTGATCTACACCCGCCTCATGGCCGATATCGAGCACATCCGCCACAGCCGAGAAGTCCAGCTCGGGGTCTCCCTTGACGAACATCACCTTCTCCGCCCGGGTGGCGAAAATACCTTCCAGCTTATTCAATAGGTCCCCGTGAGAAATGTCCAGCTCATTGATCTTGTAGCCGGGCACGCCCCCACCTGGACGATGCGAGATCTGGACCACGATGGTGCGGTCATTGTCCTGTTCTTTTTGCGGGTTTTTCGGCGGCTGCGGCACCAGCGCATCCAGCCCCTTCGGGGTCACCGGCGTAATGACCATGAACACGATCAGCAGCACCAGCAACACATCGATCATCGGGGTTACGTTGATGCTTGAATTGAGCCCGCCACCACCACCTGTATCGAATGCCATTTCGCTCCTCGTTTCACTTGGCCCGGCCCTTCGGCCGGTCCGTGTTGTTTAGTCGTCGCAAAGCGGTTGAACCACCAGCTTACTGTCCGGCTGGTGGGGTAGCGGGTGGAGCCGCGTTCTGGTCTTGCCGCTTATCGGTCAATAGACCTACCTGGTCCACGCCGGCGGTGCGCACATCGTCGATTGCATCCATGACCGTGCCGTATTGCGCGCGGGCATCTGCGCGCATGAAAATCTGCTTCTCTGTCTTGTTCTGCAGCATATCGGCGACCTTGGCGCCAAGATCCGCCATGGAGACCTGGTTTTGTCCGAGGTACACCTTGTTGTCGCGGGTGATGGCCACGACCACCGAGTCTTCTTTGTCGGCATCCGGCATCGAGGTCGGGTCGGTTACTTTGGCCAGTTCAATGTTCACCTTGTTCTGCAGCATGGGTGTGATGACCATGAAAACGATAAGCAGCACCAGCATCACGTCCACCATGGGCGTGACGTTGATGTTCGAATTAACTTTGGCGCCTTCGTTCCTGACTGCTATTGCCATTTTTTTTGCTCCGTGGGCCGAGCTGCTATAGCGTTTTCAAAGTGAGTGTAGTTGCCTGCCCCGCACCAACTGTGAAAATGCTCCAGGCTGACCCGTCTTCAGGATGACTTTCTGTGAGTCTGGTGAAAACCACCAGGTTGGAACGGATTCTACTCTTCCGTTCCAACCGGTGCAGGATTCCCGCTGTGGAGTGATTGCGGCACGTGCCGTTTAAGCATTTCCCTGTTGCCGTTTCCTTTGCAGCTAGGTTATGTGCAGCTTTTCTTGAGGAAAAACTGCGTCCGCGTGCTCGCTGCGGGAGACACCTACAGGGAAACTGCTCTAGCGGCGGTGGCTCTGCTTGATAAAGTAGTCGATCAACTCGCTGGAGGAGTTGTCCATCTCCACGTCGAAGGCTTCTACCTTGCCGGTGAAGTAGTTGAACGTCATAACCGCGGGGATGGCCACCAGCAAACCGAAAGCCGTGGTTACCAAGGCCTCAGAGATACCGCCAGCGACGGCGCCGATACCGGAGGTCTTCTGGGTTGCGATCTGTTGGAATGCATTCAAGATACCAACCACCGTTCCAAACAGCCCGATAAAGGGGGCGGTGGATCCGATGGTTGCCAGGCCGCCGAGGCCCCTTTTCAACTTGGCGTGGACGATTGCTTCGGAGCGCTCGAGCGCGCGCTTGCTGGATTCAATCTGCTCTTCGGTGATCGCGCCGCCACTACCGTAGTTGCGGAACTCCTGCAGGCCGGCAGTAACCACTTCCGCCAGATGTGACTTCTTATTACGGTCGGCAACCTTCACCGCTTCGTCCAGTTTACCTTCCTTCAGAGCTCCGGCAACCCGGGGGGCAAACTCGCGCGACTGCTTGCGCGCCGCGCTGAAGTAGAGTGCGCGGTCGATGATCACAGCCAGCGACCAGATAGACATAATGAAAAGCACTCCGACGACGGTTTTCGCCGCGGCGCCCATATTGTGCCAGAGGTCCATTGGGGAGAAACCCACGGTCTGTCCTGAATCCTGGAACAGGTACATACCGAGAGCTGCCTGGTGAGCGGCGATTTGGGTGAGGTGAGCGAGAATCACTGAATCTTTCCTCCTACGGAATTACATCGTTATAGCACTGAAACATCCAGATGCTAGCACCGGGCAACTTCGTTACGAAATGACCCGAAGTGGCCACGAGGGGGATTACCGGCTACCACCTATTGGTAAAAGCAGCAGCGGCACATCGGACTAACCACCGAGATTGAAGACGACGTTGACCGTAGTCTCGACTTCGACGGGGTCTCCATTCAAGAGATAAGGCCTGTAGCGCCAGGCGCGGACCGCATCCAGAGCTGCTTGCTGCAGCATCGGAGGACCACTGATGACTCTGAGGTTCTGGATCGAACCAGTCTTGGAAATTGTGGCCTGTAAGACGACGGTTCCCTGAATGCGGGCAGCCTTCGCGATCGCCGGATACTGGGGCGTGACCTTATCGAGAAGGTTACCGGCCATCACGCCGGACGAGATGCTCAACTTCTTGGGAGGAGCGGCCTTGACAATCGCCGGCCCGGATCCGATACCGCCGAGGATACCGCCCATGACGCCGCCAGCGGTTCCGCCACCCATGCCTTCCATGCCGGAAACGCCTGCCATCGAAGGAGGAGCCGCCGACTCCTTGATTTGCTTGATCTCTTTCGGGATCTTGCTGGGAGCCTGCAATTCGTTGTCGAGCATTTCAGACTTGATCTTGACCTGGACCGGAGCCTGAGGTGGAGGTGGCGGGGGAGGTGGCGGGGGAGGCGGTGGGGCAACCAGCAGCGTGGCCATCATCTGTGTCGGTAGAGCCTCTGGATGCAACAGCGGCCAGATAATCAGCGCTGCCAGAATCACGCCGTTGATAGCGAAGGTAACAATCGACCAATACTTACTCTTGGTTTTGAGCTTGCCACCAGACTCCATTAGAGAATCTTCAAACATCGCCTTACCTCGGATATTCAAACTTGTACCAACTTAGACACCGGAGGCTGTTCTTTTGATCCCGAAGGGCTATTGGCATGCATAGCGTACCTGTGCAAGGTGTGGAAAACCTTAGTCTCTGGTCCGCAGGCGCCCAAAAGCGGTAGCCATTTGTGTAGGATGGCTTCGTCCACCTCATAGATGTGTCCGATGGCTTGGGAGCAGGGCTAAAGCCCTGGTCAGTTCTGCTGGTCGCGGCACAGCCGTGCCCTGATACAAAACATGTTCTCAACCGATATCGGTAGTCTGCCCTTTGGGCGTGCCAGGGGGGCGGCCCCGGGTTGCGGTTTGGTTTCAGGGAAGGCAAGGTTCCCGTCTTTGGTTTCGGTCGAGGTGGCGGCTAAGTCCTTTGTTTTCCCAAGGTGCTCAAATTTTATTTTTTTCCCGCCCCCCTAGCTATCTAGGAGAGCGGTACTTGATGAGCACAATCATCGGAGTCTTGGTTAGGACAGTATTACGGCTCGGGTTTACCGTCCAGAGTTATGGGGAAAAAAGATGTGGAAGAAGGGTAGGGGAACTACGGCGACGAAGGGCACGACTTCACCGGACTTGAAGTCCGGTGCTGGCACGGACTGGCTAAACGGGCTGCGGAAAACTCGCCGTTAGGTTAGGTCTGGGCCTTAGCCCGGACGCCAAGAGACCAAGTTCTTCGGCTTTTGGGCCCTGAGGGTACGGACCTTCTTGAATCTTCCGCAGATGGCTTAGGTCTTGGCGCGCTTAGCGGCAGGCAGGGCTGCACGCTTGCCACGTTTGCCACGCCAATCCTGATAGGCCACCAGCATGGGTGCGGCCACAGCAATCGAGGAATAGGTGCCGATGAGGATGCCGATCACTAGTGCGAACGAGAAGCCACGCAAAACCTCACCGCCAAAGATGTATAGCGACAAGACAGTAAGAAACGTCAGGCCAGAAGTTAGAACCGTCCGGCTCAACGTCTGGTTGATGCTGCGATTCACCACCGTGGGCAGGGTTTCCCTTCGAGAAAGCCGCAAATTCTCCCTTATTCGGTCGAAGACCACGATCGTATCGTTCATCGAGTAGCCGATCAGGGTCAGAATGGCGGCGATAACCGTGAGGGTGATTTCCTGGTTGGATAGGCTGAAGGCGCCTATTGTGATCAAGGTGTCATGAAAAACCGCCACCACAGCCGCCACACCGTAAATAAGCTCGAAACGGAACCATAAATAGACCAGCATCCCGAGCAGGGAGTAAAGCGTAGCCAGCAAGGCCTGCCGGCGAAGCAACGCGCCCACCTGGGGTCCAATAATGTCCGCTGCGAAGACATGGAAACCGGAGAGATACGCGCCCTGCTTAAGCTGGCTGACCACCGCCGGATCAGCCACCCCGTTCAGCTGGTCAATACTGCTCAATATGCCGCCAAGGTCTTTGTCGCGGTGATTCAGGATGGCCACCGCCTGCTGGGCATATTTCTCCGCGGCTCCGGGCGCCCCCGCCAGGTGCTCAGGGTCGGACTGCTGCAGAAACTGGGCCAGGGCTCCCTGGCTGGCATTGTCCAAATCCAGCTTCCCCTGGTTGGCCGCCCCGGTGCTGGAGTAGTTTGCGTTCAGCGCCTGCACAATGGTCTGCCGCCCAGTATCGAGGGCCGACTCCTGGGTTTCCTTTTGCGCCAGCGAAACAGCTACCTGCTTCTGCGACGCCGTTCCGTAGGTTTGGATACGGCTGTCGTGGATGCCGGCGCGATCCATCGCCTGGCGAATCCTGTCGAGGTCTGGCGTCTGGTCGAACTGCACATAGACCAGCGTGCCACCGCGAAAGTCGATCCCCAGCTTAATGCCATGCCAGAAAAGGATCGACAACACTCCCGCAACACTGAAGATCAGCGAAAAGGCGAGGAAGTACCACTTTTTCCCTAGCCAATCGACGTTAACGCCACGAAATAGTTCCACTTGAAACTCCGCCTTACTGGTACGCGACCGCTACCCGATGGAAAGTGCCTCTCCGCGCTGCTTACGCCTGAGGATCTCATCGAAGATATGGCGCGAGACAAAGACCGCGGTGAACAGGTTGGCGAACAAACCAAAACTCAGCGTGATCGCAAAACCCTTGACCGGGCCGGTGCCGAAAAGAAACAGGATGATCGCCGAAACGATAGTCGTCACGTGGGTATCGACAATTGTCACCCAGGCATGCGCGAAGCCCTGGTCGACCGCTGCCGCAGGAGCCTTGCCGGCACGCAATTCTTCCCGGATGCGCTCAAAGATCAGCACGTTTGAATCGACGCCCATGCCGATGGTGAGGATGACCCCGGCAATTCCGGGCAGGGTCAGCGTAGCGTTGGCATAGCCCATAAAGCCCAGCAGGATCACCAGGTTCAGCATCAGCGCCAGGTCCGCATTAATGCCCGCGCCGTGATAGTAGACGAGCATGAAGATCATGACCGCGAGCATGCCGACAATCGCAGCCAGCACGCCCCTGCGAATGGAATCGGCGCCCAGGGATGGCCCGACCACGCTCTCCTGCAGGTAGTGGATCGAGGCCGGGAGTGCGCCGGTGCGCAGCATCAGAGAGAGATTCTGCGCCTTATCTTTGCCTAGTCCGGTGATCCGGCCCTGGTCGCGGATCGCCTGCTGGATGTTGGCTGCTTCCTGGACACGGTTGTCAAGCACCACAGCCAGCGATTTGCCAATGTTGGTGCTGGTGAACTGGTAGAAACGGTCACCGGCGGCGCGGGTGAGGATGAAGGTCGCATCCGGGCGGCCATTTTCATCGACTGAGGGCTGCGCGTCGCGGAAGTCGTCTCCGGCCACGATCGGGAGTCTCTGCAAGACGTAGTACTGACCCAACAACTCCGGTTCTGTGCCGCCATAAGCCATCACGACATCTTCCGGCGGTATCGTCCCCCCGACGCTCTGCGCCGCAGCCTCTTCCGTGGGGAAAGGCCCACCCACAACCAGGTGGATTTCCAGTCGGGCGGTCGACTGGATAATGTCGCGCACCCGGCTCAGGTCATCGACGCCCGGCAACTCGACCAGGATCTGGTTGGTGCCCAGGTTGTATTCCTGGATGGTGGGTTCGCGGACCCCAAGGGCATTGATGCGGGTGCCGATGGTGTCGATCGACTGCTGCACCGCATGCTGCTCGATCGACTGCACCTCGGTTTGCTTCATGGTCAGAGTCCAGCTGTTGTTGGGCTCCGACGACACCGTGTACTGGGCCCCGTAGCGCGAATCCAACAGGTTGCGCACATCACTGGACTTGTCCGGGGGCGTTCCTTGAATCTCGATCACTTCCGGCCGCTTGGGATCGGGCTTGAGCACCGAGCGTGCGGGGAAGCCGCCCTGCTGTAAATCGGCCTGGATTCGGGCCTGCGCGTTATCCGTCTCCGCGCTCACGGCTTCATTCACCATCACCTGCAATACCAGGTGGATGCCGCCCTTGAGGTCGAGCCCAAGGTGGATACGGTCGGTCAACGCGGTCTTCCAGGCGGACAGGCCTATGCCCTTCGGAATGCCGAAGATACCGAAGACGAACACGAGAAGAACTGCAACGATCAGGAGGGTTTTACGCATGGGAGTCGCAATCAGGTTTTCCGCCGGGCTTACCGTCTGCCCGCGAAATACGGTTATTTAGCTTCCTCTTGGTTAGTGGTCACGGAAGCGATAGCACTCTTGATGACTTCGATCTTGACGCCGTCTGGTGGGACGCGTAGCTGCACCGCGTCTTCTTTAATTGAAATGATGGTTCCGCGCATGCCGCCGGTGGTGGTGATGCGGTCGCCCGGCTTCAGGCCCGCCAGCATCTCCTGCCATTGCTTCTGCTTCTTCTGGTTGGGGCGCACCAGCATCAGGTAAAAGACGGCGATGATGAGAACGAAGGGGAGAAAGGTCACCAGGCCGGGTGGAATGACTGGAGCCAGTAAAAAGGGAGTGAAGGTCAACGTACCATCCTCTAATGATTTCTATCCAGCCTTCTACTACAGCCTATCTGCCCCGGTTTGTCTACTGGATGAAGGGGTTTGGACGGGGAAGAGGCCGCTTCCCGGATTTCCTGTACGCTGCGCTGGACACAAACGCTTGCCTGGATTTCCTGTTACGCGGGCCTAAGAAACGGCCACGTGTGCGACTTTCGTTGAGGAAAGCCGCATGGAGTGCATCAACGCCAATAAACTTCACAGGAAATCCGGGGTGTGCGGCTTTCATTAAGGAAAGACGCATGAAGTTTGTCAACGCCACCCACTTCCACAGGAAATCCGGGCTCAGCCAACGCGCCCCGGGCGCCGGCGCACGCAGGCCAGCAGCGCGGGAAGACTATCCGTCGCAATAGCATTTCGTACCGATCGCATCGTGTCAAGATAGAAGGCCAGATTGTGCAGGGTGTTCAGCACTCCGGCGAGCGGTTCCTGGGCCGCCATCAGGTGTCGCAGGTAGGCCCGGCTGTAGCGGCCGCAGACCAGGCAACCGCACTCCGGATCGGGCGGTTCCGGATCCTCGGCAAAGCGCCGGTTTTTTATGTTGAGCCGCCCCCCCGAGGTGAACAGCAGGCCGTGCCGGGCGGCGCGGGTGGGTATGGTGCAGTCCATCATGTCCACCCCCAGCGCAGCGTATTCGACAATCTCATCCGGGTAGCCAACACCCATCACATACCTCGGCTTGTCCGCCGGCAACAGGGGCAGAGTGCTTTCGAGGATCTCCCGGGTCAGCGGCCGCGGCTCGCCCACGCTCAGGCCGCCGATAGCATAGCCAGGGAAATTCATGGCCACCAGTTGCTCCGCGCAGTCGCGCCGCAGATCCGGATACATGCCGCCCTGCACGATGCCAAAGAGTGATTGACCGCCCTTGGCATGCTGGCTAAAGTGCTGCTGGCTGCGCCGCGCCCAGCGCAGGGTGAGTTCGAGCGATTGCTGGGCACGCGCGCGGTCCGCTGGATACTCGGTACATTCGTCGAAGGCCATGACGATGTCGGCGCCTAGCGCCATTTGCACGTCCATCGAGTGCTCCGGGGAGAAGAAATGGGAAGATCCATCGAGGTGCGAGCGGAATTGCACCCCCTCTTCGCTAATCTTCCGTAGCTGATTCAGGCTGAAGACCTGAAAGCCCCCGGAATCGGTAAGCATGGGCCGGGGCCAGGCGATGAAGCGGTGCAGCCCACCCAGCCGGCGGACCAGCTCGTGACCTGGCCGCAGGTACAGATGATAGGTGTTGGCGAGAATGATCTGCGCGTCCAGCTCTTGCAGCAGATGTTGAGGGATCGCCTTGACTGACCCCGCCGTGCCAACCGGCATGAACGCTGGCGTCTGGACCTGCCCGTGAGGCAGCGTTATGGTCGCCCGCCTCGCCTGCCCACTGGCGGCTTCTATCTGAAAAGCGAGAGACACATCGTTGATTCTATCTGCGGGCCGGAACGGCTAGGTTAGCTTTTAACTTCTTGTTTCCGGAACGCGATACTTCCCTGCAGAACGGGACGGGTGCCCGTCCCGTTTCCAGAAGAGCATCATGGGGTCAGGAGCTGTGTGGCAACTTGCGCACGGCTGAGACGCGATTCTCGCCCTCGTCCGGCAGCAGGGCCAGTAGGTCTGCCATGGTTTGGTTGCTTTCCGGGTGCCGAAGCTGAGGCGCAATCTCCGCCAGCGGCGCCAGCACAAAGCGTCGCTGGGCCAGTGCCGGGTGCGGCAGCGAGAGCTCTTCATCCGCGACGACCCAATCCCCCATCAACAGCAGATCCAGATCCAGCGTGCGCGGACCCTTCAAGGGACCGTGGCTGCGATCGCGTCCCAGCTGGCGTTCGATAGCTAGTAATCCCCGCAATAACGGGAGCGGCTCCAATTGCGTCTCCAGCGCCACCACCGCGTTCAGGAAGGCAGGCTGATCGCGATAGCCAACGGGCTCTGTTTCGTACAGCGAAGACAGCGCCACCACCCGGCCTAGGCCATTCAGATGACTAATGGACAAGGATAGCGCTTCGGCACGGTTGCCTAGATTGGAACCGAGCGCGATGTAGGCTGTAGGCATCGAAGTGGCCCTAGGATACAGCTCAGGATTGCAGGTCGCGGTACGATGCCCCTATGCGCATCGCCTTCTTCGGGGGCACCTTCGATCCGCCACATCGCGGCCACATCGCAATCGCCCGCGCGGCGATCACACGGCTTTCGCTGGACCAAGTGTTGGTCGCGCCCGTCGCCACCCAGCCGCTGAAAGGCGGCTTTCGCCACTCCAGTTTTGAGGACCGGTTAGCCATGGTCCGGCTCGCCGTGGCGGGCGAGCCAGGGCTCACCGCGAGCGATGTGGACGCTCCCCTGCCCGGTGGGCAGCCGAACTACACGTTTGACACTCTGCAGCGCTTACGGAACGATCTCCAACCCACAGATGAATTGTTTTGCCTGTTGGGCGCCGATTCCTTCCTCACTTTGAGGCGTTGGCACCACTGCGCCGAGTTGCTGCTCGTTTGCGATTTCATCGTGGCAGGCAGACCCGGCTTCTCCCTTAAACAGATCAATGCGGCCCTACCCAAAGGTGTGGAGAACACCAGTGAAGCTCGCGAAGCCGGGTTCACCCGCTTTACCCTCGTAGGGCCGTCGGGCCAAAGCTCCAAACTGTTTCTGTTGCCCGACCTCGACCAGGACATCTCCGCCACGGAAATTCGCGCCGCTCTGGCTGAGGGCTCAGAACAACAAAGGGTGCTCGTGCCCGCGGTTGCGGAGTACATTCGTTCCCACGCGCTCTATCGGCCTGAAACCGCCCGGGATACCATAGAGACTGCTGACACGTAGGCAAGAGCAAGGAGATTTGACCCCACCGAATGGCAACGACGGAAACGCGCCGCATGGTTCTGGCCGCCGCGGAGGCTTGCGAAGACAAGAAGGCTGAGGATACCCGTATTCTCGAGCTCGACGTCCTGGACTCCGGCTTCACCGACTTTTTTCTGATCTCCAGTGGATCGAACGAACGCCAGACGCAGGCGATCGCCGAAGAGATTGAAACTCGTCTCAAACGGGACTTTCAAACCTACCCCAACTCCGTAGAAGGCCGGCGGCAGGGCGAGTGGATTTTGATGGACTATGTGGATTTTGTTGTCCACATTTTTCTCACAGAGAAGCGAACGTACTACGACATCGAGCGGCTAAGAAAATCGGCGCGCACTATCGATCTTGAGCAATTAAAAGCGATGCTGAGGGAAAAGACCGTGGTCGCGCGCAGCAAGCCTGCGAAGAAGGCAGCGACTGCCAAAAAGATCGCAAAGAAACCTGTGGCGAAGAAGACAGTTGCAAAAAAAGCCGCTGCGGGCCGCAAGTCGGCCGTGAAAAAAGCGGTCAAACGCTCCGAATAGTGGAACCGGCGCAAAGAGGAGAAACCGCAGGTCCACTGCGCTGTGTCGAAACAAGGGGTGGAGAGGGCCGCAGGTGATTCGCCAGATCGAAAGCGGAACCCACTTGGGCAGTTGTGTTAGGGAAAGGCGCACAGCAGGTCCCTCGGCTTCGCTCGGGATGACAAGTGTGGGGGAGCGCTCACCTTAGCAGCCGTTACGGTGGATGAACAGAGCCGCCGCGGGTTATTTCTTCAAATACGCATCGGCATGATCACGTACCGGTACTTGAAGTCATCCGCCGCATCTTCCGGCCGCATCTGGCCGGCCGATTGCGCGTCCTTAAATTCGAGGCGGACCTCGCCGCTGGATCCAACCGCCTTGAGAAAATCGATCAGGTAGGTTGAGTTGAAGCCAACCACGATCGGGTCAAAGCTGTAAGGAGTTTCGATTGTGTCTTCCGACTCGCCGGATTCAGTCGAAGAGGACGAAATCTTCATCTCGTTCTGCTCCAACCGGATCTTGATAGCGCCCGATCGTTCGTCGGCGAATTGCGCCACTCGCTGGATCGAACCCATCAATTCTTCGCTTCGGACCACCACAAATTTATTGTTATCCCTGGGCAGCACCGCTTCGTAGTTAGGAAATTGGCCGGTAAGTTTGCGCGTTGTGAGCACGCGGTGGCCCAGACGGAAGAATAGAGTATGCTCGTCGTCGAAAAAGTCGAGCGACTCCTCTTCGGTATCGGCGAGCAGCGACTGCAGCTCAGCCAACGCCTTGCGAGGAATCAAAGTCTTTTTTTCTCCGCTGATATTTTGTAGTGTTTCGCCCGTCTTTTCGATGTGCGCCAGGCGGTGACCATCGGTCGCCACCATCGACAACGACTCCGCCTTCAAGATCAGCAGCGCGCCATTGAGGGTATAGCGCGACTCCTCGTTCGAGATAGCGAAGATGGTCTTCGAGATCATGCCCTTGATCGAGGCAGCGGCCAATTGGGTTAGGCCAGTCTCAGGAAACTCTGGTACCTGGGGAAAATTCGCCCGCGCCATGCCCACCATTTTGGTGTTGGAGCGGCCGGAGCGAATCTGCACCCAGTGGTTCTCCATGAGCTTGATGGAGATATCGCCGTCGGGCAGGAGTTTGACGTAGTCGAAAAGCTTGCGTGCGGGAATGGTGCAAGCACCAGGCTTTTTCACTTTGGCCGCACAAGATGTTCGGATGCTCTGATCCAGGTCAGTGGCCGTAATGGTGAGGCGGTCAACCCGGTTCGCTTCGTCCTCTCCCTGCCCGGCCTCAAGGAGAAAATTGGAGAGGATAGGGATCGTCGTCTTCCGCTCGACCACGCTCTGTGTTGCACTTAGCTCGCGCAGCAGATCCTGACGGCTCACGGTGATCTCCATCGTTGCTGCTCCCTGTGCGACCGGTCTCTCCTGCTCAACGCCCGCGCTAAGCATGGTAATTTTCCCCCTTGTCGATTTGACTCACTCTACACCACCCCGAAGCCACGTGAGAATCTTAAGCGCGTTGTTTCTGTGGATTCCCGGTCTGAATCGCAAACATCCGGGCAAACATCCGGACGGCAAATATGCCGGGTACTATGAAAAGCCCTAAAAATATATTCCTTGTTAGTAGTAGTAACCGTTGGCGCCGGAAAAGTGGAAAGAACAGCTGAAACCAAGCGGATGGCGTGGATGGCGCCCGTCCACGTTTTAGAAAACTGGACACCCGCAAAATGAAAAGCAGGAAGACCTGTGAATACCGTCGAGTTGGGTTCCGCCTTCCCCACGGTCTCCACAGCCAGGCTAAGAAAGGCTGTGGAAAGCGGCGGTTCCAAGTGCAAAGTGCGGTTAAACTCAAGCCTGATGCGCCTCGCGAAGAACCCGGCTTTGCACATGGCTCCTATCCTGGTACATTTTGGGCGATTCGCCCTTAAGGTGCTTTAACCCAGACTTCCTGATGGCGGTCGTCTGAAAAGGTAAGCCCGGTGATGCGGCCGTCAGGAGCCTTCTCAAATGTGATGCGCGTACTGCTTCCGCTGGGATAAAAAAAACGATTGGGAAGCTCAGGCAACAGCTCTGTCTGGTCACCCGTACGGTTTCGGGACATCAACTTGTTGCCTTGACGGAAAACTGTCAACTGGGTCACACCGGCGTCGACATATTCGCCTTGGTAAGCGTCATACACGCTGGGATCCACGTGAACGGGCGCAGGATGGATGGGGATGATCCGCTTCTCGGCATACGGCTTCGTGATGGCGATGTCGGAAAGCCGATGTGAGAGAAACCACTGCGGCAATTGGGGATCAGTGTAGGCTCGGTCCCAGGCGTTGTGATGGTAGTTGGCGTACTCCCAGAAGCGCACGTTTCCGCCCGCCGCTCTGAACGCCGCATACATAATCTGCGATTGAGCTGGGGAAACCACCGGATCGTCGGCGCCATGAAAGATCCATAGCGGCGTACGGCCAATGGCCTTGACATACTCCGGGACGAGTTCGGGCTGGTGCCAACGGCCGGGGGCGTACGACCAGTAGATGCCTCCGCAGACCGGAGCGATGGCGGCAAAACGGCCCGGATACTCTTTGGCAATCTCCCATACGCCGTAGCCGCCGAGTGACATGCCAGTGAGATAGAGACGCTGGGGATCGCCGTGGAACTCTTTTACTTCCGCGTTCAGCGCCGCCATGGCCATTGTCATGATGTCGGGGTCGGTCCAATGATGGTGGTTGTAGGGAACTTGTGGCATCACCACCACAAAAGGCCAGCGCTCATAGTGGGAGCGCAGCGCGTTGGGCAAGCCTACCTGGGTTTCGTCCAGGCCGTCGGAGCCTCGCTCTCCGGAACCATGCAGAAACAGGATGACTGGCCACTTCTGTTTCGGCGTCCAGTCCATCGGAAGATAAACGACATAGTGGTACACAATGCCGTTGACGGTAATGGTCCGGTTGAGAAATCCAGTGTCCTGCTGGCGGGCGTAGGCGGGCCGCCCCAACACCGGGACTACGCCGAGGAGCACCCCGGTGACCAGACAAGCTGCCAAACAAGCCACGCGGCGCGGCGAGCCGAAACAGGACATAGACAACTTGAGCATACCGGGAGCGCCCCAAACCAGGAAAGGCAACTCCACGCGGCGGCTTATCCGTTGAGTGTCTCCAGGAGCTTGTTGATGGTGCGGTTGAGATCCTTGTCCGCGCGGCGCTGTTCATCGATTTTGGCGATGGAGTGCATGACGGTGGTATGGTGCTTGCCGCCGAACTGCCGTCCAATTTCCGGAAGCGAGGCCTCTGTCATCTGCTTGGCCAGATACATGGCGATCTGACGCGGAACGACCACGGAGCGGGAATTATTTTTCTGTTTCAGTTCCGCCACCCGCATGCCGAACTGCTCGGAGACGGCGCGCTGAATCGCTTCAATCGTGATCTTGCGCACCTGGGTATCGATGAACTGCTTGAGGCACAGCTGGGTGGTAGGCAGGGTGAGCTCGGCGCCATTGAGCCGGCACCAGGCCAACAGCCGCACTAGGGCGCCCTCCAGTTCGCGCACATTGGTGCGTACGTTGGAGGCAATGAAGAGGGCGATGTCAGTGGGCAGCAGAACGTGCTCACTTTCCGCCTTCTTTTGCAGAATGGCGACCTTAGTCTCCAGGTCGGGGGGCTGGATGTCTGCGATCAATCCCCACTCGAAGCGGCTGCGCAGGCGGTCCTCGATCTCCGGTAGTTCCTTGGGAGGACGATCGGAGGCGATGACAATCTGCTTCATGCTCTCGTGCAGGGCGTTGAAAGTGTGAAAGAACTCTTCCTGGGTGCGCTCCTTTTGCGCCAGGAACTGGATGTCGTCAATGAGTAGCAGATCGACGGAACGAAACTTGTCGCGAAAACTCGTCATCTTGTCATAGCGCAGCGAGTTGATCATTTCATTGGTGAATTTCTCGCTGGAGACATAGCAGACGGAGCATTGCGGCTGGCGCTTCTTGACCTCATGGCCGATGGCGTGCATCAGATGGGTCTTGCCCATACCGACACCGCCATAGATGAAGAGCGGGTTATAGGCTTTCGAGGGGCGCTCGGCAACTGCCTCGGAGGCGGCGCGGGCGAACTGGTTGCCGTTGCCGATAACGAAGGCTTCAAAGGTGTAGCGCGGATTGAGCTGCGCAGCCGTGGTCCAATCAAACTTGGCCTGCTGCGGCGACGGCATGGGAGCTCCGCGATTGCCGGCGCGCTGGGCGCCCGCAGAATGGGAGGGGACTGGTGCGAATCCTCCATCCTCGCGCACCCGGACCGCGGCCGGATCCTCTTGGGGGATGACAAAGGAAACGTCATCGAACTCCAGGTGGAACGCATCGATGGCTTCCTGAATGAGGTCGCCATAACGGTCGCCTATATGCTGGAACTCGGGTGTGGGAACCCGCACGAAAAGCATCCGGCCAGTGATGTGGCTGAAGCGCGTGGGCTTGAGCCAGGTATCAAACGATTGCCGGTTGACCTTTTTTTCGAGTGCACCCAGGATCCGTGCCCAGGGATTGGGTACGGCGGGGGCGGTGGCGACAAAAGACATACGCTTCCTTCGTTCAACGCCGACTGCCTGATACTTTCTGCAAAGTGCAAAGGAGCAAGTTCGCACTGATACCAGCCGTGCGTTTTGTTGCTGCTCCTGTGCTTAGGAACTGCTTTGGGGGAACAAGCCCCTTCGCGAAAGTATCCAGATCGAAAGATCAGGTAGTGTGGACGTGCAGAAAATCAATCTTGATCGGAGCCGATACTAGCACAGTTACAAGGCCGTGCAACGGCTCATTCCGGGCAAAAATTTCTTTCTTTCCGGAGTTGCACCATGCGCAGTGAAAGCCAGCCCTCCGGGACTCCTGAAGCATCGCCATGCTTTGCTCTTTTGCGTGAATCCGTTATACTTAAAGCTTGCCTTCAGGCAGAAATTTTCAGTGAGATCAGGAGCGCAGTGTTATGCCCAAGCGCACATTCCAACCGAACCGCCGCCATCGGGCGAAGACACACGGCTTTTTGACGCGCATGAAGACTAAGGCGGGAGCAGCGGTCCTTTCCCGGCGCCGCGCCAAGGGTCGCAAGCGCGTTTCCGTGAGTGCCGGCTACCGCGACTAGCGCGCCTTCACCAGTAGCTAGCTGGGGCGCGAACTTCGCGCGCCATCCCTGAATTCACCCCAAGTCCTTTGGTGTGAGGCAATGACCCGGATTTGCTGCACGAGGCTCCAAACATGTTCGGGTGCGCGGTCCCGGCCAGCCCGGACCGCATGGAGTTCAACAACGCCAACAACTTCGACAGGAAATCCGGGTGGTTGGGTGAGGGTTCAAAGGCAAAACGACGTACGGCTGCGCAAGCACGCTGATTATCAACGCGTCTACCAGCGGAGCCGCAAACACTTTTCGCGCTCCATGACCTATTTCTTCGCCGAGCGGACCTCTACTCCACCCGTCGGTCCGCGTGTTGGCCTGACCGCTGGCCGCGTTCTCGGCAAAGCGGTGGAGCGGAACCGCATCAAGCGGCGCATGCGCGAAGCGGTCCGCTTGAACCTGGCCTTGCTCACGCGCGACGTCGACATTGTGCTGCACCCTCGGCGAACGGTTCTGACTGTGGAATTCGATGGGCTGCAAAGCGAGGTATCCAGGATCTTTGCCATCGTGGAGAAGGCTGGAGAAAAGCAGGATGGGCATGCCTGAAGTCTATCGCCGCTGGGTCTCGCCGCTGCTTCACTCCATCAGCGGGGTTTCGGGTGCATGTCGCTTTCAACCCACCTGCTCTGAATACGCCATGACCGCTATCGTTCACCGCGGAGTGTTTTGGGGATCGGCTCTCGCTTTGTGGCGGGTGCTGCGCTGCAACCCTTTCTGCCGGGGAGGTTTTGATCCGGTTCCAGGTACGTACCCCTGCCGCCCCGGCGCCGCTGTGGGGCCAACCCCGCCGTCGCTTCCGCACAGATGACCCCCGCCATTTACCATAAGACTGTGGCTCCAGGCGCGTTTGCGCGGTTTCACGATTACCGTGTCCCATCCAGCCTCTGCGAAGAGGGGCTTTTCTTGATGAAAAGACCCGTACGAGGCGTTTTCGCTGGGTTCAGCTATCGTGGAAGCGCGTTTGTCGCTGGATCCCGCCAGATCGTCCGATCGACAGGAACTCTCTTTGGCCGAAATACGCAATCCTAATCAGCCGGGTGGCGGTGGGCAGGACTCACGCACGCTCCTCATCTTCTCCATCGTCTTTGTTTTGATCTTCCTCGGCCTGCAGTACTTTGGCCCGAAGAAAAAGACGCAACCGGAGACTCCGGCCGAGGTGGCTTCGACTTCCGTGTCCAAGACGCCGATTCCTCCCGCCGCCACCGTGACCGCAAGCGCTAAGGCCGCTGCATCCGTTAAGCCGACGGTTAAGGCGGTGGTTGCCTCCGCCGAAACCACCACAGTGGTAGAGAACGAGCTGTACCGCATCACCTTTTCTAATCGCGGTGGCCAGGCCGTCTCCTGGATTCTGAAGAAGTACAAAGACGACGCGGGTAAGCCTCTGGATCTGGTCAACTCAAAGGCAGCGGCTAAGGTTGGGTATCCCCTCTCGCTCTGGACCTATGATGCAAACCTGCGCAACCAGCTGGTGCAGGCGTTGTATGTGCCCTCGGCGACGGGCACGTTGAATGCTCCTGCCACGCTTACGTTTACCTACTCCAATAACGGTCTCGAAGTGAAAAAGGTCTTCACCTTCGATTCCACGTACGTACTGCATGTGGACCTGACGGCTACCGACCATGGGAGCCCGGTCACCGCGTTGATGGCATGGCCCGGCGGTTTCGGCGACCAGGATACGTTGCCCGACTATGCGCAGTCGCAGTTCGACACCATGCAGAACGGCAAAGACGATCGCCAGGCGCCGAAGAAGATTGCCGGGGGAGGCACCTTGCCCGGACCATTCGACTGGGCCGGGGTCAGCGACCTGTACTTCGCGGCAATATTTCTTCCCGACGCGCCCCAGCAGACGTTGCTGGTGAGCCTGCATGATTCGATCGACGTGCCGCGTCACGGCAAGACGGACCAGACGGACTCCGCTTCGATCATCGGCGCCGCAGTGGGCTCGACTTCGGGACACACCAGCACGCGCCTCTTCGCCGGACCCAAGGTGCTCGACGTGCTGGCTTCCGTGCGTGCCACGGCCAACGGTGGGCAGACCGGGCCGAACCTGGAACCGGTCGTGGACTTCGGCTATTCGGGCATCATCGCCAAGCCGTTGTTCCTGGCCCTGCGTTGGGTTCATGAGCATATTGTCTCCAACTGGGGCTGGGCCATCCTGGTGCTCACCCTGGTGATCAATCTGGCCATGCTGCCGACGCGCATCCAGATGATGAAATCCGCGTTGAAGATGCAGCGCATCCAGCCGGAGATGAACGCGATCAAGGAAAAGTTCAAGAAGTACAAGGCTACTGACCCGCGTCGCGCGGACATGAATAAGGAGATGTTCGACCTGCAGAAGCGCGAGGGTGTGAACATGTTTGGCGGCTGCCTGCCCATGCTGGTGCAGTGGCCGTTGCTGTTTGCGTTTTACCGCATGCTGCTGCACACCATCGAGTTGCGCCAGGCACCCTGGTTGTGGTTGCACAATTTAGCCGCGCCCGACCCGCTGCATATTCTGCCTGTCTTCTTCATCGTGACCATGTTCCTGGTGCAGTACCTGACCCCATCGCCGGGAATGGACCCTACGCAGCAGAAAATGATGGCCTTTACCATGCCAGTCTTTTTCGGTTTCATGACCTGGAATCTGAGTTCGGGGCTGGCGCTTTACTGGGCCTTCGGCAATGTGATCAACGTGATCCAGCAGGCCATCATGAATCGCACCGGTATGGGCAAGCAGATGCGCGATATCGCCGCCAAGCGAGCCGCCAAGCGCGGCGGCGGCAGCGGCCGCCAGCTAAACCGTAAGCCTGGCATCGAGCCGCGCAGGCGGCCCGAAACGGGCGGCTAACGGGCCAAAACACCGCGATGTCCCATAACGGAAGGACAGCCGTACCTCAGCCGCTTCTAAAGGGGTGCCTGTTTACAGCGATTACGTACGGCTGAGTGCCGGGGAATCCGGCCTGGATCGCACGCGACCGTGGGGTTACCTGGCGTTCAGTTCAGTGCCCCGCGAGGCTGACTTCCCGGCACGCAAGTGCGATACTAAACCGATGCCGATTGTCGACCACGCGGCTGCAGCCCAGAAGATTGCAGCATTCCTCAAGACCCTTACCACCACCGGCGGCCTGCGATTGAAGTACCGGATCATCGCAGGAGCGGGGGCCCGTGATCCCGACGGCCTTGAGGCTCGCGAGATTTACGTGGAGATGTCCGGCCCGGACGCGGTGCTCCTGACCCAGCGCGGAGGCGAGTTGCTGCGCGCGTTGGAACACATCGCCGCCAAGATCGTGCGCCTGGAAGCGGAAGAGCACGACACTATCTCCTTCGACGCCAATTCCTTTAAAGCCCTCCGCGCGCGGGAGCTTAAGCTGTCCGCCGAGACGGCGGCCGAGCGGGTCCGCAGTACATCCCAGCCTTACAGCTTTGCCCCCATGAGTTCGCGGGAGCGCCGCATGCTGCATTTGGCCTTCCGCGATTTTGCCGATCTCGAAACCGAGAGTAGTGGCGAAGGCCTGCGCCGCTACGTGGTGGTCTATCCCAAGGGTGCGGAGCGTCCGCGTGCCCGGCCGCGAGCTGAGTTCGGCAACACCGGGGCACGTCCCTCGCGACGCAACTCGCCTGTCTAAAGGATCGTGAGGCTCCATGCAGCCCGATCCCCATGTGGTTTACCAGAACGAGACCATCGTCGCCATCGCGACGCCGCCCGGTCGCGGCGGTATCGGCATCGTGCGCCTCTCGGGCTCCGAGGCGGCCCGGATTGCCGAGCCGATGTTGCGCCTGCGCAACCCTCTGGCCCACGCCCAGGCCCGCTTTGGGGATCTGCTGGACCTCGACACCCAGGAAAAGCTGGACGAGGCGGTGGTGACATTTTTCGCCGCGCCCCATTCCTACACGGGCGAGGATGTGCTCGAAATTGCCGCGCACGGCTCACCGGTGGTTTTGGAAACATTGGTACGTCAAGCACTACAAGGCGGGGCACGCCTTGCGGCTCCAGGCGAATTTACCCAGCGGGCATTTTTAGGCGGTCGTATCGACCTGACCCAGGCCGAAGCGGTGCACGACCTGATTGAAGCCCAGACACTCTACCAGGCGCGGGTGGCTGCGCAGCAACTGCACGGCGCGCTTTCGCGGCGCATCAAGCCCATCAAAGAAGCGCTGGTCGCACTGATCGCTCTGCTCGAAGCCGGCATCGATTTTGCGGAAGACGATGTGGATGTGTTGCCCAGCGCCGGGATCCTGAGCAGGATCGAGGAGATTCGCGGCCTGCTGCAGCCGGTGGCGGACAGCTTCGCGCGCGGACGTATCGTGCACGCGGGGTTGATGCTGGCGATTGTGGGACGGCCGAATGCGGGCAAGTCCTCGCTCTTCAACCGCATCGTGCAGCGCGAGCGTGCCATTGTCACGGCGATGCCGGGTACCACGCGCGATCTGGTGACGGAGCGTGTTTCGCTGGGCGGAATCCCGGTTGAGTTGGTGGATACGGCGGGCATGCGTGAGGCTAGCGACGAGGCGGAGCAGATTGGCGTTCGCAAATCGCGTGAGGCCTTGGCGGATGCGGACATGGTGCTGATGGTGCTGGATGCGACTGCCGCGCCGGCCCAGGAAGAGCTGGAGCTTCTGGCAACGCTGGCTCAACGCCGTGCGCTGGTAGTGGTGAACAAGAGCGACTTGGCGCGACCTTCGGCTGCAATGGAAGAGGCGTTGGGCGGCCTGGGTTTGCCGGTGGTACACACCTCCGCTCTCAGTGGCGAAGGAGTGGGTGAGCTGAAGCAGAAGATGCTGGCGATGGTAGGCGACAAGCCAGTGGAGACGGAAAGTGGAATGCTGACCAGCCTGCGCCAATACCAGGCTGTAACCGCGACACTGGAAGCGCTGGGGGCTGCGAGTGCGGCGGCCGGACAAAACATTCCCCACGAGATGGTGCTCTTGGATCTATACGGCGGCCTCCGTCATCTCGACTCGCTCACCGGCGAGACCACCAATGACGACATCCTCAACCTGATCTTCTCTACCTTTTGTATTGGAAAGTAGAATCACAACGATTTATGTCCCGATCCACGTGCGTCTCTTACTAGGAGTGCTCCTTCCACTCGCTGCAGCAGCTCCGCGACCGGCGTACCCGGCGGACCAGACGTGCGATCGCATCTTTCGGCTGCGCGCCGAATCGCTGCACGGCGCACGGGATGCCCGGCAACGTGGTGTGCTTCCGGCCTCTGCCTACGGACCCACCGTTGACTGGCTCTTCGCTCAAGAGCAACAGCTCTACGCCGAGGCGCAGGCCCATCATTTTCAGGACATAACCGAAGCGACCTACCGGCGGCGCTCGCGGCTGAAGTTGCCTAGCACCATTGACCAGGAACACGATGCGCTTCACCCATCTCGATGGGCGCTCTGATCGCATCGGAACCTGCGCATTGCGTCGATCTTTGGTCCCAAAGCGAACACGCGGCGAAGGCCCGGAGTAAAAGGTGAACGGGCGCTCCTCCGGAGCCACCGGGGCGATGCAGGTATATTGGCTTGGTAACCGCAAGCAAGTGGAACAGCAGCTTAGGAGATTTCCTGCATGTCGCTCACGATTACAGGTCTCTCGAAGACCTATCCCAACGGGGTCCAGGCGCTCAAGAACATTTCCCTCACCATCGGCAACCACATGTTCGGCTTGCTGGGGCCTAACGGCGCCGGCAAGAGCACGCTGATGCGTACCATCGCCACCCTGCAGGAGCCAGACAGCGGGACCATCTTTCTGGATGGAATCGACGTCCTCAAAGAGAAGAATGCCATACGCCAGACGCTCGGCTACCTGCCCCAGGAATTCGGTGTCTATCCCAAGCTATCCGCCGTCGACATGCTCTCCCACCTCGCCGTGATGAAGGGCATCACCCACGCGGGCGAGCGGAAAGAGATGGTCGAAACGCTGCTGCACCAGACCAACCTTTGGGCCTTTCGCAAGAAGGCGCTCAGCACCTATTCCGGGGGCATGAAGCAGCGCTTTGGCATCGCCCAGGCACTGCTGGGCAAGCCACGCCTGATCATCGTCGATGAACCGACCGCCGGCCTTGACCCGGCCGAGCGCAATCGCTTTTTGAATCTGCTCTCATCGATTGGCCGCGACATCACCGTGATCCTCTCCACGCATATCGTCGAAGACGTCCGCGAGCTTTGCCCACGTATGGCCATCATCTCCGCCGGCGAACTGCTGCTCGAAGGTTCTCCGCAGGAAGCCCTTCAGGCTCTGCAGGGCAAAATATGGTCCAAGGTGGTCATCACCGATGACGAACTGCGCGCCCTGGAAACGCAACTTCGGGTTATCTCCAGTCATCTGATCGCCGGCCAGCACGAGATTCGGGTCTTCGCCGACGGCTCTCCAGGCGATGGCTTCCGCCCCGTCGACGCCGGCCTGGAGGATGTTTACTTCCTCAACCTTGCCAATCCGGCCGTACCTCAGCCAGTCCACTAATCCCAAGGAGATTTGCGCATGACCCTCTTTTGGGAGTTCTTCTTATTCGAGCTGAAGTTCCGGCTAAAGAGTTTATCCACTTACGTCTACTTTGCGCTGTGGTTCCTGCTCAGTTTCCTTTCCATCGCGGCGGAAGACTTCATCTCCACCGGTAACGGCAAGCAGCTGCTGAACGGCCCATTCTCCAACACTATCCTTTACACCTTCTTCACCCTCTTCGGAACCATCATCATCGCCGCCATCTTCGGCACCTCTGTGCTGCGTGACTTCCAGCGCGACACCTTCCAGCTGATCTTTACCAAGCCCATCACCAAGTTTGCTTATCTCGGAGGCCGCTGGGCAGGGTCATTCGTCACTTGCGTCTTTGCATTCTCCGGCATGGTCTTGGGAGAACTGGCTGGAACCCTTGCCCCATGGGCGGATCACACCCGCATCGCCAGCGGCCACGCCTGGTGGTATTGGCAACCGTTCCTGTTCATCGTGGTCATCCAGATCTTCTTTCTGGGCTCGTTGTTCTTTACGGTTGCAGCGCTGTCTCGCAAGATCTTCATTGTGTATCTGCAGGGCGTCGCTGTCTTCATGCTCTATCTGATCGCCACCGCGGTCTTCACCGCGACCCGCTCCCTGGAGCACTTTTGGTCCGGTATCCTCGACCCAATCGGCCTGCAGTTAGGCGACGTGCTCACTCGCTATTGGACAGTGGCCGAGAAAAATAGCTTGCTCTTCTCCTGGTCGCCACACGTAAGCCAGGGCGTGTTTCTCTACAACCGCCTCCTCTGGCTAGCCGTTGGATTCATCTCTCTGGCAGTCTGCTATCGATTCTTTCCTATGTCAGTCGAAGCACTTACTGCGAGCGCACAGGGGCGTCGCGCAGCCCGGGCTAAGCGGCTGGAAGCCGCAGAGTCGGAGCCGCGCCGTTCGCTGGTCGCAACGCCGATGCCACGCGTTCACCAGTACTTTGGGGGCAGGGCAGGATTCGCCCAATTCGTCTCCCTGACGCGGGTGCATCTTACCAACATCACGCGCGAGCTGCCCTTTTGGGCGATCACTGTTCTGCTGACGGTCTTTGCACTCATAAATGGCTATTTCGCCGGAAAAATCAACGACCAGAATGTCTACCCTGTCACTTTCCTGATGGTGCAGGCGGTTGAAGGCAACGCGACGCTGTTCCTCTTCATCATTGCCACGCTGTACGCCGGCGAGCTGATTTGGCGGGAGCGCGACACGTCTTTCTCCGGAATTCACGACGCCCTTCCCATGCGCGAAACGACGGACTGGCTTGCGAAGTTCACAGCCCTGGTTGTGGTCGAAGGCATCCTGATCACGGTCATCCTGTTATGCGGTGTGATCATGCAGACTGCAGCTGGTTACTACCACTACGACCTGCTGCAGTACTTCCAGGAGCTCTATCTCATCACCTTCCCGCTGGTGATCTGCTTCACGCTGTTGGCCTTCTTCGTACAGACCGTCGTCTCCAATAAGTTCATGGGCCATGCAATCGTGATCGGGATCTTTGTTTTAGATCCGATCTTGTTCCGCTTCGGTATCGAGAACACGCTGCTTCTACCCGGCCAGAACACTCCTTACACTTATTCGGACATGAACGGCTACGGCCACTTTGTGCCCGGGCTCTTGTGGTCCCTCGTGTATTGGACCGCGATCTTTGCCGTGCTGGCCTGCTTCTCCATTGCACTGGCCCGGCGTGGCGCCGAGGACGGCTGGCATCCCCGCCTGCTGCAGGCCCGCGCCCGGATGCCGCGTCTTACACCGGCACTCATACTCTTCGCGCTTGTCGCTATCGGCAGCGGCGCATGGTTCTATTACAACGCGCACGTCCTCAACGAATTCGTCACCACCAAGCAGCAGCGGAAAATCCAGGCCAACTACGAGCGGGACTTCAAGCGCTACGAACGGTTTCCGCTACCTAAGGTGATCGCTGTCGACGCCGATGTAGACCTGGACCCCAATCATCGCTCCTTTTCGGGTACCGGTCACTTCGTACTACAGAACAAGACGGCGCAGCCCATTCAGCAGATACACATTACCGACCAGATGCAGTCCCTTGCTGACGTGCACTTCGACCGCCCCTTCCACCTCGTGAGCAGGGCGCCGCGCGATCTGTACTCGATCTATCAACTGGAAGCGCCTCTCGCCCCTGGCGACAAACTCAACCTGACTTTCAAGGTCGGCTACCAGACCCACGGCTTCCGCGACGGCAACGAGCGGCCAGAACTGGCCTATAACGGTATGTTCTTCGACTCCACCTACTTTCCTTACATTGGCTATAACTCCGGTATGGAACTGGATGACCCCCGCCGGCGCCGCGAAGAAAAGCTGGGTCCGCTTACGGATCTGCCCCGGCGCGGCGACCCGTGGGGGAGCGTCACGAATCTTTTTACGACGGACTCCGACTGGATCAGCTATCACACGGTGGTCAGCACGCCGGACGACCAGATTGCCTTCGCACCCGGTTACCTGCAGCGCGATTGGCATCAAAACGGCCGCCATTACTATGCATACGACATGGGTGAGGTGAAGATTCTCGACTTCTACGCTTACGTCTCAGGCCGCTACGACGTGAAGCGCGAGAACTACAAGGGCGTCAACATTGAGATCTACCATGCGCCGCAACACGGTTTCGATGTCGATGACATGATTGAAGGGGTCAAGGGTGGTCTCGACTACTACCAGGCCAACTACAGCCCGTATCAGTTCAGGCAGTTCCGCATCCTGGAATTTCCCCGTTATCGGCAGTTTGCGCAGTCGTTTCCCAATACCAGTCCCTTCACCGAAACCTTCTGGATCACACGCGTCCTCAATCCTGATAAGGACATTGACTTCACTTACTTCGTGACGGCGCATGAACTCGCTCACCAGTGGTGGGCGCATCAGTTGATTGGAGGGCATGTAGCCGGGTCAAACATGATGTCGGAGGGGCTCGCTGAATACTCCGCCTTGCGGGTTGCACAGAAGAAATATGGCGACGCCCAGATGCATAAGTTCCTGGCCCACGAACTCGACGGCTACCTGCGCGGCCGCTCCAACGAAACGCGGAAGGAGCCGCCGCTCGGCCAGGTCCAGCGCGAGGCCTACGTCTGGTACCAGAAGGGCAGCCTTGTGTTCTATGCGCTCTCCGATTACATCGGGGAAGGCAAGCTTAATCTCGCTCTGCAGAACTTCCTGATGCAATACCGCTACGCCAATGCCAACGATGCGCAGTCCGGACCGTACCCCGACACGCGCCTGCTGGAAGACGCTCTTCGTGCGCAAACACCCTCTGATCTTCAGTACTTCCTCGACGACAGCTTCGAGAAGATCACACTCTATGACAACAAAGCTGTCGAAGCGACTTCGCAGAAAATGCAGGATGGCACATACAAGGTCACACTCACCGTCGAGGGCAGGAAGGTCTACGCCGACGGCAACGGCGTCGAGTCGCCCGCTCCGCTCCACGATTTAATCGATGTAGGTGTCTTCAGCGGCAAGAAGGGTGAGGAAAAGCCGGTCGCTCTGCGAAAAGAGTGGATCACCGGAGCACGTCAGACCTTCGAGTTCCTGGTGAAGGAACGGCCCACTCGTGCGGGAATCGATCCCTATAACAAACTCATCGACCGCAATGGGGATGACAACACCATGGACATTACGGGCAAGTCCTAGCAAGACTAGACCGCTCCAAGACCACGTTCCGCCGGACTTGCGGTATATGCCAGAGGAGTTACCGGGGCAACGGATTATGTCCGCACTACGTCTGTATCGAAGACCTCCCGCACACAGGGCCACACGCAGATTATTCTTGCTCTGGCTCTTGATTCTTTGCCTCTGGCCGGAGCTCACGAAACAGCCAGATTCTCGCCAACGCCCAATCCCGCTTGACGGATCGCGGCGCAATCTGCAGCAAGGCGCCGATCTCCTCCACTGAAAGCCCGCCAAAGTAGCGCAACTCAACTACGCGCGCCTGGCGCGGGTTTTCCTTCTCCAGTTTCTTGAGTGCCTCGTCCAGATGTTCCACTTCATCAAGCTGCTCGGTCGAGATGGCAAGCTCGTCCTTCATTTCCACCCGCTGCAATCCTCCGCCTCTTTGTTCCGCGTTCCGCGCACGCGCATAATCGACCAGTACCCGCCGCATCACGTTTGCCGCCAAGCCGATGAAGTGCGCGCGGCTATTCCAATCGATGTCTTCGCCGACCAAGCGCAGATAGGCTTCGTTGATCAATGCCGTTGCTTGCAGGGTATGGTCCGGGCGCTCCCGTCGCATATAACCCTTGGCCAGACGATGCAGTTCTGCATAAACCAACGGCAGCAGATTCTCCGCTGCCTGCGTGTCTCCCGCGTGCATCGCCTTCAGGAGTTGTGTCACCTGCCCGCTGTCGCTATCCATGGCTGCCTCCCGCAGATCCTATGGTATATTCTGGCCATCGCGAGACGGCTTGTTGGACATCTGGCTGGGTAGGGACTATGGCTGATCTGGAGCAATCCGCCGAGCAACTATTTGGAGAAGCTCTTGAATTGCAGCCAGAGCGCAGGGCCGCCTTTCTTGATAGAGCATGCCGGGGAGCACCTGAGCTCCGCCGGCTAGTCGAGGAATTACTTCGCGAAAACCAGCTCGCCGGCAGCTTTCTCGATAAGCCCATCCTTACCCCCAACGGGATGGCTTCGCCGTCCACCACTCAATCTGCTGCAAACCCCCGTCTGAGCGCGGGCAGCAAACTCGGCCGCTACTCGATCATCGAGCCGCTAGGATCAGGCGGAATGGGTGTGGTGTATCGAGCCCGCGATGAAAAGTTGGAGCGTATGGTCGCCATTAAGCTTCTCGCCCCCGGGATGTTCACAGGGGACGAGGCACGGAGGCGTTTTCACAAGGAGGCGCGCGCCCTGGCAAAGCTGAGCCACGCGCACATCGCGGCCGTGTACGACGTTGGCGAGCAGGATGGGGTTGACTACATCGTGATGGAGTGCGTGCCGGGAGAATCACTGGCAGCGAAACTCAACCCCGGCCCCTTCACGGTGAAAGATGCGACGTCGATCATCTTGCAAATTGCCGAGGCGCTAGAAGAGGCGCACGAGCAAGGAGTGATCCACCGTGACCTGAAGCCGGCCAACGTGATGGTCACGCCGAAGGGACAAGCGAAGGTACTCGACTTCGGTTTGGCCAAGCTGCTCGAAGGGTCTCGAGACCCCACAGTGTCGGTCACGGAGACGCGTGGTCTCATGGGCACTCCGCTCTACATGTCGCCCGAGCAAGCGAAGGAACAGCATCTCGACGCCCGCACGGATCTGTGGAACCTGGGCGTCATTTATTACGAATTGCTATCCGGCCGGGCACCATTCCGCGCTGACAGCAGCATCGCTGTGCTACGGGCAATCACTGACGAAGCGCCCATCCCGATGCGGCAGCTAAGGCAGGATGTTCCTCCGCTTGGCGAACAGATCGTTTCGCGCGCGCTTGAAAAAAATCCCGACCGCCGCTACCAGTCAGCTGCGGAGGTCATTCGCGACGCGTCGGCGCTTCTGTCCGGGCTCAGCAATGCGCCCCTCGTGCAGGTAAAACCTGCCAAACGGGCAACCCTCTTTATTTCGGTCGCAGTTGTGGTTGCTGTTCTTGTGGCGATCACAGCGAGCGCCTGGCTTTACTATCGCTCATCGCGCAGGCATTGGGCGCGTGAAGAAGCGATTCCAAAAGCAAAGAGCCTGCTTGCCCAAGGCAGGCCGGTCGCCGCGTTTGCTCTTCTCGACAAGGCCGCAAAGTACCTCCCGTCTGATCCTCAACTCAAGCAAATCACCGAGGAAAACTCTACCCTCACCTCGATCACCTCGTCGCCGTCCGGGGCAACGGTGGAGATTCAGGATTACCTCGCGCCGAACTCTCCATGGCGCAGTCTTGGCCCCACGCCCCTGGAAAATCGCCGCATTCCAAAGGGTTATTTTCGCTGGAAAATTTCGCGGCCCGGCAGCGGCGAAATGACGGTCGCGCCACCCACCGAAACCAAAATGGATTTCTCGCTTGGCGCGACGGAAAAGTCACCCAGCGGGATGGTGCGGGCCGACGGCGGCGACGGCGGATGGTTCCTCGACTTCGTCGGTTTTTATGGTGCCTACAAACTGCCCCCTTTTTACGTCGATCGGTATGAGGTTACGAATCGCGAATACCAGAAGTTCGTCGATAGCGGGGGTTACGAAAAACAAGAGTACTGGCCGGAGAAATTTACGCAGGGTGGCCATGAACTTTCGTGGGCCGACGCCATGGCGCACCTTAGGGATACGACGGGCCGTGAGGGGCCGTCGACCTGGGTCGCCGGTCACTATCCCCAGGGGCAGGCCGACTTTCCCGTTGCCGGCGTGAGCTGGTTCGAGGCCTCTGCCTACGCTGCGTTTTCAGGAAAGAGTCTTCCCGCGCTGGCACAGTGGCTCCAGGCAGACCCGCCCGCCCTCGCACCCAATGCCGTGCAGGCCAGCAACATTACCAGTAACGGGCTCGCACCCGTTGGCAAATACCAGGGGCTCGGCCCGTACGGAACCTACGACATGACCGGCAACGTCCGGGAGTGGGTGATCAATGCCGCAGGCGGAGATTCACGCTTCATTCTGGGCGGTTCATGGAAATCGGAGTCTTATCTATCCACAACTCCCGAAGCACTGTCGCCATTTGATCGTTCGGAAACAAATGGATTCCGATGTGTGCGGAATATCGAGGCCTTGCCGGTAGCAGCCTTAGATCCGGTCAAGCCGATGGTTCGCGATTTTGCGAAATTCAAGCCTGTGTCCGACGAGGTGTTTAACGCCTACAAAATTCTTTATGCTTACCCGCATTCTCCGTTGAACGCACAATCCGACGGCGTCGTCGAGGAGACGGCCGACTGGCGCGAGGAAAAAGTCACATTCGACGCCGCCTATGATGGTCAACGGATGTCTGCATATTTGTTCCTGCCGAAGAATGTGCGCCCGCCGTATCAAACTGTACTGTTCTTCCCCAGCGCACGGGTGAGGGCTCTTCGCGACAGCCGGGAGCTGGGGGATCTCAAGTTTTTTGATTACGTCATTCAAAGCGGCCGCGCCGTGATTTACCCGGTCTATTTGGACACGTACGAGCGCAAAGTAGACTACTATCTTCCGCAAGGCCTGATAAGTAGCGAGCTCAATATCGACCACTACAAGGACGCTGCGCGCTCGCTCGATTACCTCGCCACCCGTTCGGATATCGACAGCAACAAGCTAGCCTACCTCGGGGTCAGCATGGGTTCCGCAAAGGGGGTCATCCTTTCGACCCTGCTGCAGGATCGTCTGAAGACTGCTATTTTTCTCGACGGTGGATACTTCCTTTTTCCGCCTACGCCGGGCAATGACCAGGCCGACTTTGCACCCCGGCTGAAAATTCCGGTGCTCATGGTAAACGGGCGTTACGACTACAGCTTCTCTCTCGACAGGGCGCAGAATCCGCTCTACGCCATGCTTGGTACGCCGGCTGCAGAGAAGCGCCACCTGATTCTGGACACGCCGCACGATGTCACGGAGCAGCGGCCCCAGCTGGTAAAGGCGGTGCTCGACTGGCTCGATCACTACTTGGGACGGGTGAACGAATAAAAAGGAGACGGCTCGTCTTATGACCAGCCGTCCCGGTCCCGCTGCCGTCTGCTTCTAGTAGGCTGTTCCCAACAAAGCTACTTCCACGTTTGCGGGTGCAGTTTCGCCTGCGGCGACCTGTACTTGCAGCTCCAGCTTCGACTTGGCAAAGTGAAGGCTCCGGCTCGCTCCCTCAACGGTGATCTCGCTCAGGAAATACTCGTTGCCGTATCTCCGGAAAGTGGCCTTGCCACTCTTAGCCGGTTGGGCGTTATCCTCCGCAGTTGCCGGCGTCAGGGCAATGTCCGAGGTTCCCCTGATCAGCAGGGTGTGAACGTTCTCCATCTTTATGGAGTAGAGGCCAGGGGCGAAGTGGTGGCCGGATGCAGTCTCGAAAGCAAATGGCACGTTCACATTGGCGATCATGCCTACGTCCTGGCCGTGCAAAGCCGGCGACAAGGGAGCGACAGCAAGAACGGCGGCGAAAAGACCAGCGCGGAACTTCGAAATCGAAAGTGTGTTCATGGCGGTTCTCCTTTTAGGAAGGCGTCTCATGAATCGCCTTCACTTACTAAGGCGCGACCTACCCGCGAAAGGGGCCACAATTTTCAGAATTATTTTTTTCTCTGTCCGAAGCTGGAAAAGACGCTTCCCCACAGTGCCCGGCCTTCTGGGAGCCCTATGGTATAGCTGGAAACACTGAGGGTCCTGCCGGGGAAAGTCTTGCGTCAAAACCATGCCCGGCTCTTGGAAGGAGCCGGGCATACGAATCTCAGGTGTCGTAGACTCCAGGGCTAGCGCTAGCGGGTTGTTTCCAGCAGAGCCAGTTCCACGTTGGTGGATGGGGTTTTCTCTGCGGCGATCTCCATCTGCTTCTCTGCCTTCGACTTGGCAAAGTAAATCCGACGGCTTCGTCCCGCGACCGTGATCTCGCTCAGGAAGTATTGGTTGCCGCATTTACGGAAGGTGGCCTTACCGGTCTTTGCCATTTGGCCGTTGTCCTCCAAAGTGGTCATCGTTAGCGCGGAGTCCGAGTCTCCCCGGATGAGCAGGGTGTGAAGGCTGTCCATGCTTACGGAGTAGACGCCGGGGGCGAAGTGGTGTCCGGATGCGGTCTCGAAGGCAAACGGCACGTTCATCTTGGCGAACATTCCAATATCCTGGGCGTGCAATGCTGGCGACAAAGGAGTGACAGCAAGGACGGCGGCGAAAAGACCTGCGCGCAACTTCGAAATCAAAAGTGTGCTCATGGCGATTCTCCTTGGAAGGCGTCTCATGAATCGCCTTCACTTACTAAGGCGCAACCGTCCCGTCAGAGGGGCAACGAATTTTACGATTATTTTTTCCCCGCCTGGGAATCCCGGAATACCGTTGTTTTTGAGCGACTATTCCCTCCCGGCCGCATCGTTAACGATGAGCGCTTGCGCCGCGAGGCCGTAGTCCCTTTTTCCTGGGCATTGATTGCTGAGGAAGCATCCCCGCCTACCTACTACTGAGGACCTTATCCATGCCGCTACCCACTGATGAGAAAATTGTCGCTTTGAGTCAACAACTGCTGGAGAAGTTCGACCAGGTCTTTGGGATACACCCGGGCTTTCGTCCAGCTCACGCCAAAGGGATCATGCTGCATGGATCCTTCACGCCTACGCCCGAAGCAGCCGGGCTCAGCAAGGCTCCTCACCTGAATAGGCCATCCACACATGCCACGGTGCGCTTCTCGAACTCTACGGGCATTCCGGTGATCCCGGACAATGATCCCAACGCCGATCCGCGCGGCTGCGCCATCCGGTTTCATCTCGCCGAGCGCGTGCACACCGACATCGTGGCCCATTCAACCAATGCTTTCCCTGCCAGAACGGGTCAGGACTTTCTGGAATTCCTGAGCGCCATTGCGGCCACTGACCTGGCGCACTTCCCCGGCTCGCCGCTGGAGATATACCTGGGAACGCATCCCGCAGCGCTGGCCTTCGTGCAGGCTCCGAAGCCGCCGGCCTCGAGTTTCGCGCGTGAATCGTATTTCGGTCTGACTGCCCTGCGCTTCATCAATAAGGATGGCGCAAGCCGTCACGGGCGTTACCGCATTCTCCCCGAGGCCGGCAACGATCATCTGGATGCGGCGGCTGCCGCAGCCAAGGGACCAAATTACCTCTTCGAGGAGATTGAGGCCCGGATCGCGAAGGAGCCAGTCAAGTTCAAGGTGGTGGTTCAGTTGGCCGAGGAGGGGGATGTGGTGGACGATGTGACGGCTCACTGGCCGGAGAATCGTAAGCTGCTCGAGTTGGGACAGCTCTCGCTCAGCGAACTGGTGGCAAACGAAGCTCATGAACAGAAGAACATTATCTTCGACCCAATTCCTCGGGTGGATGGCATCGATCCTTCCGATGACCCCCTGCTGGAGTTGCGTGCCGCAGTGTACCTGTTGAGCGGCCGCCGGCGGCGGGCAGCCCCTGAATAGAGTGTCGGGCCCGGCAAAATAATTCGAACCGGAAGCCACGACCGTTCGTATCTAGCCTTGCGGAGGGTTGGATGCAGACTGTGGCAGATGTCCGGTACGCGTTACGTCAATTCGCCAAGGCGCCGGGGTTTACGGCGACAGCGATTCTCACCCTGGCCCTTGGCATCGGCGCCACCACGGCGATTTTTACCCTGGTGTATGCGGTTTTATTGAAGTCGCTGCCGGTGGTGAATCCGGAAGACTTGTATCGCGTCGGCAATGCAGAGAACTGCTGCGTGACCGGCGGTATGCAAGACAATTGGTCGATCTTCTCCTACGAGCTATACAAGCAGTTCCGCGATCAAACAACCGGCTTCGAGGAGCTGGCCGCCTTTCAAGCCGGGCAATCCCTGATCGGCGTGCGCCGCAATGGCAGTAACAAGCCGTCCGAGTCGTACAAAAGCGAATTTGTCTCCGGCAATTACTTCCAGACCTTCGGTATTCCTCCCTACATGGGGCGGACCATCACGCCGAATGACGACCGCAAAGGCGCCCCCGCTGTGGCCATGATGAGCTTCCGCGCGTGGCAGGAGAAATTTGGCAAGGATCCGTCCGTAGTCGGAGCTGGGTTCGTGATCAATGGCCAGCCCTTCACGGTGATCGGGATTACACCGCCGGGTTTCTTTGGCGATCGCGTACAAAGCACGCCGCAGTCCTTCTATATTCCCCTGCACGACGAGCCGCTGATTTCGCCAGTGGCCCCGCTTCTGGGAGAAGCCTCCCTCAATTGGCTGGATCTGATCGGCCGCATTCGTCCAGGCGCTGACATAACCGCCATGGAAGCACAGATGCAGGTGCAGTTGCGGCAATTTCTGTTGAGCCCGTTGAGCAAAGTAGAGGAGCGCGACAAGCCCCTGGTGGCCACGCAGATGCTGCACTTCTCCCATGGAGGCAACGGGGTGCAGATGATGAGAGACCAGTATCAGCAAGGGCTGCGCCTGCTGATGTGGGTCTCGGGATTCGTGCTGCTGATCGCCTGCGCCAATCTTGCCAACCTGATGCTGGTGCGGTCGGCGAACCGGCAGCAACAGACATCGGTGCGCTCAGCACTGGGAGCGCCGCGCATGACGCTGGTACGGCAAACTTTGACGGAAAGCATTGTGCTGGGCGTATTGGGTGGGATCGCCGGCATTGTGGTGGCGTTCGCCGGCACACGAGTAATTCTGCTTCTCGCTTTCCAACATGATCCCGTGCCCATCTCAGCTACGCCCTCGCTGCCCGTACTCGCATTTGCCCTCGCCGTGTCATTGCTGACGGGAATTCTTTTCGGTGTTGCGCCGGCGTGGTTGACGGTCAGGTCGAATCCCGTGGATGCCTTGCGGGGCGCGAATCGCTCCACGGCGAATCATGGCGGATGGGCGCAGAAATCGCTGGTGGTGGTGCAGGCGGCTCTCTCCCTGGTTCTGCTTTGTGCGGCTGGATTACTTGCCCGCAGCCTGAGCAATATGCAGCATCAGGATTTTGGCTTTGTTACTACGAATCGTTTCATCGCCCATATCGACCCGCAGATGGCCGGTTACACTCCCGGCCAGCTGGAAGCGTTCTATCGGCAGCTGGACGCGAACCTGACACAAATTCCAGGAGTGAAGCAGGTGAGTTTCTCCCTGTACAGCCCAATGGAGGGAGATAACTGGGGCGAAGGTGTCTTCATCGAAGGCGAGGCGCCACCGCCTCCGGGGACGCAAGATCATGGAGCCTCATGGTTGCGGGTGAGCCCTCTCTATTTCGACACCATTGGGACCAGGATTGTCGAAGGCCGCGCCAATAACGATCAGGACACGCCTGGCACCCGTAACGTCGCGGTGGTGAACCGGTTCTTTGAGAAGAAATATTTCAAGGACGGCCACGCCATCGGCAAACACTTCAGCGATGATTTGAAGCACCCCGGATACTTTGAAATCGTTGGCGTCACCGAAGACACGAACTATTGGGGACCGTCTGAGAAGATGCGCCCAATGTACTTTCTAGCCCAAGGGCAGAGGGTTCACACGGACGATCCGCGCTATGAGCAATTTCAGGACGCATCGCAATACCTGAATGCCATAGAGATCGAGACAGTGGGTAACGTGCCTGGACTCGAGATGCACGTGCGGCATGCAATTTCGCAGGTCAATGCTGATCTCGCGCTGATCAATTTCCAAAGCTTTGCGGAACAGGTTCAGGCAAACTTCACGCAGCAGGCCATGATCGCCAAGTTGACCTCCTTCTTCGGAATCCTGGCGCTGGTTCTGGCCTCGATCGGACTCTATGGCGTGACCGCATACTCGGTGGAACGCCGGACGAGCGAGATTGGCATCCGCATGGCCCTGGGCGCCGATCGCTTCAGTGTGCTGCAACTGGTGCTGCGCGGTGCTTTCCTGCAAGTAGGCATTGGCCTGGCAATCGGCATTCCGGTGGCGATTCTAGGCGGTCACGCGATGGCGAGCCAGTTGTTTGGGGTAAAGCCCTACGACCCGGTCATATTGTCGATCACGCTGTTGGTGCTGTCTACGGCGGCATTTTTGGCCGCACTTGTTCCCGCACGCATAGCCGCCGGATTGGAGCCTATGCGAGCTCTGCGAACCGAGTAACAGGGGCTGAAAAGCCCAATTCTCTCTCAGTCTTTTTAGGCCCTGAGGCAGGATCTTCTCTTCATGGAATCGCAGAGAGTCGAGGGAATCCGTACCCCAGGGCCTGAAGGCCTTCGTAATTTGCCCGGTTGATGTCCGGGCTAAAGCCCGGACCTACCCGACGGCGATTTTTTTCGCAGCCCGTCTAGGCCCATGCGAGAACGATGGCACCGGCGGCGATTAGCAGGGCTCCAGCTGCCTTGGCCCAGGTGATCGTCTCGCCGAGAAGTGGCCACGCCAGCAGGACGACAAAAACCACGCTCAGCTTGTCGATAGGAGCCACCTTTGACGCCTCGCCCATAGACAGGGCGCGAAAGTAGCAAATCCACGACAAGCCGGTGGCCAGGCCTGAAGCGATCAAGAAAAGCCAGCTGCGGCGGCCAACGTGCGCAAGACCGTCATGGCTGCCGAGACTGAGAGCGATCGTCCAGGCAAAGACCAGGACCACCGAGGTTCGAATCGCGGTGGCCAGGTTGGGATCGACATGGGCGACGCCGACCTTGGCGAGCAAAGCCGTTGCCGCTGCGAAAAGAGCCGAGAGGACGGCCCATACAAGCCAATTCATGAATGCGCCATCGGGATAGTTTACTTCTGATTGTCTAACCCTTCGAGCAGGAGTCTATAATTTGCTGCCGAGGTGTACGTATGGCCACTTACCTTGCCCTAATGCGTTGGACCAAAGAAGGTATCGAAAAGATCAAAGACAGCCCATCCCGCCTGGATGCCGCCAGGAAAGCCATCGAGCCCGCCGGCGCAAAGCTGTTGAGCTTCTACATGTTGATGGGTCAATACGACATGGCGGCCATCATCGAGGCCCCAGACGACGCGACATACGCTCGCGTCAGTCTTTCTCTTGCATCGAAAGGCGGTATTCGCATGGAAACCCTCCGCGCTTTTACCGAGGACGAATACCGGAAGATCATTCCAGGCATCTCCTGATTCCTTAAAGAGGATCGAGTTTCTGGCGGTACCCGACGCTCCGCCCGCGAGCAAGGTAGAGGTGTGTCCGACGGTGAATGCTTATCATTCGTTGCAATTTCTGATAGGACTACTGCATGGGTTCAGAAGCAACGCTTGCAAAAGCCGGCTACCTTTCCACTATGCGGCGGGAGTCGCTTCTGGGAGCGGCCTTCGCCACGACGGCGCTATTTCTGCTGTTTGGCAAAGGCTGGCTTGCCGATCTATCCAATCCGCTTTGGTTCACCCTGATGCTGTTTTGGCTCTTCGCCATCATCATGAGCTCGGCCTTTGCCGTGGTGCATCATGCGGAGCGTCTGGCGGTGCGGCTTGGAGAGCCGTTGGGAACCTTGGTGCTGACGCTTTCCGTCATTGGCATCGAGGTGATGATGATCTCCGCGGTCATGCTCACCGGCGAGGGCAAGCCCGCGTTGGCGCGCGACACGATGTTCGGCATCGTAATGATCGTGCTCAACGGCATGATTGGGCTGGCATTGCTGCTGGGCGGTTTACGCCACCACGAGCAGGAATACAACCTGCAGGGTGCGAACTCCTTTTTGTCCCTGATCGTGCCCTTGACGGTGCTTGGCCTGGTATTGCCGAACTTTACCAGGGCTTCCGCCGGCCCCACGCTGTCCGCCTTTCAATCCGTCTTTCTGGCCCTCATGTCGATCGGGATTTATATTCTCTTCCTGATCATCCAGAACTGGAGACACCGCGAGTACTTCGTGAAGCCGGCCCCGGGCAAAGCCATCGAGCGCCAGGGCGGGGCGAGTGCTCCAGGACATGCAGTGGATATCGAAACCAACTCAATTACGTATCACACCTTGTTTCTGGTGATGTATCTGCTGCCCATCGTGGTGCTGGCGGAGGAGATTGCCCTTCCTATCGACCATGGAATCGAAGTCCTCCATGCGCCGCTGGCGCTGGGAGGTTTCCTGGTGGCCGCGTTGATCTTGTCTCCCGAGGCACTCAGCGCCACGCGCGCGGCGCTGGCTAACGATCTGCAGCGTTCCATCAACATTCTGTTGGGTTCCGTGCTGGCGTCGATCGGGCTGACCATCCCCGCTGTGCTGACCATCGGCCTGGTGACCGGCAAGACCATAGTCCTGGGGCTCGATCCCGCGGATTCGCTCTTGCTGGTTTTGACTCTGGCGGTTTGCTCTCTCACCTTTACCAGCAATCGAACCAACGTTCTATTGGGGGCCGTGCACCTATTGCTCTTTCTCGCTTATTTGATGCTGATCTTCCAGCACTAGGAAACTGTGCTCACCGTTTTCGATCAGGGCCTCAGGCTTTCTGCGCTTGGTACAGAAGTCGAAGCAGGCGCCTTTCTTCCGTCAGCGTATGCACGCAGGAAAGGAATCGCTGCAGCCCTTCCCACTCGGCCAAGCCCTCGGCGGCGATCAGCCTTTCCCGGTGTTTTTGCCGGGCATCGTACCACCTGGCTGCGGTTCGGGCCGCGCTCTCTGTTGTATCCAATACGTTGATCTCCGAGAATCCGGCGTTCCGTATCCAGCGTTCATTCTCTCCAGGTGGACTGAATATGTAGAACCCGATCGAACTCCGGGTAGCGACTTCATGGTGCGCAATCAGCCCTCCGATAACCAGCGCGTCACTGAATAGCATCCGCCCTACGCCGGGCTTCAGGACCCGGTACATTTCGCAGAGAAGAGAGGGCCTCCCCGGGATGTGGCACAAGACGTCGTTGGCGAAAACCGCGTCAAAGGTCGCGTCTGCATAGGGCAGCCCTTGCGAAACATCGCATACTTCGAAGCGCACCTGTTGCGCCATGCCTGCGCTTAAGGCCAACTGGTTCGCAGTACGAATTCCCAGATCATTGATATCCAGACCAATGATGCGACAGCCAAATTCTTGCGCGAGATGCAAAGCATAGGCGCCAGACCCGCAACCGATTTCCAACACGGACGAATCGCCGGTGAGCGCAAGCGATCGTGGAATCTCTTCGGACTCCTCGGTGGTGACCCAGCTGGTCTGGCCGAAATCTTCGCCGTAGGTCTCGATTCTTACTTGTCGATAGATGTCTGAATCGTAGTTGCCGTACGCGTCGTCATAGAGTTCGACTTTGTCGGGCATACCATTTACTCCTAGAGCGACGCCACGAGCCTTTGCGCCAGAGGTTTGATCGCGTCGATGTTGCAGGGGCAGGTGGAATAGGTTATGCGAATCAGCTTGTTCCCTTTGCGCACCATCATCACAGAGCCGGAGGCGTCAAATGCTTCATCCCCGATCCCGGTCAAGCGCTTTGCGCCCGGGCCTGCCCAATCCAGGTTCTCATTCAAGCTCCTTGGGGTATTGGCGGCGTTCGGATCGATGGTAAAAGCCATCACCACGGAATTTACCGGCGGGCTGCTTCCATCCGCCTGATTTTGTGCGCCGCCCAACAGGCCTCGAGAGAGGCTTTGAAACATCTGCTGTTGCTGGGCGCTCGCACCCTTGCTCGCCATCAGGGCGGCGATGTGCTTCGCGGTCATGTCGCCGACCGTGCCCTGGGCAAGATATTCGCAACCGCCTGCGGTCGTCTTGGTCGCCACGATGGCAACGCCGATCGCGCGGCCAACATCTTCCTTACTCAGAAAGCGGCAGGCGCCCGGCCCGAGGGTCCCGGCCGAGCCCTCTGATCCACCTCCGGTGCCGCGGTCAGCCGGAAGAGAGGAGAGGAGTCCGGTATCCCGCACGTGCCTGGAGAACTCGTGAGCCTTGCGGCTTGCGAGGTGCAGCGCATAGAAGATGCCCGCCACCGAGAGCGTTCCCAAAACTACCAGGAGCAGGACGACGACCAGGATGATCTTGATCACGGGACTGGATCCCGTCTTTGCCGGAGGCAGCGGCGAGACAGGAGACAGCGAAGGCACAGGAGGGACGGGCGACGTCTCGGGCGGAACAACAGATTGCAGCACCCTGGCGCCGCAGGCACCGCAGAATGCCGATTTCTCCTGCAGGGGGGTTCCGCAAGTGCCGCAAAATCTGGCCATGATGGATGCTCCTGCGCTACCGCGGGGGTTCGGGTTAGCCTGGCTAGGGCATAGTCGAGTGACCCATTATCCCGGGGCCGTGGCTACTCCGCAAGCCTGGGAGCGGATCCACGGAATCCGCTCAGCGGCGCCAAATTAGCGGAAATGGTACGCGCGCCTGGGCAAAAAGTGATCGCCTAGTTTGCTATGATTGCTGGCGCTTGGACCACTCTTATTGGGAGAGAACATACAGCGTGAATTCCGTGAAAACCTTCAAAGTCTTCGGCGAACCGGTCGAAGTGCTCGTCCCTGGCGAAATGACGGGCGGTCGCTCCACTACCCTCACCCAACTTTCGCCGCCCGGCGGCGGCCCGCCGCCCCACTCACATAGGAACGAGGACGAAACCTTCTTTGTGCTCGAAGGCGAATACGAGTTTCTTGAAAATGGCCAGTGGCGCAAAGCGGAACCGGCTCGGGCAATTCAGGCTATGCGCGGTTCCGTCCACACGTTCCGCAATGTGGGTACTACAACAGGAAAGATGCTGGTTTTCGTGTCGCCTGCCGGCATGGAAAAGTATCTCGAAGAGATTTCGTCGCTTTCCATGCCAGGGGATTTGCCAAAGCTGCTTGCCATCTCCGACCGCTACGGCATCTCGTTCCCGCAATGATTGCAACTCAGAATCGCGCCAGCAGCTTCTTCAAATGAGGGGCGGTTCGGCTTGCGGATGATTGAGATACCTGGGCAGGCGTTCCGGTTGCAACTACGAGTCCGCCCTCCTCCCCCGCGCCTGGGCCAATATCCATCACCCAGTCACTCCCCGCTATCACGCGCACATCATGCTCCACGACGATGACGGTATTGCCTGATTGGACCAGCGCATCGAGCTGTGCCACCAGCTTGTCTACGTCTGCTGCATGCAGCCCGGTCGTTGGCTCATCGAGGATATAGAGAGTGGAGCCGCGCTGGGGCCGCTGCAGTTCGGTCGCAAGCTTGATGCGCTGAGCCTCACCGCCGGAGAGCTCGGTAGCCGGTTGACCGAGCCGCAGGTAGCCCAAGCCAACTTCGCGCAGAACACCAAGGGACCGGAGCAGCGGCTGCTCCGCGGAAAAGAACTCCCAGGCTGCGTCCACTGTTAACCCCAGCACGTCGGCGATGGTTTTGTCGCGGTATCTAACTTCCAGGGTCTTGGCGTTATAACGAGCTCCGTGACAGGTTGGACAGGGCGCATACACACTGGGCAGGAAGAGCAGCTCTACGCATACGAAGCCCTCGCCCTGGCAGGTTTCGCAGCGGCCTTTGGCAACGTTGAAGGAAAAGCGCCCCGCATCATAGTGGCGGGCGCGCGCCATCCTGGTGGCAGCAAATAGTTTGCGCACGTGATCGAACAAGCCGGTGTACGTAGCGAGATTCGACCGTGGCGTGCGGCCAATGGGAGTCTGGTCAACCCGCACTAAACGGTGGATGCCTTCCAATCCACCTACAATCTGGCCACCCGTGCTGACCGGCGGTGCTGCTTCCAGATCTTCTTCGACCTCTTCTTCCACAGGGAGTGGATGGCCGAGTTGCTCTGCCACTAGCTCGACCAGCGCCTGGCTGACCAGGCTCGACTTGCCGGAACCAGAAACTCCGGTGACCGAAGTAAAGACCCCCAGGGGAAAGGCGACATCGAGGTAATTGAGGTTGTTGCGTGTGACCCCTTTCAATCTTAGCCACCCTCGAGGGGAGCGGGCGGTGCGGCCGGGGAGCTTCTGGTTGCCAAAAAGATATCGCCGCGTTTGCGATTTCTCGATCCCTTCCAGCCCTTTGGGTGAACCACTGTAAAGGACATAGCCGCCTTGCTCTCCCGCTCCCGGTCCGACATCGACGAGCCAGTCGGCGTGGCTGATTACGTCAAGGTCGTGTTCGACAACGAACAAGGAATTTCCCGCCGACCGTAAGCGCTCAAATGCCACCAGGAGTGCCTGAATATCAACCGGATGCAGCCCAGCAGACGGTTCATCGAGCACGTAGACCACGCCAAAGAGATTGGAGCGTATCTGGGTGGCCAGCCGTAGACGCTGGAGTTCACCCGGCGAGAGCGTCGGCGTACTGCGCTCCATCGTTAAATATCCGAGCCCCAGATCGAGCAGTGCTCCTAGCCGCGCGAGGAGATCTTCGGCGATCCTCTTAGTGACCATCAGTTTTTCCGGGTGTTCTGCTTCCGTAGTCGCGTTGCGCAGCGCTGTTCCTTCGGCAAAAGGACGCACAATGCCTGCTAAACGCTTCAACGGCAGTCTCGAGATTTCAGCCATATCGAAGCCGGCAAATTTCACCGAGAGCGACTCCGGACGCAACCGCTTGCCATGACACAGCGGACACTCGCTGCTCAGCATGTACTGCGAGACCCGCTTCTTCATGAGTGGGCTATGAGTGGTTGCGAAGGTGTGCAGCACATACCGTTTCGCGCTGGTAAAGGTTCCTTGATAGCTGGGCTCCATCTTGCGTCTAAGTGCCTCGCGTGTCTCCTTTGGGGTGAAGCCCGCGTAAACCGGTACGACCGGCTGCTCATCAGTGAAGAGAATCCACTCACGATCCCTTTTAGGCAGGTCGCGCCATGGGCGATCGACGTCATAGCCGAGCGAGGTTAAGATGTCACGTTGATTCTGGCCCTGCCACGCAGTCGGCCACGCCGCGATGGCACGCTCACGAATCGTAAGTGAATCTTCCGGCACCATGGAGCGCTCCGTCACCTCATAGATCCTGCCGAGCCCATGGCACTTCGGGCACGCTCCCTCCGGCGTATTGGTGGAAAAGGATTCGGCATAGAGAAGCGGTTGGTTGGGCGGATAATCTCCGGCCCTTGAATAGAGCATGCGAAGGAGGTTCGACAGCGTGGTGACGCTGCCCACCGACGAGCGCGTCGTGGGAGATCCGCGTTGTTGCTGCAGCGCCACGGCTGGCGGCAAGCCATCGATTGCGTCTACTTCCGGCACGGCCATTTGATGAAACAGGCGCCGGGCGTAGGGGGAGACCGATTCGAGATACCGCCGCTGCGCCTCCGCGTAAAGGGTCCCGAACGCCAGAGACGATTTGCCCGAACCAGAAACTCCGGTAAAGACAACCAGGGCATCGCGAGGGATCGAAAGATCTACATTCTTGAGATTGTGTTCGCGCGCGCCCCGTACCTGAACGAAGCCATCATTCTTCATGGGAGACGCACCTGATCAACCCGCATCGGGGAACTTCTAAAAGGTAGTCCAAGCCGGCACCGACAGAATCTAGCGGCGCATTGCGGTCACCAGACTGGACTCGCGAGTTGTACGCTCCAGATAGGGCCGTCGGTGTACAGAGCAGAATCTATCCGAATGATGGCGGGCACCCTTTCGGTCACCCACACGTGAGAATCCGGAGGCTGTTTACCAATCATAGGAGCTACTACGCCAGCAACCCCTCCGAGATGGACCTTGACGTCGTATTTCACCGCCTTGTAGGAACGGGCGCCGACCTTGAACCGATCCTCCCCACCCTTGGCAATGGCCAGCTTCACCATTCGCGGCTTTGGCGAGAGGGCTACATACGGGACCTCGACGGGAGTGTTGGGTTGCATGTTTTGGATCAGAGTGAAGAGAATGCCGTTGGAGAGATCAGGCGGCAGATCCATATGCTCCGTCTTTACCTCGTCCGTGCTTTTTGATAAGTCACGAACACTCACCTGTTGCCTGGCCACATCGATCATTACGTCGCACGGGTCCGGAAAGGACTTGCCGCTCTGTACATGCCGATCGCTGACCAGGCGAATGGTTCCTTCTTGTGTATAGACCGTAGTTTCATCATCGATCGACCCGTCGCTAAAATGGAAAACCACGCGAAGCGTGATCCGGTGCCCGGAAGGAACCTGCGTGATTTCACCAGAGGCGAGGATTGCCCCGGCGGGGTCACGTAAGATGAGGAACCCGTGCTCGGAGCCCGCTCTATATCTGAGCTTCAGGGCCTCGCCGTGCAGGCTGCAAGAGGAAGCTAAGAGTGCCATGGCGACCAGACCAGCGAACCATTCGCAAAAGAAACCTCGACCAGACGCGCTTCTCATTAAAGTTCTCCCCGCTGGGTCTACGATGCTAATGAACTGAACTCGCGAGGCTCCGCTGCCGCTTTTTTTCTAATGTACCCGTTGAAGCTGAGGCGCCTGATGCTGTAAGCATGGCGCCCATCTTACGCAGGGGCACCATTTCGCTTAGCCCGGTGCACCAGAGATTGACTGTGTTTTGGCGGGCGTGATAACTTTCGGCGGTCTAACGAAACATCCGTTGCATATTGTGAAACGAATCATCAATAGCCATTGCAAGGATGCGCCGATGCCTCTTCGGGGTGGCAAGCCGGAGTTGGTCTATGAAGCCAAGGGTACATGCGCTATGCCAAGCCCGATCCCGCAAATCCCACGGGAACCTGGATCATCCACACCATCTCAGAGAAAGGCCCATGGCCGGCCCACGGGATCGGCGTAGGGGACATAAACGGCGACGGACGGATGGATATCCTCGGCGCACAGGGTTGGTGCCGCAATTGGTACACAATCGATCCGGCGCCGGATCGGATGTGCTCGCCGTCGATCTGAATGGAGATGGAAGGATGGATATTGTGACTTCAACGAGGAGTGGAACGTATATCTTCTGGGGGAAGCCTCAAGAGCGAACGAAAACTTCCAAATAAGTTTTCCAGTCGGATGGGGATCGATGAAAAGTACCTTGGGCAAAGTCATGGGATTCTTTGCTTCGGCGGTTACCTTGACTGCGGCGATTGCCTCCGCCAAAGACGCGAAGAAGTACACCACATGGAACGACTATGAGGGCAGCGCGGACTCGGCTCAATACTCTGCCCTGACACAAATCAATAAGTCGAACGTCACCCGGTTGCAACAGGTGTGGTTTTACCCCGGGGACAACAACGGCTTCCGCTATGGCTTTAATCCGCTGGTGGTCGACGCCGTCATGTACGTGGTGGGGAAAGATAATGCCACGGTCGCTCTCGACGCGGTCACCGGCAAGGAGATTTGGGTTCACGACAACGGCATTCCCAGAAACATCACCAACCGCGGCCTCAATTACTGGGAGAGCAAAGACCGCAGCGACCGCCGCCTCTTCTACGCCACCAATAACATGCTTCATGCGCTGGACGCACGCACCGGCAAGCTGGTGGATTCGTTCGGCAACCATGGCAGTGTCGATTTGCGGGAGGGCCTGGGCCGTGATCCCAAGACCATCCGGGCCATTCAGTCCGGCGGGCCAGGACGGGTGTTTGAGAATCTCCTGATTCTCGGTTCCGCCACTGGAGAAGAGTACGGATCGCCCCCGGGTGATATTCGTGCCTATGACGTGCTCACGGGAAAAATGGTCTGGATCTTTCATACCGTTCCCCATCCGGGCGAATTTGGCTACGATACCTGGCCGAAAGATGCCTGGAAGTACATTGGCGGCACCAACGACTGGGGCGGGATGACGATCGACGAAAAGCGCGGAATCGCATACCTTCCGCTGGGATCGCCCACGTATGACTTCTATGGAGCAGATCGTACCGGCACGGGTCTTTTCGGTGACTGCCTGCTGGCGCTCGACGCCCGCACGGGCAAATACCTTTGGCATTTCCAGGCCGTTCATCATGATCTTTGGGATTACGATCTGACCACCGCACCCAAGCTCCTGACCATAAAGCACGATGGCAAGACGGTGGACATCGTCGCCCAGGCAGGAAAGAACGGCTTTTTATATGTCTTTGACCGGGTTACGGGCAAGCCTGTCTGGCCGATTGACGAACGTCCTGTTCCCCAGTCCGACATGCCCGGTGAGCACTCCTGGCCGACGCAGCCTTTTCCCACGGCTCCGCCTCCTTTCGCCCAGCAGTCCTTCACCCCTGATGACGTAGATCCTTACGTAAGCGACCCCGCAGAGCGCGCGAAGATCAAAGAAGAGTTGCAGAACGCCCGCAATGAAGGACTCTATACGCCGCCCGGCTTGAAGAACACGGTCGAAATCCCGGGGAACAACGGCGGAGCCAACTGGGGTGGTGGAGCGGTGGATCCGCCAACCGGGACCTTGTACATCCAGACGAAGAACGCACCCTCGATGCTGAAACTGGAGCCGAATCCGCCCAAACGGCAAATGACAGGCACTCCCGAGACCGAGGGCCGCATACTCTACATACAAAATTGCCAGGCGTGTCACACGGCGGAGTTGACTGGCCAACCACCGTCTATTCCTTCGCTGGTCGGCGTGGTTTCGCGTATCGGCGTGGACCGCGTCAAGAGCACCGTGCAGGACGGAGCTTCCCCCATGCCAGCCTTTACCAGTCTCTCTGAAAAAGAGGTGGACGCCCTGGTCGCCTATCTTTCGGATCCGTCGAAAGCTCACGTACCGCCGGACATACTTGCCTACCTCTCCGCTGCCCGGCCTCCCCCGCCGCCCCCGCCCGCTGGCGCCCCACCGGTTCGGTATTGGACCGGGTACGGGTATATGAATTCCAGCGAAGGCTTGCCGGCCAACAAGCCACCTTGGTCGACCCTGACCGCCTATGACCTGAACAAGGGAACCATCAAGTGGCAGATCCCATTGGGAAGCGTGACGGAGTTGGTCGCTAAAGGAGTTGCAGATACAGGGAGCTACTGGCCCCGGGGCGGAGTCGTGGTCACGGCGGGTGGTCTGATTTTTTCAGGCTCGATCTCAGATGCGACCATGCGCGCCTATGACAAAGACACTGGAAAGGTACTTTGGGAGAAGGTGATGCCTGCTGGACCCGAGGGTATTCCGGCGGTCTTTGAGGTAAATGGGCGAGAGTACCTCGCGTTCAGCGCGAGGCCAAGTTTGAAGCACATTGGTCCGGCAGGCGAGCGGAATACGATCGAGGCGGGGCCGAACGCACCGCAAACGCAGGGCTTCTATGTGTTCGCCCTGCCGGAGCCGGCGCACTGAAAAGGAGAATCGATGACGTTACCTATCGTAGATGAAAATTCGATCGAGGCGCTCGATCTTCCCGGCCGGCGTCTGCGCTGGCTGATGACGCAGGAGAATGTCGATGCACGCCACTGTTCGATGTGTATGATCCTGGTGGCGCCGGGAGAGACGGTGAGGCCCGCGCATTCCCATCCTAACGGTGAAGAGGTTATCTACATCGTGCATGGATCGGGCAAGGTAATGATCGAGGGAGTGGTGGAACCAGTAAAACAGGGAAGCGCGGTCCTGTTTCCGCAAGGGAAGGTGCACATGTTGCGGAACACCGGGCCGGAGGAGATGAAGGTTGTTTGTTTCTTCGCTCCGGCGACCAATCTGGACAACTATAAATTCTTCGACGACGTGGAATTTCCAGAATAGGGTTGCCCTTGGGTGCCCGAGCCGGAGCGTAAGAGAAGGTTCGCCGCCCGCGCCTAATCTCCGACCCTCTGGCAACAGGGGCGAAGGCGAAACTATTGCGCCTTCAAATACGCGATCAGGTCGCCGATTTGTGCTTCGGTCAGGATGCTGCCAAAAGCAGGCATGGGCGCCTTGCCTTTCTTAATGATATCTGTTGCTTGCGCCGGGGTGACTGGGGGAGTCACCAGGGGCTTGCTGCTGAAGATGCCATGCAGGTTTGGGGGGCCGAAAGGGGTAGAGTCACCGGGCTGCTTATTGTGGCAGCTCACGCAATTTTGCTGGAAGACGGCCGCACCGCGTTTGGCCTTGGCATTCATGACGGGCGGGGTAGCCGTGTCGGCCAAACCAATCAGATTGGCTGCCATGATCGCACCGGCAGTAACCAGAATAGATACACCCCACAAAAGCCCGCGACCACTCGCCATTTTCCAAATGCCTCCAGTAGTTTCGATCGCCTTACGGCGCCCATTGTCAAAATCATAAACCATGCCCAGCTTCGTCCGGACTCAGGCAAAGCGGATTGGTTGGCGTAGAACTTGCGTATTACGCAAACGTACAGCCCTCCCTGGACAATCGCGGCTCGCACCAGTACTCTCGTACCGGGTCGATTTGGGGTGTTCGCTGGAAGGGTGATGCTGTGATGACAGGGCGAAAATTCATGCTATCGTTATCCGAGAACCCCGCAACGACCCCCCAAAAAACTCCCCGCTTCCGCGGTGGAATTGGTTAGGACCGGCCGAGTTCACCTGGGGATTCTCGGAGTAACGTTCGAGTCTAGTACGGAACCTTTCTTTATGCCCGAGGACAAAGTTCGCCAGATCCCATTCATCCAAAGCCTTGATCGCGGCCTAACGATTCTGCAAGCGGTGGCTCTTTCCAAACAACCAGTCTCCCTCGGCGAACTGACCGAGTTGTTGGGAATTGATCGCAGCAGCGCCTTCCGGCTAGCAAATACGCTCAGGCGACGTGGGTTTCTTGCCTGCCCAGCGGGCAGGAAGGATTACATCCTCGGCTCTTCCATGTGGCGTCTCTCTCATCGATACGACTGGGGCAACATGTTGATCCGGATCGCCAATAAGCAACTCAAACTGTTGGCAACACAGATCAACGAAACCGCGCATCTTGCCATCCGCGAGGGGAAATACGCTCTTTTTATCGACCACGCGGCGGCCAGTAACGTGATCGCGGTGGCGGGGCAGGTTGGCGAGCTGGTGCCCCTCTATTGCACCGCGCATGGCAAGGCTTTGTTGGCGGATGCGGATGAACGGGAGCTGCGGGCTCTCATCGGCCCGGGCCAGCTGCGCAGATATACCAAGAACACCATGACTTCAATTCAGGAGCTGAGCAAAGATTGCGCCCTGATCAAGAAGAGAGGCTTCGCCACCGACGAAGCGGAATTTGCGGAAGATCTGCGCTGTGTAGCGGCTCCGATTCGCGTCGATAACGATGTGATTGTCGGGTCGATTGGTGTTTCGGCGCCCATGTCGCGTTTCTCTAAAGATCGTTATCGCGTCGCTGCCGGGCAAGTATGCAAGGTGGCGCAAGCGATTGGGCTGCTGCTGAGCAATGCGGACCAAAGTTCCGATGGCGAATCGGAAAAGGCAGTGGCTGAATTCGCATAATTCCTGTAGTTGCGTCGCGAGAAAATATCTTGACAGAGAATCCGGTCCTGAATTTTGGGGTTGAGAAGTCTGCGATCCGGTACATTGGCAGCGATCTGCAGCGTCCGGAATGTATTTTGGCCGAACCGGACGGTACCCTCTGGTCTGCGGATGCGCGCGGCGGAGTGGTCAGGATCACTCCGGATGGAAAACAACAGATCATTACCCAGCAACGGTCCGGTCATTTTCAGGGTGTGACCAGCGAAGCCAGCCGGTATTTGGAGGGCACGCTGCCCAACGGTCTGGCCTTTGCGCGCAACGGCGATATTTTGATTTCGAACTTTGGCACCGACTGTCTCGAGCGGATGACGCGCGACGGCGCGACCACGGTGCTTGCCGACACCATCGATGGTGAGCCCATCGGCAAAGTCAACTTTGTTCTGCGCGACTCACAAGACCGCATCTGGATCACCGTCTCGACGCGTATCAAGAACTGGATGCACGCTCTGCGCAGAGATCTGTCCGACGGCTATATCGCGAGATACGTCGACGGAAAATTCCGAATCGTCGCCGACGGATTCCACTTCACCAATGAGGTCCGCATGGACGCGCGGGAAGAATTTATGTACGTGGTGGAGACCACCGGCGGCTGTGTCAGCCGATTACGCGTTGGTACAGACGGTAGCCTCAGCAACCGCGAGGTTTTTGGACCGTCAAGTTTGGGCAAGGGCGCGTGGCCCGATGGAATCGCCTTTGACAGTCTGGGAAACTTGTGGGGCACGATGGTGTACTCCGATAAGCTCTTTGTGCTAACGCCTCAAGGCGATTTTCGCCTGCTGCTCGACGAGGGCGATGCGGAGAAGGTTGAGGATCTGGAGCGGGCTTTTTTCGCGAACCAGGTAAACGAGCGTGTGCTATTCGCCACCGGGCAGGGCATCGCTCCGTGGATGGCAAGTGTTACGTTTGGCGGCCCCGATCTGCGGACCATCTACATCGGTTCACTGAAGGGCAAACGAATTCCCTATTTCCGTGCGCCCGCGCCGGGTCTGCCAATGGTTCACTGGCGCGACGTCTAGAGCGTTTTCACAATGGGTGTAGAACGAAGCGGTAGGCTTTTTCGTGGTTTTCTCCCAAGGAAAACCACACCTCGCGATCGTTCCAGTCCACAGTAATTGCGAAACTGCCTTAGAGCTTTCCAGCGTGGACGATTCCCTGCTCAATCAGGCAGCCGAGCGACTCGCGTACCGCTTGGAACGAACCATAGCGCGGCTCATATCCCAGCAGAGTGCGTGCTTTGGCAATGCTGCAGTTCGGCGAGTGCGCAATGTGGTCCCAGGTCACGGAGGCGTCCCTCTCCGTCGCTCCCCGCCGCCACTCTTCCCAGGGTAAAAACTCCAACTGGGCAGCCCGTCCAAACCACGCGGCTACGCGCTCTGCATATCCTCGCAGTGTCGCCGCTGCGGGCGATACGACGTGAAAGCTTTCGCCCAGAGCAACACTTCTGTGCTCCATTGCTCGTTGAAAGCACTGCGCGACATCGTCCGCATGGACGTGATGCAGCGTCTCCATCCCGATATTCGGGAGCTGCAGCGGGCTTCCCTGGAGAAGCCTGGAAAAGACCTCGGGGTTGAAGTTGCCCGCAGGATTGACCGGGGCCCAGCCAGGCCCTACCAGGTGCCCGGGATGCAGGATCGTTACCGGCAGTGCTGACCGGTGTGCTTGGCGAAGAAGATAGGCCTCGATGGCAGCCTTTCTCTCTCCGTAATCGCCGAAGGCTCTGCGCGGCTCGGCCTCGGTTGTTGGTACCTCGACGCTCGGTCCATGCACCCAGATGGTGCCGCAGTGCAAAAGGTGTCCGATGTTCCCACGGAGCGCTTCAACCAGCTGCTCTGCGCTGGGCAGTTGGTAGCAGGTAAGATCAATCACCACATCCGAATCCAGGCTCGCAATGCGCTCGCCAAAGCGTCCGGCCTGCTCCTCCACCGCCCGATCCATCTCCACCCGTTCAATCAATTTCCAGGCCGGGTGTTGCCGGTAAGGCTCCTTCAAACCCCGGCTGATGCAGGTGACTGCATGCCCGGCCTCGACCAGGCGAGGGGTCAGAAAGCTACCGATATGGCCGGTTCCACCGATGATCGCTACCCGCACCTTTTGCCTCCGATGAGGATGAAACACCAGCCTGAAGCGCCGTCGCCGAGGTCAACCGGGATACACTAGTGGGGCAAATTTCTACAGGCAGACGGAAAATGCTGGGTACCGCACAAAACGTTTTCATTGTCATTATCTCCCTCGCTTGCGCCTTCTTCTTGATGGCGGCTATGAACTATTACTGGCCTGCAGAAAAGCGACGTCCGCACAACGATCTGATTGGCTGGCAGCTTTCCGTTCTTGGGACCACGTATGCGGTCATCATCGGCTTCATGCTGTATACGGTTTGGATCGACTTCGGAACGGCTGAGTTGAATGCGGACGCGGAGGCCAATTCGGTGGTGAATCTATACCGGCTGGCAGACGGACTGAATCCGCAACAAGGAGCAAAGGTCAAGCTATTGGCGCGGGCGTATGGCGATGTAGTTGCGAATCAGGAATGGCCAGAGATGGCGCACAACGTCGTGCCTGCGGAAAGCCGCGAGATCACGCGGCAGATGTGGCGAAGTCTGATGGAAGCAAAAGGAGCCTCTCCCACGGAGATCACCGCGGAAGACCATGCCCTTTACGAACTCAGCGCGTTGGCAGGATATCGTCGCATCCGCCTGGTGCAGAGCGCAACGCGGCTTCCCGGAGTGCTCTGGTGGGTGCTGCTGGTGGGAGGAGCGGTCACAGTTGCGTCTACCTGCATGTTCGGGGCCGCGAATGGCGCCTTGCACGTCATCCAGGTAGGCGCGTTTACCTTACTCATCACGTTGGTGCTGACTGCGATCGCCGATATCAATCGGCCCTTCCAGGGCTCAGTCCATGTGAGCGACTATGCCATCCGGCGCGCTCAAATGGACATGAAAGAGCGGTAGGCTCTATAGCCCACACTGGGCTGCTGCGAGAGAGCCGTTGTTGGGTAGGTCCGGGCATTGGCCCGGACGCTTTAGCCCGGACATCAACCGGGTGAGTTCTTTTGCCTTTAGGCCCTGCGGTACAGCTTTCCTTGAATTTTCGCGATGGAGGTAAAAGCGTACCTCAGGGCCTGAAGGCCAATGGGTTTTGAGCATGGGTGTCCGGGCTAAAGCCCGGACCTACCCTCTACAACCGGCATTGGCTAGAGCGAAACCTTCCGCAGCCGCAGTGCGTTGGTGATGACGGAGACGGAGCTGAAGCTCATGGCGGCGGCGGCGATCATGGGGTTAAGCAACAATCCGAACACGGGATAGAGCACACCTGCGGCAAGCGGCACGCCGAGGGCGTTGTAGATAAAAGCGAAGAAGAGATTCTGGCGGATGTTGCTCATAGTGCGTTGGCTCAAACGCCGCGCCTTCAGGATGCCGCGAAGATCACCCTTGACCAGGATGATGCCGCCAGACTCCATCGCCACGTCTGTTCCTGTACCCATCGCGATGCCAACCTGCGCTTGTGCCAGCGCGGGCGCGTCGTTGACCCCATCGCCCGCCATAGCCACCACCGCGCCTTGCGATTGCAGCCTCTTGATTGCCTCGGCCTTTCGCGCCGGCAGCACCTCTGCCTCGAAGTCGATGCCCAACTTCTGCGCCAGGGCCGCTGCCGTGGTGTGGTTATCACCGGTCACCATCACCACCCGAATGCCTTCTTGCTTCAATTCGTGAATGGCCTGGAGCGTCGATTTCCTGATGGGGTCAGCGACCGCGACCAGGCCGGCCAAGTGGCCATCTGAGGCGAGGAACATGACCGTCTGCCCGGCTTGGCGCAAGGCCTCGGCCTGCTGCTCCATTGCTTGCGAAGAAGCTCCGAGATCGTGCATCAATGCGGCATTACCGGCTGCCACCGTTCTGCCCTGCACGGTTCCCGATACGCCCTTTCCGGTGAGCGACGCAAAATTTGCCACCGGCGACAACTCGATCTTTTTCTCCTGCGCGGCGGCAAGAATGGCCGCGGCCAGGGGGTGTTCGCTGGCCTTTTCAAGGCTGGCCATCGCCTGCAGAAGCTGGGCTTCGTCCATGCCTTCGGCAGCGATCACTGTGCTCACTCGAGGCTTGCCCTCGGTGAGCGTCCCGGTCTTGTCCACGACCAGCGTGTTTACTTTTTCCATTGTCTCCAGGGCTTCTGCATTGCGCACCAGGATGCCCTCACCGGCGCCGCGGCCCGTTCCTACCATGATGGACATCGGGGTTGCCAGGCCAAGAGCACAGGGGCAGGCAATGATGAGCACGGCCACGGCGTTCACCAGGGCATGTGCATAGCGCGGCTGCGGTCCGAAAACTGCCCAGCAGACAAATGTGATGGCGGCTGCGGCCAGGACGGCCGGAACGAAGAACGAAGCCACTCGATCGGCAAGGCGCTGAATAGGAGCCCGGGTTCTTTGTGCCTCGCTCACCATCTTTACAATCTGCGCCAGCAGGGTAGACGCCCCAACGCGCTCGGCTTTCACCACGAAGCTGCCGGTGCCGTTTATTGTCCCACCCACCACCTTGGCTCCCGCCGCCTTCTCCACCGGGATGGGCTCGCCGGTCACCATCGATTCGTCCACCGAGCTGTGGCCCTCGACCACCGAGCCGTCGGCCGGCACTTTTTCGCCCGGGCGAACGCGCAGCAGGTCACCTATCCCGACCTCGCTGAGAGCGACATCGGCCTCACTTCCGTCAGGAGAGATGCGGCGCGCGGTCTTGGGGGCCAGGCCTAGCAGCGCCTGGATCGCGCCGCTGGTCTGGCTGCGAGCTCTCAACTCCAGCACCTGGCCCAGCAGGACCAGAACCGTGATGACGGCAGCTGCTTCGAAATAGAGACCGATATGTCCGGAGGCATCGCGAAAGGTAGGTGGAAAGAGGCCTGGGGCGGCCACGGCAGCGATGCTGTAGAGGTAGGCAGCGCCGCTTCCCATCGCAATGAGCGTGAACATATTAAGGCTGCGATGAATCACCGAGGCCCAGCCACGCTCAAAAAAGGGCCATCCGCCCCACAGCACCACCGGCGTTGCCAGGGCAAACTCGAACCACCCCAGCGCCGCGCCCTGCAAAAGATGCTGTAGCGGACGGCTGGGCAGAAGATCCGAGACCATGATCGCGAGCAAAGGAAGCGTAAGCGCGGTCCCCACCCAAAGACGTCGCGTCATGCTGATCAGTTCAGGATCGGCAGCGTTCACCGTAACGGTTCGAGGTTCGAGCGCCATGCCACAAATAGGACAAGCGCCGGGAGCATCGCGCACGATTTGAGGATGCATGGGGCAGGTGTAATCGGTGCGCTCCGCCGGGGTAGCGGGTTCGGTTGCCTCCAGCGCCATGCCGCATTTGGGACAACCGCCCGGCTCCGCGGAGAGCACTTCAGGATGCATGGGGCAGGTGTATGGAACGGGTGCTGATGCTTTCGTGATCGTCCCCAGGGATACCAGACCGGCCGGCTGCGAGCCGTCATACCTGGCCGGGGCAGCTTCGAACTTTGTGCGGCATCCCGAGCAACAGAAGTACCAGGTACGTCCTGCGTGCTCGATCGATGCTTTGGCCTTTTGCGGCTGAACCTTCATTCCGCATACTGGGTCGACCTCAGCTAGTTCTCCTTCAACCATGCTCCCACCTGTCCCTTAGTTAGAGCACTGAGCGGCTCTGAGGATTCGGGCACGTGTGTCGAGGTTCTTCTGGCTATGCGCTCTTTAACGATCGGCGCCCTATGTCTTTGCGGTAATACATCCCCTCAAATTGGATCTGGCCAAGAGCCTCATACGCGAGCGAAAGCGATTGCTCCAGGGTCGCGGCCGCCGCAGTCACGCCAAGCACCCTTCCGCCTTCGGTGACGTAATGCCCGTCCACCAAGGCGGTGCCGGAATGAAAAATCTCTACGCCCGGCACGCGAGCCGCCTCTTCCAGCCCACTGATCCTGCGTCCGGTCACGTAGCTGCCGGGGTAGCCTGCCGAGGCCGCAACGATACATGCCGAGGCCCCCGGCTTCCACCGAAGCTCGGTGTCGCTCAGGCGGCCCTCGACGCAGGCCTCAAGCGTCGCCACGAGGTCGCAATCCAGCCGGGAGAGAATGGCCTGCGTCTCAGGATCGCCAAAACGGGCATTGAACTCAAGCACCATGGGACCGCGCGCGGTCATCATCAACCCACAGTACAGAACCCCCACGAAGGGAGCGTCTTCCGCGGCCATGCCGCTCACCGCGGGTTGCGCAATATGGTTGATTATCCATTCCCGCATCTGGTCGTCCAACATGCCGTCTGTGGAGTACGCGCCCATACCTCCCGTGTTCGGCCCCTTGTCTCCCTCCCCTATCCGCTTGTGGTCCTGTGCCGGCGCCAGCGGCACGACATGCTTTCCATCGGCCAAGGTGAGAAATGAGAGCTCTTCGCCGGTGAGAAACTCCTCAATCACGATGGAAGACTGCGCCGAGCCCAATAACTTTCCCGCCATCAGGCCGGAAATGGCCTCAATTGCTTCGCGCCGCGTCTCGCACATGAGCACCCCCTTGCCTGAGGCCAAACCATCTGCCTTGATCACCACCGGAAGATGGAAGAGGTCGATCGATTCCAGGGCTTGCTGCTCGCTGGTAGCCACGGCATAGGCTGCCGTCGGGATCTTGTGCCGCTGCATAAAGCGCTTGGCGAAGGCCTTGCTGCTCTCCAGCTGCGCTGCTTTCTGCGTCGGCCCAAAGACGGGGATGCTGCGCCGCTGCAACTCGTCTACCAGCCCCAGGGACAAGGGAAGCTCGGGGCCAACCACCACCAGGTCGGGGCTCTCCGACATTGTGACCCGTAACAGGTCATCGAGATCCTTCTGGCTGGTGGGAATGCAGCGCGCCAGTTGGGCTATGCCGGCATTGCCGGGCGCGCAAACGACTTCGGAGACCCGTCGCGACCGGGTGATGGACCAAACCAATGCGTGTTCCCGGCCTCCACCACCAATTACCAGCACTTTCATCCGCTCGACCCTACCCTTTTTAGTGAACCTGGTTCCGTGGTCGGGAACTGTCGCAAGACTACCGCAGGAGCGCCGGGCTGCGAAGCGCCATTAACCATAGTTAACAAAAAAACGGAAATGCAGGCTATACTGGGTTCCTCAGCAACTGAAACCGAGGATCGTGCCATGCCGCCTGCTTCTCCGCCCTCGCTTCCGGTTTCGTCCCCCGCGGGGCTGCTTTCCAATTTAAAGACCCGCCAGACCTTGTATTGGTTCGGGCCGGCTTTTGTGGCCAGCATCGCCTACATCGATCCGGGGAACTTTGCTACCAACTTTGCCGGCGGAACAAGTTTCGGTTACAAACTGCTCTGGGTATTGCTTTGGTCGAATCTCATGGCCATCCTCATTCAATACCTCTCCGCCAAGCTAGGTATCGCGACCGGACGGACGTTGCCGCAGAATTGCCGCGATCATTTCTCGCGGCGAACCGCGATCGCCCTTTGGGTAGCGGCCGAGCTATCGGCCCTGGCCACCGATCTGGCCGAGTTTCTGGGCGCGGCGCTGGGCTTCTACCTGCTCTTCGGCGGCTATTTTCTTAATTTGGGCCTTACCCGGACCACGGTGATGTTTATTGCTGCGATCGTCTCGGCGGTCTGCGTCTTCGCCATTCTCGCGCTCGAACTGCGGGGCTTCCGGAGCCTGGAAATCGGCATCATGGTCTTTGTTCTGATGATCGGGGTATGTTACCTGATCGAGATCTTTCTAGTGCACCCCGACTGGCGGCAGATCGCCTATCACACGGTAGTTCCGATGATGGACCGGAAGAGCATCTACATCGCGGTCGGCATGCTGGGAGCCACGGTGATGCCGCACGTGGTCTACCTGCATTCCGGCCTGGTGCAGCCGCGTCTCGCCCGGGAAGAACGCAGCGAACATACGCCCGAGGTCCGCTACCTGTCGCGTCTGCGCCACTTGAGGCTGGAGGCTCTGGACGTGTTTGCTGCGATGAACGGAGCGTGGCTGGTGAACTCCGCCATGATCATCGTTGCCGCCGCGGCATTTGCCGGGAGCGGCCGCACCGATATGTCGATCGAGGAAGCCCATCGCACGCTGGGTCCCCTATTGGGTCCCGCCTCGGCAACCATCTTTGCCGTTGCGCTTTTGTGCTCCGGCCTCTCCTCCTCCACTGTCGGGACCCTGGCCGGGCAGATGATTCTGGAAGGCTTCCTGAATGTCCGCTTCAGCATCTTTCTCCGCCGGCTGCTGACCCTGCTGCCTGCAATGGTGGTGATCGGCCTGGGACTGGACCCCATCCGCATCCTGGTTCTTTCTCAAGTGGTGCTTAGTTTTACCCTTCCCTTTGCGCTGATCCCGTTGCTGATTCTCTGCAGCCGGCGGAACGTGATGCGTGGATTCACTAACGGGAGGACGACTGCGTTTCTTGGCTGGCTGACGGTATCGATCATTATTGCCTTGAACGTGGTGCTCCTGGGGCTAAGCGTTACCTCCTGATTCGGCCCAGCACATCTTGGCCGAAAATGCTTTAGAATCTTTAGTGGACTATGAACGCCCGGAGCAGACTTCGCGACTTCCTGCACAAGCGTTTCCGTCACGGCAAGCCTGACCGTGGACGGAGCCACTCCTCCTAACTTCTCGTCAGACGAGACCCTGACAACCAACTTTGATCAGGCGCGCACGTGCGCAATCTTGCGCAAAAGTGACGTGCTCTTAGAGAGGAAACAGCAATGAACAGCTTCGGCAGCCAATCCACCCTGAAGGTCGGCAACAAGACCTACGAAATCTTCCGCCTGCAGGCACTTGAGGCCAAAGGCCTCCGCCTCCATCGTCTCCCTTACAGTCTGCGTGTTCTGCTGGAAAACTTGTTGCGCCAGGAAGACGGCAAGAGCGTGACCGCAAACGATATCGAATTCCTGGCCAAGTGGCAGGCAACTGCCGAGCCGGCGCGGGAGATCGCGTTTATGCCGGCGCGCGTGCTGATGCAGGATTTTACCGGAGTACCCGCCGTTGTTGACCTGGCGGCCATGCGCGATGCCATGAAGCAGCTGGGCGGAAACCCGGAGAAGATCAATCCCTTGCAACCTGCGGAGCTGGTAATCGACCACTCGGTGCAGGTCGACGAATTCGGTACTGCTAACGCCTATTCGATCAACGCGGCGCTCGAGTTTCAGCGCAACCGGGAACGCTACGCTTTTCTCAAATGGGGCCAGACCGCGTTCCGCAATTTCTCCGCCGTGCCCCCGGGCATGGGGATCTGCCACCAGGTCAATCTGGAATACCTGGCCCGCGTAGTCTTTACCACCCCGGCCAATGGCGGTCTGCTCCGCGCGTATCCTGACACGCTGGTGGGCACCGACTCGCACACCACGATGATCAATGGGTTGGGGGTCCTGGGTTGGGGAGTGGGCGGGATCGAAGCCGAGGCTGCCATGTTGGGCCAGCCGGTCTCCATGCTGGTGCCGCAAGTGGTGGGATTCAAGCTGACGGGCAAGCTGCGCGAAGGCGCTACGGCAACCGATTTGGTGCTGACCGTGACCGAGATGCTGCGCAAGCTCGGCGTGGTGGGCAAGTTTGTCGAATTTTACGGCTCCGGCGTAAGCGAATTGAGCCTCGCGGACCGGGCTACGATCGGCAACATGGCGCCGGAGTATGGCGCGACCTGCGGAATTTTCCCCATCGACGCAGAGACCCTGCGCTATCTGAGACTGACCGGCCGCAGCACCGAGCAGATCAACCTGGTCGAGGCATATTCCAAAGAACAGGGATGGTTCCACACTCCTGATTCGCCTGAGGCCGAATATACGCAGACCACCGAGCTCGATCTTTCGACCGTCGAGCCCAGCGTGGCCGGACCCCGGCGTCCGCAGGACCGGGTGCTGCTCTCCCAGGCCGGCGCCAACTTCGAGCAGCAGTTGCCCAGCCTGCTGGGGCCGAGCGCCGCTGGACGCAAGGAGCGCCAAACCATCCGCTGGGAGGGCGAGGGTGGTCATACCTGGCCCAATGGCAGTGAGAAGTCCACTCCGGAGAAAGGCCCGGCGACCACAGTCAAAGAGCGCTTCGGCGTCGATGTCGATCCCTACCTGGATCATGGGTCCATCGTGATTGCGGCCATCACCAGTTGCACCAACACCTCAAATCCATCCGTCATGGTTGCTGCCGGGCTGCTGGCGAAAAAGGCGGTGGAAAAGGGATTGAAAGTGCCGCCTTGGGTCAAGACTTCTCTGGCGCCCGGCTCCCGCGTGGTGACGGACTATTACAAACGGTCAGGGCTGCTCGAATTCCTGGATAAGCTGCGCTTTCAAGTCGTTGGCTATGGCTGCACCACTTGTATCGGCAACTCAGGTCCATTGCCGACGGACGTTTCTAAAGCTATCGACGACCATGGCTTGGTCGCGGTCTCCGTGTTGAGTGGCAATCGAAACTTCGAGGGCCGCATCAACTCCGAAGTGCGGGCCAACTATCTGATGTCGCCGCCATTGGTAGTCGCCTACGCTCTGGTGGGCAACATCGACCACAACTTTGACACCGATCCAATCGGTAAGGACACCCACGGCGCGCCGGTGTACCTGAAGGACATCTGGCCAACCCAGGAAGAGGTCAATAGCACCATAGCGTCGGCAATCGATTCCTCGATCTTCACTAAAGAATATGCAACTGTTACGGATGGTGATAAGAACTGGCAGAACCTCAAGTTCCCCACCGGCGATACCTACCAGTGGGAGCCAGATTCGACATACATCCGCAAGGCGCCATATTTTGACGGGATGCCGGCCAAACCAACGCCGGTAGAAGATATCAAAGGAGCCAGAGTGCTGGCGGTCCTGGGAGACAGCGTCACCACCGACCACATCTCGCCTGCGGGCTCGATCAAGCGGGATGGTCCTGCGGGCAAATACCTGGTTGAGCATGGGGTGAAGCCGGCCGACTTCAATTCCTACGGATCACGGCGAGGAAATCACGAGGTGATGGTGCGCGGCACCTTTGCCAACGTGCGGCTGCGCAACAAGCTGGCGCCGGGAACAGAAGGCGGCGTGACTCGCCTGCTGCCTGAGGGTGAAGGGATGAGCATCTTCGACGCCTCGGTGAAATACGCTGAGCGCGGCACACCATTGGTGATTCTCGCCGGCAAGGAATACGGCTCCGGCTCCTCCCGCGACTGGGCAGCCAAGGGGCCGCGTCTATTGGGTGTACGGGCAGTGATCGCGCAGAGTTACGAGCGCATCCACCGCTCCAACCTGGTGGGCATGGGCATCCTACCGTTGCAGTTTGAGGGCGGTCAAAGTGCGGAGGCGCTTGGGCTCACCGGCGAGGAGGTCTTTGACCTGGAAGGGATTCGCCGGATGTTGGAGCAGAAGTTTTCCCAGGGTCGCACGCTGACAGTCAAGACGACGGATCCGGCTGGAAGGGTGGGGCATTTCAAAGCAACGGTGCGCATCGACACGCCGCAGGAAATTCTCTACTACGAGAACGGCGGCATCCTGCAGTACGTGCTGCGCCAACTGGCGGCAAGCTAGGATTCGCTACTCAGGAGAGGTTGAACAGCAGGTCCCTCCACTACGCTTCGCTCCGGTCGGGATGACAATTCTGTTGCGAAACCTTCTCTCTTGATCCCAATGAGTTGTCATCCCGACCGGAGCGAAGCGTAGTGGAGGGACCTGCTGTTCAACCTCTCATCGCGGCAAGACAAGCACACCCCACGGTCCCTTGCCAGCTTTGATTTTCTTAGTCACGGTATTGGTAGCCAGGTCCACGACTGATACGTCATTCGAAGGTCCATTGGCCGAATACAATGTCTTGCCGTCGAGCGAGAGCGCTATGCCCCAGGGTCGTGCTCCCACTTCGACCGACCCCAGAACCTTATTTGTAGCTGTGTCGACCGTAAATACCATGTGTCCTCTTCCCGTACTGACGTAGAGCGTTGTCGCATCCGGTGAGAGCACGACATTCATCGGTTTAATCAGCCCCGGCTTGCCCAGCGAAATGGCCTTGATCATCTTGTACTTTTTGGCATCCACCAGCACGACAGTTCCGTCGTTCTCAGCGTTGACGTAGGCGCGTGACCCGTCGGGCAGGAAGGCGATGTTGCGAGGACGATGCCCCACCTTGAATGTCTTGATGATCTTGCCTCCCACAGGATCCAGTACGGAAATGGTTCCGGTCTCTTCGGAGGTGACCCAGACTTGCTTACCGTCCGGAGTCACCTTGACACCTTCGGGTTGTGCTCCAATCGCCAGAGACTTAACCACCGTGCCAGAGGCGATGTCGACGATGCTGACGGCGGAGACGTCCTCGTTGGAAATATAAAGTTGCGCACCATCCTGGCTGACGTCGAAGTTTTCCGGATCAGAGCCGCCATGAATGATGCGGACTACTTTGTTCTGTGCAACATCGAAGACCCCGATTCCATCCGCAGTCTTGTCGGGTGGCGGAAGGGTGCTCTCATCGACGTCTGGCCCAGCAATGGGCGAGCCACTGAGTGCAACGTAGATCGTCTTATGGTCGGGGCTGGCATGGATGCCACGAGGACGCTTGCCCAGCGGAATGGTGGCGAGGACGTTGTAGTTGCCGGAGTCGATCACAGTAAGATCTCCGCCGACTTCGTTGGTTACGTAGATCCGCGGTGCTGAGGTTTCTGCTGGTTTGATTTGCGCAGGTTGCTCCGGAGCTTTGGCGGAGTTGCAGCCCGTTGACAACACAGTCAGACCAACTGCAAGGAGCACGTATCCGATGTTGCGCATTTTATTTTTCCTTAAAGGTGAAGTTGGCCTCAGCGTTGCCGTGAGGGGAAACGGTCACTTGCTGCTCCTGGGTCCCAAGCTTTTCCTGCCAGACTGCAATGGTATAGGTACCCGGCGGCAGATTCTTGATTTCGAATGATCCGTCGTCCTTCGAAACCGCAAAATACGGATGATCCAGAACGCCGATAAAAGCGTGCATCCAACTATGAATGTTACATTTAACCCGGATCATGATTTCCGGCTTGATGAATTTGCGCGCAATGGGCGGATCTCCCGCGCCTTGACTGTGGTTCCATTCCCGGTTGATCTCTGCCATGGGATGGATATTGTGCGTCACCGGGTCTGAGTTGATGACCTGCAGTGTCTGCCCGGTTTGAATGCCCATCACGCGCGGACGGAACCAGCAGCCGCTCTGATCGATGACGACCGGCGTGGGAGGAATGGCGAAGGTCTTTCCTTCCAGCCCGCTCTTGACATAGATGAAGGCGTTCGCCAGTCCGCCGCGTTTACTCACCACCAGCGATTCGTCATAAGCCTTGCCGTGATGCGCTTCAACGCAGGCAGGTTCCTCGCTCATGTCGATCACTTTTGGCGCCGGCCTCTTGCCTTGAAAGCGTATGGTTCCCGCCACCGTACCGGCGGTCGCTGGATCTACCTGGAAATACACCGGTGCCGGCTCGCTTTTCGCTCCGCTGGCCGGTTCGGTTTTCACTTTTCCCGAGCAACCGGCGAGGAGCGCGGCCGCACAACAGAGATGAAGAAGGGCTAGGGGTCTCATCGTTGGCTATAGACCTGTTCTTTCGCAGGCGGTCCCGCGTTCCGGGGCATCTGGCCGGTAAGAGCCTCGAGAAACCTGACTAGATCCGCGCGGTCCTGGGCGGAAAGGTTGAGCGGCTTGATCTCCTTATCGAGAAAGGGATTGGAGTTACCGCCTCCGGCATAAAAAGCGACCACGTCGCTGAGGGTTTTCAGGCTTCCGTCATGCATGTACGGTGCGGTGAGTGCCACATTGCGGAGCGTAGGCGTCTTGAACTCCCCCTTGTCAGCTGCGATTTTTGTCTGTCCGAAGCGGCCCATATCAGTGAAGTCCCCCTCCCCATTTACTCCCGCCCCGGTGTTATGAAATTTGCCATCGGTGAACAGCGCGTAAGTTGAGTTAATGGTATGGCAGACGGCGCAATTCCCTCGCTTGGGATCTTGAAAGATCGCCAGGCCGCGGATCGCCGCCGGGGAGAGCGCCTCTTTGTTGCCGCCGTATTGGTACTGATCAAACAGAGAGTCGCCACTGAGCAGCGTCCGTTCGAAACTCGCCAACGATTTCTGTACCTTTTCGATAGTCACGCTGCCCGGCCCAAAGGCCTGGGCAAACTCTTCCCGATAAGCCGGGTCCGCCTGGATCTTCGATACCGACACCTGGTGTGTCTGATTCATCTCGAGCGGGTTCGCCATGGGATCGGCAGACTGTGCCTCCAGGCTGGCCGCGCGGCCATCCCAGAATTGGACCGGGGAGTATGCCGCATTCAACAACGTAGGAGCATTACGGACGCCCAACTGTCCACCGAAACCCACCGCGATCCGGCGCCCGTCGGTGAAACCGATGTTTGGGTTGTGACAAGAAGCGCACGAGAGGGTCTTGTTTTTGGACAGAATGGGGTCGTAGAAGAGCTTGCGGCCCAACGCGATGGTCCCCACAGTCGGGGGATTGTCCGCCGGGATGGGGACCGGAGGCAGGCCGAGGGGGGCACGGATAGCGACCACCGCACCGATCGGCTTGTCATTACCAGAGGTTCTACATCCAACGCAAAGAACCAGCAACCCAGCGATCAGAACGTTATGTAGAGTGAGTACTCTCAATCTCTCCATAATTATAGCTTCGGAACAAGTCCACGGGGTGCGACCGCATCTTTGCTTGGTCGAAGTGAAGATGCTTTAGGTTACGATGTCGAACGGACGCATCATGTTGTTCGCTTCATGTTCCTGGACGTGGCAATGCCAGAGATACCGGCCGGGATAGCCATCGAAAGAAATGTGGATCCGCGTAACCATGTTGGGTGGGCATTGCACCACATCCTTCCATCCGCCCTCATTCGCATTGGGTTGGAGCGCGCTACCAGTGAAGCGCAGGGTAGCGTCTTGCAGAAGGTAGAGGTCGCGATCGAATCCACGGCGATCGATCACCTGGAAACGAACGTGATGGAGATGGATGGGGTGGGTATCGTCGGTTAAATTGACCAGGGACCAAATCTCGGTCGAGCCGAGCTTGGCGCTCTCCGTTACCGGCATGTGCCACGGTGTCCGGTTGAGCAGCATGACCATCGCGTTGCCGGCGGGGTCCTTGAACTCGTTCAGCGTCATTTCCCGGGTGCGCGCCGCGGAAGGCTCGGACAGGTGGCCGATGGGCAGCAGAGCTTCGGGCACACGACTGCTATCCTGGGCGCCCGTGGAGCCGACGCGGAACTGCATCATTTGAAACGCTCCGTTGGTCAATGTGACGCGCTCTCCACGCATGGCGGCGAAGTCGACAATGAGGTCGGCCCGCTCACCGGGCGCCAGGAGAAGACCGGCTAGTTTAACCGGGGCCGGGAGCAGCCCCTGATCCGCCCCGATCTGCACGAAACTGGCGCCATGGGAAAGTCTCAGGCGAAAAAAACGCCCGTTGGCTGCGTTCAGCACGCGCAACCGATAGCGGCGCGGCTCCACCTCGTGGAAGGGCTGTACCCGGCCGTTCACTACCATCGCATCGCCGGCGACCTCGTCGATCCATGGATGCTCCGGAATGGGAGAGACCGGATAGAACAACTGGCCGTCGCGATCGAAGATGCGGTCGTACAGGATAAGCGGCAGCTCATAGCTGCCCGCGGGCAGATTAAGGCGGGCCTCGTGAGTGTCGCGAAGCAGATACACACCCATCAAGCCGGCGTAAAGATTCAACCGGCTGGTGCCCATGGCATGGTCGTGATACCAGAGCATGGCTGCGTCCTGCCGATTAGGATAGCGAGCGATACGTGATTGGCCGGGCGGATACCAGTGGGTCGGATAGCCGTCGTCTATGGACGGCGTGCGGCCACCGTGCAGATGGACGACCGCGCGTGACTCCGGGAGATTGCGGCCGGAGCCGTGCAGGCTGTAATCGATGGGGAGAAAATGTCGCGGCGGCAGTTGATTATGCCACTCCACAGCCAAGGCTTCGTCTTTCCGCGCTTCGATCAGCGGGCCTATGGCCTCGGGGCCGTAGCTCCATAGCCGTGTCGGCGCAAGATCGCGGTGCATTCTTATACGAATTTCGCGCATGGTGATGCTGAGCGGAACTCTCGCCGCAGCTCGATAGCTCGCGCTGGGCAATATCTGCGGAACAGGCAACGGATCGACGAAGGGCTCGAGCTGGAGCGCGTTGATCGTGTGCGTCTTTGTAAACGAGGCTGCGAGGTGAGCGATCGAGTGATCGGGCCGCGCTCGTAAGGCCAGCGAGGAGAGCGCCGCATTCTTAAGAAGATCGCGGCGATTCAGAGATCTGTTGGACACCTAATGGCTCTCGACTTGCCCGGTCGCCGCATCCAGCACAAACACTTCTCCGTTCTTTGGCGTCGCCGCATTCAAATCAAGCATGTCGCCGATAGAGCCGGCAATCGCATCATAGGAGCCCTGGCCGATTCGCTGCTGGTTAAGGAAGGTATCTTCGATGAAGCGTAGAACTGAACTCTGGTCGGTCACTGTATGGGAAACGTAGTTGGGCTTGGCCCACGGCGAAATAACCAGCAGCGGCAGGCGTGGACCATAGCCGCATCTACCCTGGGCATGCAAAGTGCTTGGGTTCACGCCCGGGAGTGCGCTCGCTCCGTCGCCACACTTTCCCGGCCCTGAAAAGCCGTCCTTCGTGGTCGCGCTGCCGTTGACGATATTGTGGACGTGGTCATACCACCCATCAGAATCGTCATAGGTGACAAGGATGATCGTGCTGCTCCACTGCGGAGTTTGCTCGATAAAATTGATTGCGTGCACCAGAAATGCCCCTTCATCCAGCGGATCGGAGTAGCCGGCGTGGCCGTCGCGATAAGCGGCAGACTTCAGGAAGCTCACCGAGGGAAAGTTTCCGGCCTTTACCGCGTCAAAAAAGTCACGGATGTCGTATTGGTGGTTCGTATCACCGTCATTTGCGTGCCCGATCATCTGTACGGAAGTGGGACGGGAATGAAGCGGGTTCGCGGTCGAAGCATAGTACTGAAAGGGATTGAGGATCGGGTTATAGTCAACCGGCGTCTGCCCGGTGACCTCGGATCGGTTGCTTCGCCGGCAACCCGTGGTGCCATTGCTGTTGGTCACCGAAATATCGAAACCCTCGTGGAAGAAACCCCACGTAACGCCTGCTTCGTTCAGTAAATCTCCAACATTCCTCCCCATCATATGCACAGTCGCGGCGCTCGTAGCAGAGCACACATCGTTAACCGGGTTTGCATTTCTGTAAAGCGTGTATCCTCCATTTCCATCCGAGACGATGCTGCCTTCAGCATTGCCATCGTTTACGACGCCGTTCGTTTGACCGGAGATTAGATTGATGGCCCCCAACGTAGACGGTCCAAAAGTCGTACCGAAGAAGCGATCGCTCATCGCGTAATGCTGCGCATAGCTCCACAGCGCAGTCACCGTGTTGCCGTCATAATAGGCCATAGTCAGGCCGGTAGTAGCTGCAATACCACTCCCCAGGGTACGGCTATCGGCGGCGCCGACGGAGCGTGGGAACAGGTCCATCGCGCCGCCATCAAAAGCCAGCTGTTCTGCGGAGTAGCCGTGGTCCTGATCGGCGGTAGCGGCACTTAAGGGTGATAACCGGAACGGGTTGGTTGCCCCTGCGCCATTTCTCTTATTGCTTGCGTTAGGGTTATTCAGCAAGAGGTCTGGGGAGAGGCCGTCGACGGCCGGGGTTCCCGGGAGCGCGGTAAAGGGTGACTCGCCGCGTAGATTCTGCGCGTTGGGATAAGTGCCAAAATAGTGGTCAAAGGAGATATTTTCCTGAAAGATCACCACGATGTGTTGGATACCCGTCGGCGAAACGTTCGGTGCCTCAGTAGGAACAAGAGAACTGGTGTAACCACAACCAACAAGGGTGATGGCGGCAGGGAGACCAAGCAGAAAGAAGCATGTACGTGCAATTTGGTGGTTCATGGCGCTGTCTTCACCTGAAGACATACGCTTGCTTGCGCAGGCGTATCTCTCCCGTTGGGGATTACTACCTGCTGAGATGCGCCGCAATTCTAGTTACTGAAAAATCATTTAGGCAAGGTATCTTCCGTCCACCCAGTGAATCGTTTGGATTGTTACCGCGCATCTTGCACGATTCGGTACAAAATCGGACAGGTTTTCAGGTTGTTCCAGCAGGCTAGGCGTTGGTTGTGAGGCGTAGCCCAAAGCTTAGGGAGGGACCGATGGCATTGCCTTAGAAGAAGCCGCCAAAGTTTGATGACATCGAGGACGTCAAGATTTTGTCCGTCGAACTGGCAGGCAGGCGATCGGGCTTCGGAGATCCTGCGATACGAAACCGTGGTTGTATCTAATGGTGAATCGATCCGCGAGCGGAGTTGCGCTGGTCGGAAAAATGCCCCGCGAGCCAGGCACGGAAGATATTTATAATTTTTATCTTCGTGGTCTCATCGCCTTCTTCGCGGAACGCATGGGGCCAAAATGTGCAAGAGCACCTGCACCAATGAGTGTTCGATGGTGAGCTTGACCTTTCCGCGTCATAACGAGCCACTGCTACGGGCTGGTACATCGCCCACAAGAATATTTCGGCACGGACCAATATGTTTCGTAGAACCAGGCGGCCATTGCTGCAATCCGTCCGGCATGGTCCGTAATTTCTACACAAGACTGCTTAAAATTTACCTATTGTTTGAAGGTATGCCTTGATGCCGGTAGAGATAATCTGTACGCCGATGCAGAGTAGGATAAATGAAGAGAGGCGCATCACCATCGAGGTTCCGGATCTGCCCAGAAGCTGCTCTGCTTTCCGCGCATAGACATAGCACACATAAATAATCACGCAGATCAACGTGATTCCCGCGATGGCAGCAATCAGAACCCGGAGTGAGAACAAGGACGGCTCGTGTAGCTCCGGAGGGAGATGCGCTCCCAAGGTAATGGCAACAGAGATAGATCCCGGCCCCACAGTGATAGGGAGCGTGAATGGATAGAACGCGTTTTCAAGGATTTGGTCTTCTGGAGTAGCCGTATCTTTCGCGCGTCCGGTGTCCTGGCTCAGGAGAGACCATCCGGTAGCGGCGACCACCAGACCTCCCCCAATCTGTACTGCGTAAATCGCAATTCCAAAGAACGTGAGTACGTGTACGCCCCACAGCAGGGAGCAAAGTAGCAGGAAGAAACTGTAGATGGCGATTTTCTGCGCCAGCAACCGCTGTGTGGTGGAAGCGATCGGCCCTACTAAATTAACGAAAATGGCGGCGCTCCCCAAAGGATTGACGATTGGGAAGAGAGCGGCCACGACCAGGACAGTGGCCTCAATGACCGCAGTTATTTCCTGACGAACGTCGATCACCAGCGGGATTCTCCAGGCGCACGAGCTGCCTCAGAATCTTACTACCCTTTCTTTGTAACCACCGGCCGGGAAACCCGGATTTCCTGGTAGAACTAAATGGCGTTGTCGCACTTCATGCGCCTTTCTTCACGGAAAGGCGCACACGCGGCTCTTTCCAGTGCTGCGTGGCAGGAAATCCGGGAAGTGGCGGCTTGAGACAAAAATTGGATAAGCAAAACGCTGACATTTGCGTCGCCAGCGTTGCTAGAATCGAAAGTAATGACGGTCATTGCGAAGAGTGTTTCGCCTGAAGTGCTGGAACGGTACGAGCCGGTCATCGGGCTCGAAGTACACGTACAGCTGCTAACCAATACCAAGGCCTTTTGCGGATGTGCAAATAAATTCGGCGGTGAACCGAATACGCATATTTGCCCGGCCTGTCTTGGCCTGCCGGGTGCACTGCCGGTGTTGAACCAGCGCGCAGTGGAGTATGCTGTGCTGGCCGCGACTGCGATCAACTGTGAAGTGCGCGAGCAGTCGGTCTTCGCTCGCAAGAACTACTTCTATCCCGACTTGCCCAAGGGCTACCAGATTTCGCAATTCGACAAACCGCTGGCAGAACACGGATGGATCGATGTTCCAGCGCTCGATGGCTCCGGCCACACCGTCACCAAACGCATCGGCATTACCCGGCTGCATATGGAAGAGGATGCGGGGAAAAGCATGCACGACGGCTTTGCGGACTCTGCGACCAAAACCTACGTGGACTTGAACCGCTGCGGAACGCCGCTGATTGAAATTGTGAGTGAGCCCGATCTGCGAACGCCCGATGAGGCTTACGAGTATTTGACCCGCCTCAAAGAAATTCTGCTCTACACCGGCGTGAGCGACTGCAACATGGAAGAGGGATCGCTGCGCTGCGATGCGAATGTGAGCGTACGATTGCGCGGGCAGAAGCAGTTCGGAACCAAGGCCGAGGTCAAGAACGTGAATAGCTTCCGTTTTATTCGCTCGGCGCTGGAGTATGAGATCGAGCGCCAGGTGGAATTGATCGAAAGTGGCGGCCGGGTGACTCAGGAGACGCGGCTGTGGAACGCGAGCGAGGGGCGCACTTACTCCATGCGGTCAAAGGAGCAGGCGCACGACTACCGGTATTTTCCTGAGCCGGATTTGCCGCCGCTGCTGGTTTCCGGGCAGTGGAAGGAAATCCTGGTGAGCCGCATGCCCGAGTTGCCGGAGGCACGCCGCAAGCGCATGATTGCCGAGTACGAGATAACGATGCAGGATGCTCAGACACTGACCGCCACGCGTGACTTTGCCGACCAGTTCGAGACTGCGGCAAGGCAGGCGCGTAGCCCCCGGAGGGTCGCAAACCTGATCCAGAGTGAATTGATGGGCCGTCTCAAGGCCAAGGGCCTCGAACTGGAAGAGTCCCCGATCAGCATGCAGGGATTGGTCCAGGCGGCGGATCTGACCGAGGGGGGAGAGCTTTCCAGCAAGCAGCTCAAAGGTCTATTTGATTCGGCGTTTGACAATGGGGAGGACTTTGGCGCCGTATATGAGCGCGAGAAGCCGCAGCAGATCAGCGACCCCGCGGTACTTGGGAAGCTGATTCAGGAAGTGATTGCAGCCAATCCCAAGCAGCTGGAGCAGTACCGCGCCGGAAAAAAGACGGTCGCCGCTTTCTTCGTAGGCCAGGTGATGCGTTTGTCGAAAGGGCAGGCCAACCCGGTGCTCCTGAATGAATTGGTGACCAAGCAACTCGACGCCTAAGGCTGTAACTTCCCGCCTTGTTGTGAGTCGAACATTGTGGTGAACCAATGTTCGACTCCGACCTCAACTACGATTCTGCCCGGCAAAAGATAACGCGTCGCGCCTTCCTGCTGAGCGGGGGGATGGCCGCCGCCGCCATTGCCGCTTGGTCGCTGCATCCTGCGACCTCGACACCGGCAGCCTCATCGCCGGGCGGTCCTGCTCCGGAGGTTGCAATTGCCGAATTTTCTTCGGCCGGCGTGGCGACTGGTGCCGTCCGGCTGCCTAAGATCGTCAAGAGTGACGCCGAGTGGAGGCAACGACTTTCCGCGAATGCCTTCGACATCACCCGCAGGGCCGATACTGAGATGGCCTACACCGGCTCCTATTGGAACCTGCACCAGCGGGGAATCTTTCGTTGCATCTGCTGTGACACAGCGCTGTTTTCGTCGGAGACGAAGTTCGATTCCGGCACCGGCTGGCCGAGCTTCTGGCAGCCGATCGCCAAAGAGAACATCGTGGAAACAGAAGACACCAGCTGGGGCGTGCGGACCGCGGTAGCCTGCCGACGGTGTGATGCGCACCTGGGTCACGTTTTTAACGACGGACCGCCGCCAACCGGTCTGCGCTATTGCATCAATTCCGCCTCCCTGGTGTTCAACCCCATCCCGACTGCGTTGAAGGCCGGTTAAAAAGAACCGGTGCGCTGCGCCCGTCTTCGTCAGGGGGTAGAGCCCGTCGTTTTTTTGCTGTATGGACGAGCTAAACAGGCTGCGGAAAGACTCGACACCGGGCAAGAAAGCAAGACCTCAGGGGCTAAAGAGTCTGCGTGCGAACTCCGCGGTTGGGTAGGTCCGGGCTTCAGCCCGGACATCCATCCTCAAGACCCATCGGCCTTCAGGCCCTGAGGTAAGCTTTTCTGCCCATCCATCCGCATCCATTCAAGGCAATCCGCACCTCAGGGCCTAAAAGCTCGACCTATTCTCGGGCCCTGATACAAAGCCTCAGAGCGGGCTAGAAGTCCTGTGATCGGAGGGTGAAGCATTTTCTCGGGGGTTTAAAAAACGCGTTCCACGGACCGAAGTCCGGAGCTGGCGCGGATTACGCCTTCTGCCGGGGCGCTACATGTTCATCTTTTTGAAGCGAGAATCCGGGATGGCGCGCACCAGCAGCATGATCCAGGCCCAGAACCAGGGCACGTAGGCAACATCGCGCCGTCGCTCAATAGCTTTCAATATGCCGCGGGCGGCCTGGTCCGGCGTGGCAAAAAGCGCATTGTGCGGCACATGCGCGGTCATCGGCGTTGCCACGAAGCCCGGTTTGATGGTCAGCACCTGGACTCCATCGCGGTCGATACGGTTGCGCAAACCTTCCAGGAAGACATTCAGCGCGCCTTTGGAAGCACCGTAGACATAATTGCTCTTGCGTCCGCGGTCGCCGGCTACCGAGGAGACGACCGCCAACGTGCCCCCATGCTGGGCCTGGAAGTAGTTTCCCAGCCAGGTCAGCAGGGAAACCGTGGAGATGAAGTTGGTGTGCAGAATGGCAGCGGCGATCTCGAAATCCGCTTCCGCAGCCTGCTCGTCGCCCAATACCCCGTGAGCAATCAGAGCCAGATCGATCTTACCCAGCCGCTCCACCGCGATCGCCAGCATCTCAGGTTGGGCCGCGGTGTCATCCAGATCCATGACCCAGGTGTCTACGGTGGCTGCGCCGCGGGTCAGTAGATCCTGGGCCACCGCTGTCAGCCGGTTGCTGTTCCTGGCCACCAGCATGAAATGTATATTCCGCGCCGCGAGCCGCCGCATGGTCGCGATGGCGATGCTCGAGGTCGCTCCCAACACCAGCACCCTGGAAGGAAAACCCGGATCGCGTTTAGTCAAGGCCGGTTACTCGCTGCCAGAAGCTGGAGCTGAACGAGGGATCGATGTAGACGGCCCACTGCTCCCACTGGGGATAGAACTGCTGAAAATGCGCCGCGCTCATGCACGCATCTTTAGCTGGATACATCCGGCCGCCGAACTCGGCTGTGATGGCGGCAAGCCTATCCAGCAGGTCGAAGCTCACCTCTCGCCGGATGGGAAAATCCAGCGCCAGGGTGATACCCGGCATGGGAAACGACATCATCCCAGGCGAAGCCACATCCCCGAAGACCTTGATCACGGCTAGAAAAGACGCCAGCCCTGATGCGGTAATGGCCTTCAATAGCTGGATCATCCCCATGGAGTCGCTGGCCCACGGTAGAACACATTGGAACTGGAGCAGACCTTGCTGGCCATACAACCGATTCCACTGCAGGATACGGTCCAGGGGATAGAAGAATGGCTCGTAATCGGTCAACCCGGAGCGTTGTTTGCTGAGCTGCTTGTGGTAGTAGAGAGTATTGAAGGCGCCCACGGAAGAGCGGTTGAGGGCAAAGGCCGGCAGGTCGAAGGGCAGGGAGAACTTTGGCTTAGCCAACGGAGTCAAGGGCCCCGGGTTTTCGTCGTGCTCACCCTGGATGAAGATGCCACGGGCAAAGTTACGGCCCTGGGCGACGCAATCGATCCATGCCACGGAGTACTCCCGGGTACTTGCTGCTGATAGTGCGACAAACTCCTCCAGCCCGACGAACCGGGTGGATTGATACCGGATGCGGCGGGAAACGATCGGGCGCAGCTGCACGTCAGCCCAGCCGATCAGGCCGGTCAAACCCATGCCACCGATGGTAGCGGCGTACCAATCAGGATTCTGGGTTGCACTGCACACCATCTGCGTTCCATCCGACCGTACCAGCTCGAAGCATGGCGTGTGCAGGCCGAAGGTGCCGGCCACATGGTGGTTCTTACCGTGAATGTCGTTGGCAATGGCTCCACCGACGGTTACGTATTTCGTGCCCGGGCTCACCGGCAAGAACCAGCCACGGGGCACAGCGAAGTCCAGTATCTCCGCCAGCGTCACTCCAGCTTCACAGCGCAACAGGCCGGATTGCGCATCGAACGAGATCAGTCGATCGAGGTTCGGCGTACGTAGAAGCGTACCATTCTGGAGCAGGCAAACGTCGCCGTAACTGCGTCCCATGCCCACCGCCAGCATTTTTGTGCCGGGGAGCTGTGGGGGAGGAAAATCCTCTTTCCAGAAAAGGGAGTGGACTTCAGCGGAGAGCCTTGGATAGCGGCCCCAGGATTCAAACTGCGGCCGGTCCTGGCGAGGGGACATAAGTCATTTATCTTTCTGGAGTAGTTTCACAAAATCCACGCTTTGTCCGGTATACACCCGGAGGAGGCAGTTCACAGCGCCGAGTAGGCAACCAACACTACCGCTAGACCGAGCAGCAGACTCATGCGGTCTACCAGAGCAAAGACCACCGGATCTTCATCCAGCAACCCGCGCGAGGCCAGCAACCAAACCCGGCTGATCCACAGGATCATCAGCGGTGTGATCAACCACATGCGGCTGGGATGATGATAGAGCGCCGTCACGTCACGCCCGTTTATATAGAGAGTGAAGATGACGATCGAGGCATAGGCGCTGGAGGTTCCGAAGCTGCGCAGCTGCTCGATGTCGCTTAAGAGATAGCCTCTGGCTGAGGTCGGGTTCACGCCGCGTGCATGCAGGTTCTGCAATTCGCTGAACCGCTTGACCATCGCCAGGCTTAGAAAAAAGAAAATTGAGAAAGCTGCAAGCCAGGGAGAGATGATGGTGTAAGTGGCCGCGGCGCCGGCCACCATGCGCACGGTGTACAAGCTCGAGAGGATGACGACATCCAGCAGAACGATGCGCTTAAGCACCAGGGAATAAGCCAACGTGGTGACAAGATAGAGCAGCAGGAAGATGAGAAACTTTGGGGGCAAATAGGCCGCCATGACAAAAGCGAGCGTCGTCAGCAGAAATGAGACGACAAGCCCCGCAGTTACAGAAAGTTCGCCTGCCGCAAAAGCACGTTTGCGCTTGCTGAGATGTACGCGGTCCGCCTCCAGGTCAAGCAAGTCGTTGAAGATATAGGTCGCCGAAGCGATGAAGCTGAAGCAGAAGAAGGCGGCGACCGCGGTCAACACGGGCGCCAGATGGATGGTGTGGGCCAGCAGCAGAGGCAGGAAGACAAGCAGATTCTTTGCCCATTGATGCAGCCGGAGGGCCTTTGCCAGAGCAACAGGCGCGCGCGAGCGGTCGAGGAAGCTCCTGCTCACCTTGATATTTCGGCCCTTCAGAGCGCTGTTCAACCTAAGGTCAGGATTGGCCAGCATCGCCTGCTGTGCACTTTTGAGAAGCGGCAAATCAGGAAGAGCATTGCCGATGTAGTCGAAGCCGTCAGACGCAAACCGCTGCTCCAGATGTTGCAGCTTGTTGCGTCCGGTGAGGTTTACCGCGCCATCGCTGGCCATCACGTCGTCAAAGATGCCCAGATGGGCAGCTACGCTCCGCGCCAGGACTCGATCGGCCCCAGTGGCCAGGTAGAGCTTGCGGCCAGCCGCATGCTCATCTCGCAGATAGTCCAGCAACGGACGGTTGTACGGCAAGTGGGCAACATCGAGAGCGACCAGGGAGGCCACCTGCGACTTGAGATGCGCCTTTCCCTTGATGGCCCAGAATGGTGTGCGCAAAAAAGCCAGCGGCCGGCGACGGGCGAGGACCATCAGCGAGTCGACGAAGGTGTCCGACTTGACCAGCGTCCCATCCAGGTCGATACAGAGCGGACGCTCCGTGTGCATCGCGACTGGGGGCTCCATTACCCTAACTTCGGTCATCTCGAGCGCTGCTCCGGTTGCTCTGTCGATAATCCACTGTATCAACAAGATACGCCCGCAGAAGAATGACCCAGGTAACCATTGCAGTTCATGTTGAGGATAGCAGAGCGCCCTTTGCAAAACGACGCGATGAGTTCCAGTTTGGTTTTCTTGGCGATGGTCGAACCTTTCACGCCCCGTTGCCGTCATATAGATGCAGGTTCGGCGAGCAAAAGGCACGGGCTAAAGAATGACGGAAATAGGCAGTTGCAAGGTCGTGATGGTGGTGGGAGTTTGCTTCTCTATGCTGAGCGCCCTGCCGGCTCTATCGGCGCAGGAAACATCTACCGCGCATGCCATTGTCACGGTGAACTCAAAATCGGCAGAAGACGTGACCACCGTCCCCCGCCAGAGCATTACCGTTTTCGTGAATCGCAAGCTTCAGGAAGTGGACGGTTGGGTTCCTTTGCGCGGCGAGCGCTCGGGCTTGCAACTGGTGGTGCTGTTGGATGATTCTTCCCGCGGCAACCTGGGTCTGCAATTGAACGACCTCAGGAGCTTTGTGACTGGCCTGCCTCCCACCACGCAGGTGGCGATTGGCTATATGCGCAATGGGACCCCGAACCTGGTGCAAGACTTTACCAGCGACCACGCGCAAGCAGCCAAGTCTTTCCGCTTGCCTTCAGGAACGGCGGGCGGTAATGGGAGCCCTTATTTTTGCCTTTCGGATCTGGTTAAGCACTGGCCGGGTGGGGATAGCAACGTACGCCGCGAGGTGATCATGGTCACCGATGGCGTCGACCGCTACTCTGGCGCACGCTTTAATCCTGACAATCCCTACGTACAGGCGGCCACCAGCGACGCACAAAAAGCCGGCGTGATTGTCTATTCCATCTACTATCGGGGCGCAGGACGCTTCGACCAGAGTGCGGCGGCAATGGATGGAGGGCAGAACTACCTTACTCAAGTCTCGTCCTCGACCGGCGGCAAGGTTTACCTTGAGGGTTTTGGCAACCCGGTATCGTTCGCGCCGTTTCTCTCCGACATTCAGCGCAAGCTGCAAAACCAATATGAGCTGAGCTTCGTCTCTACAGCGAAGCCCGGGCTGCAGTCTATCCGGGTAAAAACCAGCCAACCGAACACCACCCTGGAGTGGCCGTCGCGGGTTCCAGTGGGCGGTGTGACCACACCCCAGTAAAGGGGTTGATTCGCCGCGAATGCGGGTGCGCTGCCTCTACTTTGGCAGCGAATAAAATAAAGCAACGGAAAGAGCCGATGCCAGGAATAAGGACGCAAACGCTGAACATACGGATCCGGAGGGTGATTTTTGGAGGAGTGATATTGGCTGTTGCCGGCTTGCTTCCAATGGCGGGCACGGCACAGGATGCTGCCCCGGCCGCCAAGCCGGTGACGTTCCTCGGTACCGTTCAGACGCTGAATGGCAAAACTCTTACCGTCAAGAGTGATTCCGGGGCAACCATGCAGATCACAGTGGAGGAGGACGCCCGTCTGCTGCGTATCGAACCAGGACAGAAGACCCTGGCTGGGGCCAGTCCCTTCAGCTTGGCCGATCTCGCGGCAGGGGATCGAGTCATGGCACGCGGTTCTGCCAATGCGAATGGCAGCTCACTGGCTGCCACCATGCTGGTTGCCATTAAGAGCGCGGACATCGCTCAGAAGCAGGAACAGGAGCGGGAGGACTGGCAGAAGCATGGCGCGGGCGGTCTGGTTAAGGCAGTCGACCCGGCAGCAGGAACCGTGACCATCTCCACCGGCGTTGGTGGAACCCGGACCCTGGTCATTCACGCCTCACCCACCACCATCATTCGCCGCTATGCTGCGGGTTCGGTCCGGTTCGATCAGGCAGTAAAAAGTTCTCTCGACCAAATCAAACCGGGCGACCAGCTTCGTGCCCGCGGCCTTCGAAGTGACGACGGCGCGACGCTGGAGGCACAAGAAATCGTCAGCGGAAGCTTCCGCAACCTCGCTGGGCCCATCGTGGCCGTGAACGCGGCGGCATCTACCATTACGGTGAACGATACGGCCACCAGGAAGCCGGTGGTCCTTTCCGTTACCCCTGATAGTGAAGTGAAAAAGCTGGATCCCGCTGTAGCGCAGCGGCTGGCCGCGCGCATGAATGGCGGGGGAGCGAGGCGACCGGACGGATCCCCGGCGCCATCCGGTTCGCAGGGCCCTGCAGCCGGTGGACCCCCAGCCGGCGCACCTTCCGGACCACCTCCAGGAGCCGGCGGGAGCGATCGGCCAGCCGGGCCGTCGGGTCAAGGTCCAGGCCAAGGCCGTGGCTCCGGCCCCGATTTTCAGCAGCTGCTGGCGCGTTCGCCATCGGTCACGTTGAAGGATCTGGCGAAAGGTAACATGGTCATCGTCGTGGCAACCGAGGGCCAGGCTCCTGACAGCGCGACCGCCATCACCGTGGTCGCCGGCGTCGAGCCCATGCTGCAAGCCTCCACCAGCGCCAGTCAAGCCATGCTTTCTTCTGCATGGAATCTAGGCGGTGGAGAAGGCGGCGGCGGTGGAGAAGCACCCCAGTAGAGCACTCTGTGCAGGTGCCGCAGAAGGAATGCGTGCCCAGGGCGCGCTCCAGAACTGAGCCATATAAGCAGTCTCAACCAACGTAGCGTTTTTGACGATGGGTGTAGCCGGTAAGGATGCTTCGGACGAGGCTTTTCCCAAGAAAAGCTCCACCTCCAACCATCGTGCAAGTGCTCTAGCCCAACTGTGAATTTATCTGAGGAGAACTTTTGAAACGATTCCTCGCTCTCTGCCTGACGACCCTGTTCGTTTTCTCCGGGATAACTGCTTTACCAAATGCCGTGGCTCAAACAGCAACAGTGGCAGTAACGGGAACACTGCGCGGCCAGGTGGCCGACCCTAGCGGGGCGGTCATTCCCCAGGCTTCGCTCACCGTGACATCGTCCGCCGGGGTGAGCCGTACTGGAACGTCAGATGCTACTGGCCAATATGCCATCCCTGGCCTGGCGCCCGGCCAATACACGGTAACCGTGCAAGCCAACGGATTCTCCACGTTCACTTCTCCGCCTGTACGGATTGCAGCCGGGCAAACCCAGCACCTGAATGTTTCGCTGACGATCCAAATGGAGCAGCAGCAGGTACAGGTTTCGGGAGATACCCCCGGCGTAAGCGTGGATCCGGACACCAACGTAAGCGCCGTGGTGTTGACGGGCAAGGACCTCGACGCACTCTCCGACGATCCTGACGAATTGTCGAACGAACTCACGGCACTGGCGGGTCCTTCCGCAGGTCCCAGCGGGGGCCAGATTTACATCGATGGCTTTACCGGAGGTCAGGTGCCGCCCAAGTCAGCGATCCGGGCCATCATCATCAACCAGAATCCGTTCTCTGCCCAATATGACAGTCCTGGTTATGGCCGTGTCGAGATATTGACCAAGCCCGGCAGTGACAAACTGCATGGTCAGCTGTTCGTGAATGCCAACGCATCCGCCTTCGACACCTCCAATCCCTTCGTGCAAAATCAACCGCCTTACCATACGTTGCAATATGACGGCAACGTAAGCGGCGCGCTGGGCAAGAGGGCTTCTTTTTTCTTCAGCTTTGATCGGAGAAATATTCAGAACAACAACATCGTCAATGCCAATGTGCCTTATGTGCCCGACCCTGCTACCTGCGAACCAGAAAGCGGCGCCGTGGTAGACACGAGCGGCACGCCGTGCAGTCTGGCCGTGCCTTACCCGCAGACGCGCACCGACATCAGTCCCCGCATCGACTATCAATTGACCCCGAGCCAGACCTTGACGGTTCGCTATAGCTACTACCAGGACACCCGGAACAACAGCGGAGTCGGGAGCTTCGTACTGCCTAGCCAGGGATACAACACTAACGAAGTAGAAAACAGGATTCAGATCAGTGACAGCCAGGTGTATGGCGCGAAGTTCGTCAACAACACCCGTTTTCAGTATGTTCGTGATCAAACCAACCAGACCCCGCAGGTGGTTGCTCCAGCCATCAACGTTCTGCAGAATTTTGAGGGGGGTGGCAGTCCCCTGGGTACCAGTCGCGATACGGAGACTCGCTACGAGTTTCAGAATTACGCTTCCCTTGCGCTTACCAAGCATTATGTTCGCTTTGGCGGCCGACTGCGCGATGTGCAGGATTCAAATTACTCTAATGCGAACTTTGAGGGCACCTATACCTATTCCAATCTCAATGCCTACCAGGCAAACAAGCCCAGCCAGTTCTCGATCACTACGGGCACTCCGAAGCAGAGCGTGGGAGTGGTCGATCTGGGCCTTTATGCCGAGGACGACTGGAAGGTACGCCCCAACTTCACTCTCAGCTACGGGCTGCGCTTCGAGACCCAGAACCATATTCCGAATAGAGCCAACTTTGCCCCGCGTGTTGCCCTTTCCTATGGCATTGGACCCAGCGGCAAGCCGCCAAAAACTGTGTTGCGGGCAGGCTATGGAATTTTCTTCAATCGATACACCTATAACTTGCTGCTCAATGTAGATCGCTATAACCTCGATCAACAGGGCCAGGTACAAACCATTCAGCCCAACCCCAATGGAACCCCTCCGGGCAGCACCACACAGGAGTCTACCGGGCTGCCGACGTTCTATCGCACGCAGCCCGGCCTGAATGCGCCCGCCACTATGGAGGCTGGAACGGGCATTGAACATCAGGTGAATAAAAACGTAAACGTCTCGGCGACGTATCTCTATTCTCGCGGCATACATCAATTGCTCTCGCGCAATATCGACGCCCCGACGCCGGATGGGACCCGCCCAGCGCTGGATTTATGCCCTGCCAATCCAATCGGGGCGGCGCCAGGTACGCCATGCAACATCTATGAGTACGATTCGCTGGCTACCTTCAAGGAAAACCAGATCTTCCTGAATTTGAACGTGCAATACGGTCGGAGGCTTACGTTTACGGGCTTCTACATCTACAGCAAGGCAAACAGCGATACCGGCGGCCCCGGCTACCACCCATCCAATCAGTACAACATCATGCAGGATTACGGCCGCCAGTTCTTCGATGTCCGTAATCGTGTTTTTGCCTTCGCCAATTACTCGGCTCCCTACGGCTTCAGGATCAGCCCCTTCCTCAGCGCTTCTTCGGGTGCACCGTTCAATATCCAACTCAACCAGGACACAAACGGAGATTCGTTCTTCAACGACCGGCCGGTCTTTGCTTCCTCGGATTCGAATCCCGCCAATGTGGATACGACCAAGTACGGGAACTTCGATATCAGCGCCACTCCTCCCACTGGGTCGGGGATCATCCCCATCAACTATGGGAATGCCTCGGTTCAATTCGCCATGAATCTGCGGGTAGCCAAGACCTTCGGAGTTGGCCCGCGGGTGGAAGAAGGCAAGGGAGCAAGCGTGGATGGTGGTGGTCCTGGAGGCGGTCGCCGCGGCGGGCGCATGCCGGGAATGGGGCTGGGCGGCAACGGCCCCAATCCGGGTGGACAGAACAACCGTGTGGACCGCCGTTACAGCATCACGTTCAGCGCCTTTGCGCACAATATCTTCAACGTGGTCAATCTTGCACCGCCCAACGGAACCCTTGGCGGACCGCCGGACGGCACCACCGACTCTCCCTTTTTCGGCAAGTCGACGCAGCTGGCAACCGGCTTTTTCTCCCACGGCTCCGCGGTGCGGGACTTTAATTTTCAGGCGCTCTTCAACTTCTAGAAGCATGACTATTGCTCTTTGCCCGCGGACCAAAGTGTGCCCCACATCTCGCCTTTTGAAATATGGGCGCCCAGTTCCGTCGGTATGGTAAGAGTTCAAAAGTCCAGCCTGAGGGCCGCCTGTCCAGTGCGGTTTCCGGCGTTCTCGGCCGTCTGCGGACCGGTCAACGCTCCGAAGGTCGAACTGTCGATAGCGGTGACGGGAGGGGCAAAGTTGGTGTGGTTGAGGACATTGGTAAAGGTCGTTTCGAAGCGCGCATGAAGCTTCTCCGTGATCCGAAGTTGCTTGGCTACCCCCAGCGAGACCGCGGAGGTTCCAGGCCCCTCCAGGATGCCGACTCCGGCGTTTCCGAAGCGCCCGGCACCCGCAGGGGTGGGGGCAAATGCGGACTGGTTGAAGTATCGCGCCCGAGATTGGCCGGTGTAGAAGTTGCTCGATAACACATCCGGACGCAAAATAGCACCGCGATTGACAACGTTCGTATTCGACTGGTCCGCCGAACCACTGATGGTCGGTGTAAGCCACGGCCCGGTCTCCAGCAAAGTAACGGTGGTCAGGTCCCAACCCCCCAGGAACGCATCTTTGACTCCGCCCCCGTTCATAAAGTTCCGGCCGCGGCCAAAGGGAAGCTGGTACATACCTGTCAGCAGCATCCGATTCCGGCGTGTGCCTTCTACGTTGCCTAGATTTCGTTCGATGTGGAAACGGTCTGCGACAGGAAGGCCGTAGTTTACTTCACCGGCGAATGCGTTCGGCGCATCCCCCTGATTGTCCGCCTTGTTATCGGCCAACGTATAGTTTGCATCGAAGTAAAGTCCATGCTGCATGCGGTGCGTGACCTCGAACATAAACGCCCGGTAGTTGCTCTCACCCGCGTTGAAGGTACTGTAAAGCTCGGTCCAGTTGGTGTAAGGCGAACGAGGATCGACGTATGGGCTGGCGACCGTCGTCGTGAAAGGCGTTGTGCTCGCGGGAATCTGGTTGAGGTCCTCGGTGAGGTTGAGCCGATACGAGTGCATTCCCACATAGCTGACGCGGAGTGCTGTGCTGCTGTTGATTTCGCGTTCCACAGTTATGTTCCACTGGTTGGCCTGCGGATCGCGGTAGTTCGGATCGACTCCCTGGTCCAGGCTTCCTCCTCCGATCTGCACGCTGCTGGCTGCAGGGGCCGTGTTCGGAAACCGGATCTGTGGCGTGTTTGGTCCTGCTGTGTTGGCATTCGCATAGCTGTGCAGGCTCGATGTAGGATTGCCACTGTTGTTGAAAGAGAGCGGACCCAGATTGGTCATGGTGTAGATGCCAAAGCCGCCCCGTATAACCGTCCTGGTGTCGTTGAACGGGCGGTAGGCGAACGCCACGCGCGGCTGAAAGTTGCCTTTGTACGTATTGCGCAGGCTCTGCGGCAGGTGGTCCTGGCTGGCCGTCATGTATTGCGTGCAGGGCAGCGCGGTGTCCCCCAAGCTGCAGGCGTTGAATGACTGCTGGAAGGCAACATTCGACGAGGTGATGTTTTCCCGCGCAAGGTAACCTGCCAATGCATTAGGAACCACGATGGAGTTGTTTCGCTGATCGAAATTAGCCAGGTTGCCGCCATCCTCCTGGAAGCCGGGAAGAATCTGCCAGCGTAAGCCGTAGCTGAGTGTCAGCCGGCTGTTGAGCTGGTACTCGTCCTGCGCGAAGAGGCTGAACTGGGTGGCTGTTCCGCCCACGTCCGGGCTGGAGACAGCGAAGTTCAGCGTAGTGGGGGCACCTTCGAGAAAGTCACCGAAGGCATTGCCCGTGAAGGTGGGCTGAAAGATGAAGTCGCCAAAATCATCCGAAGCGAACTCCGGGGCGAAGCTTTCCAGATCGAAGTACCGCACGCGGCGCACATCGAGACCGGCCTTCAACGTGTGCTTGCCCCGAGTGTAGGTTAGATTGTCGCTGAATTGGGTGGTCTTCGACTGCGTGATGCCCGCTTTGTCCCGGCCTATGGAAGTTAGGCCAGTACCCGCGCTGAAGTTGAATGTAGGAAAGGCATGGGTGGTCGGATGTTGACTGATATTCACGCCCGCGAGGTCAAGCTGTGTCAGCGCGTCTGACCCTTGAATGGGAAAGTCGACGCTCGTCGTAACGTTAGTAAACCCGTAGCGAAACTCGTTCAAGAGAGTGGGAGTGATGGTGTACGTGTCGGAGACCAGCAAGCTCCGGTTATGAATGGAATCGCTGTCGTTGGGAAGAAAGGGATTTGCGTAGTCCGCAGTGATGTTCTTCCGGCTGAAGCGGGCATAGGCGGACTGCTTGGAGCTGATTGTCTGGTCGAGGCGCAGATCGGCGCCATCCGTGCGCGCCGGAGTCGGTTGGAAATTTTCGTAGTTGTAACCCGACTGGCCGCTTACGTTGGGCAGTGGGATATAGCTCAACAAAGCTCTGGCGGTAGGGCTGATATTTGCAGACGGAATGGGAGCCAGCGGTGCTTGGCCGGTGGTACTGAACCCGCTCAGGTCGCCGTTACGCTCTGCAACCGTCGGCACTTCCAGCTGCTCTGCCAAAGCGGTGGTGCGCCGGTTGCCTTCGTAGTCGGCGAAGAAAAACGTTTTGTCATGACCGTTGTAAAGGTGTGGGATGATGACCGGGCCGCCCAGTGAGAAACCGAAGGTGTTGAACTTCTTCGGCGCCTTTCCGCTGAAGCCATAAGGGTCGGCGTCGAGCGCCTGATTTTGCAGATATTCGAACAGGCTTCCGTGATATTGATTCGTTCCGTTCTTAGTGGTGAAGGTGACATCGCCGATCTGCGAGAACTCGGCGCTGTTGTTGAAGGAGGTGACCTTGACCGCTGCGATTCCTTCCTGAGACGGGTAGGCATCCTGCAATGCGCCATTCTGCCTTACGTTTGCGGTCGAGATACCGTCCACAGAAAAGTTGATCATCGACGAGCTCGCTCCACCCAGCGCAACGTTGCCTGAACTGTCCGTCTGCACATTGGGAGAGAGGCCGAGCGCACCCAGCGGGCTGGTGGTGGTCGCGCGATTATTCAGGGGAAGTTGCGTCATCTCCAGGTTGCTCTTCGAGTCCTGAAGCGTGGCGTTTTCTGTGTTGATCTGATCTGCGTCCGAAGTCACTTGAACGGTGGTTGATTGTTCCGCTATGTTGAGCGCGACTGTAAGCCTCAGGTCCTGGCGTGCTTCGACAGAAATTCCTGAGATCACCGTGTCGGCAAAGCCATTGTGATGCGCATGCAGGCTGTATTTTCCAGCCTTCACATTCTCCAGGATGAAGCTGCCCGATGCGTCGGCGTTGACCGTGCGTTCCGTGTTCTCATCCGTGCTGTGCAGTACGATCTCGGTGTCTGAGATAACCGCCCCGCTAGCATCCTGCACTACGCCTCTCACGCTGCCGAATGTCGACTGCCCAAGCATGAGCGAGGCGCCGCTGAGAAGCAGACAGCAGACGAGAATCGGAAAGAAGCGGTGATAGAACGTCCAGGCGAGAAGCTGACTCTTCTCCGACTCATGAACAGCGGTGCGCTTTTGGCCGCACCTACATGGAGCATAGATTTTCGTTGAATCAGATGGATGAGAGCCTCTAAGAAATTTCATTGCATCACCTCTTACGCCGAAACGGACCGGCATATTCAGTGAATCGCGAAAGGCATTGGGGATGCATAAGCTTCTTCTTAACGGTTTCCTTATGCGCGCGGCGATATAGTTAAGTTGCTCAAGGTCAAGCGACAATGACTAGGAAGCCTATCCGCGGTGTTGTCGGCAGGATCGCCGCCGGAGCCGCCGGCGCGTTGCTGGTCACCTTCGTTGCCTACCGCTTTCATTTCAATCTCTCGTCGGCGACTTCAGTTCAACTCTTGCTCGTTACTGCGATCGCGCTGCGCTGGGGCTTTCTCGAAGCGGGCATCGTCTCACTGCTCTCCGTTGCCTGCCTCGATTACTTCTTCACCGAACCTCTGCTCAGGTTCTATATTGCAGACCCACACGATTGGATCGCTCTGGGGGCCTTCGAGAGCGTGGCTCTGGTCGTTAGCAGTCTCTCCAACCAGGTCAGCCGCCATGCTCGCGGTTCAGAGTTGCATCGAGCACAGCTACAGAAGCTGTATGAGTTGAGTCAGAGTATCTTGCTTCTTGACCGGCAGAAGGCGCTCGAACCGCAGCTTGCAAGTCTTCTCCACTCCGGCCTTCGGGTGGAAGGTGTGGTCCTATGGAATGCTTATGAACTCCGTATGTGCAGGAGTGGCGAGTGTGACGTCACAGACGACCAGGTACGTTCCTTCTACTTTATGGACAGCAGTGGAGACGACGCTGCAAACTGCATCTCCATGCGAGTCTTGCGACTGGGCTTACGCCCCATCGGATCGCTTGTCGTCTGCGGTCATTCGCTCGATGTGAAGACGATCAATGCAGCTGCGTCACTTGCGGCGGTGGCGATCGAAAGGGCACGCTCCTTTTCCATGGAAACCAGCGCGGAGGCGGCGCGGCAAAGCGAACAACTTCGTGCCGCCGTTCTCGATGGCCTCGCCCACGCCTTCAAGAGTCCGCTGACCACGATTCGGAGCTCAAGCTCTGGCTTGCTGGCGATGAATACCTTGTCCGGTGCGGAGAAGAGGCTGGTTGTCCTGATCGACCAACACGCCGGCCAACTCAGTGACCTCAGTACGCGCCTGCTGCGCACAGCGAGGCTCGATAGCGGTGAACTCAGGCTGAGACGGGAACAAGTCGATCTTACACGGCTCATCGAATGCTGCGTCGAAGCATCTGCCCATGAGTTAGGCGAACATCCTGTCGATGTTCGGGGTGCGGCGCGGCACAGCCTGGTATGGGCTGATAAACAACTGTTACAAATGGCGCTTTTTCAGCTTCTTGACAACGCCGCTAAATACAGCAGGCCGGGTTCCTCCATCGTAGTGGACGTTCAGGAGGAGCCGGCAGAGATGCTCATCCGTGTCCGCAACGAAGGCTCTTTCATCCCGGCCGAGGAGAGAGACAAAGTGTTTCAGCGCTTCTATCGCAGCCCAGGGTCAGAGCACAGGGCAGCCGGCACCGGGATTGGCCTTTCTGTTGTTCGGCGCATCACTGAGGCGCATCGAGGCCGTACCTGGGTAACGAGCGACCCGGAGAACGGAACTACATTCGTTCTTACTCTGCCCAGAGCGGCAAAGGAGAATTGAGGCGTGGAACAGAAGAGCAAAGTGTTGGTCGTCGAGGACGATGCGGGAATTCGGGAGAGCCTCTTTGAGACCCTGGGTGCACTGGGGTTCGCGATCGGGGAGGCATGCAATGGAGAGGAGGCGCTACTCCGGCTGCGCATGGTCAACTACGATGCTGTGTTGCTCGACATCAATATGCCAGGAATCGGTGGCAAGCAGACATGCCGCAGAATCTGCCAGGGTTATCCTCGTCTCCCGATTATCGTGCTGACCGTGCGAGATGATGAGAATGACAAAGTGGAAGCACTCGATGCAGGTGCTTATGACTATGTGACCAAGCCGTTTCAGATTCATGAGTTGGCTGCACGGCTACGCGCGGTTATCCGTCGCTACAACGGCTCGAGTCAATCGAATGTTGTCAGCGCGATCGGTGACATCACTCTGGACCAGGGACGTCGCCATGTTCAGAAACGGGGAGAGGATATTCACCTCGCTCCAAAGCAATACGAAACGTTGTGCTACCTGATGGAGCATGCAGGGCGCCCGGTGCCTCACGAACGCCTGCTGGCCTCTGTATGGGGACCGCTCTATGGCAACGAGCGTGAGTACTTGCGGGTAATCATTAATCAGCTACGCAAGAAGATCGAAGACGATCCAGCTCATCCGACGTATATTTTGACGGAAACTCACATCGGCTATCGATTTCGGAAGGGATAGCACAGGTAAACCGACCACAATAGCAGAATTAGCACAAACGTTCGGCTATATAGGTTGGGACTCGCTTGCCGACAGCAGCAGCACATTCGTGCCGGCCATTTCGATCTCCGCCCAGGATGCGCCCAATACCTCTCCGTCGGCTTCGACCGCGATGGCGTGCTCGTATTCGTGATTGGGAGTCGGACCGCAGACCACACGCACCACATCCTGATAGTAAGCTGCGGCGTCTTCTGCCTGCGCACGGTCGCGCGCTCCTCCGGAGCGAAAGAGGGCCTCGTACGTGGCACGTGCCAGGCGGGAGCGAGAGTAACCCGCCACGGTGGCCAGGCGGAGAAAGGGAAAAGCCAGCCCACCGCCTGGACGCCAAAGGTTCAGCTCTGCCACCCGCAGTGCGATCGCCTCGCTGACCTGTTGGTGGACGACAGACCCGCTGATAGTGGTGATGGCGATGTCGAAGGGCTGTACCGGATGATTGAGAAGCAACCTGCCGCCGGCGGCGAAATAAGCTGCCCGGCCTACCCTGCTCTTTCCGGAGCGGCGCGCCTCATACATCAGGGCCGCATGCGTGCCCATGCCGGCGGCCATCGCGAAAAGCCAGCTTTGCCGGCCTTCAGGAACGCAACAGGTAATCTTGCCCAAGGGCACAGCAAAGGGGCGGCTGCGTAGGATCCAATGCGCAGCGGCAACCGGGTCCCTGGGCATCTTGAGATTTTGTGCCAGCACGTTTCCCGTACCAAAGGGAATGATGCCCAGGGGTACGGCCGAGCCGGCCATCCCCTGAATGACGTCAAAGATGGTGCCGTCGCCGCCGCAGACGATGATGGCGTCGTAGCCTTCTGCTACTGCCCGCTTTGCCTTGGGTCCAGCGGCTCGGTTTTCGCCGGTCTCCAAAATATCGACCGCCGCGCCGGCCTCGCGAAAGGTGCTGTGAACGCGGGCGATATCCCGGCGCCTTGCTCCTGTTTGCTGCAGCACCGGGTTAACGAAGAGCAGGATTTTTTTCATGGCGCTTCAGAACTGCGCCGGCTTCTCCCAGTCGGAGAACACGAATTCTTCCAAGGGCTTCCGCTGCCGCGGAGATACTTCCATCTTCTGCAGGTGCTCGGGCAGACTGGCCGGATCGCCGAAGTATCCAATTGCGGTGACCGCGCCAATCTCATAGTCAGAGGGTATCGCAAACGATGCCCGAGCCTGTTCGCGATCGAAGCCGGCCATGGAATGAGTGTGCAGTCCATCCGCGGTCGCCTGTAGGGCGAGGGTCGCTGAGGCCGCACCGGTGTCGTGCATTCCGTACGCGTTCGGCTTGCCGTTTTTGGTGAAGACCTTTTTTGCCACCGACAGTACCAGCACCGGAGCGCTCTTGGCCCACGACTGGTTAGACTCAACCAGCGCGTTGAAGATTTTCTGGTAGGTTTCGTCGCCTCGCCGGCCCACCAAGAACCGCCAAGGCTGCTCGTTCGAAGAGGAGGCAGCCCACCGAGCCGCTTCGAACAGCCTTTTCAGCTCCGCGGCCGGTACTTCCTTGTCGGCATAGGTACGTGGACTCCAGCGACGGCGGATCAAATCGTCCACGCCGGCTACTTCAGGTGCATGCTTTAACTTCTCGACGCTTTCGGATGATGTTGTTGGGGGCACGGGATAACTCCTGAATAAATCTAGCTTCAGTGGTTAGATAAATGGAGGAGAGGAACGACGCAAAATCGCCTGCTCCGACCCTGATTTCCTGTGCAGCATGTTGGCGTTGGCGACCTTCATGCGGCTTTCCGTAATGAAAGGCGCACACGCGGCCATATCCAGTGCAGCGAACAGGAAATCCGGGGGAAGAGCAGGCGATTGGTTTTCTATTCGCGGACGCCTTCGACGAAGGCTTTTAGTTTGCGTGAGCGTGAAGGATGCCGCAACTTGCGCAGCGCCTTGGCTTCAATCTGCCTGATACGCTCGCGAGTTACCTGGAAGCTCTGACCCACTTCCTCCAGCGTGTGCTCGGAGCCATCCTCCAGGCCAAAACGCATCTTGATCACCCGTTCTTCGCGTGGGGTTAAGGTACGCAGCACCTGCGAGGTATATTCCTTCAGGTTGACGCTGATCACCGCTTCGGAAGGCGAGACTGCCTGGCGATCTTCGATGAAGTCGCCAAGATGGGAATCTTCTTCCTCGCCGATCGGAGTTTCGAGCGAGATCGGTTCCTGTGCGATCTTGAGCACCTTGCGAACCTTGGCCACCGGAATGTCCATCCGGCGTGCGATCTCCTCCGAGGTAGGCTCGCGCCCCAGCTCCTGCACCAACTGCCGCGAAGTACGGATCAGCTTGTTGATGGTCTCGATCATGTGCACCGGAATACGTATGGTGCGGGCCTGATCGGCAATGGCGCGGGTGATTGCCTGGCGAATCCACCACGTGGCATACGTGGAGAACTTATAACCACGGCGGTACTCGAACTTATCGACCGCCTTCATCAAACCGATGTTGCCTTCCTGGATCAGATCGAGGAATTGCAGACCGCGGTTGGTGTACTTCTTGGCGATCGAAACGACCAGGCGCAGGTTAGCCTCGATCAGCTCGCGCTTGGCCTGCTCGGCGTCCATGTCGCCCTGGATCATCTCGCGCTGGGTGCGCTTGAGTTCGGCGATGGAAACGCCGGCCTCCTGCTCCAGCTTCTCCAGGTCGGTCTTGCAGTTCTTCTGCTGGCGGCGGTACTCCTTGCGCAGCTCTTCGCTCTTCGACTGGTCGTGCTTCTGTTCGAGCGACTTGATCTGCCGCTCCAGCATGCGCATGGCGTCGACAGTCTTGTTGACCTTGTCCAGCAGCCGCTTGCGTTCCGCGTTGGTGTACTTCAGTTCGCGGACGATGCGCGAGACTTCTACCCGCTCGCGGTTCATCATCCATCGTGTCTTGCGGTGTTCCCTGGCCTTCGCCTTGGGGTTGATGGTGTCCAGCTTTTCCAGAAGCAGAGACGCTTTCTTCTGGTGCTTGAGCAGAGTGTCAACGCGACCGATAGTTACACGGATGCGCGCCTGCAGAATTTCCTCGGTGATCTCTTCCTCGTCGAAGATCACCACTTCCTTGATGTTGCGCACGCCACGCTTGAGGTCCTCGCCCAGGGCAACGATCTCACGAATGACGATGGGCGAACGGGAGATAGCCTTGAGTACCCGCAACTGCCCGCGCTCGATGCGCTTGGCAATCTCAACTTCGCCTTCTCTGGTTAGCAGTGGAACAGTGCCCATTTCGCGCAGGTACATGCGAACGGGGTCATTAGTTTTCTCGAGTGTGCCCGGTGTGAGGTCGAGTTCAACGTCCTCGCCCTCCTCACCCTCGCTCTCGAACTTATCTGCGCCAAACTTAGGACCGCCTTCGAGCACGTCAATGCCCTGGGTCCCGATCGTGGTCAGCAGATCGTCGAGATCGTCCGGTGAATGCAGATCGCCAGGAATCAGGTCGTTGACCTCGTTATAGGTCAAGTAACCTTTCTCCTTACCCGCATCAATCAGTTTCTGAATGTCTTCTTCGTACTTGTCTTCAATAGCCAAGCAAATCCTATCCCGTACCTTATTTTTCGGATCGGTCCGTGCTCAGAAAGGACAGGGTGCTATGCGAGCCGCTAAGGGCATATTCCGGACGGTTGATGAACCGTTTGGGCAAGTAGACGCACGTCCTTCAAAGAGTTATAGAATATCATGGATTGGAGTGTGCTCCTCAGCGGCTCCCAGAACGACACCCCCGCCCGATCCTGATTTCAAAGCTCACTTAGTTAGATGGAAATCCGCCCATTTGGTTTCTACAGCGCTTGTGGCACAACGTACATCTTTGGGACTAACACATTTTTGCTAATCCTGTGGTCCGGTGGGATCAGTTATGTGCGGCCATTCTTTCCACCCCCGGGGCACGCAAAGACCGCGTGCCCCGGGGGCCCCGGTTTCGGCGGAATGGCCGCGTTGAGTTCAGTTTTCTGGTCTACACCAGCAAAAATGCTCTAAGCGCCCACATCCCGCATCTGCCGGTCCACCTTGAGTTTTTCGGCCATGAAAAGGGCCAACTGAGCCCAATCGCCGCGCCTCTCCGCCTCGGCAATGTCTGCTCTTACGCGGCGTTGTAAGGCTTCCAGGTGGCGATATTTTAGCGACTCCAGGGCGGCTTCCACCTGCTCCATCTCCACCTCCCCAGACTCGCGAAGCAAAGCCTGCGCCAGCAGAGCGCGCTGGCGCGGATCGGGGAGCGCTGCCAGAGGCTCCAGAGGACCGCGATCGCGCAGGAGCGCCAGTATGGGGGTTACGGCAAGCCCATCGAACGACTGAGGTTGGCTATGTAAGGCCTGGGAAATACGGAGGCAGATGCGGCTTTCGGGAGGGCCAGCCATGGCCCGCAAGAGCAACTTTTCCGCTTCGTTAAAAGTGTCCGGACCCGAGGGATTCACCTGATCGCGTCGTTTGCGCGCCGCCTGGTGCAGCTCCTCCCTCACCAGGGCCGAATCAATGCCCAGCTTCTGGGCGGCGTCGGACGCGAACTCATCCCGCGCGATGCGATTCGGCATTCGCCGGATATGCGGCAGGAGATAGTTCAGGGCCTTCGTCTTGCCCTCAGCCGTCCGGGAAGGGAAAAGCTGCATCGCGCGGTCCAACAGGTAGTCCGAATGACGCTTGGCGGCCTCGACGGCGCCTACATAGGCCTTGATGCCTCGCTCGCGGATAAAGCGGTCGGGATCGAGCCCACCCTCAAGGGTGACGACCATAACCTCAAAATCCTCTTCGGTCAGCAAGGCGATTGACTTTTCCGCAGCGTTGGCGCCGGCGGTATCCGGATCGAAATTGACGAAGAGACGTTTTGTGTAGCGGCTGAGCAAGCGGACCTGCATCTCGGTGAAAGCCGTTCCGCTGGTGGCCAGCACATTGTGAAATCCGGCCATGTAGGCGGTGATACAGTCCATCTGGCCTTCCACCAGGAGGGCGAACGTCCGTTCCCGGATTGCCTGCTTTGCCTTATCGAGATTAAACAGCACCTGCCCCTTGGAGTAGAGCGGGGTTTCCGGCGAGTTCATGTACTTGGGCCCGGACTTTTCCTCGCTATCGAGCGCCCGGGCGGTAAAGGCAATGACCCGCCCCGACTCGTTATGGATGGGAAAGGTGATCCGCTTGCGAAAACGCGCATACATCGGTCCGGCAGAGCCATCCGGCTGCTCCTTCGAGGAAAACAGGCCGGACAGCCGCAATAAATCGGGCGGGGCCGTCCCTTGTAGGCGGTCGCGCAGCGCATTGAACGACTCGGGGGCAAAGCCGATGCGGAACCTGGCAATGGCCTCCGCCGTTAGACCACGGCTGGTAAGGTATTCGCGCGCCCGCGCGCCTTCCGCCGAACGCAACTGTTCCTCGAACCAGCTTGTGGCCAACTCGTGCAAATCGAGCAGCTTGCCGCGTTGGCGGCTCTCCTGCGCTTCCTCGGGCGAGGAAAACTCCCGCTTGGGGAGGGCGATGCCGCACTTCTGGGCGACGAGTTTCACCGCTTCCGGGAAGCTGACATTGTCTATTTTCTGCACGAAGGAGAAAACATCGCCCGACTCGTTGCAACCAAAGCAATGGTAGAACTGGCGCACCGAATGCACCGAGAAAGACGCCGTCTTTTCCCCGTGAAAGGGGCAAAGACCGGCGTAGTTCTGGGCTCCAGATTTTTTCAGCGTGATGTATCCGCCGATGATCTTAACGATGTCCGCTTGCTGCTTTACGAGTTGGGCGAAGTCTGAAGACACGGCAAGTATTACGATGACACAATTGTCGTACATCGACTGATAGCTGGAAATCTATCCGTTTGTGTGCAAAGGTCGCGACAGCAATTCGTTCGGCTGTTTTCCCTGCTTGCGCAGACTCGCGCAGACTCAGACGCGTCATGCCGTTTGGCCAGCCTCTGCCCCTGTTCATCGACCAGCAGATCGCAGTGATACCAGGCCGGCGAGGGAACGCCCAGCGCATGGGCGAGCAGAATCTGGCGCGCCGTGGACTTCAGCAGGTCGGCGCCGCGAACCACTTCGGTGATCCGCATCGCCGCGTCATCCACCACCACGGCAAGCTGATAGGTGGCAAGATCGTCCCGGCGCCAAACCAGGAAGTCGCCAAAGTCCTGGCCGGCAACGAAACGCTGCGGCCCAAAGTGCCCGTCCTCGAAGACCACGGCTTCTCCATCGGGAACCCGAAAACGCCAATTGGCGCCGGTTGGCGAGTCGACCCCACCGGACGGCATCGTGGCCGGACGGCAGGTTCCGGGATAAATTCCCTCATCATCGTGGGGAGCCTGCATGGCTTGCGCGAGGTCCTTGCGCGAACAACGACAGGGGTAGAGCCATCCCCCGGCCAGCAGCCGGCGCCAAGCGTCCCGGTAGAGGGCGTGCCGTTGGCTTTGCGTGTACGGTCCGAAGGGACCGCCCACGTCGGGTCCCTCCTGCCATTCGAGGCCGAGCCAACGCAGGTCTTCCACCATGGCGCGGCGGAAATGCGGCTGAGAGCGGTCAGGATCAAGATCCTCGTCGCGCAGGATCAGCGTGCCGTGCGCCGCAAGCGCGCGCTGCTGTGCGATCCAGAAGGTGCGCGCGTGGCCCAGGTGGAGGAAGCCGGTCGGAGAGGGCGCCAGCCGGCCTCGGTAGGTACTGCCGTCAAGGAAATCAATGGGCATAAGACTCAAAACAGATCTGGAATGCTGGAAAAGGCGATGCGAGTAGGCGCCGCCGAACCCGCCAGCAGCATGCTGGCAAAGCACAGGGTGTTCGTCCCGTACTTGTAGTTCACCCGGTCCATAGTGCTTGAGAGCCGAGTCCTCCTCCCTTCTTCTTCGAGGCCGGAGAAGAGACTCAACGTGTGCAGGTGGTCGGGAACCAGGTTGCCCAGAGAAACGCCGACGAAGAACGGCTTTTGGTGGGTCCTGCCGGCCGGGCTTTGACGCCATAGGCGCTGCAACCCCTCCAGAAGCGTCTGGTTATCCTGGCATTCCAGGAGTTGGGTGCTTTGTGCCCACGGCTGCTGGTGAATGCCAGAGGAATGTTTGGAAGAGGCGACCGTGCTGGCTACCGCGAAACGAATGGTCAAGGTCATATTCGAGGCCCAAAGCCGGGCTTTGCGCAGCCGCATCGCGGCCTTATGCAGCAGCTTGTTGGCCACCGCGTACGCACCCTCCGGGGTGCGCAACTCCGGCGATAGAACGTGTGAGTGGCCGATTGACTTGGCGTACTCGAGTTCAGAGTCGCCAAAATCCTCACCCCGCAGCCAGTGCCACAGCTTTTCACCGCCCACCCCGCCCCAAGCCGTGTGTAACTGCTCACGATCCAGCGCCAGCAGCTGTTCCATGGTGCGGATGCCGGCCTGGTGAAGCCGTTTCTCCATCCGCGCACCCACCCCCGGCAGGTCACGGGGTGTCAACGCGGACAGGGCGTCATGCAGCAGATCAGGCGTCAGGGCCACCAGGCCGTCGGGTTTCTCCATATCGGAGGCCACTTTGGAGAGGTATCGGTTGGTCGCCAGGCCAACCGAGCAGCGAAGGGTGGCTCCGGCCTTGCGTCGAACCGCTGCTTTGACCTCGCGGGCCAGCTGCAGCGCAGCCAGCAGTGGCTGTTCTCTGCCCAGGAGCCGGCAAGCCATCTCATCGATCGACATGACCGAAGTAACCGGTAGGCAGGATTCGACGGCCTCTACGACCCGATGGTGGTAGTCGACGTAGAGTTCATGGCGGGCTTCGACCAGAAGGATGCCGGGGCAGAGCCGTTTGGCCTCGCCCACCTGCGTTCCGGTGCGCACGCCATATCTTTTTGCCTCGTAGCTAGCGGCGATGCAGCAGGTCGTATCCGCCAGAAGCGGGACCACAGCCATGGGGCGGTCGCGCAACTCCGGACGCAGCTCCTGCTCCACCGACGCAAAGTAGGAGTTGAGATCCAGAAACAGCCACCGCAGCCGGGGATCCCCCATTGGGAACGTATTGGTAGTCGCGCCGGTCACATCCTATTAGTTTTGCCCGTATCGATTTTTTTGCTGCGATGCTAATCTTTGTGCCATCGATAGTTTTTCGGGAAAGTGGTCGCATCGGCCCGAAAAGGAAAGCCACCCCCGAAAGATATTTTGCATCCCCGGAAAACCATTCCCTGGGATTATGGTTTCATAAAGCGTGGAGTACTAAGATGCATTCTCTCCATTTACACACCTTCGCACGCTGGTTTTTCCAATTTGAGTCGTACGGCCCGGCAATTCTCGTCACCATCGGCGCGGCCTTGCTCATGGCCTGTGGAATCGGGGCAGCCTGCTCGCCCTGTGAGGAAAAGGACGAGGTCTTTCACCGCCAGGTGTTCTAAGGGCGTTGCGTTTCTCGACTTGCCGTCGAGCCCCCAGGTGTTCGGCGTTCCTCACTCATTTTTGTCCATCCGTCCAGCCTTTTCCACTGCGGGTACTGTCACTGGCGACTCACAGCTTGCGGAAAAACGTGGTTCCAGGAAGAAATCGTCCCCTCAGGGGCTAAAGCCGGATTGATTTAACAGAGGTTATGTACGGCCTAAAGGCCGTACCTTCAGAAAAGCGAGTTTTTCCGCAGCCTGTAAAGCCCTCGTCAGTTCTGCCGGTTGCGGCACAGCCGCGCCCTGATACAAAACATGTTCTCAACCGACATCAGGTGGCTTGCCCTTTGCCATCCCCACCGGACGGCAAAGTTGGGTGCAACGTGGTCTTGCGGATGGCCGGGCCGGCCACCGGCAAGACGAAACCGGCCGGAAGAATTGAGATGAGAAAGATCGATCGATCCGCCCCTTGGGGCGTGCCAGGGGCGGCGGCCCTAGGTTGCGGTTTGGTTTCAGGAATGCAAGGTTCCCGTCTTTGGTTTCCGTCGAGGTGGCGGCTAAGTCCTTTGTTTTACGAAGGGGCTCAAATTTTATTTTTCCCCGCCCCCATAGCTATCTAGGGGAGCGGTACTTGATGAGCAGAATCATCAGAGTCTTGGTTAGCACAGTATTACAGCTCGGGTTTACCGTCCAGAGTTATGGGGAAAAAAGCTGTGGAAGAAGGGTAGGGGAACTACGGCGACGAAGGGCACGACTTCACAGCTTGCGTAAATGGCCTGCGCGCTTGACGGCTTAAAGCTCCTGATCTACCGATGTCGAGCGCTCAGTGCATCGGTTGAATCGAGATTCAGAGGGTAAGAGCAGTGGAATCCCACATCTCGCGAAAAACAAGCGAGATATGGGGCACCCGTCCTTCGTCGCAGAACGAGAGGCAAATCGGAAGTGGAGTTCTCACCCAGACTCTAAAGGCTTTTTGGTCTGACTAAACAGGTTGCGGAAATAGTCCTGAGTTGGCTATTCGGGCTTCACGAACTCCGGCTTGCCCTTCGCACCCCATTCCACGTAGCCCATCGGATGATGGTGGTCATGGGTAAAAAGGACCAGCCATCGCTCCGGGATTGCCCGGCTCAGGAAGCGCTTGCGCTGTTCTATGCAGGTGAGTGGGTCGAGGTCATAACCCAGCACCCAGGTCACGTCCAGATGCGCGCTGGTGGGCACCAGGTCAGAGATGTAGCAGGCTCGCTTTCCACCTGAATCAAGCATCACCGCCATCATCTGCGCGGTGTGCCCGGGAAAAACCTCGACACTGACCCCAGGAACAATCTCTGTATGGCCCCCGCTTGGAGGGTCGAGCAGTGTCATTTGCCCGCTGGCGATCAGGGGATCGTAATTATCGCTGATATAGCTGACCGCATCGCGCTCCAACTGCAGATGGCCATGCTCCACTTCTCCGCGATGCGCGAAGTAGCGGGCATTGGGGAACGTCGGTACGATGCTGCCATCTTCCTTTCGCGTCGTATTCCATCCGCAATGGTCGAAGTGCAAATGGGTATTGATGACGATGTCCACTTCCTCCGGTTTGATCCGAGCCGAGTCAAAGCTGTGCAGCAGGAGCTGCCTGGCATCGAAGATGCCGCGCAGTTTTTCCGGCAGCTTGTTGCCGATGCCGGTCTCAATCACCACCGTATGTTTGCCGGTGCGTACGACGACGGTGTTGGTTCCGAGCAGGATCTGGTTTCGCTCATTGGCGGGCGTGCGCTTTTCCCACAAGGTTTTTGGCACTACGCCGAACATGGCGCCGCCATCCAGCAGATACGTGCCATCGGTCAGGATGGTCAGGTCCAGGTCGCCGAGCGTGGTGTGGCCGCGGACCAGATGGCGTGTGGTGTCAGTTTCCGCAGGATGAATCACGGCAGCTCCGGGGTCATGAGATAGCGCTCGAAGTGTTCCTGTATGCGGCCGAACAAGTGAGTGGTGGCTTCGGCGCCGTCGATGCCGTGGGTCTTGCGCGGGTAGAGCTGCAAATCGTAGGGCAGATCGGCATCGATCAGTTGCTGAATGAACTGGATCGAATTTTCAAGGTGTACATTGTCGTCTCCCGTGCCTTGAATCAGCAGCAGGCGTCCCTTGAGGTTTGGCGCGCTGTTTAGCACGGAGTCGTCGCGATATACCTCTTCGTTCAATGCCGGCGATCCAAGGTAGCGCTCGGTGTAAATGGAGTCATAGTTCTGCCAGTCGGTAACCGGAGCTCCGGCGACCCCGGCGCGAAAGCGATCGCTATGGGTCAAGGCATAGAGGGTGAAGGTTCCGCCCCAACTCCAGCCCCACCAGCCAAGCCGCTTGGGATCAAGTTGGGGATACGCACGAAGCGTTTGATCGAGCGCCGCGATCTGGTCGCCCAGCTGCACCGGTCCGAAGTCATGATAGGCCGCCTGGGCAAAATCACGGCCTCTGCCCCCCATGCCGCGGTTGTCCACATGCAGCACGGCGAAACCACTCTGCACCAGCACCTGATCAAAGAGACGCTCTTCGGCCGACCATTTTCCGCTGACCATCTGCGCGTGCGGGCCACCGTACGGGTTCACAATAAGAGGCACGCTAGCCGCCTCAGTCTTGCCTGCAGGCAACACCAATTGGCCATAAAGCGTGGTAGCGCCATCAGCAGCTTTCCATTCGACGGCAAGCGGCGGTGTTAATACCGTATCGAGCGCCGGCGCTTTCCAAATCGTCTGGCAGTCGGTGTCGTGGCGGCACAGATCCACCACGGGCGGTGTCGTGGAGGAAGAAATCGTATCGGCAAAGAAATTCGTATTGGGCGAGAAGATCGGCTCGTGCCATTCTCCGTTGCGGCTCACCTGGCGCCGGCCCTGCCCATCCAGTCCGATCACCCAGACCTGCTGCTGGCGTGGATCCCCCTCGTTGGAGAGATAGTAGACCGTGCGTGTCAGCTCGTTCACCCCGGCGATATCCCCCACTTCCCAATTGCCGCCAGTCAATTGCTTAACCCGGCTGGCGGGGGAGGCCAACGGGTTCGCTCCATTAAAGCTATACAGGTAGATATGGTTGTGCCCATCCTGCCAACTCGTGAGCAGGATATTTGAACCGAAGAAAGTCAGGTCATAGGTGGCGTCCAGGAACTTGTCGTCGCTCAGGGTGAGCACGGGCCGTAATTCGTCCGTAGAAAGATCGGCGAAATATAGCGTCCTCGTCTTGTGATCGCGCTTCAAGGTCTCAATCCACAAGGTCTTGGCATTGAGCCATCCAAAGCGCGGGATGTAATCGCGTCCGTTGTCGATGGGCAAGTTGATCCACTTGGTCCGGCCGCCATTAGCGCCCACTACTCCCACACGCACCACTGGATTCGGATCACCCGGCTGCGGGTAGCGCTGGCGGTCGACGGTGGCATGGGTCGGGATCCAGTCTTCGATAGGGTATTCGGGCACCAGGTTCTCGTTCATCTGCAGGTAGGCTATCCGGCGCGAGTCCGGCGACCAAAAATAATTGCTGCGCACCTCGAGCTCTTCCTCATAGACCCAGTCCACCTCGCCATCCAGCATGGTGTCTGCTTGCGAGTCCGTCAGCCTCGCCGCCGTACCGCTGTCTTTCAATTTGTTTACATAGAGATTGTGACCGCGGACGTAGGAGAGATAGGCTCCGTCGGGAGAAAACTTGGGATCATCTCCACTGCCTGCGCCGGTGGATGCAATCTGCAGGCCGGTCTTGGTCGCCAGATCGAAGAACCACAGCTGTCCATTGGAATCGAAGAGCAGGTGCTTCGAGTCGGGTACCCAGCTGTAACTGGCCTGCTTATAGCGGGCGCGGTTGTTGAGGTCATGCTCCGAGGTGAGGGGCGGATTCAGGGCCTGCATCCTGGCATGGTCGACCAGTACCTGCGTGATTCCCGTTCCACCTTCGACGGCCAACAAATCGCCATTGTCGGCGATATAGCTGAGCCGACTGCCATCGGGGCTCCAGGCGATGCCTTGGGGCGGCTCGGTGGCTTGCTGCTGACGGTAAATCTGGTCGACCGTGACCGGCTTGGTGTCGGCCGCCAAGGCGGGGATGCGACAGCAAAACGCAAGCAGCAGGGCGAATCGAATCCGTGTCAACGAAGGCTCCAGCAGGGACCTGTGAGCCTGAAGTGTATCGCACGTCGATGAGCCAGCGTGTTGGAGCATTTTCACCTCTACGCTGCACGGGTCGAGTTCAGCGAAGGGCGGCTTTTCTTGAGGAAAAGCCACCTCGGGAGTGGTCGCTCGGTATGCATCAGAAGTGAAAATGCTGTAGACTCCAGACCACGCATGGATGTTCAACTGCAGTCGCTTATCCGTTTGCAACAGGTCGATATCAAGAGCGCTCAACTACTGGAAACCATCGCTGCCGTTCCCCGGCATCTGCGATCCATCGAAGAGAAACTTCAGCAGCTCAAGCTGGCCGTCGAACAGGCAGACAAGGCCGTGCCGGGGGAAGAGGCACGGCGCCGAAGACTGGAGAGCGATCGCAAGGATCAGCAACAGAAACTGGTCAAATACCGCGACCAGTCAAGTAGCGTCAAGACCAACGAGCAATTCCACGCCCTGCAGCATGAGATTGGATTCGTCGAAGCAGAGATTCGCCGCATTGAAGACGAAGAACTCGCCAGCATGATCAAGAGCGAATCGCTTGAGAGCCAGCGCTTTGAGGCGCGGACTGCGTTAGCCCAGCAGACGAAGCTGCTCGATGAGGAAAAAGAGCAGGCTCGTATTGCCTCGCTGGGGTATCAGGAGGAACTCGCTTCGATCCAGCATGAACGAGATACGCTGCGTAAGAGCGTGGACGACGCCCTCCTTTCCCAGTACGACCGCATCGCTTCTTCTTCGCGCAAGACAGCGCTTGCACGCGCCGCGGGACAGCGCTGCCTCTCCTGCCAAATGCAATTGCGTCCGCAGTTTTGGAATCAGGTTCGGGAAGGCACGTTGCTGAATTGCGAGAGTTGTGGGCGACTGCTGTACTTTGATCCTGCTCAGGTCACGACCCAAGCCTCCTGATTTGGCACGGCCAAACAGGCTGCGGAAAAAGGTCTGTTCGCCCGACTCTTTCCTGGCAACACTGCTACCAAATCTTCTCTCAGCTATAGGGCGCCCCACGTCTGCGGTGGCGAACCGGACAAAAGAGTCCAGGGCTTAACATTTGGGAATGAAGCGAATTGCTGTCGACATGGATGAGGTGCTGGCAGATGCGCTCAGCGAACACCTCGCGCGCTACAACCGTGATCACGGTGAGGCCATCACCAAAGGCCAGTTGGAAGGTAAGTGGCTGTGGGATATAGTCTCCGCCGACCGGCACGAGCGCTTGGAGGCTTATCTCCGCAGCGAAGACTTCTTCGAGGATCTGCCGGTTCTCGAGGACAGCCAGGAGGTTCTGGCCAAGCTAAACGAGCACTACGAGATTTTTATCGCTACCGCCGCCATGGAGTTCCCTAACTCCTTCGGCCCCAAATACCGGTGGTTGCGGCGCCACTTTCCCTTCATCCCGCCGACCCACTTCGTTTTCTGCGGAGACAAGAGCATTCTGCTCGCCGACTACCTGATTGACGACACCTTCCGGCACTTTGAACGATTCAGAGGTCAGGGAATTCTTTTCTCTGCTCCCCATAACGCCGCAGTCACCGGTTTTCTCCGGGTTGCCAGTTGGCGAGAGATTGAGGATTTCTTTCTGCCCGTAGGCAGGGCCTAAATCAAAACGCAGTAGTTACTCAAGGTTCTGCCTGGAGGCTCTCCTTGGGGCGGGCGGGGGTGGGAATGGTGGTCGACGCCGGTCTGCCGGAAGGCGCATTCAATGCAGGGCTCTTCGCCCCCATCGCCGCTCCCAAAGGCCGCAGGTTCATGGCCGGTTGCGGGGACTGCAGTTGGTGCATGGTCACGATGATGGCATGAGCCGCCACCTTGCCTGCGCAGCGATACCCGTGGGGCGTGCTGGCATCGAAATACACTCCATCACCCGGGGTGAGCACATGTGTTTTGTCCGCGTGCCGGATTTCCAGTTCACCTTCCAGGATGTAGAGAAACTCATAACCCGGGTGCACGTGCGGCCGGATCTCTATGTTCTTCTTCAGCGGAACGAACTCCGCGTAGTAGGGATCCAATTGCCGGTCGGGAACCATGTACCCCAGGCTCTCGAAGTAGTAGGTAGGATCGTCCACGCCGGTCTGGGGGAGACGAACACGCTCTTTTTTCCGATGTACGCGAAAGAGGGTATGCGGTTCGGTTTCAAAAAAATAGGAAAGGTCCTTGCTGAAAACCATAGCCACCCGGGCCAGGTTGCGCAGAGTCGGCACCACCCGGCCGGTCTCCAGCTGTGACAGGAAGCTGGCCGATAGGCCGGTGTGGCGGCCCAGCTCGACCAGCCCCATGGATTTCTTCAGGCGGAGCCGCTTGATGCGTTCGCCAATGCGTTTTTCTGCGATAAACGATTCCGCGCTGGCGGGGTCAATCTGCGAGTTTGTCGCTGTGTCTTTGGTTTCCACGTCGCGGGCTCCTTAAATGCATAGGTTGAACACTTACGATGAGATTCGCCTGTAAAATGTTGCTAGAAAGAAAATAGATTTCTCTTTCATGAACATTATCTCAGAACTGCCCGTGGGAAGCCAGCATCGCAAGAATGCATAAGATGAGATGACAGCTAAGCAAATTTTGTTGACTGGATCATCGGGACTTATCGGTACTTTTTTAGTACGTAGTCTGCAGTGCAAACGGATTTCAACTATTTCCCTGCATCGGCGTCTATCGCATGACGCCCCTGTCCTCCATGCGGGTTTGGAGAAGCTGTGGGATCCCTACGCGACCACTCCGATGAGCCGTCCTCAGGAGCTTGATGGGACAACTGCCGCAGTCCATCTCTCCGGCTCTAATTTGGCCGGGCGGCGATGGACCTCGTCCTACAAGCAGGAGATCCTCGAAAGCCGGGTAAAGCCTACTCACGCGCTCGCCAGCCTGCTGGCCGGACTACGGCCTAAACCGTCTGTGCTGGTGTGTGCTTCGGCGATCGGCATCTACGGTAGCCGCGGAGACGAGTTGCTTACCGAGGCATCCTTGCCGGGAAGTGGATTCCTCCCCGAGGTTTGCCTCGCCTGGGAAAGAGCATCGCAGCCGGCCTCGGACGCTGGGATCCGGGTTGTGCATCTCCGGTTTGGCGTCGTCCTTTCGCCGGACGGGGGCGCCCTGGCAAAAATGCTTCCCGTCTTTCGCGCCGGGCTGGGCGGTCCCTTGGGCAATGGCCGGCAATGGATCAGCTGGGTAGCGCTGCCCGATGTCACGCGGGCGATCGAGTTCGCATTGGAGACACCAAGCCTGGCCGGGCCGGTCAATGTGGTGGCCCCAAACCCAGTGACGAATTTGGAGTTTACTCGCTCGCTGGGGCGTATCCTTCACCGCCCAACGCTGTTTCCGGTCCCCGCCTTTGCGCTGCGACTGGGGTTTGGCGAAATGGCGGAGGCCACCCTCCTGCAGAGTGACCGGGTCTTGCCGGCTCGCCTGAGCGCCTCGGGCTTCGACTTCGAATATCCTGAACTCGAGGCTGGTCTTCGCGCCATTTTGGCCCGGTCCTAGAGGCCGGATGCCGCTACGCTCATCGATAGGATGATTTACGTTGGGAGAGCATGCATCGCAAGCTCCCGGTTTTGGCCCCCCGCACGGCTAGCTCGGTCATCGCTGTCTCGCTTGCGATTTTGCTTGCCGGCTTCACGATTGGCTGCGGCGCACCCGCGGCGCCGGAGCCTCCAAGCCTCAACCTGCCGACGCCGGTCTTAAATCTCTCCGCAGTGCGCATCGGCAACTCCGTCCGTCTAGCCTGGACCATGCCGACGCGCACCACGGACCACGTTGCCCTGCAGCACCCGGTCACGGTTCAGGTCTGCCGCGCCCTTGAAAAGGGTCCCTGCGTCAACCTCGCCAGTCTTTTGTTTCCGCCGGGAGGCGCAGGAGCATACACGGATGACTTGCCTGCCGACCTCGCCCAAGATCCGGATCGCCTGATGCGTTATGAGATCTTTTTGCGCAACCATGCGGGCAAATCCGCCGGCCCATCGAATGCCGCTTACAGTGCTGCCGGGCCCAACCCACCGGCAGTCACCGGACTTACTGGCCAGATGCGAGGGGACGGTGTCCTGCTCAGCTGGCAGCCGGCCGCGGAGCCTGGGAGGTCGGTATTCTTTCGCATCGAGCGCCTGCAACTGACCGTTGCAGCGCCCCAGGAGGTTCCCCGGTCTCCCCTTGCCCCGGCGGTTCCGGCTGCCGACCAAACGCTCGTGGTCCACGGGAAGGATGGTGAAGACCCGGGCCATGCGATCGACGCCTCGGCGCTGTTCAACCAGCGATACCGCTACGTGCTCGAACGGGTCGCGACTCGCGTTCTCTCCGGTCAAACAGTGGAGGTGCAGGGTCTGCCGAGCGAGGCCATCGTAGTTGCGACCGCCGACGTTTTTCCGCCTGCCGTCCCCCAGGGGCTGGTCGCCGTGGCAGATGCGGCCGCCGGCGCCATCGATCTCTCCTGGTTGCCCGATAGCGACAGCGATCTCGCGGCTTACCAACTCTACCGCCGTGATCTGCATGGAGACTTGCCGGCCCAACGCATCGCGTCCGTGGGAGTGGAAACCTCCTATCGGGATGCGGGGGCACAACCGGAACATACGTATGCTTATTCCGTGTCTGCCGTCGATCAAAATGGCAACGAGAGCAAACATTCCCCTGAGGTCGAGGAGACTCTACCCAGGCGGTAGTAACGGTGCGCATAGCAAACTTAAATACAGGAGCCACATGAAATACTGCCGCCTGCAAACGAAGCATGGAGGGCATTACGCCGAGGTTGTCGACCGTGATGGCCGGTTGTGGATCGAGCGCCTGATTCCGCCCTTCGAAGAAGGCCCCGCCAGCGATTTTGTCGACCCTGCGAGCGATCCCTTTGCACCGCTGCCGCTCGATGAGGCGCGAATCCTTTCCCCGGTGGCGCCCTCAAAGATCGTTTGCGTTGGACGCAACTATCGCGAGCATGCCGCCGAGTTGGGCAATGAGGTTCCGGCCGAACCGCTGCTCTTCCTCAAACCTCCCTCCGCGATCCTCTCCCCGGGCGAGGCGATTCGTATCCCGGGGCTCTCCAAACGGGTTGATTTTGAAGGGGAAATCGCGGTAGTGATCGGCGACCGATGCAGCAAGATTGGTCCCGATGAAGACCCAAGCGACTACATCCGCGGATACACTGTCGCCAACGACGTAACCGCAAGAGACCTGCAGAAAAAAGACGGCCAGTGGTCTCGTGCGAAGGGCTTTGACACGTTCTGTCCGGTGGGGCCACTGGTCACCGACGAGGTGGATCCTGCTCTGGGCATCGGCATCACCACCCGCCTGAATGGGGAGCTGCGCCAGGACGGCAATACCCGCGACCTGATCTTTTCGATTGCCCATCTGCTGCGCTATATCACCGCCGCCATGACGCTGTTTCCAGGAGACTTGATCCTTACCGGCACACCGGCGGGAGTGGCTCCCATGCAGCCCGGCGATCAGGTGGCAATTACCGTGGAGGGGATTGGAACGCTGAGCAATCCAATCGCCTGACGGCGGAGCAATTCTGAAGCCCCCATGAAACCTATCGCGATTTTAAGAATCTCAACAGTGGGAAGCCTTACACTCAAAGTGTAGGCAAGGAGAGATTTCGCATGGCCAAGACACTGCTCGAACAGCTTAAGGAAGTGACGGTGGTCGTCGCCGATAGCGGGGATTTTGAATCGATCGAACAATTCAAGCCCCAGGACACTACGACCAATCCCTCTCTTCTCACCGCAGCCGCCGGGATGCCACAGTATCAGCCCATTGTGGATGGAGTGCTCCTCGAGGCTAGAAAACAGCTCGGTCCGCAGGCCAAGGATAGCGATGTAGCCAATCTCGCCTTCCGTCACCTGGCAGTGGCTTTTGGAAAGAAGATTCTGGCGATCGTTCCCGGCCGGGTTTCAACCGAAGTCGACGCGCGGCTGTCCTACGACACCGCCGCCACCATGAAGCAAGCGCGTGAAATCATCCAGCAGTACGACGAGGCGGGGATTTCGCGGGAGCGCGTTTTGATTAAGATCGCCTCCACTTGGCCGGGCATCAAAGCCGCAGAGCAACTGGAGAAGGAAGGCATCCACTGTAACCTGACGTTGCTGTTTGGCATGCATCAAGCCATCGCGTGCGCCGAAGCGAAAGTAACGTTGATCTCGCCGTTCGTGGGCCGCATCCTCGACTGGTACAAGAAGGACACGGGCAAGGACTACCAAGGTGCAGACGATCCGGGAGTGCAGTCGGTCACCAAGATCTATAACTACTTCAAGAAGTTTGGCTACAAGACAGTCGTGATGGGGGCAAGCTTCCGCAATATCGGGGAGATTCGCGAGCTGGCGGGGTGCGATTTGCTCACCATTGCTCCCAAGCTGCTCGAAGAGCTTCAGTCCACACAGGGCGACCTTCCTCGCAAGCTGGATCCAAAGAATGCCCAGGGCTTGCAGATCGAGAAGATCTCCATCGATGAGGCCACGTTTGAAAAAATGCACGCGGCCGATCGAATGGCTCACGACAAGCTGAAGGAAGGCATTGAAGGCTTCAGCGAGGCACTGGAGAAGCTGGAAAAGCTATTGGCTGACCGTCTGGCCAAAATGGGCGCCGGCAAGCAGGAAGCGGTAGCTGCTCGATAGCGTCACACGCAAACCCACGCTGGTGCGGCTGGCGTTGATAGCCAGCCGCACCACGCACCTGCCAAACCCCGCTAGCAAGAAAGTCCTGAAAGTTTCTCCTCTCGGAGCATTGGAGGGGTCCTCTATTCCTTCGCCGCGCGACCTGCCCAGCCGCGATTTGGAGAGTGATTAGACGATTATTCTCAAGCATCCACTGAGTTCGCTAACATGACTCCACGGCTTGAGGGAAGGCAGCTTGCAAAGAATCACGTTGAATTCATTTCGGCGAATTACCAGCAATGGTGCGTTCATTCCCGAGATCGATGGCTTGAGATTCATCGCGATTCTTTCCGTTATCTTCCTTCACTGCTATGCGGAACTGCTTAACCGCATGGCGTTGGGGACGACCCTGGGGCAAGTTACATCTCGCAATGCAACCCTGTCCGATGCGATGGACACTCAGCAGGGTCTCCTCCGATGGTTGGGCCACGGCGGCTATGGTGTCGAAATTTTCTTTGCCATCAGCGGCTTTATTCTGGCGTGGCCGTTTGCCCGGCAGCATTTGCAGGCGGGGCGAAAGGTTCGGCTCAGCGCATACTTTCTGCGCCGGCTCACCCGGCTTGAACCTCCGTATATCCTCGCGCTTCTGCTCCGTGCCGTTCTGCTCCTGGCCGTAGGTGTTCGCCAATTTCGCTTCCTGCTAGTGCACTTGCTGGTCAGTATCCTTTACCTGCATAACATCGTCTTCGGCGTGGCAAGCAGCATCGAGGCCGTGAGCTGGACGCTTGAGATCGAGGTCCAGTTCTATTGCCTCGCCCCGCTGCTGACTCTGATCTACAAGATTCCGGCGGCCTGGCTGCGAAGGGCCTTGCTGATAACTATGATCGCGAGTGCAACCCCCTTACAGCGAGCCTTTCTACCCGGGTGGTATGGCCCGCAAAACGCGGGGGTCTTTATCCTTTCCATCCTGAACTATATCCAGTTCTTCCTGGTCGGGCTTCTGGTTGCCGATCTCTATGTGGATGGTTGGGAGCGCATTCCACGAACCTGGCTATGGGATGTTGTCTCCATACCTTTGTGGTTCCTCATGTTCTGGCTGCAGCCGCATGCCTTCCGATTTCTTGCGCCGTTCATTCTGCCTGTCGTCCTGGTAGGTGGGTTCAAAGGGAGCATCATGCCGGCATTCCTCCGCAACCCCGTCATTAGCACCATAGGCGGCATGTGCTACAGCATCTACCTGACTCACCGGACGACCATCCTGATATTTCAGGTTTTACTGGTACCTTTGCATTTGCCCTTTTGGACGTGGCTGGCCGTTTCCCTCATCCTGGTCGCACCTGCGTCGATCGCTGTCGGCGCCGTCTACTTCCTGTTGATTGAACGGCCCTGCATGGATCCCCGGTGGCCTCAGAAATTGCTGGCACGCTTCCGTTCCGGTCCTCGGAATCGTCCCCCTACAGATGCTGACCCGGAAACTCAACTCCTTACCAAGAATGGCGCCGTGGGCGTCTGATCGCCGGTGTCGCCCGGCTTTCTTAACCAGAACGTTGCGTAAGCATGTTCTCCTCGATACGGAGAATCATTCCAAACGATCACAGGAGGTCTTCGTGTCCTGGTACGCAATCGATGATCCTAATGACCCACAACTTGACGATCTGGCCGCGCAGTTCCAGCTTCATCCACTGCATATTGAGGACTGCCGCAGCAACAACGAGCGGCTCAAGGCGGAGGGTACAGACCAATATCTCTTCCTGATCCTCAAATACATTCAGTCGGTGCAGGACGGGGATCTCAGCTTTGGGAATGTGTGCCTTTTCGTAGGCCGGGACTACCTCATCACGGTTCGCGACCCTTCCTACACCAGTGACGAGATTCTGCAGCGCGCCCAGAAGGCTGGAGCGGAAGAGAAACCGTCGAAGCTTCTCTACCTGATCATGGATAGCATTGTCGACTCCTACTTTGTCTCGATCGATCACAGCGATGACCGTATCGATGACCTGCAGGACCGCGTTCTCGATAATCCATCGCCTGAGATCCTGGAAAATCTCTTCGAGCAGAAGCGCAAGTTGATCGAGCTGCGCCGAGTCCTGGTCAATCTTCGCGACGCCTGCATGTCCCTGCAGCGCGAATCCGGGTCCATTCTCAACCCTGAGCTCTATCCATTTTTTCGTGATGTCTATGATCACTCGTTGCGTCTGCTGGATATGGTGGAGACGCTTCGTGACCTGCTTAACAACACTTTTGACGTATACCTGTCGAGCGTGGCCAATCGCACCAACCAGGTAATGAAAGTGCTTACTGTGCTGAGCACCATCGCGCTTCCAGCGCTGGTTATCTCCGGCATCTACGGAATGAACTTGAAAGGGTTACCCTTCCTCGGGTCCGATCACGGCACGGAGATCGTGGTGGGTGCAATGTTCGCCTCCACGGCGATGGTGCTCTGGATGCTCAAGAGGTTTGGCTGGCTTTAGAGGCTGCGGAAAAACTGCAGGGGCTAAAGCCCGTCCTATTCGTAATCGTTTTCGGTCCGACTCAAGAGGTTGCGGAAAAAGTTGCTGAACCTGGAAAAAGTCATCCCTCAGTGGCTAAAGCCGGGCCTGTTTGCAACCACTTATGTACGAGCTGAAGCTCGCACCCTTCAAAAACCGGAGTTTTTCCGCAAGCTCTAAAGTCGTGCCTTGCTACAAAGCATGAGTTTTTCCCGCCGCCTGTTTAGCCCCATGCCGGCGATTTCTCCTCAGCGAATACACAGAAAAGGTCTAGAATTCTCCCGATTATGCCTTTTACGCCCAGCACCATTGCCGCCCTGGTCATCGCCGCGAGTTTCGCCGCCGGGCTCAACGTGTATGCGACCGTCCTGACGCTCGGCTTGCTGGCTCATGCGCATTGGGTTGCGTTGCCGCCAGGTCTTGAAGGGCTATCCAACTGGTGGATTATCGGCGTGAGCGCAACCCTCTTTGCAGCGGAGTTTGTCGCCGACAAAATTCCCGGGTTTGACCTGCTGTGGAATGGGCTGCACACCTTTATCCGCGTGCCTATTGCCGCGTTGCTGGCTTACCGGGCCACTACTCAGCTAAGTCCCGGTATGCAGGTGCTGGCCACCGCTGTGGGCGCTGCGATTGCCCTGGCTGCACATGGTTCCAAGACAGCAGCGCGGGCATTGGTTACTCCCAGTCCGGAACCGGTGTCAAACATTGCCCTGAGCAGCAGTGAAGATGTCGCCGCGGTGGGTATCACCTGGCTGGCCACGCAGCATCCCTGGGCTGCCGCCAGCATCACGCTTGCCCTGCTCCTGGCGACCGTCTTGATGATGCGGTGGGTGGTGAAGGCTCTGCGCGAGTTGTGGTGGAAACTGCGACCGGCTCCGGCTCACTAAGCGCGTTTTTCGATTCAACCCTGAGCGGCGCGGCGGGTGTGCGCCGGGACTGATACAGGTCGAATCACTTCGGTATCTCCCTCCGGCAGCACGCGAACTGATCCGGCTACCCCGGCACGCCTGGCAGCCGCCATCAACCGCTCGACCGGCTCTTCCATCGGCTCCTGGGAAAGCCGGAAGGTGCCATAGTGCATGGGGACCATCCGCCGTGCGCCCAGGTCGAGAAATGCCTGCAGTGCCTCCTCAGGGCAGGTGTGCACCCCGCGATAGCTGTCCGGACTGTAAGCTCCGATGGGTAACAATGCGATTTCCGGCCGCAGGCGTTCGCCGATCTTCTTAAAGCCGTCGAAATAGGCCGTGTCGCCAGAATGGTAGAGGGTGTGACCACCGCCCCGTATCACGTAGCCGCCGAAGCCGCGATGCGTGTCCTTGAAGAAGCGCGCTCCCCAATGCTTGCAGGGCGTCATGGTGATCTCGAGACCGCTGATCGACTTGGTCTGCCACCACTCGAGCGTGACTACCCGGGCAAAACCCAGATCGCTGACCAGGTCTTCTACTCCCCATGGCACCACCGCGACGGGCGCCCGTCCGGTCATTTTCGCGGTGTGGGCGACGATCCGGCGCAAGGATGGGCGATTGAGGTGATCCATGTGCGCATGGGAGAGCAACACCATGTCGATGGCGGGCAGTTCTTTGATCCTGACTCCGGGCCGGCGCAGGCGCCGCAAGGCGATGAGCCGCTCGGCGAATACCGGGTCCATGAGGAGCTTACGTCCAGCGATCTGGACCAGGAACGATGAGTGGCCAATGAATGTAATGCCCAGTTCCTCCGGCGACACCAGGAGGGGCTTCTTCGACTCTCCGGTCATCGGCCTGAATGCAGACTCGCCGACCAACGTTCCCAGCGACTGCATTTTGAGCATTACGGCGCTCTTGCGCTCGACCATGGTTTTCATCGCCACCCCGACTTCTTAGACCGACTACTTAATAGATTCGTCTGCCCGGCTGCGAGATGCCATTTCCATCGGCACGGCATTTCGCTCGAGGCATGCCAAGTAACCAATCCGGACTCTTGCTTGAGAAAAAGCCGCACTTCGCTCCCCTTGCTTGTGCAGGATAGAAGTGAAAACTATCCAAGGTACCACATGTCCCCGGCCAGCCACAGCACGGCGATGGTCCCAGCGGACACTATTTACCTTTAGTAATAGACGGGAAACCCCAAGGAATGATTAGGCGCCAGGTTAAAAAGCGACGTTTTGCCTGGATGTATTCGGATCGTAACCGTGGCCGAGCGTTAGGGAAACCGGGGTGTCACCTCGAGGTTGTACATAAGGAAGGAATAGATGTCGGCGGCTGTATCGAGCGCTTTGCTGGTGTTGCTGGCTCCATGGCCGGATTGTGTCTCGATGCGGATCAAAGCTGGATTGGCATGACTTGCCTTGTCCTGCAAAGTGGCTGCGTATTTGAAGGAATGTGCCGGTACCACCCGATCATCGTGATCCGCGGTGGTGATGAGCGTTGCAGGATACTTCACGCCCTCGCGAATATTGTGCAAGGGCGAATATCGATACAGCGCCTGAAACTCTTCCGGGTTGTCGCTTGAGCCATAGTCCGCGATCCAGTTCCATCCGATGGTGAACTTCTGAAAGCGAAGCATGTCCATGACCCCAACCTGGGGCACAGCCGCGCGAAAGAGATCTGGCCGCTGGTTCATTACCGCTCCCACCAGGAGGCCGCCGTTCGATCCTCCCGAGATCGCCAGTTTGGCGGGCGAGGTGTACTTGTTGGCTATCAACCACTCCGCCGCGGCGATGAAGTCGTCGAAGACATTTTGCTTCTCCAACTTCATCCCAGCCTGGTGCCACTTTTCGCCGTATTCGCCGCCGCCCCGGATGTTGGCCGAGGCGTAGACCACCCCCTGCTCCAGCAGAGCCAGGCGCAGCGGGTTGAATTCCGGAGGGACCGTGACGTTGAAGCCGCCATAGGCATAGAGCAGCGTCGGATTGTTTCCGTCCAGCTTCAGTCCTCGCTTGAAAACCAGAAACATCGGTACCCTGGTGCCGTCTTTGCTGGTATAGAAGACCTGCGCCGTCTCATAGTCTTCCGCCTTGAAACCCTTGATTGCCGACTCGCGGAAGATGCTGGATTTTTCAGCTTTGATGTCGTAGCGAAATATCGTGCTGGGATAGTTGAAGGAAGAGTAAGCGTAAAAGGCCTCTGTATCCTCGCGCCTTCCGCCAAAGCCGCTCGATGTTCCCGGTCCCGGCAGGGCAATCGCGTTCTCCATTTTGCCGTCGAGCGAATAGACGTAAGGGTGAGAGGTGACATCCCGCGCATAGGTGACAAAGAGTTTGCCCCCTTGGGTAGAAACACTACTCAACGTTTCCGTCGTTTCCGGGACAACGTCTTTCCATGCGGACTCAGCGTGCTCCTGATCGTGCATTGGATCGTAAAGTACGACTCGTCCATTGGGAGCGTTCTTGTTGGTCAGGATCAGGAACCGGTCGCCAATATTGTCAACCACGTGAAAGCGGTCATTGGTCACATCAGCAACGATCGGAGTAAAAGCCCCCGCTGGCCGCGAAAGTTCGCTGAGCCTTCCATCTGCGAACCTGGAGAGGTCCCAAAAGAACAGCGCGTTGCCATCCTTACCTTGCCCGCGCTCCGAGACCGAGAGGATCGCGAACCTTTCGTCTTCGGTTGTCTGTACTGTATGGAAACGCTGGGGATGCGCTTTGTCCTCGTAGACCAGCCGATCGTCTGCTTGCGGCGTGCCCAGGCGATGGTAATAGACCTTGTGCCCTTCGTTCCGGGAAGAAAGATCATGCCCTCCCTCGGGCGCATCATAGCGGCTGTAAAAGAAGCCGTCGCCAAACCATGCAAGGCCAGTGACCTTCAGCCACTTGAGGTGGTCTTTAAGAACAGTTCCGGTTTCTATTTCCAGAACGTGACCCTCAAGCCAATCTGAGCCGCCGCTGGAGAGATAGTAGGCAAAGTAGCGCCCATCCCGGGAAGGCTCCCCGGCCATGAGTCGTACGGTGCCATCGGCGGAGAGTTGATTGGGATCAATCAGAACGCGTGGCGTACCCTCCAGGCCCTTCTGCACATAGAGCACGCTTTGATTTTGCAGTCCGTCATTCTTCGACCAGAAATAATAGGCTCCGCTCCGGCTCGGAATGCCGTACTTGGGGTAGTTGTAAAGCTCTTCCAACCGCTGCTTGAGCCGTGACCTGTAGGGGATCTTTTCCAGGTAATCGAGGGTTACCTGGTTTTCCGCCTTCACCCATGCCAGAGTCTCGGGCGAGTTGTCATCTTCGAGCCAGCGATAAGGATCGGCGACCTTCATGCCATGGTAGTCATCGACCTGTTCAGCGTTGCGGGTTTTGGGATAGTCCAAGTTCTGTCCGATCAAAGGCCTAAGCACGATGGGGCCAAGCATGAAGAAGCAGATGAGAAGAGAGAAGAGTAGGGGGCATCCGTCTGGTTCCTGGGAATTCATCGTTCGGGTGACCGATCAAAGCGACAGTGACTTCAGGTACTCGCGAAAAACCGTCCCCAGCTCATTGTGGTTCAGGGCAAACTCCACCGTCGCCTTGAGCATGCCCAGCTTATCGCCGGCATCGAAGCGAAGCCCGTCGAAACTGTACCCGTAGACTTTCTCGTGCTGCAGCAGGCCGCGGATGCCATCCGTCAATTGCAATTCCCCTCCGGCGCCGAGCGGCGTCTTCTCCAGTACATCAAAGATCCTGGGGGTGAGAATGTAACGCCCGATGATTGCGTGTCGTGAGGGCGCCTCCTCCAGTTTCGGTTTTTCCACCAGACCCTTCACGTCGAAGATGCGCTCGCTGCCCTCATGAGCAACGCAATCGAGCACGCCGTAGGATGAGATGGAAGCGTCATCTACGACCTGCGTGGCCAGAATGGAAGACTGCGTCTGCTCGAAGACTTCTATCATCTGCTGCAGGCACGGCACTTTGGCTTCGATGATGTCGTCGGGCAGGATTACCGCAAAAGGCTCGTCGCCCACCAGGTCGCGGGCCATCAAAACGGCGTGTCCCAGTCCCATGGCCTCCTTCTGCCGGACATAGGCGATGCGCGCCATGTGCGATATTTGTCGCGTCATGGCAAGCAGCTCGGTCTTGCCTCGCTTCTCCAACAATTGCTCCAGCTCAAAACTGATGTCGAAATGGTCTTCGATCTCCGCCTTGTTCCTGCCGGTAACAATGATGATCTGTTCGCAACCTGCCGCAATGGCCTCTTCCACGCCATATTGGATCAGCGGCTTGTCTACCAGAGCCAACATCTCCTTGGGCAGGGCTTTGGTCGCCGGCAAAAAACGCGTGCCGAGGCCGGCCGCCGGAAAAACTGCTTTGCGCACTCTGTCTTTCATGGCTTGCGATCCTTCACGCCCGGTAAGGCTGTGTTCTCTATGAAATATTTATCGTGAATGGCCCGTGATGCACCCTCCGCGTATTTAGGATGCAGGAATCATTAGAGTGTAGGCGACGTGTCCCCCAGAAGCGCACGGCGGACTATTTTTATGGGGGCGAATCCCTGCTTGAGAAAGTCGTCGTGGAACCTCTCCAGCGAAAACTGCGCGCCCTCCTTTTTCTCCATATCGGCGCGCAACTTCATAATTTGTAGCTTACCCAAGGTGTAATAGAGATAGGTTGCATCGGTGGTTCCACGCTTGGTTTCAATCAGTCCACCCTCGTGCGTTTGATACCCGTCTGTTACAAAAAAGTCTACCGCCTGATCGAACGTCATTTGTCCGGTATGCATCTGGACGCCTACAACAAAACGGGCATCGCGCAGCAGCGCGTCCTGCAATTGCCCCAGGCGAATCATTTTCGCATCCCGGGCATCGCGCGCCCCCGTCCCCGGTTGGCCGTAACCCTCGTCGAGCATCATCTGCTCGCAATAATGAGCCCAGCCTTCGGCGTTAGAGTTGGCTCCCAAAAGCTTGCGTACTGTGCTTGGCGCCTGTGGCACCCACAGGAATTGTATGTAGTGTCCTGGATACGCCTCGTGGATCGCGGTACTGATGATCGTTCCCCGATTAAAGGCCGCCATGCGCTCATCAATCTGCTTCGGCGTTTCGTGTGGCCCGGGCAGCGTCACGTTGAAGTAAGCCTGGGTCGCGACTTTCTCAAAGGGGCCGGGGGTATCCATCGACGCCACCGTGGTCGCGCGCATAAATGGTGGTGTCTCTTCCACGATGGGACGCACCTGCGAGGGAATATCGACGATATGCCGGGCTTGAATAAACTCGATCAACCCCTGGAAGGTGTCGCGAAAACTCTGTAGCAGATGATCGGGAGCAGGATGGTCCCGGCCCAACTCCGCCAGGATTTCGCGGGGCTCGCGGTGGGGATCGATTTCTTTGGCAATGCGGTTGAACTCATCCTGGTTCCTGTGCAGGTCCGCATAGCCAATCTCGAGCAGCCTGGGTAGCGGCGTGTCGACCATCTCGTTGTACAACAACATCTTCGAAAAGGTCTCCGCGCCATACCTAAAGTCGCCATGCGACTGGGGAAGAACCTCCTTCTCGAGCCAGATCTGATAACTCTTGAGCGCGGCGACAACGGCTCCGTTCACCTGAGTAAACTCTTGCTTGAGCTGTTCGTTCTGCGCCTGTTTAAAGGCGGCGGGTACTTCCGACTGGAAAAAAGTGATGATGTCGGGGAGTTGCTCGAGGGCAATTTCGGTATAAATGCGGGGCGGATTCTTGAGATTCTGATGGGCGGCCTCGAGCGCTGCCGGCATCAGCTTTTCCCGGGCAATCAACGAGCGCAACCTGTCATCGGGCGAGGCGAAGGTGCGTTCCATCAGCACGAAGGCGCTATTGGAAATTCCGCTGGAATACTGATCGGGGTCCTTCTCCCACAAGCGAATGGTGTTGAGCGAGAGCAGCGTGCTGTGAATATCCGCCAGCAGCAGCTCCAGATCGCCCTGGCTGGTCAGATCGAGCTGGGCAGCTGGAACGGCGGCAAACTTGGCTTCGAACCGCTGGAGATCAGCCGTCTCTCGATCGACGCCAGCGCGCGAGTAATCCTCCAGCTGCGCGTCGTATTGGTGCAGACCCGCGAGCGTGCCGTTCGACGGAGCGTAGTGGAAATAGACTTGGTCGAAGTATTGATCGGCGAGCTGGCGAAGCGCCGTGGCTGCAGGTTGTTCCGAAACGCCTGGTTCAGCCGCCTTCCTGGAACAGCCCAGGCCCCCGCTTACCAAGACTCCGATGAGTACCAGCGCAATTGGTTGCAAACGCAATCTAGATTTCTCCGATCCACAAAATCAACTCTAACGGTCGGGTTTCAAACTCTCTCACTCGCTGCCAAGCTAGCGGCGCTGTTGTGGGACCGCCACTTCGGCGACTTCGCTTGCGGTCAGCTCTTCCAGCAGCGCCCGAATCTCATTCAGTACATCCCGTGGCTCAGTTGCTTTGAGCGGAAAACGTAGAACCCCCTGGGGCGTGAATTGCGCACCTTTCTTGGCGTTTTGCGCCACCATCTTCATCAGGCGGCCGGGATCGATGTTGGCCTGGCCGGTAAATCGTATGTGGATCTGGTCGCGCTTGCGATCTACCTGGGCCACCCCCGTCTGCTCGCAAAGCAGGCGAACGCTGGCCGCGTCCATAAGATGGTGCACGCTGGTCGGCAGCTCGCCATAACGGTCTTCCAGCTCGGCACGCACCTCGCTCAGACTACCGTCATCCTGCGCTCCGGCGATTTTCTTATAAATGCGCAGCCTCTGGTTTTCTTCTTCAATGTAGCTTTCGTCGATGCGCAGGCTGATCCCGAGGTTGAGCTGTGTGCTTGCCCGTTGCGGGTGCTCCTCACCTTTCAATTCGTTGACTGCGTGTTCCAGCATGCTGGTGTACATTTCAAAACCCACGGCCTCGATGTGACCACTCTGCTCGCCGCCCAGCATGTTGCCTGCACCACGGAGCTCGAGATCGAGCGCGGCGATCTTGAAGCCGGCGCCGAGGTCGGAAAACTCCTTCAGTGCGGCCAGCCTGCGGCGAGCGATTTCGGTGAGCTCCTGTTCGGGAGGAATCAGCAGGTAGGCGTAGGCGCGGCGGTTGGACCGGCCGACCCTGCCCCGCAGCTGATAGAGCTCAGAGAGCCCATGGCGGTCGGCCCGGCTGACCAGGATGGTGTTCGCCAGCGGAATGTCGAGCCCGTTCTCGATGATCGTGGTCGCGACCAGCACGTCGTATTCCCCATGCATGAAGGCCAGCATGACCCGCTCCAGCTCGGCCTCGCCCATCTGGCCATGGCCGACAGTGACCCGAGCGTGTGGCACCAGCTCTTGAATCTTGGCCGCGATCTCGTAAATGGTCTCTACCCGGTTGTGCACAAAGTAGACCTGGCCGCCTCGCTCCAATTCGAGTTCCAGAGCCGAGCGAATAAGCTTCTCATCGAACCTGGCCACCACCGTCTGAATGGCCATGCGATCTTTGGGCGGCGTCTCAATGACGCTCATATCACGCAGGCCAACCAGAGACATGTGCAGAGTGCGCGGAATGGGCGTGGCCGACATCGCCAGCACATCGATTTCGCGGCGCATCTGCTTCAGGCGCTCCTTGTGGCGCACACCAAAGCGCTGCTCCTCATCCACCACGAGCAAGCCAAGGTTGTGGAAGTGCAGATCCTTTGACAATAGCCGGTGGGTGCCGATAAGGATGTCGACCTTGCCTGCCTCCACGCGTTCCAATATCAACTTCTGTTCCTTGGGAGAGCGGAAGCGCGAGATCATTTCCACGATGATGGGGAACTGCTTGAAGCGACTCTTGAAGGTCTCGAAATGCTGGAAGCTGAGTACCGTGGTCGGCGTCAGCACCGCCACCTGGCGGCCATCCTGCACCGCCTTGAAGGCGGCGCGCATGGCCACTTCGGTCTTGCCGTAGCCCACGTCGCCGACCAGTAGACGGTCCATGGGCAGCGTTGATTCCATGTCGCGCTTGATGTCTGCGATGGCCGAAATCTGATCCTCGGTCTCGTTGTAATCGAAGGCGTCTTCGAACTCGCGTTGAAACTCGTTGTCCACCGGAAAGGCGTGTCCCTGGGCCGCTTTGCGCTGGGCATAGAGTTTGAGTAGCTCATCGGCCATGTCCTGCATGGCCTTGCGCACCCGCGCCTTGGTCTTGGCCCATTGCTGGCTGCCCAGCCGGTTCAGCACCGGCGCCGGACCGGCATCCGTGGAGCGGTACTTCTGAATCAGGTCGAGCCGGGTCAACGGGACGTAGAGCCGCGCCTGCTCAGCAAACTCCAGCACCATGAATTCCACTTTGACGCCGTCCTGCTCAATCTCCCGGAGCCCCATGTAGCGGGCGATGCCATGCTCCACGTGCACTACGTAATCGCCTACCGTCAAGTCGCGAAAATCAGAGACGAAGGCCGCGGTCTTCGACTTGGCCTTGCGAGGCACGGGGCGAGCTGCCACGTCGGCTTCATCGGAGAAGTCGTTGGCGCCGAACAGCACCAGGTTGCTGTCGGGGAAGCTGACGCCGCTGGCAATTGCGCTCTGCACCAACACGGGGGTGCGGAAATCGCCTGCCAGGTGACTCGATTCGTCGTACGCCTGTTCGCTGCCTGGGGCCTGGGCGCGGCTGCCCAGCCGGTAGGGCTGGCCGTACTCCCGCAGCAGACTGGCTAACCGTTCCACCTCTCCGTGGTTCGGCGCCACCAGCAGCATGCGGGTTTGCTGTTCAGCCAGGGACTTGATCTGCTGCAGAAACGCCGGAATCGAACCATGAAAGCGCAAGGTTGGACGGGAAGAAAAGGTGACCTCGTCCATCGGGTTTACGTCTTCGTCCAGAACATCCACGGCGCCCAGCTGATCCATCTCCAGCCCGGGCAATGCCGAGATTTTGCCCAGTAGTTCCGCCGGCGAAAGATAGATATCGCCGGGTGTGATCAGCGAACCGATACCGCTTCGGTCATGCCGCTGCTCAACCTTGTTCCACCAGCGGTCCGCCTGGTTGCGGATCATGGCTGGCTCTTCCTGAAAGACATGCACCTTGGGAAACAGATCGAATAGGGTATGATCGGCGCCCGCCACAGGGCAGAAAAACTCCCATCCGGGAAAGACGCTTACGCCACCGGCGACCAGCGCCCGGCTCAGCAGCTCCTGGTCGTCTCCGGCATCGAGACGGCTTCCGCTCAGGCGCTGGTGCACCGCGGCCAACAGATCCTCTGAGATCGGTGTCTCGGTCAGCGGCAGCAGCCAGGTCTCGTCGATGGCGGTGGAGGAGCGTTGTGAGTCCGGCTCGAACTTGCGCAACGATTCGATCTCGTCCCCGAAGAGCTCCATGCGCACCGGACGGTCGGCTTCCGGGGAGTAGACGTCGAAGATGCCGCCGCGGCGCGTAAACTGGCCCGGCATTTCGACAATGTCCATGGGACTATAGCCCACACTTGCCAGGTGGCTGGTGAGCTCATCCATGTCGATTTCTTCTTCGCGCCGCAAGACCCGCCCCAGCTGCGCATAGTAGTCGGCAGGGAAGACGCGCATGCACGCAGCCTCCACGGGAACGATGACGATCGAAGCAGCGCCGGTGGCGATCTTCCACAGCACCGAAGCGCGCTGCTCCTGCACGTCCGGGTGGGGTGACAGATTTTCAAAGGGCAAAACGTCGTGTGCCGGAAAACGAAGCACGCGCTCGGGTTCAATCGCCCCGGTGAGTTCACATGCAGCGCGCAATGAGAGTTGCAGTGTGTCGGCGGCCTTGTTGTCGGCCACGATCACTACTACGGGGGTCTGGGCAGCCCTGGCGAAGAAGGGCAGATAGAGAGCGCGCGCGGTGGCGGTGAGTCCGGAGACACGTTTGCGCCCCGCAGCGAGGGCCAGGTGCCTTCGTACGCGCTCAAACGGTTCACAGTGTTCCAGGTCCGTGAGCAGCTCGCGGACGAAGGGGAGGATCATGCTTGACCCAATTCTAACCGGACGTGCTTATTGGAGGGCTTAGCGCAAGAGTTTTGAAGGAGATGGAAGGCTCTGCCGAACTGGCCACGCCTTACCCGTTTCAGGACGGAGTTTCATCAGGCTTCACGATCGTGGCATCCAGTGAAAGCCAGTTTCGGAAATTGTTCCTGGTCGCAGGCACAACACGTGCAGCACCAGCGGAGGGCCGGCGCTGCCCGTGCAAATAGAAAGAGCGTTTGCCTACGCCTGAACGGCGACGGCCTTTTGCTCGGCGTTGGAGATTGACGCAGCTGGCACGCCTTCTTTTCCCTGGCCAGGCTTGCGGATATCGATGCCGCCCTTGAAGAAGGCTCCATCCTCGATGCTGATGCGCTGCGCAATGACATCACCAGTCAAGGAACCTTCGCTGCGGATATCTACCCGGTCGCTGGCATTGATGTTGCCGCGCACCTTGCCCAGGACCACTACTTCGCGGGCAGAGATATTCGCGGACACCTGTCCATTGCGGCCGACGGTGACCCGGTTGCCAGGCAGGTTGATGGCACCCTCTACCTTGCCGTCGATGTACAACGACTCGGAACCGGTCACTTCGCCCTTCACTACCAGGCTCTTGCCAATCGTTGCCTGATCGGCGGCTGCCGGCGATGCGGGGGAAGTGCTGGAGGTGCGCGTGGTGGTTGCTTCGTGGCTTGCGGCCGCAGGTACGGACGGACGCGTTGGCTCCGTGCTAGGGGACATCGAAGGACTTCCCGGCTGGTTCGGTTTCCACATCTCTCTTGTACTTCCTTTCGTTTACTTCCTGGATACAGGCCCCCGAAACAACCCTGCGGAATTAATTCCCGCTTAAAAGGGCAAATCAGGTGGAGCTGTTCGTTTCCTACTCACTGTGCCTGCCCGGCCAAAAACCGCGCAAGCCGCGAAATCCTTGCTCTTCTCTGCATCTTAACCACGCTTGGCGCAAAATTGAAATCCCCCATTCCGAATCTTTGAGGGTTCCGGGGGGGCTGACCCATTAGTATCAACAAAGACATGGTCTACGGCGCTCAATTCGCAAACATGCCCCCGGAATGACTGACCGCGAACTCCTCCACCGTATCGAACGTTCCGCCGGCCAGCGGGCGGGCTACAAGCAACTGGTTCGCGAACTGGGCCTTGGCGGCGGGCGAGAGCGTCGCATGCTGCTTGAACAGCTTGACCGCATGACTGCGCGCGGCGAACTGGTTAAATCTGACCGCGATCACTGGGCGCTCCCTCAGGCCGTATCGCGCACCAACCTGGTCGCCGGCCGTTTGGATGTGCATCGCGACGGCTTTGGCTTCGTACGGCCAGAGACCCGCCAGGCCAGCGGCGATGACGATATCTTCATTCCTCCTAATGAGATGAACGGCGCCATGCAAGGCGACCAGGTGCTGGTGGAACTAGCGCCGCCCCGAGCTGACGGCCGCCACAGCGGGCGCATCGCCCGAGTATTGAGCCGGCGAAACCCCACCCTGGTGGGGATCTTCCATTATGCGCTTCAAGACCATGCGCAGGGCAATACGGTGACCCCGCTCGATGAGCGAGTGACCCAGCCCATCCTCATCCCTTTCGGTCTCGAACAGGCGCCGGCCCTTGCCGGCGGAACGCCGCATCGCGTGGTCAGCGAAAATTCCGGACGCTCAGAACCAGGAATTGCCGCGGAAACCAGCGCCGGCTTGGAGGGCATGGTGGTCGACGTAGAGATCACTGACTGGCCGACGCCCTCCCGTGCGGCACGCGGCCAAGTGATCGAGGTCCTGGGCCGGGAAGATGACTTTGGTGTGGACGTCGAAATCGTCATCCGCAAGCACCATCTGCCCCATGTCTTTCCTCCCAATGTTCTCGACGAGGCGCGGGCAGTCGCTCACCTGGACGAGGAGGAGGCCGCCGGCCGCCGGGATTTTCGCGAGCTGCCCATCGTTACCATCGACGGTGAGACGGCCAAAGACTTCGACGACGCCGTCTTTGTTCGCCAGCACGGCGGTCTAGGTGGCACCTGGGAGTTGCAAGTCCACATTGCCGATGTTGCCCAGTATGTGACACCGGGTACAGCCCTCGATCTCGAAGCACGCTTGCGCGGTACCTCTGTCTACTTTCCCGATCGTGCCGTGCCCATGCTGCCTCAGGAGCTTTCGAGCGACATCTGCAGTCTGCGCCCGGGGGAAGATCGCCTGGTGCTTTCCTGCATCATGATGATCGATCCGGAAGGCGAGATTCGCAGCTACGAGGTGACCCCGGGCGTCATCTGTTCGGCACGCCGCATGACCTATACCCAGGTGCACGCGATCATCAGCGGCGAGCAGCCGACACGGGAGCAATTCGCTCCGCTGGTTCCTGAATTAGAACGCATGTATGAACTGGCACGCCTGCTGCATAGGAAGCGTCAGCGGCGCGGGTCGATTGATTTTGATTTGCCGGAGCCGGTCATCGAGTTCGATTCCCAGGGCGCCATGCAGAGCATCGTTCGTTCAGAGCGCAGTTGGGCCAACCGCCTGATCGAAGAATTTATGCTCTCCGCCAACGAGTGCGTAGCCTCCTGGCTGCAGAACCTCGATGTACCGTCGCTGTATCGCATTCACGAAAAGCCCGAGCCCCGCCGGGTGGTGGAATTTGAGAGCGTGGCCGCCGGTTTTGGCTACTCGCTTGGCCTGGGACCATTGCCAGTGAAGCGCATGACCATGAAGTCGGAACGGCGCGAACAAAGAACTCGCGGGGGAAGCCGCGAGGCGGGCCACGGCCGCCAGCCTCGCCAGTATGAGGTCCCGGAGGATATCCCGGTTACCCCGCGCATGTATCAGCAGCTGGCGCTCAAGATCGCGGGCAAGCCGGAGGAACGCATACTTGCCCACCTCATGCTTCGTTCCCTGCGCCAGGCGCGGTACAGCGAAAAAAATGAGGGCCACTTCGCCCTGGCTGCGCCTTGCTACACCCACTTCACTTCTCCCATCCGTCGCTACCCGGACCTGATTGTTCACCGCGTCGCCAAGGCGGTTCTTGCCTCCGGCGCCAGCGGAATCGGGATACCCGCGAAGCAGGCTGCCAAGGCCTCGCGGCATACCGGCGAAATGGATCATGAGCTGGCCCCCATCAGCGAAGCCGAGCTGGCCGATATTGCCTACGAGTCAAGCCAGGCGGAGCGCCGCGCGGATGATGCCGAGCGCGAGCTGATGGAGTGGAAGAAGGTTAAATTCATGCAGGATCGGATTGGCGACGACTTCGACGCCATGATCCTCAGCGTGACCAAGTACGGTTGCTTTGTCGAACTCGACAGCCTCTTCATCGAGGGCCTGGTGCCCATCATGAGCCTGCAGGGAGACCACTATACCTTCCGCGAAAACACGCGGCAGATCATGGGAGAGCACTCCGGCCGGCGCTACTCCATGGGTGACCGGGTACGGGTGATTCTTGACCGCGTGGATACCGTTCAGCGGCGGTTACAGTTCTCCATTCTGGAAGAGGTGGCGCCGGTCCGCCTGGGCCGTCCGGCCAAAGCCAAGGCGAAGGTCAAGTCCGGCAGCGGCAAAGCGCACCCCTACATTCCTCCGAAGAACAAGGTTCTACGCAAGGGCAAGCAGAAAGCGAAAAACCGGCGCCCGGGCAAAAAGCGCGGCTAGGTCAGACATTGCCACATGGGGAAGTCAATCTCTCGGTCCAGCGTACGCGGCAGCAATTTACAATGAAGCAAGTCATATTTTTTGGAGAGATTCCATGCCACACATGGTCGTTTGTGCGCGATACAAGCAGGAGATGGAGGGTCTCGACGAGCCCCCATTTGATAGTGATTTTGGCCAGAAGATTTATGACCAGGTCTCAAAGAAGGCCTGGTCCGAGTGGATCGAGCGGCAGAAGATGCTGCTGAATGAGTACCGTCTGCAGCCCTGGACGCGGGAAGCGCAGGAGTTTCTGGTGGAGCAGATGCAGGAGTACTTTTTTGGCGAAGGATCGGCGCTTCCCAAGGAATACGTTCCACCCGCTCACTGAGGACGCGCCTCCCGCAGTCGTGTACACTCAAGAGGTTGTTTTTCCCGTCGGGACGTGGCTCAGCCTGGTAGAGCACTCGCTTGGGGTGCGAGGGGTCGGCAGTTCAAATCTGCCCGTCCCGACCATCAAAATCAACCATTTACAGGATTACCCCGCCTGCATCCGCCTGCCGAAAATACGCAAGGGTGGGTCCCCCCGAAGCTCAATTCCATCCTCTTTGCGGGTCTCGTCCTCATCTTTTGCGCCTGGGCGCTTTCGCTGCCGCTCTTCCCCACCCAGGACGGCCCCATGCACAAGTACTATGTGCACGTGCTCGCGTCCCTGCTCTCAGGCGGGCACTCCTACGACGCATACGTAATCCGGCACCCGTTCCCGCCCTACGCGACCCACTATGCGGTGTTGCTCGGCTTGACCCGGTGGGTGTCGTTCGACCTTGCCGAGAAACTCCTCATCTGCCTTATTTTTGTTTGCACTGCGTATGGCGTTCGCTACTGTGCTCGATCCCTGGGCCCGAGTGGAGAATTGCTTTCGCTCTGCGCGGTCCCCCTGGTTCTTCACTGGTCACTGGTGATGGGCTTTCTGAATTATTCGCTTGCAGTCGGGCTGTTCTTCCTGGCTGCTGGATTGTGGTGCGGGGCTGCAGCAGGCCGATTGCGGCTCTGGCTGTTCTTTGCCCTGGTCAGCTTTCTTCTGGCTTTTACCCATCCCATACCGCTGCTACTGCTCATCGTCTTCTGTTTGCTGGATCTGCTCATCCGTCTGATTCAGAGCCGCTTCTCCTTTAAGGATTACCGCTGGATGTTTTTGGGGCTCGCGGTCGCCGCCCTCAGCTTTCTCTACCCGCTTGCCAGCGTGGACCGGTCGCGCTCGGTATCAAACCTTCGCGGCGCCGCCCTGCACAAAGACGCCCTGATCAGCAGCCTGGCGCTGTTCGGTATATCTCCTTTTGACACGCGAGCGAAGAATTTCTTCATCAACGGCTATCGCCTGGAGCTGTACGCGCTGTTGCTGGGCTGCCTCGCGCTCGCAGCGGCGGGTTTTCTCATGCGTTGGCGGGCACGCCAGCTGCGGCCGAGCGACAGCATGCTGATTTTGGCGGCCGCCATTTTGCTCGCTATCCCGATTCTTCCCCAATCCATGAACGGCTCGGACTATTTTGCGCAGCGGCTTCTGATCCTCCCTTGGCTGGGAGCGATTGCTGCGGCCAGCGGCTATGCATCGCCTCTTCGGCTGGCGCGCATCGCTCCTTTATTTGCTGTTGCTCTTGACGCTTACCACCCTGCTGCCGGCGGAGATTTTCTTCCGGCCCGTAGCCCATCAACTGTTTGCTCTGGAGAACCAACCGCTGCCGGAACACGCCCAGGGACTCGTTCTCCTGGATCCGGCGATGCTCAAGGCGGTGCGGGTGCAGCACCAACTGGGCTTCAACCCTTACCTGTGGAGCGGCGCCCTTCCCTTGCTGCATGCCAACGACGTGATGCTCAACAGTCCCTTTATGGACCAGAAGATTACCCCGCTCATGCCGGCTCCTGGAGGCAATCTCCTGATTGACCGAATGAGCTCTCCTGAAGAAGCAGAACGCCTGATCAACGGCAATATCGATCTGCCGTCACTACCACCGGCCATGCGTTCCACACTGCTTGCTTCCACCGGGGTGGTGGTGTTCGTTGGGGTGCCGGCGGATGTGGACGAAGGATTGGAACCCTTGGCCGGCAAGAGCGTTGCTGCTCACTACGCCTGTACCAGCCACACTTGGTACTTAGTGTGCCTGGCGCTCAAGCCGTAGCTGGGCGATTCTTCCAGAGGCTGTGAAGACAGAGCGCTGCGATAAAAAGTTCCACCGGTGCGCCGGAGGGGAATGGACCCAGCCCGTGAATCGTCATTCCGTGAAACTGGCTGAAGTGATAGACGAACAAGCCGCCGACAAAGAGCAGATACGCTGATCTGCCTCGTTCCTTGATCTCATATAAGCCCGGAATCGCAGCCAACATCAGGGCGTGATCGTAGAGGCGGTGGTAGCTCACCAGCAGTTCCAGCATGACCAGCACCGCGAGAATCGTAAAGGGGCGCGTGGCTAGAGTTTTCTTGCGCCAACAGATGAAAGCAAGCAGTCCGGCAATCGCGAGGAATGTGGCATAGGTAAGGGCATTGCATACGTGTGGATTCTGAATCAAGCGAGCAAGGAATGCCTGAAGGTTAAGAAAGCTCGACGAGTTCGCGTCGTTCACACGCGAAAAGTCTGCGTCTCTGCCCGGCTGCATCGCCAGCTTGAGATTTCGAGAGAGATGCCCAAGATAAGCGAACGAAGATAGCCGGAAATAGAAGAGCAGGGTGCCGGCGGCGCCCGCGGCCGCGGTGAATAAGCAGGCCGCCAGGGCTGGGATGCGGGTACTGCTTCTTAGCAGGAAGTAGGCGGCGCAGAGGTACGCTCCCTGAGGCTTGAGGCAGAGGCTAATCGCCAATAGCAAGCCCCCGGTCATGGGCATGGAGCCAGACTCCAGGGCGACGACGGCCAGGGTCAACGAGGAGGCGGCGATCAGGACGGGTTGCCCTAGCTGCACTGCCCAGCCGATAGAGCCGTCGGCGAGCAGAATCACGAAAGGCAGAAACGAAAGCAGATCACGATAGGCTTTGAATCGCAAGAGAAGCACAATCATGGCCGCTGACAAAAATCCAAAGCAAAGAAGCAGCCATACAACGGAAAGTACAGACCACGGCAAGAGCGAGAACGGAAGAAGGAGAAGAAAAGTGCTGGGTGGGTAGACGGGCCATTCGGGTTTGAAATGTGAGGTTGGGGTATAACCGCCCATCCTCGGGAATTCCCGCTCGAGTGTGGGCGCGTCATAAGGGTCGCATCCGTCCACCAGGCAATGCGCGCCCGTAACGACAGTCACGAAATCGTGTTCGGCGCCGAAGCCGTTTCTGGAGGGACGGGAGTAGATATAGAAGATCGATGCCAGGCAAGCGACGATTATGGCAATGCCGAGCATTGCCCCGATCTTGGCCCGGATCTTGCTGCGCTCCAACTTGCCACCCCTTCTTCAAGCATTTCGTTGCCTATCCCTTAACCAGTTCGGCGGCGGCTGTCCGCTTCCGGAACAGGACTGGTTCCAGTCGATCACGCAGCCAAAAGGATGGCCGTTCGATCAGCCAGTGCGAGAGCTCCGCGCATACCAGAATGGCGAGCAGATTCCAGGGGATAAAGCGCTCGGAAATCTGCCGTGTGAACAGGTGTTGCCACAGGTAAAGGCCATACGAGATCACCCCCAGATGACGCAGCACGCGAGTGTTCAGCAGCCGGCCCGGGGCGGAGTTGGGAACCCGCACAACATAGACGAGGATTTGCGATATACACATGGCGTTGAGGGTAAAGCCGATGACCAGGCTGTAAGAGCCCCGGAAATGGGCCTGCAAAACGGGACTAAGGATGAGCACGAACAAGGCGGCCAGCGCAGCTACCCATCCGCGAACCAGGGGCTGCACGAATTGGTTAAACCGCGCGTCACGCCAAAGCAATGCCAGGAGACAGCCGAACATGATGCTGTCGAGACCCGAGTGCAACATCCCGCCCACCAGTGCGCGGTGATGGGGGGCCAGATAATACGTGACGATCCGTGAGAGGGGAGAGAGCAGGATCAGCCAAACGGCCAGCTTGATGCTCTTTCTCGTTCCCAGCAAGAGTAGCGCCGCCGGCCAGAAGAGATAGAACTGCTCCTCCAGGCTAAGCGACCAGGTGTGTTCCAGCAGCACGCTGCCGCCGCCCAGGTAGTTGGTTGTATAAGTGCCGGCGATGAGGAAGGCTCTTAGTTCGCCGGCAAAGACCCCTGCGAGCGTGAGTGCGAGGGCGACGGCCAGGTAGGCATAAAACGGGGGAAAGATGCGCAGCGCCCTTCGGAAATAGAAGCGACCCAGGCTGATGGTCCCGGTCGCATGCAACTCTTTCAGCAAGATGAGGGTGATCAGAAATCCGCTGATGACAAAAAAGGTTTGTACCCCCAAAGATCCCCAAAACATATACAGCCAGAAAGGAACGAAGGGGATTTTTTGAGCGATGACATCGTTCATATGCGCTGCGACGACCATCCCGACGGATACAGCTCTCAGGCCATCGAGCGAGGGGATGTTCCTTGGCTTCATGCTCAAGAGATCGTTACATGGGAAGCACGGGAGCTCAAGGGCGGTGTACGGGACGCTTGAGCGACGGGGTCCCGGGTGCCCAAGTGGTAAACGGAGACGAGATGCGGCACGGCAAATCTCCCCGAACTATCCGATCAGCGCCCTATCCTTATAATCAAAGGTGTTCCACGCCGGGGTAGAGCGGATGTTGAACAATAAGAAAGTCGTGGTGGTGTTGCCCGCCTACAATGCGGCCCGGACATTGCGCCGCACCGTCGACGAGATTCCCCACGAGATCGTCGATGAGGTGATCCTGACCGACGACGCCAGCCGCGACAACACCTCCGACCTGGCCCGGGAGATGGGCCTGATCACCATCCGGCACGACCACAACCGGGGATATGGTGGCAACCAGAAAACCTGCTACCGGGCCGCGCTCGCACGGGGCGCGGATATTGTGGTGATGCTGCACCCCGACTACCAGTACACACCCAAGCTGGTTTCCGCCATGGCCTCAATGATTGCCTACGGGGAATACGACGGCGTGCTGGCCTCGCGCATCCTCGGCCGAGGCGCGCTCAAGGGTGGGATGCCGCTCTACAAGTACATCGCGAACCGTGCGCTAACGTTCATCGAGAACATCCTGATTTGGGAGAAGATGTCGGAGTATCACACCGGCTATCGCGCATGGAGCCGCGAGTTGCTGGAGCGTCTGCCGCTGCTCAGCTGTTCTGACGATTTCGTCTTCGATAACCAGATGGTTGTACAGGCTGTTTACTTCGGCTTTCGTATCGGCGAGATTTCTTGTCCGACCAAGTACTTCGAAGAAGCCTCCTCCATCAACTTCCAGCGAAGCGTCACCTACGGATTTGGCGTACTTGGCACCGCGATGAGTCTACGGTTGAAGCGCTGGGGTCTGGCCAATCCCGCGTTCCTCGCGGATGTGCCTTATGAGCGGCTGCTGAGCGATAGTTCGGCGACCCATGCGCAGTCGATTAGCCTCGGCTAACCGGTCCATCTGTTAGGAGCAATCGATTGCAAGCTTCCAACGTCGATTTCAAACGCTCCGATGGATGTATCCCGGCCGCAGTCTCAAAGACCCCGATCGATTCCGGACCCGGTCCAGTACACGATCTACGCTCTTGTCTCTCGCCGTCTCTATTTCTATCTGGTTCATTGCCATCCGGGCGCCCCTTTGGCTGGATGAGACGGTCTCGATCTACCTGATCCAGGGTGGCTTCGCGGGGATCATGTCTCGCCAGGTGTGGCCCGACTCGCCCGACGTATTCGTGTCTGCTTTGGCTGTGGACCAGAGCCGTGGGTATGGGTGAGATCGCGCTCAGAATCTCTTCTGTCCTGCCCATGCTGGGAGCAGTGTATCTGCTGTATCGCGCCGCACGCGAGCTGTTCGATCGGGATGTTGCCTTGATTGCGGCGATCGTCTTCTGCCTTCACCCCATTATTATTTTCGCTTCGATTGACATTCGACCCTATGCATTCGCGGCTCTGGCCATCAACTCGTCCATTCTTGCCCTGGTGCACTTGCGGCACAACAACTCCAACTGGCTGGCTGCTCTGTTCGGCCTGTCGGCAGCATGCATCGTGCAATTCCAATTGCTGTTCGCGGTTATCCTGCCGGCGCTTGCCGTTTGCTTTGTTGCCCTCAAAATTGGCGACCGCAAAACCTTAGGGCGGCAGTTTGGCATTGCGCTGGTCGTCTTTGCGGTCGCATTCCTGCCGGTGATTCCCAGGTTGCAGTACATGGCCCACACCAGCGGCACGCATGTTTTCTCCCCGGCTCCCAGTCTGCTGGAGCTGGGCTCGACGCTCACGTTAAGAGGGTTGGGGGCGATCTTCGTCGTTGCCGTTTTTATCGCTGCGGCAACCCGGAGGCTTGATCGGCGCAGCCAACTGGACGGCTGGCCTGTTCTGCTCTGCACATCGCTGGCGCTGGTCCCGATTTTGCTTCTCTATGCCTTAAGCGTGGGAACCTCGATCCACGTCTTTGTGCCCCGCTACCGGCTGGTGGCGGTGCCAGGGATCGCGCTCTGCTGGGCGTTGGTGGCCAGCCGTATCGATTCCAGGGCTCTGCGATTGTTGGTCTGCGTAACCCTCGTGGCGGTGACCGCAGCCATTTACCTGACCACCCCTTTTTTGAGGCAGCATCAGTACTCATGGAAGTACGCCCTGGAGTTTGTTGAAAAAGACACTTCCGTGGACCATGCTCCGGTGCTGATCTGCAGCGATATTCCGGAGTCGGACCACATGGCGATGCCCGTTGGTTCGGCAATCATGGGAAGCGGTATTTTGCCACCACTTAGTTATTACAAGCTCAGCGTACCGGTTGCGCCGCTGCCACGGGCACTTAATGACGAGGCAATGCGGGATGGCTCGCGGTTTCTGCAACAGGCGGCACAAGGCCATCAGCGCTTTCTAGCCATGGCCTTTGCCCAGTCATACGACACCCTCGATTGGCTGACAAAGACGGCGGCAGGAACTTTCGACGTCCGCGATCTAGGGCAATTTGACGGAGTCAGGGTGCTGGAATTCAGACCACGCACATCGGCGGGTGCATCACGCTGAACGGCGTGTCCCCATGCAGTATCGATGCAACGCGCGTTACTTCTCTGAGCACGTGCCCTTCCTTCCGTGTCGCAACCGACGCAACGTCGTCGTGTAAACTCTGTACGCATGGATGGCAGATTCCCCCGTGTCATCGCGCAGGCAGATGCAGCAGGCCTGATCCAACGAGCCAAGCTGCGCTTACTCGAAATGCACTATCAGAGTAAGGTTGGGCATATCGGCGGCAATCTCAGCGCGCTCGATATCCTGATCAGCCTTTACCACTTCTGTCTTGGACCCAATGACAAATTTGTGCTGGCCAAGGGACACTCGGCGGGAGCGCTGTATGTGACGCTCTGGACAATGGGAGTCTTGAGCGACGATGATCTGCGCCGCTTTCATGGAGAGGGAACCCGGCTCAGCGGCCATCCACCTTTACGGGGAATTCCGGAGATCATCTTCGCCACCGGAAGCCTCGGTCACGGTCTTAGTCTCGCTGCAGGACTGGCGCTGGGCAAGAAACTGCGCGGAGAAGAGCGGCAGAGTCTTTTGCCTGACATCGGATGGTGAATGGAATGAAGGCTCGTGCTGGGAAGCGCTCATATTTCTGGCCCATCAGAAACTCGATAACCTCACGTTCATTGTCGATTTGAACGGCATGCAGGGCTTCGGTTCCACCAGGCAGGTCGCCAACCTCGGCTCGCTTGCGGACAAGTTTCGCGCCTTCGGAGTGACGACGATCGAAATTGACGGTCACGATGTAGACAGCATCTGTTCTGCGCTCGCGTCCAGCCCATGGCCCGCTGGCTATCGTGGCCAATACGATAAAAGGCTGCGGCGTATCTTTCATGGAAAATCAGATGGCGTGGCATTACCTTCCGATGAGTGAGGAACAGTATCAGCAGGCAGTGCGGGAGGTGACAGAATGCGGCAAGCTTTCTGCAACGGTCTAGTGCAGCAGGCTCTTCTGCCGGAATTTGTTTTCCTCACCGGGGACCTCGGTTTCAAAGCCCTGGAGCCGCTGCAGGATGCGCACTGGGCCCACGCTTCATTAATGCCGGCGTCTCGGAGCAGAACATGATCTCGGTCGCGGCCGGTCTGGCGCGCAGCGGCTTGCGGCCGTGGACCTACAGCATCGCACCCTTCCTCTACGCGCGCCCCTTCGAGCAAATTCGCAATGACGTCTGTTTCCATGATCTTCCTGTGATCCTGGTCGGCAACGGCGGCGGATACGGCTACGGCGTGATGGGCAGTTCGCACCATGCACTGGAGGATTACGGCTGCCTGCTGACCTTACCGCACATGCGCGCGTTCGTCCCTGCTTTCGACTCGGATGTAAGCACCATGATTCCGGCGCTGATGCAGTGCAATGGACCGGTTTACTTGCGGCTGGGATTATCGGAAGAGCCCAAAGGATGGCCGGTTCCAGCCTATGCTCCATGGCGCAGACTGCTTCGCGGCAATGGTTCGGTTCTGGCCGGAGTCGGGCCGTTACTGGGTGGTATGCTGACCGCATTGCAGCAATTAGAAGAAGACGTGCGCCCCGAGGTGTGGCTCGTCACCGAATTGCCGATCACAGACGTTCCGGCAGAATTTATGGATAGCGTGCGCCGCACTCGCCGGCTGATCGTGGTGGAAGAACACACTGCGCATGGCGGGTTTGGCCAGATGCTGGCCCATTACCTGGCGGCCGCCGGTGAGTCTCTCGATTCCTTTACTCACAAACACGCGCTGGGTTATGTCTCCGGCTTGTATGGGTCGCAGAAGTTCCATCGTGCGGAATGCGGTCTGGATCCGGCCTCCATTGTCGCTGCGGTCTCTGTGCAATGAGTCTTCTATACGGCGATCCGCTGCAGTCGAACGAGATTAGCTCCGCCAACATCCGTCAGCTCCAGGGTCCGATACTGGTGCTGGGGGCGAGCGGCTTCATCGGCGCCAACCTTTTGCGCATGCTGCTGCAGCATCGCGAAGACGTTTATGGGACAGCGACGCGGCTTCCCGCCTGGCGACTCGAGGGTTTGCCGCGCAAGCACGTACTGGTCACCGACCTGCTCATCGACTCCAACCTGGATGCGATGCTCGAAGGCGTGAAGCCGCGAACCATCTTCGACTGCATTGCTTATGGCGCCTACTCGTTCGAGACGGATCGGGAGCTGATCTACCGCACCAACTTCAATTTGATCTCCAGGTTGCTGGGCCGGCTCGATCCGCGCAATCTCTCCTGTTATGTGCACGCCGGCAGCTCCTCGGAATATGGAGACAATTCTTCCGGTCCGCAGGAGGATGCAGCACCTGCACCGAACAGCCACTACTCCGTCTCCAAAGTTGCCGCTGCCAGCCTTATCAATTACCTGGGCAAGAAGAAGGGCTTACCGTGCGCCAACCTTCGTTTGTATTCGGCATACGGACCCCTGGAGGATTCTTCCCGATTGATCCCCAACATCGTGCATTTTGGAGCGTCCGGCGGATACCCGGAACTGGTCGACCCGCGCGTGTCGCGCGACTTTATCTACGTCGACGATGTCGCACAAGCCTTCGTGGACGTGGGCCTCAAGCTGCAGCGAGTCTGACTACGGCGAATCCTTCAATATCGGCACCGGACGCAAGACGACAATCGGGGACATCGTCTACCGTCTCGCAGAAGCTCTTTGATATCCGTCAGGATCCGGTCTTTACCATGCCCAATCGGGAATGGGACCTGACCGACTGGTTTTCTGACATCAGCAAGGTGCGCGAGCGGTTCGGATGGACGCCCCGGATCGACCTTGAAGAGGGGCTGGAGCGCACCGCGGCGTGGTATCGGTCCCTGCCAGACAAGACTGCATACCTGCAATCATCGAAGCGCTTCGGACTCGATACAAAGCATAGCGTTTCGGCGATCATCGCTTGCTACAAGGATGGTCAGGCGATACCGATCATGTACGAACGTTTGAAAAAGACCTTTACCGATCTGAATGTCGATCACGAAATCATCTTCGTCAACGATTGCAGCCCGGATGATTCGGAAGAAGTGATCCGCTCCATCTCCCGCAATGACCGGCGGGTCTTGGGTATCTCTCACTCCCGGAACTTCGGTTCCCAGGCAGCTTTTCGCAGCGGGATGGAGATTGCAACCAAGAATTCCTGCGTCCTCATGGACGGAGATCTGCAGGATCCGCCGGAGTTAATCGAGCAGTTTGTCGCCAAATGGCGCGAGGGCTTCGACGTCGTCTACGGCCGGCGTGTGAAGCGGGAGGCCCCTCTTCCCATGCAAATCGCCTACAAACTGTTCTACCGTGTCTTTGATACGTTTTCGTATATCAAGATTCCGCGCGACGCCGGCGACTTCTCGCTGGTCGACCGCAGGGTCATGGAGGCGATGCTTCGTTTTCCGGAGCGCGATCTTTTCTTGCGGGGTGTTCGCGCTTACGCTGGATTTCGCCAGATCGGTGTCGACTATGTACGGCCGGAACGCATGTTCGGACGTACCACCAACAGCCTTCTGAAAAACCTGGGTTGGGCCAAGAAGGGGATTCTCTCCTTCAGCTATGTTCCGCTGGATATCATGAGCAGCTCGGCGATCATTTTGTGCGCCATCTCGTTTCTCATGATCGTGGGACAGTTACTGGCCAAGCTGCTCTTTCCTCAGTTGGCCCCCAGGGGCTTTGCCACCCTCATTATTTTGATCGTCTTTTTCGGGTCGCTCAACGTGCTGGCGATCAGTGTTGCCGGCGAGTACATTGCCAAGATCTTCGAAGAGGTCAAGCAGCGGCCTCATTACATTCGCCGCAGCATCATTCGGGATGGAGAAGTACGATTGGCGGCGAAAGAGAGCTGATGAAAAGTAGTCGCACAGCGTTGTTCCCGGAGCAGGACTCGGCGGCGTTCAAGCACCGCAACAACATGGTGGAGGCCACCTCGGAGACCTGGCGGCCCCAGCTCTTTGCCCCAACAACTACCCGGCTCTCTCTGCTTCTGGCCGCGGTCCGCAGGTTCTTTGACATTCAGGCCGGATCGGCGTGGCGTGACCTGAGCGCAGTGCTTCCGTCATTGCAGGGTACTGTTCTCGACGTCGGCTGCGGAGCGCAACCGTTCCGCTCGCTGGTCAATCCTCAGGCGACGTACTTGGGTATCGACACCGATGCGGCCAAGGCTCATTTCGGGTATGAGATGCCGAACACGACCTACTTCTCCGGCGATGTCTGGCCCGTCGCGGACTCGTCGGTGAATGTGGTCTTGTGCACCGAGACCCTGGAGCATGTGCTGGAGACACGCCGCTTTCTCGCCGAAGCTGCACGCTGCCTGGCGCCTGGCGGAACGCTGTTGTTGACCATTCCCTTTGCTGCCCGATGGCATTTTATTCCTTATGATTACTGGCGTTTTACGCCCTCCAGCCTCAATCATCTGCTGACGACGGCGGGCTTTCACAGCGTGCGCGTATACGCGCGTGGAAACGCCTATACGGTCGCTTGCTACAAGGTCATGACCCTTCTCCTGTTGCTCCTGATGCCACAAACCGCCTCGAGAGCTGCTGGGTTGGCTGCTTCGGTTGGTGGGCTTGGTCTTTCTGCCCTTGTTTGTCTTGCTGGCCTAGTCGCGAATCTCTCCTTGCGCGGGTCCGGAGGCGATGATTGCCTGGGCTATACCGTGTTTGCAGTTCGCGCGGGTCAGATGTCAGGCTCACGCCCTGATGAGCGGCTTTTGTCCCACCACGGCTAAATTGCCCGCTGGAAGAGACAGCAATAGTTTCCCTATACCCGATAGTCTCAGCCAGCCCGCCTCACGGCGGACTTTACGGTCCCCGGAAGCGGAAATAGCTTGATCCAGTAATCGATCGGATATTTGTTTCGCACCGAACTGCACCTTGATCGAATCGAATCCGGCATTGCGCAGCAGCGCAGCACCGGTTGGCTTATCGAAGAGTTGGAGGTGTTCGATGTCGAAGATCGGCGACTTCGTTCCCATCACGCGAGCGGAAAATGCCCGCCGGTCGTGCGCGACGATGAAGAACAGGCCGCCCGGCTTCAACAGGGCCAGTGCATCGTTGGTTATCTTCACGGGGTCCCAGACATGCTCGATCACCTGAAAGCAGGTGATCAGGTCAAGGCTCTCCAGCGCGTGAATTGCTCCGCGGCGAAGATCACCGCATTTGAGGTAGCCACGAATGGCCGGCTTGGCAGCCTCGATGGGGGCCTCTGGAAGGCTCTACGCCGACGACGTCAGTAAACCCCAGCGCCAACAACTCCTCTACGAACGCGCCGTCGCCGGCCCCTATATCGAGGGCGCTCGTCCGGCTCGGCATCGCGGCCAAATGGGGTTCAAGCAAGCGTGCGGTAGGTTACGGCGGCTAAGTCGGGACTCGACTCCGCTGTCGAACGATGCATCTTTGTAGGCGTCCGCCAAGATCCTCCTGTCGCAGCACAGGGTTGGCGTAGAGCATACCGCACAAATTGCATTCGACCATTCTGGAATGCATGTATTCGGGTAGCTTGCGAGAGGCGAAGGCCGACGCTGTCAGTTTGCCCTCATCAAGTGTCGCTTCCACCAGGACTCGGGCGTCATCGCCGCCGCAGAGAGGACAGACCCGCGGAATAAAATCCAGCTTCATTCGCATCCTCTCGGGCCGAAGCTCTGTCGGGATTGTAACTTCTTGACTGGCAGTGTACGTGATGCTCAGAATCGGCGTAAGGAACATGGGTTGACACGGAGTTCCTTCAGAGAGTTAGGTTCTTCTGCGGTGCATAAGATATCGGTCCGTTTCTCTCCAGCCCTTATACTCGAAGAACGATGGCGGCAGTCGAGACGACAACGATCCATTTAGCTCTTTCGAGCCTAAACTGGAAAATATTTGCCGGAATCGGTGTCGTCTCGGCCGTTTACTTCGCAGATCTCTTTCTGAAAGCCAGCCGAAAGTGCTTCTGGTTCGACGAGCTCTTTACCGTCTACCTTTGTCGTTTGCCCAGCTTCAAGAATACCTGGACGGCAGTCACACACGGTGCGGATTTCAATCCGCCGCTCTTCTATCTGCTGACACGAGGTGCCCAGCGGCTCTTCGGCGAGGGTTTGATTGCGACCAGATTGCCCGCTATGGTGGGCGTCTGGCTCTTCGGCGTCTGCCTTTTTCTCTTCGTTGCCAGACGCGCCGGTGTAGTCTGCCGGCATTTATTGCAGGAATTTTTCCCTTCTTTACTCTGGCTCAGTACTACGCTTATGAAGCCAGAGCGCATGGAGTCGTCCTCGGGTGGTGCGGCCTTGCGCTCGTTTGCTGGCAGAGGAATGCGGAGGGACGCGCAAAGCATCTTTGGATCGTCGGCTTCGGGCTGAGCATCTACTAGGCGCGTTGTTGACTCATGTTTACGCCGTGTATCTGTTGGTTCCATTTGCGGTAGTCGAGCTTTACACCCTTTTTAAAAGACGCCGCCTGAACTGGGGCATCGTCGGCGATTATGGTATTAGCCTTTACGTCCGTGACTTTGGCCGTTTATCTGCCACTTTCGCGCATGTATCAAGCGGCGGTGCCTCCAACCTTCTTTCCAGGCTCCCACGACCTGCTTCAACGATTCCTGGTCGATGTGATCGGTCCAGCCATGATTGTTCTTCTACTTCCGCTGCTATTGGTCGTTTTTGATGGGATGCGACGGTCCCACGCGTACGGATGAGCAGGGCAGCTATTCCTGAGCAGGGAGGTGATGCTGGCCGCTGCCTTCGTCTGCATTCCTTTGGTTGGTTTGATCGGATCGAAGGTCAGTCATGGCCCGTTCTTCGATACGATATTTCCTTTCGAGTGTCGCGGGTTACGCGATATTGCTCGGCTTCGCCAGTTGCCAGCCGGCTGCGTCGGCTCTTGGATCGCAAAGGTGTTGGCCGGATTCATGTTCTTCCTCATGATTGCGGATCTGGGAACCACCCTCTATTTCAGCGCGGTGAACAGGATTGTGCTTTTCGAACCAAGCACTGGACTGCGTCTCAGCACGATTCCGTCGAACCCAATGCAGATTATACGAGATCGTGTCCGTGAACCACAGCGGGCTTGACATCCTAGTCCTCCCGAGCCTCGAGTACCTCTACTTTTTCAAGTACGCACCACCCTCGGTCGCTTCCCATCTCTACTATGGAGCCCCGGCGAGTGATGTCAACCTTGGCGGATTTGAGAGACTTGCGAAAGGGGCGCATCTCGATTTGAAAACGACTGCGTTTGAGCCGTTTCTTGCTACTCATGACAAATTTCTCGTTTACGAATCCAACCGCGACACAGATTCGGAGGCGATACGGGCCTTCGTGAGCGCCGGTTATACGCTGAAATCAGCTCAAGCCGATACTGCTGGCATCATGTATGAATACGCAAAATGAAGGCCCATCCGGATGTCGAATCGCGCGTTGCGTTAACCTAGAGCCATGCGCTCCATTCCATCCCCCCGTCTCGTTTTGGTCGCCGATACAAACTGATGTTGCTGGAGGAGGAACAGGCCCGGAACTGCGAACGGGTCGTCGCAGTTTACAATTCGACCATCAGCGTTTTCACTTCTGGTCTATACGAAGTAACCAATCTCGTCGCGGCTTTTTCCCAAGAAACGCCGTCCTTCGCTACACTTGCTTGTGCAGCGTAGAAGTGAAAACGCTTCAGCGCGCGTCCAAAATGAGGCGATCAGGAGTTCATGCAGAAAATAAAGAAAATTGTCGTTATCGGCGGGTGCGGCCATGTGGGTCTTCCCCTGGGCATTGTTTTCGCCAATTGCGGACTGGATGTCGTTCTTCTGGATCGCGATCAAGCGAAGATCGATACGGTCAACGCGGGTCAGATGCCGTTCATGGAGACCAATGCCCTGGAGCAGCTGGGGCGGGTTGTGGGCAAGAAGTTGATCGCCACCTCAGATCCTGCCTGCCTACGCGATTCGGATGCCGCGATTGCGGTTCTCGGCACCCCGGTGGACGAGCATCTCAATCCGACCGTTACCGACCTCTATCAAAGCATCGACGAGGTGATCGCCTACATGCCGGAGAACGCGCTTCTGGTCTTGCGCAGCACCGTCTATCCAGGGGTCACAAAGCTGGTCTACGAGCGCTTGCAGGCCTCAGGGCGGAAGATTCACCTGGCCTTTTGCCCGGAACGCATCGCCGAGGGCAAAGCCATGGAAGAGATCCGGACTTTACCCCAGATTATCTCCGCGTTTGACCCTGATTCTCTGGCCCGCGTCCGCGAGTTGTTTTCTATCATCAATGACGATCTGATCGAACTGGAGCCGCTGGAGGCCGAGCTGGCAAAGCTGTTCACTAATAGCTGGCGCTACATGAATTTCGCCATTTCCAACCAGTTCTACGTGCTCGCCGAGACCTACGGCCTTGACTTCCAGCGTATCTATGGCGCGGTGACGCATCGCTACCCGCGCATGAGGAGTTTCGCCAAGGCAGGCTTTGCAGCCGGACCCTGCCTGTTGAAGGACACGCTGCAGCTCTCAGCGTTTTCCGGGAACAACTTTTTCCTGGGACATTCCGCCATGCTGGTGAACGAGGGCTTACCCAACTTCATCGTGAATCAGCTTCGGCAACAGCACAAGCTTCGCGACAAGGTTGTGGCAGTGCTGGGCATGGCCTTCAAGTCCGAGTCAGACGACAAGCGCGAGAGTCTTTCCTATAAGATTCGAAAGTTGCTCATGGTAGAGGCCAGGGAAGTGCTCTGCACCGACCCCTACGTCGTCGACCCAAAGCTGATCCCGCTCGAGGATGCCGTGCGCCGGGCTGACGTCATCATTCTGGGAGCCCCTCACGCCGTTTACCGCGACCTTCATTTCTCCGACGATAAGGTGGTGGTCGATGTGTGGGGCTTCTGGCCGCACCGGCAGCAAACTGGAACAGGGGGACCTTCCGCATCGTGAAAGTACTGGTCACTGGTGCTTCCGGCTTTATCTGTGGATATCTGATCCAGGAACTGCTGGATAACGGATACGAGGTGGTTGGCCTTGACAACTTCAGCAAGTACGGGCGGCTGCAGAAGTCGTACGATTCCCATCCCCGCTACAGGCTGGTCGAAGGAGACGCCAAAGACGTCGCGTTAATGAAGGAGCTGCTCTCGGACTGCGACCACTTCGTCGCGGCAGCCGCCATGATCGGCGGCATCTCCTACTTTCACGAGTTCGCTTACGACCTGCTGGCAGAAAACGAGCGCATCATCGCCTCTTCGTTCGATGCCGCTATCTGGGCCCACAGGGAACGTAAGCTCCAAAAGATCGTCGTGCTCTCTTCGAGCATGGTTTTCGAGAGCACAACCGAATATCCCACGCCGGAAGGTGCGGAGCGTCGCAGCCCGCCGCCTCGCTCAACGTATGGCTTTCAAAAGCTCGCCGTCGAGTATTTTGTCCAGGGCGCCTACGAACAGTACAACCTCCCCTATACCATTGTGCGACCCTTCAATTGTGTCGGCATCGGGGAAAAGCGTGCCTTGTCTGACCGCGACATCATGAGCGGCAACGTACGCTTAGCCATGTCTCACGTCGTTCCTGACCTGGTACAGAAGCTAGTCAAGGGCCAGGATCCGCTGCACATTCTGGGCGACGGCAAACAGGTACGCCATTACACCTATGGCGGAGATCTGGCGCGCGGAATCCGCGTTTGTGTCGAGCACCCAGCCGCGCTGAACCAGGATTTCAACCTTTCCACCCCGGTGCGCACTACCGTGCTGGAACTGGCAGAGGTGATCTGGAAGAAGATCCACGGATCCGGCAAGCCATTCCGCTACGTAAGCGACCCCGCTTACGAGTACGATGTCCAGGAGAGGGCGCCGGCGGTTGAGAAGGCGCGGGAGTTGTTGGGGTTCGAGGCAACGACGCCTCTCTCCGACATATCTGGACGAGGTTATTCCATGGATCGCGGAGCAGGTGGAAATAGGCCAGATGTGAGCGCAGTGGCGCCCACATCAGTTTCGACAGGAGATGTAATGGAAAGGCCGCTAACCATAGTCATTCCGGTCTACAACGAGGGAGCTAATTTTCCCGCGCTCTGGTCAGAGATGACGGAGCACCTCGACTTTCCCTTCACCGCGTTCGTCGCCTATGACTTTGATGGAGACGACACGCTTCCGGTGGCCCAGCAGATTATCGACCAGGGTGAGACTCGATTGAGGTTGATCAAGAACACCTACGGCCGTGGCGTGGTGGGCGCAATCCGAACCGGGTTCGATGCCGCGCCTCCCGGTCCTGTGCTGGTGGTCATGGCCGACCTGTCGGATGACCTGGGGCAGGTTCGCAGGATGCTCGAACTGTATCGGGCGGGCAGCCATATCGTTGTCGGCAGCCGCTACATGAAGGGTGGCCGGCTGATCGGAGGCCCGTGGTTCAAGCAATTGCTCTCTCGTCTTTCTGGACTTACCTTGTGCTGGTTCCGCGGGATACCGACCCATGACGCGACCAACGCCTTCAAGATCTATGATCGCGCCATGTTGAGCGCCATCCGCATCGAGAGCAAGGGTGGATTTGAATTGAGCCTGGAGATCACGGTGAAGGCCTTTCTTGCCGGCTATACGATCACCGAAACGCCCTCCACCTGGCGCGACCGGACTGCCGGAACCTCCCGCTTCAAGCTGTGGAAGTGGCTGCCGCACTATCTGAAATGGTATTTCATGGCCTTTCAGCCCAAGGCGAGGAGTCGCGGGGCAAGAGAAGAACTTCGGCCCACGTGAGTTCTTTGAGCGAAGCGGGCAGCAAGTCTGGATAGTCCTCCCGGGCAGAAGATGGCGGCAGGCGAAGTTCTCTTGCTCTGCTGCTCTGTGATTTCGCTCATTACTTCCTGCATCCTCTGGTCTGCCCATAAACAAGCATGGATGGACGAGATATTCACCTGGAAAGAGGTGAGCGACCGCTCACTTTGGCACTTGTACTACGCCATTCAACATGGCGCCGATGGCGGCCAGCCACTCTTTTATACGACTGCGTGGCTTTGGGCGAAGGCATTTGGCACCGGTGTTCTGACACTTCGTTTGTATTCGAGTGTCGCCATGTGCGCGGCTTTGCTCGTTACCTGGAGAACCATACGTCGCTTTTACGGATTGTGGGCTACCGCATTTGGAGTGCTCGTGTTTTGGGGCACCTCAGGTGTGCTGCTCGAACAGAATGTAGAAGCTCGCTTTTACGGGCTTTACATGCTTGTCGTCGCGGTTACGGTTGACCTTTATACGCGCTTGGTGGCTCGTCCGGTGCCAACACGCGTGCTTCTGGTGCTCGCCTTTTTATCCCAAGCGGCTTTGGTGTTGACCCACGTCTTGGGCCTGATTTACAGCGGCTTGATCCTGCTGGCGTTGATGCTGTTCGATGCCGCCAAGGGTCGCCTTCGATGGAAGCTTTATCTTGTCTACGCGGCCGGCTGGCTGACCCTCCTGGTTTGGATCCCTGCGATCCGATGCGTCCATGGCGGTGGGCAAACCGCACGGCTGGATCGCGATGCCGACGGTTACGGACCTGCGCACCGCCTACCTCTTCGCAGATTCCCTGCAGTGGCTCAGGCTGTTTAAGCGCCATTCCCTCGAAATCGGGTTTCTAGATTGTTCGCCGCATGGCGGAATTTGTAATTTATGTTCCGCTGGCCTTGGTTTTTCTGCTCGGGCTGCGACGAATTGCAAGGTCGGGATGGCGAACCATCTCTGATCCCAAAGCTGCTCTGCTGCTGCTCGCATACTTCTTGCTATCAGCGCCGGTGGTCTTGTTTGTGCTTTCTCACCTCATCACACCGGTTTTCGTTCCGCGGTATCTTCCTGCCCAGTGGCATCGGCTTGGCCATCGTGCTGGCAGCATCCGCTGATGCGCTCGGTGCAGATAGCCACACCCATTCGCGCTGGGCGCCGCGCGTGATGTGGGCAGCAGTTGTCTTGTTCCTGATGATTCTCGCCAGTGCTCACTGTCCTGGCTGTGGGGCCAATCAATCTAAGTTGGGACTTATCTGGACGTCCAGCGACTGGAACAGATCGTCCCTCCGAATGCTCCGGTCGTCGCAGCGTTGGCAGCAGGATTTCGTAAAGTTCATGCGCTCTCGAACAATCCGAACGTCCACTACTACTTCCTGCTTGACTGGCCCGCGGCTTTGGCCGGACCGAGAGCATTTGTGCTCGACTACCACCTGATGCAGGCATACCGTGACAGCGGTTACTACTCGAAGAACATACAGGATAGCCACAGCTTTCTTTGTTCCCATCCCGATTTTGTCGTGCTGGACGCGCCGAATGCAAACACGCTGGACGCGCACAATGACAACTCGCCGGACATGCAAAAACCAAACTGGTTCGATGTGAATATCAGGACGACGCCCCAGTTCGAGTGGAAGGTCATTGCGTCTTTCGATGGGACTGAGGTGACGAGGAAACTGATAGCTGTGCATCGAAAGGCTCCCTTAGGCTTTTGCAAGCAGCCCTGATCAATCACGCGTCGATAGACTTCGTATTTCCCTAGCTCAGCATAGGAGCATTGGAGTTGCCAATTTGCTGGCAGATTTTCTTCAAAACGCTAACCGATTACTACGGCTGATGTTTCATCGGGTGTGGCGTATGGCGAACGGCGTCAGGCCAATTAGCAAGAAGCTAGGTCTCCGACCTTGAGCTTTTTCTCGCAACCAGAAGGAATTGTCTCCCGAATAACCGCCATAGAGCCGGTATCGCAAGGTAGACGCGTAACATCCATATCGGATATGTACGTCCCAGAGACATGGAATACGGCAAAAACTTGTCCAGGCATAGATCTACTTCAAAGCCGCATTTGGTGAGGATCTCTCTCATCGAGCGGTCCGTCAGGGCGACATAGTGATCGAAGAAATCCCAGTAGGCTCCTGGAACCAGCCTTACATTCGGTCCCATTGCGATCAGATACCCTCCGTTTCGGAGTGCGCTGTGTGCATGCATCAGGGTTTTCTCTACGTGCGTCTTCGTGGGGAGATGTTCTAGAAAATTGCTGGTGAAGACGGTGGTCAAACTTGCAGGCGGAACGGACCAGGGCATCGAACAATCCTGTTCCAGTATCTGTACATCCGCGGAAGCCCGCTTTCGCGCTTCGGGATTCAAGTCCATACCAAATTTGGCCGAACACTGTACCTGGTTAATGAACTCACAATATCCACACCCGAGATCCAGAAGCACTGAATTGGATGGTATCCACCGCGCAAAGTAAGCGGTCAGTATCGACCATACTTTCTTACGGTATACACCTTGATCTCGAAATCTTGTCTTGTAAATTGCGTCCAGATCGGCCCCCGCGTGGGCAGGCGGATCGAAACGTTTACTCATATCCATAGGTGCTCTGAGTCTTCTTAGTCGTTATCGCGAAAAGGGTATGCGTTCTCGCGCATGTAGATTGTACGCCCGGTGGACGTTTATCTCGGGTACCGCAATAAGCAACACACCGAACGAGAGGCCCACGAATGATCGCGCCCGCTTCCGCTTCTTGCCTAAGATGATTGCTGGGCCATGCAAAACACGACCACATCTTTGCCATCGATGAGCCTCACTTATTTCGCAGACCCAACGGCTGCCGGCAACCAAGTGGTCCCACTTCGATCCGGACCTGCAGAGCCGGTACGACATCCAGACAGAAATCGTTCATGAGCTTGAGACACACCGTCCCCAGTATGTCGTGCTGGACGCAGAGTTTGAGCAGCTGCACGAGCCGAATGACAGCTCCAGGAGCAGCGGTGTCACCTTGCTGGATGACTATATTCACAGCAAGTATCAACCCGTGCAAACCTTCGGGCCCATGTCCGTCTGGCAATTGATACAGTGATTGCGGCGCTTCGAGCGCGACTTGTCACCTTGCGGCTGTTACAAGCTGGTCGATTTACTATCGACCAGCGAGCGCGCCCGGGTAACGAAGTCTTCGAGCGACATTCCACCCTGATCGCCCTGGCCGCGGACGCGCAGGCTGATGCCGCCTGTTTCCGCTTCCTTGTCGCCTACGATGAGGATGTAAGGCAGCTTCTGCAGCGTGAAATCGCGAATCTTGGCCCCCATCTTTTCATTGCGATGGTCGACCTCCACGCGCAGGCCGGCATTCTGTAACGTTGCCTGTATCTTTTCCGCGTAAGCGAGATGGCGCTCGCTGATAGGCACGATGCCGGCCTGCACCGGCGCAAGCCAGAGCGGAAAGGCTCCGGCATAGTGCTCGATCAGCACGCCGAAAAAGCGCTCCACCGATCCATAGAGAGCGCGGTGCACCATCACCGGCTGGTGACGCTCGCCGTCTTCGCCGACATACTCCATCTCGAAACGCGCCGGCATGTTGAAGTCGAACTGCACCGTCGATAGCTGCCATAAGCGGCCAAGCACATCCACCAGCTTGATATCGATCTTGGGCCCATAGAAAGCGGCTTCCCCACGGATCGTCTTATAGGGAATTGCCTTTCGCGCCAAAGCGTTCTCAAGCGAGTGGATCGCCAGGTTCCATTTCTCGTCCGACCCTGTATAACTCTTGCGGTCTTTAGGATCCCAGGTGGAAAGCTCCACCTTGAATTCCGTGAAGCCAAAGGTATTGAGCACAATCTGTGCAAACTCGATGCAGCCCACAATTTCATCTTCAATCTGCGACGGTTCGCAGAAGATGTGAGCGTCATCCTGGGTGAAGCCACGCACGCGCAGCAATCCATGCATGGTGCCGGAGCGCTCGTAGCGATATACATTCCCCAGCTCGGCGTAGCGCACCGGCAGATCACGGTAGCTCTTGGGTGAATTCTTGTAGATCAGAATGTGGAACGGGCAGTTCATCGGCTTCATCCGGTAATCTGCGTCGTCCAGCTCCATCGGGGTAAACATGTTTTGCGAGTAAAAGCCTTCATGGCCGCTGATCTGCCACAGATGCACGCGCGCCACGTGCGGCGTGTAGACCAGCGAGTAGCCCCGCTTGAGACACTCGTCGCGCATCCACTCTTCCATGATCTTGCGCACCATCGCGCCCTTGGGATGCCAGAAGATCAATCCTGCGCCGGCCACCTCCTGAATGGAAAAAAGGTCGAGCTGCTTGCCCAACACGCGGTGGTCCCGGCGTTGCGCCTCCTCCAGCCGGGCAAAGTGCTGGTCCATTTCCTTGCTGGAAAAAAATGCCGTGCCGTAAATCCGCTGCAGTTGCGGATTCTCTTCGTCCCCCAGCCAGTAAGCGCCGGCAAGGCTCGTTACCTTGAAGGATTTGACCCTTCCGGTGGAGGGCACATGCGGCCCGCGGCAAAAATCTTCAAAGGCGCCATTGCGGTAAAACGAGATTTCCTCGCCCGGCTTGGTAAAGCGTTCGACGAAGTGCGTCTTCATAAAGTCGTTGCTGACCTTGAAACGCTCCAGACTCTGGTCGCGCGGCTCCCACTCGCGAACGAAGGGCTCGTTGCGCGCGACCACTTCCGCCATCCTGGCTTCGATAGCCTTAAGATCTTCGGGCGTAAACGGGGTGGGCCGGTAGAAGTCATAGAAGAAGCCTGCATCCGTCGCTGGGCCATGGCCGAGCTTGGTCTCGGGATACAGCTCGAGCACGGCAGTCGCCATCACATGAGCGGCGGAGTGGCGCACCACCTTCAGCGCGTCGGCATCCTTCTCGGTCAGCAGCTGCAGCGATACGTCTTCGGTAAGCGGAGCGCTCAGGTCCACCAGTCGTTCGGCGCTCGCCTCGTCGGCGCTATACATGCTGGCCTCGGGCGTCGCTTCGCCATCCTCAGACGGGGCGTCGCTCGCCGGCTGAGGGCTGCCGGCGGCCATCGGTCGAATGCGCGCCACCACCGCTGCGGCGGCCAGTCGCGGTGAGATACTCAAGGCAACGTCGTGGGGAGTTGTTCCGGCGGGGAATTCTTTGATTGAGCCGTCGGGGAGATGAACCTTTATCGAGTCTGCGATCGCTGTCATTTTCCTGGGAGTAAGAGATAAGGATATGTGTCCGTACCCTTGTTCGTCGAGGGGCGAAGAGAACAAGGGAGCATACAGGTATGAATAAGAGCAGCGCGATCGCGCTAGCCGGCTTCCTGGCCGCCTGCTTCGTGGTGGCAGCGGTCTCCTCCGCCTTTACCGTCGCGGCCATCCCTAATTGGTACGCTGCCCTGAACAAGCCATCGTTCAATCCGCCCAACGGCGTATTTGCTCCGGTCTGGACGCTGCTCTATGCCCTGATGGCGATCGCTGCCTGGTTGGTGTGGAAACAGCCGGCCGGCTCTCCAGAAAAGGTAGCGCTGAGAACCGCGTCGCTGAGAATCTTCTGGCTCCAGCTCTTTCTGAATTTTGCCTGGAGCTGGATATTTTTCCGTGAGCATCGCCTCACTGGGGCACTGCTGGAGATTGTGGTCCTGTGGCTCGCCATTGTCATGGCAACCCTGCTGTTTATGCGGGTTACGAGGCTTGCTGCATGGCTGATGCTGCCCTACGTTGCCTGGGTAGCCTTCGCTGCGGTCCTGAATTTTGAGATCTGGCGGCTCAATCCCGTTAGGCAGCCGGCAACCAGCCCGTTTAAACCAGCCTGTCTAAACCAGCGCCGCGTGGGTCATTGCCTCCAGCACGGAGAGAGGCGATGACTCCGGAGAGACCATGGCCTGGTGTTCCACCAGGAAGGTTTGCTCCAACGCGTACTGGCCCGCGAGCACCGCGTGTGGAACCATATCGGTGTAGACCATCCAACTGGAGCCGGCGGGGAACTGCAGATATTGCTTGCGGCACTCCGTCTGGAACGCGGCGTTCTCCTTAAGGAAGTTGTGGAAGCGCATCATGAAGTCGTCATAGGGCGATCGCTTAAGACTGGGGACCGCATAACCGAGTCCTGCTGCACTGGCCAGGGAGCGCAGCGCCCGGCTGGCGGAGTTGCCGGCCGCCGGGAGTGCGATCTGTTGCGGCGCGTATCGGGGCGCGAGCGAGGGAAATGGATCGCTCACCACCCAGTCGCGCGTGCGCGATGGGTGAATGTTGTTGAAGAAGCGCAGAATGCGCGCTCCCCGTGTAGGACGCGTAGGGAAAGCATCGGTGTGGAGCAGGTCATTGCGGCGGCGCAGCGGCAAGTCCCGGCCTTCCTCCTCCTGGGGCCGGAAGCTGGCATAGTCCAGCTGCCAACGTCCCTGGTAGGGCGACAGAAAACGGGTGAGAAAGCGGGTCACGTCCTGCGAGTACTGGCGCATGATTGCCTGCAGCTGCTTCAGCTCGGCGGCGCCCGTGGCGCCGGCATCGAGACCGCTCACGCGATCGATGTTCGGCTTGTAAGCAATGTTCTTGTGCAGGGTGCTTCCTGTCTGCTGCTGGCCCAGCAGGAAAGATAGGTCCTGGGGCCGAATCGCAATGGGCGTTTGCGGGAAGTAGAGAATGTCGCCGGATTCCAGTTGCTTGCACCATGCACGCGCCTGCTCCGGTGCTGGTGCGTTTTCCAGGCTGCCCGGCTGCGATGGGTCGAGAGCAATGGTGATCAGCGCCATGAGGGCAAATTTCCTAGCCTCTCAAAAACTTGCGGCGCAGCCACAGCGTGCCAAAAAAGATGAGGCTGATCGCCAGAACGACGCAGCCGGCGGGGAAGGAGATGTACTTGTAGCTCTCGGCGTAGTCCACCCGGTGACCCATTCCGTTGTAGATCATGATGCCGACAATGGCCAGGAAGGTGAACAGGAAAAAGCTCAGAAAGCCCACCGCTAAGGCCATCAGAAGACTGGTAAAGAGGCCGAAATCGCCCAGGGGAATGCCAAAAAACTTTCCTTCTGCCCGCGGAGCGGCCCCTTGACGCAGGTTTTGCTGCTGTGCATTCATGATTGGCCTCAGAATGGGGACGGTGCACACCCTTCCACTCAGCTAGAATACTAGGTTATGGCTGAAGTCGCCCAAATGGAGTTGTTACCGGCATCGCTCGTGGCCCAGCAAACCCCCGTGCGTCAGTCCGAAAACCGCTTGTGCTACGCGATCTTTGCCGATACGCACATCACCGCCCAGGAACTTGAACCCATCGTGCAGGCGGTGCCCAACACGATAGCCGCAGCGCTTACCCGCCATGCCTACTACTTCGTGCCCCTCACCATTGGCGAGACTGAGGAGACGATGGTTGCGCCCGGCTACACTATCGACCTGGGCGATCGCGCCATGTGTCACCGCAATGTGCAATTTGATGGCGCCGATTGCATCTTCATCTCCACCCGGCTGATGCAGGACAGGTTTGCATTAGCCTTCGAATTCTTCATCAATGTCGGTCACCACTTTGTTGAAGCCGCCGGCGTGCCCCAGAGTTTTTGCGATCTGGCGTGGTCGCAGGCCCTGGCTGAAGTGCGCGGTGAAACCAGTCAGGATAGTTACGAAAGCCGCCGCCGGGCATTGGACCGGGGCCGCAACGAAGGTCCCGGCGCGCGCATGGCGGAGAGAACATTCTCGCGCGTCGACCAACCGGCCCCGGCCCGCATGGTTGAAAAGGGGCGCATCGACGAAAAGGCAAAGAGCAGCTTCTTTGAATCGGCTTTTTCCGATGCTCTTGCCATCTACATGCTTTCCCTCACCCTCGACTTCAACTACACCGATCTGCGCGAACGCGAGTATCCATTGCTGGCGGCGCCCGCATTGGCCGAGCGCCTGCGCCATGTGGCTGCGCTCTTTCCTCCCAATCCCGGCTACGACTTTCAGATCTCCTATCGCCACAAGTTCTAGAGCATTTTTACTTCTACTCTGCACAGTCGGGGTGGGCGAAGTGCGGCTTTTCTTGAGGAAAAGCCGCGTCGGGAGCGGCCGCCTTGTTCACACCAGAAGTGAAAATGCTAGCCCTTCTCTCTGTACAATCAGCGCATGATTGCGCACCTGCGCGGGCGACTCCTGGCGAAACATCCACAGCAGGCCATCATCGAGGCAGGCGGAGTCGGTTACGACGTCGTAATCAGCGTGCCTACGTTTAGTGCGCTACCGCCGGAAGGCACCGAGGTGGCCCTCTTTATCCACACCCACGTGCGTGAAGACACCCTGGCGCTCTATGGCTTTCTCAATCGGGAAGAGAAACGGATCTTCGAGCGCTTGATTACGGTGAGTGGTGTGGGTCCCAAGCTCGCTGTCACCATCCAGAGCGGGTTGAGCAGCGAGCGGCTGGTGGGCGCCATCCGCGGCCAAGACCACGCTACCCTCTCCCAGATCCCGGGCATTGGCAAACGCCTGGCCGAGCGCCTGGTAGTGGATCTCAAAGACAAACTCGAGGATATGGCCGCTGCTCCCCAGCAGGTCGAGACCGGCCCCTCGTCTGAGGACGTGCTTTCAGCCCTTGTCAACCTGGGTTACCAACGCCCCCTGGCGCAGAAGGCAATTGCTGCCGCAATCGCCAAGGACAAAACTGTTGGCGCAAGCTTCGAGGCACTTTTCCGCGCCGCTCTGGCAGGAATGCGCAACTAGGGCAGTTTCGCAATTGCCCCACCGACGGTTCAGCTGAGCAGGTAGTTTTTTCCCAGAGAGAGTAGATTGAGCCGTCTTTGCCCGGCTCTCCCCCGCCCTCAGGGCGATAAATTGCTGAATTGACTACGCTACTCGCCTATGCCTGTTTGGCATGCCACATGCAACGGATCGGGCTAGGACAACGCTACCGCGAGGCTATCAGTTTGCCTCGGTGGCGGTCCCTGAGTTTGCGGCTCATTTCGGTGATGCCGCGGAGAAGATGCCCATGCCAGGGAGGTGTGGGCATCTTCTTTTAGGGGTTACCTATTCTGGCGCCGGCTTCATTTGCGCCTGATTGGCGCAACCGATCGCCTTAGGCATGTCAGGATCGTCGCTGACGTTGCCTCCGGTCTTGTGCATCAGGTCTTGTTGGAACTTCTGCAGTTCAGGGAACGAATAGTGGGTGCACAGATTGAGTTCCCAGGTGTCGGCCGTCTTCTTCGAAACTACATACATGCGAATGGTTTCATCCGGGCGCGCGGGCGAGTCGCTCTCGCGAACAATAGAAAAGCTATAGTAGCCGGGGATAAAGCCCGCATCCCTCCGGGTGTCCATCGAGTTCATCACAATCGTGCGATCATCCACCGTGATGTTGTCGAAACGGGCAACGATGAGGGCGACCTGGCGAGCCTGATCGAACTCCATCTCATGTGCGCGCGCACGCGCGCACAGCGTAGATGTGGCTAGAAAAAAGAAAAAAAAGGCAAGTTGTCTCATGTATGTGAGCAGCCGGACAGCCTTGTCAGATTGAGGGAGGCAAGCAAAGTCTATTGCAGATCAATATAAACGCGATTGAGCGTGGCGCGGCACGCCTATTACTTTTGTACTTCAAAGAAGGATTTCAAGTATAGCCTTCGACGTTACCAGCTCTGCCCCCGAGGGAAACGGCGTGCACAGTAAGGTTACAGCAACCCTGACAGCGCTTTTACACAGCAAATCGCGGCTTACTATATCTGCTTCGCCATCCAATTTATGACCAATCAATTCGTACACCTTGCCGGGGAACCCGGATTTCCTACCTTGCGAAACTGGAGACCGTCGCGTGTGCGGCTTTCAGCGAGGAAAGCCGCATGCAGCTAGCCCGCGCCACCAACACCAACAGGAAATCCGGGGAACCCGGATTTCCTACCTTGCGAAACTGGAGACCGTCGCGTGTGCGGCTTTCAGCGAGGAAAGCCGCATGCAGCTAGCCCGCGCCACCAACACCAACAGGAAATCCGGGGAACCGTACTTCCGTGAAGCCGGGCTCAGATTTTTGCGCAGCCTGCGGCGAAATAACCGGCGGGAGTGGTTCGAGGCCCACAGGCAGGAGTTCGAACGTGAGCTCAAGCTGCCGATGTTGGCCCTGATCGAAACCGTGAACGGCGCCATGGAGGGCTTCGCTCCCGCGCACGTGCGTCCGCCCCAAAAGTGCATGATGCGCATCTATCGCGACATACGATTTTCTTCTGACAAGCGACCGTACAAGGGCCACATCTCCGCGTGGTGGTCACGTGCAGGTTTGGAAAAGACTTCCGGGGGAGGCTTCTACATGCATATCTCCCCAGACGAGGTGCTGATTGCCGCTGGTGTGTATATGCCGGAGCGAGACCAGCTGCTGGCGATACGGAGATATCTGGCCGTGCATCATGCGGAAGTGCGGCGGCTTCTCGCAGACCGCAAGCTTCGGCGCACGATGGAGTCCTTCACCGGCGTGCCGCTCACCCGGGCCCCAAAGGGCTTTCCCAAAGACCACCCGGCGATGGATCTGCTTTTGTGCCGGCAGTGGGGCGTCGAGGCTATCCTCGAGGCCAAGGCGTCTTTGCAGAATGATTTCGCAAAAGAAGTAATCCGGCGCTTCCGTCTCGCCGCTCCGCTAGTGGATGCGCTCAACACGCCTCTGCTCGCGAGTGTCGATAAGAAGCGCCGGCCGTTGTTTGGCTTATAGGAAAAACGGCAGAAATCAAAGGAAAACCCATGAAATTGGGGGAAATCTTGGAAAAACAAGCCAAAAACAGAACAAATGGCGGTTTTTCGATTGACAAACGCCGGACAAAGCCGCATCGTAAACGGCGGTGGGTTCGTTTTTACCCGCATAAACACTGGGTTTCCTGATGATCGATGCAAGTTTCGCACGAACATCCGAAGGTACCGGTCGAAGCATCAAGCAGTACATGGATTCTCCAGGTGCGAAAACAACGCCACCATGGGCCCATGAAATAACAGGAGAAAGAAGGACACAATATGGCAACAGGCATGACCAAGACAGCACTGGTTCGCACCATGGCAGAAAAGCTTGAGTTGACCAACAAGCAATCGGCAGCGTTTCTTGACCTGCTCGCGGAGACGGCGGTGAAGGAGACGAAGAAGAATGGCGTGTTCGTCATCCCGGGACTTGGCCGGTTGGTAAAGGCCGAGCGCAAAGCTCGTATGGGTCGCAATCCCCAAACTGGCGAAACCATCAAGATCAAAGCCAAGACCGTGGTCAAGTTCCGCGTAGCCAAGGCTGCTAAAGATACCATCGCACCACCAAGAAAGTAGCAAGCAGGCCGAGTGATGGCGGCTACTGGACCCGAGGATGCCGGCCTACGTTGCGCAACCCATGGCTGTGGGCCGCCATCAACGCAAGTCCCAGGGTGTAGGAAAAAAGCACGCGAAGAAGACCAGGGCATAGCAGTTTTGCTTCTGGTGTATCCGATGCAACCGATCTCGATAGCGGCTTTTCTTGAGGAAAAGCCGCACTTCGCTCTCTGTCCAGAGTAGAGGGGAAATTGCTGCAGTCCGCGCCCGCGGTATCCGGGTCCCAGCGCCGCCGCTCCATGGCGGACAGTGCAGCCACCCGGGCGCCCTATGCCAGGGCGGAAGACGACCAAACCTCAGCGCACAGCGCACCCCCGCAAAATCCCTAATTCTCGCTATGCTCCCACGCCTGCCAGGGGTCGTCTCGTAAACGCGCGCATGACCAGGGAGAGGCCGTAGCAGATGAGCAGGCACTGGATCAGGATGCGCGCGTTGTAACGCCACGCGAAGATCGCGAAGCATAGCGTATAGGCGATCGGATAAGTTTCGGCAAGAAGAGCCTGTAGCCAATGGGGGCTGGCTGATGAAGTAGCATCAGCGGCGCCGATACGAGGCCATAGACGGGGAACAAGCTGAGAGTAGTGCTGGTAGACTTCGCCCAGCTGAAGGGAGAGGAAGCGCTCTTCCGCGGAGATAAGAAATAGGGTGAAGACGCTGAGCGCAGGTAGAAAGAATGCGGCTCCGCTGGGTGGCATAAGAATCGAGGTAGCAAGTCCGAGCAGCCAGGACCCGAGATAAAGCGGATTGCGAACATGGCGATAGGGTCCCGCGGCCACCAACCGGTCACCTTGCATCGCGCCGCCGCGCATGACGCCGGAACCGAGGTAGGCGGTGCCCCACAGCCGCAGAATCGTCCCCATCGCGAGACAAGCCAGGGCGATAAGCGTCACGGTCACAGTTGCAGCTGCCAGGCCAATCCAGCCGCTGCGAGCAAGCAGCGTGGATGCTGCCAGCCAGAGCGTCCCGTTGCTGCCACCGCGAAAGCCAGCTCCCCATGGTGGTAGAAAGCCAAGCAGGTAGATGACCACGAAGATGACTACGCGAAAGCGAAATGCCAGTGCAGCTCCATTCATAACCGGAGCTCGCTGACTTCTGCCGCCTGCTGAGATTTTAAGTGTAACCGTAGTGGTGCCATATGCAGGAAATCGCTTTAGGTCACGGCTTGCATTGTTGGTGCATGTGGCTTCTACCGCGGCTACTTTTACTGTCGCAAGTGGGCCTATTTGCCGGCGATCATTTCCAGCAGGGTATCGAAGTCTTCCAGGCGGGAGTACTCGATGATCACGCGTCCACGGCCGTTCTTGTCTTCAATGGAAACCTTCAGGCCAAGAGCCCGCTGCAGCAGATCCCGTGCCTCGCGAACGTTGGGGTCGAGCGGCGCTTTCTCCTTTTCTTCACCCTTTGGTTTCTTCTCCGGATTCAGTAATCCCTGCACGTAGCTTTCGGTTTGGCGGACCGACATGGAGAGCGCACTCACTTTTTGTGCGGCTTTCAGGATGGCGTCGGGCGACTCCAGCGACAGGAGTGTGCGGGCATGGCCGAAGCTTAGGCTCCCACTTTCCACTTTGTGCTGCACTTCGACCGGCAGGCGAAGCAGCCTTAGAAAATTAGCGACCGAGGTCCTGTCCTTGCCCGTACGCTGGGCCATCTGTTCTTGTGTCATTTTGAATTGGTGGCCCAGGCGATCATAGGCACGGGCCTGTTCCATGGGGTTCAGGTCGGTGCGCTGCAGGTTCTCCACGATCGTCATCTCCATTGCCTGCTCATCGGAAACATGGCGAAGGATGGCGGGTACCGTAGCTTTGCCCGCCATTTTGGAGGCTAGCCAACGGCGTTCGCCGGCGATCAGTTGGAAGCGATTGTCGGCCAGCGGCCGCACCAGCACAGGTTGTACAACCCCGGTCGCCGCAATCGAAGCAGAGAGTTCCTTGAGGCCACTTTCGTCGATACTCCCACGCGTTTGAAATGGATTTCGTTCGATCTGTTCGACCGGAATTTCCCTCGGCTTCCCCTCGTCGGGGACCGGGGCGGCCGGGGAAGGGGCAGAGGAAAATCCAGATCGTCCTGGGAGCAGGGATTCAAGACCCTTGCCGAGTGCGCGGCGCTTGGGGATTTCAACGGAAGCAGTCATTGATCTTCTAAAAGCCTCGGAGATTGAGAACTATGAAACCAGGCGGCCATATCTGCGAGTGGCCGGCATTGCTGAGGGAATCGTCCTCAGAGACGATCGTGGTCAGGCATAGGGCCAGAAACGTACTTTTGTTTCCTGGCGCGACTGTGCTTGCGAAGCAGCCTTTCTTTCCAGGGCCTTGGGACTTTCGATGTGATTGCGAGCAAGAATTTCCTCGGCCAACTCCCGGTAGCTCTCGGCGCCGCGCGATCGGGGATCGTAAAGCGCAACTGGCTTGCCATAGCTTGGGGCCTCCGCCAAACGAATATTGCGGGGGATCGCGGTCTTGAGCAGCTTAGCTCCAAAAAACCTACGCAGGTTTTCCGTGACCTGCTGCGCCAGGTTCGTGCGCTCGTCATACATGGTCAGGATCACGCCCTCGATATCGAGTGTTGGATTAAACGCAGCCTGGATGCGCCCGAGAGTAGTGAGCAGTTCAGAGATGCCCTCCAGGGCGAAGTATTCGGCCTGCATGGGGACCAGCAGGCGGTCAGCCGCGACGAGGGCGTTCAATGTCAGGAGATCGAGGGCCGGCGGGCAATCCAGAATAATGAAGTTGTACTGATTGCGTACGGGCTCCAAGGCTTGCCGCAAGCGGTACTCACGGCGTTCGGCCTGGATTAACTCCACCGTGGCGCCAATAAGATGATTGCTGCCGGGAACAATTTTTAAGCCATCTATCTCTGTGGGCAGAACGGCCTCGGCCACGGTCGCGTGTCCCATGAGGATGTCATAGGTCGAATTGCGATTCTCGTCACGCGCTATGCCAAACCCCCCGGAGGAATTGGCTTGGGGATCGCAGTCAACGAGTAGGCATGTGAGGCCCTCAAGAGCCAATGCCGCAGCGAGATTGATTGCGGTAGTGGTTTTTCCAACTCCGCCCTTCTGATTCACGACCGCGATCACTTTGCCCATGCGTAATGGAAGAGTATCGAGTGCAGGCGTGGAGAGCAAGAAATCCGCGATGTGCAGAAGTAGGCGTGAATTGTGGAGAACCCCAAAAAGGGTGAGGCAGCCGGGTCGTCAACCACCGTATTTATAATGAGATAGAGGCCAAGAGCCGAGTAGCTGGCGAGTGTGAACAGTAAATTACACCGGTGGAAAACGTTGATGTTCCACGTGGAACAAACTGGTGGAAGAAATACGAAACAGGGCGGATAGCCAGCATTGTTCCACGTGGAACAGAGGTCTGCTATTTGGAGCGCTGCCCAATAGCCAGGACCATTTGATCGGAGTTGGGCAGACGAACTGGATCCATCCACTGGAGTTCGGATGTTAGTGTCGTGTTCATGGGCGCGGATCGCTCGGTCGTGAGCAAGACCAGATATCTTTCTGCCAAGCGAAGTGCAATCGGTAGGGCTAACTCCATCTTCTCAACCGCTCGCATGGAAACTGCATCGAAGAGACGCCCTCGCGGCATGGCCTCTACTCGTCCGTCGTAAACTTCCGTCTCAGTGCCAATCGTCCGAACCACTTCCCGAAGGAAAGACGCCTTCTTTCCTTGAGCCTCGGCTAAGGTCACCCGAATCTCAGGACGGCAAATCGCGATGGCGATTCCCGGGAGTCCTGCTCCTGAACCGTAATCCAGAAGACTGTATATATCCGCGGGAAGATGCTGGGCGGCAAAGGTGCACTCCACGAAGTGGCGACGGATGATTTGTGCAGGCTCCCGGAGGGCAGTCAGGCTCAGGCGCGCATTCCAACGAAGCAGCAGCTCGAGATAAACAACGAACTGGTCACAGCAGCTTGCAGGCAATCCCTGGATTCCGGCCTCTGCAAAAGCCTCTGCGATCTCAAGTGCCGTCTCGCCCCAATGGGGAGTTCACGGCTGGCCGGCGCCGATCGACATCGCCTGAGAAGATGCCCACGTGCGGGCGGCCTCGAGAAACATCGCGAAAAGCGCCCGGGATGCTTCACTACTCTCGTAGCTGCGCTCCGGATGCCATTGCACGGCCACGACGAATTGTCGCCGCTCGGAGCCTTCGAGTGCTTCGATCACCCCGTCCACAGGGCTGATGGCGGCAACGATGAGTTGCTCCCCAGGACGATCTATAGCCTGATGATGGCTCGAGTTCACAGAAAGACGTCCTTCCCAGCCGTCATTTGCTGTCAAGCGGGAGAGGTGTGATCCGGGCGTTACCAGGACCGGGTGGGCATCTTGCACCTCCCGCCCCGGTTGATGGTTCACAACGGTGGCCGTAGAAGGTCCGGCGTCGGCGGCCGCGGCCTCCGACGCGTGCGGCAAGTCCTGTACGAGGCTGCCCCGTCGCCAAACGTTTAGCGACTGCAATCCATAGCAAATGCCCAGGATCGGTTTTGCGTGAGCGAACGCATCCCGCAAAAGAAGATCATCCGCAGCCTCACGGGCTGGATCCTTGGCTGCGCACGCTTTCACGGCCTCTTGCCCGTATCGTGTGGGGTCCACATCTGCCGGGCTTCCCGGCAGCAGAATCGCCGAGCACGACCCCGCAAGGCTCGCCTGCGATGCCGCTGATTCAAGCAGAGGAATCGGAACCGCGATGCCGCCCGCCGCCTCTACCGCACGAATGTACTGCGGCAAGCTGCGCTGGTTGTAGGCTGCGTCGCTAGAAGTGGGCTCCGGGATGGCGATACGGGGAATGGGGGAAGTCATGAATCCTCTCTTGCTGCTGTGGCCACCAGGTTGATGGCAAAGTCATCCGGTCCAGCATTGCGCTCATAGAGTTGCTGGATCTCGCTGCTTAACCTGGAGGTAAGCTCGTCCACCTGACGGATGGTATATCCCGAAGGGTCGATGGGTTTGCCGATCACCAGCTTGACTGGCCGTGGACGAAAGTGGTGCGTGTGAATCGGCAACAGCTCATAAGTCCCAATCAGCGCCATCGGCACCAGCGGAACCCGGGCTCGTATGGAGATATAAGCTGGTCCACGCATGAAGGGCTGCATCGTGCCATCCTGGGTTCGACCGCCTTCAGGGAAGATGAAGAGCGGCAATCCCGCCTTAAGTGCCCGGATCGCGCGATTGAGCCCGGCAATCGAGCCGCTGCCGCTTTCCTCGTCTACCGGTATCTGGCCGGAGCGGTGCAGATGCCAACCGATGAACGGCCACTTCCACAAGCTCTGCTTGGCCAGGATCCGAAACTGGAAAGGGAGGCTGCTGAAGACCACCGGGGTATCCATAAACGAAGTATGGTTCGAGGTGTAAATCGCGACCGGCAATAGATTCTCCCGTCCGATAACGGTCACAGAGGCGCCGGCGACTCGCATCGAAGTCCGCGCCCATCGGCGGGCAATACCATGCTGCAGCCGGCCATCCTTTTCCACGCAGGAAGCAGCCAGCGAAATGCACCCGAAAAATCCAGTAAAGAAAAAGAACAACGGGCCCCGCACCAGGTTAGAGCTCAGGCGGCCAGCTAACGAGAGGGGTTCAGGGGTGCGTGGTGTCGGGCTCATACTTCGAGCGGCTCCGCAGGCGCGGGCCGTGAAACCATCAATAGCGGGCGCACTTGTCCAACCAGATAAACCGAGCCGGTTACCACAACCAAGCCATCTGCCGGAGTGAGACGGAACGCGCACTCCAGTGCGCTCACTGCGCCGGCAGCAGCCTCTACCTCGCTGCCCGTCGTGCGCGCGGCCGCCAGCAGATCTTCGAGCGATGCACTGCGCGGCGAATCCACCGGAGTCACCACCACGCGGCCGAAAAGGGGAAAAAGAATCTGCGCAAGTTCCGCTGCCGGTTTGTCTTTGAGGCAGCCAAAAACGAGTGTCAAAGGTTGGCCTTTGTCCAGTTGCGAAACGGCCGCGCGCAGTGCCCAGGCCCCGGCCGGATTGTGGCCCACGTCCAGCAGCACGTCGGCCCGGCTGCCGTTGCCAGCAATATGCTCCAGCCGCGCCGGCCAGACTGTATTACGAATACCGGCCTGGATATCGATGGGAGTTATATTGTAACCGTGGTTGTTTCTTAACTCCACGGCCGTGGCAATCGCCAATGCCAGATTGCGCTGTTGATGCGCTCCTGCCAGGGGGGAGTCGATCCCGATCAATTCACCCATCACCGAAAGAGGATAGCGATTGCGCGTGTACTGCTCGGGATGATTGTGCACCGGTACGTAGCTGGCCGCATTCACTCCGCGCACCTGCAGCCCGATTGCGACTTCTCCTAATGCCTGGTTGGCTTCAGGATGCTGCGGCAGGGTGATCATGACGCCATCGCGGCGTAGGATACCCGCCTTTTCCCGGGCTATCTGCTCTACAGTCGAGCCCAGCCACTCCGTATGATCGAGCGAGATATCTGTAATCACCGACACCACCGGCGCAACAATATTGGTCGCATCCAACCGTCCGCCCATTCCCACTTCCACGACTGCCGTATGCACATTGCGGGAAGCGAAATACAGAAAGCCCATGGCGGTGACGGTCTCGAAAAAACTCGGCAGCGCAGGCAGCCGCCCATCTCGTACCAAGGTTGAGGCGATCCCCTCCACATGAAAGAAGAGGTCTGCCAAATCGTTGTCGCCGATCACGGAGCCATCCACCTGGATGCGCTCATTCACGCTGCTCAGGTGAGGGGAGGTGTAAAGCCCAGTCCGGTAGCCAGCCCGGGCAAGAATGCTGGCCAATGTGGAAGAGGTTGATCCTTTACCGTTGGTGCCGGCGACCAGTACCGAGGCGAAGCTACGCTCGGCATTCCCCAGCGCCGTCATAAGTGTCCGCATATGCGCCAGCTCAAATTTCCGGCGAGGCGTGCCGGGCGCGGTATGCAATTCCTGACCGAGAGCGTTCAGGCGGTCAAGGGCCGAAGCATAAGACATATTTCTATTCTAGAGTGAATTCCCAGCGATCCTGCACCTCGGGGTGTATCCGTCGGTGCACACCAGTAGCAAACGCGGAAGGTTGCGAGAACCCACTAACTCGCTGCAGGGGACATGAAGTCGAGGGCGCGAATCAGGTAGCCCTTCAGGTCGCGGCGAGCTACGATCGCGTCCAGCATGCCGTGCTCGAGCAGGAACTCGGATCGTTGGAATCCCTCCGGAAGCTTTTGTCGAATCGTCTGCTCGATGACGCGTGGACCAGCGAAGCCTATCAGAGCGCCCGGCTCGGCAATGTTGAGGTCGCCCAGCATGCCAAAGCTCGCGGTCACTCCGCCCGTCGTGGGGTTGGTAAGCACCGAAATATAGGGCAGTCCAGCATCATCCAATTGCGCCAGCCCGGCAGAGACTTTAGCCAATTGCATCAAGCTGGCGACGCCTTCCATCATGCGCGCCCCGCCTGATGCTGCAACGATGATGAGCGGCTGCTTGGCCGCCAGCGCCCGGTCGATCGCGCGCGCGATAGTTTCCCCTACCACGCACCCCATGCTTCCGCCAATGAACGCGAATTCCATCACACTCAGAACAACGCTGTGCGAGCCGAGTTTACCCACGGCATTCATCACTGCATCATTGAGGCCGGTCTCACGCCGGGCTTTTTCCAGCCGGTCCCGATAGGGCTTTATATCGACGAACTCGAGCGGGTCGGTGGATACGAGTTCGAGGTCAACCAGCTCGTACCCTGGCTCGAGCAGGCTGGCGATACGGCTGCGCGCATCTAGACGGAGATGGTGTCCGCATTTGGGGCACACCTGGAGGTTGTCTTCGAAGTCTTTCTTGAAGATCGATTGTCCACAACCTTCGCATTTCTGCCACAACCCCTCGGTGCGCACGTTCTTCTCCGATGAATTGGTCTCAATCTCGTTTTCCTGACGCTTGAACCAGGACATGTATTCCCTTTCGCCACGCGCCTCCCGTGGTTCCCATTGCTGCTCCAGTCCCTGGAGCATTCTTACAGCTGATGCGATCTTTCTGCCTCTGATTTTGTGCGGCTTTTCCTGTTGGAGAAGCTGCGTCAATACTCTTCCTCCAATTGGCAGTGACTGGAGAAATGCTCTGGCCGAGTGTCGGCCTAAACGCCAACCATCTCCGCCGGAAATCCGGGCTGGCGGTGGCTCGCATCAGTGCCCGATGTGGTACGGATGCCCAGCGAGTATTGTAAATGCCCGGTAGAGCTGTTCGGTCAGCACCAGGCGCGCGAGTTCGTGGGGCAGCGTCATCGGACCCAAAGACAGCACCGTCTGTGCGTGCCCGGACGCCCCGTCTGACCAGCCATTCGCCGGTCCAATGGCGAATACAATCATTTGCTGGCCAGAATCCCGGCGTTCCCCTAGCCATTTCGCCAGCTGTTCTGAAGAGAGAGCTTTCCCCCGGGCGTCAAGCAGCACCAACCACGCTGCGGTGCGGGATCGTTGGCGGGTAACAAAATCAAACAGCGCTTCCTCGGTACGGAAACCAACCGCTTCGATGGCAGCATAGGGGGTAATACGGTCCAGGTATAGCTTTGTGGCCGGTCCGAGCAGGTCGCTCCGGGTCCGTTGGGCAACAAAAGCGAGGATAAGGTTCAGCGGGGCGCCCCCGAATTCTGAGCATTTTCACTTCTGCTCTGCACGGTCGAGTTCAGCGAAGTGCGGCTTTCCTTGATGAAAAGCTACCTAGGCAGCGGCCGCTTTATATGGACCGGAAGTGAAAATGCAGTGGTGCCTGGCTTGTTACCTGCTCGCCGCCGATGCGTGCTGTCGGAGCCCCGCCATCCCCGTTCCGTCGATCACGGCTTCGATCATAGCGTCACAGCCCATGCAGGAGTTGATCATCATGTGGTACAGCCGCCGGTCGGTCCAGTCCCGGTCGTAGTAGCGGCGTATGTACTCCTCCCGCCGGCGGTCTGTGGCCTCGAGCTCGGCTTTAGCCCGTCCAGCTTGCTCCGGGAAGTGTTGCTCAAACCAGCGAATCTTCCTGGTGAGCGACGCGTAGACGAAGATGTTGAAGACGCCCGGAAGGGATGCCAAGGCACAGGCAGCGCCGCGGCCGACAATCACACAGTTGCCATCAGCCAGGCACTGCTTGAGGTAGCTGCGCACAAACTCGACCATGCGTTCGCTGTCAAAAACCTGGTCTTTGGGTGGCGCAGGCAGGCGATCCACGCTGCCATGCCAGAAGGACTTGCCCATCCGGTAGTACCAGGGGTCAAGGCGCTCATCGCATTGCTCCGCCATGCTCTTTGGCACACCCGCCTTATGGGCGATTTCATCGATCAGGCAACGATCGATGAGTTTCCAGCCCAGCCTTTCGGCCAGCCGGTGCGCGAACTCTGCTCCCTGGCTGCCGTACTCCCGTTCAATGGTGATGACCCTGACCATGGCGAGTATCTCTCGCGAGCGTATGCCGGATACGCCGGTGGCGTGATGCTAGCACCGGCGAACCGAATAATCCAGAGTCAGCAGGTTGCCTAACCGGGCGCGTAGAGGCGGTGGTCTAGGGTTCAGCGAGGACGGGGTTGCGCAAACTGCCGATCCCAGCTATCTCCACCACCACATCGTCCCCTGGCCTGAGCCAGCGCTGCGGGGTGCGCCCCATGCCCACGCCGGCCGGTGTACCGGTGCTGATGATGTCGCCTGGCACCAGGGGCATCATGGTCGAAATGTACGAGATGAGGCGAGGCAGCTTGAAGATCAGCTCGCGCGTATTGGACTTCTGCAGGGTTTCCCCATGGATGGAAAGCGAGATATCCAATTGATGAGGATCGGGCACTTCATCCTTGGATACGATCCACGGTCCCATCGGCCCGAAGGTTGGGAAGTTCTTGCCCAGCGTCCATTGGGAAGTAGCCAACTGCACATCGCGGGCGCTTACGTCGTTGAGGATGGTATAGCCGAAGACGTGGTTCTCCCAGTCTGCCTCCGCTATATTGCGGCCACCCAGCCCGATCACGACCGCTAGCTCCGCTTCATAGTCAGGTTGCTGGCTGGCGCGCGGCAGCAGGATTGGCTGTCCGTTGCCGATCAGGGTCAGGGGGTACTTGGTGAAAACAGTAGGAAACTTGGGTGGCTCCATCTTCGATTCCACGGCGTGGTCGCGGTAATTCAGGCCGATACAGAGAATCTTGGAAGGCCGCAGCAGAGGAGCCTCCAGGGTGACGGAGGACAGGGGCGCAAGCAAATTCAGGCCGGTCTCTTCCAATTGAAGATTGACCCCGGCCCACCTCTTAGGTCCCGCGGCGATGAAAGCCACCGTGTCTGGATATCCAAGGGTATTGAGAGGGAAGACATGGCCGTCCTTGAGGAGTGCCGGGCCAGTGGCTGCATCGCGACGATAGGTGATTAGGCGCATCCATCGATTGTCCATCGACAGGCAAAGGAATGGGTAAAAAATTGTGGAATTGCGATCCTCTGGACGGGCTGCAAGAAAAAATATCGAAGGAAGGCTGCGGAAGCTAGCCTGTACCCTCCGGCCAACGATATTTTCCAGCCTCTGTCAGATCACAAAGGCGGCAGCGCCGGGTAGGTTCCAGTGGTGGTAGACAGCCAACATCCGCAGCACGAAGCAGCCAAGGATACCGCAGCTACTGGCGACGACCGCATTGACCCTTAGCTTCAGGCACAGAAGCGTAATGGCAGCCCCGAAAAGCGCTGCCGCCGCATACACGTCTGAGCGCAGCACCTTCGGCACCTGGCCGATCAGCAGATCGCGAATCGTGCCCCCGCCGACCCCTGTGATGCCGCCCATCATTGTGGCCAAAAGCGGATTCAGCTTGAAATCCAAAGCCTTGGTCGCTCCCGCCACCGCAAAGAAGCTGAGGCCCGCCGCATCCAGAGTGGTCACCAGCCAGTGGTTGATACCGGAGGTAGAGGCGCGCAGCACGAAGACCGCGGCCCCAGCCGTAAGCGCCACGGCGGCATAATTCCAGTTGCGGACGGCGCCCGGCGGGATATCGCCAATCAACAGATCGCGCACGATGCCGCCGCCCAGAGCGGTAACGAACGCCAGGACCAGCATCCCCAGCAAATCAAGCCTGGCTTGGACCGCCGCAGATGCGCCCTCGGCAGCGAAGAGAGCGGTTCCCACCAGGTCGATCCCCAGCAAGAGATGAGCAGCGCGCGGCCGGACTGTTAATTTCATCTCTCGACTATAGAAGCTAAGCTTTTCTGTGGTCAGCTCCAGACGGTCGGAACGCGACCGCAGGAAACTGCATCTGCCTACAATGGAGGGATGGGGGTGGAATGGCGAAGCCGAACGAAGGACGAAGCCGAGTCGTAATTGAGAATGTAGAGCCTGAACTCAACTGTGGGCGCTTTCCCATCAAGAGGATCGTCGACGACACGGTTTCCGTCGAGGCGGATGTTTTTGGCGACGGGCACGACCAGGTGCGGGCGCGGCTTCTTTGGAAGCAGGAAAGCGCTCCGGACTGGCAGATAACGGAAATGCGGCCGTTGGGAAACGACCGCTGGCAAGGTGAATTTCCTGTCATGCAAGTTGGCCGCTACCGCTACACCATTGTCGGTGAGGTCGATCATTTCGGAACCTGGCGCAGCGACCTCAAGAAGCGGATAGCCGCGGAACAGGATCTCAAGCTGCCGTTTGCCACCGGTGCGATCCTTCTCGAACAGGTGCAGGCCCGGGCAACCAAGCAAGACAGCTTGAAGCTGGCAACGTGGGCCAGGGCGCTCAGAACCGGGAGCGATGACGCCGCTACTGCTGAGCTGGCATTGCAGGACGAGCTCGCGGAGATGGTTAAGCGCTACCCGAATTCCGCGCTCGAGACCCGCTACGACCGCGAACTGGAAATTTTGGTAGACCGGGAAAGGGCGCGCTTTTCCAGCTGGTATGAGCTCTTCCCGCGATCCTGGTCAACCGTCCCAGGGCAACATGGCACTTTGCGCGACGTCACCACCCGGATGGATTACGTGGCAGAAATGGGATTTGACGTCCTCTACCTGCCCCCCATCTCCCCTATTGGGAAAAGCTTCCGCAAGGGCAAGAACAACGCGGTCGAGGCCGCGCCAGGAGATGAGGGCAGTCCTTGGGCGATCGGCTCCGCGGAAGGCGGTCACACCGCTATCCATCCCGCCCTCGGCACCATGGCCGACTTCCAGGCCCTGGTAAAGCGGGCCATCCAGCTGAAAATGGAAATCGCTCTCGACATTGCTTTTCAATGCGCGCCGGATCATCCCTGGGTGACCGAACATCCTGAGTTCTTCAAGAAGCGTCCCGACGGATCGATTCAGTATGCCGAGAATCCTCCCAAAAAGTACCAGGATATCTATCCGCTGGACTTTGAATCTTCCAACTGGCAGGGGCTGTGGGAGGCGCTCAAGGAGGTCTTCACCTACTGGATGGATAACGGTGTGCGCATTTTTCGCGTGGACAACCCGCATACCAAGGCCTTCCCCTTCTGGGAGTGGGTCATCCCCGAGCTGAAGGCGAAAGACCCCGATGTTTTGTTTCTCGCCGAGGCCTTTACCCGGCCACGTGTGATGGAGCGGCTGGCTAAGCTCGGTTTTTCCCAGTCCTATACCTACTTCACCTGGCGTGACTCTAAGGAAGAACTTACTGCGTACATGCTGGAACTCACCACCACCCCTGTACGGGAATACTTCCGTCCCAACTTCTGGCCCAACACGCCAGACATCCTGCCGATCCATCTGCAGACCGGGGGTCTGCCGGCCTTTCGCAGCCGGCTGGTGCTGGCGACAACCCTGGCGGCCAATTACGGAATCTATGGACCGGCTTTTGAGTTGGGAGAAAACACCCCCTTCAAGCCCGGCGGCGAAGAATACCTGAACTCAGAGAAATACGAGATCAAACGTTGGGATCTAAACAATCCCGATAGCCTGAAGCCGCTGCTCACCCGGCTAAACCAGATCCGGCGGCGAAACAAGGCGCTGCAGACCAACGAGCGGCTGCAGTTCCACCCCACGGACAATCCGTCGCTCATCTGCTACTCCAAGCGCACCGCAGATGGCGGTAATACCATCCTCGTGGTGGTCAATCTCGATCCTTTTGTGGTTCAGACGGGCTGGGTTTCCCTGGATTTAGGGATGCTCGGGCTCGCTCCGGAAGATACATTTGAAGTCTACGATCTACTGGCGGATCACTCCTATCGCTGGCACGGATCGAGAAACTATGTTGCCCTGCGGCCGGCGGAAATGCCGGCGCATCTCTTCCGCGTGCTGCCCACCAGGACGGCAGGACCCATAATATAACTGTAATGGTTACGATTTACCCAGAAACAAAGCCGGGGAGGCACGATTGAAGCAACCGGGAAGCGCGGCGGACCCGCTCTGGTACAAGGACGCGATCATTTACGAGTTGCATGTCAAGGCATTCATGGACAGCAACAACGATGGTATTGGCGACTTCCAGGGATTACTCAGCAAGCTGGACTACTTGCAGGACCTGGGTGTCACCTGCCTGTGGCTTCTTCCGTTCTTCCCCTCGCCTTTGCGCGACGACGGCTACGATATTGCCGACTACGAAAGCATCCACCCGAACTACGGCACCATGGAGGACTTCCGCGAGTTTCTCACCCAGGCGCATCACCGTGGACTGCAAGTGATGATCGAGCTGGTCATCAATCACACCTCCGACCAGCATCCGTGGTTTCAACGCGCCCGCCTCGCCCCGAAAGGTTCGCCCGAGCGCGATTTTTACGTCTGGAGCGACACCGATCAAAAATATACCGAAGCGCGCATCATCTTTACCGATACCGAAAAATCCAACTGGACCTGGGATCCTGAGGCCCAGCAGTATTATTGGCATCGCTTTTTCTCACACCAACCGGATCTGAACTATGACAATCCCGCGGTGATCGAAGAAGTAGTAAGGATCATGCGCTACTGGCTTGACATGGGCGTGGACGGGCTGCGCGTCGACGCCATCCCCTACCTGGTGGAGCGCGAAGGAACCAACTGCGAAAATCTTCTCGAAACCCACGCGGTGATGAAGCGCATTCGCGCCGAAATTGACAAAGAATACACAGCCAGGACCATCCTCGCGGAAGCGAATCAGTGGCCGGATGATGTGCGCATCTACTACGGCGATGGGGATGAGTGCCACATGGCATTTCATTTTCCTCTCATGCCCAGGATGTATATGGCGCTGCGTCAGGAAGATCGCCTGCCTATCACCGACATCATGGCGCAGACACCTGAGATTCCCCATAACTGCCAATGGGGGCTGTTTCTGCGCAATCATGATGAGCTGACCCTGGAGATGGTCAGCGATGAAGAGCGGGACTACATGTACCTGGCCTATAGCGCAGATCCCCGCATGCGTATCAACGTCGGCATCCGGCGGCGGCTCGCGCCTTTGGTGGATAACAGCCGGCGCCGCGTCGAGCTGCTGAACAGTCTGCTCTTCTCCTTTCCTGGCACGCCGATCGTCTACTACGGCGATGAGATCGGCATGGGCGATAACATTTACCTCGGCGACCGCAACGGCGTGCGTACCCCGATGCAGTGGAATGGGGATCGCAACGCCGGCTTTTCTCGTGCCGTGCCCGCGAAGCTGTACAGCCCGGTCGTGATGGACCCGGTTTGGGGCTACGAGGCAATTAACGTGGAGGCGCAGCAGAGCGATCCATCTTCGCTGCTCAGCTGGATGCGCAATATGATCGCCCTGCGCAAGCTCTTCCAGGTGTTTGGCCGCGGTACCTTGAAATTCCTCAACCCCTCCAATCGCAAGATTCTCGCCTACATCCGCGAGTATCAAAACGAAAAAGTCCTCTGCGTGGCCAACCTCTCCCGGTTCGCTCAGCCGGTGGAGCTGGATCTCGCCTCATACGCCGGCATGGTGCCGGTCGAGATGCTCGGCTATGTCGAGTTCCCCCGCATACGAACCGCAGCCTACCCCTTGACCGTGGGGCCATACGGCTTTCTGTGGCTGGAGTTGCAGCCCTCGCCGGTGCCCGTGGCGCGCCTCGACGAGGCCGGCGAGCCAGAGTTGCAGATTAGCGGCACCACCGATTGGATGAGCATTCTCGAGGGCAACGGACGCAGGGAACTGGAGGAGTCGATCATGCAGGGCTATCTGGCCCGCCAACGTTGGTTTGGCGGCAAGTCACGCCCCATCACCGGCACCCGAATTGAAGACTGGGCAATCTTCAATCAGGGCATCAGCGCGCTGGCTCTGGTCGAGGTCCAATATGCTGAAGGGGAGTGCGACACCTACCTGGTCACTCTGGGATTGCTTTTTGGCAAGGCCGCCGACGCGCTGCGAGAAGAGTCGCCCAACGCCCTGCTGGCGCGGGTGATTACAGTTGCGGACGAGGGCGTGCTGCACGAAGCAGTCTTTAACGACAGCGCCTGTGAAGCGCTGCTGACGCTGGTCACCGGGGGTAGCCAGATTTCCTCACGGGAGGGTGTCCTCCTCGGCGTGCCCAGTAGCGTGCTGCCTCAATTGAAGGGTCCGTCGAGAGAAGTGCCGCGACGCGGCTCCGCCGAGCAAAGCAACACCTCGATTATTTTCGGCGACAAGCTGATCATGAAATTGTTCCGCAGGCAACAATCCGGTCCCAATCCCGACACTGAGATCGGCAGTTACCTCACCGACTCGACCCACTTCACCCATATCGCGCCCTTTGGTGGTTCTATCCAATACACACGCAAAGGGCAGGAGCCATCCACCGTGGCCATGTTGCAAGGCCTGGTCAGTAATGAGGGCGATGGTTGGAGCTGGACCCTGGAAGAGCTGGACCGCTACTACGAGGCCAGCGCGGCGCGCACTTTTTCCCAGGGCGCGGTCGCTGAGGTGCAAACCGGCCTTCTGCAGTTGAGTGAAGACCCGGAGACAAAGTTCGCGCGCGAGCACGTTGGCCCATATCTCGATGCGGCTGCGCTGCTGGGAAGACGAACGGCGGAATTGCACCTGGCCCTGGCCTCGCCGACCCAAAATCCCTCGTTCATGCCCGAACCGCTTACTGCGCAGGACATCGATCGGCTGCGCGAGGACCTGATCCTGCACGCCAGCAGCGCCTTCGATGCGCTCAAGGAAAATGTGGCCCGCTTGCCCGATGGCGTGTTGGAAAGGGCCGGCCTGGTGCTCAGTCGCAGGACCCTGGTGCTCGACCGCTTCCGCCAACTGACTACCAGGCAGATCGATGCGCTGCGCACCCGCATCCACGGGGACTATCATCTGGGACAGGTGCTGCGCTCCAAGGGCGACTTCGTCATCTTGGACTTCGAGGGTGAGCCGGCACGATCGCTTGCCGAACGCAGGACCAAGCAATCCCCGCTCAAAGACGTCGCGGGTATGCTGCGTTCCTTCAGCTATGCGGCTTTTTCGGCCCTGATGAAGTATTCCTCGCGGCGCTCGGAAGATTTTCATCGCCTGGAGCCGTGGGCGCGCCTGTGGGAGCAGTCGGTCTCGTCGGCTTTCCTGCGGACCTATTGCGAGTTTGCCAGGGGAGTTCCGGTGATTCCGTCAGAACCGCAGCTCTTCCAGCAACTGCTGGAAGCATATGTAATGGACAAAGCGCTTTATGAGCTGGCCTATGAGTTGAATAACAGGCCTAATTGGGTACTCATTCCGTTGACGGGGATCTTAGGCTTGCCGCTGTAGCGATCCTGGCCGGCGGATAATTGCGAGCGGATGCAGGTAAGATCCGATAAAGGTACCGAAGGTAAAAGCATGGCGAAGTTAGAGCTTTCGGAAGAGACGAAAACAGGGATGGAAGCAGTAGGGGCCGCCGATCTGCTCATCGCGGTCGGTGGGCAGGTGGATGCCGAGCTGCTGCGGGCCGCGGCCACGCAAAGCGTGCTGGCCATGGAGGCGGCCGATCACACTTCTGGTTTGCGCACCGTGGTGGCGTTTCCCGGCGTAGGCAATGTGGAAACCCTGGACAAGAGCGAGATCGAGCGCGATCCGTCTGTTGCGGGTACAAATTTACGCTTCCTGCCGTACTCGCTTCCTTCCGGCACCCCCTCCGGGATTCCCTGGCTTGCTCCGGCGAGCACCTATCAGGCGTTTTTCGGCATGGCGCGGGAACTTGGGGTGAGCGCATGTGCGGTGATCGGCTACGATCTCGCGGCGCTCGAGACAAATTTTCTGGGCCCGATGCTGGCGCCGGTGCTGGAGAAGCGCTGCGAACTCGCCATGCCGCTCTATGCATTGGGAAAGTTCGACGGCCTGCTCAACTCGAGTATCCTGGCTCCGCTTACCCGGGCCCTGTATGGCAAGCGGGTGCGCTTCCCTTTGGCGCCTGACTTCTGCATTTCGGGCAAAATGCTTCCCGAACTTGAAGTGGCCTTGCAGCGAACCACCGCGCAAGGGCAGGATCTATTTTGGCCGGCGACCGAGGCGGCCATGCGTGACTGCGGCATATGCCAGGTACATGTGGATACCCGGCATGTAACGGCGGCCGATGGCGTCGACTTGAGTACAGTGTTGGCCCAGACGGTCGGCCCTTTGTTTGCCGAGATGGCGGCCAATGCGCCACTCTGGCAGAGGATTCGGGGCTCGCAGGCCGTGGAAACCTTGGGAGCTGCTGTAGCTCCTCCTGCCGACGGACACCCTGCGGATACAACTCCTATGCTGGAGACCTTCCAGCTCGGCTTCCGCAATCTGCAGGAGGTCTGGTCTCTGGTCCTTCCACCGGTCACGCTCCTGGAACTCAAGCGGCTGGCCCGAGTAAGTTTGGACCGCTTCCACATGCCCGACGAACTCTGGGTTCGTATCGTCTACGACTTCGCCTTGGCCCACCGGCTACGCACGCTCAGCCGCACCCATTTGTTAGGGGCGCTCACACCGTTGTATCTGGGTTGGGTAGCTTCTTATGCGTTGGAAGTCGGCAGCGCCAGCCCTGCAGAGGCAGAGCAAAGGTTAGAAAAGCTGGCGCGCGCCTATGAAGATGGCAAGCCCTACATATTATCGCGGTGGCGTTGGCCAGACCGCTTCAACCCATAGGGCAGGAGGAGAAGATTATGTGGACTCAGGTGTCACAGTCACTGCACGAATCCATGGCTCGGGTCATCAGCCGCATCGCCACGTTGCTTCCGGGCATTCTCGCGCTTATCGTCGCCGTCCTGTTCTTTGCCGCGGTTGCGTGGCTGCTGGCCTGGTTGGTGCGGACGTTGTTGAACGCGATCCGCATCGATGAACGGCTGGCGCGCGGAACCAATACCATCGCCGAATGGTCGCCGACTTATACACCCACAACTCTCATTACGCGCGTCGTTTTCTGGTGCGTCGTGTTGGTAGGTTTCCTGGTTGGACTGGAGGCCTTCGGTGCGTCCTCAGACAACCTGCTTACCGCGCGGCTCCTTGGTTACATTCCCAACGTTGTGGGCGCGGTTGTGCTGCTCATCCTGGGCAACGTCATTGCCCGCTTTCTTTCCCGTAGTGTGCTGATTGGCGCAGTGAACATGAATTTGCATTATGCGCGCTTGTTGAGCCTGGGCATCAAGTGGCTGGTGTTGGTGTTGACCGCCGCAATGGTGCTCGATCACCTGTCGATCGGGGCTGCGATTGTCGATCTGGCATTTGGCATTCTCTTTGGCGGCATCGTTCTGGCGTTAGCGCTCGCGGTCGGTTTGGGTTCGCGTGACCTGGTAAGCCGCTCGCTTGAGCGGGAAGCGGCCCGGCCCGCGCCCGAGACCATGCCCGAAGAGCAGTTTCGCCACTTCTAGCTCTGTCCCTGTTGTGAGAAGGTTGTATCAAGCGATATGGATAGAACGAGTGTAGGCACAAGGGCGCCGGTGAAGGTCGCCATTTTAGGCTTTGGTACGGTGGGTACGTCGGCGGCTCGTATTTTGTGTGAGCACCCGCCACAGGGCGTTGCGCTGAGCTGCATCTTTAACCGGGGAATCGACCGCAAACGCGTCCCCTGGATCCCGTCTTCTGTCCTATGGACTGAGAACTTCGACGAAGTCCTCGCCTCCAACCCCGATATCGTCGTGGAGTTGGCCGGTGGCTTGAATCCTGCCGGCGACTGGGTGCGGCGATCTCTTGCGGCAGGCAAGTCCGTGGTCACGGCCAATAAGAAAATGATTGCCGAGCAGGGTCCTGCATTGGAAGAGCTGGCCCGGCGACATGGCTGTCAGCTGCTTTACGGCGCCGCAGTGGCAGGCGGTGTTCCCGTCATCCCCGCAGTGCAGCAGGGGCTTGCTGGTGATCGCATCAACCGCTTCCACGGCATTTTGAATGGCACCTGCAATTTCATTCTCAGCAACATGGAAGATGGGGCCGAATTCGATCCCACCTTGCGCGAAGCGCAGGAGCGCGGTTACGCCGAGGCCAATCCCACCGAAGATGTCGATGGGTTCGATGCCCGGGCCAAGCTGGTAATCCTATCCCGCATTGGGCTGCGCGTGGAGGTCCTCCCGGAAGAAGTTGCATGCCGCACCATCCGCGATGTTTCGGCCGTTGACTTCGCCTATGCCAGGGAACTGAACTGCACTATCCGGCAGATTGCGCGTGCCGAGGTCAGAAATCAGGAACTGTTAGCCACGGTTGGGCCCATGCTGGTTCCGCGCAGCTCACCCTTGTCATGGTCGCGGGGCACGGAAAACATGGTTATTTCCGGGGGCCAGTACGGAGGCGAGACTGTCTTTTCCGGCCACGGAGCCGGGGGCCATCCCACGGCGGTTGCTGTCATCTCGGATGTGCTGGCGATCGCGCATGGTGGTTGTCCGGTGACCATTGCCAGTACTCGGGCCCGTGTCGATGGCGATTTTGTCGTGCCTCACTACATCCGGTTCGTAGTCGATGACCAGCCGGGCATCGTGGCGGCCATTGCGGGCGACCTTGCTGCGCAGCGCATCAATATCAATGCCATCCTGCAAAAGCCAGGCTATCCCAAAGATCGCCTGCCTTTCGTTGTGACCGTCGAACCCTGCCGCAGCTCAGCGTTGAAAGCAGCGCTCACAAAAATCGCCCAAATGGACTGTATGCAAGCGCCGCCCTTCGACCTGCAGATGCTCGAAGAAACCATCGCTTGATGTCGTGTCAGAGAAAGAAAACAGCAGATCCCTCCGCTCCGCTTCGTTCTGGACGGGATGACAAAGGGCGGAATGGTCCTTCCATGGGGAATTTGCTAGTGGCTGAAAGAATCGCAGGTCGTGCTCTGTCCATTCCGTTAACGTTTGCTCACGTAAGCGCTGCCCTCCCCTTTACCAGCAACAAAAGCTTTGGGTGCCCCATTCAAGCCGTATTTTGGCTTGAGTGGGCTACCATGCCTCCCCCGCCCGTTTGTCATTAGGAAGAGCGCAGCCGAGGGACTCCACTCCACGCTACAGAAGATCAAAACCCAAGCACAGGATGTGGCTCGTAAGGCTCCTCGAGCGCCTTCATCTCGCTCTCCTCCAGACGGATTTTCAGTGCCTCGATCGCCTGATCCAAATGAGCCATCTTGCTGGCCCCGATGATAGGTGAGCTTACCCCAGGTTTTGCCAGGATCCATGCCAAAGCCACCTGCGCATTCTGGACTCCGCGCTTGGCCGCAATTTCGGTCAGCCGGTCCACCACCGTGAAGTCCGAGGGACGGTAGTAAAGTCTTTGCGCAAAATCATCAGTCTTTGCCCGGATCGTGTCCCCGCGATCCTTGCTATTCCGGTTTCCAGCCAGAAAGCCGCGCGCCAGCGGACTCCAGGGGATAACCCCCACACCCTCCTCCAGGCAAAGCGGAATCATCTCCCGCTCTTCTTCCCGGTAGACCAGGTTGTAGTGGTTCTGCATCGTCACAAAGCGGGCGAGTCCCATCATGTCTGAAGTCTGGAGCATTTTGAGAAACTGCCATGCATACATAGACGACGCGCCGATGTAGAGCGCCTTGCCCGACCGTACCACCTGGTCGAGTGCCTCGAGCGTCTCCTCAATCGGGGTATGCGGATCGAAACGGTGGATCTGGTAAAGATCTACATAGTCGGTCTGCAGGCGCCGCAGGCTATCGTCGATGGCGTGCATAATATGCTTGCGCGAAAGGCCCTGTTGATTCGGATCGTCTCCCATGGCGTTGAAGACCTTGGTGGCGATCACCAGCTTTTCCCGGGAGGGCCCGTACTCTTTGAGCGCTCGCCCGGTGATCTCTTCACTCACGCCCAACGAATATATATCGGCCGTATCGAAGAAATTGATGCCGGCTTCCAGCGCACGGCGGTAGAACGGCCGTGACTCTTCATCCTCCAGCACCCACTCGCGCCACTTCTTTGCGCCGTAGGTCATGGTACCGAGGCAAATCCGGGAAACCTTTAGTCCGGTCGAACCCAGGTTGACGTATTCCATTGCACCTCCTAAGGTGTCAGTTGTCTCATAGAGCCTTGAAATCGATTATGCACTGCGTCGCAACTCAATCAAATAAACGGCCATCCCAGGATAGAAATGGACACCAACCTTAGGAACGGAAGCGGCGCTCTCACAGAGATCTTCCTCGACGGAGCAAAAATCAAGGCCCACGAGGGCGAGTGGCTGGTGGATGCCGTCGCCCGCGAGAAGAACCTTCCCCACATTTGCTATCACCCTCGCCTCGGACCCATCCAGACTTGCGATACCTGCATGGTCGAGGTCAATGGCACAATGACGCGCGCCTGTTCCACCGCCGTGCGTCCTGGTTTGAAGGTGGTCACGGAGTCTCCGGCTGTCCGCCACGCGCAGCTTGAAGCCATGGATGTGATCCTGGGGAACCACCTGCTCTACTGCACGGTCTGCGACAACAACAACGAAAACTGCACCGTGCACAACACCACCGCGCTGTTGAACGTCGAACATCAAAATCGTCCGTACTTGCCCAAGCCGTACGAGGCCGACTTCAGCAATCCCTTTTACCGTTACGATCCCGACCAATGCATTCTCTGCGGACGATGCGTCGAGGCCTGCCAGAATGTGCAGGTCAATGAGACCCTCTCCATCAAGTGGGAATCGGAACATCCGCGGGTGCTGTGGGATGGCGGTGAACAGATTGCGGGCTCCAGTTGTGTCTCCTGTGGCCACTGTGTCACCGTCTGCCCCTGCAATGCATTGATGGAGAAATCCATGCTCGGGCATGCAGGCTACTTCACTGGTCTGCCGAAAGACGCACTGAACAAGATGATCGACCTGGTCAAAGGGATCGAGCCGGAAATCGGTTATCCACCCATCATGCGCGTCTCCCAGACGGAGGCGGCCATGCGCGAGGTGAGGGTCAATCGAACCAAGACCGTCTGCACGTATTGCGGCGTGGGCTGCAGTTTCGATATCTGGACCAAGGATCGCCACATCCTCAAGGTCGAGCCGTCTGATGGCGCAGCGAATAACATCTCCACTTGCGTCAAGGGTAAGTTCGGCTGGGATTTCGTGAACAGTCCCGAGCGCCTGAAGGTTCCTCTGATCCGTGAGGGCGACGGCTTCCGCGAAGCCAGTTGGGAAGAGGCTTTGCAGCTGGCAACCCGCCGGCTCACGGAAATCAAAGCCGCCCATGGCCCGGATGCCATTGGGCTCATCGCATCGTCGAAGTGCAGCAATGAAGAGGCGTACTTGACGCAGAAGCTGGCTCGGGCAGTGGTGGGCACGAACAATATCGACAACTGCTCGCGCTACTGCCAGTCACCCGCCACCCAGGGTCTCTTCCGAACCGTCGGCTACGGCGGCGACTCCGGCTCGATCAGCGATATTGCGCAGGCGTCGCTGGTCTTGATCGTTGGCAGCAATACGTGCGAGAGCCATCCAGTGCTGGCGACGCGCGTCAAGCGGGCGCAAAAACTGCATGGCCAAAAGGTCATCGTGGCCGATTTGCGGCGGCACGAAATGGCGCAGCGCGCCGACATCTTCTTCCGTCCTCGGCCCAGCACCGATATGGTATGGCTCTCGGCCCTAAGCCGCTACATCCTCGACCAGGGATGGGCCAAACAAGAATTCCTTGATCAGTGGGTCAATGGTCTCGCGGATTACCGCAAGAGCCTCGAGCCCTTTACCCTCGAATACGCCGCGGAAATCAGTGGCGTTCCTATCGAAACACTGAAGACAGTCGCGCATGAGATCGCGTCGGCGGAGCGCGTCTGCTCCTTGTGGGCCATGGGCGTAACCCAGCATTGCGGCGGCTCAGACACCTCGACCGCGATTTCAAACCTGATGCTGATCACGGGCAACTACATGCGGCCAGGTACCGGTTGCTATCCGTTGCGCGGTCATAACAATGTGCAGGGAGCGAGCGACTTCGGAGCCATGCCCGCCTATTTCCCTGGCTATGAAAAGGTGGATGATCCGCAGGCCCGCGAGCGCTACGAGCGTGGCTGGGACTGCAAGCTTCCCGCGTCGAAGGGTCTCGACAACCACGAGATGGTGCAGTCGGTTCTCGACGGCAAGCTCAAGGCCATTTACATCGTTGGGGAAGACATGTACAGCGCGGATTCGAACGCCCATGAAGTCGGCGCGGCCTTCTCCAAACTGGAATTTTTCATCGTCCAGGACATCTTTTTTAGCGAGACCTGCCGCTTCGCCGACGTCATCTTTCCCGCCAGTCCGAGCCTCGAAAAGGATGGGACCTTCACCAACACCGAACGCAGGATCCAGCGGCTTTACCAGGCTCTTCCGCCGCTGGCAGAGAGCCGTCCCGACTGGAGGATTCTGCAGGACATTGCGCGTGGGCTTGGAGCCAACTGGAATTACACGCATCCCGCCGACATCATGCATGAGGCCGCATCGCTCTCGCCCATGTTTGCCGGCGTCACCTACGATCGGCTCGCCGGCTACAAGACTCTGCAATGGCCGGTGGCGATCGATGGCGCCGACGAGCCCCTGCTCTACACCAAGGGATTTCACACCCCGGATGGCAAGGCGAAACTGTATCCCTTGGAGTGGATCGAACCTTGCGAAACCAGCGATCAGCAATTCGATCTGCACTTGAACAACGGCCGCATACTCGAGCATTTCCACGAAGGCAACATGACCTATCGAGTACCGGGAATCCAGGAAGAGAATCCCGAGCGATGGGTGGAAGTGTCACCGGAGCTGGCAGAGGAAAAAGGTGTTCACTCGGGTCACTGGGTGGAGATCAAGTCGCGACACGGGGAGGTTCGATCCAAGGTGTTGGTCACCGAACGGGTGGAAGGCAAGCAGATTTATCTACCCTTGAATTCACAGGAAGGACCCGTCAACATCCTGACCAGTAGCAATGTTGACCGGACCACGCACACCCCGGCCTATAAAGAAACCGCGGTGCAGATGAATGTGCTCCCCTACCAGGGACCAAGTCCGCTGATGACGTCCAACTTCCGTCATCATCCCAGTCCTACGCCGCAGCGCGGAGTCGAAGTAGAGCGTAAGTGGAAACAGCCGGGTTACCGCATACCCGGGAGCAACTTGGTACAGATAGAGACCAGCAGGAAGTAAAGGAATTCTCATGGCCATGCCGGTTCCGCTGAAACGTATCACTCAGGCTGATCCTCGCGAAGAATTGCTCAAGCGCATTCAGGATGCCCCGATAGCCCACGCGGACGCGGTGCTCTCCGCCTATGATCTTTTGCAGAGTCTGCATGACACTGGGACGCTGGATATACTCCGCGGCGCATTCGGCGCCGGGGACGCGCTGGTGGAGCACGTAGTGTCGCTCTTGACTGCGCCCGAATCGGTGACTGCGCTGCGCAATTTAATAATTATCGGGAAGGCGCTGGGCAGCGTGAATCCCGACATTTTGCATGCGCTGCTGGATGGGATTCCACAGGTCACGGCGCAAGCTCCGGGTGCCGAACCGCCCACACTTTTTGCCCTTGGTCGGAGGGCTACATCGCCGGACGCGCGCCGCGGCCTGTCAGCGGCTGTCAGCGTCCTGGAAGTATTGGGACGGGGTTTGGCGAAGAACTCCGCGGGCAAAAAGTAAACTGCAGGTCTCTCCACTCCGCTACACTCCGGTCGGGATGACAACTTTTTTGCTAGTATGCGACTTTTTAAGATTGCGCCCGTTCAACAACAGAATTGTCATCCCGAGGAGCGGACTTGCCTGTGGCAAGTCAAGGGACTAATTACAACGGCAACAAAGCATTGGGTGCCCCATTCAAGCCGTATTTTGGCTTGAGTGGGCTACGATCCTCCCCAACCCGTTTGTCATTAGGAGCAGTCAACTCGCGGTGGCGAGTGAAGAGAGAAATTACAACGGCAACAAAGCATTGGGTGGCCCATTCAAGCCGTACTTTGGCTTGAGTGGGCGACGACGCCCCCCAACAACCCGTTTGTCATCCCGACCGCCGTAGCGGAGTGGAGGGACCTGCGGTTCGTGCCAATTGTGAAACAAAACTGACCTGAGAACTACCCTTTGTGCGCACTGGCCAACTTCACCTGCGCCTCGTGAATCACCTCGTTCGCCTCTTTATACTTGTCGGGATCCTCGCCGGCTTCGTTCCACATCTTTTCGCCACTTTCGAGTTGGCGCTGCGCCTCGCCGGTATCGATCTCCTCGGGTTTGATGGCGTTCTGCGCCAGGATGGTCACCCGGTCCGGTAACACTTCGACAAAACCCCATACTACGAAATAGGTCTGATCGCCGCCACTTCCGCCGTGCAGCCTCACTTCCCCCACGCCTAACTCAGCCAGCAACGGGGCGTGCCCGTAGAGCACTTCCATATAACCGGACTTCGACGGAAGCTCGACGGCGTCCGCGCTCTCGTCGATCAGTATCCGGTCCGGCGTCACCAGCCGGACATGCAGTTGATTGTCTGATTCTGCCATGGTTACTTACTCTGCATGCTCTTGGCTGCCTCGAGCACTTCCTCGATCGTGCCCTTCATGTAAAAGGCCTGCTCTGGAATGTTGTCGTGCTTGCCGTCGATGATCTCTTTGAAGCTGCGCACCGTGTCCTCGACCTTGACGTACTTTCCCGGAGCGCCGGTAAATACCTCCGCCACGTGGAAAGGCTGGGAGAGAAAACGTTGCACTTTTCGGGCGCGGCTTACCGTGAGCTTATCCTCGTCGGAAAGCTCATCGATTCCCAGAATGGCGATGATGTCCTGCAGATCTTTGTAGCGCTGCAACAGCCGCTTCACGCCCTGGGCTACCGCGTAGTGTTCCTCGCCGACTACTCGGGGCGAGAGAATTCGCGAAGACGAGGCCAGAGGATCCACCGCGGGATAGATACCGATCTCCGTCAGCGCACGTGAAAGCACCGTGGTCGCATCCAGGTGGGCAAATGTGGTTGCCGGCGCCGGATCGGTTAAGTCATCGGCAGGCACATAGATCGCCTGCACCGACGTTACGGAGCCTTTCTTGGTGGAGGTGATTCTCTCCTGCAGCTCACCCATCTCCGTCGCCAGGTTGGGTTGATACCCTACCGCCGACGGCATGCGGCCCAGCAAGGTCGAAACTTCAGAGCCCGCCTGCGTGAAGCGAAAGATGTTGTCGATAAACAGGAGCGTATCGCCACCTTGTTCGTCGCGGAAATACTCGGCAATGGTTAGCGCACTGAGCGCCACGCGCAGGCGGGCTCCAGGCGGCTCCGTCATCTGGCCGTACACCAGGGCCGCTTTTGACTTCTCACGGTCTTTCGAATTGATAACGCCCGATTCCTCAAACTCATTCCAAAGGTCAGTTCCCTCACGAGTACGCTCGCCTACCCCGGCGAAGACCGAAACTCCGCCGTGTTTGCTGGCCACGTTGTTGATCAACTCCTGAATGATGACCGTCTTGCCCACGCCGGCGCCGCCGAAGAGGCCAATCTTTCCGCCCTTTAAGAACGGTTGGATCAGATCGATGACCTTCACTCCGGTTTCGAACATCTCTTCCGCGGTTGCCTGCTCCTCAAAGGAGGGAGCGGCGCGGTGGATGGGCCATCTTTCCTTGGCGTTGACCGGGCCTAGTTCGTCCACCGGTTCGCCGATTACGTTAAGGATGCGGCCGAGTGTCGCGACCCCCACCGGGACCGTAATCTGGGAACCGGTATCGATGCAATTCATGCCCCGGACCATGCCTTCTGTCGATTCCATCGCCACGCAACGGACCCGGCCTTCGCCAATGTGCTGCTCGACTTCCAGAATGACGTTGATCGGGTGCGGGACGATGAAGCCTTCGCTGGTCACACGCAGTGCCTGGTAAATCGAGGGCATGGTGGCCTCTTCGAACTGCACATCGACCGCCGGTCCGGATACCTGAATAACCTTGCCTATGTTTTCTGCCATAAATCCTCTTCCCTCAGCGGCTAAGCCGCTCTCATCCCGGGGTCATTTCCGGACGGCCTTTAGGCCGTCCCCTTCCACTCCGTCGTTTCTCAGGAGGAAGGGTACGGGCCTTAGCCCGTACATTGACCTGGTGACACAAACAATCCCTTAGAGAGCCGCCGCACCGCTGACAATCTCGATAATCTCTTTGGTGATCGCAGCCTGACGCACCCGGTTCATGGTGAGGGTCAGCGAATCGATCATCTCTGAGGCGTTACTTGTGGCCGCATCCATGGCCGTCATGCGCGCTGCCTGCTCCGCGGCGGTGGATTCGATCACCGCGTGATAGATCTGGGTGGTGACATACTGTCGCAGCAAGCCGTCCAGCAGCTCCCTTGGTGGCTGCTCGTAGATGTAGTCCACCTCCGCAGTCCCAAAAGTCCTCGCCTCCCGGTCGGCCTCCGCGGTGTCTGCTTCTTTAAGGCTGATGCCCGCGGACGCAGCGGCGAGTGCCGCCTGCTCGCGCTCCTCCTGGGTCATCTCTACCGCCTGCTCGACCGACCGCTCTCCTACCTTCATGATGGGCAGAATGCGCTCCACCACCACCCGCTGGGCGATTACGGATTTGAATTCGTTGTACACCACGTAGGCGGCGTCGATCTCCTGCTCTACATAACGATGGACAATCTCGCGCCCCAACTCAGCGACACGGTCGAAACTGGGCTTATCCAACATGCCGGGATAGTCTCCCGCCACCTCGATCCGGTCCTTGCGCTCCCCTCGACGTTTTATGTCGGGCGCCTGGATTGTGGCGCCGGGCATGCGCTTCTGGCGGTCTGCGTCGCCTGGCTCAACCTGCTCGTCCACGAAGGTTGCGGCCGCGTAACGGCGTCGAAAAAGATCCCGCCCCTTGCGGCCGATCGCGGCTATGTCAATCTCGCCATCCGTAGTGTCGCCGATAAAACGAAATGTAGCCTTGGCGATATTGCCGTTGAACGCGCCGGCGAATCCCTTATCCCCGGAAACCACGATCAGCAACACCCGCTTCTCTTCGCGCTCGAGCAACAGCGGATGACGCACCTCTCCCGTCGCCGGATCGTACAAATCGATATGCCGCATCAATGAACCGATGACGCTGGCCAGCATGTTGGCATAGGGACGCGCAGAAATAGCGCGCTCCTGGGCACGGCGCAGCTTGGCTGCGGCAATCATTTTCATTGCCTTGGTGATCTGGCGCGTGCTTTTTACACTGCGAATGCGCCGCCGCAAATCGAGGACATTGGCCATGGTTATGCAGTCTTCTTCTCTTCGTCTGAGAGCGCCTTCACTGACGACTCTTTCAACTTCGCATCCCGATGCTCAGCAAGAAAATTCGCTTTGTATTCGTCGAGAGCTGCTTTAATGCGGTTCTTCAAATCATCGTCGAGCGCCTTTTTAGCGACTATATCGTTCAGCAACCCGGACTGTGCCGAATCCAGATAAGGATAGAGCCCCAACTCAAAGGCGTGGATCTCTTCAACCTTCAGGTCGTCGAGAAAGCCATTGGTCCCGGCGTAGATGATAATGATCTGCTTTTCCGTGGGCAGGGGAGAAAACTGCGGCTGTTTCAAAATCTCTGTAAGCCGCTGGCCGCGGTTAAGCTGATTCTGCGTCACCTTGTCCAGGTCGCTGCCGAATTGCGCGAAAGCGGCCAGTTCCCTGAACTGCGCCAGGTCAAGCTTCAAGGTTCCCGCTACCTGGCGCATAGCTTTGATTTGGGCGCTGCCACCGACACGGCTTACAGAAAGGCCAACGTTTACCGCCGGGCGGACGCCGGAGTTGAACAGATCCGTCTCCAGATAAATCTGTCCATCGGTGATCGAGATGACGTTGGTAGGAATATACGCGGAGACGTCTCCAGCTTGGGTCTCGATGATGGGCAACGCGGTCAGCGAGCCCCCACCCTTCGCGTCGCTCATCTTGGCCGAACGCTCCAGCAGGCGCGAGTGAAGATAGAATACGTCGCCGGGATACGCTTCACGGCCCGGAGGACGGCGCAACAGCAGCGAAATCTCACGATAGGCCACGGCGTGCTTGGAGAGGTCGTCATAGATGATGAGTGCGTGGCGGCCGTTATCGCGGAAGAACTCCCCCATGCTGGTGGCGGAATACGGGGCCAGGTACTGCATCGGCGCAGGCTCCGACGCGGAGGCCGAAACCACGATGGTGTAGTCCATCGCCCCGTACTCGGTGAGCGTTTGCACTACCTGCGCCACCGACGATCGCTTCTGTCCAATAGCGCAGTAAATGCAGATGAGGTTGTTCTTGGCGCTATTGATGATGGTGTCGAGCGCAACCGCCGTCTTTCCTGTCTGCCTATCGCCGATAATCAGCTCGCGCTGTCCACGGCCAATCGGGATCATGCTGTCGATTGCCTTGAGACCAGTAGACATGGGCTCCCGCACACCCTGCCGGTCGACCACCCCTGGAGCGATCCGCTCGATAGGCGCCAGCTCTGTTCCCTCAATGGGGCCCCGGTTGTCGATCGGCTGCCCGAGCGCGTTGACTACGCGGCCAATGAGCCCGTTGCCCACGGGAACGCTCATGATCTCGCCGCTGCGCTTGACCACGTCTCCCTCGCGCAGGATGGCGTAATCGCCCAGGATGACGCAGCCGACCTGATCCTCGTCGAGGTTCATCGCCAGGCCCTCTACACCGTGGGGAAATTTCAGCATCTCTCCCGCCATCGCCTTGTCCAGCCCGTGGAGACGGGCGATTCCGTCGCCCAGGGAAATGATGGTCCCTACTTCATCGACGCTGATCTCTGCGTCGTAGTTTTGAATTTGCTCCTTCAGGAGCTGTGTGATCTCGTCTGCGTTGATCTGAGCCATAGCGTTCTTCCGTCAATTCTCAATTTGCTTGTAATCGCCCCGCTGTGTTCCACCGGCGCGTTTGTTATCGGGGTTAGCTGGAAACCAGTCGCTCTTTCAAGCGTTCCAGACGTCCCCGTATCGAGCCGTCATAGATGGTGCTGCCAATGCGCACGATCGCCCCGCCGATGAGCGACTTGTCCTCGCGGAAGGTTGCGTTGACCCTGTTATTGCCGGCCAGCACGGAGACCTGCCCTTCCAGCTTTGCCCGTTCCTGATCTTCCAGTGGGCGTGCCGTCACTACCTCGGCATCGGAGATCAACAACCGCCGGTTCATCTCCAGCCGGTACTCCTCGAGAATTTCCGCCAGCGCTCCCAGCCGTTCGTGCCTTATGAGGACCGCGAGGAAATTTCGCACCTTGGGCCCACAACCGATGCGGCCGTTAACCTTGTCAAAAATCGCCACTCTCTTCTGGGCAGAAATGGAAGGATTCAGCAGAATCTCTCTGAGATCCTTGCTGCCGGCAAACGTGGCGGCAAAATCTTCCAGCTGCTGCTCAACCTCTGCATGGTTCAGCTTCGCGTCCAACACTACATCGGCCAAGGCGCGGGCATATCGAGCGGCGAAAACAGCCATCAGCTTTCCCCTCTGCCCTGCGGGTGCTGGCCGAGGCTTTGCGCAAACTCCTGCAGCAGGCCGCGTTCATCGTCCTCTGTCAGTACCAATCTTTGGGCCGCGCGATCCACGGCTAACCCTGCGGCAAACCGCTTGAGATCTCTCTGGGCCGCGCTGGCCGCTGCGGCAATATCTTTGCTAGCCGATTCGACGATCCGCCGCCGCTCCTCTTCAATCGAGGCTTTGATGCGCGCTTCATCATCGACGCTATCCTTCTCCGCCTGCTTGCTGATGGCCGCGATCTCCTCGTCCAAATGTCCCAGCCTCTGCTCAATCGCCGCCAGGCGTTGATGCGCCTGCTCTGTCGCCGTGCGCGCGTCCAGCAGCCGGTGCTGGATGTCTTCCCGGTTTTCCCGGAAAGTCTTGGGCAGGTATCTCGACAGCGCATACAGAATGGCGCCGGCGAGGATGGCGAAGTTGATGTATTCAAATAGGCGCGCCGCAGACTCCTTATCCAGGTGCAACCAGCGCGCGATCAACTTTACTGAGGCTGAATGGCGATAAATGTCATCGCCTGATTCCAGTTCCGTGGTTCCCTCATTGGCCAGGCTAGCCATGCGGTCGTCAGGCTTAGGGGAAGACGCTGCCGGAGCAGCACCCGCTTGCAAAGCCCTGGAAGGCGTTGCGGAGAGGCAGACCGCGCCACCCAGGCACAGCAGGAAAACTAAAAAGAAGGGCAATCGGGAGAAGTTCAACGGACTCTCCCCACAGCTGCACTGCTTTTCGGGAGGACGGCGGCAAGAATTTCGCTGGCCAGTTCGTCGATCGAGTCTTTGATGGTGGCGTGTGAGGCGTCGGTTTGTGCCTGCAGGGCTGTTTTGGCCTCTTCGACCTGGCGCTGGGCAGCCGCGTGGGCTTCCGCAATCGCGTTGTCGCGTTCCCGGGTCCACTGTTGCTGCTTTGATTGTCGAGCCTGAAAGATCCTCGAACGCGCAGCCCGCAGCTGCGCCTCATATTCCTGAGTCTTGGCGGCGGCAGCAGCCATCGCCGTGTTGGCCTGCTCGATTGCCCCTTCAGTACGCTCCCGCCGCTCGTTCAATACCTCGGTCAAGGGACCGTAAACCAGTAACCGGTAAAGAATAACGATCAAAAGGAATAGAAAGATGGTCGGTACAGAACCGAGAAGTAGTCCTTCGAGTTGATGTAAGGTCTCGTCCATGCCAAATATTCAGTATATGGGTAGATTGTGGGCGGAGAGTCGGTAGTGACAGCCGGGATCTTTGTTTTTAACAGAGGCGAAATTTGGCTGTCAAACCTTGCCCATAACGACGTCGGCATACTCTCCAGGACGCCCGAACCAAGGCTGTCGATTGCGGCGGTCGCTTGCGACCCGAACAAAAGTGACTTGGGGGGTACCCAAGTAGGTGCCTCTGCCGTGTGGAAATCCGTCGATCCGCCCGATTTGCATCCGGAAGGACAGCGTCTTCCGGCACAATTTGCCGTTGTGAACGCATCCCACTAAAGCGTATACTTTGGTTACTTCCTCGACCCAGATCAGGGTCAGACGGGGCCGGTCTCGTGGGAAATCGCTCCGCTCCCACTTCCCCGGCCCGTCCCTGCTTTAAGCCCCATTTTCAAATTCCGGTACTGGCGGTAGCGTGTCAGCAACGATGCTGGACCGGCGACGGTCAGGTCAACGAAATCCCCTGAAAATTCCCGCTTCACTATGAGAGCGCCCGCGTCCAATGCCGACAATACCGCCCCCTCCCGCTGCGGAACCATGAACTTTTCCTCAATGATCGGGTCGGCTGTCAGAGCTCGATCGATAAGCTCGAGCAGCTGAGGAATTCCTTCGCCCGTTTGCGCTGAGACCGCAGCTTCCCACTCGTCGTTTGCGCATGCTGAACGCTCTGCCGGCGGCAATAAATCAATCTTGTTCAGAACCGAGATGATGGGCTTGCTCATCGACCCTAATTCGCCCAGCACCTTTTCCACTTCCTCCTTTTGTCGTTCGCGCTCAGAGCTCGAACAATCCTGCACGTGAAGGAGCACCTCTGCCTTCTCCACTTCTTCCAGGGTGGCTCGGAACGAAGTAATGAGGGTGTGCGGCAGGTTGCGAATGAAGCCGACCGTGTCCGACAAGAGAACTTTTCTGCGTGAGGGTAATACCAGGGCGCGCAGCTTAGGGTCGAGAGTAGAAAACATCCGCGAAGAAGCCAGGACGCTGGCGTCGGTGAGCCGATTGAAGAGAGTGCTCTTGCCCGCGTTGGTGTAGCCAACCAGGGCGATCGTAGGTACCGGCACCGCGGCGCGACGGTGGCGCTGCTGCGTGCGCACGCGGCGTACATCGTCCAACTCCCGTTTGAGCTGCAGCAGCCGGCGTTGGATCTTGCGCCGGTCGGTCTCCAGCTGGGTTTCGCCGGGCCCCCTGCTCCCGATCCCGCCGCCCAGTTGGGACATGGCAGCCCCCCGTCCTGCGAGCCTCGGCAACATGTACTCCAGCTGCGCCAGCTCTACCTGAAGCTGGCCCTCGCGACTGCGCGCATGACGGGCGAAAATGTCGAGGATAAGCTGGGTCCGATCCACTACACGGACAGGTAGCGCGTGTTCGAGATTCCTCAGCTGGGTGGGGGTGAGGTCGTGATCGAAGAGGATCAGAGTGGCCCCTGCCGACTCGGCAATGGCGGCGATCTCTTCCACCTTCCCTTTGCCGACCAGTGTGGCCGGATCAGGTCTGGGCCTTCGCTGCAGCACTTCCGCGATGACTTCGGCTCCGGCGCCGGCGACCAGTTCGCGAAACTCTGCGAAGGCCGCATTCCTCTCCGTAGCGGAATTCTCCTGACCCGTCGCGTCAACATCGGCTCCGGTGCTGGCAAGTTTAGCTGCTTCGCGCGCGAGCGTAGCCGAGCGCGGCAATAGCCGTGGCCGGGAGACAAACTCCACTCCGACCAGGAGCGCTCGATCCGCGTGAACGCCCGTGCTTTTCAGAAGACCCTCATTCGTGAGACATAGTCCAAGGGCCCAACCCGAAGACACGGCAACGCGGCGCGCACTTCACCGCAGCCGCAAAACTTCGATACCGCGGAACTCGTCCGCAGCGGATGCTTCTACCCGCATTCCCGGTCTGGCAGGCTGCTAGCCTTCAGCCGCCGCGCTGTCTGGGCGCACGGATAAACCGCCGGGGCCAGGAGCGCTAGCGGGTGGATGGCCGACGCCAGTACTCGGACGATGATCGCTATGAAGTACAGACCGCGTGCTTACCACCGTTGAGATGGCATGCTTGAAAATTAATTGTTCCTGACTGTTGTTTTCAAGCAACACGGAGTACTTGTCAAACGAGCGTATTTTGCCTGTGAGTTTGACTCCGCTGACCAGGTATATCGTGATCGGAGTCTTGTCTTTGCGGACCGTATTGAGAAACGTGTCCTGAATGTTCTGTGCCGGCTTATTGTCCATGTGCCGATCTCCAATTCCTACGATGGTCGTATTGCGTTATGGAAAATGCTCAAACTCTTGCAGCTACTGCAAAGTTGGGCTGCGAGCCGGAATGCGCTCAAATCCTGCTACTCAAAGTTTACACGCCTTACCGGGTTACGCCGGAACACAGGCAAAGCCGATAGGGTTAAAAAAACGTCGGCACCGCCATTTGGCCAGTGGCAACCTGTGCTTAGATGCAACTTGGCTGTCCGCCGTCTACCCGGTTTGCGCGGTGCTAACATTACTAACGTGGGAGATTGGAAAGAAACTGCCCCGTCCGGGACTGCAGGAAACGCGGTTGCAGCCAATCTCCTTCCCGGCGCACCCACCCCCATAACGCCAATCGAAGTGCCGATTCTCGACCTTGCGCGGGAATATCGCCTCATCGGCCCCATGCTGCTCCAGGCCGTCGAAGCCGTTTTCTCCTCACAGAAATTCATTATGGGCCCCCAGGTAGCGGAATTTGAGCGCGCTGCCGCCGAGAAATGTGGGGTGGCCCACGCCATCGGCTGCTCTTCTGGTACCGACGCCCTGTGGTTGGCGCTCGACGGGGTGGGCATCGGCCGGGGCGACGCAGTGCTCACCACCTGCTTCAGCTTTTTCGCCACGGTGAGCGCTATTATGCGCGCCGGAGCTCAGCCCCTGCTTGTAGATATCGATCCGGAGACCTTCAATCTCGATCCCGCGGCTGCCAGGGCATGCCTGGAGTCGCGGACCGGGCCCGCCGTGTGTGCCGTCCTCCCAGTTCACCTCTATGGCCAGACCGCCGACTGGGACTGCTTCGCGCTCCTGAAACAGGAACACGATGTGTTGCTGATTGAAGATGCGGCCCAGGCCTTCGGGGCTTCCTGGGACGGGCGCAAAGCCGGTTCGCTGGGGGACGCGGCCGCCTTCAGCTTCTACCCCACCAAGAACCTCAGTGCCGGCGGCGATGCCGGTATGGTCACCACGGCGGCAGAAGCAGTCGCTCAGCGCGCGCGCCTCATGCGGGCCCATGGCATGCGCCAGCGCTACCAGCACGATGAAGTAGGCTGGAACAGCCGCATGGACACCGTGCAGGCCGCTGTTTTGCTGGTGAAGCTCGGCTTCATCGACGGCTGGAACGCTGAGCGTCGCGCCTTAGCCGAAAGCTATCGGGTGCTTTTTGAGAAGGCGGGTTTGGTTGAGCCTGGGCCTTATCCGCAAAACGGAGTGGTCCTTCCCAAGACCACGCCCAAGGCCACGCACGTCTTCCACCAATACGTCCTCCGCGTTCGCCGGCGCGACGAACTAAAGGCCTTTCTCCGTGGTAGGGGAGTCGAATCAGAGGTTTACTACCCCCTGGCTCTGCATCAGCAGCCTGCCTTGCATGGCTTGGGATACTCAGGCGGGGCCTTTCCGGAGAGTGAGCGAGCCGCCGCCGAGGTATTGGCCGTCCCCATCTTTCCCCAGCTCACCTTGCAGGAACAAGAAATCGTCGTTGGTGCCATCGCAGATTTCTTCAGCTGAATGGGAGAACCACGCTGCTATCCCCCGGCGCCTTTGCCCTTGCCGTGATGGCGATGCGCATGTGCCTCGGCTGGCTTTGGCTTGGCGGCTATCGGAGCTGATCCCGGCGGCCCGGCGGGCGTGACTCGCTTCACCATGCCGCCTTCTAATTGGTATTTCAGCGTATCGGTTGCGACCGGGCGAGCCGCCCCGGTCAGTGGATCCACTTTGACTGCGTCGCTGGTGGCAACCGTGATCGAGAATACCGGAACAGGCTGGCCCTGGGCGTTCTTGCTCTGGCTGATTGCGACCGGAAGATAGCCCTCGATGTTGCGCTGCCGGTAGGCTGTCTCATAGCGATGTTTTTTCAGATTCCACGTAAAAACCCTCACCTGGTCAAAATCGTAGGGAAGACCGTCCTTGAAAGCATTGGTCACCGAGACATATTCAGGCACCAGCTTGTCTGGCAGCGAGGAGCTCGGGTCGTAAACCTTGGTCAGGACGTAGGCGCCCACAATCTTCTGCCCTTCGGAATATCCGCCAATCTCGTCCGGAACATCCACATCCAGCCGGCGCGAGAGCAACCAACCCACCTGACCGCGGCTGTCTCGCACCAACCACCAGTCTTCCATCGGGACTGCGGGCTCACCCGGCGGGGTGGCCTTTCCGGCTACCTTTTTCTCCTTACTGGTTGCTGCCGGCCGGGGTGCGGGGAGGAAGCCCTGGGGCGGTTCCGGTTTGGGCACGGAAGCACGTATCAATAACTGTAGCTTTTGATTTTCCGGCAACAAATAGAAGCGGTCGGTTTCGCGGCCAGGTTTCACGTGCAGGTAGAGATCATCGCGCAGCACAGCAGTAGCCACCACTGGATCATGGGCATGCTGTTGCTGGAGCGCGAAAAACTGGTCATAGGTCGCCTGGTCGATGACCATATGATCTTCGATCCAGCCCACCTCACCCTTGCTGGTCTTGGTTCTCAGGAAGCGGCGTCCGTGCTCGATTACTTCAAGCGGTTCTCCATTCGTAACCAGAGCGACGCGATTCGATACGGCAGCAACGCGATCTCTTAGATATGTCTGCTTGGCCACTACATAGACCATCTCCGGCTTGGCATGCTCGCGCAAACGATTGCAGCCAGCCAGTGCAGTCATCAGAGCGACGCATATTGCGGAACCAAAGAGGAAACGCAGGCCAGCGCGACGGAGGAGGAGCGACAATGCAGCAAACATATGAGAGGCGAGGTCTCCCTGTCTCCATTAGACCGGATTTCCTATCGCGATGCACCACCGAGTTCACCCGAGAGCGGTTTTTCTTGATGGATAAGGCAACTTTCCCGCGGGTAAGCGAAACACCCTTTTCCTATCCTCACCAGTCGAGACCTTTACGGAAAATAGCCCTGGGGTTGTACGTCCCCTAAAAGCCACTCCGCAATTCCAAGAATCCAGTTGCTCTCTCCTTGCGCTGTTCAGTTAGGGCAGGTCGTGTGCAGATCGAAGCAATATGCCACTTTTGTTGTACTGAACATTCCAAAGAAATCCGAATGCAAAAATCCGATACGCAATCCACTGCGTTACTAGAGTAGCGGGTGATGCAGGTCGATTGGGCTGGTCTCACTTGATTCTTACCAAGGAAAGGTATTCTGTGGACAAAAAATTGACTGAGCTCATCGACAAGGCTTTGACTCGTCGAAGCTTCATGGCCCGTTCGGGAGCCGCAGCTGCGTTCGCGGTCGTTTCTGGATGTGGCGGCAGCTCGACCCCAAGCCCGACCCCAGCGCCGACACCCACACCCACCCCAGCCCCGGTCGTTCTGGGCGACAGCGACTATTTGAACTTTGCCCTGAACCTTGAGTACCTGGAAGCCGAGTTCTATCTTCGTGCTGCGACCGGCAGTGGGCTCACGGCCGCCGATTCGGGCAATGCCACCACCACGGTTGTCGTTCCTTCCACAACCATGGTTCCAAATTTGACCACTGCGCAGCAGAACTATATCTACGAGATTGCGCAGAATGAGCTGGACCACGTCCGCTTCCTTCGCTCAGCCCTTGCCTCGGACGCCGTCTCCCGGCCGGATATAGACCTGATGAACAGCTTCAATGCCGCCGCTTCAGCGGCGGGCATTGGTTCGAGCTTCAATCCGTTCTCCAGCTACGAGGCCTTTCTGGTAGGCGCCTTTGTCTTTGAGGACGTCGGCGTAACCGCGTACCACGGAGCGGCCGGCCTGCTGAGCAATACGGCGACGGGAAAAACCTACCTTGCGGCTGCAGCGTCCATCCTTGCGGTCGAAGCCTATCATGCTGCTGAAATCCGTACACTATTGATCGCCGACTCAGTCGCGACCGCGACCAAGACATCCACGTTGGTCACGCCCAACCCCACCTACGTAACCTACGCACAACAGATAAGCAAGCTGCGCGCGACTCTCGGCGGCGGGAATGAAACCACGTTGACAGCCCTTCCGCCGTATGCCGTTCCTTTCGTTCCCACCGCTTATACACCGGCCAGCACCATCGTCGCTGCCGATTCCACCAACTCCATCGCTTGGGCACGCACCACCGACCAGGTTCTCCATATTGTCTATGCCGCGCCTCCTGGTGCGGGGGTCAAGGGGGGCGGCTTCTTCCCCAACGGACTGAATGGCAACATCAGCGTAACCGCTAGCTAAGGATGGAGAACCATGGCAAACCTTGAAACTCAGCAGATAGATGAAGTAATCGTCAACAGTCGCCGGAAGATGCTCGCCCTTGGTGGTGCAGCCCTCGCCGGTCTTGCCTTTGCCGGCGTCAGACTAGCAGAGGCGCAGTCCGCTCCTTCCTACACCGACGCCGATATTCTCAACTTCGCGCTAAACCTGGAATATCTAGAAGCCCAGTTCTATAGTCTGGCCACTTCCGGCACAACGATCGATAATCTCGGCTCCGGGGTCGGGCCCGGCACTACGAAGTTTGGTGGCGGCTCGGTGGTCACCAAACCCGGCGGCCCAAGCGCGTGTGTCGTTCCGTGGACGCTGCCCGCGATTCAGGCGTATGCCACGGAAACGGCTACGGAAGAGCGCCATCACGTTAACTTCCTGCGCGCCAATCTGGGTGCGGCGGCCGTCGAACAGCCCAATCTGGACCTTTACAATAGCTTCAATGCCCTGGCCAGCGTGGCGGGCATCGCCAGCACCTTCGATCCCTTCGCCAATGATCTGGATTTCCTTGTTGGTGCATACATCTTCGAGGATGTTGGCGTTACCGCATACAGTGGAGCAGCCCCGCTAATTACGAACCCGGCTTATCTGGCGGCGGCAGCGGGTATCCTGGGGGTGGAGGCTTATCACGCAGGCCTCATCCGCACCTCAATTTTCATAGCAGACCCGGACGGAAAAGCTGGACTGCAGGGTTATACGCAGCAGATCTCCGCCACCCGTATGAAGCTGGATGGCAGTTCAACCGTAGATGACATCGGTGTTGGCTTTCAAACTGTTTCCGTGGAGCCGGCTAACACGACCAATGGAGCTGCAACCATCGTTGATGCGCAGACCGGCTCACCCAACTACTCCAAGACTTACAGCCGCAGTACTACGCAAGTCCTGCAGATTGTCACCGGCAATGTGAATATACCGGCGGCCGGTTCCAAATACACCGGCGTATTCTTCCCCAATGGCCTTAACGGACTCTTCAGTTAAGCACACCCGATACGTCAACCAACGTCCCACCGCAAGGTGGGACGTTTTGTCAGCACTACAAACGTTCGCTTCTTAGCCTTCCTCTTCAAGGACGATGCTGTAGTCCTCGTCCCCAAGCATGCCTTCGATCTTTTTTAGCCAACCGCGCGAGCGGCTGACCGGCCAGACACTCCACGATACCGGTATGCTGCCGGATTGCAGCTCGCACACCAGAACAATCTGCGGCTGCTGCGCAGACAGCGCCTCGAGTTCCGCTGGCGAGAGATCTCGACGGTAGATCTCGTTATGATTTTCGTCGTGCACTCCGATGTACCAAAATGAGAAATCGCTCCAGCAATTCGTTGGAAAGTCATTACGGTCCAGCGTGATCCGAACCATCCATGAGTAGATCTCCTGAGCCCAATCCAAATTCACTTTTGGATTGGGAGGCTCTTCTGATCGCGAGGTGTAGTCGTGAGCCTTGCGCAGACGAAAGGACAACCCGGCATATTCTTCAAATTCTTCTATGGAGCGGGCGCTCCCCAGACCGAACGCATCCAGCGGCTGGCCGGAAAGCAATCTCCTGATTTTTCGCTTACTGTGCTGGTCTCGTGCACTCCATTCTGCTCCGGTCTTATTGGCTTCCGTATGATCGTCCCAATGCTTGATGCCATGGTTGCGAACATAATCGTGCCACACAATGGTTTCGCAAGGGTGAAACAGGTCATAACCACTGGTAAAAGCGCGCAGCGTCATTGCTGCTTCCTCGCCTAGGAAGTACAGCTCCGGATCGTAGGGCACCTCGTGAACGAAAGTTCCGCAAGCAAACAGAAAACCCGCTGAGAGAAAGCGCGCCCGCAGGGGGCGATTGAGCGATTGCCAGTTCGGTATCGCGAGGGGCCTCATATGCGGGATGCCTTCGGAGGTGAAGCCCTGAAACGCCATCTGCAAGGGCACACCCTCCAGGATTTCGTTTGCCCCGGGCGTAAAGGGTGTTGCGTAGGTACTCAGGATAGGCTTGGGGCTTTGGGTTTTACTCATCATGCGGATGAGCTTGTCGTCCCAGCCGGCAGCAAAACGGCAATGCGAATCCACTTGCAGGAACCACTGTTCGCCCTGCCATAACTTCATTACTTCGGCGCGAGCCCAGCAGGCGCCTTTACTGTCTCGAAAGTCTATGTCCAGGATGCGGAAGCGTTCATCTTCCTCGAATGGAGGGGGAATCTCATCCAGAGCGTGCTGCCAGCAGACGCCAAATCGAAGACGCGCAGGGTTGTGCGCCTTATGGAGGCAATCCTCGATGGTCGGGATGAGCTGAGGATCGCGATAGGCCGCTATGGAGACGAAGATCAGGTTGTTCTCGAGCTGCAAGGTCACCCGCCTCCGATTCCCGCATTCGATCCCCGCTTGTGATCTTTGATGCGCTCGTGACCACCTACGCTAGTGCGAGGCCGCGAGAGACCCGGGCTGGGTGGGATCAGTGCCAGTGGTAGCGGTCGCCACCGGGACCAGCTTGCCGTCTACGGTAGTGTCGAATTTAAAAAGCTGCAGGTCGCTGTTGCCCGTGGAACCGTTCGAGCCACTATTGATTACGGCCAGGTATTTCTTCTGGTTGTCGTTGACCATGGCGATCGGCAGTTGCCCACCCGAACTGAAAGGCGAGCCTGCAATCGCGACCAGCTTGCCCGACGCCAGGGTGAGCGTGAAAGCGCTGATGTTGTTACTTCCTTTGTTGGCAACATAAACGTAGCTTCCCGTCGTATCCAGCGCGACTCCTGTGGGTCCTGTGCCGGTGGGGTAGGGCGAACCCGCAACCTCATTCAGCGTGCCGTTGGTGCCAATACTCAACACGCGCAACCCGGTATTGAACTCCCCCACAAATAGAAATTTGGAATTGGGATCGCTCGCCAGCCCATAATCCGCCGGCGTGGTCGAAGTGCTTAGGGGTGGCAGAAAAGTGGGCGTGGTGCCGGTGCTGAGCGCGCCTCCGGTACCGAGCGTTAGCACTTGCACGCCCAGCGAGGCAAGGGAGACGTACACGTACGAGTTGCTGGGCGTGATCACCATTCCCGTTGGAGTCACTACCGTCGCGGTGGTGCCTTTACCGGTGTAGAGGGCAAGAGGAGAACCGGTGAGCGGTGTCAACAAACCGGTGGTGCTGTTGATCTGGTAGATGCCAATTGCCTGGGCCCCAATCGCGGTCCCAATGCCGGCGGCGAGCAGGTAGCCTCCGGTGCTGTCCACCTGCATAAATGTGGCAACTACATCTTGCGCGGCGGCGTTGCCGCTATTCTGAACCGTAATCGATCCATCGCTGTTGATCGCGTAGACGTAGATGCCATTGGTGGTGGATGCGTACAGGAAGGTATTGGCGGGTGTCACCGCCAGCGCTTGGGCAGCCACTCCATTGTTGTAAGGCGAGCTGTTGAGAACCGAAAGGGCTCCACTGGTACTGACGCCGAACCCGGCAATGAATGTATTGTTTCCATTGCCGACGTAAATATAGTCTCCCGTATTGGTGCCGCCGCTGCTGTTTTCAGGAACGAAGAAATCGCACCCGGTCACGCCAAGGAGTAACAAACAAAACAGAGCCTGAATTCGGCGCATGCAGTTTCCCTTACCCGCAAAGTCACATTCAATCGGATTGTTTCCAAGCACCAGACGATCCGGCGCCGGCATCCGCTCAGGGGCAGGAGTACCCGGAAGAGCTCCATTATACTTTCCCGATGCGTGCGTTATCCCAGGTAGTTCGGTACGCGACGGTGCTCAGCATGATCGCCTGCCACGGCCAGATGGTGAAGCCGTCCCGTGCTGGGCTTTGCATCCCCTGTGTCCGGGGCGACATGAGTTTCCTTGCGTCCGACGAGCTCCAGGGGCGAGGCAGTGGCACCCGCGACGAGCATATAGCCGCGCTCTATGCCGCGTCGCTGTTTGCCGGCTTTGGGTTAGAGCCGGGCGGGGATAAAGGCAGTTTCCTGCAAAAGGCTCCACTCCCTAATCCTCTGCCGCCCAATGTCGCCGCCAGACTGGCGGGCTTTGCGGCTGTGCCAAGAACAGAGACCTGGAACGTGGTAGGCATTTTGCGTGGGTCCGACCCGGTTGCCGGCAAAGACGCCATCCTGCTGACCGCGCATGTGGATCACCTCGGGATCGGCCCCAGGAAAAATGGCGACCGGATCTATAACGGCGCCGATGACGATGCGTCCGGAACCACCGCGGTGATCGAACTGGCGCGTGTGTTTGCAGGTGCTGCCCGTCCCCCACGCACCCTGGTCTTCGTCCTTTTTGGTTCTGAGGAAATCGGAGGCTACGGCAATCGATACTTTCTCGACCACCCGCCCGTGCCCCTCGACCGGATCGTTGCCAATCTCGAATTTGAGATGATCGGCCGCCGTGACCCGGCTTTGCCCCAGGACGGTCTTTGGCTCACTGGTTTCAACCGCAGTGACCTGGGTCCGGAGTTGGTGCGCCATGGCGCCTCCTTGGTGCCCGACCCCCATCCCACGCAAAACTTCTTTCGGCGTTCTGATAACTACAGTCTCGCCCGCCGGGGAATCGTTGCCCACACAGTCTCCAGCTTCGGACTGCATCCCGACTACCATGAGCCCAGCGACGAAATTAGCCGAATCGACTTTCCTCATTTGACACGAGCCATCGCATCGATGGTAGAACCGATTGCTTGGCTCGCCCAGACCACGTGGAAGCCGCAGTGGCTTGCCCATGGGAGACCCTGAGTGCTTAGCTCTTTGCCTGGCAGGCACTGCAGCGGCCAAGGATATCGATCGAAAATCGCTCGGCCAGGAATCCACCTGGCAATATGCCCGGCTTTTGCGGCAGGCCAAATTCGTCCTCGCCGATATCGCTGATCGATTTGCAAACAGTGCATACCAGATGGTGATGGGCGCGGCTGTTCAATTCCACGCGGAGCGACCCGTGGTGCAGGCTCACCTCGCGGAAGATGCCGCTTTTGAGGAAGAGATGAATGTTCTTATAAACAGTCGCCAGAGAAATGGACGGGATCCTTTTCTTGACGCGGACGTACACTTCTTCCGGGCTGGGGTGTCCGGGCATGCTCTTCAGCACTTCGAAGAGCACCTGCCGCTGGTGGGTCATGGTAATGCCATGAGCCGCGCACAGCTCGCGAAACTCTTGTGCGTCCAGTCGATTCACTATTTCTAGTAGATAATAATACTTATTACCCTGTCAATTGGACGCCACTCCGGCTCAGCAACCGGTACAGCTACAATCTGCATCCTCTTGCCACACCCTACCCAAAAAATTCGCTGAACGAAGGTTGCTGCGAAGAAAGTCATTCTTCTGAAGGGTACGGCCTTTAAGGCCGTACATAAATGCTTTGAAACGAGCTCGGCTTCAGCCGCTGAGGGGACGGTTTCCCCTCGAGCCGACTTTTTCGCAGCCTGTAAGAGCCGGGCTCCCTCGGACTTACTTGCGCATTTTGCTCAAACGGTAGAGAACACCCACGGAGATGGCAAATTCGTTTTGCGACACTCCCCCAAAGCGCGTGAGAAGGTAATCCGGAGAGATGCGCAGGGAAAACTTTGCAGAGCGATTCAGGTCAAGGGATCCCCCCAGCGCCGTAGCGAAGGCGAAACCGTTGTCGAAGAGCCCCAAATTCGGCCCGGTGAGACCCTGGTTTATGGCGGAATTAAACACTCCGTAAGAGCCTCCCACCAGACCATGAAAAGTCAGCGCTGCGTTCTTGTTCTTGGGTCCGCGGATCGAGGGGCCGGCCATGAACTGATGCTCGTAGATGAACGGGCCATGGATGCCGTATGGGTTGGGCACAACACCTGTGGTTCCGTAGTAGCCGCGAACGTTGGCAGTCACGCCGTACCGCATCTTCAGCCAGAGCGTTCCCTGCAGATCAAAGCCACCCAGGTTTGCCCCTGGGATCAGGGCCGGCCCGGCGTTGAAGTGGGACGATGCAAAGCCCAAATAGATATCGTATTTATTGCGATAATCGAGAGGCTTAAGGGTCTCGTTCTGGAGGGAGGGTGTTTCGGGGATCGTTTGCGCCGGCGGAACCACTTGCGCGTCCGCGATCCTGCCCGTACTCAAGAAACCTATACACAAAAGGACCGCGGTCCCCCACTTCCGTGCAGCAACACCAATTGCCTTCAACCAAACCTCCACAAATCCCGCATCATCAGCTAATCCCTAAGATACATTGCACTTCGCTTCCTGTCAGACGGCGCCCTCTTTCGCCGGTGTGGGTGGGGACGACAATTCTATTGCAGGGGTGAAAACCAGGTATGCGGTAGGCTGACGCAATGACGCATAAAACCAAGCTGGCTGAAAGCAACTTCGCATCCCTAGCCGCGATGATGAGTGCTTATGCAGAAGAGGCTGTTCGTATCGCATGGCATGATCATCGCCAGCGCCTCGACCTCAGTGAGGCCTCAGTCGATCTCCTGGAGCAGATACTGGACGGCCAGTCGGCCGAAGACCTCGATTTCCAGACTCGTCTGTGGGGTAGCTACTTTGGTGAGGTGATCCGCCGGCGCTTTGCCGGCGAGTGGGAGCTTACCCAGTACCCCGGCGGGGGCGTTGCCGCGGTTCCTGCCCTGATGATTCGCGGCTCGCGGCTGTATCCCCTGATGAAGGTCTACCGCCGTCTGACCCTGGGCGAAGGAGAAAATCTCTCTGCCTTTTATAAGATGGTCGCGGCCCGGCTGGACGTGTCGCCTCCGGCTCAATGAAGGCTGCGGATTGGCCCCAGTCGCGGCATCCGAAGGGCGTGCTGAAGGCGTAGTATAGGTGGGCACGCTCAGCACGAACTAAGTGTCTGCTGTGCGACAATAAATGCAACCGGACGTGATTCCGGGGCGTGCCAAGTGAACCCGCGATCTCATACGGCAATGCCAGGAGAAATTCCATGGGCGAACTACTCACACCGACTCACCTCATTGTTGTTCTAGTGGTCGCACTTTTGATCTTCGGTCCGCGCAAGCTTCCTGAGCTTGGCAAGGGCCTGGGCGAGGGCCTGCGTGGCTTCAAGGACGCGATCAAGGGTACTCCCGACCCGGTCAAGCAGGATGCTCCAGCAGCGAAGCCGGAGATTACGACCGAGGTCAAGTAAGGCTCATCCGCTGGGCAGTTTCGCATCCCGGCGCGCCGGGACCATGCCTCGTGATTCTTATCAGGCCACAGTCATTGCGTAACGGCCTTAGATGGAAACGAGCACCACGGCGCCTAATGCCAATGCCATTCCCAGGGCCTGACTCGACGTCGTCCGTTCCTTCAAGAACCAAGCCGCCAAAACAATCGTGACCACCGGGTAGAGGGAGGCTAACACCGCCGCCACATCCAGGCGGCCTTCGCGGGACGCCAGCATGTACAGCAGGCTGCCCGCGGCCTCCAGCACTCCGGCAGATCCCGCAATCCATACAAACCGATTCTTCCCAGCCTGTTTTCGCCAGGCCGCAACGTTCGCGCCCGGGCGCAGCAGCATCCCGATCACGATCCCTCCTGCCAGCGTGGCGCTGGCCATGCGGGAATAAATCAGCTGCCATAACAGGCTATGCGCACTGCCCACTTTCAAAACCACCAGAAACACGCCAAAGGCCAGACCGGCTATGCTCGCCAGTCCGAGGGCCAGAGGGCGAGGCAGCCCTGCCGGTGCGTAGGCGATCAGCGCGATCGCCGCCGCCGCAAGAAGGAAGCCGGCAATCTGGGTCGACTTTGGTGAGCCTTGCGTGATGAACGAGAAAACTACCGGAACCAGGGCCGTGAGCAGGCCGGTCAACGCGGTGGTGATCCCCATCTCGCCCAGAGATAAAGCCTGGTAGTAGAGAATAAGGGCCACACCGCCGAAGGCTCCGGCACAGAGGCCCAAAAGTGCGAAGCGCTGAGGCGGAAGCGGGGAATGGGTGGCTAACGCGGCCAGCAAAAGTAGCCCCAGGCTGAGGCTGTGGGCCATCGCAACCACACCCACAACATGAGCTTTGCGGGTGGCCAGGCCGCCAAGAAAATCACTGGCGCCCCAGAAGGCGGATGCCGCCAGCCCCAGGCCGATAAAACTCAAGCCCGGGTACACGCCTGCTCCAACGCTCATCGCGACAAATTTGTAGCTGTAGGGTAATACCCTCTCTTGGTCACGACATCCACATTTGGCCGCAGCACGCGAACTTCGAGGACCCGGTATTTCCCGTCCAGTGGCGAAAGGTGAGTGTAGTAGCCGATGGTGTACTGGGTACGCGCCAGGGAGGCGAGTTCGGCAAAGCTGCGCTGAATGCCATTCTCCGAAAACTCGGAGTAGAGGTGGCCACCCGTCGCATCCGCGTACTTGGGCAGGATGTTATCCGGCGAAAGCGGCAACAGCGGTATTTTGAACTTGTCCAGGTAGCCCAGGCCCCAGGTAGCGGAATCGCCTACCAGGGTCCCGTACACCGCGACCTGGTTGGCTTCGAGGTAATGCACCACCTCGCGGAAGTTGGCCTTGCTGCGCGATTCCTTGCCGTCGCTGATCACGTAAATGATGCGGCGGCTGCCCTGGGGCCGGGTAGAGAGGGATTTACCAGCAGCCAGGATGGCATCGTTCAGAGTATGAATTTCCTTGGGAATGACGCCAAACCCGGAATTCCCCCGTTGCGGCTCGAGATTCGGATCCACGGGCAGCCCGTTGATGCTGGGTCCGCCGTATAAGGGACCGCCATTGACCGGGACCCCCATATAGTCGCCTGGCTTCTTGGAGGCCTGCAGCACGGCCGGTACCCGCGCGCTCAGCGCAGCGGTAAAGTCAGAAGGGTTGTTCACTCCGTCGGCGTAGGTGAATACGGCGATTTCATCGTAGGGCGTAAAGCCGCCCTGGATCGCAGCCAGGCTCTCGTTCACCTTCGACATGGTGTCCCGGGGCAGGCTCTGGTCGATCACCAGCGCGACCGAGAGCGCCACCGGATCGGCACTGAACGTAGAGATACGCTGACGCACGTTGTTCTCGTAGATCTGAAAATCCCGCCAGGTCAGCCCCGCGACCTGTTGATGCTTCTTGTCCAGCACCGTGACCGGCACAGTCACGTAGTCGACCCGCGTACTGAAGGTTGTGATGTCCTTATGGCTTTTCCCCGCATCGACAATTACGGGCGCCTGCTGTTGTACCTGGTCGGCGCCGGGTGGCTGGCTGCCTGGCGTGGGTGGAACCTGGGTGGTATTTGTGCCCGCGTCCGGCGGGGTCTCCTGCGATCCTTTGCCGGGCGTCATCCCCGAGGTGAGCTTGCCCAGACTGTCAGGCTGTTGCGGTGTCGGGGCATCCGGCACGCTCTGCTGCTGGCCCGCGAGCACGCATGGTAAAAACAGCACGATTCCCAAGACACCCTGCCTTACCAAAAGATCCCCCAGGCGGACGACTCGGTTCATGACCATCCTCAGTCGTACTCACTCATCGTGACTTAGTATTAGAAATAGAGCTGTCGGGCAGTCACTAGGCATAAGATTACCAGACCCGCTGCCGGCGTTGTAAGGCTCCGTCCTGTTCCGCGGTCCAACTTCCGAGGTATCGTTCGCCATGTTCCTCCGTCTAAGGTTTATGAATTTCCGTCGTCCGCGTTGGGCCTCTTTCTTGTGGGCGCCTTTACTGTGCGTTGCCATTCCTTGCCTTTCGACCATGCATGCCGCGGCGCAGGTTGCGCCGTCTCCCGACGCGCCCCCCCAGGGACCGGCAGGTGACCCCAACCAGGACGACCAGACGCAGCCGTTAGAAACCCTCAAAGTAAACGTCAACCTGGTTAGCCTTTACTTCACCGTGCACGATAAGCACGGCTCGCTCATTCCTCATCTCACCAAAGACGATTTCAACATTCTGGAAGATAAGGCGCCACAAAAGATCAAGAACTTCACTGCCGAGACCGATCAGCCACTCACCTTGGGAATTCTGCTTGACACCAGCGGAAGCCAGCAGAATGTTCTTCCTTTGGAGCAGGAGGCAGGCGCTGCTTTTCTCAGCCGCGTTCTGCGGGCCAAAGATGAGGCTTTCTTAATCTCTTTCGATGTCAATCTGGATCTTCTCTCCGACTACACCAGCAATGCACACGCCCTGGCTCGCGCCATGGATAAGGCAGAGATTAATGTTGGCACCGGTGGTGGCGGTGGTATGCCGTCCGGCCCGCCGAGGGGCACGCTGCTTTACGATGCCGTCTACAGCGCCACGCATGAGAAGTTGCAACAGGAGACCGGCCGAAAGGCGATCATCATCCTTACCGATGGCGAAGACCAGGGCAGCGTTCAGAAGCTTCAGGGCGCCATCGAAGCCGCGCAGAAGGCAAATACCATCGTCTACGTTCTGCTCTGCGCTGATCGCGGTTTCTACGGGCGAGGCATGTATACCATGGGCTACAGCGGCGACATGGTCATGAAGAAAATGGCGGACGAGACCGGCGGCCGGGTCATTGAGGTAGGCAACAACGGCAAAAAGTTGGAAGGTGCTTTCGCGCAGATCGAGGAAGAACTACGCACCCAGTACGTCGCCAGCTATACGCCAACCAACGCCAAGCTGGATGGGAGTTACCGCAAGATCGACATCGAGTGCAAGGGAGATGGCCTTAAAGCGCAATCGCGAAAAGGGTACTATGCCATCGCGCCTTCAGATTGACCCAATTCAGTTCCCGATAATGCTCTAAGATCTTTCTGTGTCCCCCATGACCTCTGAGGCTGCTCAGCTCGCGCTTCGATACCCTATCGGTGGCCCCAGGAAAGCGGAGTCGTTTACTCCGCAGGAGCGAAGCGCTGCCATCGAAGGTATACGGCAGCTGCCACGGAGCCTGCGATCCGCAGTCGCAGGTTTCTCCGAGGAACAGTTCGGGACTTCCTATCGGCCCGGCGGCTGGACAGTACGCCAGTTGGTGCACCATGTCGCCGACAGTCATATGAATGCCTACAACCGAGTGCGCCTTGCCTTGACTGAAGACTGGCCCACGATCTTTGCATATCAGGAAAGCCGCTGGGCAGAACTCGAAGACGCTCGCGCGGCGGCCGCGTCGTGCTCGCTCGATTTGTTGGACGCGCTCCATGTTCGCTGGGTGCGGCTCTTCTCATCCCTGGATGAGCCGGACTGGAAGCGCGGCTACATGCACCCTGAGAACGGCAGTCAATCTGTCGAACAGGCAGTGATCCTCTATGACTGGCACGGCCGCCACCACACCGCACACGTCACCCAGTTGTCTGCGCGCATGGGCTGGTAGCAGCGCAAGTGGAAACCCGCGGTAAACCTGAAATTTCTCCCACGGAACTGGCCCGTTCGCTGGACCAATTTTTCCTGGACCATCCCCGGGCCGCCCTACTCGAGGATGGGCGTGTGCTCTTCGAGATGACGGCAGCCCACTACTCGATCTCCGCCGAGCATGGCCGCTGCGTTCTGCATCTCTGGTCGGAAGAACGGAATATGGTGCGCACCGTGGTGGGCCTGGAAGCCCGCAAAGAGACGCTGCGCATCCGCGTGCGGCGCTTGGGAACCCAGCGTCCGCAAGCGCTGGAGGTGTTAAGAGATCGCGACCAGAGGACGCCCGCAACCCGCGCCCTTAGCAGGACCAGGTATCTCACCTTGCTGGAACGCCTGCTCACCCGCCACTTCAATGAATACAAAGTAGAGAGCCTGCGTTCCGCGATGGACCTCGAGCACAGCTTTGGTCCCGCGTATGCTCGCGGCTTGCTCGTCCGCGGGCAACAGTGCTGGGCGCTCATCGGAGTCAATGCCGAAGAGAGCCAGGCGACGATCGATGGCGTGCTCACCCTGGGAATTCTCTGGCTCGCCTATTGTCGCGAACATGGCTCCGGCAAAAGAGTCTGCCACGGGCTCAAGGTTTTTTTGCCTGCCGGATGCGGCAGCACCACCCGGGCGCGCATGGCCTGGCTCAATCGCGAGCTGGCGCGGTGGGAGCTCTACGAACTCGGCCCGGACGAGGACCTGGTGACGATCGATACAGCGGACCAGGGTAATCTGAAAATGCGCCTGGTGCATTCCTTCAACCCGGAGGCTGCAGTCGAGCGAGCCCAGGATGGAGTAGCCCGCATCCTGCGTTTGTTGCCCCCGGGTATGCAAAGCCGCGTGACCGTTGGCGCACGCAGCGCTCACGAGGTGACGCTTTCCCTCTATGGGTTGGAATTCGCCCGGGTGCGCCAGGAGTTCGTCTCTGACTCTTTCACGCGCCAGTGCAACCTGACCTTCGGCGCCGGCGCCAATGAAACACCGTTGCAGCCAGAGACGGAAGCCGTTTTCGCGGACCTGATGGAGCGGCTCTTCGCCAGTCGACATCCCCAGGGCAGCGCGCGCAATCCGCTGTTTCGTCTGCAGCCGGAAGCCTGGCTCCAGTCGACGCTGAGCGGCGACCTTACGTCGATCGATGACAGCCTCGGTGCGCATACCATCTACCACCAGGTGCCCGCCTTCGCGGCCGCGGATCGCGCCATGCTCGACCTGCTCACGGTCACCCGCCATGGGCGCCTGGCCATTCTGGAATTGAAAGCGGACGAGGATCTGCATTTTCCACTCCAGGGAGTGGACTATTGGATTCGCGTGCACTGGCTGCAGCAGCAACGTAGCTCGAACGGAAAGGGAGAGCTGGAACAAAACGGCTATTTCCCCGGTATCCCGCTACTGCCCCACTCGCCGCTCCTGTATTACGTTGTGCCCGCCCTGCGGGTGCATCCTTCCATGGACACGGTCTTGGCGCATCTGTCGCCGGCGATTACCTGGACCCTGGTAGCTCTGAACGAAGGCTGGCGGAGCGAGCCAAAGGTCATCTTCCGCAAGCATGGCGGCAACACAAAAGGATGAAAAAAATGATGGGTGGCCCATTCAAGCCTTCTGTTGGCTTGAGTGGGCAGCGCTGCTGACTGGAAACATGTTTCGCGACGGAGGAGTCATGGGCCCTCGGCCCACCCAAGGTGATGAAAATCGGCCGAGGGTCGTGTCGCAAACGATGAGAATATGTCGGGCTTAACAGGCTGCGGAAACACTCTGTTTTTTGAAGGGTACGGGCTTCACAGGCTGGGAAAAAACTCATGCTTTGTATCAGGGCACGACTTTTAGTCGTGCCGCAAACCGCGCCTGACGAGGGCTTTAGCCCCTGAGGTGTTGCTTTCCCGTCCGTTACGGAGTTTTTCCCGCAGCCTCTTCAGCCCGTAAATAAGGGTTGTAAAGAGGTCCGGCTTAGCCGCTGAGGCACATCTCCATCCCTATCCGGACTTTGTTCCGCAGCCCGCTTTAACTGCTGAGGGAAATGTTTTTCAACCGAACGCAGCGGAGATCTGAGGTCCGTACACCCACAGCCAGTTATTGCGTTAGAACCCGGCCACCAGCAACTGCCCGGCCGGATCCGGCACCTGACTGGCAAAGAACGCATCCACCGCGGCCAGCACAGCCTCGCCGCTCTTTGCCTCATAGATGCTCTTGCGCAAGATGGCTCCGCCGGGGACACCGTGGGTGAACCATGAGGCAAATTGCTTCATCCTGCCGCTGATCGCGGCGGGCTCATCCTCCTCCATCAGCATGACGAAGTAATCCCGGATCATGTGGTAGCGGTCCATCGGCGTTGGCTGATCGTAGGTGCCGAAGGCTGTGTATTGCGCGATCTGGCGAAAGATCCACGGATTGGCCGGCGCGGCGCGGCCGATCATCACCGCATCGCACCCGGTCTCCGCGACCATGGTGCAAGCATCTTCCGGGGAGCGGATATCGCCGTTACCAATCACCGGAATACGGACTGCGTCTTTCACTGCGGCGATATATTCCCAACGCGCCTGGCCGGAGTAGCCCTGTTCCCGTGTGCGCGCGTGCAGTGCGACCGCATTCAGACCGCTCTCCTGGGCGAGACGAGCCAGTTCCACGCAAACAATGTGCTGGTCACTCCAACCCATGCGGAACTTTACCGTGAAGGGAATCCGTACTGTCGACCGCACACGCTCAAAGATGGTTGCTATGTGGGGAAGGTCGCGCAACAGGCCGCTGCCGCCGTTGCAGCTGACCACACGCTTGGCGGGGCACCCGAGATTGAGGTCGACCATGTCAAAGCCGGCATCTTCTACGATTCTGCCTGCCTCTGCCAGGGTAGTGGGATCGGACCCGAACAGCTGGGCAGAGATCGGGTGCTCATCCTCGTCATAGGAGAGATACCGCTTGCGTTTCGACTCGCGCATGCGCGATAGGCCGTCAGCCGAAGTGAACTCGGTCATGATTAACCCACACCCAGACTGCTGATTGCTGATCGGCGTCTCCACCAGGTGTCTGACAGCTGCTGCTTCGTCTTCTCCTTCGCCTTGTCCGGTGAAGATACTGGCATTGCGGATAAAACGGCGGAACACCGTGTCTGTGACCCCAGCCATGGGAGCCAACACCGTGGCTGGAGCAACCGGCACACCGCCGATCACGACCGACGCCGGCACCCGGGTCGTGGCCGGCATGCTGTTTTCCCGCGGGTTATCCCAGTTCTTCTTCATGGACACTTTTTTCATCGGATGCCTACGCGAAAAAGGCCTCCGCGCACGGAGGCCTTGCTCGCAGATCGGCCGGGCTTACCTGGCCGCAGGAGCCTTGGCCGCGTCCGACTTACCTGCATCGGACTTGGCGTACTTGCGCCGGAACCGCTCCACACGGCCGGCAGTATCGACCAGCTTCTGCTTGCCGGTAAAGAACGGGTGGCATGCGGAGCAAATTTCCACGTGGATATCGCCCTTGTGAGTGGAACGTGTTTCAAAGGCTGTACCGCACGCGCACTGCACCCGAATCTGCTTATAATTTGGATGTATTCCCTGTTTTGGCATCTAAAAAACCCTTCCTGCAAGCCCGCAACCCAGGGCTCGAATCTTCATTTTAAGTCATTTCTCGCTTTCTTTCCACAGAACGCCGTCCGTTGCACACCCCGCTGCTCTGGCGAGGGGGCCTCGCTTGGAGTAATTTTGGTCATAGCCCCATGAGCGAAATTTGTCCTATCTGTGAAGACTCCGGCCTGCGTCTGATTATCCAACCTGATGGGGAACGTTATGCCCAGCCGTGTGAATGCCGGCTGCAGCTGCAAGCGGCTCGGCTGCTCAAACGGGCTGCCATTCCAAAGCGATACGAGCATTGCAGCCTGGAAAGCTTTGATAGTCCCCTTAACGGCTATAGGCAAGCCGATCCATCGTTGGCCGCCGCCCATATGATGGCTCGCAGTTTCGTCGCCGGCTATCCGGTCACGACCGAAGGGAAGGGGCTCTTGCTTACCGGAAATGTGGGTGTTGGCAAGACGCACCTGGCAGTCGGCATCCTGCAGGCCCTGATTTTGGAAAAAGGTGTTCGCGGGCTCTTCTGCGATTACCGTGACCTGCTCAAGCGCATCCAGGAGTCTTATAACCCTCTCGTAGCCACCACAGAGCTGCAGATTCTGGCCCCCGTTTTCGAGGCGGAAGTGCTCATTCTGGATGAGTTAGGTGCGCAAAAGCCAACAGACTGGGTGTGGGATACTGTGGCCCTGATTTTGAACACGCGCTATAACGACAAACGAACCACCCTGATAACGACCAATTATCCCAACGCGCCGGCAGCGTTGGCGCGCAATGCCGACAAAACGATTCGAGAAGAGACTCTGGGTGACCGGATCACCGAGCGCATGCGCTCGCGCCTGGCTGAGATGTGCGTGGAAGTCCAGATGCGCGGCAATGATATGCGCCAGTCCGTCAAGAAGGCCAACTTCGCCTGAACCTGCCTCGACTCAAGACCTCTCCGTTTAGGCAGGTACAATCTTGGTGATGCCGGCACACAGCCCTAAACCCGATGAGGAGCCCGGCTTTCTCGCTTCTCAGCAAACCCGCGAAGCTACCTCCTGGCTTCCTTGGATCATCGCTGCCGCTGTGGTCATCGTGGGTCTCGGGGTCTGGGTCCTGGTCGGTGATCGTGTCAACCCGGACCTGCCCGCAGGCGGCACCGGCATGGCTCCTGCCGACCCCTACGCTGCCAGCCTGGCCCTCGGCGGCCTTCAGATGAGCGAAGCAAATAGCTTTTCGGGCGCTAAAGTTACCTATATCGACGGCCAGATCACTAATACGGGCAATCGAACGCTCACCGCTATCACCGTCCAGGTTGGCTTCCACAATGACGCTGGCGAGTTTGCTCAAAGGTTAGCAGTGCCCCTCAGCCTTATTCGCACCCGCCAACCCTATGTCGATATCGAGCCGGTCTCAGCCGCCCCGATCGAACCCGGGCAGCAACGCGATTTTCGCTTGATCTTCGATGCCGTCCCTCCGGACTGGAACCAGCAGTATCCCGAGGTTCGAGTGATCAGCGTGCACAGCAAATAGGGGCGTATGTGATTGAGGGTACTCAGGTAATCAAGCGATAGGGTGCCGAGCATTTTTTTCGTACCAACTAGAGAAAAGTGCACGTTTTACGCTGCTCCTGGCACGGATGGAAATATCCACACCCTCCTCGCTACTCGCTCCTAACTATAATAAAATGAACAACATGAGAATATTATTCTCGCAAAAATGCCATTTGGCCAGTCAGTTGCAATAACCGCAGACAAGTACAGAAGCGAGCGGTGTGTGTCGTCTTCCATACAGAGTTTCGGGCCGAAAAAGGGACAAGCGTGAACAAGAGTACGGCAACCCCGGGATCTATCGCAGCGATGTTGCTGGCCGCCAGTTTGGGCGTACCGGCTATGGCGCAGACTACCCCGGCGGCGGCGAGTGGCGCTCCGCAGACCAGCGCCCCCACCGCAGCGTCCGCTTCTGCAGCGCCTGCTTCCACCAGTACTTCTGGTAGTGCTAGCGATTCAACTACTTACGCTACCGGTCAGCCATTGCCTACCAAATCGAACGAAGGTTTCTGGGGCAAGATGAATCCGTTGGCCCGTAAGAAATGGGTCAATCGTCAGGTTGCGCCGGTTAAAGACAGGTTGAACGAGCTCGATCAGCTCACAGCCAAGAACGCGAACGATATCAAGGACGTCGATAGTCGTGCACAAGCTGGTATCCACCAGGCGCAGACCACCGCAGACCAGGCAAACCAGCAAGCGCTGCAGGCTTCGACTCAGGCTGGCCAAGCGCAGCAAATGGCGCAACAAGCCAGCACCCAGACGAACCAATTGAATTCGACGGTCAGCAATCTCGATCAGTACCAGCAGATTACCGATACAGAACTTCATTTTCGCTCAACTCAGTCCTCTCTGAATGAGAAAGCCAAGGAAGCTCTCGATCAGGTTGCTACCCAGTTAGAAGGACAAAAAGGCTACATCGTCGAAGTGCAGGGCTATTCGAATTCGAAGGGCCAGGCAGGAATACAGAGATCTCAAACCATGGCAGATGCGGTCGTACGCTACCTGGTAGTCGACCATAAGGTGCCGGTGTACAGAATTTATCGCCTCGCTATGGGCAACGCTCCGCGCGAGGAGACCACAGAATCGGGCAACAGCGGTACGGTAGTCCACGTAACCCTGATGCACAACAGTCTTGCGGCTTTGAACTCGCCAGCTGGCGGTTCACCAATAGGCGCGACGCAGCAGTCGAACCCGCAGCCCTCCCCCCGGAATGCTGCGTCGCAGCCCCAAAACTAAAAAAGCCGCATAAAAGCTCTCACACAACGAGAGAACCAAGGCAGATTGGCCCCTCACCCGAGGGGCCCTTTTTTTGCTACAAAGAGCCCAAGGCAATCTGAAATCTGCCCAAGTTTAGGCGGAGTCCCTTTCCGCCAGCCTGGCCATTTTGCGCCATATCGAAAGATTCCTGGAGAGCCTGCCCACATCCTGAAGATTTCCATACGATCTACAGGCTTTTGCGTGCCGCCGCGTGGATGGCTAGCAGGCTCTCCAGGAGAGGAGCAAGATCCTTGAGATTTAACGCATTCGCACCATCCGATTTGGCGTTTGCGGGATCGTTATGCACTTCGAGGAAGACGCCCTCCACGCCCGCCGCGACCGCAGCCCTTGCCAGAACCGGAATGAACTCCGGTTGACCGCCCGACTTGCCACCCGCAGACGACGGGGTCTGCACCGAATGGGTTCCATCGAAGACCACTGGGGCCATCTTGCGCATAATGGCCAGCGAACGCATATCCACCACCAGGTTGTTGTAGCCGAAGCTGAAACCGCGCTCGGTGAGGAACACCCGCGGATTGCCCGTACCTGTCACTTTGTCGACTGCGTAGCTCATATCCCACGGGGCGACAAACTGCCCCTTCTTTATGTTGACCGCCCGTCCGGTTCTGGCGGCTGCCAGCAGCAGGTCGGTCTGCCGGCAAAGAAACGCGGGAATCTGCAGCACGTCCACCGCCTCGGCGACCCGCTCGCAGTCGGCCGCCTGGTGCACGTCGGTGATCACGGGCAGCCCGGTCGCCTGCGCGATTTGGCTCAGGATCCGGACACCTTGTTCCAATCCCGGACCGCGAAAGCCCGACGCCGAGGTGCGATTGGCTTTGTCGTACGAGGCTTTGAAGATGTAGGGGATGCTCAGATCGCTGGTGATTCGCTGGATAGACTCCGCCATGAAGCGCGCGTGCGCCTCGCTCTCAATGACGCAGGGCCCGGCGATCAGAAAAAGCGAAGGAGACCCCACCCGCACCGTGCCGACTTCAAAGTCGATCATGGCAAGGTCTGCGACAGGCGGCGTTCCTGTTTCACGGACTCGGACGGGGTGCGCGACTGCAGCCGGTTCTGGTAGGCGGCCGCGATAAAAGCACGAAAGAGTGGGTGCGGCTCCAGCGGCTTGGACTTGAACTCAGGGTGGAACTGGCAGCCCAGGAAAAAGGGGTGGCCGGGGATCTCGACAATCTCCACATAGGTCGCATCTGGTGTGGTCCCGGTGATGCGCAGGCCCGCCCCGGTAAGCAGCGCCTCGTATTCCCGGTTGAACTCGTAACGATGACGGTGGCGTTCGCTGATCTGGGTCGCCTCATAAGAATGAGCCGCGATGGAACCTTCAGCCAGCACGCACGGCCAAGCACCCAGGCGCATGGTGCCGCCCATCTCTTCAACGCCGGTAAGTTCGCGGAGTTTGAAGATCACGCGGTGGGGAGTGGCCGGATCGAATTCGCTGGAGCTGGCGCCTGCCAGTCCGCACACATTGCGCGCAAACTCGATGCAAGCCGTCTGCATACCCAGGCAAATGCCGAAGTAGGGAACCCCATTCTCCCGCGCGTAGCGGATCGCGTTGAGCATGCCTTCAATGCCCCGTTTCCCGAATCCGCCGGGTACCAGGATGCCGTCAAAACCTGCCAGCTGCTCCTCGTAGTCCCGGTCACCCGGGTGCTTGCTCTCCAGCCCCTCGGCCTCAATCCAGGTGACGCGCAGTTTCAGATCGAAGGCCAGGGCGCCATGCACCAGCGCCTCTTTCAGCGATTTGTAACTGTCTTCGTACTCGACATACTTGCCGACGATTCCAATCGAGACCTCGTCGCGGGGGTTGTAACAACGTTCCACCAGGTGCTTCCAGCGCGTCAGGTCGGGTTCCCTGGCCTCGATGTGGAGATACTTCAGCGCCAGCTTGTCGACGCCCTCCTGGGCGAAAGTCAGGGGTACTTCGTAGATGGATGCGACGTCTTTGGCGGCAATGACCGCCCGTTCTTCGAGGTTGCAGAAGAGCGCTATCTTGCTCTTGATCTCATGAGAGAGGAAGCGATCGGTGCGGCACAGCAGGATATCCGGTTGGATCCCGATGGAGAGCAGTTCTTTGACCGAATGTTGCGTGGGCTTGGTCTTCAACTCCTGGGCGGCGCCGATCCACGGCACCAGGGTCACGTGCACAAAGACCGTATTCTCCCGGCCATACTCCTGGCGCATCTGGCGGATCGCCTCCAGAAAGGGAAGGGACTCGATGTCGCCTACTGTTCCCCCGATCTCGACGATGGTCACATCGGCGTCGGTGGCCACTTTACGCATGGCATTCTTGATTTCATTGGTCACGTGGGGAATAACCTGCACCGTCTTGCCCAGGTAGTCGCCGCGGCGCTCCTTGGTGATGATCTGCTCGTAGATCCTGCCGGTGGTCAGATTGTTGTCCCGGCTCAGCCGGGCATGGGTGAAGCGCTCGTAGTGGCCCAAGTCAAGGTCGGTTTCCGCCCCGTCGTCGGTTACGAAGACCTCGCCATGCTGAAAAGGTGAGAGCGTACCCGGGTCGACGTTGAGATAGGGGTCGAACTTCATCAGGTTAACGCGCAAACCGCGGCTCTCCAGCAGGCAGCCGATCGAGGCTGCGGCCAGGCCCTTGCCCAGGCTGGACACGACTCCGCCTGTCACAAAGATGTACTTTGCTGACATTGCTTCTTCACCTTTTTATTGTGGATGGAATTGGCGCACCGGGTGGGCACATACAAGTATCGCAGGAAGTGAAAACGAAGGGAAGACAGAAATGCGAGCACTCTGCATGAGGGCGAAAGTGTCTGCCTCATGGCCGCCGGTTCAGAATTGAGTGCCGAAGGAAGGGATGAGAGTAGTGCGCCACGCAGTGCGGGTAGAGCTACGTTCAGTCCCGGAGGGACGACTGAAAGTAGCCCAGCACGCAGTGCTGGGTGGGGGTATGGGAACTACGATCAGTCCCGGAGAGCCTGCCCTGAGCCTGTCGAAGGGGACGGCAGAGTCACCCAGGACGCCAGTCCTGGGTTTGCTGAATCCTGCAGAATGAGAATAGCCAGGCTGCGTGCTGGGCTATTCTCGGGATTCGCGGAAAGCCCGTGCTAGCCGCAAGCCAACGTCACACAACCGGATTCGTCTAAAGTATTCACACGGCCATGTTGCCCTCGCGCATTCTGCTTCTTCTTGTGCTGCTGTTGTCGAGCGTCGCCGCCAGCCTTCCAGGCTTGGCGCAGACGCCAAACCAGCGCCTTATCCTCAAGGACGGCTCCTACCAGGTTGTAACCAAATACCAGAAGGTAGGCGACCGGGTGCGCTACTACAGCGCCGAGCGGGCACAATGGGAAGAAGTGCCTGCGGATCTGGTGGATTGGGCGGCAACCGAGAAATGGGCCAAAGACCATGCACCGGGAGCGCAGGCCGCCGAGCAGGCTGCCCCGCCCGCCTCGCCCGCCATTCCAGAAGCTGCTGCCATCGACAAGGAGGAGTTGCAGGCGCGCGCGCGCACTCCGGATGTATCCCCCGGTTTGCGGCTCCCCGATGAGGAAGGAGTTTGGGCGCTCGATACCTTCCATGACCAGCCCGAGTTAGTGGTTCTGGCCCAGAACAGCGGCACCGTGAATCGCCAGGCCGGTCACAACGTAGTACGCGCCGCACTCAATCCCGTCGGGGGCGTGCAGCAGACCATTCAGATCTCCGGCGCCGAATCCAAAGTCAAGTTACACGTCAACGATCCCGTACTCTACGTCAGTCTGACCGTACCGGACGACACCGTAGCTGATTCTTCCGCGGTCACCGTGGATACGCACGGTAAAGGATCAGTCAAGGAGAAGGAGCCCTCCAGTTCCGCCAGCAGTCGATACGCCATCGTGCGCACGCGCAGCAATTTCAAGAAGGACTACCGCGTGGTAAGCGGAATTAAGATCGGGGTTGCCGGCAAGGTAACGCAGACGGAAGACGTAATTCCCACCACGGCCCAGGTCTTACCCGGGAACCGCTGGATGAAACTGACGCCCGCCCAACCGCTGACGATTGGCGACTATGCGCTGATGGAACTGCTGGGGCCGGGGGAAGTGAACCTCTCCGTGTGGGACTTCCGCATTGATCCGCAGGGGCCGGACAACAAGAACGCCATCATTCCCCTGCAACGGTCGGGCGGCCCTTAGCGGCTAGCCGCCCCCAACGGCCTCTCCAGGAATCAGATCAGCCGTCTCTTCTATGGCCAAGTCAATAGCGAACGCCTCGATGCTGCGCTCGAACAACTCGCTCCCTCGGCGCACTCGCCGTTTACACAGGGCAAACCAGCGGTCGACACCCAATGCTAGAGCAAACCGCGGGCACACCGACGCAAACGAATCACCAGCGAGGAGCTCTCTTCTTGCTTATCTCGCTTTTCGCTCAATCTTTTCCAGGATGAATGCGACGGCCGGGGGGCTTATCTCTCTTTTCTCTCACAAAGTGCATTCTTTTTTCGCAATGACGGCTCTTGCTGGAAGGGTTGTTGGAGGTTTTGACACCGGGTTCTCGGACTCTGATGAGCCCCCGCATTTATGCGGGGGAAGGAGCGCTTTAGCGCTCCTGGAAAGAGTCTCGACTCTAATCACGCGCTTCCCCGGATTTCCTGTGCAGCTTGGTTGCTCCGGCGCGCTTCTTGCGGCTTTCCTTAACGAAAGCCGCATACGCGGTCGCGTCCAGTGCAGCGTACAGGAAATCCGGGTTTAGCGCTGGCAATCCCAAAGCCTCATTAAGAAGCGACTGAAGTCGACAAACCGTGCCATGAAAAAGATGGACGGTAAGTCCGAGGGTCTTCCTCGGGAACCGTCGCTACCTCTTGTGGATTCAAACTGGACCCACTACCGGCGCGAAGTATGCCTTGCGCGTGGCTTATGTTATTCTTAACCTGCGCTTAATTGTTTGGTCATCAGCCTTTTAGCCGTCACAGGCCAGGCTGCCCTCACTAGACCTCTTCCTTTTCGCCAATAGGCGGAAGCAAGCCGGTCGGATATCGCCCAAGCCCTTCAGCGTAGTCGCCCCGGAATTCGCGGCGACGATAGGAAGCACGCGCTTCCCTGGCATGGTGCGGTGTACGAGCGATCCTTGGCTAGAACGCCAAGACCCCCCTCTACAGCGCGACGAACCGCATACTGCGTGGTGCAGTCAACTAATGTCAGTTTCAGTTTCTGCAGCCTGAAGGCCGAGGCCGGCGGTGATCTTCGTGTCGGCGCACGGGTCGTGTAGTTGAGCGACCGGAGCGAGCCAATCGGGCTATTTATCGTATCGCCGGGCGGACGAAGCCGTGAGGCGATGAACAGCACTCTGGGTCTCAAGAGACCGGAAGCAAGGGACTTATTTTGAACGAATTTTCAGCATTACCTATTTCGGCGGCGCTCAAGCACCGCTTGGCCAAAGCAAACTTTGTTACGCTCACCCCGGTACAATTGGGAGCGATTCCTCCGGCGCTTGAGGGGCGGGATGTTTTAGCAACCGCACAAACCGGCACCGGCAAGACGCTTAGCTTTCTGATCCCCATCATCGAGCAGCTACAGAAGACGCAAACCAAAACTGCCGGTGCGCTGATCCTGCTGCCTACCCGCGAACTCGCGATGCAGGTACAGCAGGCATGCACCCAGTTGGTCGGTCTTCCCACCGCGCTGGTAGTGGGTGGCATGGCCGAGGGTCCGCAATTGGAGAGCATCCGTCGCGGTGCACGCCTGATCGTAGCCACGCCCGGCCGCCTGGAAGATTTTCTCGGCCGCAAACTGGTCAAGCTCAACCAGGTGGAGATCCTGGTGTTGGACGAGGTCGATCGCATGCTCGACATGGGCTTCAAACCAGCCATTCGCCGCATTGTGACCGCTATCCCGCCGGTGCATCAGACGCTTTGCTACTCGGCAACCCTCGAGGGTGCGGTTCGCGAAGTGGCCGCCGACTACCTTAGGAACCCGGTACGGATTGAAATCGGCTCGGTGCTTAAGCCAGCCGAAAACGTCAAGCTGCAAACCTTTGAAGTCAGCTCGGATCGCAAGCTGCCGTTACTGGAACACCTGCTTCGTTCTGAAGCTGGAAGTTTTCTGGTCTTTGTCCGCACCAAGCATGGCGCGGAACGCGTGGCCAAGAAGCTTTCGCACGCCGGTTGGAAGGCAACCAGCATCCATGGCGATCGCAGCCAGTCCCAGCGCAATGCTGCCTTGCGCAGCTTTGCTCAGGGTGGTCATCGGGTCCTGGTTGCTACCGATGTGGCCGCTCGCGGAATCGATGTAGACCACGTGGCGCACGTCGTGAACTACGATATGCCCAAGGTTGCGGAAGACTTTGTCCACCGCGTCGGCCGCACCGGCCGCGCTTCTCGCAGTGGCGTGGCCTCGACCTTTGCTTCTCCGGAAGAGAAGGGCGATCTGCGGAAGATTGAGCGCGCACTGCGCATCAACATGCAGCGCTTCCGGGTAAAGGAAGCGCTACCGCAAGCCGTTTAACTGAACGTAAAAAGGGGAAGCGCGGCAAACCCGCGCTTCCCCTTTTCTTCTTTTGAGCCTCCTACTTCTTCGGTTGGGTAGCGATGATTTTGTCCCGAATCTTGGAGTAGGTGGCGGATGGAATGATCTTCTTGTTGACCAGGTCTGTCTTGGTTTTATACGGCCTGCCGTCGATGATCTTCTGGGAATAGACGTCGCCGATGCCCGGCAGCGCACTCAGATCCGCTTTACTGGCTGAATTGATATCGACCAGGCTGGACGTAGCCGGGGGCGTGGTCGGCGCCATCACGGCGTGGACGCTGGATGGCCGGACGCCTGTTTGCGCTGTGGCCACGCCGCCCAATAGACCCAGAGCCAGCAGGATGGGCAGACTCTTTTGTGACAGGTCCCTGAAATTTGTTCTCAGCATCATCATTCTCCTTATCCTTATCTCTGATCTTCGCAGCCACGCAAAACCGCAGTGCGCGTTCGCGCAATCCTACACCACGGTGGTTCTTGCCCGGAAGATTACATGATTTGCGTTGCTGGCCCGGAGGAGAGGGATCGGGGCGGAGAAATCGCTTTGCGCCGATCAAGTTCTCCGCGCACCATGTTCAGCCCATAGATGCACGCCTCAAACGAACCGGATAGGCGGCCAAAAAATGGAGCCTCCTGTGCGTACTCAAAGAGATCGAACTGGGAAACGATGTAGTAGCTCTCTTTGCCCGCCTGGACCATTTCGAAAAAGCTATCGCGCTGTAGATCCCCCCACCGATGGGTCGACTCTGGATACATGCCGGCAAAAAACAGCGTGTAGTCGCCAATATGTTTCCGGCGCTCCCGTTCTTCTCCAAAGGAGGACGCTGTGCCGTGAACAGGATCGGCAGCGAGCAGCATCTCACCCACTTCGCGCACAGGATTGCCTGCGGCATCGCGGATGCGGTAGATGTTTTCCGCTCGACAAAACTCGGTCAGTAGGTCGGCCACGTAGCTGGATATCTCCGCGTCCCGCAAACCAAGGCGTGTGTCGTAGCATTCTGAGACCACTTCGTGAAAGAGCTGGCGTAAGGAATTCTCTAGCGGGATCAAAGTCCACCTCCAGGGAAGGTTGGGGTTTGTTCCTTGCTAGGCTGAGGAGCAAGCTCGCTGGCACGCTCCGCAACCGCGTCTATTACTTACGTATGACACGAAGACTAAGCGATATGTTGCAGATTACAAATAGGTGAATGTGGCGTTACAGAAAATTATTGGCAATCGAGGGTGTCAAGTGCGAAGAAGAACCACCTCAGGTAACACCCAATGGTGTTACCTGAGGTGGTTTCGTCATGCGAACGAACCAGGGCCGGCGTCTTCATCGCATCATTTGAGAACAGTCCGCGAACATTGTGCTTCACTATGCACGCTCTGTTGACACAGTTATGATGTCCTTTCCAACGCCGTGGGCGATCGAGTTTCAGATCCCGCCTATCCACCCGCGATACTGTTTCATCGATAGGTTCCATGCGCTTTTTTGAAACTACAACCACGCGGGAAGGTATTGGCTTCGGATGGCAGGTGACGGTTTTCATCGCGGCTCTCTTGGCCATCTTCACTCGTCTTCCCGGCGCCCTGCTTCACCCGCAGTTCTTCGCCGAAGACGGTTGGGTCTGGTATCAGCAAGCCTATAACCTGCACTGGTTGCGGTCGCTGGCCCTCCCGCAGGCTGGCTATATGCAGACGTTGCCCCGGCTGTTCGCGGGTGTCGCGCTGCTTTTTCCCATGCAGTGGGCGCCCTTGGTTATGAACATCGCCGGCGCCGTGATCCAGGCTCTTCCCGTGTCCGCACTGCTCTCGCGCCGCTGCACCCCCTGGGGACCGCTGCCTGTCCGCATGTTGATGGCTGTCGTCTACATCGCCATTCCGGACGCGCCCGAGATCCATGTCGTACTCACCAATGCCATGTGGCACCTTGCCTTGTTGCAGGCACTCCTTGCCTTTTCTCGTTCCGCCGCTGAGCTGGCGCGGACGAGTATCGGACATCCTTCTCTTTGCCATCGGAGGGGTCAGCGGCCCCTTCTGTATTCTTCTACTGCCAGCGGTCTTCATCTTCTGGTGGTTTCGCCGGCAACGCTGGACGCTTGTGGTTCTCGCCCTGTTGTTTGCCGGCGCCTTTATCCAGGTGTTGAGTATTCTGCACACGGTGAAACGTCCTGGAGCACCTCTCGGAGTGACAGCTATTCGTCTCTTGCGGATCATCGCCGGCAATATCTTTATCGACAGTATGGTGGGCAGTGGTGGCCCAAACCTGCGAATTCCATTGCTCGTCTTCGCCGCCATCGCCGGACTGGCAATCCTGGTATGGGGTTGGCGCAGCGCACCGCTCGCAGGTCGCCTTTTTATCGTCTTCACGGTTGTCGTCCTGATGGCCGCTCTACGAGATCCTCTCCTGCTGCCAGGCGATACACCTCGTTGGGAAGTGCTCGCGAATGCGATGGGAATCCGCTATTGGTTTTTTCCGTCGCTTATGTTTCTTTGGTGCGCCGCTTGGTGCGCGTCGGCTGGGCACGAGCAGGCTCGCACGCGTCGCCGGGCTGGGCGTTCTGTTGCTCATGACGATTGGCGTTGTCAGAAAATGGACCTACCCGCCGTGGCCCAACAGTCAATTCAGCGCCGAGGTCGAGCACTTCAAGAGTCTCAAGACCGGAGAGCATATGATCTTTTCGGTCTACGACCCGGGCGGCCGAACCATGGAGCTCATCAAGCGATGAGTCGATGCGGCAGCGCTGAGGTTGTCATCAGGAATTCAGGCGCTCGCGAGCCTTCTCCAGCAGCAGGTCGATTTCAGAATGAAACCTTTCCGGAAATCCAAAATAATTGCTTGTCTGAGAATCAACCTGTGCCGTGAGCCGGTCGCTGTCTACAAATCGATACCCACCCCGTTCCAGGGGTTGCAAGCATGCATGCTCGGGATGAAAGCATTCGATGAATACTACAGGCTGATCCGAGGAGATCGTTTGTTGCGCGCCCCGCAATACGGCTGCCTCGTGCCCCTCTACGTCAATCTTGAGCAGTTCGACTCGAGGTCGTCGCGAGCGTTCATCGTCGATGGTGATCAGCGAAATGGGAATCCTTGCCGAGGGAACTCCCCAGTGCTCCTCCTCGAACGTCTGCTTGGCCGAGTCGTCGAGTGTTGATGTGGCCCCTGCCTCGGAATCGACGCGCAGGGAGCCATAACCCTGGGAATCGCTCGCTCCTGCCGCGATCAGCTCGACATCGGGAAGCTGATTCATGGACAACGTCTTGCGGACGAACTCAATGTTTGGCGGGGAGGCCTCCACCAATACCGCGCGAAGTTCTGGAGAAGATGACTTAAGCAGCCAGGTGTAATGTCCGATATTGGCGCCGACATCCCAGAAGGACTTGAGCTTAAGGCGGTCAACACAGGTAAGCGCAAGAGCTTCGGATCCCGGCTCCTGAGATCCGGTTGCTGAAAAAGCCAAACCATGAGTAACCAGGCGGCCCCGAACCTTGAAAGTTACACCCGGAACCGAGAGCCACACCGGCACATCGAACAGCCGGATCACCGATCGCCCGATGGCCGACTTGCGTATGTAATATAAGGGATGGAAGCGCTCCCGAAGTTGCCGCAACGGATTGCGCATCGAAACGCCCATGGGAGATTTACTAGTGTAGGTATAACACAGGTTCCCGCATTGGTTGACCCGCCGAAGATCTCCGAAGACGTGCTCCGGCCGCGCGATGACTTCCGTTCAAAAGCTGAAAGCAGATCAATCCGCGATGGCCAACTAGCCAAAGTTTGCGATGCAGGTCGTGCTGCTACGGTGCCGTCATGTTCCCTTCGGTGTAGCTGCTTCGCTCAGATTCTTGGGTAGAAGGGCACGTTGATCACCCGACAGATGAGGATGCCAGCATGGAGATCAACGACAAGACCCGCAACATCCCCTCCCTGGATGGTATGCGCGCCCTCTCGATTATTCTGGTGATCGTTGCCCATACCAGTCAAAACTTTTCCCGCTGGATCACAATTCCGCTGAGTTCCTATCTGCTTTTCGCACACACCGGAGTTTCGGTATTCTTCGTCATCAGCGGTTTCCTCATCACCAGCCTGCTGCTCAAGGAGTTGAACGCGACCGGTACGATCGCAGTCAAGCGTTTTTATCTGCGCCGCGCCTTCAGAATCTTTCCCCCGTTTTATCTCTACCTGAGTGTCATCTTCTTACTCGCGCTAGTGGGGGTATTCCATACGCCGCTACGTGCCTTCTTTTTCGCCGCGACCTACACCTCAAACTACTACTTAGGTCCAGGGGCAGGGTTTGGAGGGCTGCAGCACCTCTGGTCCCTCAGCGTGGAAGAGCAATTCTATCTGCTTTGGCCAGCCGCGCTGCTTCTGATGGGGAAACGAAGAGCCATCTACCTGGCTTGGTTTCTCATTCTTGTCTCACCTCTTTCGCGTGCGATCACCTACGTTGTGCTGGCGCCGCCGCACCGTGCGATGGTGGATCGCATGTTCCACTCAAGCATCGACACCATTATGTTCGGATGCCTGCTCGCGCTGCTTTGGGACAATGATCGCTTCACTCGCCTGCAGCGGACCTGGGCGGGGGCTTGGGCCATGACCGGCGCTGTCTTCTTTCTTGCCGTGGTCGACCCGCTGCTCCAACTGCATTTCGGGGGCGGCTATAACCTGCTCGTCGGAATGACGCTGGAAGGCGTCAGCATCTGCGTGATCACGCTCTACGTGGTCAACCGACCGGAAACCCTACCCGGCAGAATTCTGAACACGCCACTCCTGCGCCACATCGGCGTTATCTCTTATAGCCTCTACTTATGGCAGAGCATCCTTACCGTAGAAGTTGGCCAATTTTTCCCCCTCGACTTGGCAGCCATTCTCGCTTGCGCCGAGCTATCTTACTGGGCCGTGGAACGGCCCTCTCTTCGCCTCCGTGAGCGCTTAGGAGAAAGGCGGCCTCCCATGGTGATGAAGAATTAGCGCCTGCGAAATAGGAGGCAATGGCGAAGAACGTGAACATCCCGGCCTACTATGCAGGCCCAATCCTGGCCGTTATGCTATTGCAATGTCACGATCCAACAGGATCGCAGAGGCCATGAGGTTTCAAAAACCGGATCTGCACTTGCTGGTTCTCGGTATAGCTGCCATCGTTTTTTTTGCGGTTGGGGCCGGCCGGGCATTCCGTGCTTCCAATGACTTGGTTCCCGTTTACACCGGGGCGCGATGCCTGCTCCACGGCTGCAACCCCTACGATACGAAGCAGCTGGAACAGCAGTTTTTCGAGGGCGGCGGCCGCCCCGACGAACTACCATCTTGGGACATCGACGTACCCGTCTACCCGCCCTCGACCTTCCTCGTGCTTTCGCCGCTGGCGTTGCTGCAGTTTCCAGCCGCGCGATTGCTCTGGTTTCTGATGAATGGCTGTCTACTCGTCATTGCTGCGGGCCTTATTCTCGCCCTGTGTCCAGGGCCGCAGCGGTGGCTTGCCACCGCGCTGGTCTCTTTCATTTTGGCTACCAGCGGAATTCTGCTGGTACTTGGTCAGCCGGCGACTTTCGCCATTTCGCTGATGATCATTGGCAGTTACCTCTTCTTTCGCGCCTGGTTTTTGCCTCTGGGGACTCTCCTGTTTGTCCTTAGCCTTGCTGTCAAGCCCCAGATCGGTGGCTTGATCGTGCTTTATTTTCTCGCCCAGAGAATTCATTGGCGCTATGCGGCCGTGGCTCTGACCGGCGCTCTGGCCCTTCTTCTCTCCGCAGGCTTGATACTCAGGTTGCATCCTCGCAGTGCCGATTGGACTTCGACTCTCCGAGCGAACCTCTCTGCAACCTTGAGTCCCGGCGGCAGCGCTGACCCAAGGCCCGCGAATATAGAAGCCGTTGGCGATACAAATCTGCAGACACTCGCCAGCATTTTCTTTACCGACGCGCGGATGTTTAACGCCGTCGCCTACTCCATCTTTGGCATGCTTCTCGCGGCGTTGATCATGGCCGTCCTACGCGCGAATCCAGGCCCGGACTTGCATTTGTTTGCGCTGGCCGCCGTGTCGGTCCTCTCGCTGTTGCCTGTCTATCATCGCTTTTACGATACCCGGCTGCTACTCCTGACGATTCCAGCCATCTTGATCGTTTTCCAAAAGCGCCGCTTGTTGGGAGCTCTTATCGCCGTTCTTACCATACTCGCAGTCATCTCCGTGCAGTACCGGGTGCAGGTATTCCTCTGGCAACACGCGCAATGGCAACGGGTGGTGCAAAACAAGATTCTCCTCATCCTGCTGCTGAGGCAGCAGAATTTGGAACTGCTGACCCTCTTCTGTCTTTATCTGGTTGCGATCGTCTCCATTCCCTCTTCCACCGCTCCGGCGATGGAACCATATCCCGCGTATCAACCTGCGATACCGGTCCACGGACAGGCGAAATAGGACTGCGGTTGGCGATGGATGCGCTTCTGTGTCAGACCTGAAGCACTCGCTCCAGCAAGTGCATTACGCTATATCTCGCCGTAAGAAGGTGTGGTCATGTCTATGTCTATGAATTAAATCGAATCCGTGAGACTTCAGGGCGCGAATCATTTGCTTCGTCTTCGCCTTGGGAATCTCCGGAAAGAAATCGTGAAACTCAACGCAGATCTGCTTAATTGGGATGCGCTCCTCGAGGCAGCTTTCCAGTACCTCGTACTCGAACCCCTCAATGTCAATTTTCAACAGGTCGATGGAGTCGTGTCCGTTCACCTCCATCTCACGCGCAAGCGCTGTGCAGGGGAGTGTTTCGCCACCGCCCGCCTTTAACCACGTGCTGGAATCTGTTCCGCCGCCAATGGAGAACTTTGCGGCGGTGGACGCAGCTAAGCCCACGGGCTTAAAGAGAAGGCCGTCAGTATTCGCCAGGGCGATGGTGCGTGCAGCAACCGGAGCGGGATCAAATACGTGTATTTTGACCCCGAACCTTCGAATCAGCAGCTGCTCGAATGTGATGTCTTCGCCCACGCCGCCGCTGTAGATCACGGCATCGGGTCCTATGCCGCGGGTGACGATCGTCCACTGCGACAAGGTCCCGATCGTCTCTTTGTCAGGAAACGGTTTCGAGTAAAGCGAATCAAGAGCACGTCTCAGCCGATGACGAAACTGCTTAGGAAGTAGCCGGGAAACGACCCTCATTTTAATTAAGCAACCTCGTTGCGGCTGACACAGAGTCGAGTGGCGTGCTCATCAAGCCGAAAATTGCGTGAGCGTATTAGGGTCCGGGTGTGAACCTCAAAATCGGATGAACCCTTACCAGGCTATTCTACAACGACTCCGCTCACGTCCCGTTGGCGAAACACTGCCGTCGTGACTCGGCACAAGGTATAAACCTTACTCACATGCCGTTACACTCCTGGAGTTCCGCGACGACCTGCCACACGGCGAAGAGGTGTTTGCTATCCTTACAAGTATATCCGCGCAAACTCGGCTTCGCAGCCGTCCACGGGCTGGGGTCGGGTTGAGGCAGAGTGAATGTATGCGTACCTTGACTGCCAGACGGATTGGATACCGGCCTAAGCCACGGCCTCTGTGGACATCGAGAGAAGCCTTCTTTACCGACGCCGGCCTCTTTCTTTTTGGAGCTGCGGGAGCATACAGCGCCAACATTGTCGGATCACTACCCGGCTGCGAAGTTGTGCTTCTCCCCATGCTTCCTGTTTTGCTTCTCGCTAGGGGAAAGCGCGCTTTCGATCGTCGATATCTGTGGTTTTACATCTTGACCGGAGCGTGGCTCCTCGGCACCCTCATCGCAGATGCGTATAACGGGATCGGCGCCTTTAATCGGGCAAAAGGGATTGCAAGGGTGGTTTTTTTTGCTCTCGATTTCATGGCGCTTGCCATCCTCATAAATAACAAGACCCGTAGGTTCGTTGTTTTCGCGCTGAGCTTCGCTACCGTGATGCTCGTCGGCTCGTTGCAGTTCCGAGGCGACTTCCTGGAGCAGTGGAAATTTGGCGTCGCCGAGGGCGTTGCCGTCCCGGCTCTGCTGCTGTCCTCTTACTTCTATGTCAAGCGAAGGTACGGAGTCTGCTTTTTAATCGCGATGGTTCTGGCCGGGTTGAATCTACGCTATGGCTTCCGTTCGCAATTGGTGGTCCAACTGGTGGCAGGGGTGCTGATTTTGCCGCTCTTTGACCAGGCAAGAACTTGGCGCAGCGGCTCTCTTGCCGCCCAGAACCGATGGAAGGTTCTTGTGTTGCTCGCGTTGGCTGGCGGGGCTGCTTACGCGGCGAATGACGCGATCAAATATGCAGCGAGAAGCGGTCTTTTTGACGAATCGACGCGGGCTAAGTTTGAAGGCCAGGAGAGCGGGGATTACGGAGTGCTCGTCGGCGGCCGGCCGGAAACCCTCGTCGCTATTCAGGCAATCCGCGATAGCCCTATCATTGGCCATGGCTCCTTTCCCTATGGCCAAAAATATCTGCAATTGAAGCAGGATATCCAGTATGAACACGGCTATAGCGACACGGATGAACCTGAAGAGGTGGAATACCCTGTCATACCGACTCACTCTCATTTAACGATGGCTTGGGTCGAGGGGGGGATACTCGGCGGCATTTGTTGGATCTATATCCTGGCATTGACGCTCCGAGGCGTTCTGCATCTCAACTCTCTGCGTCCCAATCTCGCGCCCTTATATTGTTATTTTCTGGTCGGCTTCTTGTGGGATATTCTCTACTCGCCCTTTGGAAGCGTTAATCGGATTTGGGGTGCCTTCTTCATCTTGTTGAGTTACTTTATCTTGAAAACCTCGGGGGAAGAGGCTCTCCTTGCCCGCCGCACACGCGCTAAGCAGATATCCTACAGGCGAAATCTCCCGCCAAGACCGATGGCTGTCTCTTAGAGCGGCTCGCTCCTATATCTTCCTTTGCCCGGCGATGGACGTTGAGGCCGGAACCTAGCTCAGGGGAGCGGCGGGGTATTATCTTGAACCAGAAATCCAGGAGTCGGAAACGTTGGCTGCCAGTAAGCCAGATTTTGTTCGATCACATTGGCGCTAATTCCGTTCACGCCATCGGTGTTGTAGATAACATTCACAGCCGGTACCACGTTGTCTCGAATCATGAGACCCGAGAGCAGGCAACCAGGAAAATCCTGAATGCCTATTCCCCAAATGTAGTTGCCCTGGTCGTAGGCAATAAGAGTCCCACTGCCCATAGCGATGGTATTGCGAAGCACATCGGTGTTCATCACCGGACCGTACGCGGCCGGTCCGCCGTAGGGGCCAAAGGCGGAAATCAGAATTCCCTGGCCTGAATTAGTTAACACGTTGTCTTCGATTACGCCTTCGAGGGCATCCCCTAGAACAATCGATCCACCCAAAGTGTTTGTGATGGTGTTGTGCGCAATCGTCATATTCAACTCATACTGGGCAATCACAACGATCGATCTTTCATCGGGCAGAACCTTCCACGGACTTACAAGATTGATTGTGCGGCCACTGTAGCTTTGGAGAAAAGAATATTGACCCACGCCAGTTCCGAAGACAATTGCCATCACGGATGCTTGAGGATTGGTCGTGCCCATCCAGTTCCAGGCGGGATCCGCTGCCAGCGTCACCGTGCTTGCTGTGCTCGAAGCAACGGGTCCTAAATAGGATCCGCCGTCTCCATCGTTGGTAATGATTTGCTGATCATTTGAGCCCATATCTTGAAAGGTGTTGTAGCCGATATAGATGTCGCGCGAAAGCGCGGATGGCCCGAACTGGTTATTCGCTCGGCTTACGCTTAGGCCTGATCCTCCTGAGGTTCCATTATTTCCTTGGTCCAGGGAGTTTTGGGAATAAGTCTGATTGTTTTCGAAGATCACATTTTGGCTGTCCTGGATACCGAGGCCGGTAAAGTTATTGAGAACGAAATGATCACCGGAAACGATGCCGCCGTCTCCGTAAAAAATATCGAAATCCTGATTCGAGCCGGAAAGAAAGAACGAGTTGTAGACCTGAATGTCAGGGCCCGCAAGGGCGAACATCGATTCTGCGCCATTGGTTGTGTCGGCGGTCGATGCAAAATGAACGTTATTGAAGAACAAATGGCCAGAGTTCAGCGGACTGCCTGATGTGGTGCCCGAGCTGAGAAGGAGATTGGGATTTGCAGGTGCCTGTAGAGATAAGCTTGCCATCCCGAAGTATTGAGGTATGTTGAACCATGCTACAGGTGGTGAGCCTCGGGGTCGCCCAAGGAAGTTCGTTGCACTAGGGGATGACCCAACAAGGACTTCAAAGGGATGCGCCGTGACTCCACCGGTGAGCACAAAGTTGCCGGCAGGGATTGCGATGTATACGACGACACCCTTCGAGCCTTTGATTGGAGCATACCAATCCAGGCATGATTGAAGACGCTTGGTATTGTCGGTAACACCATCCCCCACCAGGTTAGAACAGGTGACATTTTGGACGATCAGCGATGGTGGCGAATAAACCGTGATCTGAGCTGCCGGGCTTGAGGTCGCGCTCCAGGGGGAACTTCCCACCCAGACGTCATATGTGCCCGGAGCAAGGTCGCCGGGAACTGGAGCTGCAACGGAGTTGCTGTCTAGCCTTGATGGTGCAAGGGAATAGGCGATGCCGTTGGACGATTGCAAAACGACCTTATTCGAGGCTACGAAGTTCTTTCCGAAAAGTCTTAGCGTGCCACCCGTCTCGACGCCGCAATCATAAACCTGGTGCTGAAGCGCCGTGCTTGGGCCAGTAGCGGAAGGAACCCCAATCGCCCAGTTCAGCGAAGGTACATTGGCCAGGCCGAGAACCGGCGGAGCTGAAGGATCTTCGATCTCATAGCCGTAGACACCTGCGGGAAACCCCGCCGGAACGATGAATGAAAGACCGGTAGTGCTTTGCTGGGTGGTGGAAACTACATTTGCGCTTCCTCGAACCAGAGCTTGCCAGTTGCCCGTTCCGGGCGGAATGAAAGCTACTCGGGCAGTTTTCATTGCATCCGTGAAAGCCCCCGTTAGCAAAATGGATTGCCCTGGCGCAGTCTCTCGAGACGTCCAAAAGACCGCATTTGAGGTGTAAATCGGAGCGCCAACAACGGGCGCGGTGTTGTCGACAACGGTGTAGACCGGGTTTGATCCAACACCCCAATCACCGTTTGAAATTCCCGTATTCGGATTGGCGCATCCGGTGAGCGCCTGCATGGCGCCGGGAGCAGGGGTTGTTTGCCCTCCCGTTCCTCCGGATGCCCCTGAGCCTTGGCCGCTCGCGAGTTGGGAGGGTGAGTTAAGAGAAAACCCACATCCAGTGAACAGAAGGAAAAACGGGGCCACCGCCGCTATGCCGGCGGGGCCTCGCAGAGTTTGAAAGGCTGCCGTTGCCCACAGGATGACTACAGGTTGTCTTTGCCTGACTGTTATTTTCATCGCACTGTACGATCCCGACGCAGGATGCTTACCAGTGCGTTTATCGACCGCATCGATCGAAGTATGAGAAGGGTTGCCGTTTATTCGCGGCTAGTCAGGTGGGTGCAACTTCGACAACGTTGCTCTCAAGCAGAAAGTTTCCGCCAGGCACACTGATCCCTAACGCAAAAGGCGCCCGGCTAGAAACTTAAGTTGAATTATGAAGTTGGGATCTCTACCGCGATTTTTGTGCGACTGCTTTCATCTTCCAATAAGAAGTTGCTCTCTGCGTCAGCGGGTAGCCTCATGCTCTCGCCGTTCACGACGTACCCTGCCCGCTTGCATCAGCACCAAAGCCAGGGGAAGGCCGGCGTAAACGCGACGATGGCACTGTCGGCAGCGCACTGGATACTGCAGCAGGAGCAGCCGCTCGATGTCTTTCATGCGGAAGCGCGACAAACGGAAACTGGAGGAAGAGCACTCGGGGCAAATCACTGGAATTCACCGGCTTCCATTACCAATAGGCTACAGCGGTTCCAAAGTAGAGGGAGACCGCACTATAATCGATCCGGTCCGTGTTTAACGCTACTCTAGCACGATTCCGCGCGCGTTAAGGCTTTCTTCTGAACCGCGCACCAGAGGGAATCCTCTACGGTCTTCCCTAAGGATGAGGTGAACCATGGTTTGGGATGTCTCGTTCACATGTGACATTTGTGGCAGGAAAAAACTGGAATCGAATCACTGGTGGATGCTGGTCCTGGGGGACGTTCCCTGCTTCGACGAAGGGCAGCCGCGGCAGCGCTTCACCCTCATGCCGTGGAACAAGGCGGAGAGCGGTAATTCGCAGTTCTACCACCTGTGCGGACAGGGCTGCGCCATGCAGGCGATGGAGCGCTTTATGAACCACGGCAGCATCGTCGCCGATGGCCTGCTCCAGGACGCAGCCGAGATCTCTGCGGGTAACTCGGTCTAGCTAACGGGGTAAGGGCCTGTCGCCTTACAGCTCGAAGAGCCCGGGCTTCGCCGCCGGCGTAGGGATGGGCCGCTCTTTGACCTGGATCTGCGCTTGCGGCTCGGGCCCCGCGAGCAGTCCCAGAATCTCGCGCAACTCCTTGCGCACTTTGTGCAGGCGTGCTTCCGTCCGCTGCACAGTTTGTTGCTGTTGCGGCAACGGCAATTCCGGCTGACCACCGCCTCGTTTGCTGCGCGTCTCCGCCTGAATCGCCTGCCGGGCGCCGGCGATGGTGTAACCCTCGTCATACAGCAGCCGCTTCACCCGCAACGCCATTTCCACATCGCGCCGCCGGTAAAGTCGCTGTCCGGTGCCGCTCTTATTCGGCTTTAGCTGGGTAAACTCAGTCTCCCAAAAACGCAGAACGTAAGGCGCAACCGAGCACAGGCGGGCCACCTCGCCGATGCGGAAGTAAAGTTTATCGGGGATCTCCGTTTTTTGCGGTGCGCGTTGCTGAGGAAGGTGAGTTGCCATGCTGTTTAATCAGGCGGTAATGTTACGCGAGCCCACCCTTGCTGCTCAGAAGTATAGGCTAGCTTGTCTTTTGTTCGTAGCTTTTCTTGTGGATTAACATGGATTTTTTAGCACGACATACCAACTCTGATACGTCCTCAACGGAGTACATACCGCACTGCTTCGCCTGGTAAGAAATGTTGCTGAGAAATCTTCGAGGGCAGTTTCGCAATTGGTGTAGACCGAACCCGGATTTCCTGTAGGTGTTGTTGGAACTACCGAGCTGCATGCGACTTTCCGCGAAGAAAGTCGCACATCGTTGTTCTCGGCCAGTGTTGCGCTGCAGGAAATCCGGGAAGCGATAGGCCCCTTCGTGGTTTTCTCTCAAGGAAAACCACACCTCGCGATCTTTATCAGTCCACAGTAATTGCGAAACTGCCTTAAAAGGTAGCCGTCTCCGGAATGGCGGAAGAGGTGATTGGCTCGCGCTCCCGGCTGCCCTGCGGTGCCGCCCGCAGGTACTGGGCAGGCCAACTGGTGGTGTCCCCCAGCTCACTGGCCGCCTCGAGCGGCCAGTACGGTTCGCGCAGCAATTCGCGCGCCAGCAGGACCAGATCCGCCTGGCCGGTGCGCAGAATGTGCTCCGCCTGCGCCGCTGTGGTGATCATGCCCACGGCGCCCGTCGGAATGCGCGCCTCTCGCCGAATGCGCTCCGCAAAAGGAGTCTGGTAGCCCGGTCCAAGCGATATCACCTGCTGCGGCGTCATCCCGCCGGAAGAAACGTCGATCAAATCGACCTTGTGCTCTTTCAGCACTTTGGCCAGCGCAACGGACTGGTCAATGTCCCAACCTCCCTCCGCCCAATCCGTGGCTGAGATTCTCACCAGCAGCGGCAGTTCGGCGGGCCATACGCCGCGCACTGCGTCTACGACTTCCACCAGCAGGCGGATACGATTCTCGAACGAGCCGCCATACTCATCGGTGCGCCGGTTACTGAGAGGTGAGAGAAATTCGTGCAGTAGATAACCGTGGGCGGCGTGCAGCTCCACCAGATCAAAGCCCGCCTCTAAGGCCCGCTCGGTGGCCTGGGAGAATGCCTCGGTAATGGTTTGTATGCCGGCCGGATCCAGCGCGATGGGTTGAGCGTAGCTTTCTTCAAAACGCACTGCGCTGGGGGCCATCACATGTTTCCAGCCGCCTTCGCCCGGGGTCAACGCCCGCTGCTCCGGCGCCCAGGGACGCGCCATGCTGGCTTTGCGTCCGGCGTGGGCCAGCTGCACCCCGGCGCGCGCACCCTGTCCATGGATAAACTCGACAATCCGCTTCAGGCCCGCGATGTGGTCGTCCTTCCACAGTCCCAGGTCCTGCGGGGTGATGCGGCCTTCCGCAAGCACCGCGGCCGCCTCGGTCATGACCAGCCCCGCTCCGCCCACCGCTCGGCTTCCTAAATGGACCAGATGCCAGTCGTTGCTGAATCCATCCTCGCTCGAGTATTGGCACATCGGAGAAACGAAAACACGGTTGGGGAAAGTAACGCCGGCCAATTGGATAGGCGAAAACAAGTGCGAAGAATGTGGGGACACAGGGAGCCTCGTCCGGGAGGTAAGACGCCATCCCGCGCCTCGAGGCAACACGCCCCCGGGGCCCAGCGATGCCGCCTACCGCTTTCAGATGCGCTGGACAACGGGAAAGTCGCAGCTTTGCGCCGTGCGAATTCTTTCCCCCATGCGTTTGTTGTTTTCCCGGAACACGGAGGGCGCGCCACGCGTACCACCTATGGGTGAACAAACATGCGAGAAGCCGCTATAGGAGTCTCTTTGCTCGCCGTCGTACTTTCCGGCGCGACCGGCTGCAAGGTCCGGGTGGACAAGTCGAGCAACGGCGGGGGTGACAACTTAAAGATTGCTACACCGTTTGGAGCTATCTCCGTCAACAAGGACCAGACCTCGGCGGCCGAACTTGGTCTCCCGGCATACCCCGGGTCGGTGGTCGATACCGGAGCAGACGGAAACCGGTCGGCCAAAGTCGACCTGGGGTTTGGCTCCTGGAAGCTACGGGTAAAAACGGCCAACTATACCACCGCCGACAACCGGGACCAGGTGCTCAACTTTTACCGCAAGGCCTTGAGCGAATACGGCGGCGTGATCGAATGCGCGGGAGATAAGCCGGTTGGCATGCCGGTCACTACCGGGGAAGGCCTCAGTTGCGACCACTCCGACCACTCCGACCATTTCGACAATGATCACGGCTCTCCGCACGGCAACTTCCATTCCGGCGATCTGGAGTTGAAGGCCGGTTCTCCTCGCCATCAACACATTGTCGTCCTGCACGGCGGGGGCGACGAGGCAACCCACTTCAGCCTGATCGCGTTGGATCTCCCTCACGGCTTTGACAATGAGCAACAGGGTACGAACTGAGGCTCGAACACTCCATCGATTGCACTCCGCTCGCCCCTGAGATAGCTTCAAGAAGGATGAACCCGATCTGCCATCGATGTGGCGCGACCCTCAGCGCATCCGAGCTGTTCTGCCCCAACTGCGGTTCCCCGCAACTCAAGTTTGCCCAGCAGGAAGAGGGCGAAAGCGGATATGCTGGCAGCTGGCCCTCCGGAAAGCTGGGCCGGGCCCAGGGAATCTCCTGGAAGGACGCCATCCTGGCTGCGCTTTTCGTTGCCGTGCCTGCCGGACTTCTGAGTGCCGTTTCCGTGTTGTCCTGGGGCTGCTGTCTATGGGTGGTCGGGGGAGCGGTGCTGGCCATCGCCGTCTACCACCGGCGCGCCCCCGCGTTTCTTCTGGAAACCCGCTCCGGCGTTCGCATCGGCGCCGTCGCCGGGCTCATCGCTGCTTACAGTTCGGTCATCGCCACCGCGATCTGGCGTGTCTTTGCCCGCTATGTTCTGCATCAGGGCTATGCCATCGATCAGTTCTACGACTCGGTCATCCGGCAATCGACAGCGCTGGTGCAAGCCAACCCCGACGCCCAGGCGCAGTGGCGTTCCTATGTCCAATTCCTGCTGTCACCGGATGGCAGGGCAGCCTACACTCTGATGAACGCCGCCACCACTTCCGTGGGCATCATCCTCTTCTCCGCGATTGGGGGGGCCCTGGGTGTTCGCCTGCTCGCTCCCCGCAAGCCCACTTTGGGCAACGGCTAGAGCATTTTTGCTAATGGTGTAGACCAGGAAACTGAACTCGACGCGGCCATTCCGCCATAGAATGGCCGCACATAGCTGATCCCACCGGACCACAGTATTAGCAAAAATGCGTTAACACCACGATAATGGCAAAAATGCTTCAACCCTCGTATCATCCGGCCAGAGCATTTATGAGCAAAGCAAAAGTCAGTGCAATGCCCGGGCTGCGGGAGAAAACCCGCATCATGTCGGCATCGGAAATCGAGCGCACGCTGATTCGGCTGGCGCACCAGATTATTGAAAAAAATAATGGTGGACATAACCTGGGCCTGGTCGGCATCAAGCGCCGTGGAGTGCCCCTCGCGGTCCGCTTAGGGCAGCTGATTGCGGGCATCGAGAAGAAGCCGGTCGATACCGGGGTTCTCGACATTAACTTCTACCGTGATGACCTTTCTACCCGCGACATTCGCCCGGTCGTCGTCCCCGGGGCCATCGGCTTCGATATCGCCGGCCGCGACATCATTCTCATCGACGATGTTCTCTACACCGGCCGAACCATACGGGCGGCGTTGGACGCGCTCTTTGATCACGGCCGGCCGCGGCGCGTACAGCTGCTGGTGCTGATCGACCGCGGCCATCGCGAGCTGCCCATCGAGGCCAGCTTCGTCGGCCGCCACGTGCAGACCACCGACCGCGAGATCGTCGAGGTCAAGCTCCAGGAGATCGACGGCGACGAACAGGTCATCCTCGTCGAACGCACCGATTAACCATCAGCCGCTTCGGCAGAATGGGCCGCAAACCGACCGTAATCCCCCGGCGCAATTCACGATGCCAGCAGAAAAAGCCAGATCGGAGCCACCTCGCGTCCCCCGGATCTCCTGTACTCTGCGCTGGACGCGACCGTGTGCGCGGCTTTCATTAAGAAGGAAAGCCGCATGAAGCTCGCCAACGCCAACCAGATTCTCAGGAAATCCGGGGTCGCGGTTCCCGGAGCGGCTGTGCCCACTCCGTCCGCGCCTTCGCGGTCGTTGCTTTCCGTCACCTCGCTCGGGGTAGAAGACGTCTCCGCCATCCTGCGCCTGGCCAATCTGCTCGAAGCCGAAGAGCCCGCGGCTCGTGCCCGGCGCCTGGCCCATCGCAGGGTCGCGCTCCTCTTTTACGAATCCAGCACCCGCACGCGAACCTCCTTCGAGCTGGCGGCTAAAGGTTTGGGTGCCGACACCGCGCTCATCAGTTCCCAATCCTCTTCCATCGAAAAAGGGGAATCGCTCAAAGACACCGGCATCACCTTGCGCGCGTTGGGGGCGGAGTGCATTATCTTGCGCCATCTTTCTTCGGGAGCGCCCTACCTGCTGGCGCATGCCACGGGTTTGCCGGTGCTGAATGCCGGGGATGGCATGCACGAGCATCCCTCCCAGGCTTTGCTGGACGTCAGAACCATGCTCCTCGCTCTGGGGCGGCCTCAGGAGGTGCCTGGCGCGACCCTTCTTCAGGGAATCACGGTGACCATCGTGGGCGATATACTCCACTCCCGGGTGGCTCGCTCCAACGCGCTTCTGCTGCCGCGGCTGGGTGCCCGTGTCATCTTCTGTGGACCGCCCGCCCTGCTGCCCGAGGTAGCCCAGGAACTAGGCCCGGGTATCACCATCGAGCGGGACTTCGATCGGGCGCTGAAGCAAGCCGAGATTGTCATGATGCTGCGCATCCAAAAGGAGCGCTTGACCGGTGTGCACATCGACCTGGACGAGTACACCGCCCGGTATCAACTGCATCGCCAGCGGCTGTGTGCCAGCGGCCGCCAGGCCATTGTGATGCATCCCGGACCGATGATCCGCGGGCTTGAGATCACCAGCGATGTGGCCGATGGGCCGCAGTCGGTGATCGAGCAGCAGGTGCGGAACGGCGTTGCCATCCGCATGGCGTTGATTCATCGCGCCCTGGCCCCTGAGCAGCCGTCCAACTCCGTACGGCCTGCACGAAAACCCGCACCGAGTGCTGCCGCGCGCAGGAAACGAGGCAGTGCGTGAGCGCGATCCTGATTCGCGGTGGTCACGTTGTCGATCCTTCCGCTGGGGTGGATGCGCGCCGCGACCTGCTGCTGAAAGACGGCCGCGTCGCTGCCATGGAGCCTCCTGGCAAACTGGCGGCTGCCGCCAAACAGGCCGACGCCGAGATCGTGGAAGCCGGGGGCCTGGTGGTTGCGCCCGGACTGGTCGATATCCACGTCCATCTGCGCGAACCCGGACAGGGCTATAAGGAGACCATCGCCACTGGAACCGCCGCGGCGGCGGCGGGCGGATTTACCACTGTCTGTGCCATGCCAAATACCGTTCCCGTCAACGATTCGGTGGAGACCACACGCTGGATGCAGAGTGCGGAGCGTAACCCAAGTGCCCGCGTCTTTCCCATCGCGGCCGCTACCCGGGGCAGCATGGGCGAAGCACTGACCGAATACGGCTCCCTGAAAGCCGCCGGCGCGGTTGCTGTGAGCGACGACGGCAAGCCCATTCTCGGCGAAGCCATCATGCACCAGGCGCTGGCGGCTGCGGCGCGCGCCGGGCTGCCGGTGATCCAGCACGCCGAAGACACGCGCATGACCGCGGGATGCTCCATGAACGCCGGCGCGCTGGCCTTCCGGCTCGGCCTGCGCGGTATGCCGGTGGCCGCGGAGGCTGGTCTGGTGGAGCGCGATCTTCGCTTGCTGGCCGAGCTCAAGGGTGGTCGCGCCCACCTGCACGTCGCCCATCTCTCCACGGCTGCCGCTTTGGACGCGGTGCGCCGCGCCCGGCGCAATGGCCTGCACGTAACTTGCGAAGTGGCGCCCCATCACTTTGTGCTGACGGAGAACGCGGTGGGTGAATACAACACCGATGCCAAGATGAATCCGCCCTTGCGCGCGGAGTCCGACCGCCGGGCCATGCTGGAAGGGCTGCTCGATGGCTCCATCGACTGCATCGCTACCGATCACGCTCCCCACGCGGCCCATGAAAAGGAGCAGGAATTCGAACGTGCGCCCAATGGCATCACCGGCCTGGAATCGGCCCTGGGCTTGACCCTCGAACTCCTCCATCGCAAACATAAGGTCTCGCTCAGCCGGCTGATCACGCTACTCAGTACCCAACCGGCCAACCTCCTCAACTTGCGTGGCCGCGGTAGCCTGGTTGTGGGAGCCTTTGCCGACGTGGTCATCTTCGACCCCGCGGCGGAATGGATTTTTCGCGCGGCATCGACTCGATCCAAATCGAGCAACACTCCCTTTGACGGGTGGACGATGTTGGGCAAGGTGCGCATGACCATCAGCGAAGGCCGGGTAGTCTACCGCGCCGACTGAACACGCTGCGAGTTTACGGTCTTCAGGCCGTACGTAAAAGCTCGGGAATGAAACGGGCTCTACCGGCTGCGGAAAAACTCCTGTCTGTGTCAGGGCACGACTTTATAGCTTGCGGAAGAACTCATTTTTCTGAAGGGTACGGCCTTCAGGCCGTACGTAAATGCTTTGCCATGAATCCGGCCCCTGAGGTGCGCCCTAACGAAGGATGGGTGGCCCATTCAAGCCGTTCTTTGGCTTGAGTGGGTGCAAGCTTCAGCCCGTAAATACGTGCTTTGTATCAGGGCACGGCTTTAGCCGTGCCGTACCGACCGTGGGCCGATCAGGGCTTTAGCCCCTGAGGTGTTGCTTTCCCCCCGTCGAAAGGTATCAGTACTTTCCCCTTTAAGGTGCAACAAGGGACGGGTGCCCCATATCTCGCTCGTTTTTCGCGAGATGTGGGATACCGCGGGACTTCACCAACCACCCCTTAACCGGACCCATCGTCTCGGGGAGACAGACGTATCTGCAATCGGCCCAGTGGCGAGAGAATCACCGCCCCGGCCCCGACGCCCAGCAGCAGCCCCAACAAAAAGCGAGGCAGCGGTAAATTGCCATGCCAATGAAGGCTCGCCGTGGCGACGTCGATCAGATTGAGCAATACCGCGATCGCCAGCCATCGCTTAGCGGAAGACTTGTCCATACCCAGCAGCGTAGCCAGCGCAGCCCCGCAATAGATGCCCAGGCAGCGCACGCAGACGGCGATGGGCGAACCTTGCACCATGAAACTTCGCTCCGGATCCTGGTGGCAGAGCCGGGAAAAGAAACTGCGGATGAGCAAAGCGACAACGGGGTGGCTGGGGGCCAGGAGCGGAGCCGCCAGAGGGGTTAGGGCCAGAGCGAGGATGGCGAACGAAAGCTTTAATTTCAATAAGTTATCGCCCCGGGGGATCTTACCCACCCCCCAATTCTAATCTCAAGTGGCTGCGCCGCCTGCTACCAAAGTGGTGCATCCCGGATTGCCCGTTCGAGGTACCTTTGCCTTTGAGGCGCCACCATGAATGCTTCCCCCAACCGCTGGCGAGCCATTGCCACGTTCACCATTCTGGCCTCCGCATTGTTAGCTATGCTCGCCGGATGCACCAACAAAACAAGCTCCGTTCCCGCTGCGCAGACTCCGCCGAGTGCCGTAGGCGCAAACCAGGCGAACGCAGCCAATACTGCCCCTGGAAACCCCGCAAGCGCAGCCAATCCCGCTCCGGTCCCGGCTCCCGCGCCTCAACCGGCGCTGGTCCTTCCCCGCGGCACCCGGTTGGAGGTTCGTCTGAACCAGACCATTAACGTCAAGCATGTTGAGTCGGGAGACCGTTTCACCGGGGTCTTGGCCGAGCCAGTGGTGGAGGGCAACACCGTTGCCGTGCCCTCCGGTTCCGCGGCCAGCGGTGAAATCCTGTTGGCCCACAAGCGTGGAAGGTTCAAAGGAAAGTCGGTGCTGGCGCTGACTCTGACTCGATTGGAAGTCAACGGCACACCCTATCGCATCGATACCAACAATCTGGCCCGGACCAAGAAAGGCAAAGGAAAGCGTAGTGCAGCCTTCATCGGTGGTGGTGCCGGCATGGGCATGCTGATTGGAGGGCTGGCGACCGGAGGGGTAGGCCTGCTCGTCGGCGGCTTAGCCGGAGGCGGTGCCGGAGCCCTGGGCGCAGCCTTTACCGGGAACGGCGATCTATCGATTCCAGCCGAAACGGTGGTCACTTTCCGCCTGCAGGATGCACTCACGCTGGCGCCCGAGATCCAGGTGGGCCAGGTAAGCTCACCTCAGTAGCCAACTGTTGCCGGTTTGACATCGCCTCGCGAGGAAGCCATGTTTGATCCATGGTGACCCTCCTCTGCGCCTTCCTGATTGGCTGCGTTTGCGGCCTTCGCTCCATGACCGCTCCTGCTGTAGTGGCCTGGGGAGCTCATTTGGGCTGGCTGCATCTCCAAAACTCACTGCTCGCATTCTTCACACACAAAATCTCCCTGGTGATTTTCTCCGTCTTCGCCATAGGGGAGCTGATCGCAGACAAGCTGCCTTCCATTCCCGCCCGGACGCAAGCCGGACCGCTCGCCGTCCGGGTCATCTTCGGCGGGTTGTGCGGGGCAGCCTTGTGTATTTCCGCTGCTGCATCGCCGTTGGCTGGCGCGCTTCTGGGTGCGGTGGGCGGGGTAGCCGGCGCCTTCGCCGGCTACAATTACCGACGCCAACTGGCCGGGATGGTTCCCGATCTTGTGCTGGCTCTGTGCGAAGATCTGGTTGCCGTCGGCGGCGGCTTGTTCCTCGTCTCTCGCTGGTAAAAGAGCAAAGCCAGCTATGATTCGTTGGCATCAAAGTCCTTGCTTGCATCTCATTCGAGGTAGTTGCCATGAGTGGACAAATTGCGGAATCCTTCGACGCCATTGTCATCGGCTCGGGTCAGGGCGGCAATCCGCTGGCTGGCGCACTGGTAGCCGCGGGAAAGAAAACCGCGATGATCGAGCGCCAGGATGTGGGTGGCACCTGTATCAATCGCGGTTGCACACCCACCAAAACCATGGTGGCCAGCGCCCGCGCTGCCTACCTTGCGCGCCGGGGTGCCGATTACGGTGTCGGTGTCGGCCCGGTCACCGTCGACATGGGTCGGGTGCGGGAAAGAAAACGGGCCATCGTCCGCAGCTTTCGCGAGGGCAATGAGAAGCGGCTGGCGAACGCGCATGTGGAGCTGCTACGCGGCGAAGCTTCCTTTACCGGTCCACGGCAAATCAGCGTTGCGCTCCACGGCGGCGGGGAGCGGCAGCTGAGTGCGGCACAATTCTTTATCAATACCGGCACCCACAGTGGCGCGCCCCCGATCGAAGGTCTAAAAACAGTTCCCTATTTCGACAATGAAAGCATCATGGAGCTGGACTATGTGCCCGAGCACCTGTTGATCCTGGGTGGAGGCTACATCGGCGTGGAGTTCAGCCAGATGTTTCGCCGCTTCGGCAGCAAGGTAACGGTGATCCAGTCAGGTTCACAGCTTCTGGCTCAGGAAGACCAGGAGGTTGCCGCGGAGGTGGTCAAGATCCTGCGCCAGGATGGCATAGAAGTCCTGCTCAACGCGCGCACTGAGAGAGTCGCGCGAGTTAACGGTGTCGTCACTTTAACGGTCACCGTAGAAGGCAAGCCACAGACCATCGAAGGATCCGATCTGCTGGTGGCCACCGGCCGGGTGCCCAACACTGCGGCGCTCAAGCCTGCTGCTGCCGGCATCGAAGTCGACCAGCGGGGCTTTATCCGGTCGAACGACCGGCTGGAGACTTCCGCCCCTGGCGTTTATGTCCTCGGCGATGTGAAGGGTGGGCCTCAGTTCACTCACATTTCCTACGATGATTTCCGGATACTCAAAGCCAACCTGCTCGACGGCGGTGACCGCACCGTACGGGACCGGCCGGTTCCTTATACCGTCTTCATGGATCCGCAGCTGGGGCGGGTGGGCATGACCGAGAGCCAGGCGCAAGAAAGCGGGCGAAAGATACGCGTAGCCAGAATGCCCATGACCTCGGTCGCGCGGGCCCTGGAGGTAGACGAAACGCGCGGCCTGATGAAGGCGATCGTCGATGCCGAAACCGAGCAAATACTAGGCGCCACGGTGTTGGGCATCGAGGGTGGCGAGGTGATGGCGGTCTTCCAGGTGGCGATGATGGGCCATTTGAAATACAGCGTGCTCCGCGACGCTGTGTTGGCTCACCCCACGCTGGCCGAGTCTCTGAACAACCTCTTTTTTCACTTCGACGATGGCAAATAGCCATAGCAAATAGCCATATTCGATGGTCTTAATCTGAAACCGCAGCAAAACCTTGGGTGCCCCATTTCCCCGATTTCCTGCGGAGGCATGTGGCGTTGATACACTCCATGCGCCTTTCCTTAATGAAAGGCGCACACGCGCGACCTCTCTGGTGTCCCGTCCCTAAAGTTCGTTAAAGAACTCCTCTTCGGCTTTGTATCAGGGCACGACTTCAGTCGTGCCGCAAACACTGCAAAACCAAATGGGCTTCAGCCCCTGAGCGCAGTTTCTGGAACATTTTCGATTCCTCGAATTGTTCCAGGAACTTCAGGGACAGGACACTAGCGCAGCGTGGCAGAAAATCGGGGTCAAGCCTGCTGTTGGCTTGAGTGGGTAACCGCAGCTGTCCAAATAGATGTTTTCGACCTGGTGGAACCCACAAACCTCAGCCAGGGGTGCGGGGGACCCATTCGCCCTATGCTACTGTCGCAGGTCGACCACGGTGGCGCCGGCGCCACCTTCGCCGGGGCTTGCCTCGGCGACCAGCGCCACGTGCGGATGCCGCTCCAACAGCGTCCGCAGTGCCTTGCGCAAGACTCCCATCCCCATGCCGTGGACGATGTGGACCCGCGGCAGCCCGGCCAGGAAGGCGCGGTCCAGGTACTGCTCCACCTCGCCGGTGGCTTCCTCCACCGTGCGCCCAATGACATTGAGCTCGGAACGGACCGTCTCCTCGGGGTGAGCGATGGAGACCGTGACCCCGCGTCCGCGTGCTGCTTCGAGCGGGCTAACCGGCCTGGGCTCGCGGGCGGCGATGACCTCTGCGATGTCATCCCGCGCCACCCGCATTTTCATCGGCCCAATGGCCACCTCGAAGGCGTTGCCGTCCACCTGCCGCTGCACTACGCCGGTCTTGCCCAGCGACTTCAGCCTCACCGTGTCTCCCACCGAGACGTGGCGTACCAGGTGGGGCTGCGCGTTGCTGTCTCCCCGGTCGGCTCCGCTGTGCTGGGCCACCACGACGGAGTTGAATTGCTCGCTGAACTCCCGCCGCAGCTTGGCCATCCGCCGCTCGGCTTCTTTCGATAGCTTTTGCTGCGCGGCCCGGTCGTCGATCGCGCGTACCGTCTCGCGTATTTGGTAGGTGAAGTCCTTTAGTAACGATTGCAGTTGCGATTCCAGGTCCCGCACCTTGGCCCGCCACTCCTTGAGTCCCTCGCTTTCCAGTCGGCTCTTCTCTCGCGCTACTTCCTGCTCGCGGCGCCGTACCCCCTCGCGCTCGGCCGCGACAGCGTCGAGCTGGCTATGCAGCTGGTCCAGGAAGTGGCCAATATCCTGCGTCTGGGTGTTCTGTTGGGTACGGGCGTCTTCGAGGATCTTGGGGTTAAGACCCAGGCGTTGGGCAATGTTGAGGCCGGCCGAAGCGCCTGGAACTCCTAGCCGCAGCTCAAATGTCGGCGCCAGTGTCTGCACGTCAAAGCCCACAGAAGCATTGAGCACTCCGGGCCTCTTGGCCGCATAGACCTTGAGCGAGGTGTGATGGGTGGAGATCAGGCACCACGCATGACGCTCGAGGAAATACCCTGCGATAGCCACCGCCAGGGCCGCTCCTTCCTCCGGGTCAGTCGCTGAGCCGAGCTCATCGAGCAGCACCAGGGAGGAGGAGTCCGCCAGCTGCGAGATACGTTCCAGGTTCGCGATGTGAGCGGAGAAGGTAGAGAGGTTTTGCTCAATCGACTGCGCGTCGCCGATGTCGGCCAGAAACGCGCCGAAGAGTGGAAAAATCGCTTCCGCGGCGGGTACCGGGATCGCCGCCTGGGCCATCATGCCCAGCAAGCCGGTGGTTTTGAGTGCGACTGTCTTGCCGCCGGTATTGGGGCCGCTGATGATGAGCTGGCGCTGGCTGTCGTTCAGCGCCAGGCTCAGCGGCACCACGGTTGCTTGCTGGGTGCGCAAGCGCTTTTCGAGCAAAGGGTGGCGTGCCTGCTTCAGCTCCAGCAACGGTTCGGCGGGGCCGGCGAAGCGCGGTCGGATGCAATCGAATTCGGCGGCGAAGCGTGCCCGCGCCTGCAGCCCATCGAGCTGCGCTAGTATCGCTGCGCCGAGGGCGATGGCGTGACCCTGCAGCCCGATTTCCGCGGTCATGGCCAGAAAAATACGCCTGCTCTCGGACTGTTCCTCTTCGATCAGCCGCACCAGCTCGTTGTTTTGCTCGATGGTCTCGAGCGGCTCCAGGTACACGGTCTGGCCGCTTGAACTGGCGCCGTGCACTACTCCGGGAATGCGCCGCTTGTACTCCGACTTCACCGGGATGACAAAACGCTCCCCCCGGATCGTGATCAGGTCTTCCTGCGTGCTGCCGCCTTCCGAAAGACGGCGCAGGGTGTTGCGCAAGCTATCTTCGATCACCCGTTGCTGGCGCTCGATCTCCCGGCGGATACGACGCAGCTCAGGCGACGCGTCGTCGCTGAGCGAACCATCGGGATTCAGCCGCGAACGCAGAGAACGCGCCAGGCGGTCCAGCTGTGTGCCCGGGGGTAACTGGCTCAGAGCCTGCAACCCAGGCAGCTGCGCGGTCACCGCTTCGGGGGGGCGCTCGATCAGGGCTTGCCAGGTGGTGATGTTGTCTACCAAAAAGAGCAGGTCGCGAATTTCCTCCGCCTCCAGCAAGGCTCCCTGGATGCGCGCCTTATCCGTCAGCCGGGTGGGATCGAACAATCCGCCCAGCGCGGGCGAAACCCCCTGCGCCAGCAGCAGCCGCATCTCGCTGACCAGCCCGTGCTGATGGTCGATCCAGGAAACATCCCGTGAAGGCTTCATCGCCAGCAGCCATTCGCGGCTCACTCTGGAATGGACGAAGGTCGCCACCAATTCGAGCAGGCGGCTCCATTCGAGCGCCTCGCAACTGCACTCCTCCACCATCCCCGGCACGGGCTCTAATAGGTTCACTGGACCATGCTAGTGCATCTCGGGTGCGGGACCTTGCGGCTTAAACACGGTTAGCGAGTGGTAAAACTATAGTTGCACTCTTCTTGGTCTCATGTGGAGGAACCTTGCACTACACGGACATCTTCAAGTGGTACCAAGAATACAAGCGGGCCTGGACGGAGAGAAAAATCCAGGCTGATCCGCTCATGGCCCTCTACGGGTCGGGCGAGGAGCTTTGGGCCGATGAACACGCCGATGAATACGTCAAGAGGTTGCGCGAGGGTTGGCAGTAGAGATTTGCAAGATGTTGCGGAGGTTTTGTCTCCCTCCAGTCGCCAGGGGACGGGCTGATCCCAAGAGAATGAAACGGGCACCCCATAGGAAATGGACGGGTGCCCCAGGTTCGCCTAAGCGTACCTGGGCCGAAAATGATCTGTTTCAAATGCTTTCACCCGAATGTTCCTCCGAGGCCGGAGCGCAAAAGTACTGTTTTCGCTGGTCGGAAAAGCGCAGTCGTAAGGCTTCACCCTATCGTTTTCAGCCGACGAATGCTGAGGCGAACCTGGTGCATCCGTACCTGGCATTCTTTCGGAAAGGATCAGACCATGATCGGTGTCACCTCCGCCTTGATCGGCCTTGCTGCGTACTTCCTCACCCTATTTGTATTTGGCTTGATCTGGAGAGGGCGGGAAGTTTCCCAGAAACTGACGAGAGAAAAAGCGCTCGGTGGCGAGCCATTCTCCTCGCAATCCGCCCAAAGGGGGGAGTACGCTCAGCTCGGTTGACGGGCGATACGGACCCCATTCACTTGATAGAAGCTGCACCACGATTCCGCAAGCCACCCCGTAAAATCAATCCATGGAATTTCCTGTCACCCGTCTGCGGCGTTTAAGGCGCACCGAAGCGATGCGTTCGCTGGTCCGCGAAGTTCACCTTCACCCCGGAGCGCTCATCTACCCGCTATTCATCTGTCCTGGCGAAGGCATCCGGCGGGAAATCAGCTCCATGCCCGGGGTCTATAACCTCTCCATCGATGAAGCGCTGAAAGAGGTGGAAGATGCCGGCCAACTCGGTCTGGCCGGGCTTCTCCTCTTCGGGCTTCCCCCAGTGAAAGACGAAGAAGCGACCGGTGCATGGGCGGAAGACGGCATCGTGCAGCAGGCCCTTCGCGCCTTCCGGCCGGCGGCGAAAAAACTCCTTCTGGTGGCCGATGTTTGTCTCTGCGAATACACCTCCCACGGCCATTGCGGGATCGTCAGTAAAACCGGCGATGCCTACGAAGTGGAGAACGACTCTAGCCTGAGCCTGATTGCCCGCACTGCGGTTTCTTTAGCCAAGGCCGGAGCGGATATCGTGGCACCTTCCGACATGATGGACGGCCGCGTGGGCGCCATTCGCGACCACCTGGACGATGCTGGCCTGGAGCAGATACCGATTCTCTCCTACGCTGCCAAGGTCGCCTCTGCCTTCTACGGCCCCTTTCGCGAAGCCGCGGACTCGGCGCCGCAATTCGGCGACCGACGCACCTATCAAATGGATGGCGCCAACCTGCGCGAAGCCATGCGCGAGATCGATCAGGATATCGCGGAAGGTGCGGACATGATCCTGATGAAGCCGGCCATGCCTTATCTGGATGTGATTCGGGCCGCGCGTGAGCGCCTGGATGTGCCCATCGGGGCCTACCAGGTCTCTGGCGAATACGCCATGCTGCAGGCTGCCTTCGCCAAAGGCTGGCTGGATCATGAGCGAGCAATGATGGAATCACTCATTTCCATTCGCCGCGCCGGCGCCGACTTCACCGTGACTTACTTTGCCAAAGAGGCCGCACGTCTACTGGCATGACGCACCTTCAACGCCACCCTTCCCCAGCGCAGCCACGGCAGCCTGCAAGCGGCGAGTAAACGCTTGCGGCTCTTCCCCGGCTGCCATCGTCAGCGCGGCGCCCATCCGGACCGCCACGGTGCCGCGTTTCGGCCATCTCTTGCCGTCGTGCCGCCCCAAACCCTCCACCAAAATCGGTTGCACCGGCACTTCCGATTCCTCCGCCAGCAAGCCGATGCCTTGCTCGAACGGCTGCAGTCGTCCGTCGGCGGAGCGTCGGCCCTCGGGAAATACCAGCACGTGGTAGCCATCGTCCAACGCCTCCCCGGCGTGGGCGAAGCTTTGCCGTAAGCCGGCGCCTCGGGGGAGTGGAAAGACGTTGAAGAGCGCGGTGACCAGCCAATAAGCAAGCGGGGTGAGGGCTGCAACCATGCGGTGGCGCTGCGCCTTGCCCCGGCGCCAGCCGGTCAGTAGCTCACCCGACATGGCCACCGCTACATGATCACGATCCGCGGCGCGCAGCGCATACAGAATCACGGGGACGTCGAAGGCGGTGAGATGGTTGGCGATTAGCAGCGAAGGTTGCGCAAGGTCGACCGGTGGTCCGATGCGTGGCGCGAGCAACAGCCAGACCAACGGACGAACGACCAGCTCCTGAAAACCTATACGTAGCAGGCGAACCAGCGGCCACCAGGGCCAGTGGGGAAAGACTACCCCTGGTTTCTGGTTGGCAACAGCGGGAATCGGTGCCGCCTGCGTTTCGGTCGATGAGTTCGGGATTGCCTGAGAAACCACCCCACCGGCAACCAAGCCAGGTTGATGGCGCTGGAGCAGGCCGCGCAGGTCCCCCACCGTCCTCACCTGCTCCCAGGCAGGATCGCCGAGCTCCATCCCAAAGCGAGTTTCGAGCGTCGACTGCAGTTGCACCATGGCGAGGCTGTCCAGGTGCAGGTCTTCGATCAAACGGTCGCTGGCTGTGATTTCCTGGTCGGGCGCCCCGAGTTGGCGGAGTACCACCAACAACGGGTCGGAGGGATTCTCCACCGTCGCGCCGCCAGACTCGAGCGACCTTTGCGCCCAGCTCTGCACCACCCGGCGCAGGACCTTGCCGGTCGAGGTGCGGGGAAACTCCGGTTGGGGCCAGCGCAGCCAGTAGCGAATTTGCTGGAAGGCCGCAAGCTCGCCATTGGCCATATCCACAGCGCGCTCCAGCAGGTCGTCGCCCTGGTTTCTGTCGGGAATGAGGACAGCGACCGGAGTAGGACCGGCGGCCGAATCGTAGGCGACAATCAGCGAATCACGTAGCCCGGGCTGCCCGCGCAGCACCCCCTCCAGATCCTGGGGATGGATGTTCAATCCGGCGGAGGTGACGATGACGTCGCTCTTGCGCCCGGCAAAGACCAGTTCACCCGCGGCATTCTGAGTTGCCAGATCGCCGGTGGCCAGCCAGTCTTCGCCGCGTGGCTGCAGCTCGCCGTGTCGCCATACCTGGGCGGCGATCGAGGCCCCCCGTACCAGGATCTCCCCATCGGCTCCGATCTTCACCTCCCGTCCGGCCAGCGGTTTGCCGATGCTCCCGCGGGCAATCTTGAAGGGATGATTCAAGGTCACCAGGGCGGTGGTCTCGGTCATGCCGTAGCCCTGGATCAGGGCAAAGCCCGCTGTGGTCCAAAAGCTCTCCAGGTCGGCCGGCAAGGCCGCTCCTCCGGACACGAAGGCCCAGAATTTCAAGCCCAGGCGACGATGCACAGCTCGGAAGCGCCACCATCGTTTCGCAATAGATTCGCTGCCGGCTGCGACAACTCTTTGAGCAAGCCCCGGAAACTCGGCCTCCATGTAGGCGCGGAGCAGATCGAGCACCCGGGGGACGGCAGCCAACACCGAGATGCGTTCCTCGCGCAGGAGCGTCGTCAGCCGGGGTGCCTGCAGCCGGTCTTCGTAATGCACTTCCGCTGCCAGCAACGGTGGGACCCAGAGACCCATGAACTGGCCAAAGACGTGACTCAGCGGCAGCGTGTGCAGAATGCGCAGCGGATGAACAAAGCGTTCGTAGCGCAGATATTTACCGATCTCCTGTTCCAGGGGATCGAGCGAGGCCAGCACATTGCCTTGGGTGTGCACGATGCCTTTGGGCTCGCCGGTGGTGCCGGAAGTGAAAATGATCTGCAGCGGCGTATCCCGCGAGAGACCTGGCAGGGGAAGATAATCCGGCGCCGGCAAAGACGAGGTGAAACCAGCAAAGCCAAGCGTGGCGACGCCCGGACTGAGTTGCTGCAGCAGCGCCAGGTCGCCCACCAGGAGCCGGGGCTTGACCTCGGCCACCACGTGTCTGGCGAACTCCAGGCTGCCGGCAGCATCGAGCGGAACTGCGACGATTCCCCGCAGGATGCATCCAAAGAATGCCGCTACCCACTCCACGGAGTTATTTCCCCAGAGTAAAAGCCGGTCTCCGGGCTTAAGGCCTGCCTGGTCGTACGCATGGGCGCACCGCGCGCTCAGCTCCCCCAGTTGGGCGTAGGTGGAAGAAAAGCGGCGGTTACCGCGGTGGGTGACGACCGCGATCTCTTCCCCATAACGGAGGAAGTCGGCGACGAGCGTGGCCAGGTGCGGTCGCACACGTTCAGTGTGGCACAAGACGGCGCTCGGCGCGGAGACCCGGATTTCCTGCTTCGCTACGCTGGACGCCGCCGCGTGCGTGTGCGGTCCCGGCCAGCCGGGACCGCATGGAACACGCCGGAGCCACCCATATCAACAGGAAATCCGGGGGAGCGAGACCCGTCGCGTAAAATAAGGGTTTTGCTTTGAACAACCGCCTGCGGCCTGGATTCCGCGGGCCAACGCACTGATCGAGGGAGCTTGCAGTGGCAGAAACAATTTACGACATGGTCATCATCGGCGGCGGTCCGGGCGGATATACCGCCGCCATCCGCGCCGGGCAGTACGGGTTGAAGGTCGCGCTGATCGAGCGGGAGAAAAAGCTGGGAGGCACCTGCCTGAACGTGGGCTGCATTCCCACCAAGTCTCTGCTCTTCGATGCGGAAGTCTATGACCACCTCAAGAACGCCACCGCACACGGCATCGAAGGCGTGGGCACGGTCACTCTCAACTGGAAGACCATTCTGGATCGCAAGAACGGGATCATCACCAAGCACGTGAAGGGTCTCGACTTCCTGATGCGCAAAAACAAGGTCACCGTCATCGAGGGCTATGGCAAGCTCACAGGCCCGGCGAAAGATGGAATCCACTCCATCGCGGTCGAAGCAGCCAATGGGGAGAAGAAAGTCGTCCAGGCGAAGAACGTGGTCATCGCCACCGGCTCCGACGCCCGCATGTTGCCCGGCGTCGAATCGGACGCGAACCGGATCCTCACCAATATAGAGATCCTCGCCTTGCCCCAAATACCCAAGTCGATGGTGGTGATTGGCGCCGGCGCCGTGGGAGTTGAGTTCGGTTCCATCTTCAAGAGCTTTGGCAGCGAGGTCACTATCGTCGAGTACCTGCCGCGCATGGTCCCCAACGAAGATGAGGACGTGAGCAAGGAACTGTCCCGGGTCTTTCGCAAGCGAGGCATCGAAAGCTACACCGGCGCCAAAGTGGAAAAGGTCGAGAAGACCAGGGACGGGGTGAAAGTAACCTTCACCGGCTCCGATGGGAAGCAGGTAACGAAGGAAGCGGAGACGGTGTTGGTGGCCGTCGGCCGCGCGCCCCGCACTGCCAACCTTGGCCTTGAGGCTACCAAGGTAGAGCTGGAGCGCGGTTTCATCAGGGTCGACGAGTGGATGCAGACAGGGGAACCCGGCATCTTTGCCATCGGCGACATAGTGGCCGGACTGCCGCAGTTGGCCCACGTGGCCGCGATGGCGGGCATGGTGGTTGCGGCCAAGGTGGCCGGCAAGCGGGCCCGGCCCGTCCGCCGCGACCGCATCCCCGCCTGCACCTACTGCGAGCCGCAAATCGGCAGTGTGGGCTTGACCGAGGCGCAAGCCAAGGCTGCAGGCCACCAGGTGAAGGTGGGCAAGTTTCCCTTCTCCGCCAACTCCAAGGCGTCCATCGTCGGCTCCCACGAGGGCTTCGTCAAGGTGGTCGCCGACGCCAAACACGGTGAGCTGCTGGGAGTCCACATCATCGGGCCGCAGGCCACGGAGATGATCGCCGAATCGGTGGTGGCGCTGGAGCTGGAAGCAACCATCGAGGAGCTGATGTTCACTATCCACGCTCACCCCACGTTGGCGGAGGCAATGCTGGATGGCTTTGGCAGCGTGGAAAACATGGCCATCAATGTTTGAACCGGCTGTTCTCTGACATGGTCGTGTCCCTGGTCAATCTAGGTCGCCTGGATTACGGCACCGCGCTGGCGTTGCAGCAGCAGGTGTGCGCGTTGCGCCAGCAGGAGCGGGTCGGCGATGTGCTGCTGCTGGTCGAACATCCCCCGGTGCTCACCCTGGGCAGGAATGCCGACCGTCAGCATGTCGTAGCCAGCGCCGAGTTGCTGGCCCGCCGGGGCATCTCCTTGTTTGAGACCAATCGCGGAGGCGACGTCACCTACCACGGTCCGGGACAGCTGGTGGGTTATCCCATTCTCAATTTGCGCGGCGTTTCCCCACCGCTGGGCATTGTCGAGTATCTCCGCCGGCTGGAAGAGGTGCTCATTCGCGCCTGTGCCGAATTCGGCGTGCTTACCCAGCGCGCCCCTGGCCGCGCCGGCGTCTGGACCATGCCCGGGGGCTCCATCGCGGAGAAAAAGATTGCAGCTCTGGGTGTCCATGTTGCCCGTGGGGTCACCACCCACGGTTTCGCCCTGAACGTGACCACCGATCTTGACGACTTCGCATTGATTGTTCCCTGTGGCATCCGCGATCGTGGCGTCACCAGCATCGAAGCTGAAGTGGATCCCTCGCCTTCGTTCCAGCAGGTGGCCAACTCGGTCATCCGCCACTTTGGCCGTGTCTTTGGGCGCCAGGTGGTTTGGGTCGAGACTGTCGGCGATCTGGTCCCCGGCGGCCTGCCGCTCGTGACCACACAGTAAGCGTTGGATTGCTCTAGAATGAAGAGTTCGCGTCAGGCCTGAAGGCCTGCGGCTCATTGCGAAAGGGAGTCCATGCCGACCGATGTAATCATGCCCCAGATGGGCGAGTCGATTTTTGAGGGCACCATCACCAAGTGGTTGAAGAAGCAGGGTGACACGGTGCAGCGGGACGAACCTCTTTTTGAGATCTCGACCGACAAGGTGGATGCCGAGATACCCTCTCCAGCCAGCGGAGTGCTGAGCGAGGTCAAAATCGCGGAAGGCAACACGGTCCAGATCAATACCGTGGTGGGCGTGATCGCCGACGCGGATGGTCAGCCTGCGCCGGCTCCTGTGGCTGCCAAAGAACCCCCAAGCGCCGCGTCCTCGCCTGCTCCGGCGCCCCCGCCGCCGGCTCCCGCAGCGACGGCCGGAACTGCTGCGCCGGCCCTCACCGACGTGATCATGCCCCAGATGGGCGAGTCGATTTTTGAAGGCACCATCACCAAGTGGTTGAAGAAGCCGGGCGATGCCGTGCAACAGGATGAGCCCCTCTTCGAGATCTCGACCGACAAGGTCGACGCTGAGATTCCTTCCCCGGCAGCCGGAGTGCTGGCGGAAATCAAAGTAGAGGCCGGCACCACGGTGCAGATCAACACCGTAGTCGCGGTCATCAGCGTAGGTGGGGCGGCCGGTGCTGCCGCTGCTCCCGCACCCACGCGGCCCGCGCCCGCGGCGGTTGTGCCCGCTCCCACTGACGCAGAAGTTGAGACCAGCGAAACAGAGACCGGGGAACGGGTTCGCTCCTCGCCCCTGGTGCGCAAGATCGCCAAAGAAAACAACCTGGATCTGAGCAAGGTTCCGGGCACCGGCTCAGCAGGCAGAATCACCAAGGAAGACATTCTCGGCTACCTGGCCAAAGGGGGCGCGCCCGCGGCGCCAGCCAAACCTGCCGTCCCAACACTGCCGGCCCCCCCGGCCCCAGTATCCGCGCCCGTGCCTGCGTCGGCCAAGCCCCCTGCTCCCGTAGTCACGGTTGGAGATGAACTGGTGCCCTTGACGCGCATGCGCGCCATCATTGCCCAGCGGATGGTCGACTCCAAGCGCACCAGCGCCCATGTGCACACGGTCTTCAAGATCGACATGAGCCGCATCGTGCGCATTCGCGAAAAAGAAAAATCCAAGTACGAGCAGCGCAACGGGGTCAAGCTTACCTACATGCCCTTTATCTCCCGCGCCGTCATCGCCACGCTGCGCAAGATGCCCATCGTGAACGCTTCGATGGAGGGAGATGCCATCCGCTACCACAAGAACATCAACCTGGGCATTGCCGTCGCCCTGGATTGGGGGCTGATTGTGCCCGTCATCCGCCAGGCCGAGGACAAGAGTTTCCTGGGCATTGCGCGAGCCATCGTCGACCTGGCGGAGCGAGCCCGGGCCAAGAAGCTCAAGCCGGAAGAAGTGGCTTCTGGCACGTTCACAATTACCAATCCCGGCATCTTCGGCGAGCAATTCGGGACCCCGGTCATCAATCAGCCGGAATCGGCCATTCTGGGTGTCGGCGGCCTCTTTAAAGAGCCTACGGTAGTTACAGATGAGAACGGCTCCGACTCAATCGCGATCCGCAGCATCATCCGTCTCACCCTGGGCTTCGATCACCGCATCATCGACGGGGCGGACGCCGGCAGGTTTATGGCGGAGCTGAAGAAATACCTGGAAAACTGGAACGAGGACATCGGCTAAAATCGGCTGCGTACACTGACCCTCTCACCAAACCGTCAACGAACGCTGGGTGGCCCCTGTCACCCTAGTGTCCCGTCCCTAAAGTTCGTTAAAGAACTCCTCTTCGGCTTTGTATCAGGGCACGACTTCAGTCGTGCCGCAAACACTGCAAAACCAAATGGGCTTCAGCCCCTGAGCGCAGTTTCTGGAACATTTTCGATTCCTCGAATTGTTCCGGGAACTTCAGGGACAGCACACTAGCAGGCTGCGGAAAAACTCTGGTCTTTGAAGGGTACGGGCTTGAGCCCGTACGTAAGCGATTGTAAACAGGTACGGCTTTAGCCGCGGAGGCACACATCTCCATCCGCATCCGGACTTTTTCCGCAGCCTGCTACAGTCTGCTCTTGGCTTCCAACACCCGCGCCACGGCCTCTTCCGCTGTGTCCGCGGTCGCCGACAAGTGCCCCATCTTTCTGGCCGCCCGCGCGGTGTGCTTCTCGTACAAGTGCAAGCTGACTTCCGGAACCGCCAATGCTTGCGCGAAGTGCGGTTCGTCCTGGAGCCCGTTTTTCAGCCATAGATCGCCCAGCAGGTTGGCGATCGCCGCCGGCCGCATAATCCTCACATCGCCCAGGGGTAGGTCGCATACCGCGCGCACCGCCTGCTCGAACTGGCTGGTCACGCAGCAGCGCTGGCTGGCGTGATAACTGTTGTGCGGACGCGGCGCCAGTTCATTGACGTAAAGTCCGCCCCCGCGGGTGACAAACATCTCCACCGCCAGCAGCCCCTCCAGCTTGAGCTGGCACGCCATCGTGGTGGCAATTTCCTGGGCCTGCCTCTCCAGCGCGGCCGGTATGGAAGAGGGAAGCGCACTCCACACCAGGATCTGTTGTTCATGATGGTTAGTGGCCGCCGGGTATGTAACGACCTCACCGCTCGGATTGCGCGCCACCATGACCGAGATCTCGGATTCCAGATCCAATCCCTGCTCCGCCACGCAAGGCTGCTCTCCTAACGCCCGCCAGGCATCGCCCACGCGCTCCGCCTGCGCCCCGTCGAGCTTTACCTGGCCCCGGCCATCGTATCCACCTTGGGCCCGCTTCAAATAAATCCGCGGCCCCAGTTCCGCGACCGCCTGCAGCAGATCGTCTTCCGAGTAAATGGCCCGGTAAGCTCCCACCGGATAGCCCTGGTCCCGCAACCAGTTTTTTTGCTCGATCCGGTCCTGCACCATGGCCAGGATCTCCTTACCCGGGCGCACCGGGGCATGCCGGGCCGCAGCTTCCAGCGAGGCAATGGAAATCTGCTCGATCTCGAGCGTGATCACGTCACACCCACGAGCCAGGTCGGCGGCCGCGCGAGCGTCGTCCCAGGAGCCCACAAAACAGGCGTCGACCACAAAACGGGCCGGGCAGGAAGGATCGGGATCCATCACCTGTACCCGATAGCCCATAGACCGTGCCGCCATGGCCGTCATGCGGCCCAGTTGGCCACCCCCCAGAATGCCGATGGTCGAGCCTTGAGCGATCACACTCAAGAGGGCAACTCCGCTTCCAGCACCTCTCGACTGCGCGCCTGCCGCCACGCCCGCAGCCGGTTGCCCAGCTCCGGATCATGACCGGCAAGAATGGCCACTGCCAGCAATGCCGCGTTGGCGGCGCCCGGCTTGCCGATGGCCAATGTGGCGACCGGAACCCCCTTGGGCATCTGCACAATGGAGAGCAAAGAATCGATGCCCTGCAAGCAGGTGGAAGGCACCGGCACCGCAAGCACCGGGAGGATGGTCTTGGCGGCGATCATTCCCGGCAGATGCGCAGCACCGCCGGCGGCTGCAATGATGATTTTCAAGCCCCGCGGCTCCGCCTGCTCGGCATATTGAAAAAGCCAGTCGGGAGTGCGGTGTGCAGAAACGATGCGTGCTTCGTAGGGAATGGCGAACTCCCGCAATAGGTCAATGCAAGGACCGAGAACTTCGTAATCGCTCTTGCTTCCCATGACCACGCCAACGGTAGGAGAGGCGTTCATCCCGACGGTAGGAGAGGCGTTCATTTGGTTCGATTATCCCATCCCCGTCCGGCGCTAGACGCCAAGCTCCATGCGGGCGGTCTCTGCGATATGCGTGAGGTCAGAACTGGTCATCACCCGGATCTGGTGTTCCTCCATGGTGTCGAACGCATATTTGTAGCGAACGCTGCGCTCCTCATCCGGCTCCTCATCGCCCTCCGGCCAGCCAATCGGCTCAATGATCGCGGTCAGCTCAAGTCTTGCTTTCTCTATCCTTTGCACTCCCTCCCTGAGGCTATGCGCGCTGAGGGCAAGCAACTTCGCATCCACGGCATCGGCTTCGAGCGAAATCGCCTGGAACATTTTCACCTGCCCGTTGCGGTAGCCGCAGTCGATGCGCAGCGGATCGCCGGGTCTGGTGTAGTGGGCGGCGGCGATTTGTTTACGCATCAGCGTCCACACCCCGGCTGCCTCGAAGTGCGTGCGCATGGCCGCGATCAGCGCTGCCCGGCCGCCGCGCCGTTGTCTCCGTTCCCGCCGTGGGCTATCGACATACCGGCGCATCAGATCTTCCAGGCCGGCCAGAAATGTCTCCGCCAGGTACGCCTTGGTCTCGGTAATCTGTAACCCGTTGGAAAGCGAGCTCTCGAGCAAGTCCAGGATGGGCTTGGGATGGTCCGCCGGTTGGGACCGTAGCCGGTGTCCGACCTCGATCTCTAATGCCTCCAGCATCGCCGTGTCCGCGTCGGGATCGAGGCAGCGTACCCGGCCCCAGTCGCGGGTAAAGCGCAGTGCGCTCTGCTCTCTCTCAGCGCCCCGCAGCAGCACACCAATATTGACGAACTCGTTCTTCACCGGATCCGGCACATAGCGGATGAGTTGAAATTCGCACTGCTGGCGCTCCGCCATGTCCCCCTCCCTCGAAAATCAATTTACCCCGGCAACCTCTTCAGCCCAAGCCTCCACTATCTTGCACCCATCCCGCCCCCATTTCCCCCCTCCCTCCAACCTCCTCTGCCTCCCCTCCCCAATTCGGAAACGGCCGCCTTGCCGATTCCCTGAACGCCACAATCAACTCTCTCACCCGCCCCCGGCGCGCCAGCAGCCGCTTCAGCAAGACCTCCAACGCGCTCAGATCTCCTCCATACCATTCCGGCGGAATAACCTCCGCAATCGCCCACGCCGTCTCCGGGGCCAGGTTCTCGATGCGGCTTAGCCAGGGTTCAAAGCTCTCCCAGCCCGTGACTCCGCGATAAACCGTGTTCTCGGCAAATACCCCGCCCAGGCTGGCATCGATAAACTTCCAGTCCCCGGCATGAAAGCAGTACCCCTGGTCGATAAAGGTAGCGCGGTAGCGGCGCTCCCTCCGGCTCTTCTGAAAGACCGCTTGTCTGCCGTTGATGTTGCAGGTCCATTTATCCAGCGCCAGGATACCCGCGAACTCACCCAGATTGCGCACTTCGAGCAGCTGCTCCTCAGGCAGGTAGTCGACCACCTGCCCGGGCATCAACCCCCCTACCCAGCGCGAGGCGAAGTGGAGCCCCGCCTGGCATGGCCGCGCACCCCCGCGAAACTCCATATGCAGATCGGGTGTATTGCGAATCAGCCAATCCGTCACCTCGATCACCTCCGAGTGGGGCACGGAAAGCCCGATCGCGGCGCCCAGGCGGGTAGCCAGCAGCTCATTGGCCAGCACCCGGACATGTTGCGGATTGTTGCGGAATTTGACCACGTACAGATGGTTGTCAGACGCCAGCATGAGCTGGCTCTGGGCTCCCCCCCGCATGCGTCGAATCTGCTGGATCGCCATCACTGCCACAGAGATCTCCTTTGCCGCCCAGTCGCTGCAAGTAGCAGCATACTCGACCCTCCGCTTCTGGTAGCATCGCCACGGAGGAAGCACATGGAACAGGCTGTAACCACCCCGAATGGCTCGCGCCGCAATGAAGATATCGCCCTGGATTTGTTGAAGTTTGTCGCTGCGTCGGCGGGGCTGGGAAGGGGCACAACACCGGCTGCCGGCTTCGTCGCCGCCACCGGTTCTAAACCGGAAGATCAGGTCAACCAGCTACTCGCCCTCTACTCGAAATGCCTGAGCGCTGTCCAAGGGAAGTGACCACTCGACAGGAACTTCCGGGACTTTTCCAGGAAAAGCCCCGCTTCGTTCCCCTCAGCTGTGCCCATGAGAGCTGAACCTGCTCTCAGCGTCGCCGTTTTTGGCGCCGGGGCCTTTGGCCGCAATCATCTGCGCGTCTATCGCCAGCTGGAGCAGTCCGGTTTCGGGGTGCGCCTGGCCGCAGTCGCGGAAACTGACCCCGCCGTGGCCGACATGCTGCGTCAGCAGGGCGACCTTACCGTCTTTTCCTCTCCCCAGGCATGCCTGGAAGCCTGCCGTGCGGGCAAACTCCACCTGGACGCAGTCTCCATCTGTGTCCCCACGTCCGCCCATTATTCCGTAGCCACCCTGGCGTTGGCCCAGGGACTGGACATCCTGCTGGAGAAACCGATCGCCGTGACCCTGGCCGAAGCCGATGCCCTGGTCGCGCAAGCGGCGGCTAGCGGGCAGATCCTGCAGGTGGGCCTTCTGGAGCGCTTTAATCCCGCGGTCACTGCCGTTGAGCCGTTGGTCCATGGACCGATGTTTTTCGAAGCCCACCGGCTCAGCGTCTTCCATCGCCGCGCCCTCGACGTGGATGTGGTCCTGGACCTGATGATCCACGACCTGGACATCGTGCTCAGCTTTGTGCGCTCCCCGGTAACACAGTTGCATGCTGTGGGCCTGAGGATTTTGTCGCCCCAGGTCGACATCGCGAATGTTCGCCTGGAGTTCGCTTCCGGCTGCGTTGCCAACTTCACCGCCAGCCGCGTGAGCACAGAAACAGTGCGCAAGCTGCGCTTCTTCCAGCCCCACCAATACCTATCCATCGACTACGCCCGTCAGGATCTCCTGGTCATCAGTTTGGCTCCCGATGCTTCGCCGGCAAAACCCGGCGCCCACCAAGGCCAGGGCCCTGCTGCAGCGCTCGTCCCCAGTAAGCCGGCGATCCAGGGTGGGGAACCTCTGCTACTGGAGATACAGTCCTTCCTGGAGTCGGTTCGCACCCGCAAGCCGCCGCGGGTCAAGCCACAGGAGGCCCGCGATGCGCTCGCCTTGGCGTTGGAGATCAACCACGCCATTCGGTCCCACGCCGCCCGCGCCGGCCTGCTCTAGCCGGCTGGCTGCGGAATTCTGGTTCTTGAAGGGTACGGCCTTGAGGCCGTACATAAAACGGGCTACAAAAGCTTTGGGTGCCCCATTTGCCCCGATTTCCTGCGGAGGCTTGTGGCGTTGATACACCCCATGCGCCTTTCCTTAATGAAAGGCGCACACGCGGACCTCTCTAGTGTCCTGTCCCTAAAGTTCGTTAAAGAACTCCTCTTCGGCTTTGTATCAGGGCACGACTTCAGTCGTGCCGCAACACTGCAAAACCAACTGGGCTTCAGCCCCTGAGCGCAGTTTCTGGAACATTTTCGATTCCTCGAATTGTTCCGGGAACTTCAGGGACAGGACACTAGCACAGCGTGGCAGGAAATCGGGGTCAAGCCGTCCTTTGGCTTGAGTGGGCTACGATGCCTCCTCCCACTTTCTTCCGCAGCCTGCTAGGGCAACTTCTGCACCTTGTAGCCTTCCGGCACCTTCAATTCGAACTGGTCGTCCGCTAGCGGTTGATTCAAAGTGAGTTTCTCCACCGTGAGCGTGATGCGGAATTCGTCCAGCAATCGATTGATGGTCACGGTGGCCGGGAATTGGGTCCCATTGAAGTCCTGGTATGGCCCGTAAACCACCTGGGTCTCCAGGTCTCCGGCAGCGTTGTAGATGTCCTGCCCGATGGGCAGCAGGTTCACCCGGCTGAAGTGGATGACTCGCAGCGGGGTGACCAGCTGAGGTAGCCCGGGGGATGACCTTCGCTCCCCTGCTTTCAGTACGGTCAGGTCGTACTGTGGCTGCTCGATCAGTTGTTTGGTCTTCGTATCCAGCTTGATCTGGCTGGAGTTGGTGAGCGATACGATCGTGTCCGGGGAAATACTGTGAATCAGGATCGAATCCAGAAAGATGTTCGGGCGCAGATTTTCCATGGGGTTGGCCGCCGGGGTGCTCACCGAATTGCTTCCCTGGATAGCGCGGCTGGGAGGGATCAGCAGGGTAAAGGTTTTGCCATCGCTGGCCAGGTCAAACGCCCGCAGGCGCACCACCGGAAGATATCCCAATACCCGCAGCATTTCCGGCTTGCGCATGCGGATGTAACCGTGAATCGAGGTGTAATCCGTCTGCTTGCCTTTGTGGGCGCCTCCCACGGAGGCGGCAAAATCTACGGTTGCGCTCAGTGAGGTCACCTGCTCGAAGCGCAGGTTGACGGCCTCCACCAATTGCGGTGCTTCGGCGTCCAGTACCACCCCGGCCAGTTTGGGCTGCTGCAGCGTGTGGGTGTGGCTCAGGCACCCGGTCAGGACCGGTACCAGCAGCGCCAAAAGCTTCAACCAGTCTCTCCGCATTCATTCAACTCAGGAAATGCGAGTATAGAGCAATCGCAAGCTCACGGCCTTGGGGCCGGGCATGGGCCGGGGTCTCTTCAATGAGCCCCCTGTGCATCTTTGAGGCCCCGCCGGTAGGCATTAACATTGCGCTCATGCTCTTCGAGCGTAGTGGCAAACCGGGAGTGCCCGGAGGCCCCTGCATCGGCAACAAAGTAAAGAAATTTGCTCTCTGCAGGATGCATCGCCGCCTGTAGCGATGCGATTCCCGGGCTGCAGATCGGTCCCGGCGGCAGGCCGGTGTGAAGGTAGGTGTTGTAGGCCGAGTCCCGCTTCAGGTCGGACTGATAAATCGTCCCCCGGTATTGCTTTTCCAGCATGGCGGCGTAGATCACCGTGGGGTCGGTCATCAGGGGCATATCCTTGGCCAGACGATTCGCGAGCACGCTCGCCACCAGGGGCCGATCCTCTGCCACCGGGGTCTCTTTCTCCACCAGCGACGCCAGGGTCACCATCCGGTGATAGTCGCCCTCCAGCCCGATCGACGCGCTGCTCTGGCGGAATCGCCTGACCATCGCCGCCAGCAACTGGCTGGGTGGTTGATGTCGCTGGAAGCGGTAGGTATCGGGGAAGAGGTAGCCTTCCAGGTTCTTGGCCCCGGGGTCGAGATCGGCGATCAGCGCCACGTCCTGGCTGGCTGCGTTCAGAAAGCTCTCCTTCGATCCCAGTTGGGCATCCTGAATAGCCTGGGCGATGTCGAAAAGGTTGAATCCCTCCGGAATGGTCACGGTCTGGGTGTAAACATCCCCGCGCACCAGGCGGTTGTAAACCGCCGGGAGCGTTGCCTGCTGCTCGAAGCGGTATTCCCCCGCCTTCAATGTGCCCCCGCGAAGCACATGCCAAAGATCGAAGACGTAACGGCTGCGAATAATCTCATGCTGCTCGAGCACCGCCGCGATGGTCCGGGAACCCATGCCCGGAACCACCTCGACAAATGTCTCCGCCGGCGGCCCGGAGGGCAAAATAAGTTCGCGGGTGCCGAGAGAAACTGCAAGCAGAATGAGGACCAGAAAAACTACCAGAAAACGTCGCACAGGGGGACCTTGGTGGATTGGATTCGCCTCTTGGATTTTATGATGCGATTCCTGATCCCCGGATTTCCTGCACGCTGCGCTGGACACGACCGCGTGCCCGGATTTCCTGTACGCGGGCCTAAGAAACGGCCACGTGTGCGGCTTTCATTGAGGAAAGCCGCATGGAGTGCATCAACGCAAATAAACTTCACAGGAATTCCGGGGTGTGCGGCTTTCAATAAGGAAAGCCGCATGAACTTCGCCATCGCCACCAAGCCCCACAGGAAATCCGGGTTCGTGCTTCTGGGGCTAACCTATGCTCAGGGAATCCCTCGGGATCCCCACGAAACTCATGGATCGAAGCAAGCAAACGGAGCAATCGCGGCCGGAGGGCCTTGGCCACCCAGCCGAGGCCTCGGAGGTACGGCTGGAAAATCGTAGGCCGGGGCGCATTTTGGGTCTGGATGTCGGCGACCGCCGGATCGGGGTGGCGGTCTCGGACGAACTTGGGCTCACTGCACAGCCCGTGCTCACCCTGGTACGCAAGAACCGCCGCCAGGACCTCGGCTCCCTGGCTCGGCTGGTGCGCAAGTATGGCTGTGCCCAGGTGGTGGTGGGTAACCCGCTCTATATGTCGGGGGACGTCAGCCCCCAGGCGCTCAAAGCGCAGGCGGTCGCCCAGGCCCTTCAGCTCGAGACCGGGGCCGCGGTCACGCTCTGGGATGAAAGGCTCTCCACCACCGAAGCCCATCGCCACCTGGATGCCGCCGGCCGCCTGCCGGCGGATCGCCGGGCGGTGATCGACCAGGTTGCCGCCGTGCTCATTCTGCAGAGCTTCCTTGACTCCCGTCGATGACTCCCGGCGACCGCTCCCGGTCAGGATCTCGGCATCTGGAAAAGAGCGAGGACAGTGGTACACCAGCAAGAATGGCGGACGTAGTCCGTCGTATAATCGTGTTTTCATCGAGTGCGTCGGAGCTGTTCCGTTGGTCGTAACCGCTTCTGGGCCCGTCGGCCACGCTGGGATCATTGCCAAATGCCTGAACACATTAAGAAAAAACTGGAAGAACAAATCCGCGAGTTGGAGCACGAGCTCACCCACGACCTGCCCATCGAGATCAAGAAGGCAGCTTCGCTGGGGGATCTGAGCGAGAACGCCGAGTATCACATGGCGAAACAGCGTCAGGTCTTCGTCAACGCCCGTCTGGGGCAGCTCAAGAAGCGCATGGCGGAACTCTCCCTGGTCAACCTGACTAATATTCCCAAGGACAGGATCGCGTTTGGCTCCACGGTCGTCGTCTTCGACACCACCAAGAACGAAGAGATCACCTACAAGCTGGTCACCAGCGAAGAATCCGATGTGAACCAGGGCTTGATCTCGACCACCTCGCCCATTGGCCGCGGCCTGGTGGGCAAGCAGGTTGGCGACATTGCGGCGATTGTGACTCCCAACGGCAAGCGCGAGCTGGAGATTCTCAAGCTGTCGACCATTCACGACGAGGCGCCATGACCTCGAACTCGACGTGGACCTGGACCAGCACGTTCGGCAAAGGCTGCGGCGTCCTCCTGCAGTACATCGTCGATGGGCTGGCGCTCACCCGCATCTCGCCTAATGTGCTCACCTTCCTCGGCCTGTTGATCAACACCGTCGCCGCGATCCTCTTCGGTCTGGCCAACCAACACAATTACGTCCGCATGTTCCTCTATGCCGGATTAGTCATCATTGGGGCCGGCATCTTCGACATGGTCGACGGGCGGGTGGCGCGGCAGACGGATCAGGTCACCGTCTTCGGGGCATTCTTCGATTCGGTGATCGATCGCTACAGTGATGTCGTTCTCTTCTTCGGACTCCTGGTCTTTTACGCTCGCGGCAATCGATTTTTCTACGTCGTTCTGGCCGCCTTTGTCATGGTGACGTCGCTTATGGTCAGTTACACCCGGGCCCGCGCCGAAGCCCTGATCGGCTCCTGCAAGGTGGGCTTCATGGAGCGGCCGGAACGCGTGGTTCTCATCATTTTGGGGGCACTCTTCAATCGCTGGGGGGTCATGGCCCCCGTCCTCTGGGTGCTGGCGGTGTTGTCCACGGTCACCGTCATCCACCGCATCAGCTATACCTATCAACGCACCAAGACGTCCCCCGCCAAGGTCAGCAATCAGGCCCAGGCTGCCGTAGCCGGTGCGGCGCGCAGTAGCGCCCCTGATCCGCGCGGTAGCGCTCCCGATCTCGGTCCGGATCTTCGCCCTGCGCCCCGGGCCTGATGACGATGCATCCCGTCCTGCTGGTCCACGGCGGTGCCTGGGACATTCCCGGTGATCAACTCGAAGCCCATACGCGTGGCGTCACCCGCGCTGTCAAGGCGGGCTATGGCCTGTTGCGGGAGGGAGGCTCCTCGTTGGACGCGGTGGAGGCTGCAATTACTCTCCTCGAAGATGACGAGACCTTCGATGCCGGCCGGGGCAGCTTTCTTACCCGGGATGGCCGGGTCCAGTTGGATGCGCTGCTAATGGACGGAGCTACGCTGCGGGTGGGGGCGGTGGCTTGCGTCGAGAGGCTAAGGAACCCTATCCAGGCCGCCCGTCTGGTGCTGGAACGAAGCCCGCACGTCTATCTCGTCGGTCAGGGCGCAGAAGAGTTTGCCCGGGAGCAGGGCATCGAGCTGATCGAGAACCAGGAGCTGATTTTGGACCGTGAACGCCAACGCCTTGCCGAGGCGCAGGCGCGCGAGCGGGCAGGCATTCCCGACCAGACCTTTGCCGGCACCCAACCGCCTGCTGACTCCCATGACACGGTGGGCGCGGTTGCCGTCGACGCCGCTGGGAATCTGGCGGCCGCCACTTCCACCGGGGGCACACTCAACAAGACGCCCGGACGGGTGGGCGACTCATCCGTCATCGGTTGCGGAGGCTACGCCGACAACCGCAGTGCCGCCGCCTCCCTTACCGGTTGGGGCGAACCGATCATGAAGCTGGTTTTGGCCAAGTGGGCCGTCGACCGGGTGCCGCAACTGGGGCCGGAACAGGCCGCCCAGGATGCCATTGCCTATCTCTATGCGCGCCTCCAGGGCCATGGCGGCATGATCCTGCTCGGTCCGGATGGCCGCTTCGGGATCGCCCACAATACACCGCGCATGGCCTGGGCTGTCTCCAGCCGGAAGGGCGTCCGCGCCGGCACCAGCGTGGCCGAAATTTAGCCACTCATGCGGAGAATATTTCCATGACGCCCAAGCTCATTCTCGCTTCTGCCTCACCGCGCCGGCAGGAACTACTAGCCCAGGCGGGCTACCAGTTTGAAGTCCAGGCGTCCTCCGTGCTCGAGTCGCGCTGGCCGGGAGAGGACGCTCTCCGTTTTGCCACCAGGCTCGCCCGGGAGAAGGCCGAGGAGGTCTTTGCCCGCCGCCCGGCCGCAGTAGAACCAGCCATCGTCCTGGGAGCCGATACGGTTGTAGTCTGCGATCAGGAAGTGATGGGCAAGCCGACGGACGCCGCGGATGCCGTCCGGATGCTTCTCCTGCTCTCTGGGCGCACCCACCATGTGGTCACCGGGGTGGCCGTAGTCTGGGGGTCGGCCTCGGCGCCTGCGGTCCAGGTAGCCGCGGAACTGACCCAGGTCACCATGCGGACGCTCTCGCCCGAGGAGGTCTCGCGTTACGTAGCCAGCGGAGAGCCCATGGATAAGGCAGGCGCTTATGCCATTCAGGGTTATGCGGCGCGGTGGATTCCACGCATCAGCGGCTGCTATTTCAACGTGGTCGGGTTGCCCTTAGCTCTGGTCGCCAGCCTGCTCGAAGCAGCGGAGTGCCGCCTGGCAAGTCTGGACCCAACCAACGCCGCGTGACCCAGCAAACGCTGGGGTGGCCCATCAAGCCGCCTTTTGGCTTGAGTGGGCTAGCAGCTCAACCCAAAAATCCTTTAACCCGACACTCTCTTTCGAACCAGCAACTCCGTAGAGCAAAGAACGAATACGGTCAGCAGGGTGAGATCGACTGCGACAAGCATATGTGACCCCTTTCCGGCCTATTCCAGGGAAAGGCCGCCAATCATCGCTGTAAGTAGTGCTGTTCTGGGAACGAGCGTATCAAGCAAAATAGATTCCCGGTCGGCATGTGCGCCTTCCCCCACCGCTCCCATTCCATCCAGCGTCGGGATGCCCAGGGCCGAAGTAAAGTTCCCGTCCGAACCTCCGCCCGTGGCCGCTTCCTGTAAGGGAAAACCCAATCCCGCGGCCATTGTTGCTGCGCGCCTAAAAAGCGCGACGGTACCCTTGGTTCGTTCCATCGGCGGCCGGTTCAGGCCCCCCGTAACCTCAAGCGTGCAGCGGCGGTCCACCGCGCGCAATGACCGGAAGCGGCGGTCCACGCGTGGCCCGTCGGCAGCCCGGGCAATCCGCACGTCGAATTCCGCCCAGGCTTCGGCGGCCACCACATTCGATCGCGTACCGCCGCCAATCACCCCCGCATTGACCGTGATTCCTAAGGCCGGATTGGTGAAGGCGCTGGCGCGCTCGATCTGGCGTCCCAGTTCCAACACCGCACTGTGTCCCTGGCTGAAATCCACGCCGCTGTGGGCCGCCACACCGTGTACCTGCAAGCGGTAGTTGGCGACTCCTTTTCTGGACGTTTTGTAGGCCCCGGCCAAACCCTGGGCGGGCTCCAGAACAAACACCGCGTCGCATTTCCGTGCCAGTGACTCGGTCAGAGCTCGCGAACATTCGCTGCCTGTCTCCTCGTCGCTATTGAGCAACAGGAGGACGGGCTTGTCCAGGCGGTCTGCTTCGCTCAACAAACGCAGCGCGGTAAGCGCCATCACTACCCCGGCTTTCATGTCCAGGACGCCCGGGCCCCAGGCCCGGCCCCCGCGCAGCCGAAAGGGCATCTTTCTGAGCGTGCCCAGCGGCCAGACGGTGTCCAGGTGGCCCAGCAGCATCAGGGGAGTTCCCCGCGACGGCCCAAAACGGCCAATCAACAGGTCTCCGGCAGTCCGCTGCCGATTACGCCTGCTCTTGCCTCCGCTGGTCCGGATCCACTTCTCCAGCAGGGTTACGCAGCGGTTGACCGCCGTCCGGTCTTCGGTGGGGGACTCGACCCCAACCAGCTCAGCCATCATTTCCAGCATCTCTGGCCTCCGCCTGGCCACGGCGCGACTCAGCTCACGGTAGGTTTGCATGCGCTCTTGTCTTCCTCTCACCCGCTTGTGGTACACCCTCTGCCCCGATCAGTTTGTGGCGTTTTTGACACGGTAAACCTTTTTTCATCCTATGTAGTCTATGGTTTTGCAACTATTTGCAAACTAGGAATACCAATTGGTCGAACTAGAGCAATTAGAAAAGACCATCGCGTCGGTGATTGAATTCTCAGGAATCGGTCTCCACAGCGGGGCGCCGGTCAACATGCGATTACTACCCGCGCCTGCCGGTTCCGGCGTGGTTTTCCGTCGCACCGACCTCGACAACTACGAGATTGCGGCCACCGGCAGAAATGTCGCAAAGGTCAGCTACGCCACCAGCATCATGCGCCAGGGAGTGCTCATCTCTACCACCGAGCATCTTCTTTCCGCCCTCATCGGCATGGGCGTCGACAACGTCCTCATCGAACTGGACAATCTGGAATTGCCCATCCTTGACGGCAGCGCGCTGCCCTATGTGGAGGCGTTTGCCCAGGTAGGCATCCGCAGCCAACGCCGCCGGCGGCAGTATCTGCGCATATTGAAAAGTGTGGAAGTCCGGGAGAACGGCAAGTTCATCGCCGTCTATCCCGGCGAAGGCTACAGCATCACCTACGATATCCATTTCCCCAACCCTATTGGCCGCCAGGCATTCACCGTCGACTTGGCCGCAGGATCCTACGGCGCCGAGATTGCCGCCGCACGTACCTTCGGATTTCGTGAAGATGAGAAGATGCTGCGGGACATGGGCCTGATCCGGGGCGCTTCGGAAGAGAACGCAATTATTCTCTGCGGGGGCGCGGTGCAAAATGGACCCCTTCGCTTTGAGGACGAGTTCGTCCGCCATAAAGTGCTCGACCTGATCGGCGATCTGGCTCTGGTCGGGCATCGCATCCTCGGACGGGTGGTGGCCGAGCGCGCCGGACACGCCATGCACACTGCCTTGGTCTCCCGCCTGCTGCGCGATCGAGCCGCCTGGGAGCTGGTCCAATTTCCCGCCCCGCGGCGCACCATGGTCGCAGTGGCCCCAGCCCGCTTAGCCACCGCCTGATTCAGCCCTAATCTTCAACCCTAGTATTCAGCAAGGATCGTAGGCGCCGCCACCGGAGCGATCTCTGCTTCGCGGGATGCGCGCACGCGCTCGCCCAGGGAGTATTTCAGCTCCGCAATGCCCGCCCCGGTCACAGCTGAGATGGAAAAAAAGGGCAGCTTTCGCCGCTTGGCCATCGTGCGCAGTTTCTTGAGCTTCTCCGGGTTGGCCACATCCGCCTTGGAGGCCACCACGATCATCGGTTTCTCGTCCAGGCCGTGGCCGAAGCTCTTCAGTTCGTCCATGATGATCCGGAAATCTTCCACCGGGTCGGGGCGGCCGCTGGCATCGGAAACATCCACCAGGTGCACCAGCACCCGGGTGCGCTCGATATGGCGCAGGAACTGCATTCCCAGTCCCGCCCCCAGGTGGGCGCCCTCGATCAGACCAGGAATGTCGGCCACCACGAAGCTGTCTTCATGCGGCGGATCTCCCACCGAGACCACCCCCAGGTTGGGCTCCAGGGTGGTGAAGGGGTAGTCGGCAATCTTGGGCTTGGCAGCGGAAATCCTGGAGATCAGCGTCGACTTGCCGGCGTTGGGATATCCCACCAGCCCCACGTCCGCCAGCAGTTTCAGCTCCAGCCGGTAAACGCGTTCTTCGCCCTCGCGGCCGGCTTCCGATTCCCGCGGGGCCTGATGCACGGCAGTCGCGAAATGCTGGTTTCCTCGCCCCCCTCGTCCTCCCTTGGCGGCGATGATGCGCTCGTCGGGACGGGAGAAGTCATGCACCAGCGCGCCCGTCTCGTCGTCGTACAGGACGGTGCCGACCGGCACTTTCAGAATCACATCCTCGCCCTCTTTGCCGCTGCAGTTGGAGCCCTCGCCGTGGCGTCCGCGCTGCGCCTTATGTTCCGGATTGAAGCGGAAGTGAACCAGCGTGTTGTGCCGCTCGCTCGACTCCATGATGACGTCGCCGCCGCGCCCACCGTCTCCACCGGAGGGACCACCCCGGGGAACAAATTTCTCCCGCCGGAAGGCCACGCAGCCGTTGCCGCCGTCCCCCGCCTTCACACGAATTCGAGCCTCATCAATGAACATAGCGCCCTACGTCCAGTGTAGCCTCTTTAATTCTTTCCCTTCCACCAACCGACGGGTGCCCCTCGGATTGCCTGCGGGCCTCGGTGTCGTTGATGAGCTTCATGCGGCTTTCCGTGGAGAAAGCCGCACAAGCTGCCATGGATGACGACTCCTACAGGAAACCCGGGCATCTCGATTTTGAGATGTGGGATACCACGAACCTCGACGCTTTTCCCAAAGGCCCTGCCAAGCCGGATGGAAAGATGGCGAAGCAGTAACAAAAGCTTTGGGTGGCCCATTCAAGCCGTACTTTGGCTTGAGTGGGCTACGATGCCTCCCCCACTCGTTTGATCATTACGACCGGAGCGACCTGTCCCGGCGTGCCGTGGAAGCGCAGCGGATGACCTGCTGTTTTTTGTTTCCAGTGATATCTGCCCGCGCCCGGCGCGCTAAGGCACAACCACCCGCGGAACCCGAGCGCCGATCGCGCACAACACCTCCCACGGTATGGTGTCGGTCAGGTCTGCGAGATCCCACGCGTCGATCGAATGCGCGCCCTGGTTTCCCAGCAGCACGGCCTCATCGCCGATGGCCACCCCAGCAATGCCGGTGACGTCGACCGTGGTTTGATCCATCGAGATCCGGCCGGCAATGGGAGCCTCCTGGTCTCGAATGAGAACCCGCCCCCGGTTCGATAACAGGCGATTGAGACCGTCCGCGTAGCCGACCGGCAGCAGGGCGAGGCGCGTTTCACCTTCGGCGGTAAAGGTCTGGCCATAACCGGCGCTCTCGCCGGGATGCAGTGTGCGCAACGAAGTCACCCGGGTCTTCCAGGCGAGCACCGGGGCAAATCCTGGGTCTTCGCCATTCCATGAGAGCCCGTCCATGGTCAGACGATCGAGGTATCCATAGAGCGCGAGGCCGGGCCGCAGCATCAATCGCGTTCCGGTGCTTGCTGCCATCTCCATCAAGGCCTGCCGGTCCGGTCCGGCGACGACGCTTGACGAGTTGCCCGCATGCAGCCACCTCGGCCGCAGGCCTTGGGAGAGAATAAATTCGAGCGCCGCCGCCAAACTTGCCAGCTGAGGATTGGGGCGCCGGGACGACATCGTTTCCGGCGCACAAAAGTGCGTCATCACTCCCTCCAGCCGGAAGCAGGAGCCGGAGTGAAAACGCCCCAACAGGACAGCGGCTTCCGCGGAAATCTCTCCGCCGGCCACGCGCACTCCCTGCCGTGACATGCCGGTGTCGATCTCCAGATGAACCGCGAGACTTGCAGCCGGCATACGCCGCGCCTCCGCGGCTGCCTCCAGCAAGTCAAGCTGCCAGTGCTCCCAGACCACCGGCGTCAGATTCTGCTCAATGACTGTCTCTGCTTCCCCGGCCCAGATTCCAGACATCAAAAGAATGCGCGGCTGGGGACAGACGGCGCGCAGCGCTGCGCCCTCCTCGGCTCCGGTGACTCCCAACCATTGCGCTCCCGCGCTGGCCAGTAATGGGCCGCAAGCCAGCAGGTCATGGCCGTAGGCGTTCGCCTTGATCACCGGCATCAGATCAGCCTGGGTGCCCGCCGCATGGCGCAGCTTCTCGTAGTTGGCCAGCAGCCGGTGGCGGGAGATTTCCGCCCAGACAGGTCGGGTAAACATCGGGCTAATATTCGCCCGGCGCTTCACCAAAGGCCATGTTCTCAAAGCGGGTGCAGTCGGCCCGATAGGCGAGATGCACCGAGCCAGTGGGGCCGTTGCGCTGCTTGGCGATAATGATCTCCGCTTTGTTCTTCGAGTCGGGATCTTCTTCCCCGTTCTCATCCTTGTTGTAGTAACTATCCCGATGGATAAAGGCGACCACGTCGGCATCCTGCTCGATCGAGCCCGATTCGCGCAGATCAGAGAGCATCGGCTTCTTGTCGCCGCCCCGCTGCTCCGACGCGCGGCTGAGCTGGGAGAGCGCAACCACCGGAACCCGCAACTCCTTGGCCAGCGCTTTAAGGCCGCGCGAGATGGCGGAAACCTCCTGGGTTCGGTTTTCGTAGCGCCGGGCGCCCACGCCGAAGGTGGAAGCGGTCATCAGCTGCAGATAGTCGATCACGATCAGGTCCAGGCCGCCCATCTGCCGCTGCAGCCGGCGTGCCTTGGCCCGCATCTCGGAGAGTGCGATCGCCGGCGTGTCATCAATAAATATCTTGGCCTCCGCCAGCCGCTCCAGGGCCTCCATCAACTTGCCTCGATCCTGCTTCGGAATAAAGCCCGTCTGGATCTTCTGCATGGAGACCAAAGCCTGCGACGCCAGCATGCGCCGCAACAGAGACTCCTTGGACATTTCGAGCGAAAACACCGCCACCACCTTGCCATCCCTCACCGCGGCGTTCTCCGCAATGTTGATCGCCCAGGCCGTCTTGCCCATGCTGGGACGGGCGGCAATGATGATCAGGTCCGAAGCCTGCAGGCCGCTGGTCATCTTGTCGAATTGGGTGTAATGGGTGGCCAGCCCAGTGACCTCTTTCTGTTGCGCGTACAAGTTGTCAATCGTGCCGAAGGAGTCGCGCACGATTTCCGGAATGCCGGTGAAGCCGCGGGTAATGCCGCGCTCGGAAACTTCGAGCAGGCCCGATTCGGCGGAATCCAGCACCACCAGCGCCTCATCGCTCTGATCCGCCGCCCGGGTGATGGCCGTGCTGCAGATGATGATCAGCTGCCGGGCGAGGGATTTATCCTTCACAATCCGGACGTACTCTTCAATGCTGGGCCGGCGCGGCAGACCCTCCGTAAGTGACGCCAGATACGCGACACCGCCTACCGCCTCCACCTCCTTGCGCCGCGCCAGTTCCTCCGCCAGCGTCACGATATCCACTGCGCGGTGGGCATCGATCAGCTCCGCCATCCGGCTGTAGATGCGCCGATGTGAATCCAGCGAGAAGTCTTCCGCGGTGAGCTTTTCCGCCGCCTCGTTATAGGAGTGATTGTCGAGCAGGATCGCGCCCAGGATCGAACGTTCTGCCTCCACGCTGGCGGGCAAGCCGCGGTCCAACGAAACATCAGAAAAAGTGGCCAAAGGGGGAAACTCCAAATTCAGTTTGACCCGTGGGGGAGTCCGTCATCAATCTGCAAATGTGGACAAAGTATCATTATGCAAGGATGCGTTCTTTATTCATCACGTTCTGCCTCTTGATGCCTGGACTGATCTCCGGAGCACAGCAACCAACCAAGGCAACTACAGCGCCACCTGAATTTAAAGCAATGCAGCAGGTGGAAGACCGCTGGAACGACGCCGTGACCAAGCGCGATCAATATGGATTGGAACTGGTCCTCGCGCCGCAGTTTATCGGCATATCCGCCACGGGTGAAGTGACCACGCGCAATCAGCAGATTGCCCGTCTCTTCGTCAAGGGTGAAGTGCCCGACTCGCTATCGCAAAAAGTGGTGAGCGTTCGTTTCGTGGGCGACGTCGCAATCGTGAACGGAACCTATGTGATGAGTTGGAAAACGGACAAGGGACCTGTGCTCGAGAAAGGCATCTTCTCCCACGTCTTCGAGCACGTGCGAACTACTTGGCTTTGTCTCAACTCGCAACGCACGGTGGTGGCCGAAGATAGCAAACGGGCCGCTGCCCAGGAAAAGCCCAAATCAAAGTCCAGCAATGCCGTGTTGCCGATGCATATTCCGCTGGTCTACAAGGGTCCAAACAGCACTCAGCCCCCGCCTCCGCCCGGCACCGGTGAGCCCCCCCCGTAAAAAAATGCTGGGTGGCCAGCCTCGACTTTGATCCAATGCACTTAGCGGAGGCTGGGTGGCCCATTCAAGCCGTACTTCGGCTTGAGTGGGTGGCCAACTGTAGTCCTCGTACAAGCTTTCATGGAAGCAGCGTCCCGCCCCCGTGCGGTATAGTTCTCCTGCCATGCGTGCCTGGATCTTTTTGCTGCTCACCCTGCCGGCTATTTCCAGCCTTACCGCATTCGCCGCCGAAAAAATGACCGCCCCGCAATTGATCACTCTGGCCCAATCCCACAGCGCCGGCCTGGCGGATGGGATCACCGCCACCTTCACCCCTCAGGAGTTGAAAGAAGGAACAGCGTGGGCCGGCCAGGGCCACGATTTCTTCTTCGCCTTGCAATCCTCCACCCCGCCCGCGCTCTTTATCGACGGCGTTCCCGGTCCGCAAATGCGGTCCTTGAGCCCCGCCGGCCTATGGTATGCGGTGGCCAGAATAGAGGAGTTGGGCACGCTGCACGCCTTTTATTACCAGGTTGCGGGAGCCAAATACGGCGGACGTCTGGATCTCCCGGCGTTCGGCCCCGACTCGTATCTCCAGGCCGGCGTGCCTTCCGGCAAGCTCTCAGAAGAGCTGATACACACCAGCAAGATCTATGACGGCATGAAGAGCCAGTACTGGGTGTACGTGCCCGCCGGATACGACCCCAAAGTTCCCGCGGCACTCATGGTTTTTCAGGACGGTGGCGGGTATATTCATCGCGATGGCAACAATCCCGCCCTCAACGTGATCGACAACCTGATCGCGCAAAAGAAAATCCCGGTCATGATCTGTGTCTTCATCAACCCCGGCGACGTGACCGATGCACCGGGGACGCCGACCTACCGCTTTGTGCAGGCCTACGCCACGCAGTGGAATCGCACCCTCAAAGACTCCATGCGCAGCACGGAATACGACACCGTGAGTGAGCGCTATGTCCGCTTCCTGCGTGATGAAATCCTGGCCGAGGTTTCAGCCAAATACAACCTCCGCAAAGATGCCTACAGCCGTGCCATCACTGGCCTCTCCTCGGGCGGCATCTGCTCCTTCAATGCGGCCTGGCAGATGCCCGATCAATTCAGCCGTGTGATCAGTTGGATCGGCAGCTTCACCAGTATCCAGTGGAAAGAAGATCCGGCCATCCCCGATGGCGGCCAGGATTATCCGGAGAAGATTCTGCGCGAGCCCGCTCGCAATCTTCGTGTATGGCTGCAGGACGGCGCCAACGATCAGGAGAACGATCGTTACGGAAGCTGGCCCCTCACCAACATCCGCATGGCCAACGCATTGAAGTTGAAGAACTACGATTTTCATTTCAGCTTTGGCCAGGGAACGCACAACTCCGGTCACGGCGCAGCCGAGTTTCCGGCAGAGATGATTTGGCTCTGGCGCGACTACGATCCAGCGAAGACCAGCCAGGCATACGAAATGGACCCGGCGGAAAAAACCAAGCCGCTCTTCCGGGTGGCGATTACCAGCCGGGACGCGCGCTGACCAGGCAATCCCGGCAGGACGATTTGACCGGCCCCCCGCCTCTTTCACCCTGCCAATGACAGCGCACGATAGTCCTTGTGCTCCAGTCCCGGGTCACCGTAGTATTGGGGGCTCGGCCCCCCCCAAAATAAACGCGATTACCTCTACTGGAGCGCATATGAAGATACTGATCCGTTCGACGCTGGCGGTTACCGCGCTGGCTGTAACCGCAATGATCGCTTTGCAGGCAGGCGTAGCACAGGCTCCTGCAGGGGCCCCTCCTGGTGCTACCGGGCTATGTAATGACGGCTCCTACTGGACCGGCGCGAGCAAGAGCGGCGCGTGCCGCGGCCACAAAGGGGTGAAGACCTGGTATGCATCCACCAGCGCTACCCCCGCCCCAGCCACTGCGCCGGCAGCTCCAGCTGCTGCTCCTGCTCCTGCCGCCGCCCCGGCTCCTGCCGCCGCGCCTGCGCCCAAGACCAAGACAGCGACCACCACATCCACCACTCCGGCTCCCGGAGGTGGTCCCGGTCTGGTCTGGTTGAATACCTCCACCAAGGTCTACCACTGCCCGGGGACGAAATATTACGGTACGACCAAAGCCGGCGCTTATATGACCGAAGCCGCGGCCAAGGCCAAAGGCGCCCACCCGGATGCGGGCAAGCCCTGCAGCTAACCCTGGAGCTCTAGTCGTTGGATGGGCGGCGGTTCGGAATTTAGACCGCTGCCCTTCCCTTTTGTTAAAACGCCTTGCGGCGGGTCCGGAGGGGTCAGTCCTTTGAAGGGTACGGCCTTTAGGCCGTACGTTAAATGCTTTGCAACTCACCCGCTATCGATACATGGTAAGAAAATCTGCGCGGCAACCCCGGTCCACCCAGATCCCGCGGCCGTCGAAGCCCCATGTCTGCCCTTGAATACAAGGCGAGCCGCTCCGTTGGTTTGTCAGCTGCACTCCGCGGCTGGTATTCGCCTGGCAGTAGTTCCGTTTGCCGTTATTTGAAGAGCAGGTGATCGTTACCCCCCGGGACGGACCGCCCGGGCCGTAACCTGGGCCGCCCACATTCACCCGAAAATCTGCACGGCAACCACGGTCCACCCAGATCCCGCGGCTGTCGTAGCCCCATGTCTGCCCTTGAATACAAGGCGACCCGCTGCGCTGGTTGATGAGCTGTACTCCACGGCCGGTATTTACCGGGCAGTAATTTCGCTTTCCGTTATTCGACGAGCAGGTCACGGTTGCGCCCGGAGGCGGCGGTGGGCCACCCGGGCCGGGGCCGTAGCCTGGGCCGCCGCCACCCAAATAGAAATCCGCACGGCAGCCCCGGTCCACCCAGATACCTTGCCGGTCGTAGCCCCATGTCTGCCCCTGGATACACGGCGATCCGCTGCGCTGGTTTGTCATCTGCACTCCGCGACTGGTGTCCACCCGGCACAGATGCCGTTTTCCATCATCGGAAGCACACGTTACATTGCGCCCGTTCTGCGCCGTAATCCCGCTTTGCGCCCACGCTCTGGATGATCCGCACCATGCGCCCTGGATTGCCAACAGCAAAACCAGCCAAATTGCGTTTCTCATTCCTCGCTCTCCTCGAAAAGGCGTAAAGGCCTTTTTAAATGCGCCGCTACTGATCGTAACCTCGTGCTCTCGCTCCAGTTTTTTACCCAAACTCCAGCTGGTCGCCGACCGTCATTTGGCAATTGCTGATTTGGCCGGCTGGCAGTTCCAGCATGCTATGTGTTTTCAGGTCAATGCTGGTAACCCTGAACGGAGCCAGGCGATGCCAAAGCTTGAGCACCCGTAGATCCTTGCTGAGCGCGACCACATCGATCGCAAACAACATGCCAAACGTATGAATTCCGGATGAGGGCCTGATCAGCAGCCCGCATCCGGAATCAAGCCGTCTCCTTCCCGCCAACCCAATCAGGCGGCTGAGAGACGTATCAGCGACGGTTACCTGTGTGCCGACCGTGGTGGCCCTGGTTACGTTTCTGAGGTTCATTGTGTTGTCTTCACCGGTCAAGGTGTGGAAGGCCAATCACGGTCAACCAGCCTACACTTTCGCGTGCTTTCTGCGATAAATCACGAAGGCAAGCACGGCCACCGCCAAAACGCCTGCTATAACTCTAATGATCGTTGTCGAATCCATAGAATGTTTCCTCCTTTCTCTCGATCTCCGATAACTTCTTGTTGCTCTCGCTCCAGAAAGTCGCGAGCAATTGCGCTATTTAAACGACTGCATATTCTTGGCAATGTTCAGAACTGCGGGCGCGAGCAGCACAATAAAAATGCATGGGAATATGAACAGTACAAGGGGAAAGAGTATTTTGATTTTCGTCTTCGCGGCCATCTCCTCGGCCCGCTGCCGTCTTTTCAAACGGATCTCGTCACCAAACCTGCTTAACGCTCTGACAATGGGAGTGCCGAACCGGTCAGCTTGCGTGAGCATGCTTACGAACAGTGAGAACTCGGGAATCTTTGTACGGTCGGCCGCGCTCTTCCATGCTTCCAGTCGAGGCTTGCCGGCAAGTTGTTCCAGGTTGACCTGCATAAACTCCTGGTGGATATCCGGATGGCTGATGATCAACTCCTGTCCAACTCGTAGCATCGCCTGGTCCAGACCGAGACCCGCCTCCACGCAGATAACCAACAGATCGAGTGCGTCGGGAAGGCTTTTCCTGATGCGCTCCCTTCGCTTCCTGATCTTCGTTTTCAGCCACATATCCGGGACCAGGTACAAGACAGCGGCTAGAGACAAGGCCCAGAAGATGGTGTTGCTGTGAATCAGGCTTCCGCAGGCCAGGCCCAACAAGGGACCAAGAATGCGGCTGGCGAAGTATGCGTTCATGCTCCGGCTGCTCTTGAGTCCCGCACTCAGCAGTTGCTGTTTGACCCTTTCATCCTCCGTCAGGCCAAACCGAACCCGCACCGCCCTTGCCATGGAGAGGATGGTCTCCTGCATTCGCTCCTTGGTGCCGATGTTTCGTACGTCCGGGCGATTGCTCTGCACCATGTCCATGATCCGCCTGGCGCCCGGCGAGGGCCTCAGAATGACTGGAGCCAACAGCAACGCAAGAACCAGAAAGACCGTGAGCGTGAGAGCGATGTAAAAGACCAGGCCCATATCTGTCTAAACCTCAATTCCATTGACGATGCGACGAATGATGAACGCGCCCAGTGCGAGCATGCCCATGCTGAAGTACATCAGCTTGCGGCCGAACGGATCCTGAAAGAGGATGCTCGAGTAGCCCGGATTTACCAGGTTGAGCACCACCATCATCACGATCGGGAGCGCACTCAAGATCCACCCGGTAATTCTTCCCTGCGCGGTTTGCACTTGAATCTCACCCTGAATCCGCAGCCGCTCGCGAATGACGAAAACCGTCCGATCCAGAATTTCAGCCAGGTTGCCGCCGGTATCCTTCTGCACCAGGATCGCCGTTACCAGAACGCGCAGGTCAGACGAGGGCACGCGCTCCAGAAGTTGCAGTAGTGCGTCCCGCATCGGCAAGCCGAGGTTCATCTGTTTGAAAATCTCCCCGAATTCCGATGCGGCCGGTTCCTGCGCATTCTCAGAAAGCATCTCGATCGCGCTTACCACGGAATGGCCGGCGCGCAGAGCGCGGGCCAGCATGTCAATGGATTCCGCGAGCACCGCGTTAAAGGCCTTGATTCTCCGTGAACGCTTGAAGGAAAGAATTCCGTAGGGCAGCAAACCCAGTGCCAACCCGCCGCCTACATCGACCAGCACCATCGACACGAACAGCCATGTAGTGAAATATCCGCCAATAAATAAGCCCAGGCTGGTCAGGATCAGGGTGGCCACAGTGGTCGAACTATTCCCCTGCAGGATGCGTATTTGTAGTCTCTGCGCGAATGGGTAAGGTTGCAGCATTTCGTCCAGCCACCCAAACCGGCCTTTTCGCGTGGCCTTGAACAATTGCCCTGTCTCCGCGCTGGCGCCATCCTCTTTCTTCCCCGAGATGGGGATCAATGCCATCCGCTGCGCGATGGTCTGCTCCTTCGGCGACCGCCGCGTCATCGCGAGGATCACCCCAAAGGTGGCCAGCAGAATCGAGATAAACCCGAGCACCAGGATAGCCATCTCTATCGCCCCTACACTTCCACCGAGTAGTCGAGCAGACCGGTTGGCAACGGGATTCCCGCCGCCTTCAACTTGTCGCCGAATTTGGGGACGATGCCGGTGGCGCGAAAACGGCCCTTCACCTTCCCATTGAGTCCCAGTCCCTCCTTTTCAAAAAGGAAGATATCCTGCATGCTGATCACATCGCTGAACGCGCCGGTGAGTTCGGTGATATGGGTAACCCGTCGCGAACCGTCGCTCATGCGGGCTATCTGCACGATCAGATGTACGGCGGATGCAATCTGCGCGCGGATCGCCTTTTCCGGCAGGCTCACGCTGCCCATCATGGCCATCGTCTCCATGCGCGCCACGGCATCCCGCGGCGTGTTGGCGTGGACGGTGGTCAGTGAGCCGTCGTGGCCGGTGTTCATCGCCTGCAACATGTCCATACACTCCTCGCCGCGAACCTCGCCCAGCACGATCCGGTCGGGACGCATACGAAGCGCGTTGATCACCAGCTCTCTCTGCTTCACCGCGCCCTTGCCTTCCACGTTCGGGGGCCGGCACTCAAGCCGCACTACGTGCGCATGTTTTATTTGCAACTCGGCCGAGTCTTCAATGGTGATAATGCGCTCGCGCTCGTCGATAAAGCCGGAGATCACGTTCAATAAAGTAGTCTTGCCTGCGCCGGTGCCCCCGGAGACGATGATGTTGAGCCGGGCCTGCACCGCACCCTTCAGGATTTCGAGCATCGGCTCGGTGAGCGCTTTGTTACGCAACAGGTCGTCAGCGACCAGTGGTTTCGAGCCAAACTTGCGAATGGATAGGATAGGGCCGTCGACGGCCAGAGGCGGAATGATCGCATTGACACGCGAGCCATCCTTGAGACGGGCGTCCACCATCGGTGAGGACTCGTCCACGCGCCTTCCTACCGCGGAGACGATCTTGTCGATCACGTGCATCAGGTGCCGGTCGTCCTGGAAGACTACGGTGGTCTTTTCCAGCACGCCCCGGCGCTCTACATAGATGGAGTTGTAAGTGTTGACCAGAATGTCGTTGACCGTCGGGTCCTGGAGCAGCGGTTCCAGGGGACCCAGGCCGAAAACTTCATCCAGCACCTCCTGCGCCAACCGGTCTCGTTCGCCTGCAGAGAGTGGAATGCCCTGCTCGCCAATCAACTGATGAATTACCGTGAGCAGCTGCTGTTGCGAAGAGGGATTTCCGTGCATCAGCGCGATCTTCTCCAGGTCCAACCGCTTGATTAGCTCCTGGTGCACCGCGGCCTTGATCTCCTGTTGCATTTTGAGCGCAACCGGTCGCGCCCCTCTTACGATGGCGGGTACGATCCGGGCGCTTCCATTGATAGTCGAATCATGCATACAGAAATCCTCGAAGGGTACGACCTTTACAGGCTTCGGAAAAACTCACGCTTTGTATCAGGGCACGACTTTAGTCGGGACGTAAAACGATTGAGAATACGTTGGCCCTTAGAGTCCGCGTGAGAACCTGCCGGTCCGAAACTAAGTCCCGAAGAGCCTGCCCTGCCTGCCCCGGCGTGCCGTGGGAGCTCGTCGAAGGGGACGGCTGCGAGTAGCCCAGGACGTGAGTCCTGGGTAGGCTCTCTGTCCATCCACCTCCAACCATGCCAAGGTGCGCCACCACCCTCAACTTTGTCATCCCGAGCGTAGCCGAGGGACCTGCTGTGCGCCCTTCCCCCTAACAACTCCCTGCGTGCTGTCCATCCCCCTCCACGAATGCCAAGGTGGATGGACGAAACCACTGCCACAGCAACCAACTCGATTTCGCTTGTCCACGGAAAATATCCCAGGATGCAATCCTGGGCAGCCTTGCCAAATCTGCGAGATCCGGCAAATTCCAGGATTGGCGTCTCATTTTGTTGCAGCTTCCCCGCCGTGATGAACCTGCGGTTCGCAGGCATACACTTTATCCCTGAGGTGTTCCTTCCCTCCCTGCCGTGGAGTTCCCGCATTACCTCCACAGCGCGAACCTCTTCTTCGCCGGCTCCGCAGTGGTCGGCCCTGCCGTCCCGGCCAATGCGGAGGCCCACTTTGTCATCTGCTGGGAAAACTCCGACTTGTTGTCCGATGCCACTGGTTCGCCGATATTGATCGATTGCACCAGCTGGCTATAGTTATTGGCGATCTTGAATGCAATGGGCAGGTGCACGGCCTTTTCAATCTGCTCGATCGTCACCGCCTCGTGCGACGAGTAGCGGTTGATCACCACCTGCAGCTTCTTGGTCGCCTGCTCATTCTGGATCAACCCGTCCACGTAGCGGGACAGATCGCGGATGGCCCCGATCTCTGGAGTAGCGATCAGGTATATCCAGTTGGAGAGGGCAATGACGGCAAGGTTGATGTCTTCAAACGATGCCTCGCAATCCAATAGAACGAAATCGTATTGCTCGCTCAGGAACTCCAGTGTTCGCTCGACCGAATCTGTGTCGGTCTTCCACTGGCCGCCATAAACGTCAGGAGAGGACAGAATATCCAGGCCGCTCGCGTGGGTGGCGATGAATCCGCGGAGCAGCTCCTGGTCCAGCCGGCTGACATTCTGCACCAGATCATAGAAGTGATGGTTGCTTCCATCCATTCCCAGGTACAGGGCCACGTGTCCTAACTGTGGATGATTATCGATCAGCAGCACTTTCTTCCCGAAGCTCCGGACCAGGTACATCGCAAGATGGACCGCCAGCGTGGTGGTGCCGACGCCGCCTTTGGCGCCGAAGAAGGAAAGAATCTTTCCCGAATTGTGCGCCCGGCCTATGGTGGCCGACCAGCGATGATCGAGACGGGTGAGCGTATCCGCAAATTCGTCGGCGTCAAAAGGCTTGGCGAGGAATTCACTGTACCCGGCTCGCATGGCCCTCAGTAGCAGGTCAGGGTCGGCGGTGGAAGAGAGCGCCAGGATCGCAATCTTGTGGTAAAAGCTCCGGCGCAGAAATTCAGCGGTCTCCAACGCAAGCTCCGGGTCCTTATCGAAATCAACCAGCGCGATGCAAGCCCGCGCTTCGATGGCTCGCTGGGTAAGGACCGGAAGCTTGGTAGCGGAGAAGTAGTTTTCGTAATTCACAGGAACCAGTGTCCAGGGCAGATGAGATGAGGTCTGGCGAATCTGTTCCACCGTCGCTTGGTCTACCTGCACCGTCAGCAGTGCCAACTCGAAAGCATCTGGTTTTTGGGTGTCGTTGATCACTGCGTACCTCCTGTCCCTGGTGGTGATTGCGCAGCTGGTTTTTGCTTGCCCGTCTTCTTGTCAAACTGCGTCGGGTCGAGCCACGGCACCGGGAGTTTCGGTGGCGTGGGCGACGTCGAGTCGGTCAACGGATCGACGATGCTGGGGGTGACGATCACCATCAGCTCCTCGGTAGAGTGGTTCACATTTTTTGAGCGGAACAGCTGGCCCAGAATCGGCACGTCGCCTATGCCCGGCATCTTGTTGAAAATGTCGGTGGTGCGATGGTCCAGCAGACCGGAGATGGCGAAGCTCTGTCCGTCGCGTAGTTCTACCTGGGTCTCTGCCCGGCGAGTGGAAATGGCAGGAACTGTGTACCCGGAAATGATGACTGCATTGGTGTAATCGAGCGCGCTTACTTCCGGCGCCACTTTCAACTGAACCGTCCCATCGTCATTGACGATCGGGGTAAAATCCAACCGCACCCCATAGGGCCGGAACTGAATGGTGATGGAAGTAAGTCCGCCCGCTCCACCCTGAACCACCGGAAAAGGAAACTCGCCGCCGGCAAGAAACGAGGCCTTCTGTCCGCTTAACGTGGTAATAGCCGGCTCGGCAAGAATCTGCGCGAGATTTCTCGCTTGCAGATCCTGAAGGGCCAATCCAATATTCAGGCCAAAATTGTAAAACAGCAGGTTGAGAGGATTGCTGCTGGTGAGAGTCGCCGAAGTATTGCCGCTGGCGGGCGTATAGATTTGGGACGAGGGAAACTGTCCTGTAGTGGAGTTGCTTTGATTCTTACCATAGCTGAAGAGGTTAATACCAAACTGCTCTACCTTCGACCGGTCGATCTCTACGATCTCCACCTGTAGCCTCACCTGCCGGATATGCGGTGCTCTCACCACCACGGAATTGACCACAACTTTCGCATACAGAGCGGCCAGCTTGCCCGCCGCCTCGGCCGAGGCATCGCTCAACACCGTGCCGGAGAGAGAGACGCGGTCCTGCTGCGCTTCCACCGTGATGTTGTCGTATGGCAGCGCCTCGCGAATCTCCCCCTGGAGACTGGCAACATCCAGGTCGGAAAAAACCAGGTAGGTGCTCGACTGGCCCGCTTCATCCCACAAAATCAGGCTGCTCACGCCGGGTGTCTTCGCCGTGACCACGATCTGCCTGGGGCTCGAGGTAAAGGAATCGACCACCAGGGGATTGCTCACATACACGCGCTTTAGACGAGTCACGGTGGTGATAAAGACCGAGCGCCCCACCAGCACATGCAGCGCTTGGCTCGCGGATTGTGTCGAGCTCGGGAGCGCAGTCGTTGCGTCCGGCAAGATCGCCACCTGCCTCGCGGTCACAGAACTGGCCGCAGGAGCCGTCGCCGTAGGCATGGTGGCGGTGGTTTGTGCCTGGCTGATGCCGCCAAACATAGCCCAAAGAATCGCGCGATATGTGCCTCCCCAACGACCATACGTAACAATCAACGTTCCCGCCTCAGTGAAAACCAGTCACGACTTGCTTATCGCCCAGAATGGTCTCTACTTCATATCGCTTTGGCTTCGCGTGCAATAGGCTGTCCGTGGGCGATACGGCTCCTTTGGCCGCCGAAGCAGGGATGCCGGTGAGTTGGCTGAGCCCTACCGGCGGACTGAGCGCCTGCTCCTCGTCCGCACCGTTCCTCAGCACGAAATAGATCACTCCCAGGCTGGTGGCAAGCACTACCTTCTCCGCGTCCTCCGGCTTCAGCAGCAGCGTCACCACATTCACGCTCATTGGCTTGCCGTCTGGCAGGGGGTGCGTTTGCTGCCCCACGGCCAGCACCACCACATCCTGCAACACCGTCAGTGTCTGCGGCTCTGGGGCAATCGCCGAATGAAAGGTCATCAGCACGTCGACATGGGCTCCGGGCAGCAGGAAGCCCGCTACCCCCACGACCTCGTCGGAACGAACGGAAATCGCTCGCATGCCTGAGGGAATGTTGGAGGTCAGGCCCGCAACGCTTCCCGCCGCCGCCAGTTGCCGCTCCAGGATCGGTTCGCCCTTGGGCAACGGATAAAGCACAATTCTGCCCGCCACCTCATCGATCTTGGTGAACCCTCCGGTGAGCGGCGAGGACACCGGCCAATCGACCAATTGCAGGTTCGCCGGTTTCAGGAATTGACCCGCTTCGAGCGGTTCGTTCGCGGCGACATAGCGTTGCTTCAGCGGCACAGTCACACGAGCCCCCTTGGCTACCCGTCTGCTCAGCCAGAAGGTAAACAGGCCCGAAACAGCTAATGCGATCACCAGGGCTGTAAGCAGGCGCTTTGCCTTCATGGTTTACCTCTGCGCAATCAACAGGCAAAGGCTGAGAGCGCTTCCTGCGGCGATAGCCAATGCATAAGGCAAGCGCAGCGTTTGCGCATTGTCAATGTTGAACTCCGGATGGGGCGCCAGCCCCACAGTCCCGTGATGAATCGTCAGCGTGCACACGTTAAGCATCGTCTCTTTGAGCCGGCGATGATAGAGCGCAAGGCCGATAGCCATGACTCCGCCGGCGAGAGATGTCAAGATAAGCAGCGGCTGAATCAGCGAGAGGCCCGCGCAGCATCCCACCGCGGTGATCAGCTTTACGTCCCCCCCACCCATGCCGCCGGCGAGATGAAACAGAAGAAAGATCAAGCCGCAAGCCAGCCCGGCTGCAGCTGCCGTGCCTAACTGCCGCCACCCGCCCAAAGCCAAATGCAGCAGCAGGCCAAAAATAATCGCGGGCAGTGTAAAAGCATTCGGTATCTTTCGTTTGGTTACGTCGTACACCGCGCCCACGGTAGCGCAGAGAAGCGAGCAAGCCGCGTACCCAACTTCAATATTCAGTTTCCCCACGGGGTGCTTTCAGATCAGCAACTTAGCGTACAAGGTCCGTCATGGACCAAATCCGAGCTCAGCCGGTCAAGTTAAACGGCATTGGTTAGCCTGGTGCCAACGCCGGCGAGAGCAGTCCCGATAGCAGTCGCGAGCGTCCTCATCGTGGCCGTGGCGCCTAACCCGATCAGTGCGGCAACCAGTGCATATTCGATAAGATCCTGGCCAGACTCATCGTGCAAAAGGTTTGAGAAGAGCTGTTGCAGGTTATTCATTCCATCTCTTCCCCGGATCACCTAGACAGCGCTGTTTAGCTTGCTCCCGACGCTGCTGAATGCGGTGCTGATGCTACCCGCGAGGGTGGTCATTGCGGCCGTGGCGCCCAGGGCGATCAACGCAGCGACGAGTGCATACTCGATAAGATCCTGACCTGACTCATCGCGTACAAGATGAGATAGAACGCATTTTAGATTGTTCATTCGTTCTCCTTTAAAGTTGCAAATAGCCAAGCGCCCGCTATCTACTAGGCATCGTCTAGCTAGCCAAAGGTAATGTCAATACACATCCTGCGGTTAGCCCAGAAAGTGATACTTACATTGGTCATGAGTATGTCTGCATGTGATAGGTCGCGGAGAGATGGGCGATAAGAAGGGCGAAGATCAAGTGAGCAATACTGCCCTTCAATGTGCGGTTGACAGCTGCAGATCCTAATGGCTGATCACTTATTGCCGATAGAGAAATGTGATGTGTAATTTCAAAAGTGGCGTAACTGCGATAAGAGTCTTAGAAGAAAGCGCGCGCAAGCAAAAGGAGCCATGAACAACGGGAGTATCTTTCATGCATCCGAGCCGGGTCCCTATGAAGTAAGAGCCCCGCGGCTATGCGTGCGGGGAGACGAAGGCCAGAGCTTGGTCGAGCTTGCCCTTATGGTCCCCATCTTTACTATCCTGGTCTGCTACGCTGTGGACTTTGGGTTCTTCCTCTTGGTTGCTACATCGTTGAACTCCGCCGCGCGCAATGCCGTGGAGTATGCCATTCAGGGAACTTCGTCGCCTGCCCAGGCCGCGGTGCCAGGTGCTACGGCCGTCTCCAATCTCGCGATTGCCAGCATCGGACTCTCTTCTGTGTCCACCGCCACGGTCTCGACTCGGGTCTGTTCCAGTGCCGTGGGCACCAACGCAACTGGTAACACTGCCCAATGTGCAACTCCGAGTACAGGGGCGGGCGCGGTGACCGGCACGCCTGATATTGACCCTGAATCTCCCCAATTCCAACTGAACCGGGTAGACGTGGTCTACACCGTCACTCCACCGGTCCCCATCCCCGTGTCCATCTTTCCCACCCTTACCTTCCATCGCATGGTGGAAATGAGGCGCATGCAATGAGCCGTTCTATGGATATGTGCGGACTTCACAGTCTGCGTGAAACAGCAGGTCCCTCCACTGCGCTGCGCTCCGGTCGGGATGACAATTTGTTTGCAGGTAATAGCCTCAAAAGCGGTCAGACGAATGGCTGTCAATAGCCCGATAGAATTGTCATCCCGACCGGAGCGCAGCGCAGTGGAGGGACCTGCTGTTTCGCCTCCGGCTCACACACCGTCTGTGAAAGGCTCTTCTGCAGCCTGTACAGGCAGGGCGTGGGGCCGCGAAAACGGACAAGCCACCTTAGAGATGGTGGTCTCGCTCATGGTGGCCTTCTCGCTCGTATTCTGGTTATTTGAGCTATGTATGTTCACCTACACCTGTAGCGTACTGAACGATGCCGCGCAGGAAGGGGTGCGCTACGCAATGATGCATGGAAAAGACAGCTCCAACTGCAGCGGACCTGACACGCAGTGCACAAATCAGTCACCGTACTCGAATGTCCAGGCAGCAGTCACCACGGCGGCCTCCGCCTCCCTGCACAACCTGTCGGCCATGACAGTTACGGTGAGTTACGCCAACAACACAGCAGCGGTTGGCAATCCGGTCGCGGTCAAGGTGGCTTACACCTATGTTCCCTACCTCAATCTCCCTGGCCTGCAGAATGCGGTCACCCTCACCTCTCAGGGAGAAATTCTGTACTAGCCCGTAAGCATGCTGCCATGACGCAAATCAAAGCCGGATGTCGCTTCGCAACGGGAGAGCTGGGCAGCCAGGCAGGTCAGGCCTCCGTGTTCCTGCTCTTGATCTTAGGGACATTCCTGCTGGCGTCTGTGGCCTTCGCCGTGGACCTCTCGAACATGTGGTTCCACCGCCAGGCCGCGCAATCGGCCGCCGACGCCGCCTGCGTGGCCGGCGCGATGGACATGCTCTTCCTGCATAACGGCACCATCACCAGCAGTCCTGCCTTTACCGTCGGCACATCCGGCGACTGCTCATCGTCGTCAACCGCCGCGCTATGCCGGTATGCACGGTTCAATGGCTATACCGCGACCACCTCTGCTGCCGGGTGGAGCACCAGCACCGCCGCAGGCGCGATCGCGGTCAGTTGGAGTTTTCCCACTGTGGTCACCGGCGTCACCCCAGCCTCCGGCATCACCTATCCCTTCCTCAATGTTGTGGTGCGGGAGAAGCCGGCCACCTGGTTCATGGGACTCGTAGGGGTGAAGTCGCTGACGGTTGGAGCGTCCTGTACCTGCGGACTGCCGCCCGGCATTGGGGGCGCGCCGCTCGTCATTCTCAATCCCACCGTCGGCGGAGCCCTCACCCTGTCAGGGGGGGCTCACATTGTGATCGTAGGCGGTCCTCAGACAAGCATCCAGGTGAACTCGTCGGCCAATGGGTCCCCTTCATCGAATACTTCGAGCAACGCCGTCTACTGCAATGGAGGCAATGGATATCCCATTGATACCAGCACCGCCGGCCCGTCAGGGACGGGAGGAAATCTAGCCATAGTAGGAGGCCCAACGACCAACCAGTTTTGCGGAGCCAACTACATCCTGAACAATACGACGCAAGCGCAGTGGAAGAGCCCTGTAGGGGTCGTTCCCGATCCCTACTCGAGCGTTCCCGCTCCAACGCAGCCAGCGGGCAAGGTGTTAGAGTCCGTAACTCCAGTAGCCACCGTGGCCCAGGGTTATACCCCGAACTCAGACGCAACCTACGGCTACATATACGGCACCTGGGTCGCGAGTGGAATAGACAGTTGCCCCAACACGGCAGCCCAGCAACACTATCTGACCTACAGCAGTACTTATCCCTACAACGGCGGAAATATCTACGGAAACTGCCTGGAATTTACTCCCGGATATTACCCAAACGGCATCGATACCACCAGCCTCGCAGGCTACGCCAACGACGTGGTCATTTTCATGCCCGGGGTGTATTACCTGAATGGAAATCTGAATGTTGGCTCAGCGACGACCCTGCGCAATGCATGGGTCGGAACCCAGCCGGCCACGCAGGGCGTCATGTTCTATTTCCTCAGTGGGGGGCCTCTCTTTGCCGGCGGTTCGGGAGCAGCCAGCGGTTCCATCACCTCGGTTCCCTCCTATTACATGAATTGTTCCGGCACGCTCACACCTACCGGCACGCCCAACTCCCTTACCGGGAATGTGCTCATATCGCAGTGCGGTGCGGGGGGAACTTACATCGGCGCACCCAGCTCCGACACCTACTCCGCTACCGGAAAACGCGGCCTGCTTTTCTTCTCCGCTCATGCCAACACCTATAGCGGCACGTTGATCGGCGCCGGCGCAACGCTCAACTTCAGCGGCGTACTTTATTTCCATAACAGCAGCTATGCGGACTTGGTCCAGTTGAATGGTGCAGGCGGCTCCACAACCTATGCAGTCGGAAGTATCGTGGTTGACCAGCTGACACTAAGTGGAAGTGGAATCATCTCCATGAACGTGAATAGCACTGCGGCTTCAGGCGTTCCGGAAGTCAGCCTATTTCAGTAGGCGCCGCAAACCGATGCCTCGGCAGCCGGATAGGGCTGCAGGAAATGTTCCGCCGCCGCGGAATTCCAAGGGGCGGTCCGGTCCGGCGGAGGAATGAAGCCCTTTTCCGGCGGAACCAGCAGCCATACCTGGCGATCCTTGAACGCGCACAGGAGCGGCAGATTCGACTCCCCGGGTTCCGTATCGCGCGCCCAGATCACATGCTGGGTCGGAATGTCGTAGCCGTTGTCGATCCAGTCGTTTTCCCACAGATGATCGGGACGATAGCGCACGATGACCAGCTGTTTGCCCGCCTTTGATTCCATGATGCGGTGAATGTCCTGCCATGCAGGAGTCTGACCGTCCAGGTTCATCCAGGTACCCCAGGTAGGAAATCCCTCTGTCGGAACTACTATCAGCCGCACTCCAGCCATGATGACAATCGACGCCACCGTGCCGCGCATGAGTTTGAGCCAAACTACGCTTCTCCGGCCACGCACCCGCATCCAGCGGAACCCGTTCAACAGGATGAGATACACAATGCCGGTGTTTACAGCGAAGTAGTGTGCCTGGAGCCACGTCTCCGAGAGAAAGCCAAGACATGTAAAAGCGAGCGTGTATATCAGGACCCGGGATCTCCTGGCGCGCCATGTTGGAATCAGGCCGATGAGCGGCAGCGTCAGTGCCGGAAAGATAAAGAAAAGCCACTGATAAATGCCCTTAGCGACTAGTTCCGCAAGAAAATCAACCTTTGTGTTCATAGTCCTATAAGGGGCCATATCCACGTCGCGGTTGTAGGTGAGTTGCTCGGGGAACTGGTAATGAACGGAATAGTTCGGTTTGCGAAATAGAAACGGCGGGGTCATGCCCCACTGCTGCCAGTGCGCTACCCAGGGGAACGTGAGACGTCCGGTAACGCGGTAACAATAGTACCCGGTAAGAACAGTTCCCAGCAGGAGAACCGCCACTCCTGGAAGGAGGACTCGCAAGGACACTCGTCTCTTAAGAAGGATCCACAAGGTATAAAGACCGATGGGCAAAGAAAGCAGAGCGCCTTCAAATGGACGCGAGTTTGCCAGCAGAATAAGTCCGGCCGCCATCAGGAGTCCGTAATGCGGTTTTGGCTTGCGTGCAAGCCTGGCAGCAGCGCCCAGCAGCAGGCAGCCGCCTAGCATGGCCACCGACCCTCCCCAGTACCCATTGCCGAAGTAGCTGAACCAACTCATCCGCACAATCGCCAACAAGCCGCCGAGCAGTGCCCACTCCGCCGGGAGATAGGCTTGCAGCATCCAACACAGGCTGGCCGCCGCCAGCGCCATGCTCAACAGGACTCCCACCCGCGGTGTCCCAAAAAAGCGCTCGCCGAATGCCATAAACAGCGGCGCTGCTGCCCCATACTTCGACATATAGGTTGGTTGCATCAAGACGTGAAACGCCTCGAAGTGATGCCATTGTGGCGGAGTCGGGTTGGTGAGTCGTCCATGAGCAAATGTCTCGCTCGCCAACAGGTAGCTGAACTCATCCTGCACCCTGGGCGGGGGAAACGGCTCGATAGGCAGCAGTGCAATGCGGCCGAAGAACGACAGCAGGAAGACCGCCACGCATGCCCGCAATCGTTTCTGTGCGAAGGAACAGAAGCACCGGTTGGGAAAGACCGCGGGAAATCTCACCGGAAGCACGACGAAGACAACCAGCACCAACAGCGTCACCATCGTCTCGATACCGGCAAATGTGAGGTGATGCGTCTCGCTGTGAAAGAACCTTATGTAGTTGGTCACCGGCATGGCGAGGCCCGGGAGAAGAGGATGGCCAACCCATCATCGTAGTCGGCACGCCAGTCATGGCTTTCTCTTAGCAGACTGGACAAGGGTGAATCCACGGGCATCAGTACCCACTTCACTCGGTAACGATCGAGAGGCTCCCGCCATTGCCGGGTTCCCGAGATGGCCTTCCCGTACTCCTTGACGAAAGCTTCCCCATAAAAATCGTGCCGGTCGTCGAAGTAAACTTCAGTCCCTGGATAGAGCCTGTAAATGAGATAAGCACCCCAGGTATCGGAGCTGAAGAGATGATCGCGAATGCCCCTTTGCGAAACAAATTGAGCCGCTTTCACAGGAAAGGTCTTCTCCTCGAAATGCGCGGAGAGGATCTGTCGCGAAAATACGCGCCCACCGTGCAAAACCAGCGCCAAGGATGCGGCCATCACCACTGCCGCCAGCGCATGCCCATGGAACTGGCTTTCCAGGCGCGTCATGCTGTCCGAGACGCCTCGCCCCGCGTTGAGTATGGAACGTAACCATCGCAGACCGGATGAGCTATCGGATTTTTGAGAGATGGCCAGTGCCAGCGGCGGCCCCAAAGCCAGGCTCATAATGATCGCGGAAATGGGTATGTTGCGCGCCGCATAGAGTCCTGCGTGCAGCGAGAACAACACCAGCAGCAGACGGGTTGGGGTGAGCCGATCGCGTCCTAGCATGGCTCCCGCAATTGCCAGCACCAGGAATAGCGCGAAATATTCGTAGACAAGGACATGAAAATTCGGTGACTGGAACTCATCGATGTTGTTCATCAAGAAGTTATTGGACAAGTATTGGTACACATGAATATGCAGCCGGTAACCGTAGGGCGTAAGCAGCGTGGTCAGCAGGCAAACGGAAAAGACGATGACCAGTTGGGCTATCTTTTTGCGATCACCGTCGCATGGAGCAGCAAGAGATCTCCAAATGATCCCCAGGCCAAAGATCCAAAGTAGCCCCAGCCCCAGAATGAATCCGGCGTGAAGATTCACCCACAGCAACATCAGCGGCGGAAGCCAGAGCAACGCCGAGCGCTCGCCATCTTCAAAGCGGCATAGACTTTCCACCCACAGCAGTGTCAGCAGCCAGCTCAGAACGTGCGGTCTCGCCAGCATATGAACCTGGGCCGCCGCCGCCGCTAACAGCGTCAGAAACGCGGCCACCGCCATACTTCCGCTTCTGCGCAGAATGAATCGAAACAGAAGTGCGAAGGTGATGCTTATCACTGCGGCGGTAAAGAGTACCACTCCGTTCAAACCCGAGACGTGGTGGATGGCGGCGACGACCACGTCGTACATCCACTCCCATGCGTACCAGGGGTCTCCATGCCTGGTGTAGGAAAAGGGATCGGTCCGTGGGACCGTGTGGGTCGCCAGGACCAGCTCGCCGCTTCGAATGTGCCAACCAGTATCGGCATCGCCGAGCAAACCGGCACTCATCGGGCTGAATGCAAGGATGCCGAGAAGAACAAGGAAAAACAGATCGGCGAACGACGGCAGCACCCAGCGTAGCCAAACCGCTGGCGCCCTCTCCAGAGTCATCGTTTGTCCGCGCAACCCAGAAAACTCGTGAGCGCATAAGCCGCCAGGATAGTAACCAGGGGGTCGATCACCAACCGGTAACGGAACTCAGCGTGCGTGATGTAGTAGGGCAAAGGAAAAACCATCAGAGGCAAGAGGAATAGGGCGGCCAACCGCACGCGGTCACCTCTTATCAGGCGCCAGATGCCCATGCATCCAAGAGAGCTAGTCAAGACAGCATGAAAAGTGAAAATCAAGGAACCGTCTTTGTTGCCTGTACCCGTCCAGAAGCGGAAGAGCCTTACCGCACTCAGTCGCAGGAATGCGTTCGGATAGGCGCGAATGTATGCCCTGGCAAGCGCCGACTTGTCGCGCATGTAGGCCACCTCGCCTTTGGTCACATACTGGTCGTACTCCCATCGGTTGAATATCGGAAACTGCGATTCATCCAGGAAGCCCGATGCGCCGGCGCGGTTGCCCACCCATAGTTCGAAGCCAACCGTGCTGCGCAGGGGAATGAAGGCATGCAGCACGCGCGCATTCCGGATCGGCCACGGAGCAAACACCGCGCAGAACACAAGCAACGCCACTGGTAGATACCAAAACGTCTTTCGCGTCTGCCATGCAATCCAACCCAGCAGCGCCAGCAGGGCCGGCAACAGCGACGGATTCACCAAAGCAGCCAGCCCCGAATAGGCGCCCATCAGCGCCCAGAGGCGTCCACCCGGTCTTCGCTCACAGCGCAATGCCAAAGCCACCATGCCCACCAAAAGCAGAGTGGACAAGCAGGTGTCCCAAAAAATCGTCGGCATCCAGATAAGCGGCAACGACACTGCCCAAAACCATCCCGCCAGGTTAGCCGTGCGAACCCCGAAGCACTGTCGTGCAACATCCATGATCAACCACACGGTGAGCATGCTGAACAGAAGCTGCATCCCCATCACGGCGATAGCCGCCGTAAAGGTGAACGGCCCCAACACGCGGAAGAAGAGGCCGATGATTGCCGGGTATCCGGGAGCTAGAAGTGCAGTGGGCCCCGTCGATCCGCCGAATGGCGAGCTGAGTCCTTGTCCCGCGGCCAGGGAATGGGCTAGCGCCCCCAACTCAATCCCGCGGGAAAAGAGCCAATTATGGGGAAACTGCGCGATGACAAACCAGAGGATAAGTAACCGTAGTAGTAGCGCGACGGCAAGAATAGCCAACCCATGCGGGCGGATCTCAGGTGTGGTCTTAGTCGTCAAACTGCAATCGAACTCGAGGTTGCTCACTTGCTTCGTTTGATTGACCTAAAAGGCATCTCCAAAATCGGCAGGCGCCGGCAGGCTTTGCGAACTTCCGTCCTTGCCTGTGATAAGCAGGACGAGATTTAATATTTCCGCATGAAGCATTTGTGTTCCTGTCGGGGGGCGCATCCTCTCTGCTTTGCTCGTTATCGGCAGATGCGGTGGATGCGAGAGGGCTGGTTGGCCTCCGGGCTTATGGTTCGTGGCAGAAGTACACAATGGGAGAAACCTGGCCACAACTTTTTCCGCGATTCGGCGTCTTATCCCTGGGAGGAGTGAGTAAAGCTATGTTTCGTCCCCGCGCTACCCTTGCCCTTCTCGCCCTCCTGCTCGCCGGGCCTCTTGCCGTCTCTGGACAAAGTGCGCACGCCGCGCCCAACCAGCAGCAGCCTCTAAGTTGGATCCCGCAAGGTTTTGAGGTGTTGGGCCAACGTGCCGCTTTTCACACCGACTTTACCTTTGACCGCTCGATGCTCCAGCTGGCCGGCTACTTTATTGGGGATGCGGATCAGGAAGCACGCAACGCGATTGCCAAGTTGAACGGTATCTCGGTGCACAGCTATCACTTCGCCGCGCCCGGTCTCTATGATCCTGCTGCGCTTGACCTCATCCGCAGGCAATACGAAGCCGCTGGGTGGAGGCATCTGGTCGCAGCCCATGCTAAGGGTGATCCCTTCAACGCTGGGCAAACCGACCTATGGATTAACTTCTCGCACATGGATGTGACAGGAATGATGGTGTTGATCTCTTCACCGAAGGACCTCAACCTGATCGCGCTCAACGGAGACATCAGCACGCTCGATCTCTTACATCTTCGCGGCCATTTCGGCATTCCCCGTTTTTCCGGAGACGGTTTTGTACCTGGCCCCCAGGCGCGGGCGCGCCATCCTTATGTGGCGTCCCCGCCTGATCCCGCCATGCAGAACCAGGCTCCAGAGTCAGCTCCCCAGCAATACCCCGGCGGTGTAGGCGTCGGCATCGGCGGACCAGCAGTAGAGGCCGCCCCCCCACCCCCCACGCCCCCAGGCGTCTGAAAGCAACCGCAAATCTCTTCCAGTCCGCTGCGCTCGGCGCCTGTGACTTTGTAGATCTTCGTGTCAGGTCCTTCGACCCTCAACAAGCTCGTCATCCTGAGCGAAGCGCCTCACAGACTTATCCGCTGACAGAGATCTTGTAGCGCGCAGTCGAAGGACCCCGGCTGGGCTTAACCTACCCCATGCTGCTCGGAGCTTTTCAACCACCTAAGTCCGAGAGGCGGGACCCGCTGCGCAGGTTGCTAGCGCCTGCGCTCAGTGCCTGTGGAAAGACCCGCGATTCGCCTCACGTCGCAAGCATCCTGCGCTTCTCGCCCACTTCCAGATAAACATTCAGCAACGAAAGTGCAGCCGGAGTCACGCCCGGAATCCGGCTAGCCTGCCCCAGAGTCTGCGGCCGCACCCGGGCCAGCGTCTCCTGCATCTCCCGCGACAAGCCGCTGATCCCCGCATACTCAAAGTTCGCAGGAATGGCCCGCTGCTCCGCCTTCTTGAGCTTGTCGATCGCCTTGCGCTGCTGGTCCAGATAGCCCGCGTACTTGATCTCCGTCTCTACCGACTTGAGCTCATTGCGAACTCTCGCATTGAGCTCCCCACCAAAGAAATCCAACTCCCCAGGCTCCCATTCCAACTGCAGCACAGGCAGCAGCGTTTCCAGGTTGATCTCCGGCCGCTTGAGCAGTTGAGCGTAGGTTTGCCCAGCAACATTCCCCAGCGCCGCAGCCATCTCGGGCAGTAGCACCCCTACCCGTTCCAGGTTCACCTTGCGCGTGGCCAGCAGCTTCTCCAGCGCCACCGCGCGTGCTTGCTTCTGCTCATAATCCCGCCAGGCGCCATCGCTGATCAGTCCCAGCTTATGTCCATATGGAGTCAGACGGCGATCCGCATTATCGATGCGCAGGTGCAGGCGGAACTCGGCTCGCGAGGTAAACATCCGATACGGTTCGTTCGTCCCCTTGCTGATCAGGTCGTCGATCAAAATGCCTGTATACGCCTCGGTGCGGTCGAGCGTGAAGGGAGCCTCTCCGCGCACCAGCAGCGCGGCATTGATGCCCGCCATCAGTCCCTGGCATGCCGCCTCCTCGTACCCTGACGTGCCATTGATCTGTCCCGCCAGATAAAGCCGTGCAATTTTCTTCACCGCCAGGCTGCGATCGAGCTCGGTGGGGTCGATGGCGTCGTATTCAATCGCATATCCAGGGCGGAGCATCTCTGCCTTCTCCAGCCCGGGAATCGACCGCACCACCTCCCACTGCACTTCCATCGGCAGCGAGGTAGACATGCCGTTGACGTAGACCTCGTTGGTGTCCAACCCCTCGGGCTCGAGGAAGAACTGGTGTTGCTCCTTATCCGGAAAGCGCACCACCTTGTCTTCAATCGAAGGGCAATACCGCGGCCCAATCGCCGTAATCTGCCCCGAGTACATCGGCGAGCGGCCAACATTCTCGCGGATGATCCGCAAAGTCTCGGGCGTCGTATAGGCGATATGGCAGGAGATCTGCTTCTGCGGCAACTCCACCGTGCGGAAGCTGAACGGAGTCGGGTCCACGTCCCCCGGCTGCTCCGCAAAGCGGCTCCAATCGATGCTGCGGCCATCCAACCGCGGCGGTGTGCCCGTCTTGAGCCGGCATCCGCGCAGGCCCAGCCCCTTGAGCGCTTCGCCTAACAGCACGCTGGGCGGTTCGCCACTGCGGCCGGCCGGGTAGCGTTCTTCGCCGCAGTGAATCAAGCCGTTGAGAAAGGTGCCGGTGGTGATAACCACCGCCCCCGCCAGCACCGTCCGCCCGTCGCGCAACCGTACCCCGCGCAGCGTCCGAGGGCCCTCGTCTGCCTCATCCAGCAAAAGGTCCACTACTTCCGCCTGCTTGATATGCAGATTTGCCTGGGACTCGAGCACCTGGCGCATCTTCACCCGGTACTGGCGCTTGTCGCACTGCGCCCGGGGAGACCACACCGCCGGTCCGCGGGAGGTATTCAGCAGGCGGAACTGGATCCCGACCGCATCGGCGACCTCGCCCATAATGCCGCCCAGCGCATCCACTTCCCGCACCAGGTGTCCCTTGGCGATCCCCCCAATGGCGGGATTGCACGACATTTGCGCAATCAGGTCCAGATTAAAACTGAACAGCGCCGTCCGCAGGCCCATGCGGGCAGCGGCCATCGCTGCTTCGCAACCCGCGTGCCCCGCACCCACAACTACAATGTCGTATTGTTCCGTAAACGCCATAACATCTCTATTCTAGAGCTTTGGCGTTTCGAGGGAGGAGATCACATGCAAGATACGAAGATTGCTCTACTGGGGCTCGGACTCATGGGTACAGGCATGGCGAACCACCTGCTCGACGTAGGCTACCCACTCAGTGTCTGGAATCGGACCCCGGAGAAGGCAAAAGCGCTGGCGGATCGCGGAGCCCGGGTGGCCAAATCCCCTCGCGAGGCAGCGGCTGGTGCGTCCGTGGTCATCAGCATGTTGGCCGATGTCCTGGTTTGCAGGGACGTGTGGCTGGGCCGGGGCGAAGCGATTCTAGGCGCCGCGCCGGGAACCATCCTGGTCGAATCCAGCACAGTCACCGTCGAGTGGATTCATGAACTGGATCAGGCGGCCAGGCAGCACGGCTGTGAGCTGGTGGATGCCCCGGTTACCGGGAGCAAAGTCCAGGCCGAAACCGGGCAGTTGCTCTTCCTGGCTGGAGGTTCCGCCGACGCTGTGAACAAGATCACTCCCGTCCTTAAGTCCATGGGCCGCGACGTGATCCATGTGGGCCCCGTGGGCAGCGGCGCTCGCCTCAAGCTGATCAATAACTTCCTTTCCGGGTCACAGGTAGCGGCTTTGGCCGAAGCCCTCTCCCTGATCGAGCGCAGCGGCCTGGATCGGGAAAAGGCGCTTGGCGTGTTGACCGAGGGTGCGCCCGGCAGTCCCCTGGTGAAGTTGCTCAGTGGGCGCATGACGGCGCGCAATTACGAGCCCAATTTCCTGCTCCGGCTCATGACCAAGGATCTTCGTTATGCGGTCAGCGAGGCTGACCATCACGCCCTCGATCTGGATATGGGCCGGGCGGCCTTGCGCGTCTTCGAGCACGCCATTGCTGCTGGACAGGGAGAGGACGACATGTCCGCGGTGGTGGAGCAGTTCCGCATCCAGGCCCAGAGCACCAAGTGAAGAAAGTCTTCGGCAAACTCTACGCACGTTGGATGTACCGGTGGGAAACCGCCCTCACCACCCGTGACACCAACCGCATTGTGCGCCCGGTGGAGTGGGGGTTTGAGTGGCTTCAGGAATTCGCCCAATCCCACGGGTTCAGTTTTTCTCCGCACCCTCCAGGGGACGACGCAGCGGCCGAGCGGGCCATGCTGCAGTTGAATGACTTTATCCTGCGTCATCGCACCGAATTCTTCGCCTACCAGACTCCGCGGGATTTCGTGCTCGAGGAGCGTCATCCCCAATTGTTTCCCACCAATGTTCGTCCCCGGACCTTGCAGCAGGACGCCAAATTTCGCCGGCTGGCCGCCACCGGGCAGCTGCCCAAGGCGCAATTTCTCCGCTTTACCTCGCCTGTGCGCACACCCTATCCGGAGAACGATCGCGTCAACGCCCGCTGGTTTCCCGCTCCTCCGGAAAAAATGGCGGGCAAACCCAAACAGGCAATCATCGTCATGCCGCAATGGAACGCCGACGCGTTCAGCCACAACGCTCTGTGCTCCATCTTCAACCGTTTTGGCGTATCCGCCCTGCGCCTAAGCAAGCCTTACCACGACATTCGCCGACCCGCGGAGCTGGAACGAGCCGACTATGCCGTCAGCGCTAACGTCGGCCGCACCATCTCTTCTTGCCGCCAGGCCGTCATCGACATCCGTTGCTGCATCGACTGGTTGCAGCAAGAGGGCTACGAACAGTTCGGCATCCTGGGAACCAGTCTTGGCTCCTGTTACGCCTTTCTTGCCGCCGCGCTCGACAGTCGGGTGCGCGTCGGCGCGTTCAACCATGCCTCCATGTCCTTCGGCGATGTCGTCTGGACCGGGCAAAGTACCCGCCACATCCGCGCCGCCTTCGAAGGCATTTCCATGACTCAGCAGCGGCTGCGGGATGTCTGGGCTGCCGTCAGCCCGTCCTATTACATGGACCAGTTTGCCGCCAGTCCCAAGAAAGTTCTGCTGGTCCACGCCACCTATGACCTCACCTTCCTCCGCGAATACTCGCTCCAGGTGATCGATAACTTTCGTCGCCGCGGTATCGATTTTGTCTCTAAAGTCTTGCCCTGCGGTCACTACACAACCGGCGAAACCCCGTACAAATTCATGGACGGCTGGTACATCGGTTCCTTCATCTACTCTGCTTTCAAGCACTTAGCTGCAATTCCAGCCCTCTCCGCACAGGAAAAAGAACTAATCGCTCGCTAAGTCATGGAAGTAACCAAAAGTAGCTTCTAGCGCTTACAGCGCTTTTGGCGCTCATTTTTTGGAAGTTCGCCGCCGCATCAAATCTGCGGTACGAGCGAGTTTCTCGTGAGTCACCGCTCTAGCGCTTTGCGTTAGGGCACGACTTTAAAGGCTGCGGAAAAACTCGCTGTTGTGCCAGCCCCGGACTTTAAGTCCGGGGGAGCGGGTTTTCAAACCCGCGAGAACGGTTCTGTATATCGATTGAGGGCTTTAGCCCTGGTGGCGACGGGAGAAACTCGCTGTTGGGTAGGTACGGGCTTTGCAGGCTATAGAAAAGCTCATGTTTTGTGTCAGGGCACGACTTTTAGTCGTGCCATAAAACGCGCATGATGAGGACTTTAGCCCCTGAGGTTTTTGCTTTCTTGTCCGGTGCAGAGTTTTCCGCAGCCTCTTTAGCAATGTGCCTCGACCAAGCGTACCCGGATTTCTATGCTCCTGAACCCTCGGTAGCAAATAGTCTAAAATCGCAACATGTCTGACCGTATGCGCCGCCCGCTTGCCGAGGCCGATCCAGAGATCGCCGCGGCCATCGATCACGAAATCCGCCGCCAGCACGAAGGCCTGGAGATGATCGCCTCCGAGAATTTCGTCAGCCAGGCGGTGCTGGAGGCTGTCGGGTCCGTCTTCACCAACAAATACGCCGAAGGCTATCCGGGCAAGCGCTACTACGGCGGCTGCGAGTATGCCGATGTCGTCGAAAACCTGGCCCGGGATCGCGCTAAACAGCTTTTTGGCGCCGATCACGTCAACGTGCAACCGCACTCCGGTTCGCAAGCGAATGCCGCCGCTTACATGGCGGTCATCAATCCCGGTGACACCATCCTGGGTCTTGATCTGGCCCATGGCGGCCACTTGACCCACGGACACAAGCTCAGTTTCTCCGGCAAACTCTACCGCGTCGTCTTTTATGGCGTGGATAAGGAGACGGAGCGGATCGACTACGACGTACTTGAAGCCACGGCTGAACGTGAAAAGCCCAAGCTGATTATCGGGGGAGGCAGTGCCTACCCCAGGATCATCGACTTCGCTCGCATGCGTCAGATCGCCGATAAGGTCGGAGCCTTGCTCCTGATCGATATGGCCCATTTCGCCGGCTTGGTTGCCGGCGGCGTCCATCCTTCCCCGGTCCCTCACGCGCACCTGGTTACCACCACCACCCACAAAACGCTCCGGGGTCCACGTGCCGGCATGATTTTGTGCCAGCAGCCATTTGCCGCCGCAGTCGACAGAAGTGTCTTTCCTGGCCAGCAGGGGGGCCCTCTCGTCCACGTCATTGCCGGCAAAGCCGCGGCCTTTCGTGAAGCCTTGGAACCGGGATTCAAGCAGTATGCGCAGCAGGTAGTGGTGAACGCGCAGGCTTTGGCGGAAACCCTGATGGGTGAAGGCTACCGCGTCATATCCGGGGGAACCGATACCCACGTAATGCTGGTGGACGTTTTTTTCCGCGGAATTCTGGGCAACGAAGCCGAAAACGCCCTGCATGAAGCGGGCATCACCGTGAACAAGAACGCAATTCCCTACGATGCCAATCCGCCTCTCAAGCCCAGCGGTATCCGCATCGGCAGTCCGGCGTTGACCACGCGTGGCATGCGCGAGCCGGAGATGCGCACCATCGCCAAGTGGATCACCCAGGCATTAGATCAGCGCAACGACGCGCAGGCCCTGCGCCAGATACGAGCACAGGTGCTGGAACTGGTCGAGAGTTTTCCCCTCTACGGCTGGTTACGCGTACCCGAAACCGTCGCGGCTGAGTACGGTCCTTAGCCTTTCGGCGGAGTATCCCAGGGATTGTAAGTGCCAACGTTCCAGAGATAGCCTTCCGGGTCCCGGCAGGTAAAAGCCTTGCCGCCGTAACCCTTCTCTTCCAGTTCGAAGACCATCTCGGCGCCGGCAGCCTTGGCCTGAGCATACGCAGCATCGCAATCGCTCACCATGAGAGAGACGCTGCGTATCTCGCGCCCGCCCAGCTCATCCGGCATGGCAGCGTACTTCGAATAGTCTGAGCGATTGCTCTCCGAGCCGAGCATGATCATGCCATTCCCAAAGGTGAGCTGAGCGTGCATCACGCTGTTCCCCTCTCCCATATAAACAGCGTTCTTCTCAAATCCCAGCGCAGCGCACAGCCATTCGATTGCCGCCAGGCAATCGCGATAGCGCATGCCGGGGATCACAGTGGATTTGCAGTCTCTCGCGTAGTTAGCCATGCCCCGATGCTGCCACATTGCATATTAAGAGTCTTGAAGAAATCGGAACCCTCATCTAGACCGCGACGTGGTTTTGCCACCGCCCGCACGAAGCGCTGTAGGTGGTTGGATCGATACCGGAGAAACTGCGGAAATCTCGCGAGAAGTGCGATTGATCTGCGTATCCACAAGCGATTGCCAGCTCCGCCCATCGCATTTCGCCGCCCTGGTGCAGAGCACCTACTGCGCGCTGAAAGCGTCGCACCCGGCTCCACTGCTTGGGAGAAAGCCCAACATCTTCGCTGAAGACCTGATGCAGGCGACGCTCACTGATGCCAAGCTCGTGTGCCGTTTCTCGAACGCTGAGCGATCGAAGCAGGCTCAACGCCGCGCGAACATGGCTTCTCCGTTCCCGCGCCGAAGCCCGCTCACAAAGCATCTCGTCCAGCATCTGCAACGTAACCGAAGGACCGCCGGCCGGCTCACGCAAGCGCTCCCGCGCCACCGGCCATAAGTCCTTAAGGGAAAGTGACTGCTCATAGAAAAGATCGGCACGTTCGCGCAGCCAGGGGCCCAGTCCGCCAGGCCGAAAGACCACCCCGACCAGCCTCTTCATATCGCCGGTGGCGACCAATTCTGCGCTGGTTCGGGCCCCTACCAGAATTGCCGGTGCAATCGCCACATCGCCCTCTGGAGTGCAATCCGTCAGATGCTCCGCTGCGAGCGAAATAACGAATTGGATCTTGCCCCCCGGCAACACCAGCTCCCGCTGGTGCGGCACATGCGGCGCGCATGCGTACCACAGCATTTCCACGCATCCAGCCAACGCCGGCGACGGCTTGCGCTCCAGGTAAATCACGCTACCCAGCTTACAACCGGAGGCCCGAACTGTCCTCTCCCCTTGAACCCTGTCCCAACCAGGCTGGGTGGCCCATTCAAGCCTTCTGTTGGCTTGAGTGGGATAACCGGTGTCCAGGTATAAGTTTTTCGACCAGGCACACGCATCCGGCTTCAGCTGCGGATGAAAAAATGCTGGGTGCCCCATTCAAGCCTTCTGTTGGCTTGAGTGGGTTAACCGCTGTCCAGGTATAAGTTTTTCGACCGGAGCGTGCGCGTAGTGCGGCCTGCTGTTTATCCCATCAACACAGCAGACCGAATCTCAATCAACCGCGGTAGCACATCCCCCAACTCCACCGCCGGGGCCCCCCGCAAACCAAAAGCAAAATACACCTTCTTATAAAGCTGATAGAGTTCCTCGTACACCGCCACAGCCTGAGCCTCCGGCTGATAGGTCTGGTACGGAAGGCACATCTTCTCCTGTGCTTCTTCTACCGACTTGAACGCACCGGCCGCGAGCAGCGCAAAGATGCCCGAGCCAAGACTGGTAGGAATCCCATCCGGTACCAACACCGGTTTGCCCAGGACATTGGCGTACACCTGGTTGAGCACAGGATTGTTTTGCGGTACTCCGCCCCCATTGATCACACGATCTACCGGCACTCCGTATTCGGCCAGCCGCTCGAGGATAATGCGCGTGTGAAACGCCGTGCCTTCGATGGCCGCGAACAATTCATCCTGGGCGGTATGGACCAGGTTCCAGCCCAGCGTAATGCCTCCCAGCTCCGGGTTGACCAGGACCGTGCGGTCGCCATTGTCCCAGCTCAGCCGCAGCAGCCCGGTTTGTCCTGGCCGGTAATTCTCCAATCCACGGCTTAGCTCCGCGACCTTGACATTGGCACGGCGGGCAATAGCTTCGAAAATATCTCCGGTCGCTGAGAGCCCTGCTTCGACGCCGGTGTAGCCGGGATCCACACTACCCGGAACCACTCCACACACACCCGGAATCAAAGTCGTCTTCCGCTGCATGGCGATGATGCAGGTCGAGGTCCCGACCACGTTGACGACATCGCCCTCCCTGCACCCCACGCCGATGGCATCCCAGTGCGCATCGAAGGCGCCCACGGGAATCGGAATACCCGCCCGCAACCCCATTTTCTCCGCCCAGGCGGGCGCCAGATGGCCCGCCAGGGCATCGGACGTATGGTATTCGCCACTAAGTTTGTTGCGAATGCCATCCAGCAATGGGTCCACGCTCGAGAGAAAGGCCTGTGAAGGCAGCCCATCCCACTTGGGATTCCACATCCATTTGTGACCCATGGCGCAGATGCTGCGTTTCACTAGTCTCGGGTCGGTAATGCCGCACAAGGTTGCCGCCACCATGTCACAGTGTTCAAAGGCGCTCGCCAGCTGACCGCGCTTCTCCGGGTTGTGGCGCAGCCAGTGCAGCAGCTTGGCGAATCCCCACTCGTGGGAGTAGACCCCGCCACACCATTCGATCGCTTCCAGATGCTCCGCGTGGGCCAGTTGGGTAATCTGCTGCGCCTCACCCTTAGCGCGATGGTCGCACCACAGGTAGTAGTCATCGAGCGGCTGCATGCCGGCGTCGACCGGGATCACGCTCGAGCCGGTCGTATCGAGCGCTATCGCCTCGACTCGCTCGCCTGAGATCCCAGCCTTGGCCAGTACCGCCCGCGTGGCGCTGACCAAAGCATCCATCTGATCCTGGTGAGATTGGGTAGCGAAATCCGGGTCTTCCCGCTTCCGCTTCAGCGGATAGTTGGCCGTCGCCGTCGCCAATCCACCCTTATCGGCGCGGGCGCTGTCGAACAACGTGACGCGGACGCTGAGCGTGCCGAAATCAACTCCTGCAACGATCGCCACTGCTAGGCCTGCTCGACATCATGGTTGTACATGCTCCAGCCCAGATAGCGCGTGGCCGCTTCGTGCACCGCACTGCCTACTCGCGAAAAATTGGCCGCGACATGATGCTCGAAGCCCTGCTCACAAATCAGTCTTAGCAGCTTTTGCAATCGTGGAATCTTCGCCACCCCCGCGCCGCCAAAAGTTTCCAGCGGATCGTTGGTAAACTCCCCCTGCCCCACGTATCCCCGGATCTTCCCGTGGAAGTCATCGGTGGAGAAGCGCACGTAGGTCATGGCGCCTGCCTTGACCCGGCCAACGCAAGTGCCAAAAGTATTCTCCTTGCCCACCGTGCCCGCGATGATCGCCTGAAAGTCCATGACCACGTCCTTGAAGAAGTGCTTGGGCAAATTGGAGCAGTGGAAGCAAACGCACTTGTCAGGATCCGTGCCGTAATTGTTATTCCAATCCAGCAACGCACTCGGGGTTTCTGAGGCCAGGGCCAGGGCATGCATGCTGATAGTCCCGCAGATGTCCACTTCGCAGGCGCTGGGGAATAGATTGTCGCTCATCATGCTCATCACCGTGCAGGGCACCACGCCGAAATACTCTTCGAGCGATGTCCAGCACTGAATAGCGCTCACGGTGCAATACGTCTGCTGCATCCACTGCTCGATGACCACGCCCAGCTTGCTCATCTTGATCAACGCAGCGATCGGGATGTTGTTCGTCGACACATATTTTTGAATGGCCGCCAACTTGGTCTGTACCGCGTCGTCGTTGTCCTTGAGCCGCTCGATGCGGCCCAGGACTTCGGAAAGATCGAGCGTGTCCACCGAGATGCCGCTCCGCTCCAGCAACTTCTCGCTGTAGCGAACCGTATTGAAGGCCGCAGGACGCGCGCCGATCGCCCCTACGCGAAGATTGGTAAAGCCACGCACCACACGGCAGACCGAGGAGAACCAGGCCAGATCCTTGCGAAACTCATCGGAGTCAGGCTGCACCGTATGGTTCGCCGTGAGCGAGTAGGGAATACCGTACTGCATCATGTTGTTGCAAGCTGACATCTTTCCGCAAAAGCTGTCGCGGCGGTGGGAAATCTTCATATCCGCTGCACGGTCGGGAGTCGCCTGTACCAGCACCGGGACCTTCAGCGTAGAGAGCCGCAAGGCATCAACAATTCCGCGCTCTTCGCCGAAGTTGGGAAGTGTAACAATGACACCGTCAATCTCATCGCGATGCTTACGGAAGAGATCACCGCATAGGCGCGCTTCCGTCGGCGTTTCAACAGCGCCGAACTTTGATTCTTCCAGGGTCAGCGCGATGGTGCGAATGCCGTCGGCCGCCAGCACTCTCAGAATCTCTTCGCGCCCCGTCTTTGCAAGTTGATCGGGAAAAAAGCCGCGGTTACCTACAATCACGCCGAATGTCATCTGTTTCGCCATGGTTATTTCCTTCGCTTGTTAACCGTTCGCCGGGGGCGAAAGCCGATGGTATAGCCCAGGCCAAAGACCGTGAGCAGCCCGCCCCACCAGATTGGCGCATGCAGATTGCTCAGCACCGGAGGGTTGGGCAGCGGGTGACTGAGTTCCCAGATGCCGGTGCTCAAAATCACCACGCCATAGGCCAGCAGCAGTACGCCTGCAAACCACCAGATAGAAAAGGACTCTCGCATCAGCCCGGCTCCTTACCAGAAGATAATGTTGAGGAAGATAAAGACCACAGCCACGGTGCCAGCCCACACTATCGGACGCTGGTACCAGTGGTCGTCGTGTTCCTTGGGAAGTACGGAAGCACCGTAGACCAGTCCCTCCAATTCCGCTACCGGCCGGGGTTTGGTCATGTAGCTGACCACCACCGTAACCAGCACGCAGACCAGCCACGCCCACAGGGCACGATAGACATTCTCCGCCATATCTTTGGCGTCGGGGGAAAGGGCGACGTAGCGCAAGGCATGCGGATCGTGCTGCACCCACAGCCAAAGGCTGATGGAGGTAACTGTACCGGCCAGCAACCCCCAGAAGCCGGCCTCCTTGGTCGCGCGCTTCCACAGCATGCCCAGGATCACGGTTCCGAACAGCGGCGCGATAAAGAAGCTGAACAGTTGCTGCACGTAATCCATGATGCTGGCTGCATGCTGCACCAGGTAAGCCGTGCCCACTGAGACCAGCACGCCGATCAAAGTACTCCAGCGCCCCATGGCTACGTAGTGCCGGTCCGTAGCCTTCTTGTTTAGAAAGGCGCCGTAGATGTCATAGGTCCAGACGGTGGAAAATGCGCTGACATTGCCCGCCATTCCAGACATGAAGCCGGCGATCAGCGCAGTGACGCCCAACCCCAGCAGGCCAGGCCCGCAGTAGCGCACCAGCATCAGGGGTAGAACTTCGTTGAAACTGTGCTGGCCGGTCTTGACCGCGATGTCCTGCGCAACCAGGTGAAAGGGGAGCACGGAAAGGGCCAGCAGGCCGGGCAGGATCACGATGAATGGCACGGCCATCTTGAACGCCGCGCCGATCACCGGAGCCATCCTGGCGGAACGTATGCTGTCTGCCGAGAGCACCCGCTGCACCACCAGAAAATCCGTGGTCCAGTAGCCGAAGCTGACCACGAAGCCCAACCCGAAGACGATTCCGAACCAGTTCACCCCCATGGGATTGGTGTTGAAGTGTCCCAGTGTCGACCACAGGTGCACATAGTCGGAACGGCCCAGGTTGGTTGCAATTTGCTGCCGTAGATTGCTCCAGCCACCCACTTCGATCAGGCCCAGAATCGGCACCAGCAGGGCGCCCGCCCAGATCAGCAGGAACTGGAGAATCTCGTTATAGATCGCCGATTTCAGCCCGCCCAGCGCAACATACACCGCCACCGTGACCGAGGAAACCCAGATGCTGAAGTTCAGGTCCCAGCCCAGAACCACCTTCATCACAATGGCCATCGAGTACATATTGATGCCGCTCATGAGAATGGTCATGAAAGCGAAGCTGACGGCCGAGAGGGCGCGTGCCCCGTCTCCGTAACGAAGCTTCAGATATCCCGGGACGGAGTGGGTCTTCGAGATGTAGTAGAACGGCATCATGACGATGCCCAGAAAGAGCATCGCCGGTATTGCGCCGATCCAGTACCAGTGCATGGCCAGGATTCCATACTGGTAGGTGGATCCGGCCCAGCCCATCAACTCCAGCGACCCCAGGTTGGCGGACACGAAGCTCAGGCCGGCGATCCAGGCCGTCATCTCGCGCCCGGCCATAAAGAACTCTTCGCTGGTGTTGGAGGAGCCCCGGAGATAAAAGCCGATGAAGACCACGATCGCGAAGTAGATCGCGATCACCAGGACGTCGATCCAGTTCAGGCGCGCAAGCTGGGTAGAGACCGCCAAGCCGAGAGTTGTCACCAGAGTCGTCACCATAGGTCAGCGTGTCCCGGTCGTCGCATCATTTCTCCTGTCCATAGGTTGCGTGGGCGCCGTGCTTGCGAAAATAATGCCGATCCAGCAGCGCCTGGGAAACCCCGTTACAACTCTGCCGCAGAGTAGCTGTAAAGTACGCCATGCGGGCGACCGTTTCCAGAACAGCCGCGTGGTGGGCCGCATCGAGTGGCGTTTTCCCCCAGCAAAAAGGCGCGTGGCCGGCCACCAGCACAGCTGGCATGGCATGCGGATCGAGACCCTGAAAGCGGCGGGTAATCGCGATTCCGGTGTTGTGCACGTAGTCTCCGCCAATTTCCTCCGCGGTTAGCTCTTCGGTCACTGGAACGGGTCCGTAAAAATAATCCGCGTGGGTGGTTCCGTAGGCTGGAATCTCGAGCCCTGCCTGGGCCCACGCCGTGGCATATTCCGAGTGCGTATGGACCACTCCGCCGATGCCAGGAAACTCTTTGTAAAGAAGAAGATGCGTCGCCAGGTCAGAAGACGGGCGAAGCTTGCCGCCGACTACCTTCCCGTCCAGATCCGTGACCACCATATCTGCCGGAGCCAGCGCCGTGTAGTCCACCCCGCTGGGCTTGATCACCACCAGTCCGCGCTCGCGATCGATGCCGCTGGCGTTCCCAAAGGTGAAGAGAACCAGCCCTTGGCGGACCAGTTCCAGGTTGGCCTCGAGCACCTGCTCCTTCAACGTGTCCAGGGCACTTATATCGGTGGCATTGGGCATAGGGAACAAAATAACAGACGATGCAAACGTTTACTTGCGCCTAACCTTAGGAGAATCAGGCACACCCCGTCAAGCGCAAGCTCTGTTTCCCTTTGCCTCATACAAGTCCGAGCACTCCGTCCGTCCACCTCCACCCACGCCACAGTGAGCCGCTACCCTTAAATTTGTCATCCCGAGCGTAGCCGGTGGGCCTTTGGCAAACCCAATGAGGTGAAAACAGCGGATAACCCGCGGCTCTGTCCATCCCCTATAACAGCTGCTGAGGTGAGCGCTACCTTCCCCTTTGTCATCCCGAGCGAAGCCGAGGGACCTGCTGTGCGCCTTTCCCCCAAACAACTCCCAGCACTCCACTTCCACCTATGCCAAGGTGGGCCACCGCCCTGAAATTTGTCATCCCGCCTGCCCCGGTGTGCCGTGGGAGCGTAGCCGAGAGCCTACCCTGAGCAAAGTCGAACGGGGATCTGCTGTGCGCCTTTCCCGACCTAAAACCTCGCGTGGAAGTGTTTTTCGAGCGTAGTGGAGGGACCTGCGGTTTCTTTCCCGGGTTCACGAACAACTATGCGGTTAAGAAGTGGGAGAGTGCTTAAGAAGTAGGAGTGTGTACGGTGGCGGTTGCCCATATCGCCCGGACCGCCTTGCCGAAGGCGCTGTATTCCTTGATTCCGGTCGATGAGAGCTCAATCACCACCCAGCGATCATCCAGAATTTTTGTCTTAGAGCCGTAAGCCGCCTGCCACCGTTCGAACTCCGGCCCGGAGTTCTGCCTGAGATATCGCCACATCTCTCCGTCAGCCTTACCGCCGGAAGCGCTGGCCACCAGTACCGGCTCATGATCAGGCATTCCGTGCTGCACTGCATGTGCTGCCATAGCTCCTCCACGGATCATGCGGGTGATTTCAAGTTCGGCTTCCAGCAGCGTGCGTGCGATCACATTCGCCTGAACGTCTTGCCCGACGTAGGCGCGGCAAAAGTAACCGAGGTGCTGTTCCATAGATCACCTCTGCTAAACTACGCGATCTGGCATTCGCAGTAAAAGAAGAAAGAAACACAAAGGTTACGTTTGGTCAGGGCCTCTCATCCAGGCCTCTGATTCTACTGCTGTTGCTGTTGCATTTGCTGAAGGTGTAACAACTGCGCGGGCGGAGCCGGAGGTTCCTGGGCTCGCTCCACCAGGATGGACCAGTCTTCCGGGACCGGCATGTCGCGGTCAAGGGGCGGCAAATCAACATATTTTGATACTTTGACTGCCACGTAAAGCTCGCTTTCCTTGCTGCCGCGATAAATGCCGCGGGTCGGCGGGACATCCGCGTAATCCCGTCCCAGCGCGGTGCGAATGTACCGGTTGTGCGCCAGCAGATTATTCGTTGGATCAAACCCTACCCAGCCCACCTGGGGCAAAAAGGCCTCCACCCAGGCGTGGGTGGCGTCCGACGTGGAGCGATCGGCATTCTCCTCGCCATGATAGAGATAGCCGCTCACGTAGCGGCAGGGAATACCCACATGGCGCACCAGCGCAATCATGGTGTGGGCAAAGTCCTGGCATACCCCTTTTCTGGATTCGAGCGCCTCATCGATAGGGGAGTTCACGTGCGTGCTGCGCGGATCATAGTCGAACCAGTGATAAAGCGAGGCGTTTAGCTGCCGCAACAGCACCAGGGGGTCGTCGCGGCGGCGCACATCCAATAGTTTCGCCAGATCAAGCAGGGCGGGCGAGGGTTTGGCGAACTCACTGGGCAGCAGCATCTCCGAGAAATCCCCCAGCGCGACCAGCGAATCCAGCTCGTCCCAGGCTCCGGGCCGCAGCAGTTGCGGAATTTCCGGCAGCGGCTGCTGTTCCACCAGGGCTTCCGCCACCATTACCAGTTGCGAATGCTCTCCAGGGATATCGAAATGATGAACGTTGTTGCCCAGGTGATCGCGGTAGGAGAAAACACGGCAACGGGGGCTTACCGACAAGGAGAACGAGAGGCAGCGTTGGTTATTATCGCTACGCGGATGCATGCGCGCCTCCATGAGGCTCTCGCTTACCTGGTCCGCGTAGAGGAACTTGGTCAGGTGCCGTATCAGATAAAAATCCATCGCCTGTCAAACTCCTTGCCGTCGAAAATTCACTACATCGCGAGAGCAGCTTCCACCGAATATTGAATATAGAAGCGGTAAATCAAGTCATGTGTCTGCCGGCATTGTTGCAGGATGTTATGCAGATACGGCCCGGCGTTCTGCGCGAGAATGTCGGAAACTTCCACAAAGCTTAACGAGGCCTGCAGCTTGCCAGAGACCCTGGACAGGTCATCCACCGGCATTCTCCCGCTGGATGCTCGCACGGCCATGAGCGCCTGGCGTAGGCAATCGACCGAATATCTTAGAGAGTGCGGAAATTGCGGGTTCAACAATAGAAACTCCAGAATCCAGTCGGCGGAAAGGTCCGCCGTATACACCTTGCAGTAGGCTTCAAACGCTGTGCAACAACGGAGCAATCCTACCCATTCCTGGTAATGGCTTCCTTCTGCCGCCGCTTCGGGTGTACCGAGAAGTTCCGGCTCATAGAGCGCGAGTAGATTTGCTATAGAGGACGCCCGCTCCAGATAACGGCCCAATTGAATAAACTGCCACTCCTCCCCGTGACTCATGGTGGTATCGGTAACCCCCTGGAAAAGGTGGACTCCGTCGATCACCGCGGGAAGAAAATCAGCCAGCCGGGTATTCAGTCCATGCTCCGAATATGGTTGGATCACCCAGTGGTACATGCGGTTCAATTGCTGCCACTGCTCGGAGCTGATTTCGTCGCGCACCTGGCGGGCGTTTTCCCGGGCCTCGATCAAGCAGGAAGTCACGGATGCGGGAACTTCTGCGTCGAAGGTGAGTGAGTGGACGAGTTGGTAATAGTCATTGTTCCAACTAACGCCCTGCGGATTTCCCAGGGCGGCCAGGACCCGCTTCCATCTTCCCTCCGCGCTGGTGCTGGACTTGTCCAGCATGAGACCCATATTCACGTCGAGCATGCGCACCGTGTGCTCAGCGCGCTCGAGATAGCGGCTCATCCAATAAAGACTGTCTGCTACGCGAGAAAGCATGTTTCCTCTAGCATTTTTGCTAATGGTTTAGACCAGGAAACTGAACTCGACGCGGCCATTCCGCCAAAGAATGGCCGCACATAACCGATCCCACCGAACCACAGTATTAGCAAAAATGCGTTAGTCGGTCAAAACCCATGTATCTTTACTGCCCCCGCCCTGCGACGAGTTCACCACCAGCGAGCCCCGCCGCAAGGCCACGCGGGTGAGACCACCCGGAACAATGCGCACCTTGTCGCCATACAAGATATAAGGCCGCAGGTCCACATGCCGCGGTTCGATACCGTTCTCCGTCAAACAGCCGGCGCGCGAGAAATCGAGCGTTGGCTGCGCAATATAGTTGCGCGGGTTGGCTTCGATCATGCGCTTGAACTCTTCCCGCTGCTCCGCGCTACTGTGAGGTCCTATCAGCATTCCGTAGCCGCCCGACTCGCCGACAGCTTTCACTACCAGCTTGTCGAGATTCTCACAGCAATACTTGCGCTGTTTGGGGTCGGTCATGAGATAGGTTTCGACGTTGTTCAGAATCGGCTCCTCACCCAGGTAGTAGCGGATGATTGCAGGAACATAAGCGTAGACGGCCTTGTCGTCGGCGATGCCGGTGCCGAAGGCATTGGCCAGGGTTACATTGCCCGCCCGGTAAGCATTGAAGAGGCCGGCAACCCCCAGGATGGAGTCGGAGCGAAACGCCAGCGGATCGATGAAGTCGTCGTCCACCCGGCGATAGATCACATCCACTCGTTTCAGGCCGGCGGTGGTTCGCATGTAGACCACGTTGTCGTGGATGACCAGGTCGCGGCCTTCGACCAACTCGATGCCCATCTGCCGGGCAAGGTAGGTGTGCTCGAAATAAGCGGAGTTGTAGACGCCCGGAGTCAGCAGCACAATCGACGGATCGTGACGCCCTTCCGGGGCCAGCGACCGCAGCGTGCTCAGCAGCAGCTGGGTGTAGTGCTCGATAGGCTGCACGCCGTAATCGCGAAACAGCTGGGGAAACGTTCGCTTCATCACCCGGCGGCTGGTCAGCATGTAGGAGACGCCGCTCGGCACCCTGAGGTTGTCTTCCAGCACCACAAATTCACCATTGCTCAGGCGAAGAAGATCTGTGCCCGTCACGGTGATATAAACATTCCGGGGAACCTGCAGGCCGCGCATTTCCCTGCGAAACTGGCGGCAGCTGTACACGATCTCGCGCGGCACATGGCCGTCGTTGAGAATCTTGCCATCGTTGTAAACATCATGCAGAAACAGGTTCAGGGCGGTGATGCGCTGGGTAAGCCCCTTTTCGATGTGTTGCCATTCCGCGCCGGTGATGATGCGGGGCAACAAGTCATAGGGAAAAATTCTTTCCGTTCCTTCCCCGTGTCCATAGACATTGAAGGTGATGCCCTGGGTAAGGAAAGACAGGTCAACCGAGCGCTTGCGGCGCGCAATCTCTTCCGGCGGAAGGTTGAGAAATGTCTCCAACGCGGCAGCGTAATGTGGTCTTACCAGGCCGTCCTCAGAGAACATCTCGTCATACGTGTTGTCGAGGACATAATCCTTCAAGAGCGGATTGGCGAACGTGCTGGGGCGAGCTAGTTCCATTTGGCCATCCTGGCTCACTGCTTGAATCCTGACGCGGCTTCCGTCGCCACCTCGTCGCTGATCACGCTGAATTGGGTGAGGTTGGCGATCCCAAATGACGTAGTAATCGCCACATCCGAGGCATCCCGTCCCACGGCCATCAATACCCGGCCAATGCGAGGATGATTATGCCGCGCATCCACCGTCCACCACCGGTTAGCCAGGTAGACCTCAAACCAGGCGCTGAAGTCCATTGGGGTAAAGGTAGGCGGTATGCCAATGTCTCCCAGGTATCCGGTCACGTAGCGCGCCGGTATATTGAGGGCGCGGCAGAAGGTCACCGCCAGGTGCTGAAAGTCCCGGCACACGCCAACCCGCTCTGTGAACACGTCGAGAGCAGTCTTGGTCGAACGGGCATGTTGATAGCCGAAAGACACCTTGGAATAAACCCAATTGCAGATGGCGCGGATCCGGCCCCAACCCGGAGCCATATCGCCAAACAACTCCACCGCGATGTTGGAGAGTCGATCCACCTCGCAGTACCGGCTGTTGAGCAGATAGATCAGGGTTTCGTTTGGGAGATCCGCGACCGGATGTTCGGTTGCATCCCATGGGGAAGGGTCTTCCATGCCCGAGTCTTCAATCAGCGTCGAACCGCTCAGCTGGATATGTCCCACGGGCGCCACGAACCTCGAGCAGCGATTGCCAAAAGTATCGATGTAGCTGGTAACGGGGACCGCTGGATCCAGCTTTAGCTCGTCCGGCTCGAGCAAGTCTGGTTCCCGCGAAGGATGCACATGGAGCATCGCGACGATCGTAACCGGAGCTGGAACGTTGAAGCCGATGTCATAACCTAAGCGAATAAGCATTGCACTCCCTCGATCGAGCCCTGTAGAGCGAATCGCCCAGGGTCGACCCCGGGCAAGTTCGACAGGAACGACAAGGTCCTTGTCGCAGAAATTATGATGCGAAAGCAAAGGCTGGGTAGCCTTAAATGAGGAACTGTGCTCTGAACAGGCTTTTTCCTCAAGAAAAAGCCCACATAACCGCCCCCTGGAGCCTCCCGTGACCCTGCCTTTGCTCAAAAAACGATCAGACAATCAGGATCGGTTCCCACCTCTTTCTATCGTTATACCGCGTTCCCCGGAAATGCTCTAGCATTCAGGTTGGAGAGTATGAATGACCTATTGTCTGGGCATCATGACCCGTCAAGGTTTGGTTATGGCGTCCGATTCCCGAGCCAACGCCGGCTACGACCAGGTGAACGTCTGCCAGAAGATGCATACCTTTCTTCAGCCGGGAGAACGTGCTTTCGTCATCCTGACCAGCGGCAACCTATCTCTGACCCAGTCGGTGATCACGCTCTTACGCAACGATTTCGACTCCGGAGAGGGATTGGCGAAGGCCGAATCCATGTACGCGGCGGCTCGCATCGTAGGAGATTGCGTTCGCCGGGTCTCGGATATGGATCGCGCCGCGCTCGAAAAAGACGACTTCAAGTTCAACATCCATCTCCTGTTAGGCGGTCAGGTCAAAGGAGAGAAGCCGAACCTCTTCCTCATTTATCCCCAGGGAAACCCGCTGAGCGCGACCGAGGATTCGCCTTATCTCCAGATAGGAGAGGTCAAATACGGCCGCCCGATCCTCGATCGCGGCATCGAGTTCCGTTCCACCAGCCTTGAGGTTGCGGGCACCTACGCCCTGCTTTCACTGGATGCAGCGATGCGCTCGAATGTCACGGTAGGTCCTCCTCTGGAGGTCCTGCTGTATGAGAACGATAAGCTGGAATTCGACCGCTACCGGCGCTTCAAGGCAGACGACCCTGAACTGGACCTGATGCACGCCTGCTGGGAGCAGACCTTGCGCCGCGCCGTAGAAGAACTACCCACGCTTCATTTCGAAGCCCTGAAGTCCAACGTCTCGGTTTGAACTGAGCACGGCAGCCGTGCTTGCGGAAAAAACCACGGGACGACAGTCGTAGGTATACATGGTGCCGCGCCCACAATGGTGCGAGCCGCTCGGCTTTCAAGCCGAGCGGCTCGACAGGACTAATCTCCTCCGGCTTCAGCCGCGGAATCTTCTCTCCCACGTTGCAAACGAGGTTGGGGTGCAGGCAGATTCCAGGACCGACGTAATCCGACCGGCTAAGGCAAAACCGGGGCTAAAGCCCAATCGATGGAATTGCAACTCGTTCCGCGACGCTCAAGCGCCGCTCTCCCTGCTGAAGCAGGGAGCTCCCACCGGGCTTTCATGGGAGAATGCCAAATCCCAACCCTAAAGAATGTACCGCGACAAATCCTGGTCCTTGACGATCGACGCCACCATGGCCCGCACGTACTCCGGATCGATCAGAACCACCCGCTCCCGGCCGTCGGTCGTCTCTACGTCGCTTACCGGGAGAGGCACCGTGGCGCCGTTTTCCGCCGCCGAAGCTGCAATTTCGATCAGCGGGCCTTCGGCGGAATGGCCCTTCATGATGTCGGGCGCCATGAAGCTGATCTCGTCCAGTACCCGCTCCATGATGGTGTGCAACCGCCGTGCGCCGATATTTTCCGTGGTCTCGTTCACCCGGAAGGCGAACCGCGCCATTTCTTCCAACGACTCCTTGGTAAACCTGAGCTTAAGGCCTTCAGTTTCGAGCAGCGCAGTGTACTGCTTGGTAAGCGAGGACTTGGGCTCGGTCAGAATGCGGACAAAGTCTTCCACCGTCAGCGACTGCAGCTCCACACGGATAGGGAAGCGCCCCTGTAGCTCGGGAATCAGGTCGCTTGGCTTGGAAACATGGAACGCGCCCGCCGCGATAAAGAGGATATGATCCGTCCGCACCATGCCGTACCTGGTATTGACAGTCGTCCCTTCGACGATGGGGAGAATGTCTCTCTGCACGCCCTCCCGCGATACATCCGGCCCGTGACCGCCTTCCCGGCCGGCGATCTTGTCGATCTCATCCAGGAAGATAATGCCCGAGTTCTCCACCCGTTCCACCGCCAGCCGCGTTACCTGGTCCATGTCGACCAGCCTCGTCTCTTCCTCCTGCACCAGGTATTCAAAGGCCTCCCCGACCTTCATCTTGCGCTTTTTGGTGCGCTGGCCGAACAGGTTGGGCAGCACGTCCTTGAGGTTGATATCCATCTCCTCGACGCCCTGGTTGGAGATGATCTCAAACGACGGTGTGCTGCGTTCGCGCACATCGATCTCTACCGTGCGCTCATCCAGCTTGCTTTCGCGGAACTGTTGCCGCAGCTTTTCCCGGGTACGGTTATGGCTTTCCTGGCTTGCCGGGGGGAAGTTGGTGCCATCAATCACTACCGGCCCTGGGGCGGAATGAGTACCACCACCCGGCCCGCCCGCGGCGGCTGGCGAGGGGGGCAGCAGCAGGTCGAGCAAGCGCTCTTCGGCGTTGAGCTCGGCTCGATCTTCCACCTCTTCCAGCTTTTCCTCGCGCACCATGTCCACGGCGATTTCCACCAGGTCGCGGATCATTGATTCCACGTCCCGTCCCACGTAACCGACCTCGGTGAACTTGGAGGCCTCTACCTTCATGAAGGGCGAATTGGTGAGCTTGGCGAGGCGGCGCGCAATCTCCGTCTTGCCCACGCCGGTGGGCCCGATCATGATGATGTTCTTGGGCATGATCTCTTCGGCGATATCGGGCGGCAGCTTCTGCCGGCGCATCCGGTTTCTTAGCGCGATAGCCACAGCCCGCTTGGCGGCCCGTTGGCCTACGACATGCTTGTCCAGCTCCGCCACGATCTCCCGTGGGGTGAGATCCTCGAGCGAGAGTTCCAGCTCTTCCGCGGTTCCCGGTAAAAAAATAGCCATATGCCTGCTCCTTCTAATGAAGGGTACGGACTACCTCGCCGCAGCGAGCTTCAGCCTGTACATAAACCCACCAAAGTTATCTGGGCTTTAGCCCCTGAGGGATGCTTTTCAGCATATCTAGCGGATAGAGCTGCCCTCAGGGGCTAAAGCCCGCTGTTGTTGCTTTTCTTTATGTACGGGCTAAAGCCCGTACCCTTCAGCCAGCGAGTTCTTCGCAACCATCGCTAACCGTGCAATTCTTCGATCGTGATTTGATCGTTGGTGTAGATGCAAATCTGGCCCGCGATGCGTAAGGACTTCTCCGCAATGGCACGCGCCGGCAAGTCGGAATTCTCGACCAGGGCCCGGGCTGCCGCCAGGGCGAAACTGCCGCCGCTGCCGATGGCGGCGATCCCCTCGTCGGGCTCAATCACATCTCCCGAACCGCTGATCAGGAAGGTCTGCTGCAGATCGGCAACTACCAGCAGGGCCTCCAGGTTGCGCAGCATCTTATCCGTGCGCCAGTCCTTGGCCAACTCTACGGCCGAGCGCCCCAGGTTGCCGGCATACTGTTCCAATTTGGCTTCAAAGCGGCTAAAGAGTGAGAATGCGTCCGCCGTCGAACCCGCAAACCCAGCCAGGATCTTATCCTGATACAGCCGCCGGATCTTGCGCGCGGTATGTTTGATCACGCTGTCGCCCAGAGTGACCTGGCCATCGGCTGCCATAACCACGCTGGAGTTTCGGCGTACGCACAGGACGGTGGTGGAGCGAATTCGCCGGGCATCGGAGCGGGAATTGACGGGAGAAGCGGCTCTCGAAGCGGCGATCGCCGTCGAGCTTCGGACAACAGACGAACGAATGGACATCTCCTCAAAGTATAGCGCAGGCGGTCCGGCACAATTTGACCGGAGGTAATGTTGCCGAATGCGGTCCAACACCCTCACCGCATCTCCCAGGAGGCACTGGCCTGCGATATCCTGCATCGTGTACCCCTACTTGAGCTGGAGCTTTCATGAATAGCTTCCCGTTGCGCGATTCCCAGCTCTTCGGCACCGTTGCCGCCGTTGGAGTCTGCCTGGGGAGCGTGGCCGCGTATGCGCTGCTTCGCCGCCGCGTCAGCCCCGACGAGGAGGAGCGCAAGCGCAGGGATCTGCTGGTCCAGCAGGGACGCATCATCGATGCCACCGTCATCGACATCTCCGACCTCAATGCCGAAGAGAGTGGAAGACCCAACGGGCTGCAGCTGATTCTTTACAAATATGAGGCGGCGGGGGTGGTCTACGAGTGCTCCCAGGACGTGACCATGCTGCGCCACATTGTCAATATCTATGACTGCCGGCTGGGCTTTCCCGCATCCGTGCGCTACGATCCCCACAACCCCGGTAACTCACTGATTGTGGCTGAAGGCTGGAGCGGGTTGCGCGACACGGCCAATTCCGTTCCTCTTCACGGCCGCTCCAAAGACGCAGCCCACTCGGTACGATAGCCATACCTTTCCCGCCCGTGGCCGCTCCCGGTACACTATAGCTATGCACGTTCATGGCGGGGCGTCGGAGAAGACGCAACGAATTCTGCGCATCTCGCTGCTGGCCACGTTGGCCTATGTGGCCCTTACCTTCTTTGCCGGAGTACATGCCCATTCGCTTGCCCTGATCTCTGAGGCCGGGCATAACGTATCGGATTTTCTTGCCCTGTTGCTCTCCTTTGTCGCTGTCTACTTTCAGACCCGTCCGCCTACCGACCAGAAGACCTTTGGCTACCAGCGCGCCGGCGTCCTGGCAGCTTTTCTCAACGCGCTAACGCTGGTTTTGATCGCTGTCTGGATCGCCATTGCCGCCGTTCACCGGCTAAGTGAGCCGGTCCAAGTGCAACCCAAGCTGATGATGATCGTCGCCGCCGCCGGCGTCCTGATGAACGGCGTGATCGCAGCCTTGCTCTGGACCACCTCGCGTGACGTCAATATCCGCAGCACCTTCATTCACATGCTGGGCGACACCCTCTCGACCGCCGCGGTGATTGTGGGCGGCGCCGCCATCCTGTTCACTGGGCACAACTGGATCGATCCGGTTCTCTCTATCCTGATCGCCGCGCTGATTTTGTGGAGTTCGCTGTCGATTGTGCGCGAGACGCTCAACATCCTCCTCGAGGGTACCCCGCGCGGTTGCTCACTGGCGGAAATACGGGTTTCGCTTCAAGCCATCGATGGTGTCGAAGATGTGCACGACCTGCACGTGTGGAGTCTCGGATCGCAGACCCACGCCTGTGCCACCCACATCATCATCGACGACATCCCGCCATCAGAGAGTGCTCGCATATTGGAGCAAGTGAACGGAATCCTGCGGCAAAAATTCCGCATTTACCATTCCACCATTCAATTCGAATGCGTCGGGTGTGAAGTCGCTCACGGTTGCGCCCCGCCCATCGAGGTCGACAAGCACAATCATGCTGGGCACGGCCACTCCCACGCTCACTCCCACTAGAGCAGGTTGCGGAAACCCTGGCTTTTGAAAGGTACGGGCTTCAGCCCATATGTAAATGGCTGTAAACCGGACCGGCTTCAGCCGCTGAGGGACACATTTCCATCCCCCTTCCGACTTTTCCGCAGTTCACTAGAGCTCGATTGCCCAATTTACTGTTGCCGGTAAGCCAGACAAATGCGAGAACGCTCGGTCATTTGTGACGAGTGTTGCCCCGACAGAAATTGCGTGAGCGGCAATCAACATATCGAGATTGCCGAGTGGCTTGCCCGCCTCCTCTTGTCTTGCCCGGAGGCCGCCGTACGTCCGGGCCTCCTCTCTACCCCAGGGAAGAACTTGGATTTTTGCAAAGAAGCCTTCGAGGGCAGAGCGAAGAACCGTCGCATTCGGATTCCTGGCTAACCCGTATTGGATTTCCGCCTCGGTAATCACCGAGATACATGCCACCTCTCCAGGTTGGAGATTGGCCAGTTTGGCGCGAGAAGCGGGAGACTTGCCCTTAATGATGTAGCTGACTGTATTGGTGTCGATCATGTAGAGCTGGCTCACAGCTCGTCTCGCTCCTGCGGGGTGCCCTGGGCGCGATCAGCCAGAAAATCCTCGGGGCAGCCGGCCTTGTCGAGAGCGGCAAAAATCTCATCCCATCCGCCTGGAGCCTCCGACAGAATCAGATCTCCACTTTGTGGGTCGCGACGGATATATACCTCGTCCGTAGCGAAGCGGTACTCGGCTGGAATCCTAACGGCTTGACTCCTGCCGGTCATGAAGACCTTAGCCTTTGCGAGCTGTGCCATTTCTCTCTAACCCTCGATATATATCATGCTATATATCGGGCGTTGGGTTCAAGGGTTGCAAAATCTAAATCGGAGAGGTCGCCGGTTTCTCCCCTCCTGAATCCTCGATGCTCTGTACGGGTTTGTCCGGCTGCGAATGGTAGATCTCAGCCACTCGCTCCAGGGTGTCGATTTCGCTGACCGGCTTGTCGTCGCGAATGCGGAGAATGCGCGGAAAGCGCAGGGCGAAACCGCTGTCATGCCGATCCGAGCGCATAACGTTGTTAAAAGCCACTTCCAGGACCACCAGCGGTTCGACAGCGCGAATACTTCCGAAATCCTCGAGCGTGTGTTCCAGAAAGAACTGGGTTAGCCTGGCAATCTCGGCATCGGTTACGCCGGAGTAGGCCTTGCCGACGTTGCGCAGCGCTTCGCCATCCCGGACCGCAAAGGTATAGTCGCTCAGCCAGCCGGCCCGCTTTCCATGGCCATATTCAGCGGCTGTCACCACCACATCCAGCGTGGCCAGCTCACGCTTCAGCTTGAGCCAGGCCAGACCACGCCGCCCGGGCTGGTACTTGCTATGCCGGGCCTTCAGCATGACCCCTTCATTGCCGCGGGCCCGTGCGTCCACATAGGCCTGTTCCAGCTGCTCCACGCTTTCCAGTTGGACGGCGGGCGCGAGCACCAGCCGAGGAAAGCTGTCTTCCGGATCCGCAGGCTCAAAGAGCAGCTCCGTTTGTTGCCCTTGGCTGGCCAGGCGGCTGCTCACCCGGGTGCGGGGCTGCTCTCGCTCCACCAGCTCCTCCAGCATCTGCCGGCGTTGGTGCAAGGGCTTGTCCATCCATGGTTCGTCGTGGGCGTAAAGCAGGTCGAAAGCCATAAACACTACAGGAGTGGCCTGGCGCATCTCCGCGGTGACACGCTTGCGCCCCAGCCGTGCCTGCAGGGAGGCGAATGGCAGCGCGCGGCCCTCGACCCCGTGGCTCCAGGCAAGGATCTCGCCATCCAGCACCAGCGGTTCGTCAAAGCCAGCAAACGCTTCTACGAGCTCCGGGAAACTGGCAGTCATATCCTCCCGGGAACGCGAGTAAAGAACCACCCGTCCAGGATGCTCCGGCGAGCCACAGTGGATCTGCGCCCGTACGCCATCGTACTTATCTTCCAACTGGCCCTCTTTGATGACTGGCTCGTCGGGGTGCACCTCGCTCAAGTCAGATTTGGCTTCTTCGGCCAGCTCGGTAGTGAAGCGCTGCAGGGCCTCCTCGACTGTCTCTACCGGGCTGGCCAGCATGAAGCCAAGGGGATGAAAGAGTTTCATCCGCGCCTGGGCCAGCTGGCCGTTGGCCGCCAGTTCCAGCACCTCGGGAAGATTGCCGTTCAGCATTCTAGCCCGTCGTACATCGCCAATAGAGGCGCTGTAAGCAGCGGCAATCGCCTCCTCCACCAGACCGACCTGGATACCGGTGCGCATGTCTCCCAGGATGATCTTGAACAGGTACTTGGCCTCGAGCGGCGAGCACCGTTTTAGCAGGTCCAAGGTGATTTGCCGTTTGGTGTCTGGCTTTGCAGCACCGGCGATGTCGGCAAAGGCCTGAGCGACTTCGAGAAGCGAAAGGGTCGACGCCGCGGCTGCTCTTCCTTGCAAAAGGTCTTGTGCCGCGCCGCCTAAGTCCCCATGACGCAGGTAGGCGGCATGCATTGCGTCCTGGCTGGCCCCGGAGAGTTGGGCGAGGACGCGGCTGAGCGCTGCCCCGCCCACCTTTAATTCGCGCCCATCCGTCTCAGGGAAGGGCACTCCGGCAAGGTACAGCGCCGCCAACCCAGCCTCGGGCACGGGAAGGGGACGGAGGTACTCGGCCATGAGCGCGCGCTTCTCCAGCTTGCTGCCGGTCTCGGCCAGACGCCGGCACAGCGCTGCGAATTGGGTAAACGGGGCATGCATGCTCAGGTTCCCATTGAGATGCGGAGGCGGCCAAACCTGATAAAATCAAGCAAATGGTTCATCGCGTCGCCAATACGGTTCCTGTCCGGCACGCTCTTTCCTAGCGGCTCCCGCCGCCGAGCGTCTGTCTCTCGTTTCACCCGCGGAAAGGAACCTTGCCATGTTGGACCGTTTGGAACAGATTGAAACCCGTTACGAAGACCTTGGTCGCCAGCTAGCCGACCCGCAGCTGGTAACCGACCAGCAAAAATACCATAAGACTGCCAAGGCCCATCGCGACCTCGAAGCGGTTGTGGGAAAGTATCGTGAGCTCAAGCAGGCCCAGCAGGGAATTGTGGATGCCAAGGGCATGCTCAACGAGAACGATGCCGAGCTTGCGGCCATGGCCCAGGAGGAGCTGACCCGCCTGGAGAGCACAGCCGCCACCCTGGAAGAAGAGATCAAGGTCATGCTGCTGCCCAAGGATCCCAACGACGAAAAGAACGTCATCCTGGAGATCCGGGCCGGCACCGGCGGGGACGAGGCTTCGCTCTTCGTCGCGGAGATTTTCCGCATGTACTCCCGCTTTGCCGAACAGCATCGCTGGAAGGTGGAGATTCTTTCGCAATCCGAATCCGGGGTTGGCGGCCTTAAGGAAGTGATCGCCATCATCGAGGGCAAGCGCGTGTACTCGCAGATGAAGTACGAAAGTGGAGTGCATCGGGTGCAGCGCGTGCCTGCCACGGAAACCCAGGGCCGGGTGCACACTTCGGCCATTACCGTCGCGGTTTTGCCCGAGGCCGAAGAGGTTGACGTGAAGATCGAGGCGAAGGACATTCGCATCGACACGTTTTGCTCTTCGGGGCCCGGTGGGCAGTCGGTCAACACCACTTATTCAGCGGTGCGCATTACCCACCTGCCCACCAATACAGTGGTGAGTTGCCAGGACGAGAAATCGCAGATCAAGAACCGCGAGAAGGCGATGCGTGTTTTGCGCGCGCGCCTCTATGAAGTGGAAATGGAAAAGCAGCAGGAGGCGCTGGCCAAAGAGCGCAAGCAGCAAGTGGGCAGCGGCGATCGCAGCGAGAAGATCCGCACGTACAATTTTCCTCAGAACCGGCTCACCGACCACCGTATCGGTCTGACCAACCACCAGCTCGCGGAAGTCATGGAAGGCAGGCTTCAGCCGACCATCGACGCCCTGATCGCGCACTACCAGGCCGAGCGTCTCAAGGCTGAAACAGCCACTGTGGCATAACGTGCCGGGCAGCGCCGGCGAGGCTCTGCTAGCGGCTCGCGCCCGCTTGGCCGCTACTTCGCGCAATCCGCGCCGCGACGCCGAAGTGCTCCTCGCTCACGTGCTCGCATGCAGCCAGGTAGCTTTGCTCACTCATCCCGAACGTCTCCTCTCCCCGGCTGAATCCGAGCAGTTGGAAAGCTTCCTCAGGCGACGACTGGCCCGCGAGCCCATGCAGTACATCACTGGCTCGCAGGAGTTTTTCGGCTTGCTCTTCGAAGTAACCCCCGATGTCCTTATCCCTCGTCCGGAAACCGAGCATCTGGTCGAAGCAGCGTTGGAGCACGTCGGCCTTGGTGTGAATGCTCACATCGTTGACGTGGGTACCGGCTCGGGCGCCATCGCCGTAGCGCTGGCGCATGCCAGGCCACAAGTGCACGTAACTGCGGTGGATCTTTCTGTTGCCGCGCTCGAGGTCGCGCGCCGCAATGCGCAACGGCATGGGGTGCTCGAGCGGCTGACGTTGCTGCAATCCAACCTACTGGCGGCCGTTGCGGATGCGGACTTCGATCTTGTTGTCTCGAATCCGCCCTACATTTCCGAAGAAGAGATCCTGGAGCCCCAGGTAACCGATTACGAGCCGCACTCCGCGCTCTACTCTGGGCCCACGGGATTGGAAGTCTACGAGCGCCTGATTCCCCAGGCCCGCAAGGTACTCAAGCCGCAGGGCTGGCTGCTGCTCGAGATCGGCTTTGGCCAGCAACCGGCAGTGGAAGCACTGCTCCGCGGCTGGCAATCCGTCAGCGTGGTTCACGATCTGCAGGGAATCCCCCGCGTGGTGCAAGCGCAAGCCCCATAACCCGAACGACCCTTTCCCCCACAAAATCGTCATCCTGAGAGCTTGTGACTTTTTTGGTGCATGCTCGTGGATGACGATTTTGTGGGGGAAGTGACGAAGAACATCCAAGTTAGCGCTTATGACGGAAGCCCCCGATTGCTTTCCCATCGTTGGTTGATAATGGAGGTACGAGGGGATCTATGGGCACGATAACAGAGCTTCCAAAAACATCTTTGACCTTTGAACAGAAACTGGACCGCCTGGCGCAGGTTGCGATCAACGCGGGCCTGGGACTCGAGCGTGGCCAGGAGCTGGTCATGACGGCGTCACTCGATGCATTACCATTGGCCCGCCTGATCACCGAGCAGGCGTACAAGGCCGGTGCGTCACTCGTGACCACTCTGTTCACCGATGAGCAGTCGACGCTCTTGCGTTATCGTTACGCCGAAGATCCGGGCTTCGATACCGCCGCGGGCTGGCTCTACGAAGGAATGGCGGCGGCGTTTCGCAACGGCGCCGCGCGGCTCGCGATTGCCGGCGGAAACCCGTCCTTGCTGTCGAAAGAAGATCCTGAAAAGGTGGGCCGCGCAAACCGTGCCGTGTCCAAGGCCTATCGCCCGGCCATCGAACTCATTACCCGCCATGACATCAACTGGACCATCGTTGCCTGCGCCACACCAGCGTGGGCGGCAGCGGTATTTCCCGATCTTTCCCCTGATCAGGCGATGACCAGGCTATGGGACGCAATCTTCGCTGCGTCGCGGGTGGACGCAGACGATCCCATCGCACGATGGAAACAACATGACGCTGGGTTGCACCGCCGCGCCGATCTGCTTAATGAGAAGCGCTACGCTACGCTGCACTTCCGCGGCCCGGGGACCGATCTGCGCGTGGGACTGGCGGATGATCATCTATGGATGGGTGGAGGCACAACGGCCGGCACGGGCGCCTATTGCATTCCCAATATGCCGACGGAGGAAGTCTTTACGACTCCGCACAAAGACCGGGTAGAGGGAACGGTGACTAGTACCAAGCCGCTCTCCCACCAGGGCACTTTGATTGAGAAGATAGCGGTGCGCTTTGAAGGTGGCCGTGTCGTCGACGCCAAAGCATCCGCGGGACAGGAAGTGCTGCAGCGAATGATCGACACCGACGACGGCGCGCGGCGTCTGGGTGAGGTAGCGTTGGTGCCGCACTCCTCGCCAATTGCCAGCAGTGGGTTGCTATTCCTGAACACGCTTTTCGACGAAAATGCGGCCAGTCACATTGCCCTGGGCCAGGCCTATAGCACCTGCGTGAAAAATGGAGACCAACTCAAGCCCGAAGAGCTTGCGGCCAGGGGTGCAAACGAAAGCCTGATCCATGTGGATTGGATGATCGGATCGAGCGAGATCGATCTCGACGGCATCTCGGCCACCGGCACTGTGGAGCCCCTGATGCGCAAAGGCGAGTGGGTCTGAAAAAGAAAACCGCAGAACTCTCCGTTGTTAGGTAGGTCCGGGCTTTAGCCCGGACACCCATCCTCAAAACGTTTTGGCCTTCAGGCCCTGAGGTACGCTTTTCTTTCGAGGCATTGCGGAGCTTCAAGAAGATCCGTACCCCAGAGCCAGAAAACTTCCTCGATCGATGTCCGGGCTAAAGCCCGGACCTACCCAACAGCGGCTAAGGCAGCCGTGGCTACCCACCCGATCAAGCCTCGACAGTCCGGCCCTCTACCTCGAAGAGCAGCCGGTTCTTCAACGGATCGGCATCCACCCGTATGTGATCGCCATGCAGCACCTCGCCATCCAGAATCTTGATCGCTAACGGATCCTGGATCAGGCGCTGGATCGCTCTCTTCAAGGGACGAGCCCCATACTGGCGGTCATATCCGGTCAGCAGCAACTGATGACGTGCGCCCTCAGTCAACTCGAGAGTGATCTTGCGCGGCTCCAGCAGCTTGCGCAGATCGGCCAATCGCAGATCGACAATGTGTGACAACTGCTCTTCTCCCAGAGGACGGAAGATGACTACATCGTCTACACGGTTGAGAAACTCCGGCCGGAAACTCTGCCGCAACAGTTGCATCACCTGCTCGCGAGCCGTCTCAAATGCTGATTCGCTCTCCAGGTTCTCCGACTGAAGCAGATGTGCTCCCAGGTTCGAGGTCATGATCAACACCGTGTTCTTGAAGTCCACCGTGCGACCTTTGGAATCCGTCAGCCGTCCGTCGTCGAGCACCTGGAGAAGGACATTAAACACATCCGGGTGCGCCTTCTCGATCTCGTCGAAAAGGATTACCGAATAGGGTCGTCTGCGCACTGCCTCGGTCAGTTGGCCGCCTTCGTCGTAGCCCACGTAGCCAGGGGGCGCTCCGATCAACCGGGCGACCGCATGCTTCTCCATATACTCCGACATGTCAATGCGAACCATGGCCTGCTCGTCATCGAAGAGGAACTCCGCCAGGGCGCGCGCAGTCTCGGTTTTGCCCACTCCCGTAGGTCCGAGGAAGAGAAAGGAACCGATCGGCCGTTTAGGGTCGCTCAGCCCGGCGCGTGAGCGGCGGATCGCGTTGGCCACAATTTCCAGCGCCTCATCCTGCCCGACCACTCGTTCGCGCAAGCGGCCTTCCATCTCTACCAGCTTGCGCACCTCTCCTTCCAGCATCTTGTCCACAGGGATGCCGGTCCACTTGCTCACAATCCTGGCAATGTCTTCCTCGTCGACCTCCTCCTTCAACATACGGCCAGCCTCGCCGCCGTCCTGCTTGGCGTTCAGCCGCTTCAGCTCAGCTTCGAGCTGGGGAAGTTCGCCATACTGGATAGCTGCCGAGCGCTCCAGATTGCCACGCCGTGTCTGCTCTTCCATCTCAAAGCGCAGGGCCTCGATCTTCTTCTTCACTTCGGTCAGCCGCGTAATGGCTTCCCGCTCTGTCTGCCAGCGTGCGCGCAGTCCCGTAGCCTTTTCTTTCAGAGCGGCGAGTTCCCGCACCACCGTCTCCAGCCGCTCTTTCGAATTTCGGTCGTTCTCCCGCTTGAGTGCCGTGCGTTCGATCTCCAGCGAGATCATTTGCCGCTCCAACTGGTCGATTTCGGTCGGCACCGAGCCGATCTGGATGGCCAGCGATGCCGCCGCCTCGTCTACCAGGTCGATGGCCTTGTCAGGCAGGAAGCGGTCAGAGATGTAACGGTGCGAAAGCGTGGCCGCGGCCACGATGGCCGAATCCTTGATGCGCACGTTGTGGTGCGCTTCGTAGCGCTCTTTGAGCCCTCGCAGGATGGCAATCGTGTCTTCCACATTGGGCTCACCCACGAAGACGATCTGGAAACGACGCTCCAGCGCCGCATCCTTTTCAATGTATTTGCGATATTCGTTCAGCGTGGTCGCGCCGATGGCCCGCAACTCGCCCCGCGCCAACGGTGGTTTCAACATATTCGAAGCGTCGATGGCGCCCTCGGCTGCGCCTGCCCCTACCAACGTGTGCAGTTCATCGATGAAGAGGATGATCTGACCGTTGGACTCTTCAATATCCTTAAGCACCGCCTTGAGGCGGTCTTCAAACTCACCGCGATACTTCGCTCCCGCCAGCATGGATCCTAGATCGAGCGAGATCACGCGTTTGTCGCGCAGAAGTTCCGGCACATCGCCGGAGATGATGCGGCGCGCCAGGCCTTCCACGATGGCGGTCTTGCCTACTCCGGGCTCGCCAATCAGCACCGGGTTATTCTTGGTCCTGCGTGAGAGCACCTGGATCACGCGGCGAATTTCTTCATCGCGTCCAATGACGGGATCCAATTTTCCCCGCCGCGCCAACTCCGTCAAGTCCTTGGCGTAACGGTCCAGCGCCTGGTATTTGCCTTCAGGGCTCTGGTCGGTCACCCTTTGGTTGCCGCGCACCGAGGTCAATCCCTGCAGGATCGCGTCCCGGGTGGCGCCCATGGATGCCAGCAGCATCTGGGCCGGATCCTTCTTGAGCTGCGCCAACGCCAACAGCAAATGCTCGGTCGAAACGTACTCGTCCTTAAAGTCTTGCGCCTCTTTCGAGGCGTCATTCAGCACCCGCTGCATGGTGCTGGAAAGTCCCGGCTCTGAGGCCGCGCCGGAGACTTTTGGCAGGCCTGCGATGGCGTGCCGGGCGCTGGCCAGCAGCTGCTCGGTCGGGATGCCGACCTTCTGGAGCAGCGGCACGATGATGCCTTCCTTGTCTTCCAGCAAGGCCATCAGCAGGTGCATAGGCAGCACTTCAGGCTGGCCGTTCTCATTGGCCAGTGAGCTGGCCTTCTGAATCGCCTCCTGAGATTTCAGCGTGAACTTATCCCAACGTATTGCCATATTCGTGTCTTCCTGACTGACCAGACCATCCTGAACTCGCGTGTAATGCGAAAGCAAGGGCTGCCCTCGCCCTGGTGTGGATAAGCCTGGTCTTCTCTTTGTGTTTTGATCCTGGTACTGCTTTAGCGGAGAGGGGCGCACAAGCGTCAGCGCCAAAAAATTGTAAGTTCACCCCGGCCATGAACTTTGCCGGGGTGAACTCAATTCCAGGGATTACGCCGTTTTGGCAGTCTCGGGCGCTGCCTGTTGATTCTGGTTCAGCTGCTTGGCTGAACCAACGTTCACCTTGATTTGCTTGGGTTTGCTTTCTGGGCGCTTCTGCAGTTCCAAACGCAGAACTCCAGCGTCGTATTCAGCCTTGATGCTCTCCGGGTCGATGGTGTTGGGGACCGTGAAGGCACGATAGAAGCTGCCGTAACGCCGCTCCACACGATGGAAGTTCTCTTCCTTGCCTTCAGTCTCGAAACTGCGCTCGCCCCTCACCGACAGGGTCGAGTTTTCCATCCGGACATCCAGATCCTCCTGGCGTATGCCGGGGATTTCGAGTTTGAGCACCAGTTTGTGCTCGTCCTCGTAGATGTCGACCGGGGGCACGAAGCCCGCAGCGGTTACTAGCTCGTTCTCTCCCGAACTGTTGCGGGAAAAGTCTTGAAAAAGGCTATTCATGCGATTCTGCAAAGCCACCACGTCGCGATAGGCTTCCCAGCGAGTAATTGTCATACGTCTCCTCCAGGTGCGGCTGAGTGTATCAGCCAGCCAATTCTTTGATGCCAATCATAGCACGAAGGAGTCATAAAATATGAGTGTAATTATATAAAGTTTTGGTTAACCAGTGCCGGGGAGTTCCGGCGTAGCCTCCAGGAGCGTCTTGGTGTAAGCCTCTCTGGGGAAGCGGCATATCTGGTCACAGGTTCCCGTTTCCACCACCCTGCCGGCGCGCATCACGACAATGTTGGTCGAGAGATACCGCACCAGGGGCATGGAGTGGGAAATAAAGAGGTAAGTCAAATGGAATGTTTGCTGTAGATGCCTCAGGAGGTTCATGATCTGGGCTCCGACGCTTACATCCAGCGCCGAAACCGGCTCATCCAGCAGCAGTAGCTCGGGACGGAGCGCCAGCGCCCGGGCAATGTTGATCCGCTGCCGCTGACCGCCCGAAAATTCATGGGGATAGCGGCGCAGGGCTGACTCGTCCAAGCCCACCTCGGCCAGCAGCGCTTGCGCATTTTCAATTGGCTTGGTTGCCGAGTCACTGCGGTGGATGCGGAAGGGCTCGGCGATGATCTCGGCCACCGTCATGCGGGGGTTGAGAGCCGCAAAGGGATCCTGGAAAACCGGCTGCATCCTGCGCCGGAGCTTGCGCAGCTCGGAGTTCGACCCGCCGCCGATCACCTCTTCGCCGTCGAAGTAAACCCTTCCGGAAGAGGGGGGTACCAGTCCCAGGACCATCCGGGCGACCGTGCTCTTGCCGGAGCCCGATTCACCCACCAGCCCCAGAGTCTCTCCCCGGGCGATGGAAAAGGAGACCCGGTCGACGACGCACTTTTGTTCGCGTGCACCCCGCCATCCCGAGCGCCGTACATAGTTCTTGGTGAGTTGCTGTACTTCGAGCAGAGCCATGCCCGGATAGTAGATCAATGGAGAGGTCGCCGCAGCCCCCTCTCCATTGAGAGAACCTTAGATGTCCAGGTTCTTCACGTCTAGCGCATTGTCCTCAATGAACTTACGCCGTGCTTCGACGTCCTCTCCCATGAGTGTGCTGAAGATCGACTCCGTTTCAGCCAGATCCTCCAGCTTGACGGAGAGCAAGGTGCGCCGGTCGGGATCCATGGTGGTTTCCCATAACTGGCTCGAGGTCATTTCACCCAGGCCCTTGTAGCGCTGGACGTCATAGTCTCGCCGCCCCTGCTCGATTACGTACTCGAAGACCTCGCGGGCCGACTGTTTGGTCACGGGATCCAGGGGGGCCCGCTTTGCCTTCTTCGGCTTGGCGCCTGCATCCGGAGCCGCGGTCTCCGCCTCAGCTTCCTCGGTTTCCGCTGCTTTGGCGTACTCAATCACGAACGGTGGCGCCAGTTCCTCGCGAATCAGCCCGTATTTGGCCATCATTTGCCGATACTCCGGCGAGGAGGCCAGGGTCCAGTCCACCCGGCGCTCGGCGCCCTGGCTGTCGGTAAAGCTCACTGACCAGGTGCGGTGTTCTTCCTCGTAGCGCGGAGCAGCCACGGCTTTGAACTCACAGCGCTTGGCCATTTTCACCAGTTCGGCATGCAGCTTGGCCAGCTTCGGCGGCACTGCCCCGTCACCCTCGAAGTCCGTCCGCTTCATCAGCTCGAACTTGGGCAGCAGCTCCGTAACTTCCTGATTGCGCAGATGCTTGTTGGCCTTTTCAAAGACGCCCAGGTAGTCGTTGAGTTGACCCATGAACTTGGTCAACGCGCTACCCTCCAGCTTCTTGCCCGCGGTACCGTAGCGCAATCCCATGCCTTCGGAGGCGCGCTTGATCATCACCTTGACGAACTCGCGGTCATCCTTGATGTACTGCTCGAATTTGCCCTTCTTGATCCGGTAGAGAGGCGGCTGGGCAATGTACACGTGCCCACGGCGGATCAGATCGACCATGTGCCGGAAGAAAAAGGTCAGCAGCAAGGTCCGGATGTGGGAGCCGTCGACGTCGGCGTCGGTCATCAGGATGATCTTGCCGTAGCGCAGCTTCGAAGGATCAAAGTCTTCTTTCCCGATGCCGCAGCCCAGGGCGGTGATCATGGCCCGGATTTCTTCATGGCCCAGCATCTTGTCGTAGCGAGCCTTCTCTACGTTGAGAATCTTACCCTTCAGCGGCAGCACCGCCTGGAATTTCCGGTCCCGTCCCTGCTTTGCCGTCCCGCCGGCGGACTCGCCCTCGACCAGGTACAGCTCGCAACGGTCCGGGTTACGCTCACTGCAGTCGGCTAGCTTGCCCGGCAAGCCACCACCATCCAGCGCGCCTTTGCGCCGGGTCAAGTCCCGCGCTTTCCTGGCCGCTTCCCGCGCCCGCGCCGCCTCGATCGCCTTGTTGATGATCCGCTTGGCGATTGGAGGATTCTGTTCAAAGAACATTCCCAGGCGCTCGTTGACGAAAGCCTGTACCGTGCCGGCAATATCGGAGTTGAGCTTGCCCTTGGTCTGCCCTTCGAATTGCGGCTGGGGCAGCTTCACGCTGACGACCGCAACCAGCCCTTCGCGCACATCGTCGCCGGAGAGATTCTCCTTCACATCTTTGAACAGTCCCATCTGCTGCCCTGCAGTGTTGATGGTGCGGGTCAGTGCGGTGCGAAAACCGGAAAGATGGGTGCCGCCATCGACCGTGTTGATGTTGTTGGCAAAGCTGAAGACAGCGTCGGAATAGCTGTCGTTGTATTGCAGCGCGATGTCCAGCTCGATCCCATCACGGGACGATTCCATGACGATGGGCTTCTCGTGCAGTACCTGCTTGCCGCGATTCAGGTGCTTGATGAACTCGGCGATGCCCCCCGCATACTTGAACTCGGAGCGCTTGGCCTCCCCGGTCTTGGGGTCGGTGGTCCGCTCGTCCACCAACTTGATCTCCAGACCCTTATTCAAGAACGCAAGCTCGCGCAGCCTCTGCGCCAGGGTGTCGAAGTTGTATTCGGTCACAGTAAAGATGGAGCGATCGGGCAGGAAGTGGATCTTCGTGCCCCGTTTCCTGGTGGTGCCCGTCTGCTTGAGCTTGGTAACCGGCGCTCCCTTGGCGTACGACTGCTCATAGGTGTGCTGGTCTTTCCACACCTCGACGTCGAGCTCTTCGCTGAGCGCGTTTACGCAGGAGACGCCGACACCGTGGAGTCCGCCTGAAACCTTGTAGGTAGACGAATCGAACTTGCCACCGGCATGCAGCTTGGTCAGAACCACCTGCAGGGCGGGCATTCGCTCGCCTCCCGGAACATCCATATCGTCCACCGGAATACCCCGACCGTCGTCGATCACGGTGATGGAGTTGTCGATATGAATGGTTACGTCTACATGCGTCGCATGGCCGGCCAGCGCCTCGTCGACGGAGTTATCGACCACTTCGTAGACCAGGTGGTGGAGGCCCTGGTCACCGGTCGACCCGATGTACATCGCGGGCCGCAGGCGAACAGCCTCCAAGCCCTCCAGAATCTTGATGTTGTCCCCGGTGTACGTGCGCTCTAACGGCGAAGTCTCACGAATAGCAGCGGGGGGAATAGCGGCGGGAAGGGCGACTTCTTTGGTGGACATGCAACTCCGAACGGCAAAAGCTCTGCGAGCGGCTCTCGGCGCGAGGCGGCCGATTGGAAATAACATCTTGAAAGTGCAGGGGTTGACTGCACTTGACTACATAAAGTTTACCACGTTTCGGGGTCAGATTTCGAGCGTGCAGATGGCCCCGTGACGGCCTCGCCAAGAGTTTCCGGTTGCAGTTTCATTCAACGGCTCGCGGTACCTAGGTGACCGCTTTACATCTTTAGGCGAATTCTGAAGTAATCCATTTTTAGGGTACTCTCAGAGTGTAGAAGATGGGTACCATGGTACTGTCAAGAGTAGATACCCTCTAATATGACTGAAACTACAGAGGTAGAGAGTTCGGCGCACTATACTCTAACTGGTTTCGTTCTTCTACATCGAACAGCAACAACTATCCCCGGAGGTAACCACATCATGAAACTCCTCGTACATGCTTCCATATTCTCCGTCATATTTGCCGGCTTCGTAGCCAGTGCGGTAACTACCAAACATACAAATTCCATGCCCGCGAATCACAGCCTGGTCATTTCCCATGCAATGCCCGTTCCGAGTTGCCCTCCCAGTACAGGCTGCTCACTCTAGCTCCGATCGACAGTACTAATGCGTATCCACGGCAGTACCCAAACGATGCACACCTAGCACAAAAGTGCTAGGCTGCAGAGTTTTCTTCGGTTGAGCAGCATCCCTTTTCGAGCTATTCTCAAGACTCGGAAGGGGTGTTGTGATGACGAGCGTAGCCCTCACCATCTTGTACGCGGCAGAGCCTCTCCTCTTGGCGGTAGCCTTGATTGCTCTGCTCAGGTCTCGGGAGCAGAGGCGCTTTCCGGCGCTCTTTGCCTACGTTGCGCTTCGGCTCGGCTCCTCCGTAGTCCTTCATTTCTTATTGCAAATCCACCGCTTCGCCACGATTGACAACGCAACGGCTTATGCCTTGTACTTCTACACTTATTGGGCTAGTTATGTCGCGGGCGCCGTGGTCGTTTTCCTGGTCATCCAGGAAATGTTTCAGTTCGCCGTGGACCCTTTTCCCGGCCTGAAGTGGTTGGGTACCATATCCTTTCGCTGGGTTGCTTGCATCTCGTTTGTTGCCGCCTTGGCGGCACTCCTAGTGCCCGGTGGCAAAGGGGACAGATTTCTCCTCGCTGTCGTCGCCCAGGCGATGCGCTGCGAAAGCATCTTCATCCTTAGTCTTCTGCTCTTCCTCATGATCGCAGCCGGAAAGCTCGGTCTCTCATACCGCAGCCGGGTGTTTGGCATCAGCTTCGGATTCGGCATTATGGCGGCGAGTGATCTGATTCTCTCTGCGGCCTTTCTGCGCTTCGGGCACAACATGATGAGCTCGACCCTGAGCGTAGTGACCACCTGCACCAGCCTGTTAACGCTGGTTGTCTGGTCTGTCTACTTCCTGCAGCGGGAGCCGGTTCGCCAGGCTGCCGTCCTCGATCCCTCATCGCCTCTGGGGCGTTGGAACGAAATCGCTACTTCACTTGGTCAGAGCGGAGGCCGGGTACCGGTGGCCGTTACCGCCCCGGCAAGCAGCTTCTTCCTCCAGGATGTCGAGAAGGTGGTTGACCGCATCCTGATCAAGAACTCACTCAATGTAGCCAGCTGACCTCGGGGTTAAGACAAGAAAGCCATAACGGAATCACCGTTATGGCTTTTTCATTTTGGACCTGCTGGGTTCTAGTCTTACTTGGCGGTGGCCGCAGTCTCGATCGGTTCCACAGAAACAAAACGGCCTGTCCGGCCGCGGTCGATGAAGTTCACCTTGCCGGCAATCTCCGCGTAGAGGGTGTCATCTTTTCCCCGGCCGACATTCAGACCGGGTTTCAACCGGGTGCCGCGCTGGCGAACGATAATGGAACCACCCGTGACCACCTGGCCGGCAAAAATCTTCACGCCCAGTCGCTGAGCGTTTGAGTCGCGACCGTTTTTCGAGCTGCCTAAGCCTTTCTTATGTGCCATTGCCTAATCCTCAATCAGAAAATTTGTCTCGTGCGGCTTACTGCGCGGCGCTAGCCTCAGTCTTTTCGCTGCCGTAGGTGAATCCGTTGACCTCGATGCTGTTGATGCGAATCGCGGTGTAGGCCTGGCGATGTCCCTGCAGCTTCTTGTACTGCTTTTTGCGCTTGAAATGGAAAACCAGGATCTTGTCCCCGCGTCCTTCGCTGACGACGGTCCCCGACACCTTGCCCTCGGGGGTCCCGACAATAGGCGACGAACCGTCGGAGAAGGCCAGCACGTTCCTAAACTCAACCGCATTGCCGATCTCGGCAGCGACCTTTTCAATGCGGACCACGTCGCCCGGAGCGACGCGATACTGCTTACCACCTGTGCGGATCACCGCGTACATAAAACCTCCTAACGCCACGCTGGCGTCAAAAAACTTGCTGGGCAGGTATTGGATTACTGGATATGCTCAAACCCAGGGAAAAGCGGGTGAGCAAACCGCCCCAAGAGGCCATGTCGGCGCACGAACACCCTGGGCGCGACGCAGACTTTAGTCCCAAACTCTTCAATCTTACGTTTCCCGCCGCCTTTGGTCAATCCTCGGCAGATTGAAATAGGTAGACTCCGAGAATCACCATCAACGGTTCCAGCGGGTGACGAAAACGGGCGTGAACGGTGACCCCGTAATAGACCAGGGGCAACAGCAGGAAGGCCCACGCCAGGAGTCCGGCGCCGGGGGCCTTGCGCTGGAGGGCTAAGGCCAACCCGAGCAGGCCGCAGACGCTGCCAAAGACAAAATTAAAGCTGCGCGCGTACTCCACCCAGGGAAGCACATTTTCTGGATGGGGAACCCCGGCCCAGAAAAAGTACACTCGCTTGAGTGAATTGCGGACAAAGTTGCCAGGTTGCGCGCGTATCGCTGCCAGGGCCTGATCTCCGCGCATCCTGGAATAGGCTATTTCACCCATCCGGGTGTAGAGGCGGAGCTGGTCGGGGGCCTGGATCGGGTGGTCGTACTCCATCAGCAGCCCATTCGCCCCTGGTCCATTGCCCAAATATAGTTCGGCGCCAAAATTTCCCCGCGTGGGGACAAAGTGGTGAAAGACCTTCCAGTTCCTCCAGGTCCAAGGTGCAAGGCAGGCGGTGAAGAGTAGGGCTGCCAGCAGAACTCCGCCGACCTGGTGCCGCCAATCGGCCGCTCCAGCCAACACCCATAGCCCACAAGCCGGCAGCAGGATCAACATCGCCGGATTGCTGAGCCCTGTGAGGCCCCAAAGCAGCCCGAACAGGGCCCAGTTTGCAGCGGTCATGCCGGGGGAAGACGGAGAAGCCTCTGTGAGCTCGGGCTTCGATGGGCGCATGCGCAGTGCTGCTACCAGCGCCCAGGACAACAGGAACGTGGTTAGCGACGTCTCCCAGACCCAGCGAACCGCATATTGCATCGCAGCCGGATAGAGCGCCCAAATCCAGGCTGACCACCGGGCCACATTCCGACTGAAGCAACGCGCCCCGATCTCCCAGACGATGCGGGCAGTAAGGGCCGAAAAGAGGCTGTTGAGGGTCAATATCACCCAAGCCGACCGTGCCGTAAAGACGCCGAACAGCTTGAAGACGCCGCCCAGGAGCAGAGGGTAGAGCGGTCCCACCCATGCAGTTGGACCCGTGTGGCCCCGAAAGGGATCGGAAAAGCCGAATCCCGTAGCCAGCGCGCGAGCGATTCGTCCCATCTCCTGGCCGAACGGAAGGTGGTCGTCGTAGGGCTTGATGCGGTAAGTGTGGGCGAGCGTGATGTAAAGCACGCGCACCAAAAAGGCCGCCCAGAAGACTAACCACGGCGCACGGAATTCTTTCCCGGGGTCGCTGGACATTGACTCGCATTCTATAGCGTTTGCAGGGGAGCGCCAGGTTGTCCCCGGTCGACGATCCAGCTATACTGAAGGTTCGCGGCAAAGCGAAAAGTTTAGATAGTGGAGTGAGTGATGGCTCAGATTTGCAAAATCTGCGGTAAGGGTCCGCAGTTCGGTAACAAGATCTCGCATGCGCACAATGTGTCCAAGCGCCGCTGGAACGTCAATCTCCGCCCGGTTAAGGCGGAGGTTCCGGGCGGGCACAAGCGCATTCGCGTCTGCACCCGCTGTATCAAGGCAGGCAAGGTCGTTAAGGCCTAACCGGCGGTTACTCCTTTTCCCCCGCATCTTTGGGCTCGAAACCAAGCGACAAGGAATTGATGCAGTAGCGAAGGCCGCCAGGCCCTGGTCCATCTGGGAAGACGTGTCCCAAATGGGCTCCGCACCGTGCACAGGTAACTTCGGTTCGCGTCATCCCGTAGCTCTTGTCCTCGTGTAAATCCACCGCCGCGGCGTTGGCCGGCACCGAAAAGCTCGGCCATCCGCTCCCGGATTCGAACTTGGTGTCAGAGCTGAACAACTCAGCCCCGCAGGCTCCGCAACGATACGTGCCGTCGGCATGGTTGCGGTAGAGTTTGCCGGAGAACGCCGGCTCCGTCCCCTTTTGCCGCATGACGTAATACTGTTCCGGGCTCAACTCGGCGCGCCACTCGGCGTCCGTCTTCTCAATCTTCTCCACTTGCTCTTTTTCCATCTCTTGCTCCTGGTCTAACGATGCAACGTGAGGTCTATCTTTGCGCAATCACTTCAATCTCCACCAGGGAGTCTTTGGGCAGTCTTGCCACTTCCACGGTGGACCGCGCCGGCGCAATCACACCTTCCGGCGCCAGGTAGCGGGCATAAATCTCGTTCATCGCCGCAAAATCCCCCATATCTTTTAGAAAGACCGTGGTTTTGATTACGTGGAGCAGGTCGCTGCCGGCCGCGGCCAGCACCGCCTTCAGGTTCTCGAGCACACGAACAGTCTGCTCCTTGATTCCGCCTTCGACGATTTGCCCTGTTTTCGGATCGAGCGCCACCTGCCCGGAGGTGTAAACCAGATCTCCAACCAGCACCGCCTGGGAATAGGGACCGATGGCCGATGGAGCGTCTTCTGCTGAAATCTTTAACTTGTCGAGAATGCTCATGCCATGATTTTCGCTGCCGCGACGCAGGGACGCAAATCCATGACTACACTTTGTGCGCGCGTTGCACGTCGCGAACTCCCGGCAGGCGCCGCAAGCCACTCACGATACGGGTGAGGTGCCGCATGTCTTCTGCTTCCAGCACAAATTCGACCACCGCTTCCGAGTCGCCCGTCGACTTGGTATCTACCCCGCGGATATTGGTGCCGTCGTCGCTGATCACCGCGGTCATTTCCTTCAGCATGCCGGCTCGGTCGTCGCAAAATACGGTCAGCTTCACCGGGTAGGTCATCTTGCGGCCGGCATTTTCCTCTACCATCCGCGCCCATTCGACTGCGATGCGCCGGTCGCTCTCGTAAAGCAGGTTCTGCACATTGGGGCAGCTCCGAGCGTGCACCGCGACGCCTTTGCCGCGAGTTACGTAGCCCACGATCTCTTCGCCGCGAATGGGATTGCAACATCGCGCCCGGTAGACCAGCAGATCATCCTGTCCTTCCACCTGGAGGGAGTCGGAGCCATGCATGTGGACACGCCTCACGGCCTCCGACATGGTGCTGCTCACGGCGTCCTTGCCCGCTTCTACTTCGAGGCCGGTCTGCGAAGTCACCCCCGGAGAGAGCTTGTTCAGCACCTGGCGCGAGGAGTACTTGCCGAAGCCGATGGCTGCCATCAGGTCGCTGGCTGTCGCCAGGCCACACTCGCTGGCCGCTCGAGCATAGTCTGTATCCGTGAGCTTACTGAGGGAGACCTTGTACTTGCGCGCCTCCCGGTCGAGCAGCTTTTTGCCGATTTCTACCGCGCGCTCGCGCTGGTGCTCATTGAGCCAATGCTTGATCTTGTTACGCGCCCGCGAGCTCTTGGCAAAGGTGAGCCAGTCGCGGCTGGGGGTGTGGCCGTTCTGGGTCACTACTTCCACAATGTCGCCGTTGTGCAGCTTGGTCCGCAGCTGGGCCATCCTGCCATTGACCTTGGCGCCCACGCAGGTGTTGCCCACCTCGGTGTGGATGGAATAGGCGAAGTCGATCGGCGTCGCATCCTTGGGCAGCACCACCACCTTTCCTTTGGGGGTAAAGGTGTACACCTCTTCCGGGTAGAGATCGATCTTCAGCGTGGAGAGAAACTCGTTGGGATCGGTCATCTCGCGCTGCCACTCGACCAACTGCCGGACCCAGGCCAGCCGCTGCTCATCCCGTGCATTGGTGGGCGAGCCGGCCGCCTTATATTTCCAGTGGGCCGCGATCCCCTCTTCGGCAATGCGATGCATTTCTTCGGTCCTGATCTGGACCTCGAACTGATGTCCACCCTCACCCATCACCGTGGTATGCAGTGATTGATACAGATTGGGCCGGGGCATGGCGATAAAGTCCTTGATGCGCCCCGGTACCGGCCGCCAGATGGAGTGGATCAGGCCAAAGGCCGCATAGCAGTCCTGCACCGTCGCGGTGATCACGCGGACGGCCAGCAGGTCATACACCTGGTCCACGGTTATCTTTTGTTTTTGTAGTTTCTGATAGATGCTGTAAAGCCGCTTGATGCGCCATTCCACACGCGCTTGAATATTGTTTTCGCGCAGACGTTCGTTGAGCAGGGATTCCACCGAGTTGAGAAACTGCTCATCCTCATCGCGCGCCGCATCCACCGCGCTCTTCACCTGCTCATAGCCAAAGGGGTCGACGTAGCGGAAAGCCAGATCTTCCAACTCGCCACGCACCTTGCCCATGCCCAGACGGTGGGCCAGGGGGGCATAGATATCCAGTGTTTCCCGGGCGATCGATTCCTGCCGCTCGGGCGGTAGATGCTGCAGCGTCCGCATGTTATGCAGCCGGTCGGCCATCTTGATCAGCACTACGCGCACGTCGCTGACCATGGCCAGCAGCATCTTGCGCACATTCTCGGCCTGGCGGTCTTCCCGGTTGGCGAACTGGATCTTGTCGATCTTGGTCACGCCCTCGACGATGTGCGCAACCTGCTCCCCGAATTGTTCGGTGATGTCTTCGGTAGTGACGGGGGTGTCTTCGACGGCATCGTGGAGCAGCCCGGCCGCGATTGCGGTCGAGTCCAACTTCATCTCCGCCAGAACCTGGGCCACCTCGAGGGGGTGCAACACATACGGCTCTCCAGAAGCCCGGAGCTGCCCGCTGTGGTGCTGCACACAGAACTCCCATGCTTTACGGATGATGCCGATGTCGTCGCTCGGCCGATTCTTGCCAATGGTCGCGAGCAGGTCGGCAAACTTCGCCGTCAGGATGTCTGGGTCCGCCGGAGGTTCAAGTGGCGTAGAGTGCACAGTCGCCATACCTGATTATAGGCTGGTTGCACCGCATTTTCACTTCTGCTGTTACAAAGCGGCGGCCCCCCCGGCGCGTTTTTCCCTCAAGAAAAGAGGTGCTTCGCTGAACCGGCTGGGCAGAGTAGAAGCCTGGAGCCGCTACTTACAGCAGATGCAGGGGGATCCAACAAATCTCGTGCGAAGATGATTTGTGTCTCGTGAACCCATTTCTGCGCCTCCGGGCAAGGATGCAGTCACCACCATTTCCCGCCGGGCTGCGGATCGCCTGCGTGCCGGGCACCTCTGGGTCTACCGTTCAGACATCGAGCACGTAGTGGAGACAGGAGCAGGTCTGGTCGCGGTGGCGGACCATCGCGGCTTTCCCCTGGGCACCGCGCTGTGGAGCCCAACCTCGCAGATCGCGCTCCGCATGATATCGTCTGATCCTCATCTGGCGCATGAGGGCTGGTTGACACTGCTCGACCAGCGCTTGCGCCACGCCATTCAGCAACGCCAGGGCATGCTGGAAGAGGGCACCGATGCCTGCCGCCTGGTCTTCAGTGAAGCTGATCAACTTCCCGGCCTGATCGTCGACCGCTACGGGGACCTGATCCTTTTCGAGATCCTCGCCAAAGCGCTCGATCGGGACGAGATTCGTACGGTTATCGTCGAGGTCCTCAAGGCGGAACTTGAGCCGGTCACGATCGTCGAGCGGTCTGACTCCCGCATTCGTGAGCTGGAACAGCTCAGCCAGCCATCCGAAGATCCGTGGTACTCGATCGAGCCCGTGGCCCAATTGACCACCATCTTCCACCTCAATGGACTGGCCTTTCACTACGACGCCAACGCCGGGCAGAAGACGGGAGCCTTTCTCGACCAACGCCTCAACTATGCTGCTGCATCCCGCTATGCTCGTGGCGAGGCGCTCGATGTCTGTACCTATCAGGGCGGCTTTGCTTTGCATTTGGCCCGGTCTTGTTCCCGGGTCACCGGCATTGACGCCTCCCGTGCCGCGCTTGAGGTGGCGGAGGAGAACCTCGAAGTCAACCGGCATCGCATCCAGGCTCAGGTCGAGTGGGTGGAGGCGAACGCCTTCGATCTCTTGCGCGACTGGAGCACTGCCGGCAACACCTTCGACACGGTGGTGCTTGACCCCCCCGCTTTCGCCAAATCCAAGCGTGCTGTGGTGGGTGCGCTACGAGGGTACAAAGAACTCAATTTGCGTGCGTTGAAGATGTTGCGCCGGGGTGGAACGCTAGTGACCTGTTCCTGCTCCCACCACGTTTCCTGGGACGAGTTTCACGGCGTGCTGGCGGCCGCCGCCGGAGACGCGCAACGCCGCGTACGTCTTCTGGAGCGCCGCGGAGCTGCTCCAGACCACCCGATCGTCCTCAACATCCCCGAGACCGAGTACCTGAAGTGCCTGATCCTGCAGGTCGACTAGCATTGAATGAGAACGCAGTCCGGTTCTCACTGTGAAGGATACGGGCTTTAGAGCTTGCGGAAAAATTACGGTTTTCGAAGGGTACGAGCTTCAGCTCGTACGTACGTGGTTGCAAACAGGTCCGGCTTTAGCCACCGAGGGCAGCTTTAGTACCCTCAGTGGTTGAAGCCCAGATAACTTTGGCGTATACGTGCGGGCTAAAGCCCGTACCCTCCACAGCCCCTAGAATAAAAACTCATGGCATTCGGTCCTCACTGGCAACACGCGTGGCTGGTCATCGCTTCATTTCTCGCCGGCGCGCTCAATGCCATGGCAGGCGGCGGTTCCTTTCTGTCGTTTCCGGCGCTGCTTGGCGTGGGTGTTCTGCCCATACAGGCAAATGCAACCAATACGGTTGCCCTCTGGCCCGGCCAGTTCACCTCCATCGCCGCGTATTGGCAAGACCTGAAGGCCAACCTGCGGCTGGTACTCCCGGTCTGTTCCGCCGCTCTGCTAGGCGGCGTGGTGGGCGCCATCGTCCTGCTCCGCACCGGCCAGGCCACCTTTATGGCGTTAGTGCCCTGGCTGTTGCTACTCGCCTCCGGGCTCTTTGCCGCCAGCGGTCCGGTCTCGGGGTGGCTGCGACGCAATCGCGTGAGTGCTTCCAGCCCCACCCCGAGTCCCAGTCTCGTCCCTTTGTGGATCGGTGTCGTGATGGTGTGCTTCTACATTGGATATTTCGGCGCCGGCGCCGGCTTTTTGCTGATGTCGGTGCTGGCCGTCTTCGGGATTCAGAACATCAACCAGGTCAATGCGTTGAAAGTAGTCGCCACCACCACGGCAAACGGCATCGCGGTGGTGACGTTCATCGTGGAGAAACAGATTCTCTGGAAGTACTGCTTGCTGATGATGATCGCCGCCGCGGTCGGCGGTTATCTGGGAGCACGTTACGCGCGCCGGATGAATCCCCGGTTTATGCGCCTGTTGGTGGTCCTGATCGGTCTGGGAATGGCTGCGTACTTCTTCTGGAAGCAGTATTCTTGATGTAGAGGCAGCGATGAGCCACGAAGGCATCCGATTTATCGGCGAGGAAGAGGCGCGGAGGCTGGCGCAAGAGACCTCACCTCGCGATCTGCCTCGCGAAGCGACTGAGCCGGCCCGCGTCCGGGTGCAGAAAACGGCCGGTACGGGGATGGAGATCGACTGGAAGGACGGCCACCAAAGCAGCTGGAACTTTACCTGGTTGCGCGATGCCTGCCCCTGCGCTACCTGTCACGAGGAGCGCGGAGCGACCGGCCGCAAGCCAGGCGAGCCGAAGCCGCAGCCAGCCACCCTGCTGCAAATGTATAAAGCACCCGCACGGCCGGAGTCCGTTGCTCCCGTCGGCCGCTATGCCATCAGCTTTCGCTGGAACGACGGCCATCAGAGCGGGATCTACTCCTGGGATTACCTTCGCCGCAGTTGTCGCTGCGAACAGTGCCGCACGGCCACCTCTTAGAAACTGCCTAGCGATAGTCCCACCATGGAGTATCCGCGCCCGCGGGCTTGTGACCCTGGATGTGCTGAGCAATTTCGATGATGCGCTGGGCAGGCGTGACCGGACCTTGCCAACAGTGAGGTTTAAGGTTGCCGTACATAAATTGGGCTTCGGAGTGTGGCGCATTCGTCGTCTGCAGCCACGCATCGAGCTCCATGGTGGAGTTGTTGAGGAAATAAGTGTCCGCGTCGCCGGCAAAGAAATAGAGATTGTCCTTAAGCGCCGGGCCGGCCGTGGACCAGTGGCGCTTCAAGTACTCCAGCAGATCCCAGTGGTCGCGCCAATAGGCGACGACGTCTTTATCGATTTTGCCCGTTGACTTGTCGAAAGCGGGTTTGAAGAACCCGTCCTCGCCGACCGGGCCCCACACCGCGGACCACACGTCGATCTGCTCGCCGGAACGGCCGTGGGTACCGCTGACCAGCTCATAACGGTTGCGTTGTTCCGAAGTTTGAATCGCCTGCCCGTTGGTGAAACGGCTGTTGATCGTAGGCACGGGACGCCAATCGTACATTTTGAAAAAAGCGTTGTCGTCCTTGTAGAAGTTCACTCCCTCCACGTCAGAGAAGGTGACTGCGTCCGGACAGGAGCACCACGCTCCGCCGAAGAAAGTGGGATGGAAGATCTGCAAGTAGGCGGAGATCCAGCCTCCGGTCGAGCCACCGGAAACGACCCGGGCGTAGGGCTCGCCGATCACCCGGAACTGTTTTTCGATGGTGGGTATGAGCTCCTGCATCAAAGCGTCATCGTAGGGTCCAACGTTTGGCGAATTCACCAGATACGAATCGTCATAGTACGGATTAGGATGCTGCAGGGTGACGGCAATCATGCGCGGGTAGTGATCGCTCAGCCACGCTTTTGAGAAATCATTCTGACCGTCGAAGTGGTAGGGCGCCTCCAGCGAAAAATGTCCCTGAACATAGTCGATGGGATAGCGGAGGGTGGTGCGGTCGTAATCGCGGGGCAGAAGCACGACCGCGCCGAGGTAAACAGGACGGCCCCAAAACTTCGAGAGCAGCTCGCTCTTGAACTTGATGTGTTTTACGTACGCAGTGTCTGCGAGCACTTTGACCGGTGGGATCACCTGATCGGCGAGCAGGCGGACGGTGTCAGAAGCCGGGTCAACATGCATCTTGACCGGTTTGCTGTAAAGATTGCCCGGCGACCGCTGCCAGCGTTGGCCTTCCCATTGGTCGTCGTGCATCCAGACTGTATGTCCATCGGCCCGGTGGAACTCCGAATAGACGTTGATCATCGCCTGGACGTAATAATCGCCGGCGGGAATGTCCGCCAGGTGGGCCAGGGGTGAGCCGAGATCGGAGTTGTCGATGGTCGCGGATTCGCCGGCCCTAAGGGAATTGATATCGCGGCCGAAGAAGGGAACACCGATGCGGCTGACCTGCAAGCGAGGCTCGCAGGGCTCTGCCGTGGCGGCAACTGCGTCCGCGGGGCCGCAGTGTGTGATGTCACGAGAGAGAATGACGAATACCCGCCCGGTAATGGGCTCCCCATGCACCTCGGAAGGAAAGGAGATTTGGAACTTGAGGCCCGGCTTTGCAGAAGTCTTATGGGCTTCGCCGCGTGCCAGGCAGGCGGCGAGCAGGAGAGCGAAGCAGGTTGTCCATCTCATCGGTGAGCAGGTTATACCGCATGCCGGAACGGTAGACAACAACTTAGGGAGCAGGCTTGGCCGGAGCGGCGCGGCTGACCGGCAGAGTCTGCCAGGCCTTCTCCATAACTTCGAGGGCCTCGGCTGCGTCACCGGCGACGTGGATGTAGGCACGGTTTTTCCGTTTGAGAAAGCCCTGATCGATTGCGATCTCGAGAAAGCTCAGCAGGTGGTCGTAATAACCGCCAGTGTTCACCAGCAGGCACGGCTTGGCATGGATCCCGAGCTGGGCCCAGGTGACGATTTCGAAGAATTCATCGAGGGTTCCGAAGCCGCCGGGCAGGGCAACAAACGCGTCCGCCTCCTGGGCCATCAATGCTTTCCGTTCATGCATGGTTTCCACCAGCACCAGCCTGCTCAATCCCTGGTGTGCCACCTCCACTCCGGCAAGCGCATGGGGAATGATACCGATCACCTCGCTGCCGTTAGCCAGGGCGGCGTCGGCCAACGCACCCATCAGGCCCACTTGCGCCCCCCCGTACACCAGGCCGAGGCCCGCCTCTCCCAGCAAGCGTCCCAAAGCCACTGCTTCGGCTCGGTATTCTGGCCGCGTCCCAGGATTCGACCCACAGAATACGCAAACCCTGCGCTGAAATTCCTTGACCAAACTCTGCATACCAGAATTGCAACACATTTATGAACAGGCCGCCGGGCGATACACTGGTACAGAGAATCCGTCCCGTCACCAGACCATCCGCCAACCGAGAGTATCAGCGCACGCTTCAGAGACCAGCCATTGCAACATCTGCTCGATAAATTAAACCCGCAGCAACGCGCCGCGGTCGAAGCCGTAGATGGCCCCTTGCTGATTCTGGCTGGGGCGGGTTCCGGCAAGACCCGGGTGATCACCCACCGCATCGCCTATCTCATTCAGGTGCGGAATGTTGCGCCCGATGCCATCCTGGCCGTTACGTTCACCAACAAAGCCGCCGCAGAGATGGCGGAGCGGGTCGACAAACTGCTCGAGCATCGCTCTCTGGCCAAACCGCTGCTGGCCACGTTCCACTCCTTTTGTGTGCGCGTTCTGCGCCGCGACATCGAGGCTCTGCGCATTGGCGACGAGGGGCTTACTCGCAACTTTGTGATTTACGACGAGGCCGACCAGCAAGCCATCGTCAAGCAGGCGATGCGCCGCATGGGGCTCGACACCAAGCAGTTGACCCCGCGCACCGTTCTCTCCCGCATCTCCTGGGCCAAGAACCACATGCTCGACCCGCAGGAGATCTACCTGCAGTCCACCGATCCGGTGAGCGAACGGATCGCCCACATCTACGAGATTTATCGCAAGGAACTGCGCAAGGCCAATGCGCTCGACTTCGACGATCTGTTGCTCGAGGCGGTGCGCCTGCTGCGCTCCTCCGCCGAGGTGCGGGAACGTTACAACCGCCGCTATCGCTACCTGCTGATCGATGAGTACCAGGACACCAACCGGCCGCAGTACGAGCTGATGAAGCTGCTGGCCGGCGCCGAACATAACGTCTGCGTCGTGGGTGATGAAGACCAGAGCATTTACTCCTGGCGCGGAGCCGATATTCGCAACATTCTGGAGTTCGAGAAAGACTTCCCCGAAGCAAAGACTATCCGGTTGGAGCAAAACTATCGTTCCACCCAGGTGATTCTCGAGGGAGCCTCGGCAGTGGTAGCCCGCAACCTGCAGCGCAAAGGCAAGAATCTGTGGACCTCGCGCGAAGGCGGAGCGATGATCGGCTACTACGAAGCGCCGGATGGAGAAAACGAGGCGCTCTTTATCGCCGACTATATTGGGAAGTACATGCGCCGTGCGGGTCAGGAACAGGATCTGCCCCGGGCCGCGGTGCTCTACCGCACCAACTCTCAGTCTCGGTTGGTGGAAGAAGCGTTGCGCCGCTATGGAATCGCCTACACCATGGTGGGCGGCTTCTCTTTCTACGACCGCTCCGAGATCAAGGATCTGCTGAGTTATCTCAAGCTGGTGCAGAACCATGATGACTCCATCGCCCTGGCGCGCGTCATCAATACTCCGCCGCGAGGCATCGGCAAGACCACCCTCGAAGTGCTGGAGCGGCTGAGCCTCGAGACCGGCATGAGCACCTGGGGGGCGATCGAGCGTGCGCTGCAGGAGCGTCTCTTGCCGCAACGCGCACTCATGGCGCTGGACACCTTCCGCCGTTTGATCCAGGATGCCTGCGCCCTGCTCGACCCAGGCTTTGCCGAAAAGCTGGCGCGAGATATTCTCCCGGCGCAGGAGTCGAGCACCCCTGAGGCTGCCGGGACCGACTCCGGGGATTGGGAAGACGTGCGCTTCGATTTCGGCGATCTGGATCCCGAACCCGATCCGGAAGACCAGGCAGTGCCCCTGCAGGCGGACTTGCATCCGGTGCCCGCGCCGGATGCCCCTGCGTACGAAGGATTCCGCAAGCCTGGCGACGCAGCGACCCTACCTGAATTGATTCGCTTCCTCATCGACCGTACTGGCTACATCCGCTCGCTTGAAGATGAAGGCACCCCAGAAGCCATCTCCCGCATTGAAAACCTGAAGGAGCTCGCGAACGCGGCCCAGGATGCCCAGCAGCGCGGAGAGACGTTGTCCGAGTTTCTCGACCACGCTGCCTTGGTCAGTGACACTGACCGTTACAATCCGGAAAGCCGCGTCACCTTGATGAGCCTGCATTCGGCCAAAGGGCTGGAATTTCCCTTGGTGATGCTGGCGGGAATGGAAGAAGGCCTCTTCCCCCATTCGCGGACCCTCAATCAACCCAACGAACTCGAGGAAGAGCGGCGGCTGTGTTACGTGGGCATGACGCGGGCTATGGATGCGCTGGTGATGACCCGGGCCCGCTATCGGCGCAGATACGGGAACGACATGCCGGAATCCAGCATTCCCTCCCGCTTTCTGGAAGAGATTCCGCCTCATCTACTCGAAGACCTGACCCGTGGCCAGCGCGCCTCGATCGGCGGCGCTTACGGTTCACGATACGGGTCAACTCGTGGCGGGGACGAATGGGAATCGCCCAGACACTACAGCTACGAAGACGAGGACCAACGTCCCCGCACCGTTTCTCGAACCGCGCCAGCTGCCACCCGGCCGCAAGCCGGGCCGGGTTCCCTGGACAACATCGCCCAATTCTTCTCCTCGCGCAAGGGGAGCGGGAACCGGCCGAAGCTGGAAATCCCCGTCTCTGGTGGAGCGACAGGGTTCCGCAGCGGCCAACGTGTCCGCCATCCGAAATATGGTGAGGGCGTCGTCTTCCGTCGCGAGGGAGACGGTGACGATGCGAAGATTACGGTACAATTTGCAGAATTCGGCGTGAAGAAGCTAGTGGAAAAGTTTGCTCAGCTGGAAAAAGTGTAGACAAGGAAAATAATGCCCAATACCAAGAACGTAGAAGATAAGTTGGAACGGAAGAAGATCAAGCGCGCGGCGCGCAAGAAAGCTGCGCCCAAGGCCGCACGCACCCTGCCCCGAGGTTCCAACAAGAAGAAAGCCAAGAAGCTGACTCGAGGTCAAAGCAAACGCTAAGCAGTACAACAGAATTGTCATCCCGACCGGAGCGAAGCGGAGTGGAGGGACCTGCGGTATTGCTCTCACACAGACTCGTAAGTCCTGGGTAGGTTCACGAAACGTGACCAGTCCCGTAGGAGTATGTGTCATAGCAGAACCAAGCCGGGTCGAGAACAGAAAAGTCCCGCAGGGACGGCTGAGAGTAGCCCAGGACGCGAGTCCTGGGTAGGTTTGAGAAACGCGTGACTAGTCCCGTAGGGACGGCTGAAAATGGCCCAGTACGCAGTACTGGGTGGGGCTCGTTCCCACCGGGAATTTTCGAGTAGAGTGCAAGGTTCACCCAGGACTCACATCCTGGGTAATTTTCAGTCGTCCCTTCGGGACTGGTCACGCGTTTCGAACCTAACCCAGGACTAACGTCCTGGGCTACTCTCAGCCGCCCCTGCGGGACTTTTTTGCGTGGCGGCGGGGAGTTATGGTCGGACTGCATGGCATAGCAATAAGGAGCCGAGACGCTGCGAAAGCAACTGTTCGCAACCAAATCGATCGACAAGCTGATCAGCGACTCGGAACTCCCCGAGCACTGTCTGCAGAAAACGCTCGGCCCCTGGTCGCTTACCGCGCTCGGCATCGGCGCGGTGATCGGTTCGGGAATCTTCACCGTGGTCGGCACGGCCATCGCGGGCGAGAAGTTTGATACCTCCTCGATCCTGAACACTCCATTACTGGACTACCTGGTCAATCACCATGCCTTGTCGGGTCGGCCGGGAGCGGGGCCGGCGCTGGCCTTTTCCATCGTATTGGTGGCCATTGTTTGCGCCTTCACCGGGCTGTGCTATGCCGAGTTGGCATCGATGATTCCCATCGCCGGCAGCGCCTACACCTACACCTACGCCACCATGGGGGAACTGGTCGCCTGGATCATCGGCTGGGACCTCATCCTGGAATACGCCGTCAGCAACATGGCAGTGTGCGTCGGCTTTGCGGCCCACATTGTCGATTTTATGGATTGGTTCGGCGTGCATCCCAGCGCGCGTTGGATTTCACCCGCCTTTCTGCCCTCTGGCCTTTCGGATCTGCAGGGCAACACGATCTATCAGCCAGGCTGGCATTTCGGCTTCAACATGCCGGCGTTTCTCATCGTGCTCATCCTTACCATCGTGCTCGTGCGTGGTATCCGCGAATCGGCCAGGACCAACAACGTCATGGTGCTGCTCAAAATCACCGCCATCATGGTCTTTATCCTGGCCGGGTCACACTTCATTCATCCCGCGCACTGGCATCCATTTTTTCCCAATGGCTGGTCAGGCGTCCTCACTGGCGGCAGCATCATTTTCTTCACCTACATCGGCTTCGATTCGGTGTCGACCGCGGCGGAAGAGTGCCATCGGCCGCAGCGCGACGTGCCCATCGGCATTCTGGCTACCCTGGTCGTCTGCACCGTGCTCTATATCGGCGTCGCCGTGGTGCTCACTGGGCTGGTCCCCTGGCAGACCCTGGTGGATGATGCAGCGCCGGTCGTTAATACCCTCAAGAAACTGAATCACGCAACCGGCTCGCTAACCCTCAACTGGGTCCGGCTGATCGTGCTCTGTGGCGCGATGATGGGCATGATCTCCTCCATCCTGGTCTTCCAGCTTGGCCAGGCGCGGGTCTGGTTTGCCATGTCGCGCGACCGGCTCTTCCCCCGCTGGTTCGGGAAGGTCCATCCGCGTTATCGCACTCCGGCCGTAGCCACCATCGTGGCAGGTTTTCTGGTGGCCATTCCCAGCGGACTGCTGGACATCGGCACCCTGGCCGACCTGTCGAATATCGGCACTCTCTTTGCCTTTGTACTGGTCTCGATCGGGGTGCTGATCCTGCGCTATCGCGAACCGGACAGGCGCCGTGGCTTCCGCGCCCCGGGCGGTATTTCGGTGCCCATCCTGAGCATCTTCTTTTGCGTCCTGCTCATGTCCGGGCTGCCGGTCATCACCTGGCTTCGCTTTTTCGGCTGGCTGGCCATAGGACTGGGGATCTACTTCCTCTACAGCCGCAGGCACAGCGAATTCTCCTCTCTCTCATGACGCGCCCCGCCGCCTCCCGCCGGATCGCGGTTACGTGGTTGCGGTCGCTCCCCAAAACGGAACTCCACCTTCACTTGGAGGGAACCGTTACCCCCGAAACCCTGGTCGAATTGAGCCGCCGGCACGATGATCAGGGCATGACGATGGAGGAAGCACGGTCCCTGTACCACTACACCGATTTCACCGGATTCCTCTTGGCGTTCAAGGCGGTCAGTGAACGGCTGCGCACGCCGGAAGACTATGAATTGATCACGTATCGCATGTTGCAGCGTCTGGCCGCTCAGGGCGTGGTGCACGCCGAGGCCTACGTTTCGGTGGGTGTTGTCTACTACTGGAGGCGGATCGAGTTTGAACCTCTCTTTTATGCGATGGAAGCGGCACGGGTACGGGCCGAGAAGGAATTCGGAATCACTCTCTATTGGATCTTCGATGCGGTCCGCCACTTTGGCCCGGAGGAAGCGGCACGGGTTTTTCGCAAGGCCGCCGAATTGCGCCGGGAGTGGCCCAGCATCGTGGGTATCGGGATTGGCGGCGACGAGCGGCGGACCGGCGCCGAACCCTTTCGCGAGCTCTTTCATGAGGCCAAAGATGCCGGCCTTCGACTCACCGCGCACGCCGGCGAAACCATGGGACCAGAGAGCATCTGGGCGGCGCTCAACATCGGCGCGGAGCGCATCGGCCATGCGCTCTCCGCCCAACTGGATCCGGATCTCATGGAGGTGCTGGCAGAGCGTCAGGTTCCGCTCGAAATTTGCGTGACATCGAATTTGCGCACCGGTTGTTGTCCCACTTTAGAGGAACATCCGGTACGCCGATATTTCGATGCCGGCCTCATGGTTACCCTCAATTCCGATGACCCCGCGATGTTCGAAAGCGACCTCCAGGACGAATATCGGCTGGCGCATGATGTGTTTGGCTTTACTGCCGAGCATTTGCGCGAATTGGCGGCTAATTCCATCGAAGCCAGCTTCCTTCCGGCGCCACGAAAGGTCGCATTGCTGCATCAAATTGAGCAGGTGAAATAGCCCTTTGGTGTCCACCGCCGTAACTACGTGGTTTTCACCAAGCTGCGCTATTATTTCGGCATGATGTACATGGATGGTAACGACCTCAGGGCTCAGGGTTCCGGCGAAATACTGCCGGCAATCTCGCCTACCCAGGAAGAAGGGTCTGCTATGGCGATTGTTGGCTGGACTTCGGTTGCTGTTGGTATTGCTGCTGTTGGTCTCTACGTTGGCCGCGAGTTGCGTGCGCGTTATAAATTCAATCACCGCACGCAGTACGACTTTTTCTCGCACGCCGGAGATAGTGTCTGCTCAGCGGATTACGGCACCGGAATTTAACGATTCACCCACGGACTCGGATCGCCTTCACGGCGACCCCCGCACTGCTACGCCACAGGCTCAGTGGACGCCGTGCCGTTACGGGCACAGGTCCTTGAAGCGACCCCTGCCGAAACGGGTTCTGAACCTCAGCCACTATATACTGCGTTCATTGCGGGGCTGAGGCCGCTGAGTCATGCGAGAACAAGGAGGAAATCCTCCCGGGCAGGACGCCTCAAAACCGGGCAACGGTGGGGTGCGCGCCCCCGTGAAGGGCGAAAGCTCGTCCGCCAATGCCCGTCTTCCCAGCGACGCCGACACCATCTTTGGTTCCCCACCCGGTGTGTCTTCCAGCGATAGTCCCACCGTAGTCGGCACCTCCTTTCCCCACACCATGGCTGAAAATTTTAGCGAGGCGGGACAACACGTCCTGAGTTCCGGCCACCTGCTGGCGCAACGCTATGAGATTTTGAGCCTGCTGGGCGAAGGCGGCATGGGCGCCGTCTACAAAGCCAGGGATGTTGAGCTCGGCCGTTTAGTCGCCCTCAAGGTGATCCGCCCCGACCTGGCTCGCAACCGCTCCATACTCGACCGGTTCAAGCAGGAACTGATCCTGGCCACCCAGGTCACTCACCGCAACGTCGTCCGTATTTACGACTTGGGCGAAGCCGAGGGGATAAAGTTCATCACCATGGAGTACGTCGAAGGCGAGGATCTCGCCGCCGTCCTCCGCCAACGGACCAAGCTTCCGCCTCAGGAAGCAGTTGCCCTCATTGATCAGGTGTGCCGGGCGCTTGAGGCCGCGCACTCCGTGGGAGTCATACACCGTGACCTGAAACCGCAGAACATCATGTGCGAAAAGACCGGCCGCGTCCTGGTGATGGATTTTGGCCTGGCCAAGACGCTGGAAGGCGATCGCATGACCCAGACCGGCGCCATGGTCGGCACCATGGAATATATGTCACCCGAGCAGGCGCTGGCCCAAAACCTCGACCAACGCTCCGACATCTTCTCCGTGGGGCTGATTTTTTATGAGTTGCTGACCGGTCAAACACCCTTTCGCGCCGACAGTGCGCTGGCCAGCCTGATCAAACGCACCCAGGAGCGCGTCGTTCCTGTTTCGGAATTCGATAGCAGCATCCCCGCTGAGCTGAGCCAGATCGTGAACCGATGCCTGGAACGGGATGTCGCCCTAAGATACCAGTCCGCGGCGGAACTGCTGGCCGACCTTGAGCTCTGGCTGGGTACCGGCAAATCCGGCATTATCGCAGCTCGCCTTCGCCCCGGTCCGGGTAGATGGGCAACAGAGAACAAACGGCTGCTTGCCGGCGCGGCTGGCTTGCTGCTCCTTGTGGTCGCCATCCTGGCCTGGTTCCTCACCCGGCCTAAGCCGGTGGCTTCTCCCGAGGCAAGGCAGGAGGCGCAAGCCACCCGGCCGAGATCGCTGGCGATTTTACCCTTCCGCAACTCCTCGGGCGATGCCAAGGACGACTGGATCGGCTCGAGCGTAGCTGACATGCTCAGCACCGACATCGGTCAGTCTGCGCATCTGCACACCGTCCCTACCGATAGGCTGCACCAGGTGCTCTCTGATCTTCATGTAGGACCAGAGGCCGCGATCGATCCGGATACGCTGCGGCGCGTGGCCCAGTTCAGCAATGCGGACGTTCTGGTTTCGGGCGAATACGCACGCTTCGGCGATCAAATCGTTATAAACGGGGCCATTCGCGACCTGGTGCATGACCAGACTGTCCCCGTCAAAGCGCAGGCGCTGGTAAAAGATCTGCCCGCGGCCATCGACAGCCTGGCCGACTCTGTGCGCAAGAACCTTTCGCTCTCCGCAAGCGTGGTCGAGGAGTTGAAGGCCCAGTCGTTCAAGCCCAACTCAAAATCTGTCGATGCGCTGCGTGAATTCAACGAGGGATCGGTGTTGATGCGCGCGGGCAAAAATCTGGATGCGCTCAAGCACCTGCAGCTGGCGACGAATGAGGATCCTGATTTCGCGCTGGCCTTCTCCATGCTTGCCGATGCGCAGGCGGAACTTGGATTTCAAAGCGACGCCGAACAATCGTCCACCCGCGCCGTCAATCTGGCGCAGAATCAAGACCTGCCGCGGCCGGAGAAATACCTGATCAGCGCCAGCAACGCGCGCATCATGAAAGACAACAAGAAGGCAATGGAGGCTTACGAGAATCTCTCGAAGAGCTTACCCGGCGATGTCGATGTTCAGTACAAGCTGGGCGTTCTCTATCTGCAAAATGGAGAATACGACAAGGCTCGCGCCACCTTTGCCGACGTCCTGAAGTCCGATCCGAAGAACATCAAAGCGTTGTGGCAAACCGGCTTTGTGGATAATCTCACCGGCAATCCGCAGGCGGCCCTGGATGCCCTTACCCAGGGGCTTACGCTCTCGATTCAGTTCGACAACCAGGAGCAAAGGGCGTTGATCCTGCTTTCCATGGGAACAGCGTATCGCCTGCTCAACAAGCCGGAAGAAGCGCTGCGCAACTACCAGGAGTCCATCGCGATCAACGAGAAGATCGGCCAAAAGTGGGGTATCTCCGCTGCCCTCCACGAGATGGGTACGGTGGAGACAACGAGCGGAAAACCGGATGCTGCGCTGGCCAGTTATAGTAAGGCGCTCGCGCTTCTGCGCGAAATCGGCATGAAAAGTGATATCGCCGATACGCTCACCGATATGGGTCCCCTTTATCAGGATCTCGGCAAGTTCGATCAGGCTCTTGATGTTTACAAGCAAGCCTTACAGATCCAGCGAGAGACGGGCGACCAGAGTTACGAGGCGCTATGCCTGAATAACATCGCTGGTGTCTACCTGACGATGGGGGACAACGACAATGCCTTTACTTATTACCAGCAGGCTTTGCAGCTGCGGGAAAAGCTGGGTGTCCCGGGCGATCTGGCGGAAACGCTTGAGGGCCTGAGCGAAGCCTACACGACGACCGGCCAGTACGAGCAGGCTATGACCGGATCGATGCGGGCATTGGAGTTGAGCCGCAAAGCCGGGGATGAGCGCCGGGTGGCGATTGTCTCACATCAGATCGGCCTGGTCTTCGAATATCAGGGTCGATTCGGCGCGGCAGTCAAGTCCATGCAAGATGCGGTAAAGAGTTTTCGCCGGCAAGGGGAAAACGGGCTTGATATGGCCGAATTCCTGAACGACCTCTCCGGGGCACTGGCCCGCTCGGGCAGAAGCGATGAAGCAGCAGCACCGCTCGAGGAAGCGGAAAAAATTCAGCAGGCTTTGAAAAACGATGCATTAGAGGCGGGTATTTTAAACACCCGGGGCGATCTCGCCTTCTACCATGGGGACTTCAAAGGCGCAGCTTCGTCCTATGGATCCGCGCTCCGGCTCGCTTCCCGAACCAAGTACAGCGAAGTGCTGCTGCTATCGAAAGTTAATGTGGCCCGGGTTGCTGTTTCCGAGGGCCGTTTCAAGGAAGCGTCACGCGGGTTGCAAACACTTCTGGATGCCAAAGCCTCCATAGCCGCCCACTTGTCATTAGACATCCATCTTGAGCTGGCGCAGGCTGACATTGGCCTCAAGGACTACGACCGCGCCAACCACGATCTGGAGCAGCAGCTGCCCGGTGCGCAACGCGCAGGTGTGCGCTTCGGCCTGGCCCGAATCTACTATCTGTTGGGGACCTCCACCAGGCTGAACGGGAGTGCCCAGCGGGCGGTCGACTACTACCGTCAGGCAGCCCAGTTGCTCGACCTCATCCGCGGGGATACGGGCGCCGAAAATATCCTGCGCTGCACCGATTTCAAAACCATGTACGACGAATCCAACCGCTGGAAAAAGTAACTGCCACGGAACGGTGAGTACCGGTCCGTGGCATTCTTTACTTCACCACAGTGGTTGCGGTGGACTGGTTGTTTCCAGGCGAGACCTCCGGATTCGCGCTGTTGACCGTGGCTGTGTTTTTGATCGTTCCGGAGGTAGCGTTAACCTGGACGACGATCTGAATCGCAATCGGCGTCAGGATCGTCACCGAAGGGGTGGTGCAAGTCACCGTATTGCTCGCGAAGCTGCAACTCGCCGGGTTGGAGCACTTGCCGTTGCTGCACACCAGCTGCTGCGCCTGAGCCTTTACGTAGGTGACGCCCGCGGGCAGCGGATCGGTGATGGTAACGGCGGAGGCCGTCTGTAAAGCGAGGTTGCCCACGGTGATGTTGTAGGTGAGCTGGCTACCATGTTTCACCCGGCTAGGGGCCTGTTTCAGGATGGCCAGCCTGACCGGGGGCGCGGCTACCAGATAGTTGACCGAGGCAGTGGTTGTGTTTCCCGCAGCGTCCACGGCGGTTACCGTGAATGTTTGCGGTCCTCCCTTGGAGGTATCGACCGGACTGGTCAGATTGCCGGTATTCAGAGTGGTGCCCGGCGCATACGTCGCCGTGCCGCACTTGACGACTCCGGAACGGTCGTCCGTGCAGCTGTAAGTCGCGGTGACCTTCTGGCCAATCTGATAGCCGTTGCTGGAGGGCGCCGGAGATAACGTCGGCCCTGACGCAACTTGAGGAGCGACCGTGTCCACATTGATGGGGAAAGTGTAGAAGGAGGTCGACCAACTCCCTCCGGTCTGGGTGAACTTCAGCTCTTCGGTGCCGGCGCAGTCGCGGGCAAGGTAGTGCAGCAGGTATTGTCCGTCTTCGGAGACGCTGATTTGCTGGGCTGGTGGCGTGAAGACGGGGGGCGCCTGGGAATTGCCCCCACCGGGGGCAGGACACGCGGTGTTGGTTACCGTAACGTCGTCGGGGACAGGCGGGTAAGGTGGAGGCACGCTCGAGGCGCTGGAGATGCCGTAAGTAAGGCTCTCGATGGGCGCAGCGATGAAGTTGTTATTTGAAGCCACGGCGGGCGGCGTGCTTACGAAATTAACGGTGGCGTTGTGGCTATTAATCCAGTTTCCGGGCTGCTGGCCAGTCACGCTGACGGTGGTCAGATCCTCAGGTACGGGGGCTACCGTGATGAATGCGGAATTGGAGCTGATGCCGTGCCCTCCGCTGGAGTAGGCGCCCGGACCAGTAAAGCTGGTCAACAGGTTCTGCGGGCAGAACTGATTGGCGATGCTGGATGCCGGATCGAACAGGCAAGACCCTCCGCCCCATCCGTCCTTGGCCTCAAGGAGAGCTACTCCCTGGTGGAAGGTCAGCCCATCTGTACCCGTCACGTCGGGCAGTGTAAAGGTCGGACCGTCGAAAACTTCCTGAAAAAGCTCGTTAGGTTGCTGGGATACCGGGCACAGAGCTCCGCTCTGGTCGGGATTTGTACCGACCTGGCAGGTAAGAGTGTAGAGTTTGCACGCAGGCGCGCCGTTGTACCGTTCGCCATCGTGCAGCAGGCAGTTCGCGGTCGCGAACGAGGTGCCGTGCAAATAGGTGGACTGGAAGGTGGTTGGGTCCAGGGGAGTGTCCCCGCTCGAAGGCGTGGCGCCATCGGTAATCGAAAGACTGCCGGCGTCGTGCGCTTCGGAAAGATCGTAGGTGAACTGAACCTGCTGGTTATTAGAGGAATTAAACGAATAATTCTGCGTAAGTTGCTCGCTGGTCGGATTGTTACTCGAGATTGGGTTGCCTGTGATCTGGCCGGGCCCCGTAACCCCTTCATTTGTGCAGTTGGTTACCAGGTAGAGGGTTGAACTGGCGAGATAGCCGCCTGTATCCACCAGTTTGATCTGCGCTTGCACAGCGCCAGTCGAAAGCAGCCAACTGACGTCGATGGCCGGCACGCCTCCGGTGGCCACGAACCTGTCAGGATTCTGCCCCGTCAACTCGCCCTCGCTGGCCTCGGATCCATAGCTGCTGTTGAAGCAGTTTTGTTGTCGGCCACCATTTTCTGTGGTGCCTTTTTTGCAGATATCGACCGGAGTCGCTCCCCCAACGCCGAGCGCGATGTAGTTATCGACCAGGACATTGCCGCTGCCGTCGGGCGAAGAGGAAATCTTCGCCTGGATCGGGGCAGTGCAGCTCAGATTCAGCACTGTGCTGTTGAAGTCCTTTGCCTGGGTGCCATACCCGGTGCCCTGGGTCGACATCCTCACACTGACTGGACCGAAGAGTTGGATAGCGTTCTGGCCGGACATGGCGGCGGTGGTGGCGGCGAAGCAAACCACCGCAAGGCTCTGCAGGAAGACTGTACTTTTCATTTTGAGCGAAACTCCCTTAGACCAGCCAGCACAGCGGCAGCGAGGCGCACCGGCTCACACGGGTCGATTGAAGAAACAACTATTTGGACCACCGGGGGGAATTTGTGGCGTCGGCAGAAAGTAATACAAAAGCCTTACGAATTGTGCAATCGGGGAAGCGTCCTGTCAAATGAAACTTTGCCCTTGCTGGGACTCTGGATGGGACCGAACGGCGCGGGATCGGGGAGGAAATGTCGCTTTCGCAAGTCAGCTCGAATAGGGTTGTTGTTCTTCTTCTTGCAAGAGTGATTCTGCCGTCAACTGCTCAATTCCCCTTAGGGCGGGGAAGAGCACGCTCCAAATGCCGGTAATGGCCAGCGCGCCCACGCCCCCCGCCACGACCGCACGCACCGCTCCCCACCATTGGGCGGTCACGCCACTTTCAAACTCGCCCAGCTCGTTCGAAGCTCCGACAAAAAGCGAATTCACTGCGCTTACCCTGCCGCGCATGGATGCCGGAGTAGCCAACTGGAGCATCGACGACCGGATCACCACGCTGACCATGTCCGAGGCGCCCACCACCAGCAACGCGGCCAGCGAAAGCGGCAGGCTCCTGGAAAGGCCGAAGACGATCGTTGCGCTCCCATAAATAGCGACTCCAATGAACATAAGGATGCCGGGACGTTGCAAAACGGGACGAAAGGTCATCCAGATGGAAACCGCCAGCGCGCCCAGCGCCGGCGCCGAGCGAAGCGCGCCCAGGCCCTGCGGCCCAGTATGCAACAGATCGTGGGCGAAGATGGGCAGCAGCGCGGTCGCACCGCCTAACAGCACCACAAAAAGATCGAGCGAAATTGACCCCAGCAACAGCTTGGATTTCCAGACATAGCGAAAGCCTGCCAGGATAACATTGGCCGAAATCGCGCGATGCTCCATCCGTCCGGGGCGAACATGCAGGGAGACGATCAACAGCACAAAGCTGATTCCGGTCGCCAGGGTAAATAGAAAGACAATCGGAGACCCGTACAGCCTGCCCTTGAGCGGCAGAGTGTAGAGCAGACCCCCCACCGCCGGTCCGGCGATGTTGGCGATTTGGAAGACCGTGGCTCCCCAGGTGATGGCGTTCACAAAATTCTCGCTGGGCACCAGGTGAGGCAGCAGCGCCGAACTGGCGGGGCCGCTGAAGGCCCTTCCGGAGCCGATCAGGAAGAGCACCGCGAAGATGGGTTTCACGCGATGCAGGCCTAGCAGAGCGAAAATCAGGAGCGTGAGGGTGCACACGATCTGCAGCACATAGCAGACCAGGACCACCATGCGCCGGTCGTAGCGATCCGCGACATGCCCGGCTGGCAGCAGAAATAGGAGCCCGGGCAAGAACAGCACCAGGCCGGTGTACCCCAAATCGATCGCCCGATGGGTGATCTCATATACCTGCCAGGCCACAGCCAGCGCCTGCGCTTCCGCGCCCATGATGACCATCACCCGTGCCAACTGATACCGGCGAAAATCTCGAAAGGCAAATGCTGCTGTCCCTGTTCTCGATGGGGCCATAGGCCTGCTTGTTTAATATTTGAAAAATTCAGAAGGACAGCTTCTCTGTTACCAAAACCGCACTGGACCGTTCTCGGAAAGGATATCGCAAGCAGGGAAGTACGATAGGATGCAGGCACGTCGCCACGATTTTTGCGAGCGACGGTGAGAAGGATGCCCATGGTCCAAGACATCACGGAGAACGTGGCCGAGAAGAACCTAAGCCCCGCGGACGCGCTGGACGAGTTGCTGGCGGGGAATCGCCGATTCATGAGCGGTCGTACCTCCGCTCACCGCCGCGACCTCGCCATGCTGCAACACACCATGGAGAAGCAGCAACCGTTTGCCGCGATTCTCTCCTGCTCTGATTCACGCGTGCCGGTGGAGGTGGTCTTCGATCAGACGATCGGACAGCTCTTTGTCACTCGTGTGGCCGGCAACATCGTCACCGCGGAGATCATCGCCAGTCTCGAGTATGCTGCAGCCGTGCTGGGCACGAACACGATCCTGGTCATGGGCCACAGCAGGTGCGGTGCGGTTACGGCCGCGATCCAGAAACAAGCGGCGCCGGAACAAGCGTTCCCCGGGCAGATCGGCGCGCTCTTTCCCCACATTGAGGCGGCCGTGGAGCAAGCCGGCCCTGATGTCGAGGCCACGATCCGCGCCAATGCGCTGATCCAGTCCACCCGCCTGCGGGAGTTGTCCCCGCTGCTGGGAGCTATGATTGAATCCGGAAAGCTGAAAGTGGCGACCGGCTATTTCGACATTCGCAGCGGAGCGGTGACGCTGCTGAAAGAAGCCTGACCAGTCAGAACACCCAGACAGGCTCTACCTATCCTGCCCTAATTGCTGTGCACGTAGGTTGCGTATTGGGTGTCGACGATGCCCAGATTACGCGCCAGCCCCAGTTTGGCCTGGTTATGCTGGCTCGTTGTGCTTACCAGGGTGGTCTCGGCGTTGGCTAGGGTAGCCTGTGCCTGTACTACCGGCAGGTTGTCATCCACTCCGGCCTGAAAGCGATCTGTGGTCTGTTCCAATTCCTTGCGCGCCAGCTCCACGTTGCTTTGCGCCACGCGCACCAGTTCCGTAGCTGACTGCACATCCAGGATGCTATCCCTGAGCTGCTGGTTGATCTGTTCTTTCAAGGAGGCCAGCTGCTCCGTCAGATTGGTGAGGTTGGCGGTCGCGACACCGCTGTCACCGCGGAACTTAGCCTCCTCAAAAAGCGGAAGGGTGAGCGATCCCTGGGCAATGAACGTTCCATGGTAAAAGCCGCCGGTCACCCCGGTGACGCCGTAATTTCCTTGAAAAGCCAGTGTTGGCAACCGCTCCCATTTGGCCGCTCTTCGCTGCAATTGCGCAGCGCGTATCTGGGCCTGGAGACCCTGGTAATCCTGGCGGCTCTGGTAGGCGATTCGCTTGGCCTCGTCGATATTCATGGTAGCCAGGTCGGCATAGGGCGCGGTATCCGTAAGCTGGATTTCCTGTTCCGCCGGAAGGCCGATCTCCCGGTTGAGGGCGATCTTTGACTTCGCGAAATTGACTTCAGCCGAGATTACCGCCTGCTGCTGGGTTTGGAATTGCACCCGCGCCCGCAGCTCATCCAGGTTCGCGGCCGTGCCTGCCTGATGTTCGGCGACGGTTTGGTCGAGCAGCACCTTGTCGGCCTCGAGCAGCGCTTTTGCATTGTCCACCTGGGAGCCAAGAGCCAAGGCCTGCAGGTAGGCGTTGCCCACGGTGAGCACCACCAGGCCGCGCGAGGACTGCTTGCTGAAATACGCGGCCTGTTCGTACGCCTTGGCCGCCCGGTACTGGTCGATGGTGGCCAGGCTGAACAGCGTCTGAGAATAATTCACCATCGCATCCGTGCTGTTGACCTTCACGATTGTGGGCACCGTTGAGGGGTTCAAGCCAGGAGGCAGGGGCCCGGATTTAGAGAAAACGCTAGCGGAAAATCCCAGAGCTGCCAGGTTGATCTGGTGTGCGCCCGAATCAGCCTGCGCGGTAACGGTAGGGAGAAGCGACTGCAGGCTTTCGCTGGTCTGTGCCTTTGCGCTCAGTTCCTGCTGCCCCGCCTCGATCAGCGCCAGGTTGTGTTCGATGCCCATCGCGATGGCCTGGTCCAGGGTCAAGGGCTTGACCCCGTCGGTTGATTTTACGATGGTCACGCTGCCGTAATAGGGGCTCTGCGCGGAACTCCGATTGGCCGTTTGAGCTGACAGCATTCCGGCGGACAACAATCCCACCGTACACGCCGCCATAAGCCGCCGCGCTGGAGTCGTCATTATGGGTCGTCTCTTCCTTTCCGTCCAATCCTTTAGATCGATTCAGGTCGTTCAAGTTGCCTAAATCGCGGCCCCTTCGCAAATACCGGGCTTTCAGCCCGGTCCTGATAGAAAGCCAATGGCGTTCCAGCCGACAGAACGGCAGGTCCTAAGCGCTAAGGGGCAAAAGGGTTAAGGAGCATCATAGCCCACTCAAGCCAACAGAAGGCTTGAATGGGCCACCCAAAAGCTTTGGTTGCCGGTGTAACTCGCGACCCGCAGCTTTTGGCACTGGGGTGGGCGGCGGCCCATGAAACATCCGATCAAAAAAGCGGTGCCCTTCGTCCAGAGAGTTTTTCCGCAAGCTGTTTAGTCGTGCCGTAAATGGTTGGGTGGCCCATTCAAGCCGTCCTTTGGCTTGAGTGGGATAGTGGCCCACACGGCGCGCTTCTCCAACCCCATCCTTCAGCTTCTGGTGGATGTTCTTGCGGAGAATTTTATTCGTCGTCAGCGTGTACGTGTTTATGGGCGGAGGCGATCACCTTTTCCGCAGACGCTAAGGGAACCACATCGTAGCGTGCCATCTCCATGTGGAAACTGCCCATCCCCTGGGTAAGGGAGGTGAGCGTGGCGCCGTACGTGAGCATTTCGGCCATCGGCACTTCGGCTCGGATCACCGTGGTGCCGCGGCCGCTGCCCATCCCCTGAACGCGGCCCCGCCGTCCCGTCAGGTCCCCCATCAAAGCGCCGGTACAACCCTCCGGCGCCTCAATCTCCACCCGCATCAGCGGCTCCAGCAATACCGGCCTGGACTGTTCCATGCAGTTGCGGAAGGCGAGCCGCCCGGCCAGCCGGAAAGAGAGCTCGTTCGAATCCACATCGTGGTAGCTTCCGTCAAAAAGCACAGCGCGGAAGTCGACCATGGGAAAGCCAGCCAGCCAACCCCGTGCCGCCGCCTCCTGGATGCCCTTCTCGACCGCTGGAATAAAAGTGCGCGGAATCGCCCCCCCGAAAATCTCATTGACGAACTGAAACCCGCCGCCCAGGGGGAGTGGCTCCAGGCGGATCCAGCAGTCGCCAAACTGCCCGTGGCCTCCGCTCTGCTTCTTATGCCTGCCCTGGGCGCTGGCGCTGGCGCGTATCGTCTCCCGGTAAGGCACCTTGGGCGCCTTGAGCGTCACTTCGGTGTGGTACCGGCGGCGCAGCCGTTGCACGATGGACTCTATATGGGGCTGGCCCGACCCGGCCAACAGGAATTCATGGGTCGCGGCATCCCGATAAAAGCGGACCATCAGGTCCTCTTCCATCAACTTGTGTACCGCCGGCGCCAGTTTGTCCTCGTCGGCCCGTGTTTTGGGCTCAATGGCATAGGTAACGGCCGGCTCTGGCATGGTCACCGGGTCAAAGTAAATCTCGTGGCCGGCATCCCCTAGCGTGTCGCCGGTAAAGGTCTCGCGCAGCTTGGCCACGGCCCCCACATCGCCCGCATGCAACTCCCCGATCGGACTTGCCGTACGTCCCTGCATCACCGTCAGGTGGGCCAGGCGTTCCGCGCTGTGGTGGGTGTAATTGGTGACAGTAGCGTCGCTTTTGGCGATTCCGGAAAAGACCTTGAAAAAGGAAATCCTTCCCGCGAACGGATCGGACATGGTCTTGAAGACGTACAGCGACAGCGGCTCGCGATCATCCACCTTGCGCAATACCATTTCGGCTTCGGAATCGGGCTGAACGCCCGCGGATTCCACGGCCCCGCGGGCAGCCACCGGAACACGCTCTACCGGCGAGGGGGCGTATACCTGGAGAAAATCCAACAGATGGTCGCTGCCCACGTTCCTCAGACCGCTGGCAAAGAGCACAGGAAAGATCCGGTCCTCGCGGATGGCCTCATGAAGGGCCACGATCAAATGCTCCTCCGGGATGGTTCCCTCGCGGAAGTACTCTTCCATCAACTCGTCCTTGCCCTCGGCAACCAGCTCTACCAGGGCCTGGTGGGCCTCCATGGCCTCTTCCCGCAGGCGCACCGGAATCTCTGACAGGCGGCCGCAACCGCTACCGTCCGGCTCGTAGACGAAGGCCTGCATGGTCACCAGGTCCACCACACCGCGAAAGATGGGATTTTGTCCGTTGCCCTCAAGAATGGGCAATTGCACCGGAACCACCTGGCGGCCAAAACCTTCCCGCAATGCGTTCAGGGTGCGTTCGTGGTCGGCGCGGGGATGATCCATCTGGTTGACCACGATCATCCGCGGCAGGTTGAATTCTTCGCCGAACCTCCATACCCGGCGGGTCATGGCTTCCACGCCGCAGGCCGCGTTCACGATCAGCAAGGCCCCCTCCACCGGCAGCAGCGCCGCGCGCGCCTCGTGTACGAACATGGGAAAACCAGGGGTGTCTAGAAAATTGATCTTTACGTTGCGCCACTCGGCAAATGCCAGCGCGTTCTGCATGGTGGTCCGGCGCGCTACGTCCTCCTCGTCATAGGCGGTGACTGCGCTGCCGTCTTCCACTCGGCCCAACCTTTCGGTCATTTTGGCTGCTTGGAGAAGTGCGGAGATCAGGGTGGTCTTGCCGCAGTGCGCATGGCCTACGAGCGCGACGTTACGAATATCCTGTCCCTGATAAGTTTTCAATGAACGATTCATCCGAGGTATCTCCAGTTCTCAAGATTCGGAGTCTTGGAGCGGTCCGTGCGCGCTGGGGAGCGCGTAGCCATGCACGCGGGCGGCCTGCTTCGTTTGCGGGAACCGAGTGTAGCACAGAGGAGGATGGATCTACTTCCGCTCGAGTTCCTCACGTTGCCGGCGCAGATTCCAGGCAAAGATTCCGATGCGCAACAGCAGGATCACCAACAAGGCTATCGCCAGGGCTGCCGACTGGCCATGGACTCCGTGGCGCAACAGAATACCCAGTCCTATGAGGACGGCGATCACGAATACGCCAAAGGTCAGCCACTCCGCGCGATTTTTCATATCACTTCCTTAGCCTCTGCCTGCTCCGCGACAGCCGGACGAAGATCACAATAGCAAGCCCGGCAAAGACCCCCATCGCAACCATCGAGCTCAACTGAAAGCGAAAAAGCACAGCACCGGCGTTGGCTCCATGGGTGCGTGACAGCAAGGCTTCCAGCAGGGCGAAAACACAAAAACTGATCACACCCGCTCCCGCCAGGCTGAGTGCGATCTTCAAAGTCGCTGTACCCATCCCCCACCGGAAGCCTGCATCATATCGCATCCGGGCTGCCGCCTACCCATTACAATGGACTGGATTGAAGGTCTGAAGAGTGAAGGGCAAAGGAACCATGCACGTTATTCCATCGACGCCTCCGGCGACACCCGGATTTACTGTACGCTGCTCTCTCGTCGCCCGCGTGTGCGGCTTTCATCAAGGAAAGCCGCATAAAGTTCGCCGACCTCGCCAAGCTTCACAGGAAATCCGCGGGATCACCCCAAACATTCACCCGCATCGGTCTCGAGCCGGGCTCCGCATGGCGGCATTCCTCTTGCTCAGCGCCGTTGGGTCTGCGGGTCACTTTGCCCACGCACAGTCCACCACCGTGCACGATCCCGCGGCCCTCAAACCCCCGCCCGGCGCCCGTGTGGCCATCGTTGAGTTTGAGGATATGGAGTGTCCCGATTGTGCCCGCGCCAATCCTCTGCTGCGGGACGCTGCGAACCAATACCATATTCCCTGGGTGCGGCACGATTTTCCCTTGCCCTTCCACGCCTGGAGCTTTGATGCTGCGGTGTATGCGCGCTGGTTCGACACCAAATCGAAAAAGATTGGCGATGATTTTCGCGATTCGGTCTTTGCCAACCAGCAGCTGATTGACGCTGCGGCTGAAACTTCCCCGGAAACTCCCTCAGGTCCCACCACGGCGGCGGCTGCGGCGATTCGAAATTTCGCGGAAAAGTTTGCCCAGCAGCATGGCATCCAGCTTCCTTTTGTGATCGATCCGCAAAAGAAGCTGGCCGCTGAGGTCCAGGCGGACCTCGATCTGGGCAAGCGCATTGGCATTGAGCACACGCCGACCATCTGGGTGGTCACCAACAAGACCAATGGTGTGCCTTTTGTGGAGGTAGTCGACCGCCAGCGGCTCTACCAGATCATCGATCAGGCGCTGGCCGATACCAAGGGACAAGCCGTGGCTGTGCACCACGGCACCGGCCAGTAGCGCATTCCTAGGTCTGGATTTTGACCAGCTGGCCTGGAGTGGTTTGCCGCGTCTGCGGCGATCGCCAGTGATCAATGTAAGAAATCTGGTGCACGCAGGAGACAGTGCAGTGCGGAGCGCAGCTCTTTTCGGTCAGATACTCCCGCTTAAGATCGGCCTTGGTGTATTGTGCCAGCGGAACTCCCGGGTATCCGCGCTGTTGTGAACAATAGTGCACCAGCCCGTCTTCGCAGACGTACAGGAAACGTGAGCCCGCCCGGCAGCGCCAGTCGTTCGCCTCTGCATTGGCTATCGCCTCCTGAAACTTGTTGAAGCGGGAATAATTTTTCTTGGCCATCCCGGCCATCTGGTAGTAGACGCGCCGTTCCTCGTCTTTCAGGGCCTTCAATTGGCCATCTCCATCGTGGATGATGCCGATGGTCGAAGTAAACCCCAACGACAGCGCCCGGTTGCCGATGACCAGCGCATCCTGGGGATTCCTTATGCCGCCGCCGACGACGGAATTGATGTTGACGTGAAACTCGGCATATTGGGAGAGGAACTGCAGCTTCTTGTCCAGAACCTTCAGGCTTTTTTTTGAAATCTCATCCGGCTCTATGTTGTCGATGGAGATCTGCATGTGGTCGAGACCGGCACGGTTCAGCCGCTCGATCCGCTCCGGCATCAGCAAATACCCGTTGGTGATCATGCCGGCTACCCGCCCATGGTGGCGAATACGGGCGATGATGGCGTCCAGCTCCGGATGAGTGAGGGGCTCGCCGCCAGAGATGGTAATGATGCTCGAGCCCAGAGCCGCCAGGTGGTCGATGCGCCGTAACATCTCCGGCAGCGGCACCGGCTTCGATACCTTGTCGTACTCGTTGCAGTAAGCGCAGGAGAGATTACAGAACCGCATGGGCACGATCTGCGCCATGACTACGTGCCGCGTGGAAGCCAAAGCCTTCCCAACCACCATCAGCTCGCGCACTTTGCGCGTCGCCGCCCGGGCCCGCCCTTTCCAGGTCTGTTTCCGCTCGGTTTGCATCTGTTTGTATTCAATCACAGCCCAGCAGGGGGCGCGAGTAATCAGAAAGGAATGGGGATGATCGCAGCCTGAGCGGTATCACAGGCCGTCCGGGCGGTTACAGTCTCCGGCAGCATGGAAGTGAAACAGTCTAATTCTTCTTTGGCTTGCCGGCGCTCATGGTCAGGATCTGTTCCTGCTTATTGCGCATCACGGTTACCTGCACCAGCTGTCCGCGGTGGTTGCGAATTGCCTTAAGCCAATCGTTCTTGCTCGTCATTTGCTGCGAGTCGACCTTGACCACTACATCTCCAGCCTTCAGGCCGGCCCGAGATGCCGGGCTCGGGTCATCTACGCTTTCCACCAGCAATCCGGTGCCGCTCTTCACCCCGAAATAATCAGCCAACTGTGTCCGCACCGGGTTCACATCCGCACCGACATACAGCGCCCTGGGGATCATACTATCCAGAAAGGCGGACCCCCCCGAAGGGACATTTCCCAGGAAGCTCTGCCCAGCACCGTTGGGAGCGGGTGCGGTTGGCTCCGGAACACTGAAATGCTGCGACCAGGCCTTTTGTTGCAGCGCTTGCCGGTCGCAAAGCTGCACCGTCACGTTGATGCGGCTGCCGTCGCGGCTGATGAGTAGAGTGATCGAGCGCCCGGAAGGCATCTCCCTCAGCCGGTGGCGTAACTGGTCGACATTGTCAAAGGCCTGTCCGTCCAGCTGAAGAATCACGTCGTGCACCTTGAGGCCAGACTTGCCGGCAGGAGCGTCGTGGTCCACCATCACCACCTCTGCTGCGTGGTCATCCTTCAAGTGGAGCGTGTCGGCTCGCTCGCTGTCCACCTCACCTAAATCAACCCCAAGGTAGCCTTGTGCGCTGTACAGCAGAAACTCAGGGAGGTCGGTGGGCAGGTTCAGTGCGTCTCCTAACGCCCAGGTGGTCTGAGTGATCAATAGACCGCCCAGAACCGCAGCCAGTGAACCCAAGATCGGAAGGTGCTTCATCGGAGGACTCCCAAGGGACTCAAACGGTTAAGACTTGTTGTATGCCCAAAAGCCATTCCCAAGCTACTGGATTTGCGGAGCTTCATCCAGAACTTCGCGGGAGACGGTTCGAATATGCGGATTGTCGTCCTCCGACGCAACCGTGTGCAATACCTCGCGCACGCTACTATCGGCTTCGACCGGCTGCAGCAGTTCGATGGCGCGCGAGCGCACAGTGGCATCCTCGTCATCCATCAACGCTTCCAGCACTCCGTCGCGCACACGCATATCTTCTGCCACGTAAGGCTTCAGACCGTCTAAGGCTCGCAAGCGGACCCCGGCGTTCTTGTCGTAGCGCAAGGCCACCAGCAGAGCGTTGCGAACCGGGCCGTCGGAGCATTGGTGCCCAGCCAGGCACTCATCGGCCAGCAGGCTCACCGAATTCTGCGCCACACCGGGATTCACCTGGCTTTGTGCCCCCAGCAGCAGCAGTTGACGTATTTTCGGATCATCGAGCGACCCCTGGGTCGTCTCCGGAACCAGGCGATTGAAGTGTACTTCTACATTCTCGGTGTTTGGTTCACGGACTATGCTGCTGACGTTCGTGATCGTGCCCGGCCCCGCGATGGCCGCGGCCAGCACGGGACCGGGCCGGTGGCTGCGTAATGCCGATTGGTAGCCGGCCCAACCTCCGGAGGCGAGGCCCAGAACCAACAGCGCTGAGGCTGCAACTGGAGCCCGGCCGAGCATGCTCACGCCGCGGAACATGGACTGCTGAACGCGCATCAGCCAGCCGCTTCGCGGCATGGTGTCCAATGCTTCCTCCAGCCGCAGCCGCGCTTGCGCCAGTAGATTGGCCGAAGGCTCCAGGGTAGGCGCAAGCGCCATTGCCTGCTGTAGCGCCTGCACTGCTGCAAACTCCTCCTGGCAGCGTTTGCAGGTGGCTAGATGACCTTCCAGCAAATGGCACTGATCGTCAGGAAGTTCTCCGTACGCGAATAGAGCAATCTTCTGTTGCGCCAGCTCGCAATCCATACCAAACCTCGCCTCACCTTAGTGTCGCCAAATTAGTTCTTAGTTTTCTAGTCGCCCGGAAGAGCGTGTTCTTGGCGGTCTCTTCCGTGGTGTTCAACATTTCACCGATGGTTCGTAATCTCAGGCCCTGGTAGTGCTTTAGTTCAAAGACCATGCGTTCCCGTGGAGTCAGGCGCCCCAGCGCTTCCTGGATCCGCTCCCCCAGCAGCTTGCGTTCGAGCTCCCGCTCGGGATTAGCCATCGACCGATCGTCGGAGACATTGCTGAGCAGGTCCATCTCCCCGCCGCTGGCATCCACCACGATCGACTGCTCTTCACGACGCGATTTGCGCCGCCGCAGATGATCGAGGCACAGGTTGGTCACAATGCGATAGATCCAGGTATAGAAAGAGCATTCAAAGCGGAAATTTGCCAGGTAACGATAGGCTTTGAGGAAGGCTTCCTGGTGGATGTCCTGCGCATCCTGCTCGGATCCCGTCAAGCGCAGCGCAAGGCGCAAGACTGGTTGGTCGTACTGACGCACCAGGGCTTCGAAGGCGGTCCGCGAGCCTTTTTGTGCTTCGCGGATCAGCTCGGTTTCGGTGGCCCGACCCCATGCTTCGCTTGCCATGCCTGACGAGGATTGTATCGTTCGCTGCGGAGCCCAGGCAGAGCTCCCAGCCTTCATTGGCCTTTGCGGGGTAAAACGAAGCGCGTCCGCCGTCATTCGTCGCTCCAGTACACACCAACCACTGTCCCCTAGACGAAGCGGATGGCGTTTGGTAAGCAGCCCGGATTCGATAGACTCAGCCTATGTCTTCCCTATTCGACAACCCCGGCGAAAGCATTGTCGCGTACTGCGATGGCGGGTCGCGCGGCAACCCCGGCCCAGCCGGCTTCGGCGTGTATATCCAGGACTCGGCAGGAAACGTCCTGGCCGAATTGAGCCAGTTTTTGGGTGCTCACACCAATAACTTCGCCGAGTACTCTGCCTTGCTGGCAGCGCTGGAGTTTGCCATTGCCAAGGGGCACAGGCGTTTGCGAGTGGTCTCCGACTCCGAACTGATGGTCAAGCAGATCAAAGGGCAATATCGGGTGAACAGCCCGGAACTCCGCCCTCTCTACGAGGAGGCCCGCCGGCGTATCTCGCAGCTCGATCATTTTCAAATTCAACATGTTTTGCGGGAAAAGAACCGCCATGCGGACCGGCTGGCCAATGTAGCCATGGATCGCGGAATGGGTAGGGCTCCGGCTGCCAAACCCGCCCCCGCCCCGCCCGCGCCGGCGGCCGGCAAGGCAGTCATGCTCCGCGGCCTGGTAAAGAACGGGGTGGTGCACGTTCTCGGCGGCGAGCTGCCTGACGGCACCTTCGTGAAAGTCATCCCTGAATAGCGGGCGGTGCAGCGAATCTCCGGGTGGCCCATTCAAGCCTTCTGTTGGCTTGAGTGGGCGACACTGCCGTCCAGTGGCACGTTTTTTGTTTGTCTTACCCGGCCAGGGCGGCCTTCACCAGTTCGCTGACGACACGCCCGTCGGCCCGTAGGCCGCCGGCCTGGATTCTTACCTGAACCGCCTTCATTACCGTCCCCATGTCCTTCGGCCCAGGTTGGGGGCCCTGGGCCCGCAACTCCGCCAGAGTCGACGTCACCAACTGCCGTAGCTCCTCATCTCCTGCTGCCTTCGGCATGTACTCTTCGATTACCGTAATCTCCGCCGCCTCTTTTTCCGCCAGCTCCGGTCGATTGCCCTTGGTGAACTGCTCGATGGAGTCCCTGCGCTGCTTGATCAACGTGGTCAATACCTGCAGCGCCTGTGCATCCGTGACCGGCGTCCGCTGATCTATCTCCTTATTTTTCAACGCCGAAACCACCATCCGCAGGGTAGACAAGCGCTCCACCGCCCGCTGTTTCATGGCCCCCACCATATCCTGATGAATCTTCTCGACCAGGCTCATACTCCTCCACCCACGGCGAAACTGCTCCAAATAGCCCATTATAGAAAGCTTTGTTTATTACAATGGAACCATGATCCGTAAGACTCGCCTTTTTACTCCTGGCCCTACGCCGCTACTGCCTGCGGCCCAGTTCGCTATGGCGGCGGCCGATATACACCACCGGACCCCCGAATTTCGCGCCCTGTACATGAAGGTACTCCGCGACCTGAAGACCTTTGTCGGGACCAAGAACGACGTCATCCTGCTCGCCTCCTCCGGTACCGGAGCGATGGAAGCCTCGGTTTCGAACCTGACCTCGCCAGGAGACCGCGTGCTGGTGCTGACGGCGGGTAAGTTCGGCGAGCGCTGGGTGAGTCTGGCCAAGGCATTTGGCTGCGACGTCGATGTGGTCAGTGCGCCGTATGGCCAGACCTTCGATCTGGAAGAGGTGCGCAAGGCACTCAAGATTGAAACCCGCGCCGTCTTTATGCAGGCTACCGAGACCTCGACTGGCGTGCGCCACGACGTTCCCGGTGTCGCGGAAGTGTTGAAGCAAAGCGGCAAGGATGCGGTTCTGGTGGTGGACGCTATCACCGGCCTGGGTACTACACACATCGATATGGATGGCTGGGGCGTCGACGTACTGATCGGCGGATCGCAGAAGGCGGTCATGATTCCCCCCGGTCTTTCCTACCTGGCGGTCAGCGATCGTGCCTGGGACTTAATGGAAATCTCGCTCAACCCACGCTATTACTTCGATCTGCGCAAAGAGAGAAAGAATGCGGCCAAGGGGGAATCCGCCTACACTCCCGCCGTGGCGCTGATTGCGGCGCTGGGAGCGGCCTTCGACTATATCGCCGGTCAGGCCGACGGCGATCTGGCAGCGGGCCGCGCCAAGCTGGTCGAAAATGCGGAAAGCTGCGCAGCCATGACCCGCGCCGCGGTGGAGGCCCTGGGTCTGAAGCTCTTCGCCCCCGACGCTCCGGCCGCTGCGGTGACGGCCGTATTGCCACCACCGGGCATGGATTCCGGCGCGATCGTCAAGGAGTTGAAGACTCGCTTCGCGGCTGTCATCACCAACGGGCAAGGGGAGATGAAGGGGCAACTCTTCCGCATCGCGCATCTGGGATTTTTCGACTACATGGACACTATTGCCCTGGTAGGCGCATTGGAACAAGTAGCCCATGCCCTCAAGCTGCCGGGTTTCGCCTTCGGGAAAGCACTGGTGGCTGCCCAGAACGTCTTCGCTACGCGGGCGCCCGACGAGGCCGCGCGGCGGGACCGTGCCGCGGCAGGTGTCTCCCTTTCCACCCGCTAAACAACCGTTCCTTCCCATCGCGACGGCTGCTCCTGTCTGCGGCAGCCGCCGCGTCGCGGGAGAAACAGGCTGCGGGAAAAGTCTGGTTTTTGAAGGGTACGGCCTTCAGGCCGTACGTAAGTTTTTGAAACAGGTCCGGCTTTAGCCGCTGAGGGGACTCATGTTTAACCCTTCCGACTTTTCCGTAGCCCATAAGAAGCCCTTAGGAGAGCGATGAAGATCGTATTGGCTGAGAAAGTCTCGCCTGCCACCCTGGCTGTGTTTGAAGGCGAGAGTGGTTGGCAGATCGTGACCCACGATCAGATCAAGAACGGGTTGGCCGCCGAATTGGCGGATGCGGATGCGCTCGTGGTCCGTTCTGCCGTCCAGGTGGATGAGGCGCTGCTGAGTGCGGCTCCCAAGCTGCGGGTCATAGGCCGTGCCGGAGTGGGTGTCGACAACATCGACGCCGATGCCGCGACCCGCCGGGGCATCGTGGTCATGAATACGCCCGGCGCCAACGCCATCGCCGTGGCCGAGCTGACCATCGGATTGATGCTTGCGTTGGGCCGCCAACTGCCCCGCGCCAACGCGCTGCTGCACGCCGGCAAGTGGGAAAAGAAATCACTGCAGGGAACCGAGCTGCGGGGCAAGCAACTGGGCATTCTGGGCTTGGGGCGGGTGGGTCTTGAGGTAGCGCGGCGGGCCAGGGCTTTCGGCATGGAACTGCTCGGCCATGACCCGTTTGTCGCGCCTGCCGTGGTCCGGGAGAATGGCGTCCGCCTCTGCACGGTGGATGAGTTATTTCGCGGTGCGGATTACCTGACCTTGCATGTCGGGCTTACCCCGCAAACCACGGGGATTATCAACGCCCAGTCGCTGGCCACCATGAGGAAGAACGCGCGCATCATCAATTGCGCCCGCGGAGAGCTGATCGACGATGCAGCCCTGGTGGAGGCCCTGCGCTCCGGCCAGGTGGCCGGGGCGGCCCTCGACGTCTTCAGCCAGGAGCCGTTGAAAGATTCCCCTTATTTTGGGTTGGACAACGTCATCCTGACTCCCCACATTGCCGGATCCACCGGCGAAGCGCAGGAGGCCGTTGGGGTCCAGATTGCCCAGCAGGTAAAGGACTATCTCAAGTTTGGGGTCGTCCAGAACGCGGTCAACCTGCCCTCCATGACCTACGAGGAGTATCAGGAGCTTTCCCCGTACATCCTCATGGCGGAACGTTTGGGTGCATTTCTCTCTCCGCTGGCTGCGGGGAATCTTGAGAGCATCCATCTTTCTTACAGTGGGCGGCTGGCGCAGGGCAAGACCGAGCTGGTGCGCAACGCCGCCATCCAGGGGGTTCTGGCGCATTCAGACGTGGTCAATCGCATCAACGCACTTTCCGTTGCTACAGAGCGCGGCATCCGGGTGCACGAAGACAAGAAGGAAGAAGGATCAGGCGGCGCAGGAACGGTGCTTAAGCTGACCTTGCACACCGCCACCGGCGACAGTACCGCGAGCGCTACGGTGCTTCATGGCAGCTCGCCCCGGTTGCTTGCCTGTGATGGCATCGATATCGAAGCACCGCTACATGGAACATTGCTGTTCATTCGCAATCTGGACGTGCCGGGCGTAATCGGCCGTATTGGCACCATTCTGGGCGAGCATAAAATGAATATTGCGAACTTTGCCCTCGGACGAAGCCTGCGGACAGCCCAGCACAACGCGCTCGCCGTGGTCCAGATTGATGGCCGCGTCGCCCCCTCGGTCCTGGCCGCGCTGCAGGCCACCGAGGCCATCACCGAGGTGCGCCTCATCGAGTTGGCCGATCGCCAGCCTGCACTAGCAGCCATCGAATGAAGAACCTGCAAAGTTGAAGGAGTGTACGGATGCCGCTATATGAATACCAGTGCAAAAAATGCGGTCATCGATTTGAGCGGATTCAGTCCTTTTCCGCTGAAGATCCAAAGGAGTGCCCGGCCTGTCAGGGCGAGGTGGAGCGCCTGATTTCCACCCCCGCACGCCCCCATTTCAAGGGGTCTGGCTTCTACTCCACCGACTATGCTGCCAAGCCGGCCGCTTCCGGCAAGTCGCAGGATGGGGGGAGCAGCTCAGACGGCAGCGGGACTACCTCCGATAAGGGTGGAACTGCCGATAAAACGCCAGCCGCCAAGACGGAAAGCGCTCCAAGCCCCGCCCCGTCCACTTCCTCCACCAAATCGGAGTAGCGCGAGCATCCGGCACGAAAACTTGTCGAATATGGTCCCACCCGCTCTTCGCCGCTGCCAACGGATGCAGAACGATGAGGTAAAACTGAAACTGTGACGGGTACGAGGGTCACGACGCGATGCTAAGCATTCGATCGGCACAAGACCGAGGCCATGCTCAACACGGCTGGTTGGATAGCTACCATTCCTTTTCCTTCGCGGACTACTACGAACCAAAATTCAACGGCTTTCGCGATCTGAGGGTTCTCAATGAAGATCACATTGCGCCGGCGAAGGGATTTCCGCCCCATCCACACCGTGATATGGAGATCCTCACCTATGTGCTGGAGGGCTCCCTGGAGCATCGCGATTCCCTGGGTAACGGTGGCGTGCTTACCCCGGGGGAAGTGCAGCACATTTCGGCAGGCAGCGGGATTCGCCATAGCGAGTTTAATCACTCCCAGACCGAACCGCTTCACCTGCTCCAGATATGGCTCGTACCCAACCAGATTGGCGTTGCCCCCCACTACGCACAGAAGCGTTATCCCATTGCCGAAAAGCCGGACCGGCTGCATCTGGCCGCCTCGCAGGATGGACGCGAGGGATCACTCATCATGAAGAGCGACGCCCAACTGTACGTTGCGCGGCTCCATCCAAAGGCATCCATCGAATACGTCTTTACCCACGAAGGCTTCGGATGGCTCCAGGTAGCTCGCGGAAACGTAACCGCCAACGAACTTAATCTCCAGCAGGGAGATGGGCTGGCCATCAGCCTGGAAGAGCGGCTCACTGTGGTGGCGGCAGAAGAGGCAGAAATTCTGCTCTTCGACTTGCCCTGAGATCTTAAGTAGTTGCAGCGGCCGCGGGCAGAATCTCGGCTACGTCCACCCATTGGGTTGGATAGTCGCCGGTGTAGCATGCCGTGCAGTAGCGGTTGCCTTCTCCTCCGTCGCAAGCCTTCTCCAGCCCTTCCAGCGAAAGATAGCTAAGCGAATCGGCTTCGATGAACTGCCGAATCTCTTCCACCGAAGAATTGGCCGCGATCAGTTCGCTCTTGTTCGGCGTGTCCACGCCGTAATAGCAAGGCGAGATAGTAGGCGGGCAGCTGATGCGAAGATGCACTTCCCGGGCTCCCGCCGACCGCACCATGCGCACGATCTTGCGGCTGGTGGTGCCGCGGATAATGGAGTCGTCTATCAGAATGATGCGCTTACCCTCCAGCAGATTGCGCACCGGGTTGAGCTTCAGCTTCACCCCAAAATCGCGCACCCGCTGCTCCGGCTCAATGAACGTGCGCCCCACGTAGTGGTTGCGTATGAGCCCGAAATTGAACGGAATCCCACTCTCCGCTGCATACCCCAGGGCCGCCGTCACACCGGAGTCCGGCACCGGCACCACCAGGTCGGCTTCGACCGGCGCCTCGCGCGCCAGGCGGCGTCCCATCTGTTCCCGGCTGGCTTGTACCCAGCGGCCAAAGATCCGGCTGTCGGGCCGGGCAAAGTACACATGCTCGAAAATGCAGCTTGCCTGCCGCATACCGGTTGCATATTCCACGGAAGTGACGCCGTCGCGGGTCACCATCACCACCTCGCCTGGCCGCACGTCGCGCTCGTACTTCGCGCGCAGCAGATCAAAAGCGCAGGTTTCGGAGGCGAAGACCACGGTATCTGGTCCATCGGGATTGTGGATGCGGCCCATGGACAGGGGCCGAAAGCCATAAGGATCGCGGGCGGCAAAGATGCGGTCGCGCGTCATCATGACGATGGAGAAAGCGCCCGACACCTGGCGCAGCGAATCGCCGATGGCCTCGATGAGCGTTTTGGCGTTGGAATGGGCAATCAGCTGCACGATGATCTCAGAGTCGCTGGTGGTCTGGAAGTAGGCGCCCTCCCGCTCCAGCCGGGTGCGCAGCGTGCCCAGGTTCACCAGGTTTCCGTTGTGTGCGATGGCAATCAGGCCCCGGGTTGAATCCACCCGAATGGGCTGCGCATTCAGGAGTGCCGAGTCGCCGGTTGTTGAATAGCGGGTGTGGCCAATGGCCAATTCACCGGGCAGTTTGGAAAGCACTTCATCGGTAAAGATGTCGGCCACCAACCCCATGCCCTTGATGTTGTAAAGGTTGGTGTAATCGGCGGTGGCAATGCCCGCCGATTCCTGCCCGCGATGCTGAAGGGCGTAAAGGGCGAGATAGGCCTGTCGCGCCGCGTCGGGATGGCCGTGCACCGCCACCACTCCACACTCTTCGCGCAGCTTGTCGAAAGGATTGGAGCCGGAGTCCTCGGCTGGACGCGAATGCTGATGGATGGTCCTGCTCTCCATGCCCCTAGTTTCCCACCGGTACGTCGTCGCGTAGCAGCGCACCCAGTGCTCCTGACCAGACATTGCGCAGCCCCGAGACCTTCTCCCGGATCAGCACCCGGCTGTCGACCGCCAGCTCAAAGAGATCAGCCACGGTTTCTCCCAGTGTTACCACCATCAGGCCGTTGTAGCGCCCAACTAACCTTTCGACCTGGGCCACCGATTCCTTAGCGCAGCTGATAATGCATTGGCTTGCGGTCTCTCCAAAAAGGTCCCATTCTGCCGGCAGATCGGGCGCCTTGGAAAGATTGGCGCGCACCCCGATCTCATGACGAAAGCATGCTTCCGCCAACGCAACCGCGACGCCACCGTCAGAGATGTCGCGGGCGGAATGGATCAGGCCTTGCTGCGAAAGCTCAGCCAGGCAGCGGTGCAGGTTGGCCTCCACCAGCAGATCGAGGCTGGGCGGCGTGCCCCACAAGGTAGAGAGAACCTTTCTCGCATACTCCGAAGAGCCAAACTCCTGCATGCGCTCCTCGAGCGGCGAAACCGATGTGGGAGCGATCAGCAGAACGGCATCGCCGGCCCGCTGAAAATCCGCCCCGACAGCTTTGTTGATCTGCTCCAGGATGCCCACAATCCCGATCACCGGGGTGGGATAGATCCCTTGGCCGCGGGTCTCGTTATAGAGCGAAACATTCCCCCCGGTGATCGGGGTTCCAAGCGCCAGGCATGCGACAGAAATGCCATCGATGGCCAGAGACAGCTGGGCCATGATCTCTGGCTTTTCCGGGTTGCCGAAATTAAGGCAATTGGTGGCGGCCACCGGGGTCGCGCCGGAACAAGCCACCTTGCGCGCCGCTTCGGCGACCGCGTGGGAAGCTCCCAGCTTGGGGTCCAGGTAGCACCAGCGTTCATTGCCGTCGAGCGCCATGGCCAGGCCGCGGTGCGTACCCTTGATGCGCATCACGCCCGCCTCACCGCCCGGGCCTTGCACCGTATTGGTCTGCACCATCGACTCGTATTGCTCGTGGACCCAGTTCTTGGAGCAGATATTCGAGGAGGCGAGCAGAGCCCTCAATTCGTCCGCATAGTTGGTAGCGAAAACAGTGGCGCCGCTGAGCGTTTCTTCAAAGAAGGTAAGCTGCTCCAGCACCTCCGGCGGCGGATTGAGGCGAACCGGCGCCTTCCACTGCCCGACCGGCCGGCGGTACAGGGGAGCATCGTCGGTGAGCGACTGGTTGGGAATGTCTGCGACCAGCTGGCCATGGTGCAGGATCCGCAACCTGGGTTCGGCGATCACCTCGCCCACGATCACCGCATCCAGTCCCCACTTCTCAAAGACGCGGATCACTTCGTCCTCGCGGTTCTTGTCGGCCACCAGCAGCATGCGCTCCTGGCTTTCGCTCAGCATGATCTCGTAGGCGGTCATGCCCGATTCCCGTTGCGGCACGTGGTCCAGCTCTACTTCGAGGCCTACGCCCCCGCGGGCGCCCATCTCGCAGGTAGAACAGGTCAGGCCGGCCGCGCCCATATCCTGGATGCCCACCACGGCGCCGGTGCGCATGGCCTCGATGCAGGCTTCGAGCAGTAGCTTCTCCATGAATGGGTCGCCCACCTGCACGTTCGGCCGCTTCTGCTCAGAGCCCTCTTTGAACTCTTCGCTGGCCATGGTGGCTCCGTGGATGCCGTCGCGGCCCGTCTTCGCGCCCACATAAATCACCGGGTTGCCGATGCCCGATGCCTTGGCATAAAAAATCTCGTCCCGCCGCACCAATCCCAGGGCAAAGGCGTTGACCAGGGGATTGCCGGAGTAGCAAGGCTCAAAGCGCGTTTCCCCGCCCAGGTTGGGCACGCCAAAGCAATTTCCGTAGGCTGCGATTCCGCTGACCACCCCTTCCAGCAGGGAACGGTTCTTGTGGACCACGCCGGAAGCCGATGCTTCGTTACCCAGCTCCTCTTCGCAGATAGGCCCGAAACGCAGCGAGTCCATGACGGCGAGCGGCCGGGCGCCCATGGTAAAGATGTCGCGCAGGATACCGCCCACTCCGGTTGCGGCGCCCTGAAAAGGCTCGATGAAGGAGGGGTGGTTATGTGACTCGATCTTGAAGGCGCAGGCCCAGCCATCGCCCACATCGATAATGCCGGCATTCTCTCCCGGCCCTTGCACCACGCGCGCGCTCTGTGTCGGCAGCCGCTTCAGGTGTACGCGGGAGGATTTGTAGGAGCAGTGTTCACTCCACATGACGCTGTAGATCCCCAGCTCAGTCAACCCGGGAGCGCGCCCCAGGGCGGCCACGATACGTTGGTACTCTTCGGGTGTGATGCTGTGCTGAGCCAGAAGCTCCGGCGTCAAAGAGAGTGATTCCAGGTCCACGGAGAGCGACTCAGGTTTCATGCAGGTAAAACCATTGTCGCATGTTGCAGGAGTGTGACGGCGGAGAAAGCACGCCGGTTCTACTTGCCCACACCCGACTCAGCCATATTGAGAAAAACATTGACCATGCTCTCGGTTCCTCCGTTTGAGCTCTGAATCAGCAGGATCGATATCAGGTCATTGTTGGGATCGATCCAGCCTTGGGTCCCGAAGGCTCCGCCGTGGCCGTAGGTACCTATGGTATGTCCCGCGAGCTCACCCAGAGGATCCGTCACCACTTCCCATGCGAGGCCATAATCGGAGCCGCGCATCCATCCTACCGGCTGGATTCCGGTGGTCTGCGGCTCAGTCATCACGTGCACGGAAAAAGGGGACAGGTAGCGATGGCCTTCGTAAACGCCGTCGTTGAGCATCATGCGGTACAGGTGAAGCAGGTCTTCGGCCGTCGAGTAAAGCCCCCATCCCGGGGCGGGAAAGACGGCCCCCTGGCGGTGTTTCGCCGGGTCACCCCCAAGAATGCTGGCTGGGGAGCGCACCAGTTTCCCGTCTTTCTGTGCGTAGACCATGGCAATGCGCGAAATCTTGTCCGGGGGTGGGAAGAAGAAGCTGTCCTTCATCCCCAGCGGCTGCAGGATGTGCCGGGTGATGAAGTCCACATACTTTTCGCCCGAGCAGACTTCGATGATGCGGCCCAAGATCTCGATGCCGGGGCTGGAGTAGCTCCACTGCGTACCCGGCTGAAACAGCAGCGGCTGTTTGGCCAGCTGCCTCACCACTTCATCGAGCGGCACGCTCATGGTTTGAGCGTAGTCGGCGATGCCGGGAGGTCCGGGGTAGTCCTGAATTCCCGCGGTGTGGGTAAGCAGGTCACGGATGGTGATCGCGTGGTGGGGAACGCTTGCGCGGGCGGCATCGGGGCCCAGCGTGGTTCTGACCCGCAGGTCCTTGAACTCCGGCAGGTACTGTTCCACCGGATCGCGCAGCGCCAGCTTGCCTTCTTCGGCCAGCATCATGATGCCGATTGCAGTGACCGGCTTGGTCATGGACATGATCTGGAAAATCGTGTCCTTTTGCATTGCGTGGCCGGCTTCAACATCGGCCATGCCAGTCGCGTCGAACTCCACCACATCGTCGCCGCGGGCCACCAGGGTAACGGCCCCAGCTACGGTCTGCCGATCGACAAAAGATTTCATCCGCTGCGGGATTTTTCCGAGAACTTCCAGATCCACGCCAGTCGACGTGCCCGTTGCTTTGGCGTTGGACTGAGCGACGGCCGGAGACAGTGCCACGGCGAGAAACGTCAGCAAACAAAATAGTTTTCGCACGCAGAACAGCTTAGAGGAAGTGAACGGAGTCCGCAAAAACTATCAGCCTCGCCACAACTGGGCCACAGCCCGCACGTGTTCCGGGCCGGTGCGGCAACAACCCCCAATCCACTGCGCACCGGCGCTCCGCCAACGCTCTGCCAGTTTGCCAAACGCTTGTATCTGCCCGTCCCCTCGCCAGCAGCGATGCGCCGCATCCCACTGCTCGCCCGAATTCGGGTAGGCAATGATGGGTTTGCTCGTGATCTTCGCCAGCTCGCCGATGAGGCTGCCGATCAGCTCGGGGGCGGTGCAATTGACCCCCATCCCGATCACCTGGGGCTGGATATCAAGCAACTCCGCGCACGCTCGCAATGTCTCTCCATGGGAAACGTGCATTCCGTCCCGGCAGGTGAAGCTTAGGTACGCCGCCAGCTCCGGATACGGTTGGAGTGCGGTGAGGATGGCCCGTGCCTCCTCGAGCGAAGGGATGCTTTCAAAAGCCAGAAAGTCGGCGTTGGTGGGAGCTAGCACTACGATCCGTCGCCCGTGGAACCCCACCAGCTGCTCGAAGGAGCAGTCATAGTTGCCGTGATACTCCGCTCCGTTGTGCAGCATCGCGCCGTAGGGGCCGAGCGAAGCCGCGATCCAGACCCGGCGCGGCGAGCGGGTTTGGTACTCGCTCCTCACCCGCTCGGCCAGGGCTACGGATGCGCGCAATGCGTTAGCGGCCGCGTCGCCGGCCCTTTGGGGATCGAAGCCGATTTGTTCAAACCCCTCAGTGGAGACCTGGTAGCTGGCGGTCAGCAGGCAATCGGCGCCGGCCTCGAGATACTCGCGATGCACGGCGGCTATGGTCTCCGGCGAGCTCTCCAGGACGTGTGCTGACCATAGTGGCCCTGCCAGGTTAAAGCCTTTGCGCTCCAGTTCGGTGGCCATGGCTCCATCGAGCACGTGCAAGCCGCGAACGTCGAGTTGCTGCAAGGGCGTCATGGCTATTCACCGCAGTGTACCCGCGGCCTTCGCGGCCGGGAACCTTCTGATACACTCTGATATAGTTTGTGGGCGTTTATGAGGGGCTCTGCCAGGGACCTTTCAGCCCGTAAACATCCTTTCAACCGCAAGTTCGGGGAGTGGCTCAGCCTGGTAGAGCACCTGGTTCGGGACCAGGGGGTCGGAGGTTCGAATCCTCTCTCCCCGACCATCTAAAATCCCGTCAAGTCCATTTTTTACACGCCAGAAAAATGCCTACGATCTGGAACTTGGATCTCGATACAGGTCCAACGAGTAATGTCCCAACTTTCTGGATGGCATCCTGGTGCTCAATAATGCCTGTTCTAGCTAAGTTGCCGGCGAGCGCTGGTGGGTTCCGCAGTGTGAAGCCATTTGATCTCAGGACGCTGCTCTTGCCCGATTGCGGATCTGACCAAACCTACCTAAACACCAGTTTCCAAACGGCTTAGGAACATCGATAGCTACTTGTCACCTTCTCCGAAAACTGCGAAAGTGGACTGTAAATGCAAGACAGTTGTATGTATAATGTTATGATATTGTACATGCAAATTGTGTATGATTGTAACGCCTGATGCTCTCCCAGCATCAAGCGATGCAGAGGCAATGGTTTTTGGAGGAGGATCTCTTCATGTCGACCGCCTCATCAGCCCGTCCCGGTCTCCGCGCGCACGTTGATTCAACGAGACTATCGTTTCAGGACCTCGTAACCCGGGTGGCCGCGATCATTGGTCGCAAACTTACGGCCTACATTGCAGGAGTGGACGTGCGAACCGTCGACCGCTGGCTGAAGGGGTCGAGCCCTTATGGGGATGGAGAGGCCCGTTTGCGCTTTACATACCAGCTAATCGTTCCACTGGCTGATCACGATAAGCCAGCCGTCGTACAGTCGTGGCTTACAGGTCTTAACCCCGAATTGAAGGATCGGACGCCAATTCGACTCCTTCGTGAACAGGATCTGGAGGTTATTGGGCCCGAGTTGCTGGGAGCAGTGCGCGCCTTTATTGCTGGAGGCTAGCTCTATCGTTGAGCTCACGAACTCCCGCTCGACCCAGCCGCACTACACCTCACCCTGCTTTGAACGGAACATTCAAAATCTCATCGAAGCCGAGGCCGCTGGAGCCTTCGCCGCGGCCGGTCTGCTTGCGCACGCGTAGCCACGTATAAACCTGCCCGCTGGTCCAGCGCGTTCGCGCGAAGAACTGCGTGAGCCTTGCTCCGGCGCGCGGCACTTCTTCTTCGTGGACAAAGTAAGGTTGCGCCGGTGTTTGATCGAGGCCTTGCCTTAGCAGCACGGTCCGCGGTTGGACTTTTGCCGGCGGCGGAGGCGCGCCAGCCAGGATTCGCGGGAGAGCCGCTCGCTGGAGTTGAATCTCGCGGTTGCTGCCGGGGAGATGAACCGGAATGAACGGAATCCAATTCTCCGGCACCGTGGTCATTACCTCGTAGCGGATCGGCGCGGCTGGCGGAATCGGGGAGGTGCCACCTCCGCCGAAAAGATTTTGCAGGTAAGCGAGGGTCTGGCGCGCCGCTTCCAGACCGCGTTTCGAATCGCCCGTCGGCAACGGCACGCGATCTTCGACGCCCCAGACCATGTTGGCTACTTCGTCGCGCACCAAAAGGATTGCCTCGGTTGGCGCGCTCTCTTGAATCTTGGGAACCGTCGGCAAAAGCAGCAGGCTGGGATCGGTTGCGGCCCCTGCCGCGGCGCCCTCCACATTAATGTTGAACATGCTCCACCGCTGCCAACTCGCGTCCGTTCCGGCATCAGCCGATGTGATCCAGAAACGTTCGCCGAAAGTGTTCGTCACCACGAAGCCACGCGTGGTCGCGACGGCGCCAATCGGCAAGGTGTACGGAACAATGAACCAATCGTTCGAGTAAACGAGCGCAAATTCCATGAACAGAAGCTTGGCCAGATCGGTTGTGCTGGCGTCTATATCGCCAAAGTTCGTGGCGTGATCCTCAAACGACCACCACCGCGTGTTCGGCATGCCGGAGAAAGAAACCGGCACTGGAATCATGGTGCGCACACCGCCGTCCGTTGGCAACCCTGTCACATTGGAGCCCGGCACCGCGCCCAGAGAAGATCGCGATGCATCCACGTCCATGCTGTACCAATCTAGCCGTCCCTGGTAATACGCATCGGCGGTGTAAACTTTCTCGCCGCCGGTTATGGGCGCCGAAGCCCGGAACTGGTATTCGAGCTGCGACGGCTCCCAGGCGTCGTTGCTCCCGGCGGTTGGTTGCAGAAATTGGCGGTCAAACCATGCCAGGAAGCGCGCGGCCTTGATATCGATCGGACCGGTATCCACCGGATTCACGGCGATTCCGTCGTAAGCATGGTGCGACGCATCGGCGCTGAGGTACGCGTACAGTGCAGCGCCATCCATCGCACGGCCGGCTACGGCAGTGAACCACTGCCACACCTCGGGATGGGCGGTGCGGTCCACATCATCCTTGTTGGCCGGGTCGGGCGCGGTGATCGGATAGGCGGTCTTGTAGGCATCGTTGTACCCCATGCCCTTGATGAGCGACAGCCATAGCCGGCCCATCAACAAGCGGATATCGAGCGCCATCGGGCGGCCACCTTGCACCAGCGGCAACGGACGCCGCTCGACCTTTGCTTCCAGCGCCACGTCGTATCCGAACAACTCAGGCGGTTGATCGCCAGGCTGATACTTGGTGAGCCGCGTGGTATCGATCTGCACTTTGGCGGAGACTGGCGACCCTGCGTCACTACCGCGAAATTCGCCCATCTGCCACTGTTTGGTCAACATCCACAAAGCATCGCGAACCTCAGCGCGCAGTGCGCGCTCGAAGCTCTGTGTGCGCGGCCGCGGCTCCAGGCGATTCCAAACAGTCACTGACGGGAACAGCCGGCTGGCAAGTGCTAACTGCAGGTTAGGAACTTTGAATTGGCTAGGCATGAGGAGGCGGCTCCAGCGCGCGGAAGAGGCCGTTCGACGCGGCAAGCGTAGTGGTAATCGAGATTCCGTAGAGGGTTGCAGCCATGATCGTGGCCGGCAGGAATTGCGAGTACGCCGTGTTGTTGATGAACACGGGTTCGACCGCGCGCGCCTTGGCAAGATCCAGCGTCTCGTTCAGCGCGTCGACCAGATCGGACCACTGCCACGTGGCGGTTGCCGATGCAGCCGTGATCAACAGCAATGACTGCGGCGCTTCGTTGTTCGGACGGTCGAAATTGAAGGTCAGTCCGGTGTCCTTTTGGGTGGATGGGATCACCTCAGTCCAATCATCCAGAAGGATGCCGCACTGCCGCTTCGACGAATCAAGTGTTGTCGAATAGTGCGCCGTATACAGCAGATGATCGCTGTCGAGCGTGTAATCCGAGGGGAACTGCAAGGCGATCCAGGGTGCGTCGTCTTCGTAGGGAAACTGCGCCGGAACCAGGAGGGGTACGGGCTGGTCGAAAGCGGCGGTCAGCATCAGTAGCTGTTCCCAACTCCGCATATTGGGGCGAACGCGGGCCGCGCCGTACAGCCATTCGTCGACCGGCGAATCAACATTGGCCGTGGTCGTAAGGTAATTGGTCAGCGCTCCGCTTGTGGAGTAATTCAGCGCGTTGGTCCACTCGCCGGCTTGTGTGGCGCCCATCGTCCATTCAGGATAGATCTGAAAGTCTGTACCGAGCAGCGCCTTGGCGGCTGCGGTCAACGCATCCACCTGGTCGCTGCTGGCTGCCGCGGCTGCCGCTTGGTCCAATTGCGCCTTGGCCGCTTTGCTACGCGCGTCGATGGCCGCTTGTAGTCCGGTGAGGCCCGAGGCGAGGTCACCAGCGAAGGTCACTGCCCGGTCGCCCAGCGGGGTAAGGTCGAATGGCTGTGCATCGAGATCCGCCGTCGCAATCGCCGAGACGGCCGCGAGCTCATTCGCGAACGAGGGATCCGTGGCCACAATCACGGCTTTAAACTGGCCAAGCCGTCCCGCGAAGGTCGCGCGTTTGGCATCGAGCGCCGCTCGATAGAATGCTGGAGTTGCTGGCAATGGTGTGACCGCTGTCGCGATATCGACCTCCGCGGCGCGTAGAGCGCGAAAGAGAACATCGCCCGTAGTGCTCGCCGGCAGTGCATCGTAGGCGACGATCTTTGCGTCGTAATCAGCGAGCTTGTTGGTCCAGCGGTCGACCAGGGCCTGTACCTGCCCCACCAGGCTGGTCCACGCGTCCTTCTCCCAGCCGTAAGCGAATCCCCAGCCGGCGGATGGCATCGCGAAGCGCGATGCTCGTTCGAGCAGCGCGACCGTCTTCGTGATGAAGCCGTCGATCCCAGAAATCAATGCCGGGCGATTGGCGACGGGATCGGCCAGGAGCGGTGCGAGCGTGGTGAGAAACGTGCCGATGTCGCTGCTCAGCGTGTCGAGGTCTGTCTTGGGCACAGTGATACGGGTTGCATCGATGAAGACCGTCGCGTCGTCCTCGGGCGAAGCCTCGTTGTGCAGCAGAACATCCGTCGCGCGCAAAGGGCGCGTGCGCCCCACGATGGCCTTCAGGCAGCGCAGCAGCGGCAGCGTCTCAAACACGCTGAGCGCCGCTCCGCCGTTCTTCATGTATTCGATCTTGAGAACAGCATCCGGCCGGGGCGAGCGGTTCGTCATCACAAAGCGAAGCACACGATCGTCAAGCTCGTCCATGCTTTGCACGTCGTCCGGCTTGATCAGGTTGAGCAGATCGATAGGGCGCACCGCCAGATCTCCAAGCGTCACCGGCTGTTGTTGCGGAGCGGAAGTCACGGGATCGACCCAGCTGACCAGGCACCCGATGGTTCCGAGCGGCGGGATCGTCGATGCAAGCCAGGCATCGAGAGCAGGCTCTACGGTGGAACGGGGGGTTGCCCCCGCGGGCGCCGGCAATCCGGGCTCGAAGTGGATCGCGGTGCGTAACGTGAGCGCGATACCATCCGCAGGGGTCTGGACGACCTCCGGCTCTGGGGGAAAATGTCCGGTGGTGTAGGTGTCGAGGGTTGCGCCGACGCGCTCGAAGTTTCCTTGTACCGCCTGGTGTACGCCTTCGGCGAGCGCAAGGTCGGCGATAGCGTCGTATATGTCGAGCAGCAGGTTCGCCTGGGCGTTGATCGCGGAGGCTTCCTCGCCGGTGGCGGGCGGAAGCGTCTGTCCGAATGGATAGGTTGCCCCACCGCCGGAACGGATCTGTGTGACGAGCTTCATTCCGTCCAATACGTTGCTGGCTTCGATGGCCTCGATGGGCACGCCGGGATCGGTCTTGGTTGTGGCGATGGCGTCGGCAACCAGCGGAAACGCTTTACGAAGCGGATAGATGAACTGGTCCACTTCAGCCAGGCCGTAGTCATCGTGCAGGCCACGCTCGAACTGGTAACCCAGCAACGCGCCGAAGCTCTGCCCGTTGCGAATGCCTTCCAGCATCGATAACGCGAGGCGCACCCGGTCGGACGAGAGATTCACCGACAGCGTCGACGGATTCGCAGGCGTGGCGTTCGCCAGGTAACCGCTGCGCAGCACGGCCGCCGTCTGCGCATGATGCAACGACGGAGCGTGGATGTATCCGCCGTTTGTGGGGTCGTGCAGCACCGGGGTCTTGTCCTGGAAGTTGGGGGCGACATCGGGAGGAAGTTGTACCGGCTGGAGATTGCTGGGCGAGGGGAGCAAATCCTCTACCCACGCGTACGCGCCAAGGTACAGCCCGGCGCTTGTGGCGTTTCCGTTACCTTGTTCCGACGGAGCTGCAGCGCGCATCTGCTCCAGCTGGTAGCGCACAAGGCCCAGGAGCCACGCGTCATAGCGGTAGCTGCAGCAATCGATATGTTCGGCGAAGGCCCTCTCCAGAGCCGCCGTCGACGCGGTTTTGAGAATGCCGAGGGCACGCAACTGGACGGCAAGGTCTTGCGATTCAACCAGCGTAGCCAGGTGGGCCGTGATGTAATCGGAGACCAGCAGTGTGGGGCTGGAGGTGATGCGCGGTTCGGTTTTGTAGAGCGCTGCAAAGCGGCTTTCCGAACCAGGCGCATCGGCCACATGGACGAATATCGGCTCCGGCTTCATCGCCGCTAACTGGGCTGTGCTCAGAAATCCGGCGCTGCGATGCAGGTTGTAGCTGGCGTCGTAGTAGCCAAGCGTGAGAGCGTGCCGCAGATACAGGTACAGTAATGTCTCCGGAGTGCGATTGCCGGTAAAGCCGTCTTCCTGGTATAGGGCATCGAGCGAAGTGTTGGAGGCGTCGATCAGCCACTGGATGTAATTGCGGCCATCGTCGGTATAGGCGTGGATGGGTGCTGTCTCCGATAGGGGCCGATCGTCGATCACGTTCGCCAGTTGCGCCCCATCCTTCATGAAAACGTGCTGCAGGATGTCAGGGGACTGCGCCCCGTGATAACCGAGATTAGATAGCAGCCCGGCGCTGGCGTTTTCCAGAGCTAGCGCCAGGATCGCTTGCCAGAAGTCTGGGCCCAGTCCCCAGAAGTTGACCGTGTTGAAGAGCTCGACAAGGCTTTCCGCATAGCGAGTATGAAATTCGACCGAGGCGGGGTGCAGCGCGAGGATGTCGAGCAGCAGTTGGTGAGCGTCCCCGGCCTTGCCAACATAAGAAGCGTTTGCGCTCATGTTGCTCCAATCCTTGCCGATGCTGGACAAGACAGCGGCAAGATCCTGAAGAAACCCAGGTTGCGGAACGAGGAGGTTCTTCCGGTTTGTTAACCAGGCCATGCGCGAGAATGCCGTCGTTGGCAAAATTCCATAGGGCTGCCCGCCGATGCGCAGAGCCGGAATTGCGCCTCGCCCGCTGACGTAAGAAGTAAAGAACACGCGCGTGTTCGCGACCGTTTCGTCGCTGAATACTGGCGTGAGCATCTTGTCCATCCAGTAGCCAAGCGTTGCCGGCCACAGCGCGGTCTGCATCGCGCGCGCCTGCATCTGGTCTACGCCGTCGCTGCCGTGGACCTTTTGGAAGAGCGCTGGATCGATGCCCAGGAGCCTGGTCAACCAATCACCATCGAGGCGATCGAAGGGATCTCCTGCCGGCGTGAACAGGGGAAAGTGCTTGCGGTCATCGAAGGTAGTATCGGGGTCATCGAGCGTGGGCGCGCCTGCGCTGGTTCCCGTGCTGTCATGCGTGGGTGTGCCTTGCGGCACAATCGACAAGCCGCTGCGCCCGTAATGATGATGCGTCAGCAACTCCTCCACCGCCTGTGTTGCCGTGGCTTCGTTCGCACTCAGTTCCAGGCCGATCACCAGCAACCGGTCGAAGCCCTGGGCGGCCTGGGCCGGGGTAAGATTGATGCGCAGCCCCATCCCCGCAGCAACGGCGCGGTCGAAATCGACCAGCCACTGTAACTGATCGGGAACAAGAAGGTCGGCGCCCTGCGGATGTATGGTCTCGCTCGGGTCGGCCGACGGATCGGGCCCGGTGTAGAGCGGCAGTGAGACCACGCCGCCGATTGCCTCGAGCGTGGTCACGCCTCCATGGAAGCCCAGCACCACGAAGCGATCGGCGAGATGGTTCACGCGCGGCGCCTGCGACCAGGGAGCCTGCTTGACCGCTGGGTCCGGGGGAAACACGACAAATTGCGTCGCAAGCCCCACGTCGCTTTTCTTCTTGGGTGGCGTAGGTTTATCAGTCAGGTTGAACGGCACATAGTCAGCAATCAGCTCGTCTGCCCGCGCCGCGCTGGTCGCGGCTTCGAGTGCTGTGCGTGCTGCGTTCGATTGGGTGGCATCGCCGTCGGCGAGCCAAATTGCCTGCCAATAGCTGCTGATGGCCGCGGCCTCACTGGCAGCAAGGGGCGTGAAGGTCGGGATCACCAGGAATTCATCGGTCGGTACAGCCTTCGCGGGTTGCGCGGCGAGATTCACCGGCTGGTAATTGTCGAGAATCCACGAAGCGCGCCCCGAGCCGTGAGCTGTTACCAGGCCGCGCCAAGCGCCGCGCTCATCTGCTTCCACTCCGCCCGCAGCCCACATTCTTTCCCAATAGAGCTTGGCATTGGACAGCTCGCTCTCAGACATCTGCGGCTCGAAGGTATCGATCGAGCAGTCGTCCGGGTAAATGCGCACCCACAGCTGATAAGTTTCGTTCACGGTGGCAAAGCGCGTTTCTACGCGCACCGGCAGCAGCAGGAAAGGCGACCCGGCACTCAATTGACTGACGTTCTGCCGCGGGTCGGTGAAGGAAGCGAACCCTTCGAGCGCCGCCTGTGCGGCCGAGTTCGCGCGCTGGGCAACCGCTTTCTGCTGGCTCACCGCGGCCGTTGCCGCCGCCACCGCGCCTTCCAGTTGTGCCTTCTGCTGGCCGCCGGCATCTCTTTGAGCCGCATGGCGCAGGTAGTCGGCGAGATTCGCCTGGGCCTGCTTGAGACCCTCCTGTGCCACAGAAAGAGCGCGGGCGGCGTCGTCGCGGGCGGCGCGGGCGGCGGCGTATTGACCTTGACTGGCTTGGAAATCTGCCATCTCTTACGACGACCTCAGCATCTCGTCCGCGTGCACCGCCACCATCACAGGCTGACGAAACAGGAGATACGCCCAGCGCGCGGAACTCACGGCGGCGGTGGCGACCTGTACGTCATCCGTATACTGCGGCTTTTTTCCTTCGGGGTCGGCTGCCGGAGGCGGTAGCAAGTGAACCGTACTCAAGCTTTCAGCCGGCAGATGAGTTCCCGGAACGATGCCCGGAACCGCATCGTCCCAGGTCAGCTCGTCGAATACATCCAACTGACCGGTGCGCGCAAGCTCAAGCCCGAAACGCGGCTCCCCCGGCCGCTCCTTGATCACGAAAAACCACCCGGGATCGTCACTCGGACTGTTGCCTGGCCCACCTTTTGCTTCGGTGATCGTCAGGTCGAATCCGAAGAAATAAATGTCGGGATCGATCTTCGCTTCGTAAAGGGGCGTGCGCACAATCGAAGGCGGCGGGTTATCTTCGAAGGCGGCATCGATGTCCTGCAACGTCCGCGGTTGCGTGTGATCGATCGATCCACCTTTATTCAGAGTCCATTGAGCGTGATGCGCGTAAATCACGGCGGTGGGATAGCGCTTGAGTAGCTCGCCACGGATGACCAGCACCGCTTCTTCGCCTTTCTCTAACGTGGCGCGATTGTTGTGGTCGCCGAGGTTGGACGTGAGCGCCCAGCGATGCAGCTCCGGAATATCGTAAAGTTTCTCTTTGAGTTGGTCGGGCGTCAGATTGTCGGTGTCGCGATAGCTGCGTGGATCCCAGAACTGGCGGAAGTAACTGCCGCGCTGGTCGGTGGGATACTCGCGCCACAGAAGCTTGCGCGCGAATTCATGGTTGAGTCCAACCATGTAGGCCTCAATGAATTTTTGATTGGTCTCGATCAGCGTGATGCTATTGGGCGAAATCAAATTGAGGTTGGGGAGGAACAATTCCGAGGAAATATCTTTGAGCGCCTCGTACATCGGCAGGTCGATTTTGGGATAGGCCATCACCTCGCCGAAGTTGTCCCCGATTAAATCGCGGATCCACGAAGGAATTGAGATCGTGGAAAGCCCTCGCCTGGGAATCGTCACTTGCGGATCGACGGCCGTCACCATCTTGGTGGTCAAGTCCGCAAGGTTCAATGCCACCGGCGCCGGGCGAGCGGAGACGGTGCGCGTGGTCACGATCAGCGAGAACGACTCGCGAAGCGCAGTTTTGAAGCGCACAGCCGTGGGACTGTCGGTCGCGCCGATCGCGGGGCGCACCGTCGATCCTGGCATCTGAATCGTAAAGTCCGGACTTTTGGGAAACTGATCGACGGCTTGCGGCGTTTGGCCGGCCTCTGTAAGACTGCCGGGGGCTTTGAGCAACTGCTGCCAGCGAAGCAATTGCCGGTAGAGGATGACGCCGCCAATCACGATTGCCACGGCAATGACAATCCCGGCGACGGGGATCAAGAGGGCAATCAGCGCCAGAACAATGGTGGCGATGAGAACTGCCAAGGGAAGCCAGGGCAAGTGCGAAAGCAGCGTTGCGATCCATCCCGGTACGGTCGTCGGAGTGGCGTCGGCTGCCTTGTCCACCGTCGTCACGCCTGGCGGCACAACCACCGGCGGGGCGGGACTCACCTGGCCGCTGTTGACTCGAGTCATCAGATTCTGCGGTGTAACTTCCGCAGTGAACGGTAGCGTGCGGATCAGCCGCGACCCCGGGCGCATCACGCGCCGCGTCACAGCAGCTGTGTACACGGGCGGGACCAGACTACTCCGTTGCGCATACAAGATCGTGGTCGGGCTGGCCATCACGCGCGACGAGACTGGCGCCAGCACGGCGAAAGCACGCTCGAATTGGGCCGCTGCCAGCGGCTTCACCGAAGTCTCGTGCCAACGCCAGGAGACTTCGCGCGCGACCAGCAGGCGGCGAATGCGGCTGTTGGCGGCCAGCACGTCTCCGATCTGTTCCCAGGCGTAGTTCATGTACTCTTCGGTGTTCGTCTCCACGACATCGGTGCCGAAGCTGGCGGGCACGCGAAACCCGGGATCCAGGTTTAATCTGTGGACCCAATTGGTGGGATTCGGCACGGCGCCGCCAGTCCGGTCAAAGAGCAGCCGCTGCGTCAGTGCGTGCCATCTGCCATACAGCGGTGCGGTGATCAGTGGGTCCGGATCATCATCGATGCCCGGGCCAATGGCAGAGGCTGTGTTTGCCGCTTCGGCGGTCTGGGTGGCATAGTCGTCGGGCAAATTGATGAACTTCGCCAGCCCGGTCTCGAAATTGTCGGGGTACGGTTGATCCCAGTTCTCGTACTTCTGCCGCAGGGCAAGCTCATCCGCCGTGAGGTCTAGATCGGGCACACGCAGCGCGCCCCCCAACTTCAGAATTCCTGCCAGTGCCGCATCGGTAATGCCAGGGAGGTTGGAGCCTGGGTCCTGCACATCCATGTCGCGGGTGCCGACTCGCGAGTCCACTGGCTGCGGCTTCAGCAGTCGCACGAGGTATTCGAAATCCCCATGGGACCCCGTTTGGAAATTCCAACTGTAGAAGAAGGGATAGTTAGTCGGCTCGGGCTTTCCTGAATACGGAGCCCAGGCGGAAAAGGTCGCGTGTGGCGCCGTGGTGAGGGCTTCACCCAATGCGGTCAGCCGCCCGGTCTCGAACACCGGCATCACAAACGCGGTGTAATTCGTGCTGTCTTGAAGACGGCGCGGGCAAACCAGGCGAGAGTAGGCAATATCTGGATTCTGCTCAAGAAGGGACTGCACCAGCGGCAGCACCTGGCTCATGTCCGGCGACACCAGCTTGTTGGGGTCGCCGGAAAGGCTGGTGTTGAAGTGAACGTGCGCCCATGCCCATAGTTCGTCTGGAGGCGGAAAAACGTTGGCGTTGGGCACCGTGATGAACTGCACCTTGGTGACTGCGTTGACCTGGGGTGGCGAAAACTCGCCGTCTGCAAGCACCACCAGGGCGATCCACGGACGCAAGTGCAGGCCAGTGCCATCCGCCGCGGCCGGAGTATAACGCCAGGGAAAATCTTCGTCGTAAAATTCGATCGCCGGCAGGTAATTCGATTCGAAGTTGGTGATGCCCGGCCGCGGATCGGTGCGAAGGATAGCGGTTGTGACAGCCTGCTGCTCGAAGGAGACAATATCGCCGGGGCCATACAGTTGCACGTTCTGCGTGACCGCGCCGGTCAACTCTGCGCCGGCGCCTACGGGATCGCCGCTGAGCGTGAGAGCCACCTGGATTGAGGCGCGGGTCTTTACCGATGTGTCGCCATCGGCCGTGGTGATCGTGTTCGCGATGCCCTGGCGCAGCCATGGCAGGAATGCGTAGTTCGCGATTACCTTCATGCCGCCACCTCAAAGTGCGGGATCGCATGAATTGTGTCCGCCAGGTTTGGATCGTTTGCGACTGCTCGCGCGAGATAATCGTTGGCAGCTGCCTGGCTGGTGAACGCCGCCGCTTCGGGATGATACACGGTATTGTCCGCAACCAGCGCTACCGCGAAGCTTTCTGGACTTACCGTCACTTTGCCGGTCCAGGGTTGCGTCTGCGCCTGCCGGTAAGCCGATAACTGACTGCGCGCAACGCTGGAACCATTCAGGAAATGGGTGAAGAGCGAGCCCACCAATACGAAGAAGCGCTTGGAAAGGCTACGGAAGCTGGTATCTATAATCGTCAAATCGTAGCGAACGTTGTTGCTGATGGCTGTTCCGGACGCGTACAGACCCTTGGCCGCGAGCTCCACGCCGCTATCCAGCGGCGAAAAGGCAGCCTGCGACAGTTTTTGCGCGTCGCTCAGGTTCTCGAACTGCGCCACAGCGAACTGTTCCTGCAGGGTGCGTGTGGCTACCAGCGAAGGAGAGGACACGGACAGCGAGAATCGATTGGCATCGCTCGGCGCTTGATTGCCCGCTTTGTCCAGGGTTAAGTCGAGCGGAAGCAGGCGCTGGCTCACCTGCAGCGTGCCGACCGGATGCAGCACCATGGCAGTTTCGGAAGGATCGAGCGTGCGCAACACGACCAGCAGGTGGCCGGCTGGGGGCAGCACAGCCTGCCAGTTGCTTTGCTTCGAGAACTCGCTGGAGAGCAGGGGCATCAACTGCACCGGGGGCAGCATGGTGTCGCGGCTGTCGCCCCACGTAACGTCGATTCCAATGTCGATCGAGAAGAAGAAGAAGGAAAGCGACGCTGTTCCGTGAACGTGCCAGGGAGTTGGTCCCTCTACGGTCAAGTCAATGCCGATGCCGTAAACTCCCACTCCAAAAACTTTCACCGAGAAGGAAGTCGACACGTCGACGGTGAAATGGAATGGCGAAAACTGTAGCAAGGCATCGAACCCCGAGTGGCCTTCGACGCTGCAGGCGCTGAAACCGAAGAAGAAATCGGATTGCGACCCGAACTGGGCGGTGTTGGAGGTAACGGCGAAGTAGCCCTCGCAGCGAATTCGAGCAAAGGACTCATTCAGGATGTCGACTTCGATGCGCTGCGGGCTGGGGAAGGGCAGTGGCGGTGGAGTGAATTGGGGATGGAAGCCGCCTACCGAAACCACGAAGTTGGCATCGTCGCCCCACGCCATCAGCAGGCCCATTTCACCTTCGATGGTGATGAACAGCACCCGCGAATCGTAGAGCGAGGCGAAGAAATAAACCCGGCTCTTGTCGAACTCCAGGGCGCCGGCGAAGTTCACCTGGATGAGAACCACGGCGATATCGTCCGCTGGTAGCGACAGCTTCAACACGCCGAGGATGGCAATGTCGCCGGGAGGAATCTCGATGATGACGCCCAGAGACAAACTGATCAGCGTGGGCTCGCCCCAGCCGAGCTTCGCCATCGGCCCGATCAGGAACGTGCCATCTTGCGGTGGGAAGATGGCTCGCAGATCGCTGATGATCTTCATCGCGTTCTTCACCACGTCCTGTGGGAACATGATGGCGTCGACCGCGCCGGTGCGAATGCCGTCCATCAGCGGCTGGAACAGCATCATTCGGTTCAGACCGATCAGCCCGCCCACCGCGAGCAGAGTGAAGCCAAAGCCCAGTTGAATGCCCGAGCCAAAGTCAGCGGTGATGATCACCAGCAGCGAAAAGCCGCTCGACCCATCGGGCATTTTCGTGGTGATGAGACCGATCGCCGCCAGGGAGAGAAAGTCCGCGAACATCAACTGCAGGGCGCCCGCGTACTCACCGCGCTGCGTGTCGATGTAAAGGAATCCGCCGCCCTCGATCACGCCCGCGTCCACCGACAGGCCGGCGCCCGTAGGAGGCTTAAAAGCAAATCCAACATCCAGCGGGCCCAGGTTGCCGTCGTGCTGATCCTTGAAGGCAAACGTCGCCGTCATGCCGATGTTTTGTACCACGACCACCAGAGGTCCCAGGTCCCCCTGCGCGTCGACCCCCAGGCTGACGGGAATGCCGTCGGGGTTCAGGCCGATGCCAATAGTCAGAGATTGAATTTCCACTAGTCCGAGACTTAAATGCAGGGGCAGCTGGATGCTCAGACCGCCGGTGCCGTTGAAATAGAAAGCGTCATGAGCAACACCCAGGTCGATGTCGAATTGTGAAGTGACCTTGCCACCCGATAGCAGAGTGCTGATAAATCCATCTGCCTCTGAGAGGTCAATCACCAATTGACCTGCTTTGACGTGCGCGTCGACTGAGAAGTCCCCGCTCGCCTTGCTGGTGGCAGTGTTCCACACCACGGTGCTCTTCAATGCGATGGAAAACTGCTGGAATTCCAACCGGCTTTTATTCGGGTCGCCGATGAGCGTGTAGGCTTGCGCGCCCGCATCGGGCTTTACCAAAAAGGTGGCGTTCACCTGTCCCTGCAGAGTCGGGGCCGCAGTCGTGATGGCAAACGATCCATCCGGTTGCAGCTCCAGGGTCGTTTGCACGGGCGTGTCGATATCCGTATCGAATTCCAGCGACCAATTCGCCCCCTGGGTTGTAAATGTCTTGCTTGCCTTGAGGGGAGTGTCGAGCTGTAACTGTAACCCTGGTGGTGTCGTATCTGTCTTCGGCTGCACCTCGAGGAACACCACGTCGAGCGTAGGTGTTCCAGTGTCGGTGTATGCCGCCGGCAGACCGACTTCGGGCGCGAGTTTGGCTAACTTCTGGAGCAGTGCGCGCCCATCGAAGGCTGGCGATCCCCAGCCATAGTTAGCAAGAAGCACGTCGCCGGGAGACTTTAGAAAACTCGAGAGGCCGCCCAGGTGCAGTTCACGACTGGTAAAGGGCGGTCGCAGAGGATCAGTGGAACCCACATTCTGATCGGTTCGAATGAAAACGCCAATGAAGTCGAAGCTCGCGGCAGCCAGGGGGAGTGCGCCTTCTACCTGGCGAATTACGAGATAGTCGAACAAGCGCTTGGGCAAGGCATCGCAGAAGGTCTGGACCTCGGCAGGCGTTAACCCCGGGAAAGTGGCTTTTTGCGCCGCGATCGTATTGGCTACCGTGGTAAGACCCTTAATCAGCTCCGCGATTCGCTGGATGACCTGAAAGTCCAACTGAACCGTGCCGGCGGCATCGTCACCTTCCACGGCGCTGATCAGGGAGGTGATCAGATCTGGGAGTGTGGTCAATGCCGTACCAATGCTGGTCAAAGCAGCACTGAATCCGGGATCGGCGGCGAGACTGTCGGGGAACTGGAGACCAAATTCCGTGAGCAGATCCAGTACGGTGTCGCCATCGATGGCGTCGCGCAGCGGCATGAAGACGCCGGCCAGCGCACTTACCAGATTTTCAAGCGTTCCGGTTTCACTGGCCACGGGATTCGCTTTCAGGAACGGCGGACAAACGGCGTCCTCCGGCCATGCGTTTGACGTTTTCTAGAGCCTTTGCAGCTGATTCTGCGCCCTGCGCGCATTCCAGGACGTCGACGTAGTGTTGCGCGACCGCGTCTGCAAGCGCCGGGCTGCCACATTGGCGGAAGGTCGCAGCCATGGAAATAACCGCGTTCTCTAGCCGCATTCCCGCGACCTCGCGCGGTACGCGATGCATACGATCGCGTGCGCTGGTGAGGAAGTGAGCCAAAAAACCTGGCCCCTGGCAGCGCTGCCACGCCACTTTCGCAGTGCGATGATGGTTTACCAGATGCCGGACTTCAGCAGAGTGAGCGCGGACCAGGTCGAACCACTGACGGCCAAATTCGGTACCTTCCAGGTCACGTCGCAACGCCAGCACTTGCTCGATTGCTTCCAGATCCTGCAGGACTGGCATGGCGGCCAGGGGAATCGCTCCAGCAGTCCCGATCACGGGAAAATTGATCTTGAGCTTGTCCGTCACGTCCGCAATGTGGTTGCCTATACCGATGCCGTCGGCACCTGCATGGTTGAGCCCCACGACGCGGTTGGTAGCTTCTTCGACGTAAACAGATCCGGAGTCGCCAGGTATGCTCATCTGCTTATAAGGAAGTGTGGCCGCAACACGAATCTGGTTGTCAAAGTGAACGCCGTCGGACCTGTCCGACGGGGCGTCAATGGCCGTGACCGATCCTTTGGTAAAACCGCTCGTGGCGCCGTACTTGACGATCGGCATATTCATCGTGGCAACGCCTGGCCCGCGAATCGCTCCAATGCCCAGGATCTCGTGGCTGAAGTGCACCCCTGCATTCAGTGTCGCGATGGCTCCATCCACAAGGTTCGTCTGGGCTGCGTCAACCAATAGTCCGATGTCGCAGCACTTGCAGCACCAGGAGTCACACAAACATGACCGGCCGACCGCACCTCCGATGTCGCCGGCTACGTGATGATTGGTAAGCAATAGGGGAGTATTGACTGGCGCATGGGTATTATCCGCGGTGGCTAAGCCAATCACGCCCATGGTCCCGGTGTGAAGGCCCCAGAGAGAACCGGTCACGTCCATACCACCGACCAGGATGTCGTGCGGTTCGGAATGGAGAGAGATCACGTCGGTGCCAATGCCTGCCGCCGTCGCGGGAATGCGATCGGCTGGAGCCAGTTCCGCCAGCGGTTTCTTCCGGTCGACGTACACATGGAAGACCACTTCCTGCGTGGCCATGCCCCCCGTCTCCTTGATGCCAACCGACACATACCGTACCCCTGGGATCCGCAGTAATTGCGAGCGAGCCGTTGCCAGATTCGCCCTCGCCCGGGCGACTTCAGCATCGAGTTGGTCCTGAGGCTTTTGCGTCATCGCCCTGCCTGTGAAGCCAACACTGCGGTTAAGCCGCTACCCTCTCGTGCCATGCGTAGTATTTGCAGGAAGTGCTCAGCGATTGCGTTGCGAAGTTGTGCCGATCCGTAACTCTGCAAAGCGTCAGCCATTTGCAACAACAACATTTCGAGCGGGACGCCTTCCACCTCTTGCGGAATGATTACCCCCTGGGAGACGCCGTTTTCTACCGCAGCGCGCAGAAAGGCTGGACCCTTATGTCGCTGCCAAACGACGGCGACCCGGCGGTTTCGGTTGATGAGGTCAATCACCTCCTCGACGTGCTCCGCAAATGCATCCGCCAGGGCGGCGCCGCCGGGGCGCTGCCTTAGCGCAGCCTCGAATGGTTCGAGTTTCACCCTGGGCTGTTGGCTCATGGGCATCCCGCCGTTGGAATAGACAAACCGGTATCTGTGTCCCCGGCAATCATGATCTGCAACTCGTTCATCACCGGCCCGATATGATTGGCCACGCCCTTTTTCAGGGTTGCTGAATCGGTGGCCCAAAGAAGTCCGATGACACGATTAGCACTATTTACGATCACCGATCCGGAGTCTCCCAGCTCGGCAAAGGGGTTTGCAGGCGTTGCGGGATCGATCAGAATCTGAGAGCCCTCGAACAACACATCCACCACCCGGCCTGAGGTGAGGCCAGTGTTGATCCCGCGCTTCAAGACGGTCTCGAAGCACACTGCCTGTGCCACGCCGGTCAATGTGCCGATCTCGTCCACGATGTTGAGTCCATCCGCCGTTTCCACTTCATTGGCGATGTCATCGTCGAGTTTGACGATCGCGCAATCTAGCTGCGCGTTCTTTGTGGCCTTCGAGAGGGTACCGATGGCGTTGTAGGTGCAACAACAACACGAGACCACGTACTTGGGCTGGCCTACTGCCACGCCGGCGAGGGCTTGTCCGGCCGACATGACATGCTCGCAGGTCAAAGCCATCACTTCGAGCGTGCTGGTAAGCTTGGCCAGGCAACCGATTGTACCCGCGAGCGTCCGCTCACCCTCTTGTACGTATTCGTTCTTTAATGAAATACCGCCTCGAATGGGTCGAAGTTTTCGCGTGTCCACCAGCTCCGTCGTCCGCGAAACCGTTAGCACATCCGTGGCTATGCCCTGGATTCGGTCTGGAATTCTCCAGCGAGAAGGTATCTCATCAAGCGGCAACTTCAGCGGCACGTAGACGCGGAACGCGAATTCCCCGTTGATTTCGCCGCCCACCTCTTTTGCACCAATCCCAATATTTGTGATCGCGGGAACGTGACGGAGGCGCCACTTGACTTCCGGCAACAACGCCAGGAGTCGATTCTGCTCGCGCAGCAATTGATCTCGCGATCTCACGGCGTACTCCTCTCGTCATTCGGTGGCCGATTTGCCACCGTGATAGGCGACCCATGACACGTCCAACTCAACCGCGCTGTCGACTATACCAAAGCCCGCGAAACCGAATGACGCCAGGCCTGAGCAGGGTAGGTTTCTGCCTCCCTGGACCTGGAAAAGGTGAAGTGGTGCGGAGTCTGCCTGGTCGACCGGGAGCCGAAGAAAAACTTCACCTTGCGGATCTCGCGGGAAGAATATCAAGAAGCTTCGCGGAAAGCTACAACCACACCCGGCACCGCAACTCTACCGGTTCCCGGCACGCTGGCCTATTACGAAGACAAGCTTGGCTTCGCGTGTTTGGGGGGCGTGGGAGCGCAGTTCCGAGTGTTGCCCCGGGATGTGGGTCTGCCCATAGTCTCGATGTTCGAGTTCTGAAGCGCCGTAGCCAAGGCTCTTCAATTCGCCATACTAAAGCGCCCCTCAATGCATTAAGCAATTCATGCGCGACACCCGTTTCGGTCGCCGTAAGGTCTCGCATGAGAGCATAAGAGTTAGACTTTGCATCTTAGACAAAGGGTCGCCAGTAAGGCTGCCCCGTGGGGGATATGAGATGAAGGCAGTAGTTCTGCACGAGTATGGCGGTCCTGAGAAGTTGCAGCTTGAGGAAGGCGTTCCTGACCCCCAAGTGAGCGGAGATACCGTATTAGTTGCGGCCGCCGCGGCTAGCGTGAATCCAATCGATTGGAAGGTCCGTTCCGGGGCACGACAAAAGGATTTCCCCCAGTCGTTTCCGGCCATCCTTGGGCGCGATGTAAGTGGCGTCGTGCGCGCCGTGGGCGCAAACGTAAAGCACTTCAAGCCGGGTGACCGCGTCCTGGCATTGTCAAATAAAACCTATGCAGAACTGGTGGCAGTTGCCGATTCGGATCTAGCACATCTGCCCGATGGCTTAGATCTGGCCGACGCCGCAGCAATCCCGCTGATTGCATTAACCGGAGAGCAATTGGTTAGGCTTGCGACGAAGGTCCAGAAGGGACAGACGGTGCTGGTAACGGGAGCGGTGGGGAGCGTGGGGCGAGCGGCTGTGCACGCGGCGAAGAAGATCGGTGCACAGGTGATTGCGGGTGTTCGCAAGAAGTCGCTCCAGGACGCCGAATCCCTCGGCGTGGCGAGCGTAGTGGCGGTGGACGACGACGATGCGGTTGCATCGCTTGACTCTGTGGATGCAATCGCCGATACGGTGGGCGGCGAGGTGGCCGCGAAGTTGTTCACAAAGATAAAACCCGGAGGCTCCTTTGGCTACGCATCGGTAGTGCCGGAGGGCATGGCGGCGCTGAACCCGACAGTCACGATCAGCCGTGTCTTCGCGAAACCTGATCCATCCAAGGTTCGTGAGTTTGCGGATGACGTACGCGATGGCAAATTCGTTTTGCCGATCGGTCGCCGTTTGCCCCTGCGCAGCGCGGCTGAGGCACATGTGTTGGGTGAGAAAGGCGGCGTGGGGAAGATCGTCCTTCTGATCGCAGGCGAGCCAATTGCCTAAATCTCGACAGCCCAAACCGAGCCAGCGGGGCGCTTGGTTGCTCAACGGCCAAAACCTGAAGATGGCGCAATCCGCCCACGCTTACGTGCGTGGCAACACGGCAAAGTTCTACGAATGGCTCGAAGAGGCTGAAGGCACTGTGCCTGACGGTCCAGCCGTATGGATATGTGGTGATTGTCATGTCGGCAACCCGGGTCCTGTTGCGAACGTCGAGGGCGATGTCGAGATTGGGATACGTGACCTCGATCAAACGGTCATTGGCAACCCGGCACATGATCTGATTCGCCTCGGGCTCTCGCTCGCGACTGCCGCCCGTGGATCAGATCTGCCTGGCGTGACAACCGCGCTCATGCTGGAGCAGATGGTGAAGGGCTATACATCAGCCTTGCAATCCGACAGCATGAAGAAACGCCCCCATGGCGACGGCTTGAAACCTGTCCAGCTGGTCATGAAGGAAGCGTTGAAGCGAAAGTGGCGGCATCTTGCCCAGGAACGCATCCAGGAGTTCATCCGACGATTCCGCTTGGACGCAAGTTTTGGGCGCTCACGAAACAAGAGCGCGATGAGATTCATCAGCTTTTCCAATCGGACGAGGTTGGGTCTCTGATTACGTGTTTGCGCGATCGACACAAAGATGACTCCATGGAAGTACTCGACGCCGCTTATTGGATGAAGGGCTGCAGCTCACTCGGCCGCCTGCGCTATGCGGTTCTGCTGGGCGTCAATAAGCGCTATTGCCTCGTTGATATCAAAGAGGCCGTGCAGGCGAAAGCCCCGGGTTATAACCACGCAGGCATTCCTCGGAATCCTGCCGATCGCGTCGTTGCCGGCGCGCGTGCTCTCACGCCGTTTCTCGGCGAACGGATGCTGGCGGCTCGACTCCTGAAAAAGCCGGTGGTGTTGAGGGAGTTGCGCCCACAGGATCTAAAGTTGGAACTCGAAACGATGAGTCGCGAAGAGGCAGTGGCGGCGGCAAACTTTCTCGCCGCAGTCGTCGGCCGTTCTCATGCCCGGCAAATGAGCGCGGCCGAGAAGAAAAATTGGACAACAACCCTCGGCCGCCAATCGAAATCTCTCTATGCTCCCAGCTGGCTATGGAGCAGCGTTGTGGACCTGATTGCCAGTCACGAGGCAGCCTATCTTGAACATTGCCGGCGCTATGCACTTTCATCGACTGCCGTCTAAGCCGGTCCGGATTGGCAAGGGGCGAAATGACTGCAAGGAAAGGCCGGCTGGCACTCGCCAGCCGGTTGACTTCAACTACACCTCGACGTTAGCTCTCTTCGCCGCCTTTGCGCTGGCCTTCTCGTGCATAGCGGCCTGCTTCTTTCCCACTCCGTTTGTGTACTCTCCCACAGGTGTCGAGTCGATCGGAGAAGTCTTTTCTGTACCCGGCTTGGGATCGTAGGGGGTTACATCAAGCCCCTGCCCGCCCTCGATCTCCGACTCAACCAGCGTCAAGCCGTGGCCATGGTTCCAGGGACCGGTAAAGTCATTCTCACCGTACTGGCTCTCGCCAGTCGACGCGTTGAAAAACTGATCGACGAGCTGCGGCGTGGGTTCAATAATACCCACCGCGAATTGCGGCTTCTCCATACTATCGAGCGCAGCGGTAAATGCACGCATATGGGTGATCTCACGGGTCATCAGAAATTGCAGCGCTTGTTTCGAGCCCTGGTCTTCAGTGAAGCTGATCAGACGTTCATAAACGATTTTCGCCCGTGCTTCAGCAGCGATGTTGCTTCGCAAATCAACCGCCAGATCCCCAGTAACCTTCAGATAATTAGCCGTCCAGGCATTGCCCATGGAATCGAAAAGGCCTACGCCGCCGCCCCCGGCTATCGCGACCAACGGGTCCGCTTCCGCCGCTTCGCGGCTGCTCTTCATTGGCTTCAAGTGCATCCGAATCAGCGCCCCGACCACTTCCAAATGGCTGAGTTCTTCGGTGCCAATGTCCATGAGAAGATCCTTCCGTGCGGCGTCTTCGCAGTTGATTCCCTGAATCGAATACTGCATGGCAGCCGCTAGTTCTCCGTTGGCGCCGCCAAATTGTTCGAGCAGCATCTTGCCGAATCTGGGATCGGGTTCTCCGATGTTTACGGTGTACATGAGCTTTTTTACGTGGTGATACATGAGGCCCCCTTGGGTCAGGTTTAAAGGTTCGTTTGGTTGGCGATTCCGTGGCTGGAACTTAAATGCAGGCGCCGACAACAAGTGAGAGTCGGTTCTGACGGCCAAAGTTGCCCACCGCGCCTAAATGCAATTTCTATTCTCCCCTTGACAGCTAGGGTAGGCGCTCATATTCTTCTTGCCATCGACGTCTAGGGTAAGAAGCACATGGCAAAGAATGACTTGCAGGGCGCTCTTGATCTTCTGATTCTTAAAAGTCTTTCGCATCTCGGCTCGATGCACGGTTTCGGCATCATCCTCCACATCGAAACTGTTTCCGATGAGCTGCTCAACGTGGAAGAAGGTTCGCTCTATCCCGCGCTTCACCGGATGGAGCAGAGCGGATGGGTGCGTTCGGAGTGGGCTGTAACCGAGAGCAGCCGGAAGGCGAAGTTCTACACCCTCACCGCAGCGGGCAGGAAGCAGCTCGCTGCCAGAGAGAAGAACTGGGAGCAGGTGGTAAAGGGCGTTCAGGCGATTCTGCGCTTCGCGTGAGGTGAGGGATGGGTATCTTTCGTCGCATCTGGGCCCTCGGAAAACGCTCAAAACTCAACCGTGAGATCGAGGATGAACTTCGTGATCACTTACAGATGCGCATCAACGCAAACATTGCCAAAGGGATGAGCCCGGAGCAAGCAGCGCGCGCCGCCCGTTTGAGGTTCGGCAATCCTGAAGTGTTGAAAGAGCGGGTCGAGGCGGAAGACGCGGCTCTCAGTATCGAAAGTCTTCTCCGCGACGTCCACTACGCCGTCCGCGGATTTACCAGCAGCCCCGGCTTCACCGCCGTCGCCATCATCACCTTGGCGCTCGGCATCGGCGCCAATACCGCGGTCTTTCAGCTACTCGACGCCGTACGTCTCAGGAGCCTGCCGATTCAAAAGCCGCAGGAACTGGTTGAACTGCGCATCATAGGCGGTAATCACGGGCTCGGTGTCAATGATAATGAGTACACCTACTTCACCGTTCCCATGTGGCAGGAGGTCCGGCGCCATCACGATCCGCTCTCCGGCGTCTTCGCCTGGCGCAATGCGGACGCGATGGTAGGCCCGCCAGGGGACGGAAAACGTGTCCACGGGCTCGAGGTGAGTGGGGAATTTTTCAATGTCCTTGGCGTTCTGCCTTGGCAAGGACGGCTCATTGAGCCGCAGGACGAAGCGGGTTGCAACGTATCGAAAGTGGTCGCCAGTTATCCCTACTGGAAGGCGCAAATGGGCGGCGAGCCGATAACACCGCACACCACTATCCTGGTCGAAGGCCACGCGATCCAGGTCCTGGGCGTCACCCCACCTTCATTCTTCGGCGTGGCCGTGGGAGAACACTTTGACCTCGCCTATCCCTCATGCATCCCGCCAAATCCGCGCCGCGAAGCTTTTAACCTTTCAGTGATGGGACGCCTCAAGCCGGGCTGGGACCTCGCCCGTCGAGGGCCATAGCAGGTTTACCTACGTTGGCCCAGGTTACTTTGCCACCATGGGGATTCCGCTGCTCACCGGCCGCGGCTTCACCGACGCAGATACCAACGCTACGCCTCTAGTCCTCATCGTCAACCAGGCCTTCATCCGAAAATATATTGGTGCAGCTGAACCCATCGGCAAACTCGTACATGTTATGCCCGAGCCGCAGTATCCCGAGCGCACGTATCAAATCGTGGGCACCATTCCCGACACCAGGTATAGCGACCTGCGCGAAGACCCGCCACCTAGCGCCTTCGTTCCTGCTGCACAACTCCCAGTAGACGCGCAGCGTGCCGGGGTCGCGATAATGATAGCCTCCGGCAACGCAGCGGACGCCATCACCGCCGTTCGCCGCACGCTGGAAGCAAAATATCCCAGCATGACGCTGCAGTTCTTCAACTTTCAGCAGCAGATCCGCGACCAGCTGGTCGGGGAACGCATGATGGCTACGCTCTCCGGCTTTTTTGGTGGGCTCGCCGCCCTGCTGGTAGTCGTTGGCCTCTACGGCGTGCTTTCCTACTTCATTACCCAGCGGCGCAACGAGATCGGCATTCGCATCGCGCTCGGCGCCAAGCGCGGGCAGGTGATCGCTCTAGTCATGCGCGACACCGCGGCTATGCTGCTGGCCGGCATTTTCCTGGGAACGGGGCTCGCGCTCCTCGCCGGGCAGGCCGCCACCACCATGCTCTTCGGCCTCAAACCCTACGATCTCGCAACTCTGGTATTCGCTATTGTGCTGCTGGCGGTCATCGGAATCCTCGCAAGCCTGCTGCCGGCACTCGAGGCGTCAAATCTTGACCTGGTCTCCGCCTTGCGCGCTGAGTGATGTCTCTCGAACCCTAAGCAAAAACAATGCCGATGATGAAGAGTCTCCACCATGCACAACCGGCGCAGAGCTAGCTAGGCCCCGCGCCGGTCATGCGGCCTTCAATAAGTGGATTACGCGTGGCTCTCGCCAGAGCAGCAGGAACCTGCGGCGCTCTTTGGCTGCTCGTATTTCTGAGCCGGGTCTACGAAATAGCCTTCCGTATAGCGATCGTGATGGCGGACCCAGGACATGCTGAAGGCCAAGTCGTCTTCGTCGCGGCCTTTGGGGACGAGATCGAGAAGGTTATATGTCCCCATTAGAATATCCAGTCCCCGCGCATAGCTGGAATAGGTATGAAAGACTTCGCCCGCCGCATCCTTGGCGAAGACACTGGCCCCCGGACCCTCCTCGCTGGGGAACTCGCACATGGCGTAGTTGTAGTAGACCTTTCCCCCGGACGTCTCCTCCGGCTTGAAGGAAACGTGATAGTCGAAATTGAAATCGCTGCCGAAGGAGGAAACCCACTGAAATTTCCAGCCCATGCGCTTCTTGAAAGCCTCGATCTCGGCCAGCGGAGCGCGCGAAACCACCGCCAGCGTGGTGTCGCGATTGGCCAGGTGCACAGTCGAGCCATCAAAATGATCCGCCACATACGAACAGCTTGGGCAACCCTGCTGCCAGCCTGGGCCGAACATGAAGTGGTACACGATGAGCTGGCTGCGGCCGTCGAAAAGATCGGCCAGCGTGACCTTGCCGTGGGTCGAATCAAATTCATATCGCTTCCCTACCTTTTCCCAGGGCAGAGCGCGGCGTTGGCCGCTCAATTCATCGCGCAGGCGGGTGAACTCTTTCTCTTTGGTCAGAAACTCGCTGCGGGCGGCAAGCCATTCCACATGCGAAATGACGTTTGGGTGTTTAATATCTATCGCGCTGCTAGCCATGGTGATCCTCCTTTGTTGGGGTTGGAGCGGGATGATTGTTTACGGCGCTCTTCAGGCCGAATCTCTTGATTGCGATTGCCGCGAACCCACCCGTAGAGGTGACGCTGCCGGCAATGAGCACTGCGGTAGTTACGCACACTGGACACATGGACTGGGGACCTCACTTTCGACTTGTTGATCGAGATACGGGTGTTATCGGCCGGCCTCAGCTTGTTTGCGGACGCGGTCGTGCATCGAAGCCCAGCCTTTGTTCATCCCCGCCTTGTGCTCCTCGGAAACGAAGCCGAGCGCGCTGTGCCGGAAGGCGATCAAGGTTCCCCCATCCACTTCACTCAGCCGATATTGCACGTTGGAAACGAAGGGGAAAGAGGCGAACAACGGACCAGCGAATTCAAGCAGCGTGGGCCGCTTGATGGCCTGGACATGGGCCCAGAAATGCCCATTGCCGTCGCCCAGGTCGCGGTACCACCTTCCACCGGGCCAAGCTTCGATCTTCATGCTGAGAGATTTGCCGTCAGGCGTCTCGTTGCCGGGACCCAGTTGTTCGAGCAGCGCGGCAAAGGTTACATCCAGGGGCGCCTGAACACGGATTTCCTGGTTAATCGTGAGGGTTAGGTCTTCGAGGGTTAGGTCGGTGCTAATCATCATTTCTCCTTAAGATTAGAGTCTGGTGAATTCAAATCTCGTGAGTCTTGGTGGACCATGGCTTCCGCGCGTTGCTTCACTTGAGTCAACTGGTGCTGCCAGTAACGCTCGAAGGTTCCGGCCCACTGGTGAAGAGGGCGTATCGCTTCGGCCTTGGCCCGGTATAGTTTTTTCCAGCCCTGGCAGCGCATCCGAACCAGCCTCACGTCGCGCAGCACGCGCAGGTGCTTTGATACGGAAGGCTGCTCCAGGCCGAGGGCTGCCACCATCTCTCCGACGGGTCGCTTGGCTTCGGCAAGACAGCTCAAAATCTCCCGGCGGCGAGGCTCGGCAACCGCGTTGAAAGCGTCCGACGTGGTGCTCGCTCTTGCCATGTAGAAAACACTACATTCCCATATGGGCATATGTCAAGCGCGCGCTCATTCAGCGAACTGCGCGGGTCCGAAAATACGCCCACGGGGTATAGATGGCAGCCGCGAGAATCACCAGGTAGATCGGAATGTGGATGGCGGTGGCAAGCCCTGTGAGCGCCACGATCGGCCACCATGGGGCCGCTGACCGCACGGCAACGCGCTTCGAACTTCTGCCCACAATCTCGAGGAGGAATAAGGTAACCACGAAAGCCAGACTTCCGACACAAGCGGAGCCCATATGAGCCCGCCAAGCCGGAAATTCACGGATGTCAGATGCACCCGACCCCCTGAGATTGTCGTAGACGATCTCGGCGCAATAGAAGGCTGCTGCCCCAATCAGGGTTGACAAAGCCAACGCCATAGACGTGGAGTCTGATGTGTTCTTCTGCCGTTTACCTTTTTTCATTTTTCGCTTTCGGAGCCGTGGGTCCCTTACGTCTATCCAACGATGGTTAAGACAGGACACGCTGCGTGAGTCACAAGCTGGAACGCTCCAGACGTCCTTCTTTCGATGCCCAGGTGAGAAGACTTCCGTACACCGAGGACTAATAGATCGATCGATCGTTCCCGAATATGTTCCAGAATCTGCTGGTGCGCGTTGCCGACCTCTACGAAGCTTCTCTGATTGCAGAACTCTTTCGCCTCCTCAGGCACAAGTTCGTCGAGGGCACGATAAAAACGCCTTCTGATGTCGCTCAGCCGGTCAGGATGTTCGATGGCCTCTCTTTGAACCACATTGAGCACATCAATGTCAGCTCTGAATGACTGGGCAAAGGAAACTGCATATACCGCCGCGCGAGCGGCAGCGGCGGAGAAATCCGTAGCGTAAAGAATGCGCTGGAAAGGCGTGGTTTTATCCGCCACTGACCGCACATGGGGACCAACGGTGAGAACTGGCCAGGAAGTGGACCGGAGAATGCCCTCGGCAACTGAACCGATGATCTCTCGCTCGACCCAGCCCCCGCCGTGAGTTCCCAGCACAATCAGTGACGGGGCATTTCTGTCGGCCAGATCCGGAAGTACCTCCTTCGGATCACCTTCCAAAAGGACCGGCATTGCCTGGAATGAACCATTCGACAACGCCAAGGCCTTCCGGGATAGAAGGAACTCCAGATCTTTCCTTTGCTGGCTCACCAGCGATCGATCGACCTCTACCTCCATGGCCGCCTGCGAGAGGGTGAAGGCATGTGCAATCATCAATGTGGCCGAGAAGTGCTTGCTTAGGAGTGCCGCGTAAAGGCCCGCGTTCTGTGAGCAAACAGAAAAATCCGTTGCGTATATCACTGCACTTAACTCCAGGTCAGGCCGCTCACCAATCACTGGCACCGTAACCACCTTCCAGTAAAAAGACTCGGCAGAGTCACCGCTTCATGGAATTGGTCTGGTCCCATGAACTCCACCAGGCCGGCGCAAAAGTAAGAAGGATTCAAGAGCTCCACCGTTTGTATTCGGGAGTCCTGGTTGGAGTCGCTGCCATGCCTCTTTTTGTAATCACACGAAACACTCTCAGCTTGGAGTTCTCGATCATGGGGTCGCGCCAATCTGATAGTTGAGCGTCGCAAGAGCGAGCCGGTATTGATATTGCGCATTTGCACTGCCAATTGCGGCGTCAGTTTGCTGAAATTGCGCCTGGCTCAGTTCAACGATCGAACTGAGCCCCAACTGGTATCTTGTCTGCGCAAGAGTGAAGGCCCGGTTCGCTTGTTGCAACAGTTCGGCGGTGACGCTCACGCGCTGGAATGCCGTAGTCGCGGCCAGCCATGAAGTACGCACATCACGGACGATCTGATCTCTTAGATCACGGCTCCGTTCTGAGCTTGCCTGAGCCTGAATGGCCGCCTCCTTAGCCTCCGCTGCATAGAGGAACCCATTGAATATCGGGATATTCATGTTGACCCCAATACCGCCCCACCAGTTAGAGGTGTAGTACTGGCCTGGCCGGATGGGCACGCTGCCGGCGGTGCCCGCGGCGCTGATGCTGGGGAATATCTGATCGTGTTGGGCATGGCTGAACTTTACTGCTGCCTGCTGGCCGTAGTTCAGCGCTTGCAGGTCGGGCCTCTGCCGCAATGCGAGCTGTATGAGTGGTTCGGCATCCGGGGGTGGCGGCTGCAAAGGCGTGGAATCGTCTTCCAATTGATAAACAACCCGCCTGTCCAAACCGAGCACAGCGTCCAACGCCGCCATCGTGGAATCGTCATTGTTGTGCGCATCGAGGAGCAACAATTTAGCCTGCGAGAGGTTAACGTCAGCGAAGCTTAGATCGAGAATCGACTTAAGATTGTTCTTGGTCATCTGGTTGACTTGCGTCTCTGTGGTCTGCCGGGTCTCGACATTTTGCCCAGCGACACGGAGTAATGCCTGCGCCTGTAGTGCGTTGTAGAAAGCCTGGTCGGTGGCGGCGACGATGTCTTCCGTCGTGGCCAGGACGTTCGCGTTCTGTGCTTTTTCCTGGAGCTTCGAAGAGGCGACCAGGTTTCTGGTTCGTCCAAAATCAGTGATCAGTTGGGTAGCGCCACCGCCGGCGGCGGCGTGCTCGAAGAGGCGCGATGCGGTGAGCGATCCCGCAGAAACGCGCGATCCGTCATTCGCATCCATGGCAGTGATACTTCCGGTTGCCGTTGGCAATTCGGCGGCTCTCGACTCGCGGACAACCTCATGCTGGGCTAACGCAATCAACCGGGAAACGCTGATTCGGGGATTGTTCTTGATGGCCATCTGCTCGGCTTGCAAGCGGGTCAAGCGTGGAAGAGCCGCCCCTATCTGAGCCGGCGCGGCGGTTGTTGGCTCCTGGTCGGTTGTAGTCTGCGTCAATGGAGCACTCTGCCGGGCACCCTGGGCAATTAAGCGCACGCGCGGGGCATCCGGCAGCGATGGACTTGTATCTGCTACCTGGGACTGTGCGCCTCCAGCCGCGAAGACCAAAAACGACAGAGTTACTAATAGATAAGGGCGCGGATTCGCTGTCTTTCTCGTCATTCTCTATCCCTCTTGTGCAACCGCAATCTTGTTCTCGCGCCGGCCATGCACGACCAGGTATACGGCGGGGACCAGGAAGACCGTGACCACGACAGAGACACCGAGTCCGCCAGCGCGTTCATGATCAGCGGACACATCAGCGCGGAGAGAGGGATCGACAAGAGGACTGCGCACGCCGTACGTGGACTTCCGAAGGTCAGCGATCGCGACTCAATGTGGTCGATGTTGCTTCCCGGGGAGAAGAAGCGCTCGAATGTGTCGGTACGATCCGCTTCGATCTGCTGTGGCGGCATGCCCGAATAGAGCGTCGCCACCACCGCCACAGGAATATCGATTTTCGGAAACAGGTCCACCGGCATGCCTGCGATGCTGGTTATTCCTACGACCATGATTACCAGGCAAACCATGACAATGAAGTACGGATATCTGAGGGCAAACCTAGGCATGAACGCTTGCCTCCTGCTCCGGAGCTCTTTTGTCCTTTCGGTGGATGATCAGATAAACGGCGGGCACCAGGAAAACCGTGGCCACGACCGAAACGCCCAGGCCGCCTATGATCGCGCGCGCCAGCGGTGCGTATTGCTCGCTCCCGGCCTCGAGACCTAACGCCATCGGGATCATCCCCAGCAGCGTTGCCAGCGATGTCATCAGAATCGGACGCAGGCGAATCTTGCACGACAGCACGACAGCCTCCGCGACGGGTAAGCCTTCTTTACGGAGATGGCCTGCAAACTCCACGATCAGGATGCTGTTCGACACCACAATTCCGGTCATCATGATCACCCCCATCAGCGACATCACATTCAGGGTGCTACCGGTGAGTAGCAGGATGATGAGCACTCCGGTCAGCCCGGGCGGAATCGCCATCAGGATGATGAACGGGTCGACGAAAGAGGCGAACTGGGCCATGAGGATGAGATATACGAGCGCAATCGAGAGAACCAGGCCTAAGCCGAACCGCAGGAACGACTGGTTCATGCTGACCACGGTGCCTCGCACTGTAATGCGAACATTCTTCGGCTTCTGTACACTGGCGATCACTTTGTTTACAGCGCTGTTCACTTGCTGGAGCGCCTCTGTCGACGGCATCACGTAGACATCGATAATGCGCCGAATCTGATAGTGATCCACCTCCGTCGGAGTATTGATTTCCTTAATATCCGCAACCGATTGTAGTGGCGTGTAATTGGTCTGATTATTTGCTCGCAGCGGTATCTGCTTGAAATCATCCATGCTCATGTGTGCAATCTTCTGATCAAAGTACTGCACCGTGAGCATGTAGTTATTCCCGGTCCTTGGATCGATCCAGTAACTTGGAGCAATCATTGCGTCGGAGGTCAACGCTGTAATTACGTTGTCCACGATCTCCTTCGGAGATAACCCAATGAGGCTGGCTCGTTCCCGGTCGATGTTGAGTTCGAGACCCGGATACCGCAGATTCTGCGGGATGAGAATACCACCGACGTTCTTGATGGCTTTCACTCGGGTGGCGATCTGACTCGCGATGCCATAGGACTGATCCATGTCGTTACCGCTAATTTGAATATCGATGGGCGCCGGCAACCCCTGATTAATAACCGAATCTACAAGTCCGCCTGCCTGGAAGTAAGTCGTCAACTCGGGCATGTCATTCGCCAACTTTCTGCGAACCCGCTGCATGTACTCGTAGCTTCCTACTTTGTGCCCCTCCTTCAGGCTCACCTGCACAAACGCGGTATCCATCGACGAATTGCTGGTATAGATTGCCGAGAGATCAGGGGTAATTCCGATGTTCGAGACGATCATATCCAGATCCTCGGGGGGGAACCAATTCGCGTATCTCTTGTTCGACCTGGGCGACATATCGATTGCTGAGCTCGATCCGGGTTCCATTCGGGCACTTGATATTGATCACAAATTGACCGGGGTCAGTGCGGGGGAAATACGATCTGCCAAGCAAGGGGAACAAGGCAAAACTGAGAAGGACAACTCCGAGGATGCTGAGTGTCGTCGCGGCCGGGCGCAATATCGAGCGATTCACCACCACAACGTACTTCTCAAGCATTCTTTGGAACCAGCTGTTGAAACCGAGAACAATTGTCTGGAACAAAGATCGCTTGGAAGGTGCGCCCATAACAGCCTTACCATCTGCTCGTCCTGCTTGCGCATGTTCGGTTCCAGCAGACTTGATGAAGCGCGCGCAATAGAGCGGCACCACGGTCATGGCCACGATGTAGGAAGCGAAGAGCGCGAATACAACGGTAAGGGCCAATGCGGTAAAGAGGTACCTGCTTACTCCATAGAGGAGGGCGACCGGGAAAAACACAATTGCCGTAGTGAACGTCGCGGCCAGCACCGCCAACTGCACCTCGTTGCCGCCTACTTCCGCCGCTACCTCTGGGGTTGCTCCCATCTCCAGGTGGCGGAAGATATTCTCCAGCACCACGACTGAGTTGTCGATCAAGCGGGAAAAGGCCAGCGCCAATCCAGCCAAGACCATGGTGTTGATCGAGCCGCCTCCGGCGCGAATGCAAATAAAGGCCGCCAGCGCAGAGAGGGGAATGGATAAGAGAACCGCGAATGTTGCGCGTACGCTACCCAGAAACAACAGAATCATCAACGCTGTAAGAACCAGGCCTATGCCGCCCTCGTTCATCACGTTCTTGATGGCGGTCTTGACGAATACGGACTGGTCAAAGACCACGGCGGTTTTGAGCGAAGCCGGGATGTCGACCAGGTTCTTGATAGCGGTTTTCATGCCGTTGACGATGGTGATCGTGTTGCTGTCGCCACCTTGCTTCAGCACCGGGACGTACACCGAGCGCTGCCCGTCGATGCGAACGATGTTCGTCTGGATCGTCCCCGAGTCCTCAGCCTTGCCAACGTCGCCCACCATGACCGAAGAGTTACCAACCGATTTCAGCGGAAGGTCGTTGATCTGCTCCGGTGTTGGAACCTGGCTGTTGGCATAGATGTTGTAGTCCTTGGATCCAATGCGGACATCGCCTGCCGGCAAGATCAAGTTGGAATCGTCGACTGCTTTAACTACGTCCATCAAACTGAGGTTGTGAGCCTCCAGCTTGAGTGGATCGACATACACCATGATCTGGCGGTAGCGTCCGCCAAACGGCTGCGGGACCGAGGCCCCGGGCACGTTGGCAATCTGGTTGCGTACCTGGAACTGGGCCAGGTCTTTGAGGTCCGTCTCGTTCAGTCCCCTCCCTTTCAACGTCACCAGACAGACTGGCTGGCTCGATGCATCCATTCCGAGCACCACAGGAGGCAGCGTGCCGGGCGGCAATCGCCGCAGATCGGCCATTGCCAGATTGGCAATATTGCTCAACGCCGCGTTCGAGTCCGTGCCCGGCTTGAAATAGATCTTGATCAAGCTCACACCGGTCAGCGATCGCGACTCGATGTGGTCGATGTTGCTGCCCAGAGTGAAGAAGCGCTCGAATGTGTCTGTGATATCCGCTTCGATCTGTTGTGGCGGCATGCCGGAGTAGAACGTAGCTACAACCACCACAGGGATGTCTATCTTCGGGAACAGATCCACCGGCATGCCGGCGATACTGGTTATTCCTACGACCATGATTACCAGGCAAACCATGATAATGAAGTACGGATATTTCAGAGCGAAGTTTGGCATTACTGTTCGCTCCCCGACTTCTCTTCATTCACGTCGGCGGTTGGCAGCTGTTCGACCTTCGCCTTGACCGTTTCGCCCACCTGGTAATTCGACTGCCCCCCTGTAATGACACGCTCTCCTTCCGTCAATCCGCTCTTCACCTCAACCAGAGTAGAACCTTGCAAACCGAGCGTCACACTCTGCGTCTGCACATGATTCTGGCTGTCGACTACGAGCACAGAAGATTGATTGCCGTTGGTGATGACAGCTTGCACGGGAATCGTCAAAACGTGATCTCTTCGCTCCAACTCGATGGTGGTGTTGGCATACATACCCGGGGTCAGCGACAAGTCCTTATTTTCGACATCGATTTCGGTTTCCATAGTTCGCGTGGCCAGGCTTATATCCCTCGTAAAGCGAACGACCTTGCCCACCAGAGAACGATGGACAGCGTCGACCTGAACGTTTACCTGAGCGCCCGCGTGAATGTATTCGACTGCATCCTCTGGAACAGGAATGCGCAAACGAAGCAAACTGCTCTGGGAAAGTTTGACTACGGGCAGCGATTGAACATCGGATGCAGTGCCGGCCTGGATGAGCGCACCGGTATCGGCATAACGCCAGATAATGACTCCGTCGATGGGCGCAACGACCCTCGTGTAATCTTCTAGAGCGCCTACGCGCTCGCTATCCGCGCCGGCGACGTCAAAATTTTGCTTTGCCGCGCTCAACGCGGACTTGGCCGCGTCAATCTGGGCCTCCGCCGCCATATCCTTCGATTGGGCATCGTCGAGTTCCTGCTCCGCGATCAACCCGGGCTGAGTTGCCGACGCCTTTTTCAGCCGGTCGTAATCGGCATGCAAGGCGCTGTGTTCGGATTGTGCTCGAAGTACTTCGTGCTCTGCGCGAGCGATCTCATCTTTACGGCGCGCAACCTCAGCCACCGTACCTTTCAATTGAGCGCTGAGTTCCGGCACTTCAAGCACCGCCAGGATTTGCCCTTGGCGCACCTTGTCCCCGATGTCGACGTAGATGTGCCGGATATAACCTGAAACCTTGGCGTGAACTTCGATCACCTGGTATGGCTGGAACTGCCCCGCAAGATTCAGAGTGTGGACGATGCTTCCGTACTTCACTGCGGCAACGGTTGCCGACGGAACCTCGGCGGCAATAGCGTCCGAGTTCTTGTCCCTGGAGCTACAGGCAATTACGCCGGCGAGGACGGGCAACGCCAACGCCGCAGTGAGAATCAAGGAGATTCGCTTTCGCATATCTGCAACGCACCTATTCATGGATTTAAAGTGGGCGGCAAGCAATAAAAGGGGAGCCGTTCCCCGCGTAGGGTGCACGCCATGCGGCAACCTGCAGTTCGGCCCGAGCCGAAGGCCTTCGCTGGTGGCTATTGGGGCTGGAACTAAATAAAGACGGGAGGGGGACGGAAGAAGAAAGCGTTCAAACCAGGACGGCAGAGAATACGCCACGGGTGCTTAGCTTCCCAGTCCCGCCGGTTGAACATCGCTCCACGCAGCAGATTTAACGCCGGCAAGAAAAACGCAAACAGGCTGAACAGCAACGCCTGCGCGACTACCGCCCAGGCTTTCGTGCTCCTTACCAGCAGACCCCCACCTATGGTTGGCTGCTCATCTCTTGAGAGCAGCTTTGCTTCAGGAATCGCATGGGAGTTGGAATGGGGTGGATCATAGAGAGACAGCTTGTACTGGAGACCCCAGGTAAAGACAGAGATTGCCAACACCAGGAATACGAAGGTTAACCGGGAGAAGTTGAGCCGATTTGTGTGCGAGAGACTCACAAGCCCTTATCTTTCAACGGTAAGCAGACTGTACTCCCAATCCGGCTGTTCGTTTGCCGCTCTATACGAAGCTTACCATCTCCTTTGATGACACAACCGAACCAAAAGGTAGCCTGAATCTTTTGATCTCCCATAATTAATCTTCCACTTGTTTCAAACGGGAAGGGTGTACCAACCTATGACATCATTTGAGGGTAAGGTGGTGCGATACCCAATCGCTCTCCAGGTGGCGCTCATGGAACACATCCAGCACCACGGCGGCCGCGCCGCTTAAGCCTAGATCGAAAGTATGCGGGATTTCCGGCGCTTGGACAATCCTTGTGTTCCCCTTCATCCTTGCTCGCGGGCTTACTCCGCAGCAGTTTCACCTAAGTGTCTGGACAGGAGAGAGATGCCAGAGTACATAGACAGCAGAAGGTCATTTCTTAAGAGTTCTGTGGCAGCCGCGGTGGCGGCCGCGGTCCCCGCTTCGGGGGAAGCGGATACGAAGAGTGCCGCTGAGCCGGCAACCCATCCAAATATTATTCTGTATCTCTCCGATCAGTTTCGCTGGGACTTTATTGGAGCCAACGGCCGCAACGGCTCTACGCGTACTCCGAATCTCAACGCGATGGCCTCTCGCGGAAAGAACTTTACTCACGCCGTCACCAACCAACCTGTCTGCGCGCCTGCACGATCAGTCCTGTTGACCAGCCGTTATGCAACCGAAACCGGCGTCTGGCACAATGGCCTCGCTCTGGGCCAAACTCTCCCAACGCTGGCCGGAGAGTTGCGTACAGCAGGCTACACCGCGAACCTGATTGGCAAGTGGCATCTTGCCCCAAACAATGAGGCCGATGGCGGCGGCCCGGGCGCCGTAAAGCCGGAGTTTCGTGGCGGCTTCCTCGATCTGTGGGAAGGGGCAAATGTGATCGAATTTACCTCGCATCCTTACGAAGGAACCATCTGGGACCGCGACGGCAAAGAGATCACCTACAAAGACGAATATCGCGTCGACTTCATTACCGATCGCGTGGAGCGCTTCCTTCGCGAGAAGCAGGAAAAACCATTCTTCCTGTTCATATCCCAGATCGAGCCGCACCAGCAGAACGACATGCATCGCCCCATCGGCCCTCATGGTTCCGTGGAGCGCTTCGCTAACTCCACGGTTCCTGACGATCTACGAGCGCTTCCCGGCACGTGGCAGGCGCAGCTACCGGACTACTATGGGTGCATTGAAGCGATCGATGCCTCGGTAGGCAGAGTGCGCCGTATCCTCGAAGAGGAACATCTCGCGGAGAACACCATCTTCGTGTTTATCAGCGATCACGGCTGCCACTTCATGACCCGTAACCAGGAGTACAAGCGCAGCACCCACAACAGCTCCATTCGCGTGCCCTTGCTGATCGACGGGCCAGGCCTTCATGGCGCGCAGCAGATCTCCGAGCTCGTCGGCCTCATCGATCTCGCCCCCACTCTGCTCCAAGCGGCTGGCGTGCCAGTACCGTCCAGCTGGAAGGGCCGCAGCCTACTGCCTTTGCTAAATGATCCAGACGCCCGGCAGGCGTGGCCCAATCAGCAGCTGATTCAGATCAGCGAGTCGATGACGGGCCGCTCGATCCGCACCAAGGATTGGACCTACTGCGTCGCGGACCCCTCTGGCTCTTCGAAAGAGCCCGCGGCGGCAACGTACCATGAGTACCAGCTCTATGATCAGCGCGCCGATCCACACGAACTAGTGAACCTCGCTGGGCGCCAGGAATATCGTTCGCAGGCCAGTGAACTGAGCCAGCAGTTGAAAAAACTCCTCACTGCAGCCGGCGAGCCAGAACCTGAAATAGTGCCCTCTAAGCTTTATCCCTGACCGGGCGTCGCTGCGTCGGGGCCACTCGCATGCCGTAGGAATCACCCAGCGCCGCTAACGGACGTCTTATGCGTGTGTATTGACAGATGCCTTCCTCCGGGACTATCTATCTTTCCGAAAGACAATCGACATAATCTCTCTTGACGGGCCCGTGGATGAAAGGTCGCTACCCGATTTCGTTCGTGATAGTGTGGGTGCTCTTCGCCCAAGCGGCTTTGCCACAAAACCTGGCGCCGGCCCGCGATTGGACGACATGGGGTTACGATCAGGAACGCAGCGGCTGGAACCGCGGCGAGACTTCACTCACTATCCACAACGTGTCGGAGCTTGGCTTGCTATGGAGCACGCAACTGAGCACGCCGCCCAAAGGCATCGTTCTTTCGACCCTCACCGCGCCGCTGGTGTCGGAAGGCGTGGCGACGGCGCAAGGCGCGAAGAACCTGGTTTTCCTGCTTGGCGCCGACGACACGGTGTTCGCCCTGGACGCAGATACGGGAAAAGTCTTATGGCAGAAAACCTTTGCCAATCCTGCCGCGCCCCTCTGGCCAGCCACTTGGCTGTGTTCGAACACGGTCAACGATACCCCGGTGATCGATAAACAGAACAACATCATTTTTCTGATCACCAGTGACGGTAAGTTGCGCGGTCTCAATTTGAGTGACGGCGCAGATCGGATGACGCCCGTCAATATGGTCGAACCCTTTGCCCGAGCCTGGAGCCTGAACCTGATCGACAACATCGTTTACACAACAAGCGGGCGCGGTTGCGGCCAGTTCCCGGCAGCAGCGGGCGTGAAACCTTCCGTGGTCCCGGGGAGCATCTCGGCCATGGATGTGAGCGACCTCGCTCATCCCCAGTTAACACGCTTTTATGCCAGTGGCACGAAGTATTCGGGTCCCTGGGGGCGGGGCGGTGTCACCAGGGGCCCAAATGGCGCCGTGATTACGCAAACAGCCGATGGTTTTTACGACCCGGCAGCCGGCGATTTTGGCGAGACCGTGCTCAAGCTGGCGCCCAGGGCGACGCGTCTGCTGGACTCATTCACACCTTCGAATTGGAAATTCTTGAATACCCAGGATCTTGATCTCGGTTCGGCGAGCTCAGATATTTTCCCTTTCCAGAAGCGGATGCTCATCGCCGTTGCCGGCAAAGAGGGTTTCCTCTACCTGCTCGATGCCGCCGATCTCGGCGGCCGTCCAAATCACTCGACGCCGTTCTACAAATCACCGCAGCTTGGTAACGATGCAGCAGAGGGCCGCAATCCCGGTCAGGGAACGTGGGGCGCCATCACTACCTACGAGACCCCAGACCACAAACGTTTCCTGTATGTGCCGATGTGGGGTCCGCCTTCAAAAAATCTGCCGCAGTTCCAATGGAACGCCGGCGACGCACCCCATGGCAGCATCATGGCATTCCAGGTCGTTGCCGAAGGAGAGAAGGTATCACTCGCTCCGCAATGGATCTCGCGCGACATGATTGTGCCCGACCCACCGGTCGTGGCGAACGGTGTGGTCTATGCCATCCAAACCGGAGAGCAGACCATCCAGAGCCCGGCTAACGTGCACGGCACCCAGGAGGAAATCAATCGCAACCCGCTATCGGCAAAGTACCGTTCCACTCCGATCAACCACCTCACTCTCTTTGCATTTGACGCGGAGACGGGCAAGCAACTCTACTCCAGCGGTAAGATCATCACGGATTGGGTTCATTTCAGCGAACCCGTGGTGGCGCTGGGAAAAGTCTTCGTCGTTACCCATGACGCCCAGGTCTACGCCTTCGGGCTCAACCGCTGAAGAGGCCAAATCAAAGGAAAATACTTTGTCTAAAAACATCTCTGCGCAAGGTCTCAACAGGCGTGAATTTATTTCTTCGGCGTTGGCGTTGTCCGGCGCGGCGGCCGCGGCGAGTATGTTGGGCAACTCAAATGCGTGGGCAGCCAGTGCTGCTCCCAAATCCCTCGACCCCATCGACCCCTACATCCGCTTTGGCATCACCGGGGCCTTATGGGGTGACTGGCCCAACGGAAATCTGCGCATGTCCACCGATATGCAGCAGATCATCGCCGACACGGCGCGCTTCGGGTTGCAGGGCATCGAGCCCTACTCAGGCCAGGTCGTACAGTTTTTGGGCAACCCGCTCGCGCTCAAGCGAATGTGCGATGCAGCGGGAATCCAACTAATTGATGTTGGAGATTTGCCGCGCGCGCCCAGGCCAAAACCAGCGTCGAACCCAGATCCCCCCTCTAGTCCCCGGCCTAATCCCCGCTCTAATCCCCAGTCCAATCCATGGATCAACGCGGAGGGCAATGCCGATCTCATCGCCGACATGGTGAACTTCGCGCACGATTTTCTTGCCCCGTGTGGCTGCGACCATTGGAAGACCAATATGGGTAGCCGCCCGGCAGGTGGCCCAAGCGACGATCAACTCAAGACACTGGCCAACACACTGAATGAGATCGGCAGGCAGACCATTGCCTTCGGGGTAAGGCTGGCTCCACATCCGCATATCTGGGGGCCAATGGAAAGGGAGCATGAGGTGCGCACGGTGATGGCACACACGGACCCAAAGTATGTCTGGCTTACGGCCGACACCGCGCACTTGACCCTGGGCGGTGGAGATGCGGTGCAGATGATCAGCGACTATTTTCCGCGGGTCGCGGAAGTGCACATGAAAGACACCTATCCCAAGTATCGTGGCAATACATCGACTCCGACGCAAGCGGAGCACCGCCAGGCGAGCCTGTACCACAATCTCGGTGTGGGCGGCGTGGACTTCCCGGCCCTCTTCAAACTGTTACGCAGCCGAAAGTTCAAGGGGTGGGTCGTCTACGACCTCGATGCACCGCGGCCGGGCGACGGCACCGGTAGCATCCAGGACAATCTCGCCGTCAACATCAACTATCTGAGAAATGTCTTGCACGTGAAACTGCCCCCACCTCCGCACGCATAGAGGCGGCGCGCGAAGCCCTAAGGGCGCTCCGGCCAGGAGTGTCTCGGATACCGGCGCATAAGTTCGCGCCGCACCTGCGGATAGAGTCGCTCCCAAAAGCCTGCAAGGTCGGTTGTCGTCTGCACCGCTCGCTGATTGGGAGCCAGCAGGTGGACCACCACCGGCGTACGCTCCCGTCCAATCCGCGGCGTTTCCCGCATCCCAAAAAAATCCTGCAGGCGCGATGCGATCCACGGCGGCTTGCCCGGTTCGTAGTGGACCTTTGTCTCCCGGCCGCTGGGCAATCGAATACGCGGCGGTGCAATCTCATTGAGCTGTCGCGTCCCCAACTTCCGTTCGAGCGCGGCTACGAAGTGGACCCCAGCACTCTTCAACTCGGCGAAGCTGCGCAGTCCCAGGCAAACCTCGCGCAGCGCCTCGGGAACATCGGGCGCTTCGCCCCCCGCGAACTCGATGCGGGCTAAGAATTCATCGAGCGCATTTCTGTCGACGAAGCGATCGATGCCTGCCTCCAGTGCTTTCTGCGCCAGCAGTTGAGCTGCCGCCTCTGCATCCGGCATGGCGCCGCGGGATTCCTGAATAACCAGCTCGTCATACAGCAATGCGCTCACCGCCTCCACCCGCTCGCTCTGGCGGTTCCACTCTACGCTTGATAGCTCGCGCACATGGTGGCGAAACAGTTCAATCAACCACTCCGGCTCGATCCGCGCCGTCATACGTATCAGTGGCAGCGGCTTATCTTTGCGGTCCTCGGCATCCACCGCGATCATAAATTCATAGTGCGGAGCCTCCCCTGACACCTCCGCCGATGCACCGTTCGACAGCAGTATCTGGTTGCCCGCGCGCCGGCGCGCGACGCGATCCGGAAATCCCGCCAGTATCGACATCAGCAAAGCATCGTCGTTGTGCTTCGTCTGCCGGGCGGGCCGCGCAATCCTGCGTAGCTGCTCCACTTGCTGCCGGGTGCGGTAATCCTGATCTGCATCGATGGCTGTAAGCAGGTCATTGTTCTCTGAGCGGGCTCCTGAACCCAGCAGTGCTGCTGCGATACAGCCGTCCTCGCCCACACCGCGCTCCATGGCCGCGGTGAGAACACGCGACAGCCGGGGGTGCAGCGGATAACGCGCCAACTGCTGCACCATGGCCCCAGTGGCGCCCAGGCGGTCGAGCAGCGACTCCGCCCTTTCTACGGCTGCCGCAGGTGGCGCATCGAGCCAGTCGATGTTGACAATGCGCATGGCGCGCAGAGCGAGGCAAAGCTGGGATAGCTCACTGCGCGCGATCTCCGGCTCGTCGTGCTCGGGCCGGCGCAGGTAATCCTCCATGGTGTAGAGGCGCAGCACGCGGCCGGGTCCGGTGCGTCCCGCCCGGCCCGCTCTTTGCTTCGCTGAAGCCTTACTCACCCGGCCGACGTGGAGCGTTGGCAACCCGGTCCATTGGGAATAAGTCGCGATGCGAGCAAGACCGCTATCGATGACCGCGGTTACGCCCTCAACCGTCACTGAGCTTTCCGCGACATTCGTTGCCAGGATCACTTTTCGTTGGCTAGCCGGCGTGACCGCACGATCCTGTTCGGCCGGGGTCAAGTCGCCGTGCAGCGGCAAGACCAGTAAACCGGCCCGGCGGGCCACTGCCTGGCTCTCGCGCATCGCTCGTCGTATCTCTGCCGCTCCAGGCAGGAAAGCCAGAACGTCCCCGGAGGGTTCCTCCGCGATCAGCAGCTCAAGTGCGTCCGTCAACTGTGTTTCCAGCGGCTTTGGAGAGTAGGGCAGATGGTTGATCGAGAGCTCGAACTGCCGTCCTACCGATCGCAGCACCGGACACCCTTGAAGATAATGCGCCACGGGACCGGCATCGAGCGTTGCCGACATGACCACGATCCGTAGCTCGGGCCGCGTCTTCTGCATGCGTTTCAGCAATGCCAGCGCCAGATCGCTCTCCAGGTGGCGCTCGTGGAACTCATCCAGCACCACGGCGCCCACACCCTTTAAGACTGGATCGGAAAGCAGGCGCCGGGTGAGCACGCCTTCGGTGACAAACCGCAGCCTGGTCTTCGGGCCAACGGCTTCCTCAAACCGCACCTGGTAGCCGATGGTCTGGCCAACCTGCTCGCCGGCCTCCCAAGCCACCCGCCGCGCTGCCATCCGTGCTGCAATACGGCGCGGTTCCAGCACGATCACTTCACCGCTGACAATCTCCAGCAGCGCCGGCGGCACGCGAGTGGTCTTGCCCGCGCCTGGCGGTGCTTCGATCACCAGGTTAGGGCAGCGCCTTAACGAATCGATAATCTCCGGCAGAATCGTGTCGACCGGCAAAGTTGGTCTGGGTTTCACCAATTTTCATCGAAACACGGCGGTCCGCACGCGTCAAACGCTTGCGACCCGCACTCTCATGTGACTAAACTCCTCCCCATGATATTCACCATGCCTCACCCCATCCGGCTTGCCGCCGCTGCTGCGCTTCTTTCTCTCGCGACCACTGCCATCCATGCGCAAGACTGGGCCAAGGCCCGCCTCGAAGCCTCGCCCCGCCATCATGAGTATGTTCCGCTCAAACACGGCAACCGCACAGTCCAGGCGTTTGTGGTGTACCCCGAGGTCAAAAACAAAGCCCCGGTCGTCGTCCTCATCCACGAGATCTTCGGCCTCAGCGATTGGGCTAAAGAAATGGCAGACGAGCTGGCCGCACAAGGCTTCATCGTCATCGCCCCCGACCTGCTCTCCGGCTTCGGACCCAAGGGCGGTGGATCGAGCGACTTTCCCGACCAGGATGCAACCGTAAAGGCCGTCTCCGGCCTTGATCCCGAGGTGGTGACAGCGGATCTGGATGCCGCGGCTGATTACGGAAAAAAGCTTCCTGCAGGCAACGGGAAACTCGTCGTGACCGGCTTCTGTTGGGGCGGAGGCAAGTCCTTCCTCTTTGCCACCCACCGTAAAGATCTTTCTGCTGCCTTCGTGTTCTATGGCACCGGCCCCGCGGACGTGACCACCATCACTGCTCCGGTCTACGGCTTCTACGCCGGCAACGACGCTCGCGTTGACGCTACTATCCCGGGTACCACTGCAGCCATGAAGGCGGCCGGCAAGACATACGATCCTGTCACCTATGAAGGCGCCGGTCACGGCTTCATGCGCGCCGGAGAAGACCCCACCAACACCGTGCCTGGAAACAAGACTGCCCGGGAACAAGGGTTTGCCCGCCTGGTCAAGCTCCTTAACGGGATGTAGAAAGGGTGCAAAGTGGCCAGAATCATTTCCGTCGAGGCACGTACTGTTCATATTCCGCTGCGTCAGGCGACTGCATTTGCGCGCCGCCAGGTAACGTCGCGCGACTACACCCTGGTCAAGATCCGCACCGAGGACGGCGTCGAAGGCATTGGCCATTGCTACGCCGGGCATTCGGGGGGAAATGTGGTCACGACGGCGGTACGCGAGATGCTGGCGCCGATGCTTATTGGCGCTGACTCGACCACCACAGAATTGCTCTGGAGAAATATGTATCAGGAAGTGTTGCTGCATGGCCGCGTCGGCTCGGTGATGCGCGCGCTCAGTATTCTCGATAACGCCCTATGGGACCGAAATGCCAGGGCAGCCAACCTGCCGCTTTACAAGTATCTCGGCGCAGCTTATGAAGATACGGTTCCGGCTTATGCCAGCGGCGGCTATTACCTCGAGGGCAAAACCCCAGCAATGCTGGGCGAAGAAATGGCGAGCTACGTAGCGCTTGGCCTCAACGCCGTAAAGATGAAGGTCGGCCGCGGCGACCTGAAGTCAGAGGAGGCGAGGATCGAAGCGGCGCGCAGGGCGATCGGGCCGGATGTATTGCTTATGCTCGATGCCAACAACGCCTGGTCTGATGTGCCCACTGCCTTTCGCTACGCGGAGCGTTTCGCGCCCTACGATCCGTACTGGATTGAAGAACCGTTCAGTCCCGACCAGATCGATAATCACGCCAAGCTGGCCGCCATGATCAGCATCCCAGTCGCCACCGGCGAAATCGAGGCCGGGCGCTGGCGGTTCAAGGAATTGCTGGACAAACAAGCAGCGTCGATCCTGCAAGCGGACGCCGCGGTCTGTGGTGGGATTACGGAATTCCGGCGCATCGCCGCGTTGGCCGATTCGTACGGGGTGACCATGTGCCCACACTGGTTCGCTGATTTGCACGTGCACATGGTGGCTGCCTCGCCCAACGGTCAGTTCGTCGAGTACTTTCCCGACGGCAAAGTATTCAATTTCTGCGAGATCATCGATCACCAACTCGAAGTCTGCAATGGAGGCTTGGCGCTGCCAACCGGCCCTGGCCTGGGATATCTCTTCGACGAAAAAGCGATTGCGCGTTTCGAAGCCGACACCTGGAGTTAGGGCTTAAGAGGGTGGGTGAGTACCGGGAAAGAAACCGGAGTGACCTGCGGTTCTCTCAACCCCTGATCAAGGATCACGCTTCGGTATGATGGCGTACACAGGAATCCTCGATGGGCCTCGGTCTAAAAGATAAGACCGGCTTTGGTGTTAGCCGGCGGTGGTGGCCTTATGCCGGGCGGCACGGTAACCATCATGATGACGGAACGGATAACAGTGGAATTAGACCAGAAAACGATAGCAACCCTCTCCGCTGTAGCGACGGCAACGCTCACCACAGTGTTGTTGAAAAAGGGCTTGCGCAACGTCTGGCTGCGCGGCACCAAGCCGCTGCGTCCTGGCCAGAAGCGGCTTGTGGGCCCGGCTTTCACGCTGCGCTTTGTTCCGGCGCGCGAAGATCTCGCCACGCCGGAATCCTGGAGCTCACCCATCTCGACTCGCGCTGCGATTGAAGCCATGCCGCCTGGCTGCATTGCAGTCGTCGACGCCATGGGCATCACTGACGCCGGTATCTTCGGGGATATTCTTTGCGCCCGCATGAAGGTGCGTGGGGTCGCCGGCCTGGTCACCGACGGTGTTGTGCGAGACGTCGCCGGCGTGCTCGCCACCGATTTGCCCGTATGGTGCATGGGCGCCGCAGCGCCCCCTTCTGTCGCCGGTCTTACTTTTGTCAACTGGCAGGAGCCGATCGGCTGTGGCGGCGTTGCTGTTTTTCCGGATGACGTCATCGTGGTGGATGAAGATGGCGCCGTCGTCATTCCCCGTGCGCTGCTCAACGAAGTGGTGGAAGCGGCTGTGGAGCAGGAGAAACTGGAGGGCTGGATTATTGCTGAGGTACAGGCCGGAGCATCCCTGCCCGGGTTGTATCCGCCCAATGCGGAAAACAAGGCTCGCTACGAGGCTTTCCGCAGCGGACAGGCTAAGACTTCTGTCTAGACGGCTGGCGCAGCGTCCAGCGGCAGGTTCGCTGCTGGACGCCGTGCGCGGGCACATGCCCGGGGAAAACCAGTTAGTTCTCTTTGAGCTTCTGCATATATTCGGCAAGCTTCTCCGCTGGAACCTTGCTTTTGGTCTTCGTCCAAAGAGGGTCGGTGATGGCGTAAGCCTCGTCCACAAACTTTTCAAAGAAGGCCCAGGTCATCGTGTAGTACTGTCCCCACGAGATGACTCGCGCTCCGCCGGCATTGTAGCCCGCCAAAACAACGGCATGACCACCCAAAATGGTGTTGTCAGCCCTGGGTTCGACATCCCAGACCGCGAGCGGCTGCGCATTTGGCGGCATGATATATTGCGGCACGTTGAAGCCGATATACGCCACTCCGTGGTCAAAGATAGTGCGCTTTATGTTGTCGATGTTCTTGACGTCGACTTCAGCAAAGGCGGTAATCTTGTGCCGTTGCTGCCCTTTGGGACCAAAGGGAGCGCCCTGTTTCAGAAGGTAAGTAAGAACGTGCTGTTCATTGCCGCCCGGACCCTCTCCGCCCTGCTTCGGGTTGTAGCCGCAAGCCTGCTCATAAAGCTCCACCACGTCCACGTCCGGCTCGGTTTCGAGTTTCTTCTCCGAGTTAAAGCTCCAAACCTGGACCGCATGGTAAAAAGCGGCACAGGTGCAGTCTCCCAACGTGTCGTTCCCCATCATGCCCAGTTCGGTAGGCATTCCCGTGGTGTAGTCCACCTTGGGATGAACGGGCTCCAGTGGCTGGCCCTCCAGTAGCGTGTGCAGCATGGGAATTTTGTCGTTGTGGGAACGGGCGAGCCGGCCCAGTTTGAACGAAGTCTTTACCGCCGTCACGGGTGTCATGAGTGCTTCTCCTTGTTTGCGAATGATGGTTCTACGTCAGTAGTTGCTCCATGTGCGTCTCTCACCGGAGCGATCCGCCCAAGTTTGAAGCTGGGGCTCGGCTGCACGACCTTGCTGCCTGAGGAAGCTTCCGGCCTAAGCGATATGCCGGTATGGATTACGGCCCAGGTAGCGATTACGCTGCCTGCCGTGGTGAGTCCGCCATATTTGGCATAGATTTGCGCCGCCTGATGATCGGCTTGTTCTATGTTGTGGTTTGGATTTGGTATTTGCGGGTCTGAGGCATTGCGAATCGCGTGCCACGAAAGACCAGGAATGCCCTGCAACGCGCTCGCGACCATCGCGTCGCCCATCTCGCACACCCGCCCCCGCCCTTCGAGCTTGTAGTAATCGGTGGAGTCGTCGAAGGCGAAATTATCGGTGGTCACGATCGCGTCGGTCGCGGCGCTCCACACCTTCGGAGTGCTGCGCGAGTTGGGCACCCGCGACGCATTGAGCTGAAGCAAAGCGGGAGTCATCGCACTCAGAGCCCCGGGCGGTAGCGGCGAAGGCTTAAAGGCTGCGGCGTGCCACGATTCATTCTTGAACTGCGTTGTGCAGTCGAAGCGCACGCTTCCTCCCACGACGACATCGCCGAGCAGGACGTCCGCGCCGATGCCCCCCGCCGTCCCAGTGGTGATGAAAATCTTGGGACTAACGGCCTGCGCAATTTCCGTCATCAGCTTCTTCACCGGGGTCGCTGGGCCGTCGTACGCAAAATGCAGCCCGCTCTTGAACAGCAGAACCTTCGCCGTTCCGATCTGGCAGGGAAAGTAGAGCCCCAGGCTGTGGTAGTAGCGCGCCATCTCGCTGGAATGATCGTTGAAAGGAGACTTGGCGCCGGTAACCAGCGGCAGATACGCCTCGATGCCGTGGCGGTACTCATACCACTTGCTCGTGGGATGCGCGGGAGTAAACAGTGCAGCCAGGGCGGCGGCCTCTGCCGCCGTCCACGTAACCACCACGGCATCGTAACCTTTGAACCGGGAAAGGTCGTCGGTGGCAGCAGGAACCGGCGTCAGCGAGATGGGTTGCGGAGCGCCGCCGGCAGGCCAGGGAGGTGCCGACGGAAGCTGCGCCGATGGCTCGGCGAATGCCGCTTCCAGGCCGGCGTCGCGAAAGCGCTGTTGCGGCGCGGATGGATCGTAATTCAACCTCACGTCAGAAAAGCTGAGATTCGGCATGGTACTCTCCCTTCCTTCGGTTGGGCCCTCGCGAAACTGAAGTGCTAGGGCAGCTGAAGGGGGCGCTGGCAAAGATTTCCAGTCAGTCTCTCTACCAGGCTGTTTGCCTCCCCGCAGGGTGCGGTGAACGGCATACGAAACAATAGTGCTGGAAGGCCACAAATCGTTACACGGATTCCGTGCCCAGGAAATGAAACCCACCCGCCGGTTTGTGAAACGTCTGTTTTTAATTTCCCAGGTGTTTTTGCAACGTTCGTTTCTTCGCCGCCACTACTCGGTACGCGCATCTGTTGTCAGCAATCCGGGCCGGCCACGACTGCTGATAGTTCTGCCTTGGTTCTCAAACCGGCACCGGAGGAAGTATGAATAACCGGGCTTCTGTTGCGCCAGGTCTTGCCGGCAAACGGCCGGAGCATCCTGGACGGTACAGGAGGTTCGGGTACGTGAGACAGGCCCATAACCGAATAGTGTTCTTAACCAGTTCCCCTGGCGGTGTAAACTTGGACGCGCTCGCTGTCGCTGCGGAGGAACCGGGCTTGGAATTCTTTGCGTTCGACGCGTCCTACGTCGAGAGACTTCGATCAGGGGACGCGCATATCGAAGGGCACTTCGTGAGTTACTTCAGCGAACTGATCCGTCTGAAACTGCGCTCGCGATTGAATTCTAAAGAAGCCATGGAAGATGTCAGGCAGGAAACCTTCATGCGCGTGCTGGCACTCTTGCGCGCCGAAGAAGGCCTCAGGCAGCCCGATCGGCTCGGGCCCTTTGTCAATTCGGTTTGCAACCATGTCTTGCTGGAGCACTATCGTTCCCAAAAGAGAGCGACGGCCACCATCGACGACGAAACGGAGGCTACCGTTGCCGCCCGCGAACCAAGTGCACTCAGTCTGCTCGAGGTTAAGGATACCGAGCGAGTGGTTCGGCAGATCCTGAACGAATTAACGGAACGTGACCGGCGTCTGCTGCAAGCGGTGCTGCTGGATGAACGCGACAAAGATGAGGTTTGCGCTGAGTTCGGGATTAGCCGCGAATATTTGAGAGTGTTGTTGCACCGCGCAAAACAATCGTTCAAGTCGTTCTATATTAGCCGCTTAGGGTAAGAACCAGTGAGTGGGCAGCGATCCGGAATGACTATGAGGCACTGAATTATATGGATCATCACCAGGCAACACAGCTCACGGCAGTAGAGAAATATCTTCTGGACGAATTGCCTCCAGAACTGCGCGATGAGTTTGAGGAACATTTCTTCGATTGCCAGGACTGTGCGACCGATCTTGGTGCAACCGCCGGATTTATCGATGCGGCCAAGAGGGAATTCAAGGTCAATCCTGCGAAAAGCTCGCTCCCGTTAGCGGGAGCAAGTCACGTCTGGTTTCACTTTGGCCATCGGCCCTTGTTTGGTCTGCTCTCGCAGCCTCGCTGTTGGTGATCGCATATCAGAATGTGGTTGTTTATCCCCACTTCAAGACCGAAATTGCCGAGTTGAAGGCGCCGGAAATTCTGCCTCAGGTTTCGCTGGTTGGCGGCAACAGTCGCGGAGGACAGGTTCCTGCAGCTACCGTGGGATCTGCCCAACCCTTTTTGTTGCTGGTGGATATCCCGGCGGAAGACCGCTTTTCGAGCTATACCTGTCTGCTGTATTCGCCTTCCGGTTCGCTTGCCTGGCGAGTAGAAGTTTCGCCGCAGCAGGCGAAGGACACTGTCTCGATACGCGTGCCATCGGCCGGCCAAGGTTCAGGGGAGTACACCATGACGGTGCAAGGTAATATGGCCGGAAGTGCCGTCGACCTGGCGCACTATCGCTTTAACCTAAGCCGTCACGAGTAGATTTTCGCCGTTCACGAGGTGCATCATGCCCGACGCTAAGAGTGTTAAGAAGGTGCATTACTTCCATGCAGAAGCGAACTCGCTCGGCGGGTTCATTGACAAACCGATTCAGAAAGTAGTCCCGTCCCAGGCGTCTGCGTCGCTACCTTCTGTCGGCGGCCACGCAACAAACCGTACGGAAGCCTTCAGTTTCGAGGGAGTCGTGTCCTGCACGTCCGCGTACAGCCGGGTTTCGGGACGGCATCTCGAAAACGACGGTTCGTCTTGCACCTCGGTCACTTCGGTCGTCGAAGGGCTCAATTTATTGGAAGTCTGTGACAGCGGATAGAAGTCGTGGCTCAAATCTCCATGGAGCATCCTGCGGATGGTGGACCCCCTGTAGTCTCCTTCACCGGTTCTCGTTTCGAAGGGCTTAAGATAGGCGGTCGCGACGTTTCTCTCACACTGAGCTCCAGCTTGCTGGAGGGGGGCGTCGCACGGGAGCAAATTACTTGGCCGCTTTTTCAGAAGACTGGCGGCCAACAAGCTGCCAAACTAGTCAAGAGCGCTAAGAGTAGTGGGGATACCTACCAATGGGTGGTCGACCGATACGGTTGGATAGCTTCCGACCGCGGGCCAAAGACATCGGAATCCATTCTATGTTCGTTGTTGGACGGTGTGGACGCGCCGGTCCCTGGCAAGTCTTTCGGCCACGTCATGGATATTCCGAATTTTGGAAAACTCATCTTTGGCGAAGTATTAGCCTTCCCAGCATCCGTCCACCTTTCCATGATTCGGGCGGAATTAGGTTCCCCGACGTCAGGGGGAATGAACATTGCCAGCGCCGTGGTCAACGGCGGTACCATGCCGCCACATTAGCGATCCTGCTGGCAGCCCCATCCTCACTGGATGCCATTCTCCAAGAATCGCTGACCCGGCAACGACCTGGCAGAACATCCACGACGATTTTCTTCACGGCAATCTGATGTTGCCCACCAGCGGGCAGATGAGGCTCGTCGGGATTATTCCAACGACAATCCGGAGTGGAGCACGAAGTTTCGTCTTCTCGAAGCCGAAATACTTATCTACCAAGGTCGCCGCCCGGATGTGATAGCTCTGCTCAACAGCTCCCGGCGTTCCCTATCCAGTGGTTGGCGATGACGCGATCAAGAGGAACTTACTCTGCGGTTTGGCGCACGCCGGGCTGGGCCAGGCGCAGCAAGCGGATCTGGAGTTACAGCAAGCGCGACGCCTGTCCGATGCAAGCCACTCCAAATTGAATGGTGAGGTACTGCGTACAGAAGCTTTGGTGCAGATCGATCGCGACCGCTTGGCCGAGGCTGCACAGCTCTTCAGGGAGAGCCTACAGGCCGCTCGTGAGGACGGGGACTCATTCGTCGAAGCCACCGATCTTCTGAACCTTGGTTTTCTCGCTCTAAGACTGGAGCATTACGACGAAGCGGTTGGCCCTTTTGAGCCAAGCCGCAGATCTCGCCGGACCGATTCAGGCGCAACCGGTCATACAAGAGGCCTTGGGAAATATGGGCGTGGCCTATTCGGCCCTGGGTGATTTTGAGAAAGCTCTCTCGAACTTTCAGCAGGCCGAACAGGTAGCCAGGCAAGTAGGGACCACCAGCGCCGAGATCGACTGGCTATGGAGTGCTGGGTCGGCTTATTACAACCTGGGGAATCTGGAAGCAGCAACCAAGTGCTACCAGGAAGCGCTTCAAGGCGCGGTTGCCATTCATTCTCCCCAGGAGATAGCGGGCGTACATACACAACTGGCGTTCCTGCTCTATCAAGAGCACCAATTCGATTCAGCCAGGACGCACAGCGAGGAGTCGATTCGGGCTGCTCGCCTTGCCGGAGATAAAGCCGGGGAACTGGATCCGTTGTTCCTCCAGGCCTTGCTGGCTGCGCGGCAGCCCGATAGCCAGGACGGAGAACGAATGCTGATGCAGCTGCACGGGCAATCTGCGGAGGTCCCTTCGCTGCGAGGGCAGATCGAGGACGCTCTCGCAAATCTGTATGCCGGCCGACATCAATCGGCCCGAGCGGATCGCTGGTATCGAAAATCTATCCGCACCTTTGAGGAGCGGCGAGCGGCGGTCAAGGATGAAGAGCTCAGGCTGCCTTTTTTCGCCAACGGTGACACGCTCTACCGGGACTATGCCGAATTTCTCATCGCATCACAAAAGCAGGAAAAAGCTTTGCAACTGCTCGATATCGGCCGGGCCAGGACGCTGGCGGAAGGCCTCGGGTCGGTTCAGCAGAAGTCAGGCCCACAGCCGGAGAAGACCGTCGACCCCCAGGTCGTTGCTCGCAACCTCAATGCCACCATTCTGTTCTATTCGCTTGGGCCGGAAAAATCCTACTTATGGGCAGTTACAGCGAATCGCACGCATCTCTTCCTGCTTCCCGGGCAAGCAGCAATTGAGGCCCAGGTCCAGGGATATCAGAAGGCCATTCTGAGATCGAGTGATCCGCTGCGAGACGCAAACGAAAGTGCAAAGACTCTCTACGACACTCTTGTGAGCCCGGCCGCTGCAATGATCCCCAAAGGCTCCAAAGTATTTATCATTCCCGATGGCGTCTTGAACGGATTGAACTTTGAGACGCTTCTCGCGCCGGGAGCCGACAGCAGTTCTCATTATTGGATTGAAGACGTAACAGTTACCAACGCAAATTCGATCCGGCTACTATCCAGGCTCGACCAGAGCCCCTCGGCGACGGATACAAATAAGCTGCTGTTGATCGGTAACCCCTCGCGACCGGGACTGGATATGAAAACCTGATCAATGCCTTCGCCGAGATTCGGGGAATTGAAAAGCACTTTCCGGCCGACAACCGGACCGTGGTCACCCAGTCCGGGGCGGTGCCTGCGGCATATGCGGAGAGCACGCCGGAGCAATTTTCATATATCCACTTTGTGGCCCACGGAACGGCAAGCCGATTGGATCCGCTGGATTCGGCAGTCGTGCTCTCACCATCACCCCAGCATCCGGAAAGCTTCAAGCTCTATGCCCGTGACATTATGCGTTACCCCCTGCACGCGAGGTTGGTAACTATCTCGGCCTGCTACGGATCAGGCCTTCGCGCTTATGCCGGCGAGGGGTTGGTAGGTTTGTCCTGGGCGTTTCTTGCGCGCCGGCTCGCACAATGTAATTGGTGCACTGTGGGAGGTAAATGATGCTTCCACGCCGCTGCTGATGGATCGGCTTTATGGCGAGCTTGAGGCCGGAAGTAGTCCCGATGCAGCTCTCCGCACAGCAAAGTTGTCGCTCATTCATTCCCCTGGTGTATACCGCAAACCGCTGTACTGGGGCGGCTTTCAACTCTACGCAGGTTCGTGAGCAGGAACTGAAGCACCGTGTGGGATCTGCAGTTTCTTTTTCCACCCCACGAAGGTGCATCCAATCAATTTAACCGCCCGTTGAGGCCAAAATAAATCGCTCATGGAACGATACGAATGTGGCGTCTGTGTCACTACACGGTGTGGATGCGAACGAGCTCATCAAGAGGAGAAAGAACGTGGCGACCCTGGCCAAGTCAAAGCCCGAAGCTTCCGCGGATCAGGTGCAGCGATTCGAGCGGAAACTCCGCGAGGTGAAGCAGGCAATCGCGAATCTTCCTGGCGATGAATACCACGAGGAGCTCCTCAAAATCGTTCGCAGTGCCGGCTGGACGACGCTCGCGGAAGGGATCTTCTTCGAAGCTCTTGTCGAATCGATGTTGGCCCACACGCGGGATCTCGCACAGCTCCACCAACGGCTCAAGGCCGCCTTCGAGGCCGTCCAGGAAAAATAAACCCCAGAAAAGATAAACCAGGGAGATTCCGGGAAGTAGCGGCCCGGCGCGCCGTGCACTAGTATTGCGGCATGAATGATCCTGGGCAACGAGACACCATTCGGGGTCTGCGCAAGGGGCTGACCAGCTATGGTGACGCCGGTTTCTCGTTGTTCCTGCGCAAAGCCTTTATCAAGGCCAGCGGATATTCTGACGATGCCCTCGATCGCCCGATCGTCGGCGTGACCAATACCTCCAGCGACTTCAATCCGTGCCACGGCAATGTGCCGGACCTGATCGAGAGCGTAAAGCGCGGAGTCTTGCTCGCGGGAGGCCTGCCGATGGTGTTTCCTACCATTTCCATCGGCGAAAGTTTCGCTTATCCCACTTCGATGTTCTTGCGCAACCTGATGGCCATGGATACGGAGGAAATGATCCGTGCCCAGCCGATGGACGCAGTGGTGCTGATCGGCGGTTGCGACAAGACGCTGCCGGCGCAGGTCATGGCCGCCGCCAGCGCCGACCTGCCGGCCATCGTAGTGCCCACCGGGCCGATGGTCGTGGGCCATCATCGGGGTGAAGTGCTGGGCGCCTGCACAGATTGCCGCCGGTTCTGGGCGCAGCATCGCGCCGGCGCCATCGACGTTGCCGAGATCGACTTGATCAGCGGGCGTCTCGCCCCTTCTGTCGGCACCTGCATGGTCATGGGCACGGCCAGCACCATGGCTTGCATCGTCGAAGCGCTGGGTCTGGCTCTGCCCATGAGCGCCACGGCGCCCGCCACGCACTCCGACCGCCGCCGCATTGCCGAAGCCAGCGGCAAGCGCGCCGCCGAGATGGCCATCTCTGGAGCGCCTAAGCCAGGGGAGCTGATCACCGCAGCCTCTGTGCGCAACGCCATGATCGTCTTGCAGGCCATCGGCGGGTCTACCAACGGCTTGATTCACTTAACCGCCATAGCCGGGCGCGCTGGCGTGAACATTGACCTGGGAGTCTTCGATCGACTTGGCCGGGAGGTCCCGGTCCTGCTCAACCTCAAGCCATCCGGCACCCATTACATGGAGCATTTCCACCACGCCGGTGGCCTACCCGCTCTGCTGCGTGAACTCAAGACGTTGCTCAATCTCGATGCGCCCAGTGTATCGGGGGGCACCATCGGCGATGTCGATTGACGGAGCAGAAGAAGTACCAGGGCAGGATGTGATCCGTAGCCTCGCTGCCCCGTTGAAGAAGGAAGGAGCGATGGCCGTGTTGCATGGCAACCTGGCGCCCAACAGCGCCGTCATCAAGCAGTCCGCCGCTTCCTCAAACCTGATGCGCCATACTGGCCGCGCGGTGGTCTTCGACTCTGTCGAAGACATGACCCATCGCATTGACCTGCCGGACCTGGATGTACAAGCCGGGGACATTCTTGTTCTGCGTAATGCGGGGCCCAAAGGTGCGCCGGGCATGCCGGAGGCCGGCTATCTGCCCATCCCGATGAAGTTGGCTCGCCAGGGTGTGAAAGATATGGTGCGCATTTCCGATGCCCGGATGAGCGGCACCGCTTTCGGCACCATCGTGCTGCATATCACGCCGGAATCGGCGGTTGGCGGCCCACTCGCGATCGTTCAGACGGGCGACCGGATTATGCTCGACGTGGAAGCACGCCGGATCGAACTGTTGATCGACGACCGGGAACTCGAAAGCCGTCTCGTCGCCTGGAAAGCGTCGCCCCCGCAACGCAACCTGCCCACACGCGGCTACGCCAGGTTGTTTGAGGATTGCGTCTTGCAGGCCGACCAGGGCTGCGACTTTAATTTTCTTCTGCGCGAAGGACCCCCGAAGACAGGTTCACAGACATGAAGTTGGATCACACCGCAAACGGCGTTTACGCCATCGCCGCAACGCCATTCACACCCGATGGCGCGGTCGATACGGAATCGGTCGATCGCATGACGGATTTTTATTTGTCCTGCGGTGTGAACGGCTTAACCATTCTTGGCATTATGGGCGAGGCGCCGAAGCTTGACCCGGCCGAGGCCCTGGCGATTTCCAACCAGGTGGTCCGCCGCGCAAAGGTGCCGGTGATCGTCGGTGTCTCCGCACCCGGCTTTGCGGCCATGCGCTCGCTGGCCCGCGGAGTCATGGATGGCGGAGCTGCGGGGGTGATGATCGCACCGCCGCCTACTCTGCGCACCGATGATCAGACCGTCGGTTATTACGCCCAGGCGGTGGCCGCGATCAGCACGGATATCCCCTTCGTGATTCAGGACTATCCACTGCTCTTGACCGTGGTGATGACGCCCAAGGTCATCCGCCAGATCGTGATGGAAAATCCCTCCTGCGTGATGCTGAAGCACGAGGATTGGCCCGGCCTGGACAAGATATCCGCATTGCGCGCCTTTCAACGCGATGGATCGCTGCGGCCGCTTTCTATTCTTACCGGCAATGGCGCCTTGTTCCTGGATTTCGAAATGGAGCGCGGCGCGGATGGCGCGATGACCGGTTACGCCTTTCCCGACATGCTGGTTGATGTGGTGAAGTATGCGCAGGCAGGGAAGCGAGAAGCCGCTCATGATCTCTTCGATGCGCATCTTCCGCTCATCCGCTACGAGCAGCAGCAGGGCATCGGTCTCGCCGTGCGCAAATATGTTTTGCAGAAGCGCGGTGCAATCGCCCATGACACCCAGCGTGTTCCCGGAGCATCGCTGAATGCGACAGCGCGCACCGAGGTCGACTATTTGCTGAGCCGGCTCGCGCGTCACGACCCGCGCGCTGCTTTCTAACCAGAATCAAACCTCGGCGAGCAACCTGGATGCAACCAGCGATGCATCCCAGCAAGAGAACTCGGAAGCTCACCCACTCCTTCTGAATCAATCCAGGCTTGACTAGTCAGGTTCCACTGCCCGTGCCTGGCGAGACATCCGGGTTAGACCCTGAGCCACCAATGGGTGGCATCGGCACCGCTTTGTAGTATTTCTGCTCGCCCCGGCTGGATGCATCATGAAGCTGTGAAACAAATAAACCCCGACTTCGACGCATTACTGGTATTCCTGGCCAACTGGGAAGCGATAGAGCGCTCCGCGCTGGGCAGAATCTTAACCGCGGGCCAGCTGGCCGATGTGCAGGAATTAGAACGGCTTTACGCGTTACCATCCGGAAGCCCGGAAAATTCCTCAAAATAACCCGCCACTCCGCGTGGAGAGCGCACGGCTGAGAAGTTCTGTAACAAAGTCATTCTTGCCGGCGATATACGCCTCCCGATCATGCACAAATTTCAAGGCCAGCGCCTGTTTCAGGTCGCCGTACGCTTTGGCCTCTTTCGGGTGGGAGCGGAGGTAGTCTCTCAGTGCCACGTGTCTGCGAAACTCACGGCTATGCGGCGGGCATACGTAAAGGTGATGCGGAGCTTCGTAGGCGGGCGTGAGGAAAGCCTCACGCTCTGGAATGCCCAGATCACCCTGATGTATATACCCCAAATTCGCCAGTCGTTCGATGGCCACAGGAAGCGCATCGCTGGATGCCAATAGGACATCCATATCGATGATGGGCTTGGCGGCTAGACCCACCACTGCGGTGCTGCCCACATGCTCAATGGCTGCAGCCAGAGCACCGAGCGCAACCGTGATCCGGCCCCGAAAAAATTGAAAGCGCTGGGGCCAATCAGGATCGTAATCCACAACCACAACCGGATTCGCCATGGACAGGTAGCCGATTTAACGAGAGATCAGTCGCGGAGGCCCTGCCGGACTGTCATGGGCTGGTTCTTGGTCTCTCTAATCGCAGCATAGAGCACTTGAATGATATTTGAACGCCTTCGAGACATCGATTTGAAATCGCTGCCGGGGCTAGTTCTCCCTCGATTGGCTCTGCGTCGTCGGCAGCCTGGGCCGAAGCGTCCGTTGCGGGCGTCAAAGTGTTATGGCCCGCTAGTCAGGTTGTGGAACCAGTCGAAGGTTGCCGTGAGCGCCGGCGCCTGGCTGGGAGTGAGGCTGTAGTTCCAGGCGTAGGGCGCCAATCCGGTGACTACCAGGCTGTCCGTGAACGCCCCCACCTCATTCCACGTCACGCCATCCTTCGACCAATAGGCAGTGAACGTGGTGCCCACGCGAGTCATGCGTAGATACGTCGGCACAGCGTAGGAAGAAAACGGCTTGATCTGAAACTTGGACGCAGAAACTCCCCCCGTGATGGTGCCCACTCCCAGGTTGACCGTGCCCCCTGCTTCGACTTCGAAGCGGATATAGTCCTTGGCATCGCCTTCCACCATCAGGCCCTGGCCGTAATACTGTGTCGCCGCCACCAGCGGGGAATCGATCTTGACCGCCACATCGAAGTTGGTGTTGTTGATTGCCTGGATTACCTGGACCGCATCCAGGGCAGGGACGGCCGCATCGTGATTGCTGCCAGCAGGCACTGTAAGTACCAACTCCCCATTGCTGACGGTCGCTGAACCACCCACCGGCGCGCTCACCTGCCACATCGCTGCGTTCAAGCTTGCTCCGGTAAACTCGTCCGATGCCAGCGCTCCACCCGTAGCTGGAGAATAGGTGTAGCTGGCCGAACCCTGAGCGCTTTGCGCGTAGCCGCTCGCGATGGCGATTGCATTCACCGTAGTCGTAGCACTGATGGTGAACGGACTGGTGTAGACCTGTGACCCGGTCGTCGGCGTACTCCCGTCGGTGGTGTAGTAAATAGCTGCTCCAGGCGTGGCATCCGCAAGCGACACACTTAACGTGGACGAGAAAGTCGTTCCACTGGCTGGAGTAAATGTCGGTGTTGCCGTCACTGCAGGAGCACTGGTGGCCAGGTTATGGAACCAGTCGAAGGTTGCCGTGAGTGCCGGCGCCTGGCTCGCAGTCACACTGTAATTCCAGGCATACGGCGCCAGTCCAGTCACTACCAGCGTATCGGTGAAGGTGCCCGCCTGGTTCCACGTCGTCCCATTGGTCGACCAATAGGCGGTGTAATTGTTGCCCACGCGCGTGAGGCGCAAATACGTTGGCACCGCGTAGCCGGAAAACGGCGAGAGCTTCACCCTCGAGGTGTCAACGCCGGCGGTGATGGTGCCCACACTCAAATTCAGCGTGCCCCCCGCCTCCACCTCGAAACGAATGTAGTCCTTGGCGTCCCCCTCCACCATCAGGCCCTGTCCATAGTACTTGGTCGCAGCCACCAGGGTGGAATCGATTTTTACCGCGACATCGAAGTTTGTATTCGCGATCGGCTGAATCACCTGGACCGCATCCAGTGCGGGCACCTCCGCATCATGATTGCTTCCAGCCGGTACGGTCAGGACCAACTCTCCATTGCTCACCGCCACCGAGCCGCCGACCGGTGTGCTTACCTGCCACACAGCCGTGTTCAAGCTGCCTGCATTGAATTCGTCCGATACGAGTGCGCCGCTGGGACCTGGGGAATAGGCATAGCTCGCCGAACCTTGGCCACTTTGCGTAAAACCGCTGGCCGTCGCAATGGCATTGACCGTGGTGGTTGAGTTGATGGTGAACGGACCCGAGTAGAGTTGAGACCCTGTAGTGGCCGCACTTCCATTGGTGGTGTAGTAGATCGCGGCTCCAGGAGTTGTATCCGCAATCGACACGCTTAAGGTCGAAGCGAAGCTGGTTCCGCTGGCCGGAGTAAAGGTCGGCGTCGCCGCGGGCGATGCGGCTCCCTGGATCTGGTAGGCTCCCACGACAATCGGGCTATCCTGATCGCCTGTAGCCGACGCAAATGCGCGAATGGTGAGCGACGGGCCGCTGACCACGATGGGTGCGCTGTATACCGCGGAGGAATGCGTCGGCGTCGATCCATCCACCGTATAGTAGATGGTCGCCCCGCTCGTCGCATTGCTCAGGGAGACGTTCTGAGCCGAAGTGTATGTGTCCGGCAGTGGGCTGAAGCTCGGCTCCGCGGCGACTTGAGTTGTGCCCGGCGTGAACGTCCAGGTCTTGATGTTCTGGATCGAGGTATAGCCGCCGGTAGCACCGGTAAAGCCAACCAGCGCGGAGTTGGCGCCGACCGTCGCGGGGATGTTGATCGTGAATGCATGGCTGTACGTTTTATAGGTAACCGTGTCGGTCAGGTTCAGTGTCAGCGTCGTGCCGTCATAGACAAGCTGCCCGGCTATGGTATTGCCGTTCGACAGCACCACCCCCGAACCGGTCATGTCAATCGCCGGAGTGATGGGAAGCGTGCCGTTGGTATACAGTCCCGTGGAATCGGTACCCTCGCCGCTGTTGCTGTAGAGATCGAATTTAATCGCGACGCTGTTCGTGATACCGCCGTAACCGAGGCCTCCTCCCCCGCCGCCAACCGCAGTCGCGCTGCCATTTTGGATAGTGAAGGTGAATCCGTCTGCCACAGCGCTGGTGAGTTGGAAGGTAAAGTTCGTGGTGAAGGCCTGGATGTTGACTGGCGTCGTCCAGAAGGCGCTCGTTGCCTCCTTCGTGCCGCCGTCGGTTAATTCCAGGTAATGGCTGGAATTCACTTTGGCCACGCTGTTCAGCTGCAGGCCAGTGGTGCTGGTAAAGCCGCCGGCAAAATTGATGCCTCCCGAACCGCCGCTTTGAATCACGTACGCCGCGCTAGCCACCGCGCTCTGAGCAAATCCGGGAGCCACGGCAAGCGCCTCCACCGTGGTGTTGGCGGTGACGGAAATCGCCCCACTGTAGAGCGCGGACGATGTGGTGGGTGCGGTGCCGTTAGTCGTGTAGTAAATCACCGCTCCTGGTGTCGTATCAGCGATGGTGACCGACTGGGCTGATGGATAGGTTCCCGTGCCGGGTGAAAACGTGGGCGTCGCGGCTGGCGCCAATTGGATGGTGTACGTTGCGCTGCCGATACTGCTGGCTGCGAGTCCAGGTCCTTGCGCAAGCGCCTTGATCGTGACCGATCCGCTATCCACGCTAATCGGAGAGCTGTAGACACTGGACGAAGTGTTCGGAATCGAGCCATCGATCGTGTAGTAGGTCACGGCCCCAGCGCTGCCGTCGCTCAGCGTCACGTGTTGCGCCGTGGTATAAGATCCCCCGGCCGGCGAAAAGGTCGGGGTCTGCGTGACCGATCCGGGTTGAGAGGTCAACGTCCACGAAAGAATCTTCTGGCTCGAGCTTCCTGCGCTGGAGGCGCCCGTGAAGCCGATATACGCCAGGTTGCTCCCGATCGTCGCCGGAATATTGATTGGGAACGTATGCGTAAAGGTCTTGTTCACAACGATGTCCGTGAGGGTCATGATCAGGTTGACCCCGTCATACGTCATGTGCGCATTAATGGCGTCTCCGCTGTTTATGAGAACTCCGGAAGAGGTCATGTCCACTGCGGGAACAGTAGGCGCAACACCATTCACATAGAGTCCAGTTGAGTCCGTGCCCTCGCCGTTGTTATTGAAGAAATCGAACTTGATTGCGACACTCTTGGCGATACCGCCCGTCGCTCCAGTGTTCGGGTTAGGTCCATATCCCAGGCTTCCACCGTTCCCTCCAATGGCCGTGGGGGCAACATTCTGCATGGTAAAGGTAAATCCGTCGGCGACTGCATTCGAGAGTTGAAACGAGAAGTCGGTGGTGAAAGCCTGAATGTTGGTGGGTGTGTTATAGAAGGCGCTCCCCGCCTGGTTGGCCACACCTGTCGTCAGCTGCAGACGGGTGTCGTCGACGTCGGTTGCGCTTCCGTTGAAGGTTAGCCCCACTGCGCCGCCGAAGCCATTGCCATAATTAATTTCTGTGCCGTTGGGTTGTATGGTGTACGAGGCGGAAGCTACGTTACTGTTCGTCAATCCGCTCAAAACAGCGATCGCGTTAATGACCGTATTGCTGGCAACTGTGATGGGCCCGGTATATTTCGTGGAACCGGCCGTGGGCGTCGATCCGTTAGTTGTGTAATAGATGGCCGCCCCTGACGTGCTGTCGGAAATGGTGACCGTCTGCATGGTGGTGTAGCTGCCCGCTGCGGGAGAAAACGTTGGCAGGGAAGTTTGCGTATTAAAGTTATAGCTCGCGGTGGTCACCGCACTTTGGAGGTACCCGCTGGCGCTGGCAATCGCTTGTACCGTTGCATCCGTCGAAAGTTGAAAGGGTCCGCTATACTTCGTCGACCCGGTGGTGGGTGTGGACCCGTCCGTTGTGTAATAGATTGAGGCTCCGCTAACCGTATCCGTAATGGTTACCTGTTGCGCTCCGTTATAAGTCCCCCCTGAAGGGGAAATAACCGGGGCTGGCGCCTGCTGCTGAGCGTTCAGGAGCCCATATACGTCGACCTGGCCAACCGCCCCCACATACACCTTACCGTTCGTGACCACGGGAACCGCGAACTTGTTGGCTGGCCCAGCGTTATCCCGGCTGGGATTTTGATTGCTGGCATAAAGCTGTTGCGCGACGTTTGTGGCGTTGAATGCATATAAGACTGACGGGCCATTCGAGTTGTACTGGTCGGTCAGTACCGCCCACACAATCCCATTCTGAGTACCATTGGAAGAGACCACCGGGCTAGCGCCTGGGAAGGCCGATGTAGCCGATGATTGAGCCGAGGCTTTCTTAGCCAGAACGCCACTGGTGAGGGGAAACATCTTCAGAGAATCATTTTCCGCCCACATATAGACGTTCCCGTTCCAGTAGGCCGGAGTGCTCCACAATCCTGAGTCCGACTTCAATGCGCCGGTGATGTCCTGCACGACATTGGTGTTGGAGCCCGCATTCGGCCCCGCGTAGCCGCCGAGTTTGTCCCGGTTGAGGACCAGAATGCGGCCTTCCTTACCGACCTGGACCAGCAGGTGCGGGTTCGGTCCCGGTTGATCGGGAAGAAGCAGAATTCCCGCGGCTCCCTGGTCAAGATCTGCGCCCGACAATGCCGCTTGATTGAATGTTGTGAAGGCGTCACTGATCGCGAACCCGCCATTTGACAGATCGTAGCGCAGGATACTCTCGCCATAATCCACGCTGCTGGTGAGCGGGGGATACGATGTCATGTCACCATTGCTGGTTACAATGAAGGCCCTTCCATTTGGCGTTACCGTGTCAAATGGTATTCCGGCCCCCGACATCCAGATAGCGTCTCCATTGCCATTAGGTGAGGTGCAGATCGCAGACGTTTGCTCGAGTGTCGTTTCGTTGTAGACCAGTACCCAGCCATGCCACGGGCCATTGTCTTCGTGAGAGCCGAATGCGATGTAGATACTTCCGTTGAAAAGTCCCAGCGCCGGTCGATTATGTTGCCATTTGGTGCTGAAGGCGAGTGTGCCTCCGGAGCTTCCGTTCCCTGTTCCGGGCACCGAGGCTGCGAGTGCCACCGGGCTATTAGGCCGCTCGCTGCCATCCAGAATGCTCAGGGCGTGCAGCCGTTGCGCGTAGTTGCCGTTCTCTTTGCTCTTGGCGAGCACAAAAATGGTGTTTGTCGCGAGGTCGATGACCGGGGTAGAGGTGATGCCCACCTGGTAGACGGTGGTCACGCCCGATTGGACGTCTGACGTGGGGACTGAGGTCGCTCCGGGCGCGGCTCCATGGGTCGTACTGAGCATGCTCGCCTGCCACAGAGGACCACTATCCGCGCCGCCGTTGCTGTCTGCGTCAAACGCGTAAACCGAATCGCTTTCGGTTACAACGAAGAAGACGTTATGCGTCCCCTGGCCGGGCAGCGTGAGATTGCCAACATACAGGGGTTGCGCAAACACTCGGTCGTCCACCGTATGGCTGAAGAGCTTACCAAAGGTATTGGTGCTTACGTTCGACGGAGTAAGAATGGTCTCCTGCGAGTTCTGGCCCTGGCGGGTATTGTCATAGCGCCATGTAAGCACATTGGGCCCCTGTCCAAACATGGGTCCCACCGCCACCAGAAACAAAAAACATGGGAGTACGATCCTGGGTGCACTTAGCCGAAAAATAAGACCCTCCTACCCGTGGGGACACTCGTCCACAGCACGGTGAGGTATCGCCCGGATATGGCCGCCCCACCGCCAAACACCTTTGGGCTAGCGTCTCCGATCGTGATTTGGATCAGGATTCGCAGCCGCAGGGGATGAGGGATGGTACGGGGGGGAATGACAGCGGGGGAAGCTAATCGAATGCAGGCTGACTATACAACATTTAAGTAACACTATCGATGCAATTTTAAGGATTCATGGGACAAGCTTTCGATTTTCATCCCCCCGTCGTGGAGACCGCTCTCCCCTGAGATCTCCGGGAAAACTACGGCCCAGCCGTGAGGTTATGGAACCAGTCGAACGTAGCCGTAAGTGCCGGCGCGTTGCTGGGCGTCGTGCTGTAGTTCCATGCATACGGCGCCAGCCCTGTCACCACCAGGGTATCGGTGAAGCTTCCCGCCTGGTTCCATGTGGTGCCGTCTGCCGACCAGTACGCCGTATAGGTCGTCCCCACACGCGTCAGGCGCAGATACGTCGGCACGGCATAGGAAGTGAACGGCGATAGCTGAAACTTCGTACTCTGCGCTCCGGCGATCACGGTTCCCCCACTCAGGTTCACCGTACCCCCGGCGCCGACCTCGAAGCGGATGTAGTCTTTGGCGTCGCCTTCCACCATCAGCCCTTGTCCGTAGTACTTGGTCGCCGCCACCAGGGTGGAATCGATCTTGACCGCCACGTCGAAGTTTGTATTGCTGATGGGTTGGATCACCTGCACTGCGTCCAGCGCAGGGACGGCCGCATCATGGTTGCTCCCTGCCGGTACGGTCAGCACCAGTTCTCCGTTGCTCACCGCTGCCGAACCACCGACCGGCGCGCTCACCTGCCATAGTGCGCCATTCAAGCTGCCCGCATTGAACTCATCCGATACCGGTGCGCCACTGACGACTGGCGTGTAGGTATAGCTGGCCGAACCCTGGCCACTTTGCGTATAACCGCTGGCTGTCGCGATTGCATTCACGGTAGTGGATGCACTAATGGTGAACGGACCCGAATAAAGCTGGGACCCTGTCGTCGGCGTACTGCCGTTGGTGGTGTAGTAGATGGCCGCGCCCGGAGTAGTATCGGCAATGGACACACTCAACGTTGAGGAGAAACTAGTCCCGCTCGCGGGGGTAAAGGTCGGGGTCGCGGCAACTGGCGTCCCACTCGTGGCCAGGTTGTGGAACCAGTCGAAGGTTGCGGTGAGTGCCGGCGCCTGGCTTGGCGTCGTGCTGTAGTTCCAGGCGTAGGGCGCCAACCCGGTCACTATCAGGCTGTCGGTGAAGGTTCCTGCCTGGTTCCATGTCGTGCCATTGGTCGACCAATAAGCCGTGTACGTGGTCCCTACCCGCGTCAGGCGAAGATACGTCGGCACGGCGTAGGAAGTGAACGGCGATATCTGAAACTTCGAACTCTGCGCTCCAGCGATCACGGTTCCCCCACTCAGGTTCACCGTACCTCCAGCGCCCAGCTCGAAGCGGATGTAGTCTTTGGCATCGCCTTCCACCATCAGGCCTTGTCCGTAGTATTTGGTCGCGGCCACCAGGGTGGAATCGATTTTCACCGCCACGTCGAAGTTGGTATTGCTGATCGGTTGGATCACTTGCACTGCGTCCAGCGCAGGGACGGCCGCATCATGATTGCTACCCGCCGGTACGGTTAGAACCAGCTCTCCATTGCTCACTGCTGCCGAACCGCCCACCGGCGTGCTTACCTGCCACACCGCTGTGTTCAAGCTTCCGGCATTGAATTCGTCCGACACCGGTGCTCCGCTCGTGCCCGGTGAATAGGTGTAGCTGGCCGAGCCTTGGGCGCTCTGTGTAAAGCCGCTGGCCGTGGCGATCGCGTTGACCGTGGTCGTAGCTCCGATCGTGAACGCACCCGAGTAAAGCTGTGAGCTGGTCGTCGGCGTACTTCCGTTGGTGGTGTAATAGATCGCCGCTCCCGGGGTCGTATCGGCAATCGATACACTCAGCGTCGAAGAAAAGCTCGTTCCGCTGGCAGGAGTAAAGGTCGGAGTGGCCGCGGGCGAGGCTGCAGCCTGAATCTGATAAGCCCCCACGACCACCGGGCTATCCTGGTAACCGGTCGCCGAGGCAAAAGCGCGAATGGTGAGTGACGTCCCGTTCACGACAATTGGTCCGCTGTACACGGTGGAGGAATGCGTGGGCGTCGACCCGTCGACAGTGTAGTAGATGGTTGCGCCAGTCGTCGCACTGCTCAGAGAAACATTTTGTGCGGAAGTGTAGGTACCGGGCAAAGGACTGAAGATCGGATCGGCAGCCACTTGCGTTGTCCCTGAAGTGAACGTCCAGGTTTTGATGTTCTGGATCGCCGTCGATCCTCCGGTACCGCCGGTGAAGCCGACGTAAGCCGTGTTCGCGCCGACCGTAGAGGGGATGTTGACGGTGAACGCCTGGCTGAAGGTCTTATTCGTAATCGTGTCGGTAAGGTTAAGCGTCAACGTTGTGCCGTTATAGACAAGCTGGGCAGACATGGTATCGCCGCTTGACAGTACGATCCCGGAAGAAGTGAGGTCGACCGCTGGGGTGGCTGGAAATGCACCGTTGGTATACATTCCCGTGGAATCAGTGCCCTCGCCATTGTTGCTGTAAATGTCGAATTTTATGGCTACGCTCTTGGCGATACCGCCCGTTGTCCCGGTGTTGGGGTTGGGTCCATAGCCGAGACTCCCGCCAGACCCTCCGAGCGCAGTCGGGCCAACATCCTGAACGGTGAAAGTGAATCCATCGGCAACCGCGCTGGAAAGCTGGAAAGTAAAGTTCGTGGTAAAGGCCTGAACATTGACTGGTGTACTCCAGAAGGCACTAGCCGCCTCCTGGACGCCCCCGTCGGTAAGTTCAAGGAAATTGCTGCTTACTTTGGCCACGCTATTCAGCTGCAGGCCAGTGGCATTGGGAAAGCCGCCGGCAAAATTGATGTTGCCCGATCCGCCAGATTGAATCACGTAGGCCGCACTGGCCACTGCACTTTGAGCAAATCCAGGAGCAGTGGCAAGTGCCTCCAGGGTGGTATTGGCGCTGACGGCAATTGCGGAGCTATAGATCGCGGACGAAGTGGTTGGCGTGGTGCCGTTCGTGGTGTAGTAGATTGTCGCCCCAGGCGTAGCGTCGGAAAGAGTGACTGACTGCGCAGAGGTGTACGTACCCGTTCCAGGTGAAAAAGTAGGCGTTGCTGCTGCCGCTAGTTGGATGGTGTAGGTTGCGCTGCCCACGCTGCTGGCGTTGAAACCGGGTGCCTGGGCGATCGCTTGGATCGTAACCGTGCCGCTATCCACGCTGATCGGAGAGTTGTAGACGGTAGATGAGGCGGTAGGTGCCGAGCCATCGATTGTGTAATAAATCACCGCCCCAGCGGTTCCGTCGCTCAGCGTTACTTGTTGCGCCGTAGTGAAGGACCCTCCGGCAGGAGAAAAAGTGGGCGTCTGTGTGACCGATCCCGATTGAGAGGTCAACGTCCATGACAGAATTTTCTGGCTCGAGCTTTCGCCGCCGGAGGCGCCGGTAAAGCCGATATACGCCAAATTGTTTCCGATCGTTGAGGGAATATTGATCGGGAACGTATGCGTGAATATCTTATTCACGACGATATCCGTAAGGGTCATGATCAGATTGACCCCGTCATACGTCATGTGCGCAGTGATGGTGTCTCCGCTGTTCAGAAGAACTCCGGAGGACGTCATGTCCACCGCGGGAAGCACGGGCGCCGCCCCGTTCACGTAGAGTCCGGTTGAGTCAGTACCCTCGCCATTGTTGTTATAGAAGTCGAACTTGATGGCGACACTCTTGGCGATCCCGCCAGTGGTTCCCGTATTCGGGTTCGGACCATATCCCAGGCTCTGGCCATCTCCACCAATCGCGGTCGGCCCAACGTTCTGTATGGTGAAGGTAAACCCGTCAGCTAGGGCATTCGACAGCTGAAAGGCGAAGTCGGTGGTAAAAGCCTGAATGTTGGTTGGAGTGTTATAGAAGGCGCTACCCGCCTGGTATGTCAGGCCTGTGGTCAACTGCAGACGCGTGTCGTCTACGTTGGTCGCACTTCCGTTCAACGTCAGCCCGGCAACACTCGAGAAGCCACTGCCGTAGTTAATCTCTGTCCCGTTCGGCTGTATGGTGTAAGAGGCGCTCGCCACGTTACTGTTGGTCAGCCCGCTGAAGGTAGCGATAGCGTTGATGACGGTGTTACTGCTAACGGTGATGGGCCCGGTATATTTTGTTGAACCGGTGGTGGGGGTCGATCCATTCGTTGTGTAGTAGATGACCGCCCCGGACGTGCTGTCGGAAATGGTGACCGACTGAGCAGTCGTGTAGGTGCCCCCTGCGGGAGAGAACTGCGGCATAGGAGTCTGCGTGTTAAAATTATAGGTGGCGCTCGTTACCGCACTCTGCAGATATCCGCTGGCGCTGGCAATTGCCTGCACCGTTGCATCCGTTGAGAGTTGGAAGGCGCCCGTATACTTCGTCGAGGACGCGGTCGGAGTTGACCCATCGGTGGTGTAATAAATTGTGGCGCCGCTTACCGTATCCGTGATGGTAACTTGTTGCGCGCTGCTGTAGGTCCCCCCGGATGGGGAAATGACGGGTGCCGGCGCTTGCTGTTCTGCGTTCAAAAGGCCGTATACGTCGACCTGACCGCCGGCGCCCACATAAACCTTTCCGTTGGTAATTACGGGAACCGTGAACTTGACCGCAGCTCCTGGATTATCGCGGCTGGGATTCTGATTGCTATCATAGAGTTCTTGCGCAACGTTGGTAGCGTTAAACGCGTACAGAATGGACGACCCGTTCGTCTTGTACAAATCGCTTACGATTGCCCAAACAATGCCGTTCTGCGTGCCATTGGACGAGACCACCGGCGTGGCCCCCGGAAACGTCGAGGTCACCGAAGATTGAGCCGTGGCCTTCTTGGCCAGAACCCCATTGGTGATAGGGAGCATCTTCAGGGCGTCACTTTCGGCCCACATATAGATGTTTCCGTTCCAGTATGCCGGCGTGCTCCACAAACCTGTATCTACTCCCAGGGCGCCCGTAATATCCTGCACCGCATTGGTATTTGAGCCTGCGCCGGACCCGGCGTAGCCGTTGAGTTTGTCTCGGTTGAGGACCAGGACACGGCCTTCCTTGCCAATCTGAACCAGGAGGTGCGGATTGGCCCCCGGTTGATCCGGAAGTATAAGCACACCCCCTGAGCCTTGATCGAGATCGGCGCCGGTCAATGCGGATTGATTGAAGTCTGTGAATGCGTCACTGATCGCGAAGCCGCCATTCGACAGATCGTAGCGCAGAACGCTCTCACCGTAATCTACGCTGTTGCTGAGCGGCGGGTACGTGGTCATGTCGCCGTTGCCCGTAGCCAGAAACGCTCTACCATTTGCGCTCACCGTGTCGATAGGCAATCCCGCGCCCGACATCCAGACGCCATCGCCATTCCCATTGGGGGATTGGCTTACCGCCGCTGTTTGCTTAAGTGTGGTCTCGTTGTAAACCAGCACCCAGCCGTGCCAGGGCCCGTTATCGCCATGAGAACCAAAGGCAATATAGATATTCCCATTGAAGAGCCCGAGCGCAGGACGATTCAGCTGCCACAAGGTGCTGAACGACAGCTTGCCTCCGGAACTTCCGTTGCCGTTGCCGGTCACCGATGCCGAGATCGCCACCGGACTGCCAGAGCGTTCGCTGCCATCCAGAATGCTCAGGGCATGCAGCCGTTGCACATAGTTTCCATTCTCTTTGCTCTTGGCGACAACAAAGAGTGTTTGTGTGTTGATGTCTATGACCGGGGTGGAGCTAATTCCGATTTCGGGATTAATGTCTCCCGTACCCGTTTGGACATCGGAAGATGGTACGGTCGTCGCTCCGGATGCGGCGCCATGTGTCGTGCTGAGCATGCTGGCCTGCCATAGGGGCCCGCTATCCGCGCCGCCGTTGCTATCCGCATCGAACGCGTAAACGGAATCGTGTTCCGTAGCCACGAAAAACACGTTGTGGGTGGTGCTGTTCGGCAGAGTCAGGTTGCCCACATACAGCGGTTGCGCATAGACCTGGCCATCCACCGTATGGCTGAACAGCTTGCCGAATGTGTTGGTGTTTACATTGGTTGGAGTAAGAATCGTCTCCTGTGTATTCTCGCCCTGGTGCGTGTTGTCGTAGCGCCATGTGAGTACATTGGGCGCTTGTGCAAACAGAGATCCCGCGGCCAGGAACAGAAGACATGGCGCCACGAGCTTGGTAAAGGTCACAGATATTGTTTGACTAGACCCGAACCGGGTGCGCGAAGGAACACGAGTGAATTCACTTGGCCGAAAAATAGGACCCTCCTACCCCGGGTGGGCAATTGGGTCACAGTTCCAGCGACGTCGTCGCCTGGCTATGGCCGCTCCACCGTCAAACAGTTGCTTGGAACACGCGCGCTCTCTGGACGTTTCGGTCACGAAACTCCGCGGTCCGGGGGATGAGGGATCGTACAGGGGGGATGGAAAGTGCAGCGGTTACGAAAACGTAGGTTGACTATACAACATTTGAGCTATTACGGAAGAGATAAATTCCGGTGCCCACTAATCCTGAGCGCATTCGAATCGCCTTGACAAGCCGGAGCTCTGCCGCGGCCGTTCGCCTCGTATAGTGAAGCAAGCAAGATTTGCCGAAATTCCACCAATGAGACGAATAAACCTACTATTTGCACTGGGATCCGAAATGCTTTTGGCAGCCCTTCTGCTCGGCTCCCCCGCCATGGCTCCTGCGGCCTCCAGTGGGCCGCCGAGTCCCGAGCTTTCAGGAATGGTTTGGGAAAGACATGGGGACTGGCATCTGAATGGCAACTCCACCGCTCTTCGGCTGGGGGAGGCGATTCCACCTGGCGGTTTAGTCACCGGAAGCGCAGAGAATTCGCCGCACTCGATCACTATTCTGTTGCCCGACGGACAGCGCATGCTCTGCGAATGCTACGAAGTAAAAACCTGCGCCCAGGGTTTCCGCGTCCCGGCCATCACTCCGCAGCCCCTTCCTGCTGTTTGGGACATGTTTGTCGGGGTCAGGAACGCTCTGTTGTTACGGCCGGCAACCGTCGAGACCGCTTTCCCCACCCCGACCGGCCGTGCCGCGATGGCAGGCAACTTCGAGATAGTCGCGGCCGTCAATCCGCTGGGCGAGGTCTCGATTGCTCCAGTGCTGCGTGTACTGCCCCCGGGTCAATACTCCATGAGCATCACCAGGGACGGCCAACAAGCTTCTCCGCCAACCCGCCCGGTCGTACAACCCCTGGACTGGACGTCAGCCCAGAAGCCGGCGCAAGTCCGTGTAGGCGGCCCTGGACTTTACAGAATTCGCGTGTCAGATCCCGCGTTCGTGCCCCGAATCGAGATTGAGGTGTTGGCCACCTCGCCTGGTTCCTTGGCGGCCGAAACCGCCGCCTTGAAACAAGCCCGCGAGACCATCCTGACCTGGAGCAAAATCCACGAGGGATGGTCCCTGCACACTTTCCTGCGCGCATATCTGGAATCGCGGCAAAGCGCATCTTCGCAATAAGCGTCACCCTGGTCCGGAAAGGGCTGGGTGGAAAGCCTATGAATGTTGGCTCATCAGTAAGGATTGAGGAAGATCTGCAATGGATGCGAATCGTTGAAGTAGCCATGGCCGGAGTTCAGGATGTCGAGCGATCCGTTGCCGGTCACGTCGCCAATGGGGTCGTTGTGACCCTTGGCGTTGGAAATGATTTGCTCCGTTAAATTCCCTTTGCCATCGTTATAGAACACAGCCACGCGGTTCAGTGGGGACTGGTCCTGCTCCACCGCCAGGATATCCAAGGTTCCGTTTTTATCCATGTCCCCGACCTGAATCTTGTGCACATCGATCATGGTGAAATCCATGGTGTGCTTGATCCAGGTTCCATTGCGGCGATCAGAAGGTGCCTGCCACCAGATCATGCCTCCCGGCGGCGGGGCGATACCTCCTCCAGGACCTTCTGACTGACCAGAGATGACGTCCATCATTCCATCTCCGTTGACGTCAGTCGCGTTGTACGCGGCCACCTCGCCGCTTCCGCTTGCCGCGGAACAATTGTCGGGGCTGCATGGATAACCGGGACCAATGATGTGCATAACCCATTTATCGGTTCGCGCGTTGCCGCCCGTCTCGCGTGGATTCTCCCACCACGACACGCTGTAAGGAGACCCGGGTTGGGTACCCACAAGATTGATACTTCCGTTACCCGACCCAATATCCAGCAGCGCCACTCCGCGGAAAGATTGACTGTACTGCACTGGGGTCCACGAACTCGAGCTGTTCTGGAAGAAGACCGTGGATGGCGTAACGATGTCCATTTTGCCGTCCCCATCTATGTCCGCAATCAGCACGTTATTCTCACCTAGCCCGGGACCAACGACGTGCATGGTCCAGGTATCGGCAATCGGGTTTCCGCCTTGCCCGCGCGGATTCTGAAACCATACGATTTCGGGTTTGCCGCTGAACGTCGGATCGAAGCTGCACACAATATCGACCGCGCCGTCTCCGTTTACGTCAAAGGGAACCATGTCCTCATAGCCGTCACCGCTGCCGATGATCGTGTGCCTGATCCAGGGATCACTTACATTTCCCGAGGCCGGATATTGATACCAATAGATACCGCTTGCGCCGCTATTGTTTGCTTGTGATTCTCTCTCCAGGCCGATGACCGGCTCCAAATGTCCGGTGCCCTGGATGTCGGCCAATGCTTTCTCGACCAGCGTCGAGGCCGGATGAGCATCCACTGTTACATACCCGTAGGGGCTTGGGCCATCCTGGTTTGCGATCGGCTCGGAGGTCGCGAAGAAATAATCAACCACCGCCGTAAACCCCGGCGAGTTACTGGCCGTTGCATTCGAGTTCCCGCCATAAGGGCCGATCCTGGCAGCGTTCAAATCAAATGTAAAGTTGGGTGCCGCGGTGAAGCTTGTACCGTTGGTCGACCAACTCCCCGTCCAAACGTCTCCGCTCCTCGATAGACGCAACCACAACGGTCCCTTGGCAAGGGAGATCTTTGTGTTGACGAATGTCGTCGCCCTGCCCCCGCTTATACCTGCCGCAAACAATTCCGGCCCGGCCGTTCCGCTGAACAGGACATCGAACCGCAGGAAGTCGGCACTATCCTGTTCAACCAGAATGCCCTCGTCCTGATTCCCTATCTCGACTGCCGACTGGAAGCGGACATCCACGCTAAAGTCTGAATTGGAGACAGGCTGCATGATGCGAACAGCATTGGCGCCGCTCGTCCACAGGTCGTGGCTCTTCCCCATGGGCACGTTCAAGTTTGCTCCGGTACCGGTCATTACGACAGTTCCGTCGCCCAAAGGGTTCTCGATCGTCCACAGAGAAGTGTTTAACGCCGGCTCATCCAGGTTGTCGGAAACCACTCCGCCACCAGATTCACTGCTCAAGGTATAGCTGGCAGAAGCAACTCCGCTCTGCGTCAAGCCACTCGCCGTCGCAATTGCCTTTACGGTGCTCGAGGTAGAAATCGTGAATGGGACCGAGTAGACAGTGGATGACGTAGTGGGCGTTGCTCCGTTGGTTGTGTAATAGATGATTGCGCCGGATGTGCTGTCAGCGATCGACACACTCAGCGTAGAAGAAAATGTCGTTCCGCTTGCCGGGCTGATGCTTGGTGTGGCCGCTACCGCGGCACTCTGGGGGTACGATGCGGAAGCGATTCCGCTCTGAGCAAAACCGCTAGCAGTCGCCAAAGCCTGGATGGTGGTCGATGCACTGATAGGGATCGGGCTAGAGTATACCGGCGAGGACGTGGTTGGCGTGCTGCCGTCGGTGGTGTAGTAGATGGTCGAGCTAGGGGTGCTGTCGGCAATCGACACGCTCAGGGTAGAAGAAAAGCTGGTTCCACTAGAGGGATTGAAGGTCGGTGTGGCAACCGTAGGAGTGGACGTCGTGTTGTGGAACCAATCAAAGGATGCAGTGACTGCTGGAGCGTTGCTCGGGGTGCTTTGATAGTTCCACCCGTACGGTGCCAATCCTGTCACCGTCAGAGTATCGGTAAAGCTACCCGCTTTGATCCAGTTCGCTCCGTCGGCCGAATAATATCCGGTAAAAGTGGTTCCTGTGCGATTCAGACGGAGGTACGTGGGTACTGCGTATCCTGAGAAGGGCGTGAGCTGGAATGCCGTGGTCTGCTTGCCTGCAATGATGGTGCCCGCAGTGAGCTGAACGTTTGATCCGCTCGCACCCAGCTCAAACCGGATGTAGTCATGGGCGTCTCCCTCGACCATAAAGCCTTCGCCCGAGTACTGCGCGGAAGCCGCAAGCGTAGAGTCGATCTTTACATTGACGTCGAAGTTCGCATTGCTGATTTTCTGTTCCACCTGAACCGCATCCAGAGCAGGAGTAAATGCGTCGTGATTGCTTCCTCCCGGCACCGTGATTACCAGGTGACCATTGCTTACCGCCGCACTCCCTCCGGCCGGCGCGACTAGCGTCCACAGGCTCGCGTTAAGGCTGCTGCCATTGAAATCATCATTGACCGGCGGTCCCGCTGATTGGCTGGTCAGCGTGTAGCTCGCAGTGCCCACCGAGCTGGTCACTCCACTGGCCACGGCGATAGCGTTAAATGTGGTGGACGAATCGATGGTGATGGAGCTCGAGTACACCGGCGAGGACGTGGTCGGCATGCTGCCGTCGGTGGTGTAGTAGATGGTCGACCCGGTCGTAGTCTCGTTGATCGACACGCTCAGGGTAGAAGAAAAGCTGGTCCCACTGGCTGGATTAAAGGTCGGCGTAGCCACCGTGGGAGTGGTCGTCGTGTTGTGAAACCAATCAAAAGACGGAGTGATGGCCGGAGCGTTGCTCGGATTGCTTTGATAGTTCGAGCCGTAGAGCGCCAATCCGGTTACGGTCAGGCTACTGTCAGTAAAGCTACCGGCTTTGGTCCAGTTGGTTCCATCGGCTGAATAGTAGCAGTGTACGTTGAACCCGTGCGGTTCATGCGGAGGTAGCTGGGCACCACGTATCCAGAGAAGGGTGCGAGCTGAAATTGTTTGCTCTGCGTGCCTGCAATGATCGTGTTCACGCTGAGCGATATACTCGATCCGTTTGCACTTATTTCAAATCGGATATAGTCATGGGCATCTCCTTCGACCAGCATGCCCTGGCCGGAATACTGCCCCGAAGCCGCGAGCGTCGAGTCGATCTTTACGTTGACATCGAAGTTCGCGTTGCTTACCTGCTGCTCCACTTGGACCGCGTCCAGAGCCGGAGTAAATGCGTCGTGATTGCTCCCTCCGGGCACCGTGATGAGCAGGTGCCCGTTGCTCACCGCTGCACTTCCTCCCGCTGGCGCGACTAATCGTCCACAGGGCCGTGTTGAGGCTTGTACCGTTGAAGTCGTCAGAGACCGGCGCTTGCGCAATCGCTGTCGAAAATACACCACTGGTCATCACGGATGCCAGCACAAGGCTCGAAGCAAGTGAAATGTGGCGGCTGAAAGACCGAAGCAGAAATACAGCAAAAATTTTCATTTTCCCAACCCCTGGGGATCGCCCATTACCTGAGGACACACTTTAGTTTCGGGGAGGGGATTACGATTATGCCACGAAACCAGCCCAGCTCAATAGGGAGGTGCCAATCTTTCAATCAGCTTCCTTGAAATTCTTGATGGATCGTTGCCTGGTTGTCGGCCTTGCCTCGCTGGCGACGTAGATCATAGGCTCCGAAGTTGTGGAGGCATAAGTGCAACCGGTCTTTGCTGGACACGTGGACGTGAAGCGCAGGCCATGGCTTCGTAGGTGTATTTATTAATGTGTTTAATCGTGCCAACCGTTTTCTGTAATCTCGTAATCTCCGGCAGTTTTTTCCGGCATCAAAAAAGGGTAACTTAGATAACGCGAGGCTTAGGGTGCATCTGTTTTCCCCACAACCCGAGCGCAGGCAGGGAAGGGCAAGGGGAGAAACCATCTTTTCCAGGGCGAAGTGGAAGTTCGCTAGTGTCTGCCCAGAAATTCGGCGAGTCCGGCATCCACAGGGCGTGGACGTCCCGTCTCTGCCGCCTCATCGATGCGCAGAAACGCGCCCTGCATATAGCGCACAACCAGCCAACGGAGGGGTTCCACCTCCCAGTTTGCGGAACGTCTCTGTGCCAGCGGCAGCGTCTCCAGGCCTGTTCGGCTATTCGTGATCAGGCCGGCGAGCAGCCGTCCGGCCAGATTGCTGGTGGAAACACCTTGTCCCGTGTACCCCATGATCGACCCGATTTTCGAACGCGCGTCATAACGTACAGCCGGCATCCAATCACGCGGCATGCCCACCGGTCCGCCCCACGCGTGGGTGAAACGAATGCCGGCGAGCGACGGAAACCACTCCACCAACGAACGACGGATCATCTTCAGCGTGGCCTCGTGAGTGTCCTGCTGATCAGTGATCTTCGAGCCGAAGACGTAAGGCGCGCCACGGCTGCCGAAGAGAATACGGCCATCCGGAGTCCTGGTCAGATACACGACGGTGTTGCGTGTGGAGGCAACGCTCTCCCCGTTCTGCCAACCGATCTGCGACCACTGCCCGGCCGTCAATGGCTCGGTAAGCGAGATCAGGGAATAGACAGGCAGCAGCGCTCGGTGCAGGCTCGGGAGGCGCGTCAGGTAGGCCTCTCCCGCGAGCACGATTGCCCGCTTTGCGCGCAGTTCTCCGCCCGGAGTGATGAGGCTTCCGGGCTTGAACTCTGTCACCGGCGTCTGCTCGTAGAGGACACCGCCGTGCCTTTCGACCGCTCGCGCCAGGCCGCGCACCAGACGCGCCGGATGCAGGCTTGCGCCATCAGGCGTATAGAGCCCACCATGCACACCGCTCACGCGAATGCGTTCCGCGGCTTCTTCGGCGCTGAGCATCTGGTAGCGATCGCCAAGCCCCAGGCGTTCATAGGCCGCATAACTTGAGCGAAGACCGGGTAGCTGATGTTCTCCGCGCGCCAGGGTCAGGACGCCGCCCTTGTGGTATCGCGCATCGATGTTCTCTTCGCCACAAACGCGGCCCACCTCATCGACCGAGGCGCGCATCTTCAGTAGAAGGTTCCGCGCGGCCTCAGCCCCGAAGCGCTTCTCCAGACCACCGGCTGTCACAGGAAAGTTTGGGGAACACCAGCCTCCGTTGCGTCCCGAGGCGCCAAAGCCGGCGATATCCTTATCAACCACCGCGACGCGCAGTGCAGGCTCGTGAAGAAGTAGGTAGTACGCCGTCCACAAGCCGGAGTAGCCTCCACCCAGGATAGCCACGTCTACGTCCTGCGAACTCTTGAGCGCGGGCCGGGGCGTCAACGGCTCGCCTGAGTCCTCGAGCCAGAAGCTATAAGTGGAATAATCGCGCATCAAGAGGTCGTATCACCCGGCCAACAGGAAACCAGCCAGCAACGCACAGGCAATGCCCAGTCCCTCGCGCGAGGTGATCTTCTCATGCAGGAAGAGGACACTTAATACGATGGTGACCACGGGGTAGAGCGACGACATGGCAATCACGGTGGAAACCTTGCCCTTTTCGACCGCTGCAAAAAAGGCTAGAAAGCCAACGAAATTTACAAAGCCCGCTCCGGCCGACCAGCCAAATCCTTCTGGAGACCACTCGATGTGGAAGCGTTCCATCGAGAGCACCACGAGTCCGAAGGCTACGACGCCGACTACCTGAAAAAGCAGTGTTTGCCGGGGCCGCGTATAGCCCGACGCCAGCTTGCTGAAAACTCCCCACACGCCCCACGCCACCAGGGTCATGACCCCATAAAGGATCCAAGGCTTCATCGACGCCACCCGATTGGAGTCTTGTTTAAATTCATCAGTGATGGCTCAGGCTCCAGACATACGCGGCTACGGCTTTTACCTGGTCGTCTGTGAGTTGAGCCCCGCCCATGGGCGGCATGGGGCTGCGATATTCTTTCGGCGTCATGACACCGTCGGTGATCGTTTTGGCGATTCCCGAATAACTGCCATCGCTCCACAACCACTTGCTGTCGGTTAGGTCGGGGCCCAGGGGAGTTCCTTTGCCGCTCGAGCCATGGCAAGCTGTGCACGACGCTCCGCCCACTTGTCCGTGGTAGATGCGATCACCCAGCGCCACCATCTCTTGCGTTGCTCCTGCAGGAACGGAGAGACCGGCATCGGGGTTTGTGCCCTCCGGCGGTTTGGCATTGGCTGTGTCAACAGGCCCGGGAGAAGCCGAGGCGCTCGGGCATGGAGTGGATTTCGCACCGCCGCCGGCAGAGCCGCCCACATACACAACCCGGTAGATTCGCCCGGTATTATCGTCGGCAATGTAGAGCGCCCCGTCGGGCCCGACAGCCAGACCACTGGGACGATGCACGGCTTTTTCGGGAGACTTGACTGACCCCGCGAAGCCGTCGGCGAATATTTCGCACCCACCGGATGCATGGTCGCCGGCAAGCGGCTGAAAGACTACGTTGTAGCCCGCCTGGGCAAAGGGTGCACGATCCCAGGAACCGTGAAAGGCGATAAACACGCCATTGTGATAATGGGCCGGAAATTGCTTCTGGTCATAGAAGACCGCGCCATTCGGCCCCCAATGCGCTGGAAAGGCTGCAACGGGAGGAATCTTGTTGGCGCAAACGCCGACTTTGCTACCGCCGTCCCCGCCGTATTCCGGAGCAAGCACCAGCTTGCGCTGCACCGGGTCGTAGTAGCACTCAGGCCAACCATAGTCGCCGCCTTGCTTCAGGAGCAGCAGCTCTTCTGCCGGCAACGTCGCTTCCTTCTCCAGCGGATACAGGTCCGGCCAATTCGCATGCAGCTGGTCTCGCCCGTGTTGCGTCACAAATACCCGCTTGCCGGCGGCGTCGATGGCAAAGCCCTCGCCATTGCGTATCCCGGTGGCGAATCGATCTCCCGGCGTAAATGGTTGGTTGGTTTTGTTCGCGTCATAGCGCCAGGTGCCGCCCCGGGTTTCGAGTTCCGTGCAGGGGTCCGCACCAGGCGACTTGAGTGTTCGATTCTTGAGCTGGCAGGAGTTGGTTGCCGTGCCTACGTCGATGTACATGGACCCGTCGGCAGTGATGGCGAATGGATGCATGGGATGATCGCCGCCCAGTGGCAGTCCGGAAACGACGGTGGTCGCGGATCCCTGGGGCACGATGGACCCCGCAGGCAGCGTATATCGCACGATGCGATCATTGATCTCCGCGTAAACCGATCCCTTATAGAGGGCGATGCCGGTGCCACCGGCGCCGCCGGTCTGGATGGTTTCACCAAAGCGCTCAATCACGCCGGCCTTGCCCGCACCCGTCTTATCTTGCAGGGCTACCAGAAATCCGCCGGCGGGAGGCTTGTCTCCGGGGGGATAGTAGTCGCCAGACCAGGTATTGACGTACACCACTCCGCTCGGCGCCACCACCAGGTGACGAGCGTGGCCAATATTGTCAGCGAAGACGGTTGCGCAAAAGCCAGCAGGCAACTTCAACCCGCTGTCATCGTTCGGGCATCCGGTGCCGTTGCTTTCTGCCCCAGGTCGACCCGATGCCAACGAACTGCCTACAGACAAGGCGCCGAGTACGGCGATGGCAGGCAGCAAAGTCCTCAACAAATTGGAAAATCGCATGGATGACTCCCTGACTAAGTCCCAAGCCTACTTGAATAATTTGGCAATCGACAGTCTTTTAGCGTCCATAGCGCGCGATCAGGACTGCTTTGCCCAGCAGGTGGCCCTGTGCGGTGGATGTCACCATGGAGCCGCTGGCTTCCGGAGGGACCGGCAGCTTGGAAACATCGACCGCGTAGATGGTAAACACATAGTGATGTGGAGGGTCCCCCTTGTCCGGGCACGGACCGTGGTAGGCGTCCGTTCCCAGATCCGTTCGGCCCTGTAAAGCCCCACTGGGCAGCAGTGTGCTGTGCTCGGCGCCGGCGCCCTTCGGTAGTTTGTTAACCAGCATGGGCACGTCGTAGAGAACCCAGTGCCACCAACCAGAGGGTGTGTCGTGGACGTCCCCATCGAATAGGGTGACGACGAAACTCTTGGTTCCGGCTGGCGCGCCGCTCCACTGCAGGGCGGGCGACATATTGCCGCCATGGCATCCAAAAACGTTCGCGGTGTAGACCGCCGGAACGCTCACCGTGAGTTGCGCGTCTGGGCTCGAGAGTACGAATGGAGGGGGCGCCGGCATGGCCACGTGCGGTGCGATAACGCCGCCCAGGGCCACGAAAACGATTGCGAATCGTCTCATCATGTTCGCCTTCCTGCCATGGCAAAATCTAACATTGGAATTCCATTTGAAGGGCTCTGCGAGGTCACCGCTACGGTACTCTTAACCATGTCTTGGGTTTGCACTGGAGGACAGATCAGCTTTGCTCCGTTTAGTGTACTTCGACATACTAAGCAGCCCAAGGATGAAAAGAAGAACCGTTGTTTGGATCGCGCAGGCATTGCTACTCTTTGCGCCGGCCCTTCTTTCCGCCCGGCAGATCTCTACGGCCAAGCCAGAGGCCGGTCCAACTTCATCGGCATCGGATCAGCCTATCCCCTTCAGCCACAAAACGCATGTGAGTTTGCGCCTCTCTTGCACTTTCTGCCACGCGAACCCAGAGCCCGGCAACCAGATGACGTTGCCAGTGACACAGACCTGTATGGACTGCCATGCTCGGGTCGCCACCGGCCGGCCCGCCATTCAGCAGCTGGCAAAGTTTGCCCAATCTGGGGAGCCGATTCCATGGAGACCTATCTACTCGGTTCCTGCGTTCGTCTATTGGAGTCATCGTACGCATCTTCAAGCCGGCGTAACTTGTGACACGTGCCATGGCGATGTCGCGCAAATGGAAGTAGTCACAAAGACTACGAACGTCACGACGATGGCCGGCTGCGTCGCATGCCACCGCCGCAAGGACGCTGCAACAGGATGTGAAACCTGCCACGAGAGCCAGAGCTCACTCCTTTTCCGGCCGGCTATTCCTCGAATCGATTCCTCAGGACAATAAGCTATGGCGAAGAACAGAAGGCTTCATAACCAGAGCACTGGCAGCGACCATGGACTGCAGTTCAGAATCTCTGAAGTTTCTTCATTGCTCAATGTCAGTGCATCGACATTGCGGCAATGGGAGAATGTGGGACTTACCTCCCCGTCTCGCACCAAAGGCGGCTATCGCATGTATTCTTCGCAGCAGATAGAGCGGCTGAAGATTATCCAGAGCCTCCGTTTCAAAAATGGTTTGAACGTGGTTGCCATCCGTCAGTTCCTGGACAAATCGGAACCTGCCGCAGCCAGAGTGGCTCAAAAGAAAAGCGAAATACCGATTGGACGAAGGTTGCGTCAACTGAGACGGAGCCGCAAGCTTACTCTCGCCCAGGCTGCTGCGGCCACGGAAGTATCGGCAGGGTTCCTAAGCTGCCTCGAACGGGGTCAGGTTCACGCTTCGATCTCGACCCTGCAAAAGCTGGCGGTCTTTTATAACACCACAGTGCTCGCTTTTTTCGGTAGCTCAACCGAAGGGGGTAAGTTAGTCCGTCCGGCGGAACGCAGGAAGTTGTCAAACGAACCGGGAATCTGCATCGAATTGCTGGCTCTGGGCAAAACAGCGATGGAGCCTCATCTCTTTCGCTTGGCCCCGGGCGCGTCGAGTGGTGAGTCCTATCACCACGACGGGGAGGAATTCATTTATGTAATTCGCGGCACCTGCGAGATATGGCTGGATGAAGTGGAGTATTACCGGCTTCAGGCGGGAGATTGCCTCTACTTCTCCAGTTCCCAGACGCATCGCTGGAGCAATCCATCCAGTCAGGAGGCGATTCTTCTGTGGGTAAATACACCACCTACTTTTTAGTTCGGGGCTGTTTACGATGAGCGAATGAAGGGAACCCGTAACCCCGTGCATCGCAGGCGAAAAAGGAGAACGAGATGACTGACGGTAGTGATCATAAGAGTGAGTTTTCCGACCATAGCCTGGGGATGGATCGTAAGATCGACCGGCGAGACTTTCTCTACACCGTCGGCGCCGGCTTGGCGGGATCACTCCTCGGTCCCGCGGCAGAGGGTCTGGGGTTGCCGCAAGAGAGCAACACGGCGCAAGCAACCGTGGCGCAGAACCCATACCCGCCGCTGCGTACCGGGATGCGGGGTGATCACGCCGGTTCCTTTGAGGCCGCTCACGAAATGCGCGACCGGCGCGAGTGGGATCTGTCGGGAGCGATCAAAACCGATGATCCTTATGACTTGATCATTGTTGGCGGTGGCATCAGCGGGCTCTCGGCTGCCCATTTTTTCCTGAAGAACGTAGGCCCAGGTGCGCGCGTCTTGATCCTCGACAATCACGACGATTTCGGTGGCCACGCCAAGCGCAACGAGTTCACTTACCAGGGCCGCACCCTGGCTATCAATGGCGGCACACTGAACATCGAGTCGCCGCAACGCTACAATGCGCCGTCCCGGCAAATTCTCCAAGATATAGGCATTGACCTTGATAAGTACAAGGCCGAAAACGCGAAGAATCGGTCTCTCTATACATCCCTCGGATTAAAGCCGTCCTACTTCTTCGATAAGGAAACCTGGGGCAAGGACAGCCTGGTAGTCGGCGGCTATGACTATGAAGAGGGAGTAGGCCGCATCTTCTCGGCCTACTTCCTGGCTAAGACGCCGCTCTCCGCGGCTGCGCAAAAAGACATGCTGCGCCTCTTCGACCCTGCCCAGCCGGACTATATGCCCGGTTTGACCTCGGCGGAAAAAAAGCTACGTCTGGCCAGGATGAGTTACAACGACTACCTGCTCCAGATCGCCAAGGTGGATAAGCAGGTGATCTGGTTTTTCCAGAATGTCCCGGCAGGTCTCTTCGCCGTCGGTACGGATGCTACCCCGGCACTCTTCTGTTGGGAGATGGGGCTTCCCGGGTTTCGTGGTTTGAAGTTAGAGCCCACGCCGGACGGGGTGCTCGCCGATCTACCCGGCGGACAGCACGGCCGTCAGAAGGAAAGCGGGGAAGCTGTTCATTTTCCGGATGGCAATGCCACCATCGCCCGGTTGCTGGTGCGTTCGCTTATCCCCGATGCCGTCCCCGGCAAAACCATGGACGATGTAGGAACCGCCAGGGTCAACTATGCCTATCTTGACCGCCCCGGCCAGAAGGCGCGCATCCGGCTCAGCAGCACGGTCGTGAATGTCTATCAGGAGGGGGAACCTTCCAATCCCAAAGCAGTCATCGTAAGCTATGTGACTGCGGGCAAGACATACCAGGTGAGGGGAGCAGCCGCAGTGATGGCCTGCTGGAATATGTTTATTCCCTACCTTGTGCCCGCGCTGCCTGACACGCAAAAGAAAGCTCTTGCTTACAACGTAAAGGCGCCGCTGGTGTATACGAGTGTGGCGCTCCGTAACTGGAAGTCGTTTCAAAAACTCGGTGTCCGCTCCGTGACCACGCCGACCATGTATCACACCAGCGTTTCTCTTACCGAAGCGGCAACGCTGGGTGAGCTGCGCCATCCGCAAACTCCGGAGGAGCCTATTCTCTTGCACCTTGTGCGCACGCCCTGTTCTCCGGGTCTGCCACGGAAAGACCAGTACCGCGCCGGACGCTACGATCTGCTCAATACCAACCTCGAAACCTTCGAGCGGAAGATACGCGATCAGCTGGCGCGCACTCTGGGAGGAGGAGGCTTCGATCCCGCGGAAGATATTGTCGGTATCACAGTGAATCGCTGGCCCCATGGTTATTCCTATACGTACAGCAGCCTCTACGATCCTTTGGAGTGGGTTTACACCTCCTCCCCCGAGCGCCCTTGCGTGATCGCCCGCCAACCCTTCGGCCTGATCACCATCGCGAACGCCGATGCGGCTGCGAGCCCGCACACCGACGCAGCCATCCTGGAGGCTTACCGCGCGGTCACTGAAGTGATTGATCGCAGATCCATGCCCCTGCTTGCCTGACTTCGAAGGAGGACCCACATCAATGGATGACTATCATCGCAAGCTTGGCCGCACGCTGGGTATGGATCGCAACATCAGCCGCCGCGACTTTATGAACGGCGTAGCGATCATCGTCGCGTCGCCTTTACGGCGCTCCACGGAACCGGATTGCTGGCACAAAGCCCCGAGGATTACCCCCCGCTTCGCTCTGGTCTACGTGGGAACTATCCAGCATCCATCTCCGAATTCGACAATATTCGCGCCGGCAAATACAACAAGTTTCCTGTTGCCGACAGCGAGATTCGCGAGTCCTATGATCTGGTCATTGTGGGAGCCGGCATCTCCGGTCTTTCCGCCGCGCACTTTTACCGCAAGGCCTTGGGAGAAGACCAGCGGATCCTCATCCTTGATAACCATGACGACATTGGTGGTCACGCCAAGCGCAATCAGTTCGAGTATGGCGGAAAGACTTTCCTTGGCTTCGGTGGAACCATGGCCATCGCCACACCTTACCCCTACAGCTACGAGGCCAAGGCGCTGCTCCAGGAACTAGGGATCGAAGTGATGCGCTATCCCGAGTTCATCAATCACGACCTCGAGACGAAATATAACCTGCGTTCGGCGATGTTCTTCGATAAGGAACACTTTGGTGAGGACCGCGTGGTTGCCGGTCTGGGCCGCACGCCTTGGAAGCGATTTCTTTGCCCAGGCGCCGCTCTCTCCTGCCGCGCAGCGCGACCTGGTTAGGCTACACGGCAAGAACCCCGATTACATGGCCGGCATGTCTCTGGAAGATAAAAAGGCAAAGCTGGCCCGGATAAGCTATCAGGATTACCTGCTCCACATAGCGAAGATGGATCCCAGCGCGCTACCGGTCTTTCTGGGCGACGGCGAACGCAATAACAAGCGGGTCGATACGCTGCCGGCGCTGGAGGCGGCGCAGCATGGCTCCATCGGTTTTAACGGCTTGGGATTAAAGCAGGAAGAGAGCTTTAACGAGGGCTCATTCTTCTTTCACTTTCCCGATGGCAATGCTTCGGTGGCCCGGTTGCTTGTCTCCCGGCTTGTTCCGTCGGCGCTGCCTGGCCAGCAGTCGATGAACACCATCGTCGGAGCCAGGCTGCTCTACGATCAACTGGATGTAGCCGATGCGCCCATGCGCATCCGGCTCAACTCCCCCGTGGTCAGAGTAGAGCACCAGGGGCCGGCGGAGAGCGCCGAGTGGGTGCGTATCGCCTATAGCCGCAACGGCAGCTTCTATGCCGTCCGCGCCCGCAACTGTATCCTTGCCTGTTACAACCGCCTCATTCCCTATCTGCTGCCCGAGATCCCCGAGCGCCAGAAAGAAGCACTCGCCTACCCGGTGAAAGTGCCGATGGTCTACACCAACGTTCTGCTCAAGCGTTGGACCGCCTTTCGGAAAGCGGGGATCTCCAGGTTTTCTGCTCCCGGGATGTATTACCCCCATGTCCAGCTCGACCCGGGAACCACGGTTGGAGGCTACTCCGGGGTGACCACTCCCGAGGAACCAATCCTGCTCCACATGGTGGCGAATCCTAACCGGCCTGGCCTGCCGCGCAAGGAACAAAATCGCATCGGGCAACAGGAGTTGCTTACTTCAAGCTTCCAGAAATTTGAGCTCGAAGTGCGGCAGCAGCTGGCGCGAATGCTGGCAGGCACCGGCTTCGACCCGGCCGAGGACATCGTAGCCATTACCGTCAATCGCTGGCCCTACGGCTACGCCTATACCTACGATTCGCTGGCGGATCCAGACCTGCCGCAGGAGCTTCGACCGCACATCCTGGGCCGGCAGCGCTATCACCTGGTCTCCATTGCCAACTCGGATGCAGGTGCGGCGGCCTTCACCAACCAGGCCATGGATGAAGCCAACCGCGCGGTCGAAGAACTGCTGGTAAGGCAGGGGCTCACTTAGCCCTTACGTATAATCGTCCGAATTTTTTTACCGCCTCTTGAATCGACTTTGTGTTCTCGATGTATGCGTACATGCTGTGTTCTTTAAAGTCCAGTTGCTGTGACAATACCAATACCTTAGGAGCGATCTCTCGGGGTACGACCACGACTCCGTCGCTATCCGCCGCAACAATGTCGCCGGCATTGACTTTGATTCCATCACAAACGACTGGAATGCCGGTGCCCGCAACACGATAGTGTCCGGCGGAAGTTGCCGGAACGATTCCGCTCGCATAGACGGGAAATCCGATCTTGCGCAGATAGGCTACGTCGCGTACGCCACCATCGATCACCGCGCCCGCGAATTCCCGCGCCGACATGGCCGTGCCCATCAGTCCGCCCATCCCCGCAATATCGGCCCCATCTTGCACCGTCATTACATAGACGGAATCCTTGGCCCCTTGGTCGATCGCGGTGAGCATACCGGTGAGCGCATTCGGGTCGTGATTCTCTTCCTTCACCAGTTTTACGGTAACCGCATAGCCGGCAAACTTCGTGGTGAAGATGGGCTGCATGTGGTGCGTCATGTACTGGCGCTGCCCCGTGAGCTGCTCAATTGCGTCGGAGACAGAGGAGACTTCCACGTGCCGGTACCCCGCAAGCATGGCCACGGGATCGTTCGCGTACACCGATGCATCGGGAAATGTTTGCGCGTGGAGGAGCAGTGCAATGAGCAGGCAGGGAACGATAAGAGCGCCCGCCAGAAAGAATTTTTTTCGCAGGTGATTCGATGTCACGGTTCTCTCCTCAGTATGCAGCGGGCGAATCATCCTGATGAAAACGAAGGCCATCGGGACGGTGCCGCCGAATGGATACTTGCTTAAATCAACTCCCAACGATTTACCAATCGAGAATTGCGCCGTCCGCGGCACGTGCTACCGCGGTAGCAAATGCTTCTCGCTTAAAAGGATGTTTCGCCGCCTCTGCCTCGTCCACTTCAATCCCCAGGCCTGGAGAATCGCTCTTCGACCAGTAGCCGTTCTCCATCTTTAGTCCGTGCTTGACTACGTCCCAACGCCAGGGCACGTCCGTGAGCATATCTTCCTGAATCAGAAAATTCGGCGTCGATAGAGCAAAGTGAAGTGCGGCAGCATTGGCAATCGGTCCCAGAGGGTTATGCGGCGCCACGCCCATATAGTAGGTTTCTGCCGCCGCCGCTATCTTTTTAGCTTCGGAAAGACCTCCGCAATGGCACAAGTCCGGTTGAATCACGTGGCACGCTTGTTGTTCGAAAACCTCGCGAAACTGGTAGCGAGAAACCAACCGCTCGCCCGTCGCTATAGGCACGCGGACTGCTTCACGAACCTGGCGCAACGCTGGAATATTCTCCGGGGGGACCGGCTCTTCACAGAAGTAAGGACTAAATTCTTCAATCGCGTGGATATATTGGATCGCCATGGCAGGCGAGGTTCGTCCGTGGAAATCGATCATGATGTCGATACTGTCTCCCACGGCGACGCGCAGTTTCTCGAACATCTGGGAAAACTGACGTACATACTGCCTCCCCATCAACGGCTCCGAGTACGGGACAAAGACGACTTTCAGCGCAGTATAGCCGCGAGCAACCACCTGGTTGGCCAGATCGATGAGCGGCTGGGGATCAAAGGTCTGGTAGACGGACTTCATGTCCCCGCCGCCCAGGTGTGTGTACATGCGGACCCGGTTACGTACTTCGCCGCCCAGTAGCCGATAAACCGGAAGACCGAGCGACTTGCCGAAGATGTCCCAGCACGCCTGTTCCAAACCGCTGATCGCGCTCATGCCGATCACGCCCATGCGGAAAAATGAATGGCGATAAAGCTTCTGATAGATATGCTCGATGTTGCGCGGATCCTCGCCGATCAGCATCGGAGTGAAGTCTTCGATGGCGCCGGTGACCGCCCGCGTCTTCCACTCCAGCGATGCCTCTCCCCAGCCAAACAAACCAGCCTGGTCAGTGATGACCTTTACGAAGATCCAATTCCGCATCTCTGCGTTGACGACAATGGTCTTTACATCGGTAATTTTCATCGAGGCTTTTTCCGGGAAGATAGGGCGTCGATTTAGCAAACATGGAAGGGGACGGCCTTTTTACTCTGCGTCAGAACTATAAGAGAAACAGCAGGTCCCTCCACTGCGCTTGCGCTCCGGTCGGGATGACAATTCTTTTGCCGGGAGAATGTCTCAAAAACCGGTCAGACGAATAGCTATCAATGGCTCCACAGAATTGTCATCCCGACCGGAGCGCAAGCGCAGTGGAGGAACCTGCTGTTTCTTCCTCTGCAAAGCGGTTCCTGGCTCACTGTGCTTTTGCCACAGGATGCTTAGTGGCAATCGCGCTCTGCGGTAGCGCAAACGCAAACAGCACGCTTCCGCTGCTCGTCAGCAGGTATTGGCGTCCGTCGAGTTCATAGGTAATCGGAGAGCTCCCGATGCGCGCGCCTGACCCAGAATGCCAAAGAGTCTTGCCGTTGCTTGTATCCAGTGCGAGAAAATTCCCTTCGGCATCAGCGGTGAAGGTAAGTCCGGAATCCGTGGTCAGCACACCGGCGCCGGAACCTCCGGGGCCAAGTTCATGGGTCCATCGGATCTTACCGGTTTGGTAGTCGATCGCCTCCAGGACGCCCTTGCCCCACAGCCCATAATCCGCACCCGCCCAACCGTAGGAACCGTCCGCCGGCTTATTGAAGTAGAGGCTGTAGGCGGGGTGAGCATCGACAATGTACAGGCCGGTCTTAGGATCGAAGCTGGGCGAACGGTAGTTGGTGAGTCCACCCTCATCCGGCGCGATCAGGCGGCCGTCGGGCGCCGGATCCTTGGCCGGATTTGGAATAGGGCGGCCTTGCTTGTCCACGCCCGATGCCCAGTTCACAGGGCCGAAAGGAACGGTCAGCAGGCTCTTGCCATTGGTGCGATCCAGAACGAAAAAGTACCCGTTGCGGGAGCTTTGCATCAGCATCTTTTTCGGTTGTCCATGGAAGGTTCCGTCGACCAGCACCGGGATCTCCACCGCGTCCCAGTCATGGGTATCGTGCGGTGAGGGTTGAAAGGCCCAAACCAACTTGCCCGTATCGGGATTCAGGGCCACGATGCTGCAGGTATAGAGGTCGTCGCCCGGCCGCGCGTTGCCATCCAAAACCGGCGTCGGGTTCCCCGTGCCCCAATAGATGAGGTTCAGATCAGGATCATAGGTCCCGGCCATCCACGTCGTGCCGCCCGTGGTGACGTTCGGGCCCGGCGGAGGCGTGACGTTCCACTGCCACTGCGTCTCGCCCGTCTCCGGATCGATCGACTTCAGGAACATGGGTATGTTATCCAGATCGCCGCCCACGCCTACCAGAACATGGTTACCCACGATGAACGGCGCCTCCGTAGCCCAATAGCCTTTGTTCACGTCGGCGAGTTCGATGATCCACCGCACCTTGCCGTCCTTGGCATTGAGAGAGACCAGGTGCGCATCCGGGGAGACAAAGAATAGCCAGTCCTTATACATGCCCACCCCCCGCTGGCCGATATGGTCCCCTTTGTTGGGCGGATAGGTGTACTGCCAGAGTTTCTGGCCCGAGCGCGCATCCACTGCCCAGACATTGTCCGGGACGGTAAAGTACAACACGCCATCGACCAATAGCGGAGAGGATTTGATTTCTGCTGGCTGATTTGTCTGAAAGGCCCAGGCCAGGCTTAGATTGCTGACATTTTGCGGCGTAATCTGTGTTAGCTTGCTGTGCCGTCTGCCGGAGTAGTCGCCATGGTATCCAGGCCAGCTGTCGGCGGGTGGGTGCAGAAGCATGTTCGCATCCACATTCTGTGCTTTCAGCGGACATGAAAATGCAAAGGCCAAAACGGCGCCTACAGCGACAAGCAAAGTGTTTTTCGAGGCAGTCAAAAAATGCTCCTAGCGCAGGGTCTGTATATACGCCATCAGGTTATGGATATCGTCATCGGTGTATTTGCTGAACAAGGCCACGTGGGCTTCCACGGGCGCGTCAACAGAGACCTTCACAGCGCTCGTGGGCCAAGACCGGTACGTTCCTGTGGCATCCCGCAATCCCACCGTGAATTCATCCTGGTATGCCAGGGTCCCGGTAATCTTTTCTCCCGAAGCGAGTGTCACCGTGACCTTGCTCTTTACGTCCTTGGGATACAGCATTCGTTCTTCCAGCTGCAGCCCCTCATAGCGTGAGGCGATGCCGGCCAGATCACCGGTAGGTGAGTGGCAGGTCGCGCAGCCGCCCGCGCCATTGAAATAGGCTTTACCGGCCTCCACGTTACCCGTTTGAAGATCGGATACATCGACGCCTTTCCTCTTGCCGCTCTGCGCCATGGCCTTGGTCTGCTCGGAATGAATAAAAGCAGCGAGTTCAGTGATCTGTTCGCTGGAGAATGGGAAAGCAGGCATCCCTTTGTCGGGTCGTCCATGCAGCACTACATCCCCGATCTTGTCTCCTCCTACGTCAGCGGTCACCAGCTTCGACCGGGTGAGGTCGGGCCCTGTTTCTCCGCCGCCGGCGTCCCGGCCGTGACAGAAGGCACAATTCTGCTGGAAGAGAGAACCGCCCGCAGCAGCCGCCGCGGCAGATTGAGCCGGCGGCGCATCACCACCGTGGGTGGGTCCAGCGTTTTGCGTCGTCGGGGCGACCGGCGCCTGGCTTGATGCTGCATAAATGTGCAATTGTCTGCCCTGGTAGGCAGCTAAACCTGCGATCGCCACCAGCATGGCAAAATCCCGAAATCTCTTCATCCTTGTGACACCACCTTCATTCCCGTCGGGTTCTACTTCACTTACTGGGTGCGGAGCCGGCTGGCCGTGGGTGCGATGTTGTGCTTCCCTCAGTCATCCCTAACGACCACTTGATCGCCTCGAAATACATCTTCCGGATGTCCGGATCTTCCCATGCCTCTTCCGTATGACCGAGCGTGGAATAGAATACCCTCCCTTTACCGTACATCTTGCTCCAGGCCACGGGGAAATCATGGTCCGTGCGATGAATACGCGGGTTGTTCTCATAGTTGAGCTTGCTCGGGTCCAGACTGAGGAGCACATTCACGTTGCTCCGCGACCAGTCTTTGGGCTGATAGATTTCGTCGTATTTCACGAACGCTTTGGGAAAATGGCGCACCGCGGGGAAATCCGGGTCTTCATTGATAATCGGCGCATTGAAAGTCATCCAGGGATGCTGGTCGAACCATCCCCCAATCATTTCGCCATACTCCGGCCAAGTGTAATTTGTGTCCAGCGCGGCGTGTATGCCCACAAAGCCTTTCCCGTCTTCCTTGATGAACGACATTAAATCCTGTTTCTGGCTCGCGTCCATGTCCAGTTCGCCGGTGGTGCTGGAGAAGATGACCACGTCGAAATAGTTCAGGTTTTTTGCGTTGTTCTTCAACTCTTTCTTAGTCAGCAATTCGGTGTCGGTGCGCAGCATCGTGTCCCAAAGTCCGCTTTCTTTGCCCATGGTGTAAATGGCGGCCATGGCGGCTGAGATCGAGTTGTGTTCGAAACCCTTCGTCTGACCGATCACCAGAACGTGCTTGAGGTAGATCTGCTTGGCGTGCGGCGGCGGCTCCACCATATTGTTTGGTGGCTGCTGTGCTTCCACCTTGCCGGTCTGAAGGAACTGGGGACCGAGAAGGGCCAGGCAAAGAAATACGATGATCCGAAAAGGGCGCACGCAGTCTCCTTAAAGAACTGAAAAACCCGGATTTTTGCCCGGAGAGAAGTCTATTGAGGATTGGGCGGAGACGCAATCCTTCTGGTGCTTAGCGGCTCGAGGGCCTTTTGACCGGGGTTGTCCAAATCAACTAGAGTTCGGTTCATGAGACGAGTTCTATTGCTTGCATTTGTCCTTGCTAGTGTGGCCGCTCAAGGGGCGCAGGCGGCCGGGCGTCCCGCCATCACCGGGATCGCTTTCGCGCGATTCTATACAACCGATCCGCCCGGGGCACAAAAGTTCTATGGTGACACCCTGGGGTACAAACGCCTGGAGTCGAACGGCGTATGGATTTATCCGGTCAATTCCTCTCAATGGATCGAAATACTGACTTCGCCGCCACCACCCAAGCCGGACGTTCGCATGGCCGCCGTCGCATTCACCACCCGCAACGCGGCCGCGCTCGAGCGCTACCTGGCGGCTCACGGGATTACGGCAGAGTTGCCGTTGAAAGCCGGCGAGTTCGGAGTGCGCGATCCTGAGGGCAACTTGGTGATTTTTGTGCAGCGCGGCTCTAACAAGCTGGTTGCCAAAGCCCCGTCCTCTCCGGACGCCACCAGCAAGCGTGTCATCCACGTAGGCTTTATCGTCCGGGATGCCGCAAAAGAGGACGCATTCTGGCGAGACGTGCTGGGCTTCCGCCCCTACTGGCATGGTGGCAAGACCGACTCCCGGACGGACTACCAAAGCATCCAGGTGCCCGATGGCACCGACTGGCTGGAATACATGCTGAACGTGTCTCCGACCCCCACCCTGAAACAAACCGGTGTGATGGACCACTTCTCGCTGGGTGTGGCCCACATGACCGATGCCGTTGCCGCGCTGGAGCGGAACAAGTGTGAGGGGCCCAACTGCACCAAGACCCAGGTCGGTCGCGATGGCAAAGTGCAGCTCAACCTCTACGACCCCGACTTTACCCGGGTGGAGTTTATGGAATTCACTCCTGCCAAGGAGCCCTGCTGCTCTCCGTTCGTGGGCAAGCATCCGGGCCCCGAGGAAGACAAATAGCTCGGTACCCCCTCACCTAATTTCTTGAGGGCGCTGCGGCCTTGGCCAGTGCGGTGTCGCGCTGCTTTTCGGTCGCGGTCGCCGCGGTGGTGTTTCCGGCGAGCCGATAAGCCGAAGCCAAAGCACTGTACATGGCCGCGTCGGGTGTGCCGGCTTCCACCGCTTGCTTGAGATAGGCGATCGCCAACTGAGGTTGTTGCTGAGCCAAGGCGCAAAGGCCGCGCCGATATAAATTGACAACTGAGTCTGCGGACCTTGTATAAGAAGGGCTCGTAAGGTCCCACAGCGGATGACGATCGCCGCCGACTAGCCGGAAATTGATCGCTTGAGACGTCGTCTCATTGTTCTCCGGGTCGGTGACATGAATAACCAGGCGGTAGTTGCCCGGGTGCAGGTCGGTCGTGGGGAGATCCGTGCCCATCAGCAAATTGCCTTGAGGATCGAAGCTGGCACGGTCAATTGTCTGCTTCTGTTCCTTCCTGGTAGCCACGCCGAGCTGGCCGATCAAGTAGGAAACCTCGAGATTTTTTCCCTTCAGAAAAACGGGCGTACCCGGCTGCTCCCACAGTTGATAGATCACCCTGAGCGGGTCGCCGCCAACCAGCTCGGCGTTATCTGCCCCCGCTACCGGAATTTTCACCCCGGAAAAGCTGAATGGCTGGTTCTGCTCGTAGTCACGCGTTGGGGGCACCACGGACGAAAAGACCACCTGGCTGATTCCCAAAGTGTGGTCGAACGGGGGGACAAGAACCCCTCGTGTCTGGGAAAAGCTTTGCTTGGTGACCCGGTTGGTGACATCTACATGCAGTTGATATTTGCCGGGAATTGCCACCAGCCGGCCGGCGACCGCAAGGGCACGCGGACGCAGTTGCTCGACTTGATCGGCAGTGAGAAAGTCATGAAGGTCCTGGGTGTCGGTGTAGATCAGCTTACCGTCAGGCCCGAGGAGCTGCGACTCCACCGACAGCGAATAATAGACACGTTGATTGGCGTCTTTGCCCAGGACGAAATCGCCGGCATTCAAAAGGCGAAGCATGTAATGGATGCTGGCCTGGTTGGCGCCGTCTCGGGTTGCCATGACCGAAAGGTCGCTAAAGTCCTGCCCCAGCAAAACCCGGTGGCTCACTCCTTCCAGTAACGCCCGGCGTTGCGCAAGGAGTTCTCTATTCTCCGGCAGGTTGCGATAATCCCGAATTTTGTCCAGCAGCAGGTCGGATTCCAGGGTAGGAGTGCCATTCTTGTTATCCACCGGCTCGTTGGGGAAAAGAGAAAGGGTCAGGTTGGCGATCTCGTCGCCCAGGTCATCCTTGATGATCCTCAGTGCCGTCGGCACATCATTGACCCCGTTGGTGCTGGCGATGAGTTTGTCCGGCCGGTCCTGGTAGGGCGAGTAAATGCGGAAGTCTTCCGCTGGGCTGGGCTTAAAGAAAAGAACTGAGAAATACGGTGCCAGCGCACTCCCCGGGTCCTGATAAAACCAGGTCTCCAACGGCTCCAGGTATTTTGTATTGAGGTAAGAACGCTTTTGCTGTGGAGGGCCCAGGGTGATGTACACCATGCCGCGGTCGGTGTGCCATCTGCTCATGATCGTTGAGGTGCCCGACGGATCTCAACGCGCTAGTTAACCCGGGACGTTCTTGTCGCCCCACTAGCTCGTACATTCGTTTTGCGGCGACACACCAAGATCGTTGATGTCCCGAAACCGTACGGGTGACCAGACAGAGCTATTGCCTGAACTTCCCAATCGTTTTTTTTATCCCAGCGGAAGCAGTACGCGCATCACATTTGAGAAGGCTCCTGACGGCCGCATCACTGGGCTTACCTTCTCCGACGACCGCCACCAGGAAGTCTGGGTAAAAGCACCTTAAGGGCGAATCGCTCAAAGTGTCTCTGGGACGCAGCGCGGCCTGACCTTGTGCAAAGCGTTGACATTGAAGAGGCCGTCGTGCACAGAAATAAAATAATTTCTGTTACGAATAGGCCGCATCCAATAACTGCAGAGCCTTTACTAAGCTCGTTTCCGGAGGCTGCGAGGGGAACGGTTAGCCCAAGGACTGTAAAACCAGAAAAAGTGAAATGCTCATTTAATTAGCACCACGACTATTACCGTATATGGCATGGTCCGGTCGACAACAACAACGTAACTTCGTCTGAACTATTTGCAAGTGAGCACAAATGTCGAGACCCTACATCAATAGTTTCGGGGCGGCTTTAGGAAGCTTTGCCTTAGCGCTTGTTTGTTTGCAATCCAAGTCAGCATATGCAGCACCAAAGGATTCTTTAGTTACTGATTACTACTCCAACAGTTCAAAGACCGTTCAGGTGGGACAAAAAATAGTCAGCTGCTTTTATCCGTTCGTCACGATCACTGGGACGGTCACGGCATACCAAACCACTTACGATGTTCAGAATTGCGGTCCCGATCAAATAACGTCTGCCCCAAATGCCGACGAATTGGGCTCCCTTCCTGAGGCCGATGACATAGATTCGTTCCCCGAAGAATAGCGTTGAGCCGAGGTAGTAATCGATCTGCCTCGAATCTAGGCATACATTCGAAGCCCTCTTACTACGCAATACTCCGCACTCGGAAGGAGGCTAGCCCGGATTCCTCACAAGCGAGAAACAGATGTGGTTGAGGTGATATAGAGTGTATTGGAAAGGCCGTCTTTTCATGGCGTAACTGCGTTGTGGAAGCGTAGTGTTTGCTGTGCGGGGGCGGCCTTTTTTCATGACACGCTGTCACCAAGAAACGGTTCGCATTCGCATTCACAGCTCTTTTTTCACGCCGCGCGGAAGCCGAGTATTAGTGGCCGGTCAGGTGTCCAGCGACGCGGGTGCGGTGCCGTTGCGCAAGGTAGACCGCAAGATCAACCTGCTGGAGCGGCTGACCGCAGCTTTGTCGATGGCCGACCGCCGTTGCTGGTCACGCACCTAGCGCAGCGTATCCTCGGAGATTGAACTAGGCCGCCCCGGAAATGGCGGAGATAGTCTGACCTGGCAAAGCTTGTCAAATCACGCGGGCGAAAATCTCCACCGAGACTCGGGATTGATCTACAGCTTCCGTTGGAACCACCGAACGAACACCGTCTATCTGAAACTACAAAGGCGGCCACGGCCAACGGCCGTAGTCGCCCTTCTAGTGCAGATTGGCCCTAACTACCTAGTTTCCTGAGGGTTGTCAGCTTTGCCGTCGATAGTTTAGCGTTAACCAGCTTAGCTATCGCCAGCTTTTTGGCATCGCCGAGTTTTGCTGCTTCGGCGGGCTTAGCCATACTATTTTCGGAATTTCTGCCGACCAGCCTTTGCTTCCCTGCGTTCAGCGATTTTTTTTCGATAGCCATATTCGTGTACCCGAATCAAGGCGAGGTTGAATCCCGCCCAGAATCTCCGATTATCGGACTCGTGATCCAAGGAACGGATAGCAGTCGGCAACCACTCCGCTCGCCAGGGCCTGGATGAATTAGGTATACCGGCCGGTCAAATTCCTAGCAGCAACGACCTTGCTCGCCGCAGGCTTCGATGTGTCAACCTTCGACTTTGTGCTCTTGCTCTTTGTGGGAGCGGTCGTCTTCTTGCTGATGAGAGATTTCTTTTCCATAGCCATTTTGGAGTCTCCAGTTTTGATTTAACTGCTTTACGCTGCAATTAGAGCAAGCAGATGGCCAAACTTCGCCGGAATTGTGCTACGTCCCTAAGCTCATGAAAACAATAGGCCAAGCATGTTTTACCTCCCGCCGCCGTAAAAGCGCTCTCTCCAGCCAATTGGCCCATGGGTTAAAAATTAACCCCATTGGTCAAAAAAATTAACCCCTTCCGCGCCAAGGCCGCGTATGGAAAGACGTCTCGTCTGATACGTTGATTTCTTGAATTCTTAAGCCGATAAAGGAACGCATTCTGCTTGGGGATCACAATGCTACGGGCTTTGCTCGATGAAACCATGCCCAGACCTTAGTTTGGCCCGTTGGCGGAAGGGGCGGAGGCTGAGCGGGGCAGTGCGCTGTCACGTTGTTTTTCGGTGGCGACTGCAGCGGTCGCATTTCCAGCGAGCCGGTACGCTGAGGCCAGAGCGTTATAGGTTGCCGCGTCCGGCGTGCCTGCATCAATTGCCTGCTTTAGATAAGTGATCGCGGCCTGAGGTTGCTGCTGTGCTAGCGCACATAGGCCACGGCGATGCAGGTTGACTACCGAGTCGGACGCCCCTGTGTACGACGGATTCGTGATGTTCCATAGAGGTTGGCGATCCACCCCTGCTAGACGGAAGTTGATGGATTGAGATGTGCTCTCATTGCTTTCTGGGTCAGTCACGCGGATTACGAGACGATAGTTGCCGGGGTGCAAGTCGGTAGTGGGCAGGTCCGTCCCAATCAGGAGATTACCGTGGGCATCGAATCCGCCGCGGTCAATGCTTTGCGGTTGCTCCTTCCGTGCAGCCACGCCGAGCTGCCCGATCAAATACGAGACCTCTAAGTGTTTGCCCTTCAGCCAGGCTGGCATATCGGGCTGTTCCCAAAGTTGGTAAATCACCCTAATGGGATCACCGGCAGTTAGTGACGCATTGTCTGACCCTCCGATTGGGATCCTCACGCCGGCAAAACTAAACGGTAGGATTTGTTCGGAATCACGCTGGGCAGGCGCCAGTGAGGCAAAAACGACTTGACTCATACCTAGGCTTTGGCTGAAACCGGGGACCAGGACTCCCCGAGTCTGGGAGAAACTTTGCTTGGTGACCAGATTAGTGACGTCCACGCGCAACTGATATTTCCCAGGAACCGCCGCCAGCCGGCCAGCGATCGCCAGGGGACGTGGTCGGCAACTGCTCGACCTGATCAGAACGGAGGAATTCGTGCAGCTGCTGACGATCCGAGTAAATGACCTTACTGTCCGAACCCAGCAGTTGAGAATCGACGGACAGGGAATAATAGAAGCGACGCTCTGAGTCTTTTCCTAAGACGAAGTCGCCGGCGTTCAAGAGTCGAAACAGGTAGTGGACGCTGGCTTCGCTAGCGCCATCCCGCGTGGCCATCACGGTAAGATCGCTGAAATCCTGCCCCAGAAGCACGCGATGAGTTACCCCTTCTAAAAGGGCTCGCCTGGAGGAAAGGAGGCTCTTATTCTCTGGCAAATTACGATAATCGCGAATCTTGTTCAGAAGGGTGTCTGATTCAAGGCCCGGATAGGCCTCTTTGGTGTCAACCGGCTCATTTGGAAGTAGCGAAAGCGTCAAGTTCGCGACTTCGTCGCTCAGCTGATCCTTGATGATCTTTAAGGCAACTTGCTGATTATTGACCCCATTCGTACTGGCAATCAGTTTTTCCGGGCGATCCTGATAGGGCGAGTAGATCCTGTAATCCTCTCCCACGCTCGGCTTAAAGAAAATGACCGAAAAATAGGGAGCCAATGCGCTGGCGGCGTCTTGATAGAACCAGATTTCCATAGGTCTGAGATATTTGGTGTTTAAATACAATTGTTTCTGTTGCGGCTCACCGAGTGTGATGTACACCATGCCGCGGTCTGTCCGCCATCCATCTTCCAGAGAACGCACGCCGTAATGGTTATGCGTATTCAAGACGGCGGTAGTGTTCGTCCTTAACGGTGTTGCTGGGTGAGTTGGGATCCGGATTGCGAATCACCCAGAACGTTTCGATGAAGGCGTCGCGATCACGATCCGTCGTCAAGGCAAGGAAACTTGCCCGCTCCTGGTTTGTGATCAGATAGTTGACTTCCTGATTCAGCCAATGGTCATAGGTAGGCGGTAGTTGCGGATGCCTGGCTGCCAATGCCGCTGAAGAGCACAACAAGAGCCCGGTGATCAAAGCAACCACGACAGGGATTGCAAGGTACAGAATGCTTGAACAAGTTTCGCCTCGGTTATGGCGGATGGCTGCATCAACAGCCATGACCGCTATGCACTCCTCTAGTGTAATCGATCGGAATGCGGGCCCGCCTCGTGCCTGCTTCAGGAAAGGAAAAGGGAGGAGGATATCTCTATCCCCCTCCCCTTAGAGTACAACCGCTAACTAGAACTCCAAACGTATCGAACCGCGCCCATAGAATGCACGCTGGAACGTCGCCGGCTTCAGGTAGGATCCACGTCGGGGTCCCATAGCTGAGCGCGATGTCCTGATCGACGGCAGTAGCGAACGGGAGTTCGTCACGTTGAAGGTGTCAAAGGTGAACTTGATCCTGTACTTTCTCACCCAACTGAAGCGGATAGTCCGCGTGCAGGTCGAGTTGGTAATTGACCGTTGTCCCTACCGTTCCCCGTCCGCCAAGGGGGATTTCGCCGGTGTTGGTATCACAGGGTGCGCAGCCAGCTGGCTTATGGGAATGCCCGACACTGCCTCGCGAGCCGAGTACCGACATCAAAGCGCCTTACAAAGCCACTCGGAATCACGTATGCACCATAGAGGTTACCTACAGCTCTGCGGTCGTGTTCAGGTAGCCCTGGCAAACTGGTCACCCAGCAGTCCAAGCACACCGGGGGTGAAATCGAATAGCGAGCTGATGCTGGGATCAGACTGACCGTTGTCGTTTCGATACAATCCCTCGTAGTTACCGAAGAGCTTCGCATAGCGGTAATTTGCGCGAGCATGAAGTTGTGGCTGAAGTTCTTGTTCGCTTCCAGTTCTAGCGCCTGGTAGTGGCGGTATGGATTGGCAAATCCGTCGGGTTTTCCGTCCGGCGCACCCAACCCGGACTGTCGACCGGATGGGTGTACCAGTGTCGGGTTGAAGCGAATTGGGCACGGGATTCGGGCCATGCTGCCCACCGGGTTACCGCGGACGTCCTCTGACTGCCGTAGTCGTCGGGGCAATCGGCTGGGCCGGTCCCTCGGCATCGTGTAGGCTTGCTCTTGCTCGTTGACGAAGTAGTCGGATCTGGGTTGGGGTTGCCGATCATGAAGTTCATGAGAGGATGTTACCGCGCCGACGCGCCTTCCGGAGAGACGCCTGGCATATCTTCACGATACGCAGCAGACGACGGTCCGTGTAACGGGCACTCAAGACGAATCCCCCAAGTTGCCGTTCTATTCCGGTGACATACTCTTCTTCGAAGTTTAGTTTGGTCTTGGGTTGAAGAAGTTCCAGGGTCGACGGTGTCGCGACGATGCCCCTGGTCTCAAAACCGGTGCCGTATCTCCGTTAAGCAGGTGGCCGCATCGAGCGTCGGGTTCGCGATTGTACCGTTGGAGTAAGACCACGTTATGATTACCGTCCGGGTGGGGCCCAGTTGGTCCGCCGGTACTGCATCGAGTTCGTTGGTCAGATCGCGCATCGCAGCGTCCTTCGGCAGAGACTGTGTGTAGCGGCCCCAGTTGAAGAAGAATTTGGATTTGCGATCACCAAAGGGATCGACGTTGATGCCCAGCCGTGGAGACCAGTTGTCATCGAACACGTAGCCCGCTGGTTAGGCCGTTCAGCTGTTCCTCTTCCCAGCGAAGACCGACGTTGAAGGTGACGTAACGGTTGAACGAGTAGTTGTCGTTGCCGTAGATTGCGTGGTGACAGAGCTCGCTTCGGATCGACCAGGGGTGTGCAAATGCCGCGATTTTGCGTCAAGTAGACCTGTGTTGGGCTCCGTAAGCCGCGGTCAAAAGGGCAGTCGATCGGCGAGCAACTTGCCGGTCCGCATTGGACAGATAAAAGTTCGCGCTCGTTGGGGCCCCAATGAGTCCGCTGGAGCACCCAGGTCTTACGGTGGAAGTCGTCCTCTGCAATGTTAGCGGGGATGGGAAAAGGGAACCGCTGTAGTCCGGTTGGCGTCATAGATCAGCCCGAAATCCCCATCCCACCGAGAAGGTGTGTGACCGTGGAACTTCAGCGTCTTTTGGAGTCGACGTCGAAACCGTACTCATGGGTCGACGGGTTCTGGTATAGCCCAAACCCTGGAAGGTGACAGAGCCGTGAGAATCTTGGTCTATTACTGGTAGTCGTTGGCGAATCCAGTCTCCGTAAAATTGCTCTCTTTGCAGTGCCCGACATATCAAACTGCCATGTCGGTGAAACCGACTGGTAAGTGCAAGGTCTCACTACGGGTTCCGTAGTTCCAACGGCTGAACCCCGTTTCGTTCGTGAGGTTGAGGATTCGGATAGAAAGGAAACGTGTCTTCGTGGCTACACCGTACGGCATTGGTTCGGGAGGGATCTGCGAAGGCGGACGCGTCCAGACAGGTGGAGTCCTTTAACTTGAAGGTGATTTTCGCTGCCCAGCTATTCGGTCGTGTTGTTGGTGAAAGCGCCGTGACTATACAAAGCGGCCGAAAAGCGGGGGCGGAACGACCAAGTCCGGTTGAGGGCAGGATTATAGGCACCGTAGAAGAAGAGCTTGTCCTTCTGGTGGAACACCGGGATATAACCACCGAATTCAGCCGACGCATCAAATGCGGGGTGGAGAGCCATAGCCGCGGAATTGACGTGGGAATATCGGGGCTCATGCGGAAGGTTTGGGTTTCTGGGCTTGCAAAAAAGCCGGGGCGCAAAATACGCCGCTAACGCCCCGTGATATTGGGTTCCACCGGACTTAGTCACGATCTGAACGAGGCCACCATCTGCCTTGCCGTACTTGGGCTCAAAGGCGCCGGTCTTGACCTGAACCTCCTCGATGAACGTCAGGTTGATGCCGGTGCCGAGTGATCCGTAGCTCGGGCTCACGACGCCGAAGCCACCGTATCCGCCGTCGGTGATGTTTACGCCGTCCGCAATGTAATTGTTTTCCAGACCGGTCGCTCCACCTATGGAAGGATTGGCTGTTCCTGTTCCACCACCGTAACTGCGCCTGGAGCCATGTAGAACAGACTTCCGACACCGCGCGACGAGGGACCTGCTGTAGAAAGAGGTATTCAAATTGTCGCCAACAGCCGTCGAATTGGTGTCGACTGGTAACCGAGTTGGCGCTCACTTCGACCGTCTCGGTTACCTCCCCAACTACGAGGTTAAAATTCACGTTTGAGACTCGGTTAATCACAACGTCAACCTGTTTCGCCTCGGTTGATTTGAAACCCTTAGCCTCTACTGTGACCGTGTACTGCCCCGGAGTCAGGCCGACAATTGTGAACCGCCCGCTGTCGTCGGCGGTAACGACTCGCGTATCGGAGTCGCCTACGACAGTGACCCGCGCTCCGGGTATGACCGCACCCTACTGTCCGTGACGACGCCGCCAAGGCCGCCCTTGGTGGCTGACAGCTCTTGAGCTGAGAGGTGGGTGGGCAGGCAAGCCGCGGTCGCGAATGCCAGCAGGACGAGCAGACCGCCCAACTTGGAAATCAGATTGTTAATTCTTAAACTTGTCACGAAATCTCCTTAGAAATAGCTCCACGGACGACCTGGGCCGCGATGAGAAATTAGGTTGTTCGGAATGGCCCGAAGCTGTTGGAAAGGCTGTCACTCGCCCGTTATGACATTCGCCGAAAATCACTAGATCCAAGGGCCCAGCAGGAGAGTACCGCCAGAATCTGATCTCAGACGCACAACAACTGTCATGCCTGGGTGATAGCAATTGGGCTGCCTAAATAACACAAAGGTTGCAAGGAACCCATTTTTTTCGCTAAGGCGCATCGAATCAGTAAATTAATATTAGTCAGTGCCCCTCGCAAGAGGCAATCAAGACTGTCAATATTTCATAAATCATAGACTCAACCGGATTAGTCCACTTTTTCGTACAACACGAATCACCTTTGTCACTGGAAACCCGGCCATTTGTCACTGGAAACCGCACGCTAGTCACTGGAAACCGCTTGCTAGGGTGTGAACACGTCCAAGGTTGCAGCCCATTTCGCCAATGCGCCAGACACGGCGGCCCTTCGCCCCGAGATCAAGTCAAGTACGCGCAGGATCGCCGACCCCGAGGAAAATCGCCGAGGCCGTCGCACTCTTTTCTCGGGCGCATCATCATTCGTCACTGGAAGCATCTTTCTCGTGGACGGCGGCCTCTCTTCGAGGCGCTCTTGACGTCTCTCCCCAAATCAAAGCCCGATCGCCGCATTGTTATGGAAATCCGTAGAAATCTAAAGTTTGATCGTCCACTTTAAGAGAACTTTGGCTGGCGACTACCCGTCAATAAACTAGCTATGGCCGAACAGGTAGCGCTCATAAGTCGCGATTCCCCCAATTTGGCACCCCTGTGGCCTAGTTGTTAAGCCAATTATTAGTCAAATCGCAATCTTGTTAACCAGATCACAACTTGCGATTTATGGCAGTCTGCGTGCAAGATTTGCTCCGTAAGGACTCGCCTATAGGCAAGATCGAGGGCTATTGAGATCCGCATTCAGAGAATCCGAGGAGCTACTATGCACTACTCGAGAACGCGCTCGATCATCGCAACCAGCGTGAGGCGGCACAGAACCTTTGCAGCGATTCTTCTGCTGCTTCTGGGAACCTTGAGCTTGCCGCAGCGAACGGCCGCTCAAGTGATCTATGGTGCAGTGCACGGCTCAGTCACTGACGCCACTGGAGCCGTTGTCCCGAACGCCGCGGTCTCGATCGTCAATACAAGTACGGGTATCTCAACATCGGCCAAGACCGACAGCCACGGCTACTATATCTTTCCCCAGCTTCAGATCGGTGGCCCGTACACGGTCGAGATCAGCGCGCCGGGGTTTGAGAAGTTCACATCCACAGGACTCACCCTGGACGTGAATGCCAATCGTGAAGTCAATGCCAAGTTGCAGGTGGGGTCTTCCGTGCAAACGGTGAGTGTGGAAGCGGGAGCGGTGCAAGTAGAAACTTCGGATACACAGTTGAAGCAGGTCATTACCGCGCAACAAATGGAGGAGGCTCCGCTACTCGGCCGCGACGTATCCGGTTTGCAAAAGCTTTCGCCCGGTACGGTGGAGTCGAGCGACCGGTTTGGCAGTTATTCATCCAATGGCAGCCAGACGCAGGCGAACTCATATCTGCTGAATGGCGCCGACATCACCGATGTTTCCCTGCAGGATGAGGGAATCTCTGTCAATCCGGACGCGCTGGCGGAAGAGAACATTGTCACCAGCACGCTCAACCCGGAGTTCGCCCGCAACAGCGGAGCGATCGTGAATCAAGTCCTCAAGTCCGGTACCAATACGTTTCATGGAAGTGGCTTCGAGTTTTACCGGGATACGTTTCTGACCAACGGCAGCTATTTCGCCCCATCACGGCCTAACTTTCACCAAAACTTATATGGCGGGACGCTGGGCGGACCGGTCATCAAGAGCCGTCTCTTCTTCTTTCTTGCTTACCAGGGACTGAGGAACCGCGTCGGAGCCACACAGCTTTCGCCAGTACTCAATTCGGACCAGCTCAATGGAAATTTCAGCGACGACAACAACATTGTTACGGATGGGTCGAATAGCGTAGCCGGCCTCTCTTCTAACCCGATTCCCTTTGCCATTGCGGGCTGCGCCGCAGGCACACCGTGGAACCTATGTTTTCCTGATGGAACTGTTCAAGTCGCATCAAGCAGTTATGACCCCGTCGCGGCCAAGCTGCTGCAACAATTTGTGCCCGCCGCGAATACAACGGTTGGAGGAGCCCCCTACTACGCATTCAATGCGCCCAACTCCGCGGCGCAGGATCAGGGCATTATCCGTGCGGACGTCCAGGCCACTAAAAACGATTCCATTTGGGCTTCCAGCCTCTTCCAATCGAGCCCGAGCGCGAGTGCCTTGAGTTTTGGTGGCTCAGACTTGCCAGGATTTGGAGCAAATGAAGCGGAACACTACAAGATATTCATGGCATCCTGGACGCACACTCTGGGATTAACTGCACTCAACGAATTGCGCGCCGGCTACTTCCGGTTTAATTTCGCGACTGTAGAACCCCAGCACGTCGTCCAGCCGAGCAGTTACGGCTTCAACATCTCCCCCCAGGCTCCACAAGCCAACCTCCCGCTCATCAGTGTCACGGGTCTAAACGGCACTACTGCAGACGGAGGAGCCAGCTTTCTTGGTTTCTCAAATGAAGGCCCACAGCCGCGCATAGACACAAACCTCAGCGGGGCGGATAACTTCAGTAAGGTCCTTGGAAACCACAGCATAAAACTTGGTGTGTCTTATGAGCAGTTTGGCGTGAACAATCCCTATTACGCCAACAACAACGGCAACTACAGCTTCTCGGGAGCCGGAGTCTACAGCTCGGGTGATCCGATTCTCGATTATGTGCTAGGCATCCCAGACACCTATCAGCAGGCGTCTGGCAGCGTCATCCAGGCTATCAGCCACGAGTACTACGCCTACGCCCAGGATAGCTGGAAGGTTACGCCCAACTTTACCCTTAATTACGGGATTGCATGGGACCTGGAAGCGCCCTACCAGAATCATCAATTTGAGGGTCTGGGGATCGTTTGCTGGAACCCGGGAACCCAAACCTCGAATGTCTATCCCGGCGGCCCTCCAGGACTTACTTATTCCCGCGATCCCGGCTGCAATACTGCGGGCGGGGTTACATCGAAGTACAACCACTTCGGTCCGCGACTTGGCTTCGCATGGTCGCCAAGTTCTGGTCCAACCAAATTGCTTGGACCAGAGGGGTCGCATAGTTTTGTAATTCGCGGCGGTTTCGGGATGTATTGGAATCGGGACGCGGAAGAGGGACAGCTACAAAATCTTGGCAACCCCCCGGGCTTCAAGAATTCCTTTGGGGCCGGCGATTTCGGCGGCAGCCCCTCCTTCGCCAACCCATTTATGGATATCTCGACCGGCCAGGTCGCGACAAATCCGTTTCCGTACGCCTATCCCGCGGCAGGTACGCCCCTCGATTGGCCAAGCTATGCCGAACTGGATCTCAGCACCTATCCGAAAAACTATACGGTTCCCTATATCTACAACTTCAATCTCAACATTCAGCGTGAGTTGCCTGGCAACATGGTCTTGCAGCTGGGCTACGTAGCTTCGCTGGGCCATAAGCTGGTTCGAGCCTATGAAGGGGATACTATTACCCCTGCCGGCCACGCGGCCTGCCTGGCGGATCCAATCTGCTCCGCGGACGGAGGGAACCTCTCCCTGGACTTCCCGCAGTACTTTACGCAACCCGCGATTGTTCCGGGTTCGGAGGGACTTGGGAGCTTCGGAAACGGTATCCCCTGGTACATTAGCGTGGGGCAGCAATATACAGATGGCGCCTCGAACTACAACTCATTCCAGGCGAGCCTGACCAAGGGAACATCCCACGGTCTCTATTTCACAGCTGCTTATACCTACAGCCACGCCCTCGATAACGCTTCCGGGATTGAAAGCTCTGGATTCAACGGGCGTGGCACGAACTGGGTTCCCGGTTTCGAATACCTGAACTACGGCGACTCGGATTACGATGCCCGGCACCGGTTGTCGTTGTCGTATAACTACGAGATTCCGATCTTCCGGAGCTGGCAAGACTCGTTTGTCCTTCGTGAAGCGCTGAGTGGCTGGCACATCTCGGGTGTGTCGGCCTTCCAGACCGGATTTCCCGTTACCATTGCAGATATCGGCGCTGTCAATTCGCTCTACTGCAACTTCATCAACTACTACAGTTGTGCGGATACGCCTGACATTTCAGACTTCCATGTCAAAACCTTCAATCCCCGCAACTCGAATCACCTGTGGTTTGACCCCAGCACTTATTCTCAGGAGCAGCTGGGAAGCTTCGGCAACGTGAAGCGTAACTTCTTTCACGGGCCGGGCTTTAACTACACCAACCTCACAGTCTACAAAGACATTCCGTTGGGACCCGAAAAGGCCCGATACATTGAGATTCGCCTGGAGGCCTTCAACGCCTTCAACCACGCCAATTTCGGACCCCCAGATAGCAACTACACCGACGGATCCTTCTTTGGAGTCGTCAGTTCTGTAGTGGGATCGACCACCGCGGATTACAACGCGGACCCGACGCCGGGTCGAGCGGTACAGCTTGTTGGTAAGTTCTTCTTTTAACGACCTCTGACAACTATCGGGGAGATGTCGTATCGCGCCGTCGCTTCAGTCCATATGGGGGAGACGGTTCGTGCCACAGCCTCCCCCGTATTACTGTGATTTGTGTAGACGACCCCAGCACCAGGAAAAGTGCCTCCCGCAGTCTTCCAGTCTTCCAAGCAGGGACCGCTGTAACAAATTCACAGCGCGCAGTCGATGTAACGGTTGCCATCCCATCTGTCATCATGTTCTCTGAAGCGTCCGCGACAAAGAGTGGAACCGGGCCTTGGCGCGACATGGGCTGCTCACATAGGCAGCCATAAGCGCGGAATCCGCTTGGATGAGGTCTTGCGGTGATTCCGCTAACGCGACAATGCAACCCGGCAGCCAAGCCGGGAGAGCGCAGGATATGGGCAAGCAGGGGAAGGGCCTTTCAAGGCGAGACTTTCTTATTCAAGGGACCGCATCGCTGGGAACGATGGCTGCCGCCCCGGGATGGGCGCAGCACGCTGCGGACGAGGGGTCCGGAAACAAGAAAGTCATCCACGTCATCGGCTACTCCCATATCGATGCCGCCTGGCTATGGCCGTGGCGCGATGGCTCCGATACCGTGCTCACCACATTTCGCAGTGCTTTGAACCGCATGAACGAGACCCCGGGATTCTGTTACAGCCATTCGTCGTCGGCCCACTACCGTTGGGTGGAACGCACGGATCCCGAGATGCTGGGCGAGATCAAGCAGCGAATTCGCGAGGGCCGCTGGGAGGTGGTTGGCGGCTGGCCGGTGGAGCCCGACTGCAATATTCCGTCGACCGAGAGCTTCGTCCGCCACGCACTTTACGGCAAGGCTTATTGCCAGTCTGTCCTGGGAACAGAGGTCAGGATCGGCTTTAATCCCGATTCGTTCGGCCACGCCGCCGGTCTACCTACGATTCTGAAACATGCCGGCTACGGTTATTACGTCTTCATGCGCCCCCAGGAACACGAAATGGATTTGCCTCTTCTGTTCTGGTGGGAGGGCGCCGACGGATCGCGGGTCCTCACCCTGAGAATCTGGCACAGCTATGATGCTGGCCCCAAACTGATCCAGGCGGCGGCCACCGGAGCATTCGCACCAGGCTTTGATCATGCAGCATTCTTCCTCGGAGTGGGTGATCACGGCGGTGCAGTCACCAGGGAACAGATACAACAGATTCTCGCTTTGCAGCAGGACGCAAGTTTGCCCCGGCTGCGCTTCAGCACGCTGAGCGACTTCTTCCTTGCCGTCGAAAGCTCTCCTGCATTTGCTGGCTTACCCGTGGTCCGCACCGAGTTGCAGCACCATGCGCGCGGTTGCTATTCGGCCTACGGAGAAGGAAAGTTCCTCAACCGGCGGGCCGAGCGCTGGCTGGGCGAGACCGAGACCATTTCTGTTGTAGCCAATCTGAGCGCGGGGCGCGCGTATCCGGATGAACAATATGCCGAAGCGTGGTGGAAAGTTCTATTCTGCCAGTTCCACGACATGATGGCGGGAACTTCGCTCTACTCTGACTATCAGGATGTGCGGGACAGTGTCGGTTACGCTTGCGAAGTCGCACAAACGGCCAAAGTAGAAGCGCTGGAGATGATGGCCAAACGGGTTGACCTGAGCGCGGTCGAAGAGGGCGCGGTCTTCCTCCTCAATCCGCTTCCCTGGAGAAGAAAGGCCCTGGTTGAGTACTACACCGAGCAGGATCCGTCGCATACGTCCCCCATCACCTGTCTCGCCTCCAAAGACGGTAAGAGGATACCGCTCCAGTGGAGACCTTCGGCGAGCATGACCAACTTTGTACCCCGGCTGTCGGCGTGGGTGGAATTGCCTCCGTGTGGCTACAAGGTCTTCACCTTGGCGCATGGAGACCCACCCGCGCCCGAGGCCTATCGAGACTTTGCCTCGGTGTCGAACTCCGGGTTCGGCATTTCCTCTTTGAAGGCGGAGGATGGCACCGAACTCTTGGCAGGCCCTCTAGGGCTGGTAGCCATAAGCGACACCAGCGACACCTGGGCGCACGGCATCAATGAATTCCGGCAGGAGATGGGGAGGCCCACCCTAATCTCGTCCACGGTGATTGAGAACGGGCCGGTAACCCGGGTTACTCGCCAGCGGGCCTCCTGGCAAAATTCGGAAATCGTTCTCGACATCGCAGAATTTGCCGGGCTCGATTTTGTCGAGCTTCGTTTCGTGATCGACTGGCGTGAGCACGAGCAGATACTGAAGCTCGAAATCCCGACTGCTCTAACCCAGCCGAAGATCTACGCAAGAGTGCCGGGGCAGGTGGTGGAGCGCCGCACCAACGGGGAGGAAGAGCCTTATCAGGATTGGGGAGCAGTGCAGGGGAGAATTGGAAATGCCAACTACACCGTTGCGTTGGTCAACAACCAGACCTACAGCTATGACTGCTTGCATTCTCTTTTCCGCACTGTGCTCATCCGCTCAGCGCCTTTTGCCCGCCACAACCCGAACCAGGTTCCACACGATGACAACAACGCCTGGCAGGACCAGGGAAGGCAGGAGCGCAGGTTTTGGCTTTTGGGTGGCCGTGGTGGCTATACAGAATTGGCACTCGATCGCCGGGCTGAAGAACTGCAAACACCCGCCGAGTATGTGATGGACTCCGCACACCATGGTACCGAGCCATGGGAGCAATCCTTTGTCGAGATCATGCCTGGCAACGTCTGGGTACTGGCGATCAAGCGCGCCGAGCGGGTGCCGGACGGAACCGTTCTGCGCCTGCAGGAGCGATCAGGAAAACCGACCCAGGCGACGCTCAAAAGCTCCGCCCTGGGTCTGGACCACACCATCGACCTGGCGCCCTGGGAGTTGAAAACCCTGTTGGTCACGCCGGCGAAGGTCGGCCGTAGCCAGGTCAAGGAAGTGTCGCTCCTGGAGTTGTAGAGGCGAGATTGTGGAAGAAACCCGGGTGCCCCCATATCTTCATCGTTTCTCGCGAGATATAGGGATACTGATTTCCCGTCCGCTATTTCGCGGCTCCGGAACTCATCGCTTTGCGCATCTGCGTTTCCGCGTCGTCGCTCCAGTATTTGCAATTGAGCTGAAGAAAGACAGACGTATACGGAACCGTCATGGTGGTCTTAAGCACGACGATGTGAAATGTTTTTCCCACCTCATCCACCTTGGCAATAATTTGTTCGTGCGGCAGTGACGTGATGGCGCGTCCTTTGAGAGCCGTCTTGATTCCCTCGCGGTACGCCGTCACTCCGGGAGCATCCTTCTCGGGCACGAAGGGCAGCTCGGCATCCATGTAGACGATCGGCCGCACATGGATTGAGCTGTCAATCGCGCTCAGCACCGTTCGGATCACTTCCATCTGGCCGGTATTCGTCTCCAGGGTTTCCACGCCTGCGGAGCTTTGCAGTGGATACGCCGAGTCCACGATCATGATCCAGTTGCGGTGTCCCATCAAGGGCAGTATTTGCCCCAGCCTTGTTTGCCAATCCGGCGTTGGGTGCTGCGCTGTGGCCGCAGGCCCCGTCATCAACAGCAGCAATGTGAACAGCGAGAAGATTGCCTTGACTGTGCGCATCATAAGCTCCCTCCTGCGAGTCTCTCTCTCGGTTTCATGCGGACCCCGACAAAGGAGTAAAGTGCGATTCCGCAGTAGCAGAAGAGGGGGACCATGTAGGCCTCCGCAATACTGTGCTGGGTCTGTGAAATCCAGCCCATGAGCGGCGTCAGCACAGCGCCCCCCACGATCGCCATAACGATGAGCGATCCACCAATTTTCGTATTCTGATCCAGGCCATCGATGCCGAGAGCAAAGATCGTAGGGAACATGACTGACATGAAGAAGCTGGTTACAAAAATGGCCCACAGCCCAATCCAGCCGGGAAAAGCAACGCCAACCGCCACCAGGCCAATATTCACCAGGCTGTATACGCCCATCAGATAGGCCGGCTTGACATACCGCATCAATGCCGCGGAGCTGAACCGGCCCACGCCGAAGGCCACCAGCGTGCCGGTAAGGAAATAGCCGGCGATCTTTTCCGGCTCATGCGTCCCATCCTGCACATACTGGATAAAGTAGCTCCACGTGCCGACCTGGGCGCCTACATATAGGAACTGGGCGACGATCGCAAAGAGAAAGTTAGGGTACCGCAGCAACTCCTTGAAGCTTCCATGGTCCTGGCTGTCCTCGTGTTCCCGGGCGATGGTGGGAAACTTGGTTCGGGCGATCAGGAAGGCCCAGATGAGCGTAATCGCCCCCAGCACCAGGTAGGGAACCACCACCCGCATCGTCTCGTGCTTCAGGTAAGCATCGTAGGTATTGGCCGCCTGCATGGCGGAGATCTGAGACGGTGTCAATTCGATGCCGGAGAAGATGAAAACCGTGCCGCCCAGCACCCCGGTGATGGCGCCCAAAGGATTGAAGGCCTGGGAGAAATTCAGCCGTCGAGCAGCACTCTCTGGAGACCCTAACTGGGCGACGAAAGGGTTCGAAGCGGTCTCCAGGAAGGAAAGCCCACTGGCAATGACGAACAGCGCCAACAGAAAGAAACCGTAGCGTCCGATGATAGCCGCGGGCCAGAATAAGAAGGTTCCGGTGGCAAACAGCAGCAGCCCTACGACGATGCCGAACTTATACCCCATTTTCCGCATCAACAGCGCGGCGGGAATGGCCAGCAGAAAATAACCCATGTAGAAGGCGGACTGCACCAGCCCCGCCTCGAAGCGGGAAATGGCGAACGACTTCATGAACTGGCGTATAAGAACGTCGTTGAGATTGCTGGGAACTCCCCAAAGAAAAAACAGCGCCGTCACCAGGAAGAAGGGCACGGCCAGGCCCTTCGGAACCAGTGGCTGTTTCGTATCGCTAACTTCCTTTGAATCGGTAGACAGAGGCACGAGCATTGCCGCGTGTATCCTTTCCTGGTTATAACAACTCAATCTCCACAAAGGTGGACATGGATGCCCAGTTCCAACTACGGGGGATCAGGGGAATCCAGACCAGGAGACTGGAGGCTCACGAGGCCCTCAGAACCCGCGCAGCGGAGAATGGCGGAAACGAGAACCGGGTCGGGAATCTGCATGGGGTTTCGACAACCGCTAACGATAACAGTTGCATCTGCCTTGTGGCAAAATGGTGAGTCTTGTTTCCGGGTCCGATTCCATTAGTCCTCCCGCCTGCCCCCGGGTTGCCGTGGTGTGCCGTGGAATTGGTCGACAGCGTACTACACCGGCAACGAAGGGATTGGTGGCCCATTCAAGCCTTCTGTTGGCTTGAGTGGGCAGCGCTGCCGTTCAAGTACATGTTTTTCTACAGAGCGCAGCGTAATGGAGGAGCGAAATGAATGGCCATTCCATCAAGCCGTGGGTGGTACTGGTAGGCGGCTTTCTAGGATCGGGCAAGACCACGCTCATTCTGGCCGCTGCGCGCGAGTTGCAGCGACGCGGTCTGCGCAGTGCCATGGTATGGAACGACCAGGGGATAGACCTGGTCGACAGCCGTTACGCGGCTTTATCAGGCATGCACTCGGACGAGGTCACCGGAGGATGCTTCTGCTGCCGCCTTTCCCAGCTGATCGATGCCATCGGCGATCTCCGCGCCTATGCGCCAGACGTGATCTTTGCCGAGCCGGTTGGCAGCTGCACCGATCTCTCGGCTACCGTACTCCGTCCGCTGCTTGCGTACAGCGAGACCTACCAGCTTTCGCCGCTCACGGTCCTGGTGGATCCTCTCCGTGCCCGCGCCATGCTTGAAGAGGATGCCGATCCCGATATGCGTTTCCTTTTTGACAAGCAATTGCAGGAAGCTGATCTGGTCTGCTTTACCAAGTCGGACCTGTACCCCGGCTATCCCGAGACGGGTATCCCTCACGCCCGGCAGCTAAGCGCGAAGTCGGGACAGGGCGTCGCGGCATGGTTGAACGAAGTCCTCTCCGGAGCCATCGCCACCGCCGATCAAACGCTGGAGATCGATTATTCAGAATATGCGCAGGCAGAAGCGGCTCTAGCCTGGTTGAACCTCCGCGCGGTGTTCGAACCCAAAGGCTTGCTCTCTCCAGCAATGCTGCTGGGCCCTTTGCTCGACCATCTCGACGCCTCCCTCAGTGCAGCGAAAATCCCCATCGCTCACTTGAAGGCAATCGTCACCGCGCCAACCGGCTTCCTCAAGGCAGCGATCTGCGGCAATGGGCAGGAACCGATCGTTGACGGGGACCTTGATGCATCCCCGGCCGGCAAGCTCGAGTTGCTGCTAAATCTACGGGCTGTGGGAGAGCCCACCCTCGTGCGTGCAATTGTGGAACGGGAGATTCATAGACTCGATGGCGGCCTGACTCAGTGTGCGGTGGACTGCTTTAGTCCGGCAGCACCGGTGCCGGAACAGCGCATTCCGAAAGCCGGTTGACGACCGCCCCAAGGCTCATGCATGAATCTCCAAAGTGAGATCGCTGCTCTCGGCGAGCACCAGAGCTTGCTCCATCTGAAAGGTAGTTCGTCCGTTGTTCTGCTTCACTGTGTGGGGATACGCGTGCCCGTTGCTTCGGACTGAAGTCGTAACTCCTGTTCCGCGAATCTCGCACCAACGGCAAGGAAGTTTGCCTGCCAGCACCCTCAGGGTAACCTGTGTACCCCGAGTACCCGCCGGACGATAGGAGAATGTCCCCCAGCCGGTCCCGGTAGACCAGAAACAGTCGAATACTGTATGCGGAACTCTCGGCACTGCGACCACCGATGCCTGCGGTCCGTCATAATGAAAGCCGCTTAAAGCCACCACACTCGTCCAGGAGGCCATCGCGCGCGCATAGTGATGACCGCACTCCGCCTCATCCCACGGATTGCGCTTTTCGCCATCGTACCGGGAGCGGATGTTTCGTATGGATTCGAGTCCTTGCTCGACCATTTCGGAGTAGAGCATCAAGGCCGCCGTCGAGTGCTCAAAACCCGTCATCACTTCCGCAAAATAGGGGAACGGTATGCGCGGCCGGGGTGCGGTAGCGTAGTCGCAAATGACCATTGCCGCTTCGTCGTTGAGCGCGAAGGTCCGTTCCACATTGTCGTGTGCGTCAAGGCTGCGTTTGTAGTTGTACTTGTAGATAGATTGCAACGTTGCACGTATGTGTTCCTGCGACACCAGCGAACCCAGTCCGGCGACCTGAGCAAGATACTGTCCAATCAACTGATCGATCAGGCATCCGCCCCCCACCTGGTATTCCGGGGTCTCGGTATTTCCCGAACCCATGTCGCTACGCAGGTTAGGAGCAATCTGATCAGCTCGAAAACCGCGAACCTTTTGAATATAGAAGCTTCCGTTGAAAAGATTGCTATCGATCCAACGGCTTCCCTGGTTGAAAAGCCTGCGATACTCCTCGGCAGATGCGGTGTCCCCCATCGCGCGGGCCATCTCCTCTCCAGCGCGTAGCGCACCCAGATAGTAGATTCCGCACATTGGGTTCGGCCCGTAGAACTCCACGTCGTACGTGTTGTGTTGCACGCCTTCAAGAACTCCGTCGCGGTTGGCATCCCACCCGCCGGCAACCCAGGCAAACTCCAAACCTTTCTTTATGCGTGGCCACATCATTGTTAGCCATTGGTTGTCGCCCGAGAGCTTCCAGTCCATATAAGCGTGGATGATCTGTCCCATCTGCCCGTCCGCGGCAGCAAAGCCGGACCTCGCTTTGCCGTCTGGAAGAAGCTGACGAAAGTGCATGGCTCCTGCTTCATCCATCGAGTACCCAAAAGCGGCTTTGCGCAAAGATCGTGCCAGGGAAGGAAAGAGATACGCCGTAGCTGTCTCGTAGTTCCACACGTGCGTGCAGTTACCGAAGCAACAGCCAAGGTGATCGTCCACCCCTTCGAAGGCGTGGAATTCCCCATCCGCAGTCCGGAAGCAGGTGGTTGAAGCCAGGGTCGAAAGATTTGCACTGGCAGCTTCCTTGACCACCGAAGGCAGAGTGCTCGCGCCAAAGGCATTCGAAAATGCTCGCGTACGCGATTCGAGTTTCTCTAGATTGCTCGCAGTGTATTGGGCCACTTCCCAGGCATCCTTAAAGCGGGTGGCGTAGTAGTTGCCAATGATGGTATTGCCTTCTCCTGGAGGAGCAGTCCAGCCGCACCAGTCAGGCGTGCGGTTGGGAAAATTCCACGACAGCAGAAAGGTAAAGTTTGCCCATCCGCCCGCAGGAATGGAGCTTTGTTGACACACCACTCCCACGGCATTGCGAAGCTCTGGTTCGTTCTCCACCCGGCCGTCACGGGAAAATACGTCCCAGAACAACATGGGTGAGTTCCACCAGCGTCCCTGGGGCCAACCACGCCAGTAGCTGATGGCAGCGTGATCTCTGGTGAGCGCGGCCAGTGCGAAACTCCCTTGCAATGGATCGCCTGCCGGCACGCTCGGATTGCTCATGAACAGGCCTTCCAATTCGCCCGACTTTCTATGTTCATTCAGGCGTGCGTCCTGCACGGACTTTGCCGCTCCGCCCACATGCGGTTCCGGCCTGACCGGGTTATCGATCGAAAATGCAACTCCCACTGTCGCTGTTGATTGGCCAGGGTTGTGCACGCGATAGCGCAGGATCGCCACCGGCAGCCCCGAGTCATCTGCATCATGAGGAATGAATGGAGAGAATGCATCCAGTTCCACCTGGACGGGCAAACTCTGATCTTCGAATTGGATGTTGGCGAGCGGATACTCACCGGTAAAAGTCGCCCCTTGAATACGGCTCAGGCCAGGCGAATTATTCGAGCCGAGTCCGTCTTGACCCTCGTACGGCGGCAAAATGCGTGCTTCGAGTACGTGTGCAATGGACTTCGAATTACCTGCTTGAATCCAAATGGCGGGGAAGGCATAAGAGGGTGAGAAGCCTTTATTCGGGCGATTGAATATCTCCCAATCCCGAAGTTGTCCTCGGCCCCCGAGGCTCAAACTCCCGGCAGCGACCCCGCCCAGGGGAAACGCAATCATCTTGAGTTGCTGTCCAGTAAAGCGGCGCGGGTAGGAGACATCTCGAGTTCCCTTGGTCGCGCCTTGAGCGGATGCTGTCAGATCCGGCCAAAGACCGGCTTGCGTACCCGCGCCAATTACGCCCGCAGCCTGCTTCATGAAGCTGCGCCGGCCTACCCTATATTCGTTCCCCATATTGATTCTTCTGATCCTCTAGAGAGCGTCTATCCACTTGTACAGGATTCAGAGCGCCTGTTCATCGCGCAGCTTGATTGGAACCGCCTAACGCTGCACCAAGGTTCGCTTTATCATCACTTGTGCACTTTTAGGAGTGGGGAATCAAACTGTGTCTCATCTGCCTTTTCTATTGCCCGTCGTTGTCCTGGCTGCTGGTCTGTGTTGCGTGGACCCAACAGCGAACGCCCAAGCGGCCAACTCTACGCAGAGCGGTGGTTCGCTCGCCATCCTCACGCCTGATGTCGATTCACGCATGATCTCGCCTGAGAACCCTACGGGAGAGAAGGGCAAAGGGGCTATGCGAACGCCTGATCCGGCGAATCCTGATCTGGCGTTTTCCCGGGCCGCATCCGATCTGGGACGAGGATGGAAGGTTCGCCCGTTTATCAAAGTGCCGGCACACACCACGGCGACCATTATGGATGTGTCCGGGCCGGGAACGATCAAGCACATCTGGATGGCGACGACGGAGGACTTGCACGGGGTAGGCCGCGCAAGCATCCTACGCTTCTACTGGGATGACGAGGCCACGCCCTCTGTTGAAGTCCCGATGTCCGACTTTTTTGCTATCGGGCATGAGACCTTCGCGCCGGTCAACTCGGCCATGGTGGTCGACAATCCGACCTCATCCATGAACTGCTATTGGCCGATGCCTTTTCGCAAGCATGTCCGCGTCACGTTCACCAATGATAGCGACAAGGATCTACCGCTGTTGACCTTTCAGATCGACTACGAACTAGGTTCCGTTCCGCGTGAAGCAGGGTACTTCCATGCCCAATGGAGGCGGGCCAGGGTGGAACGCAGCAACCCCTCGTACACCATTCTTGATGGCATAAAGGGCGAGGGCCGCTATGTCGGAACCTTCTTGTCATGGACGCAGTTGGCGAGTGGATGGGCTGGCGAGGGTGAAGTCAAGTTCTATATTGACGGTGATGTGGAGTTTCCGACCATTGCAGGGACTGGCACGGAGGACTATTTCGGTGCGGATTATGGATTTCCGGCCACTTACTCCACGCCGTATGTCGGCAACGTGCTCGACCACAAAAGTAAGGCCTATGAGGCGGGCATGGCGTGGAGCCTCTACCGCTGGCACGTCCCGGATCCCATCAACTTCCACAAGGATCTGAAGGTGACGATTCAGGATTTAGGGTGGTGGCCCAATGGGAAGTATCAGCCTCTGGATGACGACTTCGCTTCAACGGCCTACTGGTATCAAACGGAGCCCCACGCTCCATTTCCCAAGCTTCCGCCACTCAGTGAGCGCTGGACAAGATAGGCGAGGGCAGAAGCCGTGAGGGAATGAAGTCGGATCAAACGCGCTTGGCGTTGACTTTCGTGGCCAGGCCCACTTTCTCCAGCATCCATATTCCCCAGTAGTTGACATCGAGTTCGTACCAGGCCATCCCGTGCCGCGCCGAAACCGGGTGCGCGTGGTGGTTGTTGTGCCAACCCTCGCCTCCTGTCAGCAGCGCGACCCACCAGTTATTGCGAGAGTCGTCGCGGGTTTCGAAGCGCCGCGAACCCCAGATGTGGGTTGCGGAGTTGACTAGCCAAGTGACGTGTAGGCCAACCGTGACCCGAAAGAAGATGCCCCATAGCGCCCACGGCCAGCCGCCTACTGCCAGCAGGCCAAAACCCAGCACCGTCACTGGCAGCCAGTGGAATCGATTCAGCCAGCGGTAGAAACCCTGTTTCATCAGGTCGGGCGCATAGCGCTTGAGTATCCCGCTGTCGTTATGCAGCGAACCATTCAGAATCCAGCCCATATGCGACCACCATTTGCCGTCTCTCGGGGAATGGGGGTCACCGGGCTTGTCGGTAAATTGGTGATGCAGGCGGTGCACCGCGACCCAGTAAACCGGGCTGCCCTGCAGAGCCATGGTGCCCAGGATTGCCATGGTGTATTCCAGCCATCTGGGAACCACATAGCCGCGATGTGTCAGCAGGCGATGGTAAGAGAGGCCGATACCCACGTTCTGGGTCAGCACCCAGGTGACTGCGAAAACCGCCAGGGCTGACCACCGAAACTCGAACAACGCCGCGACCGCTCCCAGGTGGAAGACGCCGATCACCAAGGCAAATTTCCAATGGAATTTGCCCCGATTCGGCTCTAGGGCCCTCTGTAGTTCGGCTGCTTCCGTTGCTATGCCTGTGGCTGTTGCCATCATTACTGCTCCGTACCCTCATCAGTAGGCTAGTAGGCGCAACCTCCAAGCGGTGTAAGAGTTGCGTAATATCTGTGATCCAGATTGGGGCGGCCGGACGGTCGGACGCCGGAAAACGCCCACAGGTTGTGGTTGTTTGGAAATAGGTCGTATACTGAATATGCGACCGGCACGGTCGGATTTGCATCTCTAGGTAAAGCGAGAATGCTAAGGCTCACCAAGAAGGCGGACTACGGTTTGATGGCGCTGAAATTCCTAGCTGAGCGCCCCGACATGCCTTCGCTGAGTGCCAAGGACATCGCTGAAGCTTACGGCATTCCCCCGCAGTTGTTGGCCAAGATTCTGCAGCGGCTTACCAAGGTGGGCCTGCTTCGCTCCCACGCCGGCACCAACGGTGGATATGCTCTATCTCGCCCGCCCCAGGATATTACGGCCTTTGAGGTGATCGGCGCGATCGACGGGCCCCTTTTTATCACCTCCTGCGAGACCGGCCCTCATGGATGCGACCTGACAGACAGCTGTACCGTCCGGGAGCCGTTGCGCAAGGTAAACGAGAGCATCTCGGACGTGTTGAAGGCAATCCGAGTGTCTGACCTGTGTGAGCCTGAGCCCAGTCGTAAGTACCACAGCAAGCCGGCGGAATCCATACTGGTGAGTTTGGGCGGCTGAATAAGATTTCGTAAACAATAACAACTCGTAAGATTGAGTGTGAGAATGTTGAGAGCAGGAGAGAGCGCGATGAGCACCGTTGAGACTGCAGGAACGGCCCCGGCGAACGTAAAGCTGCCAATTTATATGGATGACCACGCCACCACCGCGATGGATCCACGCGTGCTCGAGGCGATGATTCCCTTTTTCACCGCCAAGTTCGGTAATGCCGCCAGCCGCAACCACTCCTTTGGATGGGAAGCCGAGCAGGCAGTCGATCATGCGCGCGAACAGATAGCCAAGCTGATCGGCGCCACCGCCAAAGAGATCATCTTTACCTCGGGCGCGACCGAGAGTAACAATCTCGCTATCAAGGGCATCGCCGAGATGTATCGCGAGCGCGGCAATCACATCATCACCCAGGTCACCGAGCACAAAGCCGTGCTCGATACTTGTAAACGCCTCGAGAAGCACGGCTATCGCATCACCTACCTGCCCGTTAAGGCGGATGGCCTGATCGACCTCGAAGACCTGAAGCGAGCCATAGACGACAAGACCATCCTGGTTAGCATCATGTTTGCTAACAACGAGATAGGGGTGGTGCAGCCGATCGCTGAAATCGGCAAGATCTGCCGTCAGCACAACGTCATCTTCCATACGGATGCGGTGCAGGCAGTGGGTAAGATCCCGGTCGACGTGAACTCCATGAACATCGACTGCCTGTCTCTGACCGGGCACAAGATTTACGGCCCCAAGGGCTGTGGCGCGCTATATGTACGGCGGCGCAATCCCCGGGTCCAGATTTCGGCCCAGATCGATGGCGGCGGCCACGAACGCGGCATGCGCTCAGGAACCCTCAATGTGCCCGGCATCGTCGGCTTGGGCAAGGCTTGCGAAATCGCCTCAGAAGAAATGGCGGCTGAGGCAGAGCGGCTGGGTAAGCTTCGCGACAAGCTGAAGGACAAGCTGTTGGCCAACCTCGATTACGTCCACGTCAACGGCTCCATGGAGCATCGTCTGCCGGCCAACCTGAACGTCAGCTTCGTCTACGTCGAAGGTGAGTCGCTGCTGATGGGTATTAATGACGTTGCAGTTTCCAGCGGTTCAGCCTGCACCTCGGCGTCGCTTGAGCCATCTTATGTATTGAAGGCATTGGGGCTGGGCGACGACGTGGCACACAGCTCGATTCGTTTTGGTTTGGGCCGCTTCAACACCGAAGCCGAAGTGGATTACGTTGCGGACAAGGTCATCGATGTCGTGCAGAAGTTGCGCGAACTGTCACCGCTCTATGAAATGGTGAAAGAAGGCATCGATATTTCGAAGATTGAATGGCAGGCACACTAAACATTCACCTTTTGGTGTAGGCACGCAAACGCTGGATACGAAGTCACGGAGAAAAAAATGGCATATAGCGATAAGGTAATTGATCACTACAACAATCCGCGGAACGTGGGCCAATTGGATAAGAGCCAGTCTGAAGTAGGTACGGGTCTGGTCGGCGCCCCGGAGTGCGGCGACGTCATGCGTTTGCAGATCAGGGTTAATCCCGAGACCCAGGTGATTGAGGAAGCAAAGTTCAAGACCTTTGGCTGCGGTTCGGCCATCGCCTCCTCATCGCTTGCCACCGAATGGGTCAAGGGCAAGACGGTCGCGGAAGCAATGCAGATCAAGAACACCGACATTGTGAAAGAACTTGCGTTGCCGCCGGTTAAGATTCACTGCTCGGTGCTCGCGGAAGATGCGATCCGCGCTGCCATTGGCGATTGGAAGAAGAAGAACGGCGTGACCGAAACGGCGGAAGCCACTGCTTCGGTAGCTCATTAATTCAGAAGTTCAGAAGGCAAGATGGAATTAGCTGTCCTCAATGCGGGAAATGCAGCGCCGAATCAAAAGGGCATTCAGATCACGGATCGTGCCCTGAAGCGGATTCGCGTAGCCATGGCCAAAGAAGGAGTTTCTCCGACCGAGGGGGGACTCCGCTTGGGCATTCAGGGCGGGGGCTGCTCCGGTCTTTCCTATAACATTCGCTTCGACTCGCAGCCGCGAGAACGCGATCGCGTGTACAACTTTGAAGATGTGCGCGTCTTCGTCGATCCCAAGTCGTTTATCTACCTCCACGGCATGATTCTCGACTACGAAGAGACGCTGATGCGGCAGGGCTTCAACTTCATCAATCCCCACTCGACCAAGTCTTGCGGTTGCGGTTCATCGTTTTCGGCGTAGATGCGCCCCGGGTCTGCTCGCCCGGATTTCCTGTGGAGCTTGTTGGCGTTGTCGAAGTTCATGCGGTCCCGGCTGGCCGGGATCGCGCACGCAGTTCCATCCTGCGCAGCGTACAGGAAATTCGGGTCGACCCTATGCAAATTATTGACAGAGTCAGTGCGCCGGCAAAATGCTGGTCCTGCGGCCAGGAGGTCGCGGACGGCCAGCCCTTCTGTGCCTCGTGCGGCAAGGTCCAGCCGCCCCAGCAGGCCGGATACTTTGACATGTTTGGCTTGCCGCCCAAGCTAGATCTGGACTTGCCGGCGTTGGAAAAGCAGTTCTACCGCTATAGCCGCAAACTGCACCCCGATGTCTATGCACGCGCCACCCCGCAGGAACAGGAATGGAGCCTCTCCCAGGCGTCGCTGCTCAACGACGCATATCGCACCTTGAAGAATCCGCTGGAGCGGACGAAGTACCTGCTCAAGCTCGAAGGGGTGCAATTCGAGGACGCACGTGGACCAGGCAATCTGAATCCCTCCAAGGTGCCGGCTGATCTACTGGAGGAGGTGTTTGAGCTGAACATGCAACTCGAAGAATTGCGCCAGAATCGGAAAATGGGCGAAGACGATCCGCAATTGCGCCGCGATCTCGAGGCCGCAAAGAATCAGTTTGCCGGGCAACTTAGCGCGCTTGACGAGCAAGTGCGTTCCTGGTGGTCGGCTTGGGATGCCGCTTGGGAACAAAACGATGAGGCGAAGAAAACCGCGGCCCAAGAAGCAATGACCTCGTTGTTGCAACGCCGAAGTTATTTGCAGAACCTGGTTCGTGATGTGGAACAGACTCTGGGAGAGTCTTAAGAGTTATGTCGGAAGAGCGCGTAGTCGGTATTGACCTGGGCACGACCAATTCGTTGGTCGCCTTCATGCAAGGTGAGAAGCCCGTCGTCATTCCCGGGGAAGATGGTCTGAATCTGGTCCCCTCCGTGGTGGCCTTGGCGCCTACTCATGATGGCGGCCGCCCGGCCATGCTGGTCGGCAACGCAGCACGACACACGCTACAGCATGCGCCGGAGCAGGTCATCTACTCCGTTAAGCGGCTGATGGGCCGCGGGGTCGAGGACGTTGCCGAGGAATTGAAGTTCTTCCCCTTCCGGTTGGTCGACGAAATCCAGCCCGGCGAGGTGCTGCGCATTCGCCTGGGGGACACGGAATTCACACCACCGGAGATTTCCGCGCACATCCTTCGCCAGCTCAAACGAAACGCCGAGCGGTACTTTGGCGCGCCGGTGACCCAGGCGGTAATCACGGTTCCGGCCTATTTCAATGATGCCCAACGCCAGGCGACCAAGGATGCAGGACGCATGGCCGGGCTCGAGGTTCTGCGCCTGGTCAACGAACCGACCGCCGCTGCTTTGGCCTATGGTCTCGATCGTCAAAAAGAAGGCATCATCGCGGTTTACGATCTTGGCGGCGGAACCTTCGACATCTCCATCCTCAAGCTGCATGAAGGCATCTTCGAGGTGATCGCCACCAATGGCGATACCCACCTCGGCGGCGATGATATTGACAACCTCTTGATTGCCATCGCGCTCGACGACATCGCCGGCGATGAAGGGACCGATCTGCGTCAGCAGCCAGAGGCCATTCAGGCGATCCGTAAGGCTGTGATCGAAGCTAAGATCGCGCTTTCGTCGCAGTCTGTGGCGCAAATCGATGTCAAGCTCCCGCAGGGCGGGCGCTACCGTCGTGAAATCACTCGCGAGCAATTCGAACAGCTGATTCAACCAGTCATCTCCCGTACCATTGCCCCTTGCCGCGATGCGCTACGCGATGCGCACCTGGGGCCCGATCAGATCGATGAGGTCGTGCTGGTCGGCGGCTCCACGCGCATACCCGCGGTGCAGCGGCTGGTGAGCGATGTTTTTGAGCTACCACGTCGGGGCAAGGACCCACGAACCGAGCTCAATCCGGATGAGGTGGTTGCCCTCGGCGCAGCCGTGCAAGCCAATATCCTCGGCGGTGGGTCGAAAGCTACCGAGGATATGCTGCTGCTCGATGTAACCCCGTTGTCCTTGGGCATCGAGGCGCTGGGTGGGGTGGTCGCCAAGATCATTCAGCGCAATTCAACCATCCCCGCCTCCGCCTCCGAATCATTTACCACCGGGGTCGATGGGCAGACCAATGTCGCCATCCACGTGCTGCAGGGCGAGCGTGAGATGGCTAAGGACTGCCGCTCGTTGGCGCGCTTCGATCTCAAGGGGATTCCACCCATGAGCGCAGGCATGCCGCGCATCGAGGTCAAATTCCTCATCGACGCCAACGGCATCTTGCATGTTTCCGCGCTCGAGCAGCGTAGTGGCAAGCAGGCGGAGGTCTCTGTGAAGCCGGCCTATGGCCTGACTGACGAGCAGGTGGAGTCGATGATCCTGGAATCGTTCGATCACGCCGAAGAGGATATTCATCTCCGTCAATTAGTCGAAGCCAGGAACGAAGCGGACACTATCCTCAGCGCAGTGGAAAAGGCTCCTTTGAGCCCAGCTTGGCAGTTGCTTGAACCCGATGAGCGGGCAGAGATTGGTTCGCTTAGTGCAGAGTTAGGTGTACTCAAGCAGGGTGATGATTTGCAGGCGCTGCGCGCCGGGACTGAAGCCCTGGACAAAGCCACCCACCGCTTTGCCGAGCTCATGATGGACGCGGCAGTTTCGAGCGCAATCAAAGGCCAGACGATGCAATCTGCGGATGACAAGTTGGGCCACGGCCCGACCGCTCCGCATCCCATCGCACAGGCTGAGTTCATTGAAAGAAAGTAAACGGAATGACTGATAATATGGTCCGCGTCACATTTCTCCCCGAAGGCCGTACCGTGGAGTTCGAATACGGCACTTTACCGTACGGGCATCATGGAAAGCCCATGTCGTTCCTCGACGTGGCTGAGCATTTCGACATTTTTCTCGATCACGCCTGCGGCGGTTCCTGTGCCTGCACCACGTGTCACCTTTGGACAAAAGAGGGCAGCGACGCTCTCTCACCGGCCGATGACGATGAGCTGGACCGGCTCGATATGGCGGCCGATTTGCAGCTGAATTCCCGTCTTGGCTGTCAGGCCGTGATCACCGGCCCGGGAAGCTACGTGGTCGAGATTCCCAAGTGGAACCGCAACTATGTCTCCGAGGGCAAGCCGCTGAGCCTGGCGGAAGAGAAGTGAGGGGTTGACGATGGCGCGTGAGATTACCTGGAATGACGCAGAAGAGATAGGTATCCAGTTGCAGGAAAAATTCCCCGATGTGGATCCCTTCACGGTGCGCTTCACCGATCTGCACAAATATGTAACCGAGTTGGAAGGCTTTGCGGATGACCCTGCAAAATCCAATGAGCCCAAGCTCGAAGCCATTCAGATGGCCTGGCACGAAGAATACAAAGACGCCCAGTAGACAGCTTTTCGATGGACAGAATCGCCACTACATCTGACATCAAGTCGTGTGCATAGCCACATTCGGCTTCACCCCAACCGCCAGCGGCATGCGTGCTAGCTCGGCCTCCGTCGAGGCATCGGGAACCGAGCACCCAGGCGTAATGATGTATTTGCTTCCCGCCTGCTCGCGTGCCAGCGTCCACTGCTTCCGGATTTCCTCCGTCGTGAGCTTATCGAAATCCACTTCATCTACGCCGCCGGCAATCGCCTGCGAATAAACCTTGCGCACCTCCGCGATGGGAATACCGCTCGTCTTCACCGAGTAGTTGATGACCGGCGCTGAAAAATCCTTGAACTGATCGAGGTAGGGTCTCTCCAGGGTGTGCAGGTGAAGCAGCGTCAGCTTGGTATCGGCCAGGGCTGCCAGTACACGCTTGTCGTAGGGCCGGCTGTAGCGCTCATAGTCCGAGACGGATCCAAACTTGCTGGTGGCGTTAAAAATACTCACCAGCGTCCCCGAGCACCCGATCTCCTGGGAGCGGTGAATATGGTTGATGGTTGATTGCGTGATGGCTTCCATCGCCCCTTCCCAGGCCGCAGTGTTCTCCTTCTGAAAGGTATGGATGCTGCTGATCACGTCACTGCGATCCTCGGTATCTTTCTTGCCCGCGAACTCCGGCTCGGCCGCCAGCAGCAGCATCGCTGTCATATACGGACCATAGAGCGTGTCGATAAAGTATGCGTCCCCATGCAAGCCGTCGCGCACCAGTTCCAGGGTACGCAGTTGCTCGGGATAAGGTGTCTGCAGCGGCTGCAGTTCATACCACTTACCGGTGGTCGATCGCGGATAGTCAAAGTCATTCATGACTTTGACAAAGTCTGTATCGTACCTGCGATGGAATGCCAGGTGATCCTGTGCTTCGAGCTCTGCGGTGGGGCGCTTGTAGTGGTGCCACAGACTGAAAGGGGGGCGGTCCACTTCCTCTCCACGCAGCGCGCGGTCCACTCGTTCCTTGTGCGTGAGGCGCGCGGTGGTTGCCCGGGATGATGGAACAGCCGTCATCGCTGTTGCTGCCGCCATTGCGGAGATGAATTGCCGCCGATTCAACAAGGTGGCTCCTTTCAGTAGGTGACCAGAAGAAGGGTAAATTCAACGCCAACCGAACGCGCCTCGGATCAGTTCAAAAGACTCCTGGGCTTCGTAGTAGATTGACAAGACATCGAAGCGAACCTGATCCGGAACCGTGGGCAGCGCCTGAAGGTATTGGCGCGCCATCCGGCGGAGCACCCGGATCTTATCCTCGTCGACCGCCGCCTCAGCGGTAGCAAAGCTCCGGCTGGTTCGTGTTTTCACTTCGATAAAGCAGAGCGTGGTACCTTCCCAGGCCACCAGGTCAAGATCGCCATGAACCTTGGCGCTGCGCCAGCCACGCGCTACAACGATGTAGCCAAGGCGGCGCAGATAGAAAAAAGCTGCTTCCTCTCCCCGCCGCCCCACCTCCAGATGCGCTGGGCGAGTCGAGCCTCTCTTTAAGCGGACGGCGAGATAGTCGCTGGCGTGAACAAATTCCTCGAGCAGCCGGAGGGCTAGCATAGGCCACCGTAATTGCGAAACTGCCTTAGCATGGGCTCCATTGTCGCCGGAGCGCGCCTCTTTGCCAAGACAGGGCTGACTGATTCCTTGAGTGAAACAGCCTATTCCCGGTACCAGCCTTCCACCACGACGGCAAATTGATCTCCGTCCCAGTCCATAGGCTGGAAGCGTGGCAGCGTAAAGCGATTCGAAGACCGGGTCACAAGTCCGCCGAAGTTGGAACAGGCACAGGCAAATCCATTGGCTTGTACGGTCGTGACCGTTTGCCGGGTGTAGTGGTTTTTCTTACCATAGGGATAGGCAAAGCTGCGGATGTTCTTGCCCGTCAGGGCTTCCAGCCGTCGCTTGCTGCCGCCGATCTCGTGTTGTTGCTGGTCCGGCGGCAGGTCTGCAAGCACCGGGTGGGTCAGGGTATGAGCACCGATCTCGACCAGGTCGCCCGTAGCCAGCTCGCGTAGTTCGTCTTCGGTAAGGCAGCGATGTTGCCGGCGGTCGGCATACGGTGTCGCTCCTCGGCGGAGCTGCTCAAGTGCCTGTTCGCGTTCGCCGTCTGACAGTTTGACGAGCATGCCATAGATCGCCAGGTATGCAGTCTGACGGGGGCCGGGCGCGTCTTCCCACGCTCTCCACTTGCGATGGGGATCTGGGGCGCCCGGCTCTCCTCCTGCAGGCGGAAAGGCATAGGCGTAGTGGTAGCCGTTCAAACTCAGGGTTAGCTCCTCTTGCCTCGACGTCGGGTCCAGGATGAGCTTTGCCAGCTCATCCCACCACAGGTTTTCCGGCACACCGATATATCCCGGCGTGACAAACACTGTACCCGGCACGCCGTAGGATTCGAGAGCAGGCTTCGCAGCATACAAGTTGTCCGCATACCCATCGTCAAAGGTGATACAGACCGGCCTCGGGGGAAGCTCGTCGTCGGATTTCGCTTTGACCAACTCCTGCAGCGAAACAGGATTGGCGATCGTCTTGAGAACCTGTAAGTGCTGGGCGAAGTTATCCGGGCTAACGCCCAGCGCCCATGGGTCTACGTTGGACTCGGCCACCCGGTGGTAGACCAGGATCATCGCCTTCTTGTGGAAGACCGTGCGCAAACGATGAAAGCGCCGTGCCGCTCTCTTAAGCGTGTTTCTGAACGGGATGTTATGCGGAACGTTGATTTGCTTTCCCTCGTGCCAGTGATCTTACTGGGTAATTTGGCCAATCTCCGCCGGCCGGTATTTCTTCGATGCTTCTAGGGCGGTTCGCAATTGGCGTTAACCAGCATGGGCGCTTTGTAACAGCGGGCTCTCGTCAGTCGTGACCTTACGGCGGATTGAGGCGCCGGGTTTGCCCAGGTTCGGCATGATTCGCAAAAGCAAAAGCACGAACAATCCCTGTGGATAATGATTGAGTAGTAGCAGAAGCTTGCGCCGAGGATGATGTACCTGCAAAGTGGAGAAGGAGCGTGCCATCTCCGATGCCAGCTGGCGGCCGTACTGTTTGCGCCAAGTGCGAATTCCCTCGAGAAACGCGAACAGGCGGCGAGCATCGCTGCGAATATAGCGCGCCTGGCTCTTCAACACCCGCAGCGTCGTGGTCAGCATCAGCTCTGAATTGTGCGATACATTCGCCTGGTGCTTCCGGTACTCAGCAACTACCGCGGGGTGGCAGCAGATGGGATATTCCCTGGCGATGCGCAGATAAAGCTCGTAATCCTCGGCCACGCGAAGCTCCGTATCGAATCCACCAACCTCATCGAGAACACTTCGGCGAAACAACACCGACGAGATCATTTCGATGAAGTTGCTTTTCAATAGCGCTTCGTAATGAGATGCCGCAAGGCAATTCTTACGCGAATCCGACAGGTGCGCGCCATTCTCGGAAACAAAAAGATGATCCCCGACCACCATGGCGCACTCCGGGCGCCGGGCCAGAACACGAAGCCCGATCTCGATCGCCTGTGGCCTTAGGCGGTCATCCGCATCTAGAAAGACGATGTAGCTGCCCCGGCTTTCCCGTACTCCCCGGTTGCGGCTGGATGTTAGTCCGCGATTCGGCTGGCGTATGTACTGGACGGGGAATTTCTGAGCAATTTCAGGGCTGCTGTCGGTCGAACCATCGTCCACAACGATGACTTCGACCCGGTGGTAGCTTTGTGCCAGGGCGCTCTCGATCGCTTCCTGGAGGAATGCTTCACCGTTGTAACAAGGAATGATCACCGAGACCAGTGGGTCTTGATCCATTGAGTCTGCGGCGCGTTCGGCAACGGCGGGCGCTGGTGGGTCAAAGATGTCGAGGGCAACGAGAGAACTCACAATATCCTCCATGGATTTACGCTAGGGCTTACCAGGCAAGCTAGGGCTTGGTCCTGTCGTGTTTGGCGTCCATACGACACCAACAACAGCGGCTACGGCGGTTTCGCAATTGGTGTAGACCGAAGCGAAAGGCCTTTTTGTGGTTTTCCTCCAAGGAAAACCACACCTCGCGATCTTTATCAGTCCACAGTAATTGCGAAACTGCCTTGCTCGAGCGTTCATCCATAGGGCATTTTTTCTGGCCCGCAAAGGGGCGAATCCATAGAGGTCAATTTCGATCGAGCGGGTCATACATCAGGGGGGACTGACGGAGAGCATTTGGGTGGGGGTGGAGCACGCACGCCGAGCGGCATTCACCGCCCGTCTTTCCTTAGCCAAGGCTCGTCCACACTCTGCGGTGCGGCCGACAGATGGTACAAGATGAGCTGAGCGCTGATGAGTCCGGCGCTTCTATTGTTTGACTCACTCAAAGAAATACCATAGGCACATTTCGACTGCAAATTACCTGTTCCCCCGCGGTGGTAACCGGCCTTACCCGAGACCGTCTCCGTCGGCCTCAAGGTAGGCACTTCCCACGCAGTACATCTTCGACGCGATTCGCCGCTACCACCTGCACTTGCTGATGGAAGCATGTCATAGGATTGCGCTTGCCGAGCGCTGGAAGAATACGCAACAGTAGGAACATCAATAATCCCTGCGGATAGTTGCCGGCGAGCCGCAAGAGCTTTCGCAAAAGATGTTCGGCCGGCAAAGCGGAGTCGGAGCGTGCCAATTCCAACACAAGCTTGCGCCCGTACTGTTTTTGCCAGGAGCGCACGCCCTCGCGGAACGCGAGGGCGTGCCCGGAGTTGTTGCCGAGGTATTTCTTCTGATCTTTGAGTACCTGCAGAGTCGTAGTCAACATTAACTCGGAGTTGCGTGATGTATTCGCTTCGTGCATCCGGTATTCAGCCATGATCATGGCGTGGCAGCAGATCGGCTGCGCTCTGGCGATGCGTAGGTAAAGTTCGTAATCTTCGGCCACCCGAAGCGCGGTGTTGAATCCCCCCACCTCATCGAAAATACTCCGGCGGAAGAGCACCGAGGAGATCATTTCAATGAAATTACTCTTCAACAATGCTTCATAGTGGGAGTGGAGGGGGCCCTCCTTGGTGGAGTTAGCTAAATAAGAGCCGTTGGCCGCAATGAACACGTGATCCCCTACCGCCATGGCGCAGTCCGGGCGCCGTGCGAGCACGCGAAGCCCGATCTCGATTGCCTCCGGCTTCAGACGATCATCCGCGTCCAGAAAGACAAGGTAGCTGCCTTTACTCTCTCGAATACCCGTATTGCGCGCCTCGGAGAGTCCGCGATTCTGCTGGCGTATATACCGTACGGGAAACCGCCGTGCAATTTCAGCACTGCTATCCGTCGACCCATCATCTACCACCACGACTTCCACTTCTCGATAGCTCTGTGCCAGGGCGCTCCGCAGTGCTTCTTCTAAGAAAGCGGCTCCGTTATAACAGGGAACAATGACGGATACCAAAACATCGTGGGCTATCGAAGCGAAGACGTTGGTGGCAGCTCGAGCATTCACAACGTTATCTACACATTCCGCCAGCAAGGTTTCATCTCCGGAACTTCTCTTAGTGCTATCGGACACTTGCTCTGGAAACTGAGAGGGCCCGCTTCGCTTAGTTAGCCTGTTCCAATTTGGGTCATGATTCTCATGCTTCGAACAAGTTTGCGACACCAGCGATGTGCTCCAGCGGACGGGCTACACTACTGAGAGTGGCCGACGTGAAAACTCCGATCACCATTTCGAAGGAAGACTATCTGAAGGCCGTTCTCGAGGCTGAGAGCGAGGGGCAGGCAGTCATTCCCGCGACCCTGGCCCACTGGCTTTCCGTGTCGCCACCCGCGGTCACCATGGCACTCAAGCGTTTGCGGCGCGATGGCTATCTTGAGGTCAAGCCGGACGGGATTGTGCGGCTCACACCCAAAGGCAAGGAGACCGCCTACCGGACGGCATTGCGGCACCATCTGATCGAGCGCATGCTGGCTGAAATGTTTGGCATGGAGTGGTACGAGGTGCACGACGAAGCCGAGCGCCTGGAGCACGCCGTGTCCCCTGCTTTTGAAGCCAAGCTGCTGGAAAGGCTGGGCTCCAGGGGAACTTGTCCCCACGGCAATTGGGTCTTGCCGGAAACTCCGGAGCAGCGGGGTAAGCGCGGGATGGTCCTGCTTTCTGAAGCCAGGGAAGATACCGGCTACACCGTGGTAAGCCTGTATGAGCGCGATCCGAAATTATTGCTTTTCCTCCACCAGGCGGGTATCGCCCCTGGGGGCCGCGTGAGTGTCCTGGCCAAGAACTACGACCGGACGATCTCCATCGAGACTACCGCCGGCCGCACCACCCTGGGCCACCCCGCGGCCGAGAAGGTCTGGGTCAAACGGCGGAACTCTGGAAAAGCATAAGTGCAAATTCGTTTTAGAATTATTACTGGCAGCTAGAACGTAGGTTTCAGGTGCGATTCCCAAAGTAATGGATTATCGAAGAGTTGTCGCATTGTGAACAGGTGTCGTTGAGGTAGCCTCGATGCGAATGAGGAATCTTTCCTTTATCTGGTTTGTCGGTGCGGTGGTCTGGTGGATTGATGCCGCTGTCGCCGTGCACTATGGCAACAAGCCGCACGCTATCCTGGCGCTCGCCGTCGCCTGCGTCTTCTTTGCCGCCGGCGTCATGTGGGTGAAGAGCACAGAAAAGCGTTAAAGCCTTTCTTTATTAGCTTCGAAACTGCGTTACCGGTTCTGAAAGCGCGCCTCGATGAGGTCCAATTCGCGCTCGATGGTTCTCAGCAGCTCGTCGTTAATCTTGTCCTGATTGCGCAAACTGACCGCTGTGGAACGTTCCAGTGCACGCAGTTCCTGGGTAAGATTGCGTTCATAGCGGGCCAGGACGATGTCTAGTTCCGGCGTTCTCGCTTCGTTGCCGGCTTCGATCAGAATGGCGCGGCCACGGTAGTGCCGGATCAGGTCTTCGTAAATGGCGGCGTGCTCCGACTTTGCTTGTCGCGACAGATCCTTGAGGTAGTCGAGCACGGTGTTCAATATCAGCAGACGAGCCTGCTGCTCTTCCAGGTTCCGTTCGCTCCCCCCGACTGCGAGTCCCAGCTTCCTGATCACCGCCGGCAGGGTCAGACCCTGCAGGACCAGGGTGGCGAAGATCACGCAAAAGGTGAGAAAGATGATGAAGTCCCGCTGCGGGAATACTGCACCATTCTGGACTATTGTAGGCAGCGAGATGGCGGCGGCCAAGGCCAGTACTCCGCGCATTCCGGTCCAGGCCACAATAAAGATCTGCTTGTTGCTGGGATAGGGCTCTACCTGGTGCAGGAGATGGCTTCGGATCCAGTAGGCGATCGCCGCGCCGGGATACACCCAGATAATCCTCAGGGCTACCACCAGGATCGCGAACGTTGCCCCATAGCGCGCGAGTTGGCCAACAGAAAGGTCATGGATACCGCTCAGAATCAGTCGAAGCTGTAGGCCCATGAGGATAAAGACGATGCCGTTGAGACCGAACTCCAGGGTCTTCCACACGGCGCTGCTCTCGATACGCGCATTGATGGACAATACCTCGGAGTTTTTGCGGCCAATATACAGACCGCAGACCACGGCTGAAAGCACCCCGGATGCGTGAATCCCCTCCGCCGCAAGGTAAGCCATGTAAGGGGTGGCAAGGGAAAGAGTGATTTCAACCGGAGAGTCCGTGATCTCGAGTGAGACTTTGTGGATGACGAAGGCGGCAAAGAGGCCGATCGCCACTCCTCCGGCAACCAACCACAAAAGTTCCAGCATGGCTAAGCCCGGCCCTGGCCGTCGCCCGGCGACGACCAGGGCAACGGCAAATTGGAGCGCGAGCAGCCCACTGGCGTCGTTGACCAGGCTTTCGCCTTCCAATATGTCAACGATCCTGCGGGGAAGACCGAGACGTTTGGCGATTGCGGTGGCAGCGATCGCGTCGGTGGTTGAGACCACTGCTCCGAGAACGGCGCCCAGGCGATAGTCGAATCCGGGAATCAGCCACGCCGTGCCCAGCGCAACGCCGATCACTGTAAATCCAACCAGGCCAAAGGCCAGCATAAGAATGCTGACAATGTTGTGGCTAAAGTCGCGCCACGAAGTGTTGAACCCGCCGGCGTAAAGCAACGGGGGCAGAACAACCAGAAAGACAACATCAGGGCTCAACGCGACTTGCGGCAGATGAGGCAGGAGAGAAAGAACCACGCCACCGATGAAGAGGACGATGGGATAAGGGATCTTGAAGCGTTGCGCAAGCGTGGTCAGCGCCGCAACCAGGAGCACAAGAAGGAGAAGGGTCAGCTCAAGGTGGTGAATGCCTGCGGCCTGCACGAGGCGGTCTCCAGATATTCAGATTAACGCAGAGAAGAGCGGCTGCCCCACCTCGCAAAGACGCGGATGGGGCAGCCGCTCATGTCCTACACCGTGGCCGACGCAAAGCTGGCCGCCTGCGCGTGTTCCTGCTCGGCCTGGGTCACACACCGCTCGAAGATGTCCAGGCCGATGGCGACCTCATGCTGATTGACGATCAACGGGGGCGCCAGGCGGATGGAGGTTTCCCCACAGCCAAGCAGGAGAAGGCCCTGTTCAAACGCCAGGGAGACGATCCGGTCGCGCAGCGCCGGCGCGGGTTCGCGGCTGACCTGGCTCTTGACGATTTCAATGCCGATCATCAGCCCTCTGCCGCGCACCTCACCCACAATCGGATGCTTCGACGGCCAGTCACGCAAGCGGGAAAAGAATGCTTCTCCCATGGTGGCCGCATTGGCGATGCCTTCACGCTCCAGCACGTCCATGGTGGCCAGGGCCGCCGCGATCGCTACCGGGTTCCCGCCGAAGGTTGAGGCGTGGGAGCCCGGTACCCAGTCCATCAGCTCCGCTCGCGTCATGCAAATGCCCAGCGGCATGCCCGATGCGATGCCTTTGGCGATACAAACCATGTCCGGCTGCGCACCGGAGTGCTCGACCGCCCACCATTTTCCGGTCCGGCCCGCTCCCGATTGCACCTCGTCGACCACCAACAGAATGCCGTGTCGGTCGCAGATGCGGCGCAGCTCCTGCATGAAGACATCCGGCGCTACTACATAGCCGCCTTCCCCCTGGATTGGCTCGACAAAAATAGCCGCGACCTCCTCCGGAGGCAGCGTGGTCTTGAACAGCTTCTCTTCGATGTAGCGGGCGCAGCCCAGCGCAAAGCGTTCCTCCTCCTGTGGCCCCCCGCTACATCCGCGATAGGCGTAGGGGTAGCGCACGTGCGTCACTCCCGGAACCAGCGGGGAAAAGCGCCGCCGTTGCTGCGGCTTGGAAGCGGTGAGCGAAAGCGCGCCCATGGTGCGCCCGTGGAATGCTCCGAAGAAGGAGATCACGTTCTGCCGCCCGGTGTGATACCGGGCCAGTTTCAGCGCGCACTCAATGGCTTCCGCCCCCGAATTGCCGTAATAGAAGCGATGGGGGCCGGGCATCGGCGCAATGGCCGAGAGACGCTCGGCTAGCGTCACCATGTGTTCGTAATAGAAATCGGTGCCCGAGATGTGGATCAGTTCCGCAGCTTGTTGCTGGATGGCGGCGACTACCTCCGGATGACAATGTCCGGTCGAGACCACGGCAATGCCGGCAGCAAAGTCTAAAAACTCGTTTCCGTCGACATCTTCCACGCGCACGCCGCGGCCGCGCTTGGCCACCATGGGATAGGACCGGGTGTAGCTGGGGGAGACGTAGCGCTCGTCGCCGGCGATAATCGCGCTGGCTTTCGGCCCCGGCAGCGGGCCAATGAGTCGCGGGCCGTACTGGGCAAGAATCGTGCTGTTCATATGACCATTATTCTGCATCATGCTTCTCTGCTTTCTCGGCGTCTTCATGGACGCCAGGCCTGAAAAGGCAACTAACGTGACCGCCAACGATGGAATACAAGGCGGACGGAGGCAGGGCAGAGCTTCGGCGGAGTAGAGCTAGTCGCCGCCGAAGAGACTAGGTCGAGTGCAGGCGGGTGGCACGCTCAAATGCTTGCGTGGCGCGATGGGACGCGCGGACCAGCGGAAGCAAGAAACGGGCATAAGCGAGGCACCGGCATCCGAATTGCACCGTTTTTGGTTTCTCACGCGCACCTTATGCACCCTCTTGCACCCTAAGGTTAGCACGGCTCCTGTACCCGGAGCTTCCGCCTGCTATTTCCTCTTCCAGCGGGCGCCGTCCTTGGAATCTTCGATAAGGATTCCCAACTCAGCCAACTCCTTGCGGATCGCGTCGCTGCGGGCGAAATTGCGGGCCCGGCGAGCCTGCTCCCGCTCCGCCAGCAAGGCGTCGATTTGCTGGTCGCTCAGCGAATACGCGGCCAAAAGTTCGGGGGCCGCCTCATCGCCCCGGCCTTCCTCCTGCGCCCATTGCAGCGCCCCCCGGGCAATCTCTGCATCGCGATCTTCGAGAACGGCAAAAACCTCGTCGAAGCGCCGCAGGGCCTCCAGGATGCCCGTCACATTTCCGGAATACAGCTTGCCCGAGTCAGCAGCCACATTCCCGGCCCGCACCAGGTCGAAGATGGCTGCGCGCGCCTCCGACGTGTTCAGGTCGTCTGCCAGCGCGGCGCTGAAGTGCTGCTCCGCCTTTGCTGTTTGGGCCTCCAGCTCCGCATTCTGCCCTGCCGGCCAGCCGCCGCCTCGGATTCGTTGATAGAAGGTCCGCACCCGTTCCACCGCGCTGGCCGATTCCGTCAACCCCTCGGTGGTGAAGTTTAGAGGATGTCGATAGGGAACCGAGATAAGCAGAAAGCGAATGGCCGACGCCTTGTAACCCTTGAGCAACAAATCACGCAAAGTGAAGAAGTTACCCTCCGACTTTGACATCTTGCGCCCATCCACCAGCAGGAAACGCACGTGCATCCAGTGGTACGCCAGGGTCTTCCCGGTGGCCGACTCGGACTGAGCGATTTCGTTCTCATGGTGAGGGAACATCAGGTCTTCTCCCCCGGCGTGCAGGTCAAAGCTCTCTCCCAGGTATCTGAGCGCCATGGCGGAACACTCAATGTGCCAGCCCGGCCGGCCGGGGCCGAGCCTGGTGTCCCAGTGTTCCCCGGGTTTGGCGGCCTTCCAAAGGGCAAAATCGCGGGCCGAATCCTTGTCGTACTCGTCCAGATCCACCCGGGCGCCGTCGTTGATCGCAGAGAAATCCTTTTTGGATAGCTTGCCGTATTCCGGAAACCCCGCGATGCGGAAATACCAGGAACCGTCCGGGGCCTGATATGCAAGGTCCTTGGCCGCCAGCAGCTCGATCAAAGCAACCATCTGCTCAATGTTCTCCGTGGCCCGGGCGATGATCTCCGGCCGTTCGCAGCCGAGTGCGTCCAGGTCCTGGAAAAAGGCGCGCTCATATTTTTCGGTGTATTTCTTTATGGGCAACTTCGCGGCCGCGGCGTTGCGGATGATTTTGTCGTCCACATCCGTGATGTTCATGACCTGGCGTAACTTGCGCCCCTCTTGCTTGAGGAAGCGGCGGAGTACATCCAGTTGCAGAAAGGTGCGGAAGTTGCCGATGTGCCCGTAGTCGTAAACCGTGGGTCCACAAACGTAGATGCGCAGCGTCTCGCCATCGATCGGCTCAAGCACTTCGACTGTATTGGAGAGGGTGTTGAAGAGTCGGATGGTCGTCCGGGGCGGAGTCTTGGGGGACGCAATCTTATCGCCAACTGACCCCATCGCTGCCGGCATGATCCACATCCTACCGTCTTCAACGATCGAACGTCCACCAAGCCGATCCTGATGGTACCCAGATTGGCAGGGGCGCTTAACCCAGCAGCCGCTTGACTTCGGCAATCGTCTTCCCCTTCCAATGGCGGGTGAAGTTGTCAAGGGTACATAGACTTACGCTGCGCATGCGGTCCACGTAGAGCGCTCCGGACAGATGATCGATCTCGTGCTGCAGGATGCGCGCATACCAGCCCGAGGCCCGAATCACCTTCGGTTGGCCATGCTCATCCAGGCACTCGACCTTCACCTTGCGGGCCCGCGGAACCAGGGCTACCAGGCCAGGCAGGCTAAGGCAGCCTTCGAAAAACTCAATCTCCGGTGCTGATTCCATGGTAAGCACCGGGTTGATGATGACGTGGAAGGCCACCGGCTTCCGCTCCCGTTCGGCCAGTACCTCCCGGCTGAGGTCTTTCATGTTTTCTTCGCGGTCTTCAATGACCGCGAGCTGCAATGGCACCCCGACCTGCGGCGCAGCCAGGCCGACCCCCGGGGCATCCTGCATGGTCTCCTTCATGGCAGCGATGAGATCCCGGGTGCTGGGCAGCAGGATCTCCTCTAGCCGCAGCGGCTTGGCGCGGGAACGCAGAACAGGCTCTCCAACCGATCTGATCTTCAGGATCATGGGTACCCCAGGGCCAGCGAGGCATGCGCAGTCAGATCCAGGGGGGCGAAGCCGCCGGCCAGGAACCTGGGCCAGGCGGCGGCGGCGATCATGGCCGCGTTATCGGTGGAGAGAGCGACCGACGGGAAAGCGATGGGCAACCCCCGCTTGGCCGCCTCCGCGGTGAACCGCTCCCGTAGTTCTCGGTTGGCAGCAACGCCTCCCGAAACCAGAATACTTTCTGCTCCTAATGCCTCAGCCGCCTGGAAGGTCTTGCGCTTCAGATCCTCAACCACGGCTCGCTGGAAAGACGCGATCAGACCCAGGGTCCGGGCATCGCACAGAGGGAGTGCTGCAGAGGGTCCAGCGAGCGGGAGAGCAGCCAACGCTCCACGCCGCCGTTCGATCGAAGGGTAGAGGTCGTGAATCTGGACGTAACGAAGCACTGCGGTCTTGATGCCGCTAAAGGAGAAGGGAAATCGAAGTGCGTCGCGGGGCGAATCCGGCCGATGCGCCTTTTGCTTCACCTGGGTGAGGGTGAAGGCCACGGACGAGGGGTCCCCATGGGGCGCAAGCGCATCGATCCACGGGCCCCCCGGGTAGCCCAGTCCCAACAGCTTGGCGACCTTGTCGAAGGCCTCGCCGGCTGCATCGTCGAGTGTGGCGCCAACGTTGCGGTAGTTAAAGCCCTTTCCCTCATGCTGAGTCAGATAAAGATGGGTATGGCCGCCGGAAACCACCAGGGCCAGAGATCGGGCATACCCATCGTCGAGCGCTTCCCGCTGCGCCAGCAAAACGGCGTGAATGTGCCCTTCCAGATGGTTGACGGCGATGAGAGGCTTCCCCAGGGCGAATGCCAGCGATTTGGCGTAAGCGACGCCTACCAGCAGTGCCCCCGCCAAGCCAGGACCCTCGGTTACGGCGATGGCTTCGAGATCGGCGAAGCGGATGCCGGCTTTGTCCAGTGCGGCGCGGACCACTGGAACGATGTTGCGCAAATGCTCGCGCGAGGCGAGTTCTGGGACCACACCGCCGTAGGGAGCATGGACGGCAATTTGCGATGCCACAATGCTCGACAGTATGCGATGGCCGCGCTCCACCACGGCGGCGGCGGTCTCATCACAGGAGCTTTCGATAGCGAGAATCAGGCCGCTGCCGGGGTTATAAGCGCCTTCGGCGCCCGAGAGCGGCTGGCTGGGTTGACTCACGTTTCTATAGTAGTAGACATGGCAGTATCGGCACTCAGCGGGGCACAGCATGCGGCAGCGGAGATCGTTGCCCGGCTCCGCTCGGCTGGGCACCAGGCCTACTTCGTCGGCGGTTGCGTGCGCGACTTGCTGCTGGGCCGCGACCCTGAGGATTTCGACGTCGCCACCAGCGCGACGCCGGACCAGGTGCTCACCATGTTCGAGAAGACCTTTGCGGTAGGCGCGCATTTCGGCGTGGTTTTGGTCTGCAGCTCAGGGCCGGGGGGCGCGGAGGTGGTGACCGAAGTCGCTACCTTCCGTAGTGATGGCGCCTACACCGACGGCCGGCACCCGGATGCGGTGCGCTTCTCCACCAGCCCGGCAGAGGATGTAAAGCGCCGCGACTTCACCATCAACGGCATGATGTTGGACCCCGAAGTCCTTACCCGGACGCACCGGGTGGAAGACGCGGTGCTCGACCTGGTGGGTGGCGTGCAAGACCTGAGTGCCGGCTTGATACGCGCCATCGGAGACCCCGGCGAGCGCTTTGCCGAAGACAAGTTGCGCATGCTGCGAGGGGTGCGCTTTGCGGCCCGTTTCGCCTTTGCACTGGAGCCCGCGACAGCAAGGGCTATCCAGCAGCTGGCCCCTGCCGTGAGCCAGGTTAGCCACGAACGGGTGCGGGATGAGCTGACCCGGATGCTCACCGAGGGTCGGGCGCACCGCGCCTTCGAACTGCTGGATTCGAGCGGGCTGCTGCTCCAGGTGCTGCCCGAAGTTGCACGGATGAAGGGTGTGGCGCAGCCTCCCCAGTACCACCCGGAAGGCGACGTGTGGGTACACACTCTGTTGTTGCTCGAGGGCCTGCCCGCGGGTTGCCCGGTGGCGCTAGCGTGGGCCGCGTTGCTGCACGACGTGGGCAAACCGGCTACATTTCGTATGGCGCCGGACCGCATACGTTTCGACGGGCATGTGGAGGTGGGGGTGCGGATCGCCGCGGAGATCTGCCATCGTCTCCGATTTGCCAATCACGAGACGGAGCAGATTCTGGCCCTCATTGCCAACCACATGCGTTTTGCCGATGCGCCCAGGATGAAGGAGTCGACCCTGAAGCGGTTCTTCCGCCTGGAGCGATTTGACCAGCACCTGGCACTGCATCGGCTCGACTGCCTTGCCAGCCACGGTTCTCTTGAGTTGTACGACTTTGTCCGGCAGCGTTTTGAAGCGCTACCACAAGAGCAGGTTCGACCGCAGTTATTGGTGAGCGGCAAGGACCTGATTGAAGCCGGATACCGTCCCGGCCCCCAGTTCACCCAAATGCTGGCCTTGGCCGAAGATGCGCAATTGGAAGGAGCAGTTCACACCCGCGAGCAAGCCCTGGAGCTAATCAGGGAACGCTGGCCGGGATTCTGAGCTACATGCGATCCCTTCAGCCACTAACCAATTCCTCATGAAAGCACCACCCCACCCTTGCCGCTCTTTCAGCCACTAGCCAATTCCTCATGAAAGCACCACCCCCACCCTTGTCATCCCGAGCGAAGCCGAGGGACCTGCTGTGCGCCTTTCCTGAACGCAAATGCGCAGTTTCGCCTATCTCCCAACAAAGCTCATCGAGAGATAGGCGCAACCGCGACCCACCTACTTCTGTGCGTGTTCGAAGCGCTTGTTGACCTCGTCCCAGTTCACCGTCCCCCACCAGGCAGCCAGGTAGTCCGGCCGCTTGTTCTGGTATTTGAGGTAATAGGCGTGTTCCCAAACGTCATTGCCCAGAATGGGAAAGAGTCCCTGAGAAATCGGACTGTCCTGGTTCGGCGTGGTTACAACCTTCAGCTTTCCACCTTCAAAAACCAGCCAGCCCCAGCCGGAGCCAAACTGCTTCGCGGTGGTCTCGTTGAACAGCTTCTTGAAATCCGCGAAGCTGCCAAAGTCCTTCTTGATCTGGTCGGCGATCTTGCCCGTGGGCTCGCCGCCCCCGTTGGGCTTCATAATCGCCCAGAACATGGTGTGATTCACGTGACCGCCGCCGTTGTTACGCACAACCCCGCGGATATCTTCGGGAATCGTGCCCAGGTTGCGCAGCAGGTCCTCAGGCGAATGTCTCCCCAGTTCGGGATGCTTCTCGATAGCGCCGTTGAGGTTGTTGACATAGGCAGCGTGGTGCTTGTCGTGATGAAGCTTCATCGTTTCGGTATCGATGTGCGGTTCAAGCGCGGCGTAGTCGTAGGGAAGTGGTGGCAGTTCGTAAGCCAAAATATCCTCCTGGATTTGATCCCTCATCCACCTGGGATGAGTCTGGTAGCAGCTTGCCCGGATCGGGGCGTGGTGCAGGTTAATGCATTTTCACTTCTACTCTGCACAGGCGAGCCTAGCGAAGCGCGCCTTCCATGGAAGAAAAGCCGCGTACCGTTTGTTCCCCTGTGTACACCAGAAGTGAAAATGCGTCGAGAAACCATTGGTGGGCAAAAGCGACTGGGCGCAACCGCTGCGCCTGATTGCCCACACTCATATTGCGTCTCCCAGCTATGGGATGCAACTCTGGCAGGTCAGGTTCCGCAAAGTGGACAGAAGCAGACGCCAGTACCCAGGCGGTTCCCCCACTCCTTATGGTGATATCGCTCAGGAAGCGCGAGTTTACACTCAGAATAGTTTGCCGTGCTGCCGCATCTGCTTTCATTTTGGTTTTTGAGAATAAATTTGCATTGACCCGGACACGAATAACCCGCAGGCAGCTTTTGCGCCAGGCGGGCGCTAGCGGAGCGCTCGCCTTCGGTATGCCGGGACTGGCAACCGGCGAAGGATTACAAAATCAGCCTCCCCCCGCCGGAAATACCCCCAAGACCGAAAGCCAGGCGGCGGAAAAATACGCTCATCCGCCAGGCGTCTTCATCAATCGCCCTCTCACTCAGGTCTCCAGAATGGCGGAAGCTCTTCTGGACGACATGGCGGGCCGAAACTCTGATTTTTTCTTCAACGAAGCGAGTCCCAGGAGCGGCCTGGTGCGTGACCGGGCGCCGGTCATCGGACGGTCGCTCAGCCGCGTGGCCAGCATTGCCGCGACCGGCTTTGGATTGAGCGCTTTGTGTATTGCCGCGAAATATAACTACCTCCACCCGCTCGATTGCGAGCAGCGGGTCGAAAAGACCCTCGCTTTTCTGCTCGAAGAATGTCCCCACGAGCATGGTTTCCTTTACCACTTCATTGACATTGATAGCGGACAACGCCTGTTTGGCAGCGAGTTGTCGTCGATCGATACCGCCCTGCTGCTTTGCGGCGTGCTTCACTGCCGTCAGTACTTTACCGGCAATTCCAGAATTGAAGCGCTGGCCACTACGTTCTATCGCCGCATCAACTGGCAGTGGATGATGAACGGTGGCACCACCCTCTCCATGGGTTGGTTGCCCGACCAGGGCTTCCTCAAGAACAGATGGGATATTTACTCCGAGCTGACCACCATGTACCTGCTGGCGATCGGGTCGCCCACCCATCCCGTTCCCCCCGAGGCTTGGGACGCGGTGCAGCGGCCAGTGGTGTCCTATGGCGGAATCGACTACATCAGTGGCAATGCTCCACTCTTCATTCATCAGTACCCGCAGGCGTGGTGCGACTACCGCAACCAGCGCGACCGGCACGCCAACTACTTCACCAATTCCATTGCCGCAACCCGGGCACACCAGCTTTGGTGCCTGGTGCAGGGTCAGAAATTTCCCTGGATCGATCAGGATTTGTGGGGCATCTCGGCCTCCGATTCGCGTCAGGGATATCGTGTCTGGGGAGGGCCGCCTTCGATCGGGCCCCTCGATGGAACCCTGGTGCCCTGTGCTGCCGCAGGCTCGCTCGTCTTTCTCCCCGCCGAATGTTCTCACGTGTTATTAACCATGCGGGAGAGATATGGAGATAAGCTTTACGGGCGCTACGGATTTGCCGATGCCTTCCAGCCTAAAGCCGGGTGGTACGGCGACGATGTGATTGGCATCGATGTAGGGATAGGCATGCTGATGGCTGAGAACCTGCGTAGCGGTTTTGTGTGGGACTGCTTCATGAAGAATCGAGAGATCGCCCATGCCATGCGCGAAGTTGCTTTCCATCCTGACCCCGACGCAAACACCCAGGTCCTTTAGCATTTTTGCTAAGGGTGTAGACCTGGAAACTGAGCCCGACGCGGCCATTCCGCCAAAAACCGGGGGCCCCCGGGGCGCGCGGTGTTTGCGTGCCCGGGGTGGAAAGAATGGCCGCACATACTGGTCCCGCCAGACCACACCGTTAGCAAAAATGCGTTAGCTCCGCAGTTTCTTCTCCACCTTCCGCATAAGCGGCTGTGGAAATCCATCAGCCGCTTATTTTGAAGTCCTTTGTAACTTCGACCGCATCAATCCGTCAGGTAATCTGCAATCTCGGTTTTCTTCTATGGTCGTGAGGTAGACAATTCGATGACGGATCAGGCTTCCGGCTATCGCTGGATCGAAGGGCAGGGCTCCGCCTTTGGATCGCCCGGAGTGGAACCACGTTGGACTTCCGCCAGAAAAGACGCAGTGGGCATGGCGTACTCCGCCTCCAGCCGCATCTGGTACACAGTCTCGCATGGCATCCTCAATGAGATTTACTATCCCACCATCGATCATCCCCAGACCCGGGACATGGAGTTCCTTCTGACGGACGGCGAGACGTTTGTCCATGAAGAGAAGCGGGACCTGGAGCGGACCTTTGAGTATATTGACGGCTACTCATCGGCCGTGCGCCTCACCAATTCCGATCCCCAGGGCCGTTACCGCCTCATCAAGGAGGTCATCGCCGATCCCCATCACCCAGTGGTGTTGATGCGGGTGCGCTTGGAAGGAAATGAGGCCCTGCTTTCGCGGATGAAAGCCTACGCACTGCTGGCGCCCCATTTAGATGTCGGCGGAGCTGACAACTCCGGTTTCGTTCTGGATCTGTCAGGTAAACAGGTACTGCTCGCGACCAAAAATGGTATCTCGCTGGTGATGGCGGCGAGCTGCGGATTTGCCCGTGCCAGCTGCGGCTACGTGGGCAGAAGTGACGGCTGGCAGGACCTGATGGACAACCTTCGTATGGATTGGCTGTTCGGCTCCGCGCCCAACGGGAACATCGCGCTTACCGGCGAGATCGACGTTAGCCGGCACCGCGAATTTGTCGTAGCCATCGCTCTCGGAGAGGGACACCACTCTGCCTTGACTGCCGCTTTGGGCGCGGTCACCACGCCTTTCCACCAAAACCTGAAACGCTTTAACGAGCAATGGCATCGGGCTGCCACCCCGGAAGCGTTGAAGGGGGCCGCCTTGGATGCCGGCCGCTTGTTGCAAATAAGTCAAAACGTAATCCTGTCCCACGAGGACAAATACTATTCCGGCGCCTTCATCGCCTCCGCCTCTATTCCATGGGGCCGCCACAAAGGAGATGACGATGTGGGTGGATACCATCTTGTCTGGACTCGTGATATGGTGCAAAGCGCCACCGCGCTACTGGCCTGTGGTCGAGTAGACACCGCCCGCCGGGCCCTGGTGTACCTTGCCTGTACGCAAAGGCCCGATGGCAGCTTTGCGCAGAATTTTTGGATCAACGGAACCCCCTACTGGAAAGGTATTCAGCTCGACGAAGTCGCCTTTCCCGTCATCCTGGCGTGGCGGATTTGGAAACTGAAGGGCTTGGGAGACTTCGACGTCTTCCCCTTTGTCGAGCGCGCCGCCGGATTTCTGGTGCGCCACGCTCCAGTGACCCAGCAGGAGCGCTGGGAAGAAGCCCCTGGCTACTCACCCTCCACTCTGGCGGCCGTGATCTCCAGTTTGATCTGCGCCGCCGATCTTGTGCGTGCCTACGGGTCTGAGACGTTGGCCCTCTTCCTCGAAGAGCATGCGGATTGGATTGAATCCCATCTCGAGGACTGGACCGTGACCAACAACGGCACTTTGTTGCGCGGCGTGCCGCGGCACTACATGCGGATTCGTCCACCCCAGTGCGGAGATCCCTATGCCACTGACAACTGCGTCGAGGAGATCGTGCGCATCAATAATCGCGGACCTGGAGAGCGGATCGACTTCGAAGCCCGCAACGTAGTGGATGGCGGCTTTCTGGAACTGGTCCGTTACGGAGTGCGATGTGCAGCCGATCCGCTGGTGGTCGATTCGCTGAAGGTGATCGATCACGTGCTGAAGGTGGAAACCCCGGTCGGACCCTGCTGGAGACGCTATAACCATGATGGCTATGGACAGCGCCACGACGGCGGTCCTTACCTCGGTTGGGGTCAGGGTCGTGCCTGGCCGCTCTTGACCGGAGAGCGCGCACACTACGAGCTGGCGGCGGGCCACGACGTAACTCCCTACATCCTGGCCCTCGAAGGATTTAGTTCTCAGGGCGGTATGCTTCCCGAACAGATCTGGGATGCGCCCGATATGCCCGAGATGGGGTTGAAGCTGGGCAGGCCCACCGGTGCGGCCATGCCCTTGGTGTGGGCACACGCGGAATATGTCAAACTGCTACGGTCGGTGACCGACGGCCAGGTGTTTGATCGCATCTCCGCTGTCGCCGAGCGCTACGGGCAGAACAAACGGCCATGCCCGATCGAGGTCTTCCGGCTCGACCGGCAACTTACGAGCATCGTCGCCGGAAAGAAGTTGCGCCTGCTGGCGAATGCCCACTTCTTCCTGGTGTGGACCCTGGATGACTGGAAGACGGTGCACACCATGGACAGCCACAACCTGGGTTGTGTTGGGCATTTCGCCGATATGGAGACCGAGCCGGGCGGCGTCGGTCGGTTGATCTTCACCTTGAAATGGCCCATGGAGGACCGCTGGGAGGGCCACGATTTCGAAGTCTGGCTTGATTCAGCCGGACAGGAGACCGGAAGCGCGCGCGCTTCATCTTAAGACGAAAAGGATCTTAAGACGAAAAGGAACGGGGCCGCAGACGTGAACAGGAAACCAAAGTATTCTCGAGAGGAAGGGTGAGGTTGTTATGAGCGAACTGGATCAGTTGTCGATCAATGCATTGCGGTTTCTGGCCGTAGACGCCGTAGAGAAGGCTAACAGCGGGCACCCCGGAGCGCCGCTCGGCGACTCTCCTATGACTTACCTGCTCTTTCATCAATTCATGCGCCACAATCCGGCGAACTCCAAGTGGACCAATCGCGATCGTTTTGTGCTCTCCAACGGGCATGCGTCCGCCATGCTGTACTCTGTGCTGCACCTCACCGGTTACAAGGTCAGCGTCGAGGATCTGCAGCAGTTTCGCCAGTGGGGCTCGATCACGCCCGGCCATCCGGAGTACGGCGATACCGACGGTGTCGAAGTGACTACCGGCCCGCTGGGACAGGGCTTCGCCATGGGTGTGGGTATGGCGATCGCCGAGAAGCACTTGGCCGCCCGCTATAACCGGCCCGGCTATAACATCGTGGATCACTTCACCTATGTCATGTGCGGGGATGGCGACTTGATGGAGGGAGTTTCGCACGAAGCGGCATCGCTCGCCGGGACTCTCCGCCTGGGCAAAATGATTTATCTCTACGACGATAATCTGATCTCGCTCGACGGGCCCACGGAACTCTCCTTCACCGAAGATGTGACCGAGCGCTTCGAGGCCTATCACTGGCATGTCCAGATGGTGGACGACGGCAATGACCTTGAGGCCATTTCCGCGGCCATCAAGATCGCCCAGGGGATCACGGATAAGCCTTCGCTGATTCGGGTGCGGACGGTCATCGGCTATGGCAGTCCAAAAGCAGGCACCAACAAGGCGCACGGCGAGGCGCTTGGCCCCGAAGCGGTCAAGGCCACCAAGAAGAAATTGAATTGGCCTGAAGACAAGACCTTCTACGTCCCGGATGAGGCAAAGCAGAACTGGCTACAGGCCGTCGACAAGGGTAAGAAGTACGAGCAGGAGTGGAACGACTTATTCGCCGCATACAAGAAGGCATTCCCCGACGTGGCGGCGGAGTTCGAACGCGTGCAGTCAGGCGTCCTGGCCAGCGGCTGGGAAAAGAGCTTGCCGGTATTCAAGGCGGATGCCAAGCCGATTGCTACCCGCAGTGCGGGTGGCGAAGTCATGGATGCCATCGCCCAGGCTGTGCCTGAGTTGATTGGTGGTGCAGCCGATCTCACTACTTCGACCAAGACGATTCTGAAAACTGGCGGCAACTTCCATCTCGATCCCGCCGGGCGCAACATCTGGTTCGGCGTGCGTGAGTTCGGCATGTGTGCGGCGGTCAATGGAATGGCGGTTCACGGAGGCTTGATTCCCTACGGATCGACCTTCTTCTGCTTTAGTGACTACTGCAAGCCGGCGATTCGCCTGGCTGCGCTGATGAAAGCGCACTCGCTTTTTGTATTCACTCACGATTCGATTGCGCTGGGCGAAGATGGACCAACCCACCAGCCTATCGAGCAGCTCGCTATGCTGCGCGCCATGCCCCATCTGACGGATTTCCGTCCCGCGGATGCGAATGAAACCATCGCCGTGTGGCGGCTGGCTCTGGAACGAAGGCTGCCGGCCTTCATGGCCCTTTCGCGCCAGAACCTGCCTATCCTTGACCCCGAGAAATATAACGTGGCCGAGGGCGTGCGCAAGGGCGCCTACATTCTTCAGGACGGCGGACCTTCACCAGATGTGCTGCTGGTCGCGGCTGGCGCCGAAGTCTGGCCAGTTCTGCAGGCTGCTACGGATCTCAAGAAGGAAGGTATTTCTGCCCGCGTGGTTTCCATGCCCAGCTTCCGCATCTTTGAAGAGCAGCCCGAAGCCTACAAACAGCAAATCTTTCCCGATCATCTACCCGCGCTCGCTGTCGAAGCCGCTGCTCCCATGCCTTGGTGGAAGTATGTCGGGCGCCACGGAGACGTGATCGGTCTGGAGCGCTTCGGCGCCTCGGCCGTGGGCGCTAAGGTACTGGAAGAACTCGGTTTCAGTCCGGCGAACATTACCAAGCGCGCCAAGCAGTTGTTGGAGCGCGTACGGCCCGCGGTCACGGCAGGTAAATCCTAAGGTCATTTCCTGGCCACCAACCTCAACGTCCTTTTCTATTGGGCCTTAAAGACTGGCGGGTTCCGAGCGGTAGTATCCCATATCTCGCGAAAAACGAGCAAGATATGGGGCCCGTCATGCGTTGAGAGAAAATACGGATTTGGTTCCCCCCGTCCCGCACCTGGGTAACACGTCAGAGAGGATGTCATGGCCGAGATCAGCACAATTCTTTGGGATGTGGGTGGCGTTCTGCTGACCAATGGATGGGATCACATCGAACGCGCCGCTGTCCTCAAGCAGTTTGACCTGGACAGTTCCGCCTTCGAACAGCGGCATGAGCTGGCCAACGATCCCTGGGAGAAGGGCTTGATGACGGCGGAGCAGTACCTCCTGCAGACTGTCTTTTACCAGCCGCGCCCCTTCACCCCCGCGGCTTTTGTGCAAGCCATGAAGGAGAGGTCCGTCTTGCTGCCCCAGGGGGCAATGCGAATCCTTCAGGAGCTTGCCGCATCAGAGCAAGTGGAACTGGCAATGCTCAATAACGAGGCTCGGGAGCTAAATGACTACCGCATCGAGCATTTCGAATTGGGCAGGTACTTCGACGTTTTCTTCAGTTCCTGCTATCTGGGACTGCGTAAGCCGGAGGCCAAAATCTTCGAGTTGGCGCTGGACGTCCTGCAGCGCGATCCCGAGGAAGTGGCTTTTATCGACGATCGGCCGCAGAACTGCGAGGTGGCGGACGCGTTGGGAATTCACGCAATCCGCTATCAGGATGAAGCACAATGCGTGCAGGCGCTGGAGCGGCTGGGGCTTGATGCCGGCGTAAGGACCTAAACACCACTTTGCGAGCAAGGAGCAAGATCCCATGGCAACCACTGAAGTGCAGTTTTCTCCCGAAGACTTGAAAGCGGCGCAGAGTGCCGAGCGCATTCCCGAGCCTACGGTCGTGGTCATCTTTGGCGCGTCCGGTGACCTGACCAAGCGCAAGCTGTTGCCTGCGCTCTTCCATCTCGAGCAATCCAACCTCTTGCCGAAGGAGTTTGAAGTCGTTGGCGTCGCCCGCCGTCCCCTGCAGGATGAATTTCAAAAAGATATGCGCGAAGGCATTTTGCAGTTCGGCGGCGTAAAAGAAGGCGAGAAAAAGCTGGACGAGTTCATGCAAAAGGTCACCTACTACGCGATGAACTTCGATGATCCGGAAGGCTATGGAAAATTGAAGACCCTGCTTGAGGGGATTGACCAGAAGCAGGGTACCGGGGGGAACCGGCTTTTCTACCTCGCAACAGCGCCAGAGTACTTCGCAGACATTATCGAGCAGCTCGGCGCCCACGGAATGGCAATACCCGAGCGGGGTAAGGTACACACCATCATCGAGAAACCCTTCGGTCATGATCTCGCTTCGGCGCGGGAGTTGAACGACGACGTGAACCGGGTCTTTGCCGAGGACCAGATCTTCCGCATCGATCACTACCTGGGCAAAGAGACCGTGCAGAACATCCTGGTCTTTCGTTTTGCCAACGGGATCTTCGAGCCGGTATGGAATCGTAACTACGTCGATCACGTACAGATCACCGCGGCTGAAGAGATCGGTATCGAAGGCCGTGGGCCGTTCTATGAAAAGGCTGGTGCGCTTCGTGACGTGGTGCAAAACCATGTGATGGAACTGCTGTCCTTCGTCGCCATGGAGCCCCCCGTTTCCTTCGAGGCTGAGTCCATGCGCCGGGAGAAAGTAAAGGTCTGGCGTTCGATCACCCCCATCCACCTCATGGACGCGGTGCGCGGTCAGTACGGTCCGGGCAAAGTGGATGGCAAAGAAGTCAAGGGCTACCGGCAGGAGGATCGAGTCGATGCCAACTCCTCTACCGAGACCTACGCTGCGCTCAAACTCGGAATTGAGAACTGGCGTTGGGCAGGGGTTCCGTTCTACCTGCGAGCCGGCAAGCGGTTGGCCAAAAGGGCGACCGAGATTACCATTCAATTCAAGCAACCACCACAGTTGCTATTTAAAAAGCAGTCGGGGGACTGCAAGGAATTGCAGCCGAATCTGATCGCCATGCGTATTCAGCCGGATGAAGGTATTTCCCTGCGCTTCGGCGCCAAGGTGCCCAGCCCGAATATGGAAGTCTGCCCGGTGAACATGAACTTCAGCTATGCGGACGCATTCGGAAAATCATCTGCCAATGGCTATGAGCGGCTGCTGCTCGATGCGATGCTGGGCGATGCCACCCTCTTTGCTCACCGCGATGGTGTAGAAGCCACCTGGTCGCTGCTGACTCCGATTCTCGAGCAGTGGGCTAGCAGCAAGCCCAAAGGCTTTCCCAACTATGCCGCGGGCACCTGGGGACCGGAGTCGGGTGAGGAACTACTGTCGCGGGATGGGCGCGCTTGGCATAATCTCTAAGCGGCGGAGAAAACCGGTAATCGAGTTGCATGGCTGAGACGATCGAAGTTCTTTATTACGTAGATGCGAGCGCGGAAGCGGTAACCCGGCGCACCGCCCAGTACTTTGTGGACGGTATCCGTGCGGCTGTAGGGGTCCGGGGCAAGGCGCGCATCGCCATCTCCGGCGGCCACACTCCAAAGAACGCGTTTGCCCTCCTGGCCGACCCTAGCGCCCAATACCGCGAGCAAATTCCCTGGGATAAGCTGGAGCTCTATTGGGTCGACGAACGCTGCGTACCGCCCGATCATCCTGACAGCAATTACCGTATGACTCGAGAGGCGATGCTGGACAAAGTCCCCCTGGCCGCGACCCAGATCTTTCGCATTCGAGGCGAGCTCGATCCGGAAGAAGCCGCGGCCAGATATGAATTTGATATCCGGCAGAGCTTTCGCCTGGAAGGCGCGGAGATCCCGACCTTTGATATGGTTGCGTTGGGGATGGGCCCCGATGGACACACCGCGTCCCTGTTCCCCCACACGGCTGGTTTACACGAAATGATGCGCATCGCCATTGCCAATCACGTTCCGCAACAAAAGGAGACGTGGCGAGTCACCCTCACCTGGCCGGTCATCAACCGGGGACGCGATGTCTTCTTTCTGATTGAAGGTGCCGATAAAGTTGCCGCGCTCAAGCAGGTCTTTACTGGCCCGTATGATCCGGAATTATATCCATCGCAGTTGATCAAGCCTGCCACCCGCCGCATCACGCTTCTACTCGACTCTGCTGCTGCCGCCGCATTGCCCCCGCCTGGGGCCAGCGGCCTGGGTAGACTGGAGGTCGCGCGATGATTCTGGCCGGCGACGTGGGTGGCACCAAAGTCGACTTAGCCTTGTGCAAGTTTGAACATGGACAGCTGCTGACCGTGCACGATCACAAGTTTCACGCCCGGCAGTTCCCTGGCTTGGTGCAGGTGGTCGAAGCATTCCTGGAGGAGTGCAAGCAGACCCTCGGGCAGCCAGTGGACGTGCTGGCAGCCTGCTTTGGCGTGCCTGGTCCGGTGCGCCACGGACGTCTGAAGCTGACCAATCTTCCCTGGGTCCTCGATTCCAGCCAGCTTAGAGTCGACCTCAAAATCGAACACGTTTTTCTGATCAACGATCTGGAAGCCAATGGATATGGTATTGCCGAGCTAACGCCGGATCAGATTCTTGTTCTCAGCAAGGGCGACCCGGCGGCGGAAGGAAATCGCGGTTTGATTGCCGCGGGCACCGGGCTGGGAGAGGCCATCCTGGTGTGGAATGGCCACTCGTATCTGCCCATGGCCTCTGAGGGCGGGCACAGCGACTTTTCCGCTCGCAATGAAGAAGAGATTGGACTGCTTCGCTATCTGCAAAAAACCCTGGGGGGCCGCGTGAGCTCGGAGCGTGTCATCTCCGGCATCGGACTCGCCAATGTCTACGCCTACTGTCGGGACGTGAAAGGCATGGAGGAACCGCAATGGTTGAAGGATCGTATGCGTACGGAAGATCCCAACGCGGTGATCGGCGAGCTGGGCGAGTCAGGCGCCAGTCAGCTTTGCGTAGAAGCGCTGAATATCTTCGTCTCTGCTTACGGGGCAGAAGCCGGCAACCTGGCGTTGAAGATCCTGGCCGTAGGGGGCATGTATGTGGGTGGAGGCATTGCTCCCAAGCTGCTCAAGAAGATGCAGGACGGCACGTTTATGAAGGCGTTTACCGACAAAGGCCGGCTGAGTGATCTGCTGGTACAAACGCCGGTGCGCCTCATTCTGGAAAGCCGCGCCGCTTTAATGGGAGCCGCCGCCTATGCGGAAGCCCGTGCGGCAGAGATGGGCGGCCACTCCGAGCGGGCGCATTCCGTGCAAATGGCGCCATCCTAGCCTTGCCACAGGAAAGGATTTTTCTTATACATTCAGAACCAGAGGCTGAAGGGATGAAGATCAGATCGCGGCAACGTTTTGCCGGCGCAGTAATTTTTTTGACCGCGGTGTTGATGGCCGCGAGCCCCCGCGTGGCACTGGCCCATGCGGTGTTGTTGAGTTCCACACCCCAGAAAAATGCTTCGGTGAACGGTCCCGACATTACCATCAGTCTCAAGTACAACTCGCGCGTCGATGGAGCGCGCTCATCCCTTAGTCTGCTGAAGCCGGATGGTTCAGTAGAAAGAATCGGGAGCCTGACCCAGCCTCTTCCCGATACCTTGTCAGCTACCGGGCATAAGCTCGGCAAGGGAGCCTATGTGCTTCGCTGGCAAGTGCTCTCCAGCGATGGCCACATAACGCGCGGGGAAGTTCCTTTCCAGGTGGAGTAAGGCGTCCCGGCCCTGCTTCAAACGGTCCGACGTATGATGGTGAGGACGGCCGGCATTGGCAGAGGGCCTTTTTTTTCAAATTGAGATGATAGTTTGATCTGGCTCCTGCACGATATTGATCTTCTGAGCACGCTCCTGCGTGCGGCAAATCTCTCCTTCGAAGCCTTGCTGCTTGGGGGCATCGCGTATTTGCTGGTCGTCGCTCGTCCCGCTGGAGCAAGCACGACTGTCGATTCCTTTTGCCTTCGCGGTATTCGCTGGGCCGCGCTGGCCCTGGCGCTGTCTGAGGTAGTGACGGTCGTTCTTTCCGCCGCATCGTTGCTCGGCGATAGCGATCTCCATCTCGGCGATCTGATTAGTGCCAAGTTTTTTCTAGCGGGGCTCAGCGCCGCTCTACTTGCCTTACTTTTGTTCGGCTGTGCCCGGGTGAAAGGGCGCAAGGGCGTCGTTGCCATGATTCTCTTGAGCCTCCTGCTATTGGTCGCCGCCGTTTCGACCAGTCACGCAGCGGCACGCATGGATAACCGTTGGCTGCTGGGGATAGCGACTGCGGTCCATCATCTGGCAACGGCGGCATGGATCGGCGCCATGCCCTTCCTGTTGCTTTCGTTGGCCCGCGCACAAAGCGTGGAGGAAGCGCGCGTGATGGCCAGACGCTACTCCTCCATGGCGTTGTACAGCGTCGCCGTCCTGGTGCTGGCCGGCGTGTGCCTGGCATGGTTCTACGTAGGAACCTGGAGTGGGCTCTATGGCACCAGCTATGGTGTCCTTCTGCTGGCCAAGATTTACCTTCTGCTGGTCATGCTTGCCATGGGTGTGGGGAACTGGTTCCTGGTGCGGAAGTTGAACACAGATCCCCAGCCTCTGTTGGAAAAGCTCCGGCGGTTTGCTGAAGTCGAGATTGGGTTGGGATTCACCGTCATCCTGGCGGCCGCTTCGATGTCCGCGCAACCGCCTGCTGTCGACGTCCCCGATCAGGTCTCGCTGCAGGTAATTGCCGCCCGCATGCACCCGGAACTTCCGCGTCTGAAAAGTCCATCCGTGTCGCAGCTTACTCCGCCGACCTCGATCGAAACAGAAGTGCGGGAAGGGGAGTTCCACCCCACCGGCGGAAGCGATGCCACGGACAAGGAATGGTCGGAATATAACCACCATTGGGCAGGTCTGATCGTGTTGGCTGCCGGGTTGCTGGCCTTTGCCAGCCGCTTTCCTGGCATGGGCTGGGCGCGCTTCTGGCCCCTCTCCTTCGCGGGACTATCCGTTTTTATTCTGTTGCGCGCCGATCCTGAGAACTGGCCCCTGGGCCCACGTCCCTTCTGGGCCAGCTTCTCTTCCCCTGACGTATTGCAACACCGCGCAGCCGCGGTGCTCATCCTGTGCTTTGCAGCCTTCGAATGCGCCGTGCAGGCAGGTAAATTACGGGTCCGATGGGCATCCATGATTTTTCCCGCCATGTGCGCGTTGGGGGCAGCGGTTCTGCTCACCCATAACCACGCCCCCAGCAATGTACAAGAGGACTTGCTGGCTTCGTTGAGCCATACCCCCATCGCCTTGCTCGGCGCCACAGCTGGTTGGGGCCGCTGGCTTGAACTGCGCCTGCCTCCCGGCCGCACATCCCGAATCGCGGGCTTTGTCTGGCCACTGTTCCTGGCCGCCGCCGGCTTGGTGTTGGTGAACTATCGCGAGACCTGACCGTCTAATAAGCACCGTCAGAATGTCTCTTGGAGACCACCCTTTTTGCGTTTAATAGACCGGATTCCCCGCCGCTTTGCCCTGGCGATCGCCCTCATGCTTACCTCCGCGATGACCGTCGCACAGCGGCTGCCCGGCGCGGCGCTTCCCCAGCACTACACCTTGCAGCTCACGCCAAACTTGCAGGCAGCTACCTTTACCGGCAAAGAGACGATTGACCTCACTTTGGGTCAGGCCGCGGATGCGATCGTGCTGAATGCGTGGCAACTGCAATTTGACACGGTCACAGCAGAGCTCGACGGGAAGTCCCTGGGCGCGCAAGTATCGCTGGACCCCAACTTGCAGCAGGCAACGTTTCATTTTGCACAGACTCTGCCTGCCGGGCCAGTCACCCTGAAAATTGCCTATAGCGGCGTCCTGAATGGAGAGCTGCGCGGCTTCTATCTTTCCAGGTCCGCGACGCGGAATTACGCCGTGACCCAATTTGAGCCGACAGATGCGCGCCGAGCCTTTCCCTCTTTCGATGAACCGGCGCTGAAGGCGACCTTTGATGTCAGCCTGATCGTGCCCCAGGGTGATACGGCGATTGGCAACACCAATATCGTCTCCGACATGCCCGGACCCGGCGCAGGACAACACACCATCCGCTTTGCTCGTACGCCGAAGATGTCAACCTACCTGGTGGCATTTTTGGTGGGTGACTTCAAGTGTCTTGCCGGGGAGAGTGATGGCGTGCCGATTCGTGCCTGTGCCACTCCAGACAAGGTGCAGTTTGCTCAATTCGCGCTGTCCGGCGCCGAATTCTTTCTCCACTACTACGATACCTATTTCGGCATCAAGTATCCCATGCCCAAGCTGGACATGATCGCCATCCCCGACTTCGAAGCCGGAGCCATGGAGAACTTCGGCGCCATCACCTATCGCGAAACCGCCATGTTGGTCGATGAGAAAAACGCTTCTGTGGATGCCAAAAAGGTCGTCGCCGTCGATGTGGCGCACGAGATGGCGCATCAATGGTTCGGCGACATGGTGACCATGGAATGGTGGGACAACATCTGGCTGAATGAGGGCTTCGCCACCTGGATGTCGAACAAGCCGTTAGCCGCATGGAAGCCGGAGTGGGATATCCCGCAGGATGAGGCCTCGGATCTCAACAAGACTTTGGACCTGGATGGCAAGCGGGTGACCAGGACGATCCGCGCCCGAGCCGAGACCCCGGGCGAGATCAACGAGATGTTCGACGGCATCACTTACGGCAAGGCCGCAGCCGTGCTTCTGATGACGGAGAACTACCTCGGCGGTGAGGCCTTTCGCGCCGGGGTTCATCGCTACCTGCAGGCGCACATGTACGGCAATGCCACGGCGGAAGACTTCTGGAATACCTTGCAGCAATCGAGTGGTAAGCCCGTGGACAAGATCATGGAGAGCCTGGTGACGCAGCCGGGTGAGCCGCTGCTCACCTTCGGCGTCGTGCGCGACGGCAGCGTGAAGGTGACTCAGAAACGCTTCTTTCTCAACCCCAGAGAAAAGGAGGATGAGCAGCAGAGCTGGACCTTGCCGGTTTGTATGAGGAGCAGCAGCGATCCACTTGGCTGCCCCATCCTCAGTGCCGGCGCGCAACGCATGCAGGCGCCGCAAGGGGACGTTTTCTACGGCAACGCCGGAGGCAAGGGCTACTACCGCAGCCGTTACGACAGCGCCGACTATCAACAACTGCTGCGCCTGGTGGGGAGCGCCCTTACGCCCTCCGAGCGGATCACGTTCTTGGGCAGCCAATGGGCGCAGGCCCGCGCCGGCATCGCCACCGTGGGCGACTTTCTCAATCTTGTCGCTGCAGTGCGTGACGACGCCAGCCCGGTTGTGATCGATACCGTCTCCGTCGCCATGCGGAGCATCGACCAGCAGGTGGCCTCTACCCCCCAGGAGCGCGCGCAGATCGCTGCGTGGGTGCGGAAGAACTTCGCTCCCGCGCTCTCTCGTCTAGGCCCGGCGGCCGCTCGGGACACGGAAAGTAAAAGACTATTGCGGGCAACGCTCTTCGAGCTCCTGGGCGACATCGGCGCTGATCCGCAGATCATTCTTGAGGCGCGGCAGCTTTCGCAGCAGTACCTTCGCGATCCTGCCTCCGTCGACGCGACATTGGCGGCCAGGGCACTCAACGTCGCTGCGCAGAATGGAGACGCGGCATTCTTCGATCAGCTGCAAGCAGTAAGCCGGGCGGCTGGCGATCCGCAGCTTCGCGTGCAGACGTTGCAGGCGCTGGCACGCTTCCGCGATCCTGCTCTGGTTATCCGCACTCTGGATTACGCAGCGTCCCCCAAAGTGAAAAACCAGGATGCTCTGCGCCTGGTTCAAACCGAGATGAGCGACCGTCGCACGCGCGATATAACCTGGCAGTGGGTGCAGCAGAACTGGCCCAGGGTACAGGCCCAGATCACCACCATGACAGGCGGCTCATTGGTTGAGTCCATGGGCAACTTCTGTACCGTGGAGCGGAGCAGTCAGGTCACAGAATTTTTTGAAGAGCACACTGTGCTGGCAGCCTCGCACGCGCTCGATCGTGCCCGTGACAACATTACGGATTGCGTGGATCTGCGCGCCGCACAAGGGCCGAATCTCGAGCGGTGGCTGCGAACAGAAGCCCCAGATACTCCCCTAAGTGTCTCAAGAGGTCGTTGTTCACGCTTAAATCTTGCGAGTACCCTTCCAAAACTCCTCGTGCAGGCGCGCGCGATCGGCGCCATGCAAGTCCAGCAGTCTTTGCGCTGCCTGTTCGCTGGAGACGCTCTCGACTGACACCTCGATCATCTGCACCTGGTGCCATGGATAGACAAATTTCTCCCAGATCAGAAATCCTGAAGATGCCCAGCCTTCGAGCAGTCCCGTCAATTCCTTCTTCACGTCTGACTCGTGCCGCACCGGGAGCAGTTCCACGGTTTCGCCGCTTAGCAGGTGCGCTTTGACGTGGGCTATGAGCATTTAAAGATTCTCCTTCAGGGTTGGATGCATAACCATGCATGTACAAACGACCGAGTATTGCACAAAGGTTGTACGACTAAACGCGATCTGTCACTTGAGTGGATACATTGCTTCTGCTTCAATCGTGAAGTGAACCCTGAGCCTCAATCTCCAGTTTCCACTTCGCAGCAGCCGCTCCCGGGCAAGGTCGTTGAGTTTGCAGATCTTCGTCTATCCACGCCCATGACGGGTCAGCCGGTCGTCTTGTTTGAGTATGAAGATCGGCAAGGCATCCGATCGATTCACCAGGTGGCCCTAACCTGCACTGGTCAGGGTCGCGGCGGCCTCATCTACTTCGGCGGCTATGACAAAGGCAAATTCAGCATCTTCCGCGCCGACTGTATTCACCGTGTTGTGACCCTCTAGAAACATCTTGAGAGTGTCCAGTTTCCTCGGTTAGCAAAAGAATTCAGGATTTTCTCGTGAGCGCTTCCCGCCTGCGCCCACCTAACCAGCCTCCCCGCCAATCCCAGGTACCACCGTCCAAATCGAAAGAGTAAACTTTCGTGCACTCCGCGCGAATGCCAGCAAGTCTCTGATAGGAAAGAAGAACTCAGCCATTCACTGTTCTCCTTGAGGGCCTTTTTTTTGCCTTCATGGGCGCCGCTCAAGGCTGCTTTCACGCCGTTGCTTCCAAAGCCGTTCCATTCTGCGACAGCAACGTGTAGCCTCACTTTCACTCCCCTCTGACACTGCAACTTAGGTGCGATAGGCAAAGGCCGCCTTATATGCGGCCTGAACGCGCCTCGACGCCGCAAAGTGGTTGCGAATCATTAGCGTCCCTGTTGATCGGGGTTGACCGGAAGAAGAGCCCAGGAGTGCCGTCGCCATGTCCGTTATGCCGTCGAAGTCGTCAGTAAAGCATCGCGCATCGAGGTGGAAAACTTTCTGCCTCCCCGTCATCACATTAGTTTCGTGCGCTGCCGGCGCATGGGCGCAATCCCCGTCCGTCGTAGTGGACGCACAGCAGACGATCGGCTACGGCTACAAAAGCCCGCAATCCATCGCAGTTTCAAAAAACGGCACAATCTACCTTGCGGATACCAACAACAATCAGATCATCGCGCTGGACAACCGCGCGCCCCAGAATGGTGTAAACAACCCGGTTTCGACCGGAACGTTCGTGCTGTCGACCCCGCAAGCGCTAGCCCTGGATGCTAACGGTGATCTCTTTGTCGGTGACACTCCCAGCAGCGGCGGAACAAGTTTTGGACGCATCATCGAGCTGGTTGGGGATGGAAATGGAAATTTGACGGGAGCGGCAAGTCTGATTTTCTCCGGGGCGCCGCTAACCAATCCCATCTCGCTCACATTTGACAGTACCGGCACGCTCTTTATCGGCGACTACAATATCGCAACCGATCCCACCGTAGGAACCATCTTTACCCTGGCGCCCGGTGGCACGACATTGACCCAGCTCAACATCACCGGCCTTCCCACCGCGGTCATTCCCGCAGCTTTGGTCAGGGACTCATCCACCAACCTCTACATTGCCGACAACGGCAGCTTCAGCGGCAGCGTTTACATAGCACCCGCCGCTGGTGGCGCGGCCCAACCGGTGGCCACGGGATCTTTTGTCATCAATCAACCCTCCGGCCTGGCGCTGGATCCGGCGGGAGATCTCTTGATCCTGTCGCTGTTGGGAACAGGCACTGGCTTTAACGCCGGCCAGCAGGTGGTCGTTATCCCGGCTGCTTCGCCCACCACCCCTTACATCCTCCCTAACACGGGCATCGGAACCAGCAGCAGCATGGCTTTCGATCCCCAGGGTAACCTCGACGTTCTTGATTCTGCTGATGGGGCAGTCATCCAACTGTCGTCGCCCAGTCCAGTTAACCTGGGCAATGTAAACGTCGGCAAGACCGGACTGCAGGTACTGTTCAACTTCGAATTCAATGCACCCACCACAATCGGGGGATTTCGTTCCGTCACTCAGGGCGATGTGAGCTCCGAACTCATCCGGGGCGCGGGCGGGACCTGCACCAACGGTAAGCACACGAATTTACCTCGTGGCGGCCCCGGCATCTCCAACTACTTCCCGTATAGCTGCAAGGAATACTATTACGGCGATCCCACCTATCCGGGAATTCGCTCCTCGGCCATCCAGGTTAAGGGTGCCGGTTCCACCATTCTCGCTTCCATGCCGGTCTACCAGACAGGCTTTGCCGGGGTAGAAGTAACTTATCCTCTCAATGAGACCACGACCGCAATCGGCCTGCAGCAGCCTCAGGCGATCGCGGTATCGGGTCTGAACAAAACGGTCTATATCGCTGACACCTTGGCGGGCAAAGTGTATTCCACCGGCGGTCTGGGGGGAAGCACGCTGACGCCAGTTTCAACTGGAACCCTGAGCCTCTCGGCCCCCAGCGCTCTCGCCCTGGACGGAGCCGGCAACCTATTCATCGCCGACTTTGACAACGCCCAAGTTATCGAGGTGCCCACCACCACCGGTGCGGCGCCGTCGGTTGTCAATACCGGAACATTGCTGCAGCACCCAATTTCTCTGGCCTTCGACTATATCGGCAACCTTTATATCGGGGATGCGGGTCCAGCGGGAGTCAACGCCAGTGCAGGTGTCCCTGGATTTGTGGTGAAGGTACCGGCCGCCGGCATCGCGGCGCCGTCGTTGCTTTACGCATTCCAGATGACCATTCCCTCGGTACCCATCATCTTCCCGCAAGCGCTCGCAACGGATCCTTATACTGCCGCGCTGTTGATCGGCGATGGTGGCGACGCGACGGTAGGCGTGGGTCAGGTGGTTCAGGTTTCTGCGGACGGCACCAGCGCGGGAACCGGCCCGGTCGCTGGCGTGACGAATCCCACCGGACTGGCCTTCGACCAGGCGGAAGATCTTTACATCCTGGACGGCAATGCCAATACCATCACGGTGGTTCCTGGGCCTCAGCTTCCCAACGGCCAGTTCCCACTGCAATTCGACAAAACTACGCTGTCCGCTGCCAGCGCCTTGGCCATCTCTGCAGGGGGGCAGAGTTTTGTTATCGCCAACATCGGTTCGGGCAGCAGCAACAGCCTGGTGTATCTGAACGGCAATGCTTCCACCCTGCCGTTCGGGAATGTCAAAGTGGGAACCCAGAGTCCGCCTCTGACGGCGACGGAGTACAACATTGGCAACCTGATTTTGGACTTGAAGTCGCCGTACTACAAGACCAATGGGGGCAATGGTGCATTCAGCATTCTGGGTAGCTCGACCTGTGGCAATGGCCTGCAGTTGTACCCCTCGACTTCGTGCAGCATCAATGTGGAGTTCAAGCCTCGGGTCACCGGCCAGACTACGGAGAAAATCAACGTCCAAAGCGACGGCTATAATAGCGGCGTTCCGACCCTCACTCTGAAGGGAACCGGCACCAGGTAACCCTCAATCACCAGGATCGCCGGAGCGCAGAGGATCGCGCTCCGGAGGTCCTGTACCACCCAATCCTGGTCTACCCAAGTCGATTGAAAACGAGGTATACAAGCATCCTCTCTGATGCCAGCTAACCGGGCACCCGAGCAAGCTTTCGTGCCCCCGCACGCTGATTGATTCAAGTAATTGATTCTAAAAGGTAAATCAAGTCAAAAGCACTTTCCCCGTTCCCCGCCGCCGGCAAAACCACGCATTGTCCCCGCAAAGGTGTTGCAAGTTCATAGCCTGCCCGTAGACTAGGGGTGACCGAACAAAAGTTGTACAGGAGTGCCGTCGCCATGTCCCTTATGCCATCAAAGGTTCGACTAAAGTATTCCCAATCGCGGAAAATGTTCTGGTTGCCCGTTCTGTCGCTTGCTTTCTGTACTGCCGGCGCATGGGCACAAGCCCCGTCAGTCCTGGTCGACGCGCAGCAGACGATTGGGTACGGCTACAACAGCCCACAGTCCATTGCAGTTTCAAAGAACGGCACAATCTACCTTGCGGACACCAACAACAATCAGATCGTCGCGCTGGACAACCGCGCGCCCCAGAATGGTGTAAGCAACCCGGTTTCGACCGGAACGTTCGTGCTGTCGACCCCGCAAGCGCTAGCCCTGGATGCTAACGGTGATCTCTTTGTCGGTGACACTCCCAGCAGCGGCGGAACAAGTTTTGGACGCATCATCGAGCTGGTCGGGGACGGAAATGGAAATTTGACGGGAGCGGCAAGTCTGATTTTCTCCGGCGCGCCGCTGACCAACCCCATCGCGCTCACGTTTGACAATACCGGCACGCTCTTTATCGGTGACTACAACATCGCGACCGATCCCACCGTAGGTACCATCTTTACCCTGGCGCCGGGTGGCACGACACTGACGCAACTCAACATCACCGGCCTTCCCGCCGCAGTCATTCCCGCAGCCCTGGTCAGGGACTCATCCACCAACCTCTACATTGCCGACAACGGCAGTTTCAGCGGCAGCGTTTTCGTAGCGCCCTCCGCTGGGGGCGCGGCCCAACCGGTGGCCACGGGGTCTTTTACCATCAATCAGCCTTCCGGTCTGGCGCTGGATCCGGCGGGCGATCTCTTCATCCTGTCGCTGTTGGGAAGTGGTTCTGGCTTTAACGCCGGCCAGCAGGTGGTCGTTATCCCGGCTGCTTCGCCCACCACCCCTTACATCCTCCCCAATACCGGCATCGGAACCAGTAGCAGCATGGCGTTCGATCCCCAGGGTAACCTCGATGTGCTTGACTCCGCCGATGGGGCGGTCATCCAACTGGCCTACCTCAACCCCACCAACCTGGGCAATATAGACGTCGGCCAAACTGGATCGCAAATTCTCTTCAACTTCGAATACAACGCCCCCACCACCCTCCGGGGATTCCGTATTGTCACCCAGGGCGACACCAGCACGGAGCTCATCCAGGCTAATGGTGGGACCTGCACCAACGGCAAGCATATGAATCTGCCCGGCGGCGGCCCCCTTATTTCTCCCTACTTCCCCTACTCCTGCAAGGAATACTTCTACGGGGACCCCACCTACCCGGGCATTCGCTCCTCGGCCATCCAGGTTAAGGGTACCGGTGGTACGATCCTGGCTTCCACGCCCGTCTATCAGACTGCCTTTGCCGGAGTGGAAGTCACCTACCCTCTGAATGAAAGGACAACCGCGACCGGTCTACAGCAGCCCCAGGCGCTCGCGATATCGGGTCTGAATAAGACTGTCTACGTCGCCGATACGCAGGCGGGCATCGTCTATTCCATCGGCGGTCTAGGGGGAAGCACGTTGACTCCGGTTTCTACCGGAACCATCAGCATTCAGGCGCCGAGCGCGCTCGCTTTGGATGGAGCCGGAAACCTCTTTATTGCTGATTTCAATTTGGGAGAAGTGATCGAGGTACCCACTACCAGCGGTCTGGCGCCCTCCGTCGTCAACACCGGCGGATTGTTGCAGCACCCCATTGCCATGGCGTTCGATTTTCTGGGCAACTTGTATATCGGCGATGCAGGTCCCGGCGGTGTCGATGCCGGCACCGGCAACCCCGGATTTGTGGTGAAGCTACCGGCAGGGGCCGCGCCCTTCAAGATGAACATTCCTTCCGTTCCGATCATCTTCCCGCAGTCACTGGCGACGGATCCCTATACTGCCGCTCTGTTGATCGGCGACGGTGGAGACCCATCCGGAGTTGGGCAGGTGGTTCAGGTTTCCGCGGACGGCGCCAGCGCGGGCACAGGCCCGGTCGACGGCGTAACCAATCCAACTGGACTGGCCTTTGATCAGGCTGAGGATCTGTACATCCTGGACGGCACTGCCAACACCGTCACCATTGTTCCCGGGCCTCAACTCCCCAACGTCCAATACCTGTTGCCATTTGACAACTCGACGCTCTCCGCCGCCAGCGCCCTGGCTATCTCCGCAGGGGGGCAGAGCTTTGTCATCGCCAATATCGGTACCGGCAGCAGCAACAACCTGGTCTATCTGAACGGCAATGCGTCCACGCTGGCGTTCGGGGGCGTCAAAGTCGGAAGTCAAAGTCAGCCCATGACGGCGATGGAAAACAACATCGGCAACCTGGATTTGACGCTGAAGTCGCCGTTCTACACCACCAACGGGTTGAACGCCGCCTTCAGCGTCCTGCCTAGCTCGAACTGCGGCAGTGGCGTCGTGGTGGCACCTTCCGTTCCGTGCACCATCAATGTTCAGTTCACGCCGCAGTTTATAGGCCAGACCACTCAGCGACTCAACGTCCAAAGCGACGGCTACAACAGCGGCGGACCGACCCTCACCCTGAGAGGAACCGGCACCGCGGGCGGCGGAGTTAAGCCTAAAGAGGCGGTCAAACCCAGAAAGTAAGACATCCACCAAACAGGACGCCGGAACGCAGATCATCGCGTTCCGGCGTCTTTATTTCTGATGTAACTGCCAGCTCAGTTTGGGAAAGTACGTCAGCTGGATCGAGCCAGTGAAGTCGTGTTGTGGTCCGGCATACCAGGCCGGAACCTTCCAGAATTCCGCCTGGCCGAAGGCATTCAGCTCCAGGTTCGGTTTCAGACGGAGCACGGCCCTGATGTCAAAGTCATTCTGCGTCGTGCCCCCGGGGATAAAGGTCTTGGAAACCTTCGCGTTGCGGTAGCCCAGCTGGAGGTACTCCTTGGGGCTGAGCCAATCGGTCAGCCACGCCTGGCCACCTTTGCCGTCACGGCCCATCCAACTCCCGAACATGTTGCCTTTGACGGTATACCCGTCCGGATATTCGAATTCGTAATAGATGAATTGGCCTCCTTGCGAGGAAGCCACCGGGTCCGTCGATACTGCCTCGGCGCGCAAATCGACATGCGGGAGCCCGGGAATATGCGACAGGTACAGGCCGGGATTGATGGCGGCCCGACGCGGAGCGGCCAGAGGGCTCACGTCATCGTGGACGATAGAGTCGGAGTAGAGAGTCAGCCACTTCTCCATCCACGGAAGCCTCCACGTGAAGTCAAAGCTAGAATTCCGGAAACCGGGATCGTTTCGGCTCTCCTTTTGCTCCAGGCTCACGTTGCTGAAACTGGTGAAGCTATTCCAGAAGCTCCCAAACGTGAGCGGCACATGGTCTTTTCCGGCGAAGATGACCACCCGGGAAAAGCCGAATTCCAGGTTCCTGGTCGGCTTGAAGCTGAATTTCTGGGCTTGGATCCAGGGGGCATTCGGGTAGCGATGCCCCTTGAGCGAGCCAAACAATCCTTCGTAGCGAATCGGCCCCAGCACCTCGGAGACGAACGGAATGCGCAACGGCGTCACACGATTGATACGTAGGGCGTAGTTGGGCTCCATATTGTTGCTGATTGCCATGCTTCCGCTTTGTGTCGGGCCCCACCAGTCATCTGCCTTGCCCACTGAGAACTCGTTGTTGGCTATGGCAAAGGAAAAATTGGCGTTGATCAAGCGAAAGACGTTGGTCTGCGGCACGGGCTCGGGCGCCACCAGGGGAGTGCTGTCTACCTGGGCAAAGAGCTCCTGCACGGATTCGGGATAGGCAGCACGCCCCGGCGCATGCTGATACTCCCCCCGGACATCGAGCGAAAAGTGATAACCCTCAGCCCTGGTTGTGAAACCGTCAAGAGCATTGAAGCCTTGCTGATACGGTCGTCCATAATCATTGATCAGGGTCTGCCCAAAGTGGAACGAGTCGTTGATCGGGGGACCCTTAATGTACATATTTCGGGTGTAGAGATTCCTGACCTCGGCGCGGGGCACGGGCCGTCCCGCGTCAGCTCCAAATTCCAAGGCCAGGGCTTGGAAGATGGTCCAGGCCTCTTTGTCCTGAGGCGCATCCTGGAGCTTGGGGTAGGTCTCTTGAAGAATCTGCAGGCAGGCGTTGCGCGTCCAGGGCCGCATGCCGAGAAAAGCGGAGTCGGCATAACCCAACCCAAACAGCCGCTCGAAGGCCGGATAGATCCAACTATCGAGGGGTTCATAGACCAAACCATAGTCGCTGCTTATATCAGGCTCCAAGCCGGAGAAGACCGGCTCGAGGGTGGCCGGCAAGGTTGGCGGTGAGGGAGATTGCTGGCATACCGAGGGCAGCCAGGGTACCGCAGTCACCGTAAGAATGAGCGCAAATCGAACCCAGGGCCTTGGCATCAATGTTTGCTGCCGGATGCGCCGGCCCCACTTCTGTGAAGATTCAAAACCCTCTCCAAACCACGTGCCCACCTACATCGAGCATAGCGCAGTGGAGGGAGCTCCCCCAGCCCTCGTTACCAACCTCCTACGTCTCCCGGGTGGCCGACCACTGGGCATGGCCATATTCCCCCAGAGCCACCGTCCCGCTCATGGAATCTCCGCTTGCCGTCCCGATGAATGTGTATCGAATCTCGTTCCCGCCGACCGGCATGACACTATGAAAGGTTACTTGCTGCGCATGCACCTTCCCGGTGAGATTTCCGTTGTAAATTTCGCCTTGATGAACGCCTGTGACTCCGCCTTCCTGCTGCTCCAGAAGGAAGCGTTGCCAACCTTCGCCGCATAGGTAGGTCATTTGTACCTTCCATATTCCAGCGACATTCGCCGGTGCGCCTTGCGGAACTTCAGGGGCAGAGAACTTTGGCGGATGGGAGAGCGTGGCGAAGATCGCGTCCGCCACGATCTTGTCATCGCCGGGCATCATCATGTAGGGCATGATGGTGAGCGTGCTTTCCATTTGGTCCGGACGCGTGCCGCTGGACTCATCGAACTGGATACGAGGGGTACCCGCGTCAAGCGTCTGCGCGAGCTCGGTGCCGGTTATGTGGAGTACATTGCCATCCCACTTGATCCGCAGTCGGGGCGCATGATTGGAAAGATCCTCAGGCATTAGGTATTCCGTGGTCACCGAGGGTAGTGGCTTAACCTTGGCCTCGATGTTCCCCAGCCACTCCTTCCACGTATTCCATTCAGCCTGATGGTCGCGCCTGGTCCACATCTCGACCGCAGTGAGCATGCCCATGATCTCTTCCTTGCCCACCTTCATGGAGCGCCCGACGTTATGGTGCGGTGCAGCCTGGAACCACGCTGCCTGGACCAATTCCTTCTTTCCCAGCAGCAGTCCCGCGCACTGCGGCCCGCGCATGCATTTGCCTCCGCTGTAGCCGACAAGCGTTGCGCCGGCCGCGAGGTGGATATTGGGGATAGTGAGCTCTTCAGCCGCCGCGTCGACGAAGACGGGAATGTTTTTTGCTTTCGCAGCCTGGCAGATGTTAGCAATGCTGAGCGAGCCGGTGGCGGCAGCGGGCGAAGACAATATGTAGATCATCGCAGTCTGCGGCCCCATCTCTGCCTGCAGTTGCTCCGGCGTTTCCACTTCGATCACCTCGACGCCAAGCAAGCGCGCACCGATGTCATAAGGGTTGCGTGAATGCTTGGGGATGATCACCTGGTTCTTGAGCCCGCCTTTCGCGAGGTAGGGCATCTTCTGCGACTTTTCCGGATCGGTTCCGGCGATGCAAGCTGCGGTTGCGCCGGCGATAGCGGCGGCACAACCGGCCGTAACGACACCCCAGTCCGCACCAGTGATTTTCGCCAGGCGTGCACCCACTGCGGTCATGAGCTCGTCCATGTTGACATAATGGCGGCTGGCCTCTTCCATCGCCTGCTTCACTTCGGGTAATGAAAGTGAACCGCTGATGATGGTATACGTCCCCTTGGCGTTAATGAGCGGACGCACGCCGATCTCCTCATAGAGATTGGGGCCGACGGGTACAGATGCAGGAGCCGTTGCGGCTTGACTCGCGGTTGGCAAAAGGGACGTGGCCGCTCCAGCCATCACCGACCGCTGCACAAATGTACGCCGACTTAACTTTGACGTGGATAGATTCTCCATGCTGTTTCTTTGCCCTCTCCGCAGAACGAAATAAAAGCGATGCAACGATCCAGGACATATGACCTGCTACCTGGCACCGGTTCCAGACAGAGTGTCCGCCATGCTCGCGTTGCCAGTCAAACCCGGTTGTCTCTAGCAAGATATGGGGCCGGCGAATTCTTGACACCATACAGGATCAACAGTACCCTCTTTTTATCATCGTTTAGTTTTTTTTATCATCGTTTGGTTTCGAGTACCTGCTCCACTGATCCTTATTTTTTGAGAGAGGTCATTCCTGTGAATCGATTCCTGAGATTAGTTTCTCTTGTTGGCGTTCCCGCGTGTGTACTCCTGGGGACGCTAGCGGCATGGGCAGCCATTACCGGTTCGATATCTGGAGTGGTCACGGACCCCAGCGGCGCCGTAGTACCAGGCGTGACGGTCGTCGCCACCAGCGTGTCGACCAATGGGCAGAGCAAAGCCGTCACCGACTCCAAGGGCTTTTATCGATTTCCCACGCTCAATGTTGACTCCTATAACGTCACCGCCAACGAACAAGGCTTCCGGGATTACACGCAGACCGGAGTAAAGATCGACGCGAACTCCGATCTCCGCATCGACATCACGATGCAGCTCGGGACCGTCACCAACACGGTAAACGTAAAGAGCGACGCGCTGCAGGTGGAAACGCAGAGCACGCAGAATGGCGTGGTCATCCCCGACACCAAGATCACCTCCGTGCCGCTCAACGGACGTTCCTACATCGACCTCTTGAAGTTGCAACCAGGCGTATCGCCGTATTCCCATAGCCAGGACAGTGCCACGTCGGGTGTTGGCGCGACGCAGGTTTCAGGTGACCTGGACAACGGCCAACAATCCGTCAACGGCGGCCGTACTGGCTCCAACGCGTTCATGGTGAATGGGGCAAATGCAGAAGAGGGCGTGCACAACGGCGCCGCCATGATTCCCAATCTCGACTCCATCGCGCAGTTCCGTATCATCACCAACAACTTCGACGCGGAGTACGGAAATTACAGCGGTGGCCAGATCAATGTAGTCACCAAGTCAGGAACCAATCAGTATCACGGGACCGTCTTCGACTTCCTGCGCAACACGGATCTCGATGCCAGAAATTATTACTCTCCGACGCGGGGCGTTTACATTCAAAATCAATTCGGCGGAACGGTCGGGGGGCCGATCCGCAAGAACAAGATTTTCTGGTTTGCCGACTACCAAGGAACGCGGCAGATTTTAGGCGCCACCCAGAGCTATCCCGTGCCTTCGGACGCCAACCGCACGGGAGACCTCTCGGACTCAGCAGACTCGCTCACCGGCACAGTGGTCGGCGCCGGCTGGGCAAACACACTCTCTCAGACTTTGGGGTATCCAGTGGCCCAGGGGGAAAATTACTACACCCCGGGCTGTGCCGACCCCGGAACCTGCGTCTTTCCCAATGCCGTCATTCCTCAGAGCGCGTGGTCGCCAGTTGCGACGAACACGCTGAAATTCGTGCCTGCGGCCAACGGGGTGGTCAACGGTACCCCGAACTACGCCACCTCCGGCTTTAACGAGACGTTGACCGACGATAAGGCGAGTGGCCGGATAGACGTTCCTACGAAATTCGGCGCTGTCTTTGGCTACTACTTCTTTGATCGATTCAATACAGTGAACCCGTATAGCCAGGTAAACGTGCCAGGCTTTGCCGCAACCAATAAGGGTCAAACCCAAATGATCAATTTAGGCTTGACCACCACGTTTAACTCGTCGACGGTCAACGATCTTCGTCTCGCCTATCTGCGCGACGTAAACCAAACGGGCCAACCTACCGCCGGACAAGGTTTGGGTGTCACCCTTGCCTCGCAGGGGTTTGTTACTCCGTGGGGCCCCGACGGTGGAATCTCTCCTATCCAACCTTCGTACGAGGGTGTTACCAACCTGATGTTCAACAACTTCAGCCTTGGGGTCCCGCCGGATGCATTGAGGCAATACAACAACACCTTTCAGATCATCGACAACGTCACCAAGATCTTGGGAACGCACACTCTGCAGTTCGGCACCAACCTCCACTACAACCAGATCAACGAGCGGAACTACGACTGCTATGACGCGTGCTTTGGTTTCAATGGGTCAGAGACCGGCCTGGATTTTGCCGACTTCCTGATCGGGGCGCCTGCCAGCTTTGTCCAGGCCAGCCAACAGCTTCTCGACTCGCGCAGCAAATACTACGGATTCTATGGTCAGGATAGCTGGCGTGCGACGCGCAATCTCACTGTGAACTACGGCCTGCGTTGGGAAGCCTCTACTCCCTGGTACGACACCCAGAACAAGCTGGAAACGGTCGTTCTTGGTCAGCAGTCGCTCGCTTTCCCGGGCGCTCCCGAGGGCCTGGTGGTGCCGGGAGACCCGGGCATTCCTCGCACCCTCGGACCCACCAAGTACACGAACTTCGGTCCCAGGATCGGCTTTGCCTATGCACCGGATGTGAGCGACGGATTTCTCGGTAAAATTCTCGGCGGTTCCGGGAAAACCAGCATTCGTGCCGGTTACGGTATCTTTTATAGCTCGATTGAGGATGCCACTGGATTCGTCGAGGTAGGCGATGCTCCGTATGGCAACTACTATTCGGTCTCGTCGACTGAGCTGGCTACCCCGTTCGTCGATCGGCCGTCGGGAATTTCGGCCGGACAGAAGTTCCCCTTCGTCTTCCCCCCAACCAACGTGTCTCCTAAGAATCCCGATACCACCTTCAATTGGGCGGCGGCAACTCCCATCGGCGGATCAGACTATTACTACTATAAAAACAAGATGCCCTATGTTCAGGAATGGGAACTCTCTTTCCAGCGGCAATTGGGGACCGCAACCGTGCTCAGCGTGAACTACGTCGGCACGGTGGGAAGGCAGCTGCTGACGTTCGAGGAATCGAATCCTGGGGACCAGGCGCTGTGCCTCCAATTGAGTAACCCTGCCAATGTGGCCCCCGGCACGACCACTTGCGGCCCCTACGGCGAAGACACGGCCTACACCACCGCGAGCGGCGCGACCGTGAACGGAACCAGGCCCTTCGGGCTTGACTTCAACAGCAATCCGTACATGAAGACAGCGGTCACCTCCAGCTACAACTCGCTGCAGGTTAGCCTGGAGCACACGGAAAAATACGTCAACTTCCTGATTGGGTACACCTTTGAGAAGTCGCTGGATAATGGTTCGGATTCCTTTGACGCGACCAATCCGCTGGATCCGGGCCAAACCCGCGCATTGTCGAGCTTTGACGTTCCGAATAACCTGGTCGCCAGCTACACTGTGCAGTTGCCCTTCGATCACTTTATCGGCGGAGGGGATATGGCGAAGCGGTTTACCGCGGGCTGGGAGCTTTCCGGCGTGACTACCTATGCCACGGGGGAGCCGGTCACGCTCAATGAGAACGACGATAATTCACTGCTTGGCGCCTTTAATGCGAACGTGGATGTGCCCAGCTACGCGAACAATGGCAGCCCTCTATCGGGAAATAAGAACCCGCGAAAGGGGCTGCCATATTTCAACCCGAACTACTTCGTCCCGGAACCAATCGGGCAAGTAGGAAACGCAATGCGGCGATCCTTCTCCGGTCCTGGCATCGACAATTATGATATGGCTCTGTTAAAGAGCACCACTATCACCGAGAGCACCAAACTGCAATTCCGGGCAGAAGCCTTCAACGTCTTCAACCATGCGCAGTTTGGGAATCCGGATGGGCTCGTCAACAACACCGGCCAGGGCGGATTCGGTTATGTGACCTCGGCGAAAGATCCGCGCATCATGCAAGTCGCATTGAAGTTCCTGTTCTAAAGTGAGAATGTCCTTTGACGAAGATGGGTTGGCGTCCGGGCGTCCCCGTATGGATCGTCGTTCTCGGTTCGCTCTCGTTCAGCGCGCTGCATGCGCAGCAGCCAGGCGCGGCAATCTTCGCCTCCAACTGCGCCGGTTGTCACGGCGCGGATGGCCGGGGCGGGGAGCATGCACCGAATATTGCCACGGCCCCCGAGGTACAACACCTTATCGACCGCGAGCTGGCCGGCGTCATCCGCTATGGAATTTCCGGCGCGGGGATGCCGGCCTTCTCATCCTTGAAACAGCAGGAAGTAGCGGATGTCGTCAGCTATTTGAGGATTCTGCAGGGCCGGGGAGATATTGCTAAGCTCCCTGGCGACCCAAATCAAGGGAAAGCGCTGTTCTTCGGGAAAGCGCATTGCTCTGACTGTCACATGGTCAACGGGCAGGGAGGTTTTATCGGCAGCGACCTCTCCTTCTACGGAGCCGACACGAAGCCAAATCAAATACGCGCGATCATCCTCGATCCCGACAGGAATCTGCCCGCGGACAAGAAAGCCACCACCGTGGTGACACTTACGGGACAGAAGATTACCGGGATGCTCAAGGTCAACGACAATTTTTCCCTCTCCATTCAAACCCCGGACGGGGTGTTTCATTTCCTGCCGAGCGCAGAACTCGCCCAGGTGGATCTCGGTTCTCGTTCGCTGATGCCTGCCGGATCCGCATTGAGCGGCAAGGAAGTGGATGACCTGGTCAGCTATCTGCTCAAGACCGGGGATGAAAACAGCAAACGCTCTCCCGCGCACTCCTCAAAATCTGACGATGAAGATAATTAGCGATCTGCCGCGCACCATCGCGATTGCTGCTCTGACCTTCGCGGCGATATTCGGACTCAGAGCCGACACTCGTAAGTTTTCCCTGGAGGCGGTTGAGCCGGGCTTTTGGCAGCTGTTCGACCGTAATGCCCAACTGACCACGGTAGCCTCCGGCTTCGGCTTCACCGAAGGTCCCGTCTGGGACCCATCAGGCTATTTGTGGGTAAGCGACGAAACGCTCAACAAGATTTTCAAAGTAAATACCGTCACGGGGCAGAAGCAGGAGATCATTTCCCTGGGGGATCCCGACGGCAACACCTACGATCGCCAACACCGGCTCCTGGACTGCGCCAGTGTCCTGCGCGCGATCATTCGCCTCTCGCCCGATGGGAAGAGCTACACGACCGTTGTGGATCGTTACCAGGGAAAGCGTCTCAATAGTCCGAACGACGTGGTGCTGGGCCCTGATGGAGCGATTTACTTTACAGACCCGACGTCTGATCTGCCCAAAGACCAAAAGCAGGAAATCCCCTTCAAAGGCGTCTACCGAATCGCCTCAGATGGTCAGCTTCAACTGCTTACGAAAGATCTTGATGATCCCAATGGGCTCGCCTTTTCTCCCGATGGTACGAAGTTTTATGTAGACGACTCAACCCAACGCAACATCCGCGTTTACGATTTCAGCAAGGGCCGTCTGAGTAACGGACGCACCTTTGGCGTGGAGCCGGGCGGTAAGAACGACGGTGTGCCGGACGGTATGAGGGTCGATCGCCAGGGCAATTTATATGTGGTTGGTCCCAGAGGCATATGGGTTTGGGATCCGGGTGGACATCATCTGGGAACAATCGTGGTGCCGGAGCAGCCTGCGAACCTGGCCTGGGGGGACTCCGATTACTCCACGCTCTACATCACTGCGACCACTTCTGTGTATAAGATATCGACCCGTGCGCATGGGTTTATCCCTTACTTGTGAGCCTGCGAAATGATGCATCGATTTCACCCTGTCTCCTTGTGCCTGCTGTTTCTGACGGCATCTCTCTCTGCCCAGACTCCTGCCTTCCAGGTTATCCAGCCGCCGGTCCATACAGTTGCCGATGCTGCTTCCAGTCCTGCTGTTCTGGCCCACGGCACGCTTTACCTATCGGGTCAGGCAGGTTCCACCGCAAAGGACTTTGCCGGGCAGATGGGCGAGGCGATGACGAACGTGCAGGCAGTGCTGCACAGCGCGGGGATGAATTTTGGCAACGTTGTTTGGCTGAACGTCTATCTGACCGACTCGCACGACCTGGCCGCCATGGATGATGTTTATTGGAAGATGATCGGATCAAACCCTCCGGCACGAACGGTGTTGACGGTCGCCGCTCTGCCGCAGGGAGAGAAGGTTGAGATCAACGGCATTGCCGTCGCCGATGCCGGTCATCGTACGGCCATCTGGCCTGCAGGATGGCCCCGCGGGCCACGCACCGACCCTCCCGCGATCCTGGCTGGTGAGATCCTGTATCTGTCGGCTCAGGGGGGAGAGGATCCGCTCAGGAAAAAATTGCCCTCCGATTTTTCCGCAGAAACCAGGCAGGCTCTCGAAAATGTGAGCACGGTCCTCAAGGCCGCCCAGATGAGCATGAAGAACGTTCTGTGGGTCAATCCCTATATGAGCGTCAGCGGCCAGTATGACGTCATGGGTAAGGTCTATAAGAGTTACTTTGAATTCGGCAATACGCCCGGGCGTGGGACGATTCAGGTGGTTGGCCTCCCCAGGGGAGAACACATGGTCTTCAGTTGCATCGCCGGCGCGGATCTAAGCAAACGCAAAGCCGTGCGTCCACGCAATATGCCTCCCAGCCCCACCGCAAGCCCCGGGATCCTCTATGGCGACACCCTCTATTTATCCGCCAAGGATGGATTTATTCCCGGCCAGGGCATGGTGACGCCTCTCTTCGATCTGCAACTTCGTCAGTCCATGCGCAATCTCCTCGATGGTTTGGAAGAGGTCGATATGGATTTCTCCAATGTCGTCTTCAGCACGGTTTACCTGCGCGAGATGAAGGATGATCAGCAAATGAATCCACTATACGGAAAATTCTTCAAGCCTCCCTATCCCGCCAAAACGACGCTCCAGCAGAATTTCGAGAGCGGCGAAGAGGCTGCTGAGCAAATCTCCTTTATCGCGGTAAAAAAATGAAACGTAGAACGTTCGTGAAATGGGCTGCAGCTTTCCCTCTGCTCGCACAGGTTGGCGTGCAGGAGGCATTCGGGACTGGTTGGGCAGAAGTTGCCCGCAACTCGACCGACAATATATACACCCGGCTTGGAGTGAAACCACTGATCAATGGGCGTGGTACCTGGACCTATCTCAGCGCCAGCCTCGAATTGCCTGAGGTGAGAACCGCTCAAGTCGAGGCCTCCCAACACTTTGTAAATATATTTGACCTGCAGCGCGCCGCAGGCCGTCGCCTGGCGGAGCTCACCGGCGCGGAGTCCGGCATGATCACCTCCGGCGCGGCCGGCGCCATGGCGGTTGCCACCGCTGGATGTATCGCCGGCACCGACCCGGACAGAATCTGGCAACTGCCGAATACCGATGGGTTGAAGAATGAAGTGGTCATGGTTGGCGGCCGGAGCGTGTTTGACAGCGCCATCCGCCTCGCCGGAGGCAAACTTGTCCTTGCCGAATCCGCAGAGCAGATTCCCAACGCCATCACTCCCAACACGGTGATGATTTACACCACTTCCTCTCCCGAGCAACTGGCGAAGGAGATCGCGATCGCCAAAGCGCATCGCGTGCCCATCTTCATGGATGCTGCCGATGGCATCCCTCCAGTAGACAAGCTGCAGTTGTTCGCCAGGATGGGCTGTGATCTCTATACCTTCAGTGGCGGCAAGGGTTTGTGCGGACCACAATCGAGCGGACTGCTTCTCGGTCGCAAAGATCTCATCGAGGCCGCCCTGGCTAACAGCAATCCATGGGAGGGCGCAGTGTGCCGCCCGATGAAGGTCGGCAAAGAAGAGATCATGGGATGTCTGGCGGCAGTCGAGACGTGGTTGAAGATGGATGTGCCCAAGCTCAACAAGGAATGGGGAGCGCGTGTCCAACGCATTGCTACCCTGGTCGGAACGGTTCCTGGAGTGGAAACCAGGGTCTTCACTCCGGAAGAAAATCAGTGTCCGACGCTCAGCATTTCCTGGGATCAGAAAGCCTGGCGCTACAGCACCGCAGACTGCGCTAAACAGTTGCTCGACGGTACTCCGGGCATCGCCGTCCTGACCGAAGATAATCCGAGCGATGTCTTATCTCAGAAGCCCAATGCCGGGAAACCCTCGAAGAACGACGATAAGCTACAGATTGTTTCCATGACGCTAAGGCCGGGTGAAGAAATCATTGTGGGCAAGCGGTTGAAGCAATTGCTTATGCAGGCCCGGCGTCAGGGGGCTTAACGATGAGAAGTTCTACGATTCCCTGTTTGCTGGCCCTCGCGGTGGCTGCCTCCACAGCAAACGCTGCGCCACCGCCTTCTCCATGCCAGGTTCATTCAACGGTTTATGAAGGTTGGCAGGCACAGCAGGTTTCGAATGACTGGGTGCAACTGATCTTTATTCCGCAGGTGGGTGGCCGACTGATCCAAGTTAGTTTCAACGGACACCCCTATCTATTTGTAAACCCCGTCTACAAAGGAAAGTATATTTCCCCAGCGGAAGCGGCAGGCCGCTGGATTAACTATGGCGGTGACAAAATCTGGCCTTTGCCCGAAGGCAATGACGACGAGCAGCACTGGCAGGGAGCTTCCACTCCTTTGGATGACGGCGCCTATGCCTTTTCTGTTCTCGCCCAGGGCGCGCGATGCACCGTACGCCTCGAAGGCCCACCCGATCCGCCTACAGGTCTCCAGTACACCCGGGAGATCAGCATAGGCAGCGACTCGCCGGAGATCTTCTTCCACGCGATTACTAAGAACTTTACCGGTCACTCCATTACCTGGTCAGTGCAATCAGTCTCCCAGTACAACCTCTCTGATGCCACCGATCCGAAAAAATACAATCATGACTTCTGGGCCATGACTCCGCTCAACCCAGCTTCCAGTTATCTGCTTGGCTACCATGCGCGGGACGGGCTGGCGAACGATCCGGCGTACGGCGTCAAGGACGGCATGTTCCGGCTGAACTGGAAGTATCTGGAAAGCGAAGTATGGCTTGATTCCACTGCTGGATGGGTCGCGATCATCGACGGCGCAACCCAATACGCCATGGTGGAAAAAACAAAACACATTGCCGGAGGGGATTATCCGAGCAAGGCGACCACGATCTTTTATAAGAATGGGCCCACTGTGGAATTAGACCCGCATGGGATGCCGTATCTGACGTCCACCGATTTAGAGAAGACGCCCTACTACATGGAAGCAGAGCTGAATAGCCCGATGGTTGTCCTTGGGCCTGGTGAGACCTATGCCTTCGATACCAACTGGTTTCCCTCCCGTCTCGGTCACGACTTCACCACCGTGACCGATGCCGGTCTGGTAGGGAAGCCGCTAGTCGCCCGGCGTGCCGCTGGCAAACTCGACCTCACCGGCAGCTTCGGCGTGTTCTTTCCCGGAGAGCTAAAGGCATACCTCTACGACGAAGGCGGACTGGAACAGAGTGAAGTTCCGCTGGAGGCGGTTCGCCCGCAGGACCCGATCGCACTGCATCAGTCGATTGCGGCCGACAAGAACATAGCCCGCGTTTCTATTCACCTTATCGATAGCAATGGCGCTGATCGCGGAGCGCTGGGAGAAGTATTCGTTACCATCAACGATGAAGGGCGCTGATAGCATGAAGCTTCACCGGCTGTGGGTGTTGGTTATTTGCGCGTGCGGCTTGGCTGCCAACGCCTCGGCCCAGCTGATTACCGACACCATCGAAGACGACTGGCCTACTTACAACGGCGACTATACCGGACGGCGCTTCAGCAGCCTTACCCAGATCACTCCCCGAAATGCCGGCCACCTTCAGGCCCAATGGGTTTTTCACAGCAAGACTCCCGGGGTCCTGGAAGCGACGCCGGTGGTGGTGAACGGCATCATGTACTTTACCGGTTCTAACGATGCCTTTGCTCTCAACGCGCAAAGCGGTGAGGTGCTTTGGCACTATGCGCGCCCGGTTTCGAGCGGCCTCATCGATGATGCCTCCGGTCACATCAATCGTGGTGTGGCGATATCAGGAACACGCTTGTACATGGAGACGGACAATGCTCACTTGCTCTGTCTGGATTCCCGCTCGGGCAACTTGATCTGGGACATTGCTTACGCCGACTGGAATAAGAACTATGGGGCCACCGGTGCTCCGCTCATCGTCAAAGACAAGGTATTGGTGGCGACCTCTGGCGGAGACGACGGGGTGCGCGGTTTTCTTGCCGCCTACGATGCCACGACAGGAAAACTGGCGTGGCGCTTGTGGACGATTCCAGCTCCGGGAGAATTCGGCTCTTCCAGCTGGCCGGGCGATACCTATCTGCACGGCGGCGGCACAGCATGGATGCCCGGTACCTACGATAAGGAGTTAAATACGCTCTATTGGGGCACTGGCAACGCCTCACCGGACTACGATGGAAGCGTTCGCCCCGGCGATGATCTCTACACCTCCAGCCTGCTGGCGATTGACCCGGACACCGGCAAGCTGAAGTGGTATTTTCAATTCACTCCCCACGATCTCTATGACTATGACGGCGTGGAAACACCTGTTCTGGTAGACGCGCAATACCAGGGGGAGCCGAGAAAACTGATTGTCGAGGCCAATCGTAACGGTTACGTTTACGTGCTCGATCGCACCAACGGAAAATTTCTATCTGCCACGCAATTCGTTAAGGCTCTGAATTGGGCTAAGGGGATCGATGCCAATGGCCGGCCGGTATCCAGCGGTTTGCTGCCGACGGCGGAAGGAACGCTCATTTGCCCTGGAGTCGAAGGGGCTACCAACTGGTATTCGCCCGCGTACAGCGAGGTCACGCAGTTGTTCTACTTTATGACCCTTGAGAGTTGCTCAATTTATTTTCGCAAGCCGGCGAAATTCGAAGAAGGCAAGGAGTATTACTCCACCGGAACCAAGCGCAATCCAGATGAGAAGAGTACGCAAGTGCTTTTGGCCTTCGACCCGCGCACCAGGGAATTCGTATGGCGTTATCCGCAGGCGGGCGATTCTCATGGCTATGGTGGGGTGATGACGACCGCGTCCGGCTTGGTATTTTTCGCTGACAATCAAGGGTTCTTTGAGGCCGCGGATGCGAAGACGGGAAAATCGTTATGGCACTTTAACACCGGGCAAAGCCTGCACGCATCCCCGATGAGTTACGCAGTCGACGGCAAGCAATACGTCGCCATCGCGTCCGGCAGTGATCTATTCAGTTTCGCCTTGCCTCAATAGGAGCGAGCCCTCTGTAGTGTGAGAAACCCGGGGATAGCGTTCTGAAAAATGCCGTGTGCCCCATTTTTTGACGGAGCGCAGTGGAGGATCTACAGCTCTTACACCAGCACCAAATCAATCTTCTTGGCATCCGGCTCCAACGGCTTAACCCGGAAGCTGCGAATCTGCCCCACGTTAATGCCCTCCGGCTTAGCAGGGCCGCTGCTGGGGCCGCCTGTCCAGCGCGCCTTCAGCATGGAACTCAGCGTTGACAAATCCACCCGGCCTTCACCCGATGGGCCGCCCGCCACGGGGCTTTCCGTGCCGGTCTGGCATGTACCCTCAATGCCTTCACCCAGTTCCACCCGGGCCAGTCCTTGCGCAACCTCAACGATGCGGCCGGTAACCACGCTACCCGGTGGATGTTCGGCAAGATATTCGTCCACGCTTACGGTCACCCGTTGCTTCATGCTAAGGCGTACCTGCCGCTTCGCCTTGTCTACTTCGAGCACTTGGGCCTTGACGATTTGGCCCGCCCGGAGCACGTCCTGCGGATGGTGAATGTGTTTCTCGGCGCTGATCTCGCTCACGTGGATCATGCCTTCCACCCCGTCCGCAAGCTGGACGAACGCGCCGAATTTGGTGAAGCTGGTAACCGGTCCTTCGATGAACGAGCCCACCGGAAACTTTTGCTCGATCTCGGCCCACGGATCGCCCAGCGTCTGCTTGAGCCCCAGGGAGAGGCGTCGTTCGCCCATATTCACGCCCAGGACCACTGCTTCCACGGTGTCGCCTGTCTTGAGCACATCGCTCGGCTTCCTCACCTTTTTAGCCCAGGACATTTCTGACAAGTGGATCAAGCCTTCAACGCCGGGCTCTAATTCAACGAAAGCCCCAAAGTCGGCGACACGTGTGACCGTGCCGTGCACGCGATCCCCGGCTTTCAGTCTTGCCGCAACTCCATCCCACGGATGAGGCAGAAGCTGTTTCATTCCGATCGCGATGCGTTGTTTTTCCAGATCGATCTTGAGCACCCTGGCTTCGACCTGTTGCCCCACCGAGAGCACGTCTTCGGGATTGTTTACGCGGCTCCAGGAGATATCTCCGATGTGGAGCAAGGCGTCTACTCCGCCTATATCGACAAACGCGCCGTAGCCAGTAAGGCTGCGCACCTCGCCATGCACCGTCTCGCCTTCTTTGAGCTCAGAGTATCGCCGCTCCTTGGTGGAGCGATCTTCTTCTTCCGTGACCGCGCGGCGGTCGACCACCACATCCTCGTCGCCCACATCAAGCTTGATGATGCGGCAGCGGATCTGCTGTCCGACGAGGCGCTCAAGGTCGGCAGCGTCTCGCGCTCCGCTACGCGACGCAGGCATGAATGCCCTCACGCCAACATCCACGCTCACTCCGCCTTTGACCACGCCGGTCACAGTGCCTGCGATAATCGTCTTGGCTGCGAAGGCTTGCTCCAGCGCGGACCAGTCTCTGGGCTGCTCTACTTTGAAGCGCGAAAGTTCGTAGTAGCCTTCGAGGTTGCGGCCTTTCACCGATACCAGCAACTGGTCCCCGGGTTTTACCGTCTCGTTGCCGGTTTGAAATATGGCTAGTGGTAGTACGCCTTCGGTCTTATAGCCGATATCCACGAAGACCGAGTCGGCGGAGACTGCGATGACCGTTCCTTCGATCTGTCTGCCGCCGCCTTCGCCTTTGCGCGCATGGCTCTGCTCGTACTCGGAAAAAATCGCGCCAAAGGACTCGCCGCTTTCGGGAGCGGCTTCTAATTCCGGATTGTCGGGGTGCGGACTAGGCATGGGGACCCAAGCTTAACGTTCAGCTGATTCCGCTCAGGATATCACTTCCGAACCTCGAGAAACCCTGTGCCCTCCCCTTTGTCATCCCGAGCGAAGCCGAGGGACCTGCTGTGCGCCTTTCCCGCACGCAAATGCCCGAGGGCTCACCTCAGGTGTCCAAGCCCAAAATCCCGCGGATGCCATCCAAGCCACGCTAGGAAATAATTCGAAACCTATCAATGATAGTTTCCCTCCAGCGACGTCCGCAGCGAGCTACCTCACCACCGCCTCATCCTCTTCCCGCTCCCGCGGAACAATCATGAGGTGCTTGAGCGCGGTCCCGCGGAGCAAGCTAATGTTCTGCGGTTTGCCGGCGCGCTCCGTAGTCAGCAAACGATGCAGGTCGTCGATGCCACCCACTGGTTGCGCCGCAAATCCAACAATCACGTCCCCCTCCTCGAGCCCCGCAACCGAAGCAGCGCCATTTGCCGCCACCGCTGTGGCCATCACTCCTGACGACAAGGGTAGCTTGTACTCGTACGCCAGGCGCCGCGGAATCGGCACATTCTGTGCCGCAATGCCAATCGAGCTTCGGCGCACCCGGCCATGCTGCAGAATCTGCGCCACTACGTACTTGGCCGTATCGATGCCTACAGCAAACGACAGACCCTGGGCGCCCTGGATGGTTGCGGTGTTCACCCCAATGACGAAACCTGCGGAGTCCAGCAGAGGCCCTCCGGAATTGCCCGGATTAAGCGGTGCATCGGTTTGGATAATCTCTTCCATCGTGCGCCCGGAGGCGGACCTCATGCTGCGGCCGAGCGCGCTCACCACTCCCGCAGTCACCGAAAACTGAAAGCCGAATGGATTGCCCACGGCAATCGCGATCTGTCCGATGCGCAACCGCTTGGAGACGCCCAGTGGGGCAGGAGAGAGGACAGCGTGCTCGGTTCTCAGCACGGCGATATCCGTGTCCCGGTCTTCTCCTATGAGCACCGCGCCACTGCGAGCGCCATCGGTAAAGGTAAGTGAAATCTTCGCCGCCTGGTGAACCACGTGGCTGTTGGTCAGGATCAAGCCATCAGGAGTAAAGACAAAACCGGAGCCTGATCCCTCATGCCCCGGCCGATTCCCCCGGCGCGCGCTCTGCACGTCGATTTTCACCAGCGATCCGCTCACCCGCCCGACCGCCTGCGTTACCGCGCGGGAGTAGTTGTCCAGCAGATCTGAGTCGTCGAGCCTGCTGGCCCCCACACCGGCATCGCCGGAAAGTACAGATTCCTGTTCCATTTGATTCACCTTAAATTGCAACCAGGCCACGCGTCACGCCAATTGTCACTGCTTCTGTACGCGTACGCGCGCCGAGTTTAGCCATAACCGAGCTCACGTGAAACTTTGCCGTATGCTCTGAAATGTTGAGCGCCGCAGCCAATTGCTTGTTCCTGTGGCCGCGCGCCATCCATCGCAAAACTTCCACCTCTCTGGCGGTTAGATGTTCGCCGCCGGGAATCGATTCTTCCGGCCCGGCAGGCAAGCGTGGCAGAGTCACAGCAAACCCCGCCACCGTGGCCGAAATGGCGGCGACCAGTTGCGCGGTGGTGACCTCCATCGGAAGCACAGAAAAAATTCTCATCCGCGCCGCGCTGCGCACCGTGGCCGCTCCTGGCTCAGCCGCCAGCAGCACCGTCGGCGTCTCAGCAAACACTTCCTCAAACGCCCTGCGATGGCGCACGCTGGCCAGGAAAGCCTCGCCGCCCGCAATCAGGATCACGTCCGGGCTTTCGCTCTGCACCCGAAACAGCAGAGTCGACGCAAGAGCGACGGGCAGCAGCGCCAGCTCTGACGAAGAGCCGAGCGCCGTGAAGCGCCTGGCGTGAATCATGGAATCCACGCCAGGCAACACGATCAGTCGCTCGTGAGTACGATCTTCAGCCACGATCCGCAAGAATTACCGTCAGATCTATTCTTACGCCTCCACGGATCACGATCACCGCAACCGGATCCCCGACCTTCAAGGCGGCGAGTCGATGCTGAACATCGTGCACGTTATGAACCGGGTTTCCGTCGACGGATAGCACCAGGTCGCCCACCAGGATTCCCGCTGCAGCGGCAGGCGCATTGGCTTCCACGTGCAGCACCAGCAAAGCCTCGTCAATGCCTGCGGCGAAGTGCGATCGCAACGCCTCGGGCACAGGAACGGCTTGCATGGCTGCGCCGAGAAAGGGGCGCGGCACATGGCCCCGTTCCAGAATTGCATCCACCACTCGATCGATGGTCGCTGCCGGTATGGTGATGACTGCGTTTCGCGCCAGCGCCGCGCTGTTGATTCCCAATACGTGACGGCCTTCGTTCACCAGCGCGCTGCCGGATTGGCCCACGTAGAGCCGCAGATCGGGACGGATAAGCCGATCCATCTGTCCACCGCGCCACGTACGCCAACTGCTGCCGAGGCGGGCGATAATGCCTGCGCTGGCCGAAATGTCGCCCAGTGCGGAACGCCCTACGGCCAGCACCACCTCGCCCGCGCGCGTCGGCTGGGCGCCGATGGTCTCGACGGGCCTACCTACGCTGCTGTCCATACGCAGCACAGCCAGGTCGGTTCCCGCATCTGCGCCGGCGAGCGTTGCCTGAAATGGATCACTCCCGAGAGCGGCCTGCAGCGAGTCGCTGCGGCGGAGTCCCTGACCCACCGTCACGATCACTCCAGGCCGCCAGACCACACCGCTTGAGGTGGAGCGGCCGCCTCCATGCACCGTCACGATGCTGTCCTGAACCGCTTCAATTGTTTCTGCTATTGATTTGGAGAGCCCGCTCCAAACCCCTGAATTCTGCTCTGGTGTTTCCATGATCTTCTCCATTGAGGACAAAATCATGGTGACACTTCAGCTTGGGTGAGCACATCGCCCAGATGACTAGTACGGTCGTCTAATCTTTCTGGTGGAAGATCGCGTTGTTGATATCCGGCCACACTTCCTTGAAGACGAATACACCGCCGTCAATGCAAAGGTTCGTAATCCAACGCTGATAAGTCTTAGTGAAGGTCCGTTCGCCGCTCGGATAGTAGAGGTTCGCTACGCCTGAGAACGCACCTGCTCCCAGAACCTCGCTATAGTTGAAGGCCCGATGGCCTGAATCCTGACGTGTGATGAGGACGCGCGTAAACGCATAGGCTACCCGTTTGCTGACTTTTCCCTTGCCCAGCGTGTAATACCGGGTGTCCTGATGCAACAACGAAGGGATGATGAACTCTACCCAGGTGTTTTCGTTGATCGCGTCTGCGAGTGTATGCCAGTAATACCTGCCATATCCTTTGGCGCCCTGACCGAATTCCGGATAGGAGTTCGTCCATTGCGCAACGCCGGCCTGGCCCGCTACGAAAATGAACGAGGAGTAGTCAAAGCTATCAAGCATCGCTGTCTTGAACTTCTCTTTGACGGTTTGCGGCGGCAGGTGTTGATCGGCGCTTACCGCGCGGAAGTTGGGTACGACGTACAAAATGCGCTTGGTTTGCCTCCCTTGGGCAAGCGGGTCTTCAGCCGGTTTGGTGTCTGCTGGGGGAGGTGTGGTGGATCCCACCTGCACCTGCTGTTGTATGTCCGCACCCGGATCATCGGGCAGCTCCGAATCCACCTCGGGGCCACGCGCTCCTGGCTCCAGATAGGCCACGGTCAAGGGCTGGCTCGGCGCATGTATCTCAAAGAGCAAAGGGGGTGTTGTGTCCGCACTCGCTTGCGCTCGTGGAGAACAGATGCCCCCCAAGAGGAGTCCAAAAACAAGAAAAAATAATCTCTTGGAGAACCTCATACAAGCCCTTTGATTACGGTGGATTGGGTTTGGGTGCAAGCTAATCGTATTTTGTAGGCTCCCCCCCGTTGCAGGAAGAGCACGATCTCTCTTTACTCGTATGACTCTGGCTCTTCGGCTCAGCCGCGTCCTCGCCGGCCATTTGTTTCAGGCCAAGAATTGTGATTCACCGGCGCACTAGCGAGCGCAACCCAAATGCGCTCACTTACGATCACGTTTCTCATAGATGACGGTCTCATATTTGACGCGGAAATCGAAGCAGAAGTGTTGAACACGCGGCAAAAAGTTCCTTCGAAGGGACTCCCGGCCTACAACGTTTAGGGGAGGAGGTACTTTTTCAGCGCGGCCAAACCCTCCTCGATGGCCTGAGGATGGATGGCATAGCCAAAGCGAACGTAGCCCTCACCTTGTCCTCCGAAGACCACGCCGGGTATGGTGGCCACGTGCGCTTTGGTGAGCAGCATCCTGGCCGCGGTGCGGCTGTCTTTGCTGATCTTCGTCACTCGCGGAAAAGCATAGAAAGCCCCCTGGGGCATCTCGCAGGGCAACCCGGCTTCATTCAATCCATTCACCAGCAGATCGCGTCGCTGGCGGTACTCGTCGCGCCGGGCATCGAGCTCACTGCGCGGAATACGCAACGCTTCCAGTGCAGCCCACTGGGTCATGGTGGAAACGCCATTGACGGAATACAGAACCAGCTTGCGCAACCCGCTCATAAAAGGCTCCTGGGCCACGGCGTATCCCACGCGCCATCCAGTCATGCCGTAGGATTTCGAAAACGTGTACGCCGAAATGGTGCGCTGCGCCATGCCCGGCAGCGATGCAATCGAGAAGTGCTCCCCATCGTAGACCAGGTCTTCGTAGGCCTCATCCGCAATCACCAGCAGGTCATGTTTCCTGGCGAACGCAGCTACTTCCTCCGCTTCCCATCGAGAGAAGACTGTGCCGGTAGGGTTCTGCGGCGTGTTGTAGTAAATCGCGCGGGTATGCGGAGTGGCGAAATCTTCCAGCGTTCGGGTCAGGCCGGCACTCCGCGCTGTCGCTGTCGGTACCAGGAGTGCCCGTGCCTGGCAGCCGGTGATCATCTCCCGGATTGGGGTCCAGTACGGAGAGAAAAGCAACACATCATCGCCCGGATCCAGTACTGCCTGGAAGGCAACATATAACGCGTGCGCTCCTCCCGCGGTCACCAGTACATTTTCCGCGGAAACATCGAGCCCGTTGCGCTGGTTCAGCTTGTTGGCGATCGCCTGGCGCAAAGGTTCTATCCCTGAGGAGGGGGCATAGCGGGTTTTGTTTTCGACCGCGGCGCCGATCAACGCATACTTTATGGAAGAGGGGGTTTCGAAGAAGGGCTCGCCACCGTGGAATGCGTGCACCTTTTGCCCGGCCGTCCGCAACTCCATCACTTTGTTCCGCACCTGGACGATGTCGGAAAAACCCACTTCATCCAGTCGCCTCGCCAATCGCATTGCGTCTGCCGCCATATTGCCCTCATCCCTCCACATTGCTAGAGCATTTTTGCTAATGGTGTAGACCAGAAAGCTGAACTCGACGCGGCCATTCCGCCAAAACCGGGGCCCCCGGGTACGCGCTCTTTGCGTGTCCGGGGTGGAAAACCGGGGCCCCCGGATACGCGTTCTTTGCGTGCCCCGGGGTGGAAAGAATGGCCGCACATAACTGATCCCACCGGACCACCGTATTAGCCAAAATGCGTTAGTGTTGAGCAAATGAAGTCCAGATATCTCTACCTTGCAGCGGCCGCCGGCTTTCTGGCGGGTGCGGTGGTGGAATTCCTGCCCCCACACAACATCACGGCCGCTGTTCTGGATGCGGTCGCTGGAGCCATCTTCCTCTTTCTCGGAGCTGTTGCGCAGAGGCAGAGCTAGATCTTGATAAACACTTTCTTCCGGTACAACAACAGGACCGGGAGGAAGCAGACGAGCACGAAGGCAAGCGCGTAGAGCAAAGATCCGAACGACGGATTGATCACCGGGAAGAAAACGTGCTGGTAGATGAATTGCTGCAGGTTAGTGATCCGGGCGCCGTCGTGCATGCGAATGGTATCCACTCCCGCAGCCAGCAGCTCCGAGAAAACATACGCGGTAATGGCGTTGGAGCCAAAGACCAGCCACGGATACGTCCAACCGCGCGTCCACTGTTTGATCTCCACCGCGTAAAAACAAATGGCCAGAAGTAACAGCGTGCAGCCCGCGGCGAACAGCACATAGGAGCTGGTCCAAAGCTTCTTGTTGATAGGGAACCAGATATTCCATAGCTCTCCCAGAAGCAATCCGCTGATGGCAGCGCCCAGCAGGCCGGCAGCTTTGGTGGATAACGCTTTCGGGCGCCGCAGCCAGATACCGGTCAGCACACCGAAGAGAATCGTGCCCATCGCCGGGATATCGCTTAGCAGTCCTTCAGGATCCCGTACGCCTTCATAGAGGCGGCCGGGAAGCAGCTTGCGGTCCAGATACGCAACCCAGTTCTGGTTTGGGTCGAGCAGAGGCACGCTGTGGGTAGGAACGCCGATTCCCGGAATGGGAATCCAGCGCATCAGGATCCAGTAGCCCAACAAGGCCACGACTGCAGTGGTAGCGGCTACCCACGCCCGGCTATTCCACAGGTAGAGCAGGCTGGCTAGAAAGAAGCAGATAGCGATGCGTTGCAGCACGCCGTAAATGCGCAGCGTTTCCAGGTGAAACAAAGGAAAGCCGTTGACCACCAGCCCCAGCAGAAACAGGATCACCGAGCGCCGCAGCACATGGAGACGCAGTCTGGTTTTTGACTCCCCGCGCGCCAGTCGCGACTCGGTCGAGAACACGATGGAAATACCGGCGATAAAGAGGAACGATGGAAATACCAGGTCAGTGAGCGTCCAGCCGTTCCAGGCACTATGCTCCAACTGGTGATAGCTGTACTTCCCGCTGCCGCCGTTATTCACCAGGATCATGAACGCGATTGTGATCCCGCGCGCCACGTCGAGCGAGACCAGGCGGCGCATGGTGTTCGCTAGTGTTTGCGGAGCTGTGGTCGTTGAAGCCGCATTCTTGGTAACCGAGGTCGCCATGCTGGGAAGTGTATCTTCTGCGTTGAAGCAGTGTCGACTGCTAATCTCGTGCCATGCGTGGCTCTGTCATCTGGTTCGTGCTGGCCGTCGCCTGGGCACTTGACTGCGTGCTTGCATTCATCCATCACAACCACGTGCAAGCTGGCCTGACCAGCCTATTCGCCTGCTGTTTCTTCGCTATCGGCCTATTCTTCCGCAAACGCGAACAGAAACTGATGCGCCGCTAAATGACCGGCCCCACCTTACCGGCAACGAACGATGGGTGCCCCATATCTCGCTCGTTTTTCGCGAGATGTGGGATACCACGAATCTCAACCATAAGTGCCCAGCGGAGCCGAGATTTTGGGGTTCTAATCAGGTGGCGAGCACCCCCGAGTACACCGCCATGCCGGCGACGGCATCCACTCCGATCGCGCCCAAAGCGTCGATCTCGCCTTGCTCGCGGATGCCGCCCGCCACAATCAACTGTCGTTTTGTGATCTGTCTCAGCCGCTGCGCTACCTCGATGGGAAAGCCCTGCATAGTCCCTTCCCGATCGATATGGGTGTAGAGAAAGGCGGCACAATAGGGTTCCAACTGGGGAATAGCCTCGTCCGGCGTGAGCTCTACCTGGTCCTTCCAGCCTTTCACTGCTACTCGCCCTTGCTTCGTATCCACACTAAACACCAGCTGCTCCACGCCCACCTCTGCAGCCAAACTCCGGGCAAACTCGATGTTCACCAGCTCTGCTCCGCCGAAGAGCGCTGACCCGACAATCACCCGTCGTGCCCCCGCGCCCAGCACCACGGCCGCTTTTTCGGCCGAGGAGATACCACCCCCCACCTGGCAGGGCAACCGCTTGGCGATCCTGGCGATCAGTTCGCCATTCTCGCCCTGCCGCATGGCAGCGTCTAGGTCGATCAATTGCACCAGGGGATAGCGCTGAAACCGGCTGATCCAATACTCGAAATCGTCGAAAGCCAGCTTGAGCGTCTCGCCCCCCACCAGTTGCACGATCCGGCCGCCCATCAGGTCAATCGATGGAATCAGCATGGCAGCCTCACCGGGACGCCCCGCAGCGCCAGCTCCTGCTTCAGTGCCCGGACGTCTGCGATGCCGAAGTGGAAAATGCTGGCCGCCAGCGCGGCATGCGCCTTACCCGCCTGGAATACCTCTGCAAAGTGCTCCGCGGTCCCCGCGCCTCCGGAAGCAATTACCGGAATTTCCACTGCCTCGCTGACCCGGGCGGTCAGCTCACAATCAAAGCCCGCGCGGGTGCCGTCAGTATCCATGGAGGTCAACAAAATCTCGCCCGCCCCCCGCGCCTCGGCTTCCCGGGCCCATTCGATCACCTGGCGCCCGGTGCGCGTTCGGCCACCGCTCACAAACACCTCCGCCTGGCCTACCGGGTCGGCGCTATCCGTGGCCCGCCTGGCATCAATGGCCACGATCACCGCCTGGGCGCCAAAGCTTCGCCCGATCGCGTCAATCAAACCGGGATCGGCGATCGCCGCTGAGTTGACACTCACCTTATCGGCCCCGGCATCGAAGACTGCGGAAGCCTCATCCGCAGAGCGTATCCCGCCCCCCACCGTAAATGGGATGAACAGCTCCCTTGCAGTGCGCCGCACGGTATCCAATAAAGTCCCGCGGCCCTCGTGCGTGGCCGTAATATCCAGGAGGACAATCTCATCTGCCCCTGCCGCCGCATGCCGTTTGGCCAATTCTGCCGGATCTCCCGCATCCACCAGGTCGACGAACTGCACCCCTTTCACTACCCGTCCACTGCGCACGTCCAGGCAGGCAATGATTCGCTTAGTCAGCATGCCAGCTCCACAAAATTGCGCAGCACTTGCATGCCTGCAGCCCCGGACTTCTCCGGATGAAACTGCACCCCCATCACGTTGCCCCGCTCCACTGCCCCGGAAAATGGGCCACCGTAAGCGGTGACCGCGACGGTCCCGCTGACCAGCGGAGCTCGATAGGAGTGGGTGTAATAGACAAAAGCGCGATCCGCGACCCCGTGCATCAAGCGCGAATGAGGATTGACGCGAACCTCATTCCAGCCCACGTGCGGAACCTTAACGCCGGGGGCAAACCGCTCGCATACGCCAGGGAAGAGGCTCAGCCCTTTCACTGCCGGGGCTTCCGTGCTGCCCTCGAACAACCATTGCAGCCCCACGCAGATTCCCAGGAAGGGAACGCCCTGGGCAATGGCCTCCCTCACCGACGCGGTGAGACCGGTCTCCTCCAGGAGCTGCGTAGCTTGGAAATGCCCCACGCCGGGTAGGATGATCCTTTTCGCCTTTCGCACCACCTCGGGATCCGCAGTCACCGTAGCCTGGCAACCCAGGGCATCGAGGGCCTTCATCACCGAGGTCAGGTTGCCGGCCTTGTAGTCAATGACCGTGATCACAGCAATCCCTTCGTGCTGGGCAGCATCTTGCCCAATTGCTTGTCCTTGGAGCAGGCCACGCGCAGCGCCCGCGCGAAAGCTTTGAATAGGGCTTCAATCTTGTGGTGGTTGGAGCGGCCGTACATGGTGGCTATATGCACGTTGGCCCGTGCCCCGCGCGCGAAGCCTTCAAAAAAATCCTCTACCAGCTCACTTTGCAAATCGCCCACCAGGCGCTTCTTCACCTTGGTCTTGACCACGCAGGCCACTCGTCCGCTTAGGTCGACGGCGGCGACGCCCAGGGTCTCGTCCATCGGCATCAGGAAATATCCCGCGCGCAGGATACCTTTCTTGTCCCCTAGCGCCTGATCGAAGGCCTCGCCCAGGGCAATACCTACGTCCTCCACAGTGTGGTGCTGGTCGACATCCAGATCGCCGTCGCATTCGAGCTCCAGATCGAAAGCCCCGTGACGCGTAAACAGCTCTAGCATATGGTCGAAAAAGCGAATGCCCGTCTTGACCTTGTAGCGCCCGGTGCCCTCCACCGTCAGCTTCAGCGAGATTTTGGTCTCAGTTGTCTTACGCTCAATCGTGCCCCGGCGCACTCTCTGCTTTGCCATTACGCTTTCTCCCAACCGATCTCGTTCAGCACCTCGGCCATGGCGGTCATCGCCTGCTTCATCTGTCCGCGCGTGCCCACCGTCAGGCGAACACATCCGTCGCACCCCTGGTCCTTCGACCGGTCGCGCGTCAGCACCCCGCGCTGTTGCATGGCCTTCACGAACTCGGCATGCCGGGGCCCGATCTTTACCAGGATGAAGTTGGCTTGGCTTGGCCACTGCGGAACACCCAGCCGGCGTAGACTCTCCTCCATCTCCGTCCGCGCCGCCTTTACTTCTTCGACGTACCACTGCAAATACTCTTCGTCATCCAGTGCCGCCGGCAGGCAGGCCAGCGCCAGCGAGTTCACGCTGTAGGGGGAAATGACCGTTCGCAGCCACTGTTGAATACCCACCGGGGCGGCCAGCATCCCCAGCCGCAGCCCGGCGAGTCCATAGGCTTTGGAAAACGTGCGCGCCACGATCAGGTTCGGCACTTGGCCCACCAGGTCGATCACCGTTTGGCCGCAGAAATGGTAGTAGGCCTCATCCACCAGTACCGCGGCATGCGGCGCACGGTGCAGAACTTCAAGAATCTGCTGCCGGGTGGCTACGGTGCCGGTTGGGCTGTTAGGGCTGGCGATGGCGATCAAACGAGTCTTGGGCGTGATGGCCGCCAGCAGGCGCTCGAGGGGGAAGGCAAAATCCTCTCCGGAAGGGACCGTCTTGACTGTCGCATCGGTGCAGGAGCCGTAGACCTCATACATCGAGTAGGTCGGGGTAGGGAAGAGAAACTCGTCCTCGCGATCCAGATATGTCTGGCAAAGCACGTGGATCGCCTCGTCCACCCCGTTGGTGAGCAGCACCGTGGCGGGCTCAAGCGACAGGTGTTGGGCAACCTTGGCTTCCACCTGGCCTCGTTCGGGATACTTCGCCAGATCCGCGGCGGCGATCCTCGCCAGCGCTTCAAGCACCCGTGGGGAGCAAGCGACGGTGTTCTCGTTAAAGTCCAGCCGCAGTCCCTGCCGTCCACCCAGCGGAGGGTGATATGCCTGCATTCGCTGCACCGCGGCCCGTGGCGCCGGTGTTTGTTGCACCACAATCTCAGCCATCGATCCCCCTTGCCCGCACTGCTTCCGCATGGCCATGCAAACCTTCCGCATTGGCCAGCGTGATCGCCGCCGGTCCCAGCCTCTGCAACCCAGCCAGCGTGTATTCCTGCACCGTGATCAGCTTTAAAAAATCCATCACGCTCAGCCCACCCCGCACCTGGGCCACCCCTCCGGTCGGCAGCGTGTGGTTAGGGCCGGAGACGTAATCCCCCATCGGCTGGGGCGAGTAGCGGCCAATAAACACCGAACCTGCGTTGCGCACCCAGTCGAGATCTTCGTTGGCATCGACGCTGAGGTGTTCGGGAGCCAGCCGGTTGGTAATTTGGCGTGCCTCGTCCACCGAACTCGCTATCACTGTCAGGCCATTCCGCTCGATTGCCTGCTTGGCGATGGAATTGGTCTTTACTCGCTGCGCGACCTCCTTAACCACCTCGCGCGCAAGCGAACTGTTGGTCGTGATCAGGATCGCCAGCGCTTCAGGGTCATGTTCGGCTTGTGCCACCAGGTCAGCCGCGATCCCCACCGGATCGCCGCACTCGCTGGTGACAACAATCTCCGTCGGGCCGGCCAGCATGTCGATGGCGCAATCGAACGCGACCATTTTCTTGGCCGCGGTTACATACCAATTGCCCGGTCCTACGATCTTGTCCACCCGCTGGATGGTTTCCGTGCCAAAAGCGAGAGCCGCGATCGCCTGGGCTCCCCCGATCCGGTAGAACTCGCTGATGCCGAGCAGCGCCGCGGCCGCCAGGGTCTCTTTCGCCGGCTTTGCCGAGACCGCCACAATCCGATTCACTCCTGCCACTTGCGCCGGGATTACAGTCATCAGCAGGGTAGAGGGCAGCGGGTACCGCCCGCTGGGCACATAACACCCCACCGCGCTGAGGGCCCGTACCTGCTGTCCGGTAGTCAGTCCGTTGCTTGTGGAGCTCCAGTCCTTGGGCATCTGCCGTTGGGCAAATCGGCGGATATTCCCGGCGGCGGTCTCCATGGCGGCCTGCAACACTTTGGGCGTTGCTTCCCAAGCCTGCTCCATCTCGGCACGGCTTATTTCCAGCGGCTGTTGCCGCGTAAGGCCGTCCAGCTTAGCCGCGTAGCGCCGCAGCGCCCGGTCCCCGCCATTACGCACATCGCCCACAATGCGCTGCACCACCGGCATGGTGCGCGCCGTGTTCCGGGCGCCTCTCAACTCCAACTCGCTCAGCATCTGACGGGTCTGCTTGCCACCCCTGCCCTGTGTCCTCACCAGCCTCATGCAGATGCTCCTTGTGCAGTTCTTTCAGCCACTAGCTGACTTTCCATGGAAGCGCCGCCCACCTTTTGTCATCCCAAGGAGTCGACTCGCAGTGGCGAGTGAAGCGAGAAATTACACGGGCACAAAAGCTTTGGGTGCCCCATTCAAGCCGTATTTTGGCTTGAGTGGGCTACGATGTCTCCCCCACTCGTTTGTCGTCCACAGGCCTCTACCCGATGCGTCTCGGACCACACAGGCACATAGGGTCGAGATTTGTGGACTCCGACATTTTCCCGATCTCCTCTGATCTCGCCTCCCTAGAAAACAATCTTGTTGAGCGGATACTCCACGATCCCCGTTGCCCCCGCACTCTTAAGTTTGGGAATTACGTCCCGCAGCACGCTCTCTTCGAGTACCGTGTTCAACGCCGCCCAGCCCGCATCGCTGAGCGTGGAAATGGTCGGCGAATCCAGCGCCGGCAGCATTGCCAATACCTGGTCCAGGTGCTTCTTCTGGACGTTCATCATCAACCCCACCCGGCCTTGTGCCGCAATCGCCCCATTCAGCATGAGCGAGAGGTTGTCGATTTTCTGCTTCTTCCACGGATCGCCATAGGCGGCTCGATTGGCAATCAAATGCGTTTCGCTCTCCATCACTGTATCGATGATGCGCAGCCGGTTGGCCCGCAATGAGCTGCCCGTCTCGGTCACCTCTACGATGGCGTCGGCCAGTGTGGGCGGCTTTACTTCTGTCGCGCCCCAACTGAATTCCACTTTCACCGGAACTTTCTTGGAGGCGAAGTAGTTCTTGGTCACCTCGACCAGTTCCGTCGCGATCACCTTCCCACTCAAATCCTCGGCCTTCTGGAAATCAGAATCGTCCGGTACCGCGAGCACCCAGCGCACCTTGGTCCGCGTTGCCTTGGAATAAGTCAGCCCCGTGACACTGGCCACGTCCAGCCCGCTCTCTATCACCCAATCGATGCCGGTAAGGCCTGCATCCAGAACCCCTTTCTCTACATATCGCGCCATCTCCTGGGCGCGAATCAGCATGCACTCGATCTCGTGATCGTCGATGCCGGGAAAATACGAGCGGCCGTTGGCATAGATGTGCCACCCCGCGCGCTCAAAGAGCGCAATGGTTGCATCCTGCAGGCTTCCCTTGGGAATGCCGAGCTTCAGCTTACCGGCCATTCCGGGCCTCCCTATTTGCCGCCGCGGGCAGTGCAATGGCATTCGTAAAGCAGCTCACCGTTCCCTCGTGGCAGACCAGTCCATCACCTTCGACGATGACTCGAAAGAGAACTGTATCCTGGTCGCAGTCGGTCGCCGCGGATACCACGCGTAGCCGGTTTCCGCTGGTCTCTCCCTTCATCCACAGTTTCTGCCGCGTGCGGCTCCAAAAGGTCACAAACCCCGTCTCCAGCGTCTTGGCATAGCTGGTCTCGTTTAGAAAGCCCACCATCAGCACCTGTCCGCTCTCCGCATCCTGCACGATCGCAGGCAGCAGTCCATCCATCTTCGCAAAATCAAGTTTCACTGCTTCAGTCATTGCCGCCCTTTCCCCCTCTTTTCGCAAACACCCTAAACGCAAAAAAGCCCGCGTGCGCATCTCGCGCCGGCGGGCTTGTTCTGATCCTGGCTTCCTGGCCTCTATCGCTGGCCGGAACCGTCCGCCGACACGCTCGTCACGTGATGATGGTGATGACGATGATGGTGGGTGCGGACTTGCATTGCTACTAAAAAACTAACCGTCTCTTCTCTCGATGTCAACTTCGCAGTCGATACCGGCTCTCCATCGGTCTGCTACCATGCCGCCGGAAGCTTTTTTCTATTGGGGGAATCGAGGAGACCGCTCGCAACGCTGCCACTCCGGCACAGAATGTCTGCACCTGGCGAATCCCGCCAGATCACAGTAATAGTAAGAATGTCTTATCGGCTCCATGCAAACTAACCTCGCCAAACTTCCGTACCTGTTGCTAGCCATATTGGCTGTTGGTTCTACGCTCTTTTACGCCTCCAGCACGGCTGCGAACTTTGACAGTTTCCTGAATGCCAACCGCGCGCGGCCGCCGTTTGATTCCTCTCACAATCCCAGTTTTATGGTGCAGCCTCTCCCTGAGTCCCGCCGCGCCGGCATGGAAGCCGGGGACCAGGTTATTTCAGTAGATGGCGTCCCGTTTACCGGAATGGCCGGGCTGATTCGCCAGACCTTTCATGCTCGTCCGGGGCAGATCGTTTCCATCGTTTATCGCAATGCGGCAGGGGTAACGCATACCGCGCAGGTGGCGCTGATGCCGCGGCGAAGGGGCCCTCCAACGCTTACCGGTTGGCTCATCAACATCGTGCTCGTTTTGCTCTTTCCCGGATTCTGCCTCTTGCTGGGGTACTGGGTGGTGTTGGCAAGACCGCTCGAATGGAATGCCTGGTTTCTGCTCGGCATCATGAACGTGGTTCCGGCGTTTATCAGTCGCACAGGATACTTTCCCGGTTTCCTCGCGCCCTTCACCATCTTCTGGCAGATCTTCGCGTTTCAATGGATGTTCATCTCCCTCATCCTGTTCAGCATCTACTTTCCCGTACGCTCCCGTATCGACACCAGCCACCCATGGATCAAGTGGCTCATCATCGTTCCGCTGATCCCGGTCGTCCCTGCCACCTGCGCGCTCGAGTACGGCCTGCTCTATCACATCCGCTTCATCCAGCCCTATCTCTCTGCGTTCGCCCCGATGGAGCTGGCGGGAAATGTCTTTGCCGCGATTTCTCTTTGCATCTTTATCGGCGAGATCATAGGCAAGCTCTTCACCGTACCGGCGCCCGATGCCCGGCGCCGTCTGGCCGTGGTCGCTGCCGGCTCTCTGCTCGGCCTTACCCCGTTGCTCGTCCTCCTCGTGACCTCCACTCTGTCGGATACGCCGATTATGGAGACGGCGCCCTCCTGGGCCCTGTTCATGGTCGCAGTTCTCTTCACCTTCTTCCCGCTTTCGCTCGCTTACACCGTCATCGTGCAGCGTGCTCTCGACCTGCGCATCATCCTTCGCCAAGGTACGCGCTACGCCTTTGCGCGCGGCACGTTGTGGGTGTTGGAAACGATCGTCTTTGCCTTCCTGGGCTTCCGGATCTTCCACTTTGCTCATACTTCCGGCCGCGTGGCCCTACTCATTGCCCCGGTGGTCCTCGTCGTCGTTGTTCTGTTTCTGCACCTGCGTATTGCCCGGCCGCTTTCTCTGTGGCTTGACCGGCGCTTCTTTCGCGAGGCTTACTCGGTCGACCAGATATTAACGGACCTCTCCGAGCAGGCACGCAGCTTCACCGAAACCGAGCCCTTGCTGCGCACCATTGTTGAGCGCATCGGCCAGACGCTCCACGTGGAGCGGATCTCCTTCCTGCTACGCCGGGGAAATCTCTTTAGCTTGCAATATGCGCAAGGAATTCCCGCAACCGCCGACGTTTCTCTGGCCGACAATTCCTCCACCATTCGCGCGCTGGCCATTGGTCGAAGCCCCAAACAGGTCTACCTCGAGCGTCCCGAGCCCTGGTTGGCATTAGCGCCTGACCACGAGCTCTCCGTGCTCAACCAGCTGGAGGCGGAGCTGCTGCTGCCTTTGCCCGGCCGCTCCGGTTTGATCGGCGTGATGGCCCTGGGGCCCAAGCTAAGCGAAGAACCATACTCCCGCTCCGACCGGCGGTTGCTTTCTTCCGTCGCCCTCCAAACCGGGCTGGCCATCGAAAACAGCGCCCTGGTTCACCGCCTGGCGGAGGAGTCGGCCCAGCGCCAACGCATCGATCGCGAAATTGAAATCGCCCGTGAAGTGCAGGAGCGCCTCCTCCCGCAGAGCTATCCCGTCGTCGTGGGGCTCGATTTTGCCGCCTACAGCCGTGCCGCGCGGGACGTGGGTGGGGACTATTACGACTTTATCGCGCTCGAAAACGGCAGCCTCGCCATTGCCATCGGGGATGTCTCCGGAAAAGGCATCTCTGCCGCACTGCTAATGGCCTCCATTCGTGCCGCTCTGCATGGGCTCACCTTTAGCGGCGATCTCGATCTGGCCCGGGTGATCGAGGGCCTTAACCGCATCATCTTTGATTCCTCCACCAGTAATCGTTTCGTCACCTTTTTCTTTGGTGAATACGATCCTGTCACGCGCACACTGGAGTACGTCAATGCCGGGCACAACGCACCCCTGCTCCTGCGTCCCACGGCGGCGCACGATGGTTTTTGTAACCCGGAGGTGGAGTGCATGGTGCAGCGCCTGGAGACCGGCGGACCAGTGCTTGGCATCTTTACTGAAGTTCGCTATGAGCAGGGAAAAATCCAGTTGCAACCTTATGATGCTCTCATCGCCTTCACCGACGGAATCAGCGAAGCCATGAACGCCGATCTCGAGGAATGGGGAGAAGAACGCCTGATCGCGGCTGCCAGGATGAGCGCTCACCTCTCCGCGCAGGATATCGTCACCGCGGTGATTGCGAACGCCGACCGGTTCACTGCGGGCGCACCCCAGAATGATGACCTGTCGCTGGTCGTGCTTAAGGTACTCTGAGATGCTTCTTCGCCGCCTGGTTGTGTTCGTTCTGTTCGCGTTGGCCGCGGCCGCTTTGCACGCACAAACCCCGCCAGTCGAATATGAAACCTTCGTGAGCCAGGGCAAAGCCGTTTCGTGCGCGGTCTATGGCGCTCATGACGCCACAGCGACCATCATCTTCCTGCGTGGAGCGAGCGCTGCCGATCTCTCTCTGGGCCGCCTGCAGGCGCGCTTCTTTGCCGAGCATGGCTTTCGCGTTCTGCTGCCCGACTATTTCAGCTCCACGCCCACGACTGCGCTAACCACCGCAAACTATCACCGTTGGGCCCAGGTCGTAGAAGATATCGTTGCCGAACTGCGCTCGCGCCCCCTTCTCCGGAGCAAGAAAATTGCCCTCGCCGGGCAGGACCTGGGAGCCTCTGTCGCCCTCATTGCCGCGACCCAAAAATTAGAGGTCGAAGCCATCGCTGAGTGGTCCGGCTTTCTTCCCAACCAATTTTTTTCCCAGGTGCAAAGCATGCCCCCGCTCCTTATCCTGCACGGTGAGCTGGACAAACAAGTCCCCATCGTCAATGCGCGTCAGTTAGTCCGTCTCTGCCAGCTCAAAGACTTCGCCTGCGAAATCGAAATCTATGCCGGCGAAGGCCACATCTTCGGCAATCACGTCATGGAGTCCGCCAACCAGCGAGCCCTGGCCTTCTTCCGCGTCTATCTGCATTGAAACACTCACCAATCTCGATCAGTGAGGACGGGTGCACCATGTTCGCCAAAGCGTACATGGGCCGAAAAAGAAGGGGCGAAGCCCCACGATAGTTTTTGCCACACTGGCAACAAATGCTGGGTGCCCCTCGCCCCAATTTTCTGCAGAGACTTGTGGCGTTGATACACTCCATGCGCCTTTCCTTAATGAAAGGCGCACACGCGGACCTCTCTAGTGTCCCGTACCTAAAGTTCGTTAAAGAACTCCTCTTCGGCTTTGTATCAGGGCACGACTTCAGTCGTGCCGGAAACACTGCAAAACCAAATGGGCTTCAGCCCCTGAGCGCAGTTTCTGGAACATTTTCGATTCCTCGAATTGTTCCAGGAACTTCAGGGACAGGACACTAGCACAGCGTGGCAGGAAATCGGGGTCAAGCCGTCCTTTGGCTTGAGTGGGATAAGGGCTCTCGATGTGACACTTCCCGTTTGCCACGCCCTTCCCAAGGAGAAATAAAACCCCTGGCGGGACTGTGGGTTTATAGGGGGAGTATCTGAACCTGCAGTTCTCACGCAGACACCGATCAAACCGAAGCCGCCATAGGCACTAAAGCAGCCCCGCAATATCTTCCACCGGATCCTTGAGCCCTAGTCCCGTCATCTGTCGCGCGGCCGCTTCGCGCATGTAATAGTGCAACCTGCCCGCTGCCGCGGCGTAGCCCAAGCCCTCTTCCCTAATGTTTGAGATGCAATTCCGTTCTGCATCTCTCTTGCCCAGTCGCGGCCCCCAGGTAATGTAGACACCGAGTGAATCGGGCGAGCTTAACCCCGGCCGTTCCCCAATAAGCACCACCGCCAGGGGCGCGCGCAGCGCTTCTCCAATCATGTCTCCAACCGCAACCCGGCCCTGCTCCACCACACACACCGGCGCCAGCCGGCAACCAGCGAGGAGAGGCAAGACATCTCGTAACAAACGGAGCGCATGCCGCTCCACCGCCAGGGCTGAGAGCCCATCCGCGATCACGAAGACCACATCGTAATCCCCCGGGGTGAGCAGGGCAGCGGAATCCTTGCTTAACGCTCGCCCCAGGTCTGGCCGTCTCAGATAGGTGGCGCGGTCTCTGGCCTCGCTTTCCAGGGCAAGTGCCGGCAGTCCCGACCGCCGTAGCTCATCGCACAGCATACGCACATCGATGGCCCCATGGACCGCATCCCGGGCCCGCGCATGCGCCAATTGAAAGTCGAGCAGAGGACGCGTCGCCAGGCTCACCCCGGTTCGCTGCAGGGCGACGCGCGCCGGCGTATAGCTGCGCAGGGCCTCGCGCGCTGCGTAAGACATCTCCGGCGGCCTCAGCTCCAGATCAGGATCAGGTTGCGTAGGATGCGTCTTCGGTTTCCGCTTACCAATCATTGGCGCCTACGCGAGAAACGCCGGTACACTCAGGCGCAAACGAGCATCACTGTTGAGCCAGGCCTCAAACTCCGGCGCCGGCCGCAAGCCCAATGCCCGCCGCAGATAGAGAGCATCATGAAACGATGTGCTTTGATAATGCAGCATCACGTCGTCGGCCCCAGGGACGCCCATGATGTAGTTCACGCCCGCCGCCCCGAGCAGTGTCAGCAGCACATCCATGTCGTCCTGATCGGCTTCGGCGTGATTCGTGTAGCAAACATCGCAACCCATGGGCAGCCCCAGTAGCTTGCCGCAGAAATGATCCTCGAGTCCTGCGCGAATGATTTGCTTGCCATCGTACAGATACTCCGGCCCGATGAAGCCCACCACGGTATTCACCAGCATTGGCCGGTAACGGCGGGCAACGGCGTAGGCCCGGGCCTCACAGGTTTGCTGGTCAACTCCATGATGGGCGTCGGCCGAAAGTGCGCTGCCCTGTCCGGTTTCGAAATACATCACGTTATCGCCAAGCACTGATTTTTCGCCATTGTGGGCCGCGAAGGCCGCCCCCCGCTTGAGCTCCCGCGCCGCCGCACAGGCCTCATCTAGCAGCGCCAGGTTTACCCCAAACGCGTGGTTTGCGGCCTCGGTGCCGGCAATCGATTGAAAGACCAGGTCGACCGGGGCATTCTGTGCGAGCGCCGCCATCAGCGTCGAGACATGCGCCAGCACGCAGCTCTGCACCGGAATTCCATATTTCTGGCGCACGTGGTCGATCAACTCCAGCAAGGTCTTTACACTGCTCACATTGTCTGACGCTGGATTGATCCCAATCACCGCGTCCCCGGAGCCAAGCAGGAGTCCATCGACCATTGCCGCCGCGATGCCTGCCGGGTCGTCCACGGGATGGTTTGGCTGCAGCCGCGTGGAGAGCCTGCCGGACAACCCTACTGTGGTCCTGAAACGTGTCACCACCCGTATCTTGCGCGCCACCAGGATCAAATCCTGTACCCGCATCAGCTTGCTGACCGCCGCGGCCATCTCTGGAGTTAAGCCTGGTGCGATCGCCGCCAGCGCCTCTCCCGTCGCGTCATCGGAGAGCAGCCAGTCGCGAAGATCTCCCACGGTGAGCGCCGCAATTGGATGAAAGGCAACTGGATCATGAGTATCGATAATCAGCCGGGTGACCTCGTCTTTCTCGTAGGGCACCACGGCCTGCTCCAGAAAGGCGCGCAGTGGAACATCGGCCAAAGTCATTTGCGCTGCCACACGCTGCTCGCCGCTTTCCGCGGCAATTCCTGCCAGCGCGTCTCCCGAGCGGTAAGGGCTGGCTTTGGCTAAAAGGTCGCGCAGATCTTCGAAGTGGTAGGTAACTTCGCGGATCTTTCGGCGCAGTCGCATGGTTGGATCATAGTAATACGGCCTGGCGCGCGCAGAATCGCGCTCCTGATATCCTGCAAATCATCTTGGCCATCGATCCCAAATACGACCAGAGACCCGACCGGATTTGCCGCGGAGTCGTGGCCCGGTCGCTCGCGCTCGCGGCCTGCATTTCGCTCGGACCGCACGCACTGGCGCAGACTCCCGCAACCCCTCACCCCGTTGTTCTCCATGCCGCGCGCCTGCTCGATATCGAGGATGGCCGCATTCTCTCCCCTGGAGAAGTCCTGGTCGAAAGCGAGAAAATCGTTGCTGCCGGCTCCTCTGTCGCCCATCCCGCGGGAGCCGAGACCATCGATCTCGGCGACACTACCCTGATGCCCGGCCTGATCGATGCCCACGTGCATCTCTTCCTCCATCCCGGAGCCGAAGACCTGCAAACCGTGACTGAGTCCGTACCCCAGCGGGTGATCCTGGCAACCCTGGCTGCCAGGGCCGACCTGCTGGCCGGCTTTACGGCCGAGCGCGACATGGGTACGGAAGGCGCGGGACCAGCCGACTCCGCCGTGCGCGACGCGATTGACAAGGGACTGATCCCGGGACCGCGCATGCGGGTCAGTGGCAACGCCATCAGTGTGCTCGGCGGCCATGAAGACGCCCTCCACTACAACCCCGACCAGCACGTGCTCTCCAACGCCACCTACGCCAATACCGGCGATGAGCTGGTAGCTGTCATTCGCCAGCAGATCAAGGATGGGGCGGACTTTATCAAGATCTACGAAACCGGCCGCGACTTCTTTAGGGACGGTCAGTTTCACAGCATTTTCCAGTACTCTCAGCCGCAGTTGGCGCAGGCCGTCGCCGAGGCTGCGCGCCTGCAGACACGCATTGCCGTGCATTGTGAAGGTGAGCCGGGTGCCTTGTACGCGGCCCAGGCCGGAGTGGTCTCCATAGATCATGCTGACCAGCTGAGCGACGAGACCATGCGCCTGATGCGCGAACGGCAGATCTATGCTGTTCCGACCTTTACCATCCAGGAGTATTTTGCCGCGCACGCCAGCTCGCCTGAGGGGGCGGCGGAAGAGCACCAACTCCTCGACTATCACGTGCAGCAGTTCCACCGCCAACTGGAGCATGGCGTGCCGATGGCCGTGGGTTCCGATGTGGGGCCGTTTCCCCACGGTACCCAGGCGCGTGAACTGGAGCTAATGGTGGAATACGGTATGAAGCCGCTGGACGTGCTCAAAGCCGACTTGCTCAATGGGGCCCGGCTGCTTGACTGGGAGCATCAGGTCGGCGCGCTCAAGCCTGGCTACTACGCCGATATCATTGCCGTACCCGGGAATCCCCTGAACGACATCCACGTGCTCGAACGCGTCTCTTTTGTCATGAAGGCGGGCGTAATCTACCGCCGCTAATCAACTGTGAGAAATCGCAGGTCCCTCGCTTGCACTAAGATGCAGACTCTTTACACCAGGACATCCTTGTACCAGCGGCGTTTGCATCTAAGCAAGCGTTGTTGTCCTGGCGGTCGAAAGAACGGTCAGAACGGGCCAAAATGGAGCGGTCATTGATCCTGTTGAGAAACTTGTATAGTATCCTCAACGGTTACCGGATCAGTCACTCCGATTCGTTTAGGGCTCAGCCGCGAGCGATAGTCATCTTTTGCTTCAAATAGTCGACATAAGTTTTAAGGAGAGAGCATGAAAAGAACAGTGGTAGCGCTAAGCCTGATGGGCCTGATGGTTCTTCCCGCTTTTGGACAGGAAAAGGAAGCGGATCGAGTGAAGGCCGCGGGAACCGTAATTTCCGAGATCATGAACGTTCCTGACGATATTCCGCAGGCCGTTATTGATAAGGCGGATTGTGTGGTCGTACTGCCAACCGTCCTCAAGGCCGCCTTCGTTTTCGGTGGCAGCTACGGGCGGGGCGTGATGACCTGCCGGAGTGGTAAGACCTTTCACGGTCCCTGGAGTGCCCCAACCATGATGGCTCTCGAAGGTGCGAGCTTCGGACTCCAATTGGGTGGCCAGGCCACGGATTTCGTCCTCCTGCTGATGAGTCCGAAATCTGCGGATAACATTCTTACCAGCAAGGTCAAGCTCGGTGGGGACGCCTCCGCGGCAGCCGGCCCGGTCGGCCGTAATGCCTCCGCTGAAACCGATATCACCATGCGGGCAGAGATTCTTTCCTACTCGCGCGCACGTGGACTCTTCGCCGGGGTCTCCCTGGCCGGTTCCACCTTGCGCCCCGACAATGACGCCAACAAGAACCTTTACGGGAAAGAAGTGGACGCAAAGGCAATTGTCTTCGACAAAGTAGTACCCGCGCCCCCCTCGGCGGCATTGTTGTTACATACGTTGGACAAGAGGTCACCCAAGAACCTGTCTAAGTAGACTTGGATCCTAGAAACCCCGGCACGGCCGCGCGCCTGCTATTGCGTGCGGCCGTGTCCAGCAATGGTACGACGGGCCTGTTTATCGTCTTCCAAGCCAGGAGGAATTATGTTTCACCTGTTGTGGGAGGCCATCATTGGCCTTATCGTTGGCGCGCTCGCCAAGTTCATCATGCCTGGGAAAGACCCGGGCGGCATCTTTATCACCATGTTGATCGGCATTGCCGGCGCATTGATAGCGACTTTCATTGGTAGCCACGTTGGCTTGTACCAGGAAGGCCAGCGCGCCGGCTTCATCATGTCTCTGCTGGGTGCCATTGTGCTGCTCGCCCTCTATCGCTTGATCAAGGGCAAAACGGCGGCAACCTAAGCCTAAGCTGGACTCGTGACCCCCTCGCCCCCGTGGCCCTTCACTTCCTGCACCATCTCCAGCCGACGCTTCGTCGTTACGGGAACGCTCCCGCTTATCCACTAGTTCCACAGTTCTCTACTCCCGCGTACCGGGTTGCGGTCTTGTTCGATCCTTTCGCTGGGCGTAGCCTCATTTCTGAGGGGCCCGTGGGGAGCCTCCCCGACCGGATTCGCCTGACTCGTCTTGGTGACCCGGCCCAACGCCGATGACAGGCTGCGGATAAACCCTGTTTGTAAGAGGAGGGCTTCCGAGGTCGCGGAAAGAGGCCGCTACCAGTTGGCCCGGGCTTCGTATCCGCGTGAGAACTGCACTTTCAAGGTCAGTCCCGTTAGGGACGATCGAAAGTAGCCCAGGACGTGAGTCCTGGGTAGGATTCGAAAGCGAGAATCAGTCCCGCAGGGACGGCTGAAAATTACCCAGGACCCAGTCCTGGGGTACTCTCAGTCGCCTGTGGCCTGTGAGGGCCGAATCCGCGCCTACAGCCGCCTTGCGGCGTTCTCCACAGCCATTTGTTCGGCTTTGGGAATCGCATAGGGAGAATATGCATATAAACTACTAGATGTAGTGGTTCTGGCTTGACACACGCCATGGAGAGCGGTACTTTCGCATCTCACGGTCTTGCTCTTTCAATCTTCGGTTCTACCGTTTTTGGGTGTTTCGTCCGCCAAAGCCTGGGTTTGGTACGTGTTTCCAGTAAGGCCGGTTTAACCCCGCTTTTCTAAGGCGCCAGCTACGAGCGTCCGGGGCGGCTTTTCTGTCAATTCTTTAAAATAAGTGAGGAGATCTAATGGCCGAGGCCACCAATTCCGTAACTTCCGCCGCTCAAAACGGCTGGGCCGCCCACTACAGCCAATCGGTGTCGAAGACCCAATCCACCACCGGCGTGCATTGCACGCGCCTCTTCTCCAGGCCGGGCGTCTCCCCCTACAGCGAGGTCACCTGGGAGCGCCGCACGGCTTCCATCACCGATGCCGGGGGAGGAACGATCTTCGAGCAGAAAGACGTCGAGGTTCCCTCCGACTGGTCGATGACCGCCACCAACATCGTCGCTTCCAAGTACCTCCACGGCCACATTGGCACTCCCCAGGGTGAGTTTGGCGCTCGTGAAACCGGTGTCCGCGAACTCGTCGCCCGGGTCGCAGAGACCATTCGTGACTGGGGTATAGCGGGCGCCTATTTTGCCACCCCGGAAGACGCTGCTACCTTCCATGACGAGCTGGTCCACCTGCTGGTTACCCAGAAAGCGGCCTTCAACTCGCCCGTCTGGTTCAACGTCGGCTGCGAGCGGCTCGAGCCCAATTCGGATGCCCAGAACTGGCACTGGAGCTCCCATACCTGCGCCGTCGAGTTTTCCGTGACCGGCTACCGTAGTCCCCAGTGCTCTGCCTGCTTCATCAACTCGGTGGACGATTCGCTCGATTCCATCCTGACCCTGGCCAAGACCGAGGGCATGCTGTTCAAGTGGGGATCGGGTACCGGGACCAACCTTTCCAGCATCCGCGGATCCATGGAAACCCTCTCCGGCGGTGGCACCGCCAGCGGTCCGTTGAGCTTTATGCGCGGCTTCGATGCCTTCGCCGGTGTTATCAAGTCCGGCGGCAAGACTCGCCGGGCCGCCAAGATGGTCATTCTGAACGTCGACCATCCGGATATTGCCGAGTTCATCGACTGCAAGGCCAAAGAAGAAATGAAAGCCTGGACCTTAATGCAGGCAGGTTATGACGGCTCCGGCCCGGACTCGGAAGCCTACAGCTCCATCTTCTTCCAGAATGCCAACAACTCCGTTCGTGTGACCGACGAGTTTATGCGCGCTGTGGAGCGCGACCAGGACTTCGCTACCCGCAAGGTGAAGGGCGGCGAGCCGGCCAAGGTCTACAAGGCGCGCGACCTCATGCGGAAAATTGCCGAAGCGACCTGGCAGTGCGGCGATCCCGGCATGCAGTACGACACCACCATCAACAAGTGGCATACCTCCAAGAACTCCGGCCGCATCAACGCCTCCAACCCTTGCTCCGAGTACATGTTCCTCGACGACTCGGCCTGCAACCTGGCCAGCTTCAACCTGCTCAAGTTCGTCACCCCCGCGGGCGCCTTTGACGTGGACGCCTATCGCCATGCCATCGACATCATGATTACCGCCATGGACATCCTGGTGGACAATTCCGGCTATCCGACCGAAGCCATCGTGCGCAACTCCCACGACTACCGTCCGCTGGGTTTGGGCTACGCCAACCTGGGCGCATTGCTCATGGCCATGGGCCTGCCCTATGACAGCGATGCCGGCCGCGACTTCGCCGCCGCCCTTACCGCCATCATGTGTGGCCAGGCTTATCTGCAATCCTCCGTCCTGGCGGAAAAGGCGCCGGCGATCGTCTCCGCCACCCCGCTCTGCCAGCAGGCGCAATATGCAGACGGAGCCAACGGTTTATCCCAGCGAGGCGGCGCGTGCCCCGGCTTCTATGTCAACCGCGAGCCTTTCCTCGACGTCATCCGCATGCACCGTGCCGAAGTAAACAAGATCGGCCACGCCAACTCCGCCGAGCCCTTCACCACGCCCCAGCTCGCTTCGCTCATCGAGGCCAGCAAGGACTGCTGGGACCAGGCTCTGGCCCATGGCGAGCAGCATGGCTACCGCAATTCGCAGGTCACCGTGCTTGCTCCTACCGGCACCATCGGCTTCATGATGGATTGCGACACCACCGGCATCGAGCCCGATCTCGCCCTGATCAAGTACAAGAAGCTGGTCGGCGGGGGAATGATCAAAATCGTCAACAACACTGTTCCCACGGCCCTCTTCAAGCTCGGCTACACCAATCCCCAGGTCGACTCTATCGTCAGCTACATCGATTCGACCGGCACCATCGAAGGCGCGCCCGGCATCAGGCCGGAGCACCTTGCGGTCTTCGATTGCAGCTTCAAGCCCAGCAAAGGAACGCGCTCCATTCACTCCTCCGGCCACATCAAGATGATGGCTGCTGCCCAGCCATTCCTCTCCGGGGCCATCTCCAAAACGGTAAACCTGCCCCACGATGCGACCCTCGACGACATTATCCAGGCCTATACCGAATCCTGGCGTCTCGGCCTCAAAGCCGTGGCCATCTACCGCGACGGATCCAAGGGTGCTCAGCCGCTCAATGTCTCCGACGGCAACAAGGCCAAGGTCATCAAGAATGCCTTGGGTGCGGAGAGCAATGTGGATGAAACCGCCAGCGCAGCCGCCGACCGCGTGCTCGCCGCCATGGCGCAAGGTGACACCTCCTCGATTGGCGACGATCTGAAGGTGCTTGAAGAAAAGGTCTCGGCCCGGCTCGAGGTCACAGCCAACTCGGTGGTGACCGCTGCCAATGCCTTTTCCGCTTCCATCGCCAACGCTGTCAACCTGGGTCAGGCTGCCGCGCTGCGCGAAGACTCTGAGGCGACGCAGGGTCCGCCCCGCGCCGTTCGCCATCGCCTGCCGGAGGAGCGTCCGTCACTCACCCACAAGTTCTCCATCGCCGGCCACGAAGGCTACATCACTGTCGGCCTTTACCCCAACGGGCAACCGGGTGAGATCTTCATCAAGATGGCTAAGGAAGGTTCCACTGTCTCCGGCCTCATGGATTCTTTTGCCACTGCGGTCTCGCTCTCCCTTCAGCACGGGGTTCCGCTCAAGGTTCTGTGCGAGAAATTCGCCCACACCCGCTTTGAGCCTTCGGGCTGGACCGGCAGCGAGCAGATTGGCTTTGCCAAGTCCATCATGGATTACATCTTCCGCTGGCTCCAGTTGCGATTCCTTTCCGGACATCAATTGAGCCTCTTCTCCGGCTTGGCGCCGGCCGCGCAACACCCTGCGCCGCCTGCCTTGGCGGCTGACTTGAGCGATGAGCCTGCGAGCGCCGGGACGAGTTTCCCATCTGGTTTCGAAGCCGGAAGATACGAGACCAGGCCACCGGCCAGTGGAATCCTGCCCGAAGCTGCCGCCCCGGGTCAGGGCTGGCCATCCTCCTCCAGCTTCAACATAGAAGATCGGGGAATCTTCGGAGCGCCTGAAACCCGAAAGGGTGGCGGGGCAGTCTTTCACGCAGCCGACGCTATGAAGGAGTACCTCGACATGGGCGATGCGCCCAGCTGTCACACCTGCGGTGCCATCATGGTCCGCAACGGCAGCTGTTACAGATGCATGAGCTGTGGCTCTACGAGCGGCTGCAGTTAGCGCCTTGCCTTCCTGTACCGGGTCATGAACGATGGGTTGTCACTTGCCGGCCGCAAGCCGGCAAGTGGGTGCTGGGTGCCCCATTCAAGCCCTCTGTTGGCTTGAGTGGGCAACACTGCAGTCCAGGCAACTCATCTGTACTTCGCGTTACCACCTTGATGAATGCGTTAGACGGCCTCGTGAAGCACCCTCACGAGGTCGCGGGTAATGTGTGATTTTGCCACGTAACCCGCCGCTCCCAAATCCTGAGCCGCTTGAATAAATTCAATGCCCTGATGAATCGAGAGAAAGACGATCTTGGCCGGGCACCCCGTGCGTCTCAACTGTTCAGCAACCAGAAAACCACTCATATCGCCTAGATCGACGTCCAGGAGAATGATGTCTGGTGCGCAATGCACGGCTTCGCCAAGTGCTGAAGTTCCCGACGATACCCTCCCAACGATCTGAAATTCGGACTCGAGCAGATCCACCAGCATGTCGAGCATATCCGGGCTGTCATCAACACACAGGAGTCTCTTCACTTCGAACCCGCCCTGCTCGATCAGAGAATTCATTGCTTGCACCGATCCTCTTGGGGCAGCTTTCCAAAATATAAAACGGCGAGCAAGTGACGGAACACTAGCAAAATTGCTGGACCTCCCATAGAGAAGTTCCAACTGAATTGCTTGAATTGCTCCTCTGTGGTTTCAATTTCGCGAGATATAATGCGGGGGGCAGGGAACTTGAAATCTTCTCTCAGGACCTAAGGATGCTCGAGCGCGAAGTCCACGAAGAGCGAAGCGTCTCCCGTCAAGAGAATACGTGGAGCGATGCCTTCGAATCCCTCGCCGTGGCCGTGGCCCAACTGACCCTCGATGGCAAGCTGCTGAGTGTCAACCGGCAGATGTGTGATGTTGTCGGCCAGAACAGAAGAGACCTGCTGCAGAAAAGCCTGAACGAGCTTTTTGTCTCTCAGGAATCATATCTCGAGTGCAAGGCCGGTTTGGACCGGCTGGTTGCGGGGAACATCCAACAGTACTCTTGCGATGTCGGCGTCGTGAAGAGAGATGGACAACTGGCTTGGGTCAACATGCTCTTTTCCCTCGTCTGCGCCGGAGTTACCAACGTACCCCGCGGCCTGACAATGGTCGCAATAGACCTCACTTTTCTTGACCGGGCTAAGCAGGATCTGCACGACGCCGAACTGGTTCGCGACGATCTGAGCCGCAGGATGATGAGTGCCCAGGAGGCTGATCGCACCCGCATTGCGAGAGAGCTTCACGATGATATTGGGCAGTCGCTGGCGGTGTTAAAAATTCAGATGCTCCGTGCTGGCCAGCCCGTCTCCGGCCATCCTGAGATGATCCACGCCAGCTTGAAGGATTTGACTGGCAAGCTGGAAAAAATCATCAACAAGGTCAGCCGCCTCTCGCACAATCTGCATTCCTCTGAGCTGGAGTTGCTCGGTCTGGCTGTCGCGGTCAAGAGTCACTGCCGCGAATGCTCCGAGCAGCTGCGTATTCCAATCCATTGTTCCTGCGATCATCTTGAGGAGAAACTGGATAGCGCGGTGGCTCTCGCCTTTCTTCGCGTCTTGCAGGAAGCATTGCACAATGCAATGAAGCATAGCGCTGCGAAGACCATCACTGTCCGGCTGACTGCTTCGGATCATGATCTCAGCCTGGAGATCGTCGATGACGGTGTCGGCTTCGATGTAGAAGCTTCCAAACTCGCGGCCGGGTTGGGCCTCATCAGCATGCGTGAGAGAACCCATTTGATTGGTGGCGAATTCGAAATCTGGTCCGGCGCCGGGCGGGGCACGAAGATTCGAGCCCGCGCACCGATCGTCAAGAGAACGCTCTAGGCCATTCCCCAATGAGCCGGGGGTAGCCGATCATCTTCCCGGTGTCTAGCCCAAGACCTGCGGAAGTCATACAATCTATGATTGTTACAGTTAACTCTATAATTGTGCAAGTTGGATTCGATGTCTTTGCGACTGGCGAACGATGACCGACGGAAGCATTTCCCATTACCGCGGGCTGGAGAAGATCGGCGGCGGGGGCATGGGCGTGGTCTACAAGGCAGAAGACACGCTCCTTGGACGCTTTGTCGCGCTCAAGTTCCTGCCCGATAACTTCGCCAACCACAGCGCCGCTCTGGAGCGCTTCCGGCGCGAGGCGCGTGCTGCTTCGGCGCTGAATCATCCCAACATCTGCACCATTCATGAGATCGCCGAAGAAGGTGGCCGGACCTTCATCGCTATGGAGTTTTTGGATGGCGAAACGCTGAAGCAGGGGATCCAGCAAGGTCCGCTGGCCATCGATCGGGTGATCGCCATCGCCATCGACATTACGGACGCGCTGGAAGCGGCCCATGAAAAGGGCATCATCCATCGCGACATCAAGCCGGCCAACATCTTCATCACCAAGCGGGGGAACGCGAAGATTCTGGACTTTGGTCTGGCCAAAATGGTGCCGGTCAAGGAACTCGCAGCCGCCGGAGCGGACCTCGATCGGCAGCTGACCGACGGGCTTGGCGGTGCTCTGGGGACGGCGGCCTATATGTCGCCCGAGCAAGCGCTCGGCCGGCAGGTCGATACCCGTACCGATCTCTTCTCCTTTGGCATCCTGCTCTATGAGATGTGCACCAGCCGCTCGCCCTTCGCCGGAGATACCACCGGGGAGCTTCTGATCTCCATCGTTCAGCAGGTCCAGGTCACTCCCGCGCAGCTGAATCCCGATGTTCCGGAGGGACTAGCCCGCGTCATCGATCGATGCCTGGAAAAAGACCGCGAACTCCGATACCAGCACGCGGCTGAGATCCGCGCCGACTTGGAGCGGCTGCGGCGCAACTCGGCGGAGGTAATAGCGGTACCGCCTTCGGGGAAGCAAACAGAATCAGCGCCGCGCGCACCGTCCGTTGTCCCGGCACTTGGCCGCGGCAACCCAGCCCGACGGCGGCGATGGTTCCTGGCTATTTCAGGAGTACTGATAGCTGCCGCTTCGCTGCTGATCTTTCTCATGACTCGCCCTCTGGCCCTGCCGAAGCTCTCAAATTACGTTCAGCTCACCCACGATGGTCAGCCCAAAGGCCTGATCGGTACCGATGGTTCCCGGCTCTTTCTCGGTTTTGGGAGAACCATCACCCTCAACGCCAGCGGCGGCATCATGCAGATGTCCGCCTCTGGGGGTGAGCCGGTCCGGATTCCGGCCGCTTCCGAAGCCATTCTCCCACTCAGCGTTTCGCACGATGGGGCAGAACTTCTGGTCAAAGACAACCAGGGTACCGAGTACAGGGGCGAGCTTTGGAGACTCCCAATCCTCGGAGGTACGCCCGCCCGGCTGGATTCTCTTGTAGGGCAGGACGCGGCCTGGTCGCCCGACGGCAGCATGCTGGTTTACGCCGACAGAAGGGATCTGTTTCTGGCCCGAAGCGATGGAACGGAATCCAGAAAGTTACTTTCGTTGAATGGCCAAGGCTTTTATCCGGCATGGTCACCCGCGGAAAGCAAACTCAGGTTTACCGTGATCGATGAGAAGACGCGCGGCAGTTCACTTTGGGAAGTCTCACTGCAGGGGAAAAACCTGCATCCGCTGTTTCCCGGGTGGCACGATCCTCCAGACGAATGCTGCGGGAAATGGACGGCGGATGGAAAATATTTTGTCTTCGAATCGCAGGGGCAGATCTGGGCTCTCTCCGAAAGGGGAGGACTTCTTCACCCATTCACGGGCAAGCCCATCCAGTTGACTTCGAGCCCGCTCGGTTTATTCACTCCCCTCCCCAGCAAGGATGGCAAGAAGCTGTTCGTGGTCGGCCGGAGTTACCGCGGCGAACTGGAGCGCGGCCAATCTGATTCTGGCCCGTTCACCCAATTTCTCTCCGGCATCTCTGCCGAAGACGTCGTCTTTTCCAAAGACGGCCAGTGGCTGGCCTATGTCTCTTATCCCGAAGGTATCCTCTGGCGAAGCAGGCCCGATGGTAGCGAGAAAGTACAACTCAGCGCTGCTCCGCTGTTTGCCGCCCTGCCGCGCTGGTCGCCGGATGGCAAACAGATCGTCTTCTATAACTACTCAGTCGGCAAACCAGGAAAGATCTACTCGGTTTCCGCAGACGGCGGCGACCCACAGCAACTACTACCCCAGGATCCCGAGCCCAAGCAGGATCCGGACTGGTCGCCCGCCGGGGACAAGATCATCTTCGGCAGCGTTCCGGCTGACAGGAACTCAGCGCTCCGGGTGCTCGATTTGAAGACGCACCGTGTTTCCGCGCTGCCCGGTTCTCGAGGGCTGTTTTCCCCCCGCTGGTCGCCCGATGGCAGGTACATTGTGGCCTTGCCGGAGGACTCGCTCAGCTTGATGCTTTTTGACTTCCAGACTCAGAAGTGGTCGCAACTCGCAAAGGGAACAGCCGCATTCCCCAACTGGTCTAAAGACGGACAATCTGTCTACTTTTTGCGCTGGCTGGACGATCCGGCTGTGTTGAGAGTTCGTATCACCGACCGCAAGGTGGAACAGGTTGCGGATCTGAAGAACCTTCCGACGGTAGGCAACATCGGCCCCTGGCTGGGGCTCGATCCGGACGATAACCCGCTTGTACTCAAAGATATCGGGGTCCAGGATATCTACGCCCTCGATTGGGAAGAGCCCTGACCAGTAAGCCCAGACAAATGCGTTTAGGGGTGCCTTACAGCGTTGGTTCATACAGCTGCTTAAGATCGCGCATGCGGCTGCGCGTCAATGTGATCAGGCAGCGCGTCTTTGCGCTGGGCTCGGTCGACCCCGGGTGCTTGATCGTGCCTATGTCGTATACCTTCACCAACGCGTCGCACGCCGTCACCCGATATTTCTCCCAAACCACTTCTGTCCCGTCGAGCGCCAGGGCATTGGCGTCGTTCGGCGAGCTCTGGATCAGAGCCTCCCGCAGCGCGTCGAAAAACTGGGTGTAGTTCTTGTAGGTCTCCACCCGAGCGTCGTTCAGGCAAACGTCGCGGTCGGTCACGGTCTGCGCTTCCGGGCAAGCGCCCACCTCATGTTCCATTTCCGCTTGATAGGCCAGGTCGGCTATGCGCTGCTGCTTGCCATCCTGCGCCGCGCTGCTGAGCGGGTAGCCCAGCGCGAGCAGCAAAAGAAGAATCGCGGCCGGTGCGCGTGTGTTCATCGCTCCACACCTCCGCCACAATCTTATTCCTGTGCCGGACCCGGACTTTAGAGGCTGCGGAAAAACTCACGTTTTGTATCAGCGCACGACTTTAGTCGTGCCATAAATGATTGCGAATAGGTCGGGCTTTAGCCCCTGAGGTGTTGCTTTCCCGCCCGGACAGAGTTTTTCCGCAGCCTCTTTAGTTTCGGGGAACGGGGTTTTCAAACCCGCGAAAAGGAGCCTGGGGATATGTGGCTCGGAAGCTACATTTCCCCAGCGGGGGAGATCAGTAGGGCGAAAATCTCTCGGTAAATGAATTAGTAGCCGAGGAATTTGCCCATAGTGCCGTAGGTCGGTTCGCGCCGCTCCTGCATTTCGGCCGCTACCGGCGTATCCTGCCAACGCCCAGAGGGTTCCGGCTGGACCGGCTTCTTAGCGGACAGTGGCTGACCCTTTTGCGACCAGTTTCCAATTGCGGTTACGATCCGGGCTGCGGCCAACCGCCTCGATGCCGCATCACCCTTGGTGCCACCCTGAAACTCGCCCAGGGATTGTGGTGCCCGCCCATCTTCCAGGGCGTTCAGGGTCCAGATACCCTCCGGCTGCGGCGACATAACAAAAATCGCCCTCAGACTGCGCACTATAAATTCCACAGTAGGCTTGCCGTCCTGCAGATCCAAACGGGGGTCAAGCTCCAGTTTCTCCTTGCTGGTGAAGTCGAATGAGGCCTCAATCAGCGCTGACAACTCCAAAAGCTTGGATTCCCGCTCCTTTTCCCGAATTCGGTCGTTTTCTTCCGCTAGTCTGCGGTCGGTCTCGACCACCAGCTTGCGTGCCTGCTCAAACATTTCTAGTAAAACCTGCTCCATACTCACACCCTCGGGAGCAGTATGCTGGCTAGAGATGTAGGCGGCCATACAACTTATGGCACATTCCCGTTGTAACCGACACGGTCTAGTGTCGCCGGCGATCCCGGTCGCGGTTGCCGCCGCCACCGCCGCCCCCGCCCCCGCCCCCGCTGCGGCTTTGCCTTCCCCCTCCGCCTCCGCCACCACCTTGTTTCGGCCGGTAGCAGCTTTTGCAATAAACCGGGCGGTCCCCGCGCGGTTCAAAGGGAACTGTGGTGGTTTGTCCGCAACTGGCGCAGACCACGGTGGTGCCCGTGCTCATGCCCGGGCCGGCCCCCGCACCGGTGCTGTAGCCACCCTCGTGGTGCGAATGGGAGGGAGCATGGCCACCGCCGGCGGAGCTCTGCTTAGCTTGGCGACATGGTTTGCAGCGACGGGGCGAGGAGTAGCCGCGCTCTTGGAAGAACTGCTGTTCACCTGCGGTGAAGGTAAATTCCTGACCGCAGTCGCTACAGGTAAGTAACAGGTCGCTGCCGCTCATGGCCACGCCCCCTTCGGCGAGTGTATGCGAACGCCCCACGCGCAATGGAATGGTACACGCAAACCTCGCGGCGTCCCACTTGTCTTTGGATAAGGTGGCCGATTGCACAAACTGGTGGGCAGAGAAACGATTTAAACTGGAACTTCGCTGCTTGAAGGGGCTCCGAAGGAGAAAGGGAACCTGATGAAGAGAGCATGGATGCTGGCGCTGCTGACCTGGGTGTGCACCGCAACGCTGGCGCCGGCGAAGCAGCTTGGTTGGCAGCCGCTTTTCGACGGCCATGATCTGCGTGGCTGGAAGCACGTTGGACCAGGTGGCTTTACTGTAGAGCACGGACTCCTGAAGCCCCACGGGGGAATGGGTCTCCTCTATTGGGCCGACCACCCCTTCGGCGATTGCGAAATCAAAGTCGTCTACCGCATGGAGCACCAGAATGACAACTCCGGTGTCTTCATCCGTATACCCACCGAACCCACCGAACCCTGGATGCCGGTCAACCGTGGATACGAAGTGCAAATCGACAACCACCCCGAGCTTGGTGGGGAAGACGAGTATCACGTGACCGGCACGCTCTACTCCTTGACCAAGCCGCTGGCCAAACCGGGAAAGCCCGGACCGGAATGGAACACCATGTTGATTCGCCTGGAGGGGCCGCACACCCAGGTCTTTGTGAATGACGTTAAGGTAACGGACTACACCGAAGGCCAGCCGGTGCCACCCAAAAAACTTTCCTACGAACCGGACCGCGGCCTGCGTCCCGACAAGGGCTGGATCGGCCTGCAGAATCACAGCGACAAAGACATCGTGTACTTCAAAACCGTCGCCGTGCTGCCTCTGGGCGCCGAACAGAACTGGCAAATCTCAGGACGTTAGAAGTGGCCGGTGCAGCAGCTGAGATTCTTCAGCCACTAGCCAATTCCCCATGAAAGCACAGCCCTGCTCTCTGTCATCCCGGAGCGGAATCCTCCGCCTTCGATCGAAAACACCCAAAGAGATAAAAAAATGTTGGGTGGCCCATTCAAGCCTTCTGTTGGCTTGAGTGGGCTGCGCGCCCTATTCCGGCCGCCGTGGAGTTGTTCAGATATATCACTTTCGACCGGGGTTTCGAAGTGGAAGCCCCTACGCTACAGCTTCCCTCACATCCCGTCATAATTCGGTCCGCCTCCGCCTTCCGGCGGCACCCAGGTGATGATCTGGTAGGGATCCATGATGTCGCAGGTCTTGCAATGCACGCAATTAGCGAAGTTGATGTGCAGCTGTTTGCCATCTGCCACATCCACCATTTCATATACCGCCGCGGGGCAGAAATGCTGGCACGGATTGCCAAATTCCTGCACACAACGATGATTGCAAATGTCCAAATCGCGGATCACCAGGTGGACCGGCTGGTCATCCTCATGGCGCGTTCCTGAGTAGTAAACGTCGGTCAGCTTGTCGAAGCTGAGTTTTCCGTCGTTCTTCGCCGGCCCCAGCGTCGCTTCGCGGCCGTAGGTCGAGCGGCCGATGGCATCCAGATGGCGCATGTTGAGATAACCGGCGTGGTTCTTGAAGTCGGGGCCAACGTTTCGCCCTCCCAGCAACTGCTGTACGGCGCCATGCGCCAGCCCCGGCAACAATCCATGCTCGAAACCCTGATGAAAATTTCGTACCGGGTAGAGCTCCTCTTTGATCCAGCTGCCCTCGACCCGGCTCTGGTAAGCGGCAAGCGCCGCGCTTGAGTTGTCCCCTACCCGCATCGATTCGAAGGCGGTCTCCGCCGCCAGCATCCCGCTCTTGATCGCCAGGTGGATACCTTTGAGCCGTTGCGAGTTAAGCAAGCTCGCCGAATCGCCCAGAATCATCCAACCCTTCCCAGCCAACTTCGGCATGGTAAGCCAGCCGCCGTACGGCAAGCTCTTGGCGCCATAGCGAATCATCTTCCCCCCTTCCAGCAGGGGCCTCACCAGGGAATGTTCTTTGAACGACTGAAAGACGTGTTGCGGGTCGAGCCGCGGGTCCTGATAATCGAGCCCAACTACGTAGCCCACCGAAAGCAGAGTCTCGGAGATGCCATAGATCCACGCCCCTCCATACTCTTGCCACGTCAGCGGATATCCCAGCGTGTAAATCACTTCCCCTTTGGCCACCCGGCCCGCGGGGATCTCCCATAGCTCCTTAATCCCTACTCCGTATGTCTGCGCGTGTTCCGGATCTTCCAGCTGGAAGCGCTCAATCAATTGCTTGGTGCACGACCCGCGCGCCCCTTCAGCCAGGATCGTGATTTTCGAGCGAAGATCATAGCCCGGCTCAAAATTAGCTTTGGTATTCCCCTCCTTGTCGACCCCTTTGTCATCGGTGCGCACCCCGGTCACTCCGTCCTGCTCGAAAAGCAACTCGCTGCCGGCAAAGCCAGTGAATATCGTGATCCCGGCCGCCTCCACCTTGGCCGCCATCCACTTGACGAACTTGTTGATGGAGATCACGTACATGCCGTGGTCGCGCAGCGGCGGGGGCACCATGGGGAACTTGTGATGGCCCTTCTCGGTCAGGTAGTAAACCGATTCTTTGATGACCTCCGCATCGATGGGAGCTTCGGACTCAAACCCGGGCAGCAGCTCGCGCATCGATCGCGGGTCCAGCAGCGCACCAGAAAGGCAATGCTGGCCCACCTCGCGTGCCTTTTCCAGAACGTAGATGTTCTCTTTAGAGAGCGGGGGGGCCGTAGACCCCTTGAGCGCGAGCTGATCGTTGTAAGCGTCGATCAATTGCGCCAGGCGCAGTGCGCAGGCCATGCCGGCGGGGCCGCCGCCGATGATGACCACATCCGCCTCCATCTGCGGCCGTTCGATGCCCTCGATTGGTTTACGGAAGTGAATCATGGTCTTTGGCGGAGCCCGTTTGAAGACTTAGGCTTTCGCTTTCTTGATCTCTTCGGTGAGTGCCGGGACCACATCGAAGAGGTTGCCCACAATACCATAATCGGCGATCTCGAAGATCGGGGCCTCAACGTCCTTATTGATCGCGACGATGGTGCGCGCACCCTTCATGCCGACGATATGCTGGATGGCGCCGCTGATGCCGAGCGCGATGTAGAGCTTGGGCGCCACCGTCTGTCCCGAGCTGCCAATCTGCCGCTCCAGGGGCAGCCAGCCGTTGTCGCAAATAGGCCGCGAGGCAGCCACCTCGCCCCCTAATGCTTTTGCCAGGTCTTCGGCGATGACGACGTTCTTTTGTTCCTTGATCCCCCGGCCAATCGCTACGATGACCTCGGCCTGCGAGAGGTCCACAGCCTGCTTGGCTTCCTGAAAGACCTCGTGCGGCGTGATGCGCAGGGCCGGCGGCTGGGCAGCTTCGACTTTTTCGACCGGCGCCGAGCCCGTCTCAGCCTGGTCCGCGCGATACGTCCCGATCTGCAACGTCGCGAGCCACGGAGCGTCGCCGGCAAAGGCTACATCGGCCACAAATTTCCCTTGAAACATCTGCCGGGTAAACAGCAGCTTGCCGTTCTCGTACTTGTAGCCAATGGCGTCGGAGATCAACGTGCGATCCAGGGCGAGCGCCAGCCTGGGAGCAAAATCGCGTACCTGGTAGGTATGGGGAAAGAGCACCAGCTTCGGCTGTTGGCTCGAGATAAAGTCCTTCAGGGCGTGGACGTAAGCGTCCGAGGTGTAGGCCGCGAGCGATGGTGCTTCCAGGTCATATACCTTGTCGACCTTGTAGCCCGCCAACTCCTGCGCCAGGGCCGCGGTCTGACTGCCCGGCAAAACCACTGCGACCGTCCAGCCAGTCTCTTTGCCAATGGCCTGCGCAGCGGCGATGGTTTCAAGCGAGACGCGGTTGAGCGTACCTTCACGCTGCTCCGCAACCACCATGATCCGATCTGCCATGAGGGGACACCTCGCCGCAGCGAGCTTAGCATTTTTGCTAATGGTGTAGACCAGGAAACTGAACTTGACGCGGCCGGTCCGCCAAAACCGGCCGCACATAGCTGATCCCACCGGACCACAGTATTAGCAAAAATGCATTAGAACTCCGGGGCGCCGCGCCGCAGGTAAGCTCCGCCAAGCCCGCAGATTCCCGAGATGGCCAGCGAGATGACGAAATAGTAAAAGACAGGATGCGCCCATCCCGGCGCGTAGGTCAGATCCTGGACAATCCACAGCAGCAGCACCACTGAGATGATGGAGAACTGCCCGGCAATAACCATCAGCATGAAGCCGCGGTTTCTGCGCTTATCGAGCCGCTCCACCTGATGGGGGGTCAGATTCTGTTCTTCTATCGGAAGCAGTAGATTGGCCATGCCGTATACCCTCGTGCGTAACACTGAATTGTACGAGATCAGAACTCTGCGGCGAAAGAGCCGCCTTCATATCACCCGCGCTTCATTCTTCAGTTGCTCCACCAGCTTCTTCGCCACCTCGGCTGGAGCACCCTCGAGCATCTGGGTCTTCTTTTGCTTCACCGGCACATAGAGCCGTTCAATCTGCTGCTGGTTCTTGCTCAGCTTCGGCTCAACCTCAGCCCAGGTCACCTTGCGCAGCGGTTTCAACCTGGCTTGCTTGATGCCGATCAGCGTGGCATAGCGCAGTTTGTTAATGCCGCTCTGGATGGTGAGCACTGCGGGCAGCGGAACATCCACATGTTGATAGCGCCCGGCTTCGAGTTCGCGCTTCAGGCGCAAGCCGGTGCCGGTCTTTTCGATGCCGATAATGATGGTAGCGTGCGGCCATCCCAGCACTTCTGCCAGCAAAACACCGGTCTGGGCAAACCCAAAATCGTCGGACTGCAGCCCGGTCACGATCAGGTCGAAGGCTTCTCCGGCGATGGACGCGGCCAGCGCACGCGCGACATTCGCCGCATCCAGGGTCGCGAAGCGATCGTCCTCCAGGTGGATGGCGCGGTCCGCGCCCTTGGCCAGAGCTTCCCGCAGCACTTGTTGCGACCGCGCCGGGCCGGCCGTCACCACCACCACCTCGCCGCCGTGCTTTTCCTTTTGCCGCAGCGCTTCTTCCAGCGCGTAGGCGTCCGGCTCGTTCACTTCATAGGAGACGTCTTCGCGAATCCAGGTGCCCGCCTCGTTCAGCTTGAGCGGCGCATCCTTTTGCGGAACCTGCTTGATGCACACCAGTATTTTCATGATTTAGAGGAACGCCACCGACTGCAGGCTCGATACCTCGAACCGCTTGCGGCAGCGGATGTTCTTGCACCCGACGGTGTCGTCCTTGCGCACCATGTAGGACTGGGCCTTGGCAAAACGGGCGCGGTCGCGCTCGTCTGGCCTACCATGCAGTTGTGCCTTCTTGCGCCGCACCAGCCATCCCACCTCATATTCTTCTTGCTTGCCACAATGTGGGCAGGTCAGCGTATGTTTCCGCTGTTCAGCTTTCTCCTCGAAGAAGTCCCGTTCTTCCATAGCCTGAGCCCCACTTTCTCGGCGGTAAACGAAACTCCTTCCGCCGAAAGTATAAGAAGTATTCCATACTTGGACAGGGATTCCATAACCGGCGTTTGAGACCCGAAAAAAATGCTGGCCGAAGCGCCAGGAGAGTCGTTTCATGGCCAAAAGAAAGCGGCGGCCGGAGAAGTTTTCAATCGTCAAAGCGGTCAAGGCCAATGCGCGGGAACGGGTGGGTCAGCCCCGCCCCGAGCGCGTGATCCAAGGTGACCAGAAGCGGGAAAATAGCCGCAAGCCCAAACACCGGCAAACCCTGCCGCAGCTATTGATCGGAGAATGAGAGGCATACGATGACGCGAGCCACAGGTGTGGGTGGGGTCTTTCTCCGAGCTGCTGATCCAGAGAAGCTCCATGCCTGGTATGAGGAGCATCTGGGTATCAAACGCACCCAAGACGGTGCCTTTGCCTTCTTCAGTGAAGGCCCCCGGGAGATGACAGTATTCGCCTTTTTCCCCCAGGACACCGACTACTTCGGTCCCTCCAGGCAGCAGGCCATGTTCAATCTGCGCGTAGACGATTTGGACGCAGTTCTTGAAAAGTTGCGTTCCGCCGGTGCAGATATCGACCCCAAGCGCGAGGACCACGATTATGGCCGCTTCGCCTGGTTTAACGACCCGGAAGGTAACCGCGTCGAGCTCTGGCAGCCCCCCGGCATTCCGCAGTCCTAGCGACGAATGGAAGTCAGAACAAAGAAAAGCCTCCCATCCCTGGGAGGCCATTTCTTTCCGCGGGCGCTAATTACGCAGCGGAGACAACGAAGGGATCGACGATCAAGGGCTCGATCGCGGCCTGGGGCAAAATCTCAGGCATGTGCACGTCCGTGTACCGGCCGGCGGCAACGTCCACAAACACCACATTCGCGGTGTCTTCCGTGCGGGTGGTACTAATGTGGAGCTTACGAACGGCTTTGATTGCCACGGTCGCGAGAAGGAACCGGTTCGCTATCTTAATGCCGGCCGAATAGACCAGTTCAGAGCGCATAGAGCCTCACGTTTTTCAGGTTGAATATCCTCTAAGGGGACGCAGGCTCATTAAGACAGGACGCAAGCCGAAGCGTTACAAGCACTCTTTCAAGCATACAGCCGGGGCGCCATTGCTCCTATCTAATTCGTGACCCGTGGAGGCACACCTAACCCATTGGTAACCAATTGCGCCTCCACGGGACACTCCAGACCAGCCAGACCCTGGATGTCCCACCCGATGCTGTCAGGGCAATTGAACAGGTTGCGAGAAAAAACTCATTCTTCTGAAGGGTACGGCCTTTAGGCCCTACGTAAATGTCTTGAAATGAATACGGCTTCAGCCGCTGAGGGATGACTTTTCTCCAGGCAGCACAGGAATCCGGGCGAAGCCCCCTACCATCGCTTTGCCAATCAACACCGCCCAGCCAAAACCTCAGCCAAATGAAGAGCCTCGCGTGGCGAATTCTGCCGGATCTGCTCCCGGCAACTGAACCCATCCGAAATAAGGATAGTTTCCGGGGCGGCCGACCGCACTGCGGGCAGAAGCACGCGCTCCCCCAGCGCCTGCGAAACCTCATACTTATCCTTCTCAAATCCGAACGGCCCCGCCATGCCGCAGCATCCGGAATCCAGCATGCTCACCTCGGCGTTCGTGGCTTGCAGCAGCCCAAGTTCATCCTGCATGCCCATCAGCGCCTTATGGTGGCAATGCCCGTGAAGCACCATCTTCCGGTTGTTCAGCTGCGGAGGCTGATAACCCGGCGCGTGGCGGGTGAGAAATTCGCTGAGCAGAAAAGTCTGCTTGGCCAGCCGCGCGGCCCGTTCATTCGTAGGAAAGAAATTAGTCAGCTCATCCCGAAACACACTGGCGCAACTCGGCTCGAGGACCACGAACGGCATTCCCGAGTCGATCTGGGGCCCGAGTCGTTCCAGGATCTTCTGCAAGTAGCTCCGCGCCTGGTCGAGAAAGCCGAAATCGTAGAGCGGGCGGCCGCAACAAATATGTTGTGCCGGGAACTGTACCTGGAATCCAGCCGAAACCAGCACCTCATGGGCCGCGCCCAGCACCTGGGGGTGGAAGTAATTGTTCCAGGTATCGGGCCAAAGCAGCAGGGGAGTGGAGCCACTTCCCCCGGCGTGTTTCCTGTACGCCGACTGAAAGCTGCGCCCGGCGAATTGCGGCAATGTGCGCTGCGGGGCCACCCCGGCGATAGCTTTCACCAGACTGCGCACGCCCGGCGTGCGCATAGGCAGATTGGCCAGCCCAGGTGCAGCCGCCGCCAGTTTTGCCCAGCGATCCATAAACCCGAAGAGGTAATGCTGCAGCGGGTGTACACGGCCCTTATAGTGGTGCCCCAGAAATTCGGCCTTCCAGGTCGCCATGTCCACGTTGACCGGGCACTCCGTCTTGCACGCCTTGCACGAGAGGCAGAGATCGAGTGCTTCCTTTACCTCTTCATTGCGCCATCCGTCAGTGATCACCTGCCCCTGCAACATCTCCCACAGCAGGTGAGCTCGTCCCCGGGTCGAGTGCTTTTCCTCGCGTGTAGCCATGTAGCTGGGGCACATGGTGCCGTGGTCCTGTTTGCGGCAGGCCCCCACGCCCACGCAGCGCAGCGTGCTTTCGCCGAACCCGCCCGGGTCCTGCGGGTATTGGAACCAGGTCTCCACCTTCTTAGCCTGGTAGCCCACCCCCAGGCGAAGATTATCCACCGGATCGTACACTGCGATCGGATCGATCATCTTGCCTGGGTTCATGCCATTGTCCGGATCCCACAGCGCCTTGAACTCCTGAAACGCCTTCATCAGCTCCGGACCGTACATTTTCGGTAGCAGGGCCCCCCGGGCCTGCCCATCCCCATGCTCGCCTGACAAGGATCCGCCGTGAGCCAGAACGATATCCGCGGCCTGCTCGATGAACTCGCGATATTTGGCAATCCCCGGGGCGGTCTCCAGATCGAAGGTAATGCGCAGGTGAACGCAGCCTTGGCCGAAATGTCCGTACATGGGCGTCTTGTACCCGTAGCTTTCCAGCAGCTGGTAGAGCTCACGCAGATAACCGCCCAACTCTTCCGGCGGCACCGCGGAATCCTCCCACCCTTCCCATCCATGCTTTTCCCCGGGAACGAAGACGGTCGCGCCGAGCGCAGATTCGCGCACCCGCCAAACGCGCCGCGCGTCTGCGTCTGAGTAGCGTCGCACCGTGCATGTCTTGCCGAAGGCCAGGCCCGCCTGGGTGAATGTTTCCGCAATGATGTCCGCGTCTTCTGCGGAGTCGGCGCCAAACTCGCACAGCAGAAAGCCGCGGCCTTCGGGCAGCAGCAGCACATCGTCGACCGCCAGGTGCTTGCGCAGCATGTAGTCGACCATCAGGCCATCGAAGCCTTCCAGGCCAATCGGCTTGTACTTCAGCACTGCGGGCACGTGATCGGCGGCGATAAAGGGATCGGCAAAGCCGAGCACCACCAGCCGGCGATGCTGCGGGCTATGTTTGAGCGTGCAGCGCGACTGCAGCACGGTAACGCACGTACCCTCGGAGCCCACCAGCGCACGGGCTACATGAAACCCATTTTCTGGCAACAGCTCGTCCAGGTTGTAGCCCGAGACGCGGCGCGGGATCTTCGGAAAGCGCTGGCGGATCAGGTCGCCGTAAGTATCTCGGATGCGCGCCATTCCGGCATAAATCTCGCCCCGGCGGCCGCCGCCGGCGATGATGGCTTCCAGTTCCGCTTCCGAAGTAGCGCCCACAGTCAGCCGGGTGCCGTCATACAGCAGGATGTCGAGCGATTCGATATTGTCGACCGTCTTGCCCCCCATGAGCGCGTGTACGCCACAGGAGTTGTTACCGATCATGCCCCCTAATGTGCACCGGCTATGCGTGGCCGGGTCGGGGGCGAAGGTCAGGTCGTGTTCTTCCGCGGCATCGCGCAGCCGGTCGAGCACGATGCCGGGCTGGACCCGGGCGAACTTCTGCGCCGGGTCGAGTTCCAGAATCGCGTGCATATATTTCGAGAAGTCCAGGATCACGGCCACATTGCAGCACTGGCCGGCCAGACTGGTGCCCCCTCCGCGTGAGAGAACGGGTGCGCCCATCTCCCGGCATGCGGCCACGGTAGCGATCACGTCGGCCTCATCCAGAGGCAGCACCAGTCCGATAGGGACCTGGCGATAGTTGGAAGCGTCGGTAGCGTAGAGCGCGCGCGAAGCCTGGTCAAAGCGGACCTCGCCGCGCACTACCTGGCGCAGTTTCGCTTCCAGCTCGCGGGAAGCGGAGAAGCTTTCGTGGGCGTGGGCTGCGCGGTTCGTCTGGTGCAGGATAGGAAACGCGGTAGGGGCTGCCATGTCAAGAAGATGTTACCAAGACGGAGGCGCGCCAAGGGACCGGAGTAGTCATGGGCCGTAGGGCCCATCCAAAAAAAGCTTTGGGTGCCCCATTCAAGCCGTACTTTGGCTTGAGTGGGCTACCATGCTTCCCCCACTCGTTTGTCATTAGGAGGGGGCCGGGGACCTGCAGTTTTTTCGATCAGCATTCGACGCCGACCGAGTTACCGCGCTCCCCTTGTCATCCCGCCTGCCCGGCATGCCGTGGGACCGTGGCGGACCTGCGGTTTCACTCTCCGCCTGAACGACATTGGGCTTTGTATCAGGGCGTTGAGGGCTTTAAGCCCCTGAGGGCATTAATTTCGGACAGAACAGCGAACCCGGCCTGGAAAACTCCCGGCTACTTGGTGGCGCAGGCATTGCTTCCGGTATCAGCTATGCCTGCGATCAGCCACTTCCCGTCGGTGTGAACCAGGTTGAACAGATCGGTACCGCAGTGATCCTTCTTGCCGTCCACCAGAAACTCAAAGGGAGCCCAGACCATGGCCAGGTCGTGATCGATGCGGATCAGCGGATCGTGGATACGCTCTTCCATGTGCTTTTCGCTAGGTTTGCTGAAGTGATCGGCGAATGCGTCGATGGTCATTTGATCCGCCTTGCCGTCCCGCATCAGAACCAGGATTGTCCCGGGCAGCGCCGCCGCCTTGATGGCCGCGGGGTCACGCTTGGTCATGCCTTGAAACATCGCATCGATGGGCGCGAGGACCGGAGACTCGCTAGCAGCCTGGGTGGATGGAACCGCTAGCACAAGGGTGAAGATTCCCAGCACACACAACGGAGCTTTCATGAAGGTACCCGCTTTAACTGAGTGGCGAATGCACCCTATTATCGCTTGCTGTCGGGAAAAGCAGCCAGCGCTCAATTTATCTATTCTGGATTCGCTCATGATGAGCAATGCTTCTACGGCTGAACCGTTAGCACGAATTCGACAGCCCGTCGGACAATCAGCAAACTCACGTTCTCAGAAAAGAAGGGATCTTAACGATGCTTTTCTGCTTAGCTTTCAGAAGGATTTGTTTTGGGCTGTTTTTTGTGACGAGCATTCTGAGCGGACTCCTGGTAGCCGGGTGTGACTCAGCCGACTACGCCCTGTTGAGAAGTGTCAACTCCGCTGACGGAAGCCTTTCCGCGATGCTGATCCGAAGGAGAGGACAACGGGCGGTAACATCGCCCGCTAGTCGTCGAACGTACCTGGCTGCCTGGGAAAATCATAAGGCCTCGATGGCGAAGCCAGAGACCACGGTTGGTAATCACCGATCCGTTGGAGCAGATCACTCGGTGCATTGCCACTAAGACACTGGAAATCGCGGACCATGTGCATTTGGTCGAAGTAGCCAAGCTCATGGGCGACACTCATCCAGGAGCGCCGCGGTGCAATGCGCTTTATGTCCAGTGCCCTCTGGAAACGTGTAATTCTGGCGAACAGTTTCGGAGTAAACCCAATCTCGGTTACGAAACGGCGCTCATACTGGCGAAGGCTCAGGGAACTGTGGTTGGCAAGGTCTTGAATCTTGACCGCGCCGTTTCGGAGATATGCGTGTTGGGCCGTTTCCATGACGGAGGTCTTCGTCAGCGCATTGCGCGCAAAGGGCAACAAGTAATCCTCCGCGACCTGGATGCGCTCCTGAAACGTGTTCTTCTCCGCGAGGCGCAGCCAAAGTCTGTCGATACCATGACCGAGGAGATCTCGGCCGTCCCCGTTTTCGTTCGCGAAAACAGCAGGCGGTATACGAAAGAGCTGCCAGGAAGCGAGTGGCTTGAGGAATATTCCGAACCCGTTATGGCGGCCGGTGAAATGGGCATAACTGGAGGCAGCTGTCTGCGATCCCACGACGTGAATCCGCGGAACCAGCTTGCTGTGGCCGTTGGTATAGTGGAGCGTCGATAAGTTGCCGAAGTCAAAAGAGAGAATATGTTCGAGAGACGCAATGTCGTATTGCCTGAATCCTTCGCCAAAGCATGACACATCGCGTTGACCAAAGACGCGAACAAATTCTTTGAGTTCCCACCGTGGCAATGCCGTCTGGATTGTGTGCACGAGGGACCTCTCACTCGAGGTTCCGGACGCGGCCGGTCTTGGTGGACAAATTGTAGGCTCTCTAACGGCTTTTTTGGGCCGAGTGTCGCTTTTTTACTAGGCTGGCCATTGGCATCGCCCTGCTACGGTGCAGCAAAGGCCAGGGAACGGGTCTTCTGTGAGGCGCGATGAACATTCGACGACATGTGGACCCGCGAACGCTTTTCCCTGTGGTGCTGCTGTGTGCAGCGAGTCTTTCCGCCCAGGCGCCTGCCTCTTTCCGGCCAGTGGTTCCCAGGATGTGGGATGACGAGGCGATGGCGGCATTGGAGATACCGCTCGCCAATCCGATCGGTTCTCCCAGGCATGTCAAGGCTGCGTATTACTACAGGATTCCAGTCAGGAAGATCTACAAGCAATACCCTGTCTATGCCCCGGGCCGCGAACCCGCCGGTTACATAGATTGGTTGAAGAAGCAGGAGCCGGAGCTCCTGTGGGACGACGTCGGGCAGAAGCCGCAGTTGAATACTGAGGCGGACTGGATTAAGGCCGGGGAAATAGTTTTCAGCGCACCTGTTTTTACCGAAGCCGGCGAAGATGGCGTGTTGGCGCTCCCGGATATCCGCAATACGGATTGGTATCAGAAGGGCGGCGTTCCGCTCACCAGGGACGGAATTCTTCCCTTCGTGCATTACGTCATTCGGGAAAAAGGAAAGATCGAGCTGGGCTCATTTTCCTGCGCAATGTGCCACACGCGTGTCATGCCCGACGGCTCGACGATCAAGGGCGCGCAGGGAAATTTTCCCTTCGAACGAGCGCAGAAGTACTCGCCACGGCCACTGCCTCCGCCGCCCCTCTTCCATCTCTTCACCCAGACTTTGTACGGTACGCCTTGGCTGAACCCAGATCCCATGTGGCGTGAAAACGAAATGTCCCCTGAAGAGATCACGGAGTTGCTGCAGACCATTCCGCCTGGCGTGATATCCCGGCATCGAGCCAGTTCGTTCTATCCAGTTCAGGTGCCGGACTTGATTGGCGTGAAGGATCGGCGCTACCTGGATCGAACGGGCCTTCAGCAGCAGCACTCGATCGTCGATCTCATGCGCTACTCGGCTCTGAATCAGGGAGCTGACAGCCTGGCAAGCTTCGATGGATTTATCCCAGCCGATATTCCGGCGTTCAAGACGCTGCCGGATCCTGCCGACCCCGTCAAGGTAGGAGGCCGCTACAGCGATGAGCAACTCTATGCCTTGGCGCTCTATGTTTACTCGCTCAAGCCGCCTCCCAATCCCAACAAAATGGATGCCGCTTCAGAGCGCGGCAGAAAGCTTTTCGATCAGCAAGGGTGTGCGGGATGCCATACCGCACCTTTCTACACCAGCAACAAGCTAACTCCGGCGCCAGGCTTTACTGTTCCCAAAGACCACTGGGCGAAATATGACATCCTGCCCATCTCCGTGGGCACTGATCCTGGCCTGACTATGGAGACCAGGAGAGGCACTGGATATTATAAAGTTCCATCTCTTCGAGGACTCTGGTACCGAGGCATGTTCGGTCACAGTGGCTGGTGCGCTACGTTGGAGGATTGGTTTGATCCGGCGCGTCTGCATCAAGACTATGTGCCCACTGGCTTCAAGCCCTATGGCGCCCGGACGTATGCGGTCCAGGGTCATCCCTTCGGGTTGAACCTTACCGCGGATGAGAAAAAAGACCTGATCGCATTTCTCAAGACGCTTTAAGCTTAAAGCGACAAGTAGTGCGCTACTCCACCTTCGGCAAATAGATCCCCGGGAATATTTTGATCAACGGCGGAATCACCACCTATTACCCCCTTGGCAGCAAATGCGAACGCCGCCCAACTAGGACAATGGATAAAAGTTCAGCTCAGGGATTGGAAAATCTTTGCGGTTGTCCGTCATCAACGCGAGTCCATGTTCAAGGGCGGTCGCCGCGACTATCATGTCCGCCAGGGAAAGTGTCCGGCCCTTAAGCGCCCATGCCCTCTTGAGGGATCCGGCTCGGCGTGCGATCGCGCCTGTCATCGGGTAACAGTCCAGGCTCGAGAGAAAAGCTTCCGTTCGGCCCTCTTCTCCACGTCGCATGCCGGCATAGACCTCCCCTATATTGATGGCCGCAGTGCTGAGTATATGACCGCCGGCGACCAGGTCCGCCAACAGGGAGCGCCGGTTTTGGCGAGCACGAAGCACATCAAGCAGAACGGTGGTGTCGAGCAGGAGAATCATTTTGCCCGTCTCCCCGGCTCTCGTGCCTTGGGGACGCGCTTCTCACCCTCCGATCTAAGGCCCTTCACCCACGTGCGGGCTCCCGCGGACAATTCGGGATGGTCCTTTTCGCTCCACGCAGGCTGGTCATCGCGCAAAAAGGTGAGCAACCGTCGTCGGCGCAGTTCGGCGCGTGCAGTCTCCACAAGAAAGGCGCTCCGGCCGCGAGGACCGACTACTGCATCGATCTCTTCGATAAGCTCTTGAGGCAGAAGGATGTGTGCTCTGTGAGATCCCATGGCATATACCCATCCATAGTGTGCCATAGATATGCACACAGGGAGCCGGCTTTTGCCTACGGTGCCTTCGGCAATTCGATCCCCGGGAATATCTTGATCACGGCCGAATCGTCTTCCCGTCCATAACCAGCGCTCGCCGCCTGCAGAAACATCTGGTGTGCCGTGCTGGCCAAAGGCAAAGGAAATTTGTTTGCCCGTGCTGCATCCAGCACCAGGCCGAGGTCCTTGACGAAGATGTCCACCGCTGAAAGCGGGGTGTAATCCGCGGCCAGTACATGCGCCATCCGGTTCTCGAACATCCAGCTATTGCCCGCGCTGTGCGTAATCACTTCATAGAGTGCCGCCGGGTCTACGCCCTGACGCAGCCCCAGGGCCATCGCTTCAGCCGCCACCGCGATATGCACGCCGGCCAGGAGTTGGTTGATGATCTTGACCTTGCTGCCATTCCCGGCGGAATCGCCCAGGCGATAGACCTTCGCCGCCATAGCATCCAACGCGGTGCCCACCCTGGCATACGCATCCGGATGGCCCGACGTCATCATGGTGATCTCACCCTTAGCGGCCTTGGCCGCGCCGCCCGAGATCGGCGCATCAAGATACAGAAGGCCTTTCTCCGCCAGACGTTTCTCCAGCGCGATCGACCAGCCGGGGTCCACGGTGGAACACATCACGAAGACGCTTCCGGCCTTCATGGCCGCGGCGGCGCCGCCTTGGCCAAATAAAACCGCCTCCGTCTGCGCCGCGTTCACCACAACGCTAATCACTACCTCGCACGCCGCAGCTAACTCAGCCGCGCTGTTACAGGCCACACCGCCTTCCGCAGCAAAGGCCTCCGCCACCTCACGGCGAACGTCGAAGACCTGGACACCGTAACCCGCGCGCCGCAGGGACTTGGCCATCCCCGTCCCCATGGCGCCTAGCCCGATCAATCCAATGCGCTCTTCACTCATTAGGTTTTCCTCTTCGGAGCCTAGGCCTGAACCGCTGTCAAATCCTCTGCCGCCGCTTTGCCGGAAATCTTCAGCAACAGCGAGACCGCGCCCGCAACCACAAGATTCAGCGCCAGCGCAGGCAATGCTGCGTAGACGTTATAGACGTGCCCGGCAAAGTGCAGCGGGTAGATGGAGCTCCTCAGTCCGAGGGAGCCAACCATCGCCGTGCCCGCGGCCATGCCCGCAAGCCACCCGCAAAGCACTCCCGGGCCGTGCAAGAAGCGCATGAACAGGCCGCCCACGACCGCCGGCAACACCTGCAGAATCCAGACGCCGCCCAGCAGTTGCAGTTCGATGGCGAACTGCGCGCGCACCAGAAGAACAAATGCGAGCGCGCCTAACTTGATTGCCAGGGAGATGATTTTTGCCATCGCCGCTTCCTGCCCGCCTGTCATCGCGCTCGAAAAAAAGGAGCGGTGAACCAGCTCGCCATACAGGTTGCGGGTGAAGAGATTGGCCGTCGCGATCGACATAATCGCTGCCGGGACCAACGCGCCAATGCCAATTGCGGCCAGGCAGAAGCCGGCAAACCAGGGGGGAAACATGCTGGTCAGCAGCAGCGGTACGGTACTGGACGAATTCGCAGTGTGTACACCGGCGGTAATGGCCACGTAGCCGAGCAGCGCGATCAGGCCCAGTAACAGGTTGTAGGCCGGCATCAGGGCAGCATTGCGGCGAATCACGCGGTCGCTGCCCGCACTCAGTGTGCCCGTAATCGTGTGGGGATAGAGCATAAGCGCCATTGCCGATCCCAGGGCAAGCGAGGAATAGCTCATGAACTGCGCCGGGCGCAGGATGATCGAAGCCGGCGGCGAGTGTTGGGCCAGCGTTGAGGAAGCCATCGCAAAAATATGGCCATACCCGCCAAGGCGCGCCGGGAGGATGAGTACCGCTGCCAGCACCATGATATACAGCATCACGTCTTTCACGATGGCGATGAGCGCCGGCGCCCGCAGGCCGCTCGAGTAAGTGTACGCGGCAAGAATCACAAAGGCCGCAATCAGCGGCCACTCTCCACGAACACCCAGCGCAGCAATCACCTCGCGCATCCCGATGAGCTGCAGCGCAATGTAGGGCATGGTGGCCAGAATGCCGGTAACCGCAACGGCGACAGAAAGCCAGCGGCTCTGGTAGCGTCCGCGGACATAGTCGGCCAGGGTTATGTAACCGTTTCTGCGGCATATACGCCACAGAGGGGGAAGCACCAGCATCATCATGGGATAACTGAGGATGCAGTAGGGAATGGCAAAGAACCCGATCGCGCCGGCGCCGAAGAGCGCTGCGGGAACGGCGATGACGGTGTAGGCCGTATAAAGGTCGCCCCCGATCAGGAACCAGGTGACCAGGGCGCCGAACTTGCGCCCCGCCAGCCCCCACTCATCCAGATCAGAAAGCTCCGACCGCCTCCAGCGTACGGCCCAGAAACCCGCGCCTGTCACCAGCAGAAAGCAAATGCAGAAGACAATCAGTGCAACGGGCTGGATGGAGGACGTCATGGCGGTTCAAAGCAGTGGGTACGTCAAAGAGCAATGCTAGCGCAGCAGCGCGCCATTGGAGCCGGTCCATTCATCCACCACCACCCCCAGGTCATTGAGAACCTGGATGGTCGCCTCTACGTTGCGCCGGATGGCGACTCGCTCCGTCCTCGGGGCCGTGGGTGACTCCTCAATCGCAACCACCCGGCCATAAGGCCAGACGTCGGGCGAAAGAGCAGCCAGTGCCTGGGGCAGGTCGGCAGGCCGCACATCGATTTCCTGCCTGCGGGCCTTGGCCGGGCGCAGCACGCCCCCGGCGCTGAAGCCATTCGGGTCCTGGTCACGGAAAATGATTGTCAGGGTGACGGTCTGCGGATGGACAACAAGAAATGGATTGGCATACGCTTCCTTGGTGCGCACGCTGAGATAACGGTTTTTTGATGGCGGGGGAATCTGCTCCAATTCCTGCCGGGCCGTGTCCATCTTGCTCTGCTCCACCCGACGCTCCTGCCGCACCGCGGCCCGCGACGGTTCAGTGTTCGATGCTGCTTGCTTGCAGCCAGCGGCTACTGGTCCCACGGCGCATAGCAAAGCGAGCTGGAAAGACAGGGCTTTCCAGCGCCATTGCCGGCCAATCGGGGAAGAAGCACTCAAGGGTTGCGGCCGAGCCACGAAATCAAGCATAGCAAGGGGAGTGCAGGGCGGACGCGCAGTCTGGTGTGCATCGGTTAGTGACCATGGTTCATTTTCCGCTCCAGCGCGCGGCCCGCTTCTCGAGAAATGCCTGCGTGCCTTCCGCCTTGTCGGCGGTGGAGCAAGCCAGGCCAAAGAGCGAAGCTTCCAGCTCCAGACCGCTGGCCAGCGGCAGATCGTAGCCGGAGTTCACGGCGCGGATCGAGTCGCGGATGGCAAGCGGCGCCATGCCGGCAATGGTCTGCGCAATCTGTTCCGCCCGCGCCATCAGTTGATCCGGCTCCACCACCTCATCGACCAGTCCCAGGCGCAAGGCCTCGGTGGCGCTGATCACCTCGCCGGTAAGAATCATCTTGAGCGCAGCGCCCTTGCCGATCAGCCGCGGCAAGCGCTGCGTCCCGCCATAGCCAGGCATAATCCCAATTTTGACCTCGGGCTGCCCCAGGCGTGCGCTCGAGCTCGCAATGCGCAGGGTGCATGCGAGGGCAAGCTCACAGCCGCCGCCCAACGCGAACCCGTTGATGCATGCGATCACTGGCTTGCCGCAGTTTTCGATCAGGCTGAGGATGCGCTGCCCACGCGTGGCGACCTGCTCCCCTTCCAGTGCAGACAGGGTGGCCAACTCGCGGATGTCGGCGCCGGCGACGAAGGCCTTCTCCCCCGCTCCGGTAACCAGAACGACCCGGATCGCATCGTTCTGCCGGACGTCCAGGAAAACCTGTTCCAGCTCCGTCATGCTGAGATGATTGAGCGCGTTAAGCACCTTGGGCCGGTCTAGGGTAACGACCGCAATCGGCGGCCGCAATTCGTAGCGCATGTTCTCTAATTCCATGTCTGATCGACTCCGTGGGCGAAGCTGTGAGTCTACACCGAGCAAATGCTTAGAGCGGAAGCGACCACCTGGCTAATCCCAACCACATCACAGTAATAGCAAAATGGTCCCCCAAACGTCGCCAGCCGAGGCGAAACCCCGGTGGTACAGTCAGAGAGAGATGGTTAAGGGAATCACGATTGTGCGCCCGGCGGGCACCCCCGAGGCTTATACCAGGCTGGCGAGTTTCTTCTCCGCCCTTGGCTTTGAGGCTGGCCGGGGATGGGAAGAGGAGCTGAGCCGGGGCGTCTCCTTTCTGGCGCCGCTGGGTAATCTGGAATTCGCCGATAGCGTCGAGCCCAGCCCGGCGGAGATCATGGTGGAAGTCACCGGGCTGGAGGCAGTTCAGACCGTGGCCCGCGAGTGGATGATCCGCACCTGGGGTGAGCAGGAGGCTGCGCGCAGGCTGAGCCCCGTAGCTGAGACCAACTGGAAGACGCGCCTGTTTACTGCGGAACCCGCGCCCGGCCATTCCATCGCCTTCTGGGAATGGGACGACCCCCATAAGGGCAAGCCGGTGGCCGTGGAGGGCGACCTGACCGCGCACGGTATGCGTTTTGCGGTGGTGGTGGCCCGCTGGAACGCCGTGATTACCGACCGCTTGTTGCAGGGAGCGCTGGACGGCCTCTATCGCAGTGGCGCCGCCCGCCGCGATGTGCAGGTGATCCGCGTCCCGGGAGCATGGGAAATACCGTTAGCGGCGCGCAAGGCGGCCGAAGGTGGCAAGGTGGATGCTGTGATCACCCTGGGTGTGCTCTTGCGCGGCGAGACCGCGCACTACGAGGCCATTTACAACGAGGTCTCACGCGGCATCGGCCAGTCGCAACAGGAGACGGGCATTCCTCATGCCTTCGGAGTTCTGACCTGCGAGACTTTGGAGCAGGCGCTGAATCGTGCCGGGCTTAAAGCCGGCAACAAAGGATTTGAGGCCGCCATGGCCGCCATTGAGATGGTCTCGCTCGAGCGCAAGTTGAGCGAACATACCCCCGCCAGTGCGCAGAATCAAGTGCGCCTTCCATGACCGCTACCGGTAAGCGGCGCAAGTCACGCGAGCTGGCCATGCAGATGCTTTTTCAGGCGGACGTGGGCAAGCACAGTCCCGATCAAGTGCGCAAAACCTTCTGGGGATCTCGCGAAGAAGTGGATGCCGAAACCCGCGGCTTTACCGAGGATATCTTCCGCGTGGCCACCGCTCGTAACGAAGAGATTGACGAGCTGATCCAGGCTCATTCCGCCAACTGGCGCCTGAGCCGGATGCCGGCCGTCGACCGCAACGTGCTGCGGGCGGCGATCGCTGAGCTGCTGGGCTTTCCTGATACTCCGGTCCCCGTAGTCATCAACGAATCGCTCGAGATTGCCCGCCGCTACTCCGCCCCGGACTCGCTCAACTTCCTTAACGGCGTGCTCGATGCGATCGCAAGGCAGAGAAAATCGTCAGCCCGGTTATCTCCCGCCGTCGCGGAAGAAGAGAAATAAGCCTTAAAGCCGGTCGGTGTCCAAAAAGAAGACAAAGAGGCAACGCGGGCACTGCACGTGAAGCGCGTCCACTTCGATGAAAGAGTCTATGGGTGACGCCGACTTGCAATCTTTGCAAACGACGGTTTGGCGCTCAGGCGCCTCATGGGGGGCGTTGGTTCGCGATTCCTGAAGTTGAGCCACGTTAGCCATACGAAGCAGCACGACTTTTGGATTTACATTTTTTTACGTTCTTACAGTGCATTCACTTCAAGTCCATCACCACAATCCGCCCATCGGATTGAAAGCTGCCTCCGGTCGCCGTCTTGGCGGTAGTCAGCGGATTACTCGGCATCACATAAGCCGCGCCGGCCAGAACGCCGGCGCCGGAGAAGCTCTGCTCCAGGAAGTCGCGCTCCTGGTCGACATTGGCGTCGATGTGATGGGTAACCCCACCATTCCGCTGGTCCTTCTCAAAGCCATTGTCGTGGGTGGCAGACCCCACCCAAAGCGGCTCCCCGCCCACCGTTTCCGTTGTCTTCCACACCCGCAGATGGTGCCGGATCGCGGCCACCTCGAGCGGCGCACCACGGGCGAACGACAGGTCCTGCGATCTGCCGAATAGATAAAGAATGCTCATCGGCATCTCGGTGTAGGCCTCGTGGGAGAGCGTCGAGATCAGGCCGTGCACCACCGCGTCCTGGGTTGTCTTATCCACCTGCACCCACCCAGCCGAGGTGAATGCTTTCGTCACCTGGTCCTGCGTGCCAATCAGCGAGAAGTTCACCATGTCTCCCGGATTACCCTGCAAGTCCCCCACCCGCCGGGGAATGTTTGCAAACAGTTGTGGTGACAGAAGGTGAGTCAGATCCGGCGCGGAGACGGTCTTTTGCGCCTGCTGGGTGGAGAGCTTCATTTTCACCGCGATGCTGCCGGTTCCGGTGAGATCGGAGCTGAGGTTCAGGCGTAGAAATATATGGCCGGTGGCGGAGACATTCACGTCCTTGCTCGCGCCGATGAGGAAGGGAACTGCTGCGTCTCCATTGCCGACACGCCCGATCAGGGCGCCGCTGTTAGCTGAATTCAGCGGGTAAATGCGGATCAGGTCTTTCCATCCCCGGGTAAGTCCGTCGGGGGGAGCCGACCTTCCATCGGCCAGGGCCAGACTGCCGGTGGCCGTAAAGCTAAGCTGGTCCGCTGGGGTGGCTTCGACCCCGGTGTCGTTCCAATCGCCGCCATCGATGGTGAAGGAATAGGAGCCCTTGCGCGCCTTGAGTACAGCAGCATCCGGGGCATTCGCCTGAATGATCTCGACTGGCGGATGGGTAGTGCCGGATGCTGCCGGCGTCTGGGCCCGTGCCTCGATGAGAGAGACACTCAGGAAACAGCCGATGATCGCGGCCACAACTTTCATGCTCATAAGACGTTGAAGATTGTAAAAGAGACACTGTGCATCTGGCGGGGAAAAGGAAGAGCCCCAGCCATCACGACTGGGGCTCTTCAAAGGTATGCAGGTTATTTAGTAGCGATAGGTTTCAGGCTTGTACGGGCCTTCCGGCGCCACGCCCAGGTAGTTCGCCTGCGCCGCACTCAGCGTGGTCAACTTCACGCCGATTTTTTCCAAATGCAGTCGCGCGACTTCCTCGTCCAGCTTCTTGGGCAGGGTGTACACATCCACCTTGTAGACATCCTTGTTCTTCCACAGGTCGATCTGCGCCAGGGTCTGGTTAGCGAAGCTGTTGCTCATCACGAAGCTGGGATGTCCGGTGGCGCAGCCCAGGTTCACCAGGCGGCCTTCGGCCAGAACGTAGATGGTGTGTGCCGGCTTGTCCTTGGCTGCGGCAAAGTTGTACTGGTCCACCTGCGGCTTGACGTTGATCTTCTCCACTCCCTTTGCGCTGTTCAGGCGATCGATCTGGATCTCGTTGTCGAAGTGGCCGATGTTGCAAACGATGGCCTGATCTTTCATCTGCGCCATGTGCTCCAGCGTCAACACGTCTACGTTGCCGGTGCAGGTTACGTAGATGTCTCCACGGCCCAGCGTTTCTTCGACGGTGGTGACTTCAAAGCCTTCCATGGCCGCCTGCAGGGCGTTGATCGGGTCGATCTCAGTGACCACTACCCGCGCACCCATTCCGCGCAAGGAGTGGGCTGAACCTTTGCCCACATCGCCGTACCCGCAAATTACGGCCACCTTGCCGGCTACCATGACGTCGGTCGCCCGCTTGATGCCGTCCGCCAGTGATTCACGGCAGCCGTAAAGATTGTCAAACTTCGACTTGGTGACGGAATCGTTAACGTTGATCGCCGGGATCAACAGCTTGCCCTGTTCCTTCATTTTGTAGAGGCGGTGAACGCCGGTCGTGGTCTCTTCCGAGACGCCGCGCCATTGCTTCGCGACCGCGTGCCAGTGCTTGGGATCTTCCGCGTGCATCTTCTTCAGCAAATCTTTGATCACCTGCTCTTCATGATTTGAAGAGGGCGTGTTGACCCAGGTGTCACCTTCTTCCAGCTCATAGCCTTTGTGGATCAGCAGGGTAACATCCCCGCCATCGTCGACCACTAACTCCGGTCCCTTGCCTTCTCCATGATCGAGGGCCTGGGCAGTGCACCACCAATATTCTTCCAGCGATTCGCCCTTCCAGGCGAAGACCGGAACGCCCGCCGCCGCAATCGCCGCCGCTGCGTGGTCCTGGGTGGAAAATATGTTGCAGCTTGCCCAGCGCACCTTGGCGCCCAGCTCCACCAGGGTCTCGATCAGCACCGCGGTCTGAATGGTCATGTGCAGCGAGCCGGTAATGCGCACGCCGGCGAGTGGCTTCTCCGCGGCATACTTGCGGCGGATAGACATAAGGCCGGGCATCTCGTGCTCGGCTATCGAGATCTCTTTGCGGCCCCAGTCGGCCAGGGAGAGGTCAGCCACCTTAAAAGCGGCTGCGGTGCGGTCGATCGTAGCTGGTGTCATGTTTTTAAAACCTCATATCGATACATCAGAATATGTTGATACAATAGTGGGAAAGAGCCATGGCGTCAATCGTAAAATCTCTACGCGTTTTGGGCGACACAAATCGCCTGCGCATGTTGCTACTTCTGGCACGGGAGGAGCTCTCAGTGGCCGAGCTGCAGGAGATCCTGGGCATGGGCCAGAGCACGATTTCGACCCATCTGGCGCAGTTGAAGCATGCCGGGCTGGTGGAGGACCGGCGCACGGGCAAGAATATCTGGTACCGGTTCAACCCGGAGTCCGGGGTGTCCGGTCTCCTCGCCCTGTTGCAGCAGGCTACGGGTGAGATTCCAGAAGGAAAGAACGACCTGGCCGCCCTGGAGCTGATCCTGCGCAAGCGGCAGGACAAGACGCGCGCTTTTTTCGATGACATGGCCGGGCGGCTGGGGCGGGAGTATGTCCCCGGGCGCTCCTGGCAGAGTATCGCGGAGGCCTTATTGCAGTTGCTGCCGCCCCTGGTGATCGCCGATCTGGGAGCCGGGGAAGGAGCCTTTTCGCTGCTGTTGGCCCAGCGGGCGCAACAGGTGATCGCGGTCGACAATTCCGACAAGATGGTCGAGTTGGGAAGTACCTTGGCGCGCAAGCAGGGGGTTACGGCGCTCGAGTATCGCAAGGGAGACCTGGAGGCGGTGCCGATCGCCGATGGCTCTGTGGATTTGGCGCTCTTCAGCCAGTCCCTGCACCATGCGCTCCATCCCGAGCGCGCGGTCGCGGAAGCGTGGCGCATCCTGAAGCCAGGCGGACGAATCACGGTCCTGGACTTGGTGCAGCATCGCTTTGCCGAGGCGCGAGAGCTATACGCCGACGTGTGGCTGGGCTTCAGCGAAGTGGAGCTAGAGACCATGCTGGGCAATGCCGGTTTCGGGAATGTGCACACCGCGGTTGTGCATAAGGAAACGGAAGCACCTTTCTTCCAAACTGTGCTGGCCACGGGAAACAAGGGCCTCAGCTGACATTTAGAAGTGGAACAACCTTTTTTCCAAGCTGTACTGCACAGGATCAAGTTGCTCATCTGACATTCGGCGACAAAGGCTGGTGGCCCATTCAAGCCTTCTTTTGGCTTGAGTGGGTACAACGTCACTGCAGCTCCCTTTTTTCCATGGCTAATAGTTTCTTCTTGCGCTCGACGCCCCAACGGTAGCCAGTGAGCGAGCCGTCGCTGCCGATCACCCGGTGGCAGGGAACGGCGATGGCGACCGGGTTGGTGGCGCACGCGCGGGCCACGGCACGGACAGCGGTTGGTTGACCGATGGCACGTGCCAGTTGCGCATAGCTGCGTGTCTGCCCGCGAGGAATCTGGCGCAGAGCCTGCCATACCCGCGCCTGAAACGCGGTTGCGCGCAGATCGAGCGGCAGATCGCCGGCTGCCGGATGTTCGGTCATGGCGGCAAGCACACCTGCCACCTGCCCAGTCATGCCCGGTGCATCTGCGATCAGGTTTGCCGCGCTAAACTGCCGCCGCAGCAACTGCTCCAGAGCAGCTGGTTCGTCGCCCAGCATCACGCTGCAAACGCCACGTTCGGTGGCCGCTACCAAGAGCAGCCCCAACTCGCAGGGCGCCGTAGCAAAGCGGATGGTCTCGTGTAAGCCCCGTTCGCGAAAGCGTGTCGGGCTCATGCCCAGATTTTCTGCCGCCTGCTCGTAAAAGCGGCTGGAGGACCCGTAGCCGGCTTCATAGATGGCCCCGGTGATGCTTGCGCCAGGCGTCGCAAGACCGCGGCGCATAGAAGTTGAGCGCAGTTGCGCCTGATAGGCGCGCGGACTCACGCCCAGCACCCGGGTGAACTTTCGCTGAATGGTGAACGGGCTGCTGCGGGCAACTTTCGCGAGATCAGCGAGCGTTACCGCGCGGTCAAGGTGGACGGCAAGATAACGGCACAGCCGGGCCACCGTTGCGGCCTCCTCGCGCTCACCCAGGGGAGCACATCGCTTGCAGGCGCGATACCCCGCAGCCAGCGCTCCGGCAGAGTCGGGAAAAAAACGTACATTGGTCGGAGCAGGACGCCGGCTGGGGCAGGACGGGCGGCAAAAGATCCCGGTGCTGGCTACGGCATAAACGAAATTGGCGCTTGCGTCCCGTGACAGCACCTGTTGCCAGGCCAGTGTCGGATTGAGGTCGGGTTGCTGATTGCTTGACATGCCTGAATCATGAACCCGGGCCAGGCGCGAAACCATCCGTATCTTGCCGGCAAAAAAAATCTTTGCCGGCAAGATACATAGAAGCTACTTGGTCGCTCCCACGAGCTGAGCTTTGCCCTTGAGACCAGCCGCCTCGCGCAGTGCTTGCGCCTTGTCGGTGGCCTCCCAGGTAAAGTCGGCATCGGCCCGCCCGAAGTGACCGTAGGCAGCCGTCTTGCGATAGATCGGCCGGCGCAGGTTGAGGCTCTCGATAATGCCCTTCGGAGTCAGCTTGAAGTTTTCCCGGACCAACTGCTGCAGCGTGGCGGAATCGACTGCGCCGGTGCCGAAAGTCTCCACCAATACGCTGACCGGGTCAGCAACGCCGATGGCATAAGCCAACTGCACTTCGCAGCGCTTCGCCAACCCTGCCGCCACGATGTTCTTGGCAATGTAGCGGGCCATATAGGCCGCCGAGCGGTCGACCTTTGTCGGATCCTTGCCGCTGAATGCTCCGCCGCCGTGGCGTCCCATGCCGCCGTAGGTATCAACAATGATTTTTCGCCCGGTCAGACCGGTATCGCCCATCGGGCCACCAATCACGAAACGTCCGGTTGGGTTGATGTGGTATTTGGTGTCGGCATCCAGCAGTTTGGAAGGGATAGTGGCCTGAATCACGTGCTTCAGGATGTCGGCCCTGAGATCCTCGTTGGTCACCGTCTCGGAATGCTGAGTAGAGATCACCACGGCATCGACCCGAATCGGATTTTGATCCTTGTCGTATTCCACCGTCACCTGGCTCTTACCGTCAGGCCGCAGATAGGAGAGCAGTCCACTCTTCCGTACTTGCGTCAGCTTCTGGCTGAGCTTGTGCGCCAGGGAGATCGGGGTCGGCAGCAGGTCTTCGTTCTCGTTGGTGGCATAGCCGAACATCATGCCCTGGTCGCCGGCGCCGCCGGTGTCCACGCCCATGGCGATATCACCAGACTGCTTGTTGATGCTGGAGATGACGGCGCAGGTGTTGGAGTCGAAGCCGTAAAGAGCGTTATCGTAGCCGATCGAAGCCACCACCCCGCGCACCAGGGACTGGAAGTCGACGTATGCCTTGGTCGTGATCTCGCCGGCGATGACCACCAGGCCAGTAGCGGTAAGGGTTTCGCAGGCTACACGGCTAAAGGGGTCTTGCGCGAGACAGGCATCCAGGATCGCGTCGGAGATCTGATCGGCGATCTTATCGGGATGTCCTTCGGTCACCGACTCGGATGTGAATAGAAATCTATCGTGTTGTGGCAAAGCAGCTTCCTCCTGTTTTCAATTCCTTGGGGAGAATTTCAGCGGTCTTTTCTCGATTTGCAAGACCGAGCGCACTTATCAGCCGTAATCTCATCCGGCGCTCATCTAAGAAAGAGCGGCCGGCCCGGTCGCTCGTTAAGTCTTCTTAAGACGGTATCAGAGGGGGGTCAGCGAGGCAAAGAGGCCCCTGTATCACCCCTATCGAGCGGAGGTTACCAGCGCCGGGACCCGATGTAACCGCTGTGGTGGCATGAGTAACCTGCGCCGGGTTGCTCAGCGACATTTTCCTGTGGACATAGCTCCATACAAACCAACTGAGACCGGCTACCAGTAAAAGCAGTACCCCAATACCTGTCCAGCGCAGCCGCTGGTCGGGACGGTACCCCGCTCCGATCTCGCTGCGGGCTTTGCTGGCATTTTCAGCAAAACGCATCCAGCCGTCTTCATCCGTTACCGCCCCGGCTGGTTGGTGCGCGGAGAGGTAACGTCCGACCCACTCCTCTTGATCGAGGCCTACGACCCGGGCATACTCCCGCACCATGCTCTTGTTGAAAACCCCGCCCGGGAGAACATCGAAGTGCTCCTGTTCGAGGGCTACCAGGTGACGGTTGCTAATCTTCGTAACCCGGGTGATGGCATCCAGCGTGATGCCGCGGAACTCCCGCTCCTGCCGTAATGTGTCACCGAAATTCCCCATACATTACACCCATCGAGTCAATGCGATGGCTCCGTCGAGAGCAGAACGCGGGTCCGGCGAAAGGCAGTCCGGCGCCGGTGCAGGAACGTCAGCTACGGACCTGCTACCACGGAACAGCTTGCCGCCTATCCCATAGCATGACCCTATGCTGACATTCTCAACCATACGACCGCACTCCTGACAGGTCAAAAGCAAATCCCTGTAACCCTTTAGTTTGTGCGTGCTACAGCATCTCTTGAGTTACTGGACCGTTGTTTCCCAGGGAGCGAATTAAGCAATTACCCAATTTTGCTACACTCGGCTCAGTCAGGCGAATAGCATGAATAGGTTAGTCATCGGCAACCTGTTGCACCGGCCCTTGCGGTCGTCGATCAGCATACTTGCGGTGGCCATTGAGGTCACCATGATCCTATCGATCGTGGGCATCATGGTGGGCATGATCCAGGGCAACCGCACCCAGACAAACGGTATTGGAGCTGATCTCATCGTTCGCCCCCCTAATCAGACATTCCTCGTCGGGGTGAGCGGGGCGCCGGCTCCGGCAAAAATTGCCGACGTGCTGCGAAAGCTGCCCCATGTCACGGTTGCCTCCCCCGTCATTCAACAGCTCTCCACGCAAACCGCGGTTGAGACCATTTGGGGCATCGACTACCAGAGTTTCAATGCCCTGCGCCCTTTCGTCTTTGTTTCCGGCGGTCCGTTTCAGAAGCCTAACGACGTGATTGTGGATGATTACTTTGCTCGCAGCGGCAAGGGCTACCGCGTGGGCGACAGCATTCCTATCCTCAATCACACGTTCCGCATCTGCGGCATCGTCGAGCACGGCAAGGGCGGCCGAAAGTTCCTGCAGATCAGGACGCTGGGTGCTTTGCTGGGCGCGGAGAATAATGCCACGCTCTTCTATATAAAGGCCGACAATCCGGACAACGAAGCACTCATAAAGCAGGAAATACAGGCCGTTCCAGGACTTTCCGCCTATCAGGTGCAAACCGTCCAGGAGGTTCTCTCCATGTTGACGCCGGAACACCTGCCCGGTTTCAACATCGCGTTACACATTGTGATCGGGATTGCCGTGGTGGTTGGCTTTCTCGTCATTTTCCAGGCAATGTACACGGCTGTGCTCGAGCGAACCCGTGAGATCGGAATTCTGAAGTCGTTGGGCGCTTCTCAAACTTACATTGTCAACCTTGTCTTGCGGGAAACAGCCTTCCTTTCCCTGGTTGGTATCCTTCTGGGCATCGGCGCGGCCTTTCTCATAAAAACTGCGATGGGTATTCGCCTGCCAACTCAGCCTTTTCCCATCAGTTCCGGATGGCTCATTGCCGCTACGCTCATTGCTTTTTGCGGCGCTCTGGTGGGCGCAAGTTACCCCGCGCTGAAGGCTGCCCGCAAAGATCCCATTGAGGCCCTGGCCTACGAATAAGCATTGAGCTTTGTAGCCGGATAGAGTGAGCCGTTACGCCGGGACCAATCCCTCCAACACACAAGGCCAAAAGGAAATCACTGCCCTAAAACTCTGTCATCCCGCCCCCCAACGAAAGATGGTTGGCCCATTCAAGCCGCACTTTGGCTTGAGTGGGCTACAATGCCTCGTTTGTCATTTTGTCATTAGGAGCGCGGTCGTCGGATCTGTAGTTTCGCTTCGTTAAACAGAGAGCTGCCGCAGCGCGCCTTCGTGATGGCGTTCGCGGGCGTAATCCGCCGGAGTCTTTCCCTGGTGGCAGCGCCTATCCGGTTTCGCTCCCGCTTCGAGGAGGATTTGAATCAGCTCATCCAGCCCAGCGGCGGCTGCCTGGTGGAGAGGCGTGTAGCCTCCAGCCTGCTCCATGTTTACGTCCGCTCCCTGGGCAATCAGGATGCGCACCGTCTCGGACTCGCGGCCCAGCGCAATGCATGCGTGCAGCGGCTGATTGTGCATCGGGTTGTGTGAGAAGCGATGCACATGCGCTCCGTGGGCGAGCAGCAGAGCGGTCGCCTGGGGCCCGCCAAACGCGGCTGCCAGGTGGAGAGGAGCCCAGCCGTCGGCTGAGGTCGCATGAACCAGCATGGCATCCTGTCGCAAGAGTGGCTCGATGCGGACGCAATCTCCCAGGGCGGAGGCTTCGAATATGTCCAGAGCCGATAGGTGTGTGAGCAGAAAGTCCCTGATCAACGGCTGCCGGTTGTAGATACTCCACAAAAAAGCAGAGACCCCCTGGGCGTCTCTGCAAGCAATCAGCGAAGGATCTTCCTCTGCCGCGGCGGCAACTTCCGCCGTTTGCCCACCGCGGATCAGGTTGAGAAAACGTTGGCTCACCGCCCCAGATTAGCATCGCCAGACGTGTCGGCCACAGAAGCGGCCAAAACGGTCTGCTTTGATCCCTTGGGCACCGAACCCGGCTTGGTCCGGTTGGAGTAGATACGGAAGGTGACGACCAGGTCGATCACCACCGGAACGGCGTGCCCGTTAACCATCGCCGGCTGGAAGCGCGAGTTCTTGACCGCCTCCACTGCCTTCTCGTCAAGTCCGAAGCCGATGGGGCGGGCGATCGCCATCTGCCGCGGAACCCCCGAGGCATCGACCACCGTGCGCAATAGCTCCATGCCTGCGATCCCGTATTTCTGAGCATATTCGTTCGAGCTGGGATCGATGCTGTTCAGAAGCTTGGGCGGCGTCACACCCTCGCTAACCACCTTGATACTGGCGTCGGAGGGCATGTACTGGCGGTGCTGGCTCTTGCTGTTGAAATATTCCTGCCAGTAGTCGGGCAGATGGGAGAGCATGAGCGGATCGATGTCGCTGGCAAAGACGTTGTTCAGCGCCTTGTTCATCAGCATCGCACTGTGCGCCGGAGAGACGGCTGCCAGGGCTTGATAAGTCTCAACGCTGGCCCCGCTGGTGGCCGGTTTCGGCGCTGCGGTGGCTGCTGCATCATCCCTGGTCTTCAGCGTCTGCGCCGCGGCGATCTCCTCGGGCGTCGGCTCACTCTTCTTCTTTTCCTTTTTCACCTTGGGGACCACGATGAGCTCGCGGTCTATGGAGATGTGAACCGGCTTTTTGGAGATCTTGACCTGGTCAAAGGACTTGGTGTCGTCCTCATAGGGCAGTGCGCCCAAGAAATGCAATCCGTAGCGATCTGCCTCAATTTCCAGCTTGTGCTTGGAGAGCTTCACTTTCCTGACCTCGAAGGCGGAAAGAGTGAAGGAAGCAATCGTGGGCGAGCCGTTCACCCTGCCATCCTGATCGAAATTCAGAATGTCGCCCAGGTAAGAACCGCGCAGAAAGATCAGCTTGCCGACGTAGCGGGCGCGCAGAGCATCCTCGGTGAGAGGGGGCGTCGACCTAAGCAGAGCCGCCTCGGCCGCTGCCGAAACTGCGGGCGTTGCTGGAGCAGGAGACGCCACTGCGCTGGTGGCCGTCTGCTGCGCACTCGAGACTGTGGTAAAAATACCGCACAGCAGGGCCGCGGTCATGAGGGACGAAAATTGCTTTTCCAACTTCATTCGGTCTCCTTGCTCGTACTTCCCGGCGGCGAGCTACGCCTTCCGGTTAGTTCGAGTGCCGGCAGCCGGGTCTTGCTGCTGCAAGCTTGTGGGACTGCCAGCCAGGGACGGGTGCGACCCGGTTGATACAGGAAGCGGTTGGGCCTGGGCATTTTCGGCCATCAGCATGATGGCCAGGGCCAGCAACAACCCGATGCGGATAAGGGCAGCTACCAGGGACTCAGAGGCACGTTGTGTCATACGAGGGGGGACCTCCGCTATATTCCAATGAGAGCGTATGGTGTTCGGAATGAGGCGGAAATGCCTCTTTTGTGCGGCATAGGTAACTCCACCCACGTTGACTCCCTTGCCCGAATGCGTTACTCTGGTCTTCTTGCGCAGTGCCGCGTTCGGCCCTCTGTAGTCGCCGTCTGATCCGATGAGGAGAAGTCCCGGCAAGTTCGGGAAGCCACTTCACCGACAACCGATCTGAAGATTGAGCGAGCCCAGGTAGCCTGCCAGGAAAGCGAACCCGAAGAAGCGCTTTGAGCGATTCCCAGCGAAACCGCTCTAGATCTGATCTTCGCCACTCAAGCGATCTGAACCTTTCGTTTGCGGGAGAGCAGTTGCCAGCCGCGAATTTCTGCGTTGGTGTGCAACGCCCATCCGAACGACGGTTCCCCTGGGAGAAATGGGAACGATGTCTACGTATTTTCCGAGTTCGCACGATATAACCCGCAAATGGTTTGTGGTCGACGCCAGCGGCAAAACACTAGGACGTTTGGCGACCGAAGCAGCCAGCCTGCTGGCCGGCAAAAAAAATCCTAAGTACACGCCCTTTATCGACATGGGTGATCACGTGATCATCGTCAATGCGGAAAAGATCGTGCTCACCGGGTTAAAGAGTCAACAGAAGGTCTATCGCCGCTACACCGGGTTTCCCGGCGGCCTGCGGGAAGAATCCTTTGTGCGCTTGATGGCGCGCCGCCCGGAGAAGATTGTCGAAGACGCGATCAAGGGCATGCTGCCCAAGAGCAAGATGGGCCGCCAGATGGGGACCAAGCTCAAGGTTTACCGGGGCGATAAGCACCCCCACCAGGCGCAGCAGCCTGAGGTTTTGGAGTTGGCAGCTCGGTAACTACGAGCTGCGCAGCAGTTAGCGAAGAATAGGATGGTCATGGCAGATTTGGTTCAGTACTACGGAACAGGGCGTCGCAAGGCGAGCGTAGCGCGCATTTTTTTGCGCCCCGGCAGCGGCAATTTTGTCGTCAATCAGAAACCTTTCGAAGCTTATTTCGTTACCCACCAGCAGCGGGTTTCCGCCAAGCGCCCGCTGGAGCTGACCGAGCATTCCGCTAACTTCGATGTATTGGCCACGGTCAAGGGTGGGGGAGTTTCCGCCCAGGCGGATGCAGTGAAAATGGGTATTGCCCGCGCCCTGCTCGAGTTCAACCTGGAGCTGCGCAAGACTTTGAAGGCTGACGGTCTGTTGTCCCGCGACGCGCGCATTAAAGAGCGCAAGAAGTACGGACAGAAGGGCGCCCGTAAACGCTTCCAGTTCAGCAAACGCTAGAGTATCCGCCGGGGCGGTCGATCGTTTCCCGGGATGCCTGGTGAGTCGATGCAATTGCGTCAAAAATCTTCCCCGCCCCAGCTTTTTGGAGCGGGCGAGGGAAATCAATTCCGGCCACGCCGGAATGCAATTCAAGAGGAGGTAGTTTGGCCACTATCACAATGAAGGAGTTGCTCGAAGCAGGAGTCCACTTCGGGCATCAGACCAAGCGTTGGAATCCGCGGATGAAGGAATACATCTTCGGCGAGCGTAACGGGATCTACATTATTGACCTGCAAAAGACCTTGAAAATGTTCAAGGAAGCAAGCAAGTTTGTTACCGACCTTACGGGGCAGGGAAAGGTCATCCTTTTTGTCGGCACCAAGCGACAGGCCCAGGACGCGATCGCCGAAGAGGCGAACCGCTGCGGCATGTTCTACATCAACCAGCGCTGGCTGGGTGGACTGCTGACCAACTGGATCACCGTACAAAAATCCGTCAAGCGCCTTCAGGAACTGGATGAGATGGCCACGGATGGCCGCTACGAACTGTTGACCAAAAAAGAGGTCATTCGGCTGGAGCGGGAACGCAAGCATCTGCAGGCAAACCTGGCAGGCATTAAGAATATGCGCCGGTTGCCGGACGCTCTCTTCGTAGTCGATTCGAACAACGAGGCTATTGCGGTCAAGGAAGCACGCAAGCTGGGCATCCCAGTGGTAGCTGTGGTAGATACCAATTGCGATCCCACCGTGGTCGACTACGTAATTCCCGGCAATGACGACGCGTTGCGCGCCATTCGGCTGTTTACCTCCAAGATCTCCGACTCCGTAGTGGAGGGCGTGCAGATGGCTGGTGACAAGCGCGCCGCCGACGCTGGCGTAACCGCCGATGCCCAGCTTGAGGCCGCTCCGGCAGAGGTTTCAGGTCTTGAAGCCGGTGCCGATGAGCCATCCGGCGAAGGCGAAGTGGTCGATCTGGAAGCTGCACTTGGGGGAGGCATTCGCAAGGCCCCCGGGGTGATAGCCGTCGACGAGCCGGAAGTTGCCGAGCGGACCATCTAAGAAGCTGCCGTCGAACCAGCTCACCGAATCTTTCCCGTTACCCATCTGGAGCCGGGGATACAGCGGTTTAACAACTGCTTCAAAGGCCTCTTTACGGGCCAGCAAAGGAATCGCAAGAGGATGTCAACCGTGACTGAAAATATCTCCGCCGCACAGGTCAAGGAGCTTCGCGAGAAGACTGGCGCGCCGATGATGGACTGCCGCAATGCGCTTCAGGAAGCCAAGGGCGACCTGGACCAGGCAGTTGTTGTTTTACGCAAGAAGGGTATGGCGTCCGCCGCCAAGAAGGCCTCGCGCAGCACCTCCGAGGGGGCTGTCGGCACCTACATTCATGCGGGAGGCAAGATCGGTGTGCTGATCGAAATCAACTGCGAGAGCGACTTTGTCGCCCGAACGGAAGATTTCCAGGAGCTGTTGAAAGACATCTCGATGCATATCGCCGCCACTGATCCGCGCTACATTCGCCGCGAAGACGTCACTGCGGAGGATCTGGAGCGGGAGAAGGATATCTACCGGTCCCAGGCTGCGGCTACCGGTAAGCCGGCAAAGGTAATCGAGCAGATTGTGGAAGGCAAGATGAGCAAGTTTTACGAAGAAGTTTGCCTGCTGGATCAGCCCTTCATCAAGGATCAGTCGTTTGCCATCAAGGACCTGATTGCACAGAAGATCGGTAAGCTGGGTGAGAACCTGAGCGTACGCCGTTTCGCCCGCTTCAAGGTCGGCGATCCGGTCTGGACCGTCGCCCAGATCAAGCCAAACACTGCCGAATAGCCGTAGAGTAGGACTGTACACCGAGGGCCGGGAATCTTCCCGGCCCTCTTCTTTCTTGGTGTTTCAGAGGTCGCGGAGATGCGCCGTGGCCTGACGAGGGTTTCACCCAATTTTCTTGTCCCGGGCTCCGGGTTCCATACTGTCATAGCCATACATGCGTAAGGGCTTCGTGATTGGTCAAGCGGTTTCAAAATTTGTATCAAAATGGATCGCAAATGCTTCCCAAATCGAGGGATAGGGACTCGTCCAGGATGTGCGATACTTTTGCTTGAATGTACAAAAGAGTCCTGCTCAAACTGTCGGGAGAAGCTCTGGCGGCGGACCGCGGCTTCGGCGTCGATGTTGCCAAGCTCCATGAGATTTCCTTAGAGATCTTGGCGGTTCGGGATCTTGGGGTGGAAGTCGCGATTGTCGTGGGCGGGGGCAATTTCTTCCGTGGCGTGGCCGAACAAGCGCGCATGATGGACCGCGTTTCCGCTGATCATATGGGGATGCTGGCGACGGTCATCAATTCGCTGGCACTCCAGGATGCGCTGGAAAAGTGCGAGGTCCAGACCCGCGTCATGTCAGCGATCGAGATGAACCAGGTGGCCGAGCCCTACATTCGACGGCGCGCCATCCGGCATCTGGAGAAGGGACGGGTGGTCATTTTTGCCGCCGGCCTGGGAAATCCCTACTTTTCCACAGATACCGCTGCTTCGCTACGCGCCATGGAGATCAAGGCAGACGTCCTATTAAAGGCCACTAAAGTGGAAGGGATTTACGACGCGGACCCTGTTATTACCAAGGATGCTGTGAAATTCGAGCAGATTACCTATATGGAAATCCTCCGGCTCGGTCTAAAGGTAATGGACAGTACCGCCGTGAGCCTGTGCAAGGACAATAATTTGCCCATGATCATTTTCAACATGAACCGCCCTGGGAATATCCTGCGCGTGGTGAGCGGAGAAAAAGTCGGCTCCTTGGTGACCGCCTGACTCCCCAGAGCACACTTGCGGAATGTCCCCCAGCCCCCGCACTTCCGGCCACAGGACGATCGGCCCCCCCGGTGCAGGCTCAAGCAGGTCCAATGCTGGTGCGCCCGGTCGCGGCCGAGCGACGCTCACAACTACCAGCCCTCACCGGTATCCGTTGTTTTGCCGCCCTCAATCTGGTCTTTTTCCATTTTGCCGATCCTCATTCATTTGGACCGTTGAGCCCGGTGGTCAACGGCGGATACATCTCGGTCAGCTTTTTCCTGCTGCTCTCCGGCTTCATTCTTACCTACAACTATGCCGATCGCGCCCAACGCGGGGCGCTTACCGCGCGCAGCTTCTGGTCCGCTCGCTTCTCCCGCCTCTATCCCGTCTATGCGTTCAGTCTGCTGCTCTCATTGGGCATGCTGATGCAGGAGGTGAACGCCCACACTCGTCTGGACTTCGGCCTGGGATTGATCCTCACCCCATTATTGTTGCAGGGATGGCATCCTGCTCTGTCGACGTTCTGGAACACGCCTGCGTGGACCATGTCTACCGAGGCTTTCTTCTATCTCTTGTTTCCCTGGCTGATCACCCGCCGCCGTCCACGCCAGACACGGACCATGCTGCTGATCCTGCTCGGCGTGTGGCTCTGCGGCCTGGTGCTTCCGGGGCTCTACGTGCACTTCAATCCGGATGGCGAGCTTCATCCCGACCGATATTCCGTCGGCATCTGGATGCGGGCACTCAAATTCATGCCGCTGCAACATCTGTTCTCTTTTCTGTTTGGCATGGGTTTGGGATTTTTGAATGAAAAAATTTGCCCCGAGAGCCGCAAGCGTCTAGCGCTCGGTGTCTTCGCTTTCGCGGCGCTCTACCTGCTTCTTTGCATGGGCGACCGCCTGCCCTACGCGATGATGCACGATGGCCTGCTCATGCCGCTTTTTGCCGGGGTGATCCTCTGCCTGGCTGGCCGTAACCCGATCGCACGTTTCTTTGGACTGCTTCCTTTTATCGCCATCGGCGAGGCAAGCTATTGCCTGTACTTGTTGCACTTCAATCTGTGGTCACTGCTGCACGACTCGCATTTTCTGGAGAGGAGCGGCTTGATCGTCTTCGATCCCTGGCTCTCCTACCTGTTGTTGATCATCGCCGCATTGTTGACCAAGCGGCTCATCGAGCGCCCCGGAAGAAGCTGGATCACCCGGCATCTCCAGCCCAGCGCGGTGCGCGGTCCCGTCTAAAAAATCCAAGATCAGATCGCAGGCGACGGTAAGCTGGCTCTGTCGAGTTCCCCGGTCATATGATTTCCGGTCCCATGCATGATCGAAGCGAATCTCCGGGCGCATCTGCACGGTCGTGCCGATCCAATGACTCAGCATCAGTCGATGATGCGGCTACGGATAATCCGCACTCTCCGTTCAGCCTGCAATTCGAGGTGAACACAGACGGACACGTCGCCGGCGCGCCGCGAGACGCCTTCTTCAAGTCCGGGGCCGGCGGTTTTGGCCTGTACGTGATTCCGTCGTTGGATATGGTGATCTACAAGATGTCCTCGCTGAATGAGGAGACGTATGACCCGGCGGGCACTGGGCTGCCGCTCACCTACGCCCCTGACACTTCGCGCGACACCTGGAAGCCGCACCCATTCAATCAATTCGTCGATGGTCCCATTTCGGGAGACGTAGGCGTGCGGAGAACACTGGAGATGGTCGTGGCTGCGGCTGCCTGATGGGCCTCTGACCCCCAAAGCAGGTACAAGTTGGCTGAGTAAGCGCCTGGTCTACACCATTAGAAAAATGCTCTAGTGTCCCGTCCCTAAAGTTCGTTAAAGAACTCCTCTTCGCCTTTGTATCAGGGCACGACTTCAGTCGTGCCGCAAACACTGCAAAACCAAATGGGCTTCAGCCCCTGAGCGCAGTTTCTGGAACATTTTCGATTCCTCGAATTGTTCCAGGAACTGCAGGGACAGGACACTAGGGCTGTGCGATGGTATGGTGGCCATGCGTAATCGCAGCGCTGCAGGTAGGTTGCTGGGCGGCGCCGAAGGGCGTGTTCTGCACGGCCGAAAGTGCCCCCGTCGCGGGGGTCAGGTGCAAGCCGGAGACCGTGTTGCCGAGAAAGTTGGCGGTGTAGATATAGCGGCCTTCCGACGGCTCGATCAGGATACAGAGCGGCCCGCTACCAACCGCGTAAGTGGCCGAACCGGAGATCGGTGCGGCGTTGCCGGTAGACTGGTCGATGGTATACGCGCTCACGTTGTTGCCATTGTAGTTGGCGACATAAACATAGATGCCGCGGGGGTCGACGGCGACGGCATCGGGCAAGTTATCCGTCTTGAATGGTGCTGGCATCATCACCAACGATCCACCGGACTGCACCAGGAAACCATACATCTGGTTGGAGGCGCCGTCGGTGACATACAGGAACTTACCGGTCGGATCGCTGGCGATTGCATTGGGGGCCGTTCCAACCTTAAAAAGGCCGATCGAACCAAGCACGCCGTTCGACCCAACTTGTAACGCGGAGATGGTGGCATCGCCTTCGTTCACCGCGTAAACGAAGCTTCCACCAGCCAACACGTTGACGGCAACCGGATTATTCCCTAATGGGAAGAAAGCGTTTGTGCCATCTGGTACGGGCTGGCACAGGCTGCTCGTCGCACCCAGCTGACCGTTTGCATTGATTGGGAAAACTACGAGCGCGCCGGGCCCGGGTATGTTAAGGCTGAAGTTCGGCTGGTACGTCTCCACCACGTAGAGATAAGTACCTGCCTCGTTGATGGCCAACTGAGTGGGGTAGCTGCCTGGCATGTTGCAGGTCTGCTGCGGATAGAGTTTGCCGTCGGTGCCGATGGCGAATTCCACAATCGTATTGTCGTCATGATTGATGACGTAGAGATTCTTACCGTTGGCCGACGCCACATCAGCGACAGGATTCCGTCCGCCCGAGGGATAGGGTGAATCGGAGATCTGGTACAAAGCGCCCGCTTCGCTATCTACTTTGTATACGCTGATTTGTCCCGGGTTTAGCTTGGATGCGGTGACGTAAAGAAAATCGATTGTATTGCTGGGTCCGCATGCAGTAGCTCCGAATCCGAGACCAAGGGATACTACCGAAGCCAGGGCAATCCGGCCGAATTTACTCAACTTCATGCGCTTCCTTCATCCTGGCCCAACGAACCAATGGAGCAGGGCTGCAGTTTGCAGCAGAGCTATGGATAGAAAATCCTCTTGTTATTTCCCATTTGCATTGTAAGAGCTTAGAACACTTTCGGCCACTTGCTCCCGGCGGCTTCAACGCCTCGCCTCTATGAGACATGGAAACAGGGCCGATACTATGCAGAATCAGGGCTGTACGACCTCGATGGAATGGTTGCCGTGGGTAATGGCAGCGCTGCAGGTAGGCTGCCCGGTGGCCTTGAAGGGTGTGTTCTGTACCGGCGCCAGCGCCCCCGTCGCAGGGTTCAGAGTCAAGCCGGACACCGTCGCGCCAAGGGCATTCGACGTGTAGACAAAGCGCGCTTCTGCGGGTTCGATCAAGATGCAGGTTGGCCCGGCATCCACCGCATATGTGGTCGCCCCGGCAATCTGTGTGGCGTTTCCGGTACCGCGATCGATCGTATAGGCGCTCACGTCGCTGGCATTGTAGTTGGCCACGTACACATAAATCCCGCGCGGGTCGACCTCCACAGAGACCGGAAGTATGTCCGTCTTGAAGGGTGTCTGCATGTTGATCAAGGTTCCGTTAGCCTGGATGGTGAAGCCAATCATCTGATTGGCTGCACCATCGGTCACGTAGAGGAACTTACTGGTCGGATCGGTGGAAATCGCATTAGGAGCCACGCCGACGGGATAGGTAGCAACCAGTGTGAGAGCGCCACTCGTGCCCACCTGAAACGCAGAGATAGTGGCGTCATTTTCATTCACCGCATAAACGTAGTTGCTGCTGACCAGCACGTTCACGGCTACGGGATTATTTCCCACCGGGAAGAAGGCATTGGCGCCATTGGCCACCGGTGTGCACGCGCTTCCCGTGGCCCCCAGTTGCCCGGTGTCATCGACGGGAAAGACCACCAGCGCCCCGGGTCCGGGTTTGTTGGCGCTAAAGCCCGGCCGGTAAGTCTCCACAACATAGAGGTAGGTACCGGCCTTGTTGATCGCCAACTGAGTAGGGAAGGTGCCTGGAGTTGTGCAGGACTGCTGCTGGGAGAGGCTGCCGTCCGTGCTGATGGCGAATACCACGACCGCATTGCTGTCGTGATTGACCACGTAGAGGTTCTTGCCATTCGCCGAAGCTACCGCGGCCAAGGGGTTCTGTCCGCCCGAAGGATAGGGCGAGTTAGGAATCGGTATCAACGCTCCCGCTTGGCTATCTACCTTGTAGACGTTGATCTGCCCTGGTCCGTTCTTGGAGGAGGATGTGACGTATAAAAAGTCAATCGTATTGGGCGGTCCGCACGCAGTAACACCGAATCCCAGACCAAGGGTTACCACCGAGGCCAGTGCGATCCGGCCGAATTTACTCAACTTCATGCGCTTCCTTCATCCTGGCCCAACGAACCAATGGAGCAGGGCTGCAGTTCACAGCAGAGCTATGGATAGAGAGTCTTTTAGGCCCACTTGCATTGTAAAAGAACATTAGAACAATGTACCGCTGACGGCGCACCAGGTGGGCTGGCCGGCGGCGGCGAAGGAGGTGTTCTTCCGCAGTGTGGTCAGGGTTCCCGTGGTCGAATTGATCACGGCGCCAGTCACCGTGCTGTCGGCAAAATTGGCCGTGTAGAGATACTGGTTCGAGGGGTCCTCCAGTATGCACTGTGGATTAGACCCGGCTCCGAAGGTAACGCTGGTTGAGCTTGCTCCCCCGGAGAGCGTCGTCAATCTGCCTGTCGTCTGATCGATAAAAAAGGCGCTCACCGAACTCGCCGGGCTGGTGGGGGTCAAATTGGGTCCCTGGTTGGCGAGATAAAGGAATTTGTTTTGATGGTCGACAATCATGGTCTTCGGGTTGGCGACGGTACCGGTGTTCTCCACCTGACCGCCCACCAGTGATTGGAGAGCACCGTTGGTGCCGACCGTGTAAGGCAAGATCTGGCCGGCCGTCGTTCCACCCTGGGCGTCGATCAGGTACACATACCTAGGGCTCGCGTAGATATAAGTGAGTTCCTGGGCGCCAGTCGGGATAGGGGTATTCTGCGTCAGCGTCAGTTGGCCGCTGCTGTTTGCATAGACGAAGACAGCCTGCGATGGATCGGAAGAGCTCCCACTGCCTTTCTCGATGGTGTAGATATACGAGTTACTTGGAAGCAAATAGAAGTTGATGGGAGAGCTACCCACGGGAAAGTAAGTGAGGTTGGCGCCAGTCGTCGGGTTCTTCACCTGCTGGTTGCTGATCAGCGAGAGCCGGCCGGTATTGGAGTCGATGTTGAAGGATGTGATGTCGCCACAGATGGTTGCCGGATTCCCACTCACATAGCTCGTGCAGGTGGTGGGATCGGTCACCTGGGAATCCAGCACGAACAGATGAGTGCCGGAAGCGTCGGTCTGGATCGAGATCGGATAGTTTCCCTGGCTGGTATAAGTTGTTTGGAAGCTTAGGCCGCCTTGTCCTCCGACGGTGAAGAGCGAGATATTTGCTCCTGTATCGGCCGGCGGTGTACCAGCAGGGCATGCAGCCTGCCCGGTTCCGCCGCAGCCTGCGTTCAGGACATACAGAAAGCGTCCCGAGTTGGCCACTATGGCTTTGACGGGGTTGTATCCACCGGAAGCGTAAGGAGAGTTTTGTGTTGGTGTCAGATTGCCAAGATTGCTATCGATCCTGAAGCCGGAAATCTGATTATATTGCGAGCCGGTGACGTACATATAACCGACTGTGTGGTCCGTGCTGCAGGAGGTCACTCCCAACCCCGTTGCCAGGGATACCGCCAAGGCCAGACTGATCCGGCCGAATTTCCTGAACTTCATGCGTTTCCTTCATCCCCGTCGCTGATGCGGTCTAGGGCTGCCTTTGCAGCTAAAACTGTAAAAAAATGGATCCTAGCGCTAATTGTAAAAGCTAGAACCACTTTCGGCTAGCGTCTCCCCTGTAGGTCTAGTCCGGAGAGAGGCTGCTGACGCAGCTTTTCCGTCAGGAAAAGCTGCACGTGACCGCCCTCGAAAGCATATCGCAACCGGGAGAAAAACTCTGGCAGCGCGTTGTTGGTTAGACTGCAACCCAGCGCAGTCCGCTCGTGCCCGATGCCCCATCCGCGAATCCTTTTGGGCGCACGCTGGGAACCCTAAATCGCCTCGCGGCACTGCGCGGATCACCATACGCGGCAGGAGTTCTCGGGATACATCGGGGCCCCCTTCTTGCAGCTGAAGGCCTTGCCGAACTCGTCGAAGTTTTGCACTGCGCCGTTCACCCGCCATTGGCCGGGGGAATGCGGATCCGTGAGAGCCCTACTCCGCGCGGCTTGTTCGCGTACGTTTTCGCACCAAACCTGGCCGAAAGCGAGAAAGAACCGCTGGGCCGGTGTATAGTCGTCGATCTCTGTCGTGCCCGCGCCGGCCTCTTTGGCTAAAGTCGCCATCAAAGCCGAGTAGGCTAAGCGCAGCCCACCATTGTCCGCAGTATTCTCGCCCAGGGTCAGCCTGCCATTGAGCTTCTGCCCTGGCGCAGCCTCGAAGCTGCCATACTCCTTCACCTCGCAATCCGTGCGCTCGGTAAAGGACTTGCGGTCGGCCGGACTCTGCCACTCACGCACATTGCCGTGACCGTCAAATTTGCTGCCCTGATCGTCGAAGCCATGCGTCATTTCATGGCCGATCACCACTCCGATGCCTCCGAAATTGACCGCCGGGTCTTTGGAGAAGTCGTAAAACGGCGGCTGCAGAATCCCGGCAGGAAAGTTGATGTCGTTCATTCCTGGACTGTAGTAGGCGTTCACCGTCGGCGGAGTCATGCCCCATTCTGTCTCGTCCACTGGTTTGCCCAGCTTGTCCAGGTTGCGGCGATCCTCATAAACGGACGCGCGGGCCACATTTCCCAGCAGATCGTCCCGCTTGATCTCCAGCGTCGAGTAGTCGCGCCAATGTTCGGGATAGCCGATCTTGTTGCGGATCAGTGCCAGCTTTTCTTCCGCATTCTTCTTGGTCGCTTCCGACATCCAGGGCAACTCCTGAATATCCTGGGCCAGCGCGGCTTCCAGCGCCGTCACCAGCTTGACCATGTTCTCTTTCTTCTCCGGGCTGAAGTACTTCTTCACCCAATCCTGTCCCACCGCCTCCCCCAGCGCATTGTCGGTAGCGCGGGTGCAGCGCTTCCACCGCGGCGCGATCTCTTTTTGCCCCAGCAGGTCACCGGAGAAAAAATCGAAGTTCTCCTGCACAAACGCTTGCGACATCCATGGCGCGGCATCGTGCAGGGCACGCCAGCGGAGGTAACTCTTCCACGCGTCCAGGCTCTGGGCATCGATCAGCGTGTTCATGGCAGTGAAGAAATCCGGGGTCATCACGTTCAGGGTCTCGAAGGAACCCATGCTTATGCCATGCAAGTAGGCTGGCCAGTCAAAGTCCGGAGTCAGCTTGCCCAGATCCGTAAGCGTCATCATGTGGTAGCGCTTCGCCGGGTCTCTCATGTCCGTCCGGCTCATGGAGCCTTGCGCCAGCGCGGTTTCGATCGTCATCACGCTCTGCGCTTCGCTGGCGGCTTTCTCGGGTGTGTCCCCGGCCAGCTTGAACATCGTGGTCACGTGAGCCACGTATTCTTCGCGAATCTTCTGCTGCCGTGGGTTTTGCAGCAGGTAGTAATCGCGGTCCGGAAGGCTGAGGCCCCCCTGGCCGGCTTGCGCGATTTGCCGGGTGGAATCCTTCTGGTCCTGGCCTACGCCGAAGCTGAAGAGTCCACTGATGCCATGCGGTATCTCGAGAGTACCCAGGAGGGCAGCCAGCTGCTTCTTGTCGCTCAGCGCGTTGATGGTGTCCAAAGCCGGCTGGAGCGCCGTTACGCCCTTTTCGTCGGCGAGCCGGGTATTCATGCAGGACGCGTAGAAGTCGCCAAATTTCTGTTCCAATGAGGTCCGCTTCAGGTCGGGGTTTGCCTCTGTTTCCAGTTCGCGATAGAGCAGCCAGTCATTTCTTTCCCGGAGCTTATCGAACTGGCCCCAACGGACCTGATCGGGGGGGATTGGATTGTCCTTCTTCCAGTTGCCGCAGGCGTACTGATAGAAGTCAGTGCAGGGATCGGCCGTCTTGTCGATGGCGGTCAGGTCAAAGCTTTGCGGCGCCTTCGGCTCAGGCGGAACGGCGCTGGCCGGAGCCGCGTTGCTTTGCCCATGCGCCAGGCAGGTACAAAGCAACATAGCAACAACGATTTGGACTGATTTCATAGGATTGCTCAACAGGTAGAAACCGGCGGAAGCCGGTCAGAATATCTTCACGTGGAAGGTCAGGTACTTTTTGGGATTCTCGCGAATGGCCGCAATGAGCCCCCGGGTTTCTGTCAGCGACTGGTCGAGGTTGTTGTAAAGAGAAGGGTTGACAACCAGCTGCCCGATAGTTCCTTGACCGCTGTCCACCCGGTTCAAGACCGAATCGAGCTTGTCGACTGTATCTCGCAGCTTGGCGGCGAACTGGGGATCCTTGGCGATCATGCCCAGGCCGCCCTTGCCGGCATTGATGTCGGCCAGCAACTTGTCCGCGTTGGCTACGGACTGGTTCAGATTGTTGGCCAGGGTCTCGTCTTTCAGCAGCTTCCCGATCGTACCCTTCCCCTCGTCCAGCTGGGTCGTCATCTTGTCCAGCTTGGCCACGGTGTCGTTGATGTGGTTGTACAAGGTGTCGTCAGCCACCAGCTTGCCGATCGACCCCTTGCCATTGGCAACCGTATCCACCAGCTGCGATAACTCGTTCAAGGTCGCCACCGCCTTGTTGTAAAGGTCGGGATTGTTGATCAGCTCGCCGATCGAACCCTTGTTGGAGTTGAGCGAGTCGGCCAGGTGGTCGACCTTGGCCAGGATGGTATTCAACTGTTCGATCGTACCCTGGCTGGACTTGATAACGTCGGAAAGGTTGGGAGTCTCGTTGGTCTTGAGCTCCGCGTTATTTTGTACCGGCGGACCAGTCGCGGTCTTGCTGTTGATGTCCACGACGGTGTCGCCAAGAACGCCAATGGTCTCCAGGCTGGACGTGGAATCGGTGCGCACAGCGTCCTTATATTTGGCCGCTATCTTGAAGGTCACCTCAACCGGGGTAAGCTTGCGTGCCGGCACGATGCCAATCTTGGTGACGGTGCCGACTGTATAGCCTTCCAGATTGACCGGAGCACCCTCTTTGAGGCCCGCGGCATTCTCGAAATAGGAGCGAAGGACAATCTTTCCTGTGAAGAGGCCACCCGTGCTTTGTGTCATGAGGAAGATGAGAGCAGTCAAGGCTGCCAACGCCACGATGACCAGAACGCCCACTTTCAGTTGTGACCACTGGACTTCCTGCTGGCTTGGCACAGACCCCCTCGGGTTGAAGCGAGTGCAGCGGGGTATTCCCCACTGCGACTGAGCATATCAAATGACGCTTTTGCACGGCTTTCCCCTGCGGGTGTGGACAGGGAAGCCGGAAGATGCCGGGCTCTAGTCTTCCATCACCACAGTCGCCATCGCCAGGCCACCGGTATGGGTGAGGGAAAGTGAGATCGCGCGTACTCCCAGTTCCTTGGCCAGCAGTGCTGCCCGCCCGCGCAGTTCGAGAACCGGCCGCCCGCCCGGCTGACGCGTGACCTGGAACTCATTCCAGGTGACCCCCCTGCTGATGCCGGTGCCGAGGGCTTTCGCTCCCGCCTCCTTCGCCGCGAAACGCGCCGCGAAGCTTTCCGCACTGACTCGCCTGCGGGTGCAATAGTCGATCTCAAGATCTGTATAGACGCGGCGGAGAAACCGTTCGCCGAAGCGTTCGATCGACTGCGCAATGCGCTTCACCTCGATCAAATCCACGCCTGTGCCGATCAACATGCTGACCACATTACCATGGGATCATTTTCGGTCATCTGCCCCCAGCCGAAATGTAACCGTAACGGCTAACCGACGTACCTGTCCGACTGTTCAAGATTGCTCTAAGGTGGCCGATCAAGCTAACAGGCGAGGTATAGTCGAAGTTCGCGAGCTGGATTGCCGAGACCCTTATGTCCGATACGCTTTTACTAGATGACGTTCTCTATTTGACCGCGCTTTTACCGGAAGACCAATCCCTGGTTGTACCCCGGCTTAGCGGAGTCATACCCGATTGTGGGGCCTGGATCCGTAGCCGCTCGTACGTCGAGCCGGGTACGGCTCGCTTCGTCTTTGAGTTTCCCCGCGACATCTGCGTTGAAATCTACAGCGCGCTGGTCTCGGTCGGGCTTCAACTGACTGCCGCTTCTCATCTGTTGCTGACGGAGCTCTGCCGCTGCACCCCGCACCTCTTCGACCTATCTTCGCGGCAGTTGCCGGCGGTGGACGGAGCGACGCTGGACGCGGCTACGCGGTACATCTGTTCGCTCGAAATCATCAAGGTGCAATTGCAAATCTGGATGGTCAAGGACGAGGAACTGGAAACGCAGCTCAGCGGCAACCAATGCTTCGCCGCCTAAGGGGCAAATAGCTCCAGGCTGGTAGGTCCGGGCTTGGTAGGTCCGGGCTTTTAGCCCGGACATCCATAGGGCAAGTTCTTTGGCCTTTAGGCCCTGAGGTGCTGTGAAGTGCGTCCCCTTCTATGCATCCCTTGCAGTCTTACCCGGCGTCCACCAGGCCATAACGGCGTTGCCAGGCCTCTCGCAGCCGGTTCCATACCTTGCTTTTCTCTTCCTCCGTCACCTCGTTAGCAAGTGATACGAACGACGCGGACTCCGCCTTTGCCAACTCCAGAAGAGCACGGTCGCGCACCAGGTTGGCGACCCGAAAGTCAGGGATCCCGGCCTGCCGAGTGCCAAAGAACTCGCCTGGCCCGCGCAGCTGCAGGTCCAGCTCGGCGAGTTCGAATCCGTTCTGCGTGCGCACCATGGCTGCCAGCCGCTCCACTGCCTGAGGCGAGATCTTCCCCCCGGTCATCAGGATGCAGTAGGATTTGGCGCTTCCGCGGCCCACCCGCCCCCGCAGCTGATGCATCTGCGCAAGCCCAAACCGCTCCGCATGTTCAATTACCATCATGGTTGCGTTTGCCACATCGACGCCAACTTCAATCACTGTAGTGGCGATCAGCACATCTACCTCGCGCCGCTGGAAGCGGCGCATGATGATCTCTTTCTCGTCGGCATCCATCCGTCCATGGAGCAGACCGAGGCGCAGACCTTTAAGCGCGCCTGCTTTCAACTCCTGATACATGTCGGTCGCCGCCTTCAGTGAAGGCGCAGCAGGGGAGGAAACCGGCTTGAACAACAGGCCGGGTGCCACAGCTTTTCCTTTTTTTCCACTTGGGGCGAGTTCGGCCTCCTCTTTCGGATCACCGGAGGCGAAATCCAATTCGGGCTGATCTTCCTTCGCGCCCTCGATCACCGGGTAGACCACGTAGACCTGGTGGCCCAGACGCACCTGCTCCCGCACCAGGTCCCATACCTGGTTGGCCATGTCGTCGGAGACCTGGCGGGTGAGAATGGGCGTGCGGCCGGGAGGCAATTCATCCAGCACGCTGAGATCGAGGTCGCCATACAAAGAAAGCGCAAGTGTTCTGGGGATGGGCGTTGCAGTCATGACCAGGACATCCGGTTCGCCGGCGTTGGGCTTGGTCATTAACCGGAAACGCTGCAAGACCCCGAAGCGATGCTGTTCGTCGACCACCACCAGTCCCAGCTTAGCGAAATCCACACGCTCCTCGATCAGCGCATGGGTGCCAATCACCAGTTGCGCCTCGCCGCGCGCGATCATCCCCCGGTTGGCACGTTTGCGATCTTCGTCGAGCGACCCGGTCAACAGCACTACTTTGTAGCGCTGCTGCGACCGCTCCAGCAGCTTGCGCGCTCCCAGGAAGTGCTGTGTAGCCAGGATCTCGGTGGGGGCCATCAGGGCTGCCTGGTAGCCGTTCTCAATGGCTACCAGCATGGCCTGCAGGGCCACGATGGTCTTGCCCGAGCCCACATCGCCCTGGAGCAGCCGCCGCATCGGCTCCGGCGCCCGCATGTCGGTCACAATCTCCCCCAGCGCGGTCTTTTGCGCCCTGGTGGGGTGGAAGGGCAGCACCTGGCGTAGCGCCGACCGTACCCCTTCGTTGGTCTCGAAGGGAATCCCTTGCCGCTGGCGGAATTTCTTCCGCTTCAATTCCAGGCCCAGTTCGAGGTAAAAGAGTTCTTCGAATATCAATCTCCTCTGCGCCGGCGTAGCCCAGGACTGGAGCTGACTCATGGAGGTCCCCGCCTCCGGGAAGTGCGCCCAGCGCAGAGCATCTTCGCGGCTGGGCATCTCCAGCCGCCGGCAAAGCGCCTGGGGAAGGGTCTCTGGAATTCGACCTTTCAGCTCCTCTAGTACTCTCCACAGGATGCGCCGCTGCCAACGCGAAGCCAGCTTGTTGCCCAGGGACTCATAGACCGGGGTGATGCGGCCTACCTCCAGCAGTTTGGACTCCTCGTCGTCGTGGTCGTCGGGCAGCACTTCCACCTGCGGCTGGATCATTTTGAAGCTATTGCTGCTGCGGGAAGCCTCCACCTTTCCATACAGGGCCACCCATTGTCCGGCTTTGAAGCGGTCTTTCAGGTAGGTTCCGTGAAACCACATACACTTGACTTTGCCCAGGCCCTGGCTCACGGTCATTTCAAAGATGGGCATGCGCCGCGTGCGCAGCAGGTTCATGGCGCGCACTTCGCCGATCAGGCTGGCCATCTCGCCTGGGACTAATTCCTCGATGGCTTGCGGACGAAGGCGGTCCTCATAACGGAAGGGCAGATGGTAGAGCAGGTCTTCAATGGTGGCGATGCGCTTGTCCTGCAGGGTCTGGGCGATGCGCGGGCCGATGCCCTTGACGAACTGCAGGGGCGTTTCCAGAGTCAGTAGCACACCAGAGATGCTATCAGCGGGACGGGCGGACGCCGATTTCAAAGCGAACGCGTGCAGCTCTTTGCCTCAGTGGCTAAAGAGGCTGCGGAAAAACTTTGCAGCGGGCGGGAAAGCAACACCGCCGGGCTAAAGCCCAATGGATCGCATGCGACTCTTTCCGCGACGCTGAAGCGTCGCTCCCCCTGCTGAAGCAGGGGGCTCCCACCGGCTTCCGGGAAGAACGATCGGGATGACCGAAATGGATTTCGAACGCATTTGCGTCCCGCGAGAGACGGCTGAACGGCGCACTATCAGCCCTTTTGACTGGATCTATTTCCGAGGGCAGCAGGGAACATCGCACCTTGTGTGGAAGGGTAGCTGGGAAAAGCGCAATGGTGGGAGCCCCCGCATTTATGCAGGGGAGCTCGGCTTTCAAGCCGAGCGGCTCGCGTGGGACTTATTCTCCTCCGGCTTTAGCCGCGGGTTTTCCGCAGCCTGTAAAGCCGTTCGCCTGGGCCAGGTAATCACGGCGGGGCTGAAGCCCCGCCCCTTCAGGAACGACTGCTGGTGTCGAAGGGGACGGGCGGACGCCGGTTTCGAAGCGAACGCTTTCCGCTCTTTGCCTCAGTGGCTAAAGCCGATCACCTGGCCAGGGAATCACGGCGGGGGCTGAAGCCCCGCCCCTTCAGGAACGACTGCCGGTGTTGAAGGGGACGGGCTTTAGCCCGTCCGTTGCAGAACCAGACGTTGAGGCTTTAGCCTCTGAGGGAAAGCATGCCACCCGTGCTACCTGGCAGAAACAGCGTGCCGCCGCTTATGCGTGGCAGCGTCCAGCATGTAGACACATCTGGCGTCCATATGCTCGGCCATTTGGAAAACTCTGTCGAGTTTGTCGTCCAGGGACGGCTTGCTTCCAGATCTAGGCAGAGAATAGTCACGCGAAGTCAGAGCAAATTTGTGTGTACTCATAATGAGTATTGGTATACGTCAGCCCGGGCGACGCGGAAATGCGTCCATCTCACTATTACCCGGCCACAAAGGGGGCAGCGAGCATCCCCACTCGACCGCACCAGGGGTTACCCCCGAGGGTGAGCCCCACCGTCCCCTAAGGGCAAGAAGACGGCTATCTGCAACAAAACAGGTGGCGAATCGTCCAGACCGGCGGATTACCAAAGTGGGCCTGGTGGCCCAGCCTGTAAAATCGCCCGGTGACAGACTCCGCCCAGAGCTTCAGTTTCAGCCAGCGGATCACCCTTTCGATTGCTCCCCGGCTGGTGGCGCTGTTCTTGCGGGCCCTCCATCGCACCTTGCGCTATGAAGTGGTGGTGGAACCGGGGGCGGCGCCGGCGACGCCGCCCGCTCTCCAGGTGTGGTGCTTCTGGCACCGCTGCCTGATACCGTGCGCCTGTTATTTCCACGCTCGATTTAAGATGGCGGTCCTGGTCAGCCGAAGTTTCGACGGCGAACTGATTGCGCGCACCATTGAACACCTCGGTTTTCTAACCGCGCGTGGATCCAGCACGCGATCCGGAGGCAGCGGCCTATGGGCGCTGGCCAAGGCAGTCAAGCGAGGGCATGGGGCGGTTTTTACTGCGGACGGCCCACGCGGCCCGGTCTATAAGGTCAAGCCCGGCGCGGTGAAGCTGGCCCAGCTCACCGGCTACGCCATCGGCATCTTTTACGCTCATCCTGAGAAGGCCTGGATGCTTCGGTCCTGGGATCGCTTCCTCATCCCCAAACCCTTCTCTCGCGTAGCTATCAGTTGGGGACGGAACATCGAGGTGCCTCAGAGCGAGGACCCGCTGGTGATCGAGGCCAAGAGGCTCGAGGTAGAAGCGGCGTTGGAACGCGCGCGCTTGAACGCCGAGCGGCACTTCGCTCAGGCGATGAACATGCAGTCCCCGTAGGAGAAGAAGCGGTAACCCGCTTTGACCGCATGACGATAGGCGGCCAGGGTCCGATCTTTCCCGGCAAAGGCACTCACCAGCATTAGGAGCGTCGATTGAGGTAGGTGAAAGTTGGTCAGCAGAGCCCCGACCACGTTCAGGCGGAAGCCTGGGGACAGGAAAATATTGGTTGTGCCGGTATGTGGCTCCATTCTGCCGATTTGGGCACAGTGCTCTAACGTCCGCACTGTCGTCGTGCCGGCGGCAACGACGCGCCGGCCCTCGCGCAGCGCCCGGTCGACCTGTAGTGCCGTCTCCTCTGGCAGAGAATACCTTTCCGTATGGAGGCGAATCTCCGATAACGCCGGCACTCTCACGGGCTGGAACGTCCCCAGCCCGACATGCAGGGTCAAATAGGTAATGACCACACCCCGCGCGCGGATCCGCTCCAGAATCCGGGGAGTGAAGTGCAGGCCGGCGGTGGGCGCGGCGACCGAGCCGCGTTGACGCGCAAAGATTGTCTGGTAACGCTCGCGGTCGAGCGGCTGGTCCTGCCGGCGGATGTAGGGCGGCAGCGGCATATGTCCCAGCAGTTCCAGCCGGGCGAAAAAATCATCCACCGGCGTGAAGCGAAGAAGGCGTTCGCCGAACTCGCCCCCGGCTACGACCGCGGCCAGCAGTCGCACCTCCCCATCCGGTGCTGCGAAAGCCAGCTCCTGGCCCACGACCATTCTGCGCGCCGGGCGCGTCAGCGCCCGCCATTCCCAGTCGCTGACCTGCTCCGTCAGCAGCACTTCCACCTTGCCAGTGCTTCCCGGACGCACGCCAAACAAACGTGCCGGGATCACGCGGCTGTCGTTCAATACCAGCACATCCCCGTCACGAAGCAACTCGGGGAGCTGGTTAAACCATGAATCCCGCCATGCTCCGCTCTCCCGGTCCAGGAGGAGCATGCGGCTCTCGCCGCGTTCGGCTGGCGGTTCTTGCGCGATCAGTTCTGGCGGAAGCTCGAAGTCGAAGTCGGAGACCAGCACAGGCCTGATTGTATGAAAGACGCGAGCAAACGGAGGTATCCTCAAAGAGGAGGAAGGCCCATGGCGACGACGACTCATGTTCCGGTTGAGGTTTATTTGCGCTCCTCCTACGAACCTGATGCCGAGTACGTGGATGGAAAGATTGAGGAACGCCCGATGGGAGAGCTAGATCACGCATCCTGGCAAGAGGCGATTTCAGCTTGGTTTCGGCAGCATTGGGCCGAATGGGGTGTGCGCGCCCTGCCTGAATTGCGCGTTAAAGTGGCTGCCAACCGCTATCGTGTTCCCGATGTGACCGTGCTTGATCCCAGTCAGCCGAGAGAACAGGTCATTACCCACCCGCCGCTGGCCGTCTTCGAGATTCTGTCCCCTGAAGATACGCTGCAGCGGCTGAAGAGGCGCCTCGAAGACTACCGCGTCATGGGTATCCCCGAAATCCGGGTCATCGACCCTCAGGACAGCACCTACTACCGTTACGAGAATGGGCAGCTCTTACGCAACGACACCTTTTCTCACTCGGGCAAGGGAATTGTTTTTGAGATCAATCTGATCAAAGATCTGTTCCACGAGTAATGGCCTCAATTACCCAGTTAAATCCCGAACCCAAGAAGCCCGTCTTCCTGCTGGACGCGATGTCGTTTATCTTTCGCGCCTATCACGCAATGCAGCGTCAGCGGCCCATGTCCACGCGCACCGGCGTGCCCACCGCGGCCACCTACGTCTTCGTCAACATGATCAACAAGCTCCGCCGCGATTTTCAGCCGGAGTTCTTTGCCGCCGTCTTCGATGTGAGCGGGGCCGTCTTTCGCGATGAGCGTGCGCGCAGCATGGCCACGGTGCGCAAATGGAACATCAAGACCCAGACCTTTGACGAGATCGATTACGCCGGTTACAAAGCCAACCGCACCGAGATGCCTCCAGACCTGGCGCAGCAATTGCCGTTCATCCGCCGAGCGCTGGAAGCCTTTCGCATCCCGATTCTGCAATCCGAGGGATTCGAAGCCGACGATGTGATCGGCACCCTGGCACGGCAAGCCGCCGAGCAGGATCACGATGTCTTCGTGGTTTCGAATGACAAAGACATGCTGCAACTGGTCACCGGCCGGGTCAAGGTGCTCAATCCTGTCAAAGACAACCTGATCCTCGATCGCGAGAAGGTGGTGGAAGTACTCGGAGTGGCGCCGGAGCAAGTTATCGATGTGATGGCTCTGCGCGGAGACTCCATCGACAATATTCCCGGCGCGCCGGGAATTGGAGACAAAGGCTCGGTCGAACTGATCCAGCAATTCGGCAGTGTCGAAGCGGTGCTCGAGCATGCGGCAGAGGTGAAACGCAAGACCTACCGCGAATCGCTCGAGAACAATCGTGAGTCGGTGCTGCTCAGCAAGGAGCTGGTGACCATCCACTGTGAAGTACCGGTCGCACTCGACCTGGAACAAATGCGCACCCAGTCCCCGGACGTGAGCGCATGCCGTGCGCTTTTCAATGAGCTTGAATTCACCACCATGCTCAAGGAGCTGGCTCCCGACGAGAAGGAAACGCCGCTCACCATTTGCCACGATCCATCGCCCGAAGAGATAGATCGTTTCGTTGAGCAGGCACGCGGCCACGGCTTTGCGCTGGCCTTCGACACCACGCTGCTCGAGGTCGCATCGGAACAGGTGGCTGAGGAGGAAAGCGAGGCCATCGAGGAAGAAGAGCCGCAGCTCAAGACCATGTCACTGCTCGGCCTGTTCGATACTCCGGCGCAGCAGGCTGAACCCGTTCCTCAGACATTAAAGATTGCTGTCTCGGCGGAGCCGGGCCGGGTGCTTGTCGTTTCGTTGGATCCGGCCGTCGATAGTCGCGCTCCGGAGTTCCTATGCAGCTTGCTATCCGATGAACAAACGCCAAAGTCGGTGCACGACCTTAAGGCAGCGCTGCGCATTCTTGATCGCCATGGCGCAAGCCATGGTCTGCGGCTGGCTGGGCCCATCGATGATGTGATGCTCTACTCCTACCTCATCAATCCCACCCACGCCACGCATCGCCTGGGCGATGTGGCCGCACGCTTCACTACGCGGGCATTGCCGGAAGCGGGCGATGAGCTGTTGCCCGCATCGGCGCACGCCATCCACACCCTTGCGCCGCTACTCAAGGAGGACGTGGGATCGCTGGGCGCCGGACAGGTGTATCGCGACATCGATCTGCCGCTGGTCCCTGTCCTGCTGGGCATGGAAGAGGCTGGGGTGCGTATCGACCGCGCGGTTCTCTCCGCCATGGCTGGCCGCTTGACTGTGGAGATGCATCGCGTCAGCGAGCAGATCTTCGAAGGCTCCGGCCATCGCTTCAACATCAATTCGCCTAAGCAATTGGGCGATGTGTTGTTCAATAAAATGCACCTGCCTAAGCCGCTCAAGTATGGCAAGGGCAAGGTGGTTTCGACCGCGGTGGATGTGCTCGAAGAACTGGCCGAGCATAACGAGGTTCCGCGCCAGGTGCTGCAATACCGGCAGCTGGCCAAGCTCAAGTCCAACTACATTGATTCTTTGCCCTTGCTGGCCGATGCGGAAGGGCGTGTCCACACCACGTTCAACCAGGTAGGCACTGCAACCGGGCGCCTCTCTTCGACGAATCCGAATCTGCAGAACATTCCCATCAAGACAGAACTGGGCCGCGAGATCCGCGCCGCCTTTATCGCGGCGCCGGGAAATCTGCTCATCTCCGCCGATTACTCGCAGATCGAGCTGCGCCTGATGGCGCATTATTCCGAAGATCCGCTGCTGGTGCGCGCCTTTGCCGAAGGACAGGACATTCACACCCTGACGGCCGCCGAAGTATTCGGCATCGCGGCCGAAGGTATGGATAAGCAGACACGCGACCGTGCCAAGGCAGTGAATTTCGGAATTGTCTACGGCATCTCTCCCTTTGGATTAGCGGCGCAACTCGGCATTGAGCAAAACGTAGCCAGGCTGTACATCGAAACCTACTTCGCGCGTTACAGCGGCGTGCGCAGCTATATTGATCGGCTGCTTGAGGAGACACGCAGGGAGCAGCGAGTGCGCACCCTCTTCGGCCGCGTTCGCCCTATCCCCGATATGCAGAGCCGGAACGCCAACCTGCGCGGTTTCGCGGAGCGCACGGCGGTGAACACGCCGCTCCAGGGAACCGCCGCGGACCTGATTAAAATTGCCATGATCCGCATCGACCGCCGGCTCAGGGAAGAAAAGCTGGAAGCGAGAATGACGCTCCAGGTGCACGACGAACTCCTCTTCGACGTGCCGGAGAAGGAAGTCGATCAGGTAAAGCAGCTGGTGCAACATGAAATGGAAACAGTGATCGAACTAAAAGTCCCGATCGTGGTCGACTGCGGCGCCGGGCCTAATTGGCGCGACATGAAGTAAGAAGTGGGAACAAGAAGCGAAAGGAAACCGCAGGTCCCTCCACTACGTTTCCACGGCAAGCCGGGACAGGTCGCTCCGGTCGGGATGACAATTTCGTTTTGATACCAGACCCTACCAGCCAAACAAAGTTGTCATCCCGAGGAGCCGACTTGCTTGTGGCAAGTTAAGCGAGCAATGACAACGGCAACAAAAGCTTTGGGTGCCCCATTCAAGCCGTACTTGGCTTGAGTGGGCTACAAGCCCTCCCCAAATCCGTTTGTCATTGGGAGAGCCTGTGACTTTTTCGATTTTTTTCGTGCTTCTTGCATTCGACCAGATCATTTTCAATCCCCCCCAGAAGGTGTCATCCTGAGAGTTTGTGACTTTATTGGTTGCACACAAAAGCCGACGCTGAAAACAAAAAGGTTAGGTGCTGCCAAACAGCGCAAAAATCAATAAAGTCACAACCTCTGAGCGAAGCGCCTCGCAGGTCTATGGCATAACAGAGGGTTTATGCGCGCAGTCGAAGGACCTCGGCGATGCTTGTTGGCAGATGCTCTTCGGAGCTTTCCGGCCACAGACTACAAGGGAAATTAAAAAAGTCACAGCCTCCGACCGGAGCGACCTGTCCCGGCTTGCCGTGGAAGCGTAGTGGAGGGACCTGCGGTTTATCTTCACGCTTCCACAGCGTTTTAGGGCGTGGTCTTATTGCTCAAACTACCCGGGGCCTCGTGGATGTGTTGGATGATAATTGTGTCGCCTTTGAATTCCACCTTGTCGTAATCGCGTCCCGTGCTCTCAAGGTAGCAGCCGCAGTCTGTGTTTGCGTGATGGGCCTGCTCAATACCCTCAGTCGTGCCCTGCAGGGCGGCCTTGGCATGAATCAACTTGTCCTGGGCGTCGGCAACAGCCTGGTTGGCATCAGCCAGCGCTTTCACTTCAGCCGGGGTGAGCTTCTCCGTCCGCACCGCCGGCGTCGTTGTATCCGGTGCAGCAGCGGTTGCTAAACCGGAAGCTTGCGGTTGCATGAGGGCGAGCAAAAGGATGGCGGTAATCATGGCTCTCTCCTCCCTTGATGATACCGGTTCTTCAAACCCCTATTTCTACCCGGATGGCCTGGGCGATGCGGTCCGCGTGTTTACGCATCTGCTGCTCTGACTCGGCCTCGATCATCACCCGGGCCAGGGCCTCGGTGCCGGAATAGCGCACCACCACCCGCCCATTACCATGCAGATCCGTCTCCGCCTGTTGAATGCTCTCGACCACGCCTGGAATCTGATCCAGCGGCCGTTTTTCGCGTACCCGCACATTGACGATTACTTGCGGAAAGACTCGCAGATCACTCAAAAGCTCGTGCAGAGGCTTGCCGGATCGCGCCAGAGTATCGAGCAACACCAGCGCGGTGAGCAATCCGTCGCCGGTGGTGCTGCGGCGGAGAAAGAGAATATGGCCCGATTGTTCTCCGCCCAGGCTGGCCTGGTGCTTCTGCATCATCTCCAAAACATATTTGTCCCCCACAGGAGCGCGGAACATGCGAATGCCGCTGGTCCGCAACGCCGCTTCCAGGCCCATGTTCGACATCGTCGTCGCCACCACCAGATCGCCGGCCAACTCGGCCTTGGCCTGCATATCGCGGGCCGCCACCAGCATCACTCCATCCCCATTGACCACCCGGCCGTGCGCGTCGGCGAAAAGCGCACGGTCTGCGTCCCCATCGAAGGTGATCCCCAGGTCGGCGCCTAGCGCCTTGGTCTCCCGGGCCACGACTTCCGGGTGGAGGGCGCCGCAGTTTTCGTTGATGTTGCGTCCGTTGGGGCTTACGTGCGTCAGGTGCACCTCGCCTCCAAAGGACGTAAAGAGCTCCGACGCGATCACCGCCGCCGCCCCATTGGCGCAATCGATCACGATCTTCTTGCCGTTCAGGTTCAGCTGGGGAACAACGTTGCGAAGAAAACCCTCGTACTCCTCACGGAAATCCTTGCTCGCCGGTGGAGCGCTTAGCCCTTTAAGGCCCGGCGGGGGCGAGTCCTCAAGGCGGCGAAATATCTCCTCCTCGATGGCCATCTCGGTGGCGTCAGGCAGCTTGTAACCATCGCCGCCAAACACCTTGATCCCGTTGTCCTGCCAGGGGTTATGCGAGGCGGAAATCACCACGCCCGCGGCGAACCTATGTTTGCGCGTCAGGTAGGCCACCCCAGGCGTGGTGATAATGCCGGCGTTCAACACTTCCGCTCCCCCCTTGCACAATCCAGCGGAAATGACTGCCGAGATCCAGGGGCTGGACTCGCGTGTATCTGCCCCTAACAGCACCCGTGGCTGGGGATAAAGACTCTTCAGGGAGGATGCCAACGCAAGTCCGGTGGCGAAAATAGTGGGTGGGTCCAGAGGGGCCTCTCCGGCTACCGCGCGGATACCGTCCGTTCCAAAAAGTTTTCTCATGGTTTGGTTGGAGGAGACTTCCTTTCCAGCACGCGGCTTGTCAGGGTGCTGTGGGCGAATCGTGTAGTAATCAGTCCGCCGTCTGGAGCAGCGGCGGCCTCCCGGATCAGGGTTCCTGCCTCATCGAAGACCAGGGCGTAGCCCCGATTCAGGACTGCCAGGGGAGAGAGGGTCTGCAGCCGGCCTTCCGCACTTGCGTGCCTGGCACGCGCACGCAATAGCAGGGAGTCTTGTGCCCGTCCGATCCGTCCATCCAGTGCCGCCAGCCGCTCCCGTACCATGCGCATACGGTGACTTACATCCTGACGTAGCAGCCTGGCCTCGAGTTTCTGCAACCTTTCCGTCACGCTGCGGCTTTGCCGGTGCCAGGCGGCGTCCAGCTGGTACTGCAACTCATCCACCCTCTGTTGCCGCCGCGCCAGTGCATTGCGCATGCGCGCAAAGGCGGCTGGCGCGGAGAGCCGGGTAAAGCGCTCCTGGGCACGCATAAGCAGGTAACGGCAGGCGTGGGTCAGGCGCCGGTGCAGCTGCTCCAGGCGCTCCTCCACCTTGTGTTGTGCTTCGGTGAGCAGTTCCGCCGCAGCCGAGGGGGTGGGCGCACGCAGATCAGCGACAAAATCGGCGATGGTGAAGTCGGTTTCGTGGCCGATGGCGGAGACTACCGGCAACTGAGAATTGGCAATGGCCCTGGCCAGCAACTCGCTGTTGAAGGGAGCCAGGTCTTCGAGCGAACCGCCGCCGCGGGCCACCACGATCACGTCTACCGTGCGCGACTGGTTGAAAAACGTGATGCCCGCCGCAATTTCCAGGGCGGCCGTCTCGCCCTGCACCGACGAAGGGTATAGCTGCACGTGGAGCGCCAGGTGCCTGCGCCCGGCTACATTGAGAAAGTCGCGAATCACCGCGCCTGTAGGGGACGTGATGATCCCAATGCAGTGAGGAAAGGCGGGGAGAGGCTGCTTGCGATCTGCCGCGAAAAGGCCTTCCTTCTGTAGCGTGGCCTTTAACTGCTCGAAGGCGATCTGCAACGAGCCTGCGCCTACCGGCTCGACGAACTCGGCAACCAACTGCATCTGGCCACGCTGTTCATAGACAGAGACCCGCCCGCGGACCAGGATTTGCAACCCATCTTCCAGCCGGAAGCGCAACAGCATCGCCTGGCGGCGAAACAGCACCACCGGCAGTTGGGCGTCGCCATCTTTCAGGGTGAAGTAAACGTGGCCGGAGGGAGCAGGGCGATAGTTGGAAACCTCGCCTTCTACCCACACATCTGGGTACTCACGCTCGATGTGGTTTCTTACTTCTCCGACCAGCTGGCCGACTCGCCACACCCGACGGAGGTTGGCCGGCGCTTCCGGGAAAACCAGCCCCAGCTGGCTCAGCGATTCCTCCGGATTGGGCACGGCGCCTCCACCAAACGTCGAGTCTATACGCCGGCCAGTCGAACGGAAAAGCGGGACCCTGGCTCGCCACGGTTCTACAGGCTGCGGAAAAGTCCGGTCCTTGAAGGGTACGGGCTTGACAGGCTCCGGAAAAACTCATGCTTTGTGTCAGGGCACGACTTCAGTCGTGCCGCAAACCGCGCCTGATGAGGGCTTTAGCCCCTGCGGGGTTGCTTTCCCGTCCCCTACAGAATTTTTCCGCAGCCTCTTGAGCCCGTACGTAAACGATTGAAACCAAGTCCGGCTCTAGCCGCTGCGGAGCCGCCTCCTCCCCCCGGACCGGCCTTTTCACCGTCACGCTAGCGGCGAAAGCGGGAGAGCAAATAGAAGATCAGAGTCAGCACCACGCTCAGCAAAATGGAGGTCCCCAGCGGAAAGTAGACTGAAAGATTCCTTCCCCGGTAGGAAATGTCTCCGGGCAGCCTGCCCAGTGGGATCCCGGTCCGCCCCAACAGCAGCAGCAGGCCGCCGGCGATGAGCAGCACCAATCCCACCCCGACGAGCAGCCGTCCCAAGTCGTTCATGATGCCATTCTAGAGGGTCGGATTGGGTCCGCGGTCGATCAGCCGCGCCAGCTCCGCAAGCAGGACTTGTAGCCGTTCTATCTCTGCTTTGTCGGGCGGCGTCGATTGGCCAAAGAGCCCTTCCGCCTCCCGTGCCAGATCGGTACCGCGGGGCAGGCCGAAGGTGCCCAGCACGCCCGCCAGCTTATGTGCGGAATCCACCGCGCGCAACTTGGTTGCCGCATCCAGCTGGTTATCGTTCCAAAGCTCCCCCGCGCTTTGCAGCAACGCGGCGCGCTCGGCCACAGTGTGTCTGCTTCGCTCCCACAGGGCGGAGATCATGGTTTGCATCTTTTGCTCGTGACTCTGTTCTTCCGGAGCCAAGCTGGCTGCGGTACGCGCGGTTTTCTCCGGGGGCATGCGGTCTCCGTTGGTCAAGATCAGTCGCCTTCCTTCCAGCCTAACGCTGCGGAAATCTGCCGCGCCAGGGTCAGAGGATCAAAGGGCTTGAACAAGGTCGCAGCCACGCCCATTTCGGCAAATCTGCGCTGATCCGGGCCCTGTACTTTGGCGGTCAGCAACAGGACGGGAATATGAGAGGTCATACCGCTGGCCTTGAGTTTGAGCAGAGTGGTGGGTCCATCCATCTCCGGCATCATCACGTCCAGAAGAATCGCGTCCGGCTGCTCCGCGCTGGCCCGTTCGATCCCCTGTTTACCGGAATTCGCGAGCATAACGTCCCATCCCGCTACTGTCTCCAGGCTCATGGCGGCCACCTGGCGGATATCGTCTTCGTCGTCAATGATTAGGATGCGGCGTGTCATTAGAGCGCAGGTCCCCCGGATTTTCCTGTGCAGCTCGTCGGAATCAATAAACCTCATGCGGCTTTCTGTGAAGAAAGCCGCATACGCGGACTTGTCTTAGAGCCGCGTACAGGAAATCCGGGGCCGTAGAGGTTTTTAAACACTCGGAGAAGCGGTCCCATCCCATCCCAGCGGTACTTCGGTAACATCGTTTGGCTGGCGCAGCATCGTTAGCACCAACGTCTCCACATCCTGTGGCTGGACGCGCGCCTTGGTGAGGAACTCTGTATTCCCCAGCCGCAGCTTCTTGCGTTCGCCTTCGCTCAGGTCCTGGGCGGAATAGACAACCAGTGGCAGGTTTTTCATCTCCTGTTGCTGGCGCAGCCAGTCGACCAGTCCAAAGCCATCGCCGTCGGGCAGGCCAATGTCGAGGATGACCAGATCTGGTCGCGACGAAACACACAACTCCATCGCTTTGCGCTGCGTGGAGGCGTGATGTACCTGGATGCCGGCACGCTCGAACGTGGCCAGGATCACCTTGGCCAGGTCAGCATCATCCTCTACCAGTAACACACGCGAGGGTTCTCGTTCCACCCGCAGGACCCTGGAGAGGGCGGCCAGCATCGATTCTGTTTCCAGTGGCTGCTCCAGCCAGGCGTCCGCTGCCTTTTCCACCTCAGGATCGTTCAGGGCGCCAAAGGCGCTCAACACCACGACCGGAATCGCAGCGGTGCGCAGATCGTCGCGCAGCAGATGCAGAGTCTCCCAGCCATGCAGGCTGGGAAGGCTCATATCCAGCAGGATGGCTTGAATGGGGGTCTGCCGCGCCACCACAACGGCCTCATCGCCGGTGGCGGCTTCGAGCACCGAATAGCCATGCTGCCGCAGGCTTTCGACCAGCACCGCCCGCGTTTCCGGGTTCTCGTCACAGACCAGGACAGAGGTGGCGTTATGCACCGGGGAGGCCGAGCTGCCGCCCTGGCGTGACAACTCGGCCTCCCGAGTCACCGAGGGCAGGAACATGCGGAAAGTAGAGCCGCGATCCGCATTGCGCTCCGCCCAGATGCGGCCGCCGTGCTGCATGACGATGGTGCGGCAGATGGCCAGGCCCAGTCCGGTTCCCCCCTTCTGCCGGGCGTCCGAGGCATCCACCTGTTGAAAGCGGTCGAAGATCGATTCCAGCTTGTCCTTGGGGATGCCACGGCCGTTGTCTCTCACACTGATGGTGACTCCATCGAGCAGCCGTTCTATGAGAACCGTAACCTGCGACTGGGGCGGAGAGAATTTGATGGCATTGCTCAGCAGGTTGGTCATCACCTGTTGCAGCCGGTCCGGATCCACTTCCATTTGCGCCGGCCCGGAATCCAGCAGCATCTGCACCTTGGCAGCTTCCGCCATGGGTGCCATGGCGTCGATCGCCTGCTTCGCCAGCTCCTCCAGGTCGCAACTGCGATAGGTGAGGGGTGCGCGGCCCGATTGCATGCGCTCCAGGTCAAGGATGTCGTTGATCAGGCGGACCAGCCGGTCGGAGTTGGTGACCGCGATGCGCAGCAGGTTCGACGCCTTCTCCCCCATCTCGCCCAACAACCCGGTCGCCAGCAGGCCCAAAGAACCCCGAATCGAGGTGAGAGGCGTGCGCAGTTCGTGGCTCACCGTGGAGACAAACTCATCTTTCATCCGGTCCAGCGCGTACCGCTGGCTGATATCGCGGAAGCTGAGCACGCTGCCTACGGCCACGTTATGCTCGACCATAGGGGTTACCGAGAACTCCACCGGGAAAGAAGCGCCATTCTTGCGATAGAAGACATCTTGTCCGCTGGTGCCTTCACGCACCAGGAAGGCGCGGCCAGTCCGGCACTGGTCGGAGCACTTTTCCCGCCCCTTACGCTCCTCATGCACCACCGAGTGCACGGTGCGGCCGATCAGATCAAAGGCGTGAGCGCCCAGCATATTGGCCGCCGCCGGGTTGACGAAGACGATCCGCCCGGCAGAGTCGGTGCCGAAGATACCATCCGCCACCGAGTTGAGGATCGACTCTTTCTGCCGGTTCAACTCTTCCAGGCGGCTCTCCTGCGCTGAGCGCGCCATAAACTGGCCAATGGATGCGCAGACTGTTTCCACCGTGGCCATCATTTCGCTATCTTCCCGCTGTTTCTGGCGGCTGAAGAACTCGACTACGGCGATCACCTGGTTGCCGACGCGGACGGGTACACCCCATCCGGTCACCAGGCCGTCCGCCTTGGCCGACGTGCCGCGCAGAAAATTGCTGTCCTCCTGCAGATCTTCAATCCAGCAGGGGCTTTCCGCTGCCCAGATCTGGCCGGGCAGGTCCTTGCCCTTTTGCAGCACCCGTCCGATGCTGTCGCGGTGAAACTCGACACACGCCCGATCCGGAGCGTACCAGCCCGCCAGGTAGCGGGTGTGATGGTCGCTGCTCACAAACCACAGTCCCGCCATATCGAAACCCAGGTTGGTTCCCAGGGACTCGAGCATGGCCGGTAGAGCTTCGTCGGAGGTAGTGGACTCGCCCACCACCTGGCTGACCGCGAGCTGCATCGCCAATCTGCGTTCGCGCTGGTACTGAGCGGTGACATCGCGGAAGATGCAGCGCACCGACACTGGTTCGCCGCGGTCCTGGCGGCAGCTCAGGCTGGCTTCCAATTCGCGATACATCCCATTGGCGTCCTGCACCCGTAGATTGGCGCGATCGATGCGCTCACCGCGCAAGGCGCGGTCAAACAGCGCGGCGGCATCGGTTTGCATCTCCGGCGGGAAGGCAGCCTCGAAGCTGATCAGGCTCTCAAAGGCGGCTGCACTCTTGCCAAAGCATGTCTGCCATGCCGGGTTGACGTACAGGTACTTGGCTCGCGGGCTCAGGGTGGCAATCATTTCCTGCGAGTTGTCGAACAGGTCGCGGTATCGCTCTTCACTCTCGCGCAAGGCATGCTCAGCGCGCTTGGTGGCTGTCAGGTCGGTGGCGATGGCCAGCAATCCGGTCAGCGCACCCTCCGTATTCCTGACCGCCGAGAGATAGACCATGGCGGGAAAAGTGGTGGCATCCTTGCGTCGGCACAAGATCTCAAAGCCGCGGACTCGGCTGACAGGGAAACTGGTGACGTACTGTACGTAGTGCTTCAGTTCCGCCGAAACACTGTCCAGGTCAATGGCGGGCGAGCGATCGAGGCGCGAAACCAGCAGCTGTCCCACGCGCTCCAGTTCGCCTTCAGGAAAGAGATCATGTGCGTTGAGCTGGCCAACGACTTCGTGGAAGCGGTAGCCCAGCATCCGTTCAGCCGCGGGATTGAAGATGAGCAGGTTGCCTTCCAGGTCGGTGGCCAAAATCATCGGGCCGGCAGAGTCCAGGATGCTGCGCTGTAGCTGCGCTACCTGTTGTACCTGCCATTCGGCCTCATCCTGGCGGGAGGCGTCCAGAAAGCTGTGCACGCAGAGAGCAATCAGAAGGACCTGGGCGCACGCCCAAGTGATCACCGCAGCTGAGAAAGTGCCGCCCCGGCCCAGCAAAAGGACCAATCCGCCATAGGCGGAAAGCAGCAGCGCAACCGCGAAAAGTATGGTGGATGGTAGCCTATCTCGAAGCCAGGTCACTCGTGCTCGATCGATGCGGGTCTAATTAATGAACTCTTGCCAAGTCAGCCGTCCATGCTAAAGAGACGACACTAACCCATGCTAAACGTTAACTATCCGCAGTATAGGGAACTCCTGCTGGCCTATACAGTGACTAAGAGTAGTCCACGGAAGCATGGAGGGAGAGCTCACGCACCTCCAACGGATCGGATCGGGGGAAAACCGCAGTGGATAAGCAGCGCGTTCCATAGTGTGAGGTCGCGGACGCACTGGCTCTTCTTCGAGACTAATTCCAACTAACCGCGATGGAACGGAATTACGTTGGCACGGCTCTCTACAAATTTATCTGACAGGGCCGACATACGGCCAAGGGACCAAAACCCTAAAAAAAGCCCGACATAACTAAAACCGGCTACACCTAGTAGAAGAGACACTGTGGAACCCCCAAAAGTTGCTAGACAACGTATTGGGGGATGCCTCGAAGTATACCGATTTTGCAGCGCAAGCTATAGAAAAAGAGTGGGTTCGGCTGCCACTTTAGTACTAGGTCAGACCGTGTATTGGTGCAGAAAGCCGGTGTCTCGTTACGGGGCGGCAATCCTTGCATAGCATCGCTCCCTCAGCTATGCGGTAACGGGCTCCAGCAGGCGTGACCACCGTCGCTGCTTTCGTGCCGCATGTGCTTTCTTATGAAAAGCATAGCCGGCGATCAAAGGAAGCGCGAGGGTGGCCTCGCTATACACCATCTGCTCGAACGTGGTGTCTACCTTACCCCAGGAGCTGGCCTCTTTCAGGGTGCTGGAAGAGAGAGCCCCATCGCGCACGTCGGCCACCGTGATCTGGATGGCATATTTGTGCATCGGCGCATCGACTCCCAGGATCTCGGCGGAAACCACGATGTCCTGGGCGAAATTCTTGGGTACGCCGCCGCCAATCATGAGCAGGCCGGTGGTCGGGTTGGCGATCTTCAATTGGGTTAACTCGTAGAAATCCTTGACCGAATCGATTGAGACTTTGGGCTTGTCGCCGCGGCCATGCTGGTGGGCGACCAGCCCAAAGCCAGCCGAGCAGTCGCTGAAGGCAGGCACAAAGATCGGCACGTCCATCTGGTAGGCGGCCAGGATAATGCTGTCGACTCCGCCCTTCGCCGGCGTCTTGCCTTGTTTCTCGAGATAAGCCCCCATCTCCCGGATAAACTCACGCGAACTGTAGGGCCGGGGATCCAGGGAATCGGCGATGACCTTGCAGGTCTCGTCACAAAGGCGCAGTTCTTCTTCGTCGATGAGCGTGTCGTAGATGCGATCGATCATCAATTCGCGCAAGGTGGCGTCTTCTGTGCCTTGGCGGTAAAGGTCGTCAGCGATCCAGTGCTTGTATCCCAGCGCCTCGAAGAAATCCTGGTCGACCATGTTGGCCCCAGTCGATACCACGGCATCGACCATGTTATTGCGCAGCAGGTCGACAAAAATCTGCTTCAATCCAGCGCTGATCAGCGATCCGGCGAGGCAGAGAATCACGCCACAATCCTGGTCGCGCAGCATGCGTTCGTAGATGGAGGCCGCCCGGGCAAGATCACGGGAGCTGTAGGCCATGGACTGCATTGCATCCACCAGTGGCACGACATTGTGTTGCTTGATGTCGATGTGCTGGATTGGAGAGATCAGGAGTTCTTTTTTCGTCGGCATAGCAATTTCAAGGATAGCAAAGCGCATTGGCTTTTCCCCGGGCTGCGCCTGTTAAATTCCGCGCATGCCGGTGGATGCAAGCGCCGGCAGCAGTTCCACCAGCAGGGTAGTTAGCTGCTGCTGCGCGCGGGCGCCCGTCTCCAACACTTCGAGGTGCTCGATCGGCTGATCGAGAATGCCGGCGGCCATGTTGGTGACGCAGGAGATGCCGAGCACTTCCATCCCCATGTGCCGGGCGACGATGACCTCGTGGACCGTGGACATGCCTACCAGGTCCGCTCCCCAGCCGCGAAAGGCTCTGATTTCCGCCGGGGTTTCAAAGCTGGGCCCTGGCAGACCCAGGTAAATGCCCTCGGGGAGTGGAATGCTGTGGCGTGCGGCGGCGGCGTGCGCCAGGAATCGCAGGCGCTTGGCATACGCATCCGTCATATCGAAAAAACGTAATCCCAGGCGTTCGTCGTTGGGCCCGGTGACGGGATTACGGCCAGTGAAGTTGATGTGGTCGGAGAGCAGGACCAGTTGGCCTTGCTGCAGATCCAGGCGAACTCCGCCGGCGGCATTGGTGACCACCAGGGTGGTTATGCCCAGGCGTCCCAGGACGCGCACCGGAAAGGCGACTTCCTCCGGCGAGTATCCCTCGTAGCCATGTACGCGGCCCTGCATGACCGCAACTGGGATTCCGGCCACGGTCCCCATCACCAGGCGGCCGCTGTGGCCCTCCACCGTCGGACGCGGGAAATGCGGAATGGCGGTGTAGGCAATCGAGATCGGCTGCTCGACCCGGTCCGCGAATGACCCCAGTCCGGACCCCAGCACAACGGCCACTCGCGGCTTGACCGCAGTGTGCTCGCGGATAGCGGCGGCCGCCTCTTCCGCCTGTTCAAAAATCCCATTTACCAAGTCTTCCCCCTAAAAGCTGTCGAAGGACCAGGACGGGTGCCCCAGGTTCGCCAACCCGCCCCGGCTTGCCGTGGGAGCGTACCTGGGCCGAAAAAGACGGGCGAAGCCCCCACCAAGGTTCTTACGATATCGACCACTGAATCCGGGTTAGACCAGGAAAAAGAATCGAAACATGGCTGTTATCCACGTCACCGCAGCAACACGCTGACGATCGCCGCCGACATCAGGTTTGCCATGGTCCCGGCGAGCATCGCTCGCAATCCCAACCGGGCCAAGTCGTTGCGCCGGTTCGGCGCCAGGGCCCCGATACCGCCAATCTGCATCCCGATGGAGCTAAAGTTGGCAAATCCGCATAGGGCAAACGTGGCGATGGTAAAGGATCTGAAGTCGAGCGAGGACTTCTGCGCGCCCAGCAGCGCATACGCCACCAGTTCGTTGGTCACCGTGCGTGTGCCCAGAAGGTTGCCCACCTGGTGGGCACTGTGCCAGGGAATGCCGATAAGCCACGCCACCGGAGCGAAGATAAACCCGAGGATCACATTCAGGCTCGACGGGAAGGGAACATGGTGACCGCCCAGCCAGTTGTGGATACCCCCCAGCATGCCATTCAGTAGCCCGATCAACGCCAGGAACGAGATCAGCATGATGCCCACATTAAAGGCCAACCGGCCGCCATCAATCGTCCCGCGAGCGATGGCGCCCAATAAATTCTCATTGCTGTGTTCTTCGTTGAGGGGCATCGTTACCCGGCCCAGGGTGGCTGGCGTGTGGATTTCCGGCACCAGCATCTTGGAGATCAGCACCGTGCCTGGAGCCGTCATGATCACGGCGGCCAGCAGGTGCTTGGCCTCGATCCCATAGAGAATGTATGCCGCCATGATGCCGCCGGAGACGTGCGCCATGCCGCTGGTCATGATGGTCATCAGCTCCGACTGCGTAGCTCCGGGAAGGAATGGGCGAATACTCAGCGGCGCTTCCGTCTGTCCCATGAAGATACTGGCCGCCACGTTCAGCGACTCAGCGCCGCTGATGCGCATGGTCAGCTGCATCAATCGAGCCATGGCCTTGATCACGATCTGCATGATGCCCAGGTGGTAAAGCACGGCGAAAAATGCGGAGATAAAGATAATGGTCGGCAGAACCTGGAAGGCAATGATGAGCCCAAAAGAGGAGTGTTGCTTCCCCAGCTCGCCAAAGACGAATCCGGAGCCGACAAAAGCGTAGGCCAGCATGCGGTTTACCGCGTCTCCAGCCGCGGCCAGGGCCCGCTCCCCGGCGTCAAAGCGCAGCACCAGCACGGCGAAAATCCATTGCAGCCCCAGGCCCCAGGCCGCCGTCTGCCAGCGGATGGCCTTCCGATTGCTGGAAAGCAGCCATGCCAGCAATAGGATTGCCACCAACCCCAGCAGGCCTGTCAATCGTCCCAAGCGGTTCTCCTTACCTGGCGGTTTGCAGTTTGAAACGGTGGGGAAAGACCTCTTCGAAGCGATAGTCTTCCCAGTCCGACTGGCCGCGAAAAATCACCCGCGACGCGGGCAGCATGAATTCGCTTAGAACCTGCAAACAGGCTCCGCAGGGAGGGCTTGCCGCCTGGTTCAGGTTGGTAATCGCACAGGCTAGCACCCGCATCTCCGGTCCGTGCTCGGCGACCGCGCGAACCACCGCCGATCGCTCGGCGCAAATAGTCAAACCATAAGACGCGTTCTCCACGTTGGCGCCGGTAACGATGGCGCCGTTCTGCAGCAGCAAAGCCGCGCCCACGCGAAATTTTGAATAAGGTGCGTACGCATGGTCCGCCGCGTCCGCCGCCTGGGTAGTCAGTTGGCGCAGCAGTTCCGGTGTAAATCCATTCTCGCCTGCTTGCATCGTCCCCTGAGCCTAATGGCAGCCGGTCCGCAGCGCAACAGGAGGCTTGCAAGCTTTACCTGCAACAAGCCTGGGTGGCCGAATTCCACGAGTCTCACACAGATGCAACTGCTCGCAACTTATGCCCGCGTCCGAAGCAGGGTAGTCGGATTCCAGGAACCTCACGCAGATGCAACTCCTGTAACCTTTACCCGCAACCAAGGCTGGGTGGCCCATTCAAGCCCTCTGTTGGCTTGAGTGGGTGCCGCCACCCTCGACCACTAGCTTTTTCAAGGCCTAAATATAGAGAGCGACCCGGAGGTGCAACCTAACCTTCCCTAGCAGCTATCCTTGAGGCAGCACCTATGGCGGCAAAAAAGCCAACTCGACCGGCGACAACGGCCCCACTTGAAGACGCACTGTCCCTTTTCCATCCCGTCACGGCGGCCTGGTTTCGCGCCGTCTTCGAGCAGCCGACCGCCCCGCAGCGGCTAGGCTGGCCGGCGATCGCGCGCGGCGAAAACACCCTGATTCTCGCTCCTACCGGCACCGGCAAGACGCTGACCGCGTTTCTCTGGTGCCTCGACCGGCTCATGTTGCACCGCAAGGAAACCGACACCGAGGGTTGCCGGGTCATTTATATCAGCCCTCTCAAAGCCCTGGCTGTGGATGTGGAACGCAACCTGCGCTCGCCGCTCGCTGGGATCGCAAATATGGCCCGCCAGGCAGGGGTCGATTTCCACCAGCCGGAGATCAGTATCCGTACCGGTGACACATCCCAAAAAGAGCGAAGCCATTTCCGTCGCCATCCCGCCGAGATTCTAATCACTACCCCCGAGTCGCTGTACTTGCTGCTTACCTCGGACGCCTCCGCCAGCTTGCGCCAGGTGGACACGGTGATCATTGATGAGATACACGCGGTCGTGCCTACGAAACGCGGCGCGCACCTGGCCCTCTCGCTCGAACGGCTGGAGGCTATCACCGAGGGTCGCGTGCAGCGCATCGGCCTCTCCGCCACTCAGCGCCCGTTGGAAGAGGTAGCACACTTCCTTGGCGGAGCTACAGGAGAAGTCGAACCAGCCAGCGAACCGGACTCCGCCGTGATCCCGTATCGCCCGGTCACCATCGTCGATGCTAGCGAGCCCAAGAAGCTCGACCTGCGCATTGAAGTTCCGGTGGAGGACATGGCACGCATGGGACAGAGGGAGGAACTGCCCAGCGGACCAGCTTCCCAGGGCCCTAAGCGGACATCCATCTGGGCAGCCATTCATCCCCGCCTGGTCGAGATCATCCGCCAGCGCCACTCCACCATCATCTTCGTCAACAGCCGGCGTATCGCCGAGCGCTTGGCCGGCGCGATCAATGAACTGGCGGGCGAACAACTGGCCCGCGCCCACCATGGCTCCATCGCGGCCGCGCAGCGCTCAGAGATCGAAGAGCAGTTGAAGGCCGGGCGGTTGCGCGCCTTGGTCGCCACCTCCTCGCTCGAACTTGGCATCGATATGGGTGCGGTCGACCTGGTAATCCAGATTGAAGCTCCACCTTCCGTAGCCAGTGCCATGCAGCGCATCGGCCGGGCGGGGCACCATGTCGGGGCAGCCAGCGAAGGCGTTATTTTTCCCAAGTATCGCGCCGATTTGGTCGCCTGCGCCGCGGTGACGCGCGCCATGCACGAAGGCTTGGTGGAATCCACTCGCTTTCTGCGCAACCCCCTGGACGTGCTGGCGCAGCAGATCGTCGCCATCGTAGCCCAACCTCCAGGCAAAGCAAGCGAAGGGTACGGGCTTCAGCCCGTACATAAATCCTCCCCAAAGACCGCGGCTTTAGCCGCTGAGGGACGCATCTCTCCCGGTTCACCCGCTGAGATCAGCGTCGAAGAAGTCTTCCGCTTGATTCGCGGTGCAGCCCCCTTCAGCAGCCTCACACGTGCCTCCTTCACCGGAGTGCTGGATCTGCTTGCCGGCCGTTATCCCTCGGACGAATTCGCCGACCTGAGGCCGCGCATCACCTGGGACCGCGGTCGCGATACGCTCGCGCCGCGCGAGGGAGTCAAGATGCTGGCCATATTGAATGGCGGCACCATTCCCGATCGCGGTCTCTACGGTGTATTTCTCTCAGGGACCGAAGGCAAGTCCGTCCGCGTCGGTGAACTCGACGAAGAGATGGTCTTCGAAAGTCGGACCGGCGACACCTTCATCCTGGGTGCCTCAACCTGGCGCATCGATGAGATCACCCACGACCGTGTGCTGGTTTCGCCGGCGCCAGGCCAGCCGGGCAAGATGCCCTTCTGGCATGGGGACAACGCAGGCCGGCCGCTGGAGTTTGGCCGCCGTATCGGAAAACTGGTCCGGGAACTTCGCGAGATGCCTCGCAATGCCGCACTGAGCCGCCTCACCCGCGAGCACGATCTCGATTCCATGGCAGCGGAAAACCTCATCCGCTTTCTTGCTGACCAGGAAATTGCCACCACCGTGGTTCCAGATGACCGCACGATCGTCATCGAGCGCACGCGCGACGAAATGGGCGATTGGCGCGTCTGCGTCCTCACCCCGTTCGGCAGTCGCATTCACGCGCCCTGGTCCATGGCGATCACCGGCCGTATTCGTGCCAGTGGCGGTGCGGATGTGGAAGCAATGTGGGGTGACGATGGATTCGTACTGCGCTTTCCCGACAGTGATGCGGCCCCGGACCCCGAGCTGATTCTTCTCGACGCGGAAGAGGCCACCGATCTGGTCCTGCGCCAGCTCAGCGGCACAGCGCTCTTTGCCGCCAAATTCCGCGAGAGCGCTGCCCGGGCGCTGCTCCTGCCGCGTCGACGCGCGCAGGGCCGTGCGCCCTTGTGGCAGCAACGCAAGCGAGCCTACGACCTGCTCTCTGTTGCCTCCCGTTATCCATCGTTTCCCATCCTGCTGGAGGCGTACCGCGAGTGTATGCGCGACGTCTTCGATATGCCGGCGCTGCTCGAGACGCTCCGCGCCATTCGCCAGCGCAACGTGCGCGTGCATGTCGCCGACACCCGCACCCCTTCGCCTTTTGCCTCATCGCTGCTCTTCAGCTATGTGGCCAATTACATTTACGATGGCGATGCGCCGCTGGCTGAGCGCCGGGCTCAGGCCCTTTCTATCGATCAGGAGCAGTTGCGCGATCTGCTGGGCGATGCCGATCTGCGTGAGCTGCTCGACGCCGACGCCATCAGCGAGGTCGAAGAGCAGCTGCAGGGCCTGCTCGAAACCCAGCGCGTTCGCTCCGCGGACGGCATCCACGACTTGCTCCTGCGCATCGGAGATCTCACGCGCAACGAACTGCAGCGCCGTCTCGCAGATCCCGATCTAATAAATCAACTGGAGCGTCTGCTGCGCTCCCGCCGTCTCCTCGAGATCAAGATTGCCGGAGAAAAGCGGCTGATCGCGGTCGAAGATGCGGCTCGCTACCGGGATGCGCTGGGCATTCCGCTTCCCCCAGGCATTGCGCCCGCGCTGCTGCAGCCGGTGACAGCTCCAGTGCTGGAACTGGTTCGCCGCTTCGCCCGGACTCATGGACCCTTCACCTTGCGCGAAGTCACCGCCCGCTTCGCCCTCGATGCGCCGCAGGTGGAGAGTGCTTTGCAGGCATTGTTGCTCGGCGGCCGCATCCTGGAAGGGGGATTCCGTCCCGGCGGCGTCTATCGCGAGTGGTGCGATGCCGAGGTGCTGCGTTCCATTCGGCGCAAGTCGCTGGCTAAACTGCGCCGCGAAGTCGAGCCCATCGAGCAGCAGGCGCTGGCTCGCCTGGCGACCCACTGGCAGGGTGTGTTGCAGCGCAGGCGCGGTCTCGATGCCTTGCTTGACACCATTGAGCATCTGCAGGGCGCGCCGCTGGCCGCCTCGCTGATCGAAACAGCCATCCTTCCCGCGCGCCTGGTCAATTACTCGCCCGGCAGCCTTGACACCTTGATTGCTGCAGGCGAGGTTGTCTGGTGCGGCTTCGATTCGTTAGGTGAGCATGACGGGCGCATTGGCTTGTTCCTGGCCGATAAGCTTAGGACCTTGCTGCCTCCACGCGCCGAGCCGTCGGCCGAGAACATGCTGAGTCCACGCGAAACAGCGCTGCTGGAACAATTGGCCCGTAGCGGTGCTGCGTTCTTCGCGCAACTGCACGAGGCCGTCGGCGGTGGGTACCCGGGCGAGACGCTCGATGCGCTGTGGAACCTGGTCTGGCGCGGCCTGGTGACCAATGACACCTTCCACGCCCTGCGCGCCTATGTCGCCCGGCCCGCGGCTTCTTCGCGGCAGCCCAAGCGGCAGCACAATCTGCCCTCCTTCCGTTCTCGCCGTACTACGCCGCCCAGCGCCCAGGGCCGCTGGAGCCTGGTCCCCTCATCCCTCGCCTCCGCGACCGAATGGAGCCACGCCTTCGCTCAGCAATTGCTCAATCGCTATGGTGTTCTCACCCGCGAGTCGGCGGCGAGTGAGAATCTGCCCGGAGGTTTCAGCGCCATCTACGACGTGCTCAAGGCGCTGGAAGAAAGCGGCCGCATACGCCGCGGTTATTTTGTCGCTGGTCTGGGCGCGACCCAATTCGCCCTTCCCGCGGCGGTCGATTTGCTCCGCGGCCTGCGTAACGGCCCGCCGCTGGAGAAACCGGAGATGGTGATGCTGGCGGCCACTGATCCCGCCAATCTATACGGTTCTGTTTTGCGCTGGCCCGCGCAGGACGAGGAAACAGTGGAGGGAGCCCCGCGCCAGCTCACTCGCAGCGTGGGTGCCAGCGTTGTGCTGCGCAACGGTGAGCTGATCGCCTATCTGCGCCGCAATCAGCCCAACCTGCAAGTTTTCTTGTCCACCGACGAACCGGAGCGCTTCTCGACGGCGCGCGACCTGAGCGTATTTCTCGCCTCTCTGGCCCAGCAGGATATGGAACGACGCGAAGACCAGCGGGGGGGCATGCTGATCTCGACCATCAACGGCCAGCCGGCGGCGCACCACTTTCTCGCTTCCTTCCTGCAGGATGCAGGATTCCATCTCGCGCCGCTGGGTCTCAACTTTCGCCGTGTATTGCTGCCCAACGCACCTGTGCAGCCGTCGGGCATCGCCCCGAACGTGCAGTAGGAGAGCGGTTCTTCTGTGCCCGAAGGCGATACCATTTTCCGCTCCGCCCGTGCTCTGCAGCAGGGATTTGCCGGCCACAAGGTCACCCTCTTTGAAACTGCCTATGCGCCCTTGGCCAGCGTGCACGATCAGAGCCCGCTGACGGGCCGCATCATCGAGCAAGTAGAGTCGCGCGGCAAATGGCTGCTGATCCATTTCTCCGGCGATCTGATCCTGGCGACGCACATGCTGATGAGCGGTAGCTGGCACATCTACCGCGTAGGGGAGCGGTGGCGGCGCGCTCGCAACCACATGCGCGTGGTCCTGGGCACGGAAGATCTGCTGGCGGTCGCCTTCGATGTGCCGGTCGCCCGCTTCTATACCGCGCGCACTTTGGAGAGGTTTGCCGGAGTCGCGGGCCTGGGACCTGATTTACTGGGCTCCTCCTTTGCCACCGATGAGGTCGCGGCGCGCCTCGTCGAGCATGGCGACGAAGAAGTAGGCAATGTTTTGCTGAACCAGCGAGTGATGGCCGGGATTGGGAACGTCTTCAAATCCGAGATTTGCTTTGCCTGCGGAGTAAGTCCCTTTCGAAAGATCGCCAGTTTGCGCACGCATGAGATCGAGTGTTTGTTGACAACGGCGCGTCGCTTTCTCGCTGCCAACGTCGCTGACCGAGCCGGGGACGCCATCCTGACCTACACCGGAGGGCGCCGCACCACAGAATCGAGTGATCCGGCGGCCAGGCTCTGGGTTTACCACCGCACAGGCTCGGCCTGCCGGCGCTGCGGAACAACTATTCTCATGCGCAAACAAGGCCCAGGCGCCCGCTCCACCTTCTGGTGCCCAGAATGTCAAAAGGAATAAAGCTCATCCACGGCGACAAATATTTTCTCGAGCGGAGCGCACCGGAGCGGTGAGACCTCCGGCTCTTTCGTCCACCATCGGATTCCCGATGGAAGCACTAAGCAACGAATGCTGCCCCCTCCGCCTTCAACGTTCCACCCACAGGATAAAAAAATGCTGGGTGGCCCATTCAAGCCTTCCGTTGGCTTGAGTGGGCCACCCAGCTGTCCAGGGGCATATTTTCGACGGAGTGGAGACCTGCGATTGAACTAGTGCGGTTGCGCGGGGTCGGGTTGCGCCGGCTGCTTGTTGTCGTCATCCCCTTTGCCGCCGAATAGCCTTCCGAAGAAGCCCCTCTTTTTCTTTTTCTGCCCGTCAGGAGGGGGCGCAGCGGGTCCCGGCTGGGTCGGCGCTGCTGCTGCCTGCGTTCCTACCGACGGCGGCGGCAACGCCGGCGCTCCATTCGCCGGCGTTCCAGGAGCTACGGTGGCCTCCTTGCCAATGCCAAAAAGCTTCTGGAAGACACTACGCTGATCCCCGGCGCTCTGGTCGCAGGTCTGGGTTGGCGCTGTACCGTCGAGAAAAACCGCATCGTAGTCCGATGGACAACTGGCATCGGCAAGTAGGTTGGTTACTTTGTCCAGCCGCACCGTCGAGACCCCATTGGGAGGGGTGAACTGGCGGGTATCGGAGTATTCCGGCAACTTGACTGCGCGTTTCATGAACTCTGCCCAGATGGGCGCCGCTATTTTGCCGCCGTCCAGCTTGATATCCGTATAATCGTCATTCCCGATCCACACTACGCAGAGCAGGTTGCTGGTAAAGCCGGCGAACCACGCATCGTGGGAAGTGCCTGTCTTGCCCGCCGCAGGGGCGGTGAATCCATCAGCGCGCACCACGGCAGCGGTGCCCGAGTTGATGACGTTCTCCATCAGGGCCAAGGTCAGATAGGCGACCCGAGGATCGAGGATCGGCTTGGAGTTCGGCGGATAATCGTTGAGCACATCACCGTTCGCGGACCGTATCGACGCCAGCAACCAGGGATCTATCTTGACGCCGCCATTCGCAAACACGGTATAGGCTCCGGCTATCTCGAGTGGAGATGATCCATAAGCGCCCAGGGCCACCGACGGCGTTCCACGGGCGGATTTGATCCCGGCATCCCGAGCCAGGGCAGCGACGTTGTTGTAACCGACCATGTCAGCCAAAGTTACAGTTGCGTTATTTTCCGAAAACTGCAGCGCCGTGCGCGCGGTGATCTGCCCGGTAAAACGCTTGTCATGGTGATAGTTGCTTGGGGTATAACCGCCTTCATAGGTCGAAGGATCATTGTTAAGCAAGGTGATGGGGGTAAAGACCCCGCTTAGTCTGCCCGGATCGGGAGGCGCAGGATCGGCGGATGCGCCATTCGCCGATACAGGATTCGTGGACACGGCTTCTTCGCTGGCCGGCGGCACAACGGCCGGCTGGGTAAGCACGGTGCCGGCCAGACTGGTGTTGAAGGCCGCAGCGTAAACAAAAGGCTTGAAAACGGAGCCGGTCGGCCGGTTCTGCACCGCATGATCGAATTGGCTGGCGCCATAATTTCGCCCTCCCACCAGTGCCAACACCTGGCCGGTGTGCGGGTTCAGTGCCACTAACGCGACCTGGGGATAGTTGATGGGAGCGTCGTCGTCCCCTGCTTTCACCCGGCGCGCATGCAGCTTTTCCACCAGCAAGTCGACGCCCTTCATGCCCTCTGTCACTGCCTCCGACGCTAGCCGCTGCAGATCCGGGTCGAGCGAGGTGTAAATGCGCAGCCCGGAATGGTTGAAGTCCGCCTCGCCCATGTGCTGCACCAGCCGATCGCGAACCAGGTCAACGAAGTACGGCGCCTCGCCCGCATCGAAGTTGATAGGCCTCAGGTTCAGCGCCTCAGCCTTGGCACGTATGGATTCTTCTTTAGTGATCTTCCCCGTCTCCACCATGGCGTCGAGCACCATGCTGCGGCGGGCAATCACCCGGTCCGGATGGCGATAAGGATTGAGATAACTTGGGTGCTGGATCATCCCGGCGAGCATTGCACATTGCGCCAGGTCCAGATCCTTCACATCTTTACCAAAATAGGTCTGTGCCGCTTGGCCGAACCCGTTGATGGCAAAGCTTCCCTGCTGCCCCAGCGGGATCTCGTTGGCATAGATCTGAAAGATCTGTTGCTTCTTGAAGCGATTCTCCAGCTGGAAAGTGATGGCAATTTCGATGATCTTGCGCTTCAGCCGCTTCTCCGGTGTCAGGAAGAAGCCGCGCGCCAGCTGCATGGTGAGCGTCGATCCACCCTCCCGCCGCCGGCCCAGCCGCAGATCGTCCCGCAGCGCCCCCAGCAGGCGGAAGTAGTCGACTCCGCCATGTTCAAAGAAACGGCGGTCCTCGATCGAAGTTACGGCATTGACCAGGTTGGGTGGCAGTTCGTTAAAGTTGACCAGGCGGCGCTTGGTGCGGTTCTGCCCTTCGGAGAGACCGGTGATGAGCTGTGGCTCCAGTTCGTAAGCATCCAGCGATTGGCCTCCGTCGCCAGAAATCTGCTTGACCATTCCTTTGTCGAACGTCACCGTGGCGCCCTGTTCGGAGTGATACGATTGCGGCCCAGGCTGGATCTTGATGCTCGAATCGTTGAGCGAGTAGGTTCCCATCCGCGATCGCTCGCGATCGTCGTCTCCGCTGTAACCAGCGGCGCGCAATTCCTGGGCTATGGTCTGCGGAGTCAGCTTCTGCCCGACCCGTAACTCCTTCGGGGCTGCATAGATCATTGCCGTCTGCTGGAAGAGCGGCTTCTGCAGCCACTCATCCACCTTGTGCCGGTAGGTGAAGTAGTAGTAGCCGAAGATCGATTCGCACACCACCAGGCCCACCAGCAGCGTACCCACCAGCGCGATCAGGATGATGTTGCGCACCGGGTGCTCGAGTAGGCTTGCGCGGACAACCTTGATTTTTACGGCCAAATGATGAACTCCTACATCTCTTAGACGGAATCTGCAGTTGCCCGCAGTCGCTCTGCGATCTCCGCGATGGCCACGTCCTGGCTGCTCGCCTTGGAGCGCGTTACCAACTCCAGCCGCCCCTCAGCAACCTTCTTACCTATGTTGATGCGGAAAGGTATCCCGATCAGGTCCGCATCCTTGAATTTGACACCTGCGCGCTCGTCCCTGTCATCCAGTAAGACATCAAATCCGGCATCCTCGAGCTTCTGGGCTACCTGCTCGGCGGTGGCTGCCAGGTTCGCATCGCCCATATTCGTCACGGTCACCACTACATCGAAGGGCGCTATCGAGCGCGCCAGCCAAAAGCCGTTCGCGTCATGGTTCTGCTCAATGGCCGCAGTCAGGATTCGCTCGATCCCAATCCCATAGCAACCCATGATGGGCGTCAATTCCTTGCCGTTTGGGTCCAATACACGAACTCCCATGCCATCCGAATATCGGTAACCGAGCTTGAAAATGTGTCCCACTTCGATGGCTTTTGCCACTTTCAGCGGACTGCCCGGCACCGCTGGACACTGGGGGCAATTTTCCCCTTCCATGACGTTGCGCACGTCGGCGATCTGGGTAGGAATGAAGTCTCGGCCCCGGGTTACATTGCGCAGATGATATTCCTCCCGGTTCGCTCCGGCGACTAGATTCTGGCGGCCTTCCAGAGCGAGATCCAGGATGACGGTCACTTTGCCGCTCTCGGCTTGCTCGCCGGCCGTCAGGATATCGAGACCGACCGGGCCCAGAGAACCAGCGGGCGCATGAAAGGTATCCAGGATCTCCTCGGCCAGCATGGGCCGGAGTTCCCGGGCGGCGGGGAAAAGGGCCGCGAGCTTGGCCTGATTGAGTGTGTGGTCGCCGCGCAGCAAGACCACGACCGGACTGGCGATCTCCGGCGCGCCCACCTTCGCCCGCGGAGTCAAGGCCATATAGGCCATGGTCTTGATCTGGTGCTCTGGGCCCAGATCGAGAAGCGCGCCTACCTCCTCGATGGTGCGCCGGCCCGGCGTGTGCACCAATTCTGGTTCTCCGTTCGCGGCGGGCGGCAGGTCTTCGACCGGGGGCAGCAGCGAGGTAGCTTTATCCATGTTGGCTGCATAGTCGCAAGCAGGGCAGCTGACTATCAGGTCCTCGCCGGCTTCGGCGTAGACCATGAACTCCTGCGATTGGGAGCCGCCCATGGCGCCGGAATCGGCCTGCACGGCGACGAAGTCGAGTCCGCTGCGGGTAAAAATCGCCCGGTAAGCCCCATCGTGTTTGTTGTAGCTGAGGTCCAGACCCGCCGCATCCAGGTCAAAGGAATAGCTATCTTTCATGATGAACTGGCGCACCCGCAGCAGGCCTGCCCTGGGCCTCGGTTCATCGCGAAATTTCGTCTGAATCTGGTACCAAATCTGAGGCAGCTGCTTGTAGCTGCGTAGTTCCTTGCGGGCGATGTCGGTCATCACCTCTTCTTCCGTCATGCCCAGCACCAGCCAGGCGCCCTTGCGGTCCTGCAGCTTGAATAGGTTCGGCCCCATGACGGTCCATCTGCCACTCTCCTCCCACAGCTCGCGCGGATGAAGCGCGGGCAGAAGGAACTCCTGGCCGATGCGGTCCATCTCCTGCCGGACAATGGCCTGAATCTTGTTGATGGAGCGCTGGCCTAGGAAGAGGTAGGAGTAGATTCCCGCCCCCACTTGCCGGATGTATCCGGCGCGCAATAGAAACTTGTGGCTGGCTACCTCGGCATCGGCCGGGGCTTCACGCAGGGTAGGGATAAACAGCTTCGACCAACGGTGCATTCTGGGGGATACTTTCTCGAGCGACGTGAGCCAATTCTAAATGGTTCAGAGAGGGTTCACATGGCATGGTGGCGCGCCCACTGCTGCGGTATTTACCGGACTGTCATCAAACCGGGCCGCGCACTTTCTACAATCACGGATGCTATGTATAACGAACCTTTGACCTTTGACGTCGTGCCCGGCAACACGGTGGACACCCGAGTCTTTCGCCTGCACGGACCGATTACCCTGAGCAATTTGTTCGATTTTCAGAAGGTCCTCATGGGTGGCACGGAGAAAGTCACCATCCTCGACTTCACGGAATCACCCTACATCGATTCGGCCGGCCTGGGCGCCATTCTCAATTACTACGTCTCCAGCAAACGCCGCGGCCGTGATATCCGTTTGGTGGCAGTCAACTATCGTATTGCCGAGCTGCTGAAGCTCACCAGCGCCAATACCCTGATCAAGAGTTATGACAGTGTCGAAGCCGCGGAAGCCGTCGCATCGTAGTCTCAGATCAGCCCAAGTCCCCACAAGTCATGAAGATGGAGAACGCCGGCCACGGCTTGCGCGGGGTCCACGACTACCAGCGAGGTGATGTTCTTTTCCTCCATGATGCTCAGGGCTCTGGCGGCAAACTCATCCGGGGCAATGGTCCTGGGCGCCGCGTTCATGGCATCGCCCGCGGTCATCGCCAGCGCGTCCGGTCCTTTCCGCTCCAGCAGGCGGCGCAGGTCGCCATCGCTCATGATGCCGATTAAGGTCTCACCCTCGGTCACGGTAGTCATGCCCAGGCCTTTGCGGCTCATCTCGTAGATCACCTCGGGCATCAGCGTGGCGGCGGACACCCTGGGAACTGCATCGCGTGCGTGCATCAGCTCCCTCACCCGGGCCAGTTTTCTGCCCAGCTTACCGCCGGGATGCAGGTCAGCGAAATCTTCCGCGCGGAAGCCTTTTTGGAGCGACGCCGCGATGGCTAAGGCGTCGCCCAACGCCAGCATCACCGTAGTGGAAGCGGTGGGCGCCAGACCCAGCCCGCAAGCCTCCTGCTCTACGCTGACGTCCAGGACTACGTCGCTGGCCAGCGCCAGTGTCGAGCCCATGGCGCAGCAAAAGCTGATCAGGGCATCGCCCATGCGCTTAAGCGTAGGCAGCAGGCGTAGGATCTCCTCCGTCTCGCCGCTGTAGGAGAGCGCCAGCACCAGGTCGCCCTTGGCCAGCATGCCCAGGTCGCCGTGCAGCGCTTCGGCCGGATGCAGAAATAGGGCCGGCGTTCCCGTCGAATTGAAGGTGGCGACCAGCTTCTGCGCGATGATGCCGCTCTTGCCTATACCGGTGACGACCACGCGCCCGCGCCGCCGCCCACATCCCACCACCAGCTCCACGGCGTGGGTGAAGCGGGCCGACATGCCATCCTCAAGGCGCGCCGCAAGTCGAAGCAGCGCCTCGGCTTCGATGCGTATCAACTGGGCGGGAGTGGGTGTATTCATGAAATCCGCAATCACAAAACAATTGATCGTAACAGCACCAGGGAAGAGCGTTGGGGACGCTCTGCGGGAGCGTCCTTTAGAATGGTAGAGGCACGAGTGTATGCAAGCTCAAAGTTGCTCCCTTGCCCGGAGAAGGTCACTCGACGTGAAGCGCAATCAATGGGTTATTGTTGTGGTTCTGGCCGCGTTCGCGCTTATGGTTTGGTCGGGCTATGCCAATTACAAGCGCCGCAAGCAATACGCACAGCACCAGGTGCAGGGTATTGCTGCCCCTGAAAACTCCAATAACCAGTCTGTCCAGCAGGACGTTTCCGCCGACGAGGGGCTTCCGGATTTGCGTGGCAAACGCGCCCCCGAATTCAGCCTGCGGACGGTCGAAGGCAAGAAGCTTTCCCTCTCCGACTACAAGGGCAAGGCGGTATTGATCAACTTCTGGGCGACCTGGTGTGCGCCGTGCAAGATTGAAATGCCTTGGCTGGTTGCATTGCGCAGCCAGTACGCTCCGCAGGGCTTTGAAATTCTTGGTGTCTCGGAGGATGATGCCGATACTCCGCGTGCCAAGCTGGCAAAATTCGGCCAGGAACAGGGCCTCAACTACCCATTACTGGTAGGCGATGACGCCGTGTCGCGCAAGTATGGCGGCGTCGAGTTTCTTCCTACCTCTTACTTCGTCGGTCGGGACGGAAAGATTGTTGCCGAAACCGCCGGGTTGGTCTCAAAGGATGAAGTCGAGGCCAGCATCAAGAAAGCGTTGGCCGCTGGAGGCAAATAGCGTGGTTCGCCCCACTGCCATGTTGGTCGCCGCGCTGGCCGCTCTGGTGTGCGTGGCCGCTTCCGGACAGGTGTTGAAAGACCAGCCTTTGCCGCTGCCCGGCAGCGCCGATCAGAGGCGCGACGCATCTGCGGCAGTGCAGTTCCTTTACCCTGACAAAGTAAACATTCCGGCGCGCCGAACGGCCCAGATCGATCTTCACTTTCGCGTGGCCGACGGTTTGCACATCAACTCCCACGCACCTACGGATAAGACCTTGATCCCCGTGCGGCTCGCTGTGGTCGAAGTGCAGGGCCTGAATGTCACGGCGGTCGACTTCCCGCCGGGCACAGAGTACGCCCCGCAGTTTGCTCCCCGGCAGAAGCTCAGCGTCTATACCGGTGAGTTCGTTTTGCACGCCCACGTGACGGCCCAGCCGGGCGAGCATCTTCTGGAGGGAGCTCTCCGCTACCAGGCCTGCGACGCGAACTCCTGCCTGCCGCCGCACAGCATACCCGTCTCGGTGACCGTTGTGGCCCAGTAGCACGAAGACCTAGGGCGCTTTAGACGCACACTCCCCCCGCCGCCGCTGCTGCTGATAATGCCAGTCATGAAGGATACGGGCGTCGGGACCGCAAACCACTCAAGCCAACAGAAGGCTTGAATGGGCCACCCAGGAAGTCCGCTGCAAAAAAGGCGTCGGGATGAGACCGCGGAAGAGCTCTTTTTATCTATGAAAGGTACGGGCTTGATGCCGCTGAAGGGTACGAGGTTCAGAGCCTGCGGAAAAACTCATGCTTTGTGTCAGGGCACGACTTTAGGGGCTGCGGAAAAACTCCGGTTTCTGAAGGGTACGAGCTTCAGCTCGTACGTAAGTGTTTGCAAACAGGTCCGGCTTAGCCACTGAGGGATGCACTTTTTCTAGGTTCAGCGACTTTTTCCGCAACCTCTTTAGTCGTGCCGCAAACCGCGCCTTATGAGGGCTTTAGCCCCTGAGGTGTTGCTTTCCCGTCCGCTGGAGAGTATTTCCGCAGCCTGTTTAGCCGCTGAGCGATGACTTCCTCTCCAAGCTCCCTCTATCGCACGCCCAACTGTTCTTGAGCGGAGGGGATCGCACCGGCCGCCTTTAACCTCTTTACCACCCGCTCCCTGCCCAACGCGGCCATCACCGCGAAGAGGCTTGGGGCTACGCCCTGGCCAGTCAGCGCGACCCGCGATCCATTGATCAAGGCGCCGGCCTTTACACCCTTCTCCTCCGCAAAGGCTCGCAGCAACTGCTCCGCTGCCGGCTCGGTGAACTCGTCCAGAGATTGGTAACGGTCGCCCAGCTCCATCAGCAGTCCGCGGCTCCGCTCGTCGGAGAGGAATTTAGTTACAGCGGCTGTATCGTACTCATAAGCGTCGCTGAAGTAGCCGCGAAATGCTCCGGCAAAATCCTTCAGGCTGCGCGCCCTGGGCTGCAGTAAAGCAATCGCCGCCAGTATCTCTTCCCTGGTCCGGTCGGAGGAGAATCCGGTCTGTGCCCACTCCGCTTCAATCAGAGGCAGCAGCTCCGCTGGTGAGTAGCGGCGGATCCATTCGGCGTTGAACCAGGCCAGCTTGTCGTTGTCGAACACGGCATTCGACTTCGAGATACCAGCCAGCGAGAATAGTTCGATCAACACGTCGGAGGAGAAGATCTCACGGTCCTTTTGCGCGCTCCCCGGCGTCCAGCCCAGGAGAGCGAGAAAATTACGGAAGGCTTCGGGCACAATGCCCATGTCCCGGTAGGCGAGGACGCTGGTGGCGCCGTGACGCTTGGAAAGCCGGCTCTTGTCCGGTCCGAGAATCAGCGGAAGATGAGCAAAGACCGGCAGAGGCTTTTCCAGGGCTTGGTATTGCAGCACCTGCTTGGGTGTATTGGAGATGTGGTCGGCGCCTCGAATGATGTGAGTGAGGCGCATATCCAGGTCGTCAGCCACCACGCTCAGGTGATAAGTAGGCACGCCGTCGGAGCGCAGCAAGACAAAGTCTTCCAACTCTGCGTTGGCGAACTCCACACGGCCGAAGACCGCATCTTCGAATGCCGTGACTCCTCCCTCGGGCACGGCGAAACGCAGTGCGCCCGGCTCACCGGCCTGAAACCGTCCGTGGGCCACGACCGGGTCGATCGCGCGGCACCGGCGGTCGTACATCGGTGGCTTGCCCGCAGCGGCAGCTTGAGCTCGCCGTTGCTCCAGCTCTTCCTTAGTACAGAAACAGTAGTAGGCGTGCCCGCTCGCGCGCAGCCTTTCGGCCGTAGATTGGTAGAGAGGCAGCCGTTGGGATTGAAAGAACGGCCCTTCATCCCATTGCAGGCCGAGCCAGCGCATGCCATCGAGGATGCCCTGCACCATATCCTCCGAGGACCGCTCGAAGTCGGTATCTTCAATGCGCAGAATGAGGGTGCCGCCGGCGTGCCTGGCGAAGAGCCAGTTGAAGAGGGCAGTGCGTGCGCCGCCTACATGCAAGTAGCCGGTGGGTGAGGGCGCGAAACGAACGCGAGGTTTTTCGGAGGCGTCTAGCATCGCTTTTCCGATGCTAGATCATTTCGGCGGCTAGCGTATCGCCGCACCGGCTCAACTTTGCGGAGCGAGGGAGCCAGGCCTTACAGGCTGTTGACCGCGAAGTGCATCCGATGAGTCGAGAGCCAGAAGGAAAGAGCGGTGGAATCCCACATCTCGCGAAAAACGAGCGTGATGTGGGACCCGTCCTTCGTCAGGGAACGAAAGCAACCGCTGTGGAACTAGTGTCCCGTCCCTAAAGTTCGTTAAAGAACTCCTCTTCGGCTTTGTATCAGGGCACGACTTCAGTCGTGCCGGAAACACTGCAAAACCAAATGGGCTTCAGCCCCTGAGCGCAGTTTCTGGAACATTTTCGATTCCTCGAATTGTTCCAGGAACTTCAGGGACAGGACACTAGGTGATGTCTTCGGTATCGAAAACCGGCAGCGCCGGCAAGCGCCGGCTCTTACTGCTACTAAGGCCTTCGCTCACCCCGATCTTGGTCAGCACCTCATCCACCGTGTCGGGGTCATCGATCTCAGCTTCCAACAACTCAATCCCGCTCTTGTCATCGAATTTTTCCAGCAGAACCACGGCGTGGGCCTGGGCTACGTGATCCTGGTTCAGACCTTCCGGCGTCTTGGCCTTGATGCCCACCGCGTTCGGCTCGATGTCCAGTAGCTCCGCCACCCGCTGCCGCATATCGCCGGAGACGGGCCCAATCTTGGGCGCGGCCAACACCAGCGTAGTGTCGACATTGACGATGCGATAGCCGGCGGTCTGGAGCTCTTCCATGGCCAGGTTCAGGAAAATCGCGGAATCGGCATCCTTCCACCGTGGATCGCCAGGGGGAAAGAAGCTGCCGATATCACCCACGGCAAGTGCGCCGAGCAAGGCATCGGTAATGGCGTGCAACAGCACGTCGCCATCGGAGTGCCCGGCCAGGCCCTCCGGATGATCGATTGCAATGCCACCAATTTTCAACGGCACGCCGGCCTGGAATGCGTGCGAGTCCCAGCCATAGCCAATTCTCATGCTCATTTCAGGACCTGTGTTGCAAGTAAAACTCTGCTAGCTTCAGATCACCGGGATGGGTAATTTTTAGGTTCGCCGGGGATCCCATGACCACCGCAACCTGCGCGCCTGATCGCTCGACCACGCTTGCTTCATCGGTTCCCACAAATCCATCCGCCTCCGCGTCGGCGAAGGCTTGACGCAGGACGCTCCAGCGAAAACCCTGCGGCGTCTGCGCCTGCACAATGTATTCCCGGGGAATGGTGGCGGTCACAATGGCTCCACGGGCAGTGCGCTCTACCTGCTTGATAGTATCCACTGCCGGCAGCCCCACGATCGCAGCACCGTAAATTTCTACCGCTTCGATGGTTCGCTCGATGGTCGCGGGGTCGATGAGTGGCCGCACCGCATCATGAACCAGGATGATGTCATCGTCCGTCGCGGAGAGAGCCTTGAGCGCCTGGCTCACTGATTGCTGACGGGTGTCCCCGCCCTCCACCACCTGCACACGCGCGGCCAGGGCATGTTCGGCGATCAGCATCTCCATACGGCTGATCTCCGGCTTACGAACCGCCACATAAATAGAGCTCACTCGCGGCACCGCTGCGAACGCTCGCAAGCTGTGGACCAGAATCGGCATCCCGTGCAAGGTAAGAAACTGCTTGGGAGCATTGGGGGTCGCGTGACCGGGCGCCATACGTGTGCCCATTCCGGCGGCCGGGAGAATAACGAAGACCCGCATAAACATCGGAGTATAGCAGGACGAGCTTATCCCTCTACCGGTTCCACGTAGAACATTTCGTTGGTCCGGCGGAAGCCGTTGCTCTCGTACAGTGGTTTGCCGGCGTCGGTGGAATGGAGCGCGACGACACGAATTTTTTGCTTGCGGGCCTCAGCCAGCGCCTGATCGATCAGCTGGCTGGCCAACTTCTTGCGGCGATGCTCCGGTTCCACATAAACATTCAACAGGTAGCCGCGCTTATCCTGACGCGGATCGAGCGGATGCGGTGGCCAGTCGAGGACGATCAAGCCGGCGCCGGCAACCACGTTGCCGCCTTCGCTGGCTAGCCAGCCGAGGTACCTTCCATCCGCCAGCCGGGTTTCGACCCATGGTTTAAAGTGCTCTGCCATCACATCAAGAATCCTGTTGTCCTGGCGCCCGGCGTCCACAAACATACGCCGCCTGTGATGGGTGATAACGGCCGCGTCTGCGGGCGTGGCTGCTCTGATCTGATACATGCCCGCAGTATAGCTATGTAACTGTGTGATTGCTCGCGGTTCCACGATAGGTGTAACCGGTGAAGATGCTTTGCACGGGGCTTTTCCCCAAGAAAAGCCCCACCTCGCAGATGCCGGATGGGACACGGTAATCGTGGAATCGCTTTAACATAGCCGCAGCGATGCAGCCGCCCACTCTGCGAAACCGACTCTTTCGTCCTGGCCAACGGATTGCCGTCGCGGTCTCCGGGGGCGCCGACTCCGTGGCTCTGCTCCGCCGGCTGCTCGAAGAATGTCATGCGCTGGGCATCGTGCTTTCCGTCGCCCACGTCCAGCACGGGATTCGTGGAGCCGCTGCCGAGGAAGACGCGGTATTTGTGGGCAGCCTGGCCGCAACCTATGACCTGCCGTTCCTCCTGCGTCGGGTGGATGCGCCCGCCGCGGCCGCGACCCTCCATGAAACCCTGGAGGAGGCCGCCCGTAACCTTCGCTATGCATTTTTCCGGGAATTGATTGCCAACGGCAGGGTGGACGCCGTCGCCACTGCGCACACCGTCGACGACCAGGCAGAGACGGTGCTGCACAAACTGCTGCGCGGCGCCTGGACCGAGGGGCTGAGCGGCATCCATCCCGTGCTCCCGGTTGAGCCCGGGAGCATCCTGCGGCCCTTCCTGGAGAACAGCCGAGCCACGATTGAGGCCTGGCTTATCGGGCTTCAGCAGCCATGGCGCGAAGACGCAACGAATCAGGACATGGCGCATACCCGCAATCGAATCCGCTGGCAGTTGCTGCCTTTGCTACGCACCTTCAACCCCCAGATTGCCGCCCAATTGGCGCGGTTAGCTACGATTTCCGGCGACGAGGAGGCCTATTGGCAGGGGGAGTTGCAGCGCCTTCTGCCCCCGCTCTTGCTGCCGGGCCGGCCCACCCGGGGAGGCGGCCGTTCGGCCAGCACCCATCCGGAGGAAGAAACCGTGGCCATCGAGCAGGCCCGCCTGCGCGAGCTGCACCCGGCTGTGGCCCGGCGGGTGGTGCGTGCGGCGGCGCGCAGCCTGGGGGCCAGGCTCAGCTTCGAGCAGACGGAACAGCTGCTGGCCATGGCCGCGTCCCGGACCGGCAAATTCGAGCTCCCCGGCGGCATCCGTGTGGAGCGCAGCCTAAGGGAAATCCGTCTGACCCGACGTTCCGCTCCGCCGGCTCCTGGGCCGGCATATCCGTTCCTTATTCCGGGCGAGATCCTTGCTCCCGAATACGGTGTACGCCTGCGGGGTGAGCGCATGGAAGACGGCTTGGCTAGCGCGGCCGTGGTCTTACGACCCTGGAAAGCCGGAGACCGGGTAACACTTCGGTACAGCCAAAGTCCCAAAAAAGTTGCAGAGGTTCTGGACCGGCTGCACGTGATGGGCGGGGCGCGAAAAAACTGGCCGGTGGTCGAGTGGGAAGGAAAGATTGTCTGGATGCGTGGGGTCGAAGTGGATGCGCCCGAATTTACCTTTGCCACCCAATTCCTGGCCTGAACACGGGGGAGAAGGGGAAACTGGGCGGTCCGTTCCCTCCGCGTATAACTTCGGGCACGGTTTCCCACGGTTTCGGAGACGTTTCCCGCTTGAGCGGAGTAGAATAAATTTGGCGCAAAGGGTAAGGGTGGCAAATCCACCAGTCTTCGAATCCGCGGCAGATTACTGTCGTCTAATAGATGTAAAAGGCTGCAAGAACGTTCCAGGTGTAGCGATACGCTCCGCCTTGAATCGTCCCCTTCTCTTTATCGAGGCGCAGTAGAAAGAGGGCTTTTCGTGAATTCGACGGTCAAGACAATTATTTTCTGGGTATTCATCCTGGCTTGCCTGGTTCTACTTTGGCAGATCGTCCAGAAGAGCACGGGCATGAGTCATGACCGGGAAATCTCCTTTTCTCAATTCATGCAGGACGGCCAGCAGGGCAAGATCAGCGATGTGACGGTTATCAACAGCGAAGTGCACGGCCACTACGCTAGCGACAGAGAAGCATTCCACACCACTGTGCCTTCCAACTATCCTGACATGTTCAAGATCCTCCAAGACAACCATGTCAGCATCACAGTCAAGGACACACAGGGCAATTCCTGGCTCCCGATTCTTCTCAACTTCGCTCCCATCATCGTGATCGCGGCCTTGTGGTTCTTCATGCTGCGGCAAATGCAAAGCGGCGGCAATAAGGCTTTGTCCTTTGGCAAGAGCCGGGCTCGTCTGCTCTCCATGCAGCAAAAGAAGATCACCTTTAAAGATGTGGCCGGTGTGGATGAGGCCAAGGAAGAGCTGAAGGAGATCATCGAGTTTTTGCGGGAAGCCCAGAAGTTCCAGAAGTTGGGCGGCCGCATCCCTAAGGGCGTGCTCCTGGTGGGCCCTCCAGGCACCGGTAAGACGCTGCTGGCCCGGGCTGTTGCCGGCGAAGCCAACGTCCCGTTCTTCTCCATCTCGGGCTCCGACTTTGTGGAGATGTTTGTTGGCGTCGGCGCAAGCCGCGTGCGCGACCTCTTCGAGCAGGGAAAGAAGAATGCGCCCTGCATCATCTTCATCGACGAAATCGACGCAGTCGGACGCCACCGCGGTGCCGGTCTTGGCGGTGGACACGATGAGCGGGAGCAGACACTCAATCAGTTGCTGGTTGAGATGGACGGCTTTGAGTCTAACGACGGTGTGATTTTGATCGCCGCTACCAACCGGCCCGATGTACTTGACCCTGCGTTGCTGCGTCCCGGCCGTTTTGACCGCCGCGTCGTGGTGGGCAGGCCGGATGTGCGCGGGCGCGAAGAAGTACTCCGCGTCCACGCCAAGAAAGTTCCTTTGGCGGAAGATGTCGACCTTCGCATCCTGGCTCGCGGCACTCCCGGGTTTTCCGGCGCCGACCTGGCCAATATGGTGAATGAGGCAGCGCTCAATGCCGCCCGCGCCAATCGTAAGGCGGTGCATCAGTTTGATTTCGAGCTGGCCAAGGACAAGGTCATGATGGGTGCCGAGCGCAAGTCCATGCTCCTTTCCGAGGATGACAAGCGCGACACGGCGTATCACGAAGCAGGCCACGTTCTGGTGGCGGCGATGCGTGATCATGCGGACCCGCTGCACAAGGTCACCATCATTCCGCGCGGCATGGCTTTGGGCGTGACCATGCAATTGCCCGAAGAAGACAAGCACACCGTCACCAAGGATTACCTCGAAACCCAGCTGGCCATTTTGATGGGCGGCCGCTGTGCCGAGGAAATCTTCATGAATCGCAAGACCACCGGCGCCGGAAATGACATTGAGCGCGCGACCGACTTGGCGCGCAAGATGGTTTGCGAATACGGCATGAGCCGCATGGGTCCGTTGACTTTCGGCAAGAAGGAAGAGCAGATCTTCCTCGGCCGGGAGATTGCCCAACACCGCGACTTCTCAGAGGAGACGGCGCGTCAGATCGACGCCGAGGTGCGGAGCCTGGTGGACGATGCTTACAAGTCCGCCTATTCCATCCTTGGCGACCACAAGGACACGATGCACCGCATGGCGCAAGCTCTGTTGGATCGTGAGACCCTGGATGCGAATGACATTCGCATGATCATCGAAGGCAAGGAACTACCGCCGCTGCCTCCGCTTGGACCGCCGCCCGGTAATTCCACCGGCGACGTGCAGCATGTAATCAAACCAGAGCCTGGCCGTGCACCCGGTTTCGGCGGCGAAAGCCAGCCGTCACCCGCCTAGCCCAATCAACACCTACAAAGGGAAGGCCCATTTCTTCGGAAATGGGCCTTCCTTTCTGCCGCCAAGATCTCTCCCCCGCTGAGGTGGGAGCCCCCGCATTTATGCGGGGGAAGAGTGCCCAACGGAAACGAATCACCAGCGAAGAGCTCTTTTCTCGCTTATCTCGCTTTTCGCTCAATCTTTTTCCAGCTTCAAAGCGACGGAAGGGGGGCTTATCCCTCTTTTCCCTCACAAAGTGCATTCTTTTTTCGCAAGGATGGCTCTTGCTGCTTCACGTTAGGCAGTGGGAGCCCCCGCATTTATGCGGGGGAAGGAGCGCTTTAGCGCTCCAGGAAAGAGTCTCGACTCCAATCACGCGCTTCCCCGGATTTCCTTTGCAGCTTGGTTGCTCCGGCGCGCTTCTTGCGGCTTTCCTTAACGAAAGCCGCATACGCGGTCGCGTCCAGTGCGGCGTACAGGAAATCCGGGTTCAGCGCTGGCGATGCCAAAGCCTCATGAGTCCCGGCGCGGATGCGACAATAGTCACAGCATGCGCGGTTCCTTTGTTCTGCTGGTTGCTCTTGCTTTGCCTGGTGTCTCCGGTTGCGGATACCACACGCTCGGATCAGCCACCCATCTGCCGGACACGGTTCACACACTCGCTGTCCCCATGTTCAAGAACAAGACACAGTCCTATCACACAGAAGTTCCCATGACCCAGGCGGTCATCCGTGAATTTACAGATCGCACCCGTCTCACGGTCGAGCCGGACGGAGGCGATGGCGCCGACGCCACCGTCAACGGGACCATCATCTCTGAATCCGTGCAACCGTTGACCTATCGCACCGAGACTACCGGCGTGCAGACGGGGCAGACCACCAGCGTAACTTCCAGCTTTCTGGTCACCATCAACGTCAATGTGCTGGTCACCGATCGCGACCACCGCGTTCTCTACCAGCACACCAACTATGTATTCCATGAGCAGTTCGAAACTACCGCCGACCTGACGAGCTTTATCGAAGAAGATTCTCCCGCCGTGCAGCGGCTCTCGCGGGACTTTGCGCAAGCTCTGGTGAGCGATATTCTGGAATCCTTCTAAAGGGGAGAACATGCCTACGGATGACGTCAGCAAGCTCCGCAGCTTTTCCTCTTCCGATCGCTTCGTGGGCGAGGTAAAGGCCGCTGCGGCCTCAAAGGCTCCGTTGCGTGCCGGGTACGTCTTTGTTGGCGATGAGGTCTTCCTCTACGAACGTTGCCGCCGTGCCGTCGTGGATTCGCTCATCGATCCCACGCTTCGTGAGTTTTCGCTCAGCGATCTCGATCTGGCCGAGACCAGCATTTTTCACGTGCTCGACCTCGCCCGTACACCTTCGCTGATGGCGCCCTTTCAGGTCATCTTCGTCAGAAACCTGAAAACCCTCTATACCCGCGGGGCGAAGAAGGAAGAGTTCGCAGCGCTCAAAGACTACTTCCGTTCGCCCAATCCCCAGGCGATGCTTATTTTTGTCGCCGACCACCTGCGTCTTCCCGCCGACCTGAGACGAATGGACATGCAGGACAAAGACCGCTATGAGCGGATCCGGGAGACACTGGGCGACGATTGCGGCTTGGTGGAGCTGGCCCGGGTGGACGAAGCGGACGCGGTGCGCTGGTTGATTGCGACCGCGGATAGCCATGGAATGAAGTTCGATGCGGATGCCGCGCGCGAGCTTGCCGATGCTCTGGGCGCGGATATGATGCTCATTGCCGGTGAGCTGGAGAAGCTTATGCTGTACGCGTTTGACCGCCGGCGCATCACGCTGGGTGACGTGGAGACGATGGTTCTGGCGGCCAAGCAGCGCTCGCTCTACGAGTTGACGGACGCGATCACCGCGCGGGACAAACCACGGGCGTTGGCTCTGCTACATGGTCTGCTGAATGCATCGGACGGAGGGGAGGACTCCGCCATCGGGCATCTCTACATGCTGGCGCGGACCTTTCGCCAAATGGTTGTCATCCTGGAGAAAAACGTGCGTGACTCGCGCGCCATCTGGCAGGCGCTCTGGCAGGGTTTCCGCATGCCGCCCTTTGCTGCCGAAGACCTCATTCGCCAAGCCCGCCGCTACGGTTCGCGGCGGGAGCTCACGCAGATGCTTCGCCTGATTGCCCACGCCGATCTCGAATTGCGTTCCTCCCCGCCCGATAAGCGCCTGGTATTGGAGCGCCTGGTGATGGAGCTGGCCAGCGAACCGCGTCCCCGCGCTTCTGCCCTGGCCGGAGCCCAATACGGCCAATATGTAATGGACCTCTAAATCTGCCCACAGACTGCCCACCCTCACTCCACTAACAAATCTCAAGGTTTGAACCAAGGTTAGATTTGTCATCCCGTCAACAGAGCGAACCCGGATTTCCTGCTACGCGGCACTCACCAGCGGCCACGTGTGCGGCTTTCAGCAAGGAAAGCCGCAAGAAGTTCGCCCACGCAACCAACCTCGACAGGAAATCCGGGGTAGCGGAGTGGAGGGACCTCCTGTGCGCCCTTCCTTGCACGCAAATGCCGAGCTCCACAGCCGTTTCCCGAATTTCTTCTACACTCAAAGCAAGCGTGCTTCGAATGCCCAGATATCTTTTTTCGCCCACCTTGATTGTGCTGGTCCTCTGGCTGGGCTGGGCGCCTCTCTTGGGGTCATCTCATCGTAAGGAGGTGCCTGCCGCCGCGCTGGAGGAACGCATTCTGGTTGGCCCGTTGGGGTATCATCCGCCCGGGCAGCTCTACATGCTGTCGGGTAGGGCATTTAGTTCGCTGGACTTCATTGATGCCCATCACCTGTTGTTCACTTTCCATCAACCGCGGCTGATGCGGCGTGAGCAAAATCCAGACCGGTTCGATGATGACCAGGTGATCCAGGCAATGGTTCTGGGCCTGCCCGGTGGCGCTGTTCTGGCCTCCTCGGAATGGCGTATGCATGACCGGCGGAGGTATTTGTGGCCCCTGGGCGGCGGCAAGTTCCTGGTGCGCCAGAAGAATACTTATTTCTTTACGGATGCATCGTTGAGGCTGCACTCGTACATCGAAGTGCCCACGCCGATACTCGCCACGGAAGTGTCCCCGGATGGCCGCATCATGATGATCGAGCACCAGTATGAACGCCATACCCCCGAGCAGCACCGCAAGCTCGAAGAGCAGGCGAACCAATACGGGGAGCCCCCTCCGGCCGAGGACACCCAGATTACCCTGGTGGATTTAGCCTCAAGAGAAGTGCTGGCCGCCTTGCGAGCGGAGTCGCCGATCCAGGTGCCCATCAGCTCTACCGGATATGTGGTCGCGGCCAGGGATAAGGAGGAGGACCAGTTCCTGGTTCGCTTCGTGCCCTTTGAAGGCCAGCCCGTGGTATTGGGCAGGGTGGCATCTACGTGCACACCGCACGAGAATTTCCTCAACCAGAAGGCCCTGGTGATCGCGAGTTGTGGCCCCAAGTCGCCGGATGTCTTTCTCGACGCGTGGACCACGGAGGGGAAAAAGCTGTGGAACGGCCATCGCGATGGCCATCTGGTTTGGCCCACCTTCGCTTATTCGCGAACCGGGGACCGATTTGCCATCAGCCTGTTACACATATCCCACTACATTGACCTGGTGGACTCACTCAACGACGAGGATGTGCGCGAGCAAGTGGTGCAGGTCTTCGATTCGACCACGGGCGCTCTACTGATGGCGACCAATGCATCGCCCGTCCTGACCGCTGGCCAGAACTTTGCACTCTCCGGGGACGGGGACCGCCTGGCGGTGCTGCGGGAGGGCGCGATCGAGATCTACGCGGTGCCTTCGCCCCCGGCGGCCGGGAAAATCGATACTCCGGCACCGCAGAAGAAGTGATTGCTCCTAGGCAGCCTTGTGGGTGAGAGCCTTCACGCGTGCATGCAAGCGGGCTTTGTAGCGGGAGGCGGTATTTTTGTGCAGCACACCCTTTTGCACGCTCTTGTCGAGCGCGGAGACGGTCTTGCCATACTGCTCGGCAACCGCTGGGGAATCGCCCTTGGTAATGGCCTCGCGGAGGGCGCGAAGTGACCTGCGAACGTGACTCTTATTGGCGCGGTTAACCGCTGTGCGCTTGACTGTCTGACGGGCGCGCTTCAGCGCCGACACATGATTTGCCATGGTAAACCCTTAGCTTTCTTGAAACTGGAAGCAGGCAGCATAGAAGTATCAAGGCGCCTGCAAACCTCAAGTTTACGGGCTTTGAGGCCGCGGGTCAATCTCTTGCCCAGGCACAAAGGCGTCCCCGCGGCACCCCGGTGCATCCAACAGAAAAGAATTCACGGATTAGGCGTTGACGCCATGACCGGCAAACGCTACTCTGTGCCCATCCACGGGAAATATCTGGTGATTATCGCCAACCCGGCTAAGCATCCGATGCATGTGCGATTTCCTGTGTCTCTGCCTTTCCATCGATTTTGTTCTGAAACCACCCCACCAATCATGTCTGTCCTAAAGGACCCGACAGGAGGTCATTTCTCCGCTTGATGAAAAAAGCGCTGGAAATCACGCCCAACCTGGAGCCCCTGTTTGGGACTCGCGATGAGAATCTCAGGCTACTCGAGCAAAACCTGCACGTTCGCATCGATTTGCGTTCCGATGCCTTGCATGTGGAGGGCTCTCCGGAGGCAATTGCTCGTTTTGAAAGGGTTTTTGCCGATTACGAGCATTTGCGGCGCAACGGTACCCTGCTATGCAACGGCGAGTTGCATGGCATGCTCAAGTTGGTGACTGCCGACCCTGCGGTCACGCTGCGCGGCTTGGTGGAGAGCGGCAAGCAGCGCTCTGCCGGCATCAAGCGTATGGTCCAGCCCCGTTCCATCAACCAGAGGCGCTACTTCGAAGCCATCGAGGAATGCGATATGGTCTTCGGCGTTGGCCCGGCGGGCACCGGAAAGACCTACCTGGCCGTCGCTATGGCAGCCTCCGCGTTGCTGGCCAAGAAGGTGAGCCGCATCATCCTGGTAAGGCCCGCGGTCGAAGCGGGTGAACGCCTGGGCTTTCTGCCAGGAACCCTGCAGGAAAAGGTAGATCCCTATCTGCGTCCGCTCTATGACGCCCTCTACGATCTGCTGGAGCAGGACCGCGTGGACAAGATGCTGGAGCGCAATGTGATCGAGGTGGCCCCGCTGGCGTTTATGCGCGGGCGAACGCTCAACGATGCTTTCATCATCATGGATGAGGCACAGAACACGACCAGCGAGCAGATGAAGATGTTCCTCACCCGTTTGGGCAGCAATTCCAAAGCCGTCATCACCGGCGACGTAACCCAGATCGATTTACCCAATCCCAAGAAGAGCGGGCTGGTGGAGGCCATAGAGATTCTGCGCGGCGTGGATGGCATCCGTTTCTGCCATTTCGAAGATGGCGATGTGGTTCGTCATCACCTCGTACAACGGGTTATCCGGGCATACGACAGTTTCGGCCGGGCGCAGAGGGAGCTGCCGCTTAGCCTCCGAGAAGGCGCTCCAGCCAAATCGGCACCCAAACCGCAGTAGTTTCTGGTAGCATTTTCGGTGCAGATTGGAGCCGGATACGTGATTTCTCCCGGATTTCCAGTTGGACTCGCCGGAGTCAACGGACCCGGTGTGCCTCCAGGAATGCCCCCTCTTGATCGTGAATTGTTGCCGCGGAGTGAGGGATTCGAGCTATCTGATGCGTAAGCTCTGCGTCAGATAGGGTGCGCCTAGGGTGAGTTGACTCGGAGTAAAACTCAAGGCTTAAGCCTGCCTGGCGGTCCCCCAATGGATGGATTGACATCCCGTGAGAGCCCGCTGAAGAATCATCATGGCTGGGCTTGGCTCGTAAGTAAAAGAGAGCGAAGAACTTCCCGGATCCCCTCCGGAAAAGCCAGGAATTACGCCGGAGATTCCGGAGAGAGGCCGAATGGATAGTAGCTCCGCGGTCGGTGGTCGCTCCATCCTCGCTTCCCCCTCGGTCCCCAACCCCTTTCACAGGCGGCTGGCGAGGAGCTTATTGGGACGCTCCGCCCACGAGGTGGCGGCCAATGAGCTGGGCCGGCCGGCGATCGTTTTCTCCCCGCATCCCGACGACGAGTCCCTGGGTTGCGGTGGAACCATCCTGAGGAAGAAACGAGCCGGCGCAAGCGTGAAGCTGGTGCATGTTTCCGACGGAGGGGCGTCCACCACGCTCATTCCTAGGGAGGAGTTGACGGCGATCCGCAAAAGAGAATCGGTGAACGCCGGTCGGGTCCTGGGAGTGGACGACATCTACTTCCTCGACCTTCCGGATGGCAGGCTATGGGAGAATATTCCAGCCGCGGTTGAGCGAGTGGACGAGATCCTGCGCAGGGAATCGCCGGAAGAGGTCTTTGTGCCCTACATCCGCGAACCTATGAGACAGTCGGCCGATCATGTGGCGGTCACCAATATCGTGCTGGCTGCCCTACGCCGTCAGCCCAAAGCGGTCATGGTGTGGGAATACCCGGTGTGGTTTTGGCTAAGTTGGCCGTGGGTTGGATTCCGGCAAAATACCCCCCCCATAAAACCTAAACATATATTGAAGAACTCTGTTTTGGCGTGGTTTGGAGTGCGCGCTCTTCTGGATCTGAAATGCGAGGTGAATATTGCCGATGTTCTGGAACAGAAGCGTGCGGCGATCGCCGAACATAAGTCACAGACGGAGCAATGGATCGACGACCCCAGGTGGGTCACCCTGGAACAATTGTCGAACGGTGAATTGATGGATTGTTTCTATCAGGACCGGGAATTCTTTCGCTGCTACGTCTATGGAGGGAAGTAATGGCTCGGCCAGTTCTGATATTTAACGCCGTGCCGCATGTGGTGGTTGCGGTGGCGCGTTCGCTCGACCGTCAGGGCATCCCCGTGACGTTCGCAAATATTAAGGACAAAGGCCGTCCGCCGGCCTCTCGGGCGATCCGGGATTGCGTGCAATTGCCCAACCATCGGGATGCACCCGAGGAATTTATCGAGGCGCTTTGCACGGTCATCGAGAGCAAGGGCCACGATATGCTTATCCCCTGCAGCGATCCGGGTCTGGCTGCGACCCTGGAGCATTACGATCGGCTTTCCTCGTTGCTACACATCGGCTGCCCGCCCCCGGAAATCGTCAGAAGTGTTCTCGATAAGGGGCAGACCATCGAGGCTGCCAGGGCCTGTGGCATCCTCACTCCCGCAACCTGCAATTTGCCCGATTTGTCGGCGCTCGAGAGCCAGCGCGACAGCTTGCGGTTTCCTGTCATCGCCAAGCCTCTTAGCAAAGAGGATGAGAGCCGGCACGCCTTCAAGATGCGCTACTTCGCGACGTTTCAGGATCTGCGGGATGCCTTCCTGCTCGATCCGCTGTTCGGAGTGAATAATCTGCTCCAGGAATACTGCGTCGGCGACGGTGTCGGCATCGAGGTACTCTTCCACGATAACCAGCCACTGACGATGTTTCAGCACCGCAGATTCAAGGAGCTGCCGGTCACCGGCGGAGGAAGCGTAACCTCAATTTCGGAGCCGCTGGATCCGGTGCTCGCCGAGCAGTCGGTCGCCCTGCTGCGCAAACTCAACTGGGAAGGCGTGGCCATGGTCGAGTTTAAGTGCGACCGGGCCGAACAAAGGTCGGTGCTGATGGAGGTGAATGGGCGTTACTGGGGCTCTTTGCCCCTGGCCATCGGCGCCGGCATCGACTTCCCGTTTTACGAATGGCAGCTCGCACATGGTGAGAAGCCGGTCATTCCAGCGTCCTACCCCGCCGGCTTACGTTTCCGCTGGCTGGGTGGAGATATTCGCCGGCTGGGGAGTCTCTTCACGGAAAACCCGGGGGAGGGATTTCCCCTGCCGTCGAAAGCCGGCGAGTTCCTCCGTTTCCTGAAGGATTTTGGTGGTCCGACTTGTCCTGCCATCTGGTCCTGGAAGGATCCGATGCCGGCGGCGCAGGATTTCCGGGGCGCCATCAGGTATGCATTGGGCGCAGTCGTCGAGGGAGTCAAGCAAAAGGTGAAGCAGGCGATTGCCGAATTCCGCTACCACGGCCGGCGGAATTCGATGGTTGCTTTGCGCTTGCGTGCCCTGTTCGCCACCGGTCTAAGGCGCGCCTACCCTCCGCGGGACTTGGCCGCTGTTCGTTCCGTCCTCTTTGTCTGTCATGGCAACATCATTCGCAGCGCCATGGCGGAAGTGCTGCTGCGTAAATACCTGCAGGAATCCCCGGTTGGGTCGGCCATTGCTGTAGCTTCAGCGGGGCTGACCGACCAGCCTCAGGAGAGTGCAGATGGGCGATCACGCGCCATCGCGGGCGAATTCGGGGTATCGTTGGAGCGCCACCGGCCCCGGAGCCTGACCTCGGAACTGGTGGATCAGTATGACTGCATTTTCATCATGGATTACTTCAACGAGGCCCGCATGCTGGGATCGTTTGCAGCCGCCAGGAACAAGGTTTTCTATTTGGGAGCCTATGGCCAGGAGCGGGGCTCGCGCAACCCTGAAGTTCCCGATCCCAACCTGGGTACCTTGGCCGACGTGCGCCGGTGTTATCTCGCTCTCGATGTGCAAGTCCGGCGATTGGCCGCGGCGCTGGAAGATAGCCAGACGGAGCTGCGCGAGGCCAGCCGGGTGTTGTCGGCTCACGGTGCTTGATCCGGGTTCTGACCAGATACCGATGCTGTTAAGCCCCCATGAACAGTGTTAACGGCAATGTCGCAAATTGGCGCAGGCGGCACCGTCTAAACCGATTGACACGACCATGGGGTGCCGCTAGATTACGAGAGACGGATTGGGTTTTGCCATGCCCGTAGTTGCAGGGTGCCGGTATGCTCTTTCTGTGTTATTCCCTATACGGTGCCTTTTAGTTACCGTAAGCAAAGACGGCGGAAGATCGCCGGCAAGATTAGCTGCCAGAGGCAGCTTTACTGCTTGTTCTCTCACCCATCTGGGTGGTTGGCAAGGAGCATTTTAAGTAGGTTTTAACTGCGTGGTCTGAGAGGGAACTGCTTCCACCAGGAAGATGGTTCCAACCCGACGCACTGTAATTGTATGGTCTCGTGGACCTTGCTCCGTGTTGCGCGTAACGCGAAACGAAGCAAGCAAGCCACCGGCTTTTGCGCCTGCGCCGCGAAGCACCGGATGGTTTTTGCGCAGAGGGACTCATGTCACCTTTACCGTTACAAGAAGAGCTCCGTGCGAAGAGCGTTGGGCAGAAGCTCAAGCAGGTATTGAGCGTTGACGCGCTGAAGTCTTTTCTTACTAAAAGGCACGGGAACGCCGGGCGGGAGCGTTATCGCAGGGCTGGCTTGACCGCTTCTGCGTCTTTTATTTCCAAAGCTCTCACCATTGTGATTAGTTTCGTGTCGGTGCCGCTGACGGTGCACTATCTTGGTGCAGAGCGGTACGGTGTCTGGCTCACCATCGGCAGTCTTTTGACCTGGATGTCCATGACCGACTTTGGCATCGCAGGAAACGCGTTGGTGAACTTGCTTTCCGAGGCACATGGCAAAGAGGATAAGCGTCTGGCGGGGCAGCATGCTGCTTCCGCCTTCTGGACTCTGGTCGGCTTGAGCCTGTGTATCGGGGCAATTTTTCTGTTTACCTTCCGCCTCATTCCATGGCAAACGGTGTTTCATGTTTCTTCGGCTGTGCCCGCGGCTGAACTGGATCGCGCGTGCGCCTATTCGCTGATTTTTTTCGTGGTCGGCTTTCCTCTGAGCATGGTCAGCTCAGTTTACGGAGCCTACCAGGACGGCTTCATCTCTAATATCTGGAACATCGCCGGCAGCGCACTGGCCCTGATCAGTCTGATTGTGGTCGCGCAGATGAAAGGCGGTTTGCCGCAACTGGTGCTGGCCATCTCCGGAACCAGGGCGTTGGTCGGATTCGCCAACGTCTATTTCATGTTCTTCCGCAAATATCCCTGGCTGGTACCGCTGCCGTCCGCGGTGCGCTGGGGTTCCATCAAACGCCTGTTGTCATTGGGCGGGAACTATATGATTACCCAGCTCGCCGGCCTCGGTATCTATCAAAGCCAGCCGATGATCATCACCCAAATGCTGGGTCCATCCTATGTGGTCATTTTTGTGGTTGCGCAAAAGGTCGTCACTCTCCCCAATGACTTGGTGTTCATGGCCACGGCGCCTTTTATCTCCGCCTATGGAGAAGCCAAGGCGCGGGGCGATTGGGGATGGATCAAGAGGGCCTTCAGGAATTCCTTGGTCGCCTCGCTGGCTTTCGGCGTGCCGGTAACGGTTGCGATTGCACTTGTGGCGAAGCCTTTAATTCGCATCTGGGCCGGTAAGGCGGCGGTTCCAAATGCGCAGTTGATTCTCTGGCTCAGTATCTATACGCTCATCTGCGTCGGAATGTTATCCGTGGGCCAATTACTCTGCGGGCTGGAGCGCGCGGACGTATTGGCCTATTCGCTTTCCCTCTGCGCCCTTTGCACCATCGGATTAGGGATTGTTTTTTCCCGCTGGTGGGGCTTGGGCGGTGTAGGACTAGCCATGGCTCTCAGCAAATTTTGTACCTCTTCCCCCATACAGCTGTATAAAATCCGCGGCATTTTGCGCGCAAATCGGGCGCCAGCCCTGGTGGTAGAGGAGCCTTCCGTCGTCTGAACGGCCTGCACCCTCAATGGGATCTATTCTGCTGACCATGCAGCGATACAGCAGAAATGGATCAACAGGGTTCAGGGCCGAGCAACGAAGGATGGCCTTCACCGACAGGACAAGGCGGGAAGGGTCCCATGAAAGTAGGCTTTGTCAATCAGGCGATCGACACCATTATTCCTCCCCGGCAAAACTCCGTGGGCGCATGTACCTACGGCGTTGCTCATATCCTGGCTAAATCCTGTGACGTGGTTGTCTATGGATCGACGGACAGCCACCAGGCGCTGGGAGCGCAGTTCCTTGACCAAGGAGTGAAGTACAAGTTTCTCAATTTCACCCGCTCCGATCGCTGGCTTTTCTCGGCGCGGAAGAAGTATTCGCGACTGGCCCCGGGCGCTCCGCCTCTTTCTACCTCCAGCTTGCTGCATCCTTCCTTTGCCCGGCAGGTAGCGATCGACCTGCAGCGCCAGGCATGCGACGTAATTCATATACAGCACTGTTCTCAGTGCGTGCCGGTCATTCGCGAGTACAACCCCACGGCGAAGATTGTTTTGCATCTCCATGCGGAGTGGTTCTCGCAGGGCGATGCCCGAATCTTCGAGCGGCGGCTGGAAAACATCGACCTGGTAACTGCGGTGAGCGGTTATGTTGCGGACAAGACGCGGCGGGATTTTCCTGCGATCGCCAACCGTTGTGAGGTCACGTACAACGGCATTGACGCGCGCGAGTTTACGCGAGTCAAAGACTATCACGCCGCCAACCTGCGCCGGCCGAAGCGGATTTTATACGCGGGTGCGATCTCCCCGCATCGCGGACTGCATGTTTTGTTGGAAGCATTCAAGATAGTTGTTCGGCGTTATCCGGATGTTCGGCTGGATCTGGTCGGCCCGCAGGGAAACTATGCCTTGCAGGAGACCTTCGATGTCAGAGATCGTGCACTGCGCAAAAGCGTGGCTCCCTATTATGCGTTCAGACCCTTTTCGCTGCTCAAGGGCAAACTCTTTCCGGGAGCGCCCAACCGGGCATCGTATAAGTCCTGTCTGGACGCGATGACGCCGGCGGAGGTGGCTGAGAAAGTCACATTCTATGGCTGGGTCGGCAGCCGCCCGGAGCTGATTGAGCATTATTACCAGGGCGACATCTTCGTCCTTCCCTCGATCTGCAACGATAGCTTTGGCATACCGGTGGTAGAAGCGATGGCGGCGGGCTCTCCTGTCGTAGCCAGCCGGTCAGGCGGTGTGGTGGAAACGGTGAAAGATCGCGAGACGGGATTCATCGTGGAGAAAAACGATCCGCACCAACTCGCGCATGCGCTTCTTCAACTCCTGGAAGATGATGCGTTGCGCGAGGCTATGGGCAGAGCCGGGCGAAAGCGGGCACTCGCACACTTCACCTGGGACCGGGTTGCCGAGTCGATGTTGCGCCGGTATCAGGCATTGAGTGGAGCCGATTCCACTGTTCCAACGCAAGCAACCGACGCACCGGTGCTGGAATATGCGTCGGCAAATCTGGCATCGTAATGCGCGACTGTATGGCTGTGCAGGAACGCTTCAAGGTCAAATGGCGCGTCGCAATTTGGCGCTTCGGGTTGCTTGATAACAATTGACACGCGCTCATTTCTCAAGCAGACTGCACTCAGGATTGAATGATTTCAGCTCAGCGAAAGACCTTCACCCCGCGGAAGTCTTAGTTGAGCGTTTGATGGTTTTTTAGCCTTAGTGTTACCTCCCCCGCACGACAAAGAACGTAAGCATACCTCTGCGTGAGCTAGGAATTTTGAGCTAGTTTTGGCTCTCCTTCTAATCGAGGAGGTCGATCGTATGAGTGTAGGGGAAGTTGTGCCCCAGGAGCAGCAGGTAGCGGTTGCTGCGCGTGGGAAAGAGAGCCGGCTTTACATTCCCACCCTGGATGGATGGCGTGCGCTCGCGATCTTCGCTGTAATATGCTTCCATGGCAGATACGTATTCTTTCCCAAACCATCGATGGTGCGCAGTGTTTCTGAATATGGCTACTTAGGGGTTGACGCGTTCTTCGCGATCAGTGGTTTTCTCATCTGCAGCCTGCTGGTTAAGGAATACGCGGGCAGCCAACGCATCGATCTCAAGAGCTTTTATATCCGGCGCTTTTTCCGCATTATTCCGCCCTATCTGGCGGCGTTGGCAGGGATCTGCGTGGTCGCGTGGCTGGGATTCATTCACCTTCAACCATGGGAGATACCCAGCTGTCTGCTATTCCTGCGCAACTACGAGCCCACCGTTGCGCCCCCAGGCGGCCCCTATGATCCCTACGGGTTCTATACCGTCCACTTCTGGTCGCTCTCAGTCGAAGAACACTTTTACCTGATATGGGCGCCCCTGCTGGCATTGCTCAAGCCGCGGCGTGCAGTCAAAGCGGCTTTGATCCTCGCGGGCACTGTGGTCTTGTGGAGGTTCGTCGATGGGCATTATCAAATCATGAGGACGCTGATGCCCACCACGGAGGCGGGCACGCGGACCGACTCAAGACTCGATGCGTTGCTGTGGGGCTGCCTGGCGGCTCTCCTTTTTCCCCAGATCAAGCGTATCTTCAGTCATCGCCTCTGGGCATGGGCATGGATCCCGCTCTCGCTCTATCTGGTCGCGGTGGAGAGATATCATCCTCCGCTTTTGAAATTGCAGCTGGTACTGCTCTTTCCCTGCCTTTTGATGAGCACGGTTCTATTTCCGCAGAATGCGCTGGGCAAGCTGCTCGAACTACCATTCATGCGCTGGGTCGGCGCTCTCTCCTACAGCATCTACCTGTGGCAGCAACTCTTCTTGCAGCCGCCGCGCGGCCTCGATTCGCTGGAGAGAACGAGCGGCTTCTACCACCTGCAACAATTCCCATGGAACATCGCGTCTATTTTGGTTTGCGCGTGCACGAGTCACTATCTGCTGGAAAAGCCGATGATGTGGTTAGGGCGCCGGTTTGGCCATTCCCCGGCGAGTGGCCAACCTCGCTTGCCGGAGCGCGCTATACCGGCACCCGCTGTGAAGATTCAGCCGGCCTTTGCCGTTCAATCCTTCCGTTGGATTAGTACCAACGGCAACCAAGTGAACTATGCCGGATTCCACCCACTGCCTCCATGGCGGTTGACCCTGCCGGGACAGGCGTTACGGCTGCTTTCGAACCGGAAAACACATTTTGCCGAGCGTGACATAGAATAAGGCAGGCTTCTGAACTTTTCGGAAAATAGCCAGCCTGATGCCTATTTCTCCTCAAAGTCTCGCTGCGACGTAGTCTCATGGCAAGATGATCGTTATCGAAGCTGCCCGAGCAAAGACGTTGCCGGCAGCCTCTGCTCTCGGTAAGCGGGACCTAAACCGGTTCCTGGCCGAGGTTACAGAAGCACTTGGCCTGGCCGGTGATTTCTCCGTCCTTCTGACAGGAGATGAACGATTACGGTCCATGAATCTTCAGTTTCGGGGCGTGGACAAGCCTACCGATGTACTCTCTTTCCCGGCAGTCCCCGAGGGCGTGCATGGCGGCCAGGGTGGCGACGTTGCCATCTCTCTGGATACCGCTGCCGTCCAGGCAGCGGACCATGGGCACAGCTTACAGATGGAAGTTAAGGTATTGATCCTGCACGGTCTATTGCATCTGGCTGGTTATGATCATGAGCGCGATCGAGGGCGGATGCGGCGCCGCGAAAGCCTGCTGCGCAAGCGATTCGGCTTGACCGCCGGCCTGGTTGAACGCACTTTGGTTGAACGCACTTTAGACGAGCGCAGCCGGCCGGCACGTCGGCGGCGCGTGCAGAGGGGCGGCAAGGCATGAGCCTCATCTCCGGAATATTGATTGCCCTTCTGCTCTTCATCCTGACCATCTCCTCTTACATCGCCCGGTTGTACGCCGAGACGGGCAAGTTTCTTTCCGGCGAGTTCCAGGAGAATATCGATGTCTGGGAACTGAAGGTTGAGCCGCGGCTAGGTCTCAGCCGCGAGCGCGCCGCACTCTCCGCTGCCGTGCTTAGCCAGTTCTCCCTGGCCTCGCTGGCTCTTTACTTCGGGGTGCTGCTCTTTGCGGAGAATGGGGGTCTCCGTCCCAGCGCGGCCGAGGTGGCGCAGGCGGTGTTGGGCGCCGTCCTGGTCATCGTGCTCTTCAATCAATTTCTGCCCTTTGTCTTTTTCACCCGCACCACCGGCCTTTGGGTGGTTCGCCTGACGCCCCTCATCCGTGTGCTCTTATACATTGTCCTGCCAGTCACTCTATTGCTGGCATTTCTGCTCTCGATCGCGGCGTTGGCGGAACCTCTCCCCGGTAACACCGAGGAGGATCCAAGCGAGGCGGCGGTGGAGGCGCTTATTGAAGCGGGTGAGGAAGAGGGAATCATTGAGGAGGGCGACCGCGACCTGGTCCGCTCCGCAGTGGAATTCGGAGATAAGGTGGTGCGTGACGTCATGACTCCGCGCCCGCATGTCTTTGCGGTTCCCGCCGAAATGACGCTGGAAGACTTCATCTCCGGATTGAAGAAGCACCCGTATTCGCGGGTCCCCGTCTTTCGCGGCACGCTCGATCACGTCACCGGAATTGCCTTTGCCCACGATCTGCTCCATATCGCCGATGCTGCCGCCAGCACGCAGACTGTGGCCAGCATTCAGCGGCCTGCTGCCCTCGTCCCGGAAACCAAACGGGTGAATGAACTGTTGCGGGAGATGCAGCGCGAGAAACAGCACATGCGCATTGTGATCGACGAGTATGGCGGCGTGGCTGGCCTGGTGACCATCGAAGATCTGCTGGAGGAGATCGTCGGCCGCATCAGTGATGAACACGAGTATGACAGTGAGCAGGATGTGCCGGTGCACGAAGCGGGTGGCACCTGGCTGGTTCCTGGGAACCTGGAGGTAGCCCGGCTGGAAGACCTTCTGAGTGGGGGCTACCAGGTTGCCCAGGAATATCAGGCCGCGACGGTGGCAGGCCTGGTGAGCGAGATTGCCGGACGGATCCCGCTGCCGGGCGAGGTGATCGTTGCCGACTCCCTGCGCTTTGAAGTGGTGGCGTCGACCGATCGCCGGATTGAACGGGTTCGTGTATCGGCCATTGAGAACGACGACCGTTAAGACCGGGGACTACACTAAGGTGTGCGCTCTGGTTTTGTTTCCATCCTCGGCCGTCCAAATGCAGGCAAATCGACGCTGCTGAACGCAGTCATCGGCGAGAAGATCGCTATTGTTACCAACAAGCCGCAAACCACACGCAACCGGATTCAAGGAATTGTGGAAGTGCCCGCGCGCAAGGGCAAAAGCGCAGCGCAGATTGTCTTTGTCGACACCCCGGGAGTCCACCGGCCCGGCTCTCAACTGGACCGGCGCATGATGCAGGAAGTGTACGAGGCCCTGGAGAGCCGGGACATCGTCATCCTGCTGGTGGATGCGGCCCGCCACAGCGAGGCGCCCGAAGCCGGGAAGAACCAATCCCGCCGGGCGGAACGGGAAAGCAGTGAAGATGCGTTTGTGATGCAGCTTATCCAAAAGCTCGACTGCCCCGTGTTCCTGGTGATCAACAAGATCGATTTGGTGTTGCGCTCTACGCTTCTGCCGCTGATCGAGCGATTCACTGGCTTGTATCCGTTTGCGGAAGTGATCCCTATTTCTGCGCGCAAGAAGGATGGCCTCGACGTCTTGTTGAACAAACTGGTCGAGTATCTGCCTCAGGGCCAGCGATACTTTCCCAAGGAACAGTTCACCGATCAACCCGAGCGCTTCCTGGTCGCGGAGCTTATCCGCGAGCGGATACTGCTAGAGACCGGGGAAGAAGTTCCCTACGCCTCTGCCGTTGTGGTGGAACGGTTTGAAGAGCCTGAGCCAGTCACCGGTCCCAAGCTGCCCCTGACACGCATCTCGGCAGTGATCTATTGCGAGCGTGCGGGGCAAAAGGCGATTCTGATCGGCAAGGGCGGCAGCAAACTCAAGAGCATAGGCGCGGCCGCGCGCAAAGAGATCGAGTCGCTGTTGGGCACGAGGGTTTATCTTGAGCTGCACGTGATCGTCGAAGAGAACTGGCGGGAATCAAGATACTTTGTCGACTCCCTCGATTGGCGCAAACAACTGGAAGACTTGGCGCAAGCCAACGCCTCTCCAGCAGAAGGGGTACAGGAACGACCCAAAACTGGACGGGTGCCCCAGGTTCGCTCCAGCGTACCTGGGCCGAAGAAGAAGGGCGAAGCCCCTCCATTGCGTTTGTCTTAACTCTACCCTGACCACCAAAGCCGGGTGCCCCATATCTCGCTCGTTTTTCGCGAGATATGGGATTCCACTGCGCTATCCGGGCCATCTTTCCGTTCAAGGACTGTCAATCCAGACTCGTGGAATCCCAAATCTCGCGAAAAACGAGCGAGATGTGGGGCACCCATCGTCTATCGGCACGGAGAAATCCGGATAGCTATTCGCGGACGCTGATGCCCAGGCTCTTCATCTTGCGGTAGAGGTGACTGCGTTCCAATCCCAACGCTTCGGCCGCGCGGCTTACGTTTCCATGACATTCATCGATCTTCTTCAGGATGTAATCCCGTTCGTATGCCTCGCGAGCCTGATGCAAGGTGCTGAATTCTTCTCCCTTGCGACTGTTCCCGCGGAAGACCAGCATGGGCAGGTGCTTGCGTTCGATGCGTACCGTATGCGGGTTCAGGATCATCACCCGCTCGATCACGTTTCTCAGCTCCCGCACATTGCCCGGCCAATGGTACTGCTTCAGCACCGCAACCGCCTCATCACCCATCTCAATGCGCGGACGGCCATACTGGCGCCCAAACTCCTGCAAAAATTCGCGCACCAGTAATGGGATATCTTCCTTCCTGTCGCGTAACGGCGGCACGTAGAAAGGAATGACATTCAAGCGGTAGAAGAAATCTTCGCGGAAGTTTCCCTTGGCGATCTCCTCCTCCAGGTCCTTGTTCGTGGCAGCAATCACCCGCACATCGACCTGGATCGCCTGCGTGGCGCCAACCGGCGTGAAGCGCTGCTCATCCAGCGCGCGTAGAACTTTGGCCTGCATCTTGAGGCTCATGTCACCCACTTCATCGAGGAAGAGCGTACCGTTATCCGCTCGTTCAAATGTGCCGCGCTTTTCGACCGGGCCATTGGGAATTGCGCTGTGACGATAGCCGAAGATTTCGCTTTCGATGTAATCCTCGGGGATGGCGGCACAGTTCAACTCGACAAAGACCCGGTCGCTGCGCAGGCTCTCGCTGTGGATCGCGCGAGCGATCAGCTCCTTGCCGGAGCCGGATTCGCCATAGATGAGCACTCGTCCGTTGGTGGGCGCCATCAGCTTGATCTGCTGGCGCAGCGCCTTGATCGAGACACTCTCTCCGGTGATGGGCACATGCATCAGCAACTGGCGCTTGAACTCCTGGTTCTCGCTGCGCAGTCGCCGCGCTTCCACCGCATTCTTGAGCAGAATCAGAGTGCGATCGATGGAGAGCGGCTTCTCCAGGAAATCGAATGCCCCAAGCTTGGTTGCACGGACCGCGGTTTCGATGGTGCCGTGACCGGAGATGATGATCACTTCGGGCAGGCTCTCGATTTCAAGCGAACGGATCTCAGTCAAAACATCCAGGCCGTCCCGGTCGGGCAGCCAAATATCGAGTAGCAACACGTCATAGGATGCATCCCGCAGCAGCACCATGGCTTCAGAAGCGCTGGCCGTGCTGGTGACCGCGTACCCGTCTTCCTTGAGGATCTCGCCCAGGGATTCGCGGATCTCCGCTTCGTCGTCAACGATTAGGATGTGGTTCATGCCGGCGTCCTGCCGTTAGCTCCTACCAGAGCTGCTTCATGCGCGCTCTTGGCATCGGCCAGCGGCAGTTCGATGATGAATCGCGCTCCGGTAGGGCTGTTCTGTTCCGCGCGAATGGCCCCGCTGTGTTCCTGGATGATTTTCGAGGCAATCGCCAAACCCAGGCCGGTGCCGCGTTGTTTGGTTGAAAAGTAGGGGAGAAAAAGACGCTCGCGCATTTCGTCGTTCAGGCCGTGACCAGTGTCGGCAACCACGATCTCCGCTGTGGTGTGTCCTTCGATCAGCCCGGTTTCGATCGTCAATTCCCGCAGAAGACTGCTTTGCATCGCTTCGGCCGCATTGTCGATGAGATTGGCTAATGCGCGCTTCAGCGCCTCCGGATCCGCCAGCACAGGAGGAATGCCGCTGGTCAGGCGCTGCACGATGCGAATGTGATGCAGTCTTCCGGCGAACAGGGCAAGGGCGCTTTCTACTATCGAATTGAGATCGCACACCTTGGGCCGCGAGGTAGGAAATTGCGCTAATGAGGCAAACTGGTCGACGAGTCTGCGCATGGTTTGCACGGATCCCAAAATAACTTCGCTGCACTTGCGAATGACGGAGTCTGAGTCCGGCGTGGGACGGTCGACATGCTTGCGAATACGCTCCGCTGAAAGTGCAATGGGCGTCAACGGATTCTTAATTTCGTGGGCCACTCGCTGGGCTACTTCTTTCCACGCCATCTGCCGCTGGGCGTGCAGGAAATCGGTGACGTCCTCCAGCACCAGGATGCACCCTTCACGATCTTTACCCAGTTCCAACCGGGCGATGGTGGCAGTTACGTTGAGGGCGCCGCGCGGCCCGGGCAACTCGATTTCCGTGGCTGCCACGCCCATACGTTTGCTGCGCCGCAGCAAAACGATCAGCTCATCGGCGATCTCGCGCGGCAAAATTGACTCCAGGGGCTTGCCTGCAAGGTCGTGGTGCTCGCGCGGGCTGAGCAGGTTGCGGGAGGCGCGATTCGCCTGCAGGACGCACATGTGCGGGTCGAGCGTGACCACCGCGCTGGGGATAGTCTCCAGGACTGTTTCCAGCTCGCTGCGGCGTTCCTCCAGCGCCCGATTGGCAGCCGACAGCTGGGTGGTGGAGGTCTCCGCCAGGGCGCGGCTCTCTTCCAGGTCTTCCGCCATGCGATTGAACGATCGGACCAGTTCTCCCAACTCCTCCGTTGCCGCCACCCTGACCCGATGAGCATAATGCCCGGCGGCCACCGCATCCATGGCATCCGCCAAAGCTTCCACCGGCCGGGTCACCTGCTTGGAAAGAAAGAGCGCCAGCCAGCTGCTGGCGAAGAAAACGAGTGTGGTCAACAGAAACATCAAAAGCAGGTAGGTGCTGCGGATCGTCTTGCGCGCGCGATAGAGGACCTGGTAATCCCGGGCTCCGGAGCGAATATCCCGCACCGTCGCGCTTAGCCCCGCAGGGAGAGGTAGCCCGGCGACCACTATGCTCCCGTCCACGGTGCTCGCCGCCCCTAAAACATATTCATTTTTTCCGCTCACCAGCATGGGCACGTCGCTGCGTTGGGCGGCATGCAGGACGGTGGTGGCTAACGGCTCTTGGCCCTGAGGGACATCGCGTTCCGTCTCATCCATCCAGGATCGAACGATCGCCTTGCCATCATCTTGAGGCAACTGGTATTGACCGACAGGAGCGCCGTCGCTGAAGACGACCGCAAATCCACCCTCGAGGGTTATGCGGTGGGTGCCAATTTCCCGCAGCAGTGCTTGGGAATTCCCTGTTTCGAGCGAGCGAGTGAGGCTGGGGGAGCTGGCCAGCGATTCCGCCTCGGCCCTGGCGTTGGCAGCTGCGTACTGAGAGAGCTCCATGGCTACCAGGGTCGAATCCTGGCGCATTTGCGAAGAGGGCTGCGAAAACCAGCGCTCCATAGAGCGATTGAGCAGCCCGAAGCTGAACAGGAACATGAACACCGCGGGCGCGAACGAGAGTAGCAGAGCGCCAACTAACATGCGGCTGCGAATTCTCGACCCGAGCACCCGGCTGCGCTGGTCGGCCAGCAGCTTGACAATGTTGCGGAAAAGCAGGATGAGCAGTGTAAGCAGCAGCAAAAAAGCAATGACGGAAAGCGCGGTGAAGAGGAAGATCTGACCCGTGCCGTGGGGTCGCAAAAAGGGAGGAAGGGGGTTAAAGGCATTCAGCGCGGCTAGCGCAAGCAACAGCAGGAACATGCCCCCACCGAGCGCTGCGACCGCATTTCGCCGGTGCTGGGATTCTGTTCCCATGCGAGTCCCCCTGTTTAATTAACAGATTACAACTGCGGGCAGAGTCCCGCATATGGGCAGGGCAAAGCAGATCTTTCTCAAAAAGGCCGCTGTCGGGTAGGTCCGGGCTTTACAGGCTGCAGAAGAACTCATGTTTTGTATGTGGGCACGATTTTAAGTCGGGCCGCACAAGCCAGAGCTATGGGGGCTGCCCTCAATTTCCTGTAGAGGCCTAATAAGCCATGGCATTTCATGCGGTTTCCTCGAGAGAAAACCGCACACGCGGACCTATCCAGCATCCCGGTACAGGAAATTGAGGTTTAGCCCTGAGGTCCGGCCTTCCTGGCTTTCGGGGGGAAGCCTACAGGGAGTTCATTTTGAGCAGAAACTCGGCATTATTGCGGGTTTTGCCAAGGCGGTCGACTAACAACTCCATGGCTTCGACCGGCGAAAGCGGATTGAGGACCTTGCGCAAGACCCAAATACGCTGCAGATCTTCTTTGGGAATGAGCAACTCTTCCTTACGCGTGCCGGAGCGCTGGATGTCAATAGCGGGAAAGACCCGCTTGTCGACCAGCTTGCGGTCCAGGATGACTTCCATATTGCCGGTACCTTTGAACTCTTCAAAGATGACCTCATCCATGCGCGAGCCGGTGTCTACCAGGGCGGTTGCAATGATGGTGAGCGAACCGCCTTCTTCGATGTTGCGCGCTGCTCCAAAAAAGCGCTTCGGGCGCTGTAAGGCGTTGGAATCCACGCCGCCTGAGAGGACCTTGCCAGAGGGCGGGACGATGGTGTTGTAGGCGCGCGCCAGGCGGGTAATGGAATCCAGAAGAATCACCACATCCCGCTTGTGTTCGACCAGCCGTTTGGCCTTTTCGATGACCATCTCGGCTACCTGCACATGGCGCGCTGCAGGCTCATCAAAGGTAGAGCTGATGACCTCGCCCTTGACCGACCGCTGCATATCGGTCACTTCCTCAGGGCGCTCGTCGATCAGCAGAACGATCAGGGCGACCTCAGGGTGATTGGTCGTCACTGAGTTGGCAATCGACTGCAACAGCATCGTTTTACCGGTTCGAGGGGGAGCGACGATGAGCCCACGCTGGCCCTTACCTACCGGAGTCAGTAGATCCGTGACCCGTCCACTGGTATTTTCGTGGACGGTCTCCATCTTGATCCGCTCCTGCGGATAGAGAGGGGTCAGGTTATCAAAAAGGATCTTGTTCCGGGTCTCTTCGGGGGACTCAAAGTTGATAGCCTCGATTTTCACCAGGGCAAAATATTTCTCCCCTTCGTGGGGAGGACGCACATTGCCACTGATGGTGTCGCCGGTTTTCAGGTCGAATTTTCTGATCTGCGAGGGGGAGACGTAGATGTCGTCGGGGCCGGGAAGGTAATTGTAATCAGGGGAACGAAGAAAGCCGTATCCGTCGGGAAGTATTTCCAGCACCCCTTCGGCAAAGATGTGGCCTTCTTTTTCACTCTGGGCCTGAAGAATCTTGAAGATAAGATCCTGTTTGCGGAGGCCGCTGGCGCCCGGGATTTCCAGGGTGCGCGCGATGCGGCTGAGCTCCGTTATATTTTTTTCTTTCAACTCGGAAATGGTCATTTTCACCTACGGGGGGAAGTTGTGGAGGGGTTTACCGGGCAGGAATCTTGCTGGTGTTAAGCAGGTTCGAATTTCTGGGGAAAGGGTTTGCGGGGGCCCAGAACAGGGCCGCGCTTATGCTGCGCGGCGCTGCTGGAGCTGGGTTGCTTCCGGTGTAACGGCGGACGATGCCGCCGGGCTCTCATGGTGGAAGCGGACTAGAACCTCATTCGTGGTGTCCTGAAGACGGGTATTGGGCTTGTGCAGCTTACGTGTAGCCTTTGAGGCCAGCTGACACAGTGTATAGCGATTCGTAACGTGGGCAAGTGCCCCAAAGATAAGATCAGAGCGCATCTCTATTCTCCTTCATCCTTTGACCGTCCATATGCGCATTTAGAGACGGCAAAGAAGTTGCCTCGCGCGGCGTCGGTCGTTTTCTATTTGTTAGACGCGAATGCTCTCTTGCGGGAACAATTTTTTCGTCTGGGTTGCTTGTTGTCCAACCGGAGTTACTGGAATGATTCCCTGCGCCCTAACAAACCGGCGCTTCCGGCGGAATTTCCCTTGCGCGGAACCTTATGCAGAGGCACTTTTCAAAAGCTTGGCCCCTGTCCCAGGTTGCACATGCCTCTCAACTACTTGCATGTCGCGCTGCTGTGACCTCTGTGCCTAAGGAGTTCCTGTTTTCGGGTGCTCGATACACTTCACTGAATCTAAATAACTGCAGGAAGATGCCAGGTAGTATGATTCATGCCCGAAAGGCGCGTTCTCATCAAGCCATGTAGAACTTAACGCGATCGAAAGTGAGGGTCAACACTTTTTTTCATAGAAATTACTCGATTGATTCCCAAAAATGGAATATCTGGCTCTCTAGGCAAGTTTTGGGCAACTGCGTACCATGAGCGAAGGCAGCGCCGCCCCCCGTGCAGCTAACCGCATGAAGAAAAATCGCACCCCTGACGATACCGTCGCCGAACCGGCCCTACCCCCGCTCTCGCTGGAAAAGGCAGAGAAAGGCTCGCACCGCTCTATGTGGGAACTTCTACTTCAATTGCGTGTTCTGCTGCCCTATCTGGTCCGGGTCGTGCCCCTGCTCGATCGAGGCCTGCTCAAACCTTCCCCGGAAATTGCCGAACTTACCAAGGGAATTGCCGAGATGCAGAACGGGAGCCGGGACTTAGAGGTGCAGGCCAGGAACCAGGCGCTCCAGTTGGAACGAATCGAACAGCAGATGGCCCGTTTGCGGGTGGTTCATGAGAACGGCATCGAGGAGAGCCGTAAGCTCTCCTCGGAGATCCGGTCTCTCCGTAGTTGGTTGTTCGCCATGGCAATCCTCTTGGTCGTACTACTTCTGGCTTCCGTCGGGCTGCTTACCTTCCTGGTGATTCACTCCTAGTGCAGTCAGCTTTTCCGGAGCCACTCCCGCATCTTATTGATGCAATCAAAAGCTATTATCGCCCCACCAATCCGACTTTGCGACAACGCTAATTTCTCCGCTAACCCTTACGCCTTCTTGTTGCCAGTTGTTCTAATGCGGGACTAGGATACGCGATAGTTCGGTGCAGTCCTCTTCCTTGGACGTGCCAGATCGTCCCCTACGAAGTCGTTCCAGGCCTCACGATAGCAAAGAAAAGCTGGCGACTTTTACTCGTCAGCGTGTGTGGAGTGACTCTCTATGGCATGGTATGCCTATTGTATTAGTGAAAAGCAGGCGTTTCCTGAACTCAGCCGCCACCGAAAACCCATTCCAATGGAATCGGTGATGGGAATCTCAGGAAATCAGATCTTCCTCTATCCAGCCAGCGACTTAGCAGTTATCGTCAGTGAACATCATCCCTCAGAAAATCTGGACCAAAAGGCAGCCGTCGAACACGCACGTGTGATCAGCGACTGTTTCAAACTATCCACCGTTCTTCCTTTTCGCTTTGGCACGGTGTTTGCGGACGACGAGGCCCTGAGGAAATCGATTCGCTCCAATCAACGGCAGTTTCTCGCCAATGTCGACCGTTTGCGCGGCAAGGCCGAAATGCACCTTAAGGTGCTTTTGGATGATTGCTGCCGCGAACAAGGCACTCCGGTTCCGATGGACAGGGTAGGCAAAGAGTATCTGTCGAGCCTGCGGGAGAGCGCCACTCGGCAACGTGAACGGCAGACTAAGGCGCGGGCAGTTTCGGTGCAGATGCACCGTATGTTCAGCCCGCTCGATGAAGAGATCAGTTGCCGCAGGATGGATTCCGGCAAGATGTTGCTCGACATCGCTCACTTGATCGATCACAAGGGTATAGAGCGCTATCAAAACAAGTATTCAAGCGCCAGCCAGCAGTTGAAAGATTGCCATATGCAACTCTCCGGACCCTGGCCGCCCTACCACTTCGTGCAGCGGCTGACTCGTCCGGTGCATGTACATGCGGTTCCTGCATAAGACGGTTACAAATTGAGCAGAAAAACCCCGGCGATTACCGGGGTTTTTTCTTTGCTACTCGTGCGACAGCCCGAGGGGCGCCCGATCATTTTCTCCCACGTCGAGAGTGCGGTTAAGTGACCTTGTTTGCCGCCGGCATGTTCTTTCTGCGGCTGAGCACGAAGCTGGCCTGGGAACGGCGGTCGGCAGAGGCATGGTCGATCTTGCGCCAAAAGGCGACGAAATAATCCACTGCGGAAATGATGGATACCAGCACCATGAAGTAGATGGCGGCGGCCGCGATCCACTCCACCGGCAGGATGAACCAGCCGAAGTGCCAGGCAGTCCAGCCGTGGGCCAGGATAACGGCGACGACCGAAACGATCTGAATCACGGTCTTCAGCTTGGCCAGGTCGCTGGCTTCGATGGTGAAGCCTTCCGAACTGGCAATCGAGCGCAGGCCACTCACCAGAAACTCGCGGCCAATCACCAGTACCGCCACCCAGGCCTTCATGAGATGAGGATTGAACTGCACCAGGCAAATGTATGCGGCGGTGATCATCAGCTTGTCGGCCAACGGATCGAGGAGCATGCCCATCGTCGTAATCTGGCCGCGCTTGCGCGCCAGGTATCCGTCGACGCCATCGGTGATGGAGGCCAGGATGAACAACAACGAAGCCGCGATCTCCTGCTCTCCGTGGATGCTGCGAAAAGGATAGACGCTGGACAGCATCCAGATAAGCAGGGGAATGCAACAGATGCGGCTCATCGTGATGGAGTTCGGCAGGTTCACGATTGACTCGGCTGTTGGAGGAAAGGACCGCGTTCGCCCTTCTCATTATTATGCACCAGTCGCTCGGTCCACATTACTTCTGTACCGCAGAGGGCGGTTGGACAAGTGGATTCCGCAGGTGGCCCCGGGAGCCGATTTGCGTGACCGAGGGGGCCGCTGCGGGGCCCCCTCGGCCATGAAGTCAGGCGTAAATGCCGCGTTGCTTAATGGTGAAGGCAACCCGGTCGATGGCCAGCATATAGGCGGCGATGCGATTGTTTACGGCGTGGGCTTCGGCGTAGCGAACGACGTCGCCAAAGCTCTCCGCCAGAATGCTTTCCAGCTGCTCGTTCACCACCGCTTCCTTCCAGAAATAGCCCTGGCGGTCTTGTACCCACTCGAAGTAGGAAGCCGTCACTCCGCCGGCATTGGCCAGAATGTCAGGAATGATGAAGATCTTCTTGTCAGCCAGTATCTCGTCGGCAACGGCCGTGGTCGGGCCGTTGGCACCTTCGCAAACAATGCGTGCCTTGATGCGGTCCGCATTGCGGCTGGTGATGACGTTTTCCGTGGCGGCGGGGATAAGAATCTCGCAATCGGAGACCAGCAGGCCGGAGGAATCGACCGCTTCCGCACCTTTGAAGCCCAAGACCGTGCCGTTGCGCTGGCGGTACTCCAGCAGCAGATGGATGTCGATCCCATTGCTGTTGAAGAGTCCGCCGTCGTACTCAGCAATGCCAATGATCTTGTAACCCCTTTCCATCATCAACTTGGCAGCGTTCGAGCCCACGTTGCCGAAGCCTTGGATGATCACCCGGCATCCTTCGCGCTGCATATTCAAATAACGCAGGGCTTCGTCACAGACCACGGCGATGCCGCGGCCGGTAGCCTCACGCCTTCCGCGCGATCCGCCGATGTTGAGCGGCTTTCCCGTGACCACAGCGGTCACCGTCTGCCGCATATGCATGGAGTAGGTGTCCATGATCCAGGCCATGGTTTGCTCGTTGGTGTTGATATCCGGGGCGGGAACGTCCTTCTCTGGGCCGATAAACTCAATCAGTTCCGAGGTGTAGCGGCGGGTCATACGTTCCAGCTCGCCGATGGACATCTTTTTGGGGTCGCAAATCACGCCCCCCTTGGCGCCTCCGAATGGGATGTTGACCACGGCGCACTTCCACGTCATCCAACTGGCCAGCGCACGAACCTCATCCAGGGTGACGTCGGGGGAATAGCGGATTCCGCCCTTGCCCGGTCCACGGGCAATCGAGTGTTGCACCCGGAAGCCGGTGAAGACCTCGATGCTTCCGTTGTCCATCATCACCGGGATGTGCACGATCACTTCGCGTGCAGGGTAGCGCAAGACCTTCCACAGGCCTTCATCCAGGTTAAGTTTCTGTGCAGCAAAGTCAAATCGGGCAGCCTGGGCTTCCCAGGGATTAATCTCCTGCTCGAGCGATACGGTTTGCATAACCAATCTCCAGATATGGACTGCATTTGGCAGTCCTCCATGTCCCACCGCGGTTGAGCCGTTCGCGCCCGGGCGGGACGGCGCAGGCACTTCGACGGGGCGAAATCGAGCGTCAAATTCAGCAGGAATTCCGCTCCCGGCGAGCCCTACGCGCGTTTGCGCCCACTTGGCCGGGACCTGTTTCTCGTACTACCCCAAACCTGTCGAGTATAGGCGTCCCGAAGAAGCTCGGGCAAGCGCCTCACCAGCACCTCAACTGATTGAGATGCCTATGTTCAGGAGAAATCCTCTACTCTTGCGGTGCTCGCGGCTATGGCCATTTAGTATGAGCAGGAATGCCGGCAGACACTACCATTTCTCCCTCGCGCGCGGAATTCCTCCAACTGGCGGCTACGCATAGCCTGGTTCCGGTCTACCGTACGCTCACGGCCGACCTGGAGACCCCGGTATCTGCTTTTTTGCGCCTCGCTTCGGATGAACCCCAATCCTTTCTTCTGGAATCGGTGGAAGGCGGCGAAAAAGTGGGTCGCTATACCTTTATCGGCACCCGGCCCTATCTCACCATCCTGTCCCGCGGAAGTTCAATTTCCATCAGCGAGCGAGGCAAGACCCGATCTCTGCAGGGGGACGTCTTCGCGCTCCTGAAGGACTTGCTGGCTGGGCAGAAGCCGGCGCATATCGCCGGGTTACCGCCATTTACCTCTGGAGCCGTTGGATTCTTTGCCTATGACGTGGTGCGCCAGATTGAGCGTTTGCCCGAGCTGGCAGAGGATGATCTGGGCATCCCGGACGCATGCCTGATGTTCTTCGATGAGGTGCTGGCATTCGACCACGTACGTAAGCAGATCCAGCTCATCGTGACTGCGGACCTCACCCGTCAGAAACCTGGAGCCGCATATGCCGACGCCAAGCAGCGGTTGGGCCGCCTGGAAAAGCGCCTGGCAAGACCCATTCCGAAGAGCCGGCACGCTCCGCCCAAAGGCAAACTCTCGGTGACCAGCCACACCCTCAAGAAGGATTTTCTGGCCTCCGTCGCCAGAATCAAGGAGTACATCGCGGCCGGCGATATCTTCCAGGCCGTGCTTTCGCAGCGCTTTGAGGTAAAGCCGGGAGTCGACCCGTTCTCCATCTACCGTGCTCTGCGCATCGTCAATCCCTCTCCTTACCTGTACTTCCTGCGCTTCGGTTTAGAAAATCAGAGCAAGCCAGGCAAATCAGCGACCTGCCTGGTGGGCTCATCTCCCGAATTGCTGGTGCGGGTGCAACAGCGCCACGTGGAATACCGTCCCATCGCGGGTACGCGTCCGCGCTCTGCCAACGAAGAAGAGGATCTGCGCATTGAGCAGGAGTTGCTGTCCAATGAGAAGGAGCGAGCCGAGCACGTGATGCTGGTCGACCTGGGACGCAACGATATCGGTAGAGTATGCGAGTTCGGCACTGTCCGGGTGAAGAGCCTGATGCATGTGGAGCGCTACTCCCACGTGATGCACCTGGTCAGCGCGCTGGAGGGACAGCTAAAGAAAGGCCTCTCGGCGGTCGATGCCTTCTGCGCCTGCTTTCCCGCCGGCACGCTGAGTGGCGCGCCCAAGATTCGCGCCATGGAGATTATCGAAGAACTCGAGCCGACACGGCGGGGAATTTACGGTGGCAGCGTTTTCTATGCGGATTTCTCAGGGAATTTCGACTCGTGCATCGCCATCCGCAGCATGCTCCTCAAAGGAGAGCAGGGCTACATTCAGGCAGGCGGCGGCATCGTCGCAGATTCGGTGCCGGAAGAAGAGTATGAGGAGTCGGTAAACAAGGCGAAGGCCGTGGTCCGGGCGGTCGAAAGAGCGCGAGCCACGGCTGGTCGGGCCAGCAAGTAGATTTGTCAGCCCGACCGGAGCCGAGGGACCTGCTGTTCCGCTCCACCGGCGACAGAATGACCGGTGGAGCTACACTGAATGAGTGGCGCGTATGGTCTTCGTCCTCGACAACTACGACTCGTTTACCTACAACCTGGTGCAGTACATGGGTGAGTTGGGGGCCGAGATGGTCATCCGCCGGAACGACGAATTAACCGTGGAGCAGATTGAGGATCTTCAGCCGGAGCGCATTGTCCTTTCTCCCGGACCATGCACTCCTCAAGAGGCCGGCATCAGCATTCCACTTATCCAGCATTTTGCCGGGAAAGTGCCCATATTAGGTGTTTGCCTGGGTCATCAGGCGATCGGTGCCGCCTTTGGTGCAAATGTGGTGCGTGCGCCGCAATTAATGCATGGCAAAACCAGTCCGGTCGAGCACGATGGCCGCAATCTCTTCGCCGGCCTGTCTAGCCCCATGACCTGCACGCGCTACCACTCTCTGATCGTTGCCGAGGAAGATTTGCCGGAGGAACTTGAAATTACTGCGCGCGTCGAAAACGGACAAAGCAACGGGACCATTATGGGCTTGCGCCATCGCCGGTTTCCCATTGAGGGCGTCCAGTTTCACCCTGAGAGCGTGCTGACCGTAGACGGCAAGGGGCTGATCCGGAATTTCCTCTCTCTCTGACAATGCTGGTCGAAAAGCTGAAGTTACTCTCGCCGGGCCGGTTCCTCCTGGTCGGCTTACTCGTTGCCGCCGCGCCGATTCTCCCGGCCCAACAGCCTATCGGCCGCACCTCGGCCACTGAGGTGCAAGTCTCCGGGGCGGTGGACATCTCTCATGGCGAGACATTGCTGGGCAATGGCAGCGCGATCACCGCTGGAGACCAGGCGGTGAAGATTGCGCTCGAGCGGGGCGGCTCGCTCGAACTCTGCTCGACCAGCAGCGTGCACCTTTCCAAGGACCGCTCCATCTCTGATCCGGCCAGCAGCGCGCTCATGATGGCGCTCGACCGCGGGGCGATCGAGGCAAACTACGCGGTGGGCACGTATTCCGATGTGCTGCTCACTCCCGACCTGCGCATTCTCATTTCCGGTCCCGGACAGGCTGATTTGCGCATCCGGGTCAATCCCAGGGGAGATACCTGCGTTGACAATCACGGCGCAAACGCGCCGTACGTCACGGTCACGAGCCAATTCGAGGGCGGAGTCTACCGGGTGCTGCCAGATCAGCGCGTCAACTTCCAGCATGGCAGCCTGCGGGAAGTAGTGGATCACGAACCGGAGCCTTGCGGTTGCCCAGCGGGGCCTGTAACTTCCGTGGCCAGCGCCGGGAATACCACGGCCAACCCGGCGCCGGCCGGCCGGCCGGTGGGTGGACCTTCCTCTACGCCTGCGGATACGGCCTTCCCCATCGCGGAAAGCGAGGGACTGGCTGCGCCCCCGGCGCCGCACGCTGCACCGGTGGTACCACCCGGCGAAACGCATGCTCAAGTGACTGTTCCGCTCACCTACAACGGAGAAAACCCTGCGCCCCCGCCGCCTGCCCCTCCCGCTCCGGCGTCGGCGGCTCCCAGCTCCGCGCCAGCCTCGTCCGCCGCCGCCCCTCCTGCGGCGCAGCCGGAAGCCGCGTCCGTCAGTCAAGGCGGCTTCTTCCATCGCATCGGCCATTTCTTTTCCAAAATCTTCGGCAAGTAGGTGGTAGAGATGGCACCGCTGCCGTTCGTTTCGGGCAGGAGCTACAATCGACTATTGAGGCGATCCCCGGATTCCTGTTGGTATTAGTAGCGCCGGCGAGCTCCATGCGGTCCCGGCCAGCCGGGACCGCACACGCGGCGGCGTCCAGTATAACGAGGCAGGAATCCGGGTTTCGCGCCCATTCCAGCGAAAGATGAAGGAGTTTTTCTTTTATGGCGATTCCCGCCACACAGATGCGCCCGGGCATGATCATCAAGCACAATAACGAGCTACACACGGTATTCAGCGTCGAACATCGAACCCCCGGAAACCTCCGCGCATTCATCCAGGCCAAACTCCGCAACCTGCGGACAGGCGCCATGTTCGAGCACCGCTTCCGGTCGCCGGACCCGATTGAACGGGTGATTGTCGACGAAGTCCCAATGGATTTCCTTTACTCGGATGGCGATGACTACTACTTCATGAACACCGAAAATTACGAACAGACCAACCTGAAGGGCGGCACGCTGGGTGATGCGATTGAGTACCTCATCCCCAATCTTCAGATCAAGGTCTCGTTTTTTGATGGTGTGCCCGTGGGCATTGAGTTGCCAGGGACAGTGGAGATGACCGTGGTCGAAACCGAACCCGGTCTGAAATCGGCGACTGCGTCTTCGGTTACCAAACCGGCTAAGCTCGAGACTGGTCTGGTGGTGCAAGTCCCCCCGTTCATCAACGAAGGGGAAAAGATTCGCGTCGATACGGCAGAAGGCGCCTATCTTTCACGCGCGTGAGGCTGCAGGCGCTCTCCAGCTTGAGTTTTCAGGCATGAAGACGCGAAACTGACCGGTTGTTTTCATCACACTCAATCACAGGCTCAAATCAATGGTTCGCTACTATGTCGTCAAAGGCCGTGTGCAGGGAGTTGGCTTTCGCTGGCTCGTCCATCGCGAGGCAGGTGCTCGCGGATTGAAGGGTTGGGTTCGCAATGCTGAGGGGGGCGAGGTCGAGGTTATGGTGGCGGGCAGTGTGGAGAAGCTGGCCGAACTTCGCTCGGTGCTCGAACGCGGCTCCCGCGGCAGCCGTGTGGACGCGGTGCACGAGAGTGACATGGATGAAGCCATGGCCGACGGCCTCGAATCGTTCCGGATTGAAGGAGCCTGGTGAGTGCGCATGCCCCATCCCCCAATTAATTGTGAGCCTCTGAAATCTCTCATACGGACTATCCCGGATTTTCCCAAGCCAGGAATTCTGTTCTACGACATCACCACGCTGCTCAAGGACAAAAAGGGTTACGCGACCCTGGTGGATGCATTGGCAGCGCACTACATCGGCGTGGAGGATGTGGATTTAGTTTTGGGCATTGAGGCGCGAGGGTTTATCTTCGGTCCCGCCCTTGCCTACCGTCTGAATGCCGGCTTCGTGCCGGTGCGCAAGCCGGACAAACTACCCGGGGAAACTGCAAGGGTCACCTACGACCTGGAGTATGGAACCGATGCGCTGGAAATTCACCTCGACGCTATCGAGCCGGGGCAGAACGTGCTGATCGTGGATGACCTGCTGGCCACGGGCGGAACGATGGAAGCAACCGTAAAGCTGGTTCGCCAATTGGGGGCCAGGATTGTGGGATTAGCTTTCGCCATCGAGCTCGATTTTCTCAATGGACGGGACCGGTTCAAAGAGTATGACGTCTTCAGCCTGTTGCATTACAGCGAGTAGCTACACGACTCTGCGGCCGCGCAACAGGTGAATGACCAGCGCCGCGGCCGCGACGATGAGCAGGATGTGCAGGGCGAATGCGGCGATGTGGAAAAGCAGAAAGCCGCCTACCCAGAGCATAATCAGAATGATCGCCAGCGCTAGCCACATTTCCGGTGCACCTTGCGGAGAGTATCTCATCCTGCCGAGGCATCGCCAAGGGATAAGCGTTTCTCTCTTCGGAACATACGACGATCTCCAGACGTAAGATTTGAACATAGCGGACTGCGCCGGTTTCCGCCCGTTGGTTCGGCCGAGAGGAGTAATGAGCGACCATGCATCTGGGCACGTCATCCGTCATGTTTTGGGGAGTCACGTTGTTCGCGTTGGGGCCGATAGCGCTTGCCGCAGCCGCAGACCCGTCCTTGGGAATCACGGCTCTGACCCACGTGCGGGTGATCGATGGCACCGGCCACGCTCCGCTGGAAGATGCGACGATCGTGATCGAGGGCAATCACATCCGGACCGTTCAGCAAGGGGCGGCCGCGCTCCCTGCTGGTGCGCGGGTCCTCGATTTGCACGGTGATACGGTGATGCCGGGGTTGATCAACGCCCACGGTCACTTGGCTTTGGTCCGGGATGGCCAGAACTCGGCGACGGCTTACACCGCAGAAAACGTGCTCGCAGAATTGCGGCAATACGAAAGCTACGGTGTGACCTCGATGCTCTCGCTGGGGGTGAATCGCGATCTTCTCTACTCCATCCGCCAGCAGCAACGGCAGGGCAAGCTGGATGGCGCCACGGTCTTTACCGCGGACCGCGGTATCGGCGTTCCCGATGCTGCTCCTGGCCTGCCCGCCGCCCCTGATCAGATCTACCGCCCGGCCACCGCGGAAGACGCCCGCGCAGCGGTGGACGCGATGGCCAAGCGGCATGCGGACATGGTCAAGATCTGGGTCGACAGCATGGGAGGAACCAAACCCGCCATGTCACCTGAGATCTACCGGGCGGTGATCGAGGAAGCGCACAAACACCATCTGCGGGTGGCGGCGCATGTCTACTATCTGGCGGACGCCAAGGCACTGGTCAACGATGGTGTGGACGTGCTGGCCCACAGCGTGCGTGACAAACCGGTCGACCAGGAGCTTATTTCCGCGATCAAGCGCCGGGGCGTCTGGTACATCCCCACCTTCACGGTCGACGAATCGTTCTACATCTACGCCGAGCACCCGGGGTTCATGCAGATTGATTTCTTCAAGGAAGCGATCTCGCCGGTGTTGTTGACCATGCTGACCAGTGACGCGTACAGCAAAAAGGTGAATGAGGATCCGAAGACCGCGCAGCACAAGGCGGACTTTGCCATGGACCAGCAGAACCTGAAAACACTCTACGACGCTGGTGCTCTTGTTGGTTTTGGAACAGACTCAGGCGCTATGCCGACCCGTATTCCGGGATTCTCTGAGCATCGGGAACTGGAAGACATGGTGCAGGCGGGGCTCACGCCGATGCAGGCCATCGTCTGCGCCACCAGGAGTAATGCTACGTTGCTGGGGATTGAGGCGACGCGCGGAACGTTGCGGCCGGGCAAGCGTGCAGACCTGATCGTGCTGGCTGCCAATCCTCTGGACGACATCACCAACACGCGATCGATAGTGACCATTTTTCACGATGGGCGCACTGTAGCGCCGCGGGTTCCAGTGGTGATGGCTAAGTGATCTTTCCTCAAAACGGAGCGCGGGTGGGCGGCTCATGCAAAACCTGCAACCTCTCACACCATAGACAATGACGCCAGACAACTTGCGGAAAACCCCGCGGCTAAAGCCGGAGGAGAACAAGTCCCACGCGAGCCGCTCGGCTTGAAAGCCGAGCTCCCCCGCATGAATGCGGGGGCTCCCACCATTGCGCTTTTCCCGGCTACGGTTCCAAACAAGCTGCGAAGTTCCCTATTGCCCTCGGAAATAGATTCAGTCAAAAGGGGTAAATAGTCCGCCATTCAGCCGTCCCTCGCGGGACTCAAATGCGCTTGAAATCCATTTCGGTCATCCCGATTCGTTCTTCCGTGGAAGCCGGTGGGAGCCCCCTGCTTCAGCAGGGGGAGCGACGCTTCAGCGTCGCGGAAAGAGTCGCCGCAGCCTGTAAAGCCCGGACCTACCTAATAGTGAGTTTCTCCGCCAGGTGTTTAGTCGGGCCGTAAAATGATTGAGAATACGTCGGGCTTTGGCCCCTGAGGTATTGCTTTCCTGCCGGTATGAGGCTTTTCTAGTTCTTTGGTTTCCTTGCCGCCGGTCCGGCTTCGCGCACGCCGGCCGGCGCCTCGAACTTGGCGAAATTCTTTTCGAATTTCTCCGCCAGCATCACCGCCTGCAGATCGTAAGCGTGCGCGTCTTTCCAGGCGTTGCGCGGATTCAGCAACTCCGCCGGCACGTCAGGACAACTGAGGGGGATACTCAAGCCAAACGCCGGCTCGGTTACGAACTCGACGTTGTTCAGGCGGCCATCCAGTGCAGCGTTCACCATAGCGCGGGTGTACTTCAGGCTCATGCGCTCACCGGTGCCAAAGGCGCCGCCGGTCCAACCGGTATTCACAAGCCAGCACTGCGCATTGTGCTGCCGCAGCCGCTCACCCAGCATCTTCGCGTATACCGCGGGAGCCAGAGGGATAAAGGGCGAGGCAAAACAAGTGGAGAACTCCGGCACGGGTTCGCTGCCCAATCCTGCTTCAGTACCCGCAAGCTTGGCGGTGTATCCGGAAAGAAAGTGGTACATGGCCTGAGCCGGGTTAAGCCTGGCGATCGGCGGCAGCACCCCGAAGGCATCGGCGGTAAGGAAGAGAACATGGTTGGGATGACCACCGACGCCAGGGATGACCGCCTTGGCGATGAACTCTACCGGATAGGCAGCCCGGGTATTTTCCGTGTACCGGATATCACTGTAATCCGGAGTTCCAGTTTTGCTATCGATCACTACATTCTCGAGTACCGCGCCAAAGCGAATCGCATGGTAGATCTGTGGTTCCTTTTCCGGGGAAAGATCGACGCACTTGGCGTAGCAGCCACCTTCAATGTTGAAGACGCCGGCCTCACTCCAGCCGTGCTCATCATCTCCGATGAGCCGCCGCTGCGGATCGGCAGATAACGTGGTTTTTCCCGTGCCGGAAAGTCCGAAGAACAGCGCTGTGTCTCCGATGCTCCCCAGGTTGGCCGAGCAGTGCATGGGGAAGACATCGCGAGCGGGCAAAAGAAAATTCATTACCCCGAAAATCGACTTCTTCATCTCGCCGGCGTACTTCGTACCTCCGATGAGAATGATGCGGCGGGTGAAATCCGTGATGATGAATGTGCTGGAATGTGTACCGTCGCGTTCCGGCACTCCCTCGAACTCGGGAGCGGCTATCACGGTAAATTCAGGCTTGTGGCTGGCCAATTCGTTTGCCGGCACGCGCACGAACAACTGCTTTACGAACAGGGCATGCCAGGCATACTCGGCAATAATTCGCACCGGAAGCCGGTAGTGCTGGTCAGCGCCGGCATACAAATCGAGAACGTAAAGATCGCGCTCCCGCATGTGATCCGCAACTCGCGCCAGCAAAGCTTCAAATTTCGCCGGATCGAAGGGCTGGTTCACCTTGCCCCAATCCACTGTTTCGCTGGTGATGGCATCCCGCACGATGAACTTGTCTCGCGGGGAGCGCCCGGTTCGCGCGCCGGTGAGCGCCACCAGGGCGCCATTGTCAGCCAGGCTGGCCTCGCCCCGGGCAATCGCCGCTTCTACCAGTTGCGGGGTCGACAGGTTCCTGTGGACGTGGGCGCCTTCGACCAGCTTTGCTGTCAATGTGGTTGCCTTGACCGAATCCACTTGAGGCACCTCCCGGGCGACTACTCAGGTAAGTGAGTTTACCCGTGCGGCAACCCTTGCGGCAACGGCTTTACAGCACCTTACCCAATGGCTATTGTCTTTCAAGCAATGACCCGGACCCGGATTTCCTGTGAAGTTCGGTGGATTGATGAATTTCATGCGGCTTTCCTCAATGAAAGCCGCACACTTGGAGGTTGCCCGGTGCCGCGTGCAGGAAATCCGGGGGTGGGGGACTTGACAAGCCGCTGGCCTTACGGGGGCCGGGTGACTACGAGCGAGGCATCACCGGCAGTTCAGGCAGCAGGGTGGAGTGTCCAACTTCTGCCATGACGGCTGCAACCTGCTCAAGAACCTCGGTCACGCTCATGGTGTACATTTCACGCCCGTTGTCGTAGCCGCTCTCGGCGGCCTGCTTCAAGTAGCGGCCAGCTACTTGGGCCGCCAGTCGGTCGGTGATGACATGGCCCGAGCGCTCTTTCTGCACCACCCAGGCCTCGGCCGGCATGGCGATCCAGACCGGGCGGCCATTGACCTCGAACCGGATGTCGACCGCATCCGCATGACGGGTTGCGATCGCGACCACGTTCGCTGTCCACCGGCAGTGCAGGTCTTCGCGGGTCCAGTGGTCGGTTACATGGAAGTCTTCATACATGGCTAATAGCCTAGCATTTCAAGGCTTATCCTCTCTGCGTATCCCCCCGCGACTGGGTTCAGCGGGGGCGTTCCTTCCCTGGTACAACAAACAAACCATAAAAAAGTTAAAAAGAAAGAGAATTTGGCCTAGAATCTGCGTCTAATTGGGCGACACTAGAACGAACTTTTCACCGTGTTGAGGAGCAACCAAAAAGTGGTGCATAATCCCGAAATAATACAGCGATTCGAACAAACGCTTCGTCGGCATGAAAAGCAGTTGGAGCACTCCATGATCTCGGCGGTGGAGCAGGGCCGCGAAGTCGCAGCGGATAGTGCTCTGGATGCAGCCGACCAGGCCGTGCAGTCTTACCAGAAGGAGATGCTTTTCAGCCAGAGCACCAGCGGACATGAACAACTTGCGCTAGTGCGCCTGGCCCTTAAGAGAATCGATGAGGGTAGTTATGGAGAGTGCATTCACTGTGGCAAGACCATCGGTCTCAAGCGGCTGGAAGCTCTTCCCTGGACCCCTTACTGCATCGATTGCCGCGAGAAGATCGAGAACGGCGAGATCGAAGATCCGGTTGCCGCTGCGTGAGTGGGCCCGCCGCTGCTGAGCATGCGCCGGGGCTTGTCGGTTTGACCCGCAAACTTCGGCGCTGCTAAACTTTAGAAGCCCTCGCAGACGGCAAAAGTCACAGCTGCTGAACTGCGACCCCGCCCAAGACCGGCTTCTGAAGGAAATTCGTGGACACCCAGACACGTCACGCGCTCAAACAAGACCGTTTAGTGGAAGCCACCAAGACCGGTGTCGACTGGTTTCAACTGAATCGATCAAGAGTCATCACTGCGAGTGTCGTCGCAGTGATTTGCCTAGCCATTGTGGTGGCCGGATTGGTGCTTTACGGTAAGCGCTCGGCAGCGGCCGACCTGGCTTTCGGCGAGGCGATGGATACCTACAATGCTCCGCTGGCACAGGCGGGACAGCCCCCCACACCCGGGGAAAAGACCTTTGCCACGGCCGCCGAACGGGCGAAGTTGGCGAACCAGCAGTTTGTACAAATCGCCAACCAGTTCAGCTTATTTGAGGCAGGCAAGACCGCCCGGTACTTTGCGGGACTGACGGCGTTAGACCTGGGCCAAAACGGGCCGGCAGAAACTTACCTGAAGAAGGTCGCGGACGGGCACGATGCTGCCCTGGCGTCGCTGGCCAAACTGGCCCTCGCTAACCTGTACCAGCAGACCAACCGCAGCAGCCAGGCGGTGGAGCTTTTGCAGCAGCTCATCGCAAAACCAACCAGCACCGTGCCGGCTGATGCCGCGCGGTTGCAACTGGCGGCGATTTACGAAAAGACCAATCCCGCTGAAGCAAATCGAATCTACGCCCAGCTCAAGAGCTCGAAATCTGCTGCCGGCCAGATCGCTGCGCAAAAGCTACAGCAGAAGTAGCGAAAGCGCCGTCAGTGCGGCGTAGGCGTAGTGGCCGTAGCTCCCGGCTGCTGTACGGCGTCGGTTTGAAACTTTTTATATTCGTCGAAGCGAATATCGACGTCGGCCCGGATGCCCGCTACCAGGAAGGCCCTTGCCTGCAGATGCAACGTGATGGCCGTTGGCAGCCACGCCTCGTTGCGAATCAGGGCTTGATCGAAAACCACGTTGCTGCCCTTGGCGACGGATGCCAGCAGGCCGAAGCCGACATGGTAGTTCTCGTCGAGGGTCGCGCTCATGCGCGAAACCTCGCGGTCCGCCTCATCGATCCAGATCGTGCCGCTGACCTTTTTGAGCGCATCTTCGTCCCGGCCGTGGGTTTTGGCATGTTGATCGCCGGCGAAGTCGAAGGCGATGGTGTCGCGCCCTTTCAGGCTAAGGCGGCGCGGCCTGGAAAAGGAAACAATCTGCAATAGGCGTGCGACCGTGATTTCATCTTTGTCCGGGTTGGTATAGCCCGGCTGCGAGATCTTCATTACTTCCTTATTGACCCGATCCTGTTCCTTGCGCGCCTGGTCGGGGCTGAGATCTTTTCCATCCTTGCGCACCAGCTTTTCTACCCGGTGGTCGTTCACAAAGAAGACCTCGTGCTCCTCGGTTTCGATTTTTTTAGTGTTTCCGCTGCTGTCCAGTTGCCGGGTGGTTTGCAAGGCGCGGAAAGTATAGTTCTCCCGCATTTTGTCCAACTGCTTCTGGTGCGCCTCAACGTCCCGCAGCATGGTCGCGGCGTCGGGTATAGCCGTCTGCTCGCTTGCGGCCAAGGCCCGGGGAGACAGCGTAGACCCCGGCCCGCTGAACCATGCCAACGCCACTACCAAAGCACTGCTTACGAGCCCCCGGCTCGAGCGCATATCTTGCCCCTTACCGCTCATCTTAGCGTAGGCTGTTACCACGAAAAGCTTCCCCAAAATCCTTTGCTTTCACTCGACAGGATCGCGGGTTTCTGGTCCGAAAGGAAATCAACACGATGGTGCATCTGCTTTTGAAGTGGGTTCTGGGCGCCTTGGCTCTGTTAGCAGTGACCTATATCGTTCCCGGCTTTCGGGTGGTGAGTCTGCCGTCCGCCCTGGTGGCGGTCCTGGTGATCGGCTTTCTGAATATGACGCTGGGTTTGCTGTTGAAGGTGATCACGTTTCCCTTCGCCATTCTTACCCTGGGCTTGCTCTTTTTAGTGATCAATGCGTTCATGCTCATCCTGGCGAGCAAGATCACTCCGGGACTGCAAATCGCAAGCTTTGGCGCCGCCTTCATTGGCGCCGTGGTCTTGGCGGTGGTTCACGTGGTCATTGAGACAGTGCTTTAGGCACGCAAATCAGTGAGTTGAGTCGGGTGATGAAGCAACGCCGGCAGCGGGGAGGGGCGCGTGGGGAGCCGCAACGCCGCGCGGCAACGGTGTCTGGCTGCCGTTTGGGAGCACAGCCCGCCCCGATCTGGATCGCCCGCGGCCTTGGTTAACGGGCGTGGGCTGCACCGGAACCGGCTCTACGGGCACATGCACGGCCGAAGCGGTCCCGAACCCCCCGGAAGCTGGGGCAACCACGCGGGGCGCGCCAGCCACCGGCATGCTTTGGGCGGCGGGATGGTGGTGAAGTACCAGGCTGCGTAGTCCAGGGTTCAGTGCTACGGCGGAAAGGGCAACGCCCGCCGCCAAGGCGCAGGCAGATATAGCCTGGATCATGGAAACGGAAAAGCTCTTGCGTGGAATCTGTAGCCGCAGGTTAACGCGCCTTTCCAAGCCGGACGGAGGCTCAACACTACCCAGCCGACGCAGGGTCTCATCGATTTCCGAATGTATGCTCATTGCAATGTTCCTTCCTGCTCCAGCAAGGCTGCCAGCGCGTGTCGCGCACGGTAGAGCCGGGAGCGGATGGTCGATTCAGTTGTCTTAAGTACCAGGGCTATCTCTACCGTCGAGAGTTCCTTCACCGCAGAAAGCAGCAACACCTCACGCTCTCGTCCGGGCAAAGTGTCGATGAGACGAAGAATCCGCGCGTGACGCTGGGCGGTGATTACCATTTTTTCCGCACTCAGCTCGGCCGCCGGCAGCACCCGCGCAAGGTCTTCAAAATCATCGGCCTGCGGCCGGGTTTTAGCACGCCGCTTGCGGTCGAGGACCAGGTTCCACGCGATGCGAACCAGCCAGACGCGATAGTCGCGCACCTCCGCCAGCTTATTGCGGTGGCGCAGAACGCGCAGGAAGGTCTCCTGCACCACATCTTCCGCATCGGCTGCGTTGCGCGTGACCGAATAGGCCACGCGGTAAAGCGTGGTCGAATACTCTTCTACCAGCGCGGTCACCCGGGCGTGCGTATCCTGCTCTGGTTTGGCCACTGCCTCGGCCTCCAGCCATCCGACGAATTGTCCTTCAACGGTTCCCATAGCGGTTGTTGGTGCCGTGTGTTGAACGGGGAGAGTGTCGCATATAGAGACGCATCATACGCCCTTTCCGCTCGCCCACCGACGAGCAGAAAGCTGTTCACCGTCCTGATAGAACCTTCTGATGTCGAATTCTTGCTGACCGGGCACGCTAGCGGCATCTATGATCATTCGTCATGCACGCCGCCGCCCCCAGGCTTCTTCGCGTCCGTTCCCAACTTCCTGGTTCCTTGCTGGCGCTCTGCTGGCTCATTCCCGCCGCTTGCGCCGGAGCCCAACTGCAGACCCGGGCCCAGCCCACCGCCGTCGACTTTTTCTGGCGTCAGGAGGCTGATCCTACTGGTACTTATCAAGGCCATGCTCCGGCGGCGGATGCGGCCAAACGGGTCTTCACCCTCAGCCTGGCTTCGGATGGCACGGCCATTCTCGACACCCTCTACATTGGCAAAGACAACGTGACCCAGCATGGCCGCTGGACGCGGAGCGGCAGCCAAATCGTGCTTACCTTTGACCCGATGGGGCCGAACGGCCCACCCCGCCCGATCACCTTTCGCCACAGCGACCACGAGCTCAGCCCGGTTCGATGGGATCCCAGTGAGTGGGGCCGGGCGGGTCCTCCGGTTTTGCACCGTTCGCGGCCGAAAACAACCGTGCAGGGCGGAATCTGACGATGGCTGCGTTTTACAACATCATGCTGGGCTATTTCTTCGGCTTCGCCCTGGGGGTTGGCTGCGCGCTGGCAGTTTTTTACGCCATCTATTCCGGCGGATACAGGAAGGCCGTCGAGCACTCGCTGCTGGCCCAAAAGCCGAAGCGCTACCGGGAGGCGATGGCCGCGGCAGTGCGCCGCGTCGAAAAGGAAAAGGGACCGCTTCAGGAATAATGGATCTTCAATTCCTTTAGCGAAGGCAAGAAGGCGGGATGCACCTCCACCTTCAATCGTCCTGCCCGTACTCCGGGATCGGCGCCGGCGATCGCCAGGGCCTCTGCGGCTGTGCCGGCGGCGATGATCGAAATTCCCACCAGGGGGCCGTCATCGGTAATTGGGCCCGCCAGCAGATAGCGTCCGGATTGCACTTGTTCGCGTATGAATGCCAGCTGGCGAGGCACCAGGTCGGCCACATCCGCGCCCTGGGTATCGTTCCACCGCTCACCTTTGAATAGAAATGCGATGAAGTAGAGCTCCACGTCCCAAGGGATATTTTTCATTCGCGGCTTTTTTGCGGGTGATGCTTCTTCTGTCATTCTGCCTACTTCGCCGCCTCTTCCAGCAACTGATGCGCCGCTTCGGTCTTGCCTTCCTTCTGCAACAGGGCGGCATGCTGGCGCAGTATGGCGCGTCGCTTCTTCTCTGCGGACGGTTCGCTGGAGTTGAACGCCGGCTTGCGGAAGTTCGCTTCTGCTGCTCGATAATCGTGGTCGGCTTTTTCAATTTCGCCCAGTTGAGCGTAGAGCATCGCCCTGTGCCAGTAGGCCGTGCTCCACTCCGGCGACCCGGGCTTCACGGCTTTGGGCACCAGCGCGACTTCCTGATCGAACTCCTCCAGCGCCTCCTTCTTGTGGTCGAAGGCAGCCAGGGCGATCCCATACTCATCATGCGCCATCATCTTGTCTACCATGCGCTCTCGGGGAGGATACTGGTCCGCCAGATCGCGCTGCTGCTTGCAATAATCCAGCGAGAGAGGATCTTGTGCAGTAAGCAGGTTCACGCACTTCACCATCAACTTACCCACTTGCTCGCTCAACTCGTTCGCCTTGTCTTCTGCGTTCAGCGGCGAAGGGGGCGGCGCGTTCGGTTCCCCTGCCCTTTGTTGGCCTGACGCCTGTGCACAGAGCAAGGATCGCGGTTGGCCGGCAAGCATGAGCAGGGCCACGCAGAAGCAGATGCAAACGCGCATAAGAACCTTCATTCGGGGCATAAAGCTACAGATTAATTATGCCGGATGAGGAACCGGGATTGGCGTTCCCAAAGCCCCCGGTTAATAGCACTATTGTGTAGCTCGTAGGCTCTGCGCCTAGCTGTGCTTGCCCAAATGCTCCAGCACATCCGCATGCTGCGCCCGGACTCGCTGACGCAGTTCGGTGAGATGCTGGGCAAGCGGCGCATTGCCGATTGCGGCTGCAATGGCCTTGGTCAAAGTATCCTCCGCCGTCCGCAGGTCGCCGGCCGCGTGCTCCCATTGGCCCAGTTGCTGATAGGCGGTGGCGCGGTGCCAGAAGGCTACCGCCCACTGCAGACTGTTGGGCTTGACGGTGCTCGCCGGCAGGAGTGCGATCCCGCGGTCGAAAGCCTCGAGTGCCTGTTTCGGCTGGTGCGCAATCGCCAGCAACGCAACGCCATATTCGTCGTCGGCCACGATGCGCGCCATGCGCTCGGAGGCGGGGCCGCTTTCGGCCTCATCGAGTTGGGCTTTGCAGGCCGCGATGGCTTTCACGTCCTGCGCTTGCAACAACGCCGTGCAGGTCGGGCCGGCAGGCGCGATCTGTCCCTGCGCAGCCGCAACCCCTAGGCCCAATAGAAAGGCGGCGCTACTCAAGGCCGTTCCCGTTTTACAAAGTGGCAAAATGATCTCCCCCGAAAAGCACCCGCTGCGGAAGCCGGATTTCCTGTACGCCGCGCTGGACGAGACCGCGTGTGCGGGTTTCATTCAGGAAAGCCGCATGAAGTGGGTCAACGTCAACCAACTCCACAGGAAATCCGGGGGCACGCGGTGCTCCCGGATAGAATATCGTGCAGTATGTCTGATCGGCTCTACTACGCTGACCCCTCTCTGGCTTCCTTCGAGGCGCATGTTTCTGATATTCGCGAGGTTTCCCGGAGCCAGGGTCGGTCGTTGTGGCAAATCGCGCTGGATCGCAGCGCTTTCTACCCCACCAGCGGCGGCCAACCCCATGACACCGGCGTGCTCACGGCCACCTCTTCGGGGGGCGCTCTGCTCGAAGCTCCTATCCTCGCGGTAGAGGAGGATGAGCAGGGAGAGGTATGGCACACCACGCCCAAGCCACTCCTGGCTGGAACAGCGGTACGCGGTTATGTCGACTGGAGCCGTCGCCGGGACCACATGCAGCAGCACTCGGGTCAGCATTTGCTATCCGCAGTGGTCTATCGCCAGCTGGGGGCGGCGACAGTTTCTTTCCACCTGGGCGAAATGACCTCGACCATCGACCTCGCCCGCGAAGCCATTTCGCAGGAGGAGTTAGAGCGGATCGAGGACGCGGCCAATGAGATCATCGCCGAAAATCGCGCCATCACCATGCGCACCATACCGCGATATGAAGCGGAGATGCTGCTTGCCGCCGGCACTCTTCATAAGTTGCCGGAGCGGGAAGGAGACATCCGCCTGATCGAGATCGACGAGATCGATCTCAACGCCTGCGGTGGCACCCACGTGAGGGCCACGGGCCAGATAGGCAGTCTGCTGATCCGTGGGACCGAGCGCATGCGGCAGGGGGTTCGGCTCGAATTTGTTTGTGGCGTGCGTGCGGCGGTGACGGCGCGGCGAGATCTGGCAGTGCTCACGCGAGCCGGCGCCACGCTCTCAGTGGGCCGCGTTGAAGTTGCGGATGCAGTGGAGCGGCTATTGGCCGAGGGCAAGGCGGCCAACAAAGCACGCCAGAAGCTCACCGAGGAGATGGCTGGCTACCATGCGTCGATGCTGATGCTTGAGTGTCAATTGGGCCAGGGCCACAAAGTGCTGCGCAGGACCTTTACCGACCGTGATGCCAACTATCTCAAGTTGTTGGCGTCCCGGCTGGTTGCATCAGCCGCGCAGACCTGTGTATTGCTGGCTTCCACCCAGGAGGAACCGGCCCGGGTGGTGATGGCGGCCAGCGCCGATTGGAAGGTCGATTGCGGCAGCCTGCTGCGCGAGGCGCTTGCGGCCTATGGTCTACGGGGAGGTGGGTCACCTGGATTGGCACAGGGCCAGATTCCCAACGCCCATTTGGACGCGCTCTTTAGCGGTCTGGAAGACCGTCTCACATCACATTAATTGGCAAAATGCTTTAAACTGATGCTGGTTGTTCCCGTCTTGTGGGGCTATAGCTCAGCTGGGAGAGCGCCTCGTTCGCAACGAGGAGGTCAGCGGTTCGATCCCGCTTAGCTCCACCAAAAAAACTGCAATTTGGTCGCATCCTGTGAACAAGCGATCATCCTGCGGGATGTAATAATCGCAAAATGAATTTTTCCGACCGTCATGCCAAGATTAGGTCGATGGCCGCCGCCGCCGTTTTCGTGGCTGCCATCGTGGTTTCGCCTGCAGGAACGGCGCAGTCCAGCCCGTTGCCCGCGCGAGTTCGTCAACCGACTCCTGCCAAAGTCGTGGCCGAGCACATGGCGGCGTTCAGTGCCTGTGACTGGAAGCGGCTTATGGCTCAATTTCCCGACGATGTAGAGTTTTTTGCTCCCAACGGAGTAACGGTGCGCGGGCGCAAGGCGGTCGGCGAGATGTTTGCCAAGATCGTGAAGCCCCCGGCCCAGGGGGGAACCTGTGGATTGGTCGTCACCACGGAGCACACGTTCGTTGTGGGCGACGTGATCAATGTTCAGTGGCGCGCTGATGCTCCCTTTCTTGCAGAGCCGTACCGCGGGGCGGACGCCTATGAAACCAAGGATGGCCTGATGGCCGCCCAAGTCACGACTTTCGATGCCGCGGCCTTGAAAATGAAACACTAGTTCGGCCAGCGGGGCTCACCTTTTTTCAAGCGCTGTGGCCACGATCGTCTGCTGCCAGCTGAGTATCCAATGTCAATCTCGCAGACCCGCATGTCTGTTGGGTTTTCTCCGTTTTCCCGCCGCGCAACACGCGTCACCGCTGATTGACATCCCGGGGCCAGCGGGGGCACCATGGACGGGCAAGAGAATCGCCACTGCCAGGAGTTCCCCAAATGCCAATCACCGATGAAGCGACGACGACCGCGATCCACAAGCCGATGCTCGGTGCAGACGCGGCCGCGTTCATGGCCAAGAAACATCAAATGTTGATCGACGGCAAATGGGTGGATGCTCGCAGCGGGCAGACCTTTGCCGTCGAGGATCCCGCGACTGAAGAAATCATTGCCCACGTCCCGGCAGGGGATAAGGCGGATATCGACCTCGCGGTTGCAGCCGCGCGCCGTGCCTTCGAGACCGGGCCCTGGTCGAAGATCACGCCTGCTGCGAGACAGCGGCTCGTCTGGTCGCTGGGCGATCTGCTCGAGCGTCATGCCGACGAGCTAGCTGAACTGGAAGCACTCGACAATGGCAAGCCGGTGACCAACGCTCGCCGCGACGATGTCGGCGGATCGATCGAGATGTTTCGCTACATGGCGGGATGGGCGACGCGCCTGAATGGCGAGCAAATCCAGGTTTCTTCGCCAGGCAATTGGCACGTCTACACAATGCGCGAACCGGTCGGGGTCGTCGGTCAGATCATTCCCTGGAACTTTCCCCTGATGATGGCCGCATGGAAGCTCGCGCCAGCGTTGGCTGCTGGATGCACCATCGTACTGAAGCCCGCCGAGCAGACTCCGCTTTCCGCCATCCGTCTGGGTGAACTGATTGCCGAGGCCGGTTTCCCCGACGGTGTAGTGAACATCGTCACCGGGTTTGGGGAGACGGCCGGCGCAGCCCTTGCCGAACATCCCGATGTCGATAAGGTCGCCTTCACGGGCTCGACCGAGGTGGGCAAGCTCATTGTTAAGGCAGCGGCCGGCAATCTGAAACGAGTCTCGCTTGAACTTGGCGGCAAATCGCCGGCCATCGTCTTTCCCGACGCGGATCTCGAACTCGCCATCGCCGGCACCGCAAGCGCCATCTTCTACAACCAGGGCCAGTGCTGCACTGCGGGCTCGCGCCTGTTCGCTCACAAATCGATCTTCGACAAGATTGTTGAAGGCGTCACCAGGGAGGCGGGCAAGCTCAAGATCGGGCACGGCCTCGATCCTTCGGTCAACCTTGGCCCGCTGGTCTCCAAAGAGCAGCACAACCGCGTGACCGGCTTCCTTGAATCGGGACGGCAGGAAGGCGCTGAGGTCGTTACCGGCGGCAAGGCAAAGGGGAATCAGGGTTATTTTGTGGAACCGACGGTGCTCGCACGGACCGATCGCAACATGAAGGTGGTGCGCGAAGAGATTTTTGGGCCCGTGGTATGCGTCCAGTCCTTCGACGATGCCGATTTGGACGCAGTTGCCAAATTCGCCAATGACACCGAATATGGCCTGTCCTCAAGCGTCTGGACGCAGAATCTGAAGGCTGCCCATATGATGGCGCGCAAGATCAGGGCGGGCACAGTCTGCATCAACGCCCATAACTATGGCGATCCCGCGTGGCCGTTTGGTGGTTACAAGCAATCCGGGTGGGGCCGCGAAATGGGCAAGGAAGTCATGGAGCATTACACCGAAACCAAGGCTGTCGCCGCCCGGCTCTGACAACAGCTACGGTGATTGTCCGGCGGAAAAGGTATTACAGGCGCTCACCTGGCCGCTGTTGAGGCCGCGGTTGAACCATCCCACGCGCTGTTGCGACGAGCCGTGGGTAAATGAGTCCGGGGTCACGTATCCCCGCGCCATCTTCTGCATCCGGTCATCGCCCACTGCGGCGGCGGCTTGTAAGGCGGCCGGCACATCCCCTTGTTCGAGGATTTGCCGCTCAGCGGTGGAGCGCGCCCACACGCCGGCAAAGCAGTCCGCCTGTAATTCCATGGCTACAGAAAGCTGGTTGCGCGCCTGCGGGTTTTGCTGCTGCATGGCGCGCACCTTGCTCTCGATGCCCAGCACATTCTGCACATGATGCCCAATCTCATGTGCAATTACGTATGCTTGGGCAAACTCGCCCGAAGCACCGTACTGCTTCAGCTGATCCCAAAATCCTAGGTCGAGATAAACCTTCTGGTCTGCCGGGCAATAAAACGGACCGGTTGCCGATTGCGCCGCGCCGCACCCGGATTGCGTATAGTCGCGGAAAAGCACCAGCTTCGCTCTCGGATAGCGGATATTCTCCCGGGCAAGGATCCTGGTCCAGGTGTCCTGCGCGTCGCCCAGAACAAAGGAGGCCAGCTGCGCGGAGCGGTCTTCCTGAGGCGATACCGCTCGTGGTGCCTGTTGCACCTGGGCTGGACCACCACTGGAAAAATAAGCGCCAATGTAATTGCGCCCGGTAACCAGGCTGATCACCAGCAGGATGAGAAATCCCACGATCCCAAGCCCGCCGCCGCCGAAGCCGCCGCCCGACTGGCCTCGCCGATCTTCCACGTCGCTGCTAAGACCACCAGGTGTCCAACGCATAGAGTGCTACGAGTGTAGAACGAGCCTGGCGGCCTGGAGGTAAAATTAGCGGAATTTAGTTTTCCGCGGCGCCAAAGGTTTGTTTGTCGTCTGCAACACTATCGGTAGGTTCTGCGTCCATTCTTGTAATTCCAGTCTTCCGTTGGGTCCGGGGCAAAACACGTCGAGGAGGAGGTCGCGCGTGAAAGCATCGATCTTGATCGTGGGAGATGATCCGGTTCTTCTGCATACACGCGCCGAGCTGCTGCGGGATTGGCAGACAGTGACGGCCAGCTCACAGGATGCAGAAGAAGCCATGCGGGCGCGAGTCTATGATTTGCTGATCTTCAGTCAAACCGTGCAGGAGAAGGTAGTGAGAAGCTTGATCGACCAGGCTCGGCGGCTGCGTCCTGAATCCAGAATATTAGCGATTGGCTCAGCGGAAGATCGGCACCTGGGATCACCGACGTACCAGGTAGAGCTGAACAATCCGGCTGGGTTTCGGACCGCAGTTGCGAAGATTCTGGAATCCTGCCCGACGCCCGCTGAATTGTGACGCGTTACGCATTTCCTACATAAAGGCCAGCGCGATACCCAGAAGCACGGCAAGCACATGAAAGCCGAAAGTGCGCAGAAAACGGCTGGTGGTTCGGGCGCTGCCGAATAAGACCGCTGACGATCCGTTGGAATGCTGCTCGACTTGCGGATTGACAGGGGCGGGGGCGACCATGCAAACCTCTTTCCGTTCCTGAGATTATCGACGGATTCAAAGGAAATTCAGCCCCTTCTATCTACAACCTTTAGTGCAGGTACCCTTCTTGCTCCGGGGAGAGAACAGCGGTCACTGCTTATCGGCCATATCCGGTACCTCCTCGCCTTGCTTCGGCAAGCCGGCGACAGGATAGGGACTGATGCGGGCCGGCATCGCCGCTGCGCCTGGCCCTCCACTGGGTAAGGCATCTGGTTCGATCAGCCAAACACTTCGGTCCGGATAGTGGCGAAGCAGCTGCACATCCCACGCGGGCTTCAATTCGCGCGCCCAAATCACTTTCTGTTGGTCTATTTCAGCCAGATTCCAGACCCATTCGTAGAGCACGTCATGCGCAGGTCCATAGCGGACGAGGGCCAATTGCCTGCCGGGTTGTTGTTCCAGGAATCTCTGCGCGGCCGCGCGCGCCTCCAGGCGATTCTCGTAGGAAGACCAGGTGAAAGGGGACTCCCCGTCCACATGGACGTGGAAAACAGCCAATACGGTCGAGACCAGGAAGAGTATGCCGCAACCCAGTGACAGGTTCACCACCATCGCCCTGCCCGTCCCTGATTGCCGGCGCCAGGTTGCCAAAGCACGCATACCCACAGCCACCAGCACGAAGGCTGGGGCTACGAATGGAGCCTCATAGGTCGGCATGTGGAAGGTGGTGAGCAGCGAGCAAAACGCTCCGCAAAGGAGCATCACCATGAGCAAACGCAGGCCCGGCTTCAGGCGTGCGTGCGCGAGCAGCCATATTGCCCAGGCAAGCCAGATCAGCGTAACTGGAAAGGCATGGCCGAGAAGGATGGCAAGCAAGCCAGTTGCCAGAAAGACCCCGTTGGTTACGACGCGTCGCCGTTGGGCAGGTTGACCGTCTTTGGTAAGAAGCAAGGGTACGAGGAACGGCAACAGCAGTAGGGGCCGAAGGTAGACTTGCAGAAACTGAATCGGCCGCTCAATCACGCGCAAGACTTCAAGAATGACGCTTTGGTGCAGACGGTTCCAGAAGGACATCTCCCAGACGGTGTTGAACTCCCGGGTCTGCGGCGAGTAATAGATGGGCAGAGTCTTACGCAGCGGCTGCCACAGGAAAGAAGGCACCACTGACTGCTGCCGCCGCCACAATTGGTATGCGGAGACGGTCGCGTGCGATGTGTTGGCAAAATTGTCGTAAGCGAGCCAGGCAAAGAAGGCAAACAAAATACATGTCATAGGCAGCAGGGTGCGCACCAGGCGGAAGCGGCGCTCCCTCCAATCCGCTGATCCTATCCACCACGCCAGCAGCACCATCGCTGCCGGCAATACCAGCACGAATCCTTCATAGGGCCGGGTGGAGGCAAGCAAGCAGCACCCCGCGCCAAACCACCATGCGTCGCGCAATCTCTGCCTGCTCAATAGGCGGGGAAGAGAGCCCACCACCAGCGCGCCGCCCAGCGCGATCACCGATCCGCCCCAGTAGGAGTTGGTCCAGTAAGCAAACACACCCAATCGAATTGCGAAAATGAGGGCGGTCAGCAGGGCCCAGGCAGGCCGGGTCCACGCGCGCAGCATCCAGTAGAACGCCCCGCACATCAGCCCCACGCTCAAACAAACGCCCACCCATGGCATCCCGAACAGCACCTGACCCAGGCAGAGAAACACTGCCTGGCCCGGGGGCCGTGCGGAGGCGTAGTGAGGAACCTGGATCAACTGGACGTTGTCAAAGAAGACCGCCATGGGATGCGTGGGGTTGGCCAAGCGGGCGTGGGCAAAGGTATCTGCCCCCAATAGGTAGCTGAATTCCTCCTGAATCTGCGGCTGAGGCACAGGGATCCAGGGCAACAGGGCGAAGCGCAGCAGCAAGGGCAGTCCTGCCACCAGCAGAGCAGAGAGATAGGGGCGTCTCGCGATGCGCCGCAGGTTGCGGAGGGTACCAGAATAGATTCGCAGACTGATGCGAGGCGCTCGGTAGGCCAACAGCAGGCTGAGCAGTGTGACGATGAGCTCGAGCACATAGAGCCAGTGTGCGCTTATCTGCAATGGGTTCAACCCTCGTCGTGCAGATGGTCTTTTCGGGTTCGGCTCTCCGTCTCTCCCAGTCGAAGCACGCTCAGAAAGCAACTGGCAAAGGCGACCTCGACCCCCAGCAGCATAGCGCACGCGGAGGGCAAAGTGATGCGCAACATCCCACTGGTATTCAATTCCCCAAAGCCAGTCAGGCGCCAGAGCTGCACGCCGTAGAGCGCCGCGGCAAGGCCGGTCAGGGTCAGCAAGCCTCCGAGCACCAGGCCTCGCTCGAGGGTCACGTGACGCAGCCATCTCTCAATCCACTTGCGTGGCGGAAGCAGGCCGGCCATGACGCCATACAACTTGGCAAAACAGGCAAAGACGATTGCCTGAAAGCCGATCAAAATGGCTCCCAGGGTGTAGACCAGCGTGTCTACGTCGAAAGAGACCCCGCCGATGTGACGCCGCTGCGGCAGCAGCCACAAGCTGCCGCCCAGCCCCAGCGCCATCAACAGCAGGCCGGGGTAGAAGAACAGCCAGCGTGGACTATAGAGGAAGAGAAATCGGAGGCCGCGCCAGCCGTCTCTCCAGGTGCGGAGGTGAGGGGCGCGGCTGCGGCCATCGGGAGAGAGCGTGGTGGGGACCTCCTCCACGCGCATGCCCGCCAGTGTGGCCTTGACTACCATCTCGCTGGCGAACTCCATGCCAGTGGTGCACAGGCGCATGCGCTCAAAAGCATCCTTGCTCAAGCCGCGCATGCCGCAATAGAAGTCACCACATTTGGCGCCAAAGATGAGCCGACCCAGAAAACTCAGGGCTGGGTTGCCCAGATAGCGGTGCAGAAAGGGCATGGCGCCGGGAGCGATACCGCCCTTGAAGCGGTTTCCCATGACCAGGTCAGCGCCGTGGCGCAACGGCCCAACGAATCTGGGCACGTGGGCAAAATCATAACTGGCGTCGCCATCGGCCATCACCAGGTAGCGGCCATAGGCCTGGCTGAATCCCCCCATGAGCGCCGCGCCATATCCAGGGCGCTGTATGGAAAGCAGGCGGGCCCCGAAGGCGATGGCAATCTCAGGCGAGCGGTCAGTGCTGCCGTTATCGGCTACGACTACTTCTCCGTCGATGCCGGCCTCCCGCATGGCGGTGTGTGCCTTCTCGATACAGCTTGCCAGCGTCTCTGCCTCGTTGAGGCAAGGGATGACGACGCTGACTTCACAACGGCGGTGCGATGATTCAAACAAGTCGGACACTTTCAAGGCTCTAGGATAAAAGAGCGGCTGTTACGAGCATAAGGCATCTCCAAGCATGCACTACATCATTGGTTCCGGGCCTAGCGGGGTATCGTGTGCATACGCATTGCTGCGCCAGGGCCGGAAGGTCACGCTGCTCGATGCGGGCCTGGAACTGGAGACTACGCGCAGCCGGCAGGTGGTCGCCTTGCAGTCCATTCCGCCGGAGCAATGGGGCCCGGGCAAGCGCGCATTCCTGAAAGAAGGCATGGGAGCTGATATCAGGGGGATCCCGACCAAACTTGCCTACGGCTCAGACTTTGCCTATCGCGGAGTTGCCGGGGCAACGGAAATCAGACTGGACATGGCAAGCGTCGCGACCTCCTATGCCCAGGGCGGATTCAGCAATGTATGGGGATCTGCCGTGCTCCCGTATCGTCAGGGCGACATGGAAGACTGGCCGATCGATGGAGAACGGTTGGCCAGGCACTACCGCGCGGTTTTCGAATTCATGCCGTTAACCGCTCGCCGGGACAGCCTGGAAACGTTGTTTCCTCTCTATGCCCAGAGCTACGAGCCTGTGCAAATGAGCCGCCAGGCCGCTGCCATGTTGGGCGACATGGATCGCCACGCGAGCAGCCTCGCAGCGAAGGGAGTGCAATACGGAGCGGCTCGTCTTGCGGTGCATGCACGGCAGAATGGTCACGAGTGCGCGCGCTGCGGGCTATGCATGTACGGCTGCCCCTACCATTTGATCTATTCCACGCGCACTACCCTGCGGCAACTACAACAGAATCCGGACTTTCATTATGTCTCCGGCTTTCAGGCAAAGAGGGTTGAGGAAACCGCGGAACTGGTGAAGATAAGCGGCATTCGCTTGCCGGGACACGCAGTCGAAAGCTTTGCAGGGGAGCGTGTTTACCTGGCGTGCGGCTTTCTCGAGACCACGGCGCTGCTCCTGCGCTCGCTGGATGAGTACGATCGCGTCACTCCTGCGGCGGACTCGCAGTACTTCCTGCTGCCCTTTCTACGATTCCGGGGAATGGCCGGGGTCCGCACCGAGTCTCTACATACGCTCGCCCAGCTGTTCCTCGAAATCAACGATCCAAACGTAAGCCCGTATACCGTCCACCTGCAGGCGTACACCTACAACGATCTTTTCGACCTGGCTGTGCGTTCCGCATTATGGGGAGCGGGCAGAGTTTTGCCCACGGCGGCGTTGGTTTCACGCCTGCTCTTATTTCAGGGCTATTTGCACTCGTCGCAGTCGGGCCGCCTCGCGATCGAACTGCGCCGGCAAAGCTCGGGAGACGATTTGCTTCACGTCTCGGCCACGGAGCCGCCGGAAACCAAGCGGCAAATCGGTGCAGTCATCCGCAAACTCTTCACCATGGCGGGTGATTTGCGCGCTGTGCCGCTGCCGTCCCAGCTGCGGGTTGGGGCACCCGGCCGAGGTTTTCACGGCGGCGGCAGCCTGCCCATGCGGCGGCATCCGCAGGGCCTGGAGACGGATGTCTTTGGCCGCCCGGCGGGGCTGCGCCGCATTCATGCGGTGGATTCGTCGATCTTCCCCTCGATCCCCGCCACCACCATCACGCTGACCGCGATGGCCAATGCGCACCGTATCGGTGACGAATGGAAACTTTACGCATGAGCCGCGTCTGTGCCCCGAAGGTTTGTGGATTGACCGGCGCCCACGGTTACGTGGGCTCGGCTCTACGCCGCGGCCTGACCGCCGCGGGGTGGACCGTGGTCTCTTTATCGCGCAGAGACAAGCTGTCGGCCGATGAGATTCGCTGGTCACTTGATGACGCGCCTGCTTCCGGGCCAAACTCTCTTCGAGAAGAGCTGCGGCGCCGCGAGGTATCGGCAGTGGTGCACGCCGCCTGGGACCTCCGCCTGGTGCGCCCGCGTGATCTGGAGAGAGTAAACGTGCGAGGTTCTCTTCACCTCCTCGACCAGGCCCGGGCGGCAGGTGTGCCGCGATTTGTCTTCATCTCCACCATCAGCGCCTTCGATGAGGCCGAGTCGTATTACGGAAAGACCAAGCTGGCCGTAGAGCGTGCTGTAGCTCTGCAGGGCGGGGTCGTGATTCGGCCCGGCCTGGTGTATGGCGAGCGCCCTGGAGGGATGTTTGGCGCACTCAAGGCGCAGGCGGGTAGAGGAGCCATCATCCCGCTGCTGGGCAATGGCCGCTATGCGCAGTACCTGGTGCACGAAGACGACCTGGCCGCGGCCGTAGTTGCTGCCGTGTCTACCGAGAGGGTGCCGCAGAGGCCGGTAACTGTGGCCCATCCTGATCCCTGGCCGTTACGCTCCTTGCAGCAGCAGCTGGCTCAATCCGCGGGCAGCAAGCCGCGTTTTGTTTCTGTACCGTGGCAGCTGGTTTACCACGGACTTAAGCTCGCCGAAGCAGCCGGGCTGAAGCTCGGCTTTCGCAGTGACAGTGTGATCGGGTTGGTGCGCCAAAACCGGCATCCAGACCTGAACGCATCTCTGCTTGGGGTTGTGCCCCGGCCGTTTACCGGCCAGGGGTGGGAGCAAACGCAATGTAATTCCGGTTGATGTAGAGGCGGTAGCGGCCGGGCGTGGTATCGGCGAGAACCTGCAAGGGCATAGGCCGCTTCAATGCGGCATCGCGATTCCCGCCTGTGGTAAACAGGTCGTGGGCGCCGAGGTCCATCACATTGAACTTTGTGCCCTCGATAAAGCCAACCCCATACGCTCCCGGCTTCAGCGTTTGCCCGTTGATGTCGAGAGCTACCTCGGTGATGAAATAGCCTTGATATTTCTGCTGCACCGCGGTTGAGTAGCCCGAGGTATCCACCAGGGCACAGAGCACCAACATGCCATCAGGCAGTTTCACTCCGCCGGAGTTGCGAGCCTGTACGCTGGCTACCTGGCCGCGGAAGAAGACCGTCGCGGGCATCACCTTGGCCGCGTCTGTAGCATTCAACAGGCTCGCGTCAGAAGAAGGGACAGCAGCAGCGTTCGCCTTCGCGGGCAGAGAAAGGGATAGGGTCACCAGAGCGCAGAGCATCCAGGGCACCAAGGGGAGGCGAGTGAAGTTGGCAGGGGGAGACGTTCGGGGCAGCAAGGGCCCTCCTTCTCAGGTCGCTTTAGTGGTTGAATCCGGCAAAGATGAATGTACCATCGAGCCCGGCTCAATTTTAGAATTGCCATCCCGCCTGCCCCGGCTTGCCGTGGGAGCAGTCGACTCGCTGTGGCGACTGAAGAGAGAAATTACAACCGCAACGAAAGTTTTGGGTGGCCCATTCAAGCCGTACTTTGGCTTGAGTGGGCTACGATGCCGCCCCACTCGTTTGTCACTAGGACCGGAGCGGCCTGTCCCGGCGTGCCGTGGAAGCGTAGTGGAGCGATCTCGCCATGCGGCGGTTTGCGTGCGTGGTCGCATCACACCCCTTGCGGCCCGGATGGAGTAGCGTTCAGGAAATCCGGGCCGATGAATCCCAAGGTCGGAGTTTTAGATTGGAGCTTTCGTGCCCCTGCGCAAGTTAAGAAAAAATCCGCGCCCCGAACCGCCAGCCGGCGCGGCTGGGTCCCAAGCCCAAACCGATCTGGACCGGCCAACGGCGAATGAGATCTACGAGCAGGTTTCGCGCAACGCGCGCCATGAGTTGGACCGCTCAGTGGTCGGCCTTTTCATTTCCGGGCTAGCTGGTGGAATCACCATGGGCTTGACCGCCCTGAGCACCTCGATCGTCATCTCACAGTTAGGCCAAAGTGCACCGGCCAAGTTCATTGCTGACCTCTTGTATCCCATTGGCTTTATCGCCGTCATCCTCGGCCGGGCGCAACTGTTCACGGAAAATACCCTGTACCCTGTCGCCTTGATGCTCGCCGAGCGGCGTCATGGTTGGAAAACGCTTCGCCTATGGGCCATCGTTCTTCCCAGCAACGTTTTAGGAGCCTTTCTCTTTGCGCTGCTCGCGGTGCGCACCGGGGCCCTCCGTCCCGAATTTGTGACGGCGATGACGCGTCTTGGGGTGGAGGCCGCCGGCGTCACCACGAGCCACGTTTTCTGGAGCGGGGTGATCGGGGGCTGGATCATCGCGCTGGTCGCTTGGCTGGTGAGTGGCAGCCACTCCATCACCGGCTCCGTGATGCTGATCTGGCTGTTGACGTTTGTCGTAGGCCTGGGAGGTTTTGCTCACTGCATTGCGACCAGTGGCGAAATCCTGGCGGCGATTCTCGATCATCAACTTGCGGTGTCGAGGTATTTCGCATGGCTTGCCCCGGCCACGCTGGGCAACATCTGCGGCGGTGTGCTATTGGTGACTCTGCTCGAGTATGGCCAGGTGAAGGGTGGAGAAGAACAGGGCTATTACCATTAGAGCTGAGGATGGCAACAGCCGTGATAGATACCAAAAAGAAGACCTTTGCTCCCATTGAAAGCTATGCCGTGATCGGTGACTGCGAGACCGCCGCGCTTGTCGGCCTGGATGGTTCGATCGATTGGCTTTGCTGGCCCGAATTTTCCTCCGACGCGTGTTTCGCCCGTCTGCTGGGGTCGGAAGAAAATGGACGCTGGTTGCTGGCGCCCGCGGCTGAAGTGGTGAAGACGACGCGCAAGTACCGCGATCACACGCTGATTCTGGAGACGACCTTCGAAGCCGCTGATTTTGCGGTGATGCTGATCGACTTCATGCCGATTCGCGGCACCAACTCCGACATCGTACGCATCGTGAAGGGAATTCGCGGCAGCGCGCCGATGCAGATGGAACTGTCCATACGCTTCGACTACGGAGCGACCGTGCCCTGGGTCACCCGAAATGACGGGGGAATCCGCGCTGTTGCGGGGCCTGACCTTGTGGTCCTTCGCACCAAAGCCCCGCTTGCCGGCGAAGACCTTACCACGGTCAGTGAATTCACCGTGAACGAAGGGGAGAGCGTCGATTTCGTGATGACCTATGGCCGTTCGCATTTGCATGCGCCGCGCGCGATCGATGTAAGCAAGGCCATCGAAGAGACCCAGAGATTCTGGGAGCAATGGGCCGCCCAGTGTGGCTATCAGGGGCCGTACCGCGACATAGTGGAGCGTTCGCTGATAACACTGAAAGCTCTCACCTACCGGCCGACGGGTGGCATCGTTGCCGCCGTAACCACCTCGCTGCCGGAGCAACTGGGTGGTCCTCGCAATTGGGATTATCGCTATTGCTGGCTGCGCGACGCCACGTTCACGTTGGACGCCCTCATGCATGGCGGCTATTACCAGGAGGCAAAGGCCTGGCAGCAATGGTTGCTGCGCGCCATCGCCGGCAGTCCCGACCAGGTTCAGATCATGTACGGCATTGCCGGCGAGCGCTATCTGCCGGAGCGCGAATTGACTTGGCTCTCCGGATATGAAGACTCGAAACCCGTACGCGTCGGGAATGCTGCTTCAGAACAGTTGCAACTCGACATCTATGGCGAAGTGTTGGGAGCTTTTCACCAGGCGATAAGCCGGCTGGGCAAAGAGGGGGAGGTATCTTTTTCGATGCTTCGCGTTTTGGTCGAGCATCTCGAAACCATCTGGGAACAGCCCGACGAGGGCATTTGGGAGACGCGCGGGGGAAGGAAACATTTTACCTATTCCAAGATGATGGCCTGGGTTGCCTTCGACCGGGCCATCAAGGCAGCAGGATTGTTGCATGCCGGTGCTCCCGTGGAACGGTGGCAGAAGGTGCGGACGAAAATTCACGACGAAATCTGCAGCCAGGCATACAACGAGAAACTTGGTAGCTTTGTGCAGAGTTACGGCTCAGAGCAGCTGGATGCATCGCTGCTGCTTATGCCCATGACGGGATTTCTTCCTGCTAAGGATCCGCGGGTCAGCGGGACCCTGAAGGCGATCGAGCAACAGCTGATGTCCGGTGGCCTGGTATTGCGCTACAACACTGCCAAGTCTTCGGACGGCCTTCCCCCCGGCGAAGGAGTCTTTCTCGCCTGCAGTTTCTGGATGGTACGTGCTCTCCAGCTGCAGGGGCGTGACGACGATGCAAGAAAGCTCTTTGAGCGCGTGTTGTCGCTGGCCAACGACGTGGGTTTATTGGCGGAAGAGTACGATACCGGGGCCAGGCGGCTGGTAGGAAATTTTCCCCAGGCACTCTCCCATATCGCGCTGGTGAACGCCGCCTTCAGCCTGGGTGGTCCGGACTCCGCCGGGGCATCTCCCTCGAAATAGGCTTCCCCCCGCATCCAACTGGGAATATTGCATTCTTAGTCTTACCAGGGCGTGGCCGACACTGTTTCTCGCCCCTACAGCAAAAAGAAAAGATCGAAACGCCGGAGGAATGGCATGCATGTATTTGAAGTCTGGGCTCCTTATGCCCGCACCATGGAAGTCAAAATCGGAAGCGACGGATTCGCCATGGCAAGAAAGGGGAGAGGGTGGTGGACTGCGGAGGTGGCCAGTGCGGGGCCGGGCACCGACTATGGCTTCGTGATCGATGGTCTGGAGCCGGCGTTGCCCGATCCGCGCACGCGGTGGCAGCCGAACGGCGTGCATGGTGAATCGCGCGTGGTCGATGACGCAGCGTTCGCCTGGAGCGACAGCGGCTGGCAGGCTCCGCCTCTTTCCAGCGCGCTCATTTATGAGTTGCATCTCGGCACCTTCACCCCGGAAGGAACGCTGAAGGCGGCAGAGTCTCACCTGGACTATTTAAAAGACCTGGGCGTGACCCACGTGGAGCTGATGCCGATTGCAAACTTCCCCGGTAAGCGTGGGTGGGGTTATGACGGAGTGGACTTGTATGCGCCGTTCAATGCCTATGGAGAGCCCGACGACCTCAAACGCTTCGTGAATGCCTGCCATGGCAAGGGGCTCGCCGTGCTGTTGGACGTGGTCTACAATCACCTCGGTCCGGTGGGCAATTACCTGGGGAAGTTTGGGCCGTACTTCACCGACCACCATTCCACGCCCTGGGGCGGCGCGATCAACTTCGAAGAAGCCGGTGCGGCCGAGGTACGCCGCTTCCTTATCGACAACGCGTTGATGTGGCTGGCCCATTACCACATGGACGGACTGCGCCTGGATGCGGTGCACGCATTCAACGACCGTTCTGCAATTCATTTTCTGGAGCAGCTCGCGGGGGAAACGAGAAGGCTCGAAGCGGCCCTGGGAAAGCATTTCATCCTGATCGCCGAAAGCGATTTGAACGATCCCCGAATCGTGAAAGCAGAGGAGGCGGGGGGATACGGTCTGGACGCTCAATGGAGTGACGATTTCCATCACGCCTTGTTCTCTGTCATCTCCGGCGAACGCGAAGGATATTATGCGGACTTCGGCTCGCTCGCGGATTTGGCCAAGTCTCTGCGCTGCGTCTTCGTGTACGACGGCAACTATTCTGAATATCGCGGCCGCAACCATGGACGCCAGGTAGTGGGCCTCTCCGGACATCGCTTCGTCGGATTCGTCCAGAACCACGATCAGGTAGGTAATCGCGCCCAGGGCGAACGCGTAAGCCATGAAGCGGGCGTGGGGCGCGCGAAGATAGCTGCCGCGCTGGTGCTCACCGCGCCCTTCGTGCCCATGCTCTTCCAAGGGGAGGAGTTCGGGGCCTCTGCGCCTTTTCTATATTTCACCGATTACGATGATCCCGAACTGGGGCGGGCGATTTCCGAGGGACGCAAGAAGGAATTTGTCGCCTTCGGCTGGAGTCCTGATCAGATTCCAGATCCTCAGGAAGAGCAAACCTTCGCCAACTCCAGGTTGCGGTGGTCTGAGTTGAGTGAGGAGCCCCATGCCTCTCTGCTGCAGTGGCACAAAGACCTGGTTAACTTGCGCCGAAACAGCAGTGAGTTGTCGGATGGAAACCTCAACGCCGTCCAGGTGCGGTTCGATGAAGCGGCACAGTGGTTAGTGTTGGAGCGGGGCAGTTTCCGCATTGCCTGCAATCTGGGGAAGGCGCCGGTAGAGGTGGAAATCGGGAGCGGCGGCCAGTTGCTGCTGGCTTCCGATGACTCCATAACCCTAAGCGGCACAAAGATCAAGCTGGGACCTGATAGCGTGGCAGTGGTGGCCGGAGTAAAGTGAAAATGCTCCACGGCATTTTCACATCTGGTGCTTAGAAAGCAACAGATGTTGTGGCGGCTTTTCCCCAAGAAAAGACGCACCTCGCTACACTCTCCAGTCCAGAGTAGAAGTGAAAATGCCAGCAATCAGTGCAATAATCTTAGCGAACCACTGAGGAAAGTTGCCTGTGAGCCGATGCATTTTGCTCGTATATCTGGCTGCGAGCGTGTCGCTCATGGCGCTGGGTCAAAGCGCCCCCTGGCAACCGAATCTTACCCGCCAACAGACCTACACAGCGCATCGGGCTTCGAGCGCCGACCCCACTGGAGCCAACGCCGACCGGCGCAAGGTTGCACCCGGTGAGACGCTCACTGTGCTGGATACCGACGGCCCCGGTTTGGTCTCGCACCTGTGGTTTACGATTGCCAGCTCGGAACCCTACCACCTGAAACGGATTGTGCTCCGCATCTATTGGGATGGCGAGCAGACCCCAAGCGTGGAGGCGCCGATCGGGGATTTCTTCGGTCTCGGTCTCGGCTATTACAACCCGTGGCAGTCTGAAATGCTGTCGGTGGGCAGCGTAAAAGATTTGAACTGCTTTTTCCCTATGCCCTTTCAGCGGCATGCCCGGATTACCGTGACCAACGAAGGCAAGCTGCTCATTAAGGCCCTCTACTACAACATCGATTACCGCACGGACACCACGCCTCTGGCGCCGGGCACATTATATTTCCACGCGCAGTATCGCCAGGCGCAACCCAATCATGGTTGGACAAATAAGTGGACGCGTAACGCCGAGCCGCTGGTGAACAAGAAGGCCAACCTTACCGGACAGGATAACTACGTGTGGTTCGAGGCCAAGGGAAGTGGCCAATATGCCGGGGTAACCATGTCCATCCTGCAGAACCAAAACGATTGGTGGGGCGAGGGCGACGATATGTTTTTTGTCGATGGGGTAAAGAAGCCAAACATCGCCGGCACCGGCGCGGAGGATTATTTTCTTGGCGCCTGGGGTTTTAAAGATCATCCTTTCTCATATCAGTTGTACGGCGCGCCGATCGTGGGTAAGGGACGGGCGGGGGCCAGATCGAGCGTGTACCGTTTTCATCTCGATTCTCCTATCGTCTTCAATACATCCTTCAAGGCCACGATCGAACACGGCAACGCCAATCACCGCTCGGATAACTACTATTCGGTGGCCTATTGGTACCAGACCGAGCCGCACGCGCCCTTTCCGCCCTTGCCGCCTGTAGAACAGAGACTGCCGATGTTGGAGCAGGTCGGTGGACCGGGAAGCACGATGCCTGCACCCCCCGCGAAGCGTTGAAACTCTGTTCTGCCCACGATCCGTGGAGTGGTCATTTTGAATTGCTAAAACAGGCTGCGGAAAAACTCATGCTTTGTATCAGGGCACGACTTTAGTCGTGCCGCAAATCGTTGGTAATAGGTCGGGCTTTAGCCCCTGAGGTGTTCCTTTCCTGCCCGCTGCAGAGTTTTTCCGCAGCCTGTTTAGCCCCTGAGGGACGGAGCTGGCGTCCCGCCCCCCAAGCTACAGAGAGTGTTACAGATCAAATAACCGCGGCCAATCCTAGTGTGAACAGTAGTCCAATGACCGAGAGTAGGGTCTCCATGATGGACCAGGTCTTTATCGTATCGGCCACGCTCATGTTGAAGTATTCCTTGACCAGCCAAAAGCCGCCATCGTTGACGTGGGAGAAGATGAGCGCCCCTGCGCCCGTGGCGATGGCCAGTAATTCCGGGCGGACGCCGGGGCTATGCAAGAGGATGGGGCCAATGATGCCGGCTGATGTAGTCATGGCCACCGTGGAGGATCCGGTGGCCAGACGAATGAGTGCGGCGATCAGCCATCCTAACAAGAGGAGCGATACGTGGGCGTGCAGAGCAACCCCGACAATCGCCTGCGAGACGCCGCTATCCTGAAGAATGCGTCCGAATCCGCCGCCCGCTCCGATCACCAGGGTGGCATTCGCCGTCGGCGCGAGGCACTCATTGGTGAATTTCAAAATCGTCTCCCGGCTGTATCCGCGCATTTTGCCCAGGGTGACAAAGCTGACCAGCACCGCAACCAGCAAGGCCATATCCGCACTTCCCAGCAAGTGCAGCGCACGGTTGGCCACGCTGCCGGGCGCCGTCACTAAGCCAGCCCAGCTTCCGGTTAGCATCAGCACCACCGGCAACAGAATGGTAGTCACGGCCAAGCCGAAGCCGGGCAAACTGCGATTGGTCTCGTGCTTGAGAAACTCTTCCGCCATGGGATTGTGCGGATCGAGAACAATCCTGGGGGCAATCCATCGCGCATAAATCGGGCCCCCGATCACCGCTGTGGGAATGCCGATCAGCATGGCAAATAGGATCGTCCGCCCCACGTCGGCGTGGAAGATGGTGACCGCCAGCATAGCCGCAGGATGCGGTGGCACCAGGGCGTGGTCCACGGAAAGGCCGGCAAGCATGGGCAGCCCGACCAGAATCAGGGAAGTGCGCGTGCGGCGGGCCACGGTGAACACAATCGGTACCAGCAAAACGAAGCCCACCTCGAAGAAGACGGGCAAACCCACGATCAGCGATGCGCAGAGCATGGACCAGGGGACGTATCGCTCACCGAACAGCTGTATCAAAGTCTCCGCAATGCGCTCCGAAGCCCCGGACTCCGCCATCATCTTGCCCAGCATGGTGCCCAGGCCAACGACGATCGCGATATGCCCAAGGGTATTGCCTGTCCCTGTTTCGAAGGAGCCAACGATGGTTTCGAGCCGCATCCCGGTGGCAGCGGCAAGTGCCAGCGAAACTGTCAGCAGAGAGAGGAAGGGGTTGAGCTTGACCACCGCGATGAGCAGAATCAGCCCCACCACAGACGTGGCGGCTGCGATCAGCAGGTAGAGGCCGTGGCTGTCGATCATGGGTGGAAGGGATCCGGATTAGTTGGCTTCATTGTCTCCTGCGCGGGCGGGGCAGAAAGCGTCCGCCTCGCTGCCCGGTAGTATTCCCATCTTGATAAGACAGCACGCCGTTCACCCACACCGCGGCGATCCCCTCGGCGCAGCAGATCGGGTTGCTGAACGTGGCCGTATCTTTGATCGTCTCCGGATCGAAGAGCACGAGATCGGCGTGCGCGCCCTCGCGGATGCTTCCCCGCCCATCGAGCCCGAAGCGCTGGGCGGGCATACCAGTCATTTTGTGCACGGCATTGGTCAGCGGGAAGAGACCTTGTTCCCGGCTGTAATAGCCCAGCACGCGGGGAAACGTCCCCCACAGCCGTGGATGGGGCAGCGGGTCGTGTGGTAACCCGTCCGACCCGATCATGGTCGCCGGATGTTGCAGAATGCGGCGCACATCCTCTTCAGACATGCAGTGGTAGATGGCCCCGGCGGGTTGCAAGCGCTCCGCCGCCTTGCGCTGTGGAACTCCCCAAGCGAGAGCTATCTGTTCCAGCGTCTGGCCGGCAATCTCCGGATGGGGTGTCGACCATGTGATGACAATACGAACACGCTCATCCACCTGGCGAACGTCGAGCGTGCTCGACGAGGCCGCATACGGATAGCAGTCGCACTGTATGGGCTGTTCTGCCCGCGCCGTATCCAATGTGTCGAGGATCTCTGTGCTCCTGCCCCAATTTGCGACACCTGCGCATTTCAGATGGGAGATAACAACCGGCACCTGGCATTGCCGGCCGACCTGGAATGCCTCACGCATGGCTTCGACAATCGCTTCCGCTTCGGTTCGCATGTGCGAGACGTAGAGCCCGCCTGAGGCAGCGAGCGGTTCAGCCAGCGATAGGACCTCTTGCGCGGGAGCGGCGTTGGCCGACAAGTAGGCCAGGCCCGTGCTCAACCCCAACGCGCCGTGGTCCAGGGCCTCGATGAGCTGCGCGCGCATGGCCTGAATTTCTGTTGCGGTGGCGGCGCGGTCGAGGCGGTCCATATGGTTGTTGCGCAGCGCCGTATGGCCGGCCAGGGCGGCCACATTGACCGCTGGCATGGCCGCATCGACAGCCGCGACATACTCTGCGAAGGTGGGGTAGCGGAAGGCGTCCGCGTCCCCCAGTAAATTCATCGGATCGGGTGGTTCCCCGGTCAATTTCACCGGCGCCGCGCTGATGCCGCAGTTGCCGACGATCACCGTGGTTACCCCCTGAGACAGCTTGGCCAGCATCTGTGGATTGCGTATCACGCTGGTATCGTCATGCGTGTGCACGTCGACGAAGCCCGGGGAGAGCACCCGTCCGTCTCCCTCCATAACCTGCCGGGCGCTGTATTGAGATAGTTGCCCGACGGCGGATATGAGGCCGGCATCGATCGCGACATCGGCTGGGTAGGGCTCGCCGCCGCTGCCGTCCAGCACGCGCACATTTCGGATAAGGCTGTCACAACCGGGCATAGGCCACCATTCCTACTCCGGTATATACCATCCTTCTCAGCGGGAGAGAAATCAGTCTAGACTGATCAGACGTGTTCGACTTCAGGAGGTTGCACCATGTCCGAGGAAGATCTTAGGGCAGAGATTGAGAAACTGCGCGCGGAAAACGATCAGCTCAAAACCAAGAGTGTCCGTGGACTGAGTTTGAAAGTGAGTGAAAAGGGAGCTGTATCGCTTTATGGCGTCGGGCGGTTCCCAGTAACCCTCTACAAAGAGCAGTGGACAAAAATCCTGGGCATGAAGGATGAAATCGAAGCCTTCCTGCACAACAACGCCCATTTGTTGAAAACCAAGGAATAAGTTCCAGCGTTAAGTTTCCACGGCGCAGTGGAGCTTGACTGCCTGAGGGATACCGGCCTGTGCTACACCGTAAATAGCATCAACGATTGCCATGTCGATAACCGTCCGACCCCCAGGAGGGCGGTGCAGGTCCGCCCGAATGGCCTGGGAAAATGCATCGATTTGTGGACGGAATTTCATCGACTACCGGGAACTCCTTGTGCACGAGCTCACCTCTGACGCAGGCGTTAAGCACGCGTAGGTGCTCGTAAGGGAACGCCGGGTGAGCGGAGACTGAGCCAAGCGATCCTTCCAGAAAGAGCATGGATCTGAGGGCAGCGCTGTGACAGGTGCTCGCTTGGGCGGCATCAGCATCTTTCCCGTTCCACTCTCAGGCTGTACCATTCGAAGGATTCCGCGCACAGCAGTGGCAGCCGAGGCAAGAGATGCTAACCACAGATCGGAAATGGGTTCTCAGGATCATGTCGGTCGGCTCACTCACTCTCTTGGTGCTTTTGTCATCTTGCGGGAAGCATGCGCCTGGCAACGAAACCCCCGCGGCCAGCCCCGCAGGACCCCAGGATCCCGACCTGGCCGTAAGAACCGCTGGGTATCATGGCAATCACTTCACAGGGCCGGTGTACATTCCCCGGTCTTCCCCCATGGAAGATGGCACCACCGCCTATAACGTGACTTACCAGGAAGGTGTCACGGTGGTGAGCAAAGACGACACCATGCGCCACCTGATCAGCATTGGCCGCGATGGGAACTACGTCTTCGACTCATCGGCCGCCCAGATAGCCAACTTAAGAACCGGGAGTGTGCTATTGCTCTCCGGCCTGGCGCTGCGTACGGTGGTCGATGTGCAGAAGACCGCTGATGGTTACGTGCTCAAGACAGCACCAGCGATGATTACCGATGCCATCAAAGACGGCCGATTGGAAGGCACTTACAAAATCAATTTCAACAGGATGCAGGCAAGGAAATCCGCATCCGTGGAGGAGGGGCCTCCATCCAGGTTCTCTCCTTTTGGCACTGTCTATGCCGCTGGTCCGCAGACGACCAGTGTACTGGGCGCGGCTGATTTTGACGTGGACTTCTCCGGTTACAACTACCACGTCAAATTCACACCAGGAAATGATCGCATCGCCGTGCAAGCGACCATTAAGTTTGGCGGGAGCCAAGGCAGGCTGGCCTTCGAAGGCGTCGGTTACCTCAGCAACTTTGTTTCCACCATCAGGATGCAGATCAAGGACGGCCAGGTAAGCAAACTGGATTTCACCAACTCCAACATGAACGGCCAGGTAGAACTCAAGTGGTACGCGCTCGCGACTGGCGAAATGAAGACTGGGGCCATGGCCAAAATTACGTCCTGGCCGGCCGAGCTTTTAAAGAGCGTCCTACTTTCCAGGGCAGCCTATCATGTCCCGATCCTGGTGGGTGCGGTGCCATTCGATCTAAGGATATCCCTGGGTTTTAGCTTTATTCCCGCCTTCAGCTCGAGGAATAGCGTGGTGGAGGGCAGCAACCTCATCAGGTACAGCGGCGGCGGCGGTTTTAATCTTTCCAATGGAAAAACCAGCCCTACCGGTTCCTTCGATGTTCAGGGAAACGCAACCGAACGCGACAACCGGGTGTTGTCCGCGGGACCAGTTGGCTTTACTGCAGCTGCGGAGGCGCCACGGCTGGAACTGACCTTGGGCTGGCCGCCGGCGCCCGCGCCCGTCGCGGGCTATCTCAACTTTGTTGCTTCCTACGGCATCGTCACCAATGGCACGGTCAGTCCTCTGCCGTGCCAAACCAACATCATGGCTTTCAGCGTAACTGCGGGGTCCACCTATACCTCAACCAACAGCTTCGCCGCCTGGCTGGATCTAGCGTCGGGAGCATCTTCTTCGGTCTCCCTCTGGTCGAAGACCATCAAATCCCCGGGTGCCGGTGGTCTGATGTGTCCCAGCTGAAGTTGGCGTATGAAACTGTAATAGGTGCATATAGCAGGCTTGGGTCTGGACGGATGCCTACATCGAGCTGAAAGATCTGCGGTTCGCAAGCTCACACGCCAGACCCATCGTCTTCGCCAATGTCTTCGTACCAGATCTCAGGGTGTTCGCGGATATAGTCTTTCATTAGGGTTACACATTCTTGAGAGTCCAGATCAAAAACTTTTACGCCCGCCGAACGTAACCAATCCAGCCCACCGGTGAAGGTCCTGCTCTCGCCTACTACCAGCGTACGGATGCCGAATTGACGTACAAGCCCGCTGCAGTACCAGCAAGGCGCGAGCGTGGTGACCATCACCACGTCGCGGTAAGAGCGCAAGCGTCCGGCGCGGCGAAACGCGTCTGTCTCTGCGTGCACGGATGGGTCACCTTGCTGCACCCGTCGATTGTGCCCCGAACTGAGCAGCTCTCCATGGGTGTTGTACATCGCCGCCCCGATAGGAAGGCCCCCCTCCGCCAAGCCGCTCCTGGCTTCTCGGATTGCGATCGCCAGCATCGAAGCCCAATCCTGCTCCACGTTAATTCCTCCCGGTCGTCCTCTGAGCATACGTACTCTGCCTTTGAAAAAACAATACGCGGTTCGGTTGGAAACCGCATGAGACTTCACCTGGTGAGGCGCTGCTGTCGAGCCATAATGGTTGCCTCCTGTTACATCCATTCGACTTGCAACGGGGAAGCTCCAAAAAGCATCCTATCGCCTGCCTGTTGAAAGCTTGCACAAGCAATAGAAAGGATCTTTCTATGACAAGAAAAAATCAGTACAGAGCTGTATTATTCTGCGGTATTACGCTTTTCTTCGCAGGTTGTAACAAACAGGACAACTCAAAGGCGAACTATCAAGCGGCTATCGACAACTACTATAAGGCGCACCCTCTATGCCTCTGGAAGGACACGAAAAAGCTTCCTGTGCAAGCCGCGACCTCTGACGACGCCAAGACAGAAGGCTATGACGCTCTGACCGACGCCGGACTGCTTACCCGCACCACCGCTGAAAAGAAGGTGTTCATTGTGGCTTCCAAGCAAGTGAACAACTACGATCTGTCAGCGCAAGGGCGTTCCTTTTGGAGACCGGATACCGCCCAACCGGGGTACGGCAATTTCTGTTATGGCCATCGTACTGTGGATTCGATCGATAGCTTCACCGCCGGCGTCAATGGTTCTGGTTTGAAGACCGCCGAAGTGAATTACCACTATACGGTGGCTGACGTTCCGGGATGGGCACAGTCCGAGGAGGTGAAAACAGCATTCCCCTCCCTGGCCGCCGCACTTGCGCAAAGTCAGCCCGGCCAGGATTCACTGGTGATGAACGGTAGCGACTGGCAAGTGTCCAAGTAGACAGGTCTGACTGCAGGCGACTCATCCTTGAACCCGCGGGTTGGGTTCAAGGATGGCCCTGGTTGCAATCAGGACGGCTATTGTTTGTCCGCCTTCAATACAAAGACCAGCAACGAGCGTGCCGTGACGCCGTAAGCCTCGCCGATCTTGAAGCTGCCGCGTTCGCTGTTGTCGGTGATATTGGTGTCGATCAGTAACCACCACGTATCGCCGCCGGGGCATTCAGGCAAAGTAAATTCGACCAGATCGTGATAGTCGTTGATCACGATCAATATCGTCGCTTCTCGTCCCCGTTGCTTGATTCCAGTTACCTGTGCTCGCCCATCCAGTAGCATCCCAAAGCAGCGCATGCCGGTATCACCCCAGTTCTCCTGCTGCATCTCCGATCCGTTGGCATTGATCCAGGTCAGATCCTTTACCCCCAACTCCTCGTCGTATTTGCCGGTGAGAAAGAGGTTGCGGCGCAGAATGGGATACTTATGGCGCAGATTGGTGAGTCGACGGGTAAAAGCAATCAATGCCTCGCCCTTCTCCTGCAACTCCCAATTGAGCCAGCTGATCTCGTTATCCTGGCAATAAGCATTGTTATTGCCGCCCTGGGTGCGGCCGAATTCGTCGCCCGCCAGCAACATGGGAGTTCCTTGGGCCAGCAGCAAAGTGGCCAGAGCGTTCCGTATCATGCGCTTGCGTAAAGCAATGATATCGGGGTCGTCCGTAGGACCCTCGGCTCCGCAGTTCCAGGAGTTATTGTTGGAATTGCCGTCCCTGTTATCTTCGCCGTTTGCCTCGTTGTGTTTTTCGTTGTAGCTATACACGTCGTTCAGGGTGAAGCCATCGTGAGCGGTGACGAAGTTGATCGATGCCCAGGGTCTGCGCCCCTGGTGATTGAAAATGGGTGCAGTAGCACACAGGCTCTCGGTCAGCGCCGCTGCTGGGGCGTTTCCGGTCCAGAACTTGCGCGTCGTGTCGCGGAATTTGTCATTCCATTCTGCCCAGCCGGGAGGGAAGGCGCCCACCTGGTAGCCGCCCGGACCGCAATCCCAGGGTTCGGCGATGAGCTTGATCCTTGATAGGCACGGATCCTGACTGCAGGCCTTGAGAAATCCGCTCTGATTATCGAATCCATTCGGCTCTCGCGCCAGGATGGTCCCCAGGTCAAAGCGGAAGCCATCGACACGAGTCTGCTCTGCCCAGTAGCGCAGGCTATCAGTCACCATCTGGATCACCCGCGCATGACTCAGGTTCAGCGTGTTTCCCGTGCCCGTGTCGTTGATGTAATAGCGCGGCTTGTCGGGAAGCAGGCGATAGTAACTTGCGTTGTCGATTCCCTTGAAGGATAAGGTGGGGCCGAGTTCGTTTCCTTCAGCGGTATGGTTGTAAACCACGTCCATAATGACTTCAATCCCAGCCTGATGGAGGCGGGCGACCATCTCCTTGAATTCGCGCAGCGCATGGTGGCAGTCATTGGCGTAGCGCGCATCGGGGGCAAAAAAACCGATCGTGTTGTAGCCCCAGTAGTTGGTCAGGCCCTTCTCCAGCAGATTGCTGTCATTGATGAAGAAGTGGACCGGCATCAGCTCCACGGACGTAACGCCCAAATCCTTGATGTACTTGACCACTGGCTCAGCGCCGAGGCCCGCATAGGTGCCGCGCAGCGGCTCCTCCAGCCCCGGAAACCGCTTGGTGAAGCCCTTGACGTGGAGCTCATAAATAATCGTGTCGTCAAACGGTATGCGGACCTCGCTCAGCACACTTTGACCATGCCAATCGAAATTGGGATCGACCACGACGCACTTGGGCATAAAGGGGGCGCTGTCCCGCTCGTCAAAGGTGGTGTCATCTCCCGATTCCATCTTGTATCCAAATACTGCCGGGTTCCATTTGAGCTCGCCGATGTGCGCCACGGCATAGGGATCGAGCAGTAGCTTGTTGGGGTTGAAGCGGTGCCCGGCTTCAGGCTCATAGGGCCCATGAACCCGATAGCCGTAGACTGCACGCGGCCGCACGCCCGGCAGATAGCCGTGCCAGATCTGATTGGTGTATTCGGGCAGCTCGATCCGCTCTAGTTCCTTTTCGCCGTTTTCGTCGAACAGGCAGACCTCCACCTTGGTTGCGTGGGCAGAGAAGATTGCGAAGTTGGTGCCCTTTCCATCCCAGCAGGCGCCGCGTGGGTGGGGAAGGCCCTCAGTGAGTGGCGCGGTGAGCGTTTCCGGCAGGATCGTTTCAGGCATGATGATGTGAGTCCTCAGATGATTGCTACTGATGTCGATTCAGGTAGATGCGGATTCGGACGTTTTAGCTGGTTGGACTATGCGCTGATCGAAGTTGGTGAAGTTCTTCAGGGCATCCAATCCGCGACGGGAGAATCGTGTCTGGTCGTCTCTACGGCTTGGGAGCCGGGGTGAGCAGACCCTGATCGTGCAGCCATTGCGCCAGCAGGACCGGCCATTGATCCAGCGCCGCGTCTCCCGCTCCCATTCCACTGCCATGTTCTCCATGGCGGAAAATATGCATCTCCGCGGGTACTCCGGCGGCAATCAAGGCGTTATAGAAATCCACACTGGCGCTGATCGGCACGGTGCGATCGTCTGAGGTGCTGTAGATAAAGGTGGTTGGCGTCTGGGAAGTGACGTGCAGGCTGGGCGTGTATTTCTGCTCGTCGAGCTTGCAGGTCGCTGGCGGAATGGTTTTGATCAGCGAGCAGTAAGTGATGTAGTGGCCGCTCGGCTGCATAGCGTTGAGCCATGGATAGCCGAGCACCAGAAAGTCAGGCCGGCTGCTGAGGCGTTCAATCGGGTCACTGGCGTCCGGCTTGCCTGTGTCGAAGAGGGTGCCCGTGGCGGCGGCCAAGTGGCCTCCGGCGGAAAAGCCTACAAAGCCAATGCGGTCGGGAAGAAAGCCGTAGGCCGCGGCGGAGGACCGTACCAGGCGGACCGCGCGCTGCGCATCCTGCAATGGAATCGGATAGAGATACTTTGCTCCCAGCCGGTACTTGAGCACAAAAGCGGTCATGCCCTGAGACGTGAACCAATCAGCAACCTGGCGGCCTTCGAGGTTAATGGCGAGGCCGAGGTAGGCTCCGCCGGGGGCGACGATCACTGCCGACCCGGTGCCTTTACCTTTCTGAGGAAGGAAGACGGTGAGCGTGGGCAAATCGGCCGGAGGAGTGCCCTCCACCTCGGGCGCTCCACTTGGCCAAAGCTGCAGAGTGGAGATGCCGAGGGCGGGATCGACCGCCTCGTTTGCCTGACCGGGGGAGCCCGCAGCCTGCGCATCTGCGAGGCCGGCTGTAAGCAGGCAGAGCATCATCGCAAATAGAGCCTGTTTCATCTTTCGTCTCCTTTGTGCGACCACAATCGTGTTCCGGATGGACCAGACGGTTTGGCCCAATCTTAACAATCAAGCCGTCCTCAAGATACTTCTTCAGAAGCGGCGACGACCACCTGGTCTTTGCTGCGCATGCATATATAGACCGCACCTGCGGTGCAATCAAGATGGCCCTACCATTGTGCGTGGAGGTCTGGCGCCATGGCAGTCGCACCGCGCCATTCGAGATGTTGAAGGCAAACCTGGATAGACAGATCGCGCTCTCTCAGGTCGCGCACGAATGCAAGCTATCTGTCAGTCACTTGGTCCGTGCCTTTAAGCAGACCCTTGGGGAGCCGCCCTATCGCTGGCTACTGCAGCAGCGCATCGATGCCGCCAAAGAGCTTCTTCTGCATTCCAAGCTCCATGGCTGAGATTGCACTCAAGTCCGGCTTTGCTGACCAGGCATGTTTCATCCGGGCGTCCAGGAAGCTGCTCGACACCACCCCCGGGGAGTGGCGGCGGATACGCATGCTATAGCCCGCGTATCCGCCACGATTTTGATCTGCAGACGAATCAGTCAACGCTGTCGATAATTTCCCCGAGAAACCAGGCTCTGCGTTCAGTCTCGTCGATCCAGACTTCAATCAGGCTGGCAGTCGCCACATCATTATGGCGATCGCATACTTCGTGGGTGGAACGAAGAAATGCCGTCAGTTGCCGGTTGTCGGCGTACAGTTCGCTGAGCATGGACTTGGGTGGAAGGTGGTGGCTGTTATTGTCCTTGAGCCGTTGGTGGCTCGTGACCTCGCTGATGGAGTGAAGGGTGATCCCGCCCAGCTTCCGGGCTCGCTCGGCAACTGGGTCAGTCATGGCGAAGATTTGGTCCGCGTGCTCATCGAGTAATAAATGATAGTCGCGGAAATGTTTGCCGGTCATATGCCAATGGAAGTTCTTGGTCTTGAGGTAAAGGGCGAAGAGATCCGCCAGCAAGTGACGCAGTTCGCCCGATATTTCCTCGACCGCCGTGTGGTCCAGCAGTCCAACGCTCTTGATCGTCGCGGCTTTGTCGTTTTTTACCTCAACTTTTTCTGCTGTTGCCATCATTGTCTCCTTCTGTCCGCCTGGGGGGAGGGGTTTGGGCCGCCGACGCAGACGTAACGTTTCATGGATGCGCGCCGGGTATGAATCGTTGTTTAATCTTGCCCTGCAGATTCGTGCCGCGCTTGTGGAAAAGTCCATGGCAGCAATAAGAGCAAATTATGAGCAAGCAGGAACAAGAGGTCGAAGCCTGTTCAGTCTCCATGGTGGGGTGTGCGCCGCTGCTGCAAGGCAAAATCCCCGAGGGCGCCCGCAATTTCTCCAGCGACCGCCGGAGCGCTGGTCAGGTAGGGGAAGAACTTCACCACGTGAGGTGGGATCTCGGAAACACCGTGGCATAAAACGTTGCGTTGGAAGAGTTCGCGTTTGATCACATTCGCGGCCGTTTGTTGGCGCAGGCCGAGCCATTCTTCTGGATCAGGCGAAATGGATCCGTAGCCCACTCCGACGGTTGGGCTTCGACTACATCCAGGTGGGACAAAATCACCACCGGCCGCGCCTTCCCTGAACCGCGATAGCGGGCGATCAGGTTCTGTTTGCTTTCCGTCGGGCCGGAAAGAAGCAGATCGGCTGCGGGAAAGCCTGCGCCGAGCAATCGTTGGCGCATGGCTTCCGCCGCTTTGGTCACCGAACCCACGGAGTGGGTGGTGTTGATCTCGATCAGCTGCTGGAAGAGTTGATGTACCAGTTCGCGATCTTGCGCGGGCAGCGAAACATCGGCCGCGGCGCCGTTCACAGCGGCCATTGCCAGGGCGACTACGCAGAACTCAAAGAATTTGTTCATCGCTTGCTTCGATTATTGCCCGCTCATGTCATGCGCAGCCACTCAATGCGGGGAACTCAGAGAAAACTCATCCTGTGATCCGCTTATGATGCAGGAAGGAGAATGAACATTGGACCAGAAAGATTGGGCTGGAGTATTTCCGGCCATCACAACGCCATTCCTGGCTGATTTGTCGGTCGACTACGAAACATTTGGAGCCCAGGCTCGATGGCTGGTCGAGTGTGGCTGTAACGGAATTGTCGCTCTGGGATCTCTGGGCGAAGCGCCGGCACTGACCAGGGAGGAAAAACTTGAGCTCCTGAAACAGGCCAAGCGGTCATTAGACGGCAAAGCGCCCGTGATTGCCGGCATCTCCGCGTTCAGTACCGCGGAAGCGGTCTGGCTGGCGAAAGAGGCACATCGGGCGGGCGCGGATGGCCTGATGGTTTTACCGCCCCTGGTGTACCGGGGTGACTGGCGCGAAACGCAAGCTCACCTGGGCGCCATCTTTCAAGCGACGCCGCTCTCGGCCATGCTCTATAACAATCCCGTTGCGTATGGAACAGACATCCTTCCGGAGCAGATCATCGAACTGCGTGCGCAGCATCAGAACTTCCATGCGGTGAAGGAATCAAGCGGCGAGATCCGGCGCATTACCTCGCTCAAGCATCTGGCGGGCGACTCGTTGGAGATCTTCGTGGGCATGGACGATGTGGTGGTTGAGAGCGTAGCTGCCGGCGCGACTGGCTGGATCGCCGGGCTGGTGAATGCATTTCCTGAAGAATCGGTGCGTCTGTTCAGGCTGGCGCAAAGCGGTCCATCGCCGGAATTGGCATCTCTTTACGCCTGGTTTCTGCCTTTGCTGCGCCTGGATACCGTGCCCAAGTTCGTGCAACTGATCAAGCAGGTTCAGGAAGAGTGTGGAGGCCCTTCCGCGCGCGTAAGGCCTCCCAGGCTTGAACTCTTAGGAGCGGAGCGTGAGGATGTGGTCGCGCTCACACGCAAGAGCCTGGCCATCTGCCCGCGGTAGCTCGAGCCGGGCTGGCCCGGAGAAATCCTCAAGTCTTGCCAGTGGCCGTGGGCTGCAGGACAGTTTCCTGCTGATCGCCGGTCGTTGGCCCTTGCTGATTGTTTCGGCGCCAGGTGATCAAGGCCATCATCAGCAGGGCGGCGGCGCCTGGCACCATCAGGCCGATGCGCAGTGAGCCGGTAGCGCTGGAAACGGTCCCCGTGAGCCAGGAGAGCACAGCTCCTCCCAGGCCGGCGGTGGCAAAGACCCAGCCTGCGTTGCGCGACCCTCCGATTTCCCCGAGAAATAGCGAGAGGATGAGCGGGAACAACGGCGCCAGGGCAAGGCCGGTAAGAGCCGACCCTGCCAGCAGGACTCGTGGACTATGGGCCGCCAGCAGCAACGAGATTCCCACTATGGTCGCCATGACAGAAGCTCGGTAAAGACGGTGTTCTGTCAGGAAGCGCAGCATTGCCGGCGTCGCTGCCCGCCCCAGCAACAAGGCCGCCCAGAAGACGGCCAACGCCAGGCTGCCGCCGGCGAAGTTCCAGGCAGTGGCCCGGGTTGCGTAGGTGCTCATCCAGTTTCCGACGGAAGCTTCCATGCCCACGTAGAGAAAGGCCAGGAGCGCAAAATAGACGATGGTAGCCGCCTCTTTGCTCCCGGCGGGGGCTGGCCCGAATTCTATCGACGCAGCAACGTCATGCCGATCTGCTAGGACAGGCAAGAAGGCGAACGGGATGGCCAGAAGTCCAATCAGGCCGAAGGCGGAGCCGCTTGCGGCATGGCGAAGAAATTGCGCGACCAGAATGGGGCAAGCCACCGCGCCCGCGCTCCAGGCGAAATTCTGTATGGCGAGCGCTGCTCCCATACGGTTTGGATGACGTCGCCCTGCGAGCATGTTATTCGACGTCATGGCCAATCCGAGGCCCAGTCCATAGACGGCAAAGACGGGCAAGGACCTTTGTTGCAGTAGAAAGATAAAGACCCCTCCTGCGCCAAAAAGCCCGAAGCCGCAGGCTAATGTCTTCCACAGGTTGCGCCGGACCAACAGGGCACCTGAGGCCGAGGCGGCAAACTGCACCAGCAGCAATAGGCCCGCGTCCTTATCCCGCAGATGCCATTGCGCAGAAAGCTGGGGCAGAATACAGCCCAGCAGCACCGTACCGACGCCAGTGAGAGCCACTCCGATATGGAGCAGGGGCTCCAGCAAACGACTGCGAGTCACGGCCGCACTGTGATTTGCGTGAGACATCCAGAGAGGGGCGTTTCCTCGAGTGCCACCGCGGGGCTCTCGCCCTATCCACTGTACGCGCTGCGTCGCCAAATCACGATCCATGTCCTCCGGAGGAAAATTCCGTGATTCAGTTCGCCTGATCTTTGCCTGCAAGGGCCTGCGCGTGGTTTGACCCTGTGCTCTGCGGTTGTTACTATCAAGATGCGGGGTGGAGCAGTCCGGTAGCTCGTTGGGCTCATAACCCAAAGGTCGCTGGTTCAAATCCAGCCCCCGCAACCAAAACAATCTGAACGGCTTACGATTGCCTTTGGGTTGCACCCAATCTGCATCAAAATCCCCACCGAATCCCACTTAAAGCAGAAAACATCCCTGCGGTCCGCCGACGTTTGTAGTGAAGAATCAATTGCACCAAGCTCCGTGCCGGCAGAGCGCGCTCCGTCGGTTGTCTTTGAGGATGATTTCCTTAGCCGGCAACTCCTTTAGGGTAATCTGCCGACTCTCCCGCATTCTCCGGTGTCTTTTTGTTCTTGTGCAAAAAATGAGCGCTAAAAGAGCCATAAGCGCTATAAGCCCCCTGGGGTGACCCCCTAGGTTGAGACAGTTTTAAAAGCGCGCATTTGCAATTTGCTGTTAGGTGCGCAAGCCGTATTTATGCGGGGAGCGAATCGAGGATTGACTCCTCGACATAGCATTCCATCGCCTGCCGGAGCTGTGAGTCCACCTCGTCCGCAATCGTCATCACTTGAGATAGCAGCACGCCAAAGTCGATAGTAGCTAAGTTCTTTTCTAGCGTATGGAAGATGCAGACCTGCAAGATGCGTGACTCTTCGACCATCATCGCAGCGGAGTAACCCTGCCGACGTCGTGTCAGCCCGTGGTTTGCCGCGAATGGTGATAGCGGCCCTTGGCTGCCAAAGGGTAGAGCCGCCCGGAGGCGAGCGACAAGATCCCGGAATACCTGAGGCAAATGACCAAATCGCTGCTCCGGCGTCAAGGGCACAACCGACAGCTTGCTATCGAGCTGAACTTGCTGAAACCAGTCGTCGATACAACTCGGAGCCGCACGCTCAAGAATGGTTGCCACACTCTCAACCTTGGGCCGGGTATGAGCAGTTCCCTTGGCTATCCGACGTTTGATCGATCCAAGCAGCTCTGTTAAGTCCGTCCCCTTAATCATGATCTCATCGGCTTGCCGCAAAATGGCCTGGGCGGCAACATCCATTTCTGGGAAGCCAGTCAGCAATATTGCGATTGCGTTGGGATTGAGGTGGCGCATTGCACTTATGACGGTGAGACCGTCGGCTGCTCCTGGCATGTGTAGATCACTCAGGAGCACATCGTACCGTTCTGAACTGATGAGCTTCAAAGCTTCCGCAACGTTGCCTGCAACCGTTATGTCGAAGCCCTCGGGCTCAAGCAGACTGCGCATAATAGCATTCTGCGTCTCATCATCGTCTACGAGCAGAATCTTGATAGCCGTCATGCAGTTTCCTTAGAAAATCACTTGTCCTGTTCTTTTTTCGGCGGACGCGCAGGCCACATAACGGACCGTATGATTTCCGGACGACAAGATCGGCGTGGGTTCGCGTGCTACGGGCCAGCAGAAATTGTAGGAACAGGTCGGAGACCCTCACGGTTGGAGACTCTGTGGTGAGCTCGGGTGCGTCACGGTTCACATGGAGCATCGCCTTATAGTGCCGACCGCGTTGACAGTCGATGCTGCCAGGGTTCAGTTTTTGCTCCCCTCCCAAATGCACGGGGAAGGTAAAGTTTCGGCGTCCCACAGCAACATCATCACCCAAGACGACACTGAGGATGCCCCATCGAAATCGAGACCGTTGCCAGGGGTTGCTTCACCGCTGCAGAGCCTGTCACCTATCCTTCTCCTAAGCGACGGATGAAGCTTTGTACGATGCGGGAGCATTCACTATGCCGTCCAAGTCAAAGTAAAACGTTGCCCCCTTGTCCACAGAACTTTCCGCCCGGATACGCCCGCCATGGCGGTGGATGATTCGCTGTACGGATGCCAATCCGATCCCGGTCCCCGGAAACTCGTCGTCCAGATGGAGACGTTGGAAGGCGCCGAAAAGCCTGTCGGCATATTTCATATCGAACCCAGCGCCGTTATCGTGTACAAAATATTCAACCGGCTTACCGGCAGGGTAGGTGACCCCGACTTCTATTCGGGCAGAATCCACGAGGCTTGTGAACTTCCAGGCATTTCCCATCAGGTTTTCCAAAACGATGCGTAGCATCGCGGGATCACCGTAAGCCAAGATTCCATCCGGGATGATGAATTCCACATGCCGGACGGGATCGTTTTGTCGCAGTTCGCTAGCGACAATACGCGCGAGTGAGCTGAGGTCGGTCTCTTCGCACTTGAGTTCGGACCTTCCTAATGAGGCTAACTTCAGGAGAGCATGGATCAAACTTGTCATATGCTCCGTGGATGCATGAATCTCCACAATCAGCTCCTTTGCTTTGGGGGTCAACTCGTCTCCGCAGGCTCTTTCGAGCGCGCTCACAAAACCGCTAATCCGTCGCAGGGGGGCCTGCAGATCGTGGGCTACGGAATAGTTGAAGGTCTCTAGCTCCTTGTTCAGCGCCCTGACTTGGGCCGTGCGCAGATACACCCGCCGCTCAAGGTCCGCATTTAGCTGCTGTATTTCTGCTTCAGCGCGTTTGCGTTCGGTGATGTCACGGATGTTGCATTGGATCACTTTCTTGAGACCTACGTCATAAATATTGCTTACGAACTCCACTTCAACGCTGCTTCCGGTTTTGGAGTGAAGCGGAATATTGTCATATCGAATGTAGCCCCTCTGTTGTAGTTCCAGGAAGGCTGACTTGGATGCCTCACTATCCTGAAAAGCCGCAACCTCCCAGAGCTTCTTCCCTAAATACTCCTCTCGGGAAAACCCCAGAAGGTCTAGCAAGAAGGGATTGACATCCTGGATCTGCCCGGTCTCTGCATCTACAATCAAAATCCCGTCTTGGGCCGATTCAAATAGCCGCCGATACTGAGCCTCCGAAGCGATCAGCGCTTGGTCCGCTAACGCCTTGTCGTTGCGAGCCTCGCGGTCGAGCAATACCCGGTGGACCACAGGAACGAGCCGGACCAACTCCGTTTTCTGCACATAGTCTCGCGCACCCGCATGCATTAACGCCACGGCGATATTGATATCAATTTCGCCGGACACAATGATGAAAGGCACGTCAGGGCTTAATTCAAGAGTCAAGGCCAGGGCGGCTGGACCGCTGAACTGTGGCATACCGTGGTCAGATGTGATCAGGTCCCACTGGCGATGCTGCAATGCTGCCCGCATGGCGGCCTGAGTAGCCACTGTTTCATAGGTGACTTCAAAGCCTCCCTCGCGCAGAGCGAGGAGCAGGAGCGTTATGTCGCTCTTGGCATCCTCAACGATCAGCAGGCGCATTGGTTGGCCGGTTTTCTCTTCAGATTTGACATTTGCCTGCATTCGGTTGCTCCTCAGCACGCCGACACGCCATCAGTCAGTGGATTGAGCCACGGAGAGTGGCTCCTCTCCTAGAACGTTAGAGGACGAGGGTCCCCAATGCAGCTCACTATTGCTCATTGAACAGAATGGATAAAGAGGAACTGCTCCATCTGAGACACAGGGAGTACCGTGGTGCCCAGCTTTAGCCGATCCGTGCTTCTGCGTAGCGCGGCAAACCGGGGGTGAGAGGCCTGCGAAGAGCCTCATCTGCAGGTCCCCAGTTGCCGATCAGGATACTCCCCGTGGATTGAACCTGGTGGTTGATCGTGTTGACGACGGAGATATCCGGGACGCCGTCTCGGCACCCTTGGCTCTATTCCGGATTCTGGCGGCCCGGCACCATCCATACTGCAATCAGCACCAACACGTATCTGGCCGCGATCACAGCGCGGCGATGATTTGCCCCAATATGCCGATAGGTAGTTCGAGGCCACAGGTCTTGCGCAGAAGCGGCTATCTGGTGCTGATTACGGTGGCGCCTGTCGTGCTCTTGAGCCCAGCCGATGCCATCAGTCAGCAAAAACGGTCCGAGCAGCCAGCCCTAATCACAGCGTTTTTAGCGGCACTGCTAATCGTGCTTATTTCCGGATGCGGTCAAGAAACCGTAGAGATTCCAGCCGCAATGTCCCCCCGAATAGTGTCCACAACTCCTGTTCAAGGTGCTATAGGTGTCCCCTTAAACGCGACGATCAGCGCAACCTTCAGTGAGGCAATGAACCCTGCCACAATCAATGCAGCATCGTTTACGTTGGCTGGGCCTGGCGGCGCTGCTGTAACAGGAACCATTGCCTATGTCACTGCCGGTTCAGTTGCGACCTTCACGCCGACACTGAACCTTCCGCCGAACACGACATTTACGGCCACGATTACGACGGGGGCACAGGACCAAGAAGACCCCGCCAATTCGTTGACGGCCAACCATCTTTGGACCTTCACCACCGCTGCGGCCCCAGACACCACTCCGCTGACGGTGATTTCGACCATCCCTGTCAATCGGGCCACAGGCGTGGCCATCAACCAGGTTGTGAGTCCGACATTCAGCGAACCAATGAACCCTGACACCGTCAATGCGTCAACCTTTACTGTAATAGGACCCGGGGGAGACGCAATAATCGGCGTCGTGACCTATGCCGTCTCCGGCTCTGTCGCAAAGTTCACCCCTTCAACCCTGCTTGCATACAACACAACCTACACCGCTACGGTGACTACCGGTGCCACCGACCTGGCTGGCAATGCGCTTGTCAGCAACTATGTGTGGGCCTTCACCACCGGTGCGGCTCCCGACACCACCCCGCCGACGGTAGTTTCGACCATTCCTCTCAATGGGGCGCTGGGTGTGCCTATCAATCAGGCCGTGAGTGCAACCTTCAGCGAGGCGATGAATCCTGCCACGATCAACGGTACGACCTTAACAGTGACAGGATCAGGCGGAGTTGCCGTGGCTGGAGCCATCACTTATACCGCCGCCACAGGCTCCGTCGCGACATTTACACCGACAGTGAGTCTTGCATACAACACAACCTACACCGCAACGGCCACCACCGGAGAAACCGACCTGGCCGGAAATGCCCTGACCAGCAATTACGTGTGGACCTTCACCACCGCTGCGGCTCCAGACACCACTCCGCCGACGGTGGTTTCGACCATCCCTGCGAACGCGGCCACAGGCGTGGCCATCAACCAGTCGGTGAGTGCAACCTTCAGCGAGGCAATGAACTGTGCGACCATCACCTCTCCTGGCACCACCTTCACGGTCATGGGGCCGGGCACGACGACCATAGCAGGAACAGTCAACTGCACCGGTAGCATCGCCACCTTCACACCAACGGCTCTCCTGGCAACCAACAACACCTTGTTCACAGCCACGATCACCACCGCAGCCACAGACTTGGCAGGTAATGCCCTGGCTAGTGCTTTCGCTTGGAGTTTCAGAACAGTTCCGGCCCCCACCCTGCCAACGGTCATCTCCGTCGTGCCCGCCAATGGGGGCACGGGTGTGCCCATCAACCAGGCGCTCAGCGCAGCCTTCAGTGAAGCGATGAACCCTGCCACGATCAACACGGCCACATTCACGTTGACAGGGCCGGGCGGAGTTGGCGTAACAGGAGCAGTCACGTATGTCGCCGCTGGCTCGGTGGCGACGTTCACACCGGCGGCCAACCTGGCCTCCAGCACCGTATATACGGCCACGATCACCACCGGGACCACGGATCTGGCAGGCGATGCGCTGGCGAATAACTTCATCTGGACCTTCACCACCGCCGCGGCTCCAGACACCACTCCGCCGACGGTGACTTCGACCATCCCTGTCAACGGGGCCACAAACGTACCTTTCAATCAAGCGATCGGTATCACCTTCAGCGAGGCGATGAACCCGGCCACGATCAGCTCGACTACCTTCAACTTGGCAGGACCGGGTGGAACGGCCATAGCTGGGCTGGTTACTTACGCAACCATCGGGAATGCGGCTACGTTCACCCCGACAGTCGATCTTGCGCCTAGCACCGTGTTTACAGCTACGGTGACTACCGGCGCCACCGACCTTGCTGGCAATGCGCTTGTCAGCAACTATGTGTGGGCCTTCACCACCGGTGCGGCTCCCGACACCACCCCGCCGACGGTAGTTTCGACCATTCCTCTCAATGGGGCGCTGGGTGTGCCTATCAATCAGGCCGTGAGTGCAACCTTCAGCGAGGCGATGAATCCCCTGACGATCACTTCGGCAACCTTCCAACTTGCCGCTCCGGGAGGAGCCCTGATCGCAGCAACCATAGCTTATGATCCGACCAACTTCATTGTCACTCTCACCCCTTCAACCCCGCTTGCATACAACACAACCTACACCGCAACGGCCACCACCGGAGAAACCGACCTGGCCGGAAATGCCCTGACCAGCAATTATGTGTGGACCTTCACCACCGCCGTGTTGGTGCTTCCACCACCGGTCGATCTTGGAACGGCATCACTGTTCGGCGCCTTTGGCGGGGGAGCAGGCATAACCAACCAGGGAATTTACACGGTTGTCAACGGAGACATCGGAACTACGGGCGCCTCTACTCTGATAACCGGATTCCACGATAACGGCCCAGGATGCATCTATACAGAGACGCCACTCAATATAGGAACGGTGAACGGAACGATTGAGACGGCGGCCCCTTCGCCAACTGTTGCGTGCCCGAACGAAGGAACTACTGTCACGTCCGATATCGCAGCTAACGCGGCCGCTGACGCTCTTGCAGCTTACGGTGCTCTTGTTGCCCTGCCTGGAGGTCTGGATGTTTCAACCTGCCCCGGTTGCGGCGGTGGCTCGGCGGGCGAGCTAGGTGGGAGAACGTTGGCTGCTGGAGTCTATAAGTCCGCGCCGGGTACTTACGGCATAACGTTAGGGAATCTGACTCTCGACGCTCAGGGTGACCCCAATGCCTACTGGGTATTCCAGATGGCAACGACACTCACCGTAGGTACGCCTTCAGCCCATGAAAGCGTCATCCTAGCAAACGGTGCCCAAGCTAAGAACATCTTCTGGCAGGTCGGAACCGCAGCGACGATCAACGGAATTCTGGGTGGCGGGACAATGGTAGGAACGGTTATCTCTCAGGCGGCGATTACCATCTCAACTGCAGGAGTCAGCACTGTAACGACAATAAACGGCAGAGTGTTAGCTTTGGCTGCATCGGTCACCATGGTTAACACGGTGATTAATGTGCCTGCCCCATAAGACCACGTGAGCGATCCCCCGATGGGTGGAGTTGTGCAAACAACTTTGTTGACGCAAGCCACGCCTAAACTAAGTTAGGGATCGGGGCAAGATTCGAGGTGCCTTCTTTTCGGGACTACCGTCTCATCGCAAAGGGACCGCGCTGCAGGTCATGGAGAGAAACGGCAATATGACCAGCGGATCTTCAACTCACGGGTCGCCCTGTTAAAGAGAGAAGTCGAGAACTACGCGGGCGGCCACATCGCCATGCTCCAAGCGCGTAAGGATATGGTTGATTTCTGACAAAGGCTGCAGCTCAACATCGGCCTTCACTTCGCCTCGCACAGCGAAGTCGAGTGTCTCGGCCATGTCTTCGCGCGTCCCAACAAAGGAGCCGCGGATACTGATGCAGTTCGCGACCACGTCGAATAGCGGCACCGGAAACTCGCCGGCCGGCAAGCCGACCAGGACGCAGGTGCCGACTTTGCGCACCATGTCGATGCCTTGCCTGAAGGCGATGAGCGAGGGCGCGGTGATCAGAACTCCGTGGGCTCCGCCGCCGGTCTCTTTCTTCAACTCCGCTGCAGGGTCGCAGGTTTTGGCGTTAAAAGCGAGGTCGGCGCCGAGCGCCTTGGCCAGCGATAGCTTAGCGTCGTCGATGTCGACCGCGCAGACCAGCAGCCCCATCGCTTTCGCGTATTGGATGCCGAGATGGCCGAGTCCACCGCAGCCAGAGATGGCGATCCACTCACCGGGCTTCGCTTCTGTCTGCTTGATGCCTTTGTAAGTTGTGATACCTGCACAGATGAGCGGCGCGGCCTGGGTCGCGGCAAGTCCTTTTGGTATGTGGGCCACATATTTTGGGTCGGCGAGAATGTATTCTGCGAACCCCCCATTCTTTGTGTATCCGCCGAACTGCGCATCGGGGCAAACTGTTTCCCACGCCTTGAGGCAGTACTCGCAATGGCCGCATGCGGAGTAGAGCCACGGCACGCCGACGCAGTCGCCTTCCTTCACCAGGGCCACGCCTGATCCAACCGCGCTGACGATGCCGATGGCCTCGTGGCCCGGAATGAACGGCAGCGTTGGTTTGAGCGGCCAATCGCCGTTTGCTGCGTGGACATCGGTGTGGCACACGCCACAGGCCTGGGTCTTGACGACGATTTGTCCGGGGCCGGCGGTGGGAATATCCCACTCCCGCAGCACCAGCGGCTTGCCAAACTGCTCAACCACCGCTGCCTGCATTGTGGTTGTGTGTTTAATCGCCCTAGAATCGACCATCTTTTCCAGTGTTCGTATGCTCATGGCTGCTTCCTTTTCTCGAAACTGCTTGCGGTGACTTACGTGGAGATTGGACGAGCGCAACACCGCGTTCGTGCTCTGCAGTCTCCTTCAGCACTGCAACATTGATCCACATACTTGTCCCTCTCGAGAACATGCAATATCAAGCGCAACCAGGTGCCTGGCGGAAGAAGATGGAGCGATGCGGCATTGCATGCTGAAATTCACATCGCCCATCCCTCCGGAAAACCGGCTACAAACTACAGATAATGCAGTTAAACGAGAGGTGCGATCATGTCGTGCGTGCGCACCAGCTTCTTGTTCACGAACTCCTGGATCCCCATGTCGCCAAGCTCGCGGCCGTAGCCGGAATACTTGATGCCGCCGAAGGGCAGCTCGGCGTCGGTCCAGTCGATGTTGTTGATGAACATCATCCCGGTCTCCACACGGGTAGCGACGCGCTGTCCGCGTTCGAGGTCTTTAGTGAAGACCGAGCCGCCGAGACCGAAGTCGGAGTCGTTGGCGAGCGCAATCGCCGCGGCCTCATCCTTCACCCGGAAGAACATGGCGACCGGGCCGAAGAACTCGTCGCGAAACGCGGGGTTCTTGGGGGTAAGGTGGGTAAGGATCGTTGCCTGCATGAAGGAGCCAGGACGATCCATGCGCTTGCCGCCGATCAGCACCTTCGCTCCGTGCTTGACCGCTACCTCGATTTGCTGCAGGAGGGTCAACAGGGCAGACTCGGTGGACAAAGGTCCGTGCGTCGTCTTCTCGTCCATCGGGTCGCCCGGTTCGAGGGAGAGTAGCCCGGCCTTGAACTTCTCCAGGAACTTGTCGGCGATCTCTTCGACGACGATGAAGCGCTTGGAGGCGCAACACGTCTGGCCGGCGTTGAACATTCTTCCCCACACTGCCCATGGAATCGTCTTGTCGATGTCGGCGTCCTCCAGCACGATGAAGGCATCGCTTCCGCCAAGTTCCATCGAAGCAGGCTTGAGGTTTTGCCCCGCCCTGGCGGCGATACTACGTCCAGCCGCGACGCTGCCCGTCAATGCGACGCCGGCGATACGGGTGTCGTCGATGACCTTGTCCGACTGCTCGTGCGAAATTAACAGATTGGTGTAGACGCCTTCCGGCGCACCCGCGTCGATCCATAACTTCTCGAACTCGATCGCGCATTGTGGCACACAGCCGGCGTGCTTCACCATGACTACGTTGCCCGCCATGAGGTGAGGACCGGCGACACGGGCAAGCTGATAGTAAGGAAAGTTCCACGGCTCTACGCAGAAGATTACGCCGATCGGGCTCGACTCTATGTGGGCCTCGCCAAACGTCGGGCGCAGCTTCTCCGGTGCGAGAAACCGCTCACCGTTTTTTGCGTAGTAGGCGAGAATGTCCGAGCTATATTTGACTTCGCCGCGCGACTCGTTGATAAGCTTGCCCATCTCGATGGTCGCGTGTCTGGCGAACGTGTCGACGTCGGCTCGCATCAGCTCGGCCGCCTTGGTGACGATCGCGGCGCGCTCCGCATACGAGGTGTTCTTCCACGACTCGTAGGTATGTGCTGCTTTGGCGATCTTGGTTTCGAGTTGTTCGTTAGTAAGTTCCGAGAATTTCTTCACGCTCTTGCCATTGTTCGGATTGACGCTTTCGTATGCCATATCTATTTCCTCTTTCTGAGATCTTCGCTTGCGAAATGTTGGGTGCGAATCGGTCGCGCTGCTAGGCAGCTTAATAACCGCTGATTCAGGCAGAGCGGATAGCGGCGGGAGAACACAAGAGAACCGCAACAATTAAGTGCTTCATTAATACGCGTCTTTCCAATTTAACGTATGTACGCAACCGCAGGAGTTGTAACTCCGTCTGGACGAAAAGGGGTAACCTCACTGTGCTTTTGACTAACGTCATGGAACCGCATCAGCCCCTCGTTCTTTAGCTATGAAATGTTTTTCCCGAGAGTCACTTAGTTCTGGGCAATCTATTTGTTAACGAGCATAGTCGTCCCACCAGGATTTACTACAGTCCATGGGTAATGAAGGTAAAGTTGTATTAAAAACCCTCCTACCCCTGTTATGGGCAAGGAGAGGATGGTGCCACTATCGACCTTGCGCCGAATCAACCCATGGTTTATAGCGGCTGCTGAAGTTACTCTCCTGGCACCTAGATGCTGGGGCGCCCCAAATTAAAGCCGCTTTACCGAGGTTCGTACGCGCTCTCAAGCAAACATGCGCTTCAGATCGGGACCCAACGAGTACCTTCGGATAGCACGAATTACCACAATCCTGGTTTCTGTTACTGGTGTGCAAGTTATTTGGTGCGGTTCCGTGGCAATCAGAACCGCTGTTCAGGTACTTCTTCCAATGACGGTATCGGGGGCTGCCGTGGAATTTCGTGTGATCTGGGAAATCGACATTGAGGCTGAGGGACCCAAGGAAGCTGCTCGGGAAGCGCGGGCGATCCAGCTGACCCCCGGCATGTCGGCCACCGTCTTTGATGTTTGGGCGTTCCGGCAATTTGCCGCACCTTAATGACTGCCGCCGATCATATTGCCTTCTGCAACGAGATAAACCCTTTCCGCCGGATCAGCGGCGAGTTGTAGTAGCTCGGGAGAGAAGCCGCCTAAAGCGAAGAGGATGTAACGGGGCTGGCTGCGCCAGCGGGCCTCTGGCAGGCTGGCGATCTTGGCTTGCAAGAGACTCAGGTCATTGAGTCGCGTAACGCGTTCTGTGCGCCACTTGCACTCTCCGAAAAGAAACGTTCCGTCATCGAGTTCAGCCACGAGGTCTATCTCCGTGCGGCCGTCCCGGCTCCAGTATCGGGCCATCTGTCGAACGTTGAGGCCGAGGCGCTGTTGAGCGTTCCGTTGGAGCCATTGGCCGCATATCTCTTCGAAAACCGACCAGCCCATGTATTCGGACAGTCGCGGGGCGACCTGTGCAGCGTATACCGTAGTCGGGTCGGAGAATTGCAAGGCGCTGGCCAACGGGGCAACGAAGCGGTACCAGAAGGTCAGAAAGGGATCGGCAATACGATAAAGGGCGCGGCGCTCCGAGCTTTCGCCGAAGGGGAACTCACGCCGAATCCATCCTAGTTCCAGCAACGTTCGCAGGGAGCCGGAAAGTGCACCGCGCTCTACGCCAATCAACTGCTGAATGCCATGGAATTTGGTCTCGCCGCCGGCAATCGCGGCCAGGATGGCATTGTACGGAGCCGGGTCACGGATTTGTTCGCTGCCGAGCAGAAACCTTACTTCATTTTCCAGGATTGCGCGCGGCTGCATCAGCAGCGTGACAATCTCCTCGGCTGGAGGGTGCGAAGTATCGACGAGCGCATGGTAGCGCGGCGTTCCGCCAAAGACGCCGTACATCAAAAGTTTCTCGACAATGCCGTAATGCGGGCTATCTGCGTAGAAGGCCGCTACGTCTTCGTAGTGAAGCGGGTCCAGGTGAAAAATTCCGGCATTGAATCGCCCGAACAGGGGGGCGCTCTCTTGACCGAGAGCGGCCATGGCCGAGAGCTGCGATCCGCAGAGAACTATGAATAGAGGAGAGTGAACGGCCTCGCGGTCCCACCATGCTTGCAGGACGGAAGGCAACTCCGGAGTCTGGTCCACCAAGTACGGGAATTCATCGAGGATCAGCGCAAAACGCCCTGCGGACTTCTTCCGTTCCTTCATTTGCTGTGAGGCGTAGCGAAGAAGAGCGTTCCACGAAACAGCAATATCCTCAGCGGTGACGCCTTCGGAGGGCAGGGCTGCAATCAATTGGCGGGCCAACGTGAGCCGCTGTATCGCAGCAGTGGACTGCTCTGCCAGAAAGTAGCAGTGCGGCTTTTCGTGCCCGTCCCCGTCCACCCCAGCCGTGAAGTAACGCTGCAAGAGGAATGTCTTGCCCAGCCGCCTGCGTCCATACAGGAGCAGCATCTGCCCACCCGCCCCGTGGCGCTTCCATGCGCGGTCCAAGGCTGCTAGTTCGAGCTTCCGGTCATAAAAAGGATTTGGCTTGATGGTCATACCGGGCATTGGCTAGGTGGCCACCCGCTTCGATGAACATTATGAGTTGTCAGTTTATGAAATGTCAACTCGTAACCGGATACTAGCCCCTCTTTCACCAAACGCTGCTTTGCCTCCGCAAACTCCAAGCAACTTTGTACGTGAGCTGGTCAGTTTTCTCTCTGGAGAATCCGACCTCCCGCACGGTACAGGAATTTGTCGAGTTCCTTGAACGACTTCAGCCCATGCCACGGAGGACGAACTCAAAGGGCTTTTGAAGGAGATGCGCGAGATTGCGGAGGACGAGAGGGTATTGATTGCGCAGGCATGCCTGCCGGGGGTGGTCGCGATCAAGTAGAGAGCAACGGTAGGGGGTTCCTCCTGAAGCCTTACGCTCGGCAAGCTTTCGAACACCACCGATGCTGCCTACTTGACGACCACGCCGTCGGAACGAGCTCCTTCTGGACATGCCCAAATTTCAAAGGAACCTTTTGAGGATCAGCTCCGTATCACACTGCCATGAAGACGAAATATGCTCTGGCACTGGCCGCGCTCGCCGTTCTCTCCTCGTTGACCGGCCTCGCACAAGATCCTGATCATTCCTGGTCCAAGACCTATCCGGTCACTGGCAAGCCCGCGCTTACCCTCGAAACCTCGGATGCCAGCGTTGCATTTCATCCCTGCGGAGACTGCCACGAAATCCGGATCCACATCGAAATGGTGGGGCGGAAACTGAGCGACTATCGCCTGGAAGAGGGCCAAAGCGGCAATGAGGTTCACTTTCTCCTCAAAGAGCTGCCGCATATGGGCGGCCACATGGCCTGGCACAAGGAGGAAACCCGGGTGACCGTCGAAAGCCCCGTCCAACTCACTCTGCAGGCCAAGACCTCTGACGGAAATGTAACCCTCTCCGGGTTGCAGGGCGACCTGACTCTGACGACTGGCGATGGGAACGTGGCTCTCGATCATGTTTCGGGCAACCTGCGCATCAGGTCCGGGGATGGCCAGGTGAAGATCACCGACGCCGATGGCGCAATCGACGCCCACACCAGCGACGGCAACCTCAGCGTCGATGGCCTCTTCCACGCTCTTGCGCTGCACACCAGTGACGGTACGCTGGACCTCAACTTACGCGAGGGAACGAAGCTCGCTGGGGCCTCGACCATTCAATCGTCTGATGGCTCGGTGACCATTCGCGTCCCCCAGAGCTTCGCCGCCGACCTCAACGTGCATACCAGCGACGGCCATGTGGATTGCGCTCTTCCGCTTACCATGGACCATTACCAGTCCGGCGGAGGGGAGGGCCATGAGTTGCGAGGAAAGCTTAATGGCGGAGGCACGCCGCTCACCATTCACACCTCCGACGGAAACGTAAAGATCGAATACCTCTAGGATTGGCAGCCGGAGAAGTGCATCTCCGTTACGCCTCTGCCAAAGGAAAGCAGCCCGAACCTCCTTGAGACGGAGGCGCCGGATTAGGGAGGGTCCGCGCTTGGCTTGATCGCCCGGCTGCGAGATACTATGGTCGCGGCAATTCAATCGAGGACTTCGCCATGGCCATCATCCGAAACTGCCCCTCTTGCGGGAAGCCAAACCGAATTCCAGCGAAACACCTCGCCGATAAAGGAAGATGCGGCGCGTGCAAAACACCGCTACCCGCGATGGCTGAACCTGTTGAGGTGGGCACCGAGGAGTTCGACGAAATTATTCGCGACAGTAAAGTCCCGGTCTTCGTTGACTTCTGGGCGGCGTGGTGTGGGCCGTGCAAGATGGCGGCGCCGCACGTCGCAGAAGTTGCGCGAGACCTTGCAGGCCAAGCGGTCGTGCTTAAGGTAGATACGGAAAGGTTCCCGGAACTTGCCGCACGGTACAACGTCCGAGGCATTCCGAACTTCGCCGTATTCGCTCGCGGTAGCCTGCAGTTCCAGCAAGCAGGCCTGGTGGACGCGAGTACCATGAAGAGCTGGCTCGCAAGCGCGGCAGCCTGATCGGCGAGCAGTTTCCGTCACGTCTGAGGAAAGAGCACCGAGAACCGTCGGCGATGTTCGTCTGCGCTGCACGCGGTTATCAGGTCACTGTGGCAAGAACGAAACTGCCCTAGTCGAAACTGCGGAGCCAGATATCGCGCACGGAGATCTTGCACGGCTGGCTTTCAATCTCGAACCCGATGAATCCCGGTTGGTTATTGATGGAGTCTTTCGTGTCATCGATGAAGATTGCCATCAACTGGCCGTTCATGATGTGCATCATCACGCCGCCGCGCGCAATGATCTCGTAGTCGTTCCATTCATTGACCTTTACATAGCCACCAAGCGCTTGTATGTCACCGATATTGGCAACCAGGCGATTGGTCTGGCCGGGGAGTGCCTGGGTTACCTGGCCGCGATATGCGAGCACACCCTGCATCGTGTTTTCTGAGTACCACTGGCCTGAGTACGAAGCGGCGTGTCCGTTGACCGGAAACCAGAAGTCTGCTTGTGGTCCTGTCATCATGAACTTCAGGTCGTACGGTGGCGTGCCGGGCGGCTGTGTTCGTCCCCACGGCACGCCGGTGAGGCTGCGGTACTGAATGCCGCCGCCACCGCCTTTTTCGATTTTCATCTGCAGCTTCAGGTCGAAGTCGCGCGGTTTCTCGCCGCGATAGACGATGTAGTTGTTGCCGATCGGCTTGTCCACGAGCGTTTCACCCACCATGATGCCGTCCTCGATGCGCCAGACGTTGGTGTCGACATCCCATCCTTTGAAACTCTTACCGTCGAAGATCTGCGTGTATCCGGTGTGCTCGTCAATGTCATAAGGCGCGGGCGGATGAAACTTTGGCATGCCCAGGAGCTTCTCGCCGTGTGGGCCCGTCTGGGGCGGTCCCGAAGCGGGAGACTCCAGCGCCGGCGGCACGGACTGAGCGACGAGCGCAGCCGGGAGCGCCAGGAACGCGAAATCCAGCGCGGCTATCAGCAAGAGTGATGGACGAATGAGACGCGTGTAGGGGCGATACGATGCGGACATGGCGTTTCCTGCCTCCCGATTGAGACGACTCAGAAACAATAGGAGTTTAACTTGAGAAGGTCAAGAAGCTGCAGTGATTCAGGCCCGGATGGGCTAAGAGGGCCATCCCATGAACGCCCCTCCTCTCCATCGGCCGGAGAGCAGATCTTCACTCTTTCAGTATGAATTTGCTATAGTGAAAGCCGCAATCCAGGTTGCACCCCGTCCGCGGAAAGGGACTATCCCACCTGAATGAGTCTTTGAGTACTAAAAATCAACTTCTCTTCTGCCCGTCATAGCGGACACCGGGCCATAGAAAGAGGAGTTATGTCTCGCCAGCTACCTGAAAAACCCAATCTGCAATATCTCAAGAAGCAGGCCAAAGAACTACTGCGCAGCAGGCAGCAGGGTAAGTTGGCCGATGCTCAACTCGTGCTCTCCAGAGAATACGGCTTCCGCAACTGGGCGGATCTGAAGGCACACGTCCAGTCGCTTACGCTGAGTCCGGCGGAAATATTGAAAGCAGCAGTGTGCGACAGCGATGCAGCGCGCGTCCGCGCCGTCTTGAAGCAGCACCCGGAATTGCGGGCGCGAATCGACGATCCGTTGCCCGAATACGGCTTCGGCCAACACGCGTTATTCGCGGCTGTGCAACGTAGTGATCGGGCGACGATCGATGTGTTGTTGAGCGAGGGCGCCAATATCGGGAAGCGAACCGAGTGGTGGGCTGGCGGATTTGGTGTCCTCGATGATTGCGATCCGGGCCTGACGGAATTTCTGATCGAACGCGGCGCAGTAATGGATGCTCATTCGGCATCGCGGCTGGGATGGATGCCAAAACTGGCGGAGCTGGTGGCCGCCGACCCGGATGTCGTCCACGCACGCGGCGGAGACGGGCAGACGCCGCTGCACTTTGCCTCTAGCGTGGAGATCGCGGAGTTCCTGCTCGCGAATCACGCTGAGATCGATGCTCTCGATGTGGACCATGAATCGACACCGGCGCAGTATATGCTGCGTGTGGACCAGAAGCGGCATTATCCGCGGGATCGGCAGGAAGTGGCGGGCTTCCTGATTTCACGTGGATGTAGAACGGATATCCTGATGGCCGCTGCGCTCGGAGATGTGGACTTGGTGCGGCGCCACCTGAATAGCGATCCTGCGTGCATCCGGATGAGCGTATCGGAAGAGTGGTTTCCCAAGCAGAATCCGCGCGCGGGTGGCACCATCTACATCTGGACCCTTGGCGCCCATCGTACCGCGCATTCCGTGGCGCGCGATTTTGGCCATGAGGATGTCTTCCGGTTGTTAGTGGAACGGACTCCTGAGGACCTGAAGTTATCGCTTGCATGTGAGCTGGGCGACGAAGCCGTGTTCCGCGAATTTTTGTCGAAGCATCCGGATGCGGCAAAGACACTCTCCGAAACAGACCAGCGAAAGCTGCCGAATGCTGCGCAGACGAACAACACAGAAGCGGTTCGGCTGATGCTCGAGGCGGGTTGGCCGGTCGATACTCCGGGGGAAATGGGAGCGACAGCACTGCACTGGGCCGGCTTCCATGGGAATGCGGAGATGACCCGCGAGATTCTGCGCTTTCATCCTGCACTGGAATTGAAATCGAGGGAGTATGCGGGAACTGCGCTCGCGTGGGCCGTGTTCGGCTCCGGGAATGGTTGGCATCGAGAGACTGGAGATTTCGTCGCGACGATCCGGACGCTGCTGGAGTCTGGGGCGACTATACCGGCGCACGCCCAGGAGTTGGAACCCAGCGACGCCGTGCTGGAGATGCTGCCATGAATGCGAATAAGCGCCCAATCTCTGTGACCGTCCTGGCTTGCATGTACTTGGCGCTGGGGACCGTCGTGTTTGTTTTCCACTTCCGTGAACTGCTGTCGCTCCAACAGGACAGCGTTTGGGTAGAACTCACTGAGTTGCTGGCGATTGTCTCCGGAGCATTCATGCTCAGAGGCAACAACTGGGCTCGCTGGCTTGCGCTTGCCTGGATCGTATTCCACGTGATTCTCAGCGCCTTTCACGCGTGGCCCGAATTCGCCATCCACGGTTTGTTCAGCGTCCTCGTTGCCTGGATTCTCTTTCGCCCCGAGGCTGCACTTTATTTTCGCTCTGCCAAAATAAAACAGTCGTAGATGCATACATCATTGTCGGAGGCAATTCCGAACGACGGGTACTGAGGCTACCCGTCGATTCATCGCTTGAAATAGGCAATTAGATCCCGCCGCTCCCCAGCTTTGGGTACATAGAAATCCATTTTGGCATCCGGCACTACCAGATCCGGACCGCTTAGCCACTTCTCCAGAGTCGCGTCGTTCCAGGTCAACCCAGAATTCCTCAATCCCTGAGAATAGTCAAAGCCCGGGACGCTCCCGGCCTTTCTTCCATACACTCCCGCGAGCCTGGGTCCCTCCCCATTGAATTCCATCGCGTGACAGCCGGTGCAACGCTTCTCAAATACCAGTTTGCCCCGAGCAGCATCGCCGGTTCCGGCCGACGTTGCCTCACTATTGCCTGCATTCTTGCCCAACATCACAAGCGTGTGGACATCCTTCGGTGAAAGCTTCGCTCCCCAGTGCAGTGCCACGTACTGAAGGGGCGGCATATCCCCACTCTTTGCCTCATGGCTAATCTTGGCCAACAGCTCTTGCTGCTGTTCCATGGACAGCAGCTCCCATCGGGACAGGTTCATATGCTGACGGGCCTCGACAATATCCCGCTCTATCAGCCAGGATCCCGGGGCAACGTGGGCGTAGACTGGCCACCGCGTCTCGCTCGAGTGGCAATCCGCGCATTTGGTCACCAACACAGCCTTTGCATCCGTCGGCAGGTTGGCGCCCTGGAGCAGCGTGCCGAGTCCTCTCGCGGCCTCGACACGCGGATTGCCAAACGGATGCACATACCCCAACCCTGTCACCGAGACAACGGTCAGCACGGCCAGGATCCAGGCACGCTTCACACCGCCTCCCCCAGCGAAGAGTCGATCACAGCGAGGTGATTGTGCCCACGAACGACCTTGACGTTGGTCACCCCGAGTACGCTCTCCAGCTTGCCCGCGGGCACTGCCATGGGGCCCGGTCCTGGCGCCGTTCCTGGTGCAGGCTGCGGGAATGCCGTCGACATGGCGGTATGAAAGCTGACGTTGCCCTCGACCTTCTGCACCACCTGATGAATGTGGCCGTTCAAGACCGTGACCGACCCGAAACGCTTCAGATAGCTCAACGCGGTGGCCCCATCCTGCGTGCCCCAGCCCCACTTCTCATAGACCATCCACAGAGGAATGTGCGCGAACACCACCACCGGCGTCGAAGCGCTGAGTGTACCCAGGTCAGCCTTCAGCCATGCCAGTTGATCCGCCCCCAGGTTGCCCATTGCGTCCACCTGTACGCAATTGTTCAGTCCTACAAAATGGGCCCCCTTGTAGTCATGGCTGTACCAGCCGTTACCCAGCGTCCCTTTGCCAAAGCGCTGCTTGTACTGTTCGCCATCGTCGAGCGAAAAATCATGCTCTCCGGGAACATAAAACACCGGTCCCGCCTTTGCACCCTTGATTACCTGTTCGGCCGTATCGAACTCGGCTGGCTTTGAGCTCTGAGTGATATCGCCGGTATGAATCATGAACTCCGGTTGCTTTATTCCCGCTTGTCCTGCATTGATCTTGTCGATAGCGATCTTCAGCGTGCCGGTCACATTCTGGTTGGCCGCTTTATTGAAGCCGATATGACTGTCGCTGATCTGCACGAACGAAAAGTCCTCTACGATCTTCTTCTTCCCTGAATTCGTCGTATCCGCCAGCAGCCTTGAAGTGGGCACGCCCGCAACCAACGACCAGACAAGCCCCGTACCCGCCCATGCCATGCATTGCAGAAAGTTGCGCCGGTCGATGCCATCTCCGGCAAGTACCTTCGGCCCGGTCTGCTGCGCAGTCTCGGTCTCATTGTTCTGTTTCATATCAATCTCCGCCTCATCGTTACTACCTCTGCTGCAGAAAACTGACTTTGCGGGCTTTTATTCCGCGCACTCGCGAAATAATCCGTGGGAGGACAGGTCTTTGCTTCCCTCCGATCGAAGGTTGAGGAGCACTCCAGCGGCAAGTTGTAAATAACTGTTGCCTGCTGCTACTGTTGGTGGGATTCTTAGAGCGATTAAACTTCGGCGTACCTGATCCTGTTATCGGCGGGTGGGAGACGCGGTTCAGATGACACTTAGTTCGAACAAGACCGACTCTGCAGCGCGACCGTCACCCTGGCTTGGAATTATAAAATTCCTTCTGTTAGCCATCTTGATAGCTTTGATTTTTCTGCTTGGCCAGGAGATGGTGCGCCATCGCTTCTTTCGAGGCGGCTATGTCGATCAGCGCGATGTACTAAGACCGTAGTTCGCGTAGACAAAGTGTTACAAAAAGCGAATCCTGCGGTGCTGATCGATAACAGGGTCGGTGGTGTTGCGTTGGAGCTCAACCATCCGCATTGGCGTTTCTCGACTCGACAATCCCGGACCTGACACTCCTGAGAATCCTGGCCAAGCGAGGCCGTTCGCGAACCGCATCAAATCGGGGGTCTACGGCGAGCCATGGCAGTTCAGCTTCTCTCTGCTCCCATGAATCATTCAATAGGAAAACTGCTTTGTTGGCATCGCCGAGTGCGAGTGAAAGGGATGCCTTGCGGAATTTGCTGGTAGCGTGGGTGGGATCAAGCAATCCAAATTCATCCACGATTGCTACCGCCAACGCTTTGTCTCCGCACAGAGCGTATATCTCCGCGATCGCTCCCTGGAACAGGGATTGCGCCCCAGCACTGCGTTGCAGCATTTGCGCTATCTTTTTCGCTTCCTCACCGTGGCCGAGCTGCACCTGAACCAGGGCGTGGTATACCAGCACTTCCAGCGGAAGGGGCCCATAGAGCAAGGGCTTGGAGAAGTGCTCTGCCGCTTCCTTATACCGGCGGCTCCAAAAGAGAAATCTGGCGTAGGACGCCTTCTGGCGATAGGAAAATGGATCAATCTGTTGGGCAATCTGGAGATAGGTCCAGGCTTCGTCGAACCTTCCCAGAGCAGACAGGAAAGCTGAAAATTGACGATACGTCCCATGGTGCGAGCCCAGCAGTAAGGCTTGCCTGAAGCTCTTTTCTGCTTCCGTCCAGCTCCATTCCATTGCCAAAGCGCAAGCCATTGCCGCGTGAGCTTCGATCATCTCTGGATCCAGCTCCAGTGCGCGCAGCGAGGCCTTCCTGGCCTGGGCAACAAGCTGGGCTGAATTGGGTGCGCTCCGCTGAGCCATCCCAAAGTAGCATTGGGCAATGCCGCAATGAGCGCGCGCATACTTCGGCGCGGACTGAGCCACACTTTGAAATCGAGCCAGTGCCAGGTGCAGGTCCGCCGCGTTTCCGTCCTCAAGCATTTCCTCGGCAGCGAGAATGGACGGATAGAGCTTCAAGAGAGAAGGAGCGGCCGAGGCTTGGAGCTTGCGAACCACCGACTGCCGGGGGGCAACGCGGCTTACCAGCGCGGACGCGATTTGTTCTTCCATGCGGAATAGGTTGCTAGCGTCCGGCTCGGCTTCAAATCTTTGTGACCATAGCTGAAAACCATCTGCGTTCACCAGCCTTGCTGTCACTCGGAGATGATTTCCCTCCTCCCGTACGGTTCCCTCAAAAACGAACTGAACACCGAGCTTATCCACCAAAGCGGGGATGTCATTTGCCAGCGAACCCAGCTGCATCATCGAACTTGCTGCGATGACCCGGCAGCCATCGGTGCGCATCAGTGTATGGATAAGTTCGTCCGTGATTCCATGAGCGCAGGCCGCGGATAAAGGACTAGCCGACATGTCCACAAAAGGAATGACAGCCACCGGAGATCCAGAGCCGTGGGCGAAGAGACCGTCTTCGGCAAAGGCGGATACCGGCGAACGGCTATCCAGATTGTCCCGAGACCGAAATACAGGGACGTAACTCCCAGGCCGGAAGTAGATGTAGATGGGGTCGCCCTTACCCTCCCCCTCGTAATATTCCTTTAGCTTGCTTCTCAGGCGCCGAGCCTCAGTTCGGACAATCGAATCCTGGCTTGGATGGTAGGGTGGCTTGCGGTCATAGACCTCGGCGCCGATCAAATACTCCTTTAGGACATCCTGGGTGCCCCCGATGGCATGCTCGACCGTGAATCGGAGGAAGCGGCCCAGCCGGTCGGATTGTGCAAAGATCGAGCTCTGCAGGAGGCGTTCCAGTTCTTCGCGAACTGCTTTCTCCGAAACCACAATGTTGTTCGCTTCATTCACGCGGCTAAGGCTCCAGGCTCCCTGATCCCAATACCCAATGCGGACTATGAATTAGATAAAGATGAGCAAGTCGAGGGTCAAGACTTATCTTATTTGCTTTGCATTCCGGCTGCCGTTCATCATCACGGTGATCTCACCGTTGCCCACGCTAAAATCGTAAGTCCATTCTGTCATTCTGGCATCCATAGATCGAGAGGCGGGGTGTGACAGAGACACACGAGAGGGTCCAGGTCTTTGCATTAGCATCGCCAGAAATGCAACGAGAGCTGCGGCGCCAATTGGCTCCCCTCGGTATGACCCTGATCTTCATTGAACGGGCAGCCGAGCTCTCCTACGTTACGCGTGATCGGGCCTTCTTCCATGTGGCTCTTCTGCCCGCGGCGCTGCCGGATGCCGACTGGTGGGCATTTTGGGGAGGCTTTTCTCTACTGAACCCACGGCCAGCGCTTTTGGTGTACGCCCACACGGCTAATTTTCAGCTATGGTCCGGGGTGCTTGAAGCTGGGGGTTATGACGTCATCGTGGAGCCATTTACGGACCAGGAGATCCAGAGCGCTGTGCTGAGAGCCGCAGCAAGCTTCGAGGAGCGCCGCCAGAACGAGACGGGCAGCGAATAACAATGTGATCTTTTGATTGCGACCGAAAGGCAACGATGTTTCAAAAAGTCGTAGCAGCGTACAACGAATCTCCAGAAGCGGAGCGGGCTCTTGTTTCAGCCATCAAGCTGACAAAAGGTTGGAACGGCGAATTGCAAACCATCACCGTTATGACGGACCTTCCGGCTTACGCTGCATTTGCCAGCGTCGGAGATCCCTCCCTACCGCACGTACTGAGACAAGATCGCGAGGCACTCTATGAGCATTTACAAGAGAGAGCTCGTTCACTCGCTCACTCCCATGGTATTGAGCTGCGCAGCCACCTGGTCGAAGGGCCTGGAGTGGAGGCAATCGTGGATTTCTTACGTGCCCAAAAGGCGGATCTCCTGGTCATCGGATTACACCAGCGCGATTTTTATATAGCGCGGCTATGGAGCACTGTCTATGAATTGGCACAGGAAGCGCCGTGCAGTGTTCTTGGGGTTCACTAGAACGGTTTCGCAATGACTGCGGTTTCGTAAAGGTCGCGAGGAGTGGTTTTCCCTGGGAGAAAGCGACGAGAGGCGACGTGGCTCCCTGGATTTCCTGAGCGCGGCACTCCATGAGGGCAAGAATGTGCGGCTTTCTTACGGAAAGCCGCATGCAGTTCGATGGCACCACCAAGGTTCACAGGAAATCCGGGAAGATCTGCATTGCTAACCCGATGTTATGGGGGAGTGACCAAAAAATGTCGAAGCGAAACATCATTGTTCCGATTGTAACTCTGGGGATAGCCGCGTTGCTCTTGTTCACCATCAACGGCTGCTGGAATTCATGGGAGGGCCGGGCCGGGGAACAGATGACGGATGATGCCTACGTGCGGGCGGACATGACCCCACTCAGCACGCGCATCTCGGGCACCGTGCGCAAGGTAGACGTTGACGACTACCAAGGGGTGCAGCCGGGTCAACTGCTGGTGCAACTCGATGATCAGGACTATCGCGCCATCCTGGAGGAGAATAAAGCAGCCCTGGCAGGCGCACAAGCACAACTGGCTGACAATCAGTCTGCGAAATATATCCAGGACGCGAAGATTCAGAACGCGGAAGCTGCTGTCGCCCAGGCAGCCGCAGCGGTAAGCGGTGCAAGGGCGGCTATTGCTTCGGTGCAACCAGAGGTGGAGCGGACAGAACTCGAACGCAAGCGCCAGCAGGCTCTGATCGCTGCAAAAGCAACTACTCATCAAACATTGGAGCAGACGAACGCCAATGCGGACCGTTACGCAGGGATGCTTGCAGGTCAGCAGGCCAGTTTGACAAGCGCAGAGGCCGCGCTTGCCAGCGGTCGCGCTCTGCTCGAAGCAGAGAAGCGGCAGCGCACCGCGCTCGATACCAAGGACAACCTTTATAAGGCGGATATCCAGGCCAAAGAGGCAGCAATCGTGGTTGCCGAAGTGAACCTGGGTTACACGCGCATCGTTGCGCCTACGGCAGGCGCAGTGGGCGAACGCCACGTACGGGAGGGGCAGTTGGTTTCGCCCGGAATGCAGGTGATCGACCTGGTCAGAGGGGATGTTTGGATCGAGGCCAATTATAAGGAGACCCAGCTTACCAATATGCGCAGAGGAGACACGGCCGAAATCAGGATCGATACCTTCCCTGGAGCTGTCCTCCATGGAAAGGTGGTCGAGATCTCGCCGGCCAGCGGATCGCTATTTGCGCTGCTGCCTCCCGATAACGCAACTGGGAACTTTACCAAGGTGGTGCAGAGAATCCCGGTGAAGATCGCGCTCGACCCAGGGCACCCTCTGCAGAACATGCTTCGGCCTGGTTTTTCCGCGGTAGTTACGGTTCATGTCTCGGGCAATAACAATCGCGCGGAGGGCTCCCAGCCTTGAGCACGCCTCCACCCACACCCGGGCCGGCAAATCCAACGACGCCACCAGCGGTGATTACGACTCACCCAATGCTTGGCGTTGCCGGCGTATTACTAGGTGCAAGCATCGCGACCTGTACCGGCCGTTTGATGAGCGTCGGCCTGGCTGACCTGAGAGGCGCTTTGCATCTGGGCGTGGATGAGGCCTCATGGATTAACATCGCGTTCAACGCCTCCATGATGTTTATCGGGCCCTTTTCCGTATATCTTGGTGGCCTGCTCGGCGCCCGGCGGGTCCTGTTGGCATGCGCGGCATTGTTTACCCTGATCTGCGTGGTGCTTCCCTTTGCTCCGGGCTTCCCCGTAATGCTCGGTTTGCTGGTGTTCGCGGGCTTGACAGCGGGAACCTTTTACCCTCTCACCTTGTCCTTTGTCCTGCGCAATCTTCCCATGCAGTACGTGCTGCTGGGCATCGCGATGTATGCCGTGGATATTCTGTTTACCACCAACTTCGCTACCTCTCTGGAAGCGTTCTACGTAGACCACTTGTCGTGGCACTGGCTGTTTTGGAACAGCGCCGTGCTCACCCCGGTGATGATGGTCCTGATCTATTTCGGCATCCCATGGCAGCCGATGCCCAAGCCCAAGGAGGGGCAGCCCAAACCGAATTGGAGAGGCTTCCTCTACGCCAGCCTTGGATTCTCGTTCCTGTATATCGCGCTCGACCAGGGGCAACGGTTGTATTGGATGAACTCCGGCGTCATCGTCGCTCTAACGGCGTCTGGAATCTTCCTGCTCGGTGCATCCGCCGTGCGTCATTTCATCACGCCCAATCCGCTGATCAACTTCAAGTTTCTTGCCCGGCGGAACACCGTTTTGCTGAGCATGGTTCTCATCCTTTTTCGCTTCGTGATGCTGGCAACGGTGGTTGGAATCCCCAGTTATCTAGCTTCTATTCAGGGTTATCGTCCGTTGCAAACAGGCCCCGTTCTGTTGTGGGTTGCTTTGCCGCAATGCGTGCTCGGACTGCTCGCTATCTACCTGTTGAAGTACATCGATGCCCGGATCATTCTCACTGCGGGCTTCGCGCTGGTGGCGATTGCCTGCCTGATGAATGCCCAGGTTTCGTCGGTCTGGTCGGGTGAGAATTTTAGTCTATCGCAGGCGGTCATGGCAGTTGGTCTGGCGCTTGCATTCAACGCCATGGTGGGATCCATCATTCTGGAAGTCATCAATACAGGAGCGCTCACGCGTCCGGTGGACGTGTTGACCTTTGCCGGCTTTTTCCAGACGTGCCGGCTTTTCGGTGGCGAGGCCGGCGCGGCATTGATGCAGCATTTCATCCCAACGCGCGAACAATTCCACTCCAACATTCTTGGACTCGGAGTCGACCTTGGCCAGACAGCGACTGATCAACGGCTGCACGGCCTGACAGCAGGGATGGCGAGTCATTCCGCGGGATTGCCGACTGCCGCTGGGCGAGCGGGCGAGATTCTGAGCCTGCAAGTCAGACAGCAGGCGTTCACGCTCGCGATAGCCGACTGCTTCATGTTGATCGCATGGGCCGCGGTGTTCTGCCTGATCATCGTGGCCTGTATGGCAACTGTCCCCACTCAATATCGCCAGGTAATGCGGGCTGCAGCCGGACCCGCGTGATGCCAAGCTGGGCCCTGAAGGATACGGATATGTGGCTAAAGATAACGAAGCGCTGCTCACCTCCACTACGAGTGCAGATACTGGTGTGCGTGGTGTGGCTGACGGCAAATTTCCCGGCTGCCCGAGCGCAGCAGACCACTGCCATGCACCTTACACTGCCGCATGCCATCGACCTCGCACTCAAGCAGAATCGAAGCCTTGGTCTGGCGCGACTAGCCGTTGCGGAGAGTGAGCACAAGAAACAAGTGGCCCGCTCCGATTATTTTCCCCATATCAAGAACGAATCCGCCCTGCTGCACATTACCGAACTTGCCGGAGTTGAAATTCCGGCTGGCGCTTTTGGTGTTCACGCCTCCACCGGGCCGATTCCCGGAGAGAACCTCCTCCTCGATCAGGGCGCTCTTACTTCCTATACCAGCGGAACAGGACTGGCGCAGCCGCTCACACAGATGTTCAAGATTCGCGAATCGAACCGCGCCGCCACTGCCGATATCAATAGAGCAAAGATTCAGGTGGATCAGGCCGAAGATGACGTAGTACTCAAGGTACGGCAGGTGTACTACGAGCTGTTGATTGCTCAAGTCAAAAAACAGGCTGCAGTCGAGGAAGTAAGTGCAAGCCAGGTCAAGGAGCAGGAAGCCCAGGAGGGGGTGCAGAACGGCAGCGCTTTGGAAGTAGCCGCTCTGGAAGGCAGTGCGGGCCTGCTGGACGCGAAGCAGCAGGTTCTCACCCAAACGCTGCAGATTCACTCTCTATCGTTGACGTTGAATGATTTGCTTGGCCTCCCGCTGGAAACGCCACTTGAGCTGGACAGTGATCTATCCATTGGGGCGTTGACCACTCCCAATCGCCAGGAGTGTATCCAGATCGCCCAGGACCATAGTCCGGAGATTCGTTCTGCGCAGCAGGCTGTGCTGAAAGCCAGGGCCGGGCTCGCAGCGGCAAAGGACGCTTATATTCCCGACATTACCGGGCTTGCACGCTATAGCTATCAAAGCGGGATTCCATTCCTGGTCCATAACTTCGGTACTTTCGGCGTCTCGTTCACTTACGACTTGTTTGATGGGGGGCGCCGCATTGGTGAGATCAAAGATTCGCAGACGCTACTCTCCGAGGCGGAACTCAATCTCGCCAAGGTGAAGGACGAAGTAGCGGTGCAAGTAGAAACGGCATACGACAAGGTGGAGCAACTGCAGGATATGGTGAGTGTCGCGGAACAGGCGTTGAACGTCAGGGTCGAGCTTGCCCGATTGTCAGACCGGCAGTTTGAGCAGAGCGAGGTGTTGGCCTCTGCTCGCTCCGAAGCACGCGCAAAGGCTGCCTCGGCAAAGGCTTCTTACCTGGAAGCCACCCTGGGGCTTTCGCTTGCGCAGGCAGACCTCAAGCGTGCAATTGGCCAGGTGCCGCGCTAGAAACAAACAACCGCATTTGAAGAGACCTTGACCACGAAAGGTGCTCACACAGGGAGGTTTTTATGCCACAACATAGTCCGGTCGTGGTGATCGTCGGTGGCGGGTTTGGAGGACTGGCGGCTGCTCGTGCTTTGAAGAAGACGGCGGTAACGGTGATTCTCATCGATCGCGTCAACCATCATCTTTTTCAGCCTCTTCTTTACCAGGTAGCGACCGCAGTTCTGTCGGCTGGTCAGATTGCTTCGCCGATTCGCGAGATCCTGCGCACCAGCGCGAACACGACCGTCATCCTCGGCGAGGTCACGGGCATCGACACCGCCGCCCGGCAGGTAGTGGTGGACAACGCCGACCGCACCCAGGTGCCAGTCGCCTATGATTACCTGATTCTCGCCACGGGTGTACAGCAGAGTTATTTCGGTCACGATGAGTTCAGAATGTACGCGCCCAGCCTGAAGAATCTTGGGGATGCTGTGGCGCTCAGGAACAAGATACTCCAGGCATTTGAAATGGCGGAGGCGGAAGAGGATCCTGCCCGGCACAAGGAATTGTTGACATTTGTTCTGGTAGGCGGCGGACCTACCGGGGTTGAGATGGCCAGCGCGATTGCCGTTATGGTTCGCAGCAGCTTGAAACGGGATTTCCGGCGGATTGATCCGACATCGGCGCGCGTCATCCTGGTAGATGCAGGTAGCCGTCCACTGGCTACCTTTGCCCCGGACCTCTCCGAAGCCGCCCAGCGGAGGCTAACGCGACTCGGCGTCGAGCTACGCTTCGGGCACGCGGTAGAGATGGTGGACGCCGAAGGCGTGGTTGTTGCGGGTGAGAGCATCCCCAGCAAGACTGTCATCTGGACAGCGGGCGTCACCCCGTCTCCCGCGGGCAAATGGGTCAATGCAGAGACAGATCGAGCGGGACGCGCACGAGTGATGGGCGATCTTACCGTTCGCGGCCATCCCGAGATTTTTGTTATCGGAGATACAGCGTCTCTCGATCAGAACGGAAAGCCGCTTCCCGGAGTCGCGCAAGTGGCTCTGCAACAGGGACGCTACGCCGCGAACGCCATTCGACGGCGGGTTGCCGGAAAGGCAACTGCAAAGCCATTTCGATACTTCGATAAGGGGAACCTGGCGGTTGTGGGCAAGGGATTCGCGGTTTTACAAAGCGGTAAGGTACACCTTAGCGGATTCGTCGCGTGGCTTGTCTGGGGCACGATTCACATTCAGTTTCTTGCTCAACCAGGTCTTCGCGTGAGCGTCTTTCTGCAATGGCTATGGACATTGTTCACCGGGCAGAGAGGCTCGCGCTTAATTGTGAAGCACCACTCTGACTAGGTAGAAGACAAGACCCCGCATGCCTTGAGGGGTATGCGGGGTTTCCCGTTGTTGTCTTCAAGCGGTAGCTGTCGCTTCGCTTATCGCGGGTATCCAGAGACACTTAGGAGGGCAAGTATAGCGGACCCCACCCGGAAGCTTTCCTGGCCAGAAGGACTGCATTTTGTCGATTCTTGCTGTATTGTCGTCGACAAGGCTAAGGAGACTCGAGTGACGGGAATCATCACAGGAATTGGCTGGCACATGGTGGGCGCCGCATCGGCCGCGTCGTTTTACGCGCCCATCAGCAAGGTGAAGAAGTGGACCTGGGAATCTACCTGGGCGGTGGCCGGCATTTTCTCCTGGGTCCTACTGCCTATTTGTGTCAGCGCCATCTTGCTACCGGATATGCGGACCTTCTATGGATCGCTGGATGCAGGTGTCGTTCTCAGGACTTTCCTGTTTGGCTGCATGTGGGGAGTTGGCAACGTAAGCTATGGTCTCACCATGCGCTATCTTGGCATGTCGCTGGGTATCGGCGTTGCCATTGGCGTCACCCTGGTGGTGGGAACGCTGATTCCGCCGCTGATCCACGGCCAGGGCGGCGAACTCGTAAGTACGCGTGGAGGCCTGCTTACCCTGCTGGGAGTTGCCGTCGCACTTTGTGGCATTGTCATTGTGTCGATAGCCGGGCATCGCAAAGAGATCGCGCTGGGAGCGGAAATTCGCGAATTTGATGTGAAGAAGGGGCTGATGCTCGCTGTTATGTGCGGCATCTTCTCCTCCGGTATGTCCTTTGCGATGGACGCGGCCCGGCCCATTCAGGCCTCGGCGATTCTCCTTGGGGTTAAGCCGCTGTACGCTGCGCTTCCCAGCTACGTCATCATCATGGGTGGTGGGGGTCTGGTCAATTTTGCCTACTGTTTCAGCCGGCTCATCTTTAAGAAGGAGCTTTCGTTAAAAGCGGATCTTGCTATGCCCGGGGCCACTCTGCTCAAGAACGGATCGCTTGCTGCCACCGGTGGCATCATGTGGTATCTCCAGTTTTTTTTCTACGCGTGGGGAGCTGCCAGTATTCCAGCAAGCTACGCTTATGTGAACTGGATGCTGCACATGAGCGGCTATGTCCTGTTTGGCGGCCTGGTTGGGCTTGCGCTTGGCGAATGGGCTGGTGTGGGTTCCAAGCCAGTACGCCTGCTGTGGGCGGGGATGGTGGTTATCATCGCTGCGGCCAACATCGTCGGCCTCGGCATGGCCTCATAACGAGATAGAGTCGGCGGACAAATGCTGAACTTTGAAGGGTACGCGCTTCGGTGTCTGCGGAGGTAGTCGTCGTCGAGTAGGTCCGGTGTTTAACCGGGTGCGGAAAACGTCGGAAGAGGGATGAAAATGTGTCCCTCAGCGGCTAAAGCCGGATCCGTTTACAAGCATTTACGTACGGGCTGAAGCCCGTACCCTTCAAGAACCAGAGTTTTCCGCAGCCTGTAAAGCCGCAGCTGCCCAACAGCGGCTTTTTCCGCGCCTGTCTTAGCCTGCCCCGCTTCAGCCGGCGATCTCGATCTCCAGTTGATCGCCTTCATGGAGTTGAATCAGATCGGCCAGATAAACCCTGGTCTGCTCCTTGTTCTTCTCCACGCGCGTGCTTATTTTCTTGCCACCCACCGAGGCAGTTGCCCGGGAGCCATTGGCAGCCAGCGTGCACGACTGGCACGGCAAAGTGCCGGCAAGGGTCTGGATCGTGAAGCCCACCCCGCCAGATTGCGTGCGCTTGAGAGTATAGGTTCCCCAACCTGTGCCCGTTGCCCAGAAACAGTGGAATCTCTCGTGTGGCAGCCGGGGCAGCGCCATTAAATGGGCACGATCTCCTTCATAGTGGAATCCGCTGAGAGCCACAACGCTTGACCACGAAGACATGGCCCGGGCATAGTGATGGCCGCACTCCGCCTCATCCCAGGGGTTGCGCTTGACCCCGTCGTAGCGGGCGCGCAGGTTCTCAACGTATTCCACTCCCTGCGGAATCATGCTGGAGTAGAACATAAGCGCCGCGGTCGAATGCTCCAGGCCCGTCCATGCCTCAGCATAATAGGGAAACGGAATATGAGGACGAGGCGCCTTCCCATAGTCGCAGACCACCACGGCAGCCTCGTTATTCAGCGCATAGGTACGCTGGACGGTGTCATGGTCTACCAGGCTACGTTTGTAGTTGTAGCGATAAATCGAATCCAACGCGGTGCGCACGTGCTCTGGTGAAACTAACGGTCCGAGCCCGGCTATATCCGCGAGATATTGACCTAACATCTGATCGATCAGGCACCCCGCGCCTACTTGATACTCTGGCTGTTCCGTATTCTCGCTACCCATGCCACTGCGCAGCTGGGGCGAAATCTGGTCCGGCCGGAAGCCTCGAATCTGCTGAATATAAAACTCATTCTGAAACAAATTGGTGTCGATCCAACGGCTGCCCATTTCGAATAGCCTTCGATACTCATTTGCAGAGGCGTCATCTCCCGCGGCACGTCCCATCTCTTCTGCCGCGCGCAAGGCCCCCAGGTAGTAGATCCCACAGAGAGGGTTAGGGCCGTAGAACTCAACGTCATAGGTATTATGCTGCACACCATCCAAGACACCGTCACGGTTCGCGTCCCAGCCTCCGGGAATCCAGGCGAACTCTATGGCCTTCTTCACTCGCGGCCACATGGTCTTAAGCCACGCCGCATCTCCGCTTAGTTTCCAATCCAGATAAGCGTGGATGATCTGCCCCATTTGCCCGTCTGCCGCTGCGATGTGGTATCTCTCCTTGCCGTCTGGAAGCAACTGGCGAAAGCGCATGCCGCCTTGATCGTCCATGCTGTACCCGAAGGCGGCCTTGCGCAACGATCGTGCATAGGATGGAAAGAGAAACGCGGTTGCTGTCTCGTAGTTCCAAACGTGGGTGCAATTTCCGAAGCAGCAGCCCCTCTGGTCATCGGAGCCTTCGAAGCCGTGGAATTCGCCGTCTGCCGTGCGGAAGCAAGTGGTGGTCGCCAGCGTGGAGAGGTTAGCGCTCGCGGCCTCTTTCACTACAGCGGGCAGGGTGCTGGCGGCGAAGGCGTTAGCAAAGGTGCGCGTCCGCTTTTCCAGCGATTCGAGATTCGTCGCCGTGTATTCGGCCACCTCCCATGCATCCTTGAAGCGCGTGGCATAGTAGTTGCCGATGATGGTGTTGCCCTCGCCCGGGGGAAAGTCCCACCCGCACCACTCCGGGGTGCGATTGGGGAAGTGCCAGGCTAACAAGAAAGTGAATTCCGCCGACCCGCCGGCAGGTATCGATCTCTGTTGGCAAAGTGCGCCCACCGCGCTCCCTGATGCCGGCTCGTTCAGCAGTTCTCCGTCCTGCGAAAAGGCATCCCAAAACAACATAGGCGAATTCCACCAACGCCCTCGGGGCCAGCCGCGCCAATGGGTGGTTCTCGCGCCTGGATCGGAAATAACCGCGAGGGCAAAGCTGCCCTGCATCGGGTCGCCGCCGGCCACGCTGGGATTGGTCATCCACAGACCTTCCAGCTGGTTCGCTGTGCGGTACTCATTCACGCGCGGGTCCTTCGGGTCACGCGCCTGGTCGGTTCTGGAGGGGGCCTTTACCGGGTTGTCGATGGAAAACGAAATGGCGACGCTGGCGCTCGCACGCGCCGGGTTGCTCACGCGATAGCGCAGAATTGCAACCGGCAGGCCCGAGGCGTCAGGATCATGCGGGATGAAGGGGGAAAAGGCATCGAGCTCAATCCTTACTGGAAGGCTGGGATCTTTGAATTGGAGATGCGCCAACGGGTACTGTGCGGTGAATTCGGCGGTCGCGATGCGGCTCAATCCGGGTGAATTGTTCGAGCCCAGGCCGTCCTGGCCCTCATACGGCGGAAGAATGCGCGCCTCCAGAACGCGAGTGATGGGCTTCGCGTCTCCGGCCTTGATCCAGATCGCGGGAAACGCGTATGGCGGGGAAAACCCTTTGTTCGGCCGATTGAAGATCTCCCAATCGCGCAGCTGACCTCGCCCACCCAGGGCCAGGCTTCCCGAGCCGACGCCGCCCAGGGGGAAGGCGAGCATCTTGAGCTGCTCGCCCTTGAAGACGCGTGGATAAGAGATTCTTTCCGCGGCTTCTCGTGGTCGCGGCGTCGCAGTCTGCGCTTCTGCAAACGTAGGCCAATGGGGAATTTGCGTGGTAGCGCCGATCGCGCCCGCAGCCTGCTTGAAAAAGTCCCGACGCCCTATTCGATTCTTGCCGGCCATTGACCCCTCGCACAGTAACCTAGTGTAATCGCGCGACGCGCTGATTGACTTCGCGGGATACTTTGGTCATATCGTTCTTCTGCAAGTGGTAAGTATCTACCAGTAAATCGCCGCCGACATACACCTTGGCGAGATTCATCGCATTGCAGGCCAGCACCACGGCGGCGTAGGGATCGACGACAGGTCCGCGCTCGACCAGCTTGGGATCGACAATGATTATGTCGCCAAACTTGCCTACTTCGAGACTGCCTACCTTGTCCGCGACCCCAAGAACTTCCGCGCTTCCCATGGTGTGGAACCGGAGCACATCTATCGGCTGAAGGATCTTAGCGCTTTCGTATTTCGCACGGATTACATAAAGACCCATGCGCATGTTTTCGAAGGGATCGGGTAGGTCCGAACTTCCTTCGCCATCGACGCCCATACCCACCTTGATGCCCATCTTTCTATACTTGGGAATGTCGGCGATGCCAGACGCCAACCGGCCGTTCGACATGGGGTTCCAGACCATTCCGGAGCCGGCGGCTGCCACCGTCTTCAAGATTGCATCGTCGGGGTGGATGAAGTGCCCGAAGCTCACGTTCGGGCCCAGGATATTGACCGCAGTAATGTATTTGAAGGTGTCGCGCTGCGCCTGCTGGTTGACTGGAGATTCCAGGTAATGAATCTCTGAGTAGAGATGGTAGTCGCGGAGAAACGAAGCGTCGAGCTGAAGGGCCTGCGGAGTCGTGATCCATCCGGAGTACGCCATCTTCAGCACGGTCGGGCGAGACATATCCTTCTTGGCATAGGCCAAAAATTTCTCCAGGTTCGCCCTCCGGACTTCCGGAGTCGACTTGCCTGAAGGTTCGTAGGAGTGAATGAAGCGCATTCCCGAGTCGAGCTCTGCCTGCCACTGATATTGTTCGAAAGCCTCGTCGTCCTTGCGCGCGTAGGCGAAGTTATAAACAGAAGTGATTCCGTGAACCAGGTGATCGAGGGCGCCCTGCAGGGTAAACCAATAGTAGTCTTCCGGGCTCGTCCCCAGTTCCCGGGTCTCCAGTACTTCCACCCAGCCCGTCAGGGCAGGGTATTGGTAGACATATTGGTCCGTAGCCAGTCCGCGAAAAGCACTCTCCGAGAGATGACTGTGCGCAGAAATAAAGCCTGGGAGAACGAATTTTCCTTTGGCATCGTAGGTGGTCAGTGCTTGCGTGCCGGGGGGCGGGTTGCCCTTGCCGATCGCTTTGATCTTTCCGTCGTTGCCCACCAGAATATAGCCGACGAACGGCTCCGTCTGTCCGGGTTTCATGGTCAGCTCTGTACCGTTGACGATGAGCAGCTTATCTACAGCAAAGAGGCGGTAGGGAAACAGCAAAACGGCCAGGATAGCTGCACACATAAAGCCCCATCGACCGGGAAATAGCATCTTCTCGGATCCTCCATCTTCATCGTTTCGCGTGGCCGCAGTGCTGCCACGCGAGCGTTTGATACTCAGGGCCTATAGTGATTTGTTTGCCAGCAGGGGATATAGAGTACCACTAGCCGCCCGGGAAGCCCGGCTGATTCTTCATTCGCAGGTATCCTGTCTAGGACAAGTCGGCGAAGGAAGGGCTCGATCCAGACTCGACTCCGGAGGACTGATGAACGCGGGTGAATTTCGCGAAGTTGGGCACCGAGTGGTGGATCTACTCGCTGACTATCTGGAGAACATCGAGGAAAGACCGGTGTTCCCTGATGTAGAGCCGGCGATTCTGACAAAGCTCTTTGCCGAGCCGCTCCCTCAGGATTCCACTTCTGCGGAAGCGGTTCTGGGCGAGTTGGAGCAGAAGCTTCTGCCTAACTGCACCCATGTCGGACACCCGGGCTATATGGGTTTGATCACTCCTTCGCCGAGTCCAATTGGAATCATCGCGGACTTCATCTGCTCCGCTCTCAATCAAAACATCGGGACCTATACGGTTGGCCCAGGCGCGGTCGCCATGGAGCGACGCACCGTCCGCTGGCTCACCGACCTGGTGGGTTACGGTGAGCACGCAGGGGGCAACCTGACCAGCGGCGGTATGATGGCGAACTTCATCGGGCTCAAGTTGGCGCGGGACTCCGTTTCGGGTGACCGTATACAGCAGCACGGGGTTCAGGAACGATGGGCTGTTTACACCTCCGAAGAACGGCACGTCTCGGTGGATAAGGCGGTGGACGCAGTGGGACTGGGACGGGAAGCGCTGCGCGCGCTGCCCACCGACCGGGAATTTCGCATACGGTTGGATGCGCTGGAGGCAGCCATCGTGGCCGATCGTAAAGCGGGCATACGACCGATGTGCATCGTGGGTATCTTCGGAACGACCAACACCGGGGCGATCGATCCGGTGCGCGCGCTGCGGGCGGTCGCGGATCGCGAAGAGATGTGGCTCCACGTGGATGCCGCTTATGGCGGCGGTATGTTGCTCTCCCACGCATGGCCTATGGGAGATCAGGGATTGGAACTCGCGGATTCGGTCACCGTTGATCCCCACAAGTGGTTCTATGCACCGCTGGATGTGGGGGCGATCCTGGTCAAGGATGACCGTCGATTGACTGCGTCCTTCGGGCTCAAGCCCGCGTATCTTACCGACGAATTCGATCCCGCGAACGAGCGCTACCAGTATTACGTTCACGGCTTCGAGCAGTCGAGGCGTTTTCGCGCGCTTAAGGTGTGGATGAGTTTCAAACGCTACGGGGCACGCCAGGTCGGCGAGTGGATCGACAACAATGTGCGCCAGGCAAAACATCTTTACTCGCTGGTAGAAAGACATCCTGACTTCGAGCCGGCGACTGAACCGCCGTTGTCGGCGATCTGCATTCGCTATCGCGGTGCGGATCTGGACGAGGCGCAATCCAAGCAACTGCATGCAGAGGTTGCGAGGCGAGTCGAGCAGAGCGGGAAATTTTGGTTTTCGACCACTGAGCTGAAAGGGAAGGCGTATTTTCGCATAAGCCCGCTGAACTTTCGTACGCGTACCGAGCACATGGATCAGCTGTTGGCGTTGCTTGAGCACGAATGTCGGACCGCTCTCGAAAGGATGAGCGAGGACAAGCCGCAAAGAATTTAGAGCTGTTCGCTTTCATTCTGCGGGAAAAATGCTTAACGCGCGACCTTAGCTTAGTATGCGCGACGCAGCTTTGCTTCGCTTTTGCGCCAGCGACGGGCACCCCGGCGAGACCGGGGCGGTGGATTCCCGTATGACGAGTTCCGGTTCCATGATCACCTGGGGGGCATAAGGCGCCTTTGGATGATTGATCCGGTTGAGCAGATACTCCGCGCCCGCTTGACCCATGGCACGGAGGGGCTGTCGAATCGTAGTCAGGCTGGGAATGCCGAAGGGGGCGCTGAGCACGTCGTCGAAGCCGATCACTGAAACGTCTTGGGGCACGCGCAGCCCAGCTTCGTGGAGGGCTCGAATGGCGCCGAAGGCCGCGATATCGTTGAATGCGAAGAGCGCAGTGAAATCTCTGGTACGCGACAGAAGGTCCTTGACCGGACCATATCCCAGGGCGGGCGACCAACTGTTCTCGGTCAACTTGATCAGCAGCTCCTGGTGAACCTCCAGGCCGAAGGCGCAGGCTGTTTCCATGATTTCCCGCCAGCGATAGTCCGTGTCAACGGTCTGCTCCTGACCTTTCATGAACGCTACTCTTCGGTGCCCCAGGTCTGCGAGATGCTTCAGTGCGAGATAAGCGGCCTGCTTATGGTTCAGTTGGATGTTGGTTACGCCGGCAATGTCCTGGTGGCCTGAGATGGATACGATAGGCACCGAAACCTGCGGAGGAGTCGGAGTATTTACCAGCAGAAGTCCGTCCACGGACCGTTCCAGCAACATCCTCGGATATTCTTCGAGCAGTTCCGGCTGCCAATAGTGCGCGGCCAGCAGATAAAAGTATTTCGCTGCCATCAGATACTCTTCCACGCCGTTCATTACCAGCGTGAAGTAGCCCTCGCTCATTTCAGACACCAGCACGCCGACGGACATGCTGCGCTTCTTGCGCAGGGAGCGCGCGAAGTAATTAGGCCGATAGTTCAACTCGCTCGCCGCGGCCAGGATTCGCTTTCTGGTGGCGAGCGGGATCGCCTGCGCAGCCGGTGCGTCGCTTACGACCACGGATACGGTCGTCAGCGAGAGGCCAAGATGGCTCGCCAGGGTACGTAGGGTTACCGGTTCATCTTTTTCAGGTGCTCTTTTCAAGGGTAAGAGGGAGTGTTGCACCCTTGGTCGTAGGTTGTCAAAGGGGAAACGTTTTCTACTTAGCCCTCGGTACTAAAGCGCGGCGCATGATCCCCGGATACATGGGCCGCCTATTTTTTTTATGGCGAAGACACAGTTACAGCAACACGATACAGCTGCTGCGGTGCGCCTTGCTTCGCCAGGCTGTCGAGCTGAATCCTGAGGACCCGGGATCGTTTTACCTGCTCGCTCGGGCCTTAGGTTCCGAGGGCCATGTGCACAGGCGGACGCGGCGATACAACGCGTGGTGCAAGTGCATACCTCCTCGCCGGACGCGGAGAAACATGCTCTGAAAGATGGCAATGAGGTAGTTGACATGTGGCACATAATGTGACACGTTTGCCTTATGCCTAAGATTAACCTCCGTGAGCTGCGAGATACTCGCCAGTTGAAGGCGTGGCTTCGGTCCGGCCAGACGGTTGAACTCCACGAGCGGAATCGCCTTCTTGCCTGTATTGTTCCTGAGCCGGTGCAGGCCGAACCCAAGCATTGGCCGGACTTTGCCGGCCGCGTCGAGAAGCTATTCGGGGAGCGCCGTTTGCCGGGTGCCGATCTATTGATCGAGGAGCGGGGACGCTTTTGACGGTCTACGCGGATACGAGCGTTTTTGTCTCTTTGTACTTGCCAGATGCCCACTCCAAGGAAGCACAGCAGCATATGGCACAGCATCCGCGTGTTTGGCTGACTCCGCTTCATCGCGCTGAGTGGACACACGCGATCGGCCAGCACGTGTTTCAACACAAGATCACGCCAAGGGAGGCGCAATCGGTCCACCGAGAGTTCGAGCGTGATCGCGAAGCCGGTGTGTGGATTGAAGAAGGCATGCCAGAGCGGGTATTCGATGCTTGCATCGCGATTGCCCGGGTTCGGGTGCCGCGGCTCGGCGTCCGGACGCTCGACACGCTCCATGTAGCCTTAGCCCTGGAGTTCAAGGCCGACCGTTTCTGGACATTTGATCGTCGCCAAGCCAAGCTGGCCGAAGCAGAGGGACTTGAACCTCTGTAGGCGCACCGAAACGTGTGACTCGGGGAGAAGCGTCCCAATTTCAAATTTCGACTAGAAGAGAATCTTCATGCCAAATTGGATCTGCCGTGAGGTAGTGGCGGTCGCACTCACCACTCCGGCAGTTGCCGACGGTGCAACTGCTGCCGTAGGTGTTTTTGGGGTCGGTCCGGAGCTGAAGACTACCGGATTCGGCGTGGTGAAGTTAGAGTGGTTGAGCGCGTTGAAGAACTCCGCACGAAACTGCGCGCGCACCCGCTCATGGATGGTGGTGTTCTTGACTAGGGCGAGATCCAACTCCGCCAGTCCTGGACCTGTGAGCGTGTCGCGGCCGACATTGCCAAATGTACCCGGCTCGGGCGCGGTGAAGGCAGCGGGATTGAACCACTGCTTCACTGTCTTAGCGTAAAGCGGGCCCTGAAAGTCGATCGCGAGGTTCGGACGCACTGGGTTGCGCGTATCCCCGTTGCCGGTCGGGTTGTAGCCCAGCTGCGGTGAGAGCGGAAAACCGCTTTGTAACGTCGCGATGCCGCTGACCGACCAGCCGCCCACCCACTGCTTTGCCCAGGAGTTCGCAAACCGCCCGTCGTTGAAAGGCAACTCCCAGGTGCCATTGATAGCGCCCGCATGGCGGATATTGGTGGCTGCCGGCCCGTAGTCGAGCCCGGGATTTCCCGGATACATCACATACGCCGGGGTGTTGGCCGAGACGCTGGTATTCCAGGCCGAGCCATCGTCCAGGTTACTGGCAAAGGTATAAACTCCGCGCAGCTGCAACCCGTGCGATAACTGGCGGCGCACATCCACCTCGAGACCGTTATAGTTGCTGATTCCCTGTGAGACCCAGGAGGTGGTGTTGGCCACTTTCGGGTTGGCCTTGGTTGTGCTCGCATAGAAGACGGTCCCGGGCGCAAGCGTTGCCGGGCAGGGCGACGCTGGGCAGACTACGGTTGCGGGCGTGTTCTGGTCCTCCGAGAGAATCTGATGGTATCCATGCGAACCGACATAGCCGATGGTGAGCGAAGTCGCCGGGGCAATCTGTTGCTCGATCTTAAAGGTCCAGGCGAGCACCGTCGGGGTAGCAATGTCCGGCTGCACATTGCTGGGTGAGATCTGTCCACTGCCAGTAGCCGTACCACTGGCTAGGTCGGCGAGCTTGTCCACGGTCGTGCTACTGAACGACAGAGTGGTGTTGAACGGCGCGGTCTGGTCAAGCCGGTAATCCAGCGTGTCCAGCAGCGCGCGATGAACGCCAAAATTCGCTCGCAGAGCCGTTTTGCCGTTACCAAAGATGTCATAGGCCACCCCGATGCGCGGCTCGGGCATAAACGTGGCGCGGTTTTGCGCCAGAGCTGAGCCGCCGATGGTGGGATTGGTGTTAATGATGCCGTTGGTAAAGCCGTAGTTCGATGCACGATTGTGGGTCTCGTTCCAGCCGTTACTTGACTCGGAGCGGAAGCCCGCGCGCAGCTCAAGGCGCGGCGTTACCTTCCACGCGTCTTCGATAAAGCCCGCTCCAAAGAATGATCGCCAGCCCATTTCCGTCGGCGTAGGCACTACCGTAAAGGTCGCAACACTTCCTTTCAGGAAGCTGCTTAGGGTGGAGAACGATGCTTGTCCATACTGGTTTTGAGCCAGGTTGTCATTGGATTGCAGCCGCTGGAGCCACACCCCCACTTCGACCTGGTGCCGTCCATGGGTCCAGAAAACATGCTCGTCCACGGTGAAGATGTTACGAACAGCCTGGTTGTTACTGCCGGTGTTCGCGCCCGCCAAAGTCACCTGAGAGGCCCCGTTCGATGCTGTGCTGCCTGCGATCACGACTGCTCCGACGGGGGCGCCTGCAATCCACCCGGGTACTGAGTCCGGAGCCTCGCCGGTAAAGTAATAGGCCGCCCGCGAATAGCCGAAACGAAAGGTATTGAGCAGATTAGGAGAGAAGACGTGTTGCTCTTGCGCGCTCAAGACCTGTTCCCGCAACCGCTCATAGATGGTCGAATAAGGGTTTTGCGAGGGAGTGTTTGCGTCACTGTCATCCGCTGTATAGACGCCGAAGAGCAGATCGTTCGGGGTCAGGTTGGCATCGATCCGCGCGGTGCCAAAATCCTCACGTACATGTTGCGGCGGGTTTGAGAAGGCTTCCGCAATTCCGCTCGGCGTGCCATTTGGGTTGAGCAGCTCGGGACCATTGGCTACCGGCCAAAGCGCAAGCAGCGGCCGGACGTTGGCGGTAGCAGCCGCACGCGAGGTGTCGTCAGGAACGAAACTGACCGCGCTGAGGCCGAGATGCTGCCGGTAACCTTCGTAGTTACCAAACCCGAATAACTTGTCGCGCCGTATGGGGCCGCCCAGGGCTGTGCCGAAGTTGTTGCGTTGGAACTCCGGGATCTTCGCCTGGTCAAAATAGTTGCGTGCGTCCAGCGCGCTGTTGCGCAGGAATTCATACACGGAACCGTGAAGCTTATTTCCTCCCGAAGCCGTAATGATCGATATCTGCGCACCGGTACGCTTCCCGTAATTCGCTCCATAGGTGTCGCTGACCACGTTAAATTCGCGGACCGCGTCCACTCCCAGCAGCTGCCCGCTGGTGCCGCCTGGGGTTACGTTGATGAGCGAAGCCCCGGTGTACTCGATTCCGTTCAGCAGGAAGAGATTGTCTTGTGGGCGTCGTCCGGAGACGGAGTACATGTTGCCGACGGAGGAGTTGGATGTGCCCACGCCGCCCGAACGCTGAGTGGTGTAGCTGACCGAAGCAGGATTCAGTTCGATCAGCTGGTCGAAGCTTCTGCCATTGAGCGGCAGCTCCTTGACCTGCCGCTCATCGACCAGGCCCTGAGTCTGCAGGGTTGAGGTGTCCACCACAGCAGGGGTGTCAACAACGGAGACGCTTTGTTGCACGCTGCCAAGGGTGAGCGCAAGATGCAGCTGGACATTCTGGCCGACGGTGAGCGCAATGCCGGTGCGATTCAGGGGGGCAAAGCCATCTTTCGAGACAGAGACGGTGTACGTGCCCACCGCGACCGAGGGCGCCGAGAATGTGCCGCTTTCCGCGGTGATGAACTTGCGTTCGCTGCCGGTTTCATCGTTGCGTATGAGCACATCGGCCCGTGCCACAGCAGCGCCCGCGGGATCCACGATGTCGCCGGAGATGGTGCCTCCCACCATCTGCCCCCCAGCCGGGGATACACATAATGCAACTGCGACCACTGTTGAGAAGAGGCAATAGCGAAGTAGAAGTTGCAAGTTACGCATAAGTGAACTCCTGGAGTATTTGCCGCGTACGGGTGGAAAAGGGGGAGGGCGGACAGCTAGCGGCAACAACAAGACCAGAAGAAGCGCTGCGAAGGGTAAGCGCTCGATGTAAATCCTGGTAGCTGGGGAGCAATGTCCACGTGCAGATTTCCCTAAAAAGAAGATTTGGTTGAAGAAGGTGCTGCCAGGAGCGAAGCAGCTATGCTGTGTCTGTTGCGAGAATTAGCGCAAACAACAACAGCTGGCCTGCGCCGAGGAGGCGCGACGACAGCTGGGACAGCAATGGAGAACAGAGGTCACTCCTAGACATTAACACAAGAAGCGCCGCAAATGACACTCGGGAAAGGCCTAAGGAGGGTGGTGCGATTACTCCGGGCTCCGATATCACCAACTTTAGTGTGGCATCTCTGTGGTCCGCGGAGCGGACGTGGGTGGTCCCGGCGCAAAGGTAGTCCACCGATACGCTTCTGCATCATGGGGGCCGGGCGGCGCTGTCCACAAGTCTGCGCCCATCCCATTCAGGTCGTAGACAATCTTTCCATCTTTGATCGTGAGCTCGCAGATCAGCTTCTGCTTGCCATCCAGGCGCTTGTTGAGCATGTCAGTAAAGCCAAAATTGCCCTTTTCGAGACGGAGCACCGCTACATCGGCGATCGAACCCTCGGAGAGATTGCCCAGTTCGTCATGACGAATTTCGTGGGCCGGGTGAGAGGTCATCTCGGCGACTACTTCCTTCAGCGGAACGTTCACCGCCAAGATCTTGTCCGCGACATTGAGTTCATCCTTCATGGCGCCGTTCATGCTGGTGACATGGAGGTCGGTCGAGATGGAATCGGGAATGAACCCAGCCTTGATCATCGGAACTGCGAGCGACCACTTAAAGCTGCCGCCGCCCTGGCCAACGTCGAAGTAGATGCCGCGCTTGCGGCCTTCGATGAAGGCTTTACTCGGGCCCAGCGTGACCGGATCCTGCTCGTGACGAAGGCCGGAGTACATGTGGGTATAGATGTCGCCCGGCCGCAGCTTCTGGGTCAACAAGTCATAGAGCGGACGAGTGGGACGATCTACACCGAAGTCGACCATGACCGGAATGTTGGCCTTGGTTCCGGCGATGACCGCCTGCTCTACCGGAATCCATTCCGGACCCGCAAAATGCGCGGTCTTGATGCCCACGATTGTTTGCGGATATTTGAGCGCCATGGCCGCGGTAGCTTCTCCATCCATATCCGCGGTGTTCTGTTCGTATTTGGGGCCACGCATGCCTGCGCCAACGATGTTGAGCATGGCGAAGACCCTGGTCTTCGAGCGATCGATAATGCGATCCTTGAAGTCCTCAAAGTTCCTCCACCCGGAACAGCCCGCATCGACCACCGTGGTAACGCCAACGCGGAAAGTAAAGCCATCGGGAGGAACGCTTAGGTCTCCCGCATAGGAGTTTCGCTCCCCCGTGCCGGCATATACATGAACGTGAATGTCGATCAGCCCCGGAGTGACGTACAGACCTTTCACGTCGATCGTCTTGAGCGCCGCGTCGGAGGGAATGTGCGCCGCCATCCTGGCAATTTTGCCGTCCTTGATAGCCACGTCCATCACGCCATCGATGTGATTCTTATCATCGAGCACATGGCCGCCGCGCAGCAGCAGATCGTAGACCGGCGCGGCCGGCTGGGCGAAGACGCTGATAACAGTGGCAAGCGCGAGCGCCACACACCCGTGGAAGGTCCTGGTCCTCGTGAATCCCCTAATCATGATTCCTAATGGCCTCCCAGGCCGCCTTTCCATACTCTCCTGAATCAACTGTCCCTGCCATGGTGTTTTCCTGCGCAATGCCTTTAAAGATCCATTCAATGGAATTTCCCGGGACCGCCATGATGCTGCGCAACTCAATCTGCGCGCCATGGATGACTCCCTTGAGGGCGGCGATGTACAGCTCCCCGTGCTGGGTTCCGGTGAGTTCGTTGCCTCTCTGCTGCAGAGTGAACTGCTGCTCTCCAACGCCGCGCCCATACTGGATTGCGACCGCCCACGTTCCCTGGACGGGCATGGGGGTACCGGACGGGACCACCGGATCTTCATAGTATTCAGGCCTGGTGAGTCCCTCGTAGAGCGCATCGGCGATCATGCGTTCCTCTCCCGCTTCCATCATGTACGGCATGATGATGAGCGAGCTGGCCATGTGCGACGGACGCACCCCGCTACTGTCGTGGACGACGATGCGCGGGGTACCGGCGTCGAGCCGTGCGGCAAGTTCGGTGCCGGTGATCTTGAGAGTGCGGGCGTCCCAGTGAATACGCAGACGAGGCGATCGATTAGACAAGTCTACGGGCTGCAGATACTCAACCCAAAGGGAAGGCAGGCCCTGCACGCGCCCTTCGATGTGCTGCAGCCATGAGAGCCACTCCCGTTGCTCAGCGGCGTGGTCGCGCTTATACCATTGGCGCACAGCGGCGAGCAGTCCCATGGTTTCTTCTTTGCTGCATTTAAAGGCGCGGCCGTAGTTGTGGTTGGGCGCGGACTGAAAATAGGCTGCGCGGCACAAGTCCTTTTGGCCGATAAGCAGCCCGGAGGATTGGGGTCCACGCAGGCACTTACCGCCGGAATAGCCCACCAGCGAGGCGCCGTGCTGCAGGTGGATGTTGGGGACGAGAGGCTCCTCGGCAGCAGCGTCGACGAAGACGGGAACTCCCTTTTCTTTGGCAATGGCACAGATATTCGGAATGCTGAGCGGGCCGTTCTCCGCGGCCGGCCCGGATAGGATGTAAACCATCGCTGTGCGACCGGTCAGCTGGCTACGCAGCTCTTCGGCCGAGTCGACCTCGACCACCTCGACTCCTGTCATGCGTACCCCGAAGTCATAGGGGTTCCGGGAATGTTTGGGGATGATGACCTGGTCGCGGCCTTTGACGTAGGGCAGCGCCTGAGATTTCTCAGGGTCAGTACCGGCGATGCAGGCAACGACTGCGAGCGCAATCGCAGCCTCACAACCGGTGACGGCTATGCCCCATTCCGCGCCCGTAAGTTGACCGAGCTCCTGGCCGACCGCCTCCATCAGTTCGTCGAGATGCACAAAGTAGAAAGAGGCATCGTACATCGCCTGCTTCACCTCCGGCAGGGAGCGCGATCCACTGACGATGGTGAATGTGCCACGGCCATTCACCAGTGGACGAACCCCAATCCGGGTAAAGAGGTTGTCGTGCTCGTTGCCCTCGCGCGTAAGCGTCGCGCGGCCCGCGGGCGTACTGGCCGCATCTGCAGATGGAAGTGACATGGGGCTGGCGAGGTTTCTAGATATAAGCGATGAGATCGATCTCTACCAGCGAGTTGCCAGGAATGCCTCCGGCCGGCGCGATCGTGGTGCGGACGGGGGGGACCTTACCCCAACGGCCTGCATATACGGTGTTCATTTTGGCCCAGTCGTTGATGTCGTTCAGGTAGACGTTGACCTTCAGCACCTTGTCCATCGAGGAGCCGGCACATTCCAGGTTCTTCTCGAGCTCGTCGAGCACGTGCTTGGTATGCTCTTCGATCGTGCCTTTGAAGTGTGCACCGACCCCCGCCAGGAAGAGTAGGTTGCCGTAGGAAACGGCGGAGGAGAATAGCGGCGGAGCGCTGGGTGCATTGTCCGCAACGGGCTGGCACGAATACGCCTTCTTCTCCAGTTTTGCGGATTCCTTTGCCTCGGATTTGCCGGCGAGCATGGTGCTGCCGGTTGCAATTGCAGCCGCTTTGGCCGCGTTCTTGATAAGACCTCTCCTGGACTGCATTTCCATCGACTGACTCCTTTTCAGTTGAATTGGTGATCGAACCCATGCGGGCATCCGGATGTACTCTCTAAAACTGTGACGAGACTGGTTCCTGGGGCTCTAGATAGTCTTCAAAGCGATGCTCTTCGCCCTATTCACGACCGCAACTTTCGTTTTGCAGTGTAGCTCACCCGTCGTGCGGTCTGTTGTCATCTTGTAGATCGATCCTCTGGGACCATCCAAAATGAAAATGCTGTCTCCATCGAGTGAGGCCGTGATTTGGGTCGGCGTCGCCTCTCCCAGCGAGACAACTTGTGCGTGCGAGAGGCTGCCGTTCTTCGCGTTCACGTGCCACGCCCTCAACTCGTCCTGGTTTCCCTGCGCGGTGTAGAGCATGCGGCCTGTGGGATGCAGTGCAAGAGCATGCAGAGAGGCCGTAGGAAATGGCAGCCGCTGAATCGTCTCGCCCACGGTTCCAGACACCGCATCGTAGTGGTAGCAGGCAAGCGTGCTCTCCAGGTCATGCCAGGCGTAGAAGACCGAGCCCGCAGGATGAAGCGCACACGCGCCTGGACCACTCCCCTCACCGGTCGCGTGCTCCATTCGCCGCTGGAGTCTGCCGTCATCCACAGCGAACACGCTCAGCCGGTCGCTGCCGAAATCGGAGGCAAGCAGATGGCGCCCACTCACGTCGAAGAGCAGCGTATGGGGATGTGCCGCCGCCTGCGATTGGGCATTCGGTCCACAACCTGCCTGCTTGAAAATGGCGCTCGGTTGGCCCAGGCTGCCGTCCTCTGCAATGGGTAAGAGGTTGTAAATTGCCCCGCCGTAAGCGGCCACGGCAAGCAGCTTTCCGTCCGGAGAGAGGGCCAGATGCCGTGGGTGGGTTGCGGAAAGAGACAGCGGCCTGCGGCCCAAAAGGGTCAGGCGGCCGTCAAGCGGATCGATGTGGAAGGCTTCGACCGTGCCCTGCGGCAAACCCCGGTGCGAATCTACCTCGTTGGCAACGTAGAGTGTCCGCTGTGCGGGAGAAAGCAAAATGCAAGCAGGCGCGGAACTCGGCACACGCTGCGTGGTTGTCCAGGCCTCTCCGCGCAACCGGAAGACATGGAGCGAGCCTTCCCCAGAGGCCACATAGGCAAACTGCTCAGACGGCGCGGCAGCTACTCCGCGTGGCAGATGCGGCAGCGCAACCATGCCCGCGGCCCCGCGCACAAATTCCCTGCGGGTCCATCTTGCCGCCAATCGCCGATCATCCGTCTGCATAAGGAATCCTAACCACGAATCGACATCTTATGGTGAAAGATGTTGTTCGAGTCATAGCGCCGCTTCACCTGCTGCAGAAACGGGTAAAGATCCTGCGTGCCATAGTAGAGCTGAGGCCAGAAGGCGTACGCGAGCATGTCGCAATCGGGGTAGTTGATGTAGCAGCCTTCGTAATATTCATTGGGATAGGGAGCCCCGGCGTACCGCGGCTCTACCTGCTGCGAGTAGAGGTCGGTGTAGAACTCGCGCATCCACTGCAGACGCCCCGCATCTTCCTCCGCGTATTCCCAATATTGCTGAAACTGGACCTTCATGATGGACGAGCGCTGCCAAACCGAAGTGACGCCGGCCATGGCCTTCGCATTAACGGCTCCGCCATACGAATCGACGGCCATCACCGATCCGCGCAGGTCGACACCGGGCACGGTGCGCGTCAGCTGCTTGTAGATACACTTCGCTTCCGCGCGGGTGAAGTTCTGTTTCATGTAACAGGATTTGTATGCGGCGCGTCCGCTGTGGCCGCTCCCACTGTCGCCGATCGTCGCTTCCAGCCAGAGCAGCCGATCGATGCCATACTGGCCCAGGCTCTGGCGAGCCGCTGGGGACCGCTGGGCAAAGCGCTTTTCGCCGGCCGCGGATGCGCGCGCCTCCAGGGGCGCGAAACTCTGAAAGAGATCGAGAAACTCCTCCAATGGCTTCAGATTGTCACAGCTTCCATCGGGGTTGCAGAACTGTAGGGAGAGGCTGAATCGACCCGAAGAGGCGTGCGTGAGACCGAGCGCGGCAAAAAGTCCAAAGGTCTCCGGTTCGGTTCCCCGCTTGGCCCAGTAGTCCCCGAATGCCATCAGAATGGCGGTGAAATTGTCCTCGGTCATCGTGGCCCAGCTAAAAGACAAGTGGGCATTCACCACTTCCGAGGGCGCAACTGGTAATCGGTCAAAGAGAAAGCCGGTGATTACCCCGAAGTTTCCTCCGCCTCCGCCGCGACACGCTCGGAATAGGTCGGGCTCATGGTCCTTGTCGATGCGCCTGAGCTCTACATGGCCTTTGCCGTCGACGGTAAGAATCTCGACCGCCGAAAGCCAGTCGATAGTGAGACCGTGCAGACGCGAGAGCACTCCATAGCCGCCTCCGCTGATGTGACCTCCGGCGCCCACCTCGTAACAACTGCCTCCGGGAATGGTGACCCCGTGGCGTTTGTACAGGTCGAGGTACACTTCGCCCAACTCCAGGCCCGGGCTGATGCGGTAGCGCGTTCCATCGCCTGGCAGGCTGACACTTTTCAGCAGGCTAAGATCCAGGATCGCGCCGCCTGGATTGTTGACCACGAAGTCTTCATAGCAGTGGCCGCCGCTGCGAATGGTGGGGCGCATGCCTGTGTTGACAATGCGCTGCAATGCTTCGGCCGCCTGCTCGGCAGTCTCGCACAATTCGATCTGGGCCGCCGCGTCGGCCACGTTGCCGTCCCAACGAAGATTGCGGCTTCGACGCAACATCGCGTAGCGCGGATCGGTGCGGGTAATTTTGATGGCCATCGATGAGTTCGACATAAAGTGGCTGAATCTTGCGGACAGCTGTTGGCGGAAAGTACGAGAACTGTTGATTAGAAAAGGCTAACGAAAGTATAGCCTGCGTTCCGCACCGCCAGCCAAACGGCCACGAGCGCAAACTGTGCGCAGAAAATCGATTCGATCGAAAGCCAGAATACAGATGTGCCCGTTGCCCGCCGGGCCAGTGCGAGGATCAGTGCAAGCAACACAATCTGGCATGCCACGGCCGCACGGTAACCGTATCGCGTAGGGGATAGGATCGCAGGGCGCGGAGGCAGTTGCCGGGCGACCCTGGCGGCGAACTCAGAGGGGATCTCGAGCCTGGGAGCAGTCTCCAGGACGCGAAGGATTCTTGCATCGAGTGACTGCGCGTGCGAACCGGGGTTCATCTTGTCTTCTGCCACTTGGGTCCCCTTTCAACAGCCTGCTGCCGTTCGATCCCTTCGCGAAGCTTCTTGCGGCCGCGATGCAGGTGTGTGCGCACGGTGCCGATCGGTAGTTTGAGCGACTGCGCAATCTGCTCGTAACTACGCTCCTCTTGATGATAAAGCACTAGTACGGTTCTCTCCACCGGGCTGAGCTGCTGTAACTGCTGCTCTACAGAATACCGAAACTGCTTCTCAGCAAGCTGCTGCTCGGCGTCGGGGCCGGGATGCGGGAGGCGGTCCTCCCACTCCGATTCCTCCTCGGAGAAGGAGACCAGCGGACGGTCCTCCCGGCGGCGGCGCTTCCATTCGTCCTGGGCAACATTGGCGATGATGCGGTAGAGATAGGTGCTCAACAGGGAATCCCCGCGAAAGGCTGGAAGCGCCCGGTATAGGCGTAGGAAGACCTCCTGCGCCAGATCGTCGACATGTTCCCGGCTGCCGGTAAGGCGAATGAGGGTGCCAAAGACCATAGCCTGATGGTCCCGGACGATCTGCTCGAAGCTGGAGTCGACGGCATGCAAGGAGAGTCAGACTAAGAATCTAGCTGAAAGTTTCATGCATCGGCTGAAACTCTCGAGCAAACCCTCAGTCTAAGGCGGTCAGAAAGGAAGGTAGAGCTTATGGGTTGGAATTGGAGTCCGTTTATGATCCCATTGGGGGCCTTTTTGGTGGGGATTGTAGCCATTGTTGCTGGTGTTGTCGGGGCAGCGTACAAGCAAAGGCTAAAGACTGAACAGCGTTTGGCCATGTTGGCGCGGGGCATGAGTGCCGGCGATATTGAAAAAGTATTGAGCGCTGACGGCAGATCGGCGAAAGACCCACTGCAAGGAATTGCGAGCACGCGCAGAACCGCGATCGTGCTGATCTCAACTGGCGTTGGGGTCATGCTCTCTTTTCTCGTGCTGGCGTGGATTGTGAACGACCACGAAGTACTCTCCGGAGGCGCCTTCGGGTTGATTCCGCTGTCGATTGGGGTTGGCTTTTTTATCGACTACACGATGCAGAAGCGCGAGCTGGCGCACTTTGGCCTGGAGGTAGGGCGGGGAGAATAGGGCGGCGGTCGTAAGGACGGACGTTTGATAAGATCAGCCCTTGTGATGCAGGAGCGTGGATGGAGCTGATTAAGGATAAAGTCGCCATTGTGACCGGGGCCGCCGCGGGCATCGGCGCCGGAGTGGCCGGGCTATTTGCCGTGAACGGAGCCCATGTGTTTCTTGCCGACCTGGATGGCGCGCAGGTCAAAACAGTGGCAGCGACTCTGCAAGCGAAAGGCCTCTCAGCGTTTGGCTTTGAAGCCAACGCCGGCAGTCGCGACGCCATGGCAAAAGTGGTTGAGGACGCGATTGCGCGCTTTGGGCGCATCGATATTTTGATTAATAACGCCGGAATCTATCCCCGGCAGCCGTTTCTGGAAATGACAGAGGAACAGTGGGACGCAATGCAGGACATCAACCTGAAGAGCGTCTTTCATTGCACAAAACTTGTTCTGCCCCACATGGTTAAGCAACGGTCGGGTGCGATTGTGAATATCTCATCGGTCACGTTCTTTACCGGTCTGCAAAACCTGACCCATTACATCGCATCGAAGGGCGCAATCATTGGCTTTACTCGTTCTTTGGCAAGAGAGATCGGGGTCCATAACGTTCGTGTCAACTGCATCACCCCTGGCGCCATCGAAACCGAGGGGGAAAGGAAGCTGATGTCGAAGCAGGAAGCGGATAAGGTGCTGGAGCTGCAAAGTCTCAAGCGGCGCATCGGCCCGCTCGACCTGGCCCGCGTGTGTTTGTTTCTATCGACAGAGTTGAGCGACGCGATGACTGGCCAGACCCTGAATGTCGACGGCGGTTGGATTATGTATTGATCAATGGAAGCAGGTACTCTGAGCTGAGGGTGAGAGCTTGTTTGCGATGCGCGAGATCGCCTTCAAATACCCGCTCCTCGACCTCCACGCAGACAGGTCCGTCATAGCCCGAGTCTTTGAGCGCATGGAGAAACTTCGGCCAGTCGATGTCCCCGCGTCCCGGCAGCTTCGGACTATGAAACTCCAGGGGATAAGCCAGGATGCCCACCTGGTCCAGCTGCTGTCGATCTACCGCTACGTCCTTGAGATGAACGCGGAAGATGCGCGCAGAAAATTCCTTAAGCGGAGCAATATAGTCCATCTGCTGCCAGACCTGATGTGAGGGATCGTAATTGAGCCCGAAATGCGGGCTGGGAATCGCCTCGAACATGCGCCGCCAGATCGCCGGACTGGACGCAAGGTTCTTCCCTCCGGGCCATTCGTCGGCGGTAAAAATCATGGGACAGTTCTCGATCGCGATGCGAACTCCCTGGTCTTCCGCATAGGCGATCAGATCCCTCCAGACAGATAGGAAGCGAGGCCAGTTCTCGTCTACGGATCGGGTCCAGTCGCGCCCGACAAACGTACTGACGACCTCGAGCTTGAGCATCTTTGCCGCGCTGATGACATGTTTCAGGTGCGAGGCGGCCACTCGTCCTGCCTCTTGATCGGGCGTAAGTAGGTTTGGATAATATCCCAGGCCACTGATTTCCATGCCGTGATCTGCGGCCACGCCTAATATCCGCGGAACGTCCGCCGGTTTGAAGTGGTTGACGTCGATGTGAGTAACGCCCGCGTACCGCCGATCGGCCTTGCCCACCGGCCAGCACATCAACTCGACACAGGCGTACCCCGTGGCTTTGCCGATGGTGAATACTTCTTCAAGCGTTTGGTCGGGGAGAATGGCGCTTACGAAACCGAGCTGCATAATTTTCAATTCTACTGCTCGGCCATTCAGCCTTGTCACTGGACCACGATCTGAAAACTGACGGAGTGAGAAATTGTGCCGTCGCTCGTGGATACGGTAATCGTCTGGGTGCCCGCGGGCGTGCCGGGATTGCTCGGGCTGCCGGAGGATTGGCTGGAGCCGCCACAGCCCGAGAGCACGACCAACCCGGCCAACAGAAAAATATACAACAGGGCCGTATACGTGCGCCCCTGGTCACCCTTCCAACGGCGCATTGGTGGAAACAGTAAGAATAAAATTCCGAGCGAGGCGATTCCGGCCATGCGTCCTGAGGTCCCTGGTTGCGTTGCGGGAGAAGGCGCAGCCGTCGTAATCGTAAGCATGCTGATCGCCGCCGTCCCGTTCGATGACGTTACCGAAGCTGGAGCAAACGTACACGCGGCCTCACTCGGCAGCGGACCGCAGCTGAAGTTCACTGCGTGGTTATATCCCCCAACCGGCGTGACCGTAAGTGTAGCCATCACTGATTGACCGGGGGTAACGGTGGCTGTTGTAGGCGACACAGAGACGGTGAAATCCGGCGCGGCTACGGTAATCGAAACTGCACTCGAACTGCTCGGCTGGTTTTCGTCGTCGCCCGCGTAACTGGCTGTGACCATGTAAGTGCCGGCAGCGGCAAATGAACCGGAGAAGGTGGCGACACCGTTGGTGAGGGGCGCGGTTCCCAGCGTCGCACTGCCGGAGGCGAACGACACATTGCCTGTAGGGTTAAATCCTGTGACCGTGGCAGTGAAAGTGAGTTTCTGATTCTCGCTGGCAGTACTCGACGATACGGTAAGAACGGTATTCGAGCTCACCAGAGTGGGAGCTGAGGGCTTCGCGTTGTTCTGGTTGAGCAAGGGAATAATAGCCCCAGCGGAGAAACTTAAATAGTCCAAAGCGTTGTCGTTGGGTAGCTTGGGAGCCTGGTTGTTCAAACGCGCCAGCGCTCCACCAGCCGATCCATTGAAAAAGCTGGTGTAATAAGTATTGTTGTCGAGCGTGAAGTGTCCTGCGCCATCTCCCAGCAGAACAGTGACGACGTTGTCATTTTCGGTGGTGAAGCTCTGCAGAAGAATATCCAGGTGGCTATCTGCGTTCACATCGCCGATAGAGGCGCTTGCCTCTGGGGTGACCGATTGATTCGGCAGGGAAGCGCTATAAAAGGGCGACGGCTGGAAGGTACCGTTGCCGTTTCCCGCATACACGTTGAGAGTGCCTGGACCGGTCGAGTTCATCACCAGGTCGGGGATCCCATCTCCGTTCAAATCAGCGATGGCCAATTGGGTCCCAGGGATGCCGAGCGGCGCTTGCTGGAAGGTTCCATCTCCATTGCCGAGATAGACGGCGCTGTTCCAGACCAGATCCAGCTTCTTATCGTTGTTCAGATCTGCGGCCAGAAGCGGCGAGGTGATAGATGAATTCTGCTGGGAAAACGAAACCGGACTTCCAAACGTGCCATTCCCTTTGCCGGGCACAAAGATGAGACCACTCCCCCCGCCCGGGAAAGGGACGCTGTAGGGAAGTACGACATCGAGATTGCCGTCGCCGTTGAAATCGCCGGCGACAGCAAGCTGGGCGCCGGCTGCTTTTAAATCAACCGTGGGAAGGCTTGGCTGGAAACTGCCATTGCCGTTACCCGGGTAGAAAAAGAGCGTTGAATCCTGCTTGCCGGCAGATATGCCTACCACGTCGACTTTGCTATCTCCGTTGAAATCGCCCGTGGTCAGACTTCCGAGGAGCGAACCGGCAGTGGTATTGGCGGGCGAGAAGGTTCCATCGCCGCGTCCAAGAGCGCTGAGGAGATTCCCTGAACCGTCCACAGCGAGTACATCGGTGAGGCCATCCCCATTGAGATCCGCGGCCGTGTATCCACCTGCTCCCCACGGCGTGTTTGGAATCCCCTCAAATGTGCCATCGCCATTGCCCGTCAAGACAGAAAACCCGGGGCTGGCATTCAGGATGAGGTTCGTCTTGCCGCCACTTTCGGCTTCTGCTACGCATGGGCACCCGTTCAGGGCGTACGAATTTCCCAGAGCAAACCCACCCTTGCCATCACCCAGGAGAATCGAAGTATAGTTGCCGACCAGCGCAAGGTCCACATTGCTGTCGCCGTTGGTGGTCCCGGCAATCAGGAGAGACGGATAACCTAAACCAATACTCAACGGCAGATTGAGGCCAGTCGTAAACTTTCCACTGGAAGTACCTAACAGCACCTGAAGCGACACGGGCTGGGGTTCCATTCCCCCGATGTAAGCAATGTCGGTCAGGCCATCGTGGTTGAAGTCTCCCGTAATCAGGGTCTGCCCGCCAGGAATGGGTTGCGCTGCTTGCAGCGTTCCATCGCCGTTACCGTAGAAAACCGCAAGGGTCGACCCGCCCACAACGATGTCCTGCTTCCCATCTCCGTTGAAGTCGCCGGCGCCCGTTAACCCGGTATAGACCGGGCTCGCACCCGCGTAGCTCTGGGCAGTGGAAAGTGTTCCTGGTGCCGTGCTTCCTTGATTCAGCAGAACAGCTGCTCCTGAAGAATTATTGTTGAAGGTAGATACCGCAATGTCGAGATAGCCATCCCCATTCAGATCCACGGCAGGAGCCAGGGTAAACGGGCTGGACACAGCATAATAGGCCGGGCTCTGAAAGCTGCCGTCGCCATTGCCGAGCAACACGGTAACGTATCCGGCGGGACAGGTAAGCACCAGGTCGAGCTTGTTGTCCTTGTTCATGTCGGCCGAAATTAACGAATACTGCGCTGCGCCTGACACGCAACTGCTCAACGAGTTCGTAGTTACTGGGATGGGAGGGTTGCTCGCTCCCTGATTGAGGAGCACGGTCAACGTCGGCGGGGCATTTCCGGATGGGGGTACGGATAGATAAGCAAGATCTGGTTGGCCGTCGCCGTTAAAATCGCCGCTGGCAAAGGTAGACACCACCACACCTACCGGGGCGATGAAGCTGTCGACAGGAAAGATCGGCGTTTGGCTCTGCGCGCAGGCAGCGACCGGTAACAGTGGAATGATCAACAGAGAGAAGAGGGCAGATGGAAAGTTGTGAGGGATTTTCAACCATGAAATCGCAGACATGAATACAGTCCTTCGAACCGGAACGGTCGTTCTGGACAAATTTTGCCCGAGTCTATCAGAGCGATCACAGCTTTGGCCAAGATTTTAAGTGCGTGCAAGACACCGAAGAGATGTTACGGGGCTGGAATCATCCTGGCTAAGAAGCGAAAGTGACCAGCGCATAGTATTACGCAACAATAACTGTACTGATGGCCCGCTGGGCGTCCAGCCGTGCTCTCTTCAGCGTGCCTACCGGGTCTTGTGTCGGATAAAACTCCATCGTGATGAACTTGTTGTACTTCAGCTGCCCAAGCTTGCGATAAATGTTTGCGTAGTCGATCTCACCGGTTCCAGGCTCGTGGCGCCCGGGCACATCTGCTATGTGTACCAGCCCAACCAGGTCGATGTTTTGTTCCAACTTTTCAATCAAGTTACCGTAGGCACGCTGTTCGTGGTAGAAGTCATACAATACCCTGACCTGCGGACTATCAACCGCGCGAATCATCTCGAACGCTTCACTGACGGACGTCAGATACATATTTGGATTTTCCAGCGGATCAATCGGTTCGACCACGATCTGCACTTGGTTGGCCGCGGCAAGATCGGCAGCACGCTTAAGATTCTCAACCGATGCCGCGTGCTGAACGCTTCGCGACACATTGTCGATACGATTGCCGGATTTGAGATTGATTTGCGGACTCTCCAGCTCTTTCGCGGCTTTCATTTGCGCCGTAGCCTGAGTAAGAAACTCGGCCGAACCGCCGGGGTCTGCAAACCCGGCCTTGACTCCGCTCAACATATCGAAGGCCAACCCCAGCGAACGCATCTTTGCCATCACCCGGCGCGTCTCGTCGCTTGACCATTTCTGAAATTGACCAGTCAGCTCTACGCCCTGATAGCCCGCTTCCGCAACGATCTCGAGACAGCGATCAAATGGCGCCTGCTTCTCCAGTGTCCATAACATCACCGAGAATCGGGATCCATTTTGAGAAGCTGCGGTCTGGGCATACCCTCGCGGAAGAACCCCTCCAAGGCTTGCTGCCGCCACCAGTTGGCTAAATTTACGGCGATTCATATCGCTCCGAGCCTTGATTGCAGCAACCATCTATGCCAGAAAGCCAACCGCCAGGATGAAAAGCAGAATGCCATATGCAATAGGATAGGCCCATTTCCCAGCGGAGTGCACGTTCACCGCCAACAATCGCCTCCCATGCTTTTGCAGCAGAAAGACCGTCGCGATTTCAAAGACACCGAGGAAGCAGAAAGTGAAGCTGGCGAGGAAGACAGCGTCAAGACCCCGGCCCTCCGGGCCTAGGGAGCGGATGGGCTCTCTTCTGCGGTTCTCTCAGGCAGGGACTCATAAGGCTTTGGCATTGCCAGCGCTAAAGCGCGTGATCCGACTCGAGACTCTTTCACAGAGCGCTAAAGCGCTCCTTCCCCGCATAAATGCGAGGTCTCCCACCAATTTGGACAAGACTGGTCCCGGGCAGCCCCCCGCACGCCCCACGGCTAGCCGGGGCGTACGGCGGGGCAGGCGGGACCGCCTTCGGCGGCTTAGATTTGGGCGACACCGCCGTCTACGAACAGCTCGATGCCGTTCACGAAAGTGGAATCGCTCGAGGCCAGGAAGAGCGCTGCGGTCGCAATCTCTTCCGGCCGGCCAATTTCCCCGCGGGGAACCAGCGATGCGAAGTACTTCTTTGCGTCCGGGCCTAGCGGGTCCAGTATCGGCGTATCGATCGTTCCCGGGCTGAGTACATTTACCCTTATTTTCCGTTCTTTCAGGTCGACCAGCCAGGTCCGCGCAAACGACCGCACCGCCGCTTTGCTCGCGCTGTAGACGCTAAATGCTGCAAAGCCTTTGATACTCGCGATCGATCCGTTCAGAAAGATCGAACCACCGTCGTTGAAAAGCGGGAGCGCTTTCTGCACCGTAAACAGCGTGCCTCGCACATTCAGGTTGAAGGTGTTGTCGAATTGCTCCGCAGTAATCTCGCCCAGCTTTGCCATCTCTCCCATGCCGGCGCTGGCGAACAGGACGTCGATATTTCCTTTCGTCTTTTTGACCGCTTCGTATAGCCGGTCCAGATCGTCCAGGTTTGAAGCATCGCCTTGAACGCCAGTCACATTGCGGCCAATCGTCTTCACTGCCTCATCCAGCTTGTCTTTGCGGCGGCCAGTGATGAAGACATATGCGCCCTCTTCCACGAATAACTTGGCAGTCGCGAGCGCCATGCCCGACGTTGCTGCTGTAATCACTGCTACTTTTCCATCCAGCTTGCCCATCGTCTTCTCCTGTCGTTAGTAATGTTCGGGGTTAGCGGAGGCCGCCGCCGGCGAGAATCTGCTCACCCGTCAGCCAGGCGGAGTCGTCAGAGGCGAGGAAGACTGCCACCGAGGCAATGTCCCCAGGCTGTCCCAGGCGACCGAGTGGGGTCTGGGAGATAGTCGCCTTCTCGAAGTCAGTGTCGTGGATGCCGGCGGCATGTGTGCCTTCGGTTTCAACCATTCCGGGATTGATCGCGTTCACGCGGATCTTCTTGGGTCCAAGCTCGCGGGCCAGCACGCCGGTAATGGCGTCCACTGCGCCTTTGGTTCCGGTATAGATGGAGGAAGCAGCAGGCGTGATACGACTGACGACGGAGCCGATGTTGATAATGCTGCCGCCCTCGCCAATGTGTTTGAGCGCTGCCTGCGTGGTGAGCAGCAAGCCCAGCACGTTGATGTTGAAGATGCGGTGAAACTTCTCTTCGGTAACGGCCTCAATTGGAGCGAACTCGTAGACGCCGGAGTTGTTGACCAGGATGTCGAGGCGGCCGTAGTTCTTGATGGCTGCGTCGATAATCCCCTCGGCCTCGTTGGCCTTGGAAACGTCACCCTTCACAGCGACAGCGTTGCCCCCGGCTTCCGTGATGGCGTCGACCACGGTTCTGGCGCCCGATTTACTGGACGCGTAGTTCACCACAACCGATGCGCCTTCCGCGGCGAGTGACTTGGCGATGGCGGCTCCGATACCTTTGGATGCGCCCGTAACTACGGCTACCTTACCCTTTAGCTTGCTCATATATGTTTTCCTCCTTGCCACTGCAGGGGTCAAATCGACCCTGTGCTGAAGCTTAAGATGGAAGCCAGTGCCGCCCGGATTCAATAGTTCGCAAAATAAGAACTATTGAACAATACGTAATGTGAAGATAGGATGAAAGATTATGAGGCCCCTCTTCCACCCTTCGATTGAAGACGTTACGGTGGAAGCAATTCTCCATGCACTCTCCGATCCCGTGCGTGTAGCCATCTACGCTGACATCGTGGGCTCGGAGTGTTCACAAAATTGCTCGGCCTTTCTTCGCGTCAGCAATAAGCCCATACCCAAATCGACGCTCTCTCAACACTTCAAGGCGCTCAGGGACGCAGGCTTGATCCATAGTGAACGCCGCGGCGTGGAGATGCACAACACCTCTCGTTGTGCGGAGATCGAGAAGCGTTTTCCCGGATTGATTTCGGCCATCGTCAATGCCCACAACATCCAGTTGAAAGGGAAGTCACGGGCCGGCGGACGCAAACCGAAGGTGGCAAGGGTTTAACCTACAGCGGAAACACCTTAGGCCGTCAGCGTCGCTCGCAGCCAGCCTGCGATCTTGCTAAACGCGGCGTCCGATTGCGGGAAGCGTGCCACCGTCCCCGGATGTACCGGGAAATTGTGATGCATATCCGGCGCATGCATGTGGGTTACAGCAACGCCCGCGGCTCCGAGCTTCTGCGCATACACGATGCCGTCATCGCGCAACACATCGTACTCCGCGGTTGCCACCAGGGCCGGCGGTAGCGGTGGTAACGACTGTAACCGTAGCGGTGATACATCCGGATCGTCCGGCGAGACACCTGGCGCATACTGCTCCCAGAACCAGCGCATGAGATTCGCTTCGAGCCCGTAGCCACTGGCATTCTCAGTATAGGAGAGGTGGTTCGCGCTGGGGTGGTCTGTGACGGGGTAGAGCAGCAGCAGGGCGCGCAACCTGGGCGCCCCGGCCATGGCGGACAAGCGGTTGGCGGCCACCGCGGCCAGGTGGGCGCCGGCGCTGTCGCCGCCGAGCGCCAGCCGGGCCGCGTCTCCACCCCAGCGCGCTGCGTTATTGGCAGCCCACTGTACGGCGGCGAGCGCGTCTTCCAAAGCCGCGGGATGAGGATGCTCCGGCGCCAGCCGGTACTCGACCGAGGCGATGATCAAACTGGCCGCTTCGCTGAGGAGGCGGCAGAAGGGGTCGTGTGTTGCCACTGAGCCGGCCACCCAGCCGCCGCCGTGTAAATACACCAGAACCGGAAACGTCTCTGCGGAGCGCGGCGGCGTGTACAGGCGCCCGGTAAGCGTGCCGGTAATCGAGACATCGCGTGCCTCTACATGGTTTGGTAGACCGGGGATGGACGACCGGCTCTCCAGCGCCCGAACCAGGAGCGCCCGCCGCGCGCTTACCAACTCCTCATTCGAAGCCGGCACTGGGGCGCCTGGAGCTGGAGCCTGGGCGTCTAGAAAGCTTCGCAACGCCGGGTCGATCGGTTTCCGCTCGCTCATCACCTCTCCTTGGCGTGCGCTGCCATGGCAGCCGCTACTCCGTCGTTGAAGTTCTTGAAGAAGACATCATAGCTCCCGTTGGCCTCGGCGAAGCGCAAGGGCTTCACCCGTTCCACGCGGATCTCGGTCGCGTCGGGCGAGGTTTTGAGGATGTTCATGGTTTCGGCGATAAAGTCTTTCAACGGCATGGCGTTGGGATCGTTTGCCTGCCGTGCTCCCGTCAGTTCCGTCTGTACGTAAGGCGGGATGAGCTCGAGCACCTGTACGGAGGTGTCCTTGAGCTGGTAGCGGAGCGATTGCGTATAAGAATGAATCGCTGCCTTGGTCGCGCAGTAGGTCGGGGTCGTCGCCATGGGTACAAACGCCAATCCGGAGGAAACCGTCATGATCGCAGCCCGTGACTGTTTCTGCAGCAAGGGTAGGAGCGCCGCAGTCAGCCGGATCGGCCCCAGCAGATTGGTCGCCACGGTCGCCTCGGCATCCGCAACTGCGCCATCCTGCAGCGCCTCCAGCCGCATGATGCCCGCATTGTGGATGACGACGTTCAGAGTTGGGTAGTCGAGTTTGAGTTTGTCCGCGAAGCTCGGGATCGAGCTTCCGTTTCCGATATCGAAGATGGCCGCCTTCATCCCCGGATTCGCCGAGGTCGTTTCGTCGAGCAGTTCTCTGCGGCGGCCCGCGATGACAACCTGGTTTCCCTCAGCATGAAAAGCTTCTGCAAGCGCGCGGCCAATGCCGGAGCCCCCGCCTGTGATCAAAATTGTATTGCCGGTAATTTGCATGATCGTCTCCTGATTCCGAATCGTATGATGAACGCTCTACCGATCTACCACTGAGGCCCAACATACTTGGGCCGAATTCTGCGATAAAAGAATCCTTGACACCTATTTCTATTCAGTAGGCGCCAGTCCATCAAGGAGGCTGTCAAGCTGCAGTCGCGCATCCTCGAGCGCGCTGGATGTTCGTTCGAGCCGGCTGATCAACAGGCTCCCTTCCAGGATCGCTATCACGTTGTTCGCGATCCGGACCGGGTCTGTTCCGCGCGCCACTTCTCCACGTTCGATACCGTCTTTCAAAATCTGAAGCAGCCTGGACCTCCATGCCCGCAGTGCGGCTTGAGAAATCCTGCGCAGTTGAGGGTCACCATCATCCGAGTCGACAGCGGCGTTCATGAGCGGACACCCACCCTTGAGCGGAGAAGGAGTGGATACGAATCGATCGACCAGATAATGAAGCTTGTCGATCGCATTGGGAATGTGGTCCGCATTGCCCGAGCGTGCTTGAAAGACAAGCGCAAGTGAATACTTAAGGCATTCCGCGGCTAGCTCCTGTTTGCTGGAAAAATGCCGGTAGAGCCCACCCTTCTTGAGGCCGGTGGCATCCAGAATGTCCTGCGTGGAACATCCGGCCAGGCCGCCCCGGTTAAACAGCGGAGCGGCCTGTTCGATGATGCGTTGCCTGGTTTTCTCTCCCTTACCCATGGCGCATACCAGATTAGCAAAAAAAGACGAATCGGTCTCTTTTCTCCTGAATCCATTCAACTGGGCAACGGCCTGGTGCTTCTCCGGATTTCTACGCCGGCTGCAACGATCAACGATTTGAGGGGAAGATTTGGCGACCAGCGTAGCCATACCGGCTCGAACTCCGCGTCAAGCAGCGATCAATCCCTGGGTTGTGGCTCTCACCGTGACGCTTGCCACCTTCATGGAGCTGCTGGATACGTCGATTGCCAATGTCTCGTTGCCGTATATCGGCGGCGGCCTGGGCAGATCGTTCGACGAGGTGACCTGGATCCTGACAACTTATCTGGTGGCGAATGCTGTTGTGCTGCCTATGTCGGCGTGGCTATCGCGAGTCTTCGGGCGAAAGAATTACTACATGGCTTGCGTGAGTCTCTTCACCGTGGCCTCGTTGTGCTGTGGTTTGGCTCCCACTCTCGGCATCATGCTCGCCGCCAGGGTATTTCAAGGCGTCGGCGGAGGGGGGCTGGCCCCGGTTGAACAGGCCATCCTGGTGGATACTTTTCCGGCGAATAAACGGGCCTTGGCCTTCGCGCTCTACACCGTTGCCATCGTCACTGCTCCTGCGATCGGGCCGGTGCTGGGCGGGTGGATCACTGACAACTACAACTGGCGTTGGATATTTTTTATCAACATTCCCATCGGCGCCTTGTCGCTCTTTCTCACCAACCGATTCGTTCACGACCCGCCAACATTTGCGGAGGAAAGAAAGAGTGCACGCACGGCAGACGGCAAACTCAGGATCGATGGTATTGGCATTAGCCTGGTCGGCCTCGGCTCCGCCGCTCTCGAGTTTCTGCTTGATCGGGGACAGATCGACGACTGGTTCGGTTCAAAGTTCATCCTCTGGGCGGCCGTGATTGCGGGAACGTGCCTCACCACTGCCGTTTTCTGGGAGCTTCAACATCCCGATCCGGTGATTGATCTGAAGATGCTCAGGGTGCGCAACTTCGCCATCGCCAACGTCTTCTATTTCATCTTCGGGGTTGGCCTGTTTGCCTCGACCACCATGATTCCGCAGATACTGCAGTCGCTCTATGGTTATCGAGCCATCGACGCAGGTCTTGTGCTCGGTCCCGGTGCCCTGGTCATTACCGTGTTGGCGCCGGTGGGAGCCCAGCTGGTGCAACGCGGCATCATCCACCCGCGCATACTGCTCTTTGGCGCCGTCGTGGTGGTGGGAATTTCTTTCCTGCACTACAGCCACTTCAACCTGGATACGGACTACACCCACTATGCGCTGGCTCGCGGGCTGCAGGGTTTCGGGTACGCTTTCTTCTTCGTCCCGCTGACCGTGATCGCCTATTCGCAACTGACGCCGCAGCAGAATAACAAGGCATCGTCCCTGACCAACTTCTTCCGCAACTGGGGAGGAAGTGTCGGCGTTTCCCTGGTCACGACCATGTCAGAGCGCCGGCAAGACCTTCACCAGGCACGGGTAGGTGACCACATAACTGCCTCCTCGGAAGCGCTGCAATCCGCGGTGAAACAGACTGCCGCATTCTTGCAGCAACGGGGCTTTTCGCCCGCGGATGCCATGACCGCCGCATACAGTCACTATTACAACCAGCTAATTGCCCAAACCAGGCTTCTGGGCTTTATGGATTGCTTCTTCCTTCTTGGAGTGATCACGCTCATAGCAGCCCCCCTGGCTCTCTTAACGAAATACTTCAAGGTCGGAGGCGGTTCATCGGCCGCGCACTAGTGTAGTGCGTCATGGATAGCGCTAGTGTTGTTCGCCCGGCCACAAAGGATCGGGTGTCCTGCGAGCTTCGCTCGGCGGCACGGGGGGCATGACCGCCAGGTACCAAAAGTAACTTCGAAAAGATAACCGGCGGCTCAGGAAAAGGGTCAGTCTCGACGGCCAACTCCGAGCGCGATATTCTCTCAGCAGATGATTTCGGCACAGCGGGCGGCCTCTCGTCACCCACCCGCTGGTCGGCAGTTGCCGGTAGTTTCGGCCTAAGGCGAGCGAAGGACAGTTTTACCGCTGTCCGGTGTCACGCCCGATCCCTGTCCCAAAATAAGCAATCCAAAGCATCCCGCTGCGGCGGGATTTTTTATCGCCCCACCCTACTTCCCCGAGCAGTAGAAAACCTCTGTCCCTAGCTTCTCTCACCTTCCTGTCTCAAATCTTAGGAGCCACTTATGCCCAAAAATGAAGTCAGCGATCCCATCACCGATCGGGAAATAGCCTTTGCCCTTCTGGTCCTCTCTGGCGCCATGACCGACCGTCGTGCCGCCGAAGCTGTCGGCCTCCACCCCGACTCTGCCGCCTACACCAAAGCCAAACCCAGTGTCCGCGCCTACATGCTCGGGCACCGCACCGCCGTCCAGCAACAGCTCCTCCAGCAAGACGCCGACCTGTCCCGCCTGCCCCGGCGAGCCGTGGGGAGCGCCGTGGAGGAACAGCGTCCTCTGAGCCCGAACCGCGAGCAAGTACTGGCACGCCTCTGGGAACTCGCCTACCTCAGCCCCGAAATGACCCGAAACAGCATCACCGGACAGGTCAAGGCCATTTCCATGATCGTGGCCATGCAAAACTTCATCCCCGACCGTCGCGCCCTCTCTGCGGAGAAGAAATCCACCCCTGCGCCGGTCAACGCCGAAATCTATAAATCCGCGTGGCTTCGCGAGCAGGAGGCCGCAGCCCATGCCACAACGAATGACCCTCAGCCAACCCCTGCCCCGCCTGTCCCGGCATGCCGTGGAGCCCGTGGAGAAGATGGGCAGGGCGAGCCCGAACCCGCTCCCGGCCCGGCGGCAGGGGCGCCGCCGAGCCCCGTCCCCAGTCAACCCACCTTCGCCCATCGCGTTCCCCTCGCGGATGGCCTGCCGCCTTATATCCCCCAGGTCACGTTTGTTCCAGACACGAGAGTTCCTCACTCCATAAAAAAGAACCCCTTTGCCCGCTTTCGATGAACTGCAAATGCTAAAAAGGACCCAAAAATATCGAATTTTATAAATAACTGAACAGTCCCTGAAGTATTGCTTTGGCTGCTTGCTGCAGATTCTTCCGCGGCTTCCTCCGAAACAAACCCTGGGTGGCCCATTCAAGCCGTCTTTTGGCTTGAGTGGGATAGAGGCTCTCGAGGTGCCATTTCCGGGTTTGCCACGGCTGCCCAAGGAAGAAAATATTTTTGCCAAGAGTGGGAAGACAGACCTCAACCGGCCGCGTTCGACGATCCGCTCAAGTTTCCTTGTCTGGATCGATAAACATCCATCTGACGGCGCACGACAGCAGTAGGTTGAGCGGAAGCAACCTCAGGCGGCATTACGCCTCCCGGGGCTGTCCTTCAGCAGCCCGAGTTGCACCAGGCTTTCGGCCGTAGCGACAATTGCTTCCTCGTTGGAACGCGGTGCCCAACCCAGCATGCGCCTGGCTTTTTCGTTGGTGCCGTTCTTCCTCTTGCCGAGTTCGGGCAAGATGAGCTTTACCGCCGGATCACGCAAAGAGGCAAGTCGGACCATCCAGTTGGGCAGCTGCCTGGTGGGGACTCTCTTAGCCGCAGCGCCCATTCTGCTCTTCAGCGCTCTTGCGATTTCGAGGAACGACATGAAATCGCCGGCAACCGCGAGGAAGCGTTGGCCGCTCGCCGCGGGATGAGTCATGGCGCGGAGGTGCAGGTCGGCCACATCGCGCACATCCACGGCGCCAAAATAGAGTTGAGGGCAGCCGGGCAACGCGCCATCCATCAGCCGCTGCACGATGAGGATCGAGGCGGAATAGTCGGGCCCCAGGACCGGACCAAAGACGCCTACCGGGTTTACCACGGAAAGCTCCAGCCCCCTGCCTTCCCTGGCAATGAAATCCCAAGCCGCGCGTTCGGCCAGGGTCTTCGACTTCCCATAGGGAGTCATGTCCTCCCCGTTGAGGTCGGACCAGTCTGTCTCATCGAAGGGCGTTTCCCGCGGCTTGTGCCCATAACCGATGGCCACGAACGACGAAGTCACGACCACGCGCTTGACCCCGGCGTCGCGCGCGGCACGCAACACGCGCAGCGTGCCTTCACGTGCCGGTACAATCAGCTCGTCCTCGTGTTTGGGAAGGTTTGGAGGAAGCGGCGACGCGACGTGCAACACGTAGGTGCAGCCGGCAACAGCCTCCGCCCAGCCTGCATCCTTTTCGAGATCCGCAGCGACGAAAGACAACCGGTCTCCCGGCTCGGCGCCGCCTTGCTTCAGCAAGGCGCGCACGTCGCCCTCGCGTTTCAAGCTTCGCACCATAGTGCGGACCCGATAGCCTGCAGTCAGGAGCTGCAGGATGCAATGGCTGCCGATGAAACCCGAGCCGCCGGTAACCAGAACCAATTCGTCGCTCATGCGAACATTCTATATCATTAGACCGAACGTTCGTTCTAGTTTGCCTTGACCGCCTCCCATACCTTTTCCGCCACCGTCCGCAAGGTGGCCGGAGCCAGCTTGCGCGGTTGCCGCGCCAGCCGTTCCACTACCCCGAATGTCAGCTCGTGTATCACCTCGGGCGGCAGGTTATTCAGAACGCCGCCGTGCGATTGGCTGCGGAAGCGCCGCTGGAACTCCGTCGTCTTCGTGTCGGGGTGCGGATTCTTCTCGGGTTGGCAGACGAAGCCCGCAGTCTCGTACTGGTGGAGGAAGCGCATCTCTCGCGGGTGTTGGCGATAGAAGTTGTACCAATTCGTCCACACCAGGATGAATGCTTCCCTGGCATCCATATCCGGAGAGTAGCCTGCCAGAAGACTCGCGCGCTTCAGTTCACGGACCCGCTCGTAAAGCGCCAGGATAATTGCTTCTTTGCTCTCGAAGTAGTGGTAGATCACGCCCGCACTCGCTCCCGCGCGCGCTGAAATCAGCGACATGGGGGCTTCATGGAAGCCTCGCTCCGCCACCACTTCGAGCATCGCGTTGAGAATGGCCTCGCGCTTATTGGGCTTTGGTTTCGCTGCCATGCTCTCCATTCTTCCATGGCTGCGCGTTGGACGCCGGATACATAACGCATCTGCGGCGACTTCTGCGAGAGGCTGAAAAAAATTGTTGTCCGGGACGTCGAGAATAAATGTCGTGCTCCGACTACCCTTTGAAAGCCTAGAAACCAAATTCAGGATGGAAGGGAGCAGAAGACATGAAGTACATTTTGCTGATGATCAGCGCGAAAACGGGCGTCGACGCCTATAGGGCATGGTCCGAGAAGGATATCCAGGCGCACTTCGCGCACTTGAAGGACATCAACCAGGCGCTAAACGAGTCGGGAGAGTTTGTGGCCAATGAAGCCTTGGGGCCGCCGGAACAAGCCAAGGTCGTGCGAGCCGGCAAGGACGGTACGCCAATCACCGATGGAGTCTTCCCCGAGGGAAAGGAGTTTCTTCTCGGTTATTGGATGGTTGATGTCGATAGTCCGGAACGTGCCTATGAGATCGCCTCCCGATTGTCGGCCGGGCCGGGCCCCGGGGGGATACCGTTGAGCATGCCCATCGAAGTGCGCCAGATCATGACCCGAAGGACCGAAGAACTGCCGTGACGGACCAATTGCCGGACGTCACTTCCGAGCGCCTGCTGCGCGACCTTGCGCCGCAGGTGCTCGGCGTGGTCATCCGCCGTTTTCGTGACTTCGCCGCTGCCGAGGACGCAGTGCAGGAGGCTCTGATTGCGGCGGCTGCGCAATGGCCGCGTGAAGGTGTCCCGGAGAATCCGCGAGCCTGGTTGATTCAGGTCGCCTTTCGCCGCATGACAGACCACGTGCGCAGCGAACTCGCCCGCCGTCAGCGCGAGACCCTCGCAGCCATGGAGAGGGACCAGCTCACGCCGCCCGTCGATGCTGGGAGCGAAGCCGGGCAGGACGACACGCTCATCCTGCTCTTTATGTGTTGCCATCCCGCCCTCACTTCGTCCTCAGCCATCGCGCTTACGTTACGAGCAGTGGGCGGCCTGACCACGGCCGAAATCGCTCACGCATTTCTGGTTCCCGAAGCAACCATGGCGCAACGGATCGGCCGGGCCAAGAACAGCATCAAGGCTTCCGGCGTGCCATTTCGATTGCCGACCAACGGGGAGCGAGCGCAACGTCTGCGTGCCGTACTGCATGTGCTCTATCTGATCTTCAACGAAGGCTACAGCAGCAGCGTCGGCCCGCATCTGCAACGGCTCGAACTATCCCGCGAGGCAATCCACCTGACGCGTTCCGTGCACGCCTTGCTTCCGGAGGATGCGGAAGTTGCGGGATTGCTGGCGCTCATGTTATTAACCCATGCGCGCTCCACCGCGCGCATGGGAACTGACGAGGAGGTGATTCCGCTCCCGAAGCAGGACCGAACCTTGTGGGACCAGACGAAGATCTCCGAGGGCATTGCGCTGCTAACCGAGGCGTTGTCGAAGGGCTCGATTGGCGCGTACCAACTACAGGCCGCCGTTGCCGCTGTTCATGATGAAGCAGCCCGAGCCGAGGATACTGACTGGCCGCAGATCCTGGCGTTGTATGAACTCCTCAAACGCATGTCCGACAATCCCATGGTGATGCTCAATTATGCGATTGCCGCGGCCATGGTGCATGGCCCATCCAAAGGACTGGAGCTGCTCAGAGCGCTCGACTCAGACCCACGACTTGCCGGCCATCATCGTCTTGACGCGGTGCGCGCCCATTTACTGGAAATGGCTGGCGAACATGAGACCGCAATCGAGCATTACCGGATTGCCGCCCGCCGAACCGCGAGTATCCCGGAGCGGAACTACCTCATGACGCAAGCGGCCCGGCTCAGCAAGACCGAGAACCATTGAGGTCCGACCGGAATGCGTTGCTTGGCGGTACCTTGGCCAAATCGAAGCAATTTCAGTATATTTTCGTCTCATGATGCGCATTCAGTTTTCCAGACTCCTCGTGTCCGCGGCTCTGATCGCCGTAGCCGCCCCACTTGTCGCTCAATCGCCAGACAAACCGAAACCCGAGGAGACGGAAATCTGGGAGCCGGTTCCGGCGGTTGTGACCCCCGGCGCCACTTGTGGCGCGGCTCCCTCCGATGCGATCGTGCTCTTTGATGGCAAGAATATGGACGAGTGGCTTTCGGTCCGTGACAAGTCGCCCGCCAAATGGACGGTCGCCGGTGGAGTGATGACCGTAAGCAAAGGCGAGGGAAGCATCGAGACCAAACGGAGCTTCAAGAACTACCAGCTTCACGTCGAGTGGAAAGTTCCCACCAACATCACCGGCAGTGGTCAGGCCCGCGGGAACAGCGGTGTGTTTCTGGCCTCCACTGGGCCGGGCGATGACGGATATGAGTTGCAGGTTCTTGATTCCTACGAGAACAAGACCTACGTGAACGGCATGGCCGGCAGCATCTACAAACAGGCGATCCCGCTGGCGAACCCGACCCGCAAGCCGGGCGAGTGGCAGGCATACGACGTGGTTTGGACGGCCCCTACTTTTAATAGCGACGGCTCGCTCATGACCCCGGCCTATGTCACTGTCTTGTTCAACGGCGTCCTGGTGGAGAATCACTTCGAGTTGAAGGGCCAGACGCTATATATTGGCAAGCCCTTCTACAAGGCGTACAGCACTGCTCCGATCAAGCTCCAGGCGCATGGCGACAAGAGCGAGCCCATCAGCTTCCGCAACATCTGGATTCGGGAGCTTAAGTAGAAGTAAGCGGCGGCTGCGCATCGCGTGCGGATGCGCAGCCACCGGCAAGGCTACTGCTTCTTGGGGCCAACGAGCGAGAACATGGCACCCTGAGGATCGATGCCAAGGATGATCCAAAGGCTACCGGGTACTTCATGGGGCCCCATGAGCACCCGGCCGTTCTTCTCCTGGATACGCGTTGCTGCGGCGCCGATGTCCTCAACGTTGAAGTAGTAGAGCCAGAACGGGACTGGCGCATTCTTGGGGTCCCGCGTCATCATGGCGCCTATGGCAGCGCCGCCGTTATTAAAAATTCTATAGGTGCCCATCGGGCCCATGTCCATGGTGCTGTCTTCCTTCCAGCCGAAAAGGCCAGAGTAGAAGGACCACGCCGTTTCCCCGTCATTGGCGGAGAGTTCATTCCAGCCCACGATGCCTGGGGAGCCGGCTGGCGGACGCGGTGGTGCATAGTCCAGCGAGCCCTTGAACAGGAGGAAGACCGCACCCTGCGGGTCCTCCACGGAGGCGAACCGCCCGACGGTTGGGATGTCCATGGGTGGGCAGTGCAGCTTACCACCGGCCTGTTCCACCCGTTTGGCATAGGCATCCACGTCATCGACACCGATGAAGCCGACCCAGGCGGATCTCATGCCGCCGGCGAGCATCTCCGGGGTTAGCTGCATCAGGCCGGCGGCGCCAAGTTCGCCGACTGAGAGAAGCGTGTAAGGCGTGCCGCCGGGGTCGCCAGAAGGTTTCGCTTGCCATCCCACTACGTGGGTGTAGAAATCCTGGGCGCCCTTGGCGTCTGTGGTTCTGAGCTCGTGCCAGACAAAATCGCCTGTGGCTGCTTTAACTGGCGTGGTCACTTCATGCTGTGCTGCTGTGCTCATGGTCGTCCTCCTTTTTCGTTATGCTTTTGCTGCGCTCTCAAGCTCAGCGATATCGAGCTTTTTCATCTTCAGCATGGCTTGCATCGCACCTGGCTTCTTGATCAGGTCCGGCAGTCGGGCGGGCACGATCTGCCAGGAAAGCCCAAACTTTACCGCATCTTCTGCGTTGTTGTCGAACCAGAGGAAGGGTGTAATGCGAGGAAATTCTGCCAGGGCACTCATGGACACTCTCTTGTGGGATTGGGTCTTGGCTTCGACGGCACTCAATCACGTGCTCAACGTTTCTTCGCTACTATGTGTACGCCGTCCACAACAAGTTACCAGAGGAAATGTACACTGTCCACAACACGCCATGAAACTTGTGAGGAAAAAGCGGCCGCCGGTTCGCAAGACATTTCGCCATGGGGACCTGCAGAGAGCTCTCCTGGAAGCCGGCATCGCGTTGGCACGCGAGGGCGGACCCAACGCAATCGTACTCCGGGAAGCGACACGGCGGGCAGGAGTTGCTCCGAACGCTGCCTACCGGCACTTTTCCAGCCATAGCGATCTCTTGCAAGCGGTCAGAGCAGCGGCGCTCTCTGCGCTCGCCGTCTCGATTGAGGCGGAGATCGCCGGCGTGCGCCGAAGCAAGATCCCCGCGGAATCGGCGCGGGCGACCCTGCGCGCAGTGGGCACAGGCTACCTGAAGTTTGCGCTGGCAGAGACGGGCCTCTTCCGAACAGCATTCTCCGTTCCTGATCGGGTAGAGGGGGATGTCGATATCTCGAAAGCGGGCAAAAGCGGCCTCAATCCGTTTCAACTGCTCGGGGCCGCTCTCGACCTGATGGTAGAGACCGGCGTTCTCCCTAAGGAACGCAGGCCGGGGGCGGAGTATCTCGCCTGGTCTGCCGTTCACGGTCTGGCTTTCCTGATCATTGAGGGCCCACTGAGCCGGTCATCCCAGAAGGAGATTCATGCAGTGTCCGGCCGCCTTCTCCAAATGGTAGAAAAAGGGCTCTGAAAATTGCTTCGATCTCAGGCTTTCTGCCGGTGTAGTCCCCGGGCCATCCAGGCTGTTCCGAGTTGGGACACAAAGTGTATCGATGGCGGCTCACCCAACCGGATCATCCCCCCTTTTCAGTCCCTTTCTAGTCCCTTGACGGGATAGCACTTACCGATTCCGAGGCTTATCGTAGATCATGTCTGAAGTGGGTTCTCGACAATTGGAGACGCTTGCCCCCGGCGACCATCATTATCGGGCGATCGTATCGGACGGAGGAATCCTGGGGGCCGATCGTGTTCAGGAGGGGTGAGGTATACCCGACTCCGTTCACTTAAAGAACGTGCCGTCACCTGAACAACGAACCTTAGACCAAGGCCAATCCGAGAGCGCGGCAAATGATTGCCAGTCTCGTTCTGACGGATGGCATTAAAGAGACCATGAAAATAGCATTCGTCAGTCAGCCGTTAGACACCATCATGCCTCCGTATCAAAACTCTGTTGGTGCATGTACCTACGGGGTCGCCCTTCCTTTATCGAAATCGGCGGAAATCCTGGTCTACGCACTCGAAGATAATCACCAAAGCAGACCGGCTCTTGCCGCGGAACAGGGCATCGATTTCCGGTTCTTTGCGGCAAGCCGCCTGGACCGCTTCCTCTTCAGCATCCAGAAAAAGGCAGCCAAGCTGTTTCATCGCTCGTCGCCCATCTCTACTTCCAGGTGGTTGTTTCCAAGCTATGGCCGGAAGGTCGCTCGTGACTTGAAGCAGCAGGGATGCGATGTAATTCATCTGCAGCACTGCTCGCAGTACGCCCCCATCATCCGCGCTGCCAATCCAGAAGCTAAAATCGTTCTACATCTCCACGCAGAATGGTTCTCGCAGAGCGATCCTACCGTCCTCACAGACCGTCTGGCTTCGGTCGATCTTCTTACTACGGTAGGGGACTACATTACCGCAAAAACTAAACGCGCTTTCCCGGTCATTGCCGACCGATGTGAGACCGTTTATAACGGCATCGATGGTCAGGAGTTTGCCCGGGAGATGGATTATGACGCTGGCAGGCGGCGCACCGTTAAGCGCATCCTCTACGCCGGCGCGGTTTCACCCCACAAAGGGCTGCACGTGTTGCTCCGTGCATTCGTGCTCGTGGCTCGGAAGTATCCCAATGTCCTCTTGGAGATAGTCGGTCCCGTCGGCAATTATCCTATTGAAGAGAATTTCGATCTGAAGGACAGCGCGGCGATTGAAAGCCTTACCCCTTTCTACGCAACAAGTCTTTGGTCCATCCTCAAGTCTAAGCTGATGCCCGCTGTACGTGGCGATGGAGCCTATTTGTCGTACCTGAAAGCCAGCCTCCCGGAGGATGTTGCGGGGAAGGTTTCATTCCTGGGGATGATTGCTCGAGAGGACTTGGTGGATCGGTACTATTCATCCGATATTTTTGCCTTCGCACCAGTCTGGGACGAGGGTTTTGGACTGCCGCCAGTGGAAGCAATGGCTGCGGGGCTGCCTGTGGTCGCCACACGATCCGGCACCATTATGGAAACTGTGGTTGAGGGGAAAACCGGCTTTCTCGTGGATAAGAACGACGACAAGGCACTAGCGGATGCGCTCTTCCTGCTGCTCACGGATGATGCTCGCAGAGAAGCTATGGGTCGCGCCGGCAGGCGGCGAGCATTTCAGCACTTCACGTGGCTTAGAGTCGCCAAACAAATGCATGATCGTTACGACGAGATGATCTCCGCTTAGGTTGGCCCGTCGCCTCGTCGCGCCTATGGCGCGCGCCACATGACCGGCCGCCATTCCGGCGTCTGCACCGGCCACTTCAGCCTCTCTTCTCCGTCCGGCAGGACCGTCGTCAGCACCCAGTCGATGCGCTCGGTGGCGTCTTTGAGAATCAACTGCAGCGACTGATCTTTTTGCACCGCCGCCGAAAACACAATGGCCGTTAGCGCATTTCGGATATGGTGATTTACCTCGGCCGCAATTTCCATTCTGCGCGCCAAAATCATACGTCTACGCTTTTCGTAAACCATTACTAAATATGAAAGCGCAGAGGCAACGATGCACGTATACAGATCGGACGCGTAGATCCTGCTGGCATGATGCACCAGGCGATCCAGTCCGAAGCCGCAAACCCCAATAAGCATTCCTAATAAAAGAGCCGAGACAAAGATCCGGAGGTCAAGAAACATATAACGACTTGCTGAGCTCCGGCTGACACCATGTGCAGGCATAACTGTCGATTTTGTAGCGCGGCCGGCCCTGCCCGGACAATCGATGTCGTTGTTCAACATCTGGGGAGCATCTTCAATGCCTTTCATACATGCCGCCATGGTTCGCCTAGCCGGCCTTTCTTGCCGGGCCGCTCGGAACTGAGAGCGATTGTGGGTCTCCCGCGGGAACATCAGGAGGAATCGTCAGTACCGGGCAATCGCACTTCAGAGATAAAGCTCCGGCCAGTCTCTTCTGAACACGGTCAGTTGCAGAGCCATTCAGCGCAATCGCGATGAGTGTCGCTTTGATATCCACTGCTCTCTCTGCCAGCACAAGCTCGGGTTTTCCAAAAAGCAGAATCGCCTGTGCGCTCCGGTTGAGACTTTGCAGGCCCCGGGCCAGCGCTTCGAGCCTGTACTGAATGCCCATTTGGGCATCGGGCATCGATGAGATATGTCCCGGATCGATGACGTGCACCAGCTCCAGACGGGCACGGTATCTCTGCGCCAATGCGCAAGCAAATTCAAGGACATTCTGGCTGTCCTTGACGGGATCGGTAACAAAGAGGAGCGTGCCGGCACGAAAAATGCCGGCATTAGGACTTGTGTACTCATGGGTTGGCATGGTTGCCTCCTGGTGATCCGGAGCAGATCACCGATGCGCTTATCGCCGTCAGGCGGGAAGATATCAGGTGGCTTGCATCTCGACGGCGTTTCTATGAAGGCTTGAGCATCGGCATCTTCGCTTCATTGTGGACCCGTTCCGAAGGCGACCGAAAAACATATTCGCTGTAAGATCCCCGGTAACCCCGCATGCGAGCGATAGGAGCAAGAATCGGAAATAGTATGCTCTGCAGAAACCGTGGAGGGCTTAAGAATCGAATGACATCATCGAATTCAGTAGCGATGACTGCAAGCTGCAGCAGATTCGGCATGCCCTTTGGATCCGTCTTGCCATCCTGGGCTAGACCGATCATGTTTCGTGTGAAGGCTTCGAATCGATTAGCCGGTCTAAAATCCATTGTGAGCTTTGCTTCGACGATCCCGGCATTCCAGAACCGGTGAGGTACGCCTGGGGGTATTTCAATGGTCTTGTCTAATTCGGCAATCGAAACCGCGCCATCAATGGATATGCCAACAGTGCCGCTCACGACTTTCAGCCGCTCATGCATCGATGGGTGCGAGTGCAGAGCGGAACCAAAACCGGCCCCGCGGAGCTCCAGATCGATGATCAGTCGCTCGCCCTTTGTTTCACGCGTGCCCAGGCGAATGGTTGCTCGTTCGCCCGTGACCGGATTGTCAAATACATCGCCCTGTCTGAACATACACATTCCCCAGAGGCGGGTTGGTTGCGCGCCTCGTAATATGACCGTGCCCGGTGTCGTTTTCTGGTTACAACCAGTCAGACCGACCGAGGTATCTATCAAGAACCAAGTTCAGCTAACCAGCCTCTTCCGGACGGCATAAAGAACGATTTCGGCTGTGTTGTGGATTCCGAGTTTCTGCATCAGGTTTGTTCGGTGGCTCTCGACCGTGTACGGGCTTACGTCCAGAAGCAAGGCCACTTCCTTATTTGTTTTTCCTTCGGCAAGTAATTGGAGCACTTCTTTTTCCCGGGCTGTCAGCAGGTCGAATGTATCGGAGAGACCCTGTTGCTTAAGCATCCGCATATAATCCTCCAGCAGAGTCTCGTTGATCGCCCGGCTGAAAAATGGCTTTCCATGAGCTACAGCCCTTATCGCCAGCAGCAGGTCTTCTTCGGCTGACTCTTTCAACAGGTAACCCTTGACGCCCACATTGAGCGCCCTCAACAGGTAGCTCTCATCGGCGTGCATGGTGAGAATGATGATGCCCATTTTGCTATTTACTTTTAGTATCTGCTCCGCTGCTTCGATACCATTCAGGATCGGCATTGCGACATCGAGGACGACGATTTGTGGAGAGAGGGTCGCGGCCATCGTTACGGCCTCTCGTCCATTGGCCGCTTCCCCGATGACTGCGAGTTCAGGGTATTGCTCTAGAAGCAGACGCAGACCTTTGCGCACTACTCCGTGGTCGTCCGCGATGAGCACCGTGTATCTCATGGTTTCTCTTGCTTTCTGTAAGCCATCGGTGTTTCGAAGTGTGGACTTGTTGTCCTGGATGCTTGGCAAGAGATCTATCATCGGGCTCTTCTCGTTGTAGAAGCAATTTGCTGTCTAAAACAACAATATGCAGAAGGAGCGCCGGAGAAAATCCCTTGGAGACACTATTGGGAAGTCTAAATGACAGGAGAGGACGTGGGATCGGGAAAGCCTGGCCATCAGGAGGGGCTCGCATCGAGCCTGGCCGGCAATTCGAGGCTGATCTTGGTTCCGCTACCAGGTTCTGAGGCAACCGACATACGCCCTTGTAAGGCGCGCACCCGCTCCGTCATGCCCATCAGTCCGAGACCCGGGGTTTGTGAAAGCGCATCGAACCCCCTCCCGTCATCCTGTACGGAAGCAATCACTCGAGCGTCGTCCTGCTTTACGATAACCGTGACGCGGCTGGCGTCGGCATGCTTTCCGCAGTTGGTCATGGCCTCTTGAATCGCGCGGTACAAACACAGTCGAAGCGCTTCAGGCAGGTTATCGAGCTTGCCTTCAATGTTCACGGAAACAGGGATACCGCATCTGCGCGAGAACTCCTTTGCCTGCCAGTGCAGCGCTGGTTCCAGTCCCAGATCATCGAGCATGGAAGGTCGCACCAATAGAGCGAGATTCCGCACCGAACGAAGGGCTTCTTCCGCCAGTCCCTTTACGCTCTCGAGTCGCTCCTTGAATTCGTCGTCCGGGTCGTAATGCGACAACGTTCCCAGTTCCATTCGCAAGCCTGTCAGTATCTGGCCTACTTCGTCGTGAAGTTCGCGAGAGATTGTTTTTCTCTCCTCCTCCTGCACTCGCACCAGCTGATTCGACAAACGCCGCAGTTCTTGTTCCGCTTTTTCAGCGCGCTTCCTCTCTGCCTCCGAGACCTTATCGAGCCGATACATATATGCCGTGCTGAATATCGCAATCGCACACTCCAGCAGCAGAAGCATCAACGTTGCTGCAATTGCGATTTGCCGCAGTTTCGTCTGCTGATCTTCAATTTCCTGCTCCTCGCGGGCCAGCCTGGCTTGATTGAGCGCATCGATGCGTCCGGCAAGATCAAGGACTCTTTCCGGTTGATGCTCCAACTCACTGAACAGGATCTGTTCCCCATGCTGCGTTCGCGATGTCCGCAGACTTTGCTCAATGGAACTCCAGTACTGATCCAGGCCCCGCTGTAGAGCAAGAATCTGCGGTTTGTGGTTTGCGCCGATGAGGTCAATCAGGGTCGTACAGTCCTTTGCGGTGTTCCGCCGCAGGTCAGAGATTCGGCTCTCGGTCCCCGCAACATCGGGGTTGCTGAAGCCGCTCTGTTCTATCAGAGCGCCCCGGTTGATATTAGCCTGTATATCTGAGATAGCGTCATCTGCTCTCTGGTAAATCTGGTGAGCAATCCTCGTGTGTTCGTGAATCCTGGCGGCCTCGCGTGAAACGAGCCAGGCGAAGAGCGTCGAGAACAACAGCAGAGCGCCAAAGGATACGGCGACCGCGGGCCAGAGTCGTGCGCGCATGTGACAACCTTACTCCTCCCGGTCGCAGGTTCACCAACTCCCGGCGCCGGGGAATCGATCCCATACATGAGTGGGCTGACCATTTCATTTTTGCACACTGTGTATGTTTTCAGGTCTACCGTGAAGGCTCTATGGCAATCCTCGTTTCGCACACGTAGCCTGTTGGTTAGGGATTTAGCGGGAAGACATGATGATGATCCTCTCCGGCCTTCCTGATCGATGTTCGTGAAACCACAGTCATAGACAAAGGAATTGCTTTTATGAATCACGACTCCACAGATCGACTCCAGTCCTTGGCGGTTACCCAGGTTGCCGTTTTCAGTGCGTTGCGAGATAGGCTCGCCAGTGAAGTGTCAAGTAGCGCTCTGCTTGCAGATCTGCTTGAGAGGGTGACCCTGATGCAGCAAGCGCAGGCCGCGCCAGAGGAATTCAAAAGGCGATTCTATGAATTTGTTTTGCGAGCGAAGGATCACGTGGATGTCGTCCGGCCGTTCTTTCCTGCGCTAGTGCTTTTTTTGCCGCGTCATCCGCTTGTAGGCTACGGCGAGGAGTCAAGCCTATCCGAAGCCCTGGAGGGATCTTGAAGCGCAGCAGGCAGTTTGTCACTCGCTTGAGATGGTTTTAATTGATAGCTCAGGACCAGGACATCAACGTCGCTAATTCAGCACTCAGCGCCGGTCGAAGTCGAACAAAGGAACGGCGATTCTCCTCGTTCCCTTTCATCGAGCCTCTCCCCCGAAAGAATCGATGTAAAGGTTGCGTGAAGAATCGCCGTTTGTTGGGTAGCTTACTGGTTTTGCTGATAGGCGAGCCAGCGAGCTACCAGTAAACACCCAACAACGTCAGTCTGGCTGTTGCAAGGAGACTACGCGCGCGCTTCAAATACCATATTGAACGGCGTCTCAGTTGCCTTGCGGAAACGCGTAAACCCGCCGCCGCGGACGACCTTCTCGATATTCGCGGGCCCAGCTTGCGCGCCAAGCCCCAGCGCCACTTCTTGCGAGAGCGAACAGGGCACGCACACCGACGCCGACGCCGAGTACATAATGCGCCCAATGGGGTTCAGATTCGCGGCGACCTCATCGTGCGCAAACGGCTCTACGATCATCCATGTACCTCCGGGCGCCAGCGACTCAAGCACATGACGTGCCGCACCCGCCGGATCGCCCATATCGTGCAGGCAGTCGAAGAACGCCACCAGATCGTAGTCTGTGCCGGGAAACCCCTTTGAGGGCGCGACCTGGAAGGTCACGCGGTCACTTACTTGAGCCGCCTTCGCTTTTTTGCGAGCGGTTTCAATTGATGGCGCATGGTAGTCAAAGCCAAAGAACTGCGACTTGGGGTAGGCATTCGCCATTAGCAGCGTCGACGCGCCATGTCCGCACCCAATGTCAGCCACCCGGGCGCCCGCCTTCAGTTTCGCCTCTACTCCTTCCAGCGCCGGAATCCAGCTGGAAACCAGGTTCGCCAGATACGTCGGCCGGAAGAATCGCTCGCAGCCTTCAAACAGGCCCTTCTCGTGTTCATGCCACGCCATGCCTTTGCCCGTGCGATAGATCTCTGTGAGCTTTTCCTCGTCTTTCATCAACGATGCCAGCATGTGATAGAAGCCGGGCAGGTGGATCGGCGTATCGTCCAGCGCCAGCGCCAGCGCTTGTTCGGGAGTCATGAAGTAGGTACCGTTCACCGCGTCATACTCCACAAATTTACTGGCCGCATTGGCGTTCAGCCACTCGCGGACATAACGCTCCGCTGTGCCCGTGCGCTCGGCAAGCTGCGTCGAGGTCACCGGTACGCCGTCTCCCATAGCGCGGTAAAGTCCCAGCTTGTCTCCGATGACAATTAGCGGCGCGTGCAGGGCCGCGCCCATGTCCTGCACTGCCTGTCCCAGCAATGCGTTCAGCTTGTCAGGATTAATTGTCCGTGGCTTTTCAGGTGAGATGGAAGATGATGCAGCCATAGTTCTCTCATCCTTATCAGGAAGGCCCAACTGGCAGTCAATCGCGCGTATGAGCGGACTGGCAGAGATCGATCATAAGCTCGTCTTGGACAATTGCTATCCCCTCGAGGCACTAGAAGCGCGGTGAAAAAGGAGGATACTTCTGGCTTTTGCACCGCGAGTACAGCACTCCATGCAGTTCCTGATTATTGAGTACGCAAAGCCGGGCCAGCAACGGGAGATTCGTCGCATCCGCTCGAAGATAGGGGACGAGTAAGAGGCTATCGGCCGGGAGGCGCTGACTCTGCTAACTGCCAGGCCTTGCGGGTTTCGGGGTGGTCCGGGCCCAGGGTACTTTGCAGATGTTCGGCGGCGGAATGAAATGCGCCGTTAGCCTCGTCCCGCTTGCCTTGAGACTGCAGAGCGCGCCCCAGGTTCAAATATGCGCGGCCTGTGTTGCTCGAGAACGCCCCGGATTTGCTCGCGGCTTGCAATAGCGTCAGCGCCCGCAGTGCATCGTCGCCTGCTTGACCAGGCCGCCCCGCCGTGAGCTCTACCGTGGATCGGCGGACGAGCACGGTGGGCAGGAAGTCGCTACCCGTCCGCCCGGCTTTGCTCGCGGCTTCGACGATGGCCACTGCATGGTCCGCAAGCGGCAAGGCTGTTTCAAAATCACCCCTCCCCGACGCAACGAGTGCCTGAGCAGAGGCTAGCAATCCGAACCAATAGCTATCGGGAGGGAGGCTTTGCTGCAGCCTTGGCTCTAGTTCGGCCAACATGGCCGTCGCACGGTTGACGTCATGTTGCTCGATGTAGATCAATGCACGTCCGTACAACGATTGATAAATCGCTAGCTGATCGCTGGTTCGTTGCGCTTTGGCGTTGGCCCGTTCGGCATAATCGGCCGCTTCTTCGAGACGACCCAGCTGATATAGCGTTTTTGCATAGTTGTTTAAGAGTATCGGGGAAACGGTCTCTTCCGTCTGTCCGGCGCGGCTGATGTCAATCGCACGGCGAAAAAGTTTCTCTGCTTCCAACGGTTGTCCGAGTTTGTCGATGGCCAGAGCCCAATCATTGAATATCACGACGGCGGTTTGCGTGTCGTTGCGCCCCAGGGGCGACAGCAATGCGGCGGCTTGTTCAAAGGTGGAACTGGCCAGCTGATTCTGCCCTGCCACGCGGTAGGCCTCCGCCAACTCTATTGACGCGTGCAACTTTAATATGTCGGAGCCAAAGGGTGATTGCTTCAATATTTCCTGTACTGCCTGCATCCGGGCGATCCCTTGTTGTGGATCTCCACGTTCCTGAGCGACTTCGCTACCGCGCCGAAGACAGAAAATTCGATCCAGGTCGTATTGCGACCCAAGCGGAAGCTCGTGTAGGCCTTCCTGGATGAGGGCCTCCGCACGAGTTAGCTCACCATCGCGAGCAAGAGCGCCCGCAAGGGAGCATGCGGCTTCCGCACGGGCACTGCGTTCGTGCAATCTTCGCGAGAGTATATAAGCCTGTTCCAGGACCCGACGAGCTTTCGCATCTTCGTCCTGCGTGGAGTACTGGTCGCCGATAACAACCATGAGCTCCACGCGGGAGGTGTCATCGGCATATTGTTGTCGTGCCAGGATGTCTTCAGCGCGGCCCAATAGCTCGTTGACGGTGAATGGCTTACCAGAGGGAGCTGCATCGGAGAGCAAGAACTCATTGAACTCGATGGTGGATTGCGCGCGAACCAGTTGCCGAAGCGCAAAGTCGCGTTGCGCGCGAGCGGTTCGGGCTTGGATCCATGTCCCCAGGACGCCGGCGGCCGTGAGCACAATTGCCAAAGTTGCCAGCGTCACCGCTGTAACATTGCGGCGTACGAACTTAGCCGCTAGATAGGCGAGCGTGTCGGGTCGAGCGCTGATCGGCTCGCTCTTAAGATACCGGCGCAAATCGTCCGCCAGCGCGGTGACCGAGGGATAGCGCTCGGCCGGCTCCTTCTTCAACGCCTTCGTAATAATGGTGTCCAAGTCTCCGCGCAGAAGACGGCGAAGCTTGTCCGGAGTCGCGCCGCGCCGCGCGGCATTTGTGGTGCTCATCTCTGCGCTTGTCCGCACCGGGCTTACGCTGTCCGAAGGGCGGGTGGGCTCGGAGTCCACGATGGCTTTGACCAGATCTGCCGGCGAGCGGGGTCCCTCGCCTGCAGGATGGTGCCCTGTCAGCAATACATAGAGCAGCACGCCCAACGCGTAGACGTCGGTCGCGGTGGTGATCGTCTTACCGAGCAACTGCTCGGGAGCAGCATATTCGGGCGTCATCGCACGGCCGCCTTCTACCGTGAGCTGGGTTGGGCCACCAGCATGCCCCTCACTTTCCAGCAGCTTGGCAATGCCGAAATCGAGCAGCTTCACCTGGCCGTCATTGCGTACCAGTACGTTCGAAGGCTTGAGGTCGCGATGCACAATCAGATTGGCGTGCGCTTGCGCCACGGCACCCAGAACATCGAGGAAGAGTCGAATGCGGGTCCGGATGTCGAGCATGCGATGATCGCAGTAACGATCGATGTGGTCGCCCTCCACGTGATCGAGGATGAGATAAGGTTGTCCGGTCTGCGAGACGCCTGCGTCGATTAGTTCTGCGATATGTGGATGAACGAGAAGGCCGAGGATTCTACCTTCGCGTTGGAAACGCTCCTCGCCGATATCTCCCATCAGCGAGATATTGAGGAACTTCACCGCCACTTGCCGCTCAAAACGGCCATCATTTCGCTCCGCAAGCCACACGCTGCTCATGCCGCCCTGGCCGATCTGCGATATCAATCTGTAGACGCCCAGGGTCTGACCTGTCAGGCCAGGGTTTCCCGGCAATCGGACCGGTCCCGTCTCCAGGAAGCCTTCGTCTGACAACGCACGGTAGTCAAGGAGGAGCATTTCCAGTTGATCCACGAGGCCCGGATTCTGAGTCCGCAGTGAGGACAACCAGATCGAGCGCTCTTCATCCGTCAGATTAAGAGCCTGGTCGAGATATGGGCTGACGACTTGCCATTGATCGGCATTGAGGGGAGACATCGCGATCCTCAGAGTGATGCGTTCGTACTCAGGCTGCGGTGGAGATAAATGCGCGCCTTTTCCCACTGCCTTTGTGCGGTGCGCTCCGACAGCTTCAGAAGGGTCGCAATTTCAGCGAAGGAAAACCCGCAGAAAAACTTCAAATCAACCAACTGAGCGAGTTCGGGTTCAACTTTAGCCAGTTCATCGAGGGCATCACTGATGGACGAAAGCTCTTTTGCGTCGGCAGGATTCTCGACCCCTTCGACATCGAGCGAAGTGATCTCGAACTCGCCACCGCGTTTGATTGCATGGCGGCTCCGGGCATGATCAATGATGAGTCCGCGCATCACGCGCGCCGCATATCCCATAAAGCGGGCCTGGTCCGGAAACGAGGCGCCGTCGCGGGCGGCCATGTCGAGATAGGCTTCGTGCAGAAGAGTGGTCGCGCTAAGGCTAACTGGTCCCCCATGCCGTGCCATCTCCCGCTTCGCCAGCCGGTGCAACTCAGAGTACAAAGCACTGAACAGTGCATCGGTAGCGGCGCTGTCACCACTTTCGGCCGCGGCGATGAGCGAAGAAACTGTCTGCCCCATGCGAGTTGCCCTTTCCCGCCAACCCCCAGGTATCTGTTAGCGTTTCGCATTTGCGCAGGATAGTCAACGTGGCCATGCTGGCCCATTGCTCTAGCTACTACAGGAATTGTAAACAAACATCGCCTTAGACCGCCGGGATGCCGTCTCTTGCGGATGCTTTTCTGTGCTGGACCAGGCGATTTTTACCCAGCTTGTCGTCTTTTACCCTCGCTTTTCGATATCTGAAGTAAGGGGACATTACGGGGCGGCAGAAGATACACACCCCTCCAAGACCCCAAATACAGACACGAGGATACGCGTCTGCAAAAGGCGACAGGAGAAACAAGAATATGGTCACTGCGTATGCACTTTCAAACATTATCAACGGGGTCGCTGTGAACGACCTCTCAACGACCATCGATGTTATCAAGGCTAGTCCAGCGATCGCGAAATTCAAATTTCGCATTCGCAACCAATGGGTGGACGGGGGCCAAAACAGTTCAACCGTAGGCACCTTTTATGGCGCGGGTCAGGAGATATCGCGACCGAAGCCATTTGTGCTGGAGGCAGATGAGCCTTCAGTTCTGCTCGGCAAGGATACGGCTGCCAACCCCGTCGAACATTTGCTCCACGCGTTGGCATCTTGTTTGACGACGTCCATGGTCTATCACGCAGCGGCGCGCGGCATCCACATCGAAGAAGTCGAGTCATCGTTGGAAGGCGATCTTGATCTGCACGGGTTTCTCGCACTCGACAAGGCTGTGCGCAAGGGATACCAGGGAATCCGGGTCAATTTCAAGATCAAAGCCGACGTGCCAGACGAGCAACTGCAGGAGATCGGCCGGCTGGGACCGGGACATTCTCCCGTATTCGACTCACTGACGAATGGAGTGCCTGTCTCGGTCATGGCGGAACGCTTGTAACGCCAGGCGCACAGCCAGCAACATCGTGCCTGGCCACAGACAGCAGAGTTTTCTCTACTTAAAGAAAACAGAAAGGAGAAAAATGATGAATCGATGGTTGGCGTTGACTTATGAACTCTCGATTTATGGTGTGTTTCTGGCGAAGCTTCTTTATGCGAGCCGCTCCGCTGCCGGTATGGCAGATCCAAAGATGATCAACAGTGGCGAGTAGTTCGTGGGATTGTTCGAGCCGAGTCCAGGGAGAGAGCAGATCTCGCACTCCCCCGGCTCGGGCCGAACGCGAAATCGACAAGCTATAGGTCATGGTTGTTAGACTTGTCCAAATTAGCTTTTTTCGACTCTGTCCATCCGCCTCCACCCCTGCCAAGGCGAGCCACCGCCCCTCAAATTTGTCATCCCGTCGATAAACCGAAAGGTGTTGTCAAGGGCGTAGAAGTGCGTAGAGTTGCGATGGGCAACTCGTTGGCCATGAGTTTGGAGACCTGGCGCCACGCGAGCCCTCTCAGGGAATCATTTTCAGTGGAAAAAGATCTTCCACCAGCCATCGATACGGACGAACGAAGCGTCCATGATTAACTTTTCGAACATCGCGCCTAGTGCGAGATGCGGGGGTGCCCATTCAACTGAACGGCTTTCGCTTTCGCCGCCACGGGATGACGCGGGCTGCCCCCGTTGAGAAGAACCTCCGGATAGGGCTTATTGGACTTCAGCATCCAGTAAAGCCGTACGGCTAATTTGCGTGCTGCTGCGACCTTGGCGATGCCTTTTAGCTTGTGGTGGCAGCGGTGTTGATACTCTTTGCGAAATCCCGGATCGTGGCGTACGGCCGACTGCGCCGACTCCACCAGCAGGGTGCGCAGGAAGACATTGCCTTGTTTGGAAATGCTTCCCAATCTTCGTTTGTTGCCCGAGCTGTGTTCTGAGGGGATCAGCCCGAGATAGCTGCTCACCTGTTTGCTGCGCTTAAATCGAGATACCTCGCCGATGGTGACGGCAAAGGCGAGTGCCGTGACGGGCCCAACTCCTGGCTGGCTCATCAGCAGCACAGCCTGGGGATTGGCCTTAGCGGCCTGAGCGACGGCCTTGTCCAGTTGCTCGATCTGGGGCTCCACGACCGCCAGCAGTTGCAGCAAGTCCTTGCGCCGCTGCTGTGTCCACCCCTGCAGTGGAAGGCTTTGCAGCAGAGCTCGACCCTTTTCATTCCATAGCTGGCGTTTTTTCTGTACGCCCTGATTCAAGGCCAGATGTTGAAGCTCTGTCTTCAATCGGGTGCGCACACCGACCAGCTTATGGCGATGGGTGAGCAGCTGACGGATATCGCGTTGCTGCGCATCTGGCAGCCACAGGCGGGGAAAGCGCTTCTCCACCAGCAACGTCAGAATATGGCCCGCGTCTCGCTTATCCGTCTTCTGCTTGCGAACGTAACTGGCTCGAATCTTGGCTGCATCCCCAACCCACAGGGTGTGGCCGCACTTGTCTACCAATAGCTCAAACCAGCGGGCATTCCCCGTCGCTTCCATGCCAATCAGCGCCGGCGCCTGGAGCTCTCGGTAAAACTTCTCCGCCTCCCCGCTGGCGTGCATCAGCTTCTTCTCCTCCACCTCCCCTGTCTCTGTATCCAAAATCGCAATTTGCTGGTAGCTCGGGTGAAAATCACAGCCTACAATCTTCATAAGGCTCCTTTGCTCCCGCGCGCGACCAGGTCTCCAACCAAAGTCTATCGCCGGGGCCACTGGGGCCTTTCGGTTTATCCCATCAACCGAAGCGCAGCGCAGCGGAGGGATCTGCAGTTCGCGTTGATGGAAAAACGGAACCCGGAGGCAATTCACCACCCACATTCGCTTGTGCCCGAAAGTGAAACTGCAGATCCCTCCGCTGCGCTGCGCTTCGGTTGACGGGATGACAAATTTGAGGGGCGGTGGCTCGCCTTGGCAGGGGTGGAGGCGGATGGACAGAGTCGCCACTACAGCAACCAACCCGATTTTGCTTGCCCGCGTTCTCTCTCCAATTCATTCAGCAAGTTGCGCCGTCCAGAACGCCGTTGTACCGGTAACTTGGACAGCTCTGATGGTTGTTAGACTGTTCCGGCAGATGAATACCCTTGGCGCTAAAGCCGCTCGTCTCGAATCGGTCGACCTGTTGCGTGGGCTTGTCATGGTCCTGATGGCGCTCGATCATGTCCGCGACTTTATGGGCACGCCTGGAATCAGTCCAACGAATCTCACGCAAACCACCGTCCCCTTGTTCTTCACACGGTGGATCACCGATATCTGCGCACCGGTTTTCTTCTTGCTCACCGGCACCGGCGCCTATCTTTCGCTGCGGCGATATTCCAGGCGCGAGCTTTCCCGATTCCTCTTCACGCGTGGCCTCTGGCTCATTTTTCTGGAAGTCGTCGTGCTCCGCTGCCTTGCCTTGCAGTTCAATTTTGATTATCGCCTTACTATGCTGGTGGTCATCTGGGCTCTCGGATGGGCCATGATCCTGCTGTCCGCCCTTGTTTACCTGCCGAGTTCAATGGTCACCGGTTTCGGCGTCGTCATGATCGCAGGTCACAATTTGTTCGATTCTGTAAGCGCTGAATCTTTTGGGCGGCTCGCACCGCTATGGACCGTCCTACACGCGCCGGGTCTGATCGTGGCCAACCCTCGGCACCTTGTGTTCGTTGCCTATCCGCTGATTCCCTGGGTGGGAGTCACATCCGCTGGCTATGGGCTGGGGCAGATTTTTGGCTGGCGTGCGGAGCGCCGTAGACCATTTCTGTTGCGCCTCGGCGTCGGCTTGACGACCGCCTTCGTGGTTCTGCGCGCCGCCAATATTTATGGTGATCCGGCCGCCTGGGCACGGCAAAAATCCGCGGTGTTCACAGTCTTGTCATTTCTCAACACGACTAAGTATCCGCCATCCCTCCTCTTCCTCTTGATGACACTCGGAACAGCGATGCTCCTGCTTTGGTCGTTTGACAGCGGGTTTCCGCGATTCCTGCGTCCGGCGCTGATCCTGGGCAGGGTGCCGCTCTTTTATTACGCAATGCACCTGGTGCTGATCCATCTTCTTGCAGTGGTCGTGTGTTATGCCCGTTACGGCCAGGCGCACTGGATGTTCCAGTCATCTGACCTGAGCCAATATCCGATTACGCCGCCACCTGGATGGGGGTTCGGCCTGCCGATGGTCTACTTCATGTGGGCCTTTGTTGTAATCGCGCTTTACCCACTTTGCGCGTGGTATGCGAGGTTGAAGCAACGAGGCGGCGCTTGGCTCAGTTATCTATGAAGCCTTCGTTCTGGTTATTCAGTGCGCAGCGCCTGTGTAGTCAATGCCCGTTGTGCGCCGTGCCGGCAGGATTCAGGAGGGCCGAAGCGCCCGTTTCGGAGTGATGTGTTCCGCGTCACAGCGTCTCGAGGAGGATGACGCTACGCTATCTCGTGAGCATGGCGATACACGGTGTCCACGACGTGTTCTGGTGGATGGTTCATCAAGGCTCCGCGGATCGCGACAAGGAGTTTCGCCGATATGAGACCTGACGCGGGCAAGATGATCATCGTGGGGGGCGGCATCGCCGGACTTTGCACTGCTGTCTATGCACAAAGATGCGGCTATCACACAGAAGTCTTTGAGATGCACGATTCTGCGGGAGGGCTGGCGACCAACTGGCGCCGTGGCGACTACACCTTCGAGACTTGTTTGCATTGGTTAGCTGGCTCCAATCCAAACAGCTTGATGCACTCGCGATGGCGCGAAGTTTTTGATATCGACCAGCTGAGGTTCTTGCAGCCAAAAGAGTTCGTACGGCTCGAGACGGAACATGGCGAATCACTGAGCATCTATTCCGACGTTGACCGGCTGGAGGCGGAGATGTTGAAGCGGGCACCCGAAGATGCCTCGCAGATCCGGGGATTTTCTTCGGCGATTCGAAGCCTCTCAAAATTCAAGATGCCCGACCCGACCGAGGGCTGGGGGGACAACTGGCTGACACTCATACGCGATGTACCCTACCTGCACTTGCTGCGAGAGTTATCGAATATGAGTAGCAAAGACTACGGCAACCGGTTCAGCAACCAGCTCATAAGAAGTTTCTTTGGAGAAGGCGACATGGGCAGCTTGTCAGCCCTTGCTCTTTTTTTCTCCCTGGCGTGGATGAACGCCGGTGACGCCGGCTATCCGATCGGCGGTTCGCAGGCGGTCATTCAAGGGGTTGCGAAGAAGCTCGCCGGCCTGGGCGGACGTTTGCGTTGCGGAACCAAAGTGGAACGAATCCTCGTCGAAGAGGATGCTGCTGTGGGAGTGCAACTGGCCGGGGGAGAGAGGGTCGCGGCGAACTGGGTGATCTCCGCGGCAGATGGCCACGCCACGATCAACGATCTTCTTGGCGGCAAGTATCTGGACGAGGCGACGCAGAAGAATTACGACGAGTTCGAAACCTTCCCCTCCTATTTGCAGGTCTCCCTCGGAGTGGCACGGGATCTTTCTCACTTACCCGGATATCTAACCCGGCTTCTGGACACGCCGCTCCAGGTGGACCCTGGCACGCAGCTGGGACAGGTTTCGTTTCGCTTCTTTCACTTCGATCCGACGTTCGCACCAGCTGGCAAGACACCAATCACTTGCTTCCTTCCTACGCGCAACTTCGAATACTGGGTTGATCTGCAACAACACGATTCGGCAGCCTATCGTGCGGAGAAGCAACGTATCGCGGAGGCTATCATTTCCATTTTGGAAAGGAGAGTTGCCGAAGTCCGGCAGGCGATCGAGGTGCTCGACGTCTCCACGCCAGCCACTGTGATTCGCTACACGGGGAATTGGAAGGGAAGCATGGAGGGGTGGCTGCTAAAACCGGGCAGGGGATACCGATCATTGCCCAATACCCTGCCCGGTTTGCGGCAGTTCCTGATGGTTGGCCAATGGGTTCTGCCGGGAGGCGGACTGCCCTCGGGCCTGATGACCGCCCGGTCTGCCGTTCAGGCGGTGTGCAAGCAAGATAAAGTGCCGTTTGCGCCCAGGCAGCAAGACGCATGGAAGGACTTTGCCCTCAGCCGAAATTAGGTATGGGGATCGACTCGGCGCACCAGAGTGTAGTTTTACGGCGAGAGTATATCCAGCACTTCCCGCGGTTCGGGGCGAACGCGGAAATCGGCATAGGCGCCGGCGAAAAGGATGGTGCCATCTTGGCCGACAATGTAGGTTGCCGGGAGAGGTAGCCGCCAGCTCGCGTCCCCATTCACCAGGGGGATATTTACCAGAATGCTGCGGTAGTACTGCTGCTGGGAAGGCGCAACCGCGTAGGCCAGGCCGAACTGGGCAGCCAAACGGCATCCGGCATCGGTTAGGACGGGGAAGGGAAGCCCATGCTGCACAGCAGTGAAGTCATTCTGGCGTACAGTTTGCGGGGAGATCCCAATAAGTAGCGCGCCGCGCTTGCGGACGGCGTTGTAAAGATCCCGCCAGGATTCAAGCTCGGTGACGCAGTAAGGGCACCAGCGCCCACGGAAGAAATTGACGACTAGCGGTCCGAGAGCCAGCAGATCGGCGCTGCGCACTATGCGACCTGCAGCGTCAGGCAGGGCGAACTCCGGGGCCTGCGAGCCAATCTGCAGGATCCGATCCTCCACTCCCGCTGCGTAGAGCTCCGCAACCGCGCGCTCGCTGATCTCAAGGCGCTCCGGTTGGACAAGGTTTCGGGTGTTGGCTGTGATCTGATCGAGTTGGTCTTGCAGTCTGGACATGAGGCGTTCTCTAGTGGGCAGTTCTTAAAATCCTTGAGGGGTGAAATCGCACTCGCTGCGACACCCGAGACGGCCTGAAGGCCATCGCATCACTCGATCAAAGTAAATCGGGAGCTGCCCTCAAGCGGTTGGACGCTCTCTATGCCCGAACGGCTTCAGTAAAGTTGAGCTTTTCTCGGCCAAGCCTGCTGCCGCCCCGCAAACTCAAGCTAGCGGCCCATGCCGCGCATGCCGCCCAGGGTGCTCATCATGCGGCGCTGCATGCCGCCGCCTTTGGATGCACTTTTGAACATCTTACGCATTTGCACATACTGCCGTAGCAGCTGATTCACTTCCTGCACGCTGGTTCCCGATCCGCGCGCGATCCGCTTGCGGCGGCTGCCGGAGATGATTTCGTGCTTGTCGCGCTCCTGCTTGGTCATCGAATTAATGATGGCCTCAATGCGCGTAAATTGCGATTCATCCACCTGCCCAGCCATCTGCTGGATGCCCTGAAAGGGGCCAATCGAAGGCAGCATCTTGAGAATGCTCTGCATGGATCCGAGTTTGCGAATCTGGCGCAGCTGGTCGCGGAAGTCCTCGAGGGAGAAACCATCGCCGGAAAGAGCCTTGCGGGCAAATTCCTCCTGCTTCTTCTTGTCCAGGGTCTCTTCTGCCCGCTCAATGAGCGTCATCATGTCGCCCATGCCCAGGATCCTGCCCACGATCCGGTCGGGGTGGAAAGGCTCAAAGGCCTCCGGTTTTTCGCCCGTGCCGATAAATTTGACTGGCTGGCCGGTGACGTGACGGATGGAGAGCGCAGCCCCACCGCGAGCATCGCCATCCATCTTGGTGAGCACGATGCCGGTCAGCGCCAGCTGCTTATGAAATTCTCCCGCGGAATGGACCGCGTCCTGGCCGGTCATGGCGTCCGCGACAAACAGGATCTCCTGCGGGCTGAGTAGATTCTTCAGGCTCCGCATCTCCTCCATCAGTTCCTGGTCCAGAGCCAGCCGGCCGGCGGTATCGACGATGAGCGTGTCGCAACCGGAATTGATAGCCTCGCGCCGCGCCTCCTTGGCCAGACGCTCGACCAGCGCAGTTCCTGGCGCTTCACCCTTGGTGTCGCCCTCGTACAGGTTGATCTTGATCGCGTTGGCCACCACCCGCAGCTGCTCCCGGGCGGCGGGGCGATAGACGTCGACCGAGACCAATAAGGGCCGGTGACCGCCCTTCCTGAGCCACGCTGCCAGCTTGCCCGAGGTGGTGGTCTTGCCCGATCCCTGCAAGCCGGCCATCAGGATCACGGTCGGTGGGCGAGAAGCGAAGTTGAAGCGGGCGGTGTCTTTGCCCAGCAGGGCTACCAGCTCGTCACGGACGATCTTGACCACTTGCTCGGTAGGCGAAAGAGCCGTCATTACCTGCTGGCCCACGGCCTGTTCCCGGATGTGGTCGATGAGTTCCTTGACCACGTTCAGGTTGACGTCGGCTTCGAGCAGGGCAACGCGGATCTCACGCAGGGCCTCGCCGATATTCTCTTCGGTGATGGTGCCCTGGCCCCGCAAATTCTTGAACGCCCGCTGCAGCTTGTCGGATAGGTTTTCAAACATGGCGACTCTTCAAGTCTAACCGACGAAGCGATTCCCGGGCCGCACGGGCTCCGGGAACCTGGGGATTGAGAGTTATTTGTGGGAAGATGCCTTGGCGGGCAGGTTCACATTGGGAACGTCTATGCCTAGTGCAGTGGCCAAGGCAATTTGATGGTCCTGCTCCTGCATCAGGATTTCGCGGATGTGTTCCGCGGTCGAATATTCTCCCAACGCATCGCATTGCCGAACCCGCTCGCGGTAGTTGCGAATGGTTTCATTCTCGTTGTCCAGGTCGAAGCGGAGCATCTCTTCCGCCTTTTCCGAGGTCTTGACCGCTTTGGGAACAACCACCGGCATGCCGCCGAGATAGTCGATCTGGTTGGAAAGAATCAGCGCATGCTGCAGCTCTTCCGCGGCGTGCACTTCCAATTCCGAGGCAATGTTCATGTAGGCGGCGCCCTTCAGCACCTGTGAATAAACGACGTAGGCAATGATGGCCTGGTACTCGCGAGCCAAATCTTCATTGAGTAGATCGATCAGTTGTTCACGTGTAATTGCCGGGGCAGTCTCTTGTATGGTGCTGGTTGGGGACATGGTCTCTCCTGATGTGAATAAGCCTTAGTGTGTTGTTGGGTGCAGGATACGGGCCAGAGGTTGCAGGCGCCGTTCCCAGACACAGGGGTGGTGCGCCCTCAAAACGCTGCAGGCTTAACAGACTCTGCCTTTGCATTGTTCTTCGGCCAGCCGGCAGGAACCAGCGCAACTCGACGACAAACCCGGAGTGTAATGTTGAAAAATAGACACGCCTCGTCCGACCTTCTGCGACCTGTGGTGCGGTCCGAACGGCGGGCTGGTTTCCGCACTCTCGCTTGACCGAGCGGCATCTAAAAGGGATTCGACGAGGCATCTGACGCCGCCTGTGGCCACGATGGAAGAGGAACAAAACGACGGTCCACCCGACGTCCTCCCGGCGCGGCGTACCCGCGGCGGTATTTCGCATGCCTGGCGTGCTTTACGACACCGCAACTTCAGGTTGTTTTTCAGCGGGCAAAGCATTTCCCTGATCGGCACCTGGATGACGCGGATCGCCACCAGTTGGCTGGTCTACCGGCTGACTGGTTCCGCCCTGCTGCTGGGCCTGGTCGGCTTTATGGGACAGATTCCCACCTTCCTGCTGGCCCCGTTCGCCGGCGTGTGGGTCGATCGGCTGGATCGCAGGCAGGTGTTGCTTTGGACCCAGGCCCTGGCCGCTCTGCAGTCCCTGTTGCTGGCTGGGTTGACGCTCGCCAATCGAATCACCATTGGAGAGATCCTGTTCCTGAGCGCTTTTCAAGGGCTGATCAACGGCTTTGACATGCCCGGCCGCCAGGCATTTCTGGTGCAGATGGTGGAAGACCGGAAGGACCTGGGTAACGCCATCGCCATCAATTCATCGATGGTGAATCTGGCTCGGCTGGTGGGTCCATCGCTGGCAGGTCTGGTCATTGGCGCTTTCGGTGAGGGTTATTGCTTTCTCATCGATGGCCTGAGCTATTTTGCGGTCATCGCATCTCTGGCATTGATGCATATCCAGCCCCGGCCGGGAAGTGGTGCGGCCACCGCTTCCATGTGGGTGCAGTTGAAGGAGGGGTGGGCCTACGTCTCCGGGTTCGCGCCTGTGCGCACCATCCTGCTGCTCTTTGCCCTGGTCAGCCTGATGGGCATGCCCTTCGTGGTGCTGATGCCGATTTTCGCCTCCCAGGTGCTGCACGGGGGGCCGCATACCCTGGGGCTGCTGATGGGCGCCTCGGGGGTCGGCGCACTGGTCTCGGCGCTTTCGCTCGCGGTGCGCAAGACGGTGCTGGGGTTAGGCCGGATGATTCCCATCGCCGCCGCCTCCTTCGGCACTGGGTTGATTCTCTTCGGACTTTCGCGGGTGATGTGGTTCTCCATGCTGATGATGCTGCTGGTTGGCTTCGGCATGATGCAGGGCATGGCAGCCAGCAACACGATTGTGCAGACCCTGGTACCGGAAGACCGCCGTGGCCGGGTCATGAGCTACTACACGATGGCGTTCGTGGGGATGGCGCCCTTCGGCAGCCTGCTGGCAGGCAGCCTGGCGCATTGGCTGGGCGCTCCGCGGACGGTGATGATTACCGGCAGCGTCGTCATTCTGGGTGCGCTATGGTTTACCACCAGGCTCAAGGCGATCCGGGTCGAAATCCGGCCGATCTACCAGGCAATGGGCATTCTGCCCGCTAGCCTGGAACCTGCGGTGGAGGATGCCGCCGGGTAGCAAGCTTGTCCTGGCCAAGCATGAAATCCAGGTCGCCCAACGCGACTTCGCGCCCATCCGGGGGTCTGAACGCCTAGATTCATGTTTGCGGAGCTGTTCGACCATGCCCTCACTCTCAGGTTCTATCGCCGGGTTGTTTACGCGTGCCCTGGCCGGCTGCTTGATGCTCTCCCTGGTCCAGGAACCGGCCACATTGCTGGCTGTTGCCAGCCCTGGCTGGCATAGCAAGCGAGCGCCGGCGGTGCAGCCACTTACGGAAGAAGAGCGCGCGACCCAGGCGCTGAACCGGCTGACCTTTGGGCCGCGGCCAGGCGACCTGGAGCGGGTTAAGGCGATTGGGGTCAAGAAATGGGTCGAGATGCAGCTCAATCCCGAGCAGGTCGACGATAGCCTGCTTGAGGCTCGTTTGCGGAGTTTTCCTGCGATGCACCTGAGCCAACAGGACCTGCTCCAGACGTTTCCTTCCGCGGCCGTGATTCGCGCCGTGGCTGACGGAAAGGTCACCCTGCCCAGCGATCGGGTGGAACGCGCAATCTACCAGAACCAGGTCTTCGCCTATGAAGAAAAGCGGCAGGAGCAGGCGCAGGAGACGGTTCGGCAGCCCGGGTCTGAGCCCATCGCCGCTACGGGTGCTGCCAATACAATGACGACCGCGCCGCCGGTCGTGGCAGAGAACAATCAGGCGAACGCAAAGGCGGCGGCCAACGAGAGTGTGATGGCCGACGCGATGGCGCTCGAGGATGTAGCGAGTTCCCCCTCGATCACGGTGCATGAGCAGAAGCTGTTCGCCGATCTGGCCTCAACCCAGATTGTGAATCTATCTCCCGATCAGCGAGTGCAGCGGATGGTGACTATGAAGCCGGGCCAGCTGCGCGGTTTCCTGAAGGGCCTCACTCCTGAAGAACGCGTCCAGCTGACGACTGGTTTGACACCCCAGCAAAAAGAAACAGTGGTTGCGCTGATAAACCCTACGCTGCTGGTGGCCGGTGAACTTTTGCAGACGCGCCTGCTCACGGATATCTACAGCCAGCGGCAGCTGCAGGCAGTGATGACGGATTTCTGGCTGAACCACTTCAACGTCTATCTGAAGAAGGGGCCGTTCGCGCCCTGGTACCTGGTGGACTACCAGCAAAACGTGATTGCTCCGCATGCCATGGGTAAGTTCGAAGATCTGCTGGTTGCGACGGCGAAAAGCCCGGCGATGTTGTTCTATCTTGACAATCATTCCAGCATCGGCCCGCATTCGTTGGCCGCGCAACGTGCCCAAGCAAATCCCGCGGCCAAGAATAGAGACCCCGGGTTAAATGAGAACTATGCCCGTGAGCTGATGGAGTTGCATACCCTCGGTGTGGACGGCGGGTACACGCAGAAAGACGTTACCGAAGTGGCCAAGGTCTTTACCGGTTGGACCATCGAAGACCCACGTAAGGGGGGTGGGTTTACTTTTAATGAGCGGCGCCACGAGCCCGGAGTTAAGCAGGTGCTGGGCCAGACCATTCAGGAGAATGGCGAACAGGAGGGGCTTGCCGTGCTGCACCAGCTCGCAAGCAGCCCTGCAACGGCACACCATCTCTCGCTGCAGCTGGCGGAGCGTTTTGTGAGCGACACCCCACCCCCTTCGCTGGTGGACCGCATGGCAAATACCTACCTGCATAGCGATGGCGACATCCGCCAGGTGCTGCGTACCATGTTTACCTCGCCGGAGTTCTGGTCGCGTGAGGCGTATCGCGCGAAGGTAAAGACTCCTGAAGAGTTTGTGCTCTCGGCCGTTCGAGCAACTGGCGGCGAAGTGGAGCGGCCGGGAATCGTGCTGAATGCGATGAGCCAGTTAGGCATGCCTTTCTTCGGCTGCCAGACGCCGAATGGTTATTCCTGGATGGCTGGGGCGTGGGTAAACTCCGGTGACCTGCTGACCCGCATCAACATCGCGCTGGCTCTTGCCGGCCATAAGCTCGGCACTGCGACCGATCTGGATGCCTTGATGAAAATCAAGGGGCCCGATGCCGCCACGGCCGCTCAGAAGGAAACGAAGTTGGAAGCGGTGTTTCTGGATGGGCAGTTGAATCCGCAGGCCCGGCAAACGGTTTTGCAGCAAGCCGAAGAATTGGCTGCGCAAGGACCGATAGCACTCCCCGGATCAGAGCCACCCAAACCCGGCGCGAAGCAACCAGGGGCGATGGCCGTCCGGGCCGCATTCGTGCAGGTGATGGATCTGGCGACCCCGATACCAGCCCCGGTGGACAAGCAAGCTGCGCTGGTAGCCGGACTATTGCTGGGTTCGCCCGATTTTCAGAAGCGATGAGAGTGTAGGGAACTGCGGCTTTTCTTTAGCGGTAATGATTACTGCGGCGAGTTATTGACCGGTGACGTCGGGCTCACCGGGCTTACTGGCGATCCGCCGAAACCAGAACCGTTACTGGGTCCGGATCCAGGGCCGTTCGTGGATCCGAAACCGGATCCATTGCTCGACCCGAATCCAGACCCGTTACTTGACCCGAATCCAGATCCCGAGCTGGAACCAAATCCCGAGCCGTTGCTCGACCCGAATCCCGTACCGTTACTCGATCCAAAACCTGTCCCGGTGCTTCCGTTCGCACCCAAGCCGGTTGTGCTGCCGTTGATGTTGGTCGCGGCGCCGGCCGTCGCCTCGAGAGCGTTCTGGGTGGGATCGAAGACAAATTCCCACTGGTTGTAGTGGGTCTGCTTCTTGTAGATCTTGATCGATGTTTGCTTGCTGAGCAAGCCAACCCCCACAATGGGCGCGCCACCGACGGTAACGCCGGGTGAGCCAAAGGCGCCGCTGCTCCCGGTCGTTCCGGCGGCATTCACGGTGGCTGTTCCGCCAGTTGTGGTCGTTCCGCCAATTCCGGGAGACGAACCAAAGCCGCTGCCTGTGCTGGACCCACTACCGGCGCCGGAGTCGGTGCCCCCGATGGGCGAAGTGGATGAACCGCTGTTGCCGAAGGCCGACCCCGGGCTTCCGCCGAAGCTTGAAGAGGAAGAGCCAAATGACGAACCGCTACTGTTACCGAACGAGGACCCCGAAGACCCGAACGGCGAGCTGCCCCCGCCCGGAGACGACCCACTCGAAGAACCAAACGGGGAAGAAGATCCGAAGGAGCTGGTTGAGGTGCCGCCTGCGCCAGTGGTCATCCCGGTTGGCGTAATTCCGTTCTGCTGCATTTGTTGCCCGAACAAGCCCATGGCTGGAACCCTGGCCTCGCCCAGGTGAATGATGCGCCAGTCGTCTTTCCCGGTCATTGGGTCGAGATAACGCTTGCGCAGGAAGCGCACGTTGTTCGTCTTCTGAACGAGCTGGTCGATGGTGTTGGGATAACGCCCGTATTTGCTGTAGTACATGTGGATCGCACGGGCATATTGTTTTCCGCGCTGTATGGTCTCCTGTTCTTTATCCCGGCGAATCGATTCCGCCATCTTGGGCGCCGCTACGGCCAGCGCGATCGTGATCAGCAGAATCATGAAAAGAACGCCGAGCAGGAGAAATCCCTCCTGGTGTGGAAGGTGGTGGCGAGAGCCGGATGGTGTCGAGTTGGGTCTCATGGTTAGCTTCATGCAACGCTCATTGACGTAGCGGTAGGGTTTGCGTGTTGTGGTAAGGAATGTCCTCCACTTGGACGGAGGCGGCTCCAATCTTTACCACGCGATAACGCCGATCGACAACATCCCCTTCGGAGGCGATGAAGATGTCATCCCCGTGCAACAGGAAAACTTGCTTTTGTCCCGTCTTCTCCGCCGCGTAGCCATAGAACCCGAGATTGATGGGCGGGGGCGGTGGAGGTGGCGGAGGCCCGGTATCGACGTTTGCCTGGCGGATGGGAGCGATCGGTTTGGGTATCGCCGGGGGCGCCGAGAACTGGGAGAAGATGTTTCGCCCACTGCCGGTGTACTGCAGCGACTCCGCCTGACGCATGATCTCCGGGTGCAGTGTAGGGTCAAGCGAAGCTAAGCCGCCGATCTTTGCGGCCGGGTGGGCATAAGCCCCCGCGGTGGTGTTCTCTTGCGCCGTTTCGCCGCCGGATGGTGTGGTTGCCGGACGGGGTGCTGTCACCGTTGGGGGCGGAGCCGCTACTGGCTCGGGGGATGGCGAAGGGCCGAAGGTCTGCCACAGGAAGCGCACCAACAGGACCAGCATGACTAAGCCGAGGCCACCCGCCAGGTACACCTTCTTCTTATCTTCCGTGCCGGCTTTGATGGCCATTAGCGGGCTTCCTCCTCTCCGGCCGGTGGGCCTTCCTCTCCCGAGGTGGGGGGAGGCAGCTGGCTCAGGTCGCTGGCACGAAGATAGGTAATGAGGCGAAGGCGCAGATTGACCAGGCCACCCTGTTGCCCGGTCAGAGTGAGCCCGTTGATCAGGAAAAAGGTCTTGCTGCGCTCCAGGCCATTGATAAAGTGCATGAGCGGTGCATACTCCCCGCTGAGACTGGCATCCAGGCGAAGCTCAACCAGCCCCGGGAGTGCGGGCCTGGGAGTGTAGGCGAGGTTGGTAAGGCGGACGGTATTTTTGGTGGCCAGCTCGTTAATCGCTGAGGAGATAGTGGAGTATGCGCCGGGAAAACGCGCAGCGTAAAAATCGTCCGCCTGGGTCCGCGAGAGGTCGACTTTCTGTGGCAGTCCTCGTAACGGGCTCATCTCGAGTTGTAGCGCGCGGTACGCGGTCTGCCGCTGCTGGAGCTGGGCGGGGCCGGCGGCACGCAACGTACTCCAGGCAAGAAAGAGGCGCACCCCAAGGACCAGATTGAGGATTAACAGCAGCGCCACCCCGGCAATATGCAGGTTGAGTAAGCTGAACAGGTTGCCGCTGAATTTCTTCATGGTGTGGCCACCTTGGCAGCCTGCGGTTTGCGTGCGGCCTTCCCGCCAGTGGTGGGGGCAGTTTTCCCGGCGGCGGGGACGACTTTCGATCGCCTGGTTCCGGCTGGACTCCCGTTCTTCTGCCCGGCCCCTGCCGGCTTCTCGGCGGGTTCGGGCAATGGATTATATTCCGCCAACAGATCGAAGTTGACATTGGAGGCGGTGCTCACCTGCTCGACGGCCCGCCCATTCTGGTTGCTTTCCGCCGTCTCCCGGGCCAGGCGGGGAGAGAGAAAACGGTGGGAGTGTTCCAGGTTGCGGACCAGGTCGACGCCGCGATCGTGGGCCCCGCTCACCCGCAGACGGATGGTCACTTTTCCATCTTTGGCGATGACCGGGTCGATGTTCAGGACCTGCACGCCGCTGGGCAGCACAGTTTCCAGATCCATCATGACGGCGGTCCAGGAGAAGGCTTTACTGGCAAAGACCCGGTTGAGAAACTGTGATTGCGACAATACCGCGGCATTTTGCGGCTCCCGCATCTGCGACTGAAAGGCCTGCCGCTGGGACTCGATCGCCTGGATCTTCTGGTCGACAGCGGTCAGCCGCGCCTGGGCCTCGGATGCCTTGCCCTTTTCGGTGGCCAGCAGCAACCAGAGCGGTACCGCGATCACGCCCAGAAGGATGATGAGGATTCGCAGCCTCAGGTAGAGCGGGCCCAGCTCTACAAAAGGACGGGAAGCGAGATTGAGTTGGACGCGCATTAGTTGGCGAGAGCTCCAACCACCCCGGCAAGGATGCCGCCAGGCATCGCCTTGTTCTTGTGGGGCGTAGGAACGACGTCGCGCACGGGGATGCGGGCATCGCCCAGCAGGCGGATAAGCTCTTCCGGGCCGCCCAGGCCGCAGGATAGCAACTGCCGCGGCGGCGACTCGAGCGTATCTTCAAAATAAGCCACCGCAACACTTACCGATTGCTGCAGCTCTTCGAGAGCATGGAGCTGATTGTCCTGGGGCAGCCATTCCTTTTCAGTGAGTTCAAGCGTCCGGTGGAGCAGCAGTTCATTTTGCCGCGTAATGGCGGTAGTTACGGAGCCTCCGTTGCGGTTGATCACCAGCGATGGCTCTTCCGTGCTGACCGCGGCCAATGCAGCCAGGGTGCTGGGTAAGACCACCCCCGGTTCGTAGCCCGCTTCGCGCACCGCGCTTTCATACTCGGCCAGGATAGCGGCCGGGGAAACGGCGACGATCACGCGTACCAGCCCGGGCTTGCCGGGCATGATCTGGTAGCTGACGGCTGCATCTTCCACCTCGAAAGGAACCAGTTTGCGCAGGCGAAAGCGAATAATGGGGAGAGCCTCGGTAGCCTTCGTGGGCAACAGGTCGAAGTCCAGCAGCAGGACGCGGACGGCAGCGTCAGGGATGACGACGGTGATCTGGGTTTCTTTGAGACTGATTTCGTTGAGGGCCTGGCGCAGCGCGCCGGCCACGGCGGCACGATCGGTGAAGTTGGGTGGTTTCAGGCCGGCGGCGAGCACACCGGGGCGCAAGGGCGCGAAGGAAGAGACAATTTCCTGTTCCGCCTCGCCTGGCCGGCCCGCAACCACGCCGGCGCTGGTGATTTCACAGGCCAGGCGAGGACGCAGCGCATCGGCTTCGGACGGGAAGATACGGTTGGCGATGTTTGAAAGCATGTCTAGCGGAAGGCCTCGATAAAAGTGACCTTGTTGATTTCCTTGAGTGTCGTCAAGCCACGGCTGGCGCGGTCTACGGCCGATTCGCGCAGGAACTGCATGCCCTGCGCCTGGGCCAGTTTGCGTACTTCCGAGGAGGGTTTTTTCTCCAAAATAATCTCTCGAATGGGATCAGTCAGCTCCAGTAACTCGTGGATGGCGGTTCGGCCGCGATAGCCGGTGCCTCCACATTCAATGCAGCCGGCGCCCTCATGAAAGTCGAAACTGCGCCACAACTCGGGATCCAGCCCGCTGTTGCGCAAAAACTCATCGTCGTAGCGCACGGGGCGGGTGCAGTGTTCGCAGATGGTGCGGACCAGTCGCTGAGCGAGGATGCAATTGAGCGCAGAGACGAAGTTGTAGGCCTCTACCCCCATGTTGAGAAAGCGGCCGAGGACGTCGACCACGTTGTTGGCGTGGACGGTGGTGAAGACCAGGTGGCCGGTGAGCGCGGAGTTGATGGCGATCTGCGCCGTCTCCTGGTCGCGGATTTCGCCCACCAGGATCTTGTCCGGGTCATGGCGCAGGATGGAGCGCAGGCCGCGGGCGAAGGTGAGTCCCTTTTTCTCGTTTACCGGGATCTGCGTGATGCCGCGAATCTGGTACTCCACCGGGTCTTCGATGGTGATGATCTTGTCCTCGTCGCTCTTGATCTCGTTGAGCGCGGCATAGAGGGTTGTGGTCTTGCCTGACCCGGTAGGGCCGGTGACCAGCACCATGCCGTAGGGCTCGCGGATGTAGCGCCGGAAGCGGCGCAGATCTTCCTCTCCAAAACCAACCACATCCAGCGTGAGCTTGCGGAACTTCTCGCTCATCGACTCCTTGTCGAGCACACGGAGCACGGCGTTTTCGCCGTGCACGGTGGGCATGATGGAGACGCGGAAATCGATCAGCCGTCCTTTGTAGCGGACGCGGAAGCGGCCGTCCTGGGGGACGCGGCGCTCGGCGATGTCCAGTTCGCTCATGACCTTGATGCGGGAAAGAATGGTGGAGTGGTGCTCGCGCGCGATCGGCGCCATGGCTGCCTGCAGTACGCCGTCGATGCGGTACTTCACTACCAACGAATCATCGTAGGTTTCCAGGTGAATGTCGGAGGCGCGGCGCTCAAGCGCGGTGAAGATGGTGGTATCCACCAGCCGGATGATGGGGCTGATGTCTTCTTCCGAAGTGAGCTTCTCGATCGAGATATTCTCGTCACTATTGTCTTCGGCCGAGATTACGTCGAAGGTGAGCCCCTCGGACGCCTCATCGAGCACGCGCTGCGACTGCTCCGTCTTTTTGAGCAGGTCGGTGATCTGGGAGAGGGTTGCGACGCGGGTGATGATTCGTTGTCCCAGCAGGCCGCTGATCTCATCCAGGATCATGAGCCGGCTGGGATCGCTGACCGCGATCACCAGGCGGTCTTCCATCTGCTCCAGGGGCACGAAGTTATAGCGAAACATCATGTCGACGGGCACGCTGCGGAAGAGTTCGTGCTGGATGCGAAAGTTCTTCAGATCGACGAACTCACAGCGATAGCGATGGGCCAGCGCCTGGGCGCGCGAAGTCTCGTCGGATTCAGGAACGATGGTAGTGAGAAGTACCGTGCTGTCGGCCATGCAAACTCCTTACGGCAAAAATGGACAAAGCGGAGGCGGGAAGCAAACCTCCTCAGTGGCCTCCCATGGTGCTCGCTTGCCCCAGAGAAAAGATAGGCAGATAAAGTGCGATCAGGATGACCACGACGACCGAGCCCATCACGATCAGGATAGCGGGCTCAATCAGGGCCAGCGCGGCGGTTAGCGCCGTCTGTACGTCTTCTTCGAAAAACTCGGCGACCGAATTGAGCATTTGCGGCAAAGCGCCGGTGGATTCGCCGACGTCGATCATCTCCACCGCCAGGTCGGGGAATACGGCGGTTTTTTCCAGGCTCTGGGCCAGGCTTTTTCCCTCGCGCACGCTGCCCACGGAGGCCATCACGGCTTTGGCAATCGTGCTGCTGGAGATGGAGCGGGCTGCGGTTTCAAGCGACGGCACGGGTGGCAATCCACCCACCAGCAGGCTCGAAAGGGTGCGCACAAAGAGCGCGACCTGGTACTTGCGCCAGATATTCCCAAAGACCGGCATGCCGATGCGCATGCGATCGATGCGCGCTGCGCCAGCGGTGGTCTGGCTATAACGGTAGAGCGCGTAGATGATGATGGCGACGCCGGCCAATAGCCATAAAACGTAATGTTGAAAATTATTGCCCACGGTTAGCAGCATGCGGGTGGCCGCGGGCAGGTTGGTTCCCAACTGGTCGTAAAGCATGGCGAAGCGCGGCACCACGAAGCTGATCAGGAAAACGAACAACGCGATCACCATGGTGATCAGCAGGCAGGGGTAGAGCAGGGAAGCCATCAGCTTCTTGCGGAAGGAGAGGGAAATCCGCTGGAAAGCAAGATAGCGGGAAAGAACATCTTCCAGTTGGCCGCTTCGTTCTCCCGCGAGCAAGGTGGTGGTGTAGATCAAAGGAAAGCCGCCCTGGGCTTCAAAGGCACCGGAGAGCGATTCCCCGGTGCGCACCCGCGCGGCTACATTTTCCAGCTGTGCTCGGAAGGTGGGATTCTTCTGGCCTTTGACCAGCATGTCGAGCGAGCCAACAATGGGCAGGCCGGCCCGGATCAGGGTGAGGAACTGCTGGTTGAAGATGATGAAGGCTTCCAGGTTTGCGCGCTTGCGGCTGCCACCTATCCCCCGCATGCCGCGCGGGCGAACCGAGTAGACGTAGTAACCGGCCTGCGAGAAGCGGCTGCGCAGTTCTTCCGCGGAGCCGGCGACCTGCACCTGCTCTTGAATGCGTCCCCGCTCATCTGCCAGCTTGACTACGTACTCTGCCATGGGCCCCTTACCAGTTTAACGGGATACTCCGGCCGCTGCGGCCGGCTTGGCGGGAAGCGTTCCCAGCTTGCCAATTTGACCGTGGGGACCGACGGCCCACGGCAGGCTGAGAGCGTTCCAGTTACCACTATCGAGCCATTGCCAAGTCTTGCCGTCGTCATAGGAGATATCGGAGCCATTGCTGCCCACCGTTATCCAGGCCTGCTCCATCGCATCCCACGCCACAGCCGAACGAAAGCCATGAGGTGGTTTGCTGGCTGCGCTCCAGTGCTCCCCGCCATCGGAGGTAAAGGCCGCATTGCCGCTTGCTTCCTTGGACTTGCGAAAGTCTCCTCCGACAGCAATTCCGTGCATCTGGTCGCGAAATGCTAAGGAAAAGACGCCGGAGGAGTCGTTTCCGCTTGCCAGTGGAGTCTGGGCGCTCTTCCACTCCTTGCTCTGCCCGGTCCGCAGTACCCTCGCTTTGCTTGTTCCCAGCCAGATCGTTCCCTGGTTGGCGGCCACCGCGCTATTGCTGGCGGCGAAAACCGACTCGCCAGGGAGGGCCGCAAGTTCGGCGGCCGGGCTCCATGTTTTCCCTCCGTCGTCGGTCTGCAGTAGACCAAACCTCATACGATCATTACGCCCGCTGGCCTGCATTGGATCACCGTAGATAAACCCGTGTTGCCGGTCGAGGAAGAGGATCCCATCCCAAAAGCCCGCTGCATCGGGGTTGGTCAAAAGCAGCTTCCAACTACTACAGCCATCCGTGGTCTGATAGAGGCGCGATTGGTTGCCGGGTCCGCTCGATAACAACAATGCGGCTTGTGCATCCCAGGCCCAGACGCCGCGGAAATCCAGCTTGCTTGCGCCGGGTGGCGTGGCGCATTGCTGCCAGAGGTAGCCAGCGTCTTCGCTGCGCAATATCGTGCCATCCGTGCCGCTGGCCCAAACCACGCCACCGCCCACGGCATGGATTCCCCGAAGGCCGGCGGTAGACCCGCTGTCCTCGAGTTCCCAAGGGCCGCTCTGGCTCGTGCTTTGGGCCCCGGCAACCAGGACCGCCAACACGCACGCCGCTGAAGCCAGCAAGACTGTGATCCGCATATTCGAAGACTAAAGGCATACCGCAGTTCTCACGCGGGCAGGCCCCTGAGGTACGGTTTTCGCCGCAAGAGTGAAACCAGGTGGAAGAAAGTCCTTGGACGAAGGGCACGGCTTTTAGCCGTGCCGTAAACGGCTCGGGTTGACTGAGGGCTTTAGCCCCTGAGGTACGATTTTCGCATACGGCTTAGCTTCTCTCTCGAAGGGTACGGGATCTGTCGTTTCCTCTCCAACGTCGAGCTACACAGGAGGCAAGCCATCGACCACCGGAATGCCCGGCGGCGGATGGAAAACGAACTCCGTGTCCGGGGCCGGTGCATTCGCCTGGCTTTCCTTAAAAGTGAATGCCGTTTGTGCTCCGTCGGTTTCGTGGATGACCATAGAGTGGATGGCCCCATCAGCGCTGACACCGAGCGAAATCTTCTCCACCCGATTGCGCATGCCCTTGGGCACCCCGGAGAGTTGCAGCCCAGCGTCGGTAGTGGAGAGGGTCAAGCCCTCAAGCTCCTTCTGCAATTGGGTGTGGCCGAGCAGAAAGCGCAGCGGCGAACGCAAGTCATCCAGTTGCGCGGCGGGCACTCGCTCTACCTGGGCATCACCGGGGGAATAGAACCAGGCATATTTGCCGTCGAGCAGAAAAACCTTTCCCGGCGGATTGGTATAGCTCCAGTGCATCTTTCCCGGCTTGCGCAGCAGCAGGATGCCGCTCTCTTCACGATCGATGCCCATCCCGTGAAAGCTCTCGGTGAAGGCGGTCCGCATCGAATGGAGGCCGTTGTAGTACTTGTCGACGCGCTGTGCCAGCTGTTGCGCAGTGAGTTCGGGCTGGGCGAACAAAGGAATGGGCAGTAACAGAGAGAGCCCCAGCAGCACCAAGACGCGGCGGGCGTTTACTGAATCGGCTGCGTGCAATTCGTGCCACCCGCAAGGTCGGCCTTGATTTCCCCTGCGGAGTCGATGCAGAAGCCACGATGACCCGACTTCCCAATGGACTGTGGAACCGCGGTGACCTCATACGAGGTGTACATGTCCTGGTTGTTCACCATCACCTTGTTGCAGTTCACAATGTTGAACGTGTAGCCCGACTTCTGCCCCGTGGCCAGATCCCCCTGCAGGACTTGCGCCGCCTGCGCGCTGGGCGGACCGGCGCTGGCAGCGCCGCCCAGCGCGGCCAGCGAACAGGCGAAGCCGTTGGAGGGAAAGTCCGTCTGGTACTGGATCTGCGCCTGGTAGATAGCGCGCAGCGACTGGATGGCTGAGGTCTCGTCCGCCTGGGCCTTCATGCTGATGAAGTTCGGGATGGCGATTAACATCAGGATGATCATGATGGACATGACGATGAGCAGTTCCATCAAGGTGAAGCCGCGCTGGCGGTTGGTGCGGAGGATGCCTGAATTGCTGGTCTGTGTCATGACGGTCCCATTTTACAAATGATATGGACGCAGCCGCCGGCAAAAGCGCTCGCCGAACCTAGCAGGCCAGCTGGGCGCGGCTGATCTTGAGCCCGTCGAGCCGGCCCAGTAGCGTCACTGCCACCTTATCCGGGTCAAAGAGCGAGTTGGCCATGGCCATGACCTCTTCGCTGGTCACGGTATCGACCTTGTCCATGATTTCGTCCACGCCGAAGAAGTGCTCGAAGTACATTTCCTGGCGAGCCAGGTTCGACATGCGTGACATCGAACTCTCCAGGCCGAGAATGATGTTGCCCTTGAGCTGGTCCTTGGCGCGTTGCAGCTCTTCTTCCGGCAGCGCTTCGCACTTGAGACGCCGGAACTCGCACATGATCAACTCGATCACCTGCAGGCAGTGGGCCGACGAGGTACCCGCGTAGACGCACAGCGAGCCGGTATCGCGATACGGATTGAGGTCGCTGAAGATGGAGTACGCGAGGCCATGTTCTTCGCGCACGGTCTGGAAAAGGCGCGAACTCATGCCGCCGCCCAGCACCGTATTGAGCAGCAGGGTTACGTAACGGAGATCGTGCGCAATGGGTGGAGAAGGCACGCCCAAACAAAGCTGCACCTGTTCCAGGGCCTTCTTGTTGCGGAGGACGATCTTGGAAACGGTGTGCGGTTCGGTCTCCGCAAGCGCGGTGTTGGCGGGCGCAATGTGGTCGAAGCGCTTCGATACCAGTTCGACAAAGTCGTCGTGCTCGAGATTGCCCGCGGCGGAAAACACCATGTTGTTACCGGAGAAGCGCTTGCCATAGTAATCGAACAAAATATCCTGCTCGAAGCGGCGCACCGTCTCCTTCGTTCCCAGGATGGGTTTTCCTAAGGGATGATCTTTCCAGAAATTCTGCGTGAAGATCTCGTGGACCAGATAGTCCGGGTTGTCCTCGTCCATCTTGATCTCTTCAAGAATGACGCCGCGCTCACGCATGATGTCGTCGTTGTTGAAGACCGGGTTCAACACCAGGTCGGAGAGAACGTCGAGCGCCGTGGGGACATGCTGATCGAGAACCTTGAGGTTGAAGCAGATGGTCTCTTTGCCGGTGAATGCGTCCAGGTTGCCCCCGATCGCATCGACCTCACGCGCAATCAGCTTGGCGGAGCGGGACTGCGTTCCTTTGAAGACCATGTGTTCGACGAAATGAGAGATGCCGTTCACTTCGGGCAATTCGTGCCGGGAGCCGGCCCTGATCCACACGCCCATGGCAACAGACCGGATATGCTCCATGCGCTCGGTCAGGATCGTCAGGCCGGAAGGTAGGATCGTGCGTCGAATGCTGCGTTCTGTCACCCTTCCAGTGTAGCGGCTTTCCCTGGGGTAAAGCGGATTTCCTGCGGTCGATTACCAAAATGCAGTGCCGCCCAGGCAGGCATTTTCGCACGAGAAGTTACCCTCCGATGCACCCTTGTTAGTGCATAAGTTATTGGCGAAACCGCTAAAGCGGTACCTCAAAACCGGGTGCTATATCCTCAAAAAAGAGCCGTTTGCCGATGCCTGGTAGGGAAAATCTCGTCCCCGAGTTAGAGGGAGTGGCCAAGTCTCCCGCCCGGAATCTCTTCGGCCTTTCCCGTCAACAGCTTACGCAGTTAATGGCCCAGTTTGGGCAGCCCCCCTACCGGGCCGGCCAGCTCATCGAGGCCATGTTTCTGCAGCGGATTGTCTCTCTCGAACAGGTCCATACCCTCCCTCTCGGGCTGCGAAGAGCCATGGCGGACGAGGGCTGGGTGATCGGAGGGCCCAGGATTGTCGAGACGTTCCGTTCCGTGGACGGCACCGAGCGCTACCTGGTTGCGGGCCAGGATGGGCAAACGGTGGAGACGGTCTGGATGCCGGACGGCGACGGGGGTGAGCAGGGAGATGGCAGTGGGCACGAATCGCCTACTGCCGGCTCCCGGCGGGCCACCATCTGCGTCTCCAGCCAGATCGGCTGCGCGGTCAACTGCCAGTTCTGCCTCACGGCGAAAATGGGGTTGCAGCGAAACCTGTCGGCGGGAGAGATCGCCGGCCAGGTGATCGCGGTGCTGGAGCGGCAGGCGGTGCAACTGGGACGCGACCGGATCAACCTGGTCTTTATGGGCATGGGCGAACCGTTCCTGAATTACGACGAGTTCATGACGGCCGTGCGTCTGCTGGTGAACGAGGTATCGCTGGCTGAATCCAGGATGACGGTTTCTACGTCCGGCATCGTGCCCGGCATCCTGCGGCTGGCTGGTGAGGCAGTGCGGCCCCGGCTGGCGATCAGCCTGAACGCACCCAACGATGAGATTCGCGAAGCGATCATGCCGATCACCCGCAAGTGGAAGATCAATGAGGTAATCCAGGCGGCCGGCCAATTGCCACTCCGACCGCGTGAGCGGGTCACCTTCGAGTACGTGCTGCTGGGCGGGGTGAACGACCGCTTGTCGCATGCCGATGAATTGGTCGCGTTGGCGCGCCGAGCACCCATGCCGGTGAAGGTGAACCTGATCGCCTGGAATCCCGGTCCCGGGATTGGCTACACGATGCCGGCGCCGGAGCAGGTGACAGCCTTTCAACGAAGTCTCATTGCACGGGGGGTTCCGGCTTTTCTGCGCCGGCCGCGGGGCAGAGACATCTACGCCGCCTGCGGCCAGTTGAAGCGAACTGTCAAGGAGATTCAGCCGGCGGTATCGTGATCACGAACGGTGCCGAAACCATCTGCCCGGGCGCGCTGCCCACTCAAGCCAAAAAGAGGCTTGAATGGGCCACCCAACGTTTTTTGAGCCTTTTGGGTAGTCCGGGGGGACGTGCGGTTTTTGCTATCGGTGGCCGGCGAGGCCTAGGCGTACGACTGCGTCAGCTACCCGATCGGCGGCGTGGCGGACTACATCGCCTTCAGCGGCAAAGTCGCCGGCGATACAGCGCACCCCGAGGGCTTCGATGGCCTCGATGTCGGCGACGATCGGCGACGATCCTTCTCCGGCGTAGCGATCTAGCAGAACCTTCGAGACGGGCGCGGTATTCACCAGCGCATAGTCGAATATGGCCCGGTGCGCATGCTCATAAATGCGCTCGATATGCTGGGAAGCGGTAAGGTTCAGGCTTTCATTGGCCTGAGTCATCAAGTTGCAGATGTACACGCGGACTGCCCCCGAAGAGGCCAGAGCCTCGGAAACACCTTTGACCAGAAGGTTGGTGATGAGACTGGTAAAGAGGGAGCCTGGACCAATGGTGATAAGGTCGGCTCGTTCAATCGCCTCCAGGGTCTCGGGCAGCGGTTCGGCGTCGGCTGGCTCCAGCATGAGTTCAACGATGCGTTGCCGGCTGGCGGTGATGTTGGTTTCCCCGTGTACCAGGGAACCGTCGTCCATGCGGGCAGCGAGAGATACGTTGGCATTGGTTACGGGGTAGATGTGGCCGCGGGTGGCGAGCACCTGCGAAGAGAGTTTGATGGCCTGGGCGAAATCGCCGGTGATTTCCAGCAACGCGGCCACAAAGAGATTGCCAAAGCTGTGGCCTTCAAGTCCCTCGCCGGCGGTGAAACGATGGCGGAAGAGGCGGGAGATCAGATGCTCGTCTTCGGAAAGAGCCACCATGCAATTGCGCAGATCGCCTGGTGGCAGCATGTTGAAGCCGCGGCGGAGCCGTCCGCTCGAGCCCCCATCATCGGTGACAGTGACCACGGCAGCCAGATCGGAGATGAGGCATGGCGCCGCTTCGCAGTCGCCCGAAGACTGGTGAGGCGACGCGACATACCGCCGCAACCCGCGCAACAGTGTGGAAAGGCCGGTTCCTCCGCCAATGGCCACGGCACGAATGCCGGAGCGGTCGGTGCTCTGGCGAACGGCAGTGTTCTTTGCCGGCCTTGGCTTGGCCAAGGTGGAGGACAGGGATTTCACCATAATGCAGTCACAAAGCTAACCTATGCCAGGAAACGAACTGCGGCGATACCCTGAAAGCGGAAGCATGGAACGCGAAGATCCCTGGGACTGAACCCACTGCTTTGGCTTACGGAACCTCAGGGTAGAGTAATTCGGTGAAACGGGGATCATCCGCCATATCCTGAAAGTCGGAATCGCTGCGCGCCTGGATGCGGTTTCGGGGGCTGAGTTCGATCGCCTTAGCCAGGTGTTCCAGGCAGGGCTCAGCCAGCCCGGTCATGCTTTCCAGAATGGCCAGACCATAGTAGGCATAGTCGGCCGCCGGGTTGGTCTTGAGAATTCTCTGGAACTGGTCGCGAGCCTCTTCATAGAAGCCGGTATTCAACAGGGAAATGGCGTAGTCGTACTGCTCTTCGGTGTTATCGAAGGAGAGGCCGCTTTGTTGCGCATGCCGTTGGCAGGCTGAGAGATAGACCCGCACTCGCTCGAGGATCTCAACCGGGCCGTCCTGGCTGAGCTTCTCAAAGACCAGACGGGCTTTCTCATACTTGCCTTCATGCATCCACTGGATCGCGGTTTGGTAGTCGTTCAGGGCTTTCTGGTGTCCAGCATTCGGCATAGGGCGCGCCTTGCCCTCAATGGTGCGAGGGTTGCGCCGAGCGGGAATACCCTGACCTGTGTTTTGCATAACCCACTCTTCTTTCTCCTGTTATAAACAGGAGTCGACATCGATCGAGACGTTGCTCGGAACGTTGATACGGAGCCGCAACCGGCTATTAGATTCGTTTTTATACGCACAGAAGTGGCGTACGTCAACCCGGCAAGTAGATCGGCATCCTTGGCAAGACTGTAGCACGGACGCCAAATCAGGGTGCCAATATGGCGATCGACCTGTCTTACGGCTTAGATCGCGGGGAATAGACTGCCGGGTTGAGCGCCGGATCGTTATACATCTTCAACTGACGGTAAAGCTTGAACCTTCGCTGCCCGTCAAGAACCTGCTGCCACAGCTGATGGAGAGCCCCGGCTAAGTCGTCCCGTTGCTCAAGCAGGATGTGCAAACGCTGCAGATTGCGTTCCCTGTGGCCCGGGGGAGCCTGGGGGCGCTCAATCTCTTCGCGAGTATGAAATAGCTTGAGCGAGAGAATCGAAAGCCGGTCGAGGATAAGGCCGGGAGACTCGGAATGGAGTTCGGCGCCTGGAGCGGGCAGGTTCCGCTGGCTGAGAAAGTCCAGCAGAAAGACATCGCACTGCTCGGCGAGGTCGTTGCGGCGCTGGTTGGCGTGGTCGATGAAGCGCTTGATGCGGGCCAGGTCGTGATCGCTGGCCTGGGGAGCGCGGGCCGTATCCTCGGCGTGCCAAAGTTCGAAATTGGCCAGGTGCTGCTCGGCGACCGTGCGCTCGAAGCCAACCAGGGACGGGGCCACGGCCGGAACTTCATGATGCCAGGCCGCAGTGTAACGGTCCTGGAGCGCAGTGACCTGCAAGGAGTTCAGCGGCGGAGCACAAAGCGGGTTGGTGGGCATGGGCGTTCATCGGAAAGAAGCGTCTCTGGTGGTGAGAGCGCTCCAACCGGCTGCTCAGGTAGCTCCAAAACGTGGTGAGCTCGGTGGGAATCGAACCCACGACCCACGCATTAAAAGTGCGTTGCTCTACCGACTGAGCTACGAGCTCATTTCTACCTAAGTTCCAAAGTACCACAATGGGCAGAGGCGGCAGGACGAGGTCCGCGTGTCGAGTGGCGCCCGCAAAGAAGTTCGATCGCGACCCTCACCTCAACAGGAAAACCGGGTATGTTAGGGAACTAAAGCTCCAGGAAGAATTTGTCGAAGACGACAATACAGACTCTCCCCTTGGGTAAAGTGAGGGCGCGGCATGACAGAAAGACCATTTGACCCGGAGGAGGGCGCAATGCCGCCCGATATCGCGGCGCTCTACTCCCGGGCCCGCACACAAGGGAACAAGTACTGGGACTTTTCTGCTTCGCGCAAGGAGGTGCGGGGACAGTTTGGCCAGCGGTTCGTGCGCGATCCGGCGGAACGGGGCGGAGCCGCGCAGCCTGCGGGAGTGCCTCCGCGCCAACCCAGGGAGCCGGGCCAGGGTCCCCAGCTGGAGCCGCAAACCCTCCCCGGGTCGATGCGGGAGACGCTGCCGCAGCCCACTCGTGAGACGGGCACCCGTTGGTACGCACTGCACTCTGTTCTGGCTCCCGCCGAGGTAGAGGTGGTCGTACCCGCCGCGTCTCTCCCGGTGAGCCGCGACGAGCGGCCCCCCATGGTTGCCGTCTTTTCCTTTGCAGGTGGGGTGGGAAAGACCTGCCTGGTGGCCACGCTTGGGCGCGCTCTGTCGGCCCAGGGGGAGCACGTCCTGCTGGCCGATACGGCCCCCTGTGGGCTGCTGCCGCTTTATTTCGGCTCCCGCGAATCCAAGCCTGGCGTGGTCCGGACCTTTTCTCCTCCGGGAGGGGAGAACGACGCGCCGGTGCACCTGCTGAGCCTGGAGGCGGAGCACTATCCCGGGGACGACGGCGGAGAGCATGACCCGTTATTGGAAGAGCTGGAACGCGACGGGCGCGGCGCCAGCCGCGTCCTGGTGGACGTGGCCACTGCCAGCCGGCAAGTGGCGCGGCGCCTGCTGACGCTTCATCCTACGATTCTGATCCCCATCCTTCCGGACATGAGCTCGGTAGCTAGTGTGCGCTCGCTGGAGACGTTTCTGTTCAACCCGGGGGGCCAGTCCCAAGCCTTTTACCTGCTGAACCAGTTCGACGCCTCATCGCCGCTCCACCTGGACGTGCGTGAGATGCTGCAGCAGCAACTGGGCGACCGCCTCCTGCCCTTGGTGCTGCGCCGCAGCCCCGCCGTGAGCGAAGCGCTGGCAGAGGGAACGACGGTGATCGATTACGCTCCCGGTTCGGCAGCCGCGGAAGACTATATGCATCTGGCCGGCTGGCTGCGCGGCTTCGCTGCGCCGGCCACGGTGGCTCACGCTGGGGTGCGCTGGAGCGAACGGTAACCGCCTCCCGCCTGGGCGACCTTGAGTTTGCGGCCGGCAGCGGTCACAATCGAGGACGGGAATCGGTCGAAACAGTCCGGTTTTCACATCCCGCCCAACGGCGCATCCTATCCTCGTACTCATGAAGGCAGTTCACCAGAGACTTGGCTACGGAAAGTCGACGACCGCGCGGAACTGGTTCGCGGTGTTGTTGTTGACGCTGGCCCTCTGGCCTGCGCACACAGCGGATGCCCTGGCGCCGACCGAAATCGAACAGGGTTTCCAGAGCATGTACAACCTGGATTTTCAAAGGGCCCATCAGGATTTTTCCACCTGGGAGCGGATGCACCCGGCAGACCCCATGGGGCCGGTGTCGCAGGCGGCGGGCTTCTTGTTTGGGGAGTTTGCCCGGCTCGACATCCTGGAAAGCCAGCTCTTCACCAACGACAAGAACTTTGAAGCGCGGTCCAAGCTAAGTCCCGACCCCAAGGTGCGCGAACAGTTCTATGCCGCACTGGACCACGGAGACCAGCTCGCGGACGCGGCGCTCAAGCAGCATGCCGATGACAGCAACGCGCTGTTTGCCAAGGTTCTGGCCATGGGGCTGCGATCCGATTATGTAGCGATGATCGACAAGGAGGATTTCGCTGCGCTGAGCTATATGAAGCAAGGACGCATTCTTGCGCAACAGCTGCTGCAGCAGAAGCCCGACGACTACGATGCTTTGCTGGCTGTCGGCGTCGAAAATTACCTAACCGGCATCAAGCCGGCGCCGGTGCGCTGGATGTTGCGCATAGGCGGCATCAAGCCGGACAAGGAGCTGGGTATCCACGAGCTCGAGCTGACCGCCGCTCATGGGAACCTGTTGAAGCCCTTCGCCAAGCTGCTGCTGGCCGTGGCCGCGCTACGGGATAAGAATGATGCGCAAGGGTGTGGTTTGCTGCACGAGCTGGCAGTTGAGTATCCGCGCAACCCTCTGTATCGCAACAACGCTTCGCAGTGTGTGGGACGGTAAGTGGAGGGATCTGCTGTTTCTCTTCCGGTCCTCACGCAAACTCTTAGGACAGGACCCCATGCTCCAGAGCGCACAGTCTTTCAACGCGCGACTGTCATCGTGCTAACGCTTGGCCTTGCTAATCGGAACCACCTGCACCGTGGCGTCACGAATTTCCGCGAGGAAGCGATTGATCACCGAGCCTCGCAGGAGAATGTCCAGCCGTGAGCGCGCCGATTGGCCGAAAACCACGTGGGAGATGCCCTCCTGCTGGGCGAACTCGATCAGGGCGTCGGCAACGTTCTTGTCTTTCAGCACGATAACCTGGGCGCCAAGCTCGCGGGCCAGGCGCTGGTACTCCTCCATGCGCTGGAATTCCTCCGCATCTCGATGGCGCGCATCTTCATCCGGGGATTCGACCCGCACCGCGTACCAATGGGTGGCCAGGCGGCCGGCAATGCGCGCTCCGACCCGAACAAGGCGTTCCGATCCAGGCCGGGGGGAGAGGCAGACCATCACCTTCTCTGGTATCGGAGCCTGTTCCAGGCCCTCGCTGCGGCGATACTCCGCCGCGCGGGACCCGACCTCGGCCGCTGTAGTGCGCAGCGCAAGCTCGCGCAACATGCTCAGGTTGCCTTTACGGAAAAAGTTGGCCAGCGACTGCTCGATTTTTTCCGCCGCGTAGATCTTGCCTTGCTTGAGGCGTGAACGCAGTTCCTCCACGGTGATGTCCACGTTCACTACTTCATCGGCCCGTTTCAGGAAACTATCCGGGATGGTTTCCCGGATTTGCACATCGGCGGAGCGGGAAACAGAGTCGTTGAGGGTTTCCAGGTGCTGCACATTGACCGCGGTCCACACGTTGATGCCAGCGTCCAGCAGTTCCAGTACATCCTCGTAACGCTTGCGGTTTCCCGATCCGGGCACGTTGGTGTGCGCCAGCTCATCTACCAGGCAAGTATGGGGATGGCGGGCGAGAATGGCATCGAGATCCATTTCCTCCAAAACTACGGAGCGGTAAGGGATAGCGCGCCGGGGAATGATTTCCAGATCTCCTACCTGGTCCTGGGTATCCTTGCGCCCATGGGATTCGATCAGCCCAATGACCACGTCCATGCCCTGCTTCTTCATCCGGTGGGCATCTTCGAGCATCTGGTACGTCTTGCCCACTCCGGGCGCGGCTCCGATGTAGACGCGCAGCTTGGCCAACTCAGGCGCGGCGGGTGTGATGTCGGTCGAGAGGTCTGTCATTATCCTTTGCGGGGTAAGAGCAATTCGCTTCTACGCTTCATGCTTAGTGTAGCGAGATATGCTCAACCGATTTCGATGGGATGCCGGGTGGCAACGGTGGTCGCAACGGGAAGAGTGAAGCTGAAGGTGGCTCCGTGGCCGAGCCGGCTCTCCACGGAGATCTGGCCACCGAGCAATTCGACCAGCCGGCGCACCAGGGCGAGGCCCAGGCCGGTCCCCTGGTCATGCGCGGCGTTGAAGCGGCCGAAGATGTTGGGCAAGCGCTCGGCTTCGATGCCCCGGCCCGAGTCGCGCACGGAGAATTGCACCTTGTCTTTCTGCTCCTTGGCCTGGAGTAGGATGGTTCCATTTTCCGGCGTGTAGCGCACCGCATTGCTCATCAGGTTGTCCATGATGCTGCGCAGTGCGCGACGATCTCCATTCACATAAGAGAGGTCGGCAAATGCCTGGATCTGCACATCGATGTTCTTGGCACGGACTTCGTCGCGAGCACGGGAGAGCGCGTCGCGCAGTATATCGATGGGGCGGAATCGATCCATTCGGATCTCGCGCCGCCCGGTATCGATTTCGGAGACCTCGATGAGATCGGACATGAGGTTATTGAGGCGTTCTGCCTCCTCTTCCGCTCCATGAATCACATCTGCCTGCAAGGGGCGCAAGTCTCCGGCGAAGCCTGAGGTGAGGGTGTACAGGCTGAGCCGAAGCTGCTCCAGAGGCTGCCGGAGTTTCCTGGACGCGACGCTGAGAAATCGGGTCTTGAAGCGATCGATATCCTGCATCTCGGTGATGTCCTCAAGCACGCTGACGGCTCCCAGCAGCTTGCCTTCAAGATCGCGCATGGGTGTGGTGCGCAGGCGATAACTGCGCAGTCCCTCGCCGAGTTTCATGGGTAGCATGGCGGCTTCGTCCTCAGTGGCGATGGACTGGCGCATGGAGACCGCATCCCGCACCGCGCGCAGAATCCTTTCGCCCCCCGGGGTGTTGGTCAGGGCCATGCGATCGGCGGCCGCTTCGCCCAGCACTTCGCTGGCCGCCTGATTGAGCTTGAGGACCTGTCCTTTCGCGTCGGTGACGATCACGGGCTCGAAAATGGACTGCACCACGGCGTCGGAAAGCTGCTGATCCATCTGTTTGCGGCCATACTCGGTGTCGCGGAGGTCGCGCAACCGAACCGCCATGCGGTTGAGCTCGGTAGCAATGGTGCCCAGGTCATCGCGGGTTCGCCACTCGATGCGTTGTTGCAATTCCCCTTGTCCGATGCGGCGAGCAGCGGCGGCGGTGCGACGGATCGGCCGGATGATGGAGATGAGAAAGCCGATGGAGATCAGAACGCCGGTCAGGGTGCAGAGAGTGGTGATGGTGGTGGCCTGGCGGGCAAGCACAGCGCGTGCCTGCGCTGCTTGTCCAGCGGAGACCGACGGCTGGTGATCGAGCGCGGCTGCCCGGTGAAGGGAGAGAGAGTCATGCACGCCAACGGCAAGCAGGAGAGCGAGCAGCAGCACGTAACCGAAAATAAGTCTCTGATACAGCGTCAACACGACGTGCTGCTCCTCCGGAATGACGGCTCCAGCTGTTATTTTGCGCTTTCTATGCGGCGAAGCAAAGCTCTGCTCAGCCGGCAGACACGCACGCTCGCGTTGGTAAATGGACACGGAAAGCTGGTCTTTACCAGCGCCGGCAAGATGATCCAGGTGACGCCGAGGGGCCGAAGCCGGGCCAACCGCTGCTCATCGGTGGCGCGGTTTAGCTGGGTTGTGGCCTGCGATCCTTGCCACCAGGGAGTGGCAGCCTGGGGAAAGTTGCTGGCGATGCCGCCGTCTTTGAAGTAGTCGGCGACGGCGCTTCTCTCCGCGGTTGCGCGAAAACCCTGGGCATCCTCGCCGGGCCATTCAATGTAGTCGTTATCCAGGGCGAAGATCGCATCTTCGGGGGTGTTGGCGCGAATCCATAGAAAGGCCTGTTGCCAGGGATTGCGTGGCGTCCGTCCCGGCCACTCCACATGGCCGGAGGCTGGATAGGTGAGTTTCTGGGCGGCAAACATGACGACGATGAGTGCTAGACAGAGCGCGGCGATCATGCGTTTGTGGCGTTGCGCCAGCGTACCCAAAATGCCTCCGGCCAGCAGTACGCCGGCGATGTAGACGAAGTGGAAGGCGCGCAACACCTGCAGCCTCGCCAGTAGAAGGCTTCCGCTGCGATGCACAAAACAGAGGGATGTGAGCAGCGCGCAACCGCCGAGGATGGTCGCGGCGATAGCGAGTGCGCGTGCGGGCCACGGTGCCCGGCTGCGGGCGCCGGCAAAACCCAGCAGGAGCAGCGGCATCAACATACCTGGATACTCAAACCATTGCCAGCTGGAAAGGAAGAAATACGACCGGCTGAGGACCGCGCGGTTGTGAGCAAGGCCAGGGTCCGGATGGCGCGTGGCCAGGAAGATGACGGCGCACAGCAGCCATGCGAGCAGGGCAAGCAGGCCAAGAGAACGCCACATCCTGCGGCAGGTGAGGGCGAGAGTGAGCAGGGCGATGGCCGCGTAGCAAGCCATGAGGGGATGCAGCAGCGCGGCCAACGCGAGCCACAGTGCGGAAGTCACCCACTGCTGGTCGAGAACTGCCGCCAGCGCGAAGAGCATGAGGGGAGTGGAAAAGGAGCGCGCCGTGAGGTAGGGATCCATGATGGAAAGCGATGTGCCTGCGATCGGCAGGGTGAAGCAGCAAGCTGCGAGCAACACCGCTCCCCAACGCGCGGGGTGATCGGGAAAGATTCGGGCGGCCAATTTCCAAGAGCCGAGAAGAAAGAAAAAGATCGAAGCCAAATGGCAAATCAGTAGCAGAGCCGGCAGGGAAAGGTGCCCCCAGCGCAGCAGCGCGGCGAGAACGGGGGCAAAGATGGAGAGATGCGTGGGCGATAAGGCGAACACGGCATCCGGCTGGTAGAGGCCTGGATCCGCCAGCTTCTTGATGCCGGTTATATAGACGGCGCCGTCATCAGCCATCGGGTGGTAGCCATGGACCAGAAGCACCGCCGGCGTAAGCAGCGCGATGGTGATGGCGGGTTTCTCGGTGAGCAAGGAAACTGCAGATCCCTCCACGATGCTGGGCTTTGGCTCGAATGAGAAATCGTACATTAGTTCCAAGGCTTAAAGTCTGTGATCGGGACGGGCGAGTGGAGTGCCGTGGTATCCCACTCAAGCGAACGGAAGGCTTGAATGGGCCACCCATTCTTCGTTTCCGGCGCAGTAAGCCCGATAGGACACCTACTGCTGCTGGTAACGGCCTAACACATCTTCCAGCGAGACGATGCCCTCCAGGGTGCCCTTGCTGGCCCGATTTTGAATGGGGAGAACGGGCCATCGGGCCAGATAGGGAATCGAGCTATCCAACGGCATGTCAGGAAACAAGAGCGGCGCCCGATCGGGTTTGAGGGTGCGTTCCAAAGGAGTATCCGGGGTTTGTGTTGCCGCGGCCGAGGTGTACTCGTTTCGAGTCATGGAGTACCAGGAGCCATCCCGGAGATTGACCAGCAATATGGGCGCGTCGGCGACAGCCAGCTGGGCTGAGACTTCCTGCAGGGTCGCGGTTCCGGGAAAGATGGGGAAGTTTACTGGGCGCAGGGCGTCCTCAAGATGCAGGACGCTCTCCTCGCGCTGCTCTTCCATGGATGGCAGGTCGAGTCCGTCCTGGTGGGTAAACGTCTCAAAGATTGGATACGGCTGCAGACTGCGAGAGACCAGGTACGCAATGGTGTTGGCGAGAATCACCGGAAGCACGATGGAATAGTTGCCGCTGACTTCGAGAACCATGAAAACGGAGGTTAGCGGTACGCGTAAAAACGCGGCAAATAGAACCCCCATGCCCACCAGCGCATACGAACCGACCGAGATGGGAAAGGTGGGGAAGAATATCTTCTCGAAAGTGCCGATCGAGGCGCCCAGCATGGCGCCAATAAAAAGAGTGGGGGCGAACATTCCGCCCGGCGTGCCGCTGGAGAACGAAATGGTCGTGGCCAGAATCTTGAGCAGTGCAAGGGCGAGGAGAAACTTCCAGGTGAACTGGCCGTGCATGGCCTGGTCGATGACGTTATATCCGGGCCCCATCACCTGAGGAGCGCCAAAATAAGCGATAGCGCCCACGATGAGGCCGGCGATGGGTGGCTGGATGTACCAGGTCCAGCGGGGAAGCTGGCGGAGCCGGGGCCGGAAGTAGCCCAGTGCCTTGGAGAAGATGAGCGAGGCGATGCCACCCGCCACGCCAAGAACGGCGTAGGCAAGAAGCTCCTGCGGTCCCTTCAGGTTTACTGAGGGAATACGAAACATCGGCTCAGCGCCCCAGAACTCGCGGGCGACGACGACACTGGAGATCGCGGCCAGCACGATCGACCCAAGCACAGCCGCGCTCCAACGCCCGATTACCTCCTCGACAACGAAAAGAATGGCCGAGATAGGCGCGTTGAACGCAGCCGCCAGGCCCGCGGCCGCGCCGATAGGTGCAAACATGCGCAGCCGCTCGCGCGAGAGGTTGAGGCGGCGGCTAACCATGGATGCCACGCCGGCTCCGATTTGCAGCGAGGGATCCTCAGGACCCAGCGAGAAACCGCCGCCGATGGCGAGCGCGGAAGTGATGAATTTCCCGATCACGGTTCTGAAGGAGATATAGCCGTTGTAGATGTAAAGTGCTGCCTTGGTCTGGTTGATGCCGCTGCCCCGCGCGCCCGGGAAAACCAGTTGGACCAGTGCAGCCACCAGAAGGCCCACGCCCATGGGCACAAAAAACAGCCGGAGCTGCCCCGGATGCGGTGATGAACCGAGCGTAAGCACCTGGATCCAGCTAATGGCGACGCGGAAACATACCACCAGGAGGCCGGAGATGACCCCGATAAAAATAGAAAGAACCAGGAAGAGCCGCTCGTCGCGATTAGGGGCAAACCGGTGAACATCTGCCGGCTTAGGCCGATAGCGTCTGTCCTCCGCCACCGCGACCGGGTCGACTCCTGAAGCCGGATTTAGCGGAGCTGGATTTACGCCGGGCGTTTCCGTGGCCGTGCTCATTCTTCCTCCACCTGGTCAGGCGACTGGGCAATCTTCAGTAACAGGGCGTCGTCCCCAGTGGGCGCCCCGCAGAGCTGTTGCGTGACCAGCTCAGTGTCGTAGATGAGTTGAATCTGGTTTTGCGCCAGATTGGGATCGTCTTCGAGTTGGCGCGGTGAGATCTTGGGGGGCGACTGTTTCCACCGCTCGGTCAGCGCCTGCAGAGGATCCACCGCGGGAGGGGCCGCGGTCTCGTTCGGTGTGGGTGTGGTTGGGTGGCGGGTGAAATGGGATTCCAGACTTTGCAGCGGATTGGAAGTCTTGGACGCGGCTGCTGGCGGCGGAGTGCTGGCAGCCAGGGAGTGATTCGCCTGCGGCTGAGGCCTGGCCTGCATACACTGCGCCAGGCGTGCCAGGGCAATCTTCCGATCGGTGAGAATGCGGACGCTACGCTGACTGGGGCTTAGTCGCGAAGACGGGTAGAGGAGCAGCAAGCGGGTTGTTTCGGACAGACGATCACGACTCTCCTGCAGGCTGGCTTTGGGTTCCTGGTCGACCCCGGGGCCCTCCAGGGCACGCGCAAGGTAGCGTTTTGCCTCCAGGTAATGGCCTATTTGGAAGGCGGTGCGTCCTGCACCCTCCAGAGCTTCGCGCAGGGATGGGTGACTATGGAGGATCGTCTTATAGAGATGCAAGGCGTCGCTCGGGTCCTGAGCTTGCTCCATCATTCGGGCAATGTCCAACTGGATACTGATGTCGTCCTGCGGGGCATTCCCGGAGGCGACCAACAGCTCGCTGCGGGCCCGGTCCAGGAGCTGATGGGCAATGAGGTAGTTGATGAGCTCAAAGCGCACGTCCCGGCGGCGCACATAGCCGTCGCCCTCCCAATTCCCGTAGATAGCTCTCTGATAGTCCTCGATGGCCTGGTTGACGTTGTCCTGGCGAGCTGCCAGGCGGGCGAGCTGAAGATTGATTAATCCGCTGCCCTGCTGGCTTTCGAGCAGCGCATTGAAGTAAACGGCAGCCTCCTGGAGGCGGCCTGCGGAGGCCAGAGCTTCGGCAAGCTTAATCTCTGTGTTGCGGTCACTGGGAGCGAAGGCCAGCGCGGACCTAAGGGCGTCAATCGCTGCCTGAGGCTTGCCCTCGCGCATGGCCTGTTCGCCGCGTTCCAGCCAGCGGTTGGCCAGCTCCACCTGATGGGAGGCGTAAGATTGGTAGAGATAATTGGTCAGCACGGCTAACAGCGCCGTGATCGCGAACAGAGTGACCAGAGACAGAGTATCTGCGAAGAGCAGACGGCGCCGTTCAATACGGTCGTTGGCAGTTAATGGAGACTTAAGAGCGAAGAACGACATCATTATCCAGTTTACTTTGGAAACAATGTCCAAGATTCGGAATCGGCGACCCCGTAATCGATCATCTCACCCCGTGGACTGCGGACTTCAGCGTTGTGACCGGGAGTGTACTCAAGAATGAACCAGCAAGCCGGTACCAGAGACAACCCTGCGGGCACGCAGAGCATCGGCCTCGAGGACAAAGAAAGGGCCCTGCAAGCGCGGTTGCGTTCGTTGGGGAGCGTCATTGTTGCCTATTCCGGTGGAGTGGATTCCGCTTACCTGGCATACGCGGCCCATATTGCCCTGGGGCAACAGATGCTGGCGGTGATCGCGGACTCCGCCAGCCTGGCACGCTCGCAGTACAGCGACGCCCAGGATTTTGCCAGGGAGCGAGGAATCCCTTTGCGCTCTATCGAAACCCATGAGTTGGAGCGGGAAGAATATGCCGTGAATGGGCCCGATCGTTGCTTTCACTGCAAAGACGAACTCTTTCGCGTGCTGGAGCAGGAACTGGAGCGTACGGGCTTCGAGGCTTTGGCTTATGGGTTGAACCTGGATGACGGGCAGGATTTCCGTCCGGGCCACAAAGCAGCGGCGCAGCACCGGGTGGCCGCTCCGTTGGCGGAGTCGGGTCTCAGTAAAGCTGACGTCCGCGCGTTGGCCCAGCGGGCGCAATTGCGGGTTTGGGACAAGCCTGCGTCGGCGTGCCTCTCCTCACGCATGGAGTATGGCCGGCGGGTGACCCCGGAGTCGCTGCGCATGATCGAGCAGGCCGAGGATTCCCTTCGCGCTCTGGGGCTCAAGCGTTTTCGCGTGCGCCACCACGGCTCGATTGCGCGCATCGAGATCGCAGAGGAGGAGATGGCGGCCATCCTCCAGGTGGGGAAATTGAAGGCGATAGCAGCAGTGGTTCGCGCTGCCGGATTCCGTTATGTCTCACTCGATTGCGAAGGATATCGTTCTGGATCGATGAACGAGGTGCTGCCCATCGAGGTGCTGACCGGTTTTGCAAAATAGGCTTATGCGGATTGGATACCTGGAATGCTTTGCCGGCATCAGCGGCGATATGCTGATGGGCGCGCTGGTGGATGCGGGCGCTCCAATCGAATTGCTGCAGCGCACCGCGGCTTCGCTGGCGCTGGGAGCGGAGTTGCGCGTTACCAGGGTGAGCCGGAGCGGTATTCAATCGACCAAGATCGACGTGATGGTCAACGGCCAACTGCACGAGCCTGCAGCCGCTACCGGACCCATCGAGCAAGAGGCAACGCACGGCCACGGTCACCATCAGCATGACCACGGTCATGAACGAGGCCATGACCGTCTCCACAAGCACGAGAGCCACAATCATAACCACGGGCGCAGCCTGGCCGAGATTCGCAGCCTGCTCATGCGCGCGGAGTTGACCCAGCGCGCCCGTAACCTCAGCCTGACTGCCTTTGTTTTGCTGGCGGAAGCGGAGGGCCGGATCCATGGCGTTCCGGCGGAAGAGGTTCACTTCCACGAAGTGGGGGCGATCGATGCCATCGTCGATATCGCCTGCAGTGCGGCGGCAGCGGATGCCCTGGATCTGGACGGGTGGTATTGCTCCCCAGTGAATGTGGGGAGTGGCTTTGTCAACTGTGCCCACGGACGCTTTCCGGTACCAGCCCCGGCCACCGCGGAATTGCTCAAGAACCTGCCAACCTATTCGGCGCACGTACAGGCGGAATTGGTCACGCCCACCGGCGCTGCTTTGTTGCGCGCCCTGGACTGCAGGTTTGAAGCCGCCCCGGTGATGCGGACCCAGGCCATCGGCTACGGTGCGGGGACGCGGAACCCGGAGCGCTTCCCCAACGTGGTGCGCGTGAGCATCGGCGAGATCGCCGCCGCGCAGCACTTCGAAGAGGACAAGGTGACGGTGCTGGAGTGTGCCGTGGATGATTTAACTCCCCAGGTCCTGGCCCACACCGCACAGTTGGCGCTGGAGCGGGGCGCGCTGGACGTGATGAGTGGCCCGGTGACGATGAAGAAGGGACGATTGGGAACACTGCTCACGGTCCTTTGCAAGCCCGGCGATGCGGCCGATCTGCAGCAGCTGATCTTTCGGGAAACGACCACACTGGGCATCCGGGTACGGGAGGAGAGTCGCGTCATTCTCGCCCGGGAAACCACACCGGTGGAGACGGATTTTGGCGTGATTCATATTAAAACGGGCTGCTGGCAGGGAGAAGAATGGAACGCGGCGCCGGAGTTTGAAGATTGCCGCCGTGCCGCGGCAGCCTTCGATGTTCCGCTCAAGACAGTCATGCAGGCGGCGATGGCGGCCTGGCGTGCCAACGCTACCTTGGAACCAGGAGCGCGATCGTGACCGGAGAGACCATCCTGGCGATGCTGCACTGCGTGCGCGATGGAGAACTGCGTCCCGAGGAGGCCATGGAGCGCCTCGCAAACCTGCCCTACGAGGAAGCAGGCTTCGCCAAGATTGACCATCACCGCCGCTTGCGCACCGGACTGCCGGAGGTCATTTACGCGGCCGGCAAGACAGCCACGCAGGTGGGAGAGATCTTTTTTCGCATGGCGGCGATGGACGGTGATGTGCTGGCGACCCGCGCCGACGAGGCTGCGTTTGCCGCCGTGAAGGCTCTGGTGCCGGAGGCGCAGTATCACGCTGTAGCCCGCATCATCGCCCTGCGGCAACCAACACCGGCCGAGAGTGATGGCGCCGGTGCGCTCGCCGTGCTGTGCGCCGGAACCAGCGATCTTCCGGTGGCGGAGGAGGCAGCGGTGACGGCCGAGGTGATGGGGGCAGAGGTGCGGCGGATCTACGATGTGGGAGTCGCCGGCCTGCATCGGTTGCTCGCGCACCGCGAGGTTCTGCGCGAGGCCGAGGTGGTGATTGTGTGCGCGGGGATGGAAGGGGCGCTGCCCAGTGTAGTGGGGGGCATGGTGGGTGCACCCGTCATCGCTGTCCCCACGAGCGTGGGTTACGGCGCGTCCTTTGGCGGCATCGCGGCCCTTCTGGGTATGTTGAATTCATGCTCGCCCAACGTAACCGTGGTCAATATCGATAACGGATTCGGCGCAGCCTACGTTGCTTCCACGATTCTGCGGCGGATTCGCCATGCGGCCGGGAAGCACACTGCGCAGGAGATGATGCGCTAACCAGTATTGCCTTGGAAGCCACGGTTGCACTTTTTTCGTTGCACCCGTCGCCGCCGGAAAGGTATCTTATCCCCTCGGAGGAGCCATGGCATCGACAGTCTGGAAGGGCTACATCTCGTTTGGCCTGGTCTCGGTGCCGGTGCGGCTCTACGCGGCCGCGCGCGAGGAACACGTCAGTTTCAACCAGATCCACGAAGTTTGCGGCTCACGGATCAAGCAGCAGATCTTTTGCCCTACCTGTGAGCGGGTGGTCGAGCGCAGCGAGCTTGCCAAGGGATATCAGGTTGACCGCGATGCCTACGTGCTGGTGAGCAACGAAGAGCTGAAGACCCTGCAGGCTGAGTCGTCGGCGGCCATGGAGATTACGCAGTTTGTCAGCCTGAGCGAGGTCGACCCGATCTATTACGAGTCGTCATACTACTCGGCCCCCGAGGACCCGGGCCGGCGTGCTTATGCGCTGTTGCTGCAGGCGATGGAAAAGCTCAATGTCGCCGCGATCGCCAAGGTCACGCTGAGCCAGCGTGAGCAGATCGTCCTGATGCGCCCCTACCACAATGGCATTGTGCTGCACACGCTCTACTTTGCGTCTGAGGTTCGGGAAGTTGCCGAATACGGCAAGACCGAAAACATGACCTTGCAGAAGCCTGAGATAGAGCTCGCTGAGCAGTTTATTAAGCAGCTGACCGCCGGGTTTGCACCCGAACAATACAAAGACGAGTATCAGGACCGGGTGTTGGCGCTGGTCGAAACCAAGCGAGCCGGGCAGGTGGTTGCCGGACAGCCGCAAAAGGCAAAACTGGCTCCTGTTATCGACCTGATGGAGGCGCTCAAGAAGAGCATTGCCGAGCGTGGCGCCCCTGCTCCTGCGGCGGCTGCTCCCACTCTGGTCGAACCCGGTAGGAAAAAAGCGGCAAAATCAGCCGCAGTTACAGAAAGCAAGCCGGCACGCGGCCGCAAAACCGGTTAAGCACGCGGACGACCGAGCCAGACTCACAGAAAACAATTACAGTTTCTTAAAAAGTTCATTCCCTCAGCAGACCGACGGGTGCCCCACACCTCGCTTGTTTTTCGCGAGATGTGGAGCACCCGTCAGACTGCTGAGGAGTCAGAGGGCTATTGCATGGGCGCTGACAAGGCGATGAATAGCTTCTTTCCCATGCCATTCCAGAAGCATGCCCGCGTCACAGTGACCAATGAAGGTTCGCAAGAGACGAAGTATTTCTACTTCAACATCGACTATCGCACCTACGCCAAGCCCCTCGATCCTGACCTGCTTTACTTCCACGCGCAGTATCGACAGGCGAATCCGGCCAAAGGCTGGACAAACGATTGGAAGCGGAACGAAGACCCGCTCAGGGAGGACGCAAAGAACCCGAAGGGCGAAGGGAGTTATATCTGGATGGATGCGACCGGGCGAGGACATTTTGTGGGGGAATGAATGGGCGGGTTGTTATGAGTCAGAGAAGCAGGACTGGCTGAAACTGCAGGATCATCTGGCGTCATCCATCATCCGCGACACGGCCTTTTACTTTGCGCCCCACCCACCGGAAATCGCTCCTGATGCCGGTAGTCGACTGGTGATGAGAACTGGGCAAAGTCAGCCAGTGGCCTGAGCCTTGTTCAGGATGCAGACCCTGGCTGTGAGCACAACCAGCGCAATCCATAGCAGGTCCGCTCCCAGCAGATGGACGATCTGCAGCCACACCGGCGCCAGCAGTGTTACATCCGCGACGCCAAGTCCAAACTGGAGTGCCAACAAGCAGAGCACCAGGAGAGCCAGCTTGCGCTCCAGTGGTCGCCCGACGCTCCGCATCAGCAACCAGCAGATGAAAAGCCCGGCAATCACTGCCGTCAGAGGGTGAAGAATGCGCAGGCGTAGCAGCCAACCGCCGCTGGCGGAGAAGTCTTGCGCAAAAGCAGCGCTGAGCGAGGTTGCGGGAAAGAGCGTATCGCTGAGCGCCGCCAGAGTTCCAGTCACTCCCAGCACCAGAGTTGCGCTTAGCCCGGTGACGGCGAGCGGCAATTGCGTGAAGCGTATCGTGCGCCGAGTGAAGGCCTCACGGCGCGATAAGAAGTGTGCCGCGAGCGTGAGTGCGCCCAGCATAAGCAGCGTATTGGCCAGATGCAGAGAAAGGTAAACCGCGCGCGCCGGCGAACGGTTGTCCGCGGTGAGTCGTAACAGCACCAGCAATGCGCCCAGCAGACCCTCGTTGAAGGTAAACACCACCGCGGCGATAGCGGCTATGCGTGCAAGGTGGCCCGAAACGGTAGCGCGAAATGTCCATAGCAGCAACAAAAGAACCGCAGGCAGGGTGAGGCCGCTGCTCACTCGATGAGCAAGCTCGATCATGGTGGCCAGGCGCGGATTGCTTTGCAGCACCACGCCGTTGCAGAGCGGCCAATGGTCGCCGCAGCCGTCGCCGGAGCTGGTAGCGCGGACCACGGCACCCCACAGGATTACGGGGACGTTGTAAGCCAGCAGCCACCAGGCAAAGCGAGGCAACAGAGTCGACGTGCGGGGCGTCTTTGCGGTGGCGGCGGCCGCCGGAAATGCCTGGGCGGAACTCATCGGAACCTCTTCGCTTATCTTACCCGGCCAGTTCCTTGGCACGCTGGGTGGCGCGCATCACGGCTTTGATCAGGGTCACGCGCAGGCCGCCCTCTTCGAGCTCCAGGATGCCATCGATAGTGCAGCCCGCTGGGGTGGTCACAGCGTCCTTCAGCAGTGCTGGATGGTAGCCGGTTTCGAGCACCATCTTGGCCGCCCCGAAAGTGGTCTGAGCCGCCAGCAGGGTGGCGATATCACGCGGCAGGCCAACCTTGACCCCGGCCTCCGCCAACGATTCGAGGATGATGTAGATAAATGCCGGACCGCAGCCAGAAAGGCCCGTCACAGCGTCCAGGTGTTTCTCCTCCACCATAACGGTCCGGCCGACGGTGGCGAAGAGCAAGGCGGCAAGGTTCAGCTGTTCCTCTGTGGCATAGCGTCCACTGCTGAGGGCGGCGATGCCTGCCCCCAGCATGGATGGAGTGTTTGGCATGGCGCGGACCACACCGATTTCCATATCCGCGGCATGTTCAATCGCCGTCGTCCGCACTGAGGCAGCAATTGAGATCAGTAGCTTTTTGGGCGTGAGCGCGGGACGAATCTGCCTGACGACCTCGGGAACGGTGACAGGCTTAAGACCGATCAGGATCAGGTCCGCTGCCTCTGCGGCGGCCACATTGTCGGTGGATACATCGACACCCCACTGGGCGGAGAGCTGTCCTGCGCGCTCAGCGTGCTCGACCGTGGCCAGGATCTGCTCCGGTTCCAGCACCTTGGACTTGAGGAAGGCCTGGAGCAAAATCCCCCCCATTTTTCCCGCTCCGAGAATGGCGACGCGGAGGCCGGCAAGCGGTTGACTGACTGTATGTGCGCCCATCGAATCTCCTGGTTATTTTTGTATTTTTTGCTCGGCTGCGATCCACGTATCGATGCGCTGCTCCAGTAGATCCAGTGGCAGCGCACCGGCATCAAGCACCTGATCGTGAAAGCCACGGATGTCAAACCGTTCGCCCAGTGCCTTCTGCGCCTTGGCCTTTAACTCCAGCAGCTTGAGTTGGCCGACCTTGTAGCCCAGAGCCTGCGCCGGCATGGCGATGTAGCGATCCACTTCGGCCTGTACATCGGTCTCCGGCACGGCCGAGTGCTGATGGAAGTAATCGACCATTTGCTCGCGGGTCCAGTGCTTCGAGTGGACGCCGGTATCGACCACCAAGCGAACTGCGCGCCAGATATCGGCTTCCAGACGCCCATAGTCGTTGTAGGGATCCTGGTAGAAGCCAATTTCCTTGCCCAGCTGCTCGGCGTAGAGTCCCCAACCCTCGGTGTAGGCGGTGTAGTAAGTAAATTTGCGAAACTCGGGAACGCCTGTCAACTCCTGGGCAATCGCGATCTGGAGATGATGCCCCGGCAACCCCTCGTGATACGCGATGGACTCAGTTGCGTAGAGGGGCCGCGTTTCGAATTTATAAGTATTAACGAACACCGTGCCCGGCCGGGAGCCGTCCGGGCTGCCGTGGATGTAGTAGGCCGCTGCCTGATCCTTTTCTGCATAATCTGGCACTGGCTGGACCACCAGGGGCGCTTTCGGCAAACGCCCAAAGAGCTGGGGAAGTTTGGGTCGCATCTGGTCAAGGTATCCGCGATACGCATTCAGAAGTTGCTCTTTGCTGGTGGGATACAGCTTTGGGTTCTTCTCCGCCGCATTTTGCAGCGCTTTGATGTCGGCAAAACCAAGCTTGTGCGCAATGGCCAGCAACTGCTCCTCGTCCTGCTTCACCTGGTCGACGCCGATCCGGTGAATCTGTTCTGGCGTCAGGTCAGTGGTGGTGCTCTGCTTTACCAGAAAGCGGTAATAGGCCTCGCCATCGGGCAAAGCCCATATACCAGGATCATTGCGGCCCCTGGGGATGTACTGCGATTTAAGAAACTTGCCGAAGCGAACGTAAGCCGGGAACACCTGCCCGGTGATGGCCGCGAGCAGTTCTTCTCTAATCCGTGCCTGCTGGGTTGCAGAAATCGAAGCTGGAAACTTCTGGATCGGAAGGGCGAATGGGCTGTCCTGCGGTTTTTGATTGGCGATGGCATTCACTTCCCCCAGCGCCTTTTCCATCAGGTAGGCGGGCGGCTCGCGATGGTCGTCCATGCCGATGGACATGTTGTCAGTGATCTGCTGAAAGGCCCGGGGAACCCTCTTAAGGCGAGCTATGTAATCGTCGTAGTCCTTTTCTGACGTGAAGGAGAGTTGAGGAACGAGCTGGGGGAGATCGACCTGCAGCCCATAGAACTGGTTGACCGGCAACTCCCAGGGCTTGAACCGGGCTTCTTCCTCATCTTCGATCAGGCCGCGCACCATCAACTCTTTGCTCAACTGCTCCTGATCCGACATTCCGGTCGTATCCACCTCGGCGAGCCGAGTCAGAAAGGCCCGACCGCGCGCCAGGGAGTCGTTATAGGCCTGTACGGAGTAGTCGGAGAGCTGGTCGTTGTAGCGTTTATCGCCGATGGACGAGGCAAACTCGGGATCGTGCCTGAGGTGATCTTCCCAGGCGTCGGAGAAGATGGTGTTCATCGTTTTCACGCGGCTGCTAAGAGGGAGATCTGGCGTTGCGCTCGGAGTGCTTTGGGCGGCAAAGAGAATGCCGGGGGCGAGAGCGAGCAAGAAAAGACGAAGGGTGAAAGACTTTGGTATGGGTAACAAACGGATTCCTGAACGTGCAAGAAACTGCATTAAACGCAGTGTATCGACAATTCGTGCGGGCGAACAGGGCGGGTATCGGGCTGTGGGGGCACGGAGAGCCGGCTAAAGCATTTTCACTTGTGCTCTGGCAAGGCAAGTTTGAGCGAGATGCGTCTTTTCTTGAGGATCTTTGAGGAAAATCCGCGAAGGCATTCGTTCTTCTGTAAGCACCTGAGTGAGAACGCTGTAGAGCGAATTTTTCACTTCGGAAAAGCGGTTGTTATGCGATGAGTTCGTCGTGTTTCACATCGGTGGCTTGCATGGGTACGGCTATGTCGGTTTCGAGCATGCGGTAGAGGGTGGACCTGCTAATCCCGAGTTTGGAGGCCGCACGAGCTTTATTGCCATCACAGGCTTTCAGTACCTGAAGGATGTGCCGCCGGATCACCCCATCGAGGGTGTAGTTCTCGGGAATGGCGGGTTCGCCGTCCTTGACGCCGGTTGGTTCGAGCGGGAGGATGACCAGGTCGATAGGCCGCAGCCACTGGCCTTCGCCCGACAGGCATGCAGCCCGGATCACGCTTTCCAGTTCGCGCACGTTGCCCGGCCACAGGTGGCGCAGGAGAATCGGAAGTGAGCCCGGACCGAGTCCCTGCAAGGGCCTTTGCTGCTCTCGGGAGACGGCATCGACGAACATCTGGGCCAGGGATGGAATGTCTTCTTTGCGATCGCGCAGAGCGGGGAGGGAGAAGGAGACGGCATTTAAGCGATAGTAAATTTCGGGCAGAAACGCTCCTGCCAGCACCTGGGTACGCAACGGCTTGCGGGAGGTACAGATCACCTGGGAAGGGGAGGGAAGTATGCCTGGTTTTTCTGCAGTGAGCGCAGTTTCGAAGGAGCGGATATAGCGCAAAAGCTGCCCCTGGGCATCGGCCGTCAATTCGTCGATGTTGCGGAACAGTAGGATGCCGTCGGCTGCTCTGCGCACTGCGGCGCGCAAGGGTTCGGGGCGGAGCTCGCTATGGGCGCTCACCTCACCGCAGAACAAGGCCGTGGCCTCTTCCGCAACCAGGCTGCCCGGAGAAGCATGGCGCGCCTGGATGTGCCGGGCGAGGAGGTGTTTCCCGGTGCCGGCTTCCCCCTCAATAAGGGCCAGCCGGACGCGGGGGCCAACCTGCTGAAGCTGTTCACACACGCGTCGCATGGCCAGCGATCGTGACACCAACTCGGGCAACGCACCGGCAAAGGGCCGGCGCGGCGCCATCGAACGACTTGGTTCCCGGCCCGGTTGCATTGTCTGATCCATCGGTCCACACCTTTCCTGCCATCGACCCATCTCTGTCAGCCGAAGCTGATGGCTCTCTTAGGCGCTTTATCGGCGGGGCGGAAAAAGAGTTGAGCGGCGCTGTGATGACGGGAGGTGGAGACGGGAATTATGGGACGGAAAGCAGTACACCGACAGAGCAGCTGATTGCAGCTATGCCTCGACCGCACGGCCGCGGGAGGAGACAGCATCGGAAGCGATCATTCCGTCGCGAATGTGAACCACGCGATGGGCGTACTCGGCGATATCCGGTTCGTGGGTGACCAGGATGATGGTGTTGCCTCGCGCGTGCAGCTCGTCGAAGAGCGCCATGATCTCATCGCCGGTCTTCGAGTCCAGATTGCCCGTGGGCTCATCGGCCAGGATGATCGACGGCCGATTGACCAGTGCGCGCGCAATCGCAACTCGCTGGCGTTGGCCGCCAGACAATTCGTTGGGCTTGTGGTTCATGCGCTCTTCAAGATTGACCGAGCGCAACGCCGCCTTGGCCCGCTCGATTCTCTCATCGGAAGGAGTTCCGTTGTAAATCAGCGGCAGCTCCACGTTGTGCAGAGCGGTTGCTCGCGCCAATAGATTGAAGGTCTGGAAAACAAAACCGATCTCGCGATTCCGGATGCGCGCCAGCTCGTCATCATTGAGTTCACTGACCAGGTGCCCGTTAAGCCAATATTTTCCCTTGGTCGGCGTGTCCAGGCAGCCAATCAAATTCATCAGCGTCGACTTGCCCGAACCCGAGGGGCCCATGATGGCGACGTACTCATTGTGCCGGAGGCGCAGCGTGATGCCGCACAGGGCGTTTACCTGCTGATCCAAGCCCATGGTGTACGTCTTCCACAGATCCTCGACCACGATGACCTCTCCCTGGGCGACATCGTGGGCCGTTCCGGCCTGCCCTGCCCTGGTGGTTTCGAGTGCCATCGTTGCTCCTGGTTTCGCCACTGGTAAAACTCTGCGCTTGGGTGCTAACCACAGCCTATCAAGCCGGCCGCCTAGGAAGATTCCGTGGCCTGGGTTGCGGCTGCATTATCCCGCTTCAATTTGACGTCGTTCTTGAGCGTGCGCAGCACTTTGTAGGGTCCGATGACGATTTCATCCCCTGCTTTGAGGCCGCTGGTGACTTCGATGTCCGTGGTGCCGGTGATGCCGGTGGTGACCGGGACAAACTGTGATTCCAACTTGCTGCCATGAGACCGCAGTACGAAGACCCCCTGGGTGCCAGGATCCTGGGCGTTCAACGGCGCTCCGTCCCCGGTGGACGCAGCGTTGACCGTTTGCATGGAGGCATTGCTCTTCAGGGACGCTGCCGTGCGCATAGCCAAAGCCTGGATGGGAATCGCCAGGACATTCTGCCGCCGGGCAGTGGTTATTTTCGCAGTGGCCGAAAGCCCTGGGCGCAGTTCCGGGGGCGGGTTGGTGAGGGTGACCACCACCTTGAAGTCCTTAGCCTCTTCCGTGCCCGTGGTGCTTTGGCTGGTGGCGATACCGGTGGAGCGCAGAATGGCCTGGTCGCCGACCTCGGTCACCTGCCCTGGGAAGACCTTTCCCGGCAAGGCATCCACCGAAACTTCCACTGGCTGCCCCATGGCGACATTCAAGATATCGGTCTCATCGACCTTGACCTCGGCTGTAATGACGGATAGGTCGGCCAACGTCATGAGCGTGCTGCCCTGGGCATTCTGAATACCGACCACGACGGTTTCGCCTTCGCGCACCGGCATATTGGTCACAATGCCATCGAAGGGCGCCGTGCTGACCGTCTTGTTGAGCAGATCCTTATCGCTGGTGAGCGTGGCCACGGCGGTGCCCAGCTTACCCCGGGCCGAGGCCGTTTGCGCCCGAGCCTGTACCAGTGCCGCTCTGCTTTGCGCCAACGTAGCCACGTCAGTGTCGTAGGCTGCCTTCTTGGAATCGTATTCCGACTTGGCGATCAGCTCGGCCTTGTACAGTGCCTGCGCCCGCTGCCAATCCAGAAGTTTCTGATTAAGATCGGCCTGGGAGTGGGCCACCGTGGCTTCGGCCGTTTTCTCTGCCGCCAGGTAGGAGGCGATGTCGGTGTTGGCTGACTGAATGCTGGCCTGCTGGGCGACCACGCCTGCCTCGGCTTGCACACTTTCTACCGTAGCCAGGACCTGACCTTTCTTTACCCGGTCGCCTTCCTTGACGTACAGGTGAGTAATCCTGCCGAAGGAAGTGGCTCCGATATTGACGTAGGTCTTGGGCTTGATCTGTCCCGTGCCACTGACAATAGAGACCAGGTTTTCCTGCACCACCTTCGCCGTGAGTACTTTGGTGTAACCCGATTGGGCGCGAACGATGGTGAACGTGGTGATGCCGGCCGCCACCAGAACCGCGCCTGAGATGATCAATGTCTTCTTAAGTTTCATGGGTAGAACGGTATCCCCCGCCCTTGTTTACATCATACGTGGAACGGCTCGTTGAGGTTCCGGTGAACGGGCTGTTTCCTTGCTTTCGGGGACTACCTGGCTGCCCCAGCAGAAGCCGGGACGCGGCGCTGGCCGGAAATCGGACTACAGGATAGCAGGCGAACCGGGCTGCCAAGGCTTACTTGGATGTAAGCAGCAGAAATTCGTTCTGGTACGGCAAATACGGGTTACCCGCGCACGCCATCGTCTGGAAGATAAAGGGAGAAATGATATTCCGCGCTTGAATTCGGTGTTACCGAACCTTAAACTTGTTGTGCCGTACGGGGAGTATCGCGCAACCTATGTTGAGGGCTAAGCTGAGGGTTCATCCCACCCTTTTTCTGTTTCTGTCGTTGGGTCTGCCACCCATGCTCATCGCGCAATCTGCGACCAGTCAGCCGTCGCAGTCCAGTACTCCGAATGCCTCCGACCCTCAGAGTACCCAGGACCCGCTCAAGCGGCCGCAGAGCGATAAAGATAAATTCAAGCAGCAAAAAGAACTCAGAAACGAGTTAAAAGGGCCCTACAAGAAGTGGGTGGATGAGGATGTGCGCTGGATCATCACCGACCAGGAACTGAAGGCCTTCAAGAGCCTGTCGAATGATGAAGAGCGAGACAACTTCATCGAGCAGTTCTGGCAGCGGCGTAACCCCGACCCCGATTCCCCTGAAAACGAATATCGCGAAGAGAATTACCGCCGGATCGCGTATGCCAACGAGCACTTTGCCGCTGGCAAGCCGGGTTGGAAGACGGACCGCGGGCACATGTATATCGCCTATGGCAAGCCGGACAGCATTGAGTCTCATCCCAGCGGCGGTTCCTACGAACGCCCCATGGAAGAGGGCGGCGGCGAGACCTCAACCTTTCCCTTCGAGACCTGGCACTACCGCTACATTGAAGGCATCGGGGAGAACATCGATATCGAGTTCGTGGATACCTGCATGTGCGGCGACTACCACATGACCCTCGATCGGTCGGAGAAGGATGCTTTGCTGCACGTCCCGGGTGCGGGTGCCACCCTAGGCGAACAGATGGGCACCTCGAAGCGAGCCGACCGCTTTAACGGCGGCCTGGAAAACCTGGGCGGCGGTCCTATGGCGCAGTCGAATCAGGCTAAGGAGTTTGACCGCCTGGAGCAGTTCTCCAAGCTGCAAGCTCCGCCGGTTGTCAAATTCAAGGACCTGGAATCATTTTTGGTGAATCACAAGGTCCTCAGCGGACCCTTCTTCCCCTTCGAGGTCCGGACCGATTATGTGAAGGTCACTGAGGATACGGTCCTGGTTCCCTTGACCTTGCAGATCAGGAACCGGGACATCACCTTCAATACCAAGGATGGAGTTTCCAAAGGCGAGGTCAACGTTCTAGGACGGGTCGCGACCATTACCGACCACGTTGTGCAGACCTTCGAACAGACACTGGAAGTGGAAGAGCCCGCCGAACTGCTGGGCAAGGCACTCGACCAAGCCTCAGTCCACTGGTGGGCTTTGCCGCTGAAGCCAGGGCGTTACCGGGTGGATATTGCGATCAAGGACGTGAACAACCCCGACCACATCGGCACCTGGGCAGAGGGGATCATGGTGCCCAAGTATGACGATGAGAAGCTCTCGGCGTCTTCTCTGATTCTGGCCGACAAGATGGAGCAGGTGCCGACCAAGCAAATCGGCACCGGGCAATTCATTATCGCCGGGACCTACGTCCGGCCGCGGGTCAGCTCCGGCCCTGGAGTTCCGGTCTCTTTCCATCGCAGCCAGAAGCTCAATTTCTGGATGCAGGTCTACAATCTGGCGATCGACGACAAGAGCAAGCAGAATGCAGCCACGATCCAGTATCAGATCATGGACATGGCTAACAACAAGGCGATCCTGGATACGTCGGAAACCAGCGCGGCGGCGGGAGATAACAGCGCCAACTCGGATCAGTTGACGGTGAGGAGGTCGGTGTCCCTGGCCAGCCTGCAGCCGGGCAAGTACCAGGTGACTATCACGGTCAACGACCACGTGTCCAAGCAGCAGGTGGCGCAATCGGCCCCGTTTACGGTTGACTAGCGCTCTGGTAAGCTGAGAATAGTGACTTTTAGGCCCGTCTTAGAGTCGAATAGGATTAGCGATCGCGGAATTGGGTTTCTTTGCACTGTGTTTGAGTGAGTAGCGTAACTGAGTGCGTAGAAGGTATTGCCAAATCGCAGCTCTCGTGGTGGTGGCCGTAGCAGGTCTTTTGCCTGCCTGTGGCGCTCCTTTGCCTGCAACCGTGAGCGGTGTAGTGCGTGATGCACGGGGCACGCCGCAGATGGGAGCCATGGTCGAGCTGATGGCCGCCGATGCCACGGTAGTCGCCAGGGTCTACACCAACATGCGCGGAGGCTATGCCTTCGATCATGTTTTGCCTGGAATCTACCAGGTAAAGGCCACCGGAGACTCCTTCCTTCCCACTCTGCGCGAAGATCTGCACCTGCGGGCTCGCAGCAAACTCATCGTTAACCTCACCTTAAGTACGCTCTTTGAGGCCGTCCAATGGCTTCCTGCCCAACCTCGGGCGCCGGACGAGTCGACCGAGGATTGGAAATGGACATTGCGCTCCTCTGCCAATCGTCCGCTGTTGCGTTATCTCGAAGATGGTCCGCTGGTGGTTCTTGCGGGTAACGACAACGGGTCGGCTCCCCAGTTGGCAGCCCGGGTCAGTGTAGCCGGCAGCTCGCGCGACTTTGGACAAGGCGGCCCCCATCACGCCTTTGCCCTGGAGCGCTCCAGTGCTACCGGTGGCCATCTGATTTTGCGTGCCAATCTGAGCCCGAAACCGGCGGACAGCTCGGAGTATCTGGCAGGGTATGAATTGGCACTGGGTCCGGAACGGCAGATTCGCAACGTGGCCACCGTGCAGCAGATGAACGTTGTGGAAGGCGCCGGAGGAAGCCAGGGCCTATACGCTTTGCGGCTGCGCAGCGCCGAGGCGGTGAATCTGGGGCCTAATGCGTCCATGGAAGTGGGCAACGAGGTCCAGTCCGTGCATGGGCCTTCCGACATCACCTCCAGTTTGCCGTTCGTCAATATTTCCTGGCACTCCGACGGTGCCGTCGTATCGTATCGGCTTGCTACCTCGCCAGAGATGCAGAACGCCGCAGAGCTTGCCGACAACCGCACGCTGGCGCCCATGTTCTCTGAAGAGAACGGCAGGGTGATGATCCAGCACGGTCTCCATCAGGAACTCCGGTTTGAAGACAATACTGCTTCGCGTCGAGCCATGGTGGCCTTCTATGAGGATCATGTGGAAAGTCCGGTCATCGGCGGAGGCGGTTCGGTAGAGCAGCAGGATCTTGCATCCGGGGATATGCTCTACGATCCGGTTGCGCAAGCGTTTCGGGTTACGGGTCCTGGTTATACCGCCGGCGGGTTCAGGGCAGTATTCGCACAAAAGGTTACTTCATCCACCTGGGCAACGGTTTCTTTTGCTAACGGCAAAGCGCTGGCCTTTGATGCTCCCGATTCCGCAGTCACGGTAGACGAGGCGGCGCATGGCATCATCCAGAGCAGGACGGAAGCTGTCACCGCATCTCTCGATGGCAGGCTGGAGCGCACGGGCACGGGCTGGCGTGCTTCCTATCGTTGGCAGCCTTCGAATACGGTGACGCCGGTTGCGGTGTATGACAGCTTCGGGCAGGGCGCCTACCTCAGCCTCCTGATCCGGCAACCGATCCACTGTGGTCACCTGCTGCCCAACGGAACCGAAGCTTTAGTGGACGTCCGTAATCTGCTTGCACAAGGCTATCGACCGTTCCTGACGCGTGACGGCAGCACGCTCTATTTTGCCCAGGACGAGCGCTCGATTCAGGGCGGACTTTCCTTCTCGTTCTAAGCCTCAAGACAATACTGTGGCAGCTCTTTGACCCGAGAGTTAAGCCGGGCCTGCTTCTGCGTATGCTATATTTTTTCTAGGCGCGACCCAAGTGTGCGCGCTTGGCCTGCTTGAATGTTGCCCGACATTCGGCCCTCTTTAGCCCCACGGACGCGTAGCTCAACTGGCAGAGCATTCGACTCTTAATCGACAGGTTGGTGGTTCGATTCCACCCGCGTCCACCATGTGTTTCCAATAGCTTGCGATTCCGGCACAGTCCTCTATAGCTTCCGCATTCCTCTCTATGGCCGAAGCACATGCCAACCGACCAGCCGTCCCACGAAGTGCGTGGTGTTGGCTGGATTTTTGCATCCTACCTCTTACAGAATGTGGAGAGTGCACCATGACGGCAACTCAAAAAAAGACATCCGGGAACGCCGACGATGAGACCCGCTTGGACAAAATCGACCGCACAGCACCTGCCGGCAGTAAAAACTCGCTCGGTGCCCAAAGCGTCCGCGACGGCCGCCCCGCAACCGACGACAGCACAATAGAAGCAATCGACGAGGAGGGACCGGGCATAGATACTCAGCCTGCAGCCGACAAAGATGGCGACTAAAAGCAAGCAGTCGGTTGTTTTGCGACCACGTCAGAGCACTTCGATCTCTGCCTGAGTCGCGCGATGACCTTCACGTAGTATTGGAAACGATCTCAGGAGAAACCAGAATGACCGAAACCAAGAAATGTGCACACCCCGCATGCAGCTGTATCGCACCCGAGAAGCAGAAGTATTGTAGCCAAAGGTGCCAAGACGCAAAGGATCTGACAGAGCTTGCGTGCCAATGCGACCATCCGGGTTGCCGTGGTGAAGCCCTGAAGGCGTAGGGTCGCGGTTCCATGCGATGCGCCATCGGGTGCGGCTGCTGTCACTTCAATCGCTCAAAAATTCACACCGACCTCAAGCACCACCGTGGGGAAAGTAAAGCCAGCATTGAAAACGTAGATCGTTGCTTCCCACTTCTTTCGCGAGAGGCCGGCCAGAAATCCGCGCTGCACGTCCAGGCTGGTGCGAAAGGCCCGGGTGCGTTCCGCCACCAACCCCACGCGAAACCAGCTCGAGGGCGAGTAGGTAAGTTCCGGCCAGGTGTCATAGAAATTTCCGGACGTATGCGTCGTGTCGAATACATATTCATTCGTGATTGAGAGCTGGACCTTCCTAAAGGTCAATGACGCCTCGCAGCCGGGCGCGATGCCAGTCGTTCTTCCGAAGACTCCACCGATCATGGGGGTGACGTCCAGTACCAGCTTCTTGCCGGTAGCGAAGTTGTAGCCCACCCACAACGAACCGGTCCGCAAGTCCTCGTAGTTGTAGCGTGCTTCCAGATGCACCCACGTGCGGTTCGCGGAGAAGACTGGATCTGCATATCCGGTTTCGTTCGGAATGATGTAGCCGTCGGTCGTGAGGTTGAACGCCCACGGATTCTTGCCGGTGGCGCTGGGCTTGGCTGGTGCGCTGGTCGGCGTCTCCTGACCTAACATCTGGCAGCTCAGGAGCACGACCACCGCAAATACGGTCAGTTGTTGCGTAGCTTTTCTCCTGCGAACAGGATCGTGCGGCCACCAAGTACTTTCCATTCATCGAGCATGTGGGTATCTGGCTTTCGATTGGGCGCCAATGCCAGGGCGAACCATTAATCGCTTTTACGGTTGCTGTTTGTCCTTCGGGTCGGCCGGCAATGCTTCCTGTCCCAGCCCTTGTTCGCTCTGGTGCTCTTTGCGGCGAAGTTCCTCTACTTCCGCTCGCTCCGCACTGCGGAGCTGCGCTTCACGCGTCCGTTCTTCCTTCCAGATTTTGCGCCGCTGGAAAAATGAGACTCCGGAAGCCTGCGCTTTCGCCTTCTCTCTTTCGGACCGATCGGCTTCTCCTTCTCTTTTTCTGGCATCCCATTCCGCTTTTTCCAGGGCGAAGCGCATGTGCATCTCGCGTTCGCGCTCGTCCTCCAGTCGTTCGAGGAGTCGACCGTTTGACGCCACCACGTCCACCAGCGCGCTGGTGGTCCACGCGAAAGTGAACAATCCGGAAATACCAATGATGGGGCTGATGTTTCGCCAATGCATGTCAATGTCCATCGTTCCCATACCGAGCGTGGTGTAAGCGTTAGCGCAGAAGTACATCGCATCGTAGGCGTGCCTAACCAAACCCAGGTGGGTCAGGGCGAAAGCCCAGAATAAAATCTCCACGACATGCAGGGCGAGCATGAGGAAGACGGACCAACCGAATTGGAAGGCGCCTGCCAGAAGATGGGGCTGCCCCAAACGCAGGCGCCGTTCCCGGCGCTTTTGCTGGATGAAAATACCGTGCAAGCCAACGCCGTGGAAGAGCACGAGCCCAACCAGCATCAAAGAACCGATGCCCAGAGCCGCCATCGGTTTGAATTCATCCGGAATCTTGGCTAGCAGCGTCGCCATATCAGACATGCGGTTTCTATCGAAGCCTCCTTCAACGTTCCTCCGAGCAAACGGCGATTTGGGCGTAGATTGCCGGCAAACCCCACAATCGCGTCCGCCTTAAGGACGATCGCACGCCGAGGCTGCAACGTTAGGCGTGCAATCATTCGCTGTCTTCTGTCACAAGTGACAGGTCAGGTTGGGCAAGGTATTTCTTGTGCGGAGACACCGCGGGTCGTTCGCTGCTGGCAAGTTTCGAAAGAGAGCTATTTTGACCAGACGTGGAAGACGTGCCAGCGTAGGGTGAACCCGTGTGTCGCGCGAACCGAACCACGTCGTTCGGGCTTTCGCGCGATAGCGATTCTCTTCGGTAGGATGCCACCTGAGACGAAGCCTCACCGCAATGAACCATAACCACGCAATGAACCATAACCACGCAATGAACCATAACCATAAGGATGGAATCTCTCATCGTGACGAGAAGCTGCTGCCTGCCAAAGGACAAGATGTTCAAATCGGAGCGGCCGGAGACCTCATCGGGGGTGCGCTGGCTCAGCAGGTTTTCGGGGCTGCTTTGGCTTGGTCAAAAGTGCCCTCTGTGCACATCGATTCTATTCACCGAGGCAGAGCACCAATCTCTCGATCGACTGCTTAGCTTGCTGGCCTTCCACCCGGTTCGCTGTGCCAACTGTTTTCGCCGGTATTACTGTTTTGCCAAAGAAGGCTAGCCTGCATTTTCACCGAGAGCTTTCGGTCGAAGCTTCCTACTCGTAATGGAACCCCCGGGTGCCCCATATCTGCCCGGTTTTGGCAGATATGAGATTCCACGAACGCCGAACCCTCCATTGTGTGAGCTGTAGATGGCCTACAGCATTTTCACTTCTCCTCTGCACATGCACCTGGTGTATGGAGAGCCGTCCAGTTACTGTGGCTTTTGGGTTAGGGGCAGGTATTGATCGCGGAGCTGCGTTTGACGGCTGGTCATGGGAATGGGAACTCCTTCGATAAAGACCTGCTGCACCGACGTGCGGACGTCCAACGGGTCGCCATTCGCGATCACCACGTTGGCAACTTTGCCGATGTCCAACGAGCCCAATTTGTCACCGACACCGAACATCTCTGCCGGGTTGAGGGTGATGGCTTTCATCGCCTCTTCATAGGGCAAGCCGTAGGCCACGGCGTAGCCTGCCGCATAGGGCAGATTTCGACTGTCCGCGGAGGGGCCGTCGCTGAAAGATGTGAGAGCGATCTTGACCCCGCGCTTCTGCAATTCCGCGGGAAGCGAATAGACCGCATCGTAGCGCTCGTTGGCCTCGGGAGCGTCATAAATGGATCCTACGATGACCGGTACCTTGTAGGAGGCGATGGTGTCGAGCACGTCTTGCGCATGCGTGACGTGGTCGAGGATGACCTTGAGGTTGAACTCCTTCGCAATGCCCATGGCGACTTCAACCTCGTAGCTCTCATAGGCGCCGAAGACGACCGGTTTTTCACCTTTCAAGTAAGGTATGAGGGCCTCGTATTTAAGGTCTATTTTTGCTGGTGGCCCTTTGTGGTCAGGCTTGGCCGCCTCAGCCTTCTCGGCCATGTAGTTCTGCGTGTCCAGGAAGGTCTGGCGTAGTTGCGAGGCCAGCCCCATGCGTGTGGTGGGAAATTTGGCGCTTCCCGGAGCACCCCCTTTCCGGCGGACATCGCCCTCAAAGTTCATGGCCAACGCAATATCCGGAATGATGATCATGGCATTGCGGTCCTTACCATAAAGCTGAATCAGCGCGTCCTGGCCGGCGACGGAATCCTCCGGGGCCGGCGCGACGATCGCGTTGGTGACGCCGTTAATGCGCTCGATAGGGATGCGCGCCGTCTCGGCGTGGAAAGCATCGACCACGCGCATTTGGGGGAAAATTTCATCACTCTTCTCCACCCGGTCGTTGCTGTTCTCGTCAGACTCAACCTCAACCAGCCCAAGCTGGGTCTCCGCGTCGAACAGGCCGGGATACACCGTCATCCCTTTGGCGTCGAAGACCTGCGCGTCTTTTGGCACTCTGGTCGAAGCAGCGGGGCCGACGGCTGCAATCTTGCCATTCTCAAGAACGATGACACCATTCTCGATGGTGCCATGCGTGATGGTGAGCAGTTTGCCGCCGGTGATCGCCACCAGCTTTGGTGGAGCGACCGTTGTGTTATTCGGACCGGTCGGGGCCGCGCTGCTTGCGCTTGCGGGATGGGCTTTGGAGCGGGCCGGGGCCTGAGCATGGGCGCCTTGCGGGCCGAGGCAAGCAACCAGGCTAGCCGTTGCGAGGGTGGAAGCGGCAATCCATCGTTCTAGGCTGCGAGCTGCCTCTGGCCAATGCTTGAAGCTCACAGTCCACCTCCCTCTTCATCATCGGCGCCCGAAAACCCACTGCTATGCATCACGCCGTGGAACTGAGTGGTGCCGAACCCGGGAAGGCTGCTGTCGAAGAAGAGCTGGCCATCAATGTAGACCTTTTCCGCGCGTGCGTAGGTGGAGAGTGGATCTACGTTCCACAGAACGAGGTCGGCATCTTTGCCGATGTCGATGGAGCCCACATGGTCGTCCACGCCGATAATCCAGGCCGGATTGAGCGTGATCATCCGCAGCGCTTCTTCTTCGGTCGCGCCGCCGTAGTGAACCATCTTTCCCGCTTCCTGGTTGAGGCGCCGCACATAGTCGTTGGAGTCGCTTTTCAATGCTACGCGCACGCCCTCGCGCATGCTCATGGTGGCATTCCACGGAATGGCGTCCCAGGCCTCGTCCTTGTATCCCCACCAGTCGGCAAAGGTGGCGATGGCCGTGCCGGTGGGTGCAATTTGATCGCCGACCTTGTACATCTCGAGCGCATGGTGGAAGGCGCGAATCTTGTACCCGTATTCTTTGGCGATCGCCTCCTCGGTGAGGAATTCGTCGGCGCGGTAGCAGTGGATCTGGACCAGAAGCTTGCCGCGCAGGATATCAGCGAGCGCTTCCAGCTTTAGGTCACGCTTGGGCGCGACGGCATCTTTGTCGTTCCTGGCAACCTTGGCGTTATACGCGTCCCAGCTCGCCATATAGGCTTTGGCATCTTCGAAGGACTGGCGCATAACCTCGAACGTACCCATGCGCGTCGAGGGAAGTTCGTTGCGGTGGCCGTATACGCGCTTGGGGTTCTCGCCACTGGCGAACTTGATGGAGCGGGGTGCGCCGGGAAAAAGCATCTGATCGCGGGGGAGACCAAATTTGTTCTTGATCACCACAGCTTGGCCGCCAATCACGTTGGCCGACCCATGGAGCAGCAGCTCCGTGGTCACTCCACCGGCCAGTGCTCGATAAAGCGCACTGTCCATGTTGTCGAAGGCATCGATCATCATCATGGAAGGAGTAACCGGGCTAGTGGCTTCATTCACATCATCGCCGAGGGCGGAGTGGGAGTGCGGGTCGATGATGCCGGGCGTTAGGAATTTGCCTGTCGCATCGATGACCGTGGCGTCGGCAGGCGCGCTGACGGTGATGCCGACACCCGCAATCTTGCCCTGATGAACCCAGACGCTTCCGCGATCGATGGTGCCATGCGAAGCAGTCATCACGGTCGCGTTCTTGATGACGAAATCCGCCGGGACATCGGGCGTCTTGGCCTGACCATGGAGATGGAAGGGTGCGAGCATCAGGGCGATCAAGGTACTCCACAACAGCCGCCTGATTCCGACACTTGTATTTGACGACAAAGACCTGACCTCCGGGATGAGTATCAGACTGCCTTTATAGACCGTACAAGAAGCTCGTGGATGGCTAGAGTTACGGCGGGACACCGTTCGATGGAACAACTAAGAGCGTAGCAGATGCCAAAGGCACGGTTTCCCATGCCCGCCGCACGCGTCGCTGTACCTTCGGGAGTGTATTCACTGCAGGTGTTTCCGGAAAACTGCTCGCTACTTTGTAGCCGTCTTATTCTCGAACAGGAAAAGCCCACTTTTGCCCCCCACCGCGAAATCGAGATCTCCGTCTCCGCCAATGTCCGCAACTCCGATCTCAATGCCGCCCCCGGTGCGGCCGCCGTAATCGATCACGTGCTTGACCCAATCGACGGAGTGGGAAGAGGGATCCAGTAGCCGCTCGTACCAATAGACCCCCAGCGGCTCGCGGGCTCCGGGATCATGCCCGTTATGCGCCATGTAGCGCTTTCCGGTTAACAAACCTATGTTTCCAGTCTTGCGAAAATCCACAATCATCACGGCATGCGGTTGCGACCAGCTGTCGTCAATCACATGCTTGACCCATTTGCCGTCGCTCGTGTTCTCCATCCAGAAAAGGCCATAGCCGTGTGCCATCGAGGTAACAATATCCGGCCGGCCATCGCCGTTCACATCGCGCACGTACATAAAGCCGAGAGCGTCCGCAAAATTCCAATCTGGATGAAAGGTCCAGTTCTTCTGCCGTGGATCGGCGGGCGCTTCCAGCCAGCCCTTAGGAGTCAGGATATCGTTGCGCCCGTCCCCGTTGATGTCACCCACTCCAATCCCATGCCCATAGCTGTGGTCGCTGACAACGTGCTCTGCGATTCCGCCGTGTTTATCCCGCTCGTACCAGGCAAGGGGACGATTGTCTCCGAACTGGGGCAGAATCTCATTGGCCTTACCGTCGTTATCAAGATCAACCAGGAAGGAGAATTCGATGGGTGATCCGGTGGCGATGGGATGTTTTTTCCACATCTCGCCCGTGCGTCCGGGATTTCGCCACCATGCCAGCTCCTTGCTGAACCATCCTGAGGTGACCAGGTCCACATAACCGTCCCCATCCACGTCCAGGGGCAGCGTCGACAGATCGTCGACGTAATTGTTGGTGAACAGCAGCTCCCGGAAGTGGTGCTTGGTCCAGCGCGGCGCCTCATACCAGTACTCACCTGAGACCAGGTCCAGCTTGCCGTCACGATTGATGTCGGCGAAGACCGCGGTTTCTGAAGCTCCAAGATCGATGGTGTGTTTCTCAAAGGGGATCTCGTCCGGCCGGCTGGCAGACCGGCCGGTTGCACACAGGAAAAGCAGGGCGCACAAAGCAAACATCGAGTGGCGACTACGAAACATGTACGATCGATCCTTCCCCGAACAGCAATCTATGGAGCTTACTCTTCGCATTGCGCCTTTCAATGTTCCGGAATCCTGGATTCGGGAAAGGCTCCAAGATAGGCGTTGCCTTTATATCCCAACTCCTGCATTAAGCCGATCCGGGAGGTGTAATAACCATCCGCAGTCAGGCTCTTGATCGCGTTGAAGAAGGCAGCATCGTCGCCAGCGGCGCTTTCCTTTTCGAACCCCTTCTGTTCGGCTGCCGTACTCAGCGCGGTAAGAATTTCGATCTGCTGCGCCTGGGTCAACTGCAGAAAAGTGCTTGTAGCAAACCTGGATTCACTCATCGCGTCCAAGCGTGGCAACCCTTCGTAAAAGATGCCCTGCAGTTTCGGATCTTCGTTCACCACCAGATCGATATATTGTGGAACCCCTGCGGCCGCGGCGCCAGGGGTCTCGGTTGGTGGAATGATTAGGTCGGTCAAGCGGGCGATCACCAGCAGCTCCGACGGGGTGAAGAACCGAGGCGCAAACGGCCCGTCCGGCTTCGTTTTCTTGGCAGCCTCTTCTCCGTGCGGGTGGACGTGTTGACCGTAGAGTTCGTTGGCGGAAAAGGGGAAGGCGCAGGTTACACCGACGGCTCCGATGATTTTGAGGGCTTCGCGCCGGCTTTTCATCAGATCTCTCCTTTTTGCAAACCGTCACTGATGTGATCGGCGGTTCGCGCTGCCAGGGCCATGATAGTCAAAGTCGGATTCTTTTCCGAAGCGGAAGGGAAGACGCTGCCATCCACCACATAGAGATTGGGTACGTCGTGAGTTCGGCAGAACGCGTCGACCACCGAGGTGCGCGGATCCGTTCCCATGCGGCAACCACCTAACTGGTGGTTAAATGTGGGCTCCTGGAAATTAGAAACAGACAAAACTTCTCCGCCGGCCCGCTGCAAGATGTCGATAGAAGCCTTATTCATGGCCTCGTAGATTTTTCTTTCGTTTTCCTGTTGTACCGCCGTCGCCTTCACCTTGTACAAGCCATACTCATCTCTCTCCGACTTATCCAATTCGATGAAGCTTTGGTCATTGGGGATCATCTCACCAAAGCATTGGAAACTGACGTATGCCGGAAAGCGCTTCTTGACGGATTGCTTGTACGCGGCGCCAAAGCCGGGGACTTCCTTGGCCCACCCGGTGGTGCGGCGTATACCGGTGTAGATTTGCACTCCGAAGCTGCGTGCATAGTCTCTTTTTTGGGCGTGCATGTAGGAGGGCAGGTAAGCATGATCAATGAAACCTTCGTCATTTACCACCGGCCGGCCGAGCATCTCGGTCAAAAAACCTTCCACTCCCGAGTTGAAGTGAGGAATGTAGTTGCGTCCGAGTTGGCCGCTGGAGTTTGCCAGCCCCTGGGGATAGAGTCTGGAGACCGACATCAGCAGCAGGGCTACGCTCTGGACGCAGGCGCAAGCTACGGCGACCGCGCGCGCGTGGATTTCGCCGGTCTCGTTGGTGACCCGATGAAGATAACGAACTCCGGTCGCGCGGTTTTCAGTGGAAACCATCACTTCGCTCACGATGGAGTTGGGAAAGATGGTGAGATGACCGGTTTTGGCGGCAGGGGCCAGGTGTACGTCAGCGGAGTTGTATTTTGCCGCTACATCACAGCCTGCCATGCAGTTGCCGCAGTAGTGGCAGGCAGGCCGTGCTGAGGTGGCCCTGGTCAGGGTTGCCTTTCGGGTGTGAATGATGGGTATGTTTAATTCCTTACCACCGCGCTGCAGCAGAAGATCACCCAGTTTCAGTGGCGGTGGTTCCATGAATATCCCGTCGGGAAGATCTTCCAGGCCGTCACGGTTTCCGCAGACGCCAACCTCTTTTTCGATCAGGTCATAGTAGGGAGCCATGTCGGGGTAATCGATCGGCCAATCGGCTCCCGCTCCATCGATGGTGTATCCCTTGAAGTCACGATGGCTCAAGCGTAGCGCTACGGCGTTCCAGAGCATCGTCTTACCCCCAACGCCGCGAGCGCGCTCCGACTCAAAACCGGGCTTCCCCGGTTTCATGGTTGGGATGTGCCGGTTGGGAAAATCGAAGGGAAGCGCATGTGTATTGAAGTCCGTGCGGGTATTCACGGGCGGCCCGCCCTCTACCACGGCGACGTTCACCCCGCGTTGAGCGAGATGGGCAGCAAGCGTGCCTCCCCCGGCGCCTGAGCCAACAATACAAACATCAAAGACCTGGTTTGCCATTTCACCTCGCCAGAAGCGTAGGACCGAGCTATCTGCCAGCTACTTTCCTATCCGTGCGATCGACGCCGGCGTGCCTCCAATCATGCGCCAAATCGCCGCGGCAGCGCTTAAGTCCTCAGGGAGCGAAAATCATAGCTCTCGGTGGTCAGGCAGCGACCGTACTTCATCGTCCGGAGGCTTTGAAAGGCACCGGTCCACTATACGTCTCCAACTGAGGGTAAGGCAGGAAATGTGGCCGTTGCCAGGAAATCGGCGCCGCGTAGCCGGACACCCAACCCCGTACTGTGACCGCCCATAAGGCGGGGGGCAGGTCTGAAGGGTCCTTAAGCATTCCGGCGTGCTGCTGAGCATGGCCCTACCAGCTACTGACTAGCGCCCAGGCGACCACGGATGCCGGTTGTTGAAGGCCAGCCAGGCGGCGACATCCTGTGTCGGCACTCAGGTATGGAGCCCGTACGTTGGGGAGGATTCCGTACAGGTTGGGCTGGCTAAGCCTAATGAGCGAACCGGTGGAACTGATGAAATTGAGGCCGGGGACGGTTGGCGCATCGGAATTTTCTTATTGCGCATCAGTCCCCCGCGCAGAAGCTCGTATACTTCTCCCCTCCACACCACCTGGTTGCCAAGATAGCTTGCGCTCCAAAAGAAAAAGCCCAATAAGTCACGCAAAGGATAGAGCAGTGCGTTACGCCATAGGTCAGGCTCCTGTACCACCAGGCCGCCGACCAGCGCAGCCAGCGCTACACGCGTCGCCCAACTCCAGGCCATGAGAAGAGCACCCAGCAACGGTCGATGCACACTCAGAGCAACGACCGCCGCCAGCAGCCCATAGGGCATGCCGAAAGTCAGCACGGTTCCAAGATGTCCCTTCGGGCGGTAAAAGCGCGTGCCCCGCATCCAGCGAATCTGATGGCGGACCGACGAGACAAAGGATGTATTCAAAATATGGTGTTCGATGGAGTGGGTCGACAACATCACCTTATGTCCATGCGCTGCCATGAGGCTGCCGAGCATAAAATCGTCACCGTGGTATTCTCCGATCACAGCGAAGCCGCCTGCCCGGTCCAGGCAGTCGCGGCGCACAACCATGGTCGGTCCAAGGGCAAAGTTCATCCCTTCGAGCATTTCCGCCACCAGCACGCCAGAGGACATCTCAACCGACATACCCACTGCTTCGAGACGCGACCAGAAGCTGCGGCCTCTTACTGCATTGCTGGAGAGGGCCACCCCACGGTAAAGGCAGGTCACCAGACCTATTCGATGGTCGGCAAACGGCGCCACCACAGCACGGAGATAATCGGGTGTCACCGACACATCGCTATCGCTCACCACAAGGATCTGATGCTCGGCGGCACGCCGCATCTGTTCAAGGGACCAAACTTTTGCATTGGCGTAAGGTGATTCACCGCAGGAGAGGAACTTGGTCGGAATATGCGGATAGCGTGCCGCGACCCTCATCGCGATCGACAGTCCCGGGTCCTGATCGCTGCGCGCACAAAAAAGAATCTCGAATCGTGGGTATTGCTGTTTGAAGAAGCTTTCGAGGCGGTCCTCAAGCTCTTCTTCTAATCCGTGCAACGGCTTGAGGAGGCTAACCGGAGGTGTAAATTCGCTGGAGTGCGCGATTCGCCGGCGTTTGGCGAAACGCAGTGCACTTGAAACCACCAACGCTGTATAGATGGTCGATGTAGTGAGGCCCAGGAGGCCTAAAACCAGGAGAAGATGCACCATGCTTTGACCTCATGCTTGACCACAGCCACACGTTGGATATGCGCTCAAGTAGTCTGGGTTGCCGGAAGGATATCTTCGGAAAGCTCCAAGTAGCTCGACGGAGGACAGCACCCGCGCCTATTTTTGGGATTTGAAATCGAGATATGCGAAGTTCATATTACCTCCCGAGACCACGTGCACAGTCAGCACACTCACTCCCTTAGGTAGCTTCACCTCGACCAGATTTTTCATGATGTTCCAGTGATGCCACTGTCGCCACGCGATCGGGTCGGCGGTGTTGTTTGTCGACACAATGTTGAGAGGTCCGGTGAGCTTTTGCCCGTTTAGGTCAAACGAGATTTCCCCACCTCGATTTGAGGTATAGAGAAGGTCGATGGCGTAGACGCCTGCCCGCTCAACTTCTACCGTCAGGTTGAACCATTCGCCGGGCTCGGTCCAGCCCACATAGAGTTGCCCCTCGGACGGTTGCACCAGGTTGTAAGGATTGTTGTCGATCTGGTCATGAAACTTGGTATAGGAGGTGTCAACTCCTTCGTTCATGCGGAACTGGTTTAAGTAAGTGCCGTCAGCCGGATTCAAACTACCGCTGCCGTTGTTCTTTGCATCGGTGTCGTGGTATGCGATCCCTTCTCCGCCTATATCGTAGTAAGCGCAGAATACCTTTCCAGGAATAGCTTGCGGGCCGCCCGGATATACGCTGTCGTGGAACGGTTTACCCTGATATTGGCTGGTCTGGCCAAAGAGGGCCGCAGGCAGGCAAAGACTACCGAGCAGAATGCACGAGCGACACAATCCCTTTCGCTTACCCATGTGTGGGAATTCCTCCAAGTGTTGTTGCGTTTGATTCTGTGAGAGGGGAGCCATTCCGAGAATTGGGGGGGTGTTTACGCTCCACACTTCCCCGGCCTGAAAATGAATTAGCCCAACCTCCTGGCCGCATCGTATTCGCTTTCGGCGTGCCCTGTCTGCACATGATCTCCTCATGCCAAAGCGCATCCGTTCTCTTCGGTCGCAGGACCGAGCCAGGGGCTGGAGCCCGCGGCGGAGTGGTCACGGCGCAAATCCCTGTTGCGCCCATGAATGGATATAGCATGCACGGCGCCGGGCGATGGTTGATAGAACAACCGTTTGTCTAATAGTAGCTCTTAAAGTTTCTGCTTGACAATCTCTGGACGCACGGACTACCGTTTCGCCTGCCAACCTCATCTGGATGAAACCCGCATTATTTTGGGGACGTTCTGGAGCAGAGGCTGGAGCTAGGGGAGCTTTTCGTCGTTCATGAAGGCCAACGGCGTGCGCGGAGCACTGTCGTCAGGTTGAGCTTTGCCCTGGGTGCATCAATGCTCGTTCAGTGCTTCGGAGGCGGTCATGAGAAAGTCAGTTCACTTCGTTCTCGCATTTTGTCTTCCGCTGTGTGTGGCTTGTGCAGGTCGCGCGCAAAATACCAACTCCGTTGACATCCGTGGTACAGTAACGGACGCGTCCAAAGCGCTCTTGCCTGACGTAACCGTCACAGTCACGAACGACGATACGGGAGTGAGCAGGAATTTCGTAACCAACGGTGAAGGGATCTACGACACGGTTTCGACTCTGCCGGGAAACTACACGATTACCTTTAGCAAGGCAGGTTTTGAGAAGCTGGTGCATGGCCCAGTCCCGCTGCAGGTTGGGGTCGCCACGGTGGATGCGACATTGAATGTGGGCACAACCACGCAGCAGGTGGTGGTCTCGTCCGATGTGCAGGCGATGCATACCGAGAACCCTGAGGTGGCAAACACCTTCAACGCTACGGCCCTGGAATCTTTGCCCAACGTTACGCCTAATTGGCAGAACTTCGTGAAGATGCTACCTGGTGCCTCGGGCACTCCTAAATCCAATGCGGGATCGTCGAATCCGGGGGTGGCGATGGCCATCAATGGAACCCTACCCTACTACTCCAGTTACCTGGTTGATGGGGGAACAATCAGGATGCCGCATAGCGCCAATATCAACAGCCAGGTTTCAGAATCCATCGCGGAAGTCAGTATCGTTGCGACGTCCTTCTCCGCCCAATATGGCAGCGGAGGAAATGTTTTCAACCTGATTAGCAAAACCGGTTCGAACCAATGGCACGGCGTAGCTTATGAGTATCTCCAGAATGACGCCCTGAACGCGAGAGACTACTTCAACTCGGGGGCCAAGGCAAGCCTGCGGTTCAACAACTTTGGCGGATCATTCAGCGGGCCGATGCCGAAGTTGAAGGACAGGATGTTCTTCTACTTCGATTACGACCAAATCACAAAACCAAACCAATCGACGCAGATCACCACCGTGCCTACCACCGCCATGACACAAGGGTATTTCGACCCCGCCGTCTTCGGAGTGATCAACGATCCGGCCACCGGGCTGCCGTTTCCCGGCAACCAGATTCCAGCTGACCGCTTTGATCCGGTGGCTGTCGCCATTCAGAAGTACTTTCCTGCCCCAAACATCGCGGGACTAGTAGCCAACAACTACCGCTACCTGCAGACGAGCAGCAGCCCTCAGCGAATCACCTTCGGACGCCTGGACTACAACCTGAGCGACAAGAACCGAATAAACTTCACGATCTTGGTGCAGGCGAATTCAGCGAACCAGACCCTGAATTCAGTTCCTATTGTCAATAGTCAGATAAGTTCGGGCGAAGGAATTTCAGCACAAGTGACGGACGTGTATACCTTTAACCCAAAAATCGTAAACGAGGCGCATTATTCATTTGCCAGGGGGGGCAACTGGTTTCTCCCCGGCAGTCTGAACAAGGGTTATCCCGCTCAACTGGGCTTGCAATTTTCGAAAGTGGATATGTTTCCCAACATCACCATTGACGGAATCGGTGGCAATAACAACACACTCAACCCGCAGACGAATGCGATCTACATCCAGAATGCCTTTGATTTGTCAGACGTAGTGACGATGATCCGTGGCAAACATATACTGCACTTCGGTGCTGACCTTCTGATGGAACAGGATAACTCCACCCCTTGGGGGAATCTCAATGGGGCCAGTCTGACGTTTACTGGCCAATACACCTCCCCCAACTCCAATGTCGGCTATTCGGACTTTTTGCTGGGGGATGTCCAACAGTGGTCCGCCCTTGATCAGGGATCAGAGGGAATGCGGTCCAAACTTCCGGCAGTATTTGTTCAAGACGATATCAAGCTGCTCTCCAATCTCACGATAAACCTTGGTCTGCGGTGGGAGATCCACGGCGGGTTCAGCGAGCAGAATAACAAGGCGGGCAGCTTCGATCCGAACATTATCAACCCGGTTACCAATACTCCGGGAGCTATTTGGTTTGCGGGCGCCGAGGGACGAACCAAGGCGATCGCGACTGTTTATGACAACGTTCTGCCTCGCATTGGGTTCGCTTGGTCGCTGTCACCCGATTGGGCGGTGCGGGGCGGCGTGGGCGAGTATGCAACCTTGTGGAGCATGGACGTGGATGGTTCGCCGATTGGCTTCGGGAGCGCCAGCACCGGGAGCATCTCCGCCAATCCGGGCGAGGCGCCGGTGGTACAACTCTCCGGTACGGGTGCGAATTTGCCCTATCTTCCACCCAGCAAAGATTCCGGTGCCTATAACGGTCAGGGTGGTGGAAACATACCGTATATGCCCTACCACACACCGGTCAGCAAAATTTGGCAATGGTCGCTGGCCGTCGAGCGCCGATTGCCTGCGAATATGACTGCGGAAGCCGCGTACGTCGGCAGCCACGGATCCGGGCTGCAATTTCAGGCGGATATCAACCAGGTACCTGCGAATAAGCTTGGGGGTGGTCAGGCTGCGCGGCCATTTCCACAGTACCTGGGCATCGGGCCCTCCGTCCCGGGCGCGTTGACCGGCTTGTACAACAATGTTTCGAACTACAACGCCATGCAGCTGTCACTTAGGAAGCAGATGGGTTTCGGTCTGCTTGCCGATGTCAATTTTACCTGGAGCAAGATGCTCGACGATCAGGATACTTCGGGTTGGGGCAGCCACTACGGCGATGCGTATTATCAGGACGCCTATAACCCATCAGCGAACTACGGGGCCTCGAATTTCAATTCGCCCAGGATGTTCAAAGGCTACCTGGTGTATATGCTTCCCATTGGAAACGGGCATCAGCTCATGAACCACGGTATAGGAGATGCCGTGCTCGGCGGGTGGAAGGTTTCCTCCATATTCCTTTGGAACGCAGGAACCCCGTTCACTCCGATCATGTCCTCTGCCACCAATGCGGGCGCGCTGGATGGGTTCTGGTTCCCCAATCGCGTGGGCAATCCCAAAGCTGCGAATCAATCGATTAATAATTGGTTCAATCAGCTCGCCTATGCGACGCCGGCGAACAATACATTTGGCAACGTCCGGCGGAACTCGGTCTACGGACCGGATCTTAGCGACATCGATTTATCGATCGGTAAGACCTTCAACATTCCAAAGTGGGAATCAGCGCACTTTGAGATTCGCATGGATGCCACAAATTTCATAAACCATCCAAGTTTTGGGCTTCCGAATAACCAACTCAGCGCGGCGGCCCTCGCCTCCGGCGTTGCTAACCCAAGCGTGGGGCAGATTACGTCCACCACGCAAACCGGTCGCACCATGCAGGCCTATGGCAGATTCTTCTTCTAGGAGAGCCACGGGAAGGCATTTCGGAAGAAGGACGGCGGCATCCGCCGTCCTTCTTTGTTGCCTGGGGAAGGCGGTTCCATCGGGCCGATTGCGCCGGACTCTACCGGATAGGGAAGAAGAGCCGCTCGGAGGGAAATCATCCCTCAGCGGCTAAAGCCGAAATTCATTGCAAAGCATCTACGTACGGCCTGAAGGCCGTACCCTCCAAAGAAAGAGTTTCTCCTCGGCCTGTGAAGGCCGCAGTCTATTTATTACGAACACATCTCTTCAGTATTTCGAAACTGGGGCAGTCATCGCTTCGTCTCCGAATAGGTCACGCGCAGGGGAACGGAGAAGGAGCGAACGGTGATTACAAGAAGAAGATTCGTGAAGGCGGGGTCGGTGTTCGGCTTGGCCGCGGCTAGCCGACCAGCAATCGTAGACGCCTTGACGCAAAGCAATCCTCCCGCGGGAAACAACTTTCCACCAACGGCTGATCCCTGGACGGGCGGCGGAATGGGTATATCTTCCACCAGCCTCGCTGTTCGCCTGGGTGGCTACGGTCATCCTGCCGGCCCACTGCGAGACAATTCCATCGCCTACCTGGAATACTGCCACAGCCTCGGCGCGATTGGTGTCCAGATGGCGATAAAGGGCAATCTAGCGGAGTTCCGTCGCCGGGCCGAGGATCTGAATATGTTTGTCGAGTATCAGTCCAGGCTGCCCGAACGGCCGGACGACGATCTTTCCGATTTCGAGAAGTCTCTCCAGGATGCCAAGGCCGTCGGAGCGACCTACATGCGCGTGGTGAGCACCAGCAATCGGCGCTACGAGTTTTTCAAGTCAATGGCGGAATACCGGGATTGGCAGAAACGCAGTACGGCAGTGGTGGAGAAGATTGTGCCCATCGCCGAGAAACACAAGGTCATTCTGGCGATGGAAAATCATAAGGACCGGACCGCCGATGAGTTCGCGGCGTTGTTGCAGCGACTATCCTCTGAGTACTATGGAGCGTTGATCGACTTTGGCAACAATATCGCTTTGTGCGAGGAGCCAATGAGTGTGGTCCGCAAGTTGGCGCCCTACGTGAAGAGTACCCACCTCAAGGACATGGCGGTAAAGCAATACGATAAGGGCTTTCTGCTCTCCGAGGTGGTTTGCGGGAGGGGCTTCTTAGATATCAAAGGTATGGTCACGCTTTGCCGTCGCGCAAATTCCAAAGTTCACATCAACCTGGAGATGATTACCGACCACGTTCTGAAAGTTCCGGTGGAGACCGATGTCTATTGGGCCACTTTTCCAGAACGCCGTGCGACCGCTCTGCCGGCGATTCAGAAGCTCGTCAACGAGTATGCCTCACAAGAAATGCCGCGGACCGATGACCTGTCACAGGATGAGTTGTTGGCAAGGGAGGAAGACAATAATCGGCTCTGCCTGCTGTGGGGCAGAAACAATCTGGCGGTTTCCTGGCTTGCTTGAGTATGCGGCCATACCATGGACTGAGCTGCACTAACTAAGTAGATCAAAGGCCCTGCGCTCAGCATAAGTGCGAACCACGGATCCAACGCGATGCTCCGCAGGCTGAGAGATGGGTGTCCAGTTAGGCCACTGAACATCGCCGGCCCGCTCATGGGAAGTGAATGCCTGCTCCGCAAGGGACCGTCTTAAGGTGCCTGCATAGCTAATAGCTCTTTGCGTTGCTGGGTCACCATCCTTGCCGAATGCCTCTAGAATCACAACCAGAAAGGCCCAAAAAAATGAAACGTCTTCTGCCCGTGATTTTGGTGGTGTGTCTGGCGCCCACAGCATGGTCGGCCGAGAATGCACAGAAAGTTCAAGCTCGCGTAGAGGCGGCAGGCACAGTTCTGCACGTGATCCAATCCGCCCCGGATAAGGGCATTCCACAGGACGTACTGGCCTCAGCTGCTTGTGTGGCGGTGGTGCCAGCTATGTTAAATGGCGGCTTCGTTCTCGGCCTGCGTTACGGTCGTGGGGTTGCTTCCTGCCGTACCGCCAAGGGCTGGAGCGCACCCGCCTTCTTTGTCGTGTGGGGCGGCAGCTTCGGTTTGCAATTCGGCGGCGAAGCGGTGGACAGGATCATGTTGATCATGAATGACAACGGGATGACGCAGCTGCTCTCCAGCAAGTTCGCGCTGGGCGGGGAGGTCAGCGCGGCCGCCGGCCCGGTGGGCCGCCAGTCTGCAGCGGAAACGGATTGGAAGATGCGCGCTGAGGTGCTGAGTTACTCCCGTTCCCGCGGCGTCTTTGCCGGGGCTACCCTGGAGCATGGAACAATGAGACAAGACAAGGACAGCACACGAGCGTTCTACGGGCGCATGGTGCCTTTTGAGACTTCACTCAATGGTGAGATCGCTGCTCCCTCGGCCACCTACCCGTTTCTAGAACCCTTAGCCACGTGGGCTCGCGCTGCGGCAGACAAGTAGGCATACGGCGCCAGCTGCCTCTCCCCGGGTTGATACCCGACCCTTAGGAAATGAGCTTGGCCACCTGGCGCAGGAATTCGTCCACCGGCATGCCCTTGATAATAACCAGGTCCGCATGATCGCTCTGCGGAGGAATGTCCACCAATCCGCTGAAAAGAACGATCGGAATTTCTGGCTTTAGGCGTTTCATTTCGCCAGCCAATTCCGCTCCAGTAAGGCCGGGCAGCCAATAGTCTGTAATGACCAGGTCAACCTGGATGCATCGGAAGAGCTCCAGCGCGGCCACCCCGTCTGGAGCGGTCAAAACATCATAGCCGGCCCTGGATAGAACCAGACAACGCAATGCCAGCGCGGCCGCGTTGTCATCAACGCACAAAATAACACGGGTATTCGACAAGACTCTCTCTCTTTGGGTACGGGTGACTTCGGAAACCAGGTTGATTGCACGTCCCGAAGTTGACATCCATGACCTCAGCTCGCCGCGAACAGTTCCCAGGCTGAAGGGCTGGATCATTTGGCCAAGCAGAAACTTTTCACAAGTCCGAGTGCGGATCGAAGGCGGCGCTCTCACAACCGGCACAGGAATCGTACGACGCGTCCGATTTCAGACACGTTCTCGTGCGCCAATTCTCAGGGATGTGAGCACTCGATTTTGACCACGATTTGGTCAGGAATAAGCTCCCTGCGCGACTCGATGGCGCTTGTGAGCGGCCTTCCCGATTCTTCCTCCCGCGATGCACCTTTTCGAAACTGGATAACGAACACCTGCAAACAAGTAGGTATAGCACCGGGACGATCTGAGTTCGTTGCGCCGGAGCAATGATGAATGGTAAGAGCGGCCCTGGACGGCGAACGCCCAGGGGTACCGTGTGGTCGTCATCTGGCTGAGAGAGGTGGGAAAACGTTCCGATGAAGAGGCTGTTGGAATTTTCCCTGTGGCGCCTGGGAAACTTCCCATGTGCGGGACGTCTTCTGGGCCCTGGATTGGGGCAAGGGATAGGGGCAGGATCGGGGGGCGGCGGCTCCCCGGTGCGCCGCCGCCTACCAATCATTAAGAATGCCCCGTAGACCAATGTGCCGCCAGCAATACGGGGCCTATGCTGCGCGGGTTAATCTGAGCCGACTTTGTATGTGGGGTCAGCGGCTTGCTGTTCTGCTGCAAAGGCTGTGCAGGTCTCGTTGTAAATGTCACCGCTATAATCCCGCAGACTGACAAAGCTCTCAGGTTGCTGCTTGCAGTAGACTTTCGCGTTCTCAATAGACTCCTGGACATTGACTTTCGGCTTGATTGGGGTGTCAATGGCGCTCACCTCACTTCTTGCGCAGTCGCGCACTCAAAACTTGGTGATGATTCAGGGTTTTCGAGGAAGCATGCGGATGCGCGAGGTCTTCATAAGCCAGCAGACCTGCGCAACCAGGTTGTGGTTCTCCTTTGCACTGATTTCGGTCAGCTAAACCTACGTGCTTGTCGGGGGGCAACAATATAGCCGTATTTTTCGAGTCGCGAAATCTAAAACAGGTAACCGCGAGATGAGTAACTAAAGTGCTTCTCCGGAATGAGGTCTCGTGTAGCGCCGGTAGCTTATTTGGCGTCTGGACAACCAAGCCGCCTGATGCGTGAACTGGCCCGAAGGGCAATAGCTCAACTCCTGATCCCCGAGCGTCGAAGGAGGCGCCGCAACTGGAAGATCGAGTGACTTCTATCCAACGCAGGTGCATTCAGCCCTTGCTTTCGCTACGTCTCGCGTTCGTGATGGGCAATGGGGAGGCGCTGGCCGGTGCTGTCGCCGGGCGTGGACGCGGAGAGCGTAATATAGGGAGTTATGCCAAATGACAAGGTTCACCACCCTGAAGGGGAAAAAGCCGGAGAGCTCACGACCAATTGGGCCGACCTTCGTGCCCAGGCCGACAAGCTCGGCATCACGTTGAGTCAACTCCAGCAGCTGCAGTTTGAAAAGAAGATGAGGCTGGCCAGGAAGGCCCGGCCTGGCGCGCCGCCGCCCGGGAAAGATGGGCCCCTGGGTAAACCGTAGCTTAGCTCCATTGAGGTCGTCCGCTCTTTTCCGTACCCCGACGAAAGCCGCGTGGACGACCTTATGCGCCGAGATGCTCACCTATTTGCGAAGAGGCTTGCGAACGAAACAGCAACTAGACCGTACATCGAGTGAACAGGCCTGTCAGGTTTCTCTTTTAGGATTTGCCCCGATCAACTCTCCACTGCCTTGAGCCGCGAACTCCAGGCGGATATTTGCCATCCGGTTGACGTCCCGTACGGACGCAAGTGGCACACCCTTCAACAGAGCGGACGAATTGCCAATTCAGTAGACGGAACAAAAGTGCATCAGGCGAAGGTGGGATCAATCACTGAACGTATAGCCTGCACTGAGTCTGCGGGGAACTGGCCCAGTCGGGCGTGTTCTCGTATGGTCTCCTCATCGGGAGCAATATATATGCAGTACAACTTGTCGTCCGTGACGTAGGACTCGAGCCACTGGATCTGCGGGCCAATACGCTTGATTACGTTGCAGGAGGCTTGCGTAATAGCGGCGAGTTGCTGACGGTCCAGGCTGCCGGCGCCCGGTATGTTGCGCTCTATAATGAACTTAGGCATAGTTCCTCGAATCCACCTATGCTAGCACCCAACTCGATAGGAACGACACGCCACGTGAAAAGTTCCGTTTCAGGGCAAATGAATTGGGGTTTGGCAAATGTCATTAGAATGTCATTTAGCGCCACAAAGCTCGAATCGCCCAATGTTTGGAGCACGATAGAGGATGGAGTGATCGAAGGCTGAGTGGAGAGCGTTTGCTATGAGTGAAGATCAGGGCACCATTCTCATCATCGAGGACGACCCTCGCATGCAGAAGGTGCTGCACCGCATTTTTCACGACGAGGGATACCAGGTGGAGGTCGCGTCCGATGGTAAAGCGGGCGTGGATGCTTTTCTCGCCCATCAGCCGAGTGCAGTCGTTCTGGACCTGATCTTGCCGCAAATGTCTGGCCGCGAGGTGTGTAAACGCATCAAGACCGTTTCCCCCGATACCCCGGTGCTCATTCTGAGCGCGGTGAGCGAAGTGGTCGACAAAGTTCTGCTGCTGGAGCTCGGTGCGGAGGACTACGTTACCAAGCCCTTCAGCCCCCGCGAGCTGCTGGCCAGGGTGCAGGCTTCCATTCGCCGCCGGCGCAAATCGGACCCGGTCGCCACCTACAGGTTCGGAGACTGCGAGATCGATTTCCTCAAAATGATCGCCAGGAAGAGCGGCAAAGTCATATCCCTAACCGCCCATGAGTTCAAACTGCTGCGATTTTTCACCGAAAATCCGGAGCGTGTGCTCAGCCGCGATGAGTTGCTAAGCGATGTGTGGGGTTATAACTCCTACCCGACGACTCGAACTGTCGACAACCAGATACTCAAGCTGCGGCAAAAGCTCGAATCGGACCCGGCGAGTCCACGGCATCTACAGACCATCTATGGCGCCGGCTACAAATTTACTCCCTGAAGAGTCAGCGACCTCATGCCGTCATTCCGTGGTATCCGAACCCGCGTATTGCTTATCGCGGCGCTGATCGCCGTCACCACCACGGTCACCGGCGGCAGTCTGCTCATCATCCGTAACCGGATACACCGACATGTGGCGCAGGAGCTTGCCGACGATCTCACCCAGTCGCTGGCTACCCTGGAGAATCTGCAACAGCAACGCCGGGACGCCCTGATCCATGAGAATGCTCTGCTCGCCGACCTGTCGAGTCTCAAAGCCCTCATGACCACGCACGACCAGGGGACCATCCAGGATGGCGCGGTCGAATTTTGGAAGGTGAGCGGCAGCGATCTTTTTGCGCTGGCGGATCCGTCCGGCCGAGTCCTCACCGTATATACAAAAGGCAAACCTTCCTCCCCTGTTCTCGAACGGGCACTGCAACAGACGATGGCCCGCCCGGGGGAGCATTATTTAATAGCCGATGGCAGATTGTTCGATTTCTCCGTGCGTCCGCTTTATTTCGGCGCGGAAAGCCAGGGGACACTTCTCGGCTACGTGGTGAGCGGATACGTCATCGATCGCAATGTAGTCAATTTGATCAGCCGCCCCTCAGGAATTGAAGCCACGTTCCTTGCTGGACCCGAGATTATGGCAAGCACTCTGCAGCCCGAGCTTCAGCAGGAATTGTTGGGCAAATATCAGACGCTCGCATCCGTCGCAGGCGGAGGCACCAGGGAGATTACGCTCGGCGGAGAACAATTCCTGGGCACGCAGGCCGACCTTTCCGCGGAGGCGGCGCGCCCGCTACGCCTGGTGGTACTCAATTCCTTTGCACAGGCTAATCGAGTTTTTCAAGATACCAATCGGCTCGTCCTGCTACTGGGCGTTACGGCCATTGTGCTTGGGTCTCTGCTGATGCTGATGCTCTCTGGCTTCGTCACGCGGCCCTTGGAAATGTTGGCGCAGGGGGTGCGCGCGTTTGGCTTCGGAGACCATTCCCGCGCACTGCCGAGCGATGGCACCAGGGAGGTGCGCGAATTGAGCGCCGCATTCGCCCGCATGCGCAGCGAGATTATTAATACCAACCGCGCCCTGCTGGAATCAGAAAAGCTGGTGACCATAGGGCGGATGGCAAGCTCTGTGTCTCACGATCTGAGGCACTACCTTGCTGCTGTGTACGCCAACGCCGAGTTTCTCTCTTCGGCTCGTCTCTCAGAGCAAGAGCGCCGCGAATTCTTCGCCGACATACATATTGCCGTGCACGGCGCTACCGAACTTCTCGAATCACTGCTGATCTTCAGCAAGACGGGAGCTGTCTATCATCGCGAGCGAAATTCTCTGGTGAGGATCGTGGAGAAATGCGTTTCCCTGCTCCGTGCTCATCCTGAAGCCGAAGGGGTGACCATACGCATCGAATGCGCAGATCCATCCGGAGCTTTCGCACTGGTGGATGCGAAGCAGATGGAGAGAGCGATTTACAACCTCTTGCTCAACGCGTGTCAGTCGGCCCGCAAGACTGAGGGGACGCGAGAGGTGCAGGTCTCGATCTCCACCTCGGAAAAGACCATTACGTTGACCATCACTGATTCCGGGCCGGGCGTGGCGGAACACATTCGTAATTCTCTCTTTGAGCCGTTTGTGAGTGATGGCAAGCAGAGCGGGACCGGTCTTGGCCTGACGCTGGCCAATTCGGTCGCAAAGGAGCATGGCGGTACCGTTACGTTGTTGAGCACCCAGCCGGGCGAGACCATTTTTCGCCTTTCGCTTTGTACCGACTTTATCGGAGTAGTTACAAATATCGCTCCAGAACAGCCGGAGACCTCGTCCCCTACACCAGGAGGGATATTACAGTGAACCTGCCAGGACACCGCTTGTTGATACCTATGCTGTTGTTTACGACAGGCTTATTGCATGCGCAGCAAACGCGAGATGAACCCGCTTCTGCAACCGAGGCAGTCCAACTGCAGGTGGATCGGCTCGCGGAAATGGTGAACCGGGAGCAAGCAGCACTCGAATCCTCACAACGGCAGATCGAGCTGCTCCGCCAGCAGGTCGCAGAATTGCAAGGGCAACTGGTTGGGACGCGACAGGCGCCGCAACCAACAGAGGAGGCAGTGGCTCGGCTCAACGCCGATGTAGAGAATATTCGCGAACGGCAGGAATTGCAGCAGAGCGAGATTGCTACCCACGAGCAGGATAAAGTTGAGAGCGAATCAAAATTCCCCGTAAAGCTCACCGGTTTGATCCTTATGAATACTTTTGCCAACACCGCTGCCGTGGATATTCCTCCTTCGCCAACTGTGGCCACGGGTGCTGCGGGAACGACTGGCATTTCCCTGCGCCAGACCGTGCTCGGGCTCGACGCGCGGGGGCCCCATGTATTCGGGGCCAGCTCGTCCGCGGATGTGCGGATGGACTTCTTTGGGGGGCTTAACCAAGCCGACTACACGCAAAATGGTGGGCTCGCACGATTGCGCACCGCCCACGCTGAACTGAACTGGGATCGGACGCGGGCGTTTTTTGAGATGGACCGTCCGGTTGTCAGTCCGAATGCACCGACGTCACTTACGGCAATTGCCCAGCCCGCTCTCGCATGGTCGGGGAATCTATGGAACTGGATGCCGCAAGTCGGCGCGGAACATACCCTGCGCCTGAACGACTCTTCGCGCCTAAGCATGCAAGCCGCGGTTGCGGACGTCCCCGATCCCCCGGCGATACAGCTGAGCACCGCCCCGGTTGCTGTTGCCAGCCTGGGGGAACTGAGTGGATACCCGGGAACCGAAGCCAGACTGGGTTATGCCCGGGGGAATGCTCTTACCGGTCCGCGCTTCGGAGTCGGAGGGTACTTCAGCCCTCACACCCTGAATGAATATTTTCATTTCGACGCGTGGGCAGCGACAATCGACTATCGCATTCCACTCTTTGCGCACCTGGAGTCCAGCGGAAGTTTCTATCGCGGGTTGGCGCTCGGAGGATTAGGTGGCGGCGCCTTCAAAGACTACGCATATACCCAGCAACACGGCGAATATTACTATCGACCGCTCGACGATGTTGGAGGATGGACACAATTGAAAGCCCGCGCGAGTGAGCGCCTGGAGTTCAATGTGGCCTATGGAATCGACAATGTATTCGCCCACCAGTTACGGCCCTATATCACCACTCCATCCAGCACCTACCAGAATCTGGCGCGCAACGCGACCTGGTTCACGAACGTCATCTGGAGTCCGACTGCCTACACGCTCTTTTCGTTCGAGTACCGCAGAATCGATAGCTCCTATGCCGTCGGCCCGCACGCCGTCGCGGACGTGTATGGCGTTGCTGGAGGCTATAGGTTTTAGACCATGCAGATCACTCGCCCGAACTGCATTCATTGCGTGACGCGCACAATTTTCGGATTGCTGCTCGGCACTGCTTTGACCATGCATTCCCAGGAACTACTCGATGTGACCGCGCAGGTTGGACACATGCGGCCGCAGCCTCCGGCCGCTATCTGGCTGACGCCGCTCCACGGAGACAGCATCCCCGCTCCCGCTACCGGCAAAACCTATACGCTGCTGCAGAAGAACAAACAGTTCTCGCCCCACCTGCTCATCGTGCCGGTGGGGAGTGTCGTACACTTTCCCAATGCCGATCCCTTCTTTCACAACGTCTTCTCTCTTTTCGATGGGCGCCGCTTCGACCTGGGCCTCTATGAGGCTGGCTCGTCGAAGGAGGTTACTTTCGGGCGGGAAGGAGTCTCTTACATATTCTGCAATATTCATCCCGAGATGAGCGCCGTTGTGATCGCGCTGTCCACGCCCTTTTTTAGTGCGGAAGGGCCGCAAGGACGTTTTCATATCCCAAATGTTCCCGCGGATGATTACATGCTGCACGTATGGGTGGAGGGCGATGGCCAGGGCACACCGAGTGTCTCGGCGCGCAGAGTACGGATCTCGCCCGGTCACACGGATTTGGGAGTCATTCATCTGCCGGAGATTCCGCATGCCCCGGCGTCCCATGACAACAAATACGGGCAGAAATATGACAAGCAGAATCCTGCCATCTATTAGAAAGAGGCAGATGGCACACTGGTTCTGGGGAGGCAATTGCCTGCGCTTTTTTGTGGACACCGTTTGACCTGGCTGCATCCTATTGTTTAGAGGAAGACAGCATGCGGAAGCAAAAGTCTCATGCCAGACTCGAGAATTGGGCGGTTGTGGCCAGCGCGAACATTGCGAGCTATCAAGCGCTGCAGGAAGGGAATTTGTTGGTTGGCAAGGTCTTCAGCCATCCGAGGATCGGGGAAGGTAGGTTTATCTTTTCATCTCCGATCGAGCGCTTCGATACCAGGACCAATGTCGTGGAAACGAAAAACACTACCTATCGCCTGGGCGAAGCCAGTCACGATTACACACTATGGCTCCAGGAGCAAACGACGGGAGCCGCCGCGTAGTCGAGCTGCTCGCAGGCTGCGGAAGAACTCTGTTTTGTATCAGGGCACGACTTCAGTCGGGCCGTACACGATTGAGAATACGTCGGGCTTTAGCCCCTGAGATGTTGCTTTCCTGCACGGCATGGAGTTTTTCCGCAGCCTGCTAGAGGAGCCGCGGAAGCTCTTCTGCCGCCGATCCCAGCACGATCTCATCAAAGGCGCCGGCGTTAAGCGGTTCTTCCGGACCGACATAGATGGTACGTATGCCACGCTGGTTGGCGACGTGCACTAAGCCGGCCGCGGGATAAACGGACCCCGAAGTGCCCACAACCAACAGCCGGGTGGCGCGGTCGAGTTCACTGTAAATCCCTTCCATGTCCAGAGGAATTTCGCCAAACCAAACAATGTGGGGACGAACCGGTTCGCTGCACTCGACGCAGATAGGCAGATCGGCAGCAGTCTCGTACTGGGCGTGATCCGGAAAAGGTACGTTGCATTCTACGCAGCGCGATTGGAAAAGAGTTCCGTGCATGTGATGGACGCGATGGGATCCGGCGCGTTCATGAAGATCGTCCACGTTCTGGGTGCAGAGATAAAATCGATCGCCCATTTTCCGCTCAATATTCGCGAGAGCCAGGTGGGCTGCGTTCGGCTGTGCAGCCATGGCATCGCGGCGGCGCATGGAGTAGAAGCGCCACACGAGTTCCGGATTGGCATGCCAAGCCTCGGGGGTGGCGACCTCCTCGACCCGGTAGCCGTTCCACAAGCCTCCCGAACCGCGGAAGGTAGCGAGCCCACTTTCTGCGGAAACTCCCGCGCCAGTGAGAACAAAGATGCGGTCATCCTGCGTCAGGAACATGTAAGCTAGTTGGGGTCGGCTGCGTCGTGAGCAGGAACTGCAACGGCCGCCGCCGGTTCACCAGCGGGGCGCCTGCGCCTTGCCACTTGCACGGGCGGCATTCCCTCGCGGCACGCGGTGGGCACATTCTTCATCTGCTTGGCAAACATCAGGTAACTTGTGTGTGCAGGGCGTAGCGTAACCCAGTAGCTCGACGCTGAAACCAGGGGTTTTCTTTGCGTGATCATCTGGTTCTCCAGAATCCTTACTCCACACAATAGATTATTTCTGGGCTGCAGAATGGTCTTCGCTGGATCTTTTTCCGGGAGAGCCTTATCGTGCTCCCAATCGAAATCGCAGCCATACCTGGTTGCATCCATATACGTCAACTGCAGCAGACCTTCACTGCGGATCATCCGCTTGGTAACCGTGTCTTGCTTTGCCACTTCGGGTTCGGTATGACGTACATCTGTAGTCGGTTTCAGGCCTGCCTCCGCCCCAGCGAGCGCTTGGAATGTATAAGCCCAAAAGGCACGTTTATCGGCATCACTCATCGCGGCGAACCGGGGACAGAAGCTTCTTACCCCGCGAGCCGCAGTGGCGGAAAGCATGTCCGGCGACAACGCGTGCTCCACAATTTGGTCCCACTGCGGATCCCAGGACTGTTCTCCTAACTCATCCTTTTTCTCGGCAATCGGTGTCGCGGGGGCTGGTTTCATCTCCGGCTGAGCCGGTGGGGCCGCCGGCTGCTGTTCAACATGGCTTGCACAGCCCGCCAGCATAAGCCCTACGCAGAGCGGCAGTCCGGCCTTCTTCCAAGTTGTTATCGCGCGAATCATAACCATTCGAGTTAGATGCAGGAATTCTCATCCCGAAAGGCAAAAACAATCGAAAGAACCTGGTGCAGACGCTTGTCGCGGGTCCCCCTGGCGACTCACCGTGTCCCGGAGATAGGATCGTTCTTACATCGAGGCAAAGGAACCGCGTGCAACAACCCCTACTTTCCCGGCGTCACTTTCTCCTGGGATCAGCCGCGCTTGCGGGGTCTCTGTTCGCCCTTGATGCCAATGCGACCAGCATGGATACCGCGGTGGGGCGGGGAAAGCAACGCAATCTGCTGAGCAACGCGTGCAGCCCTGAAAAGCTTCGGCAAACCCTCATACCGCGAGACAAATACCGGCCGTTTCCGACGATTCATGATCGCGGCGCCTGGGACGGACTGCGCGCGGAGACGCGGGCCAGCCTGCTGGTGGGCGGGGAAAGATATCTTCGCTACGAATGGCCCGAGATGCCGGCCACGGTCTTCCTGGAATACGCCAGAAACGGAAACCGGACCAACTACGAGAATATTCGCAATGCACGCATGGCCGCCCTCCAGGCCCTGGTATTTGCCGAGTGCGTCGAAAGCAAAGGCCGCTTTCTGGACGACATCACCAATGGTGTGTGGGCCACATGTGAGGAGAGTTTCTGGGGTGTGCCCGCCCACCTTTACATTCAGAAGGCTGATTTGGGGCTTCCGGATCCAAGGGATCCCACCGTCGACCTATTCGCCGCGCAGACGTCGGCGTTGCTGGCCTCGTCGGTTTACCTGCTCGATTCGACACTCGATACCGTCTCCCCGCTCATCCGCGAACGAGTTTATTTCGAGACCGAGCGCCGCATTCTCGAACCGCTTCTAACAAAGAACTTCATGTGGATGGGCTTGCCCGCTGGAAAGCCGCGACCCGATCTTCCCTGGATTGCAGTTGCAGAGGGCAAGGCGCAGCCGGTGAATAACTGGGATGCATGGATATGTTGGAATTGGCTGACAACGGCTCTGTTGGTCGATAGGAATGAGGATCACCGCTACCGCAGTGTTGAGAAGATCACCCTGTGCCTTGATAGGTTCATCGATACTTACCCCGACGACGGCGGCTGCGAAGAGGGTCCCGGATATTGGAATGTGGCTGCAGGTGCAATGTTCGACGCGCTCGAGCTTTTCTACTCTGCTACCTCGGGGGCGGTGGATATTTTCGCCCATCCGCTGATAACCGAAATGGCCTTATATATGAATCGCGTCCATATCGTGGGCAAATACTATCTCAATCCAGGAGACGCCAGTCCCATCATTCAAGTGGACGTGGATAAGATGTACCGCTTCGGCAGAAGGCTGAAGAATCAGGACCTGATATCGCTCGCCGTTGCCAGCATGCCGGCCGACTATCGCCCCAATACCCTTCCCGCGATCTTTAATGAGTCGGAGCTGCGTGCACAGCCACCTGCCAAAGCAAGGCGGTTGCGCGACACCTGGCTACCGGACTCGCACATCATGGCCGCCAGAATGAAGGCGGAATCAGTAGATGGGCTCTACCTGGCCTGCATTGCGGCCGACAATGGCAAGAGTCACAGTCATAACGACACGGGAAGCTTCTGGGTCTATTCCCAGGGATGGCCCGTGCTGATAGACATGGGCCAGGAGACGTATCAGAAGAAGAGCTTCGATGCACACCGCTACGAAATCCCTTCAATGCAATCCGCTTACCACAATCTGCCAACCATCGGCGGCGTGCAGCAGGGCGTAGGGTCGATGTTCCGCGCTACTGACCTTGCCTACGCGTCCAATGATCGTTCGGCCCAACTCGCCATGGAGCTGGCTACTGCGTATCCCGCCGAAGCACGGTTGAAGAGTTGGCGTCGCACAGTGAGGCTTGACCGAAGCAGCAACCTGATCGAGATCAACGACAGTTACTTGCTGACCGAGCCGGTGCCAGACATCACCTTGAGCCTCATGAGTGCGTGCAGGGTAACGCAAACCGGCAAAGGCCAGCTCACACTAATCTCCGCGCAGGGCGCGCCGCCCACTTTGATCTCATTCGATCCGAACCTTCTCACTGCGAGCGTCGAGACGATTCCCCTGGAGAACCCAGAGCTGAAGCGTAATTGGGGAAGCCAGATTTTTCGGATTCAATTGAAGGCGCCCGGGAAGACCTCCGGTCGTCTAAAACTGACAGTTTCCACCGTATGATGCCCTAACGCGGCGTGGCGTAGTCTTCGCGGTACGGAGTGAAGATGTCCAGAACCTCAGAGTCCTCCTTTGCGGAAGCCTGATGTTCGACATTGCCTGGGACCAGAAAGCTGTCTCCCGTGGTCGCCTCGAAGACCCCGCCGGGATGCTGGAACGTGAGGTGACCGCTGACGATATAGACCATCTGTTCGTGCGGATGGCTGTGCCTGGCGCCGACCCAACCCTTCTTCATCCGATGCCGGATGAGCATCATGCTGGGGCTATAGGACATGACTTGCCGGCGGAGCCCGGGCTCCGGGTTAGACATGGATTCTTCCTGTGTGTGCAATACCTCAATGTTGCTCAAAGGCATGAATGCTCCTCAATCAAACGGCATACGACTTATTCTCGAAAATGCTCAGCGCGCCATCCAGCCGCCGTCCACTACCAGCACCTCGCCAGTGATGTAATCGCTCGCTGGCGAGGCGAGAAACACGGCGGCGCCTGCGATGTCTTCCGGTTCGCCCCAGCGCGCGGCCGGAATGCGGGCCAGGATTTGGCTGTTCCGCACCTCGTCCTCGCGAAGCGCAGTGGTATTTTCCGTGCGAAAGTATCCGGGAGCGATTGCATTCACCTGAACATTGCGCCCTGCCCACTCATTCGCCAGCGCCTTGGTCAGTTGTGCCACGCCGCCTTTCGAAGCCGCATAAGCCGGCACTCGAACCCCACCCTGGAATGACAGTAGCGATGCGATATTGATGATTTTTCCCTGGCGCCGGTCAAGCATGCTGCGGCCAGCGAGCTGACTCAGGCGGAAAACACTGTTCAAATTTACCTGGACCACAGTCATCCACGCCTGCAAGTCATGGTTCTCAGCCGGCTCTCGATAGATGGTGCCGGCATTGTTCACTACGACATCGGGCGCACCCATGGCCCCGAGCATCGATTCATAGAGAGAATCCGCGCCGTCGGGTTGGCTAAGGTCGGCAGCGAAGCTTCGAGATTCGCGGCCCAGGGAACGAATCTTTTCGCTGGTTTCCTCCGCAGGACGGCGATTGCCGTGGCAGGCCACGGATGCTCCCGCCTCCGCCAGCGCAATGGCGATGGCCGCGCCAAGCCCGGTGGCAGAGCCTGTGACCAGGGCAAGCTTTCCATCGAGACGGAACTTGTCAAGAATTCCCATCGTTCGCCCGCCCTTTCCCATAACTCAAACCAGTCGATGACATTCTTTTTGTTTCAGAAAGCGCTTGTCAACGTTTGCCGCCCGAGCTCCAATTGCAAGCCCCCGCATGCGGGACAATTTTCTGGATTACCTCGCGGTTGAAACTACAGGCCACGTCATGGCCCGCAGGTTAGAATTGGTCTGTAGAAAGTTTCCAAAGCGATATGCCTGAACTTGTACAGATCGGTTCCCGATCTTCACCACCTCGCACCAAGGCGTGCGCGCCAGTGCGGCGTTCGCAGGCAGTGCTGTGGATCCAGGGCGTGACGCTGACATGGATGCTGGTCGAGTGCGGAGCGTCTCTCTATGCGGCCGCCGCCGCCCACAGCCCAGCAATGCTTGCGTTTGGCTCGGATAGCTTGGTGGAATTGCTATCCGCAACACTTGTGCTGGTGCAATTCTCCTCGCCCAAAGCGGTTTCCGAAAGGAATGCAGGGCGAATTGCCGGGGCTTTGCTTTTCCTTCTTGCCCTCACCGTTGCCGCCACGGCAGTACTCTCACTTGCCCTTGGCTTGCGGCCGAAAACGAGTCGCCTGGGGATGGTGATTACGATCGCTGCCCTGTTCGCCATGCCGATTCTGGCTACTTTGAAACGCAGAGAAGCAAGACGCACCAACAATGTGGCTTTGGCGGCGGACGCGATTCAGTCGGCGACATGTGCCTACCTGGCTTTTATTACCTTGGCCGCCCTGGCCGCGAATGCAGTCTTCCACATCCCATGGATTGATTCATTGGCCGCCCTGGTTGCCGTACCCATCCTCCTTTATGAAGGGCGATCGGCCTGGCAAGGACACGCTTGCGGTTGCTGCTGAACCCCCCGGCTGCCCGGAAACGTAAGAAAAAACGAATAAGAAAAGTAATAGCGAAACCATAGATGCTGCGGTAAACTAAACCACAACGAAGGATGAACTCTATGTCAATCAACAGCCAACGCCTCGCCCAACCAGTCCTGCCTACCGGCGTATCGGACTTTGCCGGCTTGAAGGAAGTAGAGCGGCCCTAGCGCACTTCGTTAGCAGATTTACGAAGGCCCTGAGGCTAAGCCTCAGGGCCTTTCTCATTTCGGGAATAGCGCTGGGGGAAACTTCCTTTGACGAGCCATCCGGCTCCAACTCCTCGCTGAGGCGTTGATGCCTCGCGATCTACCAGTTGTCCTGGTGAGTGATCTATGCGTGTTTCTCGAAACAGTCACAACGTGATGCGTGACGTGCTTGCTTTCCTTCTTCGCCACTGGCGACGCGAGGCATGGCTGGTGGCTGGTGTCGCTTGCTCCATGGTGGTAGCGACGATCGCCGACCTGTTCATGCCGGTCTTCGCCGGGCGCATGGTGGACGCCATTGCCATGAACACCGGCACCCACCGGCAGGCACTGCAGGCAGCCTTGTCGGCGTTGGCCACGATGCTCTTGTTGGGCGGCATCCTGGTTGCCGGACGCCATTTATCGCTGATGGGCATCAGCCGGCTCACCATCCGGTTGATGGCGCGGCTGGCCGGCGATGCGTTCTACCGTGTGCAGCGGTTTTCGACTGACTGGCATGCCAACAACTTCGCGGGCTCGATTGTCCGTCGGGTCACGCGCGGCATGTGGGCGGTGGACCTGATGGACGACACGCTGCTGCTGGCCTTATTGCCCGCATCGCTGGTGCTGGTCGGCAGTGCGCTCGTGCTGGGTTCCCACTGGCTGTCGATGGGCCTGATCGTAGCTACTGGCGCGACGCTTTATGTGGGACTTTCCATTGCGCTGTCGCTGAATTTCGTGTCGCCCGCAGCCCGGCTGTCAAACGCCCAGGACACGCTCGTGGGCGGCGCGTTGGCCGATGCTGTGACCTGCAACGCGGTGGTCAAGTCCTTCGGAGCCGAGGCGCGGGAAGACGCGCGTCTTGGCCGGGTGCTGAATAAATGGAGCCGTCGCACGTATCGCCACTGGACCAATGGCACCTGGAGCGGAACCACGCAGATGATCGTACTTCTGGGTCTGAGGGGATCGGTGACGCTCTATGCGATCTGGTTGTGGTGGCAAGGCCGCGCCACGCCGGGTGGTGTCACATTCGTGCTCACCAGCTATTTCATCGTGCACGGTTATTTGCGCGACGTCGGTCAGCACGTGGCGAACCTGCAGCGCAGCGTGAACGAGATGGAAGACCTGGTCGAGATGCACGTGCTGCCGCTGGGCGTAGCAGACCGGCTAGATGCATCGCCGATGCGCATCGGCAAGGGTGAGGTGCTCTTCGACCGCATCACCTTCCGCTACGGTGCGCACACCGAGCCGCTCTTCCACGACTTCACCTTGCGCATCGAGGCGGGCGAACGCGTGGGCCTGGTGGGCCACTCGGGCTCCGGCAAGACTACCTTCGTCAAGCTGCTGCAGCGGCTCTACGATCTGAACGAGGGCCGCATCCTGATCGACGGGCAGGAGATTGCTCGCGGGACGCAGGTGTCTCTGCGCTCACAGCTTGCGCTGGTGCCGCAGGAACCGCTGCTCTTCCATCGCTCGTTGGCGGAGAACATCGCTTACGCGCGTCCCGAAGCAACGGCTGCGGAGATCGAGCGTGCGGCGCAACTGGCCAATGCGCACGACTTCATCATTCGCCAACCGAAGGGCTATGCCACGCTGGTTGGCGAGCGGGGAGTCAAGCTCTCTGGCGGTGAACGTCAGCGGGTGGCCCTGGCCCGTGCCTTTCTGGCGGATGCGCCCATTCTGATTCTGGACGAGGCGACATCCAGCCTCGACTCGGAATCGGAGGCGCTCATCCAGGAGGCGATGCAGCGGTTGATCGTCGGCCGCACGGCCATCGTGATCGCACACCGTCTATCCACGGTACGGATGCTTGACCGCATCCTGGTCTTCGAACAAGGGCGCGTGGTGGAGGAGGGTACGCACGATGCGCTGGTCCGCAGAACCGAAGGCACCTACAAGCGTCTGTTCGAGCGGCAGGCGCTGGGACTGTTTGTCGAGGAGGCGGATATGGATGAAGCGGAAGAACTGAGCGCCTGAAGAGGCGCTCAGGGTTTCTTTGGATCGTAAACGGCGACGCCGACGCGGGAATCGGCGCCGCCGTAGTAGAGGAACCACTTGTCGTGGAAAAACACAAGGCCTTCTGCAAACGTGGTTCCCGCGACATACTGGCCACTCTGTTCCCATGCCTGTTCGGGCTTGAAAAACGGCTTATCGGTGCGCGCGATGAGCTTGCGCGGATCATTGGCCGCAAAGAGCGCTTGTCCGTCAGAGTAGGCGCCGGCGGCGATTCCGGGTGCTCCGTGGACTGTGGCATTCTTGCCGTTGTAGATGAGAACAATCCCGCGATCTGTGAGCAGCGAAGGCGGCCCTACTTCGGGGAAGCCGCTATCGAAATGTCCCGGCCGATTGTGTAGCAACACGATGGCTTTGCCGGACGGCCCCTCGACCGGCGTCCAGTGGATCAGGTCAGGCGAGGTTGCCAACCGCACCTGTACCTCTCCCCAGTACATCCAGTACTTCCCCTGAACTTTGGCGGCAATGAGGCGGCCATTGGTGAGCTTGGTGACGATGCTCGCCGATTTGTAGTCAAAATGCTGATATTTGTCGCCCACCAGCGCGGGGCCATGTTTGGTCCAGTGAATCAGATCAGTAGAGGTGGCAATTCCAATGTCGGTATTGCGCCGGTTCCATTGGGTGTAGGCAAGAACGTACGTACCATCTTCGCTCTCGACTATGCGAGGATCTTCCACCCCGCCGGGCCATTCTCGATCTTGCTGCGAGTCAACGTCAGGGTAGAAAATCGGGGTCGGCTCTTTGGTGAAATGGATCCCGTCTTCGCTTGAGGCCATGCCCAGGCGCGAGGTGTGCATGCCGATGACCATGGTCCCGGAGTCATCTTCGGCGCGATAGAGCACATAAACTTTTTCCTCGCGCACGATGGCGCCAGGATTGAAAGTATGCAGCGCCTCCCAGTGGACCGGTGTTTTGGCAATTGGATCGGTGAAGACGGCTTTCGGGTTGGGCTCGATGATCGGCGCATCGACGGGACGCACAAAAGGACCGAGGATCCAGTTATTCTTCGACTGGGCAATCAGCGAACTTGCCGCCAGCAAAAGTATGGAAGCTATGGTGCCGCTTGCCTTGCGCACGTCCGAAGTTCGGAATTGGTTCAAGTTAAATCCCCTCAGCGGCTAAAGCCGCAGTTCTTGCGGGGTGTAGATGGATGGCCTGAAGAGTCTGCATGAGAACTACGCTCTCCAAATTGAGTCCCGTGGGGACGGCTGAGAGTAGCCCAGGACGTAGTCCTGGGCAGAGATACGAATGACGAACCAGTCCCGTAGGGACGGCTGAAAATTACCCGGATGGAATCCTGGGGACTTCCACTTCCCAAAACGGACTGTCTCAATACGGGGCAGCCAACCCAGGACCATGTCCAGGGATGTTCTCAGCCGTCCCTGCGGGACTGCTCGTTGGCACATGCTAACCCAGGACTAACGTCCTGGGCTACTCTCAGCCGTCCCTTCGGGACTCAAATGGAGGTGATTCTCGCGCACACTTTAAAGGCCGTCCCCTTCAAAGAGCAAATACCCAGAAAACCCTTGAGCAGCGAAGGGTTCGGGTTTTAGCCCCTGAGGAGAGACTTCATCTACGGACGGTGAAAACGACCCACGAGAACAGCCTTGGCCACGATGTGTCCATCCATGGCCTTGAGCACATCCGCCTGGGTTGCGTCGGGCCCCAGGGTCAGCTTGGTATCCAGCGCAAACAGCTCGTAGGTGTAGTGATGATAGGGTCCAGGTGCGCGCGCGCCCATGCCCATGTAGCCGATCTTTTGGCCCCGGTTCAGGGCCTGGATCGAGCCGTCGGGCAGCTGCGCTTGCGCAGGCACGCCTTCGGGGAGCTCGCGCGCGGTGCCTGGAATATTGAAGATCATCCAGTGCAACACCTCGCTGGTGGTCTTATTCAGCGACGTATCCGGATCATGCAGAATCAGGGCGAAGCTAACTACCCCATCCGGCACATTGGTCCAGGTGAGATGAGGGGAAACTGGAGCGCCGTTCTCCGCTGCCTGGGTGTACTTGTTAGGGATAATCCCGCCGTCGTCAAACGCCGTCGTGGTCAGCGTGAGTCCAGGCTTAGCCATCGGTGGAGGCGCAGCCGCCGGAGTTTGCGCCACCGCTTCCAGGGTTAACATCAGCACCGCGACCACCATGAACTTTTTCATCGTCGCTCCAATCGTTATTTCTTGTTCCGATAGAACACGCGCCAGACTTTTCCGTCCTGGCTGTCGGTGATGTAAATAGAGCCATCCGGAGCTTGCGCCACGCCATCGGCGCGGGCCGCCGCTTCAGTGGGATTCATCAAGGGATCTTTCCCCGCAAAGCCAGCGGCAAAGATCTCAAACTTGCCTGACGGTTTTTCCCCGGCGAATGGCTGAAAGGTTACGTTCGAAGGGGCCTGGGGTAGAGGGGCGCGGTTCCATGAACCATGGAAGGCGATGAATGCTCCACCCTTGTAGCGCGCAGGGAACTGGCTTCCGGAATAGAACATCACATCTACCGGAGCCCAATGCGCCGGATAGCTTGCGACTGGTAGCGCAAATGCGCTGCAGCGCCCGACGACTTTGCCGTCGCCGCCGTACTCGGGGTTCAGCAGCAGCTTTTGTTGGGTGTAATCGAAAAAGCAATAGGGCCAGCCGAAATTCAGTCCCTGGGTGGCGCGATACATCGGTTCGGCAGGACGCGTGGCATTTTCTTCCGCGGTAAACTTGTCCGGCCACAGAACATCCAACTGGTCGCGGCTGTTCATTACGATGTACAGCGCGCCGTCGTGCCACGTGATCGCCGGCTCCTGGCGGAGTCCGGTCACAAACTTCTGGCCATCCGCTTCTTTCTGGTGCAACTTGTTTTCGTCGAACTTCCAGATGCCGCCATGGGTTTCCAGCAGCGGACACGGATCCTGGCCTACGATGCCCTTCTGCCGATCCAGGGATTGGCAGGCATTCGAGGGAGAGCCGATATTGATGTATAGGGAGCCCTTACCGTCGAACGCTATGCCTTTGTCATGGTGCTCATGTTCTGTCGGCAGGTCTTCGACAACGACCTCGGGTGGACCGGTGGGCTTCAGTTGGCCCGGAGTCATCTTCCAGCGCTCCACCGACTCCACCTTGGCCACGTACAGATAGCCATTGCGCAAGGCAATCCCGGTGCTGCTTCCGTCGCCAAAATACTCCTTGGTGTCGAAGCGTCCGTCGCCATTATCGTCGCGAAGTGCGACCACGCCGCCGGTCTTGCCTTTGCCGCTCTGCAGCGCAACGTATAAATCACCGTTGGGCGCCACCACTGCGTGCCGTGCGGTGCCCAATCCGTCCGCTGCCAGCAGCGCGCAGAACCCTTCCGGCAGTGTCAAGCCCGCATTGTCTTGAACGCAGGCCAGTGGGGTTCCCGCATGCAGTACGAGGCTGGTCATACCGCACGCCGCCGTAACCAACACTCGAATGATTGAGCGCTTGAAAGTCATACCTGTCTCCCCCGGATTCCCTGTCGAGCTTGGTGGCGTTGGTTAACTTTATGCGGCTTTCCTCACTGAAAACCGCACACCCGGTTGATTCCAGTGCAGCGTCCAGGGAAATCCCGGCTCGGCTTCTGTTAGCAACTATATTGGCCCGATCTGCAGTACGATCAGGGTAGTGTAATCTCTTCGAGGAGTAGACGCGGGTGACTGCAAAAAAGACCGTCATACTTAGCTTTGGCCTTGTCCTGGGCGGATTTTCGTACCACCTTCTCCGTGGCCAGTCCGGCCCGGCCGCGGATGGCATCTACAGCGCTGAGCAAGCCCACCGCGGCGAAGCACTGTATCAGAAGCAGTGTGTGTCTTGTCACGGATCTGCCCTGGATGGCGTGGGTCCATACCCGCCGCTGAGCGGGGACGACTTCCTTTCCAAATACGAGGGCCAGCCCACGCTCAATCTTTACGACTTGATCCAGAAGCTGATGCCGGCCGATAAGCCAGGTTCGCTCAGCCGCCCGGAAGCCGCCGACCTTCTTTCTTATATTCTCAGCTTCAACAAATTTCCAGCCGGGAAGACGGATCTGCCAAGCGATGAGGAGAGCCTGAAAAAGCTTGTGCTCCCCAAGCCCGCGCCTAAGGCTTGACCCGATCAGTGTCGCAAAGCCTGGGCGATCGCCCGCTCGGCAAGGGGCGCCATCACGGCGTAGCCTTGCGCCGTCGGGTGAACGCCATCCGATGACAGCCCTGGAAGCATAGCCCCCTTCGCGTCCGCCATGGAGCTGTAGTAATCCAGATAGACGTATCCATTTTTGGAGCAGAAGTTCTTTAACCAGTGATTCAGCGCGCGGATTCGCTCCACCGGCTGAATCTCTGGTTTCCAGGGATACGCGTACGCCGGCAGGATCGAGGCAAGCACTACTTTGAAGCCGCTCTGCTTCGCGATCTCTGCCATCGAGGTAAAGTTATCCTCGATCATCTGATTGGTGGAGGGACCGGTGTTGCCGGCGATGTCATTGGTGCCCGCCAGGATGACCACCGCTGCAGGATGAAGGTGGACGACATCCTGCTGAAAGCGCACCAGCATTTGGGGTGTCGTTTGTCCGCTGATCCCCCGGTTCACGTACGGCTTGCCAGGAAAAAATACTCCGGTTGTTGGCGAACGTCCCCATGCATCGGTGATTGAATCTCCGAAAAAGACCACCCGCTTTTCGCCACCTTTTACCGCGGGGAGTGCCTCATTGTCCGCGCGGTATCGGCCCAGGTTTGGCCAATCGTCTAGTTGCGCCTGCATTCCCTGCGCTTGCTGCGCCCACACGTAGCCCACGCAAAGCAACGCTCCACATACCCATAGACTTTTTCTCAAGGCATCTCTCTTTCCGGCAAATATCCGACCGTATCACAGCTACAGGTGATACCAGTGATCGGCGGCAAAAACAAGCCCGAGAGTGATGAGGGCGATGACGATCTCTCCCACCGCGCCAACGATCAGGGGTCGTGCACCCTGCTTACTCAACTCGCGAAGGTTGGTCCGCAGACCCACCCCGGCGAACGTGAGCAGAAAAGCCCAGCGCGACAGGTTGCCCACGGCGGTGAGCTGCGGCTTGGTGAAGAATCCTACGGTAGCAAGCAGGGAAATCAGCAGAAATCCCAAAACAAATTTGGGAAACTTCCGCCAGAGAAATGCGCCTTTATTCTCCACTTCCGCAGCCTGGCCCTTCGAGGCCCAGTAGATGGCGTATCCCAAAACGATGAAGCCGATGGTGGCATTGCGGCAGGTCTTGGCGAGTACCGCGACCTTGCCGGCAGCGTCCGAGTAGAGAGCTCCCGCGGCCGTGGCCTCCGCAGTATTATCCACCGCGAGCCCCGCCCAAAGGCCGTAAGCATGGTCACTCAGGTGCAGGAAGTGTCCAATGAGCGGAAACAGAAAGAGAGAGATGGCTCCGAGCAGAAGAATTGCGGCGATCGCATAAGAAGAGTCTTCCTCGTCGGCATCGATCGCTCCCTGGGCGGCGATGATGGCGGAGACTCCGCAAATCGAAGATCCAACGGCGAGTAGACTCACCAGCTTGGGCTTGAGTTTGAACGCACGCCCCAGGTAGGTCATGAACGTAAGCGCAAGGACGAGCTCAATCGCAATGAGGACCAGCGAAAGTCCGCCAAGCCGACGGACGTCCCCAAGCAGGAAGCGCGCGCCGAGCAAGACGATCCCTGCCTTGAGCCAGAATTCATAAGTTGCCACCCCGGAGCGAAAGATGGCGGGAATGCCGACTGTATTTGAGATGGCCAGGCCGATGAGGATAGCCCAGAGAACGTACTCGATATTCGGCAGCACCAGGTGGTTCGCCTTGCCGTAGGAGGCGATGAATTGCTCGATGAACTTGCCTGCATAGCCGACCACGGCGAGCAACAGAATTCCTGGGATCAATCCGGCGGCATCACGGGCCGGTGGAAGTGCAGTTTGCGGTTTTGCTACTGGGCCAGAGCTTCGGACGGCGGGGCTTGCCATGTTTTTCTCTTTCTCGCTGCGTTACCAGGGAACCGTCTTGAGGATGCCAAAACGGACGAGCAGAGCCGCGGCAAACGCCAGCAGAACGGCCCAGGTATCGAGAGACACGCGGTTAACCGATGATGGAGTGGGCATATATGGATACTCCTTGGCTTGATGGGGAATACAGCTGTGTTATGGAAATTTGCTAAGAAGGAGGAGAACTAGCGACAACAACAGGCGGAGAGCCTGTTCACGAGCATGCGCGTCTGGCTGGCAGCGTACACGCAATGGACAGTAGCATAGCCGGGAAGCGTAAGCAAGGGAGCACCCCCGGCGCGGTCCATAAATTCATCTTATTCACATCTGCTCTCGACAGGCCTTTAATATTTGAAGGAACTGTCCGCGACTCCGTCCTGACAGGAAGACCAAATGGCCCGCATAAGGGAGCCGCTAGTTGGAGCTTATCGAGTAACGGACCACGAGTCCCTCGACGTAAGTTACTTCCACGCGGCGGTCGCCGGTCGCGTATTGAAATGTCTGCGTTTTCAAACCGTCGTTCGAAACGGATTCTGATAGTTGCTTTCCCGGACCGAAGAGGTTCGTGACTTCTTCTATCTTCATGCCCCGCTTGAGCTGCGCCGTAGCAGGAACTGCAGCATCGCCGGCAGAGTTTTGCGGCGGGGTGGGGGCAGCTGCCGCTGTCTGGAGAGTGTCGAAACTTACGTAGTCGGCGAGCAACTTCATCACGGCTTGTGGGGTCCTTTGGTCCGCCGGTATCGAGCCGGGCCAGCGCAGGTTGAATCGCGAACCGCCGCGCATGCGATTGTCCGCAACCTGTTGCGCCTTGATCTGGCTGGCGACCTGGGCGGCGGCCTGGTTGTTCGCATCCTGGCGCTCCCGCCGTGCCCGTTCGCGATCGAGATCCCGCTGCAGACTCCGCTTCTTGTCTTCGTCGGTGGTGTTGGCGATTTGTTGTTCCAGTTGTTTCTCGTAGTCGCTCTTATCTAATGTCTTGGCGGTCACGGTGGTGTTGGTGTCATCGAGAAAAGTACCGAAACCGCCTCCATCCAGTTGAAACTCAATCCGGTCATCCTTGACCACCACCGCTGTAACCCGGGCGGTGGCGCCTTTCGGAATCGCTACGCCGTTCTTCTTGAGTCGGCCGGAGTACTCTTTCCAGTTCATGGGGACGTCTTTGTTGTAGCGTAGATCGACGCCCTGCTGGGTTCCCGGCATGTCAATCTTGAGCACTACTTCTTTGCCGGTGAAATAGCCCTCAATTGAGTTCGGATCCTTTTGCGCGCTCAGTGACAGGGTAAAGAGCGCCATGGCAAGCACAACTACGCTCTGGGTGAATCGAGACACGATTGCCTTCTCCCGGCCCAGCGAGGGACGGCATGATGATATGCGCGGAGCGGTCTGCGCTCAAACAAATATTGAGCCCGCTCAGTGCGCCAGGCGGTAAACCTCGGAGCCCGCGAGCAGGAAAGCGCCCGTACCGAACACATAGCTCGAGGCCGCCGTAAAATCGCCCGGAGCGGCTCCGATCGGTTGGATGCAGCCCAGCCTGCCATCCGCGTAGATGTGAGACAGTAGCCCTTGCCAGGCCTTCTGTACCACGGGCTGGTATTTCGCGCGATTCAGAATGCCGGAGTTGATTCCATAAGCAAAGCCATAAACATAAAAAGCAGAGCCGGAGTTTTCCGGCAACCGATAGGCCGCGGCATCCAGCAGTCCTGGCCTCCACAGCCCGTCCGGCCCCTGCAGGGAGGCGAGTTCCCCGGCCATCTCTTTGAACTGGGCGACGTATTTGGGGCGTGAAGGATAGTCCGGCGGCATCAACGCCAGCACGCGTGCCAGGGCGGCGAAAACCCACCCGTTGCCGCGTGACCAGAAGATGCTGCGGCCATTCGCTTCGTGCTTGTCCAGGAAGGACTTGTCGCGAAAGAAGAGGTGGTTCGACGGGCTATATAACAGGCCGGACGTGATCCACCATTCGTGGTCCATGAAATCCAGGTACTTGCGTTCGCCGGTCGCCCGGCTGAGTTCGGCGAGCACCGGCGGGGCCATGAACAGCGCATCGCACCACCACCACAGAGGTTTCCCCGGGTCATCCGGCAGGGCCATGACTGCATCCATGCGCTCCCGTGTTGGCGCGAGCATGGCCGGATCGTGATAGCGGGAATAGAGCTCCAGGTAGGTTTGGCCGATTGCCTGATCATCCGCATGCGCCACTCGGGGACCAGGCTGCCAGTTAAACTTCTTTGCCATTTGCAACATGGCCTGTTGATATTTCTTGCCCCCGGCTGCTTTTGGTACCGCCATGAAGCCGATGTAGAGGGCAGCAAAGGTCCAATCCTGGTTGAAACCGGGTCGCGCCCGGGCTAGCTCCCAATCGGCCACTTTCTCTATGGCATGGCTGACGCTCTTTTTGGTCAACTCGGGTGACAAATCGGACGCCAAAGGGAGCGGCGTCGCGGGTGTATCGCCGACCCAGGGAACCTGCTCAGCAGCTGTGAGTTGGCCCAACAATCCATTCGGGACGAGGAGGATAACCGCCGCTAAACCTGCCCTTCGGATAAGACGCCTGGAGCTGGAAATCATTGGATAAGGTACTCCTCCTCGTGGGGTTTTTGGGTTAAGCCAGTATCAGGAAATCCGAGTATGGCAACGTAAGCTGTCCTGGTGTGACTCTACCCCGTTGGGTCACCGTTGCATCAACCTATAGAATCGCACTCCGGGGACGGGATTGTCGTTGAACCTGACAATCTCCTCAAACCCGAGGGATCGATAAAGTTCGGCCGCTTCCGGCATCGCCTCGTTCACCGTGTCGAGCACCACGGCACGACACTCATGCGCGCGTGCCCAATCGATCGCGCTACCCACCAGCCCGCGGCCCAGGCCGTACCCACGAAAACGTGGCTCTACCCACAGCCTCTTTATCTCGGCTGCATCCACTCCATCCGCCAACACTCTCCGCGTAATCGCGACACAACCCGCTCCTTCACCCTTGACCCGCGCCAGCAGCAGCTCTGCGTCTTTCCCCACATACTTGCCCGGCAAGCTGCGAAGCTCTGCTTCATAACCGGGGATGCATACGCCGGCTGCACCCGAAGGAGAAGATGCCAGGTACTCCCCATAGTTTGCTAACAGCGTGCGCGCCTGCTCTGTATCCTCCGGCCAACGCGCGGGTGTGATCTCGAATTTGGCGGCCTTCACTGTCATGCGCTCTCCCCATCAGCTTACATTGGACTGGATGCTGGGTTGTCCATACAATCGCGTGCATGAAGATATCAGCGCGTAATCAATTACGAGGCAAAGTAGAGGCGATCGTTCTAGGAGTCGTCACAGCAAAGGTAGCGATTCGCGTGGGCGACAATCTCGTTGAGAGTGTCATTACTCGCCAAAGCGTGGAGGACCTGGGCATCAAAGTTGGCGATGAGGTCACGGCGATCATCAAGTCAACCGAGATCATGTTGATGGTGGACTAACCCCTCTTCCGGCCATTCACCCGGAGTGCGATGACCCCGACGGCTTTTGTTTTGTCGATCCGGAGAGCGCTGCCGGGAGAGGCGGAGAAAATCTCCGCGTGTTTGCGTTCGGCTTTCGAACCCTTTCGTTCCCGATACACTCCCGAGGCATTCACACGTCGAACGAGGCGCAGCAAAATCGACACAGGCTCGACGTTTTTTCTTGCAGATTTTTCTGTGTCCGGTGCTGTGGTTTTGGATGAACGGAGGAATGCTCTAACCACCGGCCACTGCTGCGATCACCAGGAAAGGTTCAGCCTCCGATACGACCGCGTCGGGCAGGGGAGCATCCGGCTGTTCGTGGGAAAGATCCTCCGCACAGGCGAAGAACCTCAGGAACGGCCTGCGCTGGTGGGTTACGTGATCACGGATCGTTCCCCGCAGCATCGGATAGGAGGCCTCCAGTGCGTCGAGGACCGAGCGCTGCGTGACCGGGCTCTCCACCTTCAGCTTCATTTCGCCATTCACCTGGGCCAGCGTTCGAAGATGTGGCGGGAGCAAAACTCGGATCATGACAGCGTCTGTACCTCGATTGAAAGGACAGCCGGAAGATCGCGGACCAGCGGGGCCCAGCTATCACCGGCATTTGATGATCCGTAAACCTGGCCCCCGGTCGTACCAAAGTAAATGCCGCATGCGTCGAGCGAGTCGACGGCCATGGCATCGCGCAGGACGTTCACGTAACAGTCGTGTTGCGGCAGGCCTTTCGTGAGCGCCTCCCACTCGTTCCCCCCGGTTCGGCTGCGAAAGACGCGCAGCTTTCCGTCGGGCGGGTAGTGTTCCGAGTCGCTCTTGATGGGGACGACGTAGATGGTCTCCGGCTGGTGCGCGTGCACGTCGATCGCGAACCCGAAATCGGTGGGCAGATTCCCGCTAACCTCCTGCCACGATTCGCCCGCATCATCGCTGCGCATCACATCCCAATGTTTTTGCATGAATAGCACACCCGGGCGCGAGTGGTGCATGGCAATGTGATGAACGCAGTGGCCAACCTCAGCCGCCGGGTCGGGGATGTGTTGGGATTTCAAGCCACGGTTGATGGGCCGCCACGTTTCGCCGCCATCATCGGTGCGGAAGGCGCCCGCGGACGAGATGGCAATGAATATCCGTCCTGGGTTGCTGGGATCGAGAAGGATTGTGTGCAGGCACATTCCCCCGCCGCCCGGCTGCCAATGGGGCCCCGAGCCGTGCCCGCGGAGACCCCCGAGCTCTCGCCAGGTTTGCCCGCCGTCGATCGAGCGGAACAGGGCAGCATCTTCGACCCCTGCGTAGACTGTATCCGGATCGGTCAGCGATGGCTCGAGATGCCACACGCGCTTGAATTCCCACGGGTGCGGGGTCCCGTCATACCACTGGTGAGTGCCCGCGACCCCGTCGTAGGTAAACTTGTTATCCACCGGCCGCCAGGTCTTGCCCCCATCGTCAGAACGTTGGATCAGCTGACCGAACCAGCCGGTTGATTGAGACGCATACAGCCGATCAGGGTCAGCGGGCGATCCCTTGAGATGGTAGATCTCCCAGCCTCCAAAGAAGGGACCGCTTACCTCCCATTGTTCGCGTTTGCCGTCTGCCGTCAGAATAAACGCGCCCTTGCGGGTACCCACCAGCACTCTTACCTTGCTCATCAACCACTCCTTCCACGCAACCGTCGGGCGAGTGGCACATAGGAGGGTCCTACGCCAAGCCCTGAACTTTGCCGCGCAGCACGGTAACAGAACATTTGGGCAATGTTACTACGGCGCCTCTTCCTGCCTCGATTCTGGAAGCGGCGGGTGGGTTGTCCGGCTCGGCGTGGGATCGCGCGCCGGCCGAGTGCCAAACGTATTGCTCGACTCCGAACGTCACCATGTTCACCTCGCCGTCAAAGAAACCGGTTTGGCCGTCGGCGCCCTCGAATGCGACCTCAACTTTGTGCCGGTTGCTCTTGTCTTTATTCACCAGCAGAAGCGCCCAGTCGCCGTCGGGCCGTCGAACCGCATAGCAGGTCACAAGCGCGCGGCCCGCAGGATCATGGACGGAGCCGTCCACCCGAAACAGATGATGCATACCGCTGCGGTGCGTTACCCATTCGTTGTTGATCACCCGGCCGGTGTGATACTGGGCTGTGAACTGGCGAATCTTTAGATCCGCGTCGGCCACGTAATTCCCGTAAGTCGCCCAGCCACCGTGGCAGCCCGGCCGAAGTGGTTCGGCCTGAATCGGGGAATGATAATAAGCCGAGCCGCCGTATAGGAAAAATGAACCAACGCTGTCGGCCAGCCACAGCGCCGAAAAAATATCGGTCATGTAGTTCGAGAGGTTGTATGTGAGCGCGCTCTCAGTGTTCATCAGAGGCACGCCTTCGGGCAAGCCATCCTGGCGAAACGCATCCAGGCAATTTCGCGTCACGTCAGGTTCGCGATAAAGATCGGCCCAGTTCACCGCGCACGGATCGAACGGATAATGTTCAAACGAAACAAAGGCAAGATCCTGAATATGATTGTGAGACTTTAAGTAATCCAGGAATCTCCCGAACCAGGAGGTGCGGTTCTCCGCGTCCGGCCAAACCGAGACATCCTGATTGATGCCTTGGAACACAGGTCCGCCCAGCTTTGTCTCTGGAACGACCTTATGAATTGCATCGGCAAACTGAATGTAGAGCGCCGCGTAATCTTCAGGCAGCATGTACTGGCCATCGCATTCTTCTCCCATCTCTACCAAAGCGACGGGATAGCCGCGCTTTTTCAAGTAAGCAATTTGATTCGCGGCATCTTCGGGTGTGCTGAAGAGGACTGCGACGGGAATCATCGCCGGCAAATTGTTGGTAATGCCGCTGGTGAAGAAAAGGTCGAGACCCGTCTGATCGCCGCTCTTGTTCAGGTCGGTGGCGGAGTGGTAGGGGTCGGTCGAGGAGCAGTAGGTTGGGGTCTGTGTCGCATCCGGTGAGTGTCTTATAAGATCGACGAAGGCGCCGTCGTCAAGGAGCATGCCGGCATATACCTGGTAGATCGCATAGCCGGCTCGATGCCGCAAGTCGTCGCTTCCGTGTGGTCCGGGCTGATTCGAGGATTGAGTCATCACCACACGAATCCAGCGTGTCGCGATCGGTTGTCCGGCGAGCTTTAGCGTCTCGGTCCCGCCGTTGCCATCGTGCACGATGCCATTGGGAAAACTGTTCCAGCGCCCATTGGCCTGCTGGCTGACACCCAGGCCTTCGGTGGGGGCGTACTGCGCCTCCCAATTCATGGGGTCAACCCCGGTCCAATATTGCACTTCATACACGCGCGCGCTCGGCTCGCACCAATCGATACGCAAAGCATTGATCTGCTGAGCAGCGAGCAAATCCAAGATGATCCATTGCGGGTGCAGCGCGTCGTCCTCTCCGGTAAATGCCTTGGTGAGGTATGGATTGCTCTTCCAAAACGTGGCCGGATCGCCGTCCGTAAGCCGCCCGTAGCCCTCCGAATCGCCGCCGTCCGCCGTCGTGCCGCGATGCAGCAGCGGGTATCCAAATGAATCGTGAATGAACCCTGTGGGTTCCGCGTCCCCGACAAAGTAGCCCCTCTGTTGCTCGGCGTCGCTCCACTTTCCATTGCTATTCCAATGCCAAGCCTCGACGGCGAGCTCTGTGTGGTTGCGATACGTGATCGGTCCCCATCCCGCCGAGAGCCATTGCCGGACCATTTCCGGCGTGTAAACCTTCTCGATCACCGGGACCGAGAGCTCATCCATGGAAGAACCAAGACTCTGGTCCGGGTCGAAGTTGTTCACAGCTTTGCTCGCATCGACGCGCAGCAATGCGGTGCGCGATGCCCCCCGGCCGGAACCTGGACTGGCTTGATCAAGCGCAGCGGTAATCCTACGGCTGGAAACCATCGTCATCGCCGCGGCTCCAGCTGCATGACCAAGGAACTTCCGCCGCGAAATTCCCCCCGGGCGGTGCTGCTTTGATGGATTCAATGGGAATTCCATTACCAAATTTACTCTCCAGGAGATTCGGGTGTCATCTTGAAGCTGCTACTGGTCATTCAGTTCTACATCCTAGCCAACTCGCCAGTTGCGATGCGACACGGCAGGGGAGCGCGAAGAAGCAGGAATGAAATGTTGTTGCAGCACCAGGGCCAACGCCCCGCGTAGACGGGCCATGCCGCAGTCCGCCGTGGTGATGATACGCGGCAGCTTCGCATCGAGCGTTTTCGGCAATTCTTCGGCCAGGATCCCGGAGAAGTAAGGCCACGCCGCGACGATATCCCCAGCGAACAACACGATCTCGGGGGAGAGCCCAACCAGAGTCGTTTGCAGGCCGCAGCGCGATCTGTATGAACTGATAGCGCACCGCAGCCATTGCCTCGGGCTTTTTATCCTGGGCATCAATCAGCAGATGACGATAGGTGAAGGAAGCCGGCGCCTTTCCTTTCAGCTTGCGGTTCATCTAGCCCAACTCATGCTTTTGCAACCACCATTCTACGCAATGCGGCCAGGTCCGAATTCGGTTGGTCACCGGGCAAAATCGTATGCTCAAACGTGGTCTGGCCTTCTGAAGACCAAAGCGCGATACTGCCTGCATGATTGGTAGATCGATAACCCTACTGCTGAGTGCGTTAGTTTTTCTTTCACCGCCAGTCCTCCGCGAATCAGGAGCGGCGACTCCCGGCCCGGAATTCACCCAGGGCGGCGAACTGAAACTTCCCCAGGGCTACCGGGAGTGGGTTTACCTGACCTCCGGATTCGATATGAGCTATAACCCTCCGATGCAGATGGGCGACCAGCACATATTCGATAACGTCTTCGTCAATCCCGAAGCGTACAAGGCTTTTCTGAATACCGGCACCTGGCCAGACAAAACGATACTGGTCCTTGAGGAGCGTGCAGCTCGTGGCAAAGGCTCCATCAACCAGAGCGGCAACTTTCAGACCGATGTCAGAGGACTTGAGCTCCACGTTAAGGACGAGGGGCATTTTCCGGGTAAGTGGGCGTTCTTCGCTTTTGGTGGCGAGAAGACCGCAAAGCCAATCCCAACTTCGGCGGACTGCTACAGCTGTCACGCCCAACATGCGGCAGTGGACACCACGTTTGTCCAGTTCTATCCGACCCTGCTGCCTGTGGCTAAAGAAAAGCGCACGCTCTCCGCTTCTTACTTGAAGGATACAGCCACACCAGTCCCATAGGTAGTTGCTTGAGTCTAGGATCCATTTCCGAAGGCACCAGCCGCTAGGCCTCTACAGGCTCCACCAAAAGGTGGAGTCTGAGTTCAACCCCCTAAACGACGACAGTCCACCCGGCGATCAGATAGGCTCACCTTGTGGCTAACGGGCTAGGAAGTTCCTCCTCAAAGCCCCACGCAGGCACGGGTTTTTCTGCTGAGCCGTTCCGCCTCGGTGCGAGTGTGGAGTCCTCTGGACAGGATCGCAGGATGTTTGTTGATCCCAGCAACCCCTACAGGAAATAACCCGGGTTCCGGTAGGAAGCGAGTGCCCCCGTAACGTAAGCTAACGTGGGTGAATTGCTCGCGGGTATACGGCCGGATGTGGAGTGGAAACTGTCGTACGAAGGGGGATAGACGCTGGTCCAAGTCTCACCAGCGGCGGCGCGCGCTGCTCAGTATGACGCTGGCAACCGTTCTCGCGTTGGTGCTCAGCGGATGCCACTCCTCCGGGCTGCCGAAGCCGGCGACCAAGGCTTACCTGGACGAGGTGAAGGCTTTCTATGTGGGCCTTGCGGCGCTGCAGGTGGGAGACGATGTGCGCGCGGATAGCACCCTCGAGCGGGCCACGCAGCTGGCCCAAGGAGAACCGGCAGGCTGGGCAAACTGGGGCCTGCTCGCGATGCGCCAGGGAAATTTTGAGGTAGCGGCGCAACGGCTGGGGAAAGCGCAGAAGTTGGTGCCGGGGAACGATCAGGTTCACTATTTGTTGGGTGTGCTCGAAAGCAAACGCGGTAATCCGGCGCAGGCGATTGTCGAGCTGCGCAAGGCGGTACAGATCAATCCGCATGACTTGCGTGCGATGTATTTGCTGGCGCAGGAACTTGAGCGCCAGGGCGACCCCAACAGCGAGGCCGAATTTCAGCAATTGCTGCAGCAGATTCTCACCCAACAACCAGGGAACCCAGCGGCTCTGCTGGAACTAGGGCGGATGGCGGCCAAGCGTGGCGACGGACAGACGCTGCGCTCCGTGATCGCACAGATCGGCGCCCACGCCGGGACTTGGCCGGCGGAAGTCCAACCGCAGTGGACTGCATTGCAGGCTGCTGCTGCCGGGCCCGATCCGCGAGCGGCAGCCGTGCGCATCGCCTTTCTGCGCAACTCATTGATGCGCATGCCAGACTTTCGCCAGAGCCTTAGCGTGATTCAACCGGCTGCAGGGAATGAGGCTGCCCCCTTTACTCATTTCCTGCTGCTGCCCTCGCCCACCTTTACTCCGCCGTCAGCCGAAACCGCGATCCGCTTTCAGCCTGTGGCCATCACCAATCCAGGCCCCGCGCAAGAAGGCGAAGCCTATTCATGGATCCGAGCCATCTCCCTCACTGGGGAGGGCGCTCCGGTGATCGCCGTGGCCAATAGCCATGGCGTAAGGCTGGCCACGGGTGCGGCCTTTCCGTTCCCCGGAGGATCCGCGAACGAGGCTCTTGAGCCGGAATCCATCTTGCCGGTCGACTTCAATTACGACTTCAAAACTGATCTGGTGCTGGCTGGGTCAGGCGGCGTGCGTCTCCTCCGCCAGGAGAGCGCAAGCTCCTTCACGGATGTAACCGCGCAAACTAAGCTCCCTCCGGCGTTGCTGCATGCCCCCTACACCGGTGCGTGGGCGATCGATGTGGAGGCCGATGGGGATATGGACATCCTGCTTGGCACACATCAAGGACCGCCAATCGTGCTGAGAAACAACGGCGATGGATCATTTACTGCGATCCAACCGTTTGCTGCGATTTCGGGCCTGTGCGGCTTTGCCTGGGTCGACCTGGACGGCGACGGCAATCCCGATGCTGCCATGATCGATGGCGAGGGCGTCCTGCATTTCTTTCATAACCAGAGAGGAGGCTTATTTCGCGAGCTCGCGCTGCCAAATAATCTTCCCCATGTGAAAGCAATGACGGTTGCCGATGTGAGCGGCGCGGGAACGCTGTCTCTGGTGGCTGTGGAAGAGACGGGTGCCCTGGTGGCAATTACTAACCCCGAGGCGTGGAAGGTCACCCAGATCGGGAACGCGCCTCGGTTTGCGGGAGAAGCGCGCCTGCGCGCCGCCGATCTGGATAACAACGGGGCGGTCGATCTGCTGCTTGCTCCGGTTGCGCGGAACGCCGGGGATCCTCCTGGAGCCTTGGTGTGGCTGGGCAGTGGCGCGCAGAAATTTTCCCTACTGGCTCAACCCACGGGCCCCGCAAGGGTATTTGACGTCGCCGACATCAATGGCGATGGAAGACTAGACCTTCTGGGACTCTCCTCGGCCGGGCAGGCGCAGCAAGCGCTCAACCAGGGAACAAAAACGTATCAGTGGCAGATCCTTCGCCCTCGAGCGCGGCAGGCAACAGGTGACCAGCGCATCAACTCCTTCGGTATTGGCGGAGAGATGGAGCTTCGTTCCGGCCTCATGCTTCAGAAGCAGCCGATGACTGCCCCGCAATTGCATTTCGGTCTGGGAGAGCAGGGTGGCGCCGACGTAGTAAGAATCCAGTGGCCCAATGGCATGGAGAACGCCGAGTTCGCGCTCAAGGCGGATCAGGAGGTGTTGACCGAGCAGCGGCTCAAGGGCTCCTGTCCATTTCTCTTTGCCTGGAATGGTAAGCAGATTGGCTTTGTGAAAGATGCCGTGCCATGGGGTTCGGCGATCGGTCTGCAAATCGACTCGGTTGGCTCCCCTAAAATCGCAGCCACCGAAGAGTGGTACAAAATCGGCCGCGATCAACTTGTGCCCCACGATGGCTACTACGACCTGCGCATTACCGGGGAGCTATGGGAGACCTACTACTACGACTACTTGAAGTTGATGGTGGTTGACCATCCGGCGGGCACCGAGGTTTTTACCGACGAGCGGTTTGTCGTTCCACCCGTTAAGCTGGCGCTGACTACCGTTGCGCCTCCCCATGCGATTGCGAAAGCTACCGATGATCGAGGTCAGGATGTGACCGAAATCGTCAGCAAGCTCGATGGCAGCTACCTGGATACCTTTGGACGCGGCCAGTATCAGGGGCTCACCCGTGATCACTTTGTGGAGATTGATCTGGGTAACGATGTACCGTCGAGTGGGCCTCTGTGGCTGATAGCCAAGGGATGGGTGCACCCGACAGATTCCTCGGTAAACGTCGCGATCAGCCAGGGAAGCCAACAGAAAGCACACTCTCTTAGCCTTGAAGTTCCCGATGGGCACGGCGGATGGCGCACTGCCCGGGCGAACCTGGGTTTCCCGGCGGGCCGCAAGAAGACCTGCCTTATCGACCTGGAAAATGTCTTCCTGCCCGGCACGCCGCACAAGCTTCGCTTGCGCACAAACCTCGAAGTCTACTGGGATTCCATTGAATGGGCGCAGGCCCTGCCTGATGCGCGACTCAGGGTCACGCGCCTGGATCCCTCGCTGGCAGATCTTCATTATCGGGGATACTCCGTGGTCCATCAGGCCAATCCCTCTTCTCCCGAGCTGCCCGATTACAACCGGATTGCATCCAGTCGGCAGATCTGGCGTGATCTCGAGGGCTATTACACTCGCTATGGCGACGTCCGCGAATTGCTGGCAGGCATCGATGACCGCTACGTGATCATGAACGCCGGCGACGAGATTACCTTGCGTTTTCCAGAGCAACCCCCGCCGCCTGCTGGATGGGTGCGCGACTACGTGATCGCCGGCGACGGCTGGATTAAGGACGGAGACTATAACTCTTCCTACTCGCGAACCGTCCAACCATTGCCCTACCACGCAAAGAGCGAGTACAACGAAGCTCCGGGCAAGCTCGAAGATGAGTGGGTGTATCGCCATCACCCACAGGACTGGCAGAACTACCACACCCGCTACGTAACCCCGGAACCCATTGACCAGGCACTCAGGAGTGGTGCAGCGCAATGAAGGCAGGCATCACCGCAAGAGTTATTCTGGCCATTTTGTTTGTCGGGATGTTGGCCACTCCCCTTGCGATCAGGCGGGTTTCCGCGCGAAGGGAGGAGGCCCAGGCAAAGCTGGATGAGGGCCAGGCGATTGCGCGATATGGATTTCATCTGCAGGAAGTCTCGCAACAGGCCGGCGTTCATTTTGTCCACCAGGCGCCGACCCTGGACGCCAAGCTCGAAGGCATCATGCCGGAGGTCGCGTCCATGGGTGCCTCGGTCTCTATCGTCGACTTCGACCACGACGGCTGGCCTGATATATACGCAACCAACAGCGCCATCGGGAGCCAGAATCACCTCTACCGCAACATGCACGACGGCACTTTTCAGGACGTTGCCCCACAGATGGGGTTGGCCGATGTGAACCGAGCGGGAACCGGCGTCTCCATGGGAGCAGTTTGGGGAGACTATGACAATGACGGTTACGAAGACTTGTTTCTCATCAAGTGGGGTAAGCCCGAGCTCTTTCATAACGATCAGGGCCGCGGTTTTACCCGTGTAGGCGATGCAGCCGGTTTGCCCCCCTGGATCAATGCAAACAGTGCCGTCTGGTTTGACTACGACGGCGACGGGTTGCTCGACCTGTTTGTTGGCGGGTACTACTCCGAAAAGCTGGATCTTTGGCGTTTGGATAACACGCGCATGATGCCGGAGAGTTTTGAGTACGCAAAAAACGGCGGCCGAAAGTACTTGTTTCATAATCTGGGCAATGGCAAGTTTGAAGAGGTTAGCGAAAAGGTCGGTATCAAGAGCAATCGTTGGGCGCTTGCTGCTTCTGCCGCGGATCTGCGCGGCACCGGACATCCAGACCTCTTTATTGCCAACGACTACGGCGTCTCCGAGCTCTTTCTAAATGACGGCGGACACTTTCACGAGGCCGGCGAGTCAACCGGAGTAGGATTTGCGCCCAAGAGCGGCATGAACGTCGCCTATGGAGACATCCTGAACCAGGGCAAATACGCCATTTATGTCTCCAATATCTCGCAGGAGGGGGTATTGATCCAGGGCAATAATCTCTGGGTGCCCCAGGAGGGATCGAGCTTAAAGTATGAAAATTTGGCTCGGGATATGGGCGTGGAACTGGGTGGCTGGAGCTTCGGCGCGCAGTTTGGCGACCTGAATAACGATGGCTACCTGGATCTCTATCTCACCAACGGCTATATCTCCCTCAGCCGGAGCAAGAGTTATTGGTATGACTTCTCCAGAGTCGCAGGTGGCAACAGCAAGATTATCGGCGACGCGGCAGATTGGCCTGCTTTCAATGGTCGCAGCCTTTCGGGCTATCAGCAGAAGAAGGTCTGGATCAACGATGGTTCGGCAAAGTTTATCGACGTAGCCCAGGCTGTTGGCGCGACCGATATCTATGACGGGCGTTCGGTGGCGATGGCCGATCTGTGGAATCGCGGGGTACTCGATGTGGTGGTAGCCAACCAGCGCGGTCCTTTGTTGATTTACAAGAACACGGTGAAGGAAGAGAATGAGTGGCTGGAATTTGCGCTCCAGGGGACGGCTAGCAATCGCAGTGCAATCGGCGCTCAGATCACTCTTTATTGGAACGGCCAGCAACAAGTGCAGCAGGTTTCGGGTGGTAGCGGCTTTGCGGCGCAGAACGATCGGCGATTGCATTTCGGGCTAGGGAAGAATCCGCAGATCGAGAAGGCAGTCATTCGCTGGCCCTCTGGCAAAGTGCAGACGCTCGATCATCTGGTCCCCGGAAAGCTCTACAATATTCGGGAGGCTGAATGAGTCACGGGGTAAGTATCGGGCAACCGGTGAAGCTTGAAGCGGCGTGGAAGCGGTTCTTCAGCGCGTCCAATCGCTATCTCTCTCCCCTGCTCATCACCTGCGTCCTGCTCGTAGGCCAACTCTCCTACGGCATCCTCGAGAGTTACACCCGTACCTTGTTGGCAATTGGCGCCAGCCTTGTCGCCGAGTTGATTCTGTCCCGCATTTACCTCGGCAAATGGCCGAACCTGGCGAGTGCCTACATCACTGGTATCAGCGTTGGTATTCTCGTGCGTTCCCCCGCCTTTTGGCCGTATGCCCTTTGCGCGCTGATTTCCATTACCTCTAAGTACGTGCTGCGCGTTCATGATCGGCATATCTGGAACCCCTCCAACTTCGGCATCGTTGCCATGTTCATTCTCGCCTCCGGCACGGTCGCGGGATTGAGCATCCAGTGGGGAAACTTTGTCTGGCCGATGATCGTGATCTGGGCACTCGGATCGGCGATCATCTGGCGTCTGCGGCGCTTTCATATCAGTGCGACTTACGTCTTGTCATTCCTGGTCTTTGCTTTGCTGCGCAGCTGGATCACGGGCGATCCCTGGCGTTCGGAAATTTCTCCCATCACCGGACCTATGTATCAGCTGTTCATTTTCTTTATGATCACCGATCCTAAAACGACTGTGCGCTCGAAGACCGGCCAGTGCGTGACGGTGTTTGTCGTGGCCGCGGTCGAAATGGTGCTGCGCCTGCACCAGGCGGTGTATGCTCCCTTCTACGCACTCTTCCTAGTGGGACCTATGGCCATGCTTCTGGAAATGTGGATGGACTCCCGCCGTGCCCGTCTCGTGGTCGCGCATGCCTGAAAGTACCGTGCGTCGCTGGCTTGTTTTATGTTTCCTCGGGACCCTGATTTCGAGCGCACCGGCACAACGGCCTTCCGGCCCGATTCGTTTTGTCGATGCCACCGCCGCGTCCGGCATTTCCTTTCGTCACCATAGCGGTGCTTTTGGAAAGAAATACCTTCCCGAGACGATGGGCAGTGGCGTGTGTGTCCTTGACTACGACAACGACGGCGCCCAGGATATCCTTTTCGTGAACTCCATGGATTGGCCCGGTCACGGCTCTTCCAAGTCCTATCCTGCGCTCTACCACAACAATGGCGATGGAACCTTCACCGATCGCACCAAACAGGCTGGGCTGGCCATAGAGATTTATGGAATGGGGTGCACCGTCGGTGACTATGATAACGACGGCAAGGACGATATCTACATCACTGCGGTCGGTTCCAATCATCTGTTCCACAATCTCGGCAACGGCCGCTTCGCGGATGTAACTGCACGCGCGGGAGTGGGTGGCAGCGGGTTTTCGAGCGGCGCCGTATGGTTCGACTACGACAACGACGGCAAGCTGGATTTGTTCGTGGCGCACTACGTGACCTGGTCGGTGGCGAAAGATCAGTTTTGTTCACTCGACACAAAGAACAAGTCGTATTGCACACCCCAGGTTTACCAGGGCGAGAGTGCGAGGCTCTACCACAATCGCGGCAATGGAACCTTTGAGGATGTTACCAAGCACGCCGGCCTATACGATGCCACCAGCAAGTCGCTCGGGATTGCTCTGGTTGACTATGACGATGACGGCTGGCTCGATTTGTTGGTCACCAACGATACTCAACCCAACAAGCTCTATCGCAACAACCACAACGGCACCTTCACGGATGTCGGGGTGCAGGCAGGCGTGGCCTATAGCGATGCCGGCGCTACCCGGGCGGGTATGGGAGTAGATAACGGCGACTATGAGAACTCAGGTCATCCCGGCGTGATCATCGGCGACTTCACCAATGAGGGCATGGCGCTGTACCACACCGACGGTTCCGGTTTGTATACGTCTGCATCCGAGGCGACGGGGATCGACCGCTGGTCCTTACAGTCGCTGACTTTCAGTACTTTCTTCTTCGACTACGACCTGGACGGCCTGCTCGACATACTAGCGGTGAACGGGCACGTGGCCGACGACATCAGCTTGACCCAACCCCATCTAAAGTATGCGGAACCAGCCCTGGTATTTCGCAATCGGGGAAAGGGTCAGTTTGAAAACATGTCGACCCAATTGGGGCCTGCTCTTGAGAAGCCGGTGGTAGGACGGGGCTCTGCCTACGGGGACTTCGACAATGATGGCGATCTGGATCTGGTGATTACCGAGGCCAATGGCCCGGCGCGGCTGCTCCGTAACGACAACGGCAATCAGAACGACATGCTCCGGGTGAAGCTGACCGGTACACGCTCTAATCGGGACGGCATCGGAGCCAAGCTTATGCTCCAGGTCGATAACCATCTTCAATTGTTACGTATGGTGAAGACCGGCTCCGCCTATTTGTCGCAAAGCGAGTTGCCGGTGACCTTCGGGTTGGGGAAGCCTGACCCAAGCAGAAGAATGCGCCTCACCGTCGTATGGCCCAGCGGGCACAAGGACGTTGTGCCAAACATTCAGCCCAACCAAGCCATCACCGTGCTGGAAGGGAAGGGAATTACCGCAGCCCACCCCATCGTGTTTACACGAACGTCGCCAAGGAAGGCATCACGTTAGCGTGCTTTGTCGCGGCAACGGGCGCAGCCGATGGCGGTAACTCAGTCGGGCATTTGCGTTAAGGAAAGGCGCACAGCAGGTCCCTCGGCCACGCTCGGGATGACAAAAGGGGAGGGGAGCGCTTCCATGGGGAATTGGCTAGTGGCTGAAAGAGTCGCTGGTCGGGCGGTTGGTGCGGACGAATTGCGACTCTGTCCATCCTTCCATAACGGCTGAGGTGAGCGCTACCCTCCCCTTTGTCATCCCGAGCGCAGCCGAGGGATCTGCAGTTCCACTCAACTTGTCACTGAGCTTGCGCAAAGAAACCGCCCCTCTCCAGCATGCCCATGATCTCCTCTTGGCTCGCTCCAAGCTTGTGTCGTGCATCGAGCAAGTCGTCGGCACGCACCGGATACCTGTTGTGACGTGCAGGGTCCCCGAAGCCGCCCACGTTAAAGGGCTCAATGAGTTGTTGAACGTCCGCAGCGAACGCTTCGTCCGGCTTGTACGCACGCTCCAACAAAATCCGCGAGGCCGGCCCGAACGACGGGTGGCGATGTAACAGGAATCCAGGCGCCAACTCCGGTTTGCCAAGCCGGTCTGCGGTCTCAGTGAAGCTAACCGCGGCAAAATACAAGAGCGACAGCGCGGTGAAGGCGCGAAAGTCGCCCATGTTCGCGTACAGCGCCCCAATCAACCGGCTCGCAGCCAGCAAGTTGCTATCCGTTTCCTCTGCATAACTCTGCAATTGCCGGGCCAAGTCAACCGAGTCGCGATGTTCAGAGATGATTTGCGCCAGCCGTTCTATCCCAGTGAGCGTGAGAGCGAAACCGGTAGAAAGCAGTGGGTCAACAAAACCGGCCGCAGAAGGCAACATCGCCCATCGTTTTCCTGCAATGGTGCTGCTGCGGAAGCTGACCGCCGGCATGTGCCGGAACGGCTGGCACGCGGCTGCCTGCTTGAATTGTGCTTTCAACCCAGGTAGCCGGTCCAAAAGCCTCTGCCATGCCGGCTCCCCTTCGCTCAGCGCTAACTCTTTAGCCACCTGGTGAGTCGCTGCGACCCCGGCACTCGTCACGCCGTTATTGAACCGCAGTACCCACACCCATCCGCCATCAAATACGTGATGCACCGCGGCGTCGTCTACGGGATAGGGAGGTTCATCTCCCGCCGTGTCGCTCCGTGTAACTCCCGTGAAGTGGCTATACAAGCTTTCTGTAGCAGGGAGTCCAGGCAGTGGAGACTCCTCCAACCGCAAACTCCGGTGCAGAAAACCCCGCGGGCCCGTGGCATCGATCAGAAGCCTGGCGCGTAGCTGAAGGGTCTCCTCGCCGGTGCGGCCGGCGATGGCCGCACCATCCTCTGCGAATTCCAGCGCCTCGATCTGGACGCTGTCGCGGTACTCGACTCCCAGGCGCTGCGCTTCGTTAACCAGGAAGTGATCCACGTCAGCCCGGTGCCAATGGGTGTCGGCGATATCATCGTGCGGGCTCGCCGCGACGAGCAGTTGACCTTGCTGGTGAAAGAAGGTGAAGCCGCGCTTCAGTCCGCATGCGATCTGTGGGTACGTGCGCTGCCAGCTTCCCCATTTTGCCAGCGGAGCAATCCGCGGCAGATCATAGGTGGCGCTCAGCCTCTCGAGCAGCAGATTACTGAGCGGCGTGGTCGATTCTCCGATCACCATGCGGGGATGCTGGCCGCGTTCGAGCAGGATGACTGATAGACCAAGCTGATGGGCAATCATCGCCATCAGGCTACCGCCGAAGCCCGCACCGACGATGGCAAGATCAAACTCGCGTTTCAAGTCGCACCGCCGCAACGGGTGCACGGAATCCTGTCCAGCACGACCTGCTGGAGATTCATCTGGTGCAGCCGGGCGGCGCGCTGCGCGTGACATTGCGCGCACGATTCGCGCAGTTCCCATAGATCCGCGAAGACTCTGCCTGCCTTAAGCCGCAAGCCGTACTCCATCGCGGACTCCAGGGTTTGCAAAGATGGAGGCGTAAAGCTTAGAGCCTCCATGGCCCCGTTTCCCGCGCGTGTTGGGATTAGGGTCGCGGCCGTGGCGCCAAGTTTCATGGCGAATGTCAAAGAGCACTCAGCCCACTCCAGCGCTTCCGCTGCCGGCATGAGCGGAGGCTGCACCAGGATAAAGACCCGAAGATCGATCCCGTTGCGGCGCAGGAAGTTTGCCGCGGTCGAAAATTGATCGAGCGTCATGCGTTTGTTTAGTCCCGCGAGCACTTCCGGATGCGTCGTCTCCAGGCCCATAGCGATCTCGAGCTTGCCGCTAAGCAAGTCGCGAAAGCGCAGGCAGGCATTGCCGGTGAGTGCGGGATGATTCTCTACGATTAACCTCTCGAAACGATTGGCGCGCTGCGCGATGGCGCCGTAGTCTGCGGGAGGAATTGCCTGAGGATCGAAAAAGCTGCCGCTGTTATAGAGCTTGAGCTGCCGCGCTGGTGGAAGCTTGAAAAGCGCGTGATCCATCTGTGCCGGGATCGCCCCGAGCGGTACTGTTTCGCTGAGCGTGTTGCGCCACAGGTCGCACATCAAACAGCGGAACGGGCACTCTCGATTGGTGAGAAAGATGGTAGCAACCGGTTCGGCTGATCCCCGGTCCGTATGCTCTTCTTCGACAAAATATTGATAGGGAAGATAAGGGTCGCGGATTTCTCGCGCTGGGCGCCGGCTGAGTATCCAGGCATCGCGTTCCGCCGTTTTGGCCGGATATACGTTCATGGATACAGAGACAAAAATTTCTGACGATACTCCGCCTCGCGAAAGGGTAGCGCGGAATGCATAGTGGTCTCTGCAATCGCCCCGTGCTGGAAGCGCCGTTTAGGAAAGACCGGCATGTCGAAACCAGTGACCGCCTTTACGCCGCGCGACACGATCTCGCCCTTGAGTTGATAGAGCCGCTCTACATCGTAGTTGGTCAAATCAATGAATGGAATCCCTTCCGCGACCGCGATCACCGCTGGTTGCGTAAAAGGACTGAAGCCACGAAAGCCAAAGTGGTGGGCGGGAGCGTAGGTTCGGCAATAAGACCGGCTGAGTCCGCCACTGTAAGTCAAGGAGTGTTTGATCTTGCCTACCCCCCAGCCTTCCTGGTACAGCATCGGGTTGTTGATAACGCTGCGAATGGTGAGTTCAGGGTTCTGCTCGATGGGATAATCTTTGAGGTTCTCGTCGCCGCCGTCACCGTCGATCAGGTAGCGCCAGGCGGGATAGCGGAGCCGCACTCCCCGGCATAACGCCATCGCCATGGTGGCGGATTGCACGTCGAGCGCTTTGTAATCCTCGATCACACGGATGGTTTCATCGACATTGAGCGACGATGCATCCACTTCGACCGGTTCAAGGAATAATCCCAGTCCTAGAGCCTCGAGAAACGCGCGAGCCTGGCCAACATCAGGACCATCGCCGATGTCCAGCGCGAAGGCTTTGAGTCGCGCGGGACTCATGCCCAACCTGAGCATGACGTGGTAGGTGGTTAGGAAAACGCTGCCACTGTCGATGCCGCCAGAAAAGCATACCCCTATGGGTTCATATGCCGGCACGCGGACCAACCACTGCTCGATCTCGCCGGCCAGTGCGCCGATGTAGGCTGCGCCAATCTGGTTGAGATCGGTGCCCATCGCCCCCTGGGATGGGGTGAAGAATCGCGTGTACACCGGGTCCGGATCGGGGCAGCCGATCAACTGCAACGCAACCACGTAGTGGGCTGGAACCATTCTGGTGTAGCTGGGATGAAACTGGGCTTCCAGTCCTTCCCCTTTCAGCCAGTTGTAGATTGCATCGATGCGTGCCGCGACAATCAGCACTGGTCCTGCCTGGCGCTTGGCCAGGAAGTAACGAAGCGGCCGGTCCAGCGAACGTGCCAGCTTCACGGTCTTACCGGCGCGCGCGACCAGCGCAAACGAACCGGCGATGCGGCTCACTTCTTCCGCACATCCGTTCAATACTATCTCTCGCGCTTGCTCCACCGAGAGGCGATAGAGCTGGTTTGCCTCTGGTTCCGTGAGATCGACTACCTGCTCAATGTACTGCTCCTGCATCGCGCCCTCGACTGTCCAGCTTACCCTTGGTCAAGGATAGCGCAATCGACAAAGGTCCGAACCCGGATTTCCTGTACGCGGCACCAAGCAATGGCCGCGTGTGCGGCTTTCATTGAGGACCAGGATTTCCTGTGAAGCTTGTTGGAATCAATGAGCCTCATGCGGCTTTCCGTGAAGAAAGCCGCACACGCAGACGTTTCTAGAGCTGCGTACAGGAAATCCGGGGGAAAGCCGCATGAAGTTCATCAACGCCAACAAACTCCACCGGAAATCCGGGAACCTGGAGTGCTTAGTGTTTGAGCGGCGTGTCCCAGTGGAAAATCAACTCGACATAAGCAAGTTGGGCATGGGGGCCTTGCGGATAGACGAAGTTGGGCACCCTTTTACCCCACACGTAAGCGTAATACCCGTTGACGTCCAGATAAGGCTTGGCGTGCCAGTCCGAGCTGATATCGGCATCGCTGGCGAAAGAGGAAAATCCCCCGCTGGGCCGTCCGGTCATGCCGAACACCTTGTTATCGAATGCCCCACCACCCTGGTACCAGAGGTCTTTGCCCGAAGTAAGTTGCAGCCAGTGCAGGTCGCTGCGCAGTTCCCACTTGGGCGTTGGACGGTCGATGATCTGTACAAACTCGTCGGTGAGGTTCATCAGATTGTAGAAAGGGATGCGCGCATAGACGCGCGGGGTGGGCAAAAGCTCAAAGAAAGTGCCGTGCTTGTTATCTGAGGCATTGTTGTCTCCACTGCTGCGCCACCAACCGCCCCGCAGCCACGGTGTGCTTGCCACGTGCAGAAGCTGATACCCTCCTTCAATAGCGGCGGCGCCCGCGCGTTGGTACTGTTCTCCCCACTGGCCGTTTTGTAACGCTCCCCAGCCGACGAAATCGAATTGCCCGGGGCCGGCGGGAATGGCGGTCATGAAGTCTCCACCGTAGGTGCCGACACGAATATTTTGATGGTCTGCCTGCCGCACCGGCAGTGGACGGTTGTCTGTCTTGGTAAGTCCTGTGCGGCCGTCGTGATAGCCGATTGCAAACAAACGCCACACGAAGCAGTTTTGCCAGTCGGACTTTGTGTATGCAAGGTACTGCATATCCACGTTCAATTCCGGATTGCCATTCATGTTGAAGACGCCCTGGTCGGAGCGTGCAGCCATTGCGGTCACATCCCACGTACCCTGGCCGTAGTGAGCATCGATTCCATCAAAGCTTCGCTGTGCAACGGTAAAGCCAAAGTTACCCACCAGCCGCTGCGCTACCCGGTTGGGCTGCAGCCATGCCAGGGTTGGATTCTTTGGCTTCGTCTCCAGTCCCTCAAAAAATTCAAAGCGTCCGAGACGAATATTCTTGTCTCCGTCGAAGCTATAACGAACGAAACCCTGCTTGAGAAAGGCCGCCGCGGGATAAGAATTGTTGCCGTTGGCAACGTAATAACTGGCGCCCAGGCCCAGCTGGCCCTGTGCACTGGAGGGACTGACCGCGGTGTTGGGAGCGTCAAGGATCGTGGCTTGCGTGATCTCCGCTCTCCAGTCCCAACGCTCTATGGTCTGTGAAAGCCCAAAACGCAACAGCGATTCGCCATATCCATAAATGTTGTCTGGAGGGGCTTTGTACCACTCCCAGCCTAGACCTCGCCCCCGTTCATACACGAAAAACTTAACCGCATGCTGGCTGGATGTCGATTGCGGCGTCTGGCCGCGCAAAGCAACAGCGCTCGATAGCAAGATCAAGAAGCAAATAGAACGACGCACACCTACCTCCAAAATGGTTGCCTGGTTTTGCGGCAATGGATTTCTCAACTTTTATGTAGAAGATTTCTTCCTGAAAACGCTCGGACTCGAAGGACATTTCGTTTATGCGGAATCGCGATTCGGAAGAGCGATCGCAAAGCTGGGCCCGCACCCGGGCAGCCCATGGATAGAGAAAGGAGCTTTGTCGGATTGATAAACATCGATGGCGCAAGCATTAATGAATCAATGCCGGTGGTCAACCACCCTGGGGTCGGTATTCATCTCAACCCTCTGGTGGAGATTGTCTGCGCGACCGCACAGATTTCATTTTGTATCCCCAGATTCATCTTTCAAAGACGCAGAAGAATCTCCGGTGGTCCCATCCTTCGTTCTTTGTTTGCGAAGGGTGGGGCGCCGCAGCTTCAGGCAGGACCTAGGCCGCGGTTTGGCGTGAGGGTTGCTGCCATTTGCAAAAGCGGTAAAACAGGAACGTTCCCAGGCGTGAGAGATTCAACAGAGAGCAGAACAGCAGTGTCTTCAAAACCCCGCGCGGCCGGAGCCGCGAATAGACTGCGTTAAGGCTCCACGCCGGCACCGTGTAGACCTCGCCCGCTTTCAAGACGCCGATGCGATTCCTTATCGGCGACTCGTAAATCACCCGCTCAATCCCATAATTGAAGAACATTGCCAGCTCGAGAATCCGCCGGCTGTACATGGCTGCCCCCAACCATGGGATCCTCTTCCGGTGACGAGACTTAATCAGCAGGTGAGAGGCTTCCGCGGCATGTCTCAGTGCTGCGGTCACTCCGTTTGCGGTCATTGGATCCACCATCGCCGCGGCTTCTCCCGTGATCAGCCAGTTCGGTCCGGCGACCCGGCCATGCATGCGACAAATAAACGATGTGACCGACGGGGTAATTGCCGGCACAGCCCGCAAAAAACTTTCGAAGCGGGGGAACCGGCCTAGCTTCTCCCGGAAAATATCTTCCACGGTTTGTCCCTGTTGGCGGGCGGCCTTGATCGTTTCCCCCATGGCTACATATCCCACGCTGATGGTCTCGGGGTTGATGGGTATTTCCCAAACCCATTCCATGTAGGGTGGCTTCACTCCGTCCGCATAGAGGGTTGTCCCTTCGACCGGCGTGGTCACCGGGAAATACCCCCAGATGGCTACTTTGCGCGGACCTGTCTCGTAGGTTGGCAGGTGGAAAGCCCGGGCGAATAGGCTTGAGGCCGAGCCCGAAGCATCGATAAACCAGGGGGAAGCGATTCTCTTGCCCTGCTGGGTGCTAACCGCCTCTACCCGTCGCCCGTTGGTTTCCACCGCAACGACGCGATCTTCAAGAAGAGTAACGCCGCAGCTGAGAACGATTTTTCGCAGGTGCCGATTCAGTTGACTCCGGTCAACATGCAGGGTACGCAGTTCTACGTTGAAGGGCGGCCGCCCTAACCACTCACCCGGGAGATAGCTTTGGTTGCACCCATCCCCCAGTTTCAGGGTGACGTGGCGCTTGTAAGTCGCAATTTTCTCCTCGATCAGCCCGGTCATGGTCAGTCCCAGGTCTGCCAATAGGCCGGGTGCCGACCAGTCCAGCGACTCGCCAATCGTGTCGTTCTCGATTCCGCAGGTGCCGACACAAAGGACCCGCAATCCCGCCCGGGCCAGATGAATCGACGCAGCCATACCCGCCAGGCCGCCGCCAATCACGGTTACGTCATTCCCGGCCACGAGGGATTGCTGATCGAGCGTGCCTGTCTGCTGAATGACCTCGATCCTTTCGCGCAACTGTACGCGTGCCAGCATACTGCCTGTGTGTCAGGCGGTTCGTCAGGATAAAGGTGGGTGTCTATCTCAACCTTTCGATTGAGGTAGCTCCGGTGTAATGGCGTTAGAATCCGATTGCGAATACCCGACTGCATGCAAGACAGGAAAGAAAGAGGTCGAAAGGCTTGATCGCTCGTCTTCGCCCGATCGTGCTCATTGCTGTCCTGCTGCTTCTGTGGCAAGTCGCGGTGACCCGGCACCCCATTCACATTTTGCCGACGCCTTGGGGCGTCGTCGAAGGAATCGGCGATCTTCTACAGCATGGGCTGCTATTTAAATACGTCGTGGCTTCGCTCTTTCGCGTCACCTGGGGCTTCTTGCTGGGAGTCGTGCTGGCTGTGCCGTTGGGGCTAATCATCGGCTGGAACCGCAGGTTGGAGATGGCATTCAATCCCCTGATTCAGATCCTTCGCCCTATCTCCCCTCTCGCCTGGATTCCCATCGCCATTCTCTGGTTCGGAGTAGGCGACCTCTCCGCTATCTTCCTCATCTTCCTGGGCTGCTTCTTTCCCTTGCTCTTGACCTCTATCAACGCGGTGCGGGGTATTCCGGCGGTGTATCTCAATGCGGGGCGCAATTTCGGTCTAAGGCAGGCCACCCTGGTCTCTCGCGTCCTTTTCCCCGCCGTGATTCCACAACTGATTGTCGGCATGCGCATTACCCTGGGCGTTGCCTGGCTGGTGGTGGTGGCCGCGGAGATGATCGCGGTGAACTCCGGTCTGGGATTTCTAATTGTCGACGCTCGCAATGCCGGCAATCGTTATGACCTGGTAGTCGCCGGCATGGTCATTATCGGCCTGATCGGCTTGTTGTTGGATATAGGAATGCGTTCTCTCGAGCATGTGAAGTCGCTTCGCTGGAGTTACTCGGAGGATTAGTTGGGAAAGTTGAAGTTACAGGCGGAGCACATCTATACAGTCTTCGTCCGCGACGGGGAAACTCGAGCCGTGCTCGAAGACATCAACCTTGACGTCATCGAGGGGGAATTTGTTTGCCTGCTCGGACCCTCCGGCTGCGGAAAGTCGACACTACTCAGTACCATGGCCGGTTTTCTGTCTCCCACCAGCGGAACCATCAAGATCGATGGGGAACCCGTGCAGGGCCCGGACCCGCGACGCATCTTCGTTTTTCAGGAGCGTGGTGTTTTCCCTTGGCTCACCGTCGAGGGGAATATAGCGTTCGGACTTTTTCGCCTGAGCCACTCAGAGCGGCAGCAGCGCGTTGCCCACTACATCAAGATGGTGGGGTTGGAAGGCTTCGAGAAGGCCTATCCCGCCGCGCTCTCCGGGGGGATGAAGCAGCGGCTGGAGGTAGCGCGCGCGTTGGCTGTCAATCCGGACATGCTGTTTCTCGACGAGCCCTTTGGCGCCCTTGACTCCATCACCCGGCTCGTCATGCGTGGTGAGTTGCTGCGCATTTGGGAGGCGGAGCGCAAAACGATTATTTTCGTTACCCACGATATTGATGAGGCGGTCCAGCTGGCCGACCGTGTGGTGGTGATGAGTGCTCGCCCGGCCACCATCCAGCAGATCGTACAGATCGATATACCGCACCCACGGGACATCAGCTCGACGCGCTACCTGGAACTGCGCGACGGCATTTTCCAACAGATCGGGTTGGCCCACAGAATATGAATTCGCTCGCAGAACCGAGGAAATGGGAAAAATTCTTCTGGCCGGTGCTGGCTTGCACGCTCCTTCTCGCGCTGTGGCACTACTCTGTCGTCTGGACGGCGACCAGGGTCTTTCCCTCGCCCCTCGACGTGAAGAAGGGACTCGCTGAGCTGGTCCGGAAACAGGTCTTGTGGCCCGACATCATCGATTCCCTGCGCCGGGTAGCCATCGGCTTCGGCGGCGCCGCCGCCATCGGTATTCCGCTGGGGCTGACGCTGGGATGGTATCCCGCGGCGAACCAGGTGGTGAACCCGGTGCTGCAGATTCTTCGCCCTATCAGTCCCATCGCCTGGATCCCTGTCGCCATCATCCTGCTCGGCGTGGGCGACCACGCCGCTACCTCGCTTATCTTCCTGGGAGCGCTTTTTCCCATCATCGTTGCCTGCGTCGACGGCGTATCGAACGTGCCCTCGGTTTTCCGCCTCGCTGGACGTAACTTTGGCCTTGGCCCGGTCCGGTTGCTTACCCAGGTCGTCTTCCCGGCCGCGCTGCCCAAAATTATCGTCGGTTTGCGTATTGCCCTCGGTATTGCCTGGCTGGTGGTGGTGGCAGCGGAAATGATTGCCGTCGATTCCGGTCTTGGCTTTCTGGTGATCGATTCGCGTAACTCAGGTAAGCGATACGACCTGGTGGTGGCGGCCATGTTGCTGATCGGCCTGATTGGCCTGATCCTCGATTTCTGCTTCCGCCGGCTGGAGAGAATCAAATCCGTTCGATGGGGATTTCGCGATGAGTCTTAAGAGCAAGATCGCGCTGGGTGTATGCGGGTGGCTGGTCCTCATTACAGGGCTGCATGCCTGGTTAAATGTGAATTGGGCGTCGGTGCTGAATGACTATCGGCCGCCGGCACAACGCCGTATCACCGTTGCCTACCTCCCCGTCACTTGCCAGCTCACCTGCCCGGTGACGGACTACATCTCCAAGTACTCTTTGTCGGGCGAAATGTTTTTGCCCAAACTGTTTCAGGGCTTTCCGGAGATGAAGGAGGCGCTGATCTCGAACCGGGTACAGGCTGCCTTTATCGTTGCCCCGTTGGCGATTGCTCTTGTTTCTCAAGGGGTTCCGATCAAGATCGTTTACCTGGGCCACCGCTACGGCAGCGCGGTCGTCGTCCGCAAGGACGGTCCCATCAAGACTTTCGCCGACATGCGCGGCCGCACCATCGCCATCCCCAGCCGCTTTTCCGACGAGCGCTTGCTCCTGTTTCGCGCCATGAAGGTGTGGGGAATCAAGCCCAGCGAAATCAAGATGGTCGAGATGGCGCCCCCGGATGTTTCCGGCGCCCTGGCCGCGCATGCTATCGACGCCTTTGTGATGGGCGAGCCCTTTCCCTCGCAGGCGGAGATGGCTGGCTTTGGACGAGTCCTTTTTCAGGCCCGCGAATATTGGCCGGACTACATGTCATGCATTCTGGTCGTGCGCCAGGACCTGATCGATAAGCGCCCCGAAGTCGTTCAGACCTTGGTGGATGGCATCGCCCGTTCAGGCCTTTGGCTGGATACGAGCAAGCCCCATCGTGAGGATGCCGCGGATTTTGTTGGCCGTTTTTACTACAACCAGAAACCTGCACTCCTGCGATGGGCCCTGACCAAACCGATGGACCGCGTCACCTATAGCCCCCTTGCCCCGCGCAAAGCAGATTTCGATATGGTGCGCGATTTGATGATAGAAACCGGGGTCTTGAATAAGAAGATCGAGTTCAGCGACTACACCGACACCCGCTTCTCTGACCAAGCCAGTATCCAGACACCCTGGAGATATGAACCCGGCACTGCAACTGCCCGGTAAGGAGATAACGAAAATGTTTCGTAGACGATTTCTTCAAATGATGACCATAGCGAGTGTTGGCGGCCTGGCTCCTCTCGAAGCCATGTCGGCTGGAACTAGCAAGACCGTGATCTATTTTGTCAAAGGATTCAGTTGCATCACCTGCGCCACCGGCCTCGATACCTTGCTTGGGCAACAAGAGGGCATCATCTCGAGCAAATCGACCTACCCGGAGGGCAAAGTGACGGTCGCCTTCGATCCCCACCAGATCACCGAGCAAGCCATCGTCGCCTTCATCACCGATCTTGGCTTTACTGTGCAAGCTGAACCGAAAGGCTGACCACATGTCCCCGGAAAGAAATTACTCGCAGTTGGCTGCCATTCTTGCCTCATCGCTGGAACTTCAGCAGCCACCAGTTGCGATTTCGTTCACCCAGTCTTTGCCCGTCGGTGTGAAAAGCTACGCTGGCCGGGCGCCCGCAGGTTGCAGGTTCTGGGAAGACGGTGCGACCACCGCATTTGCGACTTCCGCCCCCGACCACAGCCTTTGTGCCATCGGTGTTTATACTCACAATCTTCAAACGTCTCCGGCTCAGCAGACTGACCTGATGGATGTTCTCAAGGTGTTCGGCGAGCTTGACTATGTGAGACCGCAAGACCTGGCGTTCATTCCAGTTCTGGGATCGCAGCCCGGGTACGTTGTCTATGCGCCGTTGGCGGATACTCCGCTGCCCCCGGACGTAGTGCTCCTGTTCGTAAACGCGAATCAAACCCTCATCCTTTCCGAGGCAACGCAGCAGGTGGAAAATCAGAACGCTCCCGCCATGGGCAGGCCAGCCTGCGCGATCGTTCCCCAGGTCATGAATACCGGCCGGGCGGCGCTGAGTTTGGGTTGCTGTGGAGCGCGGGCCTATCTGGATGTGCTCACCGACGACGTAGCCGTTTTTGCGATTCCCGGAGACAAACTCGAGGCCTACACACAGCGGATCGAGGCCCTGGCGAAGGCAAATGGTGTCCTGGCAAAATTCCACAGCCTCCGGCGTCACGCCATTGCGTCCGGTGAGACCCCCACAATCAAGGACTCCCTGGCCGCCCTGATGGGCTAGGGTGTCTGCGTGAAAACCCATTTACGAACTTAGCCCCACTCGGGTCGGCGGGTTTGCCGCTCTCGTTCCCAGACAACGGACGGGTGGGCCATATCTCGCGAAAAACGAGCGAGATATGGCCCACCCGTCCGTTGTCTGGGAACAAGAGATGCGCTCGTACCTATTGGCGCGGACACTCCAGATCGCTCTTGACAAAAATTCCTGCCGCACCCGATAGGCCGGATCCCAGCCCCAAAATTCTCCCGATTTTAATCGCCCACCGCAACCTCACCTCGATGCGATCGTCCGAGGCCAGCCTACTTCTGAGAGAATCTCTGGATGAGAAGATCCAAAGTGCTGGTGGGGCATCAAACCTGCTGAGTCACATCAGAGAAACGGAGCAAAGCAATGGCAACCGCGGTGAAGGTGCAATCTCTCACGCAACGAGCAGCCTGGAAGGCGCTTGAGACCCATTACCAACAAGTTCGCAATGTTTCTTTGCGCTCGCTGTTTTCCGACGATCCAGGACGTGCCACACGTTTTTCCCTCGAGGCGGCCGGTCTTTTTCTCGATTACTCCAAAAACCGGATCACCGAGGAGACGCGCAAGCTTCTCCTCCAACTAGCCCAGGAATCCGGCCTGCGGGAGCGCATCGACGCCATGTTTCGCGGGGACAAGATCAACATCACCGAGAAGCGGGCGGTGCTGCATGTCGCGTTGCGCGCGCCCAAAGGGGAAGCCATCTTTGTCGATGGCCAGGATGTAGTCCCGGAAGTCCATGCGGTGCTCGATAAGATGGCCGCCTTCTCCGACCGCGTGCGCAGTGGCGACTGGAAAGGCCACACCGGCAAGCGCATTCGCAACGTGATCAACATCGGCATCGGAGGGTCAGATCTTGGCCCGGTGATGGCTTATGAGGCGCTCAAGTTCTACAGCGACCGCAAGCTCGTCTTTCGCTTTGTCTCCAACGTTGACGGCACGGACTTCGCTGAGGCGGTGATCGATCTGGACCCTGCGGAGACCCTGTTCATCATCTCCTCCAAGACCTTCACCACCCTGGAAACGATGACCAACGCGCACTCGGCTCGCGATTGGGCGCTGGCGGGTCTGAAGGACGAGGCGGCGGTGGCCAAGCATTTCGTTGCCGTCTCGACCAATGCCGCTGAAGTCACGAAGTTCGGCATCGACACCGCCAATATGTTCGGCTTCTGGGATTGGGTTGGGGGCCGCTACTCCATGGACTCCGCGATCGGCCTTTCCACCATGCTGGCCATCGGCCCGGCGAATTTTCGCGCCATGCTCGACGGCTTTCACCAGATGGACGAGCATTTCCGCACCGCTCCCTTCGAAAGCAATCTGCCCGTCATCCTGGGGCTGCTTACCGTCTGGTACACCGACTTCTTTGACGCGCAAACCATGGCGGTTCTGCCGTACGAGCAGTATCTGAAGCGGTTTCCCGCCTACCTGCAGCAGCTCACCATGGAAAGCAATGGAAAGCATGTGACGCTCGATGGGGAGCGGGTCGATTACGACACCGGCCCGATCTATTGGGGCGAACCCGGAACCAACGGGCAGCACTCGTTCTACCAGCTGATCCACCAGGGCACGCGGCTCATCCCCTGTGACTTTATCGGTTTCGAGAAATCTCTCAATCCGCTGGGGCGCCATCACGATATGCTGCTGGCCAACGTCTTTGCCCAGGCCGAGGCTTTGGCTTTTGGCAAGACCGCGGAGCAGGTCAAGGCCGAGGGGACCCCGGATTGGCTGGTCCCGCATCGCGTATTCGAGGGCAACCGTCCGTCGAACGTCCTCTTGGCGGAAAAGCTTACTCCAGAGACGCTGGGCAAGCTGGTCGCCCTCTATGAGCACTCGGTATTTACTCAAGGCACCGTCTGGCAGATCGACTCCTTCGATCAATGGGGCGTCGAGTTAGGCAAGGTGCTGGCCCAGCACATCATCGCGGAGATTGAGGCCCCCGGGGATGCGGCGCTGAAGCATGACGCTTCGACCAACAACCTGATTGGCCGCTACCGTAAGCTCAAGTAAGGCCGCAGACGGTGTAACCAGGAACCAAAAACCGACAGAGGAGCGATTCGATGCAATTAGGAATGGTGGGTCTGGGCAGAATGGGCTCCAATATGGTCAAGCGCTTGCTGAACAACGGTCACACCAGCGTGGTGTACGACCGGTCAGCGCAGGTGGTTCAGGAACTGGAAAAGCAAAAAGCCGTGGGCGCCTCTTCGCTCGCGGACATGGTAAGCAAGCTCTCCAAGCCGCGCGCCATCTGGCTGATGATTCCTGCCGCGGTGGTGGATCAAACCATCGCCGAGATTGCGCCCCACCTCGAGTCCGGCGACATTTTGATCGATGGCGGTAATTCGTATTACATCGACGACATTCGTCGCAGTGAAGAGCTTGCGCCCAAGGGAATCCAATATATCGACGTTGGTACCAGCGGCGGTGTATGGGGCCTGGAACGAGGCTACTGCCTGATGATCGGCGGCCCCACCGCTGCCGTCGAGCACCTTGAACCGATCTTCAAAACCATCGCCCCGGGCGTTGGCGATATTCCCCGTACCCCCGGACGGGACAAAATAGGCGGGACAGCGGAAGAGGGATACCTGCATTGCGGGCCCAGCGGTGCTGGTCACTTCGTCAAGATGGTGCACAACGGTATGGAATACGGCATCATGGCCGCCTATGCGGAGGGGCTCAACATCCTGCACCACGCCAATGTCGGCCACAAGACCGGGGAGGTCGATGCCGAAACCACGCCGTTACGCGATCCCCAGGACTATCAATTTGATTTCAACCTGTCGGATGTGGCGGAGGTATGGCGGCGGGGCAGCGTGATCTCCTCCTGGTTGCTGGACCTCACCGCGGCTGCTTTGACCAAGAGCCCTGCCTTAGCGGAGTTCGCGGGCCACGTCTCCGATTCTGGTGAGGGCCGTTGGACCATCAAGGCGGCGATTGACGAAGGCGTGCCCGCGCCGGTGCTCACCGCAGCGCTCTACGAACGCTTCAGTTCGCGCGGCGAAGCCGATTTCGCCGATAAACTGCTCTCTGCCATGCGCTTTGAATTTGGAGGACACGTCGAAAAGAAAGCTTCCAAGTAGTCCGGGTTACGCTGGTTTGATTTCGATTGCGCCTGTGGAGGACGCCCGCTTGGGACGCCTGTCTGGTAAATCTCTGTCATTCCTGTTTGCCTTTCTCATCGCGCTGCTGGCGATCGCGGCTCTGCCGGCCGCGATCGCTCAGGCTCCCTTACGCACCATTGGCTTCATGACCGACTTCGACGTCAAAGATGACGCGGTGGGCATTTGCAAGGCGGTGATGGAAGGGGTCGCTCCCGGTGTGAGAATCATCGACATCACGCAACAGGTCACGCCCTTCGATATCGAGGAGGGCGCGCGCTTTCTTGCCGGCTCAGCGCCTTACTTCGCCAAGGATGCTGTCTTCGTGGTGGTGGTCGATCCGACTGTTGGCAGCAAGCGCAAGGCGATCATCGCGCAATCAAAGGTCGGCCAGTTCTTCGTCCTGCCGGACAATGGTTTGCTCACCCTGGTCGCGGACCGCGACGGGATCGTAGCCGCACGGGAGATTACCAACCCCGCATGGATGATTGGCGCCGCCCTCTCGTCGACCTTCCACGGCCGGGATATTTTTTCTCCTGCAGGAGCGCATCTGGCGCGGGGTGACGATTGGACCACGGCGGGTCCTTCTCTCGATGTGACCAGGCTGGTGCGGCTGGAGATTCACTCCGCCACCATCGACGCCACCGGCTTGCATGGCAAGGTGCTGGGAGTGGACGGGCCGTTCGGAAACCTGGTGCTCAACGTGCCGGCTCAAACCTTTGCCAGGCTGGGCTACGCGGTCGGCGATACTGTGCCGGTGACGCTGGGGGACAAGGAATACCACTTTCCTTTTGTGAAGACCTTCAACGATGTGCCGGTTGGCTCGCCGTTGTTCTATATCGATTCTCGAGGGCGGCTAAGCCTGGGGATCAACCAGCGGAACTTTTCTCAAACCTACAAGATTTCTGACGGAACGGAGTTGCTGATTCCGCCGAAGCACTGATGCCGCCGGCTCAACAGGCCGCGGAAAAACTCCTGCCTTGTATCAGGGCACGACTTTTAGTCGTGCCGTAAACGATTACGAATATGAGGGCTTCAGCCCCTGCGGTACGCTTTTGCTCTGCAGGGTGTGGGAGGCCTAATGAAGGATGGGTGGCCCATTCAAGCCGTCCGGCCCCTGCCCTGGCCTGCCGTGGGAAGCAGCACTTTTTCCGCAGCCGGCTTTAGTCGACCTTTTCGCCGGGAAGCTGGGACTCAACCCCGGGTTTCAAACGCTCATAGACGCTTCCCGAGCTCACCCGCGTGGCGGCCATCTCGAAAAACCGGGCGCGGAGGCAGGGCTTCCAGATAAAGATGTCCGTGCATGGCTCGATCGGCTCGCAGTACCTTCTGAGCAACAAAGAAGAACCGCCGACGAAGTTGATGAGTTCCTGCTTACGCCCAATCTCATGCTCCAGCATGAACGCGCGCATTACGGCGGAAAGAGATTCTTTCTTGTAGTGCATGTCGTTCATCTGCAGGTCCACATAGGTCACGCCATGGCGCCGCCAGCCGGTCAGGAGGCTCAACCATGTACCATCCGGCAAGCGAAGGCCCATGGAGAAAAAATCTGAGTTCACCCGCAGCAGGCGATACCGGGCGTGGAAGAACCTGGTGATGCGCGTCGGCGTCGACTTGGTTTCCAGCGCCAACATGCCCTCCAGGGACTGATCCGGATCGAGCGCGGGTATGAATTGAACGTTCGCGCTTTTCTCCAGTTGTTGGCGCTTGCCCGCAAGGCTGCGCCGTGTGCGTGGTCCCATGCGTGCCAGCATGCCTTCGTAAGTGCGCTCAAGAGGCAGCTTGTGTTGTACCTCCGTTGCGCAGAATCTGCGGAAGTCAGTCGGGGGGCCCATGACCTCCATGCACGAATCAGCCGAAGCTTTGAGGGTGAGGCTCACACCATGAATGCGCCACTGTTTCAGGAGTGCCTGGGTGGCCAAATGTACATAGTGCACGCGGTGTGCTTCGGGGCCGGCCACCAGGCTTTCTCCGATGTAATCTCCTCCGCGGAACAATCCCAGCCCAATGCCCAGCCTGGTATGTTCATAGAAAAGGACACACGCTTCGAGTTCCTGCTCCCGGCGAATCAGTACTGCCGCACATCTTCTGTTTTTCAGGGTATTGGCAGCGATGAAGTATTCCGGTTCCGTGGTCAGATCATCTTCCTGGCCACAACGCCGGCGGAGTTGGCGAATCTCTGCCAGGCAGGATTTCAGTTCGCGGTTGCCGATTACCAGATGTGTCGCTCTGGCGCAGTCAATAAACCTGGCGACGGCTCGCGAATCATTCCCGATTGCCCTGCCATCCAACCGTTGACTGTTATCTATCAAACCGCTATCTATCAAACCGCTTGAGCTCACGTCGTTTCTCCCCCAAATGAGAGACTGCTGCGCCATGCTATTCGAGCGCTTTTACAGTTACTGTGCCTTAGAGAAGTCGCGAGGTGTGGGCCCGGCTGGCCGGAACCACACGTGAACCTCTTCTTCGGTGTACATCTTATTGTGAGGCCGATCTGGTGTTTGTGTTCATCAAGAGTAGGTGGCAGCAATCTGCAACAGTTACTTCAGTTTTCACTAATGGATCCACTCCGCGCTGTTTTGCGCTTGCTTAGAAGTGGAATTCCGGTCTTACACTGTACCAACGAGAACCGAGTATAGCACCGCATATTCCATAGATACATCCCAAATTCGTACCCCTTACAGGGGAGGCGGAAGGCAGACACAACCCTAAGGTGGCAGTTGGAATGATCTTAAGGTAAGTGTGGCACGGAAACGACAGCGGGCGACTTATCCAGGAGTTAGAAAACTGGAATTCGTACTGCAATTGTACTTTTTTGGAACGTGTATGCCAGAAGTGTACAACGGAGATGGGCGACCACTCAGCTCTTCCATGCCAGCTTCTTCGATAAATTACGGCTTATGCGCAGGTTACCGGCGACGCTCCCAGGAATCCCGTGAACCGGGTTGAAAGGTTAGCGAACAGCAGCACTTAACTGGCGGCGGCAGTAGTAAAGAGCCGCAGACCAGAACAGGATTACCAGCAATCCATCACAACCCAGGCTCGTCCAAGCGGCTCCGCGCCACGAATAGCGAGGCAGGATCTCCAGGTTGAGACCAATGTTGATCAAGGCCGTCAGTACCTGGATCACCATGCGCGTGCGTTGCAGCCCCGCACCCGAAAGCGCGTCCGCCAGGAAAGAGTGGAGGCAGCGCAGGAAGGGAATGAGCGCCAGCCATCGCACCGCCGGAACCACAGCAAGATATTTGGATCCCAGGATATGGGGCAGGATGGGAGCGAATAACCACAGTCCGGCCGATGCCACGGAACCGTAGACGGCAGCCTTCGCGATCAGTGACAGTGCGTAAGCATAGGTGGCGCCGATGCCATCCATCCCTTTGCGAAAGAAGCGCGGGTACGCGGCCGCAGCCAGCGAGCGGACCGGGGTCATGGTTACGTCAATCACGCGGTAGGCCGCGGCGTACACGCCGGTGGACGCCAGGTCCGCCAACTTACTCAGCATGATCTTGTCTATGTCGTTGTAGACCGTTGTGGCCGAACCGGCCACGCTGAAAAACACGCCTTCCGTGATGTCTTCCCGCAACGCTGTCAGATCCGTCCCTGGGCGTCCCCACAACCGCGAACCCTTGGCCACGGCATAGATCGTGCCCAGCAGGGTGGTGAGCAGATAGACCAGCACCCAGCGATCGAGTGTAACTGGATGCGCCGTCGCCACTAATGCCGCGATGCCGGCCAGTCGCAAAAGGCTGACAACCACATTCTGGATCGAGGTTTCCTTCATCCGGTCCGAGGCGGCGAAACCGAATGTGGCCAGCTCGGTCACCTTCAGCAGCACCATGTCTGCAAGACAAACCAGGAAGACGGCAAGCGGCGCAGTCTTCAGGTGCAGGAGCAAGCTCAACCCAACCGCGAGCGCGGTGAGCAATGTACCCGAAAGCACGGTGAGCAGGATTCCGTTGCCCCAGCAGATGGCCGCCTTCCGCTTACCGGAGCGCACATTCTTGATGAAAAGGTTGGGTGTGCCCAGGCCGGAAAAGGGTCCGAGAAGAGCGGCCATGGCCACCACGGTCACGAATGCTCCATACGCATCCGGGCCCAGGGATCGAGCGACGAGAACGAAATAGGCAGCCTGGATGATCAGCCTGAAACCCTGCCCGATGGAGAGGTGGGTGGTGTCCCTGAGCAGGCCGCGGGTCTTCATACGCGCCGATAGGTTCACAAACAGGTCTCCATCCTACTCGGGCCAAGGCGGGATGAGCGGAGTCTAGGTATTCACGAGCACGATCTTGCCTTCCACCGAACCCGCGGCTAAAAGCTCGAGAGCTTGCTTCGCGGCCAGGAGCGGAAACGTCGCGTAGACCAGTGGGGCAATCTTCCCCTCGGCGATGAGCGCAAAAATCTTTGGGAGGTCTTCGCGGAACGGCATTGGGTTCTTCCGATACTGATGGGTAATGCCGTAGAAGGCGCCGCGCCGCCCGTGCAAGCGTGCTCCGATAAACAATTGGACGAACATGCCAAAGGTGGCAAGCGCTCCTCGGGCCGCCATGAAACCATAGCTCACCACGGTTCCACCGCGTCGCGCCGCACCGATGCAAAGGCCGATATTCGCCCCTCCGACAGCATCGAACACCCAATCGACACCGTGGGGCTCAAGTGCTCGTGTAAGGTGATCGAGGTCGCCGGCGGTATAGTCGATGGGGGTGGCGCCCAGCTCGCGCACCGTTGCATGCTTTTGGGGGGATGCCGCCCCGTAGCTTTTCAATTCTGCGAGGCGCAGAAGTTGCAGCAGCGCTGTGCCTACTCCGCCGGCCGCGGCCGTCACCAGCGCCCTCTGGCCTGCCCGCACCTTCGTGGTGCGATGGATCATCTGCCAGGCGGTGATGTAGTTCAATATCGCCGCCGCCGCGACGACATCTGGAACTGCGTCGGGAATGGGCAGGAAGTGCTCGGCCTCACGTACCAGCAGCTCACTGTAACCACCGTATACAGTGAGCGCGGCCACCCGCTGGCCAACCTTGAAGCCGGTGACATCCCTGCCGATGGCATCGACCACCCCGGCGATCTCGTAGCCGGGAACGAAGGGCATTTTCGGTGCGTAGAGATATCGGCCCGCAAGCATGGCCAGGTCGGTGGCCCCCACGCCGGCGGCGCGCACCCGCACGCGTAGCTGCCCGGGTCCTGGTTCCGCGACGGGGAACTCGGTGACCTCAAGAACTTCCGGGCCACCTTGCCGCGGCAACACGACCGCGCGATAAGTGTCTGACACGCTGCCCTCCCGGTTTTCGATTGCTGGGTCTATGCCACTATAAGCTTCGGCTTCGCCACGTATTTCAGGCAGACGCGATTTCTCACCTGGTCCCGGCAGCAAAAAACAGTACGTGGGAAGCGGTACGACGCAGAAGCTTATTGGGGGACAAAAACCACGCAGGGCAGCAAATCCTTTATGCTTTGGCCTGAAGCGCAAAAAGGAGTGACCCGTTTGTTCTGTCGCAGTCTGGTTGTGCTGTTGCTCTTGCGGTTGATTTCTTCAGGGGATGTGCAGGCCCAGAACGCTGCCCCGGCCCCGGCTCCACAAAACTCGCAACCGCAGGCTATGGGCGTGACCACCGGAGGAACCTATGCGCCGGTGCTCGATTCCGAGAAGCGGCCCATTACCGCCGGCGGCTTTGTGAAGACTGGTCCCGTGGTCTTCGAGGACATTGCCGCCAAGGCCGGGCTGACCGTGTGGCATCACACCATGGGTACTCCGCAGAAGAAGTTCATCCTGGAGGCGCCGGGCTCGGGCGTGGCCCTGCTGGACTACGACAAGGATGGATGGCTCGACATCTACCTGGTCAACGGCTCGACTTACGACGCGTTGTCGGGCAAGGCTGTTTCGCCCCATGCGGCCCTTTTCCATAACAATCATGACGGCACCTTCACCGATGTGGCGGCTAAGGCCGGTGTGATCAACGACCGCTGGGGATTTGGAGTAGCCGTCGGCGACTACGACAACGATGGCTGGCCCGATCTCTTCGTGGCCAACTTCGGCCATAATCGCCTCTACCACAACAACCACGACGGCACCTTCACCGATATGGCGGAGAAGGCCGGCGTTCAACTAGGCAACTGGTCGAGCGGGCCGACCTTTGGTGACTACGACGGTGATGGACGGCTCGACTTATTTGTCTCCGGGTATGTGCACTATGACCAGGACAAGCCGCCGGCGCTCGATAGCAACGCGGTGCCCGCGAACTTCTGCCAGTTCCGTGGGGTCAACGTGATGTGCGGTCCGCGCGGGCTCAAGGGAGAGCACGACCATCTCTTCCACAACAACGGCGACGGCACCTTTAGCGATGTGAGCCAGAAAGCCGGTGTGAGCGATCCCAATGGCTATTACGGTTTCACCTCGGTGTTCGCGGACCTGAACAACGACGGCAAAGTGGACCTGCTGGTGGCCGACGACTCCACCCCCAACTACCTGTACATCAACAAGGGCAACGGGACCTTCGAAGATGACAGCTATGCCTCCGGATATGCGCTCAACGAAAATGGCCGGGAAACCGCGTCTATGGGGGTTGCTGTCGGGGACTATCAGAACATCGGCCGGCTCGGTCTTTTCAACACCACCTTTTCCGACGATTACGATGTGCTCTACCGCAACGACGGCGATGCCAACTTCACCGATGACAGCTACGCCGCTGGGGTGGCCGAGCCGACCGTGCCGTTTCTGGGATGGGCTACCGAGTTCATCGACTACGACAACGACGGCTGGAAAGACCTCTTTATCGCCAATGGCCACGTCTATCCGCTGGTAGACAAGAACAACTGGGGCACGACCTACGCCGAGCGGCCGTTGTTGTTCCACAATCAGCAGGGCAAGAAGTTTGACTTGATGCCCGCGGTCGAGGGCTCCGGTCTGGCCCTGGTGATCCCCGCCCGTGGCGCGGCCTTTGGCGATCTCTTCAACGACGGCCGCATCGACGTGGTGATCAATTGCATGGACAGCGCGCCCGCGCTCTTGCGCAATGTCGACCCTGACCACCACCACTGGGTGGAGCTGAGCCTGGTGGGAGGAGCAAAGAGTCCGAGGGATGCGGTGGGCGCCGCGGTTTATCTCACCGCCGGCGGCCTCCGGCAGCGGGGCGATGTGCTCAGCGGGGGCAGCTTTGTTTCCTCCAACGACCCGCGCGTACACTTTGGCCTGGGCGACAGCGACAAAGTCGACACGGTGGAGATTCACTGGCCCAGTGGCCTCAAGGAAAAGGTGAAGCTGCCCGGGGTGGACAAGATTTTCACCGTGGAAGAAGGCAAGGGCGTCACCGGTGAGACCTGCGCCCAATGCTCCCGGAACAAGTAACGTATCGGCTCTTTCGAGAAAATATGGACGACCAGAACATGCAGTTTCCCCATCGCCGCTTTGATCCTCTGCGTGGCCGCTGGGTCCTGGTTTCCCCGCACCGTACCCAGCGCCCCTGGCAGGGCGAGGTCAGCCGGACGGATACCAAGCCGCCCCTGCATTACGACCCGGAATGCTATCTTTGCCCCGGCAACGTCCGCGCCGGCGGCCAGCATAACCCGCAATACACCGGCGTCTTTGCTTTTGTGAACGACTACGCGGCGCTGCTGCCGAACACACCCGGTTGGGTGACGGAAAGTGCCCACGGGCTGCTGCGGGCGGAGAGCGAACGCGGTGTCTGCCGCGTCTTGTGCTTCCATCCCGACCACAGCTTGACCCTGGCAGGGATGGAGGTGGTCGATATTGTTCGCGTAGTGGAAGCCTGGACGGCGGAGTTTACCGAGCTGGGTGCGCGCCCCGAGATCCGTCATGTGCAGATCTTCGAAAATCGCGGCGCAATGATGGGCGCGAGCAATCCCCATCCCCATGGCCAAATCTGGGCCACCGAACATATTCCCGACGAGCCGCTCGCCGAGCTGGCCAACCAGGAGGCATATACCCGGCTGCACGATTCCTGCCTGCTTTGCGACACCCTGAAGATCGAACTCGAGCAACGCCAGCGCATCGTGTGCGAGAACCAGGAGTTCGTTGTCCTGGTGCCGTTTTGGGCGGTCTGGCCGTTCGAAACCCTGCTGCTCAGCCGCGCGCACCTGGGAAGCATGGATGCATTCAGCCTCGCGCAGCAACACGGCTTGGCGGATATCCTGAAGCAGTTGACCATGCGCTACGATCGCCTGTTCGCCACCAGCTTCCCGTACACCATGGGCTTTCATCAGCGTCCAACGGATGGGGAGGCTCATCCGGAATGGCATTTTCATGGTCACTTTTACCCACCTCTACTGCGCTCCGCGACGGTGCGCAAATTCATGGTCGGCTTCGAAATGTTGGGTATGCCGCAAAGGGACATCACTCCGGAAACGGCCGCAGAGCGCCTGCACTCGGCGGGTGGGTAAAAATGCGGCGCCCGGGACTCTTGGGTTATCTACCCTTTTTCCTGTCGCTTTGTTTGGCCGCCCAGAACCTTGCGCCGGTCATTACCGTCGACCATGGGCCGAATGCGGCGGCCCAGCAAGCCAAGCCCTACGTGGTGATGGTCTCGCTCGACGGTTTTCGCTACGACTACGCCAAAAAATACGGCGCCAAACATCTGTTGGCACTGGCCGCGCAGGGTGCCATCGCGAGCCAGGGAATGATCCCGTCCTATCCCTCGCTGACCTTTCCCAACCACTACACGCTGGTCACCGGGCTCTTTCCGGAACACCACGGCATCGTGGCCAACAACTTTTATGATCCTGTGCGCAAACAGCGATATTCGAAGGACGATCCGGCCACCAGTCTCGACGGCAGTTGGTACGGGGGCACGCCTCTCTGGGTACTGGCGGAGAAACAGGGTATGCGCAGCGCGTGCTTCTTCTGGCCCGGTTCGGAGGCGGAGATAGACGGCGGGCGGCCGACCTACTACCTGAAATTTGACGACCACTTTCCCGATGCCAAACGGATCGAACAAGTCATTGCCTGGCTGCGCATGCCGGCCGAGCAGCGGCCCCACTTGATCACGCTTTACTACTCCAACGTCGATCATGCCGGGCATCAATACGGCCCTGACAGCCCGCAGACTGCCGCGGCGGTCGCGCACGTCGACCAGTTGGTGGGCGACTTATGGGCCCAGCTTGGCCGGCTGCAATTGCCGGTCGACCTGTTTGTGGTTTCCGACCACGGCATGGAGCGGGAGCAGGGACCCTGGATCGATCTGGACAAGTACGCCGATCTGGCGAACTTTACGACTGTTGGATGGCTGCTCTATCCCAATTCCGAGGCTGCGGCGGAGAAGGCCTACCAGGAGTTGAAGATCAAGAGCGACGCATTTACCGTGTACCGGCGCAAGCGCGTTCCGGCGGCTTTCGAGTACGATGACAATCCGCGCGAGGGCGATCCCGTCATCGTAGCCAATGGGCCGTATGCGATTCGCGCCCATGGACCGGCGAGCGGCGCAGCCGATCGGCCTCCGGATCCGGGCGTACACGGTTACGACCCGCGGGCGATGAAGTCCATGCGCGCCCTCTTCATCGCCGTGGGTCCCGATATTCGACCCGGCTCCACGCTCGAACCCTTTGAGAACGTGAATGTCTATCCCCTGTTGGCGAATATCCTCGGATTGGACGCTCCTAAAGTCGATGGCAGCCTGCACGTGCTCTCCAAGATCCTGAAAACCCCGGCCGTCGAAGATGCGCCCTGACAAGCTCGTCTTTCTGAAGGGGACGGCCTTTAGGCCGTACCTACGTAAATGCTTTGGAATCAATTTGGCTTTAGAAGCCACTGAGGGAGGATTTCTCTTTCAAGCAGCACTTCGCGCAAGCTGTAAAGCCCGTATCTGTAAGGAAGTCTCGAATCCTGAGAGGTGCTTTCTCATCTACCAGTGGATGAAGCATTCAGCCCCATCGTCAGATACCCTCCTGCTCGACAATCCGATCTGGCATGCCCTCTCCACGGAACAGTGCGCGTTGGCTCAAGGCAACGGTCTTGCCAGGCGCTTTCCGGCGGATGTGGCTCCCTTCGGAGGCCTGATCGATCAATCGGCGGCTGCGTACGACGCGCTGGAGGCATCGCTGCCGGGAGCAGTGACCGCTTTGTTCCTCGATGCCGCACCAGTCCTGCCCGGCCATTGGGAGATGGTACACAGCGGAGAGATGTACCAGATGGTCTGTGTGGCGCCTGCTCTGACAGAAGAGCACCAGGTCTTCCATGAACTGACAAAGGCCGACGTTCCCGAGATGTTGGCCTTAACCAAGCTGACGGAGCCGGGTCCCTTTCTCCCTCGAACGATCCAACTCGGCGCCTATCTCGGGGTTCACGATTCCGGATCGTTGGTAGCCATGGCAGGAGAGCGGCTGCACCTCACCGGTTTCACTGAAATCAGTGCGGTGTGCACCCATCCGCAATACCGGGGACGGGGGTATGGAAACGCGCTCCTGTCCGCTTTGATATCCCGCATCATGAAGCGAGGGGAGACACCCTTTCTACACGTGAGGACGGGAAACGTAACCGCCGTTGCATTGTACGAAAAGCTGGGGTTCAAGGTGCGCGCCCAACTGCATCTGGCAGTGATCAAATACCTCTCGGCCTCGCTTGTGGTTTCACCCGACGAGCACGCGGGCAGCCCCGTCTCTCGCTGATTTGTGGCCGCCCAGGTGAGGGAATGTTGAGCCAGCCAGCAACCACGCCGCGACGGGTGGGTATTCACCTGCCCACCGCAGGTGGGCTCTGCCGCGCGCCGGAGCGGGCTCACACCATCGGCGCCAACACCTTTCAGATCTTCTCCTCCAGCCCGCGTATGTGGCGCGGCAGCGTGATCGCCGCGGCGGACTGTGACCGCATGACGGAGTTACGCACGCGCTACGACTGCTCGCCCCTGGTCGTTCACGCCAGCTACCTGATCAACCTGTGCAGCCAATCGGATCCGGTCCGAGCCAACTCCATTAAGGCCTTGCGCGGAGAGATCGAGCGCGCCCTGGCCCTAAGCGCCGAATACCTGGTGCTCCACCCCGGTTCCTGGAAAGGCCTTACCCGGGAGGAAGGTCTCCGCCTGGTGGTCGAGTCCGTCGTCCGCGCCCTCGATGGGCTAGCCTGGGCCCAGACCCCCTTCACCCTCCTGATCGAAAACACCGCCGGCGCCGAGTTTTCCCTGGGCGCTTCTCTGCAACAAGTAGGCGAGCTCATCGCCCGCCTACGGCCTGTCGTTCCCGTCGCCGCTTGCCTCGATACCTGCCACACCCACGTGGCCGGCTACGATCTCGTCAACGCTCAGGGCTATGAGGCGACCGTACGCCAGATCGAACAGCTACTGGGCTTGGAGACCGTGCGCATATGGCATATGAACGATGCCAAGACGCCCCGTGGTTCGCATCTCGATCGCCATGAACATATAGGAGAAGGCACCCTCGGCATCGCCCCCTTCCGCCGCCTGCTCAACGACCCACGGTTCGCCCACGCCGCTTTCATCGCGGAAACTCCCGTCGATCAACCAGACGATGACCTGCGTAACGTCAGCGTGCTGCGCTCGCTCATCGCGCCTTCCTCTTCCGCGGCCAGTTACAATCGTTCATGAAGATGCCTCCGACCGACGCAAAGAACAACCCCGGCGCCCGCTCCGAGACGGTCGCGATCTCCCCTCCGGTTGCGGCCATGCACGAGGTTCGCTACGACCCGGCGGAGATCGAGGTGCGCTGGCAGCAGCGCTGGGACGAGCAACCGGATCTTTATCGCGCCGAGCCTGAGGGCAGCGGCCGGCCCAAATACTATGTGCTGGAAATGCTTCCCTATCCTTCGGGCCAGCTGCACATGGGCCACGTGCGTAACTACGCCATTGGCGATGCCCTGGCTCGCTACATGTGGATGCAAGGCCACAACGTGCTCCATCCCATGGGCTGGGACGCCTTTGGGCTCCCGGCAGAAAACGCCGCGCTCAAGAACGACACCCCGCCGCGCGAGTGGACGCTCAAAAACATCGCCCACATGCGCCGCCAAATGCGCCGGCTGGGGCTGAGCTATGACTGGCAGACCGAAATCACCACTTGCCTGCCCGACTACTACCGTTGGACGCAGTGGTTTTTCCTGCGCATGTTGGAAAAGGGATTGGCGTTTCGCAAGCAGAGCAAGGTGAACTGGTGCCCGCTGTGCGCCACCGTGCTGGCCAACGAGCAGGTCATCGATGGCTGTTGCTGGCGGCATGAAGATACGGTGGTGGAACAGCGCGATCTGGAGCAGTGGTTTCTGCGCACCACGAAGTACGCGCAAGAGCTGCTCGACGGGCTCGACCACCTGCCCGGCTGGCCGGAGAAGGTGCGCACCATGCAGCGCAACTGGATCGGGCGCAGCGAAGGGGCCACCACCGAGTTTGTTCTCGATCCAGCCGCCGCCGAGCCGGAAAGCCGCAATGGCAAAGTGCCCCTGGCCGCCGCAGAGGGTTTTGTCGCCGGCGCTCCGGTCCCTGCGGACGCGACCAGGATCCCGGTATACACCACGCGTCTGGACACCATCTTCGGCGCCACCAGCTTGCAATTAGCGCCTCAGCACCCACTGGTCAATCAATTTGCCCAGGTCGATGAACGGCTGGCTGCCGAAGTAGCGACCCTGGTCGAGGAACAGAAGAAGGCGCGCGAGGCCGGTGATCCCGCGGCCATTGAAAAGCACGGCAGCTTCACTGGCCGCTATGCCATCAACCCCTTCAACGGTGAGCGCCTGCCCATCTGGGTGGCCAACTACATCCTGCTTGAGTACGGAGCAGGCGCCGTCATGTCAGTACCCGCGCATGACGACCGCGACTACGAGTTTGCCCGCAAGTATGGCCTCGAAGTACGTATCGTGATTCTGCCCCGCCGCAGTGGTGAACCACCCGCCGCCGGCAAACCCGACGAGCCGGTCTTGCCCTATACCGAGGAGGACAGCCTGCTCATGAACTCCGGCGAGTACAACGGGCTGGGCTGCCAGGAGGCGCAGGCAAAGATGGTGGCGTTTGCAAAGGAACATGGCTTTGGCCAGCCCACTGTGACCTTCCGGCTTAAGGATTGGGGCATCAGCCGGCAGCGCTACTGGGGTGCGCCCATCCCCGTGCTCTATTGCCCCACAGACGGCATCGTCCCCGTGCCCGATGACCAGCTTCCCGTTCTGCTTCCGGAGCAGATCGAGATCACGCAGCAGGACGGTTCTCCGCTGAGCCGGGTTCCCGCCTTTGTGAATGCGATCTGTCCCAGGTGCGGGGGACCGGCCCGGCGCGAGACCGACACCATGGACACCTTTGTCGATTCGTCCTGGTACTTCTATCGTTATCCGGACGCGCACAACGCAACTGCTCCCTTCAGCCGGCAGAAGATCGACTACTGGTTTCCTATCGATCAGTACATCGGCGGGGTGGAACACGCGATTCTGCACCTGATCTATTCCCGCTTTTGGACCAAGGTGATGCGTGACATGGGTCTGGTTGGCAATGACGAGCCGGCCACCCGCCTCTTCACCCAGGGGATGGTCATTCGCAACGGCGCCAAGATGTCCAAGTCCAAAGGGAACGTGGTCTCGCCCGACGAGATGATCGCCCGTTACGGCGCCGATGCCACCCGCATGTACGCGCTATTTGCCGCACCGCCGGATCGCGACCTGGAGTGGCAGGAGGATGGGGTGGCGGGCATCAGCCGCTTCCTGGGCCGGGTTTATCGCCTGGGTATGCGCTACAGGGAAGCGGTGCGCGGCTGCCAGAATCGCGCTCCGGTTGCACCCGCCTCTGCTTTGGCCCAGGCGCTGTTGCGTAAGCTGCACCAGACCATCCGCAAGATCAGCCAGGATTTCGCGGGGCGCTGGCACTTCAACACCTGCATTGCGGCGGTTATGGAACTGGTCAACGAAATTACCGCTGCTGAGCCGGGCCTGGCGGAGATGCCGGCGGAAGTTTCGGCGCAGTTAATGGCCACTCTGTTGCCTGCGCTCATTCTCTTGTTGGCGCCCTTTGCCCCTTATCTCGCGGCCGAGCTTTGGGGTGAAACCGGCGGGACGGGTGCGTTACTTCGTCAGCCCTGGCCGGGCTTCGACCCTGATCTGGCTCGGGAAGAGGAGTTGGAAATACCGGTGCAGGTCAATGGCAAGTTGCGCGCCGTGGTCAAGCTGTTGCCCGACGCCGGCAGCGAAGACATGCAGCAGGCCGCGCTGGCCGAAGCCAAAGTGCAGGCAGCGATTGCCGGGAAGCAAGTGGTCAAAGTGGTGGTAGTGGCCGGCAAGCTTATCAACATCGTGGTCAAGTAGGCTCAATGAGAGTCAAGGTTAGAAAGAACTTCTCCCTGACGAACAGGCTCATCCGCATCGTGGTTAAGTAGGCTGAGCGTGCGCGGAACTCAGTCTTTGGTGCATATCTGCGCCTTCTGCTGGAAGCGCCCGGGACTGCTGGCATGGGAACTGGCTTGGCGCTGGGGATTCGGCATTCCCGCAGCGGTGATCCTCTATCACCAAGCCACAATCATCGCAGCCACTGTTCCGTTTAACCAGGAAAGCCTCTCCAGCCTTTCGCTCAGCGACCCTTTAGCGGCTGGGCAGCAGCTGACGGCGGCCGCCACGGCTCTCACTCCATCCTTGGTGCGGGCGGCACTCTGGCTGGGGCCCTTGCTGGCGGTGGCGTGGGCGGTCGCGTCCGGGCTGGGACGAAGCGCAGTGCTGCAGCGCCTCGACCCGGCATTGCGCCCTGCTCCCTTGACTCTCATTCTGCTGCAACTACTGCGCATTGCGGCCCTGGCCGCCGTCTGCGCAGGCTGGTATCGGGCCCTTGGCTGGGCCGCGGACTCGACCCTCAGTGGCGGCGACCCCAACCTGGTGGCCTGGAGTGCATGGGTCATCTGCCTCTCGCTCGGCATTTTTGTTCTCTGGGCGCTGATGAGCTGGATTTTCTCCATTGCTCCCTTGCTCGCAATGTTGGAAGGTTCAGGCGTCTTCCGTAGCCTGGCCCGCAGTCTTCGCCTGGGCCCGCTTACTGCAAAGCTGGTCGAAGTGAACCTGGTCCTGGGTATTGTCCGGCTGGCGCTGATTGTGCTGGCCCTGGTTTTCTCGGCAATTCCCCTGCCGTTCGAGGCTGACATGACGGGCACTGCGCTCTACGCATGGTGGGCGGTGGTGACGCTGCTCTATCTGGTGGCCTGCGATTTCTTCCAGGTGGCGAGGTTAGCCGCGTTCGTTCAGTTTTGGCGGTTTTACCATGGGTCCGGCGGGGGCGAGGACGCGAGATCTGTTTACTGAGCGGGATTCCCAGGACACCGACTCCCCGGATTTCCTGTCGAGTTTGGGGGCGTTGGCGAACTTCACGCGGCTTTCCTTAATAGAAAGCCGCACACGCCGTCGTGTCCAGTGCTGCGTACAGGAAATCCGGGTCTTGCTTACATCCAGAAAGACTGAAAAACTGGAACGTGGATACTTCCTCGATTGTCATCCTGGATTTTGGCAGCCAATACACCCAACTCATAGCGCGCCGCATACGAGAGCAAAATGTCTTCTCGGTGGTTCTTCCCTGTAGTGCTTCTGTCGCCGAAATCCAATCCCATCACCCCATCGGACTGATTCTCTCCGGAGGCCCCTCCTCGGTCTACGACCCGGATGCGCCGGCTGCCGACCCAGGCATGCTGGCTCTGGGCCTGCCCATTCTTGGCATCTGTTACGGCCTGCAGTTTCTGACCCATCATTTAGGCGGCAAGGTGCGTCCCGCGGATAAGCACGAGTATGGGCCCGCCCAGGTGTCCATCGTTCCCGGCCAGCAAGCGGATAGTCCCTTGTTTGCCGGCTTACCGGCATCGCTCGACGTCTGGATGTCGCATGGAGATGAGGCCCTGGAGCTGCCCCCCGGCTTCTCCCTTACCGCTCGCACTGCCAACGCTGTGGCAGGCATCGCCGATCCCGCGCGCAACATCTGGGCGGTGCAGTTTCATCCTGAGGTGCGGCACACGCCCAGGGGAACCGAGTTGCTGCGCAATTTCCTTTTCCGTATCTGCCATGCCGAGCCCAACTGGACGCCTGCCCAATTCATCCAGTCGACGGTGGCGGCGATTCGCGAGCAGGTGGGAGACGGCCACGCCCTCTGCGCGCTGTCCGGAGGCGTGGATTCTTCAGTCGCCGCGGTGCTGGTAGAGCGTGCCATCGGGCACCGGCTCACCTGCGTCTTCGTCAACAACGGGGTGCTGCGCAAGAACGAATTTCTCCAGGTACAGCGCAACATGCGCGACAAGTTGGGTCTGCAGCTGGTGGCCGTAGACGCGAGCCAGCGCTTCCTGGCCCGGCTCGCCGGGGTCACCGACCCCGAGGCCAAACGCAAAATCATCGGCAGCGAATTCATCGCTGTCTTCGACGACGAGGCCAAGCGAATTCTAGAAGGGCAGCAGGGAAGCGCGGTGACCTGGCTAGTGCAGGGAACGCTCTACCCGGACGTGATCGAATCCTCTTCCGTCAAAGGGCCGTCCCAGACCATCAAGAGCCATCACAACGTCGGCGGTTTGCCTGCCACCATGAAGCTGAAGCTGATCGAACCCTTGCGGGATTTGTTTAAAGATGAAGTCCGGCGCATCGGCCGTGACCTGGAGATGCCGGCCGAGATTCTGGAGCGCCAGCCTTTTCCTGGCCCCGGGCTCGCGGTGCGCATCCTGGGCGAGGTGACGCCGGAGCGGGTGGCGCTGCTGCAGGAGGCGGACGATATCGTGGTCAGTGAGATCAAGGCTGCCGGGCTCTATCAGCAGATCTGGCAATCCTTTGCCGTGTTGCTCCCGGTGAAAAGCGTCGGCGTGATGGGCGATCAGCGCACATACGCCTACACCTGCGCCATCCGCGCCGTGCATTCGGAAGACGGCATGACCGCCGACTGGGTGCCGCTGCCCTACGATCTGCTGAAAAAAATCTCCAGCCGCATCGTCAACGAGACCCACGGCATTAACCGCGTGGTCTATGACATCACGTCCAAACCGCCGGGGACGATCGAGTGGGAATAAGGCCTGCACACCCCTGGCTAGGGCTGTGCAGGAAGGGCACGGCCTTCACAGGTTGCGGAAAAACTCTGGTTGTCGAAGGGTACGGGCTTTAGCCCGTACGTAAGTGATAGAAACTAGGGCCGGCTTTAGCCGCTGAGGGACACATTTCCGTCCCTCAGCCGACTTTTTCAGCAGTCTGTGCAGGCCCCTGCGGTACGGTCTCTAGCGGCTATCTGGCGAGGTTCTTTACGCCAGCGCCAACACATCCGCGGCGGTGACCCCAACCTTGGGGAACCAGGAGTGCGCTGCTTCCAGACTCTTATTGACGTTCTGAATGTTCTTCACACCCTGGTCGTCGAGCCAGTCTCTAAACGCCTTGGCGCCCCCCTTGGCGTAGATGGCGATGCCATCCTTCCAGGTAGCGCGGCCACAAAGCACCCCGTTGAACGTAGTTCCGCTCTCCGCGGCCAACTCCAGGGTCTCGGTGAAGACCGGGTTACTCACGCCGGCCGAGAGATAGATGAAAGGCTTGTGGGTGGTGGTCGCCGCATCTTTGAAATGCTGCAATGCTTCGGTGCGGGTGTAAGCGGCCTCGCCCTTGAAGGCCCTGGTGCCCTGCACAAACTCCATCTGCACCGGAACCTCTACCTTCAGCACATCGATCAGATATTTTGCCTTGCCGAATTCAGACATCGAACCGGATACGATCTCCGGCTTTTTCAACGCGTACTCCAGCGACTTCTCGCTGTGGCCATGCACGTCATAGCCGACAAACTCCAGAAAGAAGGCAATGTCGTGGGCCCGGCATTCGTCGCCGATGCGCTCAATGAAGGCGTGCTTTTGATCGTTGATGTCGCTCTTCTCGAACGGGGTGTAGTAGAGCAGCACTTTGACGCAGTCCGCGCCTGCCTCTTTTAACCTGCGCACCGACCAGTGGTCGAGCAGATCAGGCAAGCGCCCCGGCTGATCGGCATCGTAGCCGGTCTTTTCGTAGGCCAGGAGCAGGCCTTTGCCGTGGCGCAGTTTAGACGCCGGCAAGCCAAACTCAGGATCGAGCAGGATGGCCGATGCGTACTTGGTAAGAACGTCGGTGACCAGTTCCTTGAACTCGACCAGGGCCGAGTCCGGCAAGTCGGAAACGCCCTTCTCCTTGGCAAGCGACTTCTTCAGCGATCCGCGCTGATCCATCGCGGCGGCGGCGATTACCCCGCGCGCATCGGAGACGGCTTTGAGTCCCGCCAGTTTTCCAGCTGTCAGCTTCGTGGTTGTCATTGCTCATTCCCTCTCAATTTTTACCGTTGTTCCCGCGGCTCATTCTAATGCATTTCCGCTTGTTCACGTATTACGCTTACCGCTCCGCCAGTGCCGCCCGCTGCGCCTCCACCAGTTCGATGATCCCGCGCTCGGCATGATCCATCATCTCCAGCAATTTTTCCCGCGGGAATGCGTTGCGCTCCGCCGTCGCCTGGACTTCCACCAATCCGCCGGCCTCGGTCATCACCACGTTCATGTCGACTTCGGCCTGGGAATCCTCTTCATACGCCAGGTCGAGCAGGGTCACTCCTTCCACCATCCCCACGCTGGTAGCAGCGACCAGTTGGGTGAGGGGCAGCTTTTTGAGCGTTCCCGCCTCCACCAGCCGCCGGAAGGCAATGGCCATGGCCACGCAGGCGCCGGTGATGGCGGCAGTGCGGGTGCCTCCATCTGCCTGCAGCACATCGCAATCCAGGATGACGGTGCGTTCGCCCAGGGCATGCATATCGACCACGGAACGCAGAGAACGTCCGATGAGCCGCTGGATTTCATGCGTGCGGCCGCCCACCTTGCCGCGCTCCGATTCGCGCGGCGTGCGCGTGAGCGTGGCCCGGGGAAGCATGCCATATTCCGCCGTGACCCATCCCCGGCCGCTGTTTTTCAACCAGCCGGGCACGCCGGTTTCGATGGTGGCGTTACACAACACCCGGGTGTGGCCCACCTCGATCAGTAACGAACCCTCGGCCATGGAGGTGTAATGCGGCGTGAGGCGTACGGGACGCATGGCGCCGGGGGCCCGGTCATTGGGGCGGAAGAATAGGGGGCGAACGAAAGCCGCCGCAGATTTTTGCTGTGGGTTCATCTCCTGATTGTATGAGAGCTGAGGCCACGGTTGCGGAACCGGGTTTCCCATCCCCGCCGTTTGTTTGCCCGGAGCGAGCGTTCCCAATTCGGGACGCTGTCCAAAATGGGAATCGGGACCCTAAGAGACACATTCGGTGGAAGTTAGTGCTGTCGCGACCGTGGTCGTGGTTCCATTTAGGAACTCCTGCCCCGGAGGGGAAAGCGGGGGCGGGCGGCTTGGTTTACCGTCCTCTTCACTGCAAGTGATGCTTATCCAACAGCTTACGGCTCTCGCCCGGGGCTGCTGTTCGATTGGCTGGTTACGTGCACTAGGAGCTGCGTTGATCCACTGCCATGAGCGGAAACCCGGTGGGAAGTTGGGTAGGAACTTCCGCTAAGGGCAGGAGGCAGCGGTTTTGAATCCGGAGGTGTGAGCATGAGTTTTATCTTCGAGCCGACAGTGCGAAAGCTTTCCTTGGTGGGCAACCTGTGCGGTGCGCAAGCGGTTGAGCGGGCGAGTGCGCAGGAGGAGGAGAGAATTCGTTGCGCGGATAAATCGTTGCGCGCAGTTTTTCCCTGCAAGACAACGAAAGTTGCCGTAATAAATGTCGATACAGCAGGCAGGGAAGTTCTTCTATCCGGCCAGGAAGGAATCTGCGTACAATGGCGATAACAATTCCAGTTACAGCTTCTGTGGCAACTATGTCGCGTCCCGCGGAGCGCACCGGCAAGCTTCACCTCCTCGTGGTCGACGAGGATGCTGCTATTCGTTCGGCTTGCTGCGAAATAGCGACGGATCTAGGTTTTGTACCACAGACGGTTTCGACCATCGCAGCGGCGCGTACCCTGTTACGCGATCAGGGTGTAGATGTCCTGCTGCTCGATCTACGCGCTCCGTTGGGCGAGGGCCTGGGGCTGCTGCACGAGATCAAGGCGCTCAATCCTGGCCTGGTGGTGGTGGTGATGACGGCATACGCCACTGTGCCTGCTGCAGTTGAGGCGATGCGCACCGGGGCTGCCGATTATCTAACCAAGCCTTTCGCCATGGACGAATTGTCCGCGGTGTTGGAGCGCACGCTGGAACGGACGACGGAACAGCGCATGGTCGAAGGCGCCAGCCGGCAATTGCGCGAATCGCTGCGCTCTGCCCAGGGCCTGGGCAACCTGATTGGCCGCAGCCCGGAGATGGACAAGCTCTACCGTATTCTGGCCAAGGTTGCGCAAAGCTCGCATCCGGTGCTGATTCTGGGCGAAAGCGGCGTGGGCAAAGAGTTGGTGGCGCGCTCCATTCATTCCAACGGCCCCCACGCCGACCGGCCGTTTGTTCCTGTCGATTGCGGTTCCCTGGTGCCCACGCTCATGGAAAGCGAACTCTTCGGTTACGTGAAAGGCGCCTTTACCGGCGCGAATCGCGCCAAGGAGGGTCTGCTGGCTTCAGCCCAGGGAGGCACGGTCTTCCTTGATGAGATCGGCGAGCTGCCGCTCGATTTACAAGCCAAGTTGTTGCGCGCCCTGCAGGAAAAAGAGGTCCGCCCGGTGGGCGCCACCCATCGCATCCACATCAACGTCCGTATCCTGGCGGCCACCAACCGCGATCTGCCAGCGATGGTGGAGCAGGGACGCTTCCGCAAGGATCTTTACTACCGGCTCAGCGTGGTCAACCTGCGCATCCCTCCGCTGCGCGAGCGCAAGCAGGATATTCCCCTGCTGGCCACGCACTTTCTGGAACGGATGGCCCGCGAAACCGGCACCCCGCACACTCTCAGCGACGATGCATTACGCACTCTGATTGAATACCAATGGCCGGGGAACGTGCGCGAGCTGGAGCATTCCATCGATCGGGCCTGCACCCTTTCCTCCGGGCCGGTGTTGCACCTGGGCGATCTGCCCACGCAGTTGCAGAACTTTCACCTGCAGCATCGCCGTTCGCTAGTGGTGGCCTCCAATCTTCCCAGCACCGTCCCTGCCGAACGGGGACCGGTTCTGCCCCTGGCTCAGTTAGAGAAAGAAGCCATTCTCGAAACCTTGCGCAAGCTCAATGGCGACAAGCTCCTGGCCGCGCGGCTGCTGGGCATCGGCAAGACCACCCTTTACCGCAAGCTGAAGGAATACGGCATCAGTCACCCTGAAGCGGCTAGCGACGTTGCAGACCACGCCAACTAATCCCTAATCTGCCGCCCGACCGGTGGCCATCATTTCCCCAATTCACCGGCAACCATCGCAACCCTTGCAACCGTAAGGAGGTAGTTGTGCAATCAGCTGTGCAACACAGTGTCCTGATCATCAGCCCTTTGGCCGACGCGCCCCGAATCGCGGAGTCTCTGGCCAGTACTCTGGGATGTTCCGTAAACCTTGCCCCCACCCATCGCGCCGGTTTAATGGCTCTTCGCCACCGTGACTACTCGGTGGTGGTGGTGGACGACTGCCTGGCGGAAGCCAATCCTGCAGCCGCCGAGTTGTTGTGGCAGAGCTTCGGTATGGCTGTGCCGGTGCAGATCAACTTCGCGTTCTCCGGGGGCGCGAGGTTGGCGCGCGAGGTGCAGGCGGCGATCGGGCGACGGGAGCAGCAGCAGGTCATGGCTTTGCGTGCCGCCGCGCAGCTGCTGGAAAACGATTTGAAATCTACCCTGACCGGGCTCCTGCTGCAGTCGCAACTCGCGCTCGCCGAGCCCGAACTGTCCCCAAAACTGGCCGGCAAATTAGAGCTGGTGGCTGAGCTTGCCGGCAGCCTGCGCCGGCGGCTCGAGCAGGCGCAAGCCTGACCATCCGGGTTGGTGTAAGCTTGAGTCGTTCTCAACGTTGGGCGCATTCATGGCCAGGACTGCGAGTGCCTCTCCTGGTTCATGGATTGGCCCATCCGTCGGTCCCATGATCGAGCGGAGAACGACTCCGGGGTTCCTCGATCGACCGATCGAGGAAGCGGCTGCTCAGAACTACATCCATAGCAACTTCGGCTCCTGCGGAGATTCAGGAGCTGGAACGGCCCCAGGCTAAAGCACTTTCATTTCTGGTATAGAGCGTGACCAAATTCCCGGCGGCTTCGCTTAAGAAAAACCGCACTTCGCTACCCGAGAGCATTTTTGCTAATGGTGTAGACCAGGAAACTGAACTCAACGCGGCCATTCCGCCAAAACCGGGACCCCCGAGCACGCGGTCTTTGCGTGACGGGGTGGAAAGAATGGCCGCACATAACTGATCCCACCGGACCACAGTATTAGCAAAATGCGTTAGGCAACCGGGTAGAAGTGGAAATGGTCTAGCATGGCAGTGCAGAAAATTTCGTACTTGGAGAGAATCATGAAAAAGCGAGCGTTGTTGAGCCCAGGGCACTCCGCGAGCGGCCACGCGCAAAGGCAGACGGCGTACTCCCTTGCCGGCATGCTGTCGATCGGATTGACCGGGTTGCTGCTCCTCGGTGGATGCAATAAGACTCCGGCGCCCGCCGCCCCGGCTGCGGAACCCTCGACAACGGCCCAGGCTACCCCTCCCCCTGCTGCAACGCCAGAGCCGGCCCAGCCGGCCCCAGCTCCGGCTGAGAGCGCCGCGCCTCCTCCGCCTGCGGCTCCTCCTCCCCCCCCTCCTCCGCCACCTCCCAAGCAATATGTCGTGGCCGCCGGTACCGCACTGGTGGTCCGCACGGGCCAGACGCTTAGCGCGAAAGCCAACAATGTGGGCGATACCTTTACTGGCGCTCTGGCGCAGTCCGTAGTGGTCCATGGAGTCAAAGTCCTCAAAGCCGGAACACCGGTAACGGGAACGGTGGTTGCCGCCAAGGGACAGGGGAGGTTCAAGGGCGCCGGTGACCTGGTGATCGCAATCAATCGTGTGGGTAGCTACTCGGTTTCCACGTCTTCTTATGAAGCCACGGTCAAAGGCAAGGGCAAGCGTACCGGAGCCATGGTGGGTGGTGGTGCGGGTGGCGGTGCATTGATTGGTGGCCTCGCCGGCGGCGGCAAGGGAGCGTTGATCGGCGGTCTGATTGGAGCCGGCGCTGGCACTGCGGGCGCCGCGTTCACCGGCAACAAAGACATTTCGATTCCCGCGGAGAGCGTGGTCACGTTCAACCTCTCTGCGCCCATCACGGTGGTGATGCAAAGTTCACCTCCGGAATGAGGCCAAGCGAATCCCGGATTTCCCGTCGAGCTCGGTTGGGGCCATGGAAAGGCGCCTACCGGCGCGGCAACGGGATTCGCGACCACTTTCTCTCTCGCTTTCCCGCTGTTGCGGAAGTGGGATTGCTATGCTGCTCGAAGTTGCAGAGACTGAAAAGCATTGTCCGAGTTGCGTGGAAGAGGCCGTTACGCCTCCGGGCAGCTGTTCTTGAGAGAACGCCTGCTAGGGGAACGATTCGCTGCTTTCCACCCACTCTGAGCATGCTTTCACTTGTACTGCCGGAGGCAGAATGGATAGCGATCCGATCAGCAGGGCGCGACACAGGCATACGAATGGCTGGATGACGGTGCTGGCCCTGGGACTGCTCGCGGCGGGCTTTCTCGCCTGCCTGTATATCCTGATTGGCGTGCCGGCCCAGGGACAGGTCAGCGGTTCCACCACCGAGCCTGTGCTTTCCGCGCCTCCCGCCGCGACCCAGCCGTTCCGGCGGCAGCCGCCGATTTCCACTGTGGCTGCGCAGGCTCCCGCATCTCCCGCGCAGGTCTCCACCACCCCCTCGCGCTCCGATATCATCGCCGATGAGCTCCAGGCCGAACTCAGTACAGTTCACGACCAGTTGCGCCAGTCCCAGGAATTTGTGCGGGAAGCGATTGTGGCCCAGCACCGGATCCGCATTGTGTCGGCGCTGTTTCTGGCGGTCTTTGTGGTCATCGCAGCCCTGGTGGTGATCCAGGTCTACCTGCAGGCGCGGGCCTGGGATAAAGATGAGTCGCAGGCGGTCGCCGAAGTGGAAGCCGTCGCGGCGCAGCTGGAAGTCCTGCGGGATGCAAGGAGCGAAGCCAGGAACGCTTTGCCCGGACTGCTTCAGGAGGTGGGCGAGCAGCCCTTGAGTTTTCAGGAAGAGGGCACTGCCTTTACTCCGCGGGCATTGGCGATTATCGATGACATCGACCATCTGGCCTACGTCGGCCAGGGCCGTCTTGCCTTTCGCGACCTTCCCTCGGAGACGGACGCGGCGGTTTACCTGAATGGCCTCTTGCTCTCCGCGGTTGCCCACCTGACCCGTTCCGAACCATGGACGGCGTTTGCCCGGTTGGACCAGTTTTTCCTGCAGCTGGCTCGCTTTCCGGATGCGGTGGAGCGCCGCCGCATCGCCCAGGGCTATTCCTATCGTGCGCTGGCCGCCTACCAGGTACTGGAGTTCCAGGACAAGGAACCATCGTGGCTGCGCAAAGCGGAGCGGTCCCAGGTGGAGTCTTTATCCAAACAGGCTTTTGCGGATATCGCCCATGCCAGCTCGGTAGATCCGGAGTGGCGGCATGCGACGTTTGTCGAAGCCCTGCTTTGCAGCCGCTTTTACCTTGCCGAGGAGGCAGCCGATAACAGTTCGCGGAGCGATCTGTTCGTTCGTGGCCTGCGTCGCGCGGTCACTCTCTATAAGGGCTTGATCGAGGAAAGGGCCTATCGCGGACCGGCGCGACGGAACCTGGTGCGCACTCTGAAACGTATCGCGGAGCAGACCGGAGAAAAGAGCGACTTCTCCGATTTCGGCTATGCCTTGAACGCGTTCCCGACCGACGAGGAGCTGGCCGATGAGGCGCTTGCCGCCCGCCAGCCAACTTCCCAGGACCGGTTTTTGTGGCAATGGCTGCTGGGCGACGAGGAACTATTCGCCAACGTCGAGCGGCTCAACCTGGCCGAATACCGCGCCTTTTGGATTCGTATGCTCGACAACAAGGTCCATCTCCGAAACTGGAGAGCCGACCTCGCGGAGCTGCAACAGGCCAAGCCGGCGATGAAGGAATGGAGTGTCCAACTGCTGCAGTCCGAGCCGCCCATCACCCTCTCCAACGCCATATCCCGCCGTCAGGAGCGCTTTGACAGCCCCGCTTCTGGAGCATAATCCCCGGGGTGTCTCCCATCCATTCTTGCTATGTGCGATCCCGCGAGCCCGTTGGGCCCGCGGGACCGCACAGCGTTTCTAAGGTAACGCAGAAGTTACTAGCTTTCCGGCTGACAACTGCTGGCTCTCCTTCGTATCATGAAGATATCCCTGGACTCATGATGGGCAATCAAAATGTTGCGTGATTTAAGGAGACACCGATGACTACGAAGAGCGCAGAAGCGGCCAACGGGACTGCCAAGAAACGGAAGCCGGCAGCAAAGAAGCAAGCGCCACCCGCCGCACCCTCGCGCGAGGAGATCGCTCGCCTGGCGGAGAAGTATTGGGCTGAGCGCGGCTGGCCGGAAGGTTCGCCGGAGCAGGATTGGCTGCGCGCCGAACAGGAACTGAAGACTGCGTCGTAGAGGGAAGAGGAGGCCGATTTCCGGTCTTTTCGAGTAATGGTCATGCCCATGCCGCCAGTCTATCCCTCCGCGGCCTAGGGTACTCATCTTCGGGACGCACGTAACAGTCTGCGAAATAACTCTCTGCAGCCACGGGCAAGGCGGTGGCCGTGCTTGGTTGCGTCCGCCACGCTTACCGGCTGCAGAGAAGGCAGTTTTGCGTTTTCGAAGGCGAACCGGCTAGCAAATGCCTGGGGCGGGTAGCCGCCCTCGTTCATGCCGGGCTACCGTGCGCCAATTTTTCTCTCGGGCTGACGCCCCCGCCCACCCCCAAACCCAACATAAGACGCTATTAAACGGGGAGTGACCCACGCTGCTGCAGAAGGATGCAGGGAGTCTCCCACCGCTCCCCACTCCGGTCACACTTCGGTGACCTTGAGACTTTCCCGGGGTGGGCGATACTGACACCAGGGAAAAGGCTGATTGTTTGCGCTTCCCACTGTATTGCTTTGCATCTTTCTCTGCCGCATCTATGAAGAACGAAGTGCTCGACATCCTGATTCTGGGTTTGCTCGTGGTGTTGTTTGCCTCGATCTACCGCAAACGTGCGACCGCGCGATTACGCTGCTGGGTTGCCGGGTGGATCCTGGTCTTGCTGCATTTCGCTGCCCTGCTGATCCCCGCCGGATCCGGTTGGGGACAGGGTTTGGTCGACAGCCTGAGCGTCAGTGCGCTGCTTCTTTCCGGGGTCTGCTTCCTGTTTTCCGCGTCCGTCATCCGTGAGACGTTCGCGGGCCGCTTTCTCATCGCGATGGGGGTTGGCTTTCCGGCCGTCTTCTATATCAATTACGTGATCTTCGGTGGGGCGCTCCAGTGGCCGCTGTATGCCGCCGCCACGGTGATCGCCGCCAGCGGCATCGTCCTGGCGTGGAGGTTCTGCCGTGGCCGCAGCCGGGTTTGGGCGGTCATTAACCTGGCCTTCTCCGTGGGCGGAATCTGGACCCTCGTCGCGCTCGTGAACCATGCCCCGGATCAAGGCATCCTGGCGCTTCTGTTCGAGGTTTTCCTCACCTTTGCCGCCCTCTACTGGTTCGACTTCCGGCGTAACTCAACCGGCGTCCTGACCGTCATCCTGGGCCTGGCGGCCTGGGCTGCGGTCTTTCCCGTTGGGCTGCTTTGCGACTATCTGATTCCGGCCGCGCAGATTCCTCCAGGACTATGGAATGTGCCCAAGTATTTCGTGGCTTTCGGCATGATTCTGACTCTGCTGGAGAGCGAGTTCCTGGCTGCCGGGCGCGCCATGGAGCATTATCGTCTGCTCTTTGCGGCCCACCCGCATCCCATGTGGGTGCATGATCCGGAGACGCTCCGCATCCTCGAGGTCAACGATGCCGCGGTGACCCACTACGGCTATACGCGCGAGGAATTTCAAAGCATGACGCTGCGCGATCTGCGGCCTACGGAAGATGTGGACGCGATTCTCAAGGAGAATTCCGGAACCAATCCCACCAAGCTCTCCGGCCCCTGGCGCCACCGCCGGAAAGACGGCTCCTACATTCAAGTGGATATGGCGTCCCATTCCATCGACTACCTGGGGCGGAGATGCAGTTTTGTCCTGGTGCAGGACGTCACCGATCGCCAGCAACTGCATGAGCAGCTGGTTCACCAGGCCCATCACGACCTGCTCACCGGGCTGCCCAATCGGCTTCTGCTGGAAGATCGCATGCAGCAGAGTCTGGCTCAGGCCGCCCGCTACGGACAACAAGTCGCAGTCCTGTGTCTGGATCTGGATCGCTTTAAGCAGATCAACGACTCCTTTGGACATGCCGCCGGCGATTTGTGCCTGCAACAGGTGGTGGCGCGGATCTCCGCGCGGCTGCGCGCCGTCGACACCTTTGCCCGCACCGGCGGCGATGAGTTTGTCATCGTTCTGGGCGAGCTGGCCAACAGGAACAGCGCCCTGATGGTCGTGCGCAGCGTGCTCGAAAGCATCAGCAAGCGGATCGAAGTCGATGGTTTGAGCTTCGACGTCTCGGCATCGATTGGTATTTCCATCTATCCCGATGATGGCACCGACCCCGCGCAACTCCGGCGCTCGGCGGATGCCGCCATGTACCGCGCCAAGCAGGCCGGCGGAGGCCAATATCTTCTGGTCTCTTCGCAGAGCAGCTCCTCGGCGAGCGAGGTCAGCGAGCTGGAGCGGTTCATGCGCAGCGCGCTCCAGGACGACGGACTGGAGATCTATTACCAGCCGCAATACTCCATGGTGGGCAATCTCTGCGGCCTGGAAGCGCTCTTGCGGCTCAACCATCCGCAATTGGGCACGATCGCCGCGGATCGTTTCCTGCCCATTGCAGAGGAGTGTGGCCTGATCGTTTCCTTAGGCGACTGGGTACTGGATGAGGTTTGCCGCCAGAGCCTCGAGTGGCAAGCGAAGAAGCTCAGCCCGCTGCGGGTATCGTTCGGTGTCTCTCCGCTCCAGTTTCTGCACTCGGATTTTTCTGCCCGGGTGCTCAATACCGTGACCAGGTGCGGGCTCGACCCGCGTCTGCTCGAACTGATCGTCACCGAGAGCACGGTGATGCGCAACCGTCCTGAGGTGGCATGCCAGATGCGCAGCCTGGCCGCGTTGGGGGTCCACTTTTCTGTGGCCGACTTTGGCACCAGTTACTCCTGTTTGAGCCACCTTCATCAGCTGCCCGTCAGCACGCTCAAGATCGACTGCTCCTTCGTTGAGCGCATCTCGGAACCGAATGGGACCTATACCATCGTGCAGGCCATCATTGCCCTGGCCCACGGTCTTGGTTTGAAAGTCGTAGGCGAAGGAGTGGAACGCGCCGATCAGCTGGAATGCCTGCGCACCCTGGGCTGCGATTTTGTGCAAGGTCAACTTCTGGCGCCTGCTCTGCCGGCCCCCAGTATTGCCAAATACCTCAATTCGGCCACGCCACCGGTGGCACGCCACTTGCGTCGTTGAGATCTTTGCTCATCCGTTGACCAGATATCCTCCAGAGAATGATCTCTCCCCCACTGGCTCATCTCATCCTGCTTTGGATTGTGGCCGTCAGCATTCTGCTGATGTTGGTCCGGCCTCGAGGCATTGCGGAGGTCTACTGGATCAGTGGCGGAGTGCTCCTGCTCATCGCTCTCCGGCTGGTTTCTCTGCCGCTCGCAGGGCGGGCCATCGCGAAAGGCTCAGACGTCTATCTTTTCCTGATGGGCATGATGCTGGTGTCCGAGCTGGCCAAGGAACATGGGGTCTTTGACTGGCTTTCGGCGATCGCGGTACGCGGCGCCCATGGCTCCTGCGCACGCCTCTTCACCCTGGTGTACGGGGTGGGAACGATGGTTACGATATTCATGTCGAACGACGCGACGGCAGTGGTGTTGACGCCTGCGATCCTCGCGGCCGTGCGCCGGGCCAGGGTGGAGCCGCTGCCTTATCTCTTCGTATGCGCCCTGATCGCCAATGCCGCGTCTTTTGTCTTGCCTATTTCGAACCCGGCGAACCTGGTGGTTTTCCATACCGGCATGCCCCCGCTTGGTCAGTGGTTGCTGTGGTTCGCGGTTCCCTCGGTGCTCTCGATTGCCGCCACCTACGCGGTGGCAAGATTCGTCTTTCGCCAGCCACTGCGCGCTGCCATCGAATGTGAAGTGGAGGCGCAACCCCTCCGGAACAATGGCAAGCTGGTCCTGGCCGGACTTGCCGCCATGGTGCTGGTGCTGCTGATTGCCTCCTCGTTGAAAAAAGATCTTGGCCTGCCCACCTGTCTCGCCGCCCTGGCGATTACAGCCGCCGCCTCCATCCACACCCGCAGCAATCCCATTAAGCTCGCGCGCGAGATCAGCTGGGGAACCCTGCTGCTGGTGGCCGGGTTGTTCGTCCTGGTGGATGCGGTGGAAAGCATAGGCGCGCTCCAGCTGACACAAGCCTGGCTGGCCTGGGTACGGACGCTTGCACCCGCGGTGGGCGTTCTGGTCGCCGGCTTCGCCGTGGGCGTGGCCAATAACCTGGTCAACAATCTTCCCCTGGGGCTGATCGCCGGCAGCACCTTGCAGGCTGCGCACGCCCGGGATCTGATCGCCCACGCGGTTCTGATTGGAGTGGACCTGGGGCCGAACCTGTCGGTGACTGGTTCGCTGGCAACGATTCTCTGGCTGCTCGCTCTGCGTAAGGAAAAGCTTGATGTAAGCTTCGGACGCTTTCTCCAGGTGGGAGCGCTTGCCATGCCGGTGGCGTTGTTGCTTTCGCTCGGCGGAGCCATTTTGATGCAGTTATGGTTACAGATTTAGGCCATCAAGGCGCGGGCTGGTGGGAGCGGGAGTCTTTACGGGGCGCATGAACTCTCACCCGCTGCATCCCTGGAGAACCCTTCGGGGTTTCCCGCCAGTCGGCCGAGTGACCCCAATGGCCAGGTTTTGCGGGCGAAATTTTACGGTGCCACAATCACCCCGCAAGCGATTCTTCCGCCTGCATTGCCCGTGGGGTCGGTCATCATATCGTCCGCCTTCTCGTGAATCACGAACGCTGTGCCCCCGTTGGCGAAGACCGAGTTTTTCGCGTCCTTCTTGAGAGAAATACTTTGCGTCACGAAGGAGACGTGGTCGGTTCCGTCGGCCATCACCTGCAGGTTGATGGGCATGTCGCCGGCATGAGCGCCCTTGGGATTCTTGATCCCATGCTCTTTGCCGTCGGGATTAAAATGGCCGCCTGCGCTCTTGAAATCGGGCCCATCGCATTTTGCGTTCTGATGGACGTGGAGCGCGTGCTCGCCTTCGGGAAGATTCATCAGATTCAGCTTGACCTTAACGCCCTTGCCGTCGGGCGTGAGTGTCGCTGTTCCGGCGTCCTGACCCTGGCTGGTTTTGAAGTCCACCTCAATGCCCTTATTCTTGAACATCGCCGCCGAAGCCGAAAGCGCCAGCAAAGCCGGCAGCGTCATCGCACCTATGCATACTCTGAGCAATCTGGTCATTCTGTTCCTCGCGTAGCTACCGGGGTCTGCAGTGCTCTAGCATACCCGATCTCTTCTCGATCGTGGATGAGTTGGGGAAAAGCTGTTACCCGGTGTGTTGCCTGTGGCCGGAAACAGTCTCGGCAGCTGGGAATGCCGGTCATCGCCCCCCCATCGGCGACCCCGGCCTACCGCCATGGAGGTCCCCGTAAATAGCCTGTTATCAAGGTAATGCACAGCAAGTGTTATGTACGCCTGATCCCTCCGAACCTAGAGTGATAACAAGACTGAGAGCAGGTAGCGGCATGATTCCTCGCATCTTGATCATTGATGATGAAGCCGACATTCGTGAGGTGACCGCGCTCAGCCTGGAAACCATTGCCGGATGGCAGGTCATTCTCGCCCCTTCCGGAGCGCAAGGCATACGGCGGGCTTCGCTGGAACAGCCGGATGCGATTCTGCTGGATGTCATGATGCCCGACATCGATGGTCCGACCACCTATCAGATCCTGAAGCAGAACGGGAACACCGCTCATATCCCCGTACTTCTGCTGACCGCGAAAGTGCAGGGGCAGGACCGGCGCAAGCTGGACGAACTGGGTGCGGCCGCGATCCTTTCCAAGCCCTTCGATCCCTTGACGCTCGCTGACCAGATCTCAGAGGTCCTTGGTTGGGAGCGTGACGGTGCGCACAGCAGCGGCCCCTCAGCCATTCCGCTCGCCGGGGACTGATACGCCCCAGGCAACCCACCCACCATCCGATCACTAGCTAAACTCGGGACAGTTGCTTTGTATGCCTGGGCTTTGCGTCCATGAATGTCTAGCCGTGTCACCCGCTACGAGTCAGTGTTAGGCACGGTTGAACAGGCTGCGGCTGCCCTGGTTTCTGAAGGGTACGGGCTTCAGCCCGTACGGTAAATGGTTCTAAACAGGACCGGCTGAAGCCGCTGAGGGACACAGTTCTATCCCTCTTCCGACTTTTTCCCGCAGCCTGTGAAGGCGTGCCCTTCGTTCAGCGGCATTTCTCACGCAGCCTCTTTAGCCCCGCCCTTCAAACCCCAAGCAATCCCCCGCCTAAGTAGTCGGGCGCGGTTTGACTGCCAGGAAGATGGGTGGCAGCGGCTTTCCATTGATATCGGTAAGTTTGGGGTCAATGGTTTTGGTGTCCAGCAATGTGCTGGTGTCGATCAGGTGCAGCAGGTTATCCCCTGTGGTGCCGGCGAAAAAGATGGTGTTGTCGGGGGAAAAGATGCCGGCCACCGGAGCCACCGCGTTGCCGCTCAGCTTCACGCTGGTGAGGGTTCCCAGTGCACCGGCGGTCGTCGACGGTTTGTAGACCGGCAACAGTGCGCCGCCGGGGGGTGGGGCGGTGGCGTCTGTGCCGTAGGTGATAAAGGCCTCAAGCGAGTTGGTGGCGGCAACTACCTGGTTGATGTTGTTCAGGCCATAGGCGGCCAGCGAAGTTTGATTGACCACCGGTGGAGGGTTGAAGACGATCCCGGTGGTTTGACCGTTGGCGTCAGCCGGGCAGGCATCGATCGGCACCGTGATTGAGAGATCGGTAAGCGTTGGTGGATTGGCGGTGGCGCCAATGATGTGTTTGCCGTCGGTGGTCGAGGCCACGTGGTCGGAAGCAATCGCCACCGTGCTGGCTTCGGGATAATTCACCACCGGTTTGACCGTGGTGTCCGGGCACTGCCCATAGGCCGAGGTAGGCGAGCCGGAGAGAAAGACCGCGGCGGCCGGAATGGTCACTGCTAGATCGGGAGAGCAGAACATGTTGTAAGTGTTATTGGGGTTGGCCGTTGTGTTGGGCGGATAGGTTGTAGGGTCGGTGGGAATGGGACTGGTGGTGTTGGTCGCCGGGCATATGCCCGTAGTGGTGGTGGCCTGGTTAGCGGGCAGGGGTTCGACCGACCAGCCGGTAAAGGTGTTGTGAATGTAGAGCACCCCGTCGCCCGCAATATAGACGGTCTGGCCATCGGCGGTGAAGGCTGCCTTCTGGCCGATGCCGGCGAAGGACGTGTAGGAACCCGACGACGGCGTGTAGAGATAAAGAACGCCGCGCAACTGGTCATTCACCACCACTGCGGAGTTGGTGGGCGAGACCGCGAGCACAATGCCGGGAACCCCGGTTTGTTCCGAGGCCAGGCTGTTGGTGCCGGCCGTATACGACATCAGCTCGTGATAGCTCCCGAAGTAGAGAGTCGTGCCCGTAGGATCGAGCACCATGGAGTTGGGAGAGTACGGAAGCTTGATTTGGGTCCCTATCGTCCCGGTCGACAAATCAATAGGCACGAAGTAGGGCGACCCCGGACTGGAGATCCAGATGTAGTTGCTGTTCTTACCCGGAGAAGCGATCTGCACAAAGTTGCTGATCACCGGAACCCCTGTACCCAGGGTGCCCATTTCATTGATGGGGGCCGGATTGCAGGTGGTTGGCTGGCAGATGGCGGTGATCGCCGAGTTGGAGGGAAAGGACGCGGTCACTGCGCCGGTGGAGCTCACGGCGATGCTACCCGGGTTGGTGGACACATAGCTCAAAGCCAGCCCATTGATTACGTTGTTGTTCACGTCCGTCACCGTCGCGGTGAGCGCTAGCGGTGTGTTGAGAGTAACGCTCGCGTTGGTGGCGCCGGTCGAGGCAACGCTCAGCGCGATCTTGGCCGGCGGGCAGGTATAGAAATAGCCGGCGTTGCTGCTGGTCTGGGCAATGGTACCGGTGATCAGGGTAGAGCCAGGCGCTTGAGCCGTGGCCACGCCGTTCTGGTCGATAGTGACCACGCCCGGGCTGGCCGACGCATAGGTCAAGTGGCCGATCACGTTGTTGCAATCCTGAGGGCCGTACCCACCACCGGGCAGGATGTCAGGACTGCAAAGAAGAACGGATTGGCCGGCGCTGTTGATGGTGTATGCGGTGGCGTCCAGTTGGGAGGTCAGGCCTTGAGAAAGGCATTCGGGCTTGCCGCTGGTACTGTTCGTCGGACCCGAGACCGAGAGGCTGGTGATGGGCGGATGAGAGTAGACCGCCACCTGGTTGCTGGTAAAGCCCGCGGCGCTGGCGGTCATATACGCGACACCGGTCTTGTTGGTGGGAAGGCAGGTGGTGTAGGCAGCAACCGCCGGGGTGTGCAGATTCCACGTTCCACCGCAGATGGCGCCGGTGGGCGAAACGTCCGCGATGGTCCGGTCCGAGGTGCCGTAGGTGTAGGTGCCTACCGAGGCGGAAGCACCCGTACAGTTCTCCGCTGTGGGAGATTGAAGCTGCGAGGTTTGCGAAAACGCCACCGACAGACCGGTGGTTTGCGGCTGAAGCGAGATGGAAACTGGTTGGCTCTTCAAATAGCCATAGCCGGACCCATTGCAGTAATTTGCATTCTTGTTGGCACAGCCCTGGAGGGAAAGACCCACGGGAACGGTAAGGAGAGACAAAACCACAAAAGTCAAAAACCGCTGCATGAAACCTCCCCGCCGGGTGTCGCCGCCCCCGGCGGTTGATCTACTGAGAATTGCCTGAGCACTTGTTCCACAATCCAACTCCGCGCCACTTCATCTCTCCAGTCTCTTCTGGAGCGTGGCTGTACTTAGTACGATCGCTGGCACCGTAGCCGCCGCCTCGATGCGCGTGCAGAGTTGTGTGGTCAACGTCCTAAGTGTAGAAGGGACCGCGTCCCGAGGCAACAGGGCGGGGTGAGGGTTGCTGCACATTCGCCTCAAACTAGCTTTGTGGCGGCATGTATTGCTCAAACCACGACAAGGCGCGCGCCAGCACATCACGGCGATGCTGCGGCGAGTTGAAGTGGTGACCCTCGTCCGGGTAGACCACCAGCTGGGTGGGAACGTGTTCAGCACGCAACGCGTGCCAGAACTCAAACGATTGCGGCGCGGGACACTCTCCGTCCCGGTCGCCCACCACCACCAGCGTAGGCGTCTTGACATTGTGGATGAAGTCGATGGCTGAGCTCTTGGCGTAGACTGCGGGGTCGTCGTACACCGAGGCGCCGAAGAAGGGCGTCATCCACTGGTCGATCGAGTTCTCGCCGTAATAGCTCTTCCAGTCGGAGATGCCGGCGCCGGCGACCGCGGCGTGGAAGCGCTGCGTCTGGGTCACGGCGAACATAGTCATGAAGCCGCCGTAACTCCACCCGGTGAGGCCGATGCGTTGCTGATCGATAGAAAACTTCGCGCTCACCGCGTCCACGCCGGCCAGAATGTCACGCAGGTCGCCATAGCCGAAATCCTTCCGGTTGGCTTGGGTAAAGGCTTCTCCCTGGCCGTAGCTGCCGCGAGGATTGGGCATAAGCACGAAGTAATCCAGCGCGGAGAAGGCAATCGGGTTGTAGCCCAGGTCCGGCCATCGCGGCAGCACCGCACTCGAAGGGCCGCCATGCACGCTGACAATGAGGGGATATTTCCTGGCCGGGTCGTAATGGGCTGGATACAGCAGCCAACCCTGGACGGGGAAGGCATCGCTGGTCCAGTGGACGGACGCGGATTTGCCCCAAAGAGGTTTGCGGTCGTCGTTGTAGTGCGTAATGGAATGCGCCGGCGACCCCAGCTGGCCCACGTAAACTTCGGGAGCGTCGGCGAAGGAACTCTTGATATACGCAACTCTGTCCTTCGCGATGGAGAGGCTCTGCTCCAGGCGTCCGTCGCCGATCGATGCGGGAATGGCCGGGTCGCTGGCCGTAGCTTTTCCACTTGTAGAGTCCAATTCCCCGATCTCCACCTGACCCGACTTGATCCAGGAGACGAGTAGTTGCGTGGGTTTGAGCCAGTGAATCCAGGCTGCGGTTCGGTCCGCGTCTGCGGTCATGTTCCTGGCCGCTCCCCCGGTCGTGGATACGAGATAGATGTCGCCGCCGGTCGCCCCCTGGTCGCTCATCAGGCCGCCGATGAAGGCGATCTGCTGCCCATCCGGCGACCAGCGAGGCACCGCGATCTGCAGGCCGTGCAGTGGGCCCGGCACGTGTTCCGGATCGAGCACCACTCGTGGTTGACCGCCCGTCAGCGGTTGGGTGTAAAGCTGGGCCACCCACCAGTTGTTTTCCCCGGGCGGGGCTGCGGCGACGTAGGCGAGCTGCCTCGAGTCCGGCGCCCAGTCATATTCATAGACATGAAGGGTAGCTGGGGTGATCTGGCGGAATTCCCCGGAAGCGGCTTCGATGGTGGCGACACGCTGGATCTCCAGCCCCTCGATCCCGATCACGCCCGCCGGCGGCTTCATGGGCGCGAGCGCGCCCGCTGGCCGGGTGGCGCCTTCGATATACAGGCAGGCGATGTGCAGGCCGTCCGGGGAAAAGGCCAGGCCAGTGACTCCCCCGTGCAGGTGGGTGAGTCGCCGGGGCGAAGAGGTGGCGGCGGCCGGGACGCTGAGATACACGTCCGCTTGGTCCATCGCGCCGGCCCCGCTATTGCAGTCGGAGGTGAAGGCGAGCGCCTTGCTGTCCGGTGACCAGGCCACATTTTCCTCCAGGCAGGAGGCCCCGGTCCCGGCGGTAAGCCGGCGGGTGCGGCCCGGGTCGGCCGTCGGTGCAATCTGGATCTCGGTTCCGCTGTCTGCGTCGACTACCCAGGCGATCAGCTGGCCATCGGGGGAAAGTGCCGCCTGATGAATGGTGCGCGTCTTCTCCAGCTCGGAGATGACGTTGGCGATGCGGGGATCGACAGGTTTAGAGGAGTTGGCAGGGATTTGTGCGAGTAATGCGGTGGCGCCCGCAAAAAAAGCCAGAAGTACGAAATAGGTGCGGGAGCGAAACGCTTGGACGCACGATTGGGGCAGGCTCGGAGGACTGGACGCAAACATTTAGGACGGATGCTAGCATAACCGCTGGAGCTGATTGGGGCCTCTTACCGCCATCCTGGGAATTCTTCCACCGGGGCGAGGGTATCCCATATCGCTTTTGAGCGGGGAGACGCGAAGCAGGATGTTCCCGGTCGACGTTTAAGACTGACCGTTGCCCCTAAGAGCGGTTTCTAAGCACCCCTCCTTGCACCTGCCCTGGGGGCGCGCCCATTTGACGCCGGCGGCGACGCCTTGGTATCTTAAGAAGGTTCCGCATAAGCCTGTAAAGTGCGTGCTGGAAGGATGTGCCGCAGTAAAGGCTGAGCAACACAAGCCTTACCCGGCAAGGCGCGTTTAAGACTGGCAGCAAGACTTTGCGGCCCGTTCATCAGGGTCCCAGCAAAACGTTTACGTGATGCAAGGGAAACAATCGCATCGGCCTTTGCGACACCTCCCACCTGGGGAGGCTATGCGGGCCGGAACTTCGAAACGGAACTGGCTTCTTCTCTGGTGCCCGGTTTTCCGGTGCCTGATCCGGCACGAGGCGCAATAGCGCGCATGTGCCCGGTCAAAGCTGGAATTGAGAAGAAACGCGCGGCCACCGTCGAAGTTCTCGTCTGGTATGCAGCAAGCAGGCACGAAGCAAGCCGGCTTCGTGCACCGATGAGCGCCGGGTTCAGGCGCTGCGTCGGTGATGTGCGGCGCAGCAGTTTTTTGGCGAAGGCGGTTGCTTCGCACTCGGTGGATTTCGCTCGCGCAATGCGGAAGTTTTAAGGAGTAAGGTTTGCCTACATTCAGTCAGCTCGTCAGGAAAGGCCGCACTGCGGCGCGCTACAAAACCGCATCGCCGGCGCTTCAGGGATCGCCGCAGCGGCGCGGCGTTTGCACCCGGGTATACACCCAAACGCCCAAGAAGCCAAACTCGGCGTTGCGCAAGGTCGCGCGCGTTCGCCTGACGAACGGCGTCGAAGTAACGACCTACATTCCCGGGATCGGTCACAACCTGCAGGAGCACTCGATTGTGCTGATCCGCGGGGGACGTGTAAAGGATCTGCCCGGAGTGCGCTATCACGTGGTGCGCGGCACGCTTGATTCGGTGGGGGTGGCCAACCGCAAGCAGAGCCGTTCGAAGTATGGCGCCAAGCGCCCCAAAAGCGGCGCAAAGTAACGGCGCAAGGTAGAAACAGGATTGAGCGCCTATTGGCGCGAAACGAATAGCGGAAGGGAATGCAGGGTTTTTATGCCGAGAAAAGGACATATCGCGAAACGGGAAGTGGCCGGCGATCCGGTGTACAACTCGTCGCTGGTCACAAAGTTCGTCAACTCCATGATGTGGGACGGCAAGAAGTCAACCGCTCAGGGCATCTTCTACCAGGCGATGACCAACCTGGAGCAAAAGGGCGGCGACGAGGCGTTGAAGCTGTTCAAGAAGGCAGTGGAGAACTGCAAGCCGCTGCTGGAGGTGAAGACTCGTCGTGTGGGGGGCGCCAACTACCAGGTACCGATCGAAGTCAATCCCGAGCGGCGTACCTCGCTCGCTATCCGCTGGCTGGTGACCTACGGCCGGGCGCGGGGCGAAAAGGGCATGATCGACAAGTTGACCAGCGAATTGCTGGATGCGGCCAACGGCCGCGGCGCAGCCATGAAGAAGAAGGAAGATGTCCATCGCATGGCTGAAGCCAACAAGGCATTTGCGCATTACCGCTGGTAGCGTTAAGAACCCAGGGCCTGCTGCCGGTAAGGAACAGGCGTAACAAAAGCAGCAAAAAGAATCGCGAGTCTTACGTCTCGCGCGAGAGTGAGAGAATACCGTGCCTCGTCTAGTACCACTCGATCGTTGCCGGAACATCGGAATCATGGCGCACATCGACGCCGGCAAGACCACAACGACGGAGCGGATTTTGTTTTATACCGGGATTACCCATCGCATCGGCGAAGTGCATGAAGGCACGGCGACGATGGACTGGATGGAGCAGGAGCAGGAGCGCGGCATCACCATCACTTCGGCTGCCACCACCTGCACCTGGCGGGATATCCGCATCAACATCATCGATACCCCTGGCCACGTGGACTTTACCGCCGAGGTGGAGCGCAGCCTGCGTGTGCTCGACGGCGCAGTTGCCGTCTTTGACGCAGTGCATGGCGTAGAGCCGCAATCGGAGACGGTGTGGCGGCAGGCAGACAAGTACGGTGTGCCCCGCATTTGCTTCATCAATAAGATGGACAAGATGGGCGCCGACTTCGAGCATGCCATCGACACCATCCGCAAGCGGCTGAACGCCCGCCCGGTAGCCATTCAAATTCCCATCGGCCAGGAAGCTGGCTTCAAGGGCGTGATCGACCTGATCGAGATGCGCGCCATTCTGTGGCATGACGAGACCATGGGCGCCAAGTACGACGTCGAAGAGATTCCGGCGAACCTTCTGAAGAAGGCGGAAGCCTTCCGTATGCAGTTGGTTGAATCGGTGGCCGAAAACGATGACGAGATGCTGCACAAGTTTCTCGAGGGCGAAACGCCCACGGCCGCCGAGCTGCGCAAGGCGCTGCGCGGCGCAGTCATCGGGATGAAGCTCTTCCCCGTCCTCTGCGGCAGTTCGTTCAAGAACAAGGGTGTGCAGACGCTGCTCGACGCCGTGGTTGAGTACCTGCCCAGCCCGCTCGATGTGCCTCCGATTGAGGGCCACAATCCGGACAACATGGAAGAGGTCATCCTCCGCCATGCCGACGACAACGAGCCCTTGACTGCGCTGGGCTTCAAAATCATGACCGATCCTTTTGTCGGGCAGCTGATCTTTGTTCGGCTGTATTCCGGTCACCTGAAGACGGGCGACACAGTGCTCAATCCGCGTACCGGCAAGAGCGAGCGCATCGGGCGCCTGCTCAAAATGCATGCCAACAAGCGGGAAGAGATTGTCGAGATCTATGCCGGCGACATCTGTGCCTGCGTAGGGCTTAAGAACCTGGTCACCGGCGATACCATCTGCACCGACAAGTCGCCGATCGTGCTGGAATCGATCGATTTCCCGGCCCCGGTCATCCACGTCGCCGTCGAACCGAAGACCAAAGCCGACCAGGAGAAGATGGGCATGGCCCTCGCCAAGCTGGCGCAGGAAGATCCCACCTTTAAGGTGCATACCGATCCTGACTCCGGCCAGACCATCATCAGCGGCATGGGCGAGTTGCATCTGGAAATCATCGTCGACCGCATGATGCGTGAGTACAAGGTCGAGGCCAATGTAGGTAAGCCGCAGGTTGCCTATCGCGAAACCATTCGCAAGAAGGCGGAGGCGGAAGGCAAGTACATTCGCCAGACCGGTGGATCGGGCAACTACGGCCACGTGAAAATCCGTGTCGAGCCCAACGAGGCCGGCAAGGGCTTCGAGTTCATTAACGACATCAAGGGCGGCGTGGTGCCCAAGGAATACATCAAGCCCACCGAGCAGGGCATACGCGAGGCGCTGCAGGGCGGTGTGCTGGCCGGCTACGAGATTGTCGATGTCAAGGCGACACTCTTTGACGGCAGTTACCACGATGTCGATTCCAACGAAATGGCGTTCAAGATCGCAGGATCGATGGCATTCAAGGAAGCGGCCCGCAAGGCGACTCCGGTATTGCTGGAGCCGGTGATGTCGGTCGAAGTGGTGGTGCCCGAGGAGTATATGGGGACCATCATCGGCGACCTGAACTCCCGTCGCGGCCGGATTGAAGGCATGGAGCATCGTGCCGGATCACAGGTCATCAAGGCCAATGTGCCGTTGAGCGAGATGTTCGGTTATGCCACCCACATGCGCTCTTCGACCCAGGGCCGGGCCAATTACTCCATGCACTTCAACCGCTACGAAGAAGCGCCGCGGTCGGTGTCGGAAGAGATCATTGGCCGCAACCAGGGCAAGTAAGACAAGCATTTTGAAGGGTACGGGCTTTAGCCCGTACATAAACCGTTGAGGAGTACGGGGCTTTAGCCCCTGAGGGAAGGACGAGATGGCGAAGGAGAAGTTTGACCGGTCCAAGCCGCACGTGAATGTGGGGACGATTGGACACATTGATCACGGCAAGACGACGCTGACGGCGGCGATCACCAAGGTATTGTCGAAGCACAATCCGAAGATACAGTTTCGTTCGTTTGATTCGATTGACAATGCGCCTGAGGAGCGGGAGCGTGGCATTACGATTGCCACCGCGCACGTGGAGTATGAGACGGCCAACCGTCACTATGCGCACGTGGACTGCCCGGGCCACGCCGACTACATCAAGAACATGATTACCGGCGCGGCGCAAATGGATGGAGCGATTCTGGTGGTGGCGGCGACCGATGGTCCGATGCCGCAAACCAAGGAACACGTGCTCTTGGCCCGCCAGGTAGGTGTTCCCTACATTGTGGTGTTTTTGAACAAGTGCGACGCGGTCGAGGACGAGGAGCTGACCGACCTGGTGGAGATGGAAGTCCGGGAGCTGCTGTCGAAGTACAACTTCCCTGGGGACGATGTGCCGGTGATTCGCGGCTCTGCCCTGGGTGGGTTGAACGGAGAAGCGCAGTGGGAAGCGAAGATTGATGAGTTGATGGATGCGGTAGACAAGAACGTACCCTTGCCGGCGCGCGCCATTGACCAGCCCTTCCTGATGCCGATTGAGGATATTTTCTCGATTTCTGGCCGTGGCACGGTGGTGACGGGCAGGATCGAGCGGGGCAAGATCAAGGTGGGCGAGGAAGCGGAGATCGTCGGTTTCCGGGAAACCCGCAAGACAGTGGTCACCGGGGTCGAAATGTTCAAGAAGCAGCTGGATGAAGGACTTGCGGGTGACAACGCGGGTCTGCTGCTGCGCGGTATTGCCAAGGAAGACGTGGAGCGTGGGATGGTGTTGGCCAAGCCCGGCTCGATCACGCCGCACACCAAGTTCAAGGGCGAGATTTACGTGTTGAGCAAGGAAGAGGGCGGCCGTCACACGCCGTTCTTCAATGGCTACCGGCCGCAGTTTTACTTCCGGACGACGGATGTGACCGGTACGGCGAAGCTGCCGGAAGGCACGGAGATGGTGATGCCGGGAGACAATGTGCAGCTGGAGATTGAGCTGCACACCCCGGTGGCCATGGAAAAGGGTCTGCGTTTTGCCATCCGCGAGGGTGGCCGCACGGTAGGCGCCGGCACCATCAGCGAAATCATCAAGTAAGAGCAGAGAATGGGTGGCCCATTCAAGCCGTTCTTTGGCTTGAGTGGGTTAGCCCCAACGGATTTAGTTGAGTGGCAAGAGGGAATTGAGATGGTAGGACAAAGAATTCGCATTCGGCTTAAGGCTTACGACTATCGCGTGCTCGATACCTCGACCGGCGAAATCGTCGAAACGGCGAAGCGCACGGGCGCGCAGGTTGCGGGTCCTATTCCGTTGCCCACCGTGAAGAACAAGTACTGCGTGCTGCGTTCCCCGCACGTCGACAAGAAATCGCGCGAGGCCTTCGAGATCCGCACCCACAAGCGGTTGATCGATATTCTCGAGCCCACGCAGCAGACCATCGATGCGCTGATGAAGCTGGATCTTCCGGCCGGCGTAGATGTCGAGATTAAGGCATTCGAGAAGTAAGACGGAGAGCACCATGTCGGTAACAGGAATTCTGGGCAAGAAGATCGGGATGACGCAGTTGTTCGATGACAAGGGTGAAGTGCACCCGGTCACCGTGCTGCAGGCAGGTCCTTGCGTGGTGACCCAGCTGAAGACGCTGGCCGGCGACGGCTACAGTGCGGCGCAGATCGGCCTGATCGAGTTCGTCAAGGGTGGCAAGGTGAATAAGCCCATGGCCGGTCACTTCGCCAAGAACAATGTCCCGCCGGTGAAGTTGATGCGCGAAGTCCCCCTGGAACTGGTCGCCAGTGAGGGCGAAGACGCGGCTCCCGGACTGAAGGCAGGCGACAAAGTACTGGTGGATATTTTCGAAGACGCCAAGTACGTCGATGTAGTGGGTACCAGCAAGGGCCGTGGCTTTGCCGGTGTGGTTCGCCGCCATCATTTTGGCGGTGGCCCGAAGGCGCACGGTCACATGTTCCAGGTGCAGGGCTCGATCGGTGCATCCTCGTTCCCTTCGCGCGTTTTTCCCGGGCAGCGCATGCCGGGGCACTTCGGAGCGGAGCGGGTTACGGTGCGCAATCTGCGCATTCGCGGCATCGACCTGGACGAGAACCTGTTGATGGTCGAGGGTGCGATCCCTGGGCCGCGCGATGGTTACGTGATGATTTCCAAATCCAAGGCGCCGCCGCGTGAGCGTCGTGGCTTTGGTGGCGGGGGTACGGTCGATCCGTTGAAGGCCTCGAAGAAGGCTTCCGGTGGCAAGCCCTCAGGCGCCAAGGGTAAGAAATAGGGTCTTGCCTCAGGCCGCTGGCTCAGGTTTGTACGACTGCGCTGACTTTAGGGTTTTGTATCAGGGCACGACTTTAGAGGCTGCGGAAAAGGTCTGGTTTTTGAATGGTACGGGCTTCAGTCCGTACGTGGCTGGTTGCAAGCAGGTCCGGCTTTAGCCGCTGAGGGATGCCTTATGGCAACGGGCAAGGACTTGATGGGTTGATGGGTTGAGCAAGGCGGGCTTCCTATCACGGCACGACTCTAGTCGTGCCGAAGGCGAGCGTAACACTCAAGGGCTTTAGCCCCTGCTGGCAAGAGCGATTTTAAGGAATTGGGTGAATTGCGAAGCGAGCCCGAACTGGCGAGCGTAGCAAGAGGGCGAGAGCGGTTTTTCACCGCGAAGCCCTGTGAGGAAATGATGGCACAGATTGATGTAGTAGATCTTGGCGGACAAAAGGTAGGCTCGCTCGAGCTGGCAGACGAGATTTTCGCGGCTGACCAGATCAACGAGGCGCTCCTGTGGGAAGCGGTGAAGCATTATCGCGCCGCGATGCGGCAAGGCACGGCCGCCACCAAGAACAAGAAGCTGGTCTCCGGCGCAGGCAAGAAGTTGTGGAAGCAGAAAGGTACGGGACGGGCTCGTGTCGGTTCGGTGCGATCCCCTATTTGGCGGCACGGCGGCACGGTTCACGGACCCCAACCGCGCAGCTATGACTACGCCTTCCCCCGCAAGAAGCTGCTCGGGGCGTTGCGCTCAGCGCTGGCTTCGAAGCTGGCCGATGGCAAGCTGACCGTGGTCGAGAGCCTCGATCTCGCAGACGCCAAAGCCAAGGCCTATCGCGCCGCGCTGGACAAGCTCGATGCCAAGCGGACCACCTTGCTGGTCGAGGGTGGCCAGGAACCCAGCCGTACGCTGTTGCTCGGTTCGCGCAACCTTGATCGGGTGGAGCTGATGCTGACCAAGGAAGTGCATCCTTACGATCTGCTGCGCTACGAGCGGGCCATTTTCTCTCGCGCCGCGATCGAGCAATTGCAGGAGTCGTTGAAGAAAACTGTTTCCCGGCGCAAGCTTGTGGCCGGTTCGGAGGTGGCCTGATGCCGACTCTTTATAACGTGATCAAGCGCCCCCTCATTACTGAAAAAGGTTTGGGCGTCAAGGAAGTGGAAAGCACGCTGGTGTTCGACGTGGCCCCGGACGCGACCAAGACCGAGGTCAAGCAAGCAGTCGAGACCTTGTTCAAGGTGAAGGTACGGAGCGTGCGTACCGCCAACTTCCTGGGCAAGGAGCGCCGCCGGGGCAAGTTCTCCGGTTTCCGCCCCGACTGGAAGAAGGCTTACGTTCGCCTGCAGAAGGGCGAGAAGATGCCCGACTACGTCAACGCGATGTAAAGCGTGGTACCCAGCAACTGAAACTGTTCTAGAAGTCTTACTTGGAAGTACGAGCGAAACGATGCCGATCAAGACATACAGACCGATCACACCAACGCTGCGTTTCCAGACAACTCTGGTAAACGACGACATTACGACCAATCGCCCGCACAAGCCGCTGCTGGCAGTCAAGCAGCGCACGGGAGGCCGCCGCAATTCCGGCGATCTGACGATGCGTCACCATGGCGGTGGCCATAAGCAGAAGCTGCGCCTGGTGGACTTCAAGCGGGACAAGTTTGGCGTGCCCGGCAAGGTGGCCTCGATCGAATACGATCCCAACCGCTCCTCGCGTATCGCGCTGGTGCATTACCTGGACGGTGAGAAGCGCTACATCATTCAACCGGTCGGGCTGAAGGTAGGGCAGACCATCATGAGCGGGCCTGAGGCGGACATCCTGGTCGGCAATGCATTGCCGCTCAAGAACATCCCCTCCGGGACCACGGTGCACAACGTTGAGCTCCGTCCCGGCAAGGGCGCGCAGATGGTGCGCTCGGCCGGAGCGTCGGCCCAGTTGGTGGCCAAGGAAGGCGACTACGCGCTGCTGAAACTGCCTTCGGGCGAGACCCGGCGAGTTCTGGTCGCGTGCATGGCGACGGTGGGCCAGGTGGGCAATACCGATCACGAGAACGTATCGATCGGCAAGGCTGGGCGCAATCGCTGGAAGGGTATTCGTCCCAGCAATCGTGGCGTATCCATGAACCCGGTCGATCACCCGCACGGCGGCGGCGAAGGCAAGACCTCCGGCGGCCGTCATCCGGTGACCCCATGGGGACAGCCGACACGCGGATACAAGACACGCAACAACAAGCGGACCGACACGTTCATCGTCAGCCGCGCCAAGAAATAGAAGTTCAGGAGCATCGAGAGCTATGGCACGTTCGACGAAAAAGGGTCCGTTTATCGATACCCATCTGATGGTGAAAATCGAAGCGATGAATGCGACGAATGACAAAAAGGTCCTTCGCACCTGGTCGCGCCGCTCGACCATTCATCCGGATATGGTGGGACACACCATCGCAGTGCACAACGGCAGAAAGTTTATTCCGGTCTACGTGACGGAAAACATGGTAGGCCACAAGCTGGGCGAGTTTTCCGCCACTCGGACCTTCAAGGGTCACTCGGCGAAAGCCGCGGAATCCTCGGCCAAGCCTCGCTAAGCGAGAGTTAAGGGAAGAAGCCAATGCAACTGGAAACACAGGAATTCCGGGCCGAAGCGAAGTTCCAGCGGGTATCGCCGCAGAAAGCCCGCCTGGTGCTGGAGCTGATCAAGGGGCGCCGCGTGGGCGAAGCGCTGGAGACGGTGGCCTTCACCAAGAAGGGTGTCGCGCCGCTGGTCGAGAAAGTGCTGCGCGCGGCCATTCAGAACGCGAACTATCTCAGCCAGGAGCGGGAGCTCGATGTGGATGTAGACAACCTCTACGTCAAGACCGCGCTGGCCAACGAGGGACCGCGCATGAAGCGTATCCGTCCGGCGCCGATGGGCCGGGCCTTCCGCTATCAGCGCCGTCTGGCGCACATTGTGATCGCGGTGGCGGAACGCAAGCATGGCGGCTTGGTGGAAACAGCTGACGGGGAAACAACGGCTCCCAAGAAGCGTCTGCTCAAGGGCGCAGCGAAGAAGGCTGCGGCCAAGAAAACCGTGGCTAAGAAGAGCGCAGCAAAAAACTGGAAGAAGGCCGCGAAGTAGGTTCGAGGAAATTATGGGACAAAAAGTTCATCCTTACGGCTTTCGACTAGGCGTCAACAAGCCATGGCGGTCACGCTGGTTCGTCGAGCGCGACTACGACAAGTTGCTGATTGAAGACGTGCACCTGCGCGAGGAGTTGAAGGAAAAGCTCAAGGCGGCCGGAGTGAGCTCGGTCGAGATCGAGCGTCCTGGCAACAAGCTGCGCCTGATCATTCGCACCGCGCGTCCGGGCATCGTGATCGGCCGCAAAGGCGCCGAGATCGAGAAGCTCAAGGCGGATCTGCAGAAGCGCACCAACCGCGACGTGTTCATCGACATTCTTGAGGTGAACAAGCCGGAGCTGGACGCGCAATTGGTGGCCGAGAACATCGCTCTCCAATTGGAGAAGCGCGTGGGCTTTCGCCGTGCCATGCGCAAGGCGGTCGATTCGGCGTTGCGCTTTGGCTGCAAGGGCATCAAGGTCCGCGTATCCGGGCGCCTGAATGGCAACGAGATCGCGCGTTCCGAGTGGTATCTGCAGGGGCGGCTTCCGCTGCACACCCTGCGCGCGGATATCGACTACGGTTTTGCCGAAGCGCGCACCACCTACGGCGTGATCGGGGTCAAGACCTGGATCTATCGCGGTGACATTTACGAGCAGAAGCGTCGCCAGCCGCAGCCGGCGGGCACCAGCGGAGTTTTCTAACCCGGCATCGGGTGGCCCATTCTAGAACCCGGCTTTTGGGTTCTAGAGTGGGGCAAACAAAGGTTCGTTTAGGGGCGGAATTTTATGTTGATGCCAAAGAAGGTCAAGTACCGCAAGCAGCAGCGCGGACGCATGAAGGGTAAGGCATGGCGCGGCTCCGAGCTCTCCTTCGGGGACTACGGGCTCAAGGTAATGGAATGCGGCTACATCACCGACCGGCAGATCGAAGCCAGCCGTGTGGCCATGACGCGTTTCATTAAGCGTGGCGGCAAGATCTGGCTGCGGCTGTTTCCTGACAAGCCGGTAACCAAGAAGCCGGCCGAAACCCGTATGGGCAAAGGTAAGGGAGCTCCTGATCACTGGGTGGCAGTGGTTCGCCCGGGCAAGGTGCTCTTTGAGATGGAAGGGGTCAGCCCCGAGATGGCTGCTGAGGCCATGCGGCTGGCTTCGAACAAGCTGCCCCTGAAGACGCGATTTGTGATGCGCCACGATGTCAAGGTAACCGCGGTCGTCAAGTAGCGGAGAAGAAGAGCCATGGAAACGGAAAAGATTCGCAATTTGAATGATGAAGAGCTGGTGCGGCAGGAAAAGCAGTCCGCCGAGCAGCTCTTTCGCCTGCGCTTCCAGATGAAGCTGGGGCAGAACGAAGGCGTAAAGAAGCTGCGCGATCTGCGCAAAGACGTAGCCCGCATCAAGACCGTCGCCCGCGAGCGGGCGCTCGGTATACACGGCGCTGCCTTGCAGCCGGCCAGCGAAACCACCGCCAAGCCCGCGAAGGCCGCCAAAACCAAGAAGGCCAAGCCGGCCGGAAAAGAGGCTCGTTAAGCCATGTCGGATGCCACAGCGGTTAAGCCGGAGTCCCGGCGCACGGAAAAGATTGGCAATGTCGTTTCCACCAAGATGCAGAAGACCATCGTGGTCGAGGTGGAAATGCGCAAGACGCACCCCAAGTACAAGCGCGTCATCAAGCTCAACAAGAAGTTCTATGCCCACGACGAGCAGAACTCGGCCCGCGTCGGCGATGTGGTCAGGATTCGCGAGAGCCGTCCGCTGAGCAAGCTGAAGCGCTGGACGCTGGAAGAAGTGGTTCGCCGCTCCTCTCTGCCGCAAGTCGAAGAAGTAGCGCAGCCGGTTGTGTAACAGAACTCTGGGTGGCCCATTCAAGCCCTCTTTTGGCTTGAGTGGGTGCTACGAATGCCGAACCTGAAGTTTGAGTAGGACAGAGTCGTAAGGAGATACGCGTATGGCAGTACAAATGAGAACCATGCTGGACGTAGCCGATAATTCCGGCGCGCGCAAGCTGCAGATGATTCTGCCCTTGGGTGGCTCGAGCGGAAAAAAGGCGGGCCTGGGCGACGTGATTACTGCCTCCGTAAAGGAAGCCTCTCCTGATGGCCAGGTCAAGAAGGGCGTCGTGGTGAAGGCAGTCGTGGTGCGGACGCGGAAAGAATACCGCCGCCGCGATGGTACCTACATCCGCTTTGATCAGAACGCCGCGGTGCTGATCAACGACGCGGGAGAGCCGGTAGGCACGCGCGTCTTTGGTCCAGTCGCCCGCGAATTGCGCGAGAAGAAGTTTTTGAAGATTGTGTCGCTGGCGCCGGAAGTCATTTAAAGCGGGGTAATTAGAAGCGAGGAATGTATGGCACTGAAGTTACAACGCAACGATACGGTGGAAGTGATTACCGGCACCGATAAGGGCAAGCGCGGCCGCGTGCTGCGCGTGTTGGGCGATAAGGACCGGGTTTTGGTGGAGCACGTCCGCATGGTCAAGAAGCACGTGCATCCCAATCCGCAGCGCAACATCAAGGGCGGCATCGCTGAGCAGGAAGCGGCCATCCAGATCTCGAACGTCATGTTGGTGTGCGGCAGCTGCGGGCCAACCCGTGTGGGTCACAAGTTTGAAGGCGATACCAAGGTTCGGGTGTGCAAGAAGTGCGGCCAGACCCTTGCGCCGAAAAAGAAGTAACCGATGAAGAAGCGCAATGAGATCACGCAACGGTAAACGGGCTTTACAAGTTTTGGAACCATTCGCTTGCTGAAGGGTAGGGGCTTCAGCCCGTACGTAACACCTCAAAACGAATGCGGCTTTAGCCGCTGAGGGCGGCGATGCTGGCGGCTTGTTCCACAACTTGCAAAACCCACTCCGGGACCGTGAAAGGAAAAGAGACAGATCGATGGCAGCGAAAGTAAATGCGAGACTCAAAGAGAAGTACCACAAGGAAATCAGGCCGGCATTGCAGAAGGAGCTGGGCCTCAACAACCTGATGGCCGTGCCCCGCCTGGAAAAGATTGTTCTCAATATGGGTCTGGGCGAGGCCACGCAGAATGTGAAGATCATGGATCCGCTGGTGGCTGACCTGGCCGCGGTGGCTGGCCAAAAGCCGGTGACCACGCGGGCCAAGAAGTCGATTGCCGCCTTCAAGGTGCGCGAAGGCATGCCCATCGGCGCCATGGTGACTCTGCGTGGCGACATCATGTATGAGTTTCTCGACCGTCTGATCTCGGTCGCTCTGCCCCGCGTGCGTGACTTCCGCGGTGTATCGACCAAGAGCTTTGATGGGCGAGGCAACTACACGCTGGGTATGCGCGACCAGCTGATTTTTCCCGAAGTCGACTATGCCCGGGTAGAGAAGTTGAAGGGCATGAACGTCACCATTGTGACGACAGCCAAGGACGATAACCAGGCGCGTGCCCTGCTCCGGCAGTTTGGCATACCTTTCCGTCAGACGGCATAAGGAAGAGAGACGAATGTCCACTACAGCGAAACGAGTAAAAGACGCACGCAAGCCGAAATTTTCCAGCCGCCAGCACAATCGCTGCAAGATCTGCGGCCGGCCGCGCGCCTACCTGCGCAAGTTCGGCCTTTGCCGCTTGTGCTTCCGCCAGCTGGCGCTTCGGGGTGAAATCCCCGGGGTCGTCAAATCGAGTTGGTAAGTAACCGCCCCGTTCACCGCATTCCGGTGTAACAACAACATTCCCGCTGGTTCTGCGGCATTCAACATGCCGGAGCGAACGGGGAGTGGAGGAGAGAGAATGAGTTTAACCGATCCAGTAGCCGACTTTGTGACGCGCATCCGCAACTCGATTCGTGCGCGGCACCAAAAGCTGGATGTTCCGGCCTCGAAGCTGAAGACCGAGATTGCCCGCATCCTCAAGGAAGAAGGCTACATCGCCAACTACAAGGCGGCCGAAGAAAATGGCCGCGCAGTGCTGCGTGTCTATCTCAAGTACGGCGCCAACAACGAAGCCGCTATTCGCGATCTGTCGCGCATTTCGCGCCCGGGCTGCCGCGTCTATGTCGGCCGGGACGAAATCAAGCGTGTGCAGAGCGGGCTCGGCATCAGCATCATGACCACGCCTCGCGGCGTGATGACCGGCCGGCAGGCGCGGCGCGAAGGCGTCGGCGGAGAGATTCTCTGCGAAGTCTGGTAAGCAATTGAGTGCAGCGTAGGTTGCACCCTGGCTGCAGTGGAACGATCCCGGCTTGCCGGGGCCGCGACTCGCAAGCCGAGAAGGATTGAGAAAAGTATGTCGCGTATAGGCAAAAAGCCAATTCCGTTGCCTTCAACGGTGAAATACAAGATGCAAGGCAACACCGTGCTGGTCGAAGGGCCCAAGGGCAAGTTGACTGCCATGGTGCCTGCGGGCATCACGCTCGAAACCAAGGACGGGAACCTGTTCGCGGTGCGGGAGAAGGAGTCGCTGGCCGCTCTGCATGGCTTGACCCGGGCTCTGGTTTCGAATGCGGTCGAAGGTGTGACCAAGGGTTGGACCAAGGAGCTGGATATTGTCGGCATCGGCTATCGCGCCGAGCTCAAGGGCAAAGGCACGGTGGTCTTTACCCTGGGCTTCTCTCATCCCATCGAGTTTCCTCTGCCTACGGGCATCGACGTAGCCATCGATCCCAAGCAGACGCGGTTGACCATCAGCGGCATCGATCGCCAAAAGGTAGGCCAGGTGGCCGCCGACATGCGCTCCTTGCGTAAGCCCGACCCCTACAAGAACAAAGGCGTCCGCTATGCGGGCGAGCGTTTGAAGAAGAAGGTCGGTAAGACCGGCGCGAAGTAAACCGAAGACCGAACGGGGCTGCAGGGCAGCTCCGCTTTTAGGAAGGAAAGAACCAGATGCTCCCGATAAGACAGAGAAATGTAATTCGCCAGCGCGTGCACTTTCGTATCCGCCAGAAGATGGAAGGCACTGCAGTGCGCCCGCGGCTGAACGTATACCGCTCGCTGAACCACATTTATGCCCAGGTCATCGACGACTCCAAGGGCGAAACCATCCTCTCCGCCTCCACCCTTTCCGCCAAGTTGAAGACTGGCGGCAACGTGGCCGCGGCTAAGGAAGTGGGCAAGCTGGTAGCCGAGCGCGCGCTGGAAAAGGGAATCAAGAAGGTGGTCTTCGATCGCGGCGGCTATCTCTATCACGGGCGCATCAAGGCTCTGGCCGATGCGGCCCGCGAAGCAGGTTTGGAGTTTTAAAGCGGTTTCACGGTTTTTGGAAGGATCGGACAAGAGCATGGCAATACTCAAGCGGAAACTGGACGCCGGGCAGTACAACCTGAAGGATCAGGTGGTGTCCATCAATCGTGTCACCAAAGTAGTTAAGGGCGGCAAGAACATGTCCTTCGCGGCGCTGGTGGTGGTCGGGGATCCCGCTGCCGGGGTGGTTGGCTTTGGCTCGGGCAAGGCCAAGGAAGTCCCGCAGGCGATCCGTAAAGGCATCGAGGCGGCCAAGAAGAACCTGGTCCACGTCAACCTTTCGGAGACCACCATACCCCACCAGGTATTGGGGCGCTTCGGTTCCGGGCATGTGCTGCTCAAGCCGGCGCCGGAAGGCACAGGCGTGATTGCCGGCGGCGCGGTGCGCGCGGTGATGACCTCGGTCGGGGTGCAAAATGTCCTCACCAAGAGCCTGGGCACCGCCAATCCGCACAACGTGGTCAAGGCCACCTTCGATGCGCTGGTGCAGTTGCGGGATCGTGGTGAAGTGGCTGCCGCTCGCGGCAAGCAGGTACAGGAGCTATATTGATGGCAGCGACTTCCAAGCAAATGATGCGCCTGGAGTACTACCGCTCTGCGATTTCTACTCCGGAAAAGCACAAGCGGGTAATCAAGGGATTGGGCTTTACCCGGCTCAATCAAGTGGTGGAGCGTGAGGATACAGCCTCCATCCGCGGCATGGTCAAGACCGTGCCCCACCTGGTGCGGATCGTCAAGTAAGACCGCCCAAGGAAAATAAAGCGAGTCGGATTGGCTAGACCAGTCTGGCGTTGAGCGAGGATAGTCATGGCAAAGAATCTTTCTAATTTGCGTGCCCCCAAGCAGGCCAACAGCAACAAGAAGCGTGTTGGCCGCGGTATGGGTTCGGGCATGGGCAAGACTTCAACCCGAGGCCACAAGGGACAGCGTTCGCGTTCCGGCTCCCACATGATGCGTGGCTTTGAAGGTGGACAGATGCCCCTGCATCGCCGCTTGCCCAAGCGCGGCTTCACCAACATCTTCCGCACCGAGTACTCGGTGGTGAACCTGAGCCGCGTTGCCGAGCTCCATGCCGAAGGCCTTAAGGAATTAACCCTCGAGACCTTCGCCGCCAAGGGCCTGCTCAAGAAGCGCCATGGGCTGGTCAAGGTGTTGGGTGATGGCGATTTGACCGTAGCGGTGACCGTGCACGCGCATAAGTTTTCCAAGTCGGCCCAGGAAAAGATCGAGAAAGCCGGCGGCAAGGCCGTTCTGGTCGCCTGACGGGTGATGAACTGGCTCCCCCCCAGTTCATAGGCGACGGAAGAGCAAGAGAACGAAGGGCACGGCGTTAGCCGTGCCGTAGACCAGGCCGAAGGCGGCTCCCATTCCATCGGGGCCGTAGGACGTGGCTTAAACGACGTTGGCTTTGTATCAGGGCACGGCTTTAGCCGTACCCTGATACCGAAGGTAGATGGGCTTTAGCCCCTGAGGTACGTTTTTCCTGAAGGGTACGGGCTGCCTCGCCGCAGCGAGCATTAGCCCGTACGTCAGTCAGCAGGATGAGAGGGGGCTTTAGCCCCTGAGGCACCGATTTTATGTTTGAGAAGATCGCTAATATCTTCCGCATCCCCGACCTGCGCAAGCGGGTTCTGTTCACGCTCGGTATCCTCGCCGTCTACCGTCTGGGCTCGCAGATACCCACCCCCGGCGTGAACCTCAAGCTGCTGGCGCAATTCTTTGACCAGCAGGCGGGCAGCGCGCTCGGCCTGGTCGATCTGTTCAGCGGTGGCAATCTTCGCCGCCTGACCATCTTCGCCCTGGGCATTATGCCCTACATCACCGCTTCCATCATCTTCCAGCTGCTGACTGTGGTGTATGAGCCATTGGCCAAGCTGCAGAAGGAAGGGGAGCTGGGACGGCGCAAGATCACGCAATGGACGCGCTACGTCACCGTGCTTCTAGGGGTGGTGCAGTCGCTGGCTATCGCGCTGACGCTCTCCCACGGTTCCGGCGGTGTCTCGTACGTCCTGAACCCCGGTATTGGCTTCATTCTGATGACCGTGGTGACGCTGACCACCGGGACTGCCTTCATCATGTGGCTGGGCGAGCAAATCACCGACCGCGGCATTGGCAACGGCATGAGCCTGTTGATCTTCGCCGGCATTGTGGTTGGCCTGCCCCGTGGCATTCAGGATTTGATCGATAAGGCGCGCACCCAGGCCTGGGGGGCGTTCACCATTCCGGCGCTGGTCCTGCTGGTGGTGGTGATGATGGCTACCGTAGCTTTCATCGTCTTTGTCGAGCGCAGTGAACGGCGCATCCCGGTGCAGTACGCCAAGCGGATCGTTGGCCGCCGCATGATGGGCGGTCAATCCACTCATCTGCCCCTCAAAGTCAACTCCGGCGGCGTCATGCCTGTCATCTTCGCCAGCTCGATACTTTCTGCCCCGCTGCTCTTTGCCAGCTCCGGTTACGTGCGCAACAGCGGCTTCCTGACCCGTGTTTTCGATGGTCTGCGCCTTGGGGAACCCTGGTACGAGCTGCTGTATATTGTCGGCATTGTCTTCTTCGCCTACTTTTACATCTCCATCATTTTCCGTCCCGATGACATCGCCGACAATATGCGCAAGTATGGCGGCTTCATTCCCGGCATCCGGCCTGGCAAGCGTACCTCCGATTTTGTCAACGACGTTCTCACCCGGATTACCTTGGTGGGCGCCGTCTACCTGGTCGTGATCTCCTTGATCCCGCAGATCCTGATCAGTGGCATTCACCTGAATAATCTCTGGCTGGTTGGCGGCTTCTTCGAACAGTTGCCCACGTGGGTCACCCACGGGTTGAACTTCACCTTCTACTTTGGCGGCACGTCGCTGCTGATCGTGGTGGGCGTGGCCATGGACACGATCAATCAGGTGGAGTCGCAGTTGATCATGCGCCACTACGATGGCTTCTCGCCCCGCAGTGGAAGGGTGCGCGGAAGACGGTCGTGGTAGGTCAGCCGGTGGCTGGCCTGCAAGCCGGGCTCTCTACAGACGAAAAGCTGGTGATTCCCGGGCCCATCCTGCTGATGGGGGCGCCGGGCGTCGGCAAGGGCACGCAGGCCAAAGGAATCATGGCCGCCTGGGGTGTCCCCCAGATCTCGACCGGTGACCTGTTGCGCGATCACAGGGATCGCGGAACCCCACTGGGTGTGCTGGCTACCCAGATCATGAACTCGGGCAAGTTGGTGCCCGACGATCTGGTCAACCAGATGGTGGCCGAACGGCTGGCCCAGCCCGATACTGCGCGAGGCTACATACTGGATGGCTATCCCCGCACCCTGGCCCAGGCGGAGTGGCTCGACTCCCGGTTGGCAGCGGTTCCGGGCGGGCTCCCGCTGATTGCAGTTAGTATCCAGGTAAGTTATACTCAATTGTTGCGTCGTATCACGGGTAGACGCAACTGTCCAACCTGCCAGCGCATTTACAACGTTTACCTGCAGCCGCCGAGAGTAGACACGGTATGCGATGTGGAAGGCACACCGCTGGTCCAGCGCGCGGATGACACGGAAGCGGTCTTCCATGAACGGATGCGCACTTATGCGGCGCTGACGGCGCCGGTGGTGGAACATTATCGTGCCAGTAGCCGGTTCGTCGAAGTGGATGGCGAGCAGCCGGCGGCCGAGGTAATGGCGGGCATCATGGCCGCGGTAGCGCGACTCCGATCCCAGAATGAGCAGTCTCAGTCGAGTGCGGAAGTTTGATCGCCGGTTTGGCGAAGTTTTCCAGTGAAAGAAAGAGAGTCGAACAGGCCGATGGCCATCATGATCAAGACGCCGCAGGAGATTGAGAAGATGCGGCGCAGCGGAGCGGTAGTGCGTGAGGTGCTGGAGCACGTACGGTCGCTCGTCAAGCCCGGCGTCACGACCCTCGATCTGGAAATGGCGGCGGAAAGCAAGATTGCGGCATCGGGAGCTACCTCCGCTTTTAAAGGTTATCGCGGCTACCCCTGTGTTCTGTGCACTTCGGTGAACGAGCAGGTGGTCCACGGCATTCCCTCCAAGGAGAGCGTGCTGCGCGAAGGGGACATCGTTTCCATCGACTGTGGGGTGGTGCTGGACGGCTACTACGGTGACTCCGCGATCACGGTTCCCGTGGGGTCGGAAGTAACGCCGAAGGCCAAGCGGTTGTTGGACGTTACCAAGGCCTCGCTCGAGACCGCCATCGGGGTTGTGCGGCCTGGAGCGACTCTGGGCGATATTGGCGCGGCGGTACAGGAAGTCGTTGAGGCGGACGGCTTCAGTGTAGTGCGGGACTTTGTGGGCCACGGGATTGGGACCAGGATGCACGAAGATCCGCAGGTTCCTAACTACGGGCAGCGGGGAGCGGGAACCAAGCTGCGTGCAGGGATGGTCCTGGCGATCGAGCCCATGGTGAACGTGGGCAAGCCGGGTGTGCAGGTATTGAGCGACGGCTGGACGGCGGTCACCGAGGACGGAAGCTTGAGCGCGCATTTCGAGCACACCGTCGCGGTAACGGCAGAGGGCGCCGTAATTTTGACGCAGTAGGCAACGAAAGCCTGTTGGGACGTGAATCGCAGGCGGATCGGGATAAGGTTTGTCGAAGGAAGACGCGATTGAGGTAATGGCAACAGTCGTTGAGACGTTGCCGAACGCGATGTTCAAAGTCGAGCTTGAGAACAAGCATCAGGTTCTGGCTCATGTTTCGGGACGCATGCGGAAGAACTTCATTCGCATTCTCCCCGGCGACCGGGTGGCGGTTGAACTCAGTCCATACGATCTGACCCGGGGCCGGATCGTTTACCGCTATAAGTAGGAATACAAGTCAGGAGCAGTAATGAAAGTAAGGGCATCAGTAAAAAAGATTTGTGACAAGTGCAAGGTCATCCATCGCCGTGGTGTGGTGCGGGTGATTTGCGAGAACTCGAAGCACAAGCAGCGCCAGGGCTAATGCTCTAGAAAGCACTGGGTGGATAACCAAATCTCAACTGAGGATCTTTTTCCTCTTAAATTCGGCACCGGAGAGGCTAGTTAGCCATGCGGATCCCGAGTCCTCGATAGACGTTTCTTCAGGATGCGGTAACCGCTAAAGGCTTGCGTTGAACCTCTCCCGTGACCTTGACCAGTAAACGGCTCGAAGCGGCGAAGCTGCTTCGAGCAAACGAAGTAAGAAGGACTAAAGCATGGCACGTATTGCTGGCGTCGATCTGCCCCGCCACAAGCAGGCAAGAATCGCGCTGACCTACATTTTCGGTATCGGCGCCCCTCGTGCGCTACGCATCCTGGAGACGGCCAATGTGGACCCGTTCAAGAAAGTCCAGGATCTGGGCGAAGACGAGGTAAACCGTATCCGCCAGGTGATTGAGAACGAAGGCGAGATCGAAGGCGATCTGCGCAAAGACGTCTCGATGCACATCAAGCGGCTGATTGACATTCAGTCCTATCGTGGACTGCGCCATCGGCGCAACCTGCCTGTTCGCGGCCAGCGCACCCACACCAACGCGCGCACCCGCAAGGGACCGCGTAAGGGCACAATCGCAGGCAAGAAGAAAGCGACGGCGAAGACTTAATGGCGAAGCAGGAGCAGAAGCAGGCATCCGGCAAGGCTGCCAAGAATAAGAAATTCAAGAAGCGCGAGCGCAAGAACGTACCATATGGATTGGTTTACGTGCAGGCCTCGTTCAACAACACCATCGTGACCATCACCGACGGCCAGGGCAATACGCTTTCCTGGAAGAGCTCGGGTTCGCTCGGCTTTCGTGGATCGCGCAAGGGCACTCCCTTTGCCGCTCAGCAGGCCGCGATGAACGCCGCCAACCAGGCACGTGACCACGGTCTGCGTTCGGTCGATGTGCGGGTAAGTGGTCCGGGCTCCGGCCGTGAGTCGGCAGTACGCGCCTTGGCTGCAGCGGGACTTGACGTCCGTTCCATTCGGGACGTTACGCCCATTCCGCACAATGGCTGCCGTCCGCCCAAGCGCCGTCGGGTGTAAGACTTTTAACCAGCTGGACCGGGACGAAGGATTGAATCCGTAAACCGGTCGGCCTCTGAAGTAAGGAGAATTACGTGGCACGTTATACCGGACCAGTCTGCCGCCTTTGCCGTCGCGAAGGCACCAAGCTCTTTCTGAAGGGCACCAAGTGCTTCTCAGAAAAATGCCCCATTGAGAAGCGCAACTTTGCCCCCGGCCAGCACGGCCGTGACCGCAAGCCCAAGATCGTAGGCTATGGCCTGCAGTTGCGGGAAAAGCAAAAAGCCAAGCGCATCTATTTCACCCTGGAGAGCCAGTTCCGCGCCTATTACGAGAAGGCATCGCGGTCCCAGGGCGTCACCGGCGAACTGCTCTTGCAGCAGCTCGAGCGCCGTCTCGACAACGTGGCCTTCCGTCTCGGCTTCGCCAGCTCGCGGCGCCAGGCGCGCCAGATCGTGCGCCACGGCCATGTGGAAGTGAATGGCCGCAAGGTGAACATTCCGTCGTTCCAGGTAAGTGTGGGCGACGAGATCAAGATCCGCGAAGGCAGCAAGAAGCTCACAGTACTCGAAACCTCGACCGAGTTCGCGAGCCACCAGGTAGCGCCGCGCTGGCTGCAGGTGGATCACGCAAATCTGTCCGGTAAGGTACTGGCGCTGCCCAAGCGTGAAGACGTGAACCTGCCCGTAAACGAGCAGCTGATCGTCGAACTGTATAGCAAGTAGATAGCTGAGTACAGATTCAATCAACGAGGAGAAACAAGCACGGCCGTAGCAGAATGCTTCGCGACGCCGTTGCATGGAGAGGAACACAGATATGCTTTGGAGAGGATTCCAAAAACCGAAACGTCTCGCAGTGGATACGGAGACGCTCACCGAGAAGTACGGCAAGTTCAGCGCCCAGCCTTTTGAGCGTGGCTTCGGCACTACCATCGGCAACGCGCTGCGGCGCACGCTGCTTTCGTCGATCGAAGGCGCGGCCGTCACCGCAGTCAAGATCGAAGGCGTGCTGCACGAATTTCAATCGATCACCGGCGTAGTCGAAGACGCCACCGACATCATCCTGAATCTCAAGCAGATTCCCTTCAAGCTCAACGGGGAAGGTCCCAAGGCGCTGTATCTGCGTGCGGACCAGCCGGGTGTGGTGACTTCGGGCATGATTGAAGCCGACGGAGACGTGGAGATCCTGGACAAGGACGTCTACATCGCGACCGTCAGCGAAGGTGGCAAGCTGGACATGGAGATGCGCCTCAAGCGTGGCCGTGGCTATGTCTCAGCTGACAAGAACTTCGATTCGGATTTAGGAATCGGCTTCATTCCTGTGGACTCGGTTCACTCGCCTGTGCGCAAGGTGAATTACGCCGTGGACGCCGCTCGTCTGGGTCAGATCACCGACTACGACAAGCTGACCATTGAAGTCTGGACCAATCGCTCCGTTCTTCCCGCGGATGCCATTGGCCTGGCGGCCAAGCTGCTCAAGGATCACATGAGCATCTTCATCAACTTCGAGGAAGAGATCGAAGCCGAGAGCGCGCACGACGAAGGCCGCATGCAGTTGCGCAACGAGAACCTCAACCGCTCCGTAGAGGAGCTGGAGTTGAGCGTGCGCAGCTACAACTGCTTGAAGAACGCCAACATCCAGACCATCGGCGAGCTGGTGCAGAAGACCGAGCCCGAGATGCTCAAGACCAAGAACTTTGGCCGCAAATCCTTGAACGAGATCAAGGAAATTCTGGCCCAGATGGGCTTGTCCTTGGGCATGAAGATCGACGAGCACGGCAACGCGGTGCCTGGACCGACCAGCGTACTGCCGGCCGCGACCCTGGCAGCAAGCTACAACCGTTACGACGACGAAGAGGATGACGACGACGAAGATCTCGAGGGCGTAGACATTCCCCTCCAGTCGGAGCCGGAGAACTTCTAGTCTTTCGCGGTGGCCGGTGAGGGAACTCACCGGCCACCGCAAAATTTTGCGAGAAAGAGAAACCCATGCGCCATCGCAATGCAGGATACAAACTAGGACGCAACACCAGCCATCGTCGCGCGCTGCTGCGCAACCTGGTCACGTCTATTCTTCTTGAGGACCGTGTAGAGACGACCATCACCAAGGCCAAGGCCGCTCGTCCTCACGTAGAAAAGCTGATCACTTTGGGCAAGCGCGGCGATCTGCACTCCCGTCGCCTGGCACTCTCCTATCTGCAGACTCGGGAGGCTGTCTCCCGGCTGTTCGATACCGTGGCCCCGCGTTATGGAGATCGTGCCGGCGGTTATTTGCGGATTGTGCGCACCGGCTTCCAGAAGGGCGATGGAGCCGAGAAGGCCTTCATCGAACTCCTCGGCTCCGAGCACGAGCTGGATGAGAAGCGCCAGAAGCGTGCCGAAGCCAGGGCCAAGCGCCGCGAAGAAATCGACAAGGCGATGTCCGAGAACCCGCCGCCCGACGGTAGCGGAAGCCACGCATAGTCCGTCGGCAATTCCACAAAGCCCGCGCCGAAAGGCGCGGGCTTTGCTGTACGTGCTGAGGTAAGTAGCCGCTCCGCACTTCGACCGGGAGAAGTCATGGGTTTGGCCCATCCAAGGGGACGCAAATCGAGGATCACCTGCGGTTCTGTCCATCCCCGGGAACGACTGCTGAGGTCGGCGCTAACCTCCCCTTTGTCATCAACCGAAGCGTAGCCGAGTGGAGCGACTGCTGTTCAGATCCGGACGAGCTCGGTTTGTATAGGCCCGGTGACTACGGCGCGGCCTGGCTCGGTCAACATATTCACTTCGCTGCGTACTCCGAATTGCGAGAGGTAGATCCCGGGTTCTACGGAGAAGCAGGTGTAAGGCAGAATCAGCCGCTCGTCGTGAGTTTCGAGATTGTCCAGGTTAGCTCCATTACCGTGGGTTTCGGTAGAGATGCTGTGTCCGGTACGGTGGGTGAAGTATTCCCCGAAGCCGGCGCCCTGAATCACTTTGCGGGCTGCGTCATCAGCCTGCCAGCCTACAATCTCCTGGCCGGCAGCAAATGCCTCTTGTACGGTTTTGATTGCTGCATCACGCGCCTTGGCGACCAGGGAGAAAACTTGCCGCTCGCGGTCACTGGGCTCGCGGCCAACTACGCCAGTCCAGGTGATGTCATACGTGCAAGTCCTCGGACGGTCCATGCGTCCCCAAATATCGATGAGGACGAAATCGCCTTGTTTGATGGGCTTGGAGGCCGCGGCAGTCGGCTCGTAGTGGGAGTCGGAGCTGTTCTCATTCACTGAGACATTTGGCCCATAGCCATCGGCAATGCCCGCACGCCTCATCGCTTCCTGAAGCCAGCGCATCATTTCGTATTCATTGACCGAAGCGCCGCTCTTGAGACGCGTGCCCATATGTTCCCAGGCGCCTCGGAGAACCCCATCGATCGCCCGCTGGGCCTCATAATGACTGGCAATTTGCTCCGCGGTCAGCACCGCCTCAAAGCGGCTCACCAAGTCAGCGGAGCTGACAATGGTTTTGCCCATTTCCCGCAGGACTTCGATCGTTCCCGCGTCAACCAGCGATACATACATGATGGCGTTGCGCGGCGAGTACTGCATGGCCAGCCGGGTGTATGGCTGGAGCATGGTGCGTAAGCCGGTCTCCAGTTCCTGCCAGGACGAATACACCTGACCACTACCGGGCAATGACTCCAACTTGTCACTCTCCACCCGGTGCGTCAGCTTGCGTGGTTCGCCATGAGTTGGAATGAGGTAGTACCAACGCCGTGATATGTGCGAGGACTCGCTAAGGCCGAGAATGCGATAGGCAATGGGGTCGCGATGATGATGGTCGTAGAAGAGCCAGCCGTCCACCTGCTGATCTCGCAGCGCCTTCTGGATCTGTTCGAGATTCATCTTCACCCGAAAAGTTTTATGGGATTTCAGGCTCGGGGGCCACACAGCCCGGTATCGAGCTGTGTGGCACTCCTTGGTTGAGGGCTAGTTACTGAGCAGTCAGCTCGGCGGCTACACGTTCGGTCACAAAGGCCTCGACGGTATCGCCAATCTGGATATCGTTGAAGTTGGCAATGCCCATGCCGCACTCCATGCCGTTGGTCACCTCGCGCGCATCGTCCTTGAAGCGCTTGAGCGAAGAGAGCTTGCCTTTGAAGACCTGTTCTCCATCGCGCATGAGGCGAATCTCTGCATCGCGCTTGATGGAACCGTCGACCACGCGGCAACCGGCAATCGTACCCACCTTGGGGATCCTGAAGATGTTGAGCACCTGGGCGCGGCCAACGTAGTTCTCCTTGATGGTCGGCTCGAGCAGGCCCAGCATGGCCTTCTTGATCTCGTCCTGCAACTCGTAAATGATCGAGTGCAACCGGATCTCGACTCCATCCTGTTCTGCCAGATCGGCCGCCTTGCGCTCCGGGCGCACGTTGAAGCCGATGACAATCGCATTCGAAGCCGATGCCAGCAGGATGTCGCTTTCCGTGATCGCACCTACGCCGGTGTGAAGCACCTTGATGCGCACCTTCTCGGTGGACATCTTCTGCAGCGAGTCAGCCAGCACTTCGACCGATCCGGTCACGTCTCCCTTAAGGATCAGTGGCAGTTCCTTAACGCCAGCCTGCTTGATCTGCTCGGCCAGTCCTTCGAGCGAAACTCGCGAAGATTTCGCCAGCTGCGACTCGCGCTCCTTCATCTTGCGATATTGCGCGATGCCCTTGGCCTTATCACGGTCGGCAACCACGAGGACGGTGTCGCCCGCGTCCGGCATGCCTTCCAGCCCCAGAATTTCGACCGGGGTTGAGGGCACAGCTTCCTGAGTGGCGCGGCCGCGGTCATCAAACATGGCGCGCACCTTGCCGAAGGTATTCCCCATGATGAAGCTGTCGCCCGCGCGCAAGGTACCGTTCTGAACCAACACGGTAGCTACGGCGCCACGTCCGCGGTCGAGTTTGGCTTCGATCACGGTGCCTACCGCCGGGCGGTCGGGGCTGGCCTTCAAGTTGCCAAGGTCTGCGACCAGGCAGATCATTTCCAGCAGCAGATCGAGGTTCTGCTTCTTCTTCGCGGAAACGTCCACGAAGACCGTGGAACCTCCCCACGCTTCCGGCACCAGCCCGCGATCGCCCAACTGCTGCTTCACGCGATCCGGCTGAGCATCCGGCTTGTCTATTTTGTTGACGGCAACAATGATGGGCACATTCGCTGCCTTGGCATGATCGACCGCTTCCAGCGTCTGCGGCATAACGCCATCGTCGGCCGCCACCACGATCACCACGATGTCAGTGACCTTGGCGCCGCGGGCGCGCATGCGAGTGAAGGCTTCGTGGCCCGGGGTATCGAGAAATACGATCTCACGCCCAAATGCAGGCGAGTCCTTCTTGGCGATACGCACCTTGTACGCGCCGATGTGCTGCGTGATACCACCGGCCTCACCCGAAGCCACATCGGTCTCGCGGATGGCGTCCAGCAGTGAGGTCTTGCCATGATCGACGTGACCCATGACAGTGACCACGGGCGGCCGCGTGACTTCAATCTCGCTGACATCCTCATCCTTCATGAGGTTTTCGAGGGCCTCGTTGGCCATCTCGTCTTCGAAGGTGATGACCTGGGTGTCGGCGCCGAACTGGGCAGCCACATCCTTAACCAACTCAGCGTCGAGCGATTGGTTGACGGTGACGAACACGCCGCGCATAAGCAGCGAAGCGATCAGGTCTTTGCCGCGTACTCCCAGCTTTTCCGCCAGATCTTTTACGCTGATGCCTTCCGTCACGGTGATGGTACGCGTGATGGGCACCGGCTCCTGGGGAATTTGCGCTCCGCCAAAACGAGGCGGGGGCGCAAAGCCCTTCATTGGGCCTTCCTTGGTCTTGGGATACTGCTGGCGTCCGCGGCGTTGTTGCGGAGCCGCCCTCTGCGGGCGAGGAGCCTCCCCTGGAGGCGGGGTCAGGCCGCCTGCGCCACCCACGCCGGGGCGAGGCGCACCAAAACCGGGGCGGGCACCAAAACCAGGGCGCGCAGCGCCAAAGGCGGGACGGCCACCGGGTCCGGGAGGGCCACCGGGACTGGTCCGTGTGGGATGCATCGGCCGGCGCGCACCACCAGGACCATCCTGGGGACGGGGAGCATATCCTGAGCCACCAGCGCCAGGTCCACCGGATCCGGGGCCACCTGAGGGCCGGCCACGATCAAAGATGGGCCGTCCCCGCTGAATGGCGCCTCCAGGAGGTTGCGGGGCGCTGGAGGGCGATGCTGCCTGGACTACTGGCGGCGGAGGCGGAGCGAGGTACACCGGGCGCGGGCCAGTCTGAGGCATAATTACGCGTCGAGGCGCCGGCGCCGGAGGCGGAGCTGTAGCCGCTATATCCGGTGACGGACTTAATGGCTCGACCGGAGCCGAGGCCTGTGCCGCGACGGCAGCCGTCATTTCGGGAGCACTCGCGGCCGGAGTCGACACAGGCGGCGTCTGCGGCCTGGGCTGTGCCGACGGGGCAGCCACTGCAGCCGCGGGTGGACGAACCTCTGTGCTGATGACGGGTGGCCTGATCGTACCGGAAGCAACTGCCGGGGGCCGTACTTCTACGCCTGAGACTGGTGGCTTAGCCACGACTGGCCCCGCAGGCGGCTTGGCTGCAATCGCTGGAGCGGTTGGTGGAGGAGCGACCACGATCCGCGGCTCCTGCCGGGGTTGGGGGACGATCCTTCGCGGAGCAGGCGGCGGTGGGGCGGGAGGACGTTGACCTAACCCACCCAGATTGGGCCGCGCCTGTCCCGGCGAGCCAGCGCCGGGCGCACCCTGTCCAGAAGCAGCATAGGAGCTACCCTGGGCTGGCACACCGCCCGCAGGAGGAGTGCTGGATCCCTGGCTAGGCACAGCGGGACGCGGAGCGGCTGGGGGCGGCGGAGCCAGGTTAGACGCAGGGCTGGCCAGAGGGGCTGAGCCGACCGTATGGGCTGAAACGGACGGCCTGGCCGCCTGAGGCTGCGCCGGCGACGGGACGGGAGGCCGCTGGGCTATGGCCGCAGCTTCATCTTTTCTCTGCTGGATTGCCTTGAGCACGTCGCCTGGCTTGGAGACGCGCGACCAGTCGATCTTCTGCTTGGGCTCGCTGTCGACCTTCACTGCGCCGGCACCGTTCTTCCCGCTGCGCTGAAAGTGTTGACGTACCCGTTCTGCTTCGTCGCCTTCCAACGAGCTGGAGTGTGTCTTCTTTTCAGTCACACCGACGGCCGTCAAGGCGTCAAGGATCGCCCTGCTCTTTACTTCGAGCTCGCGTGCTAAATCGTTAATCCGAACTTTGCTCATCCGTCCCTTTGTGTCAAACCCGCCGCCGTTCAGACTCTCATTGCAACCTCACGGCCGTAGGAATGACAGGTATTATTATTATCCTCTGAAAACGTGGAATGTGCGCCACTCAACCACACGGAACCGCGCAAATTAGAGCGGTTCTGGCAATTACGCTGGTCCGGAAAAGACCCAGAGGGTGCGGTCCCGGCGCGCCCCACGGCTAGCCGGGGCAGGCGGGACCAAGTCAGAGCCATTTGCTCCGGCCTATACCCATTGCCAAACCGCTTACACGCCACCTTCGTCTTCCTTCGCATCCTGCCGGGTCTCCTGGCTGGCTTCTTCCACATTGCCTTCATCCCCGGTATCCGGCCTGGCTATTTCGTAATTCGGGGTATGGCTGGCGAGTATCTCGCTGGTATCTTCCCGGCCGGGCGTTTCCGAGATCCCGCCAATGTCGTCGAGATCCGGGCCCGATTCCGTCAGCTCTTCCATACGCATCCGGGCTACGTCATCGCTGATCCGGCCCGACCCGTCCTCGACGTCGGGAGCTTCCCGCTCCCCTTCCTGATCCACGGTAAGGGCATCAATCTCCTCGGCCACCTGGGCGTCTTCAATCGCCCTGGCTTTCGCGACTGCCTCTTCGTCTGACTTGGCCGTTGCTCCCTCCGCGGCTGGACGCTCTTCGCCGGGCTCGTATTCGCCGAAGTAGTGCCGTACCGCCAGGCTGATCTTCTCCAGCGTCTTCTCCCCGATCCCCGGAATTTCTTCCAGTTGCTCGGGAGTCATGTCGGCCAGAGCCTCGACCGTGGTAATGCCGGCAACTACCAGTTTTTGGATGATTTGCTCGCCCAACTCCGTTACCTGCTCGATCGGAGTCGAAGGTCCGCCGCTCATGGCCTGCATCTGCTGCTCGACTTCCTGGCGCTTCTCTTCCTCGCTCTTGATGTCGATCTTCCAGCCCAGCAACTTGGCCGCCAAGCGTACATTCTGGCCCTTCTTGCCGATGGCCAGCGAGAGCTGCGAGTCATCCACGATGACTTCGATCTGCTTCTCCCCCAGGTCTGTGATGCTCACGCGACTCACCTTGGCCGGCTGCAAAGCCTTCTCGGCAAAAGTGGTGATCTCCTCGCTGAACTCGATAATGTCGATCTTCTCGCCGCGCAGTTCGCGAATGATGGATTGCACGCGCATGCCCTTCATGCCCACGCAGGCGCCCACCGGATCCACATCCTTATCACGCGAAAGCACGGCGATCTTGGTACGCTCCCCGGCTTCACGGGCAATGGCCCGGATGACCACGGTATTGTCGTAAATCTCCGGCACTTCACTTTGAAAGAGGCTCTGCACCAGCTCGGGTACCGCACGGGAGACGATCACCTGGGGGCCCTTGGCAGCACGGTCCACACGCTGCAGCACTACGCGCACGCGCTCCCCGATGGCAAACTGCTCCAGGCGCGACTGCTCGCGCTTAGGCATCCTGGCCTCGGCTTTGCCCAGGTCGAAGATGACGTCCTGCAACTCGATGCGCTTCACCGTGGCGTTCAGTACTTCGCCCAGACGGTGCGCATATTCCTTGTAGACGGTATCCCGCTCAGCCTCGCGCACCTTTTGGAAGATGACCTGTTTGGCCATCTGGGCGGCGATGCGCCCCAGCACGTCGGTCGGCTTGTAATAACGAATTTCGCCGCCTGTCTCTACTTCCGGCGCCAGAGCCCGAGCGTCGTCCAGCGTGATCTGGTTCACCGGATCTTCCAATTGCTCGGGAGCCTCGACCACCGTCTTGTAGACGTAGGCCCGGATCTCACCCGACTCCCGGTCCAGCTCGGCCCGCATATTCTCCTGCGTTTTGTAGTACTTGCGCGTGGCCAGCGCAATCGCGTCTTCCACCGCGGAGACTACAATCTGCGGATCAATCCCCTTGTCCCGGCTTAAGGCCTCAATACTTTGATAAAGAACACTCGCCATGATTTCTCTCTTTTACCTGTTCGCTCAAGCTACAAAATTTCAGGGGCCAGATTGGCTTTTTCGATATTCGAAAAGGCAATCTCGACCGTCTGGCCCTGGGGCGGGCTCTTCTTCTTGCTCCCCTTCTGCTTTCTTGCCGTCAGGTCGAGCACAATCCCTTCCGGCTTCACCTCTGTGAGCTTTCCCAGCCAGTGCCGGTTGCCCGCCACCGGCGTGAAGGTCCGGATTTTCACCGGACTGGCCTGAAAGCGCTCGTAATCGGCCCGGGTGGCCAGCTTGCGGTCTAACCCCGGCGAGGAAACCTCCAGGGTATATTCGCTGGCCGGCACAAGATCCTCAACGTCAATCACCGTGCCAAAGTCCCGGCTGAAGCGCTCGCAATCCTCGTGCGTTACCCAGGCCAGCTGATCGAGAGCGATGCCTTCACTTCCCAGATGCTCCAGCAGGCTCTGCTCCTCACCCGCCGCGAGCCCGCCCCTTAATTTCGCGCCGGCCTCTTCAGCCCGCCGCGCCCGTTGTTCAGCGTTTTGCTCGATAAAGACGCGCAAAACCCGCTGTTTGCTGCCCCCCAGGTACTCGATTTCGACGACGTCCAGCCCGTGCGATGCCGCTACCCGATCCGCCGTGTGACGGATTTGCTCAATACTCAATGACATAATTGCCGCTTCAAAGTGAAGGTTCGCCGTGAAGGTTCGCCACCCCCGAATTTCCTGAAGAACGTCGTGGCGTGGGCGAACTCCATGCGCCTTTCTTCACTGAAAGGCGCGCACGCCGCTCTGTCCAACGCAGCGCGGCAGGAAATTTGGGTCGGGCCAGTCCGCAGGTTGCGCGGTATCCCGGCCAAAAGAAAAGTGGGCTTTCGCCCACTCATTTCTCCGTGTTACTCCGCAGTGCGCTGAAGGCGAAGCCAAAGGACAAATTCGTCTGCTTGTTAAGAATACGCCGTTTGGAGGCGAATTTCAACGTTTCCCAGCCATGCGGCGGGGCAGCCGCTTTTCCCTCTACAGAGAGGATTTCTCCTGTAGGTTATAGGATTAAGGCAGCGGATTCATAGCAGCAGGCCGGGCACACAGCTTGCATCACAGAGCGACTTCACCTTGCTTATTCTTCCGCATCGCAGGAACGGGCGAAATGCTCCAGACACTCTACCTAACAGCTAACCACCATAGGAAATTCGCCGCACATCCCCTTTTATGATTCAGACACCCGTACCGGAAGCTCTTACCTTCGACGACGTTCTGCTCGTCCCCGCCTACAGCGACGTTGTGCCCGCACAAGTGAGCACCCAGACCATGCTCACGCGTTCCATTTCTCTCAATACCCCTCTGCTTTCCGCGGCCATGGATACGGTGACCGAGTCTCGCCTGGCGATCGCCATGGCGCAGCAGGGCGGTCTTGGGGTCATTCACCGCAATCTCTCGGTGGAGCAGCAGGCCAGCGAGGTAGACAAGGTAAAGCGTTCAGAGAGCGGGATGATCGTCGACCCGGTCACCATTGAGCCGCAGCAGCTGATTTCCGATGCGCTCGACGTCATGCGCCGCTACAAGATTTCCGGCGTTCCGGTCACCCAGGGCAAGAAGCTGGTGGGCATCCTCACCAACCGCGACCTGCGTTTTGAAACCCGCACCGACATCCCGATCGGCGATGTGATGACGAAAGAGAACCTGATCACGGTTCCGGTGGGGACCACGCTCGAAGAAGCGGAAAAGATTCTGCACAAGCACCGGGTGGAGAAGCTGCTGGTGGTCAATGGCCAATACGAACTGAAGGGCCTGATCACGGTTAAGGACATCCAGAAGAAGCTGAAGTATCCTAACGCAGCAAAGGATGATCAAGGGCGTCTGCGGGTCGGTGCGGCCATTGGTGCGACCGGCGACTTTCTGGAGCGGGCGGCGGAGTTGGTCCGTTTTCGGGTCGACGTGCTTTCCATTGACTCGGCGCACGGCCACTCCTCGCGGGTTCTCGAAGCGGTTCGCGCGGTCAAGAAGCGTTTTCCCGGAGTGGACCTGATGGCCGGCAACGTGGCCACCTATGAAGGAGCCAAAGCGCTGATTGAAGCCGGGGTGGATACCGTGAAGGTGGGGATCGGGCCTGGATCCATCTGCACCACGCGCATGGTCACGGGCGCGGGCATGCCGCAGATTACCGCCATCAGCGAGTGTTACCGGGCGGCACGTGCGCACAACATTCCCGTGATCGCGGACGGCGGCATCAAGTACTCCGGCGACGTAACCAAGGCGATCGCCGCCGGGGCGAGCGTGGTCATGATCGGCTCATTGTTCGCGGGTGTCGACGAGAGCCCGGGGGAAACGATTCTTTACCAGGGCCGCAGCTTCAAGACCTACCGCGGCATGGGTTCTCTTTCGGCTATGTCGCAGGGTTCCGGCGAACGGTACTTCCAGGGAAAAGGGGATTTGGAAGAAAGGCCCTCGACCGAAGGAGTCGTAGCGCGCGAGCGCAACGGAGAAAACCGGCTGGCCAAGTTTGTACCCGAAGGGATCGAGGGGCGCGTGCCTCATCGTGGACCGCTCGAAGCCATGGTCTACCAACTGGTGGGTGGGTTGCGTTCGGGGATGGGCTATGTAGGCTGCAACAGCATCCAGGAATTGCAAGAGCGCTCCTGCTTTATCCGGATCTCCAGCGCAGGGTTACGCGAGAGTCACGTGCACGACGTGATCATCACCCGCGAAGCGCCTAATTATCATGTCGAGTAGGTGGCGCTAAAGGCTCACATTGCATTCAATCATCGCGCGCTTTTCCCCCTGTCCTCTGCCTCCGTGCTTCTGCAGCGCACATCCTGTTGTCGAATTGTTCTCAAGTACCTCCATCCTCATCTATCCTGGCGGCGTCAAGATAGGGGCCATGCCGGTTGGGGGACGAGATTCAACGCTCTTTACCAGCCTCGGTGCACGAGGGGTGGGGTGGTGCACGGGTTGAGAAAGATCCGTCTGTCCGCCCCTTGGGGCGTGCCAGGGAGGTGCGGCCCTGGGTTGGGTTGCGCTTCAGGAATGGTCTGTTCCCGTCATTGTTTCCGTGGTGGGCGGCGGCTAAGTCCTTTGTTTGACGAAGATGGCCAAATTTTTATTTTCCCGCCCCCATAAACTACTTAGGGGACCACTGCGTCCATAGCTGATGCGTTTCCCGGCAAGGCCCAAAACCAGGCGCCGGTGAAGGCTTCCTTGGAGCTCACGACGCCCAGATCGTACTTGGCGCGGCGCAAGGTTGCGATGCAGAGACCGTCCTGTTGGGCGGCAAATTCGACGGCGCATCGCGATCGCTCACCGTCGTGCAGATATTGGCGCAGCCACTCGGCGGCGCGTTTGCGTCTGGGGAGACCGGCTTCGATGGGGCGGTCCATCATGACTTCTTCCGGGGTGAGCGGACTGGTTCCGGTCCAGGAGAAGGCGCCGGTGTTGTCGATGAGGTAGCCCAGCGAACCCGCGAGGCAGCCTACGTTGGATTTCACCTGCACCAGCGCAGGCCGAGTGGGCGCATCGGGACTGCTGCCGGCGATGAATTCGGTGCGGACTGCGGCGGAGAGCTCGACCGAGGTAAGTCCGCGGCCGCGCTTGCGGAGATGGCGGACGAGGCGATGCTTTCCGCCAAACGGGCGAGGCTGTCGAAGGCGCGGGCGGAATCGTTGGCACGGTGGCGATCGAGCGCCCACAGGTAGCTGTGCAAGGGGTCGATGATGAGCAGGCGCGCCTGGTTCTCTCAAGAGCGTCTTCGAGCATGGGTGTTTCGCGGAGGCTCAGAGAGGCGGGTTGGGCGGAGGCGGTGAGGACTCCGCGCAATAAGATGAGGCGCGCGGGATCGCCGTCGAGCTGGGCAAAGCGGGGGCGGATGAGCTCAGCAGCTCCATTGGCGGCGGAGGCGTAGAGGACGGTGCAGGGTGGGAGGGTGTGGTGGGTGGAGGGGACTCGACCACGACTGAGCGCGGCTGCTATGGCCAGGGCGACCCAGGTTTTTCCTGAGCCGGGATCCCCGGAGAGCATGGCCAGGGTTCCACAGGCCAGCCTGTCTGGCCACAGCCAATCGATGGGGCGGGGTTCGACGTCGGCAAGGCAGACGAGGTCGGCTTGGCGATCGGTGGCAGCGCCGGGCTCGGCTGGTGCGGGCGGACGGATAGCCGGTGCGGGCTCGGGCTGCTGTGGGTTGGGGCCAGGGTTGGCGTCTGCCGATCCATTCGAGGGCTGCGCGGCAGCGGGCTCGGGTGGAATCGTGGCAGGTGGGTTGAAGGGGCCGGGGACGGTCGAATGGCCGATGCGCGGTCTAAAGATGGTCATCCAGGGCCTCCGTCAGTGAATAGGGTCCGTTTGCGATGGAGCGGCGTGCCGGCTCGATGGATGGGTGGTTTTTCATTTTGAGCGCACTTCTCCGTTCCGCGTCTTGCGGGTTATTGGGTTCCATTAGGGGAAGGAGAGGCTCGAGTAAGTTGGAGGCTCTTAGTTCGGACGGTATTACGGATCTGTTTGGGCGTCCAGAGCAGTTAGAAAAAAAGATGAGGAAAAGCGGGGGTGGAACTACTTAGATGGGTGTGGTGTGGGGATGTCGTGTACCGGCAACCCCAGAGCGAGCGGTGCCACTGTAACACCGATCACTTGGTGACAAAATGAAGCGGGATAACCTAAATGGGGGGCAAATTCTGGAATGGCCCGCAGAATTGTTGCGAGGCGATGCCTGGAACGCTCGGCGTTGCTTCGCGGATGGGGAGATTTCCTTTTGGGGACGTTCCGTCTGGCCACAAATCTTTTCGCTTGGTTCGGTGGGCGGCACACTGAATGGGCCGGGCCAATGTGTAGGATGCTACCTCAGCGTTCAAAACAATCAGCAAGTTACCGCCGCTGAAGGAATAGACTATAACTTTTACGGTGCGGGAACCGTTATCTGCAGCGTCGTGGGGACTTGGTGGGGGGGCGGACCCGATCCAATGGGAGTCGGCTTGCATCGGACTAGCTATCAATCCGATGGAAGCCCTACGAACTGCACTCTTACGCCTACTTGCCCGGCGGGCCAAACCCCGGTATGCGGTGCCCAAAGCTTTTCGACCGGGTCTGCATGCCAAGGACCCTGGATGAGCATTTTGTACCTGGGTACAATAGACAATAGAACCAAAAGTAGGAGTTGCTACGGTGTAGGCAAACCTGTTTGGCGATCACAAATTGGAACGTGCGATTAGGACTGAATCTATGAATATAAAGCCATTTATTTCAAAGAAATTTCTGGGATTCGCAGGGCTGGCTTTAGCCTCTGCAGTCGTATTTCGAGATGGCATCGCCTTTGCTATGGGCGACCGCGTTTCGTACTTTACGGGCAAAGAGGTGGCCTGGACTGCAATCTTCTGCGTATCAATTGTCGTTTTCTTTTTGTGGGAGACATCGAGGAATAACGCCCCGCCTGGTTAAGCGCTGGCAATATCCTGCGGCCCTACCCCTCACCGAGGCCGCAGGGGCAGCCCAAAAGCCCCTGCGGCCTTTTATTTGCGCTATTCTTGGTGCTGGGTGACCATACTTTTTTTCCTTCACCAGAGGCCTTATGGCAGATGCCACAGGACACAAGGACCGACCCGGAGCCGGTCCGGAATCCTTCGATATGTATATCGGCGGAATACCACTCAATCACTACATCAACGACAATCCGAATACGGGCCAGGTGGAGATTGTCAAGCCAATGCCCCCAGGCACCCTCGACGCCGTAGTGAAGGATTTTCCCGATAGGATTGCCGCATGGACGTGGGCTGAGGCGGAGTTTAATGCTGGCCGGTTGAGATAATTTTCGATCGTCCCCGCCGCCCGGCCCAAATAGCTTCCGGCCGCCGGCAGGCGTAAGTCGTACGAAACCCGCTCTCCTGTTTACCACTCTGCTAATGCCCCAGTTCGGCCCACAGCTACTTGAATGTGGGCTGTTTGGGTCCCGGGATCACTCCCGCGGCTTTTCTGGTGGGAACGCAGCAGTAGCGGCCCTAGCCTATTGCGAATGCTTTGTGACCAGTGACGCCGAACTTATTCGCCGATGCCGGGCGATAAAGGACGGGCTCGCTTTCCAGATCGCCACAGTTCAGACCGGTGCCGAGTTTATTGAGTCGATATCCTCTGCAAATTGATCGCTCCCTGACGAAATCGTTCCAATCTGGCAGAAAATCTCGACTCGAAAAGTTTGCGCGATGAGTTAGTCGGCTTAATCGGACACTTGCCATTCGGAAGCCGGGCATGGCGTTCCGAAAGCATCAGGTTGTGGGCGCCCAGATATGTTAACCGTTTGGTCACTATAAACACTGATTCTAAAAGGCTTATCCGTCACGCATTACGCGAGGACTTTTGGCGCGCTCCGATCAGCGCCGCAACGGACCGATCGGGGCCAAGATCCGCGTAAGGTTCGGTGCCCGAGCTAGGCCCCTGGCCGGAGCGCCGACTCATCGCTCCAGCGTTGCCACGTGCTCTGGTGTGATCGGCATGTCGTTCTCCGTTGATCACCACTTTTGCGGCTTGCGGATGCCCATTAGGATGTCGCAGACGTGGTTGTTGTAGTTCTCGGGAGGCAGCCGATATGTCTTCGTGCCCATCTCGAACGCGCCGCCGTTCTCCTGCATGATCGCGTCCAGGTGGGCGAACTCGGCATTGCAGAAGCAATGCTCGAACGCATAGCCCGCCTGTCCCCAGTTGATCTCCCGCGTGGTTGGTGTCTGCGCTGGTCTGCGATTCGCTACTGCAGGAAGCAGGTGCAGGCAGGCGGTCGGCGACATAGGCAGAGCAACCTCGACGTTCGGTTCGTGGAAACCCATGCCGTAGTCCAGCTTTCCATCCACAGCGCGGGCAAACGTGATGACCGGCGAGTCGCCGAGCATGAACGGGTCGTCCGGCGTTGTACGGATCCAGCGCCATTCACTGGCCAGAAGCAGTGGATCAACGTGGGACATCTGGTTCTTTATGCCCTCGACGTAGCTGCGCTGGAGAGCGTCGGGCGTCTTGTGCACACGCATCATGCGCTTCACACCCTCAGCCACATGCACCGGTGTGATTGGTCCGTCGGTGAATCTACGCCCCTGCGCCATTGCTTCCAGGTTCAAATGCGCCGCGACGGTTGTAAGCTGTTTCGGGTTGTTCAAGAAGGCGGTAAAGGCGTGAGCACTCACCGCCGCCATCGGCCCCTGGCCGGAGCGCCGAGCCCGCGAGCGCTGGAATAGCATGAAAATATAACGGGTGAGCAGCAGCTTCCGCTCGTCAGTCAGTACGAACCCTGGATCGCAGACCTCATCCATGAAGTCATTGACCGGCTGCTCGATCTCCTGAGCTAGCCGTGTCTCGACTTCGACCTCGATCGCTGAGTCATTTGGATCGGCATAGAAGCCGTCAATGCGCGTCGCCGACGTTGGTGACTTTCTACCGTTGGGCTTCTTTCCCTTGCTGTACTGCCAGAGCCAATCGGACTGCTCAACGGGGTGCCTATAAGAAAACTGCTTTAGCAGTCTTTTTGGGTTAGTGTGGGACTTCATAACGATCTCCTTCGTGGGTGCCGGAGCCTCCCTCCCCATTTGCACCCTCCCTTCGTATTGTATTCGCGTAGCGCCTACTAGAACCAGGCCCATTCACAGGTTCCCGACACAGAGACTTCTGCGAACCAGGTGACTTTTCCCGAATCGATTTCGACGGGAAAATTCCCAGATCTTGTTGGGGGTGGCATGACCCGGGTGTCGCTGCCGGCGGCTGGGCGGATATAACATTGGCTGCTTGTCCATGAAATGATCAGCCGTTCGCCTGGACCGACGTGGCGTCAGGGGAAGATATGTCGACGGCTAGGCAGGTAAGTTCTGTATACCAGTCATTCCCGCGGGTGTCTCCAACGTGCTCTGCGACGAGCACCCTATAGAACCCGTCGTTCGTCACCGTCGCAGGGTAGTAAAGGGACGTATAGCTAGGGAACATCTGATTATTGAGCGTGTTTCGGTTGATGTCCGCATTGTTGATCTGAACCAATCGGCCAATCTTAATAAGCGGATTCAGGTAGCAACGGATCATGATGCCGCCTTCCGTCTGTTCCGGGGTTCCGATCATTCCGGAAGCGCTGTTGATCTGAACCGCTTGTCCAGGCAGATATCCCGTGACGGGGACCAGCGTAACAACCCCGTTCTGAATCGACCAGCGGGCATTAACCCTATCAGCGAGTTGCCCCATTGCAAGCCTGCACATGCCGAACATTGTCTTGCCGCGGATATTTTTTGCAGGCAAAGGCGTGACAGACGGGACGTTTTACCTGCTTGTTACGGTTGCTGTTGCAAAGAAAACGTCTCTTCTGTCACGCTTTTTTCTTCACGCTTTTTTCTCACTAGCCGATTCCCGTTGCAGGCGAAATGCCAAACTCCGAATGCGCGATGATTCATTGGACACGAGCGCGGGAACGGGTCATGGTGGGACGTTCAGGCATCTTGCGGCTGGGCGATTTCTTTTAAATTCATTCCCCTCTGGCCAAGGAATTTCCCGGGAGCGGATGCGCGAAGATTTCGCGAGGCCGGTAAAATAGGAGCACCATGGCCAGCACGATCCAGATTGCGATCACCGAGTACCTGTAAACTACTTATCGCCCTGACCGCGAGTATATTGATGGCGAAACACGGGAGCGCCATGTGGGGAAATGGGAGCAGGCAAGATTGCAAGCGCTTCTGGTGATGTGTCCCAGACGCGTATCCGGGTTCCAGAGATGGTGGCTGTGCCGCTTGGACCACAACATGACGTCCTAACGTCGCCACCCCTTCTGGTGGTGGAGATCCTTTCGCCCGACGACAGTTATGCTGACCCGCAGGATCGTTGCCAGGACTACCGTGTGATGGGGGTACCGACCGTGTGGATCATTGACCCAACGACGCGCTCAGCCAGAATGTGTAACGGTGACAATTGGACGGAGACCCGCCGGCTCACCGCGCCTGGCACAGAAATGTATGTCGACATGGACGAACTCTTTGCCGGATTGAAGGTTTGAGCGGAGGCCTTGCGCGAGGCTGGGTTGCCGCCATTGCGATGCATCGGCTTTTAGGTTCTGAGCGAGGTGGATTGGTGGTTATTCCGCGTCTGTCCCTGCGCGGCCCCATTTTGAGCGCAGTTCTCCTTTCCGCGTCTTGCGGGTTATTGGGCTCCATTAGGGGAAGGAGAGGCTCGAGTAACTTGGAGGCTCTTAAACGCATTTTGCTAATACTGTGGTCCGGTGGGATCAGCTATGTGCGGCCATTCTTTCCACCCCAGGCACGCAAAGACCGCGTGCCCGGGGGCCCCGGTTTTGGCGGAATGGCCGCGTCAGGTTCAGTTTCCTGGTCTACACCATTAGCAAAAGTGCTCTTAATTCGGACGGTATTACGGATTTGGTTGGGCGTCCAGAGCCGTTAGAAAAAAAGATGAGGAAAAGCGGGGGGTGAACTAGGTCACTCGGAGCGCAATGCTTCCATCACATCAACGCGCGCAGCACGTGCGGCGGGCAGCACCGACGCGATCACCGCGACCGCCATCAGCACGAACCCCGAGACAAACACAGGCAAAGCGCCCGGCATCTTGACGTCAGGGAAATATTTTTCTGCCAGACGGGTCAGCATCCATCCCAAAGCCGCGCCCGCAAGGACGCCCTCCGCAGCCATCATGGTGCCTTCTGTGATCACGCCCTTGAGCAGTTGCTGCGGCGCCGATCCGAGGGCCAGCCGGATGCCGAATTCCCGCGTGCGCGAGCTCACTGAAAACGCCAGCACGCCCGCGACGCCCACCACTGCAATCGCCAACGCGACAGCCGCGAATACGCCAAACACCAGCGAATTTAAACGGTCGGGAGTGAGCACCTCTGCACGAATGTCTTCGAGACTGGCGGGGTGCTCAACAGGCTGATCGATGGACAAGTCGTGAATAACGCGGGTGACCGGCACGACCAGCGCATAAGGATTGGCACCGGTGTGGATGAAAAGGCGACCGCCAAATATTGGAAACTCATTAAAGGGGCTGTAAACGGTCAGCGTGGGCTCAGGAACGATATGTCCGTCGTCAATATCGGCCGTGACCCCGATGATTCGGTGCGGCGCGATCAGACGCGACTTTTCGAGATCGGTCCCGGGAAAGAATTGCAGCACCGGATCAGTCCAATAGACATGTCGATTGATGGGATCCTGATTGGGGAACATGCGCTGTGCGAGAGTCTCGCTGACGATAACGACAGGATCTTCCTTATTCTGTCCATCGAGGGCATTGAAATCACGCCCGGCAACGATAGGGACGCCCAGCGCGGCAAAGAATCCGGGAGAGATGGAACGCGACTGCGCCCGAGGATCCTCGACACCGGCAGCATGCAGATGTCCGTCGGCAGAGAATTGGAAAGCAGGGCCGGGCCCGCCATCGCGCCAGGGAACGACATCGCCGAAGGCGGTCTTAGTCACGCCCGGCAGGGCGTCGATGCGACGCATCGCTTCCTTATAGAAATCGACGACTTGCTCAGGTGTCTTTCCATAGGACATAGCAGGAACATCGACAGCGAGAACGTGTTGTGTGTCCAGACCTGTCTGCGTCTTTTGCAGTGCGATGAGGGTAGCGATCAACGCACTTGCCCCGGCCAGCAACACGAAGGACGCGGCGATTTGTGTTACCGCGAAAATCCGCTGCCGCCGGCTCGCGCTGCCGGTGACGCGCACACTTCCGCTTGATACGCTCAGTCCACTCGGCGAGCCGGAAGAGGGCAGGCGCGGGACGAAGGCGAGAATCACTGCGGCGACGACGGCCAGAGCCGCTCCAACCCAAAGCAAGCTCGAATCGACTCGGAAATCGAGCGCTCGGGCGGAGAAGCGCGAGGCATAGCGGGCCAGGAGAGCTGCCATCGGCTGCGCGCTCAGCACCCCGAGCGCGGCGCCAGCGCCGCAAAGCAGAAGGCCTTCGGCCAACAGCATACGGCGCAACGCGCTTCTGCTTGCGCCGAGTGCCACGCGGACCGCCAGCTCGCCTTCACGCCGAACCGTCCGCGCCAAAATGAGGTTGGCGACATTGCAGCACGCGATAATGAAGACCAGTCCGGATGCTGCGAGCAGCACCAGAAGCACCGTCCTGGCGCCCGACGTGATCTGGTCACGAAGCAACCTGGCCCCAATCTGGAAGTGCGCTTCCGGCGCATAAGCTTCGGGGTGGTCCTTTTGCATCGCGGAGTAGACGGAGCGCAGCTCCGCGTTCGCCTGATCGAGGGTAACTCCTGGGGCGAGACGGCCAAAAAGCTCCGTCATGCGATGGATGCGGCCGGTGACCATGGTTGCGGAAAGATGATGCGGACTGGTGACCACGTTGGCGATGATTTCAGTATCTTGCGGATAGGGGACGCAAGGCTCGAGCACGCCAATGACAGTCGCGGACCGATCACCGATGCTCCCGAGGCGAACGGTTTTTCCGATGACCGAAGGATCCTTGCGCAGAGCGGTCGACCAGAAACGGTAGGTAAGAACAACGACGCCCGGAGCTTTAGGACCGTCGTCTTGAGGTCCGATGAGGCGACCGAGCACGGGACGAAGGCCCATGACGTCAAAATACGCGCCGCCGACAACGCCACCTCGAATGGAACGAGGCTGACCGAGGCCGATCATGGTGAAGTCCATGGTGGAGAAGTCGCCAAACGCGCTCAGGGTTTTTACGCTTGTGCGCAGATCCTGTAACTCTGGTACGGAGAAGGTAGTGTTGTCGTCGCGGATGCCTGGGGCGCTCTGCCGGATATAGATCAGCCGCTCCTCGTTGCGGTTGACAAGAGGCTTGAGCAGGACTCCGCGCACCAGCGTGAAAATGGCAGCGTTTGCGCCGATGCCGAGCGACAGCGTGAGCACCACGGCGATCGCCAACCCTGGCGTCCGCATTAACGAGTGCGCTGCAACTCTCAGATCGCGAAGGAATGACATCTTCTTACCCCCCGCCCGGGGTAGTGCATTACACTTGCCAACACTAAGTGGCACATTCAACACGACGTAATACGCGGTAGGTTAGTCCGCGGTGTCCATTTCAGGACACCGCTATGGCAAATTCGGACACCAACGCCTCAGTCCACTCAATTGCCGCTCGCTGTCCATCGGGCGGGTTCCAGTGGGCGAAAACGTCGAAGGTGAAGCCAGTCCTTCGCAGAGGAAATGCTGTTGCCGCAACCGGCACTCGCGTCACTGCGCCGTGGAGATGAATGAAGAAGCATTCAACGGGAAACGGCGCGCTCGAAAATGCACGTGCAAAAATCTCAATTCGCTGCTCATCGAGTTCTGCAAAAAAGCCGCTGCAATGTTCCTCATAACGCGCCGGAATCTCCGCCGGAGTCATCTGCTCCAGCTCGAGATATGGCCTTATTTGATCCGTGTCATGCACGACACCAGGGTGATGACGAAGAGGCGCCAGCGAATGGATGCTTCGCGTGTCGCCCGGTTTCCATTGCACGCACCGGGATTGGCCGGATCTGTTAGAGTTACCGCGTGATCTCACGTAAGGGCGGAAACCATGATGCAATCTCCGTCGGCGGTCTGTTCTCCGGTGGCGGCTCCATTACGACTTGCCGTGGTTGGTCTTGGACGTATGGGCAGGATTCACGCTCTTCATGCTCACGAACTCTCTCGCGAGACCGGCTTGTGCCAATTGGTGGCTTTATCCACATTGGATCGAGGCCAGGCTGAAGCATTTCTTTCTCAGACAAGTACAAAAATTCCTGTTTTCCCGTCCATCCAAGATCTAGCAGACGCGCGCGTTTGTGATGCAGTCGTGATCGCGACGGATACATCACTCCATGAAGGGCACGCCACGCTGATGCTGGAGACAGGCGCAAAGGTTTTTCTGGAGAAGCCTTTGTCGGGAACGTTGAACGGCGCTCGTTCCTTTTCAGGATATTTGCAGGCTAACCATCCTGATGAAATGATGTTGGGCTTTCAACGTCGCTTTGACGAGCCACTGCGTTTGGCAAAGAAGATGTTGGATGACGGGACGATCGGGCGGCTGCTCCGCGTGTATTCGGCCTTGGAAGATTCGGCTCCCGCTCCGGACGGCTATAACAGCACAGGGATTCTGCCGGATATGGCCATTCACAATGTAGATGAGGTTCTTTGGCTGACCGGCGACTTACCATTGAGCGGCTTGGTATTCGGGTCTAATCTTCACGCTCATCGTCTGAGCACCTGCATGGAAGACTTCGACGATGCGATACTTATGTTGGATTTCGGCAGCGAGGGCGGGAAGGGACTATTGGCCGAAGTTCAGGTAAGCCGCAACCACGTCTCAGGTTACAGGGGGGAGACGGTCCTATATGGCGAGAAAGGCCAGATTCGAGTTGGCCGCTTCAACGCCAACCCTCGCGAGGTGATCGTCGAGGCATACGGGCCACGTGATCATGCTGAACCGCTCGTTTCGCGGAGCTTCCTTACGCGCGACTACAAAGAAGCGCTGCCCGAGTTTATCGATCGGTTTGGTGCAGCCTACAAGGAGGAACTTCGCGTATTCATCCACTGCTGCGTAGCCAGGCAGGGATTCCCGGTTACGCATCTGGATGCTCTGCGCGCCCAGGAGATCATAGCCGCAGCGATGACAAGGGTACTAACCACAAAAGACATGGCTCCTATCACGTACAGCAAGGCATAGGTTCAAAATTATCTTGCATGGACAAAGAGGCGCTCTGTTCTCAGGCTGCCGGTGAGGAGCATCCCTAACGGAAACGTGTCCGCTTCCACAGGGCTCCGCCCTCCTGGGCGAGGAAAAGCGGCGCACGGACAGCATACGTATTGCAGCACTCCAGGGATAAGTCTGCTGTCCCCGCATCTCCCCCTGCTTTTCCCCGCTGTTCAGCATGGAACTCAACGTTGCCAGGGACAAGATCGTGACCAATATCGAGGATGTGCACTCCGACATCTGGATGACGCAGTTGGCGCCGGGGAAGAAAGATCGAAATGGGACCGAGGCAGACGAAACGTTTGCGGGCTCATTTTGGGGTTTCGTGGACAGAATTTCCTCACATCTCCCGGACGGAAATACCGTAATTGAAATATTAGTGGTGACGATATCAACGCTGCGTTCCCTTAAGCCTTTATTTGCGGATCCGAATTCCCTTCCATTTCGATCTGTTTTCCCTTTTTCATTTCTGCTTGACATAGTCTGCGCGGTGGAGTTATTTTGCCAATAGGCTAATTAGCCATATGGTGAAATAAGTGCCTGACCAGTTGAGTTCGACGTTTGGAGCTCTCTCTGACCCCACCCGACGCGCGATCCTGGCACGCCTCGCGCGACGGGAACTCTCCGTCAAGGAGCTCTCCGAGCCATTCGCGATCACCGCGCCCTCCATGACCAAGCACCTCAAGGTTCTGGAACGCGCGGGCTTGATCACTCGCAGCCGGGACGCACAGAGGAGGCCGTGCCGCCTGCGGAGTGCTCCTCTGCGGGAGGTTGCTGAGTGGCTCGAACAATACCGCCGGTCGTGGGAACACAGCATGAACCGGCTGGACGAATACCTGGGAAAGATAGAAGCAGAGGAGGGACTAAAGCATGCTCGCCGGAAAAAGCGTTGAAGTCAAAGTAAGTCTTCCATCAGAGCGGGAGATCGCGTTCACTTGCCTTTTCCAACGGAGCGCGCGGCTGTTATTCGAGGCATGGACGAAGCCGGAGCAGCTGAGGCACTGGTGGGGCTGCGAGGGATCAAGCATCACGCATTGCGCCATTGATCTGCGTGCGGGCGGTTCCTGGAGCCTTGTCATGCGGATGGCGGATGGATCCGATCATCCCTTTCATGGCACCTATCGTGAGGTCCTTCGCCCGCATCGGCTGGTGTACAGCGAGTGTTACGACATGCCCCAATTTGGAAGTCCCGAGTGGCTGACCACGGTGACTTTCGAGGAGACCCAGGCAGGTACGCTGGTCACGCACACCATCCAACACCGGTCACGCGAAGTTCGCGATGGCCACCTGCAGGCGGGGATGCAAGAAGGGATGATACAGACTCTGACGCGCTTGAATGAACATACTCGAGCGATGGAGCAAGTGCTGTCACGGAGTGATCCCGACGACACTGGGATTGAAACCAAATCACCACCAATGGAGTTGTTATGAAACTCTTCACGCATCTGAACTTTGCCGGCAACTGTGCGCAGGCTTTCCGCTATTACGAGCAAAATCTTGGGGGAAAGATACTCATGCTGATGAAGCAGAGCGAGGCGCCCGGAGCCAGCAGGAGCCCAGAAGGAGAAGACCCGGTTCTGCACGCACGCCTGGAAATCGGCGGAACCGTTCTGATCGGAAACGATGTACCGTCCGATCGCTTACAACCGATGCGCAGCGCGTATCTCTACCTGAGTGTCGATTCCGCTGAAGCGGCCGAGCGCATTTACAGCTTGCTGGTACAGGGCGGCGAAGCTTATATGCCACTGCAGGAGACCTTTTTCGCATCGCGCTTCAGTCAACTGCGCGATCAGTTCGGCACGCTTTGGACTTTGATCCACGAACGATCGATGGCGTGACCCGCAAAAAAGAGCGCTGTGCTGCAATGCGCTGTTCTACCACGTTGCGTTGTTGTACCAGCGCAGAACCCGGAGAGCGCGCAGTGTGTTCCAGCGACTTGCCCTGCCGACACCGGTCTCCATCTGCAATGGAATATGTTCGGGATGAAGAAGGTTCAGCGGCCAGCGCCCGTTCTGGTGGCGGCGTTCCATCACGATTTCGATGGCATCACGGACGCGGCGGTCGGGTTTGATTCCTGCACCCCGCAGATAATCGAGACCGCGCAAAACGTCGTAGTACCAAAACGCCGGGAACGCGAAGCGGAGCCAGCGTTTGTTGATGACTTCTCCGGTTCGAAGCGAGCGGAACATACGGCGTTGGAGCAGGTAGTTTTCGGCCCTATGGCGGGCCTTGCTAACGGCAGGGGATTTGCGCCCGGCTCGCTCGTAATCGAGCAGACCTTCGAGCACGCAGATGGTGGTATGGAAGGAAGAGCACCGGCTTTTGGGTGCTTCGCAGTTCCAGCCGCCATCCTCGAGCTGCTCACCCAGGAGTTGATTGGCCAGTGCATCGTTCGGTTCTTTGAAATACGAGCCGATACCGAGGATTCTGCCGTTGATGCAGGGCTCCGTTTCGCCGTGAAGGTAAGGCCGGTTGTTGAGCCGGCTAAACACGAGCCGCTTGTCGACGCGGCCGATCATCTTGCGAGCCTGCTTGCTGGCCGGGTCGAGACCGAGGTCCTTCAAGACGACGAGAGTGTAGAGGGTAATGAGCAAGCCTCGGTCCTCCTTGGGCAAATCGTCTCTCCACCCGCGGGGGCCATCGCCCCAGTTGCCCGCAGGAGATTGTAAGGCCAGAAGCTGGGCTCCCCAGCCTTCGGTTGCGACGCGAGACCGCTCGGCTGCAATCGCGGCGGGGGCTTCATCGGTAAGGTCCCTCATGACCTGCCAACGGATAGCCGGGTCAGAATCGAGGAGCCATTTGAGGTGCGCGGGCCGGGGTGCGTAATGGTGCAGGCGCATTCGTCTGTTATAGCAAGTGGGGTGTGAGTTACTCCATCCGGCGCGCGAAATTTCGCCTGTCTCAGGTATTTTGTCCTGAGGTTTCTGCAGTCACCGATAGCGTGAGGAGCGGCCGGCGGACCGCAGCCAGAACCATCTATTCGCCCAGCGAGCGCAGGTAGTCTCGCACTTCGTTCCGGCCGAAGTAGTTTGCGGCGCCCTCGGCGGTCGACTGATAGAGATCGTCTTTGATGGATCGATCCGCGCCGCGCTCTATCAGAAGCTTGAGCACCGGCATATGCCCGGACTGGGCCGCCAGGTGAAGAGCTGTGATGCCCTGCCCGTGGGTGAGCCCACCAAATGTAGCCTTCTGATTGATGTTCGCGCCGTGATCCAACAACCATGCGACGGTTTCCGTACGATTGCACGCCGCAGCCCAAATCAGGGGCGTGCCTCGATACGGATCGGCGTTCACGCGCGCGCCCGCGCTAACCAACCGCTCCAACGCAAGCAAGCGGTTGCTCTTGCATGCCCACACCAGTGCTTCGTCGAGAACCTCCTGCGGATCTGTCGAAGGCTGCCAGTCAGGGAAACCGCTATGCGGACGGTAAAAGCCTCTGGCGGCGCACGCTTCGGGAGTCAGTGCGCCATCGGGTTGGAAGCAAGCATCCACCCACTCTGGAATGCCCAGCCCGGCAGCAGCGCGAAGATTGTTCGGCGCCACCGAATGGCGCCCCAATAAGTCAGCCACCTCGCGATGCCCCCAGAACAACGCGGCGATTAACGGCGTGCCACCCGCGCCGTGCGCTTCCGCGTCCAGGGCCGCGCCTTTCTCGATCAGCAACGCAGCTATTTCCGGCTGGTTGGCATACGCGGCTGCGTGAAGCGGCGTCCAGCCGCGATCGTTGCCCTCGTTGACGTCGGAACCTGCAGCCAGCAACGCCTCGATGGGAAACATGCCGCCCTTCCAGTCGGGCCTGCCTGCGAAGCTGACCGCGAGATTGAGCAGGGTGTTGCCATTTGTCCCGCGCTCGCCGGCCAGGCGGGAGTTACCGCGGAGCAACGCTTCGAAACCAGCAACATCGGCCGCCTGCAGTGCGGCGAATGCACTCATGAACGGCTCGCTGGCTGCTGCAGCGGCGTTCGAGGCGAGGAGACTCACCCGGGTCATCAGGTCGCCCCAGGTTTCGAAGCCGTGCTCCCTTGCGTAGACCAGGCGGGCATCTTCCTCGGTGAAGGGAGCCTGCCGGATCTCCTCGTCGCTTTGATCGGAAAACCGCGGGTGCCATTCTCGAATTTGTTCCAGGGCTGCCGGGCCGGCCGAAGAGCGCGTACGCAGCAAGCCGTGAACACGGTCCGTGATCCAGGCTGAATCCGCGACGAATAATCGAGTGTGGCGAGACCGCGAAGACGGCTCGGCGTAGGCCTTGAGTTTGGGCCAACTGGCGAACCCTTGTTCACGAGCGAGCACGAACTGCGCGTCGTGCAGAGAGACAAGTTGGCGCACGGCGCTCTCATCGAATGCTGCCCAGCGCGCATGGTGACGCTGCAGCCGGGAGAAAGCGTCCGCGTCTCCAGACCGGATTGCTCGCAAGAAATCCCGGGCCTGCTTCTTCTGTTGTTCAAGATTCAAGACTGCTCCTTCGTATGCCTGGTCCGCATGACAGGCGAAAGAGGGTCAGCAAAGAGGGGTGCCTCAAAGCAGCAGGTGGGCGCGGCCCTTTCCGCGGACAGGAGGCGTCCTGCACGCGTCTGGAACTAACTTACCAAAGTACGAGGATCTGATTCCAGAGTCCAGCTCTTCAGAAATGGTGCCGTGTGGAGCTAAGTCCACCGTCCCGCGTGGTGACCGTGGTGTGTTCAAGAGTTGACTGCGGCGGCACGCACGGAAATGAGACGCCATGACGCCATTGATTGTTTCAGATAGACTCCCGGATCACCTTTCAACCCATAGCACTGGATGCCGAACGGCCCTCGGTACCCCGCTTTGCTGATGGTGCGGACTAACGCGGCGACATCGTAGTCGCCGCGGCCGAGAGGCTGAATCAGCGTGTTCCAATCCCGGCCGTGCTGGTCCGCTCCGTTGATCGTTACCCCGTACAGGCGTGGAATCGAGTTATCCAATAACTGAGGGAACTCGGGATCAAACCCGGAGCGCAATTCATGGCAGAGATTGAACGTGGCGCCTACATTGCTTCGCCCGACTCGTTCTGCAATCCGCACAACGTCTCGAAACCGGGCCAGGTAAAAGCCATAGTGCGGATAGAGCGCGACGCGAAGGTTGGATCGAGACGCGAGGTCGGAGATTCGATTGACCGCCTGGATCGTCCGCTCTTCTGCTCCGGCCGCGGCTCCCGCGTCGTCCCCCTGAATGGCGACCCATACGACGGTTCCACGCCCTTTCAATGCGTCGATCGCGGCTTCCATGCCTGGCTCATATTTGATCTGGCCACTGCTGATGTCGACAGTGAGCCAAAGAAAGAACAACTGGAGATGCGCCTCGTCCAGGGCTCGCAACCGCTCGGGGATTTGCCGCGCATGATCGAAGACGGTTCCCTCAAATCCATACTCGCGCGCAAGTCCGGCTTGCTGCTGGGGACTGATATCGCCAAACTCGTACGCAAAGACGGAGTTTGGCAGTCCGGCCGAGTCCCCGCTGTCGAACCCTCTCGCCTCGATGTTCGCAAGCGCGATGCAAGCGGCTGCAGCACCTTTGACAAACCCCCGACGGCTGGTGAGCACCATGCTGCGGATCTCCTCTAGTGTCTACCGTACCCGCTTTCGCCTTCTCCGGGGCAAAGATAGGGCTGCGCGGTACCTATTCCCCCAATATTGTTGCATGTTAACTTGCACGCGACGCGACTCCATGTGAGTGACACGGGTAGCACCAGGTGCTACAGTAGAGGGCGTGGGAATCCAACTTAAGAAACCGGAGCGGGTCTTCAAAACAGCCTGGTTCAGCAAAGCCGCCCGGAAGGCGCGCATTCCAGATCAAGAGCTTTGCTCTGCCATCGAACAAGTGGTGCTGGGGCAGGCAGACGACCTAGGCGGCGGTGTTTTTAAGAAGCGGCTACGAAAGAATCAGTACCGCTCGATCATTTTGTCGAGCGCCGGTCACTATTGGGTCTTTGAGTATCTATTCGCGAAGCAGGAGCGGGCCAATATCGAGGACGATGAACTCTCTGCCTTCCGAAAGCTGGTTAAGGTATATGCGCGACTTGCGACACACCAAGTCAGCCAACTGATTCGAGAGGACGATTGGAGGGAGATTTGCGATGGCAACCAAACGTAAATTCAAGAACGACGCATTTGAGGCGATCCACTCTTCCGCCTCGGCGATGTACAAGGTGGGAGCTATCGACAAAGCGACGATGCGGAGTTTCGACACGTCCTGCCTTGCGACTCCTCCTCCGCTCAAGCCCCAACAGATCAAGAAGCTGCGGCAGCGCCTTCGTGTCAGCCAGCCAGTCTTCGCCCGTTACCTCAATACCAGCGAATCAACGATTGAGAAGTGGGAGACCGGAGCAAAGCAGCCGAGTGGGATCGCGCTGAAGCTCCTCGCGGTGGTTGCGAAGCATGGTCTGGAAGCGCTGGCCTGAAACGAATCGCTGAAAATGGAAGGGCCACCAGCTGTTGCGGTATGTTCGCTTGTACGGGACTTACCCCGGATATTCGGCAGTAACAGCAGGCAACGCAATTTCCAAGAAAAAGACTATGCAAAGGATTGAAACGCAGGCCATACTTCATATCCGGGAAAAGGAGAGAGCTAGTTTATGTGCGATGACTTGATTCACCAGGGTCTTATCCATGATCCCACTGTTTCGCGGAGAGCCTTCGGGCTTGGAGCAGCAGCGACTATTGTGCTGAGTTCTTCGGTGGCCGCGGCGCAGGTAAAGGTGGTTCAGAAGGACGTAGATGTGCCCATGGCGAGTGGTGTTGCCGACTCGGCGCTCTTCTATCCCGAGGGCAAGGGAAGCTGGCCGGCGGTGCTGATGTGGACAGACATTCTTGGGCTGAGGCCGGTGTTTCGCGAGATGGGGCAAAGGCTCGCCGCCGAAGGCTACGTGGTCCTGGTGCCGAATCCGTTCTACCGTAATGCAAAGGCGCCGGTGGTCGATGGTTCGTTTGACTTCAGCAAGCCGGAAGACCGCGCCAAGGTAATGCCGATGGCAGCGGCGTTGACTGCTGATGCGAACATCAGCGACGCAAAGTCGTACGTCGCCTTTCTCGACGCGCAGCCGCAAACGAAGAAGAAGAAAAAGATGGGTGTCCAAGGGTACTGCATGGGCGGTCCGCTGACCTTTCGCACGGCAGCCACCGCACCAGAGCGCGTCGGCGCGGCTGCTACCTTTCATGGCGGTGGCCTAGTGACCGATAAGCCAGACAGCCCGCACCTGCTGATCCCGAAGATGAAGGCCGAGATGCTCTGTGCGGTGGCAGATAACGACGACAAGCGCGACCCTACTGCCAAGGACACACTCAAAGAGGCCTTCGCGGCAGCGCATCTGAAGGCGACGGTCGAAGTCTACGAGGGTTGCAATCACGGCTGGACGGTGCGCGGCAGCCAGGTCTACAACGAGGCAGGAGCAGAACGAGCATGGGCGGAACTTACCGCACTGTATAAGCGGAACCTCGCCTAGACGATGGAACGGCAGGCGAAAATCATAGGTCCCCCCTTCCCCCGGGTGTATGAGTACACGCCACGTGATGCAGGCGATAGACTGAGAGAATTGGAGGTGTGAAACCGTTGACTACACCCAGGTTCGTCCCCAGCAGCGAAGAATTGAGCAAGCCTTGACCGCGACCTTCGGTTTCATCCTTCGACGACCGAGCGTCCCGAAGCTCTGACCCCGGAGCAGATTGCAGCCTTTAATCGCGACGGTTACGTGGCCGGTATTCGGATCTTCGATGAAGAAGAGATAGCCGGCATTCGTGGTTACTTTGATGAACTGCTGGCCAGGACGCTGGCCGCAGGGGGCGACAGCTACTCGATCAGCACGGCGCACCTCCGCTATGGACGGGTTTACGACATCCTGACGGATCCTCGTATTGTGGCCCGCATCCAGGACCTGATTGGCGAGAACGTGGTTGCCTGGGGCTCGCATTTCTTTTGCAAAATGCCTGGAGATGGCAAACGGGTCTCCTGGCATCAAGATTCGAGCTATTGGCCGTTAACGCCGTCGATGGCCGTGACCGCATGGCTGGCGATCGATGATGCCACGATCGAAAACGCCTGCATGCGCTTCATTCCTGGTTCGCACCACATGGGCCATCTGACCTACACACTGAGTGAAAACGACGAAGCGAATGTTCTGAACCAAACGGTTCCGGGCGCTGAGGCTTTTGGACGGCCAGTCGATGTGGAACTGAAAGCCGGAGAGATTTCCATCCACAGCGACCTGCTGTTGCATGGATCCGAAGCGAATCAATCGAGCAAACGACGCTGCGGGCTGACTCTGCGCTATTGCCCGGCTATCGTGAGAGCGGACTCTGGGCTGGAACGCGAAAGGGGTCATTGTGAGCGGGAAAGACGAATCCGGTCACTGGGCTAATCCGCCGCGGCCGCAAACTGACTAGCGAGGAGCCATTATCCCACTCAGTATTTGTTGCCTAACGGCCATTCTTAGCGAGCCTTGAGATATTGCTCGTCAGTCACATGCTCCATCCAATCGACAACTTTACCGTCGAGTTTTTCCTGGATGGCGATGTGGGTCATGGCCGTGGTCGAAGCTGGCACCGTGCCAGTGCTTCTCACCGGGCGCAAACCAAACCACATCCCCCGGATGAATGTCCTGGATAGGTCCAACTTCCCGTTGCGCCCATCCCGCGCCCGCCGTCACTAACAAAGTCTGACCGAGGGGATGCGTGTGCCACGCTGTGCGTGCGCCTGGTTCGAAGCTGACGCTCGCGCCGGAGACGAGCGCCGGGTCGGGCGCTTGAAACAATGGATCGATGCGTACGACGCCAGTAAACCAATCGGCAGGACCCTTGCCGGATGGCTGCGTTCCAACTCGTTTGATGTCCAAGCTCTTGTCTCCTCTTCTTAGTGCTCCATGCCTTCTAAAACCCGGCTGATAGGAGCCGGTGAACGCTCTAGCGCATCACGTAGCCTCCGTCGACCGAGATCGATTGGCCAGTAACGTAGCTCGCGGCTGAGCTGCACAGCCACAGGACGGCATCGGCGATCTCTTCGGCTTTGCCCATGCGGCCCATGGGAACGAAGGTTTTTAACATCTTGTCCAACTCTTCTCCCTGACCTTCCGCGATCATCTTGTCGGACATCGGCGTCTGAATCATTCCTGGGCACACGTCGTTTACGCGAATGCCGCGCGTCGCATATTCCAGAGCGGCGCTCTTGGTAAAACCGATTACACCATGTTTCGCGGCGTGGTAGGTTCCCCGCCGAGCACCGCCAATAAGACCGCCCAGCGAAGAGCAATTAACGATTGCGCCACTGCCTTGCTTGCGCATCTGCTGCAATTCGAACTTCATGCAGCTCCACACGCCGCGTAGGTTGATGGCCATGATGCGGTCGTAATCGTCGCGTGGAGAGTCGGCTGTCTCGGCGAGGACATTTTGCACGCCCGCATTGTTATAGGCTGCATCGAGCTGACCAAAGGTGGCGACGGTTTGCTTCACCATCGCTTCTACCTGCGCATCCTGAGATACGTCACAGCGGACGGCCAGTGTCTTGTGACCCTGATCGGCAAGGTGGGTGGCCGCGGATTGCACTTCCTTCTCATTCCAATCAGCCAACACCACGGAGGCACCAGCTTCGGCAAACGCCTTGGCTGTCGCAAGGCCCAGTCCGGACGCGGCTCCTGTCACGAGCGCGACTTTGTTCTCAAACGAGATGTTCATCTTCATTTCTCCTCTACTTCTTCAAGCCTAGCGAGCTTAGCGAGGCGACGCTTTCCTGATCCTGCCGATTGTTTGCACGATCCTGCTTGTCCTGCAGATTTCGTGCACACACCTGGTTGCCTGGGACTAAGCTGTTTTTTGAGAGGGTGATGCATGCTGAAGCAGAGAAAAGGTGCGAAGCCAGCGGATTTGACGGTCATCGAGATGCGGCGCTTGCTGGCACAACGAATTAAGTTGCTGGCAGAGACGCCAGGAGAACATCCCACCGCGATACCCGGGTTATCCCTCTATCACCGGACGGCTCCGACCGCTTGTTTCCGGGCTTCCTACGAGCCGGGCCTGAGCATATTCGTCCAGGGACGGAAACGCATTCTGCTCGGCGGCACGGAGTACCTGTGTGATGGCAGATCGTTCCTGCTCTCATCGATCGATGTACCCGCTCAGAGCCAGATCATCGAAGCATCGGAAAAGACGCCGCTGCTGTCGATCTTCCTGCGTCTCGACCTGCCAACGGTTCGCGAGGTTCTGAGCCGGGACGACATTCCGGAGGGGCCGCTCTCTACACACCGCCAGGGCCTGGCTGTTGGTGAGACAACCGTCGGGTTGCTGGGCGCCGCCATGCGTATGCTTGAACTTCTCGACACGCCGGAGGACATACCGTTTCTGAGTACCTTGGCTCACCGCGAGATCCTGTATCGCATCCTTCGGACTCCGCAGGCGGAACGACTGCGCGCCATCGCAACCAGCGGCGATCTAGTTCAACGAACGGCGCGCGCGATCTCCTGGCTGCGAGAGAACTATGCCAAGCCTTTGCGCATGGAGCAGCTCGCTTCCACAGCAAGGATGGGCGTTTCCACCCTGCATCATCAGTTTCGCGCTCTCACAGCGATGAGCCCGCTACAGTATCAAAAGCAATTGCGACTGCAAACCGCGCGCCAACGGATGCTGATGGATGGACTCGACGCTACCACTGCTGCGTATGAAGTGGGCTACGAGAGTGTTAGTCAGTTCAGCCGAGAATACAGCCGATTCTTCGGCCTGCCACCCATCCGGGATGTGAAGGTCTTGAAGGACAGCAACACTGCTTTGGTTAGCGTCGCCTGAGAGCCCCTGTCGGATTTCAACGAAGCGCCGAACCATCTGTGCGGCTGTGGAATAATCTCGCCTATAGATACATCGTTGATAGAGTGACGAATTCCCTTGGAATTCCTTTTTTTTCGAATCCAGATCCAATCAAGGACGTGGCATGAAACGTCTCGCATTTGTGGCGGTATTGCTTCTTAGCCCGGTGATCGTTCCTGCGCAACAATTCTCCTCGGTCCCAGGGCAGGGCCGCTCCATGGTGGTGACGAAGTTCGGCATTGTCTCCACTCCGCAGTTTCTTGCCTCACAGGCGGGGGCCCACATCCTCGAAGAAGGCGGCAACGCCGTCGACGCCGCGATCGCGGCCAACGCCGTCATGGGTGTCGTCCAGCCCTACGTCAATGGCATCGGCGGAGACCTCTTCATGCTCTATTACGAGGCCAAAACCGGCAAAGTCTACGGCCTGAACTCCAGCGGCTGGACCCCCAAAGCCCTCACCATCGATTACCTCAAATCCAAAGGAGTCACCGAAATCGATCCCATCGGTGTCGAGACCATCGACATCCCCGGAGCCGTCGCCGGATGGGACGCCATGCGCACCCGCTTCGGAGCTCTGCCTTTTAGCCAGATTCTCGCACCCGCCATCTACTATGCGCAGAACGGATTTCCCCTGGCAGAGCGCAATGCCCGCTACTGGATCGCGAAGAGGCTGCTCAACCAGCCCGGCTACAAAGAGACCTATGACATCTGGCCCAGTGCTCCGATGCCCGGGGACCTCTTCAGGAACCCCGCGCTCGCCAGTTCTCTTCGCCAAATCGCCAAGCGTGGCCGCGATGCTTTCTATAACGGTCCCATGACCGAGACGATGGTCAAGTTCCTGGATGCCCACGGTGGGACGCACACCCTGGAAGACTTTCGTGACTTCCAGCCCGAGTGGGTGGAGCCCGTCTCTACTACCTACCGTGGCTGGACTGTCTATGAACTGCCCCCCAATGGCCAGGGCATCGCCGCACTGTCCATGCTCAATCTCATGGAACTCTTTCCCATGGCGCAGTATGGCCACAACTCCGTCGATGCTCTCCACGTCATGATCGAGGCCAAGAAACTTGCCTACGCCGACATGTATAAGTATGTCGGCGATCCGCGCTTCTCGGCCGTGCCGGTGAAGGAGCTCATCTCCAAAGATCTCGCTGCGCAGCGCGCTAAGCTCATCAGCATGGATAAGGCCTCCTGCCAGGTGGTTCCCTCCGAGGTCTCAGCCGAGCTCAACAAGCACGGCAACTCCACGATCTATCTCTCCACCATCGACAAGGACGGCAATATCGTCTCGCTGATCCAGAGCAACTACGCCGGCTACGGTACGGGCCTCGTTGCTCCCGGTCTCGGCTTCTCCTTCCATGACCGTGGCGCCGGATTCCAGCTCACTCCCGGGCTGCCTAATTCGCTGGCCGGACACAAGCGTCCTCTGCACACCATTATTCCGGCCTTCATGGAGAAGGGCGACATTCACATCGGCTTCGGCATTATGGGTGGCTGGAACCAGGCACAGGCCCACGCACAGTTCGTCGCCAACATCGTCGACTACGGCATGAACGTCCAGGCTGCGCTGGAACAGCCCCGCTTCACCAAGGACACCTTCGAAGGCTGCGATGTCGAGATGGAGGAGACCATCCCGGCCGATATCCGCGCGGGCCTCACGCAGCGCGGCCACCAGATCAAGCTCCTCGAGCCCTTTTCATTTTTCGTAGGCCAGGGGGCTGCCGTCGTCCGTGACAGCAACCGTCAGGTCAACTTTGCTGCAGGAGATCCACGCTCCGACGGAGCAGCCATCCCTCAAGAGCCGGACACGAAGTAGGTGGCCACAAACCGCTGAGCACTGAGCGGGAACTAGTGTTGGGCGATCAAGACGACGAGGCAGTGGCTCGTATCGGGGCCTATCTCGCCGGCTCAGCGCAGTGCCGGTAAAGCAGGACGGGAAAACCAGCCAGCCGCGATCAAGCGCGTGCTCGCCTGGCAGTTTGAGCAGGAGATGATTCGGCAGCAAAAGACGAAGAGGGCGATGGCGGCCGAACTGAAAACGAGCCGCTCTCAGTTGGATCGCTTGCTTGATCCGCAGAACACGGCGGTTTCGCTCGATACCTTGACGCGGGCAGCCCATGTCCTGGGCAAGCGCTTGGTGTTGGAAATCCGGGATGTGCAGCCGCAAAGGTTGCGCGCTAAGAGACTCGGACTCGTCCCGGACAGCGCCCAGAACTCCGGTAAAAAATTTCGTTATCCCACAACCCATGCAGCTTGCCGGACATATATATAAGCAGAATGAGTGCAACGGAGGCTTTCTTGCGAGAAAACTCAGCCATGCCGAAGGCTCCGCGGGTGGTGATTGTCGGGGGAGGGTTTGGAGGCTTCTATGCCGCCCGCACCTTAGCTAAGGCTCCCGTGCAAGTCACCCTGGTGGATAAACGAAACTATCACCTGTTCCGGCCCATGTTGTACCAGGTGGCTACCGGACTTCTTTCGGGCGACGAGATCGCCCCGCCCTTGCGCGTGCTCTTCAGCAGGCAGAAAAATATCGATGTGTTGATGTCGGAAGTGACCGGCGTGGATACCAGGAATCGCAGGGTGCTGCTGCCCGACTGCGACCTGCCGTATGACTATCTGATTTTGGCCACCGGCATCCAGGTAAATTACTTCGGCCATGACGAGTGGAAGCCGATTGCTCCGGGACTCGATGCGCTGGAGGATGCGGACAAGATCCGCAGCAGGATTCTGAGGGCGTTCGAAGAGGCCGAGCAGCTGGCTTTGTGCGGCGACGCAGAGGGCGTCGCGCTCAAGGAACTGCTCACGTTCGTGCTCGTGGGCGGCGGCACCGTCGGCGTCGAGCTCGCCGGCACCATCGCCGAAATGGCAAAGATGGCACTGGCTCACGACTTCCGCCACCTTGGTTCGGGCGCAGCGCAGGTCATGCTCTACGAGGGCGCGCCACGCATACTCCCGAGCTTTGCCGAGGATCTTTCGGCGAAAGCCACGCACCATCTGGAACAGTTAGGCGTGAAAGTCTTTACCGGTACCCGGGTGGAAAGTGTCGATGCGGAGGGCATTGTGGCTGACGGCAAGCGCATCCGCAGCCGGACAGTGATGTGGACCGCGGGAGTGGCCGCGTCGCCGGCAGCACGTTGGCTGGGCGCGGAAGCGGACAAGTCCGGGAGGGTGAAGGTGAACCCTGACCTGTCGGTTCCGGGACATGCTGAGATCTTTGCTATTGGCGACACTGCGCTGGCGACTGCCAATACCCGCAACCTGCTGGGCTTCAAGAGTGGGACGGCGGTGCAGATGCCCGGACTGGCGCAGCCTGCCATACAACAAGGCAAGTATGTGGCAGATTTGATTCGCCGCCGCACCACGGGCCAGGCCAGGCCAGCACCCTTCTGGTATTGGGACAAGGGCGACCTGGCCGTGGTGGGGCGTACGTTCGCCGTCGCGGATCTGCGGTTTTGGAAGTCTGCCGGGCTCGTGGCTTGGTTGTTGTGGGCTGGGGTCCACATCTATTTTCTTATTGGCTTTAGCAATCGGCTCTTCGTCATGCTGCGATGGATGGTGCAGCTTGTTACCAGGCGCCACGGAGTGGGGGCTGTGTCTGCGCAAACGCAGGCTGCCGCCCAAAGGCTGGATAAGGCCGGATAAAAGATAAAGTGCGAGAACCGCAAGAGAAGCAGCAGGTCCCTTCTCCTAATGACTAACGAGTGGGGGAGGATCGTAGCCCACGCAAGCCCCATGGCACGCTCCACGGCACGCCGGGACAGGCGGGACAGGAAATCGGGCAAATGGGGCACCCAAAGCTTTTGTTGCGGTTGTAATTTCTCTCTTCACTGGCCACCGGAAGGGCGCCTTAGTGGCGGATGAAATACATGAGCCAGCTAGCCACAATCACGGCTCCGAGAAACAAGGCAAAGCAATAAGCTCCATAGCGGACCATGGCCTTGGGCGTGCTTCGCTGCGTGATGCCGAAAATGACGGAAGCAAAGGCGGCAAAGAGAATGACCGTCGTGAAATGAGAAGGCGCTATGCTCATGGTTTTCTCCCCACGGCGATGCTGTGTGCGTCCACGGCCGAGATCAGGTTCAACAATCCCGCGACCACGACAAACTTTGCCCCGTAATCGGCTGTTACCACTTGCACTGGCGCCTGCCCAAGTCCAAGGCCGTGGCCAATCAGATAAAGCAGGCCAGCTCCGAGATCACCCAGAAAGCCCAGCATGTCCAGAAGGTCTGCGGTATTGGGCGCGTAGAGCCTGGCGCCCATCATGATGCCCAACACGAACATGCAGCTGATCGAAGCCAATACCAGAACCCCCCGGCCCCAACGTTTGAGCATGAGGTGTCCTGCCCCGGGGATAAGCCAGCCTGCAATCAGTGCCATGTACCCCAACCGGCTCGCCTGCGATGCCGCCGTTTTTTTTGCCCCGTCTGCTCTTTGCGCCATCACTCAAGAATACACAAGGAGGGGGGTTCAGGGGATGTTCCAATTAGGTCCTGGCCCTGGTGCGGCGGTCCCAAACCATGGCGTCGAAGGTCTGACGGGTAATGAATCCGCTACGGAGATAGAGGGCAACGGCGTCGGAGTTTTGCCGCGTGACGGTGAGGGTGAGCGCCTGAAAGCCGGATCTGCGGAGCGCGCGCGAGCAGTCGGCTAAGAGCCATGCGCCGAGTCCGCGACGGCGATACTGCTGGCTGACGCAGATCTGTGTCACGTGGCCCACATCTTCCCGTACGCGAGAGCAAAGCAGCAGAGCGGCAATCTCTTCGCGATCGCGGTAAGCGAGGACGCGCGAGGCGGAAGCGTCGAACAACCCACAACCTGGGAAACGGACGATGTTGTGCAGAAATCGCAGCGAGCCGGAGACAGAGCGGTACTGATCGTTAATGATGCCGTCCAGATGGCCTTCGTAGGCGTGCGCAATGAGGTGCCCTGCCGCAGCAAAATCACTGTCTCGCCAGGCACGCAGTTCCAACTTATCCAAGGCACCGTCGGGCGGCTCTTCGAGGAGGTTTGCGGAACTCAGTTCAAGCTCCATAAACAGTCGTTCGTAAATCTGGAATCCGGCATTGCGCAGGGTTTCCGTATGGGTGCCATGGGGGCGCAACAGCAGTTGGGATTCGATGCGGTCGACCCCGGGAGAATGTTGCAGCAACTCGATCATATGTTCGAGCAGACAGCGTTCGACATCCGCGGTCGATTGGGGGTTGGTCGCGGATGGCATGGCAAAAACGTCGCCCACCAGGGCTTTTTCATTCTCGTAAACACAAAAGACGTAACCGCAGATACGGCCGTTCTCGATAGCAACATAGCCCGGCAGCAGGCGGGAGTCGAGGTATTGCAGCAGCAGGTTGGCGGAAGCCTGAAAATCCCAGCGCAGGCGCTCATTCCAGACACGGCTTTCCGCCTCCAGCACCGGCTTGAGATTGCCGGCAGAGAAGTGGCGTAAATCGAGAATCTCCAGGTGTAGGGCGGGTGTCATTCCGCTCTGTGCTTGCCCATAGTCCGAGCCTTTCGCCGTGAGCCGCTGCCCTCGGCGTTTGAACAGGAGTGTACGGTACAAGGCCATCCCGTGGGAACCCACACCGTCGCAAAGCCGCACACCTGGTGAGCGGCATCCAGCCTAAGGTTTGGCGAAGACCTGGTAGACCGCGAGATTTTGCGCTGGGTAGGAAAAGAGAGGTTGATACGATCGGCCGGTCAGAAGAGTGGGTAACTGGCCCGCATAAGCCTCGCGGGTGATAAGGATGTGTTCCCCAGCGGGAATACCATCCTGGTCGTAGTTATCGACCAGGTGATTACGGTAGAAGGAAAGCCCATATTCGACGTCGCGCCGTACCTTGTACACAGCGACGACCTCTTTTGGCCGCGCAATCTGGCTGATAATCGCAGCCAGCGGCCGGGCAGAGTAGGCAGCATCCAGCAAGCGGATGTTCTTCTGGGTAGCGCCGATTGCCGGCAGGCCGAAGAACGGGCCGACCCCGAAGATAAAGAACAGCATGATGACCAGCGGCACCATGGTGACCATGCGCAGGCGTGCCACCCCGAAGCGGCTAACGACCACCAGGATCAGCAGCGCGGCAGCCAGGCCGCTCGAAATCGCAGGGAGCAGAATACTGGCTGGTGGTCTCGCCCCTGGATGTCCGATGCGCCAGGGCAGCAGCAGCACCAGGATGATGGTGATCGCGCAGAGCAGGGCGTGCAGCAGAAGCAGCCATAGATTCAGGCCCTTCTGACGAATGCGGTTAATGTAATCCCCGGTGAGAATGGTGAGCGGAGGAATTGAGGGCAGTATGTAACCCGGCAGCTTGGAGTGGGAAAGAGAAAAAATAAGAATCGGAAAAAGGGTCCACAGGACGAGAAATTCAGGAAAGGCATCGCCCCATCGGCTGTGACCGACGTAATGGTGTTTGGTCCGCCGCGCCCGCCACTCGGCAATCGATTGCTCAACCGCCTCTGCCAGCGCGCGCATAGCGATCACCGACCACGGCATCAGCGCGAGCAGCAGGATGGGAATGTAGTACCAAAAGGGCTGCTCATGCATGTAGCGGTTGGTGGCGAAGCGTTCCAGGTTGTGTTCCAGGAAAAAGATGCGCAGAAAATCTGGATTACGCCGTTGTACGGCGATGTACCAGGGCAGCACCATGGCGAAGTAAAGGATCACGCCAGGGATCCACACGGTGCGGCGCAGCAGAGACCACTCCCGTCGCAGGGCAGCGAAGGTGAAAATGATAGCCACCGCCAGGAAAGGAGCCACGGGACCTTTGGCGAGCGTAGCCACGCCGACGAAGAAGTAGAGGTCAAAGAGCCAGAACTTCCTATCGGTTTCATACCACGCATACCAGCCAAGCATGCCGATGCAGAAGGGTGCGGCCAGCTGCATATCGGTCGAGGCCCCGCGGGCGAAGCCGACGATGCCGGCGCACGACGCAGTAATTAATGCGGCGTCCAACTGGCTCCCCGGCCGGAAGCGGCGGAGATGTAGATAAATCAGGGCTACCAGGATGAATGCAAAACTGGCCGAGGGAAGACGCGCCGACCAGTCGTGCACGCCAAACTCGAGGAAGGCAAACATTGCCCGCCAGTAGTAGAGAGCGGGCTTTTCCAGCCACGGATGGCCCCATAACACCGGGGTGACGTAGTCATGGCGAGTAAGCATCTCCCGGGCGATCTGCGCATACCGGGGCTCGTCGGCGCCTACCAGCCCAAGTCCATCTCCGCCAAAGACCGGTACCAATCCGTAGAACAGGAAAAAGGGGGTAAAAACGAAAAGGCTGATGGCCTCCAGGGTGTCGCGCAAGCCAGGGAAACGATCTTCAAGCGTCTTCAGACCGGTCGCTGGCCGATGAAGTACGCGAGGCGTTCCCAGCATTGCTTTTCTCTCAGCCATCGATTCTGCCAGGCGGTACGACCACGACTCCAGGGGGTTGCAGCAAGACCACGGTTACAAGAGGAACGCAAAAAAGAAGGAACCGGATATTGGACTACGGCCACAAGGCTATCAGATTCATCGGCCGGGCGAGAGGGGGACGTGCCGGGGGAGGAAGTAGCACGAGAAAAGGAGGAGGAGGCCTCATTTAGGCGGGGAAAGAGGCGGCATTTGCGATCGCACTGCGGAGATGTTGGAGAATGCGCTCCGTGGCCACCCGGAGTGGGCCGTCCAGGGTACAGCCGCTGGCGTTTTCATGACCGCCGCCGCCAAATCGCTCGGCGATGGTGGCCACGTTCACGCGCCCCTTGCTGCGCAGGCTGAGGCGTACGCGATGGTCGCGTAGTTCGCGCAGGAAGACGGCGACCTCGATCCCCCGGATGCCGATGGCATAGTTGACGATCCCTTCGCAGTCCTCTTCCGCTGCGTGGGCGCGATCCATATCGTTCTCAGTGACCCAAAGCCAGGCCAGGTTTCCGTCGTGCTGCAGGTTGGCCAGCGCGGCGCCGAGCAGGAGTATCTTCGCCACGGGGTTGGAGAAGTAAACCTCCTGCGCGATGAGCACCGGATCGGCTCCCTGGCGCACCAGGTTGCGGGCGAGTTCAAAGGTGTGGCCGTCGGTGCCTTCGTAGCAGAAGGAGCCGGTGTCGGAGAGCACGGCAGTATAGAGGCAGGTGGCCATGTCCGGCGTAACGTCAACACCGGCCGCACCGGCCAGCTGGTAGACCAACTCCGCGACTGCACAGGCGTTGCTGTCGATCCAATTCACGTTGGCGAAAGCACGGCCACTGGTGTGGTGGTCGATGTTGATCAGGAGCCGGTTCTCCAATCCATCCAGGCGAGTACGCTCGATGCCATCACATTCCAGCAGGATGACCGTGTCGTAATCGCCTTCCACGCGGCGCCAGTGCTGAATCTGCGACGCGCACGGCAGTGAGCGGTAAATGCAGGGCACCCGGTCGCTTAGCGCCATGTCGGCGCTCTTGCCCAGTCGCTGCAGCATCATCCAGCAGGCGAGCAGCCCGCCAATCGCATCCCCATCCGGACGCGCGTGCGCGGTGACCAGCAGATGCTCGGCCCTGGCAATAGAGCTGAGCACCGCGTCGATAGCTGGCGTGGATTGCATGACAAGACAGCCGGCACGAGGCTGCTGCTACTCCTTGGACGTTGCGGTCGCTTGAGGTTTTTGGGGGGTCTCTTTCACGTCCGCTTTCTGGTTTTTCTTATTCCGCCCGAGCAGCTCGTCGATGCGCAACTTGAGATGCTTGGATTTGTCGATCTGAAACGACAGTTCAGGGACGTGGCGCACGCCCATGCGCTCCAGCAGTTCGTGGCGGATGAATCCCCGGGCCGCGGTGAGCGCCTCCCGTGTCTTCTCTTCCTCCACTTCACCGCCATCGACGGCAATGTAGACTCGTGCCGACTTGCCGCCCGGGTTGATCACCACTTCACTGACGTAGGCAAAGCTGATGCGCGGGTCGGCAAGTTCGCCCACAATCATGCCGCTGATCTCTTCGCGGAGCGTTTCCGCGACGCGATCGCGATGGTACTTTCGTGCCCGTGGTTCCACCATGGAAAAAGTCCTTAGCTAAACCCCTTAGGGTATCAGAAAACCTAATAGCGGTTCGCAATTGGTGTAGACCGAAGCAAAAGGTTTCCTCGTGGTTTTCTCCCAAGGAAAACCACACCTCGCGGACCTTAAGAGGCCACAGTAATTGCGAAACCGCTTTAATCCTCAGACTCCTCCTCGAGAAAGGTGCACCAGGAGTCGGCGACCTGGGCGCCCAGGTCATTGGTGATGCGCACGGCGGCATTTTCCACCTCCCGCATAAGGCCGGAAAGATAGTCACGGGAGCGGGAGATCGCCGTCACGCCGATGGTCGCGGACTGCCAGGTCACTGCCTCGTCCAACTCCGCCACCGAGATGTTGAAGCCATGCCGAAGCTTTTCCTTGAGGCTGCGGACCACCTGCCGGCGGTCTTTCAGCGAGTGGGCTTGCTCGATAACCAATTCAAGAGTGAGCGAAATAATGGCCATGGCAATCCATTGTCAGTTACGGGCCACCAGCGCGGCTTCCGCCGCGGCGACAAACTCGGCCGGCCTCATCGCCGCGAGCGAACTGCATTGGATAAGCCCTCTCTGGCAGACCGTGTTGCCTCGTCGCTGTAGGCAGGGGGAACACTCTGGCTGGTGGAATAGGCTACTGCTGCCGGGGCCAGTTGGGCCGGAAGCGATGCGGATGAGCCGGTCCGAAATAGCCGATTGCCGGCACATCGTAGAACGAAGCCAGGTGCAGGGCAAAACTATCGGGAGCGATCACCAGTTCGGCGCCCGAGACTTTGTCGAACAGCTCCTGGACAGACTTTTGGCCATACGCAACCACGCGCGCCTCTGACGCGAATCCTTTCGCCGCGCCCGCTGCGCCATGGACCACAATTGTGTATTGAGGGAAAGCGCGCAGCAGGTCACCGATGATTCCCGCCCATTGTTCATCGGTAAGCTGCCTGGCACGCCAACCGGCCTCGGCCGCGCAATAGATATAGGGCGGATCCCGCCGGATGGCTGGAGGGGATGCGTAAGCGCTGCGATACGATGCTAGCGGCCGGTCTTCACCCTGCAGATTCAGCAGTTCGAGTTCCACTTCTGCATCGTGCTTGTCTTCGGGGCGGCGAATGCGGCCAGGCCTATAGACGGACTTCATCACTGCCGAGAGCCAGGGCCGAACACTTTTCCATGCAAAGAAGCCGCCTTCTGCATAAAGAAGGCTAATCCCCTGGATCCACCCTGTCTTTCGTTTACCACGTATCAGCAGAGAGAGAAGCAGCGTAGTGCGGCTGTCGTCGAGGGCGAAGACCATATCCGCGCGTGGGATCCTGAAGAGAGCGCCGAGTATTTGGAGTTTTGCATCACCATGGTCGACGACCACCAACTTCAGGCGCGAGTCCAACAGGGGATAAACCTGTCCGCCCTTCCGATTAGTAAGCATGGTGATTTCGGCGTTCGGATACAGCCGCCGGAGCTCAAACAAAAAAGGCGCCTTCAGTACGTAGTCGCCGAAGGTGCGAAAGCTCAGTAACGTAATGCGCTGGATGGGCATTTAACCCCGGTAATTATATCGTTCAATCATGACCATAAATCCCAGCCTGGTGGACTACGTCTTTCTCGATCGCGATGGTGTTTTGAACCGCAAGATGCCCGAGGGCGCTTACGTCACCGACTGGGCAAAATTTCAATGGCTGCCGGGAGCGGTCGAGGCTGTTGCAAGAATGAACCGTGCCGGTATGACCGTGATCCTGGTCAGCAATCAGCGGGGCATCGCATTAGGCCTCTTTACAGATGCCCAGTTGGCGTTTATTCACAGCGAAATGCAGGCTCAGCTGGCAAAGCATGGCGCGCGCATGGATGCGATCTATTACTGCCCTCATGACATTGGCAAATGCCAGTGCCGAAAACCGGACATCGGGCTCTTTGAGCAAGCAAGCAAAGACTTTCCCCGGGCCGGCGCCGACAACAGCGTGGTGATCGGCGATTCGCTTTCAGACATTCAAGCCGGACGACGCCTGGGAATGAAGACCATCTTTATCGAGGGAGAAGCCGACCGTCAGAAAGCCGGAGCCGCTGCCGCAACAGAGAGCGCGGACGCCGTTGCCGGCTCTCTGCTGCAAGCGGTCGAACTCTACCTCGGATTGATAGCCTAAACCCGTCCTATGCTGAGGGAACAAGGGGTACTTCGTTCCCTATTGACGTCGATTATTACGCAGAACTCTTATGGTGAACTCCTTCGACTGCTTCCTTCAGGTACTGCGCTACCTGGTGCCCGTAATGCGTCCAGGTATAGTTTTCCGTGACCGTTCTCATTGCGTTTCTGCCTATCTTTTCGCGCAGACCGTCATCCGAAGCAAGCCGAGCGATGGCTTCGGCGAGCGAGTCAGAATCGTTCACCGGTATGTAGATCGCACTCTTTTCATGTTCCAGCGGCAACCCGCAATTCTTTGTGGTGATGATGGGCAGACCAGCAGCAGCGGCCTCCATTCCAGAGCGTGACGAGCCCTCGGCAAAGGTGGGAAATACAAATAAATCTGCACGGGCGAAGGCCGCGACGACCTGCGTGAGGGGGGCAAAGGCGGTGTGGGTAAAGAAGAGATCGTCGCCGGGTTGCAGACAAGATGCCCCATTGCCCAGATTACCCATCAACTCCAGGCGCAGGTCGAGCCCGGACCGCCGGCAGCTGCGAACCGCCTCCAGCAAGAGCCGCACACCCTTGCGGATATCGAAATTTCCGGTGAACAGAATCCTCACCGGTCCATCGATGCGGTAATCGTGCTTGATGTCGAAGAACTCTTCCCGCACTCCCAGGTAGGCCACCCGGATCTTTTTCGCGTCGTAACCCTCTTCGACAAAGGTCTTTTTCACGAAGTCGGAATTGACCAGCAGCAGGTCGGCATCCGCGCAATCACGCAGCACCAGCTTCCACAGATCCGCTCGCGGATCGTAGCCGGCCGCCAGGCCGAAGCGGGCAAACTCTTCCCGCAAGGCCTGGTGCATAAAGGCCGGATGGGCGATGGAGTGGTCGGTGACAATTGCCAGTCCGTTCCCGCGAGCTTTTCGGATGGCGCCGGATTGGCCCGCGCCGCTACGCACCAGCAGCGCATCGGCATCCTTCAGGTATTTCCGGCTACCCCAGGCGGCCAGACGAAACTCCATGCCATAGGCGAGGTCGAGGGGAATCACCCGGGTGTGTTGGATCAATTTTATGAGAGTTCCGGCAAACTCGACCCAGGCCACCGGCGTAACGGAGACGCCCGGAATCCCAATTTGCCGGGCGGCCATGCGCGCGGCCAGATGCGTTTCTCCCAGGAATTTTCCCAGGAGCTCTACCAGGGCCTTCTGACTTTCTTTGGGTACCCAGCCGGTGAGGAAGTTGACATCTACGCCTTCAGCAGCGAGCGCTCGGGCTGTTTCGTGAAAGTGGAGCTTACCGAAACCCGTGGCAACAATTGCTTTCAAACGCTACTCTTCGACATCCACGCGAGATTGGTAGTAGTCGTTATAAGCACGGCCATAGTACTCGGCGTAATCGGAGGACTGCAGATCCACCGCATTCAACACTACTCCCAGCAAGTGAGCTCCGGAGCGCAGGAGGATCTCGCTGGCGCGCGCGACCACGTTTCTGGAGGCCTGTCCGTAGCGCAGAACCAGCACTACGCCGTCACTGACAGACACCAGCACCGCCGCGTCGGTCACTGTCAAAACTGGCGGCGTGTCGATCAGGATGAAGTCATAGCTGCCGCGCAAGCCCTCCACCAGCCTCTGCATTTGCAGCGAACCCAGCAACTCGGCGGGCATCGGTGCAATGGGTCCAGCGGGCAGAATGTGCAGGGAGGGCAGGGCTGATATGGGAACAATCGCCTCTTCCAGCCCGGCCTTGCCCGTCAGCACGGAGGTGAGCCCAACCTTATTCGCAATTCTGAATCGCAGGTGTACCGACGGCCGCCTCAGGTCAGAATCGATCAACAGGACACGGGCGCCATTGAGCGCAAACACGATCGACTCCAGCGTGGTGATCGACGTCTTGCCCTCGGAGGGCTTGGCGCTGCTGATCAGAATGACCTGGGGCGGGGTGCCGGCGCGGGAAAGCAGAATGGTGGTGCGCAGCGACCGGTAAGCTTCGGCCAGCCGCGACCAGGCGCCGGGAAGCGGCGAGGTAGCATCCCTGACGAAAGTCTCGGGGGAGAGTAGCTTGCTATCCACCTGCGGAACCACACCAAGCATTGGCAGCCCAAGCCGCTCTTCGATGTCATAAATGGTTTTGATATTTGTATCGAGAGCTTCCACCATGAAGGACAGCAGCAGTCCGATGCCGAGGCCGCAGAGCAGGCCCAGCGTCAGGTTGACCGACTTGCGTGGGGAACTGGGGAAGTCTGGAGCGTCGGCCGGGTCGATTTTCCGAATATTGGTGGAGTGCAGGCCGGCGATGATACCAGCCTCCTGCAGTCGCTGTTGCAGACCGTCATACAACGATCGATTCGCTTCATACTGGCGGCGCGCGAGGGAGTATTCCACCGCCTTGGAGTTGCCATTATAGGCGGAGCTTTTCTCTGCCTCCAGCCTGCGCCGCAAGGCGTCCTGATTCTGCGTAGCCGCGTTCACTTCTTCCTGCGCCCGGGCCAGGACGGTAGCTTGTTCCCGCTTCATGCTTTCTGAGACTTCAGCCATTTCCGAGCGAATCTCGAGCAGCCTGGGATTCTTGTCGCCATACTTTGCGTTCAGGCTTGCATAGTCGGCCTGGAGGGAGGTCATTCGTTCCTTCAAGCCCATCAGAATGGGATCGCCGCTTAGGGTGGCCAGCACATCGGGCGGAGCACTTTGCATGGTAACCAACTTGGCTTCCGCCACCAGGCGCTGTGTTTCAGCCGTGGTCACATCGTGGCTGATGTCGACCAACCGGGAAAGAACGATGCTCTGCGTCTGGTCAATGCCGACCAGGCCGATATCCTTCTGCACCGTCAGCATGTGTTCCTGGCTGGCTTCCAGCCGCTTCCTCAGGTCACCCAGTTGCCTTCCCAGCCAATCCGAAACCTGCTGGGTCGCAACGTAATTTTGGCTGAAGTTGTGCTCCACATAGTTGTCAATGAGGGTGTTGCAGATGACCGCGGCAAGCTCAGGGTTACGTGCCGTATAGCTCAGGTCGAGAATATTGGTGTGTCCGTAACGATCGGCCGCCAGACCTCCTTCAAACATCCCGATCAGGGCGTGCCGGTCCTGAATTTTGGATAGGTCATAGACGTGATCCGATCCCAGCGGCAAAAAATCCTTATTCTGATCGAGGTGCAGCGAAACGATGGTCTTCATGGCCAGCGTCGAACTCTTCAGAATCGCGATCTCTGTATCCAGCTTGGCAACGTCAATGTATCCGCTGTCGTAGCCTCCGCTGGTGTCCATCCGGAACTGATCGGCGGTGTCCTGGGTAATCTCAATGTTCGCCGTGGAGCGATATTCTTTCGGGGTTGTGGCGTTCTCGATGAACCCTGCGCCTGTGCCCAACAGGGTGCACACCAATACCAGCCAGATGTACTTCTTGCCAATCAGGAGGAAGTGTTGCAGGGTCTGGCCGTCGTTTAACCCGAGGCTAAGAAAGGAACGCTCGGGTTCCCTGGGCTCGCGATACTCGGGGAGTACGACCGGTTCCGATGGTGGGGGATAGACACTCATGCGCTTGAAAGTTCACCCAATCGGTAAATCGAAGATTTCCAGCGACGGTCCCTGATTTCCTGTACGCTGCGCTGGACATGCCCGCGTGTGCGGCTTTCTTTTAAGGAAAGCCGCATAAGGTTCATCAGCGTCACAAGCTCCACAGGAAATCCGGGTGGTGCAGCGGAAGAACCACTGGGAAGAACGGTCCGCCGTCCCTCAACCTCTACCTCCAACTGCCCGAATGTGGTCGGGTTTTCTCGCGAATTTTCGTGAGGCACAGTAACTGTGAGCCGCCCTATAGGCAGCATCAGAACACTGTACCCAGCGGCCACATGGCCAGACTGGATTCTTTATCAAGAAAAATCCATCCTTGCCGAAGCCTGCCCGGGAATACCTATTCTGGTACTGCCTTAGAATCCAGATTATAAAGTGCCGAAACGCCGTTCACCAATCTTTCTCTGACTGTGAACCAGTGTGACTAAACCCTCTTCCGGGCAGAACGTGCAACTATTCTCCGGGCGCCCTGTCTTAGCGCCTTTTTCTATCCTGGTTCTGCAGGAGTGGGCCGTCGGGGGCGGCTTTCGCGGCTGAGGGAAGGGAAGTTGTTGTCCTACTTTTCCTCAGCGTCCAAAGCCCGCCCTCTTCAAGATCAACTGGCACGCAACGTCTTAACCCCGGCGCATGCGCGCCCGGATGGCGGACTCCACCGCGCCGGGATGGGTCAGGATGCGTTCGATGCGAAACAGGTAGGCGCGCACCGTATCCAAAACAGTCCATCTGCGGCCGCGAGAAAGAGAAAACATGCGATCGGCATCCGCCTTCATCATTTCGCTGTGCCGCCGCGAGCCGGTGATGGACTTCGCGTGAATGCGAAAAAGTGCCAGGTCCTGATTGAGATATTTGACCTTGGCCCCTTTGCGCACCATGTCTACCAGCAATTCACCATCCCAGCAGGAACGGTTTTTGACATTGAATCCCCCCACAGCCTCAAAGGCCGCACGCCGGAAGAACGTCGCCTGCTGCAGCCAGGTGGCGCCCCCATAGAAATAGCGATCCAAGGTAAATCCGGCCGCCCGGATGCGGCGAATGCGCTTGCCCTGGGAGTCAACGATAAAACCGTTGCCCATGACGATGTCGCAATCAGGGTTCTGCGCGAAGACCTGACCGACGCTTCGCATTGCTCCCGGCAGCAGCACGTCATCGGAATTAAGAAATCCGAAAATATCCCCGGAAGCGTGCTGAAATCCTTTGTTCAAGCCGTCGGCAGCACCTTGGTCAGGTTCGAACACGACACACGCCAGCTGGTTCGCAAAGCTTGTGATCAGTTCCCGGCTTCCGTCCATCGAGCCCGGGTCCACCACAATGTATTCGATCGCCGGGTAGTCCTGGGTCAGCACCGAACGGAGGGCTTCCTCCAAATATTGCCGCTGATTGAAGGAGATGGTGACCACACTGAACTTCATTGGCAATTCGCTACCATTGGCTCCTGGTGAGAGGCGGTCACCCAAGCGCGCTACTCCGGTCACTGTTCAGAGGCTGCCCGAGACATACCCTACTTGGCATAGAAATAGGCCTGCGTGGCGAATCCCACGGCGGCCGTCAACGCTGTCTTTCCGGCCGCTTTGAGGACGCTCGGCGGAATAAAGAGAATGTCGTCAGGCTGCATGGTAATGTCCACCGCCCGGCCGCGCAATACGTCGTCCAGTTTCACTTTTTGCACGACACGCGTTCCGTTCTCGGACGTTCTCAGCAGCAGCGTACGTTGTGCCCAGGACGAGGGCTTGGTTCCCATAGCCAGCGCAATTACTTCCGAGAGCGTGGTGTGGTTTGAATCGCACAGTGGAAAAGCTCCCGGCCTGGATACATTGCCGCCCACGTAGACCACTCCACAACGGCTCACCAGGATGGTTTCTCCGGTCTTGATCTCCAGTTCCGCATTGTCATTTTCCCGCAGCGTTGGATCCCATAGAACGGTCTGCGGGCTTTTCATCGAGCCGGAGGGGAAAATTTCGATCACATGTCCCGCCCGGTCACTCACGCCGCCGGCCTCGGTGAGCATATCGATCAGCCGCTTCTTGCCCGCCAGGGCATAGATGCCGGGGCTCTTTACCTCGCCCATGACGGTTACGTTGTAACCGAACTGCTGGGTGGTGACAATCACGCGCGGATCGCGCAGGATCTGATCTTGCACAAAGAGCCGTGCGATTGCGTGTGCTGCCTCGATCGAGGTCATTCCTTCTATGTGAAAAAGCCCGGCGTAGGGAATCGCGATTTCACCGGCCGGTGAGACGGGCATGCTTATCGAGTATTCCGGGGCATCGAATACCTGTACCTCGACAATGTCTCCGGGGCGGATCGGTCCAAAGCCCAGCCCCGCTCCTGACGCTGGGCCTGTGGGGGTCGCGTATCTCGTTGAGCGGGCCGCAGCCGCAGCCGCGGGGAGGTTCGATTGGGGAAAGATCGGCTCCAGAGGTGCAGAATTCGACGAGGGATTCATGGGCGCGGGCGTGATCTGCACCGGCTCGGAGCTTTGCGAAGACAGCCCCCCGTTGTCGGGAGCTTGTCCCTGGGCCTGCACTGCACACAGGGCGAACTGCAGCATTCCAATAGCGGCCACAACTTTGAGCATTCCCCACCGCACGCGCTTCGCGCAACGCTGGCGGGTGGCGAAATCGATAGCGGTGGTGGCGCCCGCCGTTGCTGGATTCAGGATTCGCAAGACAGGCTGCATCGTTAAGAGCATTTCTCCTGTAGGCGCAAAGTCGGCGACAACCGTCACCGCATTCCTGTCGGCAAACGACGAATGCGTTGCGTCGAGTCCTACCCCATCACAGTAACAGGAGAAATGCACGAAAGCATTCCTGCACTTTTCCACCGGAGTTCAACTCATTACGTGGCTGGTGTGCGCGGCGCGCGCCCCGCTCTCTGCTTGATCGGTTGTGCCGGAACTCCGGCGTACACCGTCCACGGCTCCAGATCCCGTGTGGCTACCGAGCCCAGGCCGAGCACCGCACCCTCACCGAGGTTGACTCCCGGAGAGACGGAAGCACGAGCGCACACCCACGAGTAGGAGCCCAGGCTCATGGGAAAGGAAATGAGCGGGAACGACGGATCGTTGTAATCGTGTGTAGCCCCACAGATGTAAGCCTGTTGGGAAACGATGGCATGCGATCCCATAGACACCATGGACGGGTTATATATCTCCGCTTCGTCGCCCAGGGATACCCCGTCCGCGCAGGAGAGATTCCAGGGAGCCCATACACGACATTTTGGATAGAAATGGCAATGGGGACCCAACGTGGCTCCGAAGCATCGCAGGAGCAAAGCGCGCCAGGAATGAAAGGGCCGAGGGGAAGGGCGAAACAAGAGTGTCCAGCAAATGGACCATGCCAGCCTCCGCATCCGGTTCGACAAGGAGAACGAAGGGCTGAGGTAGGGATCGGCGGGTTGGGCTGCTCGATGCATTTACTTCACGATCAGAGCGATTGGAATCGGAAAGAATTAGGAAAGCACATCTGTCCTATAGCTTAGGAAGAAGGCGTAGGAAGCCTGCTCCGGGTCTGGCCATGATTTGCCCTTATCCACCGAGCGCGGTAAGGCCGCGCTATCGATCACCTGCTCTCTCCGCAGGCAGGAACTCCGAAGCGGATGCTTGGTGACTTCAGCAATCAGTGCTGGATGGCAGGTTTGGTTCACTTTACCCGGATGAGCACACCAAAGCTGAGTGTATACGGCTTGAGCTTTGTGTCGATGTAAACGCCAGGCGCTCCGGGTATAAACCCGGGCGGGTAGTAGTGGTTACCCAGGTCCCAAAGCTGATACTGGAAGTCGATCATACGAAAATTCAGGGTTCGATTCTTGTGGTAGTCCACCCCACCCCCGAACTCGTAAACAATGCTATTGTCCGTTTGACCGCTCTTGTAGGTAAGGTTTCCGGGCCCGATCATGAAGTCGCCGTAGGGGCGAAAGCGGCGGTAGATGTAGTGCAGTTCGGGGCCGAACATAAAGGTTCTTTGTTTTCCGAAGGTGCCGGTGCTATAGGTAAAGCGCGTACCCACCGCCGGCTGACCAAAAACGAACCGCCCCAGACGGAAGTCAGCGCCTACGGAAAAAGCCTGATTCCAACCCTGGGCATCGAGGGTGTTGCTCGGTGGAGGATTGCTTGGCGGGTAGTCGATGGTGGAGTTGAAGTCGGTTTTGACCAGGGTGTAGGTGCCATAAACGTTGATTTGACTTCCGCCGCCCTTGATCGCGGGTACCACCTGGGCATGAGATGCGATCGGCAGTATGGCTCCCGCCACGAGAACTGCGAACGCTAGTGCTCTAGAGAGAAGTCGCATGTTGGCCGCCCGTGAAATCAAATGTTGATACCTTCGGTGTCTGGAGACATCCAGAAATCCAGGGCCGAGATGATGCGTTGCACTCCCTGGCTCAGGCTTCATCTCGTCATGCAGAGTACAGACACAAATAGAGCATGCGCTGCATCCACTCGTTTCTACCAAGTAACCTCGCTGGTTACAAATCCAACAATAGTTGCAGCGCCACTACACATACTGATGCCCAAAAAGGGTGGCTCGCAGTTGCATCCCAATTCGAAACTGTATTAGAGAAACCCGCTCTTGAAGCTGAAAGAGTCAAGCGTCGCAGCGGGCCTTGGAACGCCAGTACAACATGCGTTTATTTGCAACAGCATTCCTGCTAATGCACGTTCAGGGTAATCAAAAGCTACTCGTCTGTCTAGAAGAGAAACAGTGCTGTCTCAGAACAGAACAGCGAAAACAATTAGCGCACAAGGTACCGCATCAATTAGCCGGGGACGCAACAGGGACTCATCGTGGTAGGCTTTACACGGCAAGGGCTTCCCCCGGATTTCCTGTGCAGCTTGTGGGCTTTGGCACACTTTATGCGGCTTTCCTTGACGAAAGCCGCATACGCGGTCTTGTCCGGTGCAATGTGCAGGAAATCCGGGTCTGAAGCAGTGACGGGTTCATTTTGCGTGTGGTACAGGAGCAGCGGGAACCTTTCAGGGTAATAGCAGGGAGAGCACTCAATACATTCTGGGATCTCACCGCGGTTCAGCGTGTTCAGTCGAACTTAAATCGGGGCACTCGGCTCCCAGGTCCATGCGCCGCATCCCGGATTTCCTGTGAAGTCTATTGGCGTTGAAGCACTCCATGCGGCTTTCCCCCGGCTTTCCCCCGGATTTCCTGTACGCAGCTCTAGTGTCCCGTCCCTAAAGTTCGTTAAAGAACTCCTCTTCGGCTTTGTATCAGGGCACGACTTCAGTCGTGCCGGAAACACTGCAAAACCAAATGGGCTTCAGCCCCTGAGCGCAGTTTCTGGAACATTTTCGATTCCTCGAATTGTTCCAGGAACTTCAGGGACAGAACACTAGAAACGTCTGCGTGTGCGGCTTTCTTCACGGAAAGCCACAGCAGGCTCATTGATTCCAACAAGCTCCACAGGAAATCCGGGTCCTCAATGAAAGCCGCACGTGGCTCCTTCTTTGGCCCGTGTACAGGAAATCCGGGCACGCGGGCGCGTCTAGTGCTGCGTGGCAGGATTTCCGGGTATCCTCGAGTATCTCTCCTGTTACCGTGGTATGGATGGCCGGCCACCCCAAACGCTCTCGCCTGAGGGTTCACTGGTCTTCGATCGCACGCATCTGGAGTATTCATGCCTAAGACTGCCCTACTCATTGGCGCCGGCCCTGCGGGGCTCACGGCCGCCCTGGAGTTTCTTCGCCGTTCGGATGTGCATCCCATTGTGCTCGAAGCCAGCCATGAGATCGGTGGCATCTCACGCACCATCAGGCACAACGGGAACCGCATCGACATCGGGGGCCATCGCTTTTTCTCCAAGTCCGACCGGGTGATGAACTGGTGGATGGATTTGATGCCGCCCGAGGCGAGTGCGGATACGCAGCATGCGTTACGCCATCAGAATAAGCAGCGCACCCTCAAAACCAACAGCCGGGGGCTTTCGCCCGAGACCACCGACCTGGTGATGCTGGTCCGCCCGCGCAAGAGCCGCATCTACTTCCTGCGCCGGTTCTTCGACTACCCCATCAAGCTCACTGCGGACACGCTGCGCAAACTCGGGCTAACCCGTACCGTGAGAATAGGGTTTAGCTACCTGCTGGCCAGGCTTTTCCCCCGCAAGGTGGAGAAGTCGCTCGAGGATTTCCTGATCAATCGCTTCGGCCGCCAACTGTACCTGACATTCTTCAAGTCCTATACCGAGAAGGTCTGGGGTGTGCCCTGCGAGGCGATCAGCGCCGAGTGGGGAGCGCAACGCATCAAGGGACTTTCGCTCACCACTGCCGTTCTCCATTTTCTTAAGAAGGCCTTTTCATCCCCCAGGGACGAGGCGATCCAGCAGAAGGGAACCGAGACCTCTCTGATCGAGAAATTTCTCTATCCCAAATATGGCCCGGGTCAGCTTTGGGAACACGCTGCCGACCAGATTCGTAGTCAAGGGGGAGAGATTCTTCTTGGCTGGCGCGCCACCCGGCTGTTCGTCCAGGGCGACAAAGTCACTGCGGTCGAGGCGGTCAGCGATAGCGGGGAGCGGCGCCGCTTCCCAGCCGACTATGTCTTTTCCACCATGCCGGTGCGGGAACTGATCGACGCTCTGGATACCGCGATTCCCGGCGAGGTGCGCGAGGTGAGCGATGGCCTGCAATATCGTGACTTCATCACCGTGGGACTCCTGGTCGATAAGCTGACGGTGCGCGAGGCGGACGGCGGGCCGCTCAAGGACAACTGGATCTATATCCAGGAGCCGGATGTACTCGTGGGACGGTTACAGATCTTCAACAACTGGAGCCCCTACATGGTTGCCGACCCCTCCAAGACCTGGATTGGGCTTGAATATTTCTGTTACCAGACAGACGCCTTATGGAAGATGGCGGACGAGGATCTGAAGAAGTTCGCCGTGGCGGAGGTGGAAAAGATCGGCATTCTACGGGCGTGCGACGTAACCGACGCGCACGTGGTGCGTGTACCTAAGACCTATCCTGCCTATTTTGGCACCTATGACCGGTTCCACGTCATTCGCGAATTTCTTGATCGGTTCCCCAACTTGTACCTGGTGGGCCGTAATGGGATGCACAAGTACAACAACCAGGATCATTCCATGCTGACCGCCATGACAGCGGTCGATAACATCATTGCCGGCATAGAAGATAAGGACAACGTCTGGTCCATCAATACAGAGATGGAATATCATGAAGAGGAAGTGAAGCACGATGCACGGGTCTCCGGTTCCCCTACCAAGAACACGGACAGTGTCGGGGCGACCGCTTAAGCGGATTTCCTGCTGGTAGGAACTGAATCTGCGGAGACGGGGCGCGGCTTTTTGATCAAGAAATGCCGCTGAGGTGCTCTGGTCGCCGCCTCTTTAGGAAATCTGCTCTCATGCATTTGCCTTTGTAAGGCGAGAAGGGCGCCACAGAGAGTGCCCCCCGGATAGCCTCTATCCGATTGTTCGTAGCAATCTTGCACGATTTGAGTATGGCTTTCCCCCAAAGATCGTAGTTACATCAACTCATTTGATGCCAAGGCGGATCCAAAAACAAGATGAGCGAATCTATTGCGATTACGGTAGTCGGATCGGGATATGTTGGTTTGGTGGCGGCTGCATGCTTCGCTGAGATCGGCCATCGTGTGTTGTGCGTCGACAACGACGAAGATAAGGTGAATAAGCTTAACCAGGGTGTGGTGCCTATCCACGAGGAGTTTCTCCCTGAACTGCTGGGTAGACACCGTGCCAGCGGACAGGTCCAATTCACCACCGATCTCAGCCACGCCACCCGGGAGTCGCAGGTCATCTTCATTGCCGTCGGTACGCCGCAAAGCGAGACCGGTAATGCAGATCTCTCGTATGTAGACGCAGTGGCCAGCGAGATCGCCCGATCGATCCACACCTACAAGGTCATCGTTGAGAAGAGTACGGTGCCGGTGTACACCAACGACTGGATTCGACGCACCATCGAGCGCAATGGTGTCTCGCGCTCGCTCTTCGACGTGACTTCCAATCCCGAATTCCTTCGCGAAGGCACGGCGGTGAAGGATTTTCTCCACCCGGACCGGATTGTTCTCGGCGCCGACAGTGAGGATGCGGCACGCTTGCTGGCCGCCATCTACGAGCCGCTGACTTCGGGCAGCTACTACGAGCGCTCGGACGCGGTGCCTGGGCATCGCTGCGCCGCCGACTTGCCGCCAATTCTGCAGACCTCGACCAAGGCGGCAGAGATCATCAAACACGCCTCGAATGCCTTTCTGGCCATGAAAATCTCCTTTATCAACGTGGTCTCCAACCTCTGTGAGGCGGTGGACGCGGATGTGGAGCACGTGGCTCGCGGGATGGGACTCGATAAGCGCATCGGCAAGCGCTTCCTGAGTGCCGGAATCGGCTATGGGGGCTCGTGTTTTCCCAAGGATGTCGCTGCCTTTCGCTATGTCGCGCAGCAGCTGGGTATCGACTTTGGCTTGCTCGAGGAAGTGGAAAAGATCAACGAGCTACAGAAAGAGCGCTTCTTTCAGAAGATTCGCTCCGCGCTGTGGACCCTGCGCAAAAAGCGTCTCGGTGTGCTCGGCCTGGCCTTCAAGGGAGGCACGGACGATATCCGCGAGTCTCCCGCCCTGGAAATCATTCGCATGTTGCTCGATGCGGGAGCCTCCATCTGCGCCCATGACCCGGCCGCAATCGAACGCGCCAAGCTGGAAATGCCGCCCCACGCAAACTTGCAATATACCGACGATCCATACGCGGCCGCCGACAATGCCGATGCCCTGTTGATCCTCACCGACTGGGCCGAGTTCAGCCGCCTGGACCTCAAGCGCCTGCGCTACACGCTGCGCTATCCCATCATCATCGACGGCCGCAACCTCTTCGATCCCTGGGCCATGCAGGATCTTGGCTTTACGTATCTCAGCGTAGGCAGACCCTCGCAGCACACCTCGGTCGAATCTGCATCGACCAAACGCTGGCCTTAGAAACGCTTGGATACCCGGGCGATTAAACTGGGATCAACTCTAAGACCAAGGGGAATCGTATTTTGACGACTCATCGTGTCCTGGTCACCGGCGCCGCCGGCTTCCTCGGCTCCCATCTGTGCGATGCACTGATTGCCGAGGGCAATCATGTGGTGGGCGTGGACAATTTTGCCACCGGACGGCCCGCCAATCTCGTCGGGCTGCGCAGCGAGCCCCGATTCACCCTGGTAGAGCAGGACATCTGCCAGCCGTTCGACCTTGGACCGGTCGACTATCTCTTCAACTTCGCTTCCCCTGCCAGCCCAGCCGACTACGCGCGGCTCGGCCCGGAGACGCTGAATGTCGGCTCCCAGGGGACCAGGAATGCCTTGGACCTGGCGCGCAAATATCAAGCCGGTTTCCTGCACGCCTCCACCTCAGAATGCTACGGCGACCCGGACGTTCACCCCCAGACGGAAAGCTACTGGGGCCACGTCAACCCAATCGGACCGCGTTCGGTCTACGACGAGGCCAAGCGGTTCTCCGAGGCCCTCATTATGGCCTACCACCGTTACTATGGCGTGGACTCCCACATGGTGCGCATTTTCAACACCTACGGCCCCCGCTTGCAGCCGACCGATGGCCGTGTCATCTCCAACCTGATGATCCAGGCACTGCTCGACGAGGATCTCACCATCTATGGAGATGGCAGCCAAACCAGAAGCTTCTGCTACGTTTCCGATTTAATCGCCGGCATCCTTCTTCTCTCGCGTTCCAACGAGCATCTTCCAGTGAACATCGGTAACCCGGTGGAGTGGACCATCAAGGATTGTGCACGCGAGGTTTTGGCCGTCACCGGCTCCCGTAGCAAGATCCGCTACGAGCCTCTGCCTACAGATGATCCGATGCAGCGCTGCCCCGACATCACCAAGGCAAGAGCCCTTCTCGGCTGGGAACCAGGGATCCCGCTCCGTCAGGGCCTCGAGCTATCTCTCGACTATTTTCGAGCCAGCCTGCCGACCCGCTCCCAATTAGGATAGGGGACCAGCCTCCATTACAATTCCGGGGAACGCCGGAGAATCCGGTTCCCCTGCGGCATGTTCACTTCTGGTGTTTGCAAGGCAACGGCTCCCGAGGCGGCCTTTCCCCAGGAAAAGTCGCACTTCGCTTAACCCGACGGGGCAGAGTAGAAGTGAAAATGCCCTGGAGGTGAGTGATGCTAAACGATTTGTCGCCCATTCTGGTCACCGGCGGAGCCGGGTTTATTGGCTCGAATTTTCTTTTGGATTGGCTCGCGCTGGTGGGCTCGCCAGTGGTCAACCTGGACAAACTCACCTATGCGGGAAACCTGCAAAACCTCGTCTCTATCGAACGCCATCCCGCCTACAATTTCGAGCGGGGGGACATTTGCGATCCGCCCTTTCTCGATCGTTTGCTTGACCGGTATCAACCCCGCGCCATCCTGCACTTTGCGGCGGAGAGTCATGTGGACCGTTCTCTTGCCGGTCCCGAGGCGTTTGTTCGCACCAATATCGACGGTACCTTCCGCCTGCTCGAGGCCGCTCGGGCCTATCTGGCAAAGTCCGCGCCGGAAGATCGCCGGAAGTTTCGTTTTCTGCACGTCTCTACCGACGAGGTGTACGGCACCCTTCATCCTCAGGATCCGCCTTTCGAGGAGACCACAGCCTACGCCCCAAACAGTCCCTATGCCGCCTCCAAGGCCGGCTCAGACCATCTGGTGCGCGCCTACGTTCATAGCTACGGGTTGCCTGCGGTGACGACCAATTGCTCCAACAACTACGGTCCTTATCAGTTTCCGGAGAAGCTTCTCCCCCTGATGATCACCCATGCGGTCGCCGGCAAACCGCTTCCCGTGTACGGCGACGGCCTCCAGGTGCGCGATTGGCTCTACGTGGGCGATCACTGCTCGGCTCTCAGGGCCGTGTTGGAGCGCGGCGCAATCGGCGAAACTTACAACATAGGCGGCCGCAATGAACAGGCCAATCTCGATACGGTGGAGCTGCTGTGCAGCCTGCTCGACGAGATGCTGCCCGACTCGCCCCATGTGCCCCATCGCGACTTGATCCGCTTCGTGACTGACCGGCCAGGCCACGACCGGCGCTATGCCATCAACGCGGCTAAGATTGAGATCCAGCTCGGTTGGCGTCCGGCCGAGACCTTCGCTACCGGCCTGCGGCGCACGGTGCAGTGGTACCTTGCGCATCAGGATTGGGTGGAGCAGGTGACCAGCGGCGCCTACCGTCAATGGATCGACCAGAACTATGCTCACCGTGGAGACGCCAGGCGATGAAGGGTATCATTCTCGCCGGCGGTTCGGGGACTCGCCTTTATCCCGTCACCCACGTTGTCTCCAAGCAGCTGCTTCCGGTCTACGATAAGCCGATGATTTACTACCCGCTGTCCGTGTTGATGCTGGCCGGCATTCGTGAGGTTCTGATCATCTCTACGCCGGCCGATACGGCGCTCTTCGAACGACTTCTAGGCTCTGGCGAGCAATGGGGCATGTCGTTTCAGTATGCCGTACAGCCAACCCCGGACGGCCTGGCGCAGGCGCTGATTATTGGCGAAGAATTTATTGGCGGCGCGCCATGCTCGCTCATTCTTGGGGACAATATTTTTTACGGTCACGATTTCCCTCATAGTCTTCAGGCGGCCGCACAAGTTGTGGATGGCGCTGTGGTCTTTGCCTACCCGGTCTCCGATCCGGAGCGCTACGGAGTGGTGGAGTTCGACACCTCGGGCCGCGCGTTATCAATCGAAGAAAAACCCGAGAAGCCAAAATCCCGTTATGCGGTCACCGGCCTTTATTTTTTTGACGGCCAGGCCTCAAAGATCGCGCGCCAGATCGCACCTTCAGCGCGCGGCGAACTGGAAATAACGGATGTCAATCGTTGGTATCTGGAGAGAGGCAAGCTGCGTACCCAGGTCCTGGGAAGGGGCTTTGCCTGGCTCGACACCGGAACCCATGACTCGCTGATCGAAGCCGCCATCTTTATCGAGACCATCGAGAAACGGCAAGGGCTCAAGGTTGCCTGTCCGGAAGAGATCGCCTATCGCCTGGGATGGATCGATGCCGCCCGACTGGAAAAGCTGATTGCCCGGGTAGCGAAAAGTGGCTACGGCAAGTATCTGCGATCCGTTCTGGAGGAGCGCGTCTTTTAAGTGGAAGCAGCTTAACAGCAGATCCCCGTTCCACTTCGCTCAGGGCAGGCTCTCCACTACGCTGCGCTCCGCTCCTCGTGACAAACGGGGGGCATCGTAGCCCACTCAAGCCAAAATACGGCTTGAATGGGGCACCCAGAGCTTTTGTAGCCTGATTTTGTGACAACTGATAATTCCCATTTGGGAGTTCTCTACCCGTCATTGGTTACGGGCACAGAGAGGCTGGTCTATGAGAAATCCAGGTTTAGTTTCCCGTCGGTAGCGAACTCGCTCGCGGGCGTAACCCCGCCAGAAAATCCTCGACCGGTCGCGTATTCAGGACGTCCGCTTTCGTCAGCCAGGCCCGCCGCAGTTGCCGGATGCCATACTGCATCGCGTCCAGATGGCTGATGTGGTGGGAGTCGGTATTGATCACTATGTTGCAGCCCAGCTCCCTGGCCCGGCGCAAGTCAATGTCGCACAGGTCAAGCCGGTCGGGGTAGGCATTATGCTCGACGGCCACGCCGACCTTTGCCGCCTGCTTGAGCACGGCCCCTAAATCCATTTCGTAACTATCCCTGCGTAGCAACAATCGCCCCGTCAGGTGGCCAAGAATTCTGATGTAAGGATTCTCCAGCGCTTTGAGCAGACGATCCGTCAGCTGTTCTTTGGGCTGCTGGAAGAGAGAGTGAACGCTGGCGATCACCACGTCCATCTGGGCCAGCACATCCGGCGAGAGATCGATTTCCCCATCGCCCAGGATGTCGACTTCGATCCCGGTCAGCACCCGGATGCGGCCCTCCATGCGCGCATCCACTTCGCGAATCTGTTTCATGTGCTCAAGCGCGCGCTGATCATCGAGTCCGTTGACCATGGCCAGATTCTTCGAGTGGTCGGTGATCGCAATGTACTGGTAGCCGCGCGCGATGCCAGCTTCGGCCATCTCAAGGATGGTGTTTCTCCCGTCCGTGGCCTGGGTGTGCATATGCACATCGCCGCGCAAGTCACCGGTTTCGATCAGCCGCGGCAGGCGATGTTCGGCGGCGGCTTCGATCTCGCCCTGGTTTTCGCGCAACTCGGGTGGAATCCATTCCAGGCCAAGCGCGCCGTAGATCTCCTCTTCAGATGCCGCCGCCACCACGGTGCCGTCGTCCAAACGCGCCAGGGCATACTCGCTCAAGGTGTAGCCGCGCTTCAGCGCGCGCTGGCGCAGCGAAACATTGTGCATCTTCGAACCAGTGAAATACTGCAGGGCCGCGCCGTAGGATGCCTTCGGCAAAAGGCGCACATCGACCTGCAAACCGCTGCGTAAACGAAAGCTCACTTTGTTTTGGCCTTTCGCCAGCAGCTCGGCGATCGGTGGGTAGGCTGCCGTGTAGTCGACTGCGGCAGCAACCGTTTCTTCGGCGCAGGCTGGACCCGTCACCAGCAGATCCAGATCGCCTACGGTCTCGCGTCCCCGTCGCAGAGAGCCTGCTGGCATAACTTGTTCGACTCCCGGAAACTGTTCCAGGTAGAGGGTCACTCGCTCCGCCGCGGCTTCGGCGTCGTCGAGCAAAAAGCGGCCGCTGTTCTTGCGATATTCCGTGATCCCGCGCGACAACTTCTCGATCAGCTTTTGTCCGAAGCGCGGCAGCGTCGCCAGCTTGCCGGCGTCGATCGCGGCCTGCAGCTGTTCGATGTCGCTTACCTGCAATGCCTCCCAGAGGAGGGCCACCGTCTTGGGCCCCATGCCTGGCAGTTTCAGCAGCTCCAGCATGGTGGGCCGGTACTTGGTGAGCAGCTCGTCCCGCAGCTTCAGGCTTCCGCGGGTTTCGATTTCCTGGATGTTCGTCGCCATCCCCTTGCCGATGCCTTGAATGGCAAGCAGCCGGGAGGGCTCGTTGACGAAAGAGCTGAGTTGTTCAGTACTGTTCTCTACCGCTTCGGCGGCCCGCCGGTAGGAGCGGATACGGAATGGGTCTCCCGCTGCAATCTCCAGTAGATCAGCGGTCTCGGCGAGTAACTGCGCAATCGACTTGTTGTCCATCCGATCCCCGTGTGCATTGCTGCCCAGGGGACATTAAAACATTTTGGCTTGTGGTGCATACAAGGCAACCACTCCTGACGAGCAAAGCCGCAGCTTCGCCTGGCGCGACCGTGGAAGGGAAAATGTCCTAACTCACTGCGCAGGCAAGCCCGGCGCACACCAGGTGCGATGCGAGAGCAAGACGTTTTTCTTCACAGCAGTGCTCAGGCAGGCGAGCCTGCGATTTCTTCGGCGTAGGCGTTAGGCGACTTCTCGAACTCGAGTTACGGAATCCGCCTGAGGACCTTTTTGTCCTTGAACGATGTCGAATTCCACCTCGTCCCCTTCTTTCAAGCTCTTGTATCCATCGAGTTGGATCGCGCTGTAATGAACAAACACGTCAGGGCCATCGTCCCGGCCAATAAAGCCATAACCCTTCGCGTTATTGAACCACTTCACTTTGCCTTTGTATTGAGCCACTAGCCTGTCGACCTTCCTTCACGTGGATCGAGCATGAGGAGAACAAACTGCTCTCCTCTACAGACGCATCACGCGGTCGAATGGTTTTCCTCAATTGTCTTTTGAATGTCGCGCGGCTTCCACAACAAGTGCCCTATTTTCTGTTCTTTTTTTTGTCTCGGTGCCGCAGACGGTCATAAAGCATCACTGAAATCAGCGTTTTACCATCGTGCACCTTGCCCGCTTCGATCATGCCAAGCAGCTTGGAGAGGGGCATCATTTCTATTTCAAGTTGCTCGTCGTATTCCGGCTGCGCCTCACCCACAGTCAGGCCTTCGGCGATGAACACCTGCATCCACTCGCCCAGAAAGCCCGGACTGGCAAAGTAGCGCACCATTTTCCGCCAGCGCGCGGCCCGAAAGCCGGTTTCTTCGAGCAACTCGCGCTTAGCCCCAGCCAGGGCATCCTCGCCCTCCTCCATTTTTCCCGCCGGAACCTCGAGCAGATATTCTTTTGCGGCATGACGATACTGGCGTTCCATCACGATCAAGGGATCCCGCTTGCTCTTCGTATCGTCGATCGCAAGGATGACGACCGACCCGTTGTGGCGTACCACATCGCGCGTGACCTGGCGGTCCTTCTCCAGAATTTCGTCGGTGTATACGCGGAAGAGCGGTCCTTCATAGCTCAACCTGGATGAGATCACTTCGACTTCAGGACGTTTGCTGCTGGTCTTCCTGGCTGCACTCTGATGCAACGCTTGTTTCCTGGCCATGCCACTCCTTCTCCGGAATTTCCTGTTGAGATTGTTGGTACTGTCGAAGTTCATGCGGTCCCGCCTGCCCAGGCGTGCCGTGGGGCAGGCGAGACCGCATGAACTTGTTTGGCGCCTTGTACAGGAAATCTGGTCACGCTGCCGGATAATTTAAAGTACCATCCGGGCATCGGTGCGCTGGGGGCGCGCTGGGCGAGGGAGTTTGCAGCGCAGCGTTTCCATCATCGGACCAGGCAATTGGGGCAGTTCGCTGGCGCATGCTCTCCGTGCAGCCGGAATTCCGCTGCACGAGGTCATTGTTCCGGCCTCCCTCAACCGTGCCCAACTCGAAGCCGACGTTCTCTGGTTGTGCGTGCCTGACGCCGCCATTGCGACGGTCACCCGCCGCTTGGTGCATCGGGTGGGTGCACGCGGTTTCAGGGGGCAGATCGTGGCCCATTCAAGCGGCGCTCTCAGCTCCGAAGTGCTGAAGGCAGCAGCCGGAGTGGGGGCCTCCGTGGCGTCGGTTCACCCGGTGATGAGTTTTCCCAGCCGGACTCCGGTTTCCCTGCAGGGCGTGCCGTTTGGTGTCGAGGGGGATGCCGCCGCGCGTCGCATTCTGTACGCCATCGTCCGCCGCGTCGGCGGCCGCCCGTTTTCGATCAAGAGCGGTAATGGGGCAAGGAACAAGGCGCTCTACCATGCCGTAGGGGTTCTGTCCTCGCCGCTGCTCGTCAGCCACCTGGCGGCGGCCCAGCAGGCTGCGGCGCTGGCCGGGTTCAGCCCTCGCGAAGCTCGCCGGTTGATAGAGCCGATTGCCCGCTCCACCCTCGACAATGTCTTCTTGCGGGGCGCGGGGAAGAGTTTTAGCGGGCCGATTGCCCGTGGGGATGTGCAGACAATTCATCTGCATCTTCAGGCCCTGGAGGCCCATCCTATGTTGGCGGACGTGTATCGCTCGTTGGCGCTTTATGCCCTTGAGGCTTTACCGGCAAAGCGCAAGAGGGAGCTGCGCCGGCTGCTCCGGTAGGATCGTGAGAAACTACAGCAAAGGGAGCGAACGGATGGCGACGGAACAGGAGATGGCGGTGAAGACCGAGTGTTATCCCATCGCGCTTCTGCCCGGTCTTAGCCGGCTGTTCCTGGACTTCGCTGAGCGCCGTGAAGCGCTCGTGCCCTTCTATCCCGCCAGCGCGTATTCCACCCAGTGGATGACCACGCCCCCAGTTCTTCCCGCCGCTCATCGCGCCTCTCTTTGCGACTTGCTGGAGCAGCAGAACCGCAGTTTCGGCGCCTCTGAAGCGGTCCTCCAGAATATAACGCGGTTGCGCGACGGCGCGGGCGCAGTGGTCACCGGCCAGCAGGTGACGCTCTTCGGCGGGCCGCTCTTTACCATTCTCAAAGCGGCAACCGCGATTCGCAAAGCAAAAGATGCCTCTACCTCCGGTCACCCGCACGTGCCGATTTTCTGGTTGGCCACCGAAGATCACGACCTGGCGGAAGCGGATCACGTAACCCTGCCCGATCGTCACCAGCTCAAGACTCTGCGGCTGGCCACCGGCCACGCGCATGGAGTGGCAGCCGGCGGCGTGACCCTGGAGAAGAACGTTGAGGAGCTGGTAGCCCAGGCGGGCGAAATCCTCGGCCCCGGGCCGGTGCTCGATCACCTTGCCGCCTGCTATCGGGAGGGCCAGAGCCTGGGGCAGGCTTTTGCCCAATTTATCTCCCGCACTTTCGCGGCGCAGGGGCTGTTGGTGGTGGATGCCGCTTCGCGCGGCTTCCATGCCCTGGGCAGCGATGTTCTGCGCCAGGCGATCGTGCGCGCCGATGAGCTGCGGGTAGCCATTACCGATCGTGACCAGCAGCTTGCTGCCGCAGGCTATCACTCCCAGGTTTTGGTTCCACAGCTATCCAGCCTGCTGTTTCTCTTCGATAGCAGCTCCGGAGCACGGGTTCCGCTGCGACGAACTGCAGATGGCGGTTGGCAAGCAGCGAGGCAGCACTACTCCACTTCCGTGTTGCTGGCTATGCTGGATGCAGAACCTGAGCGATTCAGCCCGAACGCTCTGCTGCGGCCCGTCTTTCAGGATTCCATCCTGCCCACCGGCGCCTATGTGGGTGGCCCGTCTGAAGTGGCTTATTTCGCTCAGTCACAAGTACTTTACGAGCGCATCCTGGGGCGCACGACGCCGGTTCTTCCTCGTCTGTCGGCTACGCTCATCGAGCCTGCGATGGGTGCTCTGCTTGCCCGTCATGATGTTTCCTTGCCCGATGTGGTTCAGAGTGCCCTCAAGGATCCGCTCGAGTTGGCTCAACGGTTGGGCGCGCGCGCCATCTCCGTGGTGGGCAAGCGCAAGCTCGCCGCTGCTGGAAGCGCTTTGGACACCGAACTCTCGGCTCTGGCCACTTACATGCACTCTCTTGACCCTGGCTTGGGGCGGGCGGCAGACGTCAGCAGCTCCAAGATGCGATACCAGATGAATCGGATGCGCCGCCTGGCAGCAAATTTTGAGCTCCGGCGGGATCAATCGCTTGGTCGCGATGCCGGGCTGATCGCGCTCAACCTTTTCCCCGATCGTCACCCACAAGAGCGGATCCTTGCCTCCGCATGGTTCTTGTCCCGCTATGGCGAAGGACTGCAGGAATTGCTGGTGGAACAAGCCGGACAACAGTGCCCCGGTCACAAAGCCATTTGGCTATAATCTGTTCCGCCGGTGGATAGGCCGGCATCTGCAACGCAGATACACAGCAACCGACTCTTAAATGTTTTAGAATGTTGGCAGCAATGAAGGCCAGAGCGGACAAGCCGTTCGACGTGACCTGTCCCGATTGCGGGGCGATCCTGAAGGTCGATCCCGAGACCAGGGGCATCCTGTCGCACACCCCCGCTCCGCGCAAGCGTACCTTCGAAGATTTTGAAGCCGCTGCCAAGGCTATGCGCGCGCAGGATGAGCGCAAAGAAGACATTTTCCGGCAGTCGGTCGAAGCGGAAAAGAATAAACAACAATTGTTCGACAAGCGATTCGAGGAAGCGTTGCGCAAGGCGAAGGAGTCTCCCGATGAAGGACGCCCTCTGCGCGAATTCGATCTCGATTGAGCAGTTTCTCCGCATCTAAAACAATCAGTTACGCGAAAGAGAGACACCTATGGGGATCACACACATTCCGCAGCAAGTGGCATCCAGCGTTCAAGACGCGGCCGCAAGCTTGAAGCACCAGGGAAACAGGCTTCTCGACAACGGCTGGGATAAGAACTGGGTGCGCACCGTGGCCGCTGGGTCTCTGGTGACAGGAGCGGTTTTACTGGCCACCGGCAAGCGCAAGGCCGGCTTGGCTGTTGCTGCAGCCGGCACTGTCTTTGCGTTGCTCGAAGATCCTCAGGGCGTCAAGAAAGTCTGGAACAATCTCCCGGATTATCTCGAAGACGGGCACAGTCTCTTAGGCCGTTTCGAAAAGTTTGTGGGAGAGCTTACGGCGCAGGGTGAAAAGCTTCGCACCGTGGTCGAAAAAGCCGTGCGACAAGCCTAGGCTTTGGAAGGGTGCGGAAAACTCTGTACCGGTAGGAAAGCAAAACCGCAGGGGCAAAAGCCCGACCTATTATCAACCATTTATGGCTGGGTGGCCCATTCAAGCCGTCCTTTGGATTGAGTGGGATAGTGGCTCTCGATGTGCTATTTCCGGTTTACCACGCCCGCCCAACGGAAAAAATCCCGCAGAAGAGCACGGGACATCTACATTCTCGTGAGCCCTGGGTATGATCCATTGATTTTGGGCTTTGCTTTGTGTCAGGGCGCGACTTTTAGTCGTGCTTGGTACGCCTTTAGGCCGTACGTAAATGCTTTGAAACAAGCTTTCCCTCAGTGGCTAAAAGGCTGGTCCTGATACAACGCCAATGGCGTTCCAGCCGACAGAACGCCAGGTCCCTAACCGCTAAGGGCAAAAGGGTTAAGGAGCATCCTAGCCCACTCAAGCCAAAGTACGGCTTGAATGGGCCACCCAAAGCTTTGGTTGCCGGTTTTGGCACTCGGATGGGCGGCGGCCCATGAACATCCGATCAAAAAATGAAAATGCGTTAGCCGATTCCCAATTGCTCGCGTGCCTTCTGGCTGATGCGGTCCGGAGTCCACGCGGGTTCCCATACCAGGTTGACCAGGGTCTCGCTGATTTCGGGCACGCCTGCCAGACGGTTTCGCACCTGTTCCATGATCGAGACGTGGGCTGGGCAGCCCTGTGAGGTCATCGTCATATCCACTTCCACACGCTGCCTGGGAAAGGCCCGCTTGGAGTTCGGGTCCGGGGTCAGCCTTACGGTGTAAATCAAACCCAGGTCCACGATATTCACCGGAATCTCGGGATCATAGCAATCTCTCAAGGCAGTTAAGACATCGTCCTCGGTGAGGGCCATTTTCTCTCCGTCCCGTCAGTGTTTGCGCTCCACCAAGTACCGCGCCACCGCCTTCAGGCGATCGGCGCGCTCACCATACACGGTTAAGTGTGCGAACGCCTCATCGACCAACCGCTCCGCATCCTTTATGCTCTGGGCCACGCCGTACACTGCGGGCCAGGTCGCCTTCTCGCTGGCCACATCCTTGCCGGCGGTCTTTCCCAGTTGGGACGAATCCTGGGTGACATCCAGCACATCGTCCATGATCTGAAACGCCAGCCCAGCTTTGCGCCCGAACTCCCGCAGTTGCTCGATGTCGCCTGGGCCACCGTCCGCGTAGATGCCCCCGGTGATCAGGCTGACGCGAATCAACGCACCGGTCTTAGCACGATGGATGGCTTCCACCAGCTCCGGGGTTGGCTTATGTTCTTCAGCTTCGAGGTCCATGACCTGGCCGCCGATCATGCCCTCCACGGTTCCTGTAGCCTGTGCGATAGACCGAACAATCTCCACTGTCTGCGCGGCCCCGCACTGCATACTGGCCAGCACCTCGTAAGCCTGGGTCTGCAGCGCATCCCCGGCAAGGATAGCGATCGCCTCGCCAAAAGCGACGTGGCAGGTCGGCTTTCCGCGGCGTAGATCGTCGTTATCCAGCGCGGGCAAGTCATCATGAATCAGGGAGTAAGTGTGCAGCATTTCAATCGCCGCGCCCAACTCCTCGACCCCTTGGGGAAGCTGACCGGAGCCCGCGATCATTCTTGCTGCTTCCAGGCACAACACCGGCCGTAGCCGCTTGCCTCCGGCAAAAACACTGTGCCGCATCGCCCGGTGAATCGAGACCGGCGCCTGATCCGGACCGGGCAATAGACGATCGAGAGCATGATCGATAAGCTCCGCACCGCTGCCCAGAATCTCGCGCACACTTGGTTGCATTTTGGTAATCATACGCGGTGACCACGCCCTTTACGCTCCTGCATCGCCACGGCGGCAAGCGCCAACAGTGCGATCGCGGAGACTGCGCGCCCGGCAATGACATCCCTGGTTGCGATCCACTGCACTTCCAACACATGACTCCCCGTCTTCACCGGGACGGTCATTAATCCGTCTTCCCGCAAAGGCCGGCTCTTTACCGGTTGGCCATCGACGGTGACTCGCCAGGACGGGTAGTCCATCAAACGCAGTACCGCATAACCTGATTCCGGGGTTACGACGCTCACTTTCCAGCGCTCCCCGTTCCACCGTCTGGTGTCTACCCGTGCCGCTATGCTGCCGGGTTCCCCGGCTCGCCATTCCGGGTTGTAAACCGGAGTGCTCTCCGCTGTGTCATCCTGTGCCCCGCGCAGCATACGGACCAGGGGCAGCCGCTGCTGGACGGCGCCATTATCCACTCCTACAGGCGTGTACTCGTCGGTGCCTTCTGAGCCTTGTCCCTGGCGGAAGCCGGCGACCTGCGCCGCCACCGCATCTTCATCGTCGCAAGGCTCAAAGAAGAGCAGGGCGCCGCTGATGGCCACGGCGGCGATCACGATGCCGGCCACTACAGCCCGCCACCGGGCTCGGCCAACGACCGCCATGGCGGCCAGCGCGCAGCCGATCACGCTGAGCGCCATCAGCCAACGCCAGGGGAACTGCAGAAACTTCATGTGCGGCGTGTACTGCCAGATCACGTCGCTGACCGGGAATTGCAGCAACAGAATGGCCGGGAGCGTCGCGGTGAGGACGATCCTGGCCTTTCCGCCTGCTCCTTTTTGCCGCGCCAGGTAAGCCGCGGTTGTAGCCCCGGCAAATTCCAGGACCAGGATCCAGGACGCCATCCACAGTACGTGAGTATGAAAATCGTTGGTCGTGTGTGCGAACAGGAAGCTGTCCTCCACCCGCATTCCGGGCGTAATCGCTCGTTCGATCTGCACCCACCGCTGTTCGAAGGCCGCGGGCACGATGTAGAAGGCCGCCAGTCCCAAGCCGAGGGCTATTCCACCGATCGCGCGCAAAGCCGGCCAGGGTCTGCCTTCGGCTATCCACATGCCCAGGGCGAGGACCGCCAGTAGATAACTGCCCACCACCGCGGCGGGTGAATTGGTCAGCCAAAGCGCAGCCACCGACACGCCGAGCGCGGCAACGGACCCACCACTCCTTCGCAGCGCGAACAGCACCATCAAGGGAAGCCAGGCCGCCGCCAGCAGCTCGCCAAAAGCCGCGCGCTCGTAGATCACAAACATCGCATAAGGATTTGCCACGTAGAGACAGGCAGCAAAGGTTGCCGCGTCTGGCGGCGCCCACTCCCGTGCCAGCCGGTACATACCGCTTCCGGCGGCCAATAGCGCCAGCAGCACGAAAAGCACCGGAGCCGCGTGCCAGGAGGTCGCCATCCCCAACAGGGCGCCGAGCATCCAGGAAGCCGGCGGATAAAAGATGAACCGCGGCTCCCCTGCGCCATAGTTCGCATCCTGCACCCAGTGGGGGTAGAGAAGGCCCGCATGCCAGGCCCGGGCAACCTCCATCCAGGAGAGCAGGTGGAAGTCAAAATCATGGCCGCATGAATTGCCCCGCGCGAACAGAACTCCGGCCGCGATCAAGGCCGTGCAGGCGATCAGAAAGGCCGGCATCGCGTCGCTGCGAATCTGTGAAGAAAACCTCAACCGAGAAGTCTCACCTGTCCACGGAAAGGGCTCTCACACCTCTCGTCCTTTGAGATGTGAACCACTACACGGTAAAACCGGCAATTCCTGTACCCGATGGGCAATCACGAGAAATTCTTCAAGGCAGCAATCGCAGAGTGTGCGTGGTCGACTTGCTTACAGCCGTCTCCGTGAAGGGCATGGGAAACGTCCTGCCGCTATACCAGGACGGAAACTGGTCCAAAAAGTATGGGCTGAGTGGATCGCCGGACTCGCCCATCACAATGTTTTCCGTCGATCCGTCGACGTTGCTCCAATCCACCGTGAGGCGTTGGCTTGCGCCCAGGAGCCCGCGCACGTGGTTGAGCGTGGTCTCGTCTCCCCATAGCTGATGGGGTCCGGTACTGGTCCAGCTGCGGAAAAAGGGCAGCATCCCATAGAGGGGGTGTCGCACATCGATCACATGCTGGCTGCCATACGTCCAGTTTCGCAGCGATGCCGGGGCATGATGGTCGATCATGCCTTGATGTACCGCGGCGGCGATCAGGTCATCCCAGCTCTTATATTTGGCCGGCAGCCACTCCGATGGGTCCTTCTCCACCATCTCTTCCTGCACAAAGTTTTTGCTTTGCCAATCGTAAAGCTGCCAGTCCGACCCCAGCTTAGGCTCCAGGACCAGCGGCCATAACGCTTGCTTGGCGGCATCTACGATCTCCGCTGCCACTGAATCTCTGGTGATAACTCCATCCCAGGTGCGCATCAGGTCCGCCGCCTGCCGCAATCGCGCGTCCGGGGCAGTCGCACGGTCAATGGAATAGGCAAAACGCTGAGCCAACTCCCGGTCCACCTCGGAGTAGGTATCCATCTGCAGCGTGAGCATATCCGCCGGCGTGAGGTGGGAGTGACTGGAAAGCCACTTCCATATGCGCTCATTGCGATAGGGTGCGTCCCAGTTGAGCGCGAGGGGGTAGGGATATCCATCGGGGCTAATGCGTGAGTTGGCGGTTGCCACAATGCCGTTGTCAGGGTCCAGCACGGTCGGGAGCTCGTTAAAGGGAATGTATCCTTGCCACTCATGCTCGCTATCGGCAGCGGTTCCGGTCTCCACGATCGGCACCCCGCTCAGGCCGGCGGGCCGCAGGGGGAATAGCCCTACGGCCTGGTAGCCGATATGGCCCTGATCATCGGCGTAGGCCATGTTCTGGGTCGGCCCCCACCATTGGCTCATTGCCTGGCGGAATTCTGTCCAGTTACTGGCTGCGTCCACAGCCTGCAGCGGCAAACCGCCCAGTGGCGTCGTGTACAGGGTCCATTTGAGCGAAAGCATCCGCGTCTCGTGCGGCAACAGGGGAGTGATCACCGGCCCGTGATCGGTGGTCTCCACGTCGAGCAGCACATCCTGGCCGAAGCGCACGTGAATATGTTCCCGGTCATGTTCCGGCTGGCGCCACCCCTTGGCTGTCCAGTACTCGCCCTGCGAATTCGTCTTTTCCACGTAAACGTCCTGCACATCCCCGTTGAGCGTGGTGTACCCCCAGGAAATGTGTTCATTGTGGCCTTCGATGATGAGGGGAATGCCCGGTGTCGTTACCCCCGCCACGTGGAAACTTCCCGCCTGCAAGTCTTCCTCATGCCAGATATCGGGAATGGAGTGCTCCAGATGCATGTCATTGGAAAGCATGGCCTTTCCGCTGGCCGTGCGGGCGCCGCCGACGGCCCACTCGTTGGAGCCGCGGCGGCAGCTGTCGCAGGGGTCTGATCCCAGATTGAGAATTTCCCGCAGGCGCAACAGATCCTTGACGGTTGATTGCGACTCGTCCAGGGGAACCTGGGGAATATTCTGCTGTGGAGCGGTCAGGTCGGGCAGCGCCTGCGTAGGCGGATGGTCGCGCCAGGTGGAGGTAGGGTATAGCTGGGCAACCAGGTCGGGCGCCAGCTTCGCCTCCACCTTTGCACGCTCCAATTTCCAGGGATACAGGGTATCGAGCCGCGCCACCATGTTCAGGGCCACCAGCCAGGAATCCACCGGGTGCCAGGGCCGGGGCTTGTAGTCCAGCAGCCGGAACTCGGCCGGCAGGTTGTTCTGATGGGCGGCGATGTAGGCGTTGACGCCTCGGGCAAACGCTTCAAAGAGGCGCTTCTGGTCCTCCGGCATGGTTGCCGTCAGGTGTTCCGCCGCCGGCCGGATCTGCAACACCCGTTGCAGCTTATCGTGTTCCACCACGCTTGAGCCCAGCAGCTCGGCCAGTTCGCCGGCAGCGAAACGCCGGGCCATATCCATCTGCCAGAGGCGGTCCTGCGCCACCACGAAGCCCTGCGCTTCAAGCAGGTCATCCATGGTCGCTGCCTGGATATGGGGAACGCCCTGCGCGTCGCGGCGCACCGTCACCGGTGCAGAGAGTCCCGGTAGCTGCAGTTGACCGTCGAGCTGGGGCGCCTGCTCGCGCATGGCCTTCTTGAGCCATGCAATACTCGCGGCGGTCCCAGCTGCGGCCGCAATCAACAGGCTGATTACCAGGCCGGCGCCAATCCTCGCTGGCAACGGTAACCTTCGCCGCCGAGCGGCGCCCACCTCGACCTTGGCCATCATCTTGCGCTCATTGTCTCATCGCCTGCAGGTTTTCTGGTGCCGCAGCTTGACAGGCAAGCGGCTCCCGGCAATCCTAGTCATTCGTCAGTACCCGGATTTCCTGTGTAGCCGGCTTGCGTTGGCGAAGTGCATGCGGCTTTCCTTAATGAAAGCCGCACACGCGGTCGTGTTCAGCGCAGCGTACAGGAAATCCGGGGCGAGCGTTCTGTTCGTTCCGAGAGAGGAACATAACTGTTTGAAGGTTCGCGTTTTCTATCACGACCGGTGCTTCGACGGAGCATGCTCTGCCTCGCTCTTCATGCGCTTTCACCGCGAATGCATCCTCTCGGATGCGCACTACGATTTTCACGGGCTGGTGCATCGCGCTGGAGCGCTCTTTGATGAGTCTGATTTTACCGGCGACGAGAACGCAATCGTGGACTTCAAGTACAGCGCCTCCCCGCGCATTACGTGGTGGTTCGATCATCATCTGAGCGCCTTCCTCACCCCGGCGGATCAGCAGCATTTTCTTCTGGAGCAGCAGAGCGGGAATACACGCCATTTCTACGACCCCAATTACACTTCCTGCACCAGCTTTATCGCCCACATCGCCCAAACCCGCTTTGGTTTTGACCCTGCGCCGGTGGCCGAACTGATCCACTGGGCCGACATTGTAGACGGCGCTCTCTACCAAAGCCCCAAGGCCGCGGTCGAAATGGCGGAGCCGGCTATGAAGCTCACCCTGGTGATCGAATCGAGCCAGGATCCGGCGTTTATCCCGAAACTGATTCCACTGCTTACCACCATGAGCCTGAACGAGGTTCTGGAGCAGCCTTTTGTGGCTGGTCTTCTACCGCCGCTGCTCGAACGGCACCGCGAGTCCCTGGCGATTATCGGCCAACGCACCGAGTTGCGGGATGGCACGCTCTACTTCGACATAACCGATCAGCCATTCGAGGGTTACAACAAATTCGTCCCCTACTTCCTGCATCCCGACGCGACCTACTCCGTGGGCCTGAGCAAGTCCAGCTTTCGCACCAAAGTTGCGGTTGGTTCCAATCCCTGGACCAAGGCGCGGCCGGAGCAGATGGTCAACTTGGCGCAAATCTGTGAGCGCTACGGGGGCGGAGGGCACGCTCGTGTCGGTGCGATCTCCTTCCCGCCCGACCAGGGGGACCGCGCCCGAGCCGCCGCCGCCGAAATCGTCACCGAGCTTCGCGCCCATAACCCATTCCCAGGCCAATAACCAGGCGGAGAAACAGCAGGTCGAAAACATTTCCACGAGGGATCTGCAGTTCAGCGGACCTCTCGTGGAAATGTTTTCGACTGACGCCTTTGGCCGCAGCCTTACCCGCAGGATAGACTCCATGAGCAGGAGCAGCCACGAATGAAGCTTTATCGCACCGCCAGCGGCTACATCGTCGAGCACCAGGACCGATTCTATGCAGGCGCGGAAGCCTCCTGGGATCAACTGGTCTTCCGCGAGGATCTCGAAGCCTATCTGACCAGGACTCTGCAGCAGCAAAAGCCGCTGGAAGCCGGCTCGTTCGCTGCTATCGAGAAGCTGCTGCTGCCGCCCATCGGCAGCCAGGAAGTTTGGGCCTCCGGGGTTACCTACTACCGCAGCCGTAATGCCCGGATGGAGGAAGCGAAGACTGCGGGCGGTGGAGACTTCTATGAGCGGGTATACGTGGCGGACCGTCCCGAACTTTTCATGAAAGCGACTCCTCATCGCGTGGTCGGCCATCGCGGCAAAGTTGCCATCCGGCAGGACGCCACCTGGTCCGTGCCTGAGCCCGAATTGACGCTGCTGGCCAGTCCAACCGGCAAGATCGTGGGTTACACCATCGGCAACGACATGAGCTCACGGGATATTGAAGGTGAGAACCCGTTGTATCTACCGCAAGCCAAGGTCTATGACCGAAGCTGCGCGCTAGGTCCGGGGATCTTGGTCGCCGGCGAACCGATCCCACCGTCAACCGAAATTCACCTGCAGATTCTGCGCGCCGGCAACACTGCCTTTTCCGGTTCCACGGCGCTCACGGAATTGAAGCGCAAATTCAGCACCTTGCTCGAATATCTCTATCGCGACAATAGCTTTCCCAACGGCTGCTTCTTACTCACCGGGACCGGCATTGTTCCGCCCGATGAGTTCACCCTGCAGCAGCAGGATGAGATTCACATCACCATCACCGGGATTGGCACGCTGATCAACACTGTCGGCTGAATTTCACGATTTCGGCGCGTTGATCTTGTACGTCAGCTTGTCCGATTCAAATCGTCCGCTGGGGGCCGCGATGCCGGCGCTCTTCAACTTTTCGTCATCTTCCGGGGTTGCGCTGGGCCCGTCGTAAACGACATGGAATTCGTAGGTTCCGTGCGCGTTGGTATCGACGCCCATGGCCAGAGGCCGTCTTGCCTCATAAGTCTGGCCGGCCTTCAGCGCCAGCCAGTTCTTTGACCGCTCGCGAATGTCGGGCAGTCCACTGCCATCTACCTCCAGGCCGCAATCGATGGCCGCCTGCGGCTGGTTGGAATTCTCCGGGATGAACTTAACCTCCAGCGAAAGAGCGCCTGGAGCGCTCTTGCACAGCAGGGGTGGATCGGGAATGCGCAACAGATGGCCCGACTGATTGGTTATATGAATCACGAGGATCGGCTGCTGCTCGGGCGCAGCCATGTCGACGGAAGCCGTCAACTTGATGTCGGGCTTGTTCGTCTGCTTCGCGCCAGTTCCCATCAATAGCAATCCCGTAAGTCCGGCGGTCAGCAGGGTTCGCATAGGACCTCAACCACGATCCTAGTATATTTCCCCTCCACGTTATAGCGGTCTCTCCAGGTCGAAACGGTCAGTGGTGCGCACGTAAGTCGAACCTGCCATGCGCCCGATCGCGCGCAGCTTGTCCGGATCGATGCGGAAGTTCTCGATGAGGTCCTGGCGGACATGAAAGCGCAGCACTTCGCCCAGCACCAGGCTTCCTCCACCCGGTTGGTCACTCACCTGCACCACCTGAAGCAGACGGCACTCCATATGGATATGGCTCTCTGCTACGCGCGCCGGCTTAATCAGCCCACTGGCCATCGGCGTCAGCCCGGAGAGCTCGAACTCGTCGACCTCCGGTAGCACCTGGGCCGCCGTCGCATTCATGCGCCCGGCAAATTCCTCAGACACAATGTTGACTACAAATTCGCGCGTCGCCAGGATGTTGCGCAGAGTATCCTTCGCCATCGGCGGAAGCGGGCGCAGGATGGGACAAAACACCACCACCGGGGGATTCGAGCTGCAGGCGGTGAAGTAGCTGAAGGGCGCGAGATTCCTCACGCCGCCCTCGTCCACGGTGGACACTAAGGCGATGGGCCGGGGCACGATCGAGCCCACCATGAGCTTGTAGATATCGTTGGTGGAATGGTTGGCGGGATCGAAAGCCAGCATCTTCCCGGATGCTGGCTCTCCGTTCTCTAGCTCGCTCATGCAATCTCCAACGCGCAGTGGTTAAAGATTGCCGCGTTCCGCCTGTTCACGCTCAATGGCCTCGAAGAGCGCTTTGAAGTTTCCCTTCCCAAAGCTGCGGCTCCCTTTCCTCTGAATGATCTCGAAGAAGAGGGTCGGCCGATCTTCCACCGGGCGGGTGAAGATCTGCAGCATGTAGCCTTCGTCGTCACGGTCGACCAGGATGCCGAGTTTCTCCAGTTCGTCCAAAGGCTCCTCAATCCGGCCGGTGCGTGCCTGCAGCTCGGTGTAATAGGAATGCGGGACCCGTAGAAACTCCATACCCTGCTCCTGTAGGCGGGCTACGGTGTACAAAATGTCGTTGGTGGCCAGGGCAATATGCTGCACACCCGGACCGTGGTGGAACTCCAGGAACTCCTCGATTTGCGACTTCCGCCGGCCCTCCGCGGGCTCATTCAGGGGGAACTTCACTCGGCCATTGCCATTCGCCATCACCTTGGACATCAGCGCCGAGTATTCGGTAGAGATGTCCTTATCGTCGAAGTGCTGATAGAGGGAAAAACCCATGACGGTGGCGTAGAAGTCTACCCACCGGTTCATCTCGTTCCAGCCCACATTGCCGACTACGTGATCGACGTGCAGCAGACCTGTTGGGCGGGCAAGATGGTCTTTCGCCTTCGCCACGTATCCGGGCAGAAACGGGCCGTGGTAATTCTTGCGCTCGACAAAAGTGTGGATCGTATCCCCGTAGATGGCGATGGACGCCATCTTTGCGCTTCCATGCTCGTCCTTGATCTCGTGCGGCTCCTCCACGCTACGTGCCCCTCGCCGGGTGGTCTCTTTCCATGCGAGGCGGGCATCATCGACCCACAGCGCAACGTCGCGCACACCGTCGCCATGCAGGCGGATATGCTCAGCCACCTCGTTGTCCGGGCGCAAAGGCGTGGTCAGCACAAAGCGGATCTTGCCTTGTTGCAGGACGTACGAGGCGCGGTCGCGCTGCCCCGTCTCGGGGCCCGCGTAAGCCACCAGGCTGAAGCCCATAGCCATGCGGTAAAAGTAGGAGGCCTGGCGTGCATTGCCGACATAGAACTCGACATAATCGGTGCCGTTCAATTGCAGAATGTCTGCGGTCGTTTGTTGCTCTTGGTGCGCAAGCGTAGTCATAAATCCTGGGTTACTCCTTGGGTCGCCCGTATGAGGGCCGGAAGAAAGATATACCTTCGGGGAGGTTCTTGAATAGGCCCCGGAAGGTAGGATAACTATTGGGGCAACTCCTTTATCGACTGCCTTGACACTTGGATGCGCAGCTGAGAGGAAATGCTGGGGAACCTGTCTTATACCTGGGGGAGGAAAGATCATGGGTACTGGTTCAGCAACGCTGGGGGCAGCAGAGCCATACCTGATCCAGCAAGAGTGGACAGCCTACACGGCCGAGCAACACGCCACCTGGGCGGAGCTGGTAGGCCGCCGCATGCCCCAGATCGAAGCCCACGCTTGCCAGGAATATCTGGAAGGGTTTCATCAAATAGGTCTCAGAACTGACCTGATTCCCAATCTGGCCGAGGTGAATCAACGGCTTAGGCCCCGGAGTGGTTGGAGGGCTACCCCCGTGAGTGGCTTTCTGCCGCCGGACGCCTTCTTTGCCATGCTGGCAGCCCGGCAGTTCCCGACCACCACCTGGCTGAGGAACAGGGAATCTCTTGAGTACATTCCCGAGCCGGATATCTTCCATGATGTCTTCGGCCACGTCCCTATGCACGCGCATCCGGTATTTGCCGATTTTCTGCAGCATTATGGGGCGGTATGCGCGGTCTTGACCGACAAGGATGCCCTGGAAAAGATGGGTCGCCTGTTCTGGTTTACGGTCGAGTTTGGCGTGATTCGGCAGCGGGGTGGCTACCGGCTCTACGGAAGCGGGCTTATCTCCTCCCAGGGAGAATCGAATTACGTGATCGAGGGTGGACCGGAAATTCGGGACTTTGATGTGGACCAGGTGCTGAACCAGGAGTTTTCCACCTCGGAAATGCAACCGGTTCTGTATGCGGTCGAATCCTTCGACCAGATTTACGAGGCGACGTACCAAGCCGAGCGACGCCTTTGCCCGGGTTCATAAGGTCGCAGGGCCGGCAGTCATTCCGGTGCCATTAATCGCGCAGTAAATAGCCCGTATTTTCTTCAAACTGTCACGAACGATGGTGCACAATTTTTGTACAAGGGGGCTTCCGTGCCGCGCATCCACTTTCAGCAGCAGCTCGCCGCGCTCAAAGACAAATTGCTGGCCATGGCTGCGCTCTCTCAGCAGGCAGTGATCTCGTCGGTCGACGCCTATCTGCAGAGGGATGCCGGTCTGTGCCAGTACGTCCGGGAGAACGAGACCGCCATCAATGCCGCGCAGCGCGAGGTGGATGAGATGGCCTATGAGTTGCTCGCCCAGGAACAGCCGATGGCCATTGACCTGCGCTTTATTCTGGCGGTGATCAAGATCAACGGCGATTTGGAGCGAGTCGGCGACCAGTCGATGAGCATCGCCATCCGAACCCAGGAATTGCTTGAGTACCCGGCGGTCGAGTTGCCGGTAGACATAGCATCGATGGGCGAACATGCCTCGCGCATGGTTCGGTCGGCCATCCAGGCGCTGCTGGATGCCGACGCCCAGTTCGCCGACGCGGTCGTGGTCATGGATGATGAGATCGACCTCATGAATCGCGTTGCCCGGGGCGAACTCATGAAGGTCATGGAAGAGCAGCCGGAGATAAGCCTGCAGGCATTGAACGCGATCATCATCGCTCGTGCCCTGGAACGCATTGCCGACCATGCCACTAACATTGCCCGCGACGTGATCTTCTGGATCCGCGGCGCCGATGTCCGGCACCAGGTAAGTAGCGCAATCGACTAAGGACCGGGCTCAGCCATCCGAGGCATCCTAGCGGGGAGGTATGTCGGTGGGAGCCCCCTGCTTCAGCAGGGGGGAGCGACGCTTCAGCGTCGCGGAAAGAGTCGCACTTCGGCTAAAGCCGGAGGAATAGTCCTACGCAAGCCGCTCGGCTTGAAAGCCGAGCTCCCCCGCATGAATGCGGGGGCTCCCACCACGCAATTTGGACAAGACTGGTTGAAAGTACCCCAGGACGCAGACCTGGGTTCAGGACTACCGGGGATGTATTGACTTGAGTCCCCGCCGGGATTACGGTTAAAGCATGTCTTTGTACTGTCGCCGTAGCGCTGGTTGTTGCGTGACCTCATCGCGCCGCACGGGTCCGTCCTAGATCATCTAGCGAATCAGCATCTTCGGAAACCCGGGTGTCGGCAACCAGCGACACGCGGGTTTTTTCGTTTTCGGATCATGTTTTTCTATTCTGCTTGCATTCCGGGGGAAGGTATCGATGGCCGAGGTTAAGGAAACGAAAGCCCAGCGCATGGAGCGGCTTAAGCGGGAGAAGAACCCATGGGAGGCATTTGACGAAATTCGTGCCTTCGCCGCTGCTGGCAGGGAATCCGTTCTCCCGGAATGGGCCTCCGCGTATTTCAAATGGTGGGGTGTTTACACCCAGGGTGACGGGGCCGGCGCACTCGGCGGCAAGGGCGGAGAAGGCAAAGCGACCGAGTACTTCATGATGCGTATTGCGTTGCCCAACGGGGTAGCTAGTTCGGAGCAGATCGAGGTGATTGCGGACATAGCTGCCAAGCATGGCCGCGATTTGGTAGACATCACCGTACGTCAAGCCATCCAGCTGCATTGGCTGACCATCGAAAGTCTTCCCGAGATCATTCAACGTTTGGATGCTGCCGGGCTCTCCCCCAAGGGCGCCTGCGGCGATGTAGTACGCAACGTGACCGGCTGCCCGCTGGCAGGTCTGGATGCGGACGAAGTTCTGGATGCGTCCCCTTTTGCCCTGGCTGCGGCCGGAGATCTGAACGGCAACCCGGAGCTCTACAACCTGCCGCGAAAATTCAAGGTCTCGATCACCGGCTGCTCCGTGTGGTGCTCTTATCCAGAAATCAATGACATTGGCTTGACCCCTGCTGTTCGCTCCAACGGCAACGGCCGCGAGGTGGGTTTTTCTGTGCGCGTGGGAGGCGGTCTTTCTGCCGATCCGCATCTGGGGGTACGCCTAAACGCCTTTGTACAACAGCACCAGGCGGCTGCCGTGGTGCGTAAGATCACAGAACTCTTTCGCGATCAGCAGGGCCTGCGCGAGAGCCGCGACCGGGCGCGCATGAAGCATCTGTTTCTTCGCGAAGGCTGGACCGCCGAGACCTTTCTCGCCGAACTGAATCGGCGCCTGGGCTACCAACTCGATCCTGCCGTAGAAGAAAAGGTTCCGGATGACATCTATCGCGATCACGTTGGCATCCATCGCCAAAAGCAGGAGGGACTCTGCTACGTAGGCCTTTCCGTATTGCGCGGGCGCATGACCGCCGCGCAGTTGAACGCCGTGGCCGGGCTGGCGAACCGCTATGGCGATGGCCAGCTGCGCACCACGGTGATGCAGAATCTGGTGGTCGTCAACGTGCCCGCCGGGAAAGCACAGGAACTGGCGCGGGAACTGGAAGCCATCGGCTTACCCGTCGAAGGCTCCTCGTTCTGGAGAGGCGCGATTGCCTGCACCGGCAGTGAGTTCTGCAAGCTGGCCATCACCGAGACCAAGGGCTTTACGCGTTGGATCGTGGACGAACTCGAAGACCGGCTTCCCGGCTTCGACCAACATCTCAAGCTGCACGTCACGGGCTGCCCAAATAGCTGCGGGCAGCATTGGATTGCCGACATCGGGATGGAAGGCAAGAAGCTCAAGCACGAAGGCAAACTGGAAGATGCGTACTACTTTTGCGTGGGCGGATCGGTGGGGCTGCATCAACAGCTCGCCAGGCCGCTGGGATACCGCTGCTTGGCGACCGAAGTGCCGGACGCATTGGAGCGGCTGCTGAGCGGCTATTTACAGGCGCGTCGGCCAGGCGAAAATCTTCGCGCCTACTTTGCCCGCTCGAGTGATGAGGAATTACGTGAGCAGCTCGCCGGCGCAATCCTTGAGCCTGTACCCAGAGATCCTGCCCCGATCGGCGGTAAACACGTTGAGTGATCGCGTGAGTCTCTTTCCCTTGTTCCTGAAGCTGGAAGGAAAACGATGCCTGGTGGTGGGCGCGGGCATGATCGGCCTGGAAAAGGTGGAAAGCCTGCTACGTTGCGGAGCTTTCATTCGGGTGATCGCTCCCCAGGCGGTGGCGCGGGTGCAGCAACTAAGCTCCAGCGGAGAGATCGAGTGGCTGTCTCGACGCTACGAGCCCGAGGATGCAGCCGGATGCGATCTCATCATTGCGGCCACCAATGATCGCCAGGTGAATCAGGCAGTCTTCGCAGAGGCATCGCGCCGCTCGATCCTGTGCAACACCGCGGACGATCCGCCGCTGTGTGACTTCTTCTTCGGTTCGATCGTGCAGCGGGGCGATCTGCAGATTGCCATTTCGACCGCGGGCCAGAGCCCAGCACTGGCCCAGCGCCTGCGATGCGAGATCGACGCGCAACTTCCGCCGGACCTGGGAACCTGGCTTGACGATCTGGGGCAGTTGCGCCGGGAAGTCCTGCAAGCAATGCCCGCTGGGCCGGAACGCAAAGCTCTGTTGCATGAATTAGCCCATCGCGAGGTTTGTAGGGCGCCCTCTTGCCCGGCGCGAGCCTTTGCCGCTACTACGGGGGCCGAGTACAAGCCGGAGGTGCCGCAATGAGCAAGGCCGAGGGCGGCAAGGTCTACCTGGTGGGCGCCGGTCCTGGCGACCCGGATTTGCTGACCATCAAGGCCGCGCGTCTCCTGGCTGAGGCCGGTGTGGTATTGCATGACGATCTGGTGCCGCAATCGATCCTGAATCTGGCCGGCAAGCAGGCCCTGATCATTAGTGTGGGCAAGCGCTGCGGCCGGAAGAAGATCACCCAGGCTGCCATTCATGACTTGATGGTCGTTTCGGCGCGCAGTGGGCTGGCGGTCATACGGTTAAAATCCGGCGACCCCATGATCTTTGGACGTGCCGCCGAGGAGATCGACGCCCTGCGCGAGGCCGGAGTGCCCTTTGAAGTAGTCGCCGGCGTGACCGCGGCATCCGCCGCGGCCGCCCTTCTCGAAGCATCGCTTACCGACCGCAGGGTCTCCTCCAAATTGATCGTCTTGAGTGGCCACCATGCTGCGCGCACTGTGCCCCAGCTGGAGTTATGGCCCGGAAGCCTGCCCGAAGATGCAACCCTCGCAATCTACATGCCTGGACAAGACCTCGCCCAAGTGGCGGCTTCTTTGTTAAGCAGCGGCGTCACCGCCGCCATGCCGTGCGTCGCGGTCACCGACGCTTCTCGTCCAGAGGCACAGTACAGTGCTTCGCGATTGAGCGGGCTGGCTGATCTACCCACCTCCTTGGCTCCTACCCTGCTGCTGGTGGGCCACGCTTTTGAGGCTGTGCTGCGTCGGGACACGGAGCCAGATCCGCCTTGTGTAGATCCCATCCGATCGTCCCTCTCATCCTTGGACCAACCCGAATCTATCGAATAAACAGCAGGGACCCGCTGTTCATCCCTAAACCAAAATCTATTTGGTTCTGCGATGACACGGACGTCATCCTGGGTGTCCCACAGGACAATCCTGAATTTACCGCCATCAAACCCCTTCTCGGCGATCGACAGCCGCGCCCTTTCGCCCACGTATACTTTCGAGAACGCATGAAAATAATCACCACGGCTACTGCCTTTCCCCCGCACTACTTCCTGCAGGAGGAAGTAGTCGAGGCATTAAAGACTCAATGGGAAGACGGCCTGGAAAATGCAGCGGTGTTGGAAAGGCTGCATTACCGAACAGGGGTTGCCGGCAGGTATTTCTCCCTCCCTTTGGAGCAGTACCCTCCGCTCGATACCTGGGGCAAAACCAACAATGTCTGGATCGAAACCGCCGAGCGCTTGGGTGAGCAGGCGATCGACTGCGTGCTCAACAAGGCGGGCATAGATCGAAAGCAGATCGGCGCCCTGTATTTCGTCTCCGTAACCGGAGTCTCCAGTCCCTCGGTCGACGCCCGCCTGGTCAACCGTATGCGGCTTTCCCCCCAAATCAAGCGCAACCCCATCTTTGGCTTGGGTTGTGTAGCCGGAGCCGCAGGCTTGGCACGCGCCGCCGATTACGTGCGCGCCTATCCCGACCAGGTCGCAGTGCTGCTTTCCGTTGAGCTATGCTCCCTTACCTGGCAGAGAGACGACTTCACGGTTGCCAATCTAATCGCGACCGGATTGTTCGGAGACGGCGCGGTTGCGGTGCTGGTGGCGGGGGACCAGGTCGAGCTTAAGGGACCGAGGATTCTTGGCACGGCTTGTTCCTTCTATCCCGATACGCAGGATGTGATGGGCTGGAAGATTTCCGAGAAGGGCTTCCAGGTGGTGCTTTCTCCTGATGTGCCGACGGTGGTGAGAGAAAATCTGGGACGGGACGTGGACGCCTTCCTGGCTCAGCACGGTATGACCCGTGACCAGGTAGACTCCTGGATCATGCATCCGGGTGGCCCCAAGGTACTTGAGGCGGTGGCTGATGCTCTGGGACTGCGCAATGGCGAACTGCAACTCTCGTGGGACGCGTTGCAGCGCGTGGGCAACCTATCGTCGGCGTCGGTGCTCGTAGTGCTGGATGAGGTAATGACCCATCGCCGCCCCAGGCCGGGCGCGCGCAGCATTCTGGCCGCCATGGGTCCCGGGTTTTGTTCGGAGATGCTGTTGCTGGAGTGGTAGGACAGGAGAGCCCGAGTGATCCGTTGTGATGCACTCATTGCCGGAGGCGGTCCCGCTGGCCTTTCAGCCGCCATTGCACTGCGGCAAAAAGGCCTGGATGTCCTCGTAGCCGATGCCCTTCATCCGCCGATCGACAAAGCTTGCGGTGAAGGCATGATGCCGGATGCGCAGAAGGATCTGGCCGCTCTTGGCATCCAGCTGACTGCCCAGGATGGCGCGCCCTTCGACGGCATCGCTTTTCTATGCGGGCGCCACTATGTAGCAGCCTCTTTCGAGCACGGGACGGGCGTGGGGGTCCGCCGCTTGCAACTCCATTCGCTTCTGGTCGAGCGCTGCCGGCAACTTGGCGTGAGATTGGCTTGGGGCAGCCGGATCTGCATCGCGCAGAACCAGCCCGGGAACCAGTCCTGGAGCCTGGATGGTGAATCCTGTTCCTACCGCTATGCAGTCGGAGCGGATGGCCAATCCTCCCGCGTGCGCCAGTCGATCGGCCTGGGCCAAGGAAACATTCTCAGTCGCCGATTCGGCGCTCGTTGTCATTACCGCGTGAGGCCCTGGAGCCGCATGGTGGAAGTGCACTGGGGCGAGCTGGGCCAAGCCTACATCACCCCTGTCGGTCCGGAGGAGATCTGCGTGGCCACCGTCGCCCGCTCACCGGCAACAAGAATGGAGGCGGTCCTGGCCAGCCTGCCGGTGCTGCGCGGGCATCTCGAGGGGGCAGGCGAGCTGAGCAAGGTACGCGGAGCGCTGACCACGGCCCGCAAGCTGCGCCGTGTGACCGCCGGAAATGTGGCCCTCACGGGCGATGCTTCCGGCTCCGTCGACGCCATCACCGGAGAGGGAATCGCGCTCTCCTTCCGCCAGGCTCGGCTGCTGGCTGAAGCCATCGCGGCCGATAATCTAGCCATCTATGAAGATGGTCATCCGGCTGTCCTGCGGATGCCGCATCGCATGTCCAGAGCCTTGCTTAGCATGGATGCCTGGCCGTGGCTGCGAGAGCGGGCCATGGGTTTGTTCTCAGCCCAGCCGCAACTCTTTGCTCATCTGCTGGCCATGCATCTTGGCGACCGTACCCTAAGAGATTTTCTGTTTTGGGACGTACCTGCCCGGAAGGTGGCATAGGCATATGGCATGCAAACGCGGCACGGCGGTTCCCTGCACCATCGCAATCCTGATTGCGCTCAGTGCTCAGCTTGCCTACCCGCAAAACCACGGGCAGGACCGGGGCCTGAAAGTAGTACTCGATCCAGCCCAGACCGAGATTCACTGGAAGCTCGCCGGCGGCCTGCATACCACCCACGGCACTTTCAAGTTGAAGAGCGGCGAGTTTTTTTTCAACCCGGCAACCGGCATAGCCGAGGGAGAGATCCTGGTCGACGCAACCACCGGGGAGAGTGGAAACGCCGCCCGCGACAAGCACATGCAGGAAGATGTGCTGGAAAGCAATCGCTACCCTGCAATTTTTTTCCATCCCAACCATATCAAGGGGGCATTCAAAGCCGGAGAAGGGACGCAGGAGCTGGTGGGGGAGGGCACATTCAACATCCACGGAGCAGATCATCCACTGGAGTTGCCCCTCAAGGTGCAGGTGGCCGCGGGCGCGGTCACGGCCACCACGCAATTTACCGTTCCCTACGTGAATTGGGGAATGAAGAATCCTAGTAGATTCCTGCTCAGGGTCAGCAAGCAGGTGGACATCGAAGTCACGGCCAAAGGGACAATCAAGCAAGTGGAATGAACACTCTCTCCGCCGCCTGAATCACCCATGCGACCCGGATTTCCTGTACGTTGCTCTGTCCGAGGCTGAGTATGCGGTCCCGGCCAGGCGGGACCGCATGAGGCTCGCCAAGGCGACCGAGGTCCACAGGAATTCCGGGGGATCGCCGGTCCCGCCTTCTACATGTAGAAGGTCTTAATCGCGTCCCAGGCATATATGCCGATAATGGTCGCGGTCAAAATGCTGGTCACTCCGGTAAAAACCCTCAAAAATGGTTGGATCTTGGCCAGCTTGCGCAGGATCGCATCGTTTTCCTTGTGCTGGCGCTCGGAAATATCGTCCAAAAACAGCTGGTCATCTTCATAGCGGGTGATGGTTCCGCGATAAAGCAGCAGACTCAGCAGAATGGCCGCGAATACTCCCCAGGCGATCCACAATACTGGAATGAAATGCATAATTGCCTCCCGGAAATTTCGGCAGTCCCAGATACCGAGCGGGTCCGGAAATTGGTGGGCTCGGAGGGTAGGAGGGGCTTACGGCATAGAAGAATAGACCCGAAAAGGGTAAATTGCCCAGAATTTTCTCGTTTATCGGGCGGATTCGCGGCAACTCCGCGAACTTTGGAACCCTCTCAGACTGTAAGCAATTGAGGAGTAAGAAAAATGAACGTCCAGGGGAAACGGCGCATTTTGGCAATATCAACACTCATGGGGGTGGCCTTTCTGTCTTCCTGCAACAACCCGCCTGCCTCCGATCAGCGCCTGCAGGAACAAGCCGCTCAGGCGACTGAAGCAGCCAAACAGCAATCGAAAGAGGCTCTTGCCCAGGCCAGGGTCGCCGCGGCAAACGCCGAGCAGACCGTGAATGATGTCGCCGCAGGCGTCAAGCAGGGGTTAAACGCTAAGACACCCGCTGACAGTGCGCGGGTTGATCTGAATGACGCGTCGGAAGCCGATCTGACCTCCTTACCGGGGATTTCCGTCGTTAAAGCCAGACAAATCATCCAACACCGGCCTTACACCTCCACCCACGGCTTGGTGACGTCCGGGGTGCTGACCGAGCATCAGTTCGACGAGATCGCTCCCAAGGTCACGGTGCACTAAGACCTGAGTCCCAGCCGCCGCGAACGCATCTATTGTGGTAGGCAATTCCGGCTTGTCCTCACCCGGCGTACGGGTCTAAACTAATAGGTGCAAGCATAGGGAGATCAATCAGAATGTCAAGCGTCGCTGAACCAGTAACTAACCTTAATCCGGTATCGATGCCCCTGACGCTTTCGCCGCAGGCGGTGGCTAAGGTCCATGAAATCATGGCGACCCAGGATCCACTGCCGGCGGGCCTCCGCATTGGCGTAGTGGGTGGCGGTTGCTCCGGATTCCAGTATTCGATGTCGTTTGAGAACCAGGCGGGCATGATGGACAAGGTCTTTAAGTTCGACGATCTTAAGGTCTTCGTCGATGCCACCTCGCTGATGTATCTGAACGGCTGCGTGGTTGACTACGTTGAGACGTTGGAAGCGGCAGGCTTTAAGTTCGATAACCCCGCGGTGAAGAGCACCTGCGGCTGCGGCTCCTCGTTTAACGTCTAAGTTCCTCCTGTTGCAGGGAGAAGGGCTCCGCCGCCAGGCGGAGCCCTTTCTGCGTTAGGCCAAGTTTTTCCCGTCTTCCTACAATATTTCCCACCGCTCCCCGTCTTCACAGCAGGCGTATGGAATGCCGAGTCTGGATCAGATAACCGCCGAACAGGACCAGCTCATCACGCAGGCGATGGAGCGAGACGGATCGCGTCTTCGCAACTACATCCGCAAGCGCGTGGTCGATCTGGATGCCACCGAAGACATCCTGCAGGAGGTTTTCAGCGAACTGGTCGAGGCATACCGGTTGGTGAAGCCGATCGAGCAGGTCAGTGCGTGGCTGTTCCGCGTAGCGAAGAATCGGATCATCGACCGGTTTCGCGGCAAGAAGCTTGAGTCGCTCAGCGAGGCAGCCTACGGCGGCGAGGATGAGGATGCCGTCCTGCTCGTCGATCTGCTTCCTTCGCTCGAGAGCGGTCCGGAGGCGGCCTACGCCAACGGAGTTCTGCTGGACGAGTTGGACGAAGCCCTGGACGAGTTGCCGGAAGAGCAACGCTCGGTCTTTATCAAACATGAGCTGGAAGGTTACAGCTTCAAAGACTTGGCGGCCGAAAGCGGAGTAAGCGTCAACACGCTGCTATCCCGAAAGCGTTACGCCGTGCTCTATCTGCGCCGTAGGCTGCAGTTGATCTACGACGAGTTTGTAGGAAATTGAAAGGAAAGAGATGAGGGACAAGATGAAGGGAAGATGGCTCTTTAGAGGAGTGAAGATTATTTTGATTGTAATCGCTGCGGTTGCATTGTTTGGCTTCGTCGTGCAGCACCTGTGGAACTGGCTCATTCCTGCAATCGTTGGATGGCATGCAATCACATTCTGGCAGGCGGTGGGCCTTCTGTTGTTGAGCAAGATCCTCTTTAGTGGGGGCTTCCGTGGGAGGGGCAACATGCATTGGCGCCGCCGTATGGGAGAACGATGGGAGAAGATGTCTCCCGAAGAACGCGAGAAGTTCAGCCGCGGCATGCGCGGATGTTTCGGTCGTCGGGATTTCCAACCGGAGGAGCAGAAGATTTGAGGTCGAATGAAGACTGCACATGTTGAACCAAGCGTATCGGCGTCCGATCTGGAAATTGAGAACGCGAGATTGCAGCGGCTAGTTGCCGAACTGCTGACTAGAAACCAACAGCTCCGCCAGGCGCTGGAGTCTGCAAACCGCAAGAACCTGGTTGGCGCTGCAGTGAGATAATTGCTATCCTGCCTCAACGGTGAGAACCCCCACGATGAGACATGGATACTCTGTTGTGGCTGCCTTTCTGCTGGTGGCCACGGCGACTACGGCGCAGCAACCGGATAAACTACCGATCTGGGCCTACCCAGGTCATTTTGCACCCATCTCCTCCGCAACCGGTGCCGAGGTAGAACACCTGCCCGGTAGCAAAGCGAGCTACACCCGGGCGGAGATCAACAATATTTTCGTCGTTCCCGACTGGTATCCGGATGCCCACCCGCCGATGCCCGAGGTGGTGGTTCACGGACGCAAACCCGATGTGTACTCCTGTGGCCACTGCCACTTGCCGAACGGCCAGGGGCGTCCAGAGAACGCGAGCGTGGCTGGCCTGCCTGCGGAATACATCATCCAGCAGATGGCGGATTTCAAAAATGGATTGCGCAAGGGGTCGGATCCGGAGATGCTTTCCGTGACCAACATGGTCAAGCTGGCCAAGTCGGTTAGCGACGAAGATGTGAAAGCGGCTGCGGCTTATTTTTCCTCGATCCCATTGAAGCCCTGGATTCGCGTGGTCGAAGTGGACCAGGTGCCAAAGACCAAGCCGGAGGGCGGCATGATGGTCGTGATCGATGGCGGTGGAAGCGAGCCGATCGGCGACCGTGTGATCGAGGTCTCTGAAAATCTGGAGAGGACCGAACTCCGCGATCCAACCTCGGGCTTCATCGCCTATGTCCCGAAGGGAAGTCTGGAAAAGGGAAAGCTTCTGGTGACCACGGGTAACAACGGAGTCACGATGGCGTGCACCATGTGCCATGGTCCAAATCTAAAGGGCACAGGAAACATCCCTTCGATAGCGGGCCGTTCGCCCAGCCAAATGACCCGGCAGATCATCGATTTCCAGAACGGCGCCCGCAACGGTTCGATGGCGCCCATGATGAAAGGCGTAGTGGCCAAACTTACCATCGCCGACATCGTAGCCATTACCGGCTACCTGGCCTCACAAGCGCCCTGAAGGTGATGAAAAATGCTGGGTGGCCCATTCAAGCCTTCTGTTGGCTTGAGTGGGCGGCGCTGCCATAATTGCGTGCAGCTTTCATTCAGCAAAGCCACCTCTACAGCTGCGCAGGACCCGTCGCCGTCTCAGTCCGACGTGCCTTGCGGCCTACGAACTCCAGCCCCGACTTCACAATCACATAGAGCACCGGAATAAAGATCAGATTCAGGATGGTCGAAACCAACATCCCGCCGACTACCGTGGTGCCTACAGAACGCCGCCCCAGCGCGCCGGCGCCGGTGGCAAAATAAAGCGGCAGCACGCCGAGGATGAACGCAAACGAAGTCATCAGAATAGGCCGCAGGCGGAGTTCGGCCGCTTCAATCGCAGCTTCGAGGATGGACTTGCCCTGTCCGCGAATCTGCTCCGCGAATTCCACAATCAAAATGGAATTCTTCGCCGAAAGCCCGATCAGCATCACCAGCCCGATCTGACAGTACACATCGTTGGCCATGCCGCGCAGCGTAACCAGGCCCAATGCTCCCAGCACCGCGGTCGGCACAGCCAGCAGGATGATGAAAGGAAGCGCAAAGCTCTCATACTGTGCGGAGAGTGTAAGGTAAACCACCAACAGTCCGAGGCCGAAGATCAGGACAGCCTTGCCGCCGGCCTCGATCTCCTCGAGCGATAGCCCGGTCCAGGAGTAGCTCATGCCCTGGATCATGTTCTTCTTGGCCAATGCTTCCATGTTGGCCAGGCCTTCTCCCGTGCTGTAGCCGGGAGCGGCAGAGCCATCAATTTCCGCTGACCGGAAGAGGTTGTAATGGCTAATGACCTGCGGCCCCGATTGCTGTGCGATCGTCACCAGGTTGTCGAGCGTCACCATCTGCCCCGAGTTGGAACGCACATAGAACCTTCGCAGGTCCCCAGGGGTCATGCGAGCGGATTGTTTGGCCTGCACGTAAACCCGATAGGACCGGTTGTTGTAATTGAAATCGTTGACGTAGGCCGAACCCATGTAGACGTTCAGTGCGGAATTGATCTGGCTGATCGGCACACCAAGGGCTTCCGCCTTCACGCGATCAATCGTGATCAGCAGCTGAGGGTCGCTGGCCGTGTAACTGGTGTACAGGCCGACCAGCTTATTGCCTTGCCGGCTCGCGCCGATGATCTGGTGGGCCACGCGGTCCAGATCCTGCAGCGTATTGCGGCCCAGATCCTGCAGTTCGAACGCGAATCCCCCGAAGTTACCCAGGCCCTGGATAGCGGGCGGTTGAAAAATAGCTACGATGCCCCCCGGTACTCCGAACAACTTTGGCGCCAGGTAAGCGTAGATTTCCGCGGCCGAATGCCCCGGGCCCTTTTTCTTACGCAGGTCGACGGACTTGAGCGGAACAAAGATCAGCCCATAGTTCGAAGAGCTGCCTCCGCTGAGACTGAATCCCATGACGGCAAAGGTCCCGTAGACATCATCGTCTTTGCGAATGATGTCCACGGCCTTTTGCGCAACGTCAGAGGTGTAAGTGAGCGAGGCTCCAGGCGGAGTTTGCACAATGCAAAGTAGATAATTCTGGTCTTCTGACGGGAGGAAGGCGGTCGGCGTGTGCTGATAAAGATAGACCGTTGCTGCCAGGCCGCAGACAAAGAGCACGAGCACCACGTAGCGCAAGCGCAATACCTGGCGAATCGCTTTGCCGTAAAAAACCGTGCTTGAGACAATCGCGCGGTCGATCAGCCCCAGCAGACCGCGCTTATGTTTCTCGCCACGCAGGAAGATAGCCGCCAGCGCCGGAGACAAGGTCAAAGCATTGAAAGCCGAAATGGCAATGGAGAAAGCGATAGTCAGGGAGAACTGCTTGTAGAGAATGCCGGTGGTGCCGGGAAAGAAAGACACCGGTACGAACACAGAAATGAGCACCAGCGAAGTAGCTATGACTGCACTGGTAACCTCGGCCATCGCAATGGACGTAGCAGTGTGCGGATCGGAGTGATCCTCGTTGATATGGCGCTGCACGTTCTCGATCACCACGATAGCGTCATCGACCACCAGCCCGGTCGCCAGCGTGATGCCGAACATGGTCAACGAATTGATCGAAAAGCCGAAAATCTTGATGAAAGCGAACGTTCCGATCAGAGACACCGGGATGGTGATCGCGGGGATGATGGTCGCACGCCAGTCCAGCAAAAAGAGAAAGATTACGATAATGACGATGACGACTGCTTCGCCCAGGGTGCCTACGACTTCGCGGATGGAATCGCCAATGACCGTGGTGGTATCGAAAGGCACCTCGTATTTCATGCCCGGAGGAAATGATTTTGACAGATCGTCCAGCGCCGCCTTGGCTGCGCGGTCAACCGCCAGTGCATTGGCATTACTCAGCTGCTGCACGCCGACCCCTACTGCGTCGGCGCCGTTGTAGTTAAGGTCAGTGGAATAAGTCTCCGCGCCTAGCTCGGCGTAGCCAACATCCTTCAACTGCACGACGCCGCCGGGGCTGTACTTCACGACGATATTGTCAAACTCTGACGGTTCGGAAAGCCTCCCGATCACGCGCACGGGGATTTGGTAATTTTGCTTCTCATCCGAAGGCGGCTGGCCCACCTGGCCGGCCGGAATTTCAACGTTCTGCTCTGCCAGCGCACTGGTCACGTCCGCGCTGGTCAGGCCGCGAGCAGCCAGGCGTGCGGGATCCAGCCATAGACGCATGGCATAGCGGCGCTCGCCGAAGATCACAACGTCGCCCACACCGGGGATACGCTTGAGCGCGTCCTTCACATAAACGTCGAGGTAGTTGCTGATGAAAAGATTGGAATAGCGGCTATCTGGAGAGTAGAAAGCAGCCGCAAATACGAAATTACTATTTGTTTTTGTGATGGTGATGCCGGTGTTGTTCACCGCCGCCGGCAGGCGCCCGGTCGCGGACGAGACGCGATTCTGTACGTCCACCGCGGCGATATCCTGGCTGTAGCCCGTTTGAAAGGTTGTAACAATAGCGCTGGTTCCGTCATTGGAACTGGTGGAAGAGATGTAGCGCATGCCCTGCACGCCATTGATCTGTTGTTCCAGCGGGATGGTTACCGCGGACTCGACCGTCTGCGCGTTCGCTCCCACATAATTGCTGGTCACGGTGACCTGTGGCGGAGCCAGTGTCGGATACAAGGAGATGGGCAGCGTCGGGATGCAGACCGCTCCGGCAAGAATGATCAGCAGGGCGCAGACTGTTGCGAACACCGGCCGGCGGATAAAGAAATCAACCACAAGAACGCTCCCTTTTGTTTACGCCGCCGGATTACCAGCCCAATTCTTCGTGGCGCCGGCGCAGCGGCTTATGAAGCTCAGAGGCTGTTACTTGATGTTTAGCCCAACGGCTGTACTGGGGCGCCATCGATCAGGAACTGCGTGCCCGACACGATAACTTTCTCCCCGTTCTGGAGTCCGCCCAGAACCGCGTAGTCGTTGCCCACCGTGTCGCCGACTGTGATGGGTCGCTGCTTGGCAACATACTTACCACCCTGGTTGGTGGCGACGTAGACGAAAGTCTGGCCGCCCAGCCGGATAACCGCCAGCACAGGCACAACTGGGATCGAAGACGTTGTCCAGACCACACGCGCCTTGATCTGTTGCAGGTTCCGCAGCTTACCCAGATCGGCGTGGACGGGAGCCTTGGCCAGGATCCCTTGCAGTCCGTTGTCTACCTGGGGTGAAATAAAGTCGATCGCGGTGTTTTCCAGCACATTCTCCTGGTTGTCGAGAATCACAACCGGCAGCCCTTTGCGGATCTGCGTAACCCGTTCCGTGGGGATGTAGATGTAGGCTTCCAGGTCGCGGTTCTCATCCACCGTGGTAAGTATGGTGGTAGCCGACACATAGTCGCCCAGGTGCACCGGCACATCGCCCACGATGCCGTCGAAGGGAGCCGCGATGTGGTAGTAGCCGAGCTGTTTTTGCTGGCTCAGGGTAGCCGCGACGGCGGACTGGTAATCCGCCTGGGAGTTCTTGTAAGACTGCTCCGCCTGGTCGAAAGCATCCCGGCTGGTGACGCCCTGCTCGAAGAGTTTGCGCTGCCGCTCCACTTCAATCTGGTTGTATTGAAAGACAGCGAGCTTTTGCTGTTCGGTTGCACGCGAGGAGGAAACCGTCGCCTCCTGTTTAGCCGGGTCGATTTCCATGAGCAGTTGGCCGGCCCGCACGCGGTCGCCGGAATGGACATAGATTTTTACCAGGTTGCCGTCGACCTGGGGATTGATGGTGGCCGAGCGCCGCGACTTGATGGTCGAGACGTACTCGTCGTATCGCGGAACAGCAGCGGCCGCGATGGTCTGAGTTTGTACCGGCAGAGCTTGCGGTGCCGCCGCGGGCGCCGCTTGCTTGGCGCAGGCGGAAAGAGCCAGCAAAATCAGGGGCAGACAGGATGTGGTCCAGACCGGAAGCCTTGTCAAAACGTAGACCCTCAGAGGTGAGAATGGTTGATACAAGCTTGCGCACCCACGCCGGAAAACCCGGGTGTCCCTACTCCCTTAATCGAAAGGAAGCTGCTTCTTCTGTAGTGACCCTTGGATGAGTTGGGCGCGAAGGTTGCTTCAGAAATTTTATAGTGCTCGGGTGGGGTAGCCGCCTTAGTCCATTTGCAGAACGATCTTCCCCGTGTGTGTACCGGATTCCATCAGCCGGTGGGCGTCCGCGGCGCGTCCCAGGGGAAAGGCGCTATCGACGACTGGCCGCAGCTGTCCACTTGCGAACAGTGGCCAGAGTTCCTGCTCCACGGCTCGCGCCAGCGACGATTTTTCTGCCACCGTGCGGGGGCGAAGGGTCGACCCTGTGATCAGCAGGCGTTTGATCATCACAGCGCGCAGGTCGACTGTCACCTGGCTGCCATGGGAAAAGGCGATTTGCACCAGCCGCCCCCCGGTGGCGAGCAGGCTCACGTGCTTGGCGAAGTAATCGCCTCCTATCATGTCAAGGATGCAATCGATCCCCCGGGGCTGGGACCAGTTGGCCACTTCGGCGGCCCAATCCTGGGTGCGGTAGTTGATGGCAATATCCGCGCCGAGGCTGAGGCAAAAGCTGCATTTCTCATCTGTGCCGGCGGTGGTGGCAACCCGGGCGCCAAAGGCGCGGGCGATCTGAATAGCCAGGGTACTGATCCCGCTCGCGCCACCCTGCACCAGGAAGAGATTGCCGGCAAAGAGCCGGCGGGGCTTGAAAAGATTGGCCCACACGGTAATGGCCGCCTCCGGGATGGCGGCCGTATCGCGCAGCGAAATCCCGCCCGGCACCGCCATGCACTGGCCTTCGGGCGCCACGCAATACTCGGCGTAGCCACCCCCGGCAAGCAGGGCGCAAACCGGGTCGCCGATACACCAGGGGTCGGTTGGGCCAGTGCCCAAACCGGCAATGTGCCCCGAAATCTCCATTCCCAGAATGGGAGAAGCCCCCGGCGGAGGCGGATAGTGCCCTTGCCGTTGTAGCAAATCCGCGCGGTTGATGCCCGCCGCCTCCACCCGAACAAGTACTTCTCCCGGACCCGGCCGTGGCAGTGGCCCGGTTGCGAGGCGCAGCACCTCCGGGCCACCCGGCTCCGTGATCTCGATATACCGCATGGATTTCGGTGTGGGTGTCATCTGAAGAATCAGCATAGACCCCAACGATGTGAAGCTTTGCGATAAATCGCCACAAAGTAAGGAGTAGAACCAAGAAGTAAGGAGATTTTTGTGATATCCAAAACGGCGAAGATTACCGCCAAAGGTCAAATTACGGTCCCAAATGAGGTTCGGCGTGCTCTGGGCGTCGGCGTGGGCGACCGGCTCGGGTTCGAGGAACGCGATGGAGAGATGCGTATGGTACCTATTCGCGCGGAGAGCCCATTTGCCCGCTATCGTGGCATCGGCAATTTGCAGATTGGCTCCGGCAAGAAGGCCATCCTGGAGTGGCTGCGTGCGCAACGTGGCAAATGACCACCCTCGTTGAAACGAATGTCCTGATTGCTCTGTGGGACACAAACCCACAACTGAACGCTGCCGCACAAAAAGCCCTTGATTCCTCGCAGGCACGGGGTGCTCTTGTGATTGCGGGAGCTGTTTATGCCGAGTTGCTCGCGCTTCCGGGTCGTACAGAATCGATGATTGATGAATTCCTCGCAGTCACTGGCATCCGCGTCGATTGGCAGTCAAGCGAAGAAATCTGGCGCTTGGCGGGGAGAGCCTTCCAGGGCTATGCTCTGCGGCGGAGCGGGAAGAAGACGGAACTGCCACGACGGATCCTCGCTGATTTCCTAATCGGCGCCCACGCATCCGTCTGCCGGTACCGCCTGCTCACGCTCGACCCGCGTCTCTATCGAGCCGCCTTTCCAGGTTTGGAAGTCGCTACATTCTGACGACGATTTCCCGGGTCGTACCCGTTACGGGGCCTTCATCTCATTTACTGCTGGGAGTCCGCGTAGCAAAAAGGGATTGAAATCAGTTTGGGTATCGAAGGGGTCCACACCTTCACGCCGTTTCAGCCACGCAACCCCGGCATAGGTGAGCGGCGTCGCCAGTCCCTCATACACCACTTTGATCAGGTAGGAGGAAAGCATCAACCGGATCAGCGTGTGCCGGGAGACTGTGCCGGCAAAGGAGATGAACATGACCAGAAAGGTGTCGAAGGCCTGGCCCACGATGGTGGATCCCAGGATGCGCGTCCACAGCCAGCGGCCACGGGTGAGGATCTTGAGCTTGGCGAGGGTAAAGGAGTTGGCAAATTCGCCGGTCCAATAGGCGATGAGGCTGGCGGCCACGAAGCGCGGCACCAGGCCGAAGACCGTTTCAAAGGCTTGTTGGTTATGCCAGCCGGGATCGGCGGGAAGAGCGACAGCCAGGGCGCCGGCGGCGCTGAGCAGGGCCGAGGCGAAGAAGCCGATCCAGATGGCGCGCCGCGACGCCTGGTAGCCATAGACCTCGGTGAACACGTCGCCAAAGATATAGGTAAGGGGGAAGAGCAATTCGGCGCCGCTGATGGTCAGGGGTCCGAGGCGGCACACCTTCTGGGCGACCAGGTTCGATACCAGCAGGACAACGACGAAGATGAGGACGAGGGTATCGAGGTACTTGTAGCGGGCCATGAAACTGCAGTTTATAGCGCGGCGTGCGCGACTGCGGAGCCGAACGAGGCCGGATTCGAGCTTGCGGAGGGTGGGTGTGCGGCTTTTGACAAGTGAGGTCGGGGCGATAAAGAAATTTGGGTACCCCGGAGTTCGCCTGAGCGTGCCTGGGCCGAAAAGGATTTGTTTCCATTGCTTTCACGGGATCGCTGGTCCGGAGCTTGGGTGTTTTGCTTGACCACCCCTCCGCGCCACCGGGCGTGGTTGGCATGGAACGGCCCTTGTTTCGTCCTCGAAACTACACAGCAACAGTGGAATGCGATAAAGTTGAACTTGGTCGACTCCGGCCGGCCCGAAGGCTACGGGCCAAGCAAACGTCCCCGTCGTCTAGCCCGGCCTAGGACACCGCCCTTTCACGGCGATAACACGGGTTCAAATCCCGTCGGGGACGCCAAACAAGTCAAATAAAATGAGTGCTTTGCGAAAGACCCGCAAAACCGCTTTCCCTCCCGTGGTCACGATGGGGTCACGATAGAAAACCTATGCCCAGGAAAACGAGGGGGCGGGACGGGGTCTACGAGCGCGACGGGCGGCCAGGCTTTTGGATCTCCTACGTCGATGAGTATCGGAAACGACGGCAGCAGTACGGCGGCCCAACCGTTACCCAGGCTCGCGAGAAGCGGGAAGAGATCAGAACCAGAGTCCGCGAGGTCAAGGAAGCGCTGGCGAACGGGGAGCCACTTCCGACCGAGGACACTTTCGGTGTGGTCGCGAAGCGTTATGTCGAGTACCAGCGAAAGCGGTGCGCGGCCGGCCAGATTAGCGAACAAGAGATGCATCGTCAAAAAGGCATCGTTGAGAAACACCTGATTCCGTTCTTTGGGTCAGTCAAGTTGGCGAGCATTCGCCCGTCCAAGATAAACGCCTACATCGAGAGCAGAACCGGGGAGGTTTCGGCCGGAACGATCATCAAAGAAACGAACGTGTTGAAGCACTTCTTTGGCGTCGCCTGCGACGTGTGGGAACTCATCCCTGCGAACCCGGCCAGGCGCGTGAGGATGCCGGAGGCGCCAGAGGGACGTACCCGACACTTGGAACCGGCAGAGTTACAAAAGCTCCTCCTGGCTTGTCCGTCCTGGCTCCGTCCGATCGTCGGTCTGGCGGTGAGCACCGGCATGAGGCGTGGCGAGCTCATGCGGATCCGCTGGAAGGATGTAGACACCAAGAGTGGCAGAATCCTGCTTACGTTGACCAAGAGCGGCAAACCGCGGTTTGCGTACCTGAACCAGCTTTCAAACCAAGTTATCGCCTCGCTCGAACCGGAAGGGCGCCAGCCGAAGCAACTGCTCTTCCCTGGACTGACGCCAGAGCAAGTGACGGTTGCATTTATACGGGCCTGCCAAGCGGCAAAGATTGAGGATTTCTCGCTGCATGACCTGCGCCACACGTTTGCGTCTCAGTTACGAATGCAGGGAGCCGACCTGCATACGGTCGGACAGTTGCTCGGGCACAAGGACCTCCGCATGACTGCCCGTTACTCGCACCTGAACCCGGAATACCTGGGCACGGCGGCGAGCAAGCTGGACGAGGTTTTCACGGACCCGCTCACCCTGGGCCAGGGCGATCCGAAATGAGGTCGGCTAGTTACTAAAGGTTTAAGCCACGCACGAGCCTCAAAAGCCCGGTCTATCTGGACGAGCGTAGATCCCGTCGCGATCCCGAGGCTTCTTAGCCGGTGCCCTTTCCTCTACCGGAATGTGGTCCGACTCCCCTAAATCGCTTGATTCCGCTTGTTAGGTTCTCAACTTCGAGACGAGCCGTGGGCGCCTTTTCATGCGCTTCTGGAATCGAGGCCCGTGCTCTTCTCTTTAGCTCCGCTTCGATTTCTTTTTCATGTCGCGTGACCCAATTTCGTTGGATCGCTTTCTTCTCACCAAATAAGCTGCTCACCTGTTCTGCGATCCACTTATTGCGATCTTCGCCCTGATGACGCCATGAGGGCCAAACGTCGGTAGCAAGTCCGAGCAGCCGCGATTCCCGTTCAGCTCGCTTAGTTTTTGCAGATGCACCTGCGCTGGCAATGTTCTTGCAGTCTGAGCAATGCATTCCGCGGACGTATGTTCCTGCCGGCTTGTTTCTTAGGACGAAATAGCTATGGCACCTTTTGCAGTTCCCCAGCTTGTGTCGCCACGGTGCCTCCATAAACGCATGAAAAAGACACGCTGCCCGCAGTCGAGCAGCGTGGGCGACGTTTCGAGGCATATTGGTGTAGCTGCGTGGAACGTTGCGCCCTTTCGCCTTTCGATATTCACGTAGGCCTGAGAACAGTCGGTGTTCGAAGCTACCCACCGGATACTTGATCGAGGTCGGCAATTTCTCGGTGGATGAGTTTGCCGCTGCGATGTGTTCCGTGGGATCTACGTACAGCCTCTCAGCGATCGTCTTTCGGCGCCGTTGCAAACCGTTATTCCAGTCGATGAATACCGGATGTTGAGCGTACTCGTATCCTGCGACAGCACTCCATGCGCTCCCAGTTCCGGTTAGGGTTCTGGTGAACGGTCGCTCTTGGCCTTGGCTATCGATGCCAGTATCAAGCCACTCACCCGTGTAGTCCTGTAACAGGTCCCTCACCAAGTCACCACCGGTGGCCGGTTGCGCGTGCGATCCGGATACAAAGCGCGCTAGCTGCCGCTTATAAGTGACGGCCGCAGCTTGTTCAGTCAGCTTGTCCTGCTGCCCATAAAGCCGTTCGTAATCACTCGAGAAAGTCCCCCCACTTAGTAGCGCGTCTCGGAAGTACCGCTCCTCAATGTAATCACTTCGCTTCACTTTTGATCTCTTCATACCCCTTTGTCTCCCAGAAAAGTGTTGCACAAGATGCTAGTTATAGACAATAAAGAAACATATATTTCTTTGCACCATCTATTGAGCTCATCGCCTACTTAGCCTAGTTTCATGTTAGGCGATTCTTGCCTTAACGAGGGAGAAGCAGAATGGCAGAGATCGAACCAATGGCGCAGCGCTTGATTTCAATCAAGGACTGGGCGCGGATCATGGGAATTAGCGTTTGGACCGCGAGACAGTGGGCCTATTCAGGGAAAATTGCCAGCCACAAGCTCGGAACAAAGCTTTCGATTCCGGTGAGCGAGCTTGACAGAATCTGCGACGCGACGGTCAGGCCGGCCCTAGCGGTCGCGGAGTAGTTCGTGTTCAAGACAAACGCAAAAACCCCCGGCCATTTCGACCGGGGGTCGAGTTCTCGTTTATCCACCAACCCGACAGGGGCTCAACCTGTCGCAACCGCAACCCTAGGAGGGTCTCGTATATGTCCCACATTGTCGCACATCAGCAGTCAAACGCTCAAATACCATCGCCACACCCGGGCAAAGGTTTTTTGTTCTGCGCGGACGGCCGCGATTTAACCCGCCGTGTAGAGAAGGCCCGCGAATGTCTAGTTCTAGACGACTCGCCGCGACGAAACGCAAGTTTCGCCCGAAATTTGGCTCAGATTTTGCGCCGGAAACATCAGCACACAGCCTATTGCAGCGTCTGCCTTTTGCGCGAAGTCTTCGATGGACGGTTACCCCAATGACCCCGCAATGCGCCAAGCATCAGTCTTTTTCGCTGCTGGAACGGGCCTTTCGAGCGAAGGTCCGCCTCCACGGCGATACGGTTCAGGCCGCTGCCTGTGCTGACCTTGCGATCCGTGCGATGCGCCTTCGATTTCGTCACGTTGAGGGTTGCGATCAATGCTTGCTAGCTGAGTTGGAGGTGCCCACGCGATGAGCGTTACAGATACTCCAAACCTGCTCGCGGCGGTCGTCGAGCATTTCGACGCTCGCCGCACCGGCACGGGCCGTTGGATTGCCCGTTGTCCAGCACATCCAGACAGGTCACCTTCACTCTCAATAGCTGCAGGCCGAGACGGTAAAGTGTTGGTTCGCTGTTTCGCGGGCTGCGAGCTTTCAGCGGTACTGCAGAGCGCCGGCTTGACGATCGACAGCTTGTTCCCCGGGCCGCCCCCGGCACCTGAGAAGCTTGCGGCTATCACTGCGGAGCGTGACCGAAAGCTTGCGGCCGATCGAGCGCAACGCGCCGAAGAAAGAGCCGCGGTCGATTGGCTACGGCTGCGGTGGCAAGAGCTTGATCGCGATCTCCCGATATTGGCGAGAGATTTGGCGATGATGCCAGACGGAGCTCTGGGCGAAACAGCGCTGACCGTCTATGTTCACGACGTCTTGGCGCAGATGCGTCTCATTGATCGCGTTTTTGAAGGAGACGCCGAATGGCTCTGAACGGCAGTGGAGATACGAGAACGCGCACCGGCATGGGACTCGGCATGGGATACCGCTCCAGATTTAACCAACCATCACCGTCCATTGCGCCGCTGCACATCGAATCGGAGGAGGGTGAGACTCTGTTGCCCTTAGCGGAGAACAGAGCCAAAGTGGAGGCCGCGCGAGAAGCAGGTTCGGCGGCGATACACATTGATTTCGGAACTACCTCCAGCACACATTGGCCTGCTCCGGATCCAATCGAGGAAGCGCTCCCTCCTGTACCCGAGTTCGATTTAAGGCTATTGCCAGAAGCCCTGCGGCCGCTAGTGGAAGATGTTGCCGACCGCATGCAAGTCCCCATCGACTTCCCCGCGGTCAGTAGCGTGGCGTGTTTGGCTGGCGCCGTGAATCGGCGCGCCTTGATTCAGCCCAAGCGTGCCGACAACGGATGGATCGTCGTTCCCAACCTGTGGGGCGGAATCGTGGCCTCCCCTGGCCAAAAGAAAAGCCCGACCATTTCCGCGATCACCGCGCCCTTGCGGGCGATTGAGGCTGGCTGGCGGGAAGAGCACGAAACGTCTTCGGCCGATTACGCGCGTCAGGAAGAGGAGGCTGAGCTTAGGAAGGCAGCATGGCGCGACAACTTTAAACGTGCAGCGAAGGGGAATGGTGAGGCGCCAGAGCGTCCAACATTTGAGATCGAGCGTCCTACTGGCCGACGGCTTCTTACGAGCGATGGGACCTTCGAAGCGCTCCATCAGTTGCTTGTTGATAATCCAGCCGGGCTGTTCGTTCTTCGCGATGAACTGACAGGTTGGTTAGCTTCCCTCGATCGCTATGGAAGAGAGGAGCAGCGAGCTTTCTACCTTGAAAGCTGGAATGGCGATTCGGGATTCACCCTTGACCGGATCGGACGAGGCTCGGTTCACGTCGAGCATTGCTGTATCTCGCTCTTCGGGGGAATCCAGCCATCCCGGCTTCGCTCGTACCTGGCCGAAGCACTAGCCGACGGACCGGCCAACGACGGCCTGATACAGCGATTTCAACTTCTGGTGTGGCCCGACCAGCAATCTTCTTGGGTTTATCGTGACCGAGCTCCGTCGTTAAACGCACGGGAACGCGCCGAAGCTGTCTACCGGCGCTTGACGGCTATGGATGGAAGCAGACCCAAGCGCTTCAGATTTGGAGGTGAAGCCCAAGAGCTCTTCGTGGTTTGGTTGACGGAACTGGAAACAGCCTTGGTCTCAGAATCCCTCGAACCGGTGATGCTAGCCCACTTGGCAAAATACCGCTCTCTTATGCCCGCGCTCGCACTATTGTTTGCGCTCGCAGATGGATGTGAGGGGGAAATTGGACTGCGACACGCACAGCAGGGTGCGAGCTTTTGCGAGTATCTGAAGCCACATGCCCGACGAATCTATTCAGCGAAACTCTCCCCAGAACGAAACTCGGCCATATTGCTTGCCAAGCGATTGCGAGAGGGTTGGAGGGTGAAGGAGGGTTATTTCAGCCTGCGAGATGTCTATTACAACAATTGGGCGTCGCTGAGTACTCCTGACGAGGTCCGCGCTGGTCTCCGGATACTTGAAGACGCTTCGTGGGTAAGAAAGAATCCACGACCCTCAGAAGCCGGTAGGGGGCGCCCAACAGAACTCTGGTCGATCAATCCACGCATCTACGGAGGAACTCTGTGAAGCTCGACGCTCGTTGGCTGGAATGGCATCCTGAAGCCGAAAAGTTTGGAAAAACAGCAGAACGCGAACCATCAAAAATCACAAAAACCATTTTTGAGATTTCTGATGGTGTCGACTCTGCAAAAAATCAAAACTTTTTCAGTCTCGAAGCTGCACCCGGGGACTATGAGGACGGGTTCTGCCGATGGGTTCGAGAGCAGTGCATGTTTGTCGATCGTGCCTGGTGGGGTATCGGCGCCCTGCATCGCGACTACTTTGCCTGGTGCGAACGGACAGGCGCTGATGTTCCTGCCCAACTTACTACCTTCAAGATCCTGCTTCGGGATTCAGGCTTCACGATTACGGATGACAACCTCGTCTACGGTTTGGCTCTGACCGAAAACTTTCAGAAATACGTAGGGCATGAACCATCAAAAATCACAAAAAAGACCGGGAGTCGCCAATGACCGGTCCAACCATCTTTGACCTGGTGCGTGCGGACCTGGAAGAGCGGGACCGCATTGGATGGGCGCAGCACCATCGCCCTCTGCTTGCGAATGACGGGAGAGATTCACTTCGCGAGGCCTACGAAGAGGCTCTGGACTTGGCTGTCTACCTGCGGAAGGCCCTGGCGGAGCGAGGGGCACTATGAACGCGAAGCGCAAGGGCACACGCAATGAGCATCGATCCATCCGCTTGCTTGAGGGTGCTGGCTATCGGTGCACCCGAGCCGCTGCGAGCCTCGGCACCTGGGACATCGTCGGCGTCGGCTCCACGGACGTGGTTCTGCTCCAGGTCAAAACGCGCGATTGGCCCGGAACGGTCGAGATGGAGTCCTTAAGGCTCTTCCCGGCGCCAGCATTTGTTCGCAAGCTCATACATCGCTGGAGGGACAGGCAACGGCAGCCTGATGTGAGGGAGTTATGAATTCGTTCCGAATTGGTGAGCGTGTGGAGCTGATCTCTTGCCCGAACTTTCCGGGGACAGTGACCGGATGCATGCATGGCAAGGTCCAGGTCCGCTTCGATGACTTCAGCAATGAACCGCCAAAGGCATTCCGACCGGATAGCTTGCAGCTCACAGGAGGGCAGGTGCCCAGTGTGTAGGGTGCCAAAAACAGTTGTTTCTGGAACGTGCTTTCAGGCTGGCGGGACACGTGAAGAATCAAGCGTCTGGCGAGAGCTCAGCGCGGAGCCTTTTGGAACAAGTTGCCAATTGTGGCGCAAAAATAACCGCCCACGCGAGCACTTTCGGCGAGTGCCGCGTTAGGAAATGATTACCGCAAATTACCCAAACATGGCCCAGCAGTTACCAGAACTTACCCAAAATGGCCATACCATGACCGGTCACGTCATTAGATGGACGGGTGTCGAGGCTAGCGATTCTGATGCGGACGCTGTGCTCAAAGGCCGGAAAAGGGACGGGACTAGATTGATAGATCAGGAGCCAGTCGCGATGGAATCGAGCAATTTCACCAAAGAAGATGCGAGCGCAATTCTTTGGAAACTTGCTGCATACGCACCGGAGGCCACAAAAGGAAATCTTAGAGGCCAGGTCCGTGCCTGCAAGATGATGTATTGCACGTTTGGATATGAACCGGCTCTGCAGAGGCTTAGCGAGCTGGCAAACATCGATCCAGCCAGGACCAAAGGGCATCGACGGGGCCAGGAATCGGCGGAAAAACTGCTGAAACGCCTCGTTTCGTCGATAAAAGTGAATAAAAATCAAGGAATTCAATAGCAACCTATGCCAAAGGGACCAGTCGAGACGCCGATCACCGACCAGGAAATAAGGTTCGCCCACCTTGTCCTCGGTGGGAAATTGACCGACCGTGAGGCCGCGGAGGCTGTTGGGATGAGCCCGAGCCAGGCGCCGCACGTAAAAAGAAAACCAAGGGTGAAGGAATATATGGCCTCGCACCGCGCCTCTGTGCGGGCAGGGCTTGTACAACACGAGGTCGATGCGCTTGCCGAATTCAATATCGGTCGAGAACAGATTCTCGCCAAGTGGTGGGAATTTGCGAGCATAGACCCGGCGAAGACGGGCTACAACACAAGCAGCCAGAGCAAGGCTCTTGACTATCTCTGGAACGCGCTGGGGTACGCGGATCCAGATCCGACGAAGCCAAAAGGGGAGGAGCCAGAGGTTACTCACAACGTCTATCGTGCCAAGTGGATGCGGAAACCTGGTGACCCAGATTACGAGGACGATGAGGGGGAAACGGCCGGCGGCGCGGAAACCAGTACACGCAGTGAACCGGCCATTAGCGATCCTGAGCCTACGCCGAGATCAGCGTGGCTCGCAGTGACACCCCAACCACCGGCGATGGGCCCAAATGGCAACACGATGCACAGGACGGTCGGACCAAAAGGACCGTCCCGCTTGACACCTGGGGCCTTCGGGCGCTTTCAGAGCTTCTGACCGGGCCTCCGGATGAACATACCGATAACCCCGTTTTTCACGGGAACTCGGCGTCAGTGCCGAACGGGCCGCTTGTCCGTCAAACCGCTATTCGGCCAATGTGACTCCCTTTCCATCGTCGATGAGCGCATTGGCGATTAGAATAAGGCCACCCCTCGGCTACAATTTTCCCCGTGACCAGAGAACGTTGGGCTCAGATAGGAATTACGACTCAATTCCTAATCGTTGTCAGGACACTAGGTGAGATCTTCCGGCTCAGGCACATCCTCGGTGCGGGAGTTCTCGGCCGCAGTCGCTATGCCATATGTCGGCGGCGCTCTAATCGCTGTCTGCTCTTGCTGGGCAGGCGTGACGCTTTACTTCTTTCGACGCTACACGCCGTCCGCCTGGACCGCGCCAGCGATCGCAGTCATTCTCCTGGTGTACAAAATTGCCGTGATCGGCTGGTAATAGTCGCTCATTTTGACGATTGAGCCGGGCAGATCGCCCCGGTCGGGGAGTGGTTGGGGAAATGGAGTGGTTTGGGGAGAATACCCTCCATCCGCCAGGATTCACCCCGTGTAGTAGAACGTCATGGAATCGCGCAGGAGGCCCAGGACGCGTCCGTGGGGGTTTCGGCACTTTCAAGGATGGCGGACTTACCCCGTTTTTGGGGAACTCCGCTTGAACGGTCGAACGGCCACCTGTCCGACAAGCGACTTTTCGTTCAAGTGCCAATTTCCGAATTATGACTTAGAACTGGAGGACGCCTTCGGCAGCGTTAGCCGTAACCTTTTGTGACGCGAGACACTCAAACGCGCTAAGAACGTGGTCAAATTGACGAACAAATCTGAATAACGGATCTCGAATGAGAACGAACCCGTTCTTAGACAGTTTTCAATACATGTTCACATTGCAGAGTTGGACGACGATTGCGTTCGACCTGCTCCTGCTGGCGGGCATCATCCTGGCCATTTTGGCCTACCGGCTCTACCCTGAACAGCGCTCCATTTATCACGTTTGGACATGGCTGGCTCGCACCGTGATCGGTGCGATGTGGTGGCAACAGGTCATTTGGAAAGTGCCACCAAATTACTGCGGGCTTCGTTTCTGGACGTCGGAGATGGTCAAGTTCGCGTCCACCGACCTTCAGCGGGCTTTTGTGTCGAATGTGGTGCTAGCTCACTTCGGCTTTTTCGCACCACAAGTGTTCGCGGTTGAAGCCCTCATCAGTTTGACGCTACTGCTCGGCGTCTGGTCCCGTCTCGGCTCATTGCTGGGCGCGGCCATGGCCATCAACTTATCGCAGGGCCTGTATCGTTCTCCTGGAGAATGGCCATGGCAATACGTATTCCTGATTGTCGTCATGGTCCAGTTTTTCCTGGTACCGCCGGGGAGGAGTCTGGGCCTGGATACCTTAATGAACCGGCATGACCGAGCCAATCGGGGCAAGATGCTCGTCTGCTGCGGTGGGCACGTTGAATCGACTGTCAAAACCCGGTAGGGAGAGAAGAGCCTGCAAGATTCGAAACATCGATCACTCGAAATATGGTTTCCATCCCGAGTGGGCCGCGCGGGCTGCGGCTCGCGGTTGCCTTTTCGCAGTCCCGGCCTCGAAAACTGGCGCCGAAAACCGTACTAGCCAAAAGGAACGCGAAAATGACGAGCGGCTCGCATATATTGAGCCCAAGACACGCCGGGTACCATGGAAACTTAATGAACCCTTCAGATCGATGCCCCTTATTTGACCATGCCCTTAACTCGCCATCGGTGTTTAAGCCCGAGGAATTAGTAAGCTCAGTCCGCGAAACCAGGGGCTTGCCGGAGTTGAGCGTTCCCGCACTTTGCGTTCTTGACTTCGATGGCGATCTGACCGATTGGCTCTCGAGTCATGGTATGGCAGCACCTTTTGAACCTTGGGCGTGTTTTCACACCACGATGTATTTGGTCGAAGCCAAGGGCATCCGCTGTGGCCTGATCGCGCGGACAATCGGCGGCCCTTATGCGGTGCTGATTGCCGAACAGCTCCGTGTGGCGGGGGCGCGCCTAATTTTAGGCCTCACTTCCGCCGGACGCGTCTCCCCCTCGTTCCGGCTTCCAGGTCTTGTTGTAGTGACCTGTGCTGTGCGGGATGAGGGCACATCGCTCCACTACTTGCCTCCCGGCGAGGACGTCGCTTGCCCCACACCGATTAGCGATCTGCTTAGTTCCGAACTCACCGACTTGGGTCGGACGGTCGTTCAGGGATCAGTTTGGACCACTGATGCGCCTTACCGGGAAACGATCGAGCAGCTCCAGCATCATGCGAACGCCGGCGTTCTCGCGGTTGAAATGCAGGCGGCGTCACTCTTCGCCTTCGCCACCGCCCGCCAAGTGGACATTGGGATCGTCGCTCATGTAACTAACGCGTTGGATTATGGCGACGAGCAATTCGACAAAGGCTCTAATGAAGACAGTTTTGCTATCATGCAGGCGATGCTTCGCGCTGGTCGCAGGTACCTGGACCTTCCGGAAATAACCTAAGCCCATAGCCCATAGATTGGGTTGTCCGGACAGCCGGCCCCTCACGGCCAAATACCCTAATAACCGTGCTTTTCGGAAACTTGCCTGCCCTGCCGGGTCAGATCGGGAGCAACTTACCGAGAACCTAACGTTTTAGGCACTTCGAGTTCAGGACGCAAGCCCCCACTTCCTAGCAGCCGATCCAACTAGAACCCGACGGATGATACAGTGCGGAGGCGGCTTTTTCATGTGAGCCGCCTCTCCTGGTCGTATCTACTGTTGCGCCATAGCAAGGTTCAGGCGTTGTTGGGGCGTGATGAGGTGATCGGTATTTTCGGCGTCTTTATCGACGTCGATTTCGAGCCAATTCACCTCGCCGGTGAACTTCGGCTCCCTCGGATAGTCACGGGTCACCGGCGAGCCGAAGTCGTCGCCGACGTCGCACGTCTCGTCGGCGGAGAAGACGAGCGGCTCGGTGTGTTCCACGCGGCCTTCGCCGGCTCTTCTTACCATCGACGTAGAGCGTGACTGTTACCGCCTTTGCCAAGCCACCGCCGTCGTAGGCGAACTCCATGCGTACCTGGTGCGTCCCCGCCGGAATCTCCGATGTGCCCTCGATCGGTATAACGGCATCCACGCCATAAAAGTTATAGTGGTATTTCAGCTTGCCGTTTCTGGCTGTAGAGGCTCCATCCGCCCGCGAATTCCTCCCACCGAGATGATCACGCCTTTTGCACCGGATGGCGGGACGATAGTTCGGCCGTGACGGCGTGCGATTGTTCTTGTAGTTGATTATGGAGCTTTCGCTGAGCCGCCCCATTCCGCTAAACAGCAACTGCCGGTGTCCGCGATCAACTGCGGCCGGCCCGCGATGCGGGGTTAGCACGTTCGGCGAAACGATCGTCGAGGGGCAGCACGTTGTACTTGACCGCCTCGATCAACCACAGCGCTGCAGTTCGTGCAGCTTGTCCGGATCTTCTTTGGCCAGGTCTTTCGCCTGGCTCCAGTCGGTGGTTCGTGTCGTAGAGTTCCCACATATCGTCGTCGAAGGCCGGCAAGCTGAATTGTGGCTCCGGTTTCCCACGGTGTCCGGTGTTTCGTTACCGCGGTCCAGCCATTGTGGTAGATTCCGCGGTTGCCCGTCATCTCGAAGTATTGCGTCTCACGCCGGTCGGCTGCGTTTGCGTCGTTGAACGAGTAAGCATGCTGACGCCTTCGATCGGGCGCTGCTGGACGCCGTTGACGAAGACCGGTTGGGGCAGGCCCGCCGTTCCAGAATGGTCGGCGCGACGTCGATTACATGATGGAACTGCGTGCGGAGCTCACCCTTGATCTGGATACCCTTCGGCCAGTGCACAATCGTCCCGTTGCGGGTGCCTCCGAAGTGCGATGCCACTTGCTTGGTCCACTGATAGGGCGTGTCCAGTGGCGTGCGCCCAGCCCACTGCGTAGTGATTGTAGGCCTCCAACCCCCGAGCTTGTCGAACCGCTCGGTGATGAAACTGCGGGGGTTTCCAGCGCGCCGAAACCGGTGAGTGTGGCCATCTCGTTGTAACGTCCCCTGGAGCGATCCTTCGCCGACGCACCGTTGTCGCCGATGATCAGTAGATGATCGTGTTATCGAGGATATCTAGATCTCCAGCGCATCGATCTCAGCCGCCCGACATGGTGATCGGTGCTCAGGAAACCCGCATACACCTCCATCTGCCGGAGAAGCACCGGCTTCATCTCTGGCGAGACGGTGTCCCAGGCCGGGATGCCGTGGGAGCGTTCCGTAAGTTGGCAGTCCGGCGGGATGACGCCGATCTTCTTTTGCCGGGGCGAAGATTTCCTCGCGCAGGTTATCCCACCCCTGGTCAAATTTGCCTTTGTATTTATCGATCCACTCTTTGGGCACGTGATGCGGGGCATGCGTCGCACCCGGCGCAAAATAGGTGAAGAATGGCTTGTCAGGCGTGAGCGACTTTTGCTGGCGTATCCACTTGATCGCCTGGTTCGTAGATCCTCCGTCAGGTGATAGCCCTCTTCCGCGTCTTATCGGGTTCAACGGGCGTTGTGTTTAGATAGAGGGCTGGAAACCACTGATTGGTCTCACCACCGATGAATCCATAAAAATGCTCGAATCCGCCACCGCCGCTGGGCCAATGATCAAAAGGGCCCACGGGACTGGTCTGCCACACCGGCACCTCGTGACACTTGCCGAACTGCGCTGTCGCATAGCCGTTGAGCTTCAGCGTTTGGGCGGAGGGGCGACATGGTGTTCGGCATCAGCGAGTTGTAACCGGGCGCAGACGTCGCAATCTCGGTGATGCCGCCCATGCCAGCGGAATGGTGGTTGCGGCCGGAGAGCAGCGCCTGGCGGGTGGGCGAGCAGAGCGCGGTGGTGTGAAACCGGTTGTACTGTAGGCCGTCTATTGCAAGCTTCTCGAAGTTGGGCGTCGCGCAAGGGCCACCAAAGACGCTAGCGGAACCAAACCCGGCGTCGTCGATCAAGACAATGAGCACATTGGGTGCGCCAGCGGGTGGCCGCAACTGCTCGATCGGCGGATATTTCGTGTCTGGGTCCCTGCTCTATACGTGGTTAAACCCATGTGCTGCTGGTCCGGTATGGGCAGAACTGTTCGATTAAGATTGTCTTGCAAACTCATAGTCTCTCCTTGCATTCGATCGATCTGTTTAAGTCGGAGACCGGCAGTCGAAATCCGGCTGCTGGTGCTTCGCTACTGCCCAGCCAGTGCGAACGATGTCTTCAAGACATAAGACTTGGAGAAAACGGTGGAGTCCAGACGCGTCCGCCTCCCCCGCCTACTAGCAAAAATGGCAGGTTCTTGCCGAGATAGTCCGCGTCTCGCGGGATTGCTCCCGAGTCACGGGCAATCCGGAAGTGATCCCGCGAACTGCCTGCAAAGTCGCATTATCGGTTACTTCCCCACAGTGGAGAGGGCGGCCAGGCAAGTTACCGCGAACCCCGTTTACGGGAGCCGTCAGGGGTGCGGCTGTTGCTGAGGATGAGCCAGCGTCTGGATGAGACCCTCTGCAACTAGATCCCAACGAATTTGCAGAGGCTTCTTGCCGCGGTACGCTCCGACGTGCACGTGA
>CAWBGZ010000006.1:0-80293 GCA_963788515.1 uncultured Acidobacteriaceae bacterium
GTACCTAGACGGCATGACGGCAGGAATGCAGAACGCACGCCCCAGTGGACGGATTACCTGATGCTGGCGCGTTTTCCGTTACTAATCGCGAAACGAAGCAGTCCGCAGGCATCTTGATGTTTGTCAACCAGTAATTTCCGGATTGGCCACCCGGCCAGAACTGGCGGATCGCAATTTGAGACGCGCCGACAAAATCGGACACCGTCAACCGCGCCACTGTTCTCGTCGCTCGCCTATGCGGTTGGTTCTGAGTTGTTCGGCTTCATAAAACGGAGGTTTTCGAGACAGGGTGGCACTTCCCGCCGGAATCAACTCGCGCCGCCACGCCGAACAGCGTAACTTATGCAGCACCGATCTGCTTTAGTAACGTCACGACATCGAAGTAGATACGTCCCCCGGTGATCAGACGGTTCGTTGCATCGTACTCATAGACAGAACAACCGGGTACTTCAACATGAGCGCCAGTTGCGTCGCGACCGGCGAATGGGCCCTTGTGTTCAGCTTCAAAACTCCATTCAACGACAACCACATCTCGCCCGAAAGTCATATTCTTCGCAAGGTGACGGTTTCCGGGGAAGCCGGTGATGAATGGCCTAACGAACTGCTCGCGGACGGCTGTACTCCCGTGCAAGAGTGTTCCCGGAATCTGCAGCGTCACCTTTTCCGAGTAGTAAGACATGATGCGCTCCTCGTCTGTTCCCTGCCACACGCCGAAATACTCGTTGATGAATGCCTCAACCTCGTTGACTGAGGCCAGTGCAGCTAAAGTTGTCATGGCTGTCTCCTTCGGCTGAATGCCCATACCCAGCCGCTCTAAGTCGTGATCTAGTTACTCTGAAAGGAAAGAGGAACCTCTGGACTCATGAGCGATGCGCCTCCGTCAGCAACGATGGTCTGCCCGGTGATCCAGCCCGCATCTTCAGAACAAAGCGCAGCCACCGCTCCGCCGATGTCAATCGGCGTTCCCTGGCGTCCCATCGGATTCCAGCCCTCGCGCAACCACGCGCCCATCGCTTCCTGAGCCTGTGGAGGTAGTTGATTCACAATACTATCGTCCGTGATCCCAGGACAGATTGTGTTCACCGTAATCCTGCGCGGCGCCAGCGCGACGGCAAAGTACCGACACATGGCCTCGATGGCTGCCTTGTTTGCTCCCATCGCGAAGTAAGGAAGGAAGCCTCCCAAGTGACTTCCAGGCCAGTAGCTGATGGCGACGATGCGTCCATTGTGGCGTAAGAGCGGCGCGGCCGATTGCACTCCCACCAGAAAGGCTTGCTGCTGGCATTGCTGAGCCGCATTCCACTGCTCAAGCGAGACCTGCAGGGGAGGGCTCATGAAGCCCAGAAGGTCGCCCAGAGCGTTATGCACAAAGATGTCAAGCGCGCCAAACTGTTCCTGGACGTGTTGCACCATCGCGGTCAGTTCGTTGGGACGAGCAACGTTCGCCTGTACGGCGAAGGCTTCTCCGCCTCCCGATTTGATTCGAGAAACAGTGTCTAAGGCAGCAGGCTCGTTCTGAAGAAAATTGACGGCCACTGCGGCGCCACGTTCTGCCAGTCGCAGTGCAATACCACGCCCGATTCCCCGCGAGGCGCCGGTGACCAGGGCGAATTTTCCGTGAAGCTGTTTCGTGTCGGTCGACATCCCATCATTCCTTTCAGTTCCGGTGTTCGGCGCTCTTCCAACCTTCGTTTGAATTCAGTCGGGATTTCGGCGGCGTCGAGACTTCGTCGTATTGCTCCCGCAGACCTATCTTCTCGAAACCACATCCGAGACTCTCGGCTGTCCTCATTCATCACCTGCGGAATTTGGCGGTGTTTTCCCTCATTTCCATTCAAATTTTTCTCGCTTGAACCAGCCCGGGTCGGCGACCTGTTTTGCGTAGCGCTGGCTGCAGCAGCTCCTCGACCGCGCCGACGACTTGGCCCCATCGAGGACCCTCCGGAATGAGGCCAAATTCGGTTACTGTTATCACGGCTGCTCCGGAGTACCGACCGCATACACGGAGCCCGCGCCCGAAAACGTCACAGAATAATCGCCGGCTCCCCCTTGTGGCGTGGCGCTGAGAAACTGCGCGAAGGTAATTCCGTTCGGGGCAATGCGATTGAAGTTGTAAGTCTGGCCACCGAATTCGAAATTCGAACTCCACATCAGTGTCTCGGACACGCTGTGAAGTGCGACCGTCCCGACCGTTTGGAAGAGGCTCTCTTTCCTGTGGAAGGTAGCAATCCGTTTTCCTCGTGAGAAGCTGGCTGGGTCGCTCCAGTCGGCACCGGGAGTGGTATTGTAGTAGACGCTGAATGTACCGGCTGACACAAGATCCAGAACTGCATCGTTATTGTTGGGCAGCGGTGTAAGCTGCGCCAGGTCAGTGCTGAAGGTGAAATACGCCGTACTCTCGCTGGGCGACCCATTGAAGAGCGAGCCGTCGACTGGGTCGATGTGAACCAGGTATCCGACATAGACGAACTGGCCGGTGTTTGGGTTCACGAAAACCCTTCCCACATGCTGCCAGACGATCCTGCCGGTGGGTGTTTGCTGTGTCTTCTGGGCCGCGTTCGGCATGAATCCCTGCGCGCGGGCCGGGCATTGCCACCCGGCAAATACGAGTGCGAGCGTGAGAAGGGTCGCTGTCGGCCGCTGATACAGAAGCGTTCTTGTCGATCTCATGGTTTTTTTCTCCGGGCTGCGCTGGTTGCGCAGGTTGGTGGGAACTCTAGGGCCGACCGCAGGCGGAGGCAATACACAGTCGATAGAGAAGCAATGAAGAATGAATAGACCGCCAAATCGTTGAAAACATGATTGACAGCAGGCAGGGTCGGACTTAATCTCGGCGCATTGTTGGCTCTAGCTGCCCCGGATGCCCATGCAGACCTCGATTCTTTACTTCGATCAATTTGAGCTGGACCTGAATTCCTACGAGCTGAGGAAGTCAGGCCGCGTGATCAAGCTCGAAAAGCTGCCGATGGAGTTGCTCATCCTTCTGGCCGAGAGCCAGGGCCAGTTGGTCACACGGGAGCAAATCATCCAGCGCCTGTGGGGCGACAACGTCTTTGTCGATACGCGGCAGGGGATCAACACCGCCATGCGCAAGCTGCGAATCGCGCTGCAGGACGATTCGGAAAATCCGCGACTGCTGCAGACGGTGCCGGGCCGGGGATATCGGCTCCTGGCGGTGGTTTCGAGTCCGGCGGCGGGTGGTGGCCAAACGGTTGAGCCTGCGGCAGTGCCTCCATCGTCATCTCCAGGCGAGTCTGCGCTGGCGGATGCTGTGTCCAAGCCCAAAAAACGCTGGCATGCGGCGATGGCCGGCGTGCTTGTCGTTCTCCTCGCTATAGGCGGTTTGGTGGTTTTGCTCTTTTACCGGAACCAGACGAATTCCGCGTCGGGCAAGGCGTGGATCAAGATCACTAATTTTTCCGATTCGGCCACGCAGCCCGCATTTTCGCCCGACGGCCATATGATCGTCTTCATTCGTGGGCCGGAGACCTTCGTGACTCCAGGCGAGGTTTACGTAAAGATACTCCCCGATGGCGAGCCGGTTCAGCTGACTCATGATGGTCTGCCGAAGATGGCTCCCGTCTTTTCGCCCGACGGATCACGTATTGCCTATACGGCGACGGACCGCAGTGTCGCGTGGAATACCTGGGTTGTGCCGGTTCTGGGCGGTGAACCCAAGGAACTGCTGCCGAATGCAGCTGCTCTCACGTGGCTGGACAGGGAACACGTGATGTTTTCCGAAGTGAATCCCCGGACGGCAGCTACGCTCGTGATGATGATGGGATTAGTCTCCGCCAGGGAGAGCCGGGCGGAGGAGCGTGATATCTATCTTCCGCCTGGCGGAATGGCCCACCGTTCCTGGGTATCTCCCGATCGGAAGTGGGTGCTGGTGTCGGAGATGGACAATAAGGGATGGGGACCCTGCCGTGTCCTTCCCTTTGATGGAAGCACAAAGGGCGAGCTTGTCGGCCCAAAGCCGGTGCGGTGTACGTATGCAGGCTGGAGCCCGGATGGCGCGACGATGTACTTCAGCGCCGATGCAGGCGACGGATACCACATCTGGAGCCAGGCTTTTCCTCGAGGTAAGCTCGAGCAAATAACATTTGGCCCCACGGAGGAGGAAGGGATCGCTGTCGGACTCGACGGGCGGTCGCTGGTGACCTCAGCCGGGATACGTGAGAGCACGGTGTGGGTGCATGACTCTCGCGGCGACCGGCAGATTTCAAGCGAAGGCTTTGCCGGTGTGCCCGGCCTGGGGCTGGGCGGCGAGGAGGTTCGTTCGGTTTTCTCGCCGGATGGCAAGAAGCTGTATTACCTGATACGCAAGCAAGTTTCGCGCTCGTGGATCTCCGGAGAGCTATGGGCTGCTGACCTCGATTCGGGCCGCAGCGAACTCGTACTGCCAGGTATTTCGATCAGTGCCAATTTCTCCGTTTCGCCTGACGGGAAGCGCGTGGTGTTTCAAGCAACGGACGCGAACGGAGAACCACATGCGTGGATCGCGCCACTCGACCGGAGTTCGCCACCCAAGCAGATCGCCGGGGCTATTGCCCGCTCGCCGGATTTCGCTGCAGGAGGGCGGATCTACTTTCAGGGGAGCGGAGGGGAGGATCTTTTCCTCTACAGCGTGGAACTAAATGGTGGTCCGCCGCAAAAGATTTCCGAGCCATTGCCGAGATTGATGGGCTTACTTGGGGTCTCGCCGCGTGGGGAATGGCGGCTTTCCGGAATCAGCCCGGCGATTGCGCAGCCGGTGGGAGGAGGAACTCCCATTCGCATTTGCAAATTCTGCAGCGCGGGGTGGGGACCTGAAGGGAAATACTTTTATCTGCGATTCCGGGATATCGGCGAGCAAGGCGGCGGAAAAACGGTCGTGCTCGGCCTGGCTGAAGGCAAGGACCTGCCGGACCTGCCCCCAGGCGGTTTGAAGTCAGCCGAAGACACCAAGGGACTCAAGGTAGTCGCCGACATCGATATGCATGGGAAGTCCATCTTTGCACCCGGTCCGAATCCGTCCATCTATGCCTATACTCGGGTGACTGTGCAGAGGAATCTTTATAGGATTCCTCTCAACTGACGGAATGTTGGCCCTCGACTTGACCTATGTTCTCCGTCGCAGGTCCTGGAAACCATTGGATGCGCTGATTGAGGTTGGAGAATGTCTTCGGGGTCAGCCTGCCAGGCATATCACCGCCTACACGTACTTTACCGTTCGGCAAAGTACGTGTAGCCCACAATTCAACCGCGACCGTGTCAAAAGGTTCTTGGCTGCGTTCTTGAATGCAACGATTGGGCCGATTACTCAAGACTCACCAGTGCAAGGAACCACGCTGGCGATTCATATCGCCTCTCCTGTTGAATCGGTGATGCTAATGGGAAGCGTTAGAGATACCCCTACCATCCAAACGATGCTGACGAAGCGGCCAACTGGAATAAAGTAGCCGGCTTTGAAATTTAACACAGTGAACGCGGCAAGCTCGCATGGTATGCCGATGCCCGTGCCCGCATACAGCGATTTTCAGCGGCGCTTCTGGGCGCACGAGATCGACATGGCGGACCATCATTCGAAAACAGCTTACGGCAGGGTTCATTGGGAGCAGTTCAGGTACAACCTGCGCCAACCAAGATTCGAGGAAGCGTTGCGGATCGTCGCAAACGGACACGTCGTCCCCTAGTTCCGGGCGAGTCACCGCCAAACCGGAAGTAATCCCGAATTGCCTGCGAAGTCTGATTTCCGGTAAGTTCCCCTCAGCCGGAGGGCCACGGGCGGGCATACCGAGATTCCCGTTTCAAGTAAGCCGCTCGCGCGGCGGACGCTACGCCGTGCCGACAATCAGGCATTTTCTTATGCGTAGAACCTTCATTGCTGGAGCATAATGGAGCCATTGTGAGCTGCTGCTTCTCTCAACGATACCGTTCCCAGGCAGTCGTGAAGCGGTCAAACAGCAAAAGTACGATTGAATTCCCATAGCAAACCGCATCCGCCGCAAACGCGAGCAACCCACTTGAAACGGCTCTATCGAAACTGCCCACCAGAGATGCTCTGGCTAGCCGCTTTTTGGCTCCGGGCACTCCCGATAGAGTCCTAACGTTTCCGGGAAGCTCCGCTCTTTAAATCATTTCCGAGTAGCGACCATCCACTCGGAACCTACGTATCCAGCCGAAGTTCACATCCTGAGAGGTAGCTGTTTTAGACGGCACTTCCAATTGATAGCGTAAAGTCACCATCCTTGTCGCAGCCCAGCCAGATCGTCAAACTGTGCTTCATTTATGCCTCGTTTCAGAGCGACGGAAGAAGTTGAGTGGGTGCCTGCAAGGCCTCACTGCCTCCGGGTGTTTGCCGCAGCGACCTGGGCACAAACGACAGATCAGCGTCCACCACAGCAGGCCTAGAACCGTGTCGTTCTCGACTTGAATCCGCCGTAGATAAGGTAGATGCCGATCAGGAGCGATGGTGTCATCCATACATAGAAGAGCAGCGGATTGCGGAGCGCGCTGAAGATGAATTCCGATTCCACCCCCGAGGGCAGGAATAAGAAGAGCAGGCCTTTGATCAACGTCGCCCAACAGACAAGGGTGACCACCACCGGCAGCGCTCCGCCTGACCAGAAGTTGTGCGCAAGAACCATCGCCAGCCCAATGGTCAGCGTGATCACGCTGAGAACCCACATCAGCGCGGGGTTGTTAAAAAGCGCTGTCATCCAATCCACGGTGGCTTGCCGGTGAAGGACCATGGACGGCACGACGAGGATGCAATACAACCCGATCAGCCTGCTAAGAAAGATGGTTCGCGAAGACATGCCGCCTCCATCTCAGTCGGAAGTTGATTCACTCACAGCATTTCCGCTCCCGACAGGTCTACGGGCACACTTATACACCCCAGGGCCGTTTCCCGTGAACTTCTATGCCGGCGATGCCAGCTATCTCAGGGCGAGGAATTTGGGCGGTATTGGACCGTCTCGCCATTGGTGAATTCCCAGCCAGAAGATGAGGCTTCCCTGACCTCAGATGGCCAAGGTGCCTTGAGTTGCTGTCAGGGGCCCGGGTCCATCATTCCGGTCGTGTTACCGCCTACTCGGAGGTGCTCGGAGGTTACTAGTTGTTCAACAACTTGGAATTGGCTCACGCCGTCTGGAGAAATCAGTACCGGAACCGGGGACGCTGGAATGCTGCTTGAACGACGACGACGGCAGGCCTAGCCGCCCCCCAGACTCGCCGTCTAACTTTCTCCTGTGCTCTCCCCTATTCCAATTGGTGGGTCCCTTCAGGCGGCGATGTACCTTCCGTTCTGAATGTCGCAGGCAGCATCGTCGATTCGGAGAAAACTCACCCGCTTCTGCCCAACAGCGGCAACGGTAGAGAACTAGAGAACGGTCCCTCGCTTGTGCTTCTGCAGTGTCAATGTGGGGTACACACTATCGTGACACACCAGCTTGACACTATTCGTGTCCAACTAGGGTGGTTTGACCTATTTGCTTGACATCCTCACAGAACAGTCTAGAGTCTAGTTGGACACTGGGGGGAACTGAGATGACGCCAGCAAAGAGACACGACAAGAGGGTCGGATACATCCGGGTGAGCAGCATTGACCAAAATACTGAGCGGCAGCTTGAGGGAGTGGAACTGGACAAAGTTTTTACGGACAAGGCATCCGGCAAGGACACGAAGCGTCCGCAACTGCAAGCAGCGCTCGACTACATCCGTGAGGGTGATGTCCTCGTCGTACACAGCATGGATCGGCTTGCTAGGAACTTGGATGACTTGCGGAAAATTGTCCTAGGCCTCACAGGGAAGGGTGTACACGTCCAGTTCGCTAAGGAGAATCTGACTTTCACTGGTGAGGATTCGCCGATGTCGAACTTGCTCCTTTCGTTGCTAGGGGCTGTCGCTGAGTTCGAGCGATCCATGATCCGGGAACGGCAGAGGGAAGGAATCGCGCTGGCGAAGAAGGCGGGCGTATACAAGGGTCGGAAGCCATCGTTGACGGCGGCGCAAGTCGTGGAGATTCGCAAGCGCGTTAAGGCTGGTGAGAGGAAGACGGCGCTGGCGGCTCAGTTCGGAGTATCGCGGCAGACGCTCTACACTGCAATTGGAGCGCCTTGATCCTGCGCCAGAGCGAGGAGCCCCGTCCCTCCCTGCGTGTGGCTTGTCGAGGCGGCTACGTGCCTGCCCACTCCGACAGGCTGGAAATTTTGCGTTCAGTAATCCCACATGGTCGAAAGGTTGGAGCACAGGCACAACATGCTCCCAGAGACTCTAGAGAGGATTACCGGGAATGACATCGCTTCCTTGGTGGCGAATAAGGTAGGAGAACGGAAGCAGCTGGAATACAAAGAACAGTTGCCGGAAGGGACCGACAAAGCAAAGAAGGAGTTTCTTGCGGACGTCTGTTCGCTGGCCGATGCGGAGGGAGGGGACATTGTCTACGGGATTCGGGATCTGCGAGACACAATTGGACACCCCACCGGATTCGCAGAGTCCGTCACGGGCGTCAGCGTTCCCAATACCGCGGTGGCCTGCGAACGTCTGCAACAGATGATTCGTGACGGCATCGCTCCGCGCATCCCGAAGACAGAGGCCGTCACCGTGGAGGTGAGCGATGGGAACAGGGTCATCGTTCTGAGAATCCACAAGAGCTGGATCAAACCTCACATGGTGACCTTCGGAGGCTCCAGCAGATTCTATTCACGAAACAGCACGGGCAAGTTCCAATTGGATGTCAACGAGATCGGACAGGCATTCGCCGAGCAACAGTCTTTCACGGACCGGCTTCACGCATGGCGGCTCGAGCGAATCGCCAAGACCTTATCCGACGATGGGCCAGTTATCCTGGACGGCCCAGCCAAGCTGCTCTTTCACTTCATTCCCGCGCAGTCCTTGGTAGACAGGCACTAGCGCGCATCCAGGCGCATCTGAAGTCGGTGCTTCGACACTGACGATGACGACGACATCGACGACCCAGCACTCCTGGAAGCCGATGACGACGTCAAGGCGTTCGTGGCTGAGTTGAAGCAGCTCGCTGAGGAAGCCCGGGGACCTCTCGAGCGCATAAGTTCCTTCGTGTCTCACAGTTTCAAATTGGGCCGGTTCCGCGTAAGAAGCACAGAAACGGAATTGAGACTCTTTCCGCACTGCATTCCCCTCTTGGAGCCGTGGAAGCGGCAGGCTAACTTGGGTTTGCGGTCAGTTGCCGGAACACGAGCCGTCAGCTATCCAGATCGCGTCGTAGCTTGGGGAAGGGTTCCGCGGGGGACTCCCTCCCCATTTTTTTTTGAGCTGACCTTGGCGATCACCCAAAAGCGGCCACTTGTGGTCACCTGAAAACCGGCCACTCTGAGTGAGGTTCAGACATTACGCGGATAGAGGCCGTTAGCCTCTGTCTTCATGGGTAATGTTTGAGCGGAGAGAAGCGGGAACAAGTACTTGCATTGGGGCGTCTCGGCTGGCCCTTGCGTCGCATTGAAGAGGCGACAGGCGTTCGCCGCGAAACAGCGGGCGATTATCTGCGCAAGGCAGGGATCGTGATACGGCAGCCAGGCAGCTGGGGCGAGAAGTCGCTGGCAAAAGCGGCCACTCAGCTGATCACCGGCTCAAACGAACTATCCAGCGAAGAGAAAGCAAAACCGGCCACTCTGGTGATCACCGGCTTTTCTGCGCAAAACTCGTCACCTGCGAGTTCGGTGGAAGTCTCTGCCAGCGCTTGTGCGATGTATCGGGAGAAGATCGAAGCCGATCTTCTCCGTGGCCGGAACGCGATGGGCATCTGGCAGGATCTGGTAGATCGCCATGGATTCGCCGGCGGCTATCAGAGCGTCAGGCGGTTCGTACGGGTGCTGCGCGGAGCTTGCTGCCAACAAGCACGGGTGATCATCGAGACCGAGCCCGGTGAAGAGTGCCAGGTGGACTACGGCACCGGCCCGATGGTGCGTGATGCTGATAGTGGCAAGTATCGGCGCACGCGGCTGTTCGTGCTGACGCTCGGTTACAGTCGCAAGTCGGTTCGCCTGCTGGTGTTCCGATCAAGCGCGCGGGTGTGGGCAGAGTTGCATGAGATGGCTTTTCGGCGGCTGGGCGGAGCCACGCGGATCGTCGTTCTGGATAATCTGCGGGAAGGGGTGCTGGCTGCCGACATCTACGATCCCGGCCTGAATCCCCTCTATCGCGATGTGCTGGCCCATTATGCGGTAACGGCGTTGCCTTGCAGAGTGCGCGATCCGGATCGGAAGGGAAAGGTGGAGAGTGGCGTCGGCCATGCGCAGAAGACGCCGCTAAAAGGTCAGCGCTTCGAGAGTCTGGCCGAAGCGCAGGCTTATCTCGATCACTGGGAAGAACGCTGGGCCGACAAACGTATCCATGGCCGAACCAAACGGCAGGTAGCGGCCATGTTCGCTGAAGAGAAGCCCACGCTGAAAGCGTTGCCACTGGAACCGTTCCGCTACTACCAGTACGGCAAGCGCACGGTTCATCTGGACGGTTGTGTCGAGGTGGAGGCGGCGTACTACGGAGCACCGCCCGGTTGGATAGGCCGGCAAGTCGATGTGCAATGGGACGCAATGTATGTGCGGCTTCTCGATCCACGCACCGGTCAGTTGCTGCGTGAGCATCTGGGACAGAAACGCGGCGGCCATCGCATCCGCCCTGAGGATCGTCCCCGGCGCACGCCGCCGCACACGATGGAACTTCTGGCCCGGGCGCATAAGGCGGGAGCCAGCATCGGTGTGCTCTGCGAATCGATTCATCAGCGCAAGGCGGAGACCGGACTGCGCCGCATCCAGGGGGTTCTCAACCTGGCCAAAAAGTACGGCAGCGCGGCCTGCGACAACGCCTGTGCGGCTGGGCTGGAACTGGGTGTTGCCGAGTATCGCTTCGTACGTCGCTATCTGGAGCGCACGCCACAAGCCTCTCTGAGCTTGAAGCAAGTCGATCCTCTCATCCGCGAGCTGACGCAGTATCGCGACTTGATCCAACAAAGACTCAACTTCGAGGAAAGCAAACCATGAACCTGATCGAATTAAATCAATCACTGCGCCAATTGCGGCTGAGCGGCATGTCGGCTGTTCTTGAAACACGTCTTCTGCAGGCACAAGCGGAGAACATCGCGCCCATCGACCTGGTCTCCATGCTGGTCTCTGATGAACTGGCCTGTCGCACCAGCCGGCAACTGGAGCGGCGCCATAAGCAGGCTCAGTTCCGCGACCAAGAGAAACGTCTGGACAACTTCGACTTCCAGTTCAATGCCAGGATGAATCGCTCCCTGATCTTCGACATGGCCACCGCGGCCTGGGTGGGACGACGCCAGGACGCCCTGTTGCTTGGTCCGCCGGGTAGCGGTAAAAGTCACATCGCCCAGGCCATTGGCCACGCCGTGATCCAGCAGGGTTATCGCGTGCTCTATCGTGAAGCGCATCTGGCTGCTGGAAGAACTGGCCGATGCCACGCTGGATGGAAAACGCAAAGAGCATATGGATCTCTTAGCTACTGTTCCGTTGCTGATCAGTCTGGCAGGTTTGCGCGCAACTGCTGGCTGACGTGGCTTTCGGCCAGGTGCGCGTAATGCGTTTCCGTCATCCTGGTATCGCTGTGACCAAGTAGGGCAGCGATCACCTGCAGTGAGACGCCACGCTCGGCCAGGTGGCTAGCATACGCATGGCGCAGCAGGTGGAAGCCAACAGTCGGCCGAATGCCGGCGGCTCGGCAAGCCACTTTCATGTAGTGCGTCTGCTGCGTGTGCTCCCACGGGTCGCCGGCGCGTCTGCCACTGATGTGGGCAAACATGAACTCGTGTTCCTGTCGGCCTGCACAAACGCCGCTGAAGAATACCTCTCCTGATGTGGTCAAAGGGATCCATCGCGGTTTACCGGACTTCGATCGCTCGATCCGCAGGGAGCCGTTCTGAAAGTCGCCTACCCGCAGCCGGCATAGCTCGCCGTACCTGGCCCCGGTGTACAGCGCCGCGCGAACCATCGGCCGAAACTCAACAGGGCATTGCCTAATCAGCTTGGCAGTTTCTTCGAGGGTCAGGAAGCGGATCTTCGGCGCGTTGACACTCCTGTACGGCGTTATGCGACGCCAGGCAGCATCACTTTCCACGCGCCCGTTCTTGAATGCCTGGTTGAGCGCGGCGCGCAACGTCGCCCAGACCCGGTTGGCGGTCGCCCGACGCTTGCGGAGGGTTTCCAGATCATCGCCGCTCAGCCGGCCGCTCTCAGGGCTGCCCAGACGCGAAAACCAAGCCTGCAGATGGCTGTGCTTCAGATCCCGAAGCTGGATGGAAGCCAGGGGTCCGACAACGTGCTTTCCGATCGAGGAACGGGTCCGCTCGAGTTTGACGCCCTTGTGGGCTTCGCTCGCGTCCAGGTAGTCGTTCACGGCGTCCATGATGCTGTAGTCACCTTCCAGGAGCTCGCCGGATGTCTGCGCGGCCTTTTGTTTTGCCCACGCCAGGCAAGCGGTAAGCGCAGCATCGTGCGGCATTCCTTTGCCCGTCAGATCCGCTTGCGCTTCCCTTAGATTGCCGAAGACATACTTGGTTCCGTCGCCAGGTCTCTTGAGCCTGCATAGCCAAACGCCGCCGACCTTATTGCGTCGGAAACCGATAAAAAGACCAGGTGAAACGGGCGACCAGTACACTTTGCCGGGTATTCCGGCCTTCCGATCCGCAAGCCGAGCCAGGTTCATGGATTGGATTTTCAGTAAAAATTCGCTAAAAGTCCAGGGCACCAACGGTACTTAGAAATGGTGCAACTAAGGTCGTAGATTTTGACTTAAAAGTGTGCTGAGACCCGCATAAACACTACACGAAATGGTCATACGACCTTCGCCAGAGCGGCTAAATTGCTGATCCCTTTGGGGCCCCGGTAACCCACTCTCAAAGCGAGATCTTCGCGATTGCCGTTGACTTGAGCGGTACAAGAATCGCCGCAGGCTTAGCTAGTCTCCTTCCGATCCGGCCAGATCCTGGCAAGAGAAGTCGTCCCCAACAGCCGCCCGCACGCGGGGGGGGAGGCTATCCTGGCCGACACCCTGACTTTGGCAAGAAAACTACCGGACCAAGCGAGTAGTCGGCAAGGCGTCCGGGGAGACGCGCGGCTAGCTTGCGCTGGCATCAAGAAGACTTCGGAACCGCCGGTAACGGCTCGCCGGCCAGCCGCTTCCGTACCAGCCCGGCAAGGAACGTCGCAAAGGGAACGATATCCTCGCCGACACTGGCGTTTTCAAGGGCGTTCACGTAAGCGTTGCGCTCGTTGACCGGTATGACCGTCCACGGGTACCCTCCCGACGCCATCATCGTGTTCATCAGGAAACGCCCGATGCGGCCGTTGCCGTCCATATAGGGATGGATGTAGACGAATATGAAATGCCCGAGCACCACCCGCACGGCCGGGTGTGTTTCTTCGCGCAGCAGATCAAAGAGCGCCGGCATGATGTCCCGCACCGCTTCGCGGCTCAGCGGCACATGCATGGATTTGCGGATATAAACGGGCCCGTTCCGATAGCCGGCGAGGTCGCTCGGTTTCAGCAGGCCGACGGTGACGCTCGGCGCGAACAGTTCCCGGTACCACGTGCCGTGATCGTCGTCCGCGACCTGTCCCGGATTCTCACCCTTCAGAACCCGGTCGACGCTTTTTTGGACAGCCTGAAAGGCCTGCCAGTAGCCTCGCGCCCCCATGGCGTTCCGCTGATCACGGTCGCCTGCGTCCGCTTCAGGATTCCATGTACCGCTGCGGACGCGGTCGATGAGATCCGGCGTCACGCGATAACCCTCGATCGACAGCGAATGATATGCGTCCGTGACATACGCATCGTTGACGCGCTTCATGTACCCCCCGATATTGCGCGGCAGGCCCGGCGCTTCCGGGAAGCGCTCGATGACGGCCCCACGCATTTTCTGCCACAGTAACCGTATCCGGTTCACATACGGAGACATATCTCGGGTCCTGAGGATCAAGGGTGGCTTGTCCGTGAACGGGTCGTTTTCGCGCACGGCGTAACCCGCCGCCGACATCGTTTTCACGATATCGTCCGCGATGCGGTCGCGTCCGATGTTGCGAAAGGCCCCGGCTAGGCGTCCGGCGATTACGGTGTGACCTCCCTCGAGGAGCCGTGCGAGAAGGCCGGAGGCATCACGCATCATCGGCAGCACCGCGCGGACATCGGTCGAATTGCTTGAAAAATAGTTGGGAGAGCATGCGATCAGGGCAGATTCTACCGCAAAAAGCCGCAGGCCCTGCTTTTCCTCCCTGTTTGGGGCGGCGGGCAGCGCAATTCTAAGCTCCAGCAGGGATGTGCCGTGAGGAAGCTTGGTGATCTTGTTGCCGGCGCGCGTCGACCTCGCCGCAAGCTGGCCGGGCACTGTCCAGTTGCCGGCGTGTAGGGACAGCGACTGTTCCGGCGAAAGGCACCATTGCGTTCGGAAGCGCGCTTCCAGATAGACGGCGCAGAAACGCCAGAAGGACGCGTACCAGGCCGTGCTCTCGCCCTTGACTTCGTCGGGGCGGCTCGGAATAAACCAGCCTTTTATGACTTCCTGCAAGAAGCCGTTGGCTAGAAGGCGTTCGCGGTGCGTGCGCGAGAGGTCCCTCGCCCGGATCGCCCCTGCCCCGTCGGAAGTCTGCAATTTTCGGAGGATTTCCAGGGACTGTGCGAGTTTTTCAGGTGGGGCGGCCATGGCATTTCGCTTTTTACGCGGGGTGCAAATGCGTCTTTATTATCTTATTATGCTGCACGATAACTATACTATTGCGCAGTACGTTTATTATTCTATTCCGTTGTACCTTGCACGACAATCCAAGATCGGGACCGAACCAGCCGTACTCCCCCTGCCTGCCGAGGTCGCCGAGCCTCTCGTCCCGGCCGTTCGGTGACAAATCCCTCACGCAGAAGGAAAGTCACGGCCTTGCATAAGCCCATCACGGACCGGCGCGACCATGGGGCGACAGACTATGGTCAAGACCCAAATGATGGACGTCTAGAAGAACAAGGTGGCGGCATAAGCGCGATTCAGGAATATCAGTCCAAGGACCAAGGCAATAAATCGGGACGTGACATCAGAGTCACGGAACTACAGTCAGCGGTTCAAAAGAAGGCCGATCAAGCGTGCACTATAGGCTTCACTATGCGCCGACGGCGTTCCGCTTTCCCTTATGAAAACGCTCGCGGCCTTCACGCTGATCCCAGCCGCCTAATTTACCCCAGACTGATCTAAAAAGATTGCTCGGCGGGACACTGGTAAATCCCGCCTGCGCCGGGCAATGCCCGCGTGCAAACGCCAGCCTTTCAAACGCCCTTCATTCCCTCACAAAAGCCAATACCAGAGCCGCCCTTTGCGCCGTCAAGGGTCGAGATGAACGCTTGCGCGCCCGTGACGGCCCGGTCGGCTCCGAAACCCTTTCCATTACGAGGGAATGAAGTTTTTCAAATGCTGGCAAAGGAGCAAAAACAATGCAAACCGCAACTCAGGAAGTAACCCGTCAGGATGTCTACAGCCGCATCACCAACCAGATCGTCGCACAACTTGAACAAGGCGTCCGCCCTTGGGTGAAACCATGGAACGCCAAACACGCCACCGGCCGGATCACCCGCCCTCTGCGCCATAGCGGCCAGCCTTATGCCGGGGTCAATATCCTGTCTTTGTGGATGGCGGCCGAGCTTCAGGGATATGCGGCGTCGATATGGATGACCTTCAACCAAAGCCGTGAATTGAACGCCTACGTCCGCAAGGGTGAAAAAGGCTCGCTTATCGTCTACGCGAATTCCATCACGCGCACCGAGCACGACGACAAAACTGGCGAGGAAACCGAGCGGGAAATTCCGTATATGAAGGGCTATACGGTTTTTAACGTCGAGCAGATCGAGGGATTGCCGGAAATCTATTATGCGAAGGCGACATCCGATATCGACCCGGTTGCCCGGATTGAACACGCGGAACAATTCTTCGCCGCTCAAAACGCCACAATCCGCCACGGCGGCAACCGCGCTTACTACGCCCAGGAACTGGACTACGTGCAAATGCCAGACTTCGTCGCCTTCCGTGATGCGGAAAGTTATTATTCGACATTGGCGCACGAACTGGCGCATTCGACAAAGCATCCGTCCCGTCTCGCTCGCGACCTTGGCCGCAAATCATGGGGCGATGCCGGCTATGCCGCCGAGGAATTGGTTGCCGAAATTTCAAGTGCGTATGTCTGCGCCGACCTCAACCTCCAGAACGAACCGCGCGAGGAAAACGCCGCCTATATTGCCAACTGGCTACAGGTTCTCAAGAGCGATAGCCGTGCCATTTTTGCCGCCGCCGCCCACGCGCAACGCGCCGTCGACTACATGAACGCCATGGCCGCCCCGAAAGGTACCGCCGTGCCCGCCTGATTTCTTTTGGCTGTAATTCCCTCAACCCTGATCGACGAACAGCCGAACGCGCCCGGGCGTGATCGACTCGTCACTCCATCCTCGGTTGGTTTCATTTGGACCGCTCCCAGCCCCTCCTTCACCAACCGACGATCTGATCTCAATGAAAATGCGAAAGAAACCTGACGTTATTCGGCTGGAAAAGACGGCGCTCGATATGGGTTTCATGTCTCGGCTCCGCATTCCACAAGTTACCAACGTCTGGCTAAAGTGGCTTCGTCGACCCCACTTGGTAAAACCGGCGGTTATAGTAAATCACAATCTGGTAGCTGAGTTGTGTATCAGCAATTCGTCCGGCATTTGTTGTAAAACCATTAATTTTATTGAACGAAATTGAGGGCATGGTGCCGTTACCGCATAACGCGCTCCAAAGGAATTATTGGACAAAATAAACCAGGCAAGAAGTTTCTTATTCGATAAAGTACGAAACGGTCAAGAGGCCCATGCTTCCCAGCCAAACCGGTAAGAGACCCGTACAAAGCGAAGGAATTCATTCCGTCGCTTTGGAGCGTCATTACTCGGTTCCCGAGGTTGCCGCGCTTTGGCGTGTCAGTGAAAAGACGGTGCGGCGTTTATTCGATGGGGAAGAGGGAGTTCTGCGTTGGGGACATGCTGAAACCGTCCGGAAGCGCGGCTACTACAACCTGCGCATCCCCCAAAGCATATTAATTCGCGTTCATCATCGCCGCGAGACAGGGTAATCGAATCAGCCTTGAAAAGCTAAAACCTTAGCCTTCCGTACCTTCGCTTGCTTCGATGGCGTCGCGCCCAGAGCGGTCCAGGCATTCCTGACGCTGGCCGCCAATTGATCCTGACGGGCTTTGACCCAAGGCGAATAGTGTTTCTCTGTGATCTTCACACTGGAGTGACCCAGAAGCATCGAAACCTGATCGATTGGGACGCCGGCAAGCAGCATCTCGACAGCAAAAGTGTCCCGAAGCATATGAGGGAAGCAACGCTTTGCTGAACCGTCCGGCTTTTCAAGTCCTGCCAGTTTGAATAACCTTCGGAAACTCCTCTGCCAATCCGCGACCGCTGTCTTCGGCAATCCGTTCCCACTCCAGAAGAAGTACCTGGGATTGGGTTTTGCGCCGTCCGGAACGGATCGCAATGCCTGCGCCACCTGTGGAGGCAACGGAACATATACCGGCGTTCCCGTCTTCGCCTGGTAGAGCAGAAGATTGTCGTTGATGAGCCGGGTGCGTTCAAGAGTAATGGCGTCGCGGATGCGGAGCCCGCTCCAACGCATCAACATCAAAAGCGTGCGCAGTCGAGCGCCATTCGAACCGCCAATCGTCTCGCCGCGATTCTCTCTGTATAGATATGTCGCATCAAGTAGTTTCTCGTACTCCACGCGAGTGAAGTAGTCGGTTGGGGCCTGTGTGACCGAGATCCGCCCGAGATTGTTCGTGGGGTTGCTGGTAAGCCAATTTGCCCGGATGCAGAACCAGAAGAAGCCAGTCAGCCGTTCCTGCTTTTTCTTCTTTGCCGGCGCTCCGTCCTTCCAGGAGGTGCGGAAAGATTGCACCGCGCGCAGATCGATTTCACGTAGCAGCTTGTATCCCTCGGCTTTGCACCAAGCGAGAAATTGCTTGCGGAAGAAGATATCCAGCTTGTAGATGGTCGCTTCGCTAAGTTCGCGCGCTTTAGCGTCGGCCAGGTACTCCGTGACCCCCTGTATTATGCTGACCGGCACATCTTTTCTTTCAGGAGTCGCCGCGGGATCATCAGCGTTTTCGATGAGACGCGCGAGGTCTTTAGCGCGCTCCCAACTGCCGGTTTTCAGGCTGCGGCGAACATACGTCTCGTTCGTCGTGCCTTCAACCCACATTGGGCATGTGCATCGTTTGTAAAATCGGTCGGAGGCCTTGGAACAGGCCTTCAAGTGGCGGCGATAGAGCGTCAGCATGACGATCTATCGTACACCTATCGTACGCGGAGGAGGCTGTTTCTACTAAATATATTAGAATGAATAACTTATGTATGGTGGAGGCGGCGGGAGTCGAACCCGCGTCCGAAATCCATGTCAGCAGAGAGACTCCATGCTTAGTCGAGTTCCGGAGATTTCGCGCGACGCGCTCAGAACCGACAAGATGCGCGTAACGCTAGTCCGATGATCTCGTCCCTGCGGCTCGGACCGCGTCCCAGGAACCAGCCTGCTGTGCGACGTTCTTTCGCAGCCCACAGGCGAAGCCACGAAGAACGGCTACTTATTTAATTAAGCAGCAAGTGCTAGGTTGTTGTTAGCAATTATTGTTTTTGCAAGCGATTACGGGTGCTCACACCCCGGCATGCCTCTCAACCTAATCGATCCCGTCGAAACCGTGACGCCCCCCTCTCTCTAGTCGAGCAGCTCGTAACCACTGCTCTATCCTAAGTATACCCCCCTACATGCCAATCGAATTCAGATCGATGCTTTGGAATTCCTTGCGCATCACGCCGTCGCGAATCTGCTTCACCGTCTTGCCTTTCAGCGACATCTGGTAGGCGTAATAGCCCTCCTGGGCGCAGGTAGAGCACTCGGCCCCATGCAGACCCTCAAAGCAGCTATGCAAACTTGTGTGGCCCATTGCGCGATCGCAGCGGCAATAGCAGGGAAGCTGGTACAGCACGTTTGGGACCTTAGCCGCATCCTCATAGACTGTTTTTTGCCAGGGGTATTGGAACAGGGGGCCCTGGAGTTGTTTGCCGGAGAGTAGCGCGGGTAGCTTCGTTCCGTGAACCGGCGCTGCCTGGTGGTACGCCGGAACATCTGCGTCTGTAACCCACTGGGCATACGCTCCCACCGTCAGCATCCCAATCGCAAGGCACACCATGATTCGCCGCATTCCCACTCCTTTGAGGCCCAGTGTAGCGCGAACCCAAAGGGAATCGCCACGCCCAGGTTTGCACGAGGCTTGGCCAGGGTATGGCAGCGTTCGGCGATAGGATTGCAAGACAAAAGAGGTAGGATTTACGACGGAGCCGCCAGAAAGACAAAAAAAGGCGGCACGAACGGTGAATTGTCCGTGCCGGGAGGCCAGTGACGCAACTTGTGGTTAAAACCTCGCCGCGAGAGCTAAAGCGTCCATCGCGACTGAATTCATATTAGCAGATGCATGCAGCGAACTTCCAGTTGCAAATGCCAAATTTCGTGAAAAAACATATTTCTGAAAATTCCAAATCCCGATTACTGTATTTTTCGGGCTCAACTGCACCCGTCCCCAACATAGACGCACTTCTGGAAAATAAGTTTCCCAGAGGAGTCGTTTCCCACATTTTTCTCGTCAGGGTATCCATGCCGTTACGCAAATTTCGCTTAGATCTCGTCTCCACACCCATTGCAGAGGCAACGGAAGAGAGCCCTTCGGAACCCGAACGGCGGAATTTCTGGCGTTCTGGCCTCCTGATTGCCAGTTCGGCGGCGTTCGGCGGAATCGCCGTCGCGATCTGGAACCGCAGAACCCTGGCCAAGATGCGCCAACAGACGCCGCCCCGGGAAGACTAGGGTCAAGAACCTCCGCCGATCCTGCGTCCTCGCTACGAAAGCGAGTTCAGAGTCCGGGCCATCTTCATATCGCGTTGCGTAAGGCCGCCCTGGTCGTGGGATACCAGCGCCAGCCTCACCTTGTTGTAGCGGATATCAATGTCCGGATGGTGTCCGGCCGCCTCAGCCTTTTCTGCCACCTGGTTGACGAAGACCATGGCAGCAACGAAATCGGGGAACTGGTAGTGACGAACGATCTCTTTGCCTTCGAGCTTCCATTCGGGGAGTGATCGCAAGCCTTCCTGCACCATCTCCGCAGTCAAAATGCTCATCGGTATGCCCTCCTGGCGTTCTAAACGAACGGATTGCGCTTGGGCTCCAGCTGCAGGGGCGAGAACTTCTTCGCTTGCTGGGTAATTTCCGCCCGCAGGTCTTCCCACAATTGGTCTGGCAGGCTCAGATACACATCTACCACCTTTGGATCGAACTGCGTGCCCGCGCAGCGCTTGATCTCCAGCCGTGCTGCCGCGAACGTGGCCGCCTTCCGGTAAGGCCGGTCCGAGGTGATTGCGTCCAGTGTATCGGCCACAGCGAAGATCCTGGCCCCTAACGGGATCTGCTCGCCTCTGAGTTTGCGTGGATATCCGCTGCCATCGTAGTGTTCCTGGTGGCTGTAGACAATTTCCGCCGCCTCGTGCAGAAAGGGGATCTTGCGCAGCATCTGGTATCCCCGGGCGCAGTGCTCTCGCATCACTTTTTGCTCATCCACCTGCAACTTGCTGGGTTTCAGCAGAATTGCGTCAGGAATGGCCATCTTGCCGATATCGTGCAGAAACGCTCCACGAGCAACCACAGGTATTTGCTGCGAGGGGATTCCCGCTCCCCGGGCTAGAGCAATGGTGTAGGCGGTCACTCGTTTCGAGTGGCCCTCTGTCTCCGCATCCTTTAGGTCCAGCGCATCGCCCAGCGCCTCCAGCGTAATGTCGTAGGAACGCTCCAGGTCTGCGATCGCCTGGTGCAGCATCCCCGTCCGGGCACTCACCAGTTGCTCCAGATCCTGCCGGTACATCGCGTTCTGCTGTACCAGGCGCCGATAGTCAACGGCCCGCTTGACCGTGGCCAGCAACTGATCTTTTTCGAAGGGCTTCAGCAGGTAGTCATAGGCCCCTTGGCGCACTGCCGCCACTGCCGCCCCCTCATCGCGGCCGGGAGTTACCAGGACCAGTGGGGTCTCCGGTTGCACCTGGCGCATGCGCTCCAGCAGGCCCAGGCCGTGCACGCCCGCCGTCGTCAGGTCAGACAAAACCAGGTCAAAGGGAGGATCTTGCTCGATGTGGGCTATGGCCTCTTGTCGGTCGCTTGAAAGCACGGTTGAGTACTCCGCCTTTTCGAGCATGCCGTCGATCTCGGCTCGACAATGTGTTTGCTCATCGACTACCAGGACCCGTGCTGGGATGCGTACTGTCTCCATACTTGCTGGACACCCGGGTTTCCCCGGAAGGCTCCCTTCTTCCCTTTACTGATACTACCTGTATGAGCAGCTGGAAACCAGATTCCTAGCGATTGCCTGCGGCGCGTAGCGTGTTCACAACTACGGTGGTAGGGCGAGATTTGTTCCGCATGGTGGCCGCTCTCGCGGAGGGTGAAGATCCAGCAGCTGGAGGTGAAAGGCTCTCCCTCTGAGTCTATCTTCAACCGTTACGAGTGACGTGAATTCTTCGTTGCAAATAACGCCGTTTGGCGAACTGTTATACTCCGGTTTAGCGTCATCCTTTGCCGGGGTAGCCTTGTTCAATTTTGAACGCGAGTTTTCCGCTGAATCGAACCCCGTCGTCTCTCAGGCTGCCAAACAGTCCTGTGAGCAACAGCAGCGGGATGTTTTTGAAAGCCACCGTCATCGTACCTTTTCCCTCGCCTTCTACATGACCGGCAATGAGATCGAAGCGGAAGAGATTCTCGCGACTACATTCATTCGTGCCTTTCAACAAAACGAGCAGCCCGATGGGTTCGCTGTGGATTCGGCGCTGGTCAATGAATTGAGCCAGCGATTTCCTCTAAAAAGGGAGGAGCCTGCGGCGGTTATTTCTCCTGGGGTCGGCCTGAGTCATCGTAATGTGCGCCGTCCGGATCTTGAGGTTGCGGTGCGCAGCCTGCCCGCCAACGAGCGCCTCTTGTTCCTGCTGCGTGACGTGGAAGGCTATACCCCGGCTGCGATTGCCCGCCTGCTTGATATTCCTGAGGCGCAGGTGCAACGCGCCTGCTTTTCCGCCCGCATTCGCCTCTGCCAGGTGCTCGCCGAGCAGGCTCGCGTCCAGGCCGCCTGAGCCGGAGAAAACCTACTTTACTTCTTACTCCGCCGCGCTGCGCTCCACCCTTCCTTGATGGTTTGCCTCGCCCGCCCCAACGCCAGCGCATCTTCCGGCACATCGTCCGTAATGCATGATCCCGCCGCGATATAAGACCCATTTCCCAAGGTTACCGGTGCTACCAGGGTTGAATCGCTGCCCACAAAAACGCGGTCGCCGATAATTGTCTTCCGCTTATTCACTCCGTCATAGTTGCAGGTGATGACCCCCGCTCCCACATTCACGCCCGCGCCGATTTCCGCGTCCCCCAGGTAGCTCAAATGGTTTGCCTTGGACCCTTTGCCCAAACGAATCTTCTTGGTCTCCACAAAGTTGCCCACGCGCGCTCCTTCCCCAATCTCGCTCTCCGGACGGAGATGGGCATAAGGGCCAAGCAATGCGCCATCATGCACTCGAGACTGCGTGATGATGCAGCCATGAGCGACGAGTACCCGGTCTCCCAGCGTAGCGTGCTCCAATACGGAATAGGAGCGAATGCGGCACTCACTGCCCACCTTGGTCTCACCCAGCAATTGCACAAAGGGCTCGATTACGGTGTCCGCTCCCACCACCACGCTGGCGTCGATGACCGAGGTCTCCGGCCGGAAGATCGTTACCCCCTCGGCCATCAGCTTGCGTGCAATACTGAGCCTGAGCTTCTCATCGATCGTCATCATCTCCGCGATCGTATTAGCGCCTAACACCTCGTCGGCATTCTCCGCCTCGAGCGCCAACACCCGTTCCCCGGCTGCCCCCAGAATCGCAGCCATGTCCGTCAAATAGAGCTCACCGTGAGCGTTCTGCGTTCCCAGGCTGTCGATGTGTGCAAACAGCGGTTGGCAGGTAAAGGCATAAATGCCGGAGTTGATCTCCCTCGCCTGGGCCCTCTGCGAGGTTAAGGCTTTTGCTTCAACAATCTCCTGTATCTCTTCGGAATGAGGTGATTTACGAACCACTCGCCCATAGCCCTGTAGATCTTCGGGCGCCGCCGTCAGCACCGTCATTGCCGCCCTGCGTTCCAGGTGGAAATCGCGGATTTTTCTGATCGTTTCCGGCCGGATGAGGGGTACATCACCGGAAAGCACGATCAGATCGGCATATCCCTCCACAGCCGGGCGCGCCTGCTGGATGGCGTGGCCTGTTCCAAGTTGCTCGGTCTGCTCAACGAACTGGACCCCCAGGCCACTGAGGGAAGCCTTCACCAGTTCGGACTGATGCCCCACAATCACGTAGATATCTTCCGGCGGAACGATCTGCCTTGCCGCATCGACCACATGCCGCAGCAGGGTCTTACCGCCAACTTCATGCAGAACCTTTGGACGCTTGGTCTTGAGCCGCGTGCCTTTTCCCGCAGCCATGATCACGATGGCAAATTGCATCGGCTATTCTCCTGTAGATACTTGTATTTGCGTCCAATACCTAACAGCCGGGTTGAAGTGTTATGTTTCTCTCAGCCCTTGGCAAGGATATAGCCAAAGCCGAACCGACAGAACCACAGGCATCACTACCAAACATTTGCAATGTCGATACCGGGTGATCGACGTTCCAGGTTTTTTACTCCATATTCACGCTTACAGTTTTTCGCGATGGATCGAGAAGCGTACCGTTAAGTAAGGAGGAATCAGAACCATGAGCTCCGCGCCCGCCTCCCCGATGGAACGTGCCTCCACACCTTCGGCCGACCCTGCCCCGCGTCCGCGCCCCGCGATGATCCATCAGGCCGCAGTACTGGGTGCAGGAACCATGGGGGTCCGCATTGCAGCGCATCTGGCCAACGCCGGTGTCCCGGTGGTGCTGCTCGACTTGGCCGGGGACCCGGGCAAGGGTGGTCCGGCGGTCATCGCTGAAGCGGCCCTGCAGAGCCTCAGCCGCGCCAAGCCGGCCGCTTTTTACGATCCGGCCAGTATCCGCCTGATTCAGCCCGGTACTTTCGATCATGACCTCGCTTGGTTATCCAAATGTGATTGGGTGATCGAGGCAGTCACCGAGAACCTGGCCATCAAGCAGGAAATTCTTGCCAAAATCACCCCGTTTCTCAAGCCTGGCGTCATTCTTACCACCAACACCAGCGGGCTGCCGATAGCCAGTATCGCCGCTGCGCTTTCTCCGGAGCTACGCCGCTCCTGGTTCGGTACCCACTTCTTCAATCCGCCGCGGTACATGAGGCTGCTCGAGGTGATCTCTACCCCCGAGACCGATCCGGCGGCCGTTGCCGCAATCGCCGATTTTGCCGACCATCGCTTGGGCAAGACGGTCGTCTATGCCCGCGATACCCCTAACTTCATCGCCAATCGCATTGGCGTCTACATCATGGTCCAGGCCATCGAGCTGATGCAGCAGCAAGGGCTCACCGTCGAAGAGGTGGATGTGCTAACCGGAAGCGCCATCGGTTGGCCGCGTACCGGTATCTTCCGCCTGTCGGATATGGTCGGCCTGGACATCCTGGCCCACGTGGTGGCGAACTTCTCCCAATCCCGCGCTGGCGAGGCGCTACAGCTGCCGCTTTTTGTGCAGACCATGCTGGAGCGTCGCTGGCTGGGCGACAAAACCAGCCAGGGCTTCTATAAGAAGGAGAAAGACGCGGAAGGCAATGAACTCCGGCTTGCGCTCGACTGGCAAACCGTCGCCTACCGTCCCGCGACGCGCCCCAAGTTTCCCTCGTTGGAACTAGCCAAGAACGCCGAATCGCTTCCCGAGCGGCTCCGTATGCTTATGGCCGGCGATATCCGAAAAGACAAGGCGGCTGCTTTCCAATGGCAATTGCTGAGCCGCCTTTTTGCCTATGCCGCCAACTGCCTGCCCGAGATTGCCGCAGAGCCCGCCAGCATTGATCGCGCGATGCGCACCGGCTTCAACTGGGAACTAGGCCCCTTCGAGATGTGGGACGCGGTGGGCGTTGCGGACACCGTCGCCCGCATGCGCCAGGCTGGCGAGCTCGCCATTCCCAACGCAGAGACGCTGCTCCGGTCCGGAGCGTCCAGCTGGTACCGGGAAGAGCCTGCGGGCAAGCAGGTCTTCGATCCCAGGCGCGGGCAGTATGTTCCGATCCTCCAACCGCCGGGGATTGCCGCCGTCGCGGACTTTCGCAAGGCGCACGGCATCGTCAAAGGCAATCCTGGGGCATCGCTCATTGATCTGGGCGACGGCATCGCCGCGATCGAGTTGCATTCGAAGAAAGACGCAGTCGGCGAAGACATTACCCGCCTCGTGACCCAGACTCTGAACCCGGGGAGCGATGCGGTCCGCGACTTCCAGGGCTTTATCATCACCGGCGACGGCGCCAACTTCTCTGTCGGCGCAAATCTGCTCCAGGTGCTGCTCTTGATCCAGGAAGGGGAATGGGAGGATCTCGACTTTGCCGTACGTGCCTTTCAGCGCATGACGGCGGCCATCCGCTTCTGTCCCCGGCCGGTGGTCGTGGCCCCGTTTGGCCTCTGTCTGGGCGGCGGAGCGGAGATTGCGCTGCACGCCGCGGCGCGCCAGCCTCACGCCGAGCTGTACATGGGCTTGGTGGAAACCGGTGTCGGCGTCGTCCCTGGCGGCGGTGGCACCAAGGAAATGGTTCTGCGCGCCGTCGATTCCGCTGCTGCCATCCTTTCTTCGACTGGCCGCGATGCCTCTGCTCGACTGGCTGGTTCGACCGAATACTTCGACGCCCTCAAGCGCAACTTTGAATTGATTGCGATGGCCAAGGTATCGACCTCGGCCGCTGATGCGCGCCTGCTCGGCTACTTGAGCCCTTCCGACCGCATCACAGCCCATCGCGATCGCTTGGTCCAGGACGCACGGCAGGCTGCTATGACTCTCGCCGGTTCAGGCTATTCCGCGCCTGCGCCGCGGGAAGTCCCCGCGGCCGGCGAAAGCGCCCTGGCGACGCTCAAACTCGGGGTCCACCTGATGCGCCAGGCCGATTACATCAGCGACCACGATCAGAAAGTTGCCAACCATGTCGCGCATATCCTCTGCGGAGGCGCCATACCCGCAGGCACGGTCATGGGGGAACAATACTTCCTCGATCTCGAGCGCCAGGCATTCTTGTCGCTTTGCGGAGAGCGCAAAACCCAGGAGCGCATTGCGTTCACCCTCAAAACCGGCAAACCGCTCAGGAACTAAGAGTAAGGTTTCAACATCTTAGAGAAGGGGATAGGTCCAAATCGGAATGCGCGAGTGTTTTCGTAGTCACCGCTCTTATGCTTTGTATCAGGGCCCGACCTTAGTCGGGCCGTACAAAATGCCCCTGACGAGGGCTTTAGCCCCTGAGTATTTTTTGAAGGGTACGGGCTTCAGCCCGTACGTAATTGACTGTAAACAGGTCCGGCTTTAGCCGCTGAGGGGACTCATTTCACCCCCTCCGGATTTCTCCGCAGCCCCTTTAATCTGAGGCCCCGAGGAAGGGAACCAAATATGAGAGACGCCGTCATCGCCAGCAGTGTCCGAACCGCCGTCGGTAAGTCTGGTCGAGGTGCGCTGGCCACCACGCGCCCCGACGATCTGGCCGCGACCGCGATCGAAGGCGCACTCGCCCCCTTGCCCCAGCTGGATCGCAACGAGATCGAAGATGTGATTCTAGGCTGTGCCATGCCGGAGGCGGAGCAGGGAATGAATGTCGCCCGCATCGCGGCTCTCCGCGCCGGCCTGCCGGTCAGCTCCTCGGCCATGACCGTCAACCGCTTCTGCGCGTCTGGCCTGCAATCCATTGCTATGGCCGCAGAACGCATTCGTGGTGGCGGCGCTGAAGTGATTGTGGCCGGCGGCACCGAATCCATGAGCATGGTGCCCATGGGAGGAAACAAAGTCAGCGCCAATCCCTGGCTCATCGACCACTATGCCGATTCCTACCTATCCATGGGCCTCACCGCCGAGCGCGTGGCGCAGCACTACGGCATCAGCCGCGAACAGGCCGATGCCTTTGCCCTTGCCAGCCATCAGAAGGCGCTGGCCGCCATCGAAGGCGGACGCTTCGCCGCAGAAATCGTGCCGGTGACCGTGACGTATTCCGCTAACGGCGCGGGCAAAGTCAGGCTCGCAACCAGGCCGTTTACTACCGACGAAGGCCCGCGCGCAGAAACTTCGCTCCAGGCCCTGGCCGGCCTCAAGCCGGCATTTCATGCCCGGGGAACGGTCACGGCAGGGAACTCGTCGCAAACCTCGGACGGGGCCGCGGCTGCCGTGGTCATCTCTGCGGAGCGCGCGGCCGCTTTGGGCATCAAACCCTTGGCTCGCTTTGTCGCCTTCGCGACCGCCGGCTGCCTGCCCGAAGAGATGGGTGTGGGGCCGGTCTATGCCGTTCCCAAAGCGCTGAAGTTGGCTGGGCTAACCCTCGACCAAATCGACCTCATCGAACTGAATGAAGCCTTTGCCGCGCAATCCCTGGCCGTGATACAGCAGCTGCATCTGGACCCCGCCAAAGTAAACGTGAGCGGCGGAGCCATCGCTCTGGGCCACCCGCTTGGCTGTACCGGGGCCAAGCTGACAGCCACGCTATTGCATGCCATGCAGAGCCGCAAGCTAAGGTACGGACTGGTGACCATGTGTGTCGGTGGAGGCATGGGCGCCGCGGGCATTTTCGAATCTATCCACTAGGGGGGCAAAGAATTGGCAACAGCGACAGAAGTTCTGCAACGTGTCATTCGCGGCGGCAGCTTCCTCATCGAGGAGCGCTCACCGGACGAGATCATGACCCCGGAAGACTTCAGCGAAGAGCAGCGCCAAATCGCGCGCACCGCCACTGAGTTTGTCCGCAACGAGGTGCTTCCTGAAGCCGAACAGATTGAGGCCAAGCATTTCGACGTCACCCGGGCCTTGCTCAAGAAAGCCGGCGATCTCGGTTTGATGGCCGTCGATATCCCCGAGGAGTACGGGGGGTTGGCCATGGATAAGGTCACCTCCGCTATCGTTGCCGATCATCTCTCCCAGCTGGGCAGTTTTTCCGTTGCCTTCAGCGCCCACGTCGGCATCGGTACTCTGCCCATCGTCTGGTATGGCACCGACGCTCAGAAGCAGAAGTTCCTGCCCCGGTTGGCCACCGGAGATTGTATCGGCGCCTATGCGCTCTCGGAAGCAACCTCCGGTTCGGACGCGATGAACATCCGCGCCCGCGCGACTCTCTCGCCTGACGGGACGCATTACCTCCTGAATGGCGAGAAGATGTGGATAAGCAATGCAGGCTTTGCCGACCTGTTCACGGTCTTCGTCAAGGTCGATGGAGAAAAATTCACCGCGTTTCTGATTGAGAAAGAGACTCCCGGTCTCTCCATCGGCGCGGAGGAGCACAAACTGGGCATCCGCGGTTCCTCCACCTGCCCGCTGGTGCTTTCCGACTGCAAAGTGCCGGTAGAAAATCTTCTCGGCGAAGTGGGCAAGGGCCACCACATCGCCTTCAACATTCTCAACATCGGCCGTTTCAAGTTAGGCGCTGCCTGTGTGGGCGCCGGCCGTACGGTGCTCGGCCACGCCATCGGGTACGCCAAGCAACGCCAGGCTTTCGGCAAGCCGATCGCGGGCTTCGGCCTCATCCAGCAAAAGCTGGCTGATTCAGCCGCCCAGCTCTTCGCGGTAGAGAGCATGGCCTATCGCACCGTTGGAATGATCGACGACGCTCTTTCAGCTCTCGAAGCCGGCTCGGCAGAGAACTCTCGTGAGATTCAGAAGCGCATCGAGGAGTACGCCGTAGAATGTTCCATACTGAAAGTTTGGGGCTCAGAGATGCTCGACGCCGTCGTTGACCACGCCGTCCAGATCTATGGCGGTTACGGTTATGTGGAAGAGTATCCAGTGGAACGGGCTTATCGCGATTCCCGCATCAACCGCATCTTTGAAGGCACGAATGAGATCAACCGCCTGATCATCACCGGCTGGCTGATGAAGCGCGCCATGGCTGGCCAACTCCCGCTGCTGGCTGCCATCAAGAAGCTGATGGATGAGGTCTTGGAGCCGCCCTCCTTTGAAGACGAGTCTGACCACTCTGGCGATCCGTTATATGCCGAGGCGCAGATGTTGGCCAGCGCGAAAAAGCTCGCCCTCTTCACCGCCGGGGCGGCTTCTCAGAAGTACATGAATGCCCTCGCTGATCAGCAGGAGGTTATGGCCGACCTGGCGGACATCATCATTCAGGTCTATGCGCTTGAGTCAGCGTTATTGCGGGCGCGCAAGCTGAGGGCTCGCAGTTTGCCCCTTGCCGATACAGCTGTGGCCATGGTCCAGCTTTACGCGGCTAAGGCGATGGACATCGTCGAGCTGGCTTCCCGGCGCATCGTCGCCGCAGTCGCGGAGGGCGATGCGCTGCGGGTGCAACTGGCCATTTGCCGCCGTCTGGCCCGGCGTATACCCGAGGATGTCTACGCCCGTTCGCGTGACATCGCCCGTCACTTAGTGGAATACGGAGTGTGGACCTAACGCCGGAGAACAGCAGGTCCCTCTTATTTTTAGAATGGGATGATAATTTCCCGGAAGAGTTGTCATCCCGAGGAGCGGACTTGCCTGTGGCAAGTCAAGGGAGCAATTACACCGGCGACAAAGCATTGGGTGGCCCATTCAAGCCGTACTTTGGCTTGAGTGGGCGACGATGCCCCCCAACAACCCGTTTGTCATTAGGAGAGGGTGTGACTTTTTTGATTCTTGAGTTGTTGGCACATCCAACCGGGAGGTTTTTCAAAACTCCCACAAGACCGTCATCCTGAGCGAAGCGCCTCGCAGATCTATCGCTAACAAAGGGTTTTGGCGCGCAGTCGAAGAGCCCGTCCCAAGTATAGCCGAGGGAACCCCGAGGATGCTTGCTGGCCGACGCTCTTCAGAGCTTTCCGGCCACCAAAACCTGAAAGAAATCAAAAAAGTCATAACCTGCGACCGGAGCGGACTCGGATTTCCTGCCACGCAGCGCTGGAGATGGCCGAGGTTGCGTCCCGGCCCGCCGGGACCGCATGAAGTTTGCCAACGCCACCAACCTCGACAGGAAATTCGGGGGAGCGTAGCGGAGAGCCTGCCCTGAGCGAAGTCGAACGGGGACCTGTTGTTCCACTCCACCCCTCACTGGGCTAAGCATTCGAACGAATACGTTACTGTCGTTGTTGCAAACCATCCCCGCCGTGCGAAGTTCCCAGGGTTTTCGAGGTGGTCACACTAATTGGCGTTTGCAGATGAAAGCTGACCAGGGTTTCCGTGGGAATCTGCACCTGCTGTCCTTTGGTAACCCCATTGACGCCTGCCCCCAAACCGCCGCCGCTGGCTGCTCCAATGGCTGCGCCTTTGCCGCCTCCCAATAGGCCTCCGAGAATGGCTCCAACTGCGGCGCCACCTCCCGTCTTAATCGCCGTGTTCTTTCCCCGGCCGGCGCCCTGCTTGTTGTATGCATCGGTGACCACGTCCACCGGATGGTCGACCGTATCGATGCGGGTCAATTCGATGGACAGCTCAGAGCTGCCGGAGAAGTGGGTTGCGTCCTTCGCCGTGATCACGCGTCCCACCACCGCTGCACCGGAGCGTGCGACGACCATGCCATCCGCAATCAGGTCGCCGGCCAATGATCCATGGAAGACCGTGTTCGGCTGGGTGGATGCGCTATCCAGCGTCTCCGTCATGCGAATCGGAATCACCGTCCCTGCTGGGAGAGTCACCGTCTTGACCACAGGGGGCAGCGGAGGCGGTGGGGGCGGTGGAGCTACGACTTGCATCGGCTCCTGGGGAGGAGGAGCCACAGGCGCAGGTGGAGGGGGCGGGGGCGCCGCCTGAGCCACTTCCTTGCGCCGTCGCGGCTCCGGCACTGCCTTTGCCACCTTGGCCGGGGCCACCACCAGGTTGTTTACCACCGTTCGCACGCCGTCGATCGAAGCACTATCCGCGGCCGCCAGGGCACGGGAGGCGTCGTTTTCTACTTTGCCCTCCAGGGTAGCCACTCCATTGGCCACGCTTACCTGAATGTTCTGACCATTTAACGCGGACTCGGCTCCGATTTTGGCTTGAATGTCACTGCCAATTTGCTGGTCGCTTCGCGGGGGAGGGGGTGTCGGCTGTGGCGTTGCGGCCGGGGCTGCCTGCTGTGCAGCCGGCGCCGGCTGTTCGGGAACGAACGGGTTCTTGCAGCCCACTCCCACGACCAGGAAACCGGTCAGAACAGTCAGCGGAATGCTGCATCGAATCAGAAAAGTTGTCTTCATGGGGAAACCCTCGATTTTCGACTTTTTTTTTCGCCAGTCATCCATCGCTGTAAGCGATCGAACGCTCGTCATGCGTGCCCGGCTGGGCGTTCTGCTCAACGCACGCGAAACTGCTTTTACCTTTGACGAAGGAAACCTGCAACAGGCTGGCGCGCTGGGTTAAATTTGCTGCCGCGGCCGGTGGATTCTCTTTGTCTGCCCCCACTTGGCGGCGCCAGGGGAGCATTATGCATCCCATCATTGTTACCGAGTAGCCTGCACCTTGGCAAAGTATCTTTAGCTAGTATCCGGGTGCTAAACCCGGCGAGGCCGGTAGACGCAGTATATTGGGACGAGTACAGCAAGTTAGGGGAAAATCGATGACAGACGAAGAGCAAGGCGGAAGCGGCAGTGGTTTCGGTTGGTTTCTGGTCGGACTAGGAATTGGTGCGGCAATCGGCGTACTTTACGCTCCTCAGGCGGGCACGGACACTCGGGACAGTCTGGCCGAGAGCGCACGCGAGCGCGCAGAATATCTTAAGCAGAAATCAAGAGATGCCGCTGCCCAGGTCAACACCTATATGGATGCCGGCAAGGAACAGTTCGGCGACTATGTAGTGCGCGGGAAGCAAGCGGTGGAGCGGGGCCGTTCGCAGGTGCAGAGCTACGTCGACCAAGGACGTAAAGTCGTGGCCAAGCATGCCGAAAAGGTTTCGGCAGCAGTGGATGCGGGGAAAAACGCATACACGGCAACCACCTCGTCCGTCGATGGGCAACTCTAGAGCATTTTGCATGGACCGTGGTTGAGAGAGGGCTGTTTCCGGGCGGCCAGCTTGCTGCTGCGCGAATTGCCCTCATAAACCCGGTCTGGCTTTGCTGAAGCGAAGGGTTGAGCATTGACAGAGTTGGTGTAAGCTGGCTGAACGGCTGCACATAATCAATATTGCCCCACAACGTAACTCTGACCATGCTCTAAAAGTTATAAAAGCAAAATGGATAGACCCACGCAGATCTTATTGGTCGTTTTTATTGCCGTGGCTGCGGTCAGCATACTGATGCAGGCTGGCTTCACGGTTGCCATGTTCATTGGCGCGCGCAAAGCCCAGAAAAAGATCATGGCGCTGGCCGATGACGTTCGTTTGCACGCCCTGCCTGCAATCATTGCCTCGCGCGACGTTATCCAGGACATTACACCCAAGCTGAGAACCATCACCGAGAACCTGACCGCCGTCAGCACCACGCTGCGTAGCAAAACAGAGAAGGTTGGCGGACTGGTAGGAGACGTAACCGATCGGGCCCAGGCTCAGGCTACCCGGGTGGATGGCATGGTCAAAGGCACACTCGACCATCTCACACTAGCCGTCCATGCGCTCGAGCATGGCATTGCCGCTCCCGTTCGCCAGGTGAGCGGCATTATCAATGGTCTCCGCGCCGGGGTTGACGTGATGCGCAAAAAGGATCACAGCAACCACCTGGACCCGGAAGAAGACGATCTCTTCGTCTAGGCCTTTGCAGGCTACAACCTTCACGGGCCGCGGAAAAACTCTGGTCTTCGAAGGGTACGGGCTTAAGAGTCTGCGTGAGATCCCCCATTCCCAAACTTAGTCCCGAAGGGACGGCTGAGAGTAGGATTTGAAACCATGATCCAGTCCCGTAGGGACGGCTGAAAATTACCCAGGACGCAGTCCTGGGCTACCGTCAATCGTCCACGCAGCCTCTTCAGACCGTACGTAAGTGGTTGTAAACAGGTGCCGCTGAGGGACACATTTCCATCCCCATCCGGATTTTCCCCAGCCTGTTCGGGGCGTACATTGATCGCCCAAGAAGCAATAGGTAGCTCTGGCCGTTTACACAATCCAGCCGCCGCCGATCACCTCATCGCCGGCATAGAAGACAGCCGCCTGCCCCGGGGTAACGGCGCGCACCGGCTCATCGAAACGCACGTCGACCTCATCCTTGCCGGTTTGCCGCAGCGTCGCCCAGGCTGGTTCGTGCCGGTGGCGGATCTTTACCTGGGCGCGCATCTCCCCATCCAGCCCCGCAATGGAGATCCAGTTCAGCCTTTGCGCTCGCAGCGACTCCCGAAGCAACTCAGGCTCCGCACCCACCGTCACCCGCTTGCTGTCGCGGTCGATGGAGATGACGTAGAGCGGAGAGGGCGATGCCACACCGAGTCCCTTTCGCTGTCCAACCGTGAAGTGATGCACCCCATCGTGCCATCCCCGGGATTGGCCGCCGGCCGAAACCAGCTCCCCCGCTGTGTCTGGTAAAGCTTCGCCCTGCTCTTCAAGATAGGCATCGATGAAGCGCTTGTAGTCGCCCCCGGGAATAAAGCAAATCTCCTGTGAGTCGGCCTTGTTCGCAAGCGCAAGCCCGTATCCACGCGCCAGCGCGCGCACTTCCGGCTTGGTGTAGCCTCCCAGAGGGAAGAGCGTGTGCGCCAGCTGTTCCTGGGTCAGGCCGAAAAGAAAATACGTCTGGTCCTTGCTGGCATCCGCCGGCCGCTTCAGGATCCAGCGTGCTCGCTGCGGATCATACTCATTCCGAGCGTAGTGGCCGGTAGCAATCTGCTCCGCCCCAATCTGTCTGGCTGTCACCAGCAACTGGTCGAACTTCAGGTGATTGTTGCACAGGCTGCAGGGGATGGGCGTACGCCCGGCGAGGTATTCATCGACGAAGGGGCGAATCACATCGCGCTCGAAGCGCTCCTGGTGGTTCACCACGTAATAGGGAATCGACAGCATCTCCGCTACCCGCCGGGCGTCGTATACGTCGTCGATCGAGCAGCAGCGTCCCTGTACCTGCTGGGGCATTCCATCCTGGTCTGCAAGCCGGCGCTGGTTCCAAAGCTGCATGGTGAGCCCGACCAGGACGTGTCCCTCCGCCTTGAGCATGGCCGCCACGGTTGACGAGTCCACCCCTCCGGACATAGCCACTGCAATCGTCTTGTGCTCTTCGTTCATCATTGGGAAATTACCGGACCGTCACTGCGGAGACCGCACGCAGTCTGGCCACCTGCGACGAGACTAACTGGATCGTCCTGTCAATCTCTTCTTCTGTCGTCTGCCGGTGCAGGCTCATGCGCAGGCTGCTGCGCGCTCGCTCGGGCGAGAGGCCCATCGCCCCCAGCACATGCGACGGTTCACTGGCGCCGGAGGAGCAAGCTGCGCCACTGGATACCGCCAGACCCTTCAGGTCCAGCGCGATCACCAGCGCCTCTCCTTCCAGATGGTCGAACCAGAGATTAGTAGTGTTCGGCACCCGGGGAACCTCCCCGCTATGAACGCCCCTATCTGTCGTAAGCTCCAGCAGGCCTGACTCCAATCGGTCTCGCAGTGCGCCCATTCGCTCCGGCGCTCCGCTGCGCAGCCCCTCCATCGCGCACTCCGCCGCCTTTCCCAGGCCTACGATGCCGGCTACATTCTCCGTGCCGGCTCGCCGCTGCCGTTCATGGGCGCCGCCCGCAAAGAGCGGCTCCAAGCGGGTGCCGCGGCGTACAAACAGTGCTCCCGTTCCCTGCGGAGCGTGCATTTTGTGCCCGGAAATGGTCAGCAAATGGCAGCCGATCGCATCCACCTCCAGCGGCAGCTTGCCCGCGGCCTGCACCGCGTCCACGTGGAATCGGACCCCTGCCTCGGCGGCAATCTGGCCGATCTCCTTAACCGGCTGCAACACGCCGGTCTCATTATTGGCCATCATCACGCTGATCAACCGGGTACCAGGCCGCAATGCCTCTCGAACGTCTTCGGGAGCGACCATGCCCTGGCCATCGACTGGCAGGAAATCCACCTCGACCCCGCGCTCCCGCAGCTTTTCGCCCGCGTGCAGCACCGCGTGGTGTTCGACCGTGCTGGTGATGACATGATCTCCTGGCTTTACCGAACCGAAGATCGCCAGGTTATCGCTCTCCGTGCCGCCGCTGGTAAAGACAATTTCCGACGGGTGGCAGCCGAGAAACCGGGCCACGCTGGCCCGAGCCTGCTCTACTGCCCAACGCGCGTGCTGGCCTTCCTGGTGGATCGACGAAGCGTTCCCGAACTGCTCCAGCAAAAATGGGCGCATAGCCTCCAGCACCTCGGGCAGCAGAGGGGTGGTGGCATTCGCATCCAGGTAGATTCGCCTCAAAAAAACTCCTGACCCTATTCTACGGGAACAGCTATGAAGTGACTTATCGCAGGATCTATCCATCAAGCGGGATCTGGCGGAAGGATTTGTCCTTCAACTGAAGTCAATTGTCGTCAACCCGGAAGGAAGTTGCCCTTCAAGAGGAACGACGGGTGCCCCACAGACCTCAACCCCGACCTTCCCGGTCCCAAACAGCGCTCCAGGAACTGGGACGGGTGCCCCATGTTCGCCAAGGCGTACATGGGCCGAAAAAAGACCGGCCGAAGGCCGTCAATCGCTCTCAGTAATGCACCCACAGCGCTTAATCCCGAAAACCTGTGAGGGCATTGAGCCCTACATCCGTTCTCGCCGCGTCTTCACCAAAACCTGTTACGCTTCTTCTGCTAAACCCACTTGAGGGAGATTAATTGTGAGAAACAAGCTCGCTACATTCGCTCTATGTACGGTCACCACTTTGCTCATCTCGCCCGCTATATCGCCGGCCCAATCCATGCCGGCGCCCGCAACTGTACCCGTTCGCCTCGCTTCCCCCCAGGCATCGCCGGCGCAAGTCTATGCCAAGCTTTTTAGCGGGCAGGAGGAGGAAGTCGTCTCCGCCGCCGAGGCCATGCCGGCGGATAAGTACAATTTTGCACCTACCAAAGGCACCTTTGAGGGGGTGCGGACATTTGCCCAGCAGGTCACGCACATTGCCTCCTCGCAATACTATTTCTTTGGCAATTTCGGTGTGAAGGGGGGCGTTGATTCCGACGCCATCGACAAACTGACCAAGAAAGACGACATCGTTAAGGCGCTAAAAGATTCCTATGCCTTCGCCCACCAGGCCATCGAAACCATCACCGTAGAAAATGCATTTGCGGAGTTCGGCGAACACAAGAGCACCCGCGCCGGCTTAGCCGCCATGGGATTGGCGCACACCAACGACCATTACGGACAAATGGTCGTCTATCTGCGCATGAACGGGATCATCCCTCCGGCCAGCCGCAAACCCTAGTAAGCGATCCTAGCGCTTCTCGATCGGAGTGTAAGGGACAGGGTATTCCGGACCAATATATTCGGCGCGCGGGCGGATCAGGCGATTGTCATCCAGTTGTTCGATGACGTGGGCCGCCCAGCCCGAGATCCTGCTCACCGCAAAGATTGGAGTAAACAGGTCCAGGTCGATGCCTAGCATGGTGTACGTCGAGGCCGAATAGAAGTCGACATTGGCGTTGAGTTTCTTTTCCGCAAGCACATACTTCTCAATTGCGCGCGACATCTTGAACCACTTTGCGTTCCCCGACGACTCGCCCAGCTCTTCTGACATCTTCCGCAGGTGGGTCGCTCGTGGATCTTCGGTGTGGTAAACGCGATGGCCGAAGCCGGAGATCTTCTTCTTCTGCGCTAGCAGCTTAGCCACATACCCGACCGGGTCGGCGCCCTCTTTGTCGATCGCGAACAGCATGCGCATCACCGCCTCGTTGGCTCCCCCATGCAGCGGACCCTTCAGGGCGCCAATAGCGCCGGTGATGGCGGAGTGAATGTCGGAGAGGGTAGCGGCGATGACGCGGGCGGCGAAGGTGGAGGCATTCAGCTCATGGTCGGCATGCAGAATCAGCGCCAGGTCGAAGGTTTTGGTCGCCGTCGCCGAAGGCTTTTCGCCATTCAGCATCCACAGAAAGTTGGCCGCGTGACTCAACGAAAGGTCGGGCTCGACCACGGGTCTGCCCTTGCGCAACCGGTCGTAGGCCGCTACCAGCATGGCGATCTGCGAGGTTAGGCGAAAGCTCTTGCTTACGTTGGCGTCGTGCTCATTGTCGCTCTCGTCCGGGTCGTAAAAGCTCAACGCGGAGACTGCCGTGCGCAGCACTTCCATGGGCGTCGCACTCTTGGGGAAGGAGCGTAGCAGGTCGATGATCTTGGGATCCAGTTTGCGCGCGTCTGTCAGCCGTTTGCTGAATTCTTTAAGCTCCGCTGGGGTGGGCAGCTGTCCAAACCATAAAAGGTACGTGGTTTCTTCGAAGGTCGACTGTTCGGCCAGTTCATGGATGTCTATCCCGCGGTATGCCAGCACTCCAGCGTCGCCATCGATCCAGCAGATGCCCGAGTTGGCTGCAACTACGCCTGCAAGTCCCTTGCCCACCACCGCCGTAGACATACTGAACGCTCCTCTGATCTCTGAACTTGGCCGCTCAGCCACCCGGCCTTCAGCACTGTTTCTGTTATAGCGCAGCGCCCTGCCCAACGCACGTTGGCAGCCATTTTAAGCCCTCTGGCACCCTTAGGCTAGGCGGATGGGACCAAAACGTGCCCGCCCAAGCAGGGCTGGTCGTCCGTATCGGCTCCCGGCCTAAGCAAAATAAAGACCAATCAAACGACCGGCCGGTAACGGATAATCCGCTACCGGCCGTGACCACCTCAAGGTAAGACTGGTTAGGACGAATTGCGTTAGAAATAGATTTTGATCGAGCCTTGCAAAATGCGAGGATCTCTGGCGCTTGTGATTTTGCCCAAACTCGACCCCAGCGCGCTCGTCGGAGGCAAGAACTGTGCGTGGTTCAGCAGGTTGAAGAACTCGAACCGGAAGACAGTTCTAAAACGTTCGGTAATGTCGAAGCTCTTGACCACCGCCGCATCGACATCTGTATAGGCCGGCGAGGTAAGAATATTGCGATTGGTGTCACCAAACGTTCCTACAGCGTTTTCCACGAAGGCGGAGGTGTTGAACCATTCGGCCACCTTCTGCGCGTCGCTGCGTCCGGATGGAAGCGTTGTCGGAACGCCGGGCACATAATCAGCGTAATCCTGTCCATTCCCCGAGAAAGACTGGTTGAATCCTGAGGTCACGCTGAAAGGAAAGCCAGAGTCCGTGGTGAATATTCCACTGAGCTGCCAGCCCGCCAGAGCAGCTTTCTGGAAACCCTTGGATTGGGCATACCACGGCAGGTTCCAGACTCCACTGGTCCGCCACGTGTGGCTTTGATTAAAGTCTGAATTCGCGTAGCGAAACGAAGGATCGCCAGGAATCGCCATATAAGAGCCGCCGGTCAACAGAACGTTGGCGGGCGCCGAAGCGTCGTCCAGGTTTTTGCTCCAGTTGAAGTCGGAGGATAGCGTAAAGCCTCCGCGCATACGATGGCGATACGTCAGCTCCAGACCGTTGTAGTTGGAGATACCCGGCGAGACTTCCTGATTGATCGAAGAGATCTGCGGATCTGGCCGCCGTGCCTGGGTATTACTCTGAGTGGAGTGGCCTGGAATATAGACAGCCTGGTTGGCATTCTGGACCATGCTGAGGTGTCTGCCCAAAGTGCCGTAATAGCCAACCGAGGCAACATCGTTGTTGGTGATTGACCTCTCGACCACCAGGCTATATTGCTGCACGTTACCCAATTTGAAGTTCTGCTGCAGGCTGTAAGCCGATCCTGGATTGACGAAGGTCGAGTTCGCAGGCCTTTGGTTGCCGTTCAGCTCAAAGCCGTTGGCGTACGGATTACCGCCGGGAAAGTTTGCGTAGGGATTGGTGATGGATCCTGGAGCGACTAAACTGAACGTGCGCTCGAACGGCTGCGTTAGACCGAAGGCGAGAAAGCTCGCCAGCGGAAACTGCATCGTATAGAGACCGTAACCACCTCGCACCACGGTCTTGCCGGCTGGATCCGCTTGCCATGCAAAGCCGATGCGCGGTTCAATGTTTGCCAGGTCGTTGTTGTTGGTGGCGCTCGATTTGCAATTGGGGTCGCCAGGATAGACCAGACCCGTTGGAGCATTCACGAAGACCTTGGACTTTTCTCCGGGGATCCAGCATTGGACCCGTCCGTTCAGCGCATGAAAAGGCCAATAGGGATCCCACCGCAAACCCGCTGTGATTGTCAAACGATCGGTAGCGCGATATTTATCTTCGCCATAGAAACCGGGCAACCACCCGACAGCCTGCACGTAAATGCCATCCGATTGTCCGAAAGTTCCAGGTAAACCGAGCAGGTAGTCGGCCAGCGCGTTGCCGGTAATAGCTCCGGTGAAGTTAGGGATTGGATTTTGTTGGTTGTCGGTCTCCAATGTGACGCCGACGTGCTGAACTTCTGCCCCGAACGCGATCTGATGCCTGCCTTTAATGATGCTGATGTCTTCCGCCCCGTCATACGTATTGCGAGGGAATGTATTGTAGTTTCCCGGATTGACCGCGAAGAGTCCGGTCACCGACAAAGACTGAATCGTGGGAAATTGACCCGGCGTAATGTTTGCGCCCAGATTCGTCAGGGTCACGGTGTGTTCGCCGGCCACCGTCGTGCTGTGGTCACGAATGAAGCTGAAGCGCGCGTCGCTGATAAGGTTCCCGTGGGTCCAGGTATGGCCGCCGGTGGCGTTATACCACTGGTGCTGCTGGCCGCGGAAGGCTGCCAGAATATTGCCTCCGGGGATACCCGTCCCCGGCCAATTGAAGCCGTCGTAGAAATAGCGCCCGAAGACCCGCTGGTTCTTGTATACGAGGTCGCTTTTGATGACGTACTGGTTCTCCTGCTGCTGCTCCGGTTGCGCGTAACTGATTCTGCCGCTGGAATTCTGGGGTAGTGGAATATACGCCAGAAGCCCCTGGGTCACCGAGTTGAGAGGGCTAATCTGATTGTTCGGAAACGGCTGTCCCGTTGCTGGATTGATGATCGGTTTGGTGATACTGGAAAGATCGCCTGTACGCTGTTGAGCAGTGGGAACAAAAGATACTAGGCCGCCTAACACGTCACTGAGACGAGTGCCTTGGTAGGCACCGAAGATGAACCATTTATCGCGCATGATGGGTGCCCCCGCGGTGGCCCCAAACTGGTTCCGCTTGAGTCCATCGGGCTTGGCCGCGAAGTAATTGCGCGCATTCACGGCGCCATTGCGGATGAACTCGAATACGTTGCCGTGAATTGCGTTAGTTCCCGACTTGGTCACGATATTGACCGCTCCGCCCGGAGCTGACACGTAGCGGGCGCCAAAGTTTCCGCTAACCACATTGAATTCTTCAACCGCGTCGGGATTCGGGAACGGTCCGCTTGTGACCTCGTACGAATCGATGTTATTCGCGCCGTCCAGCGAGAAATACACCCCCCCTGCGCGGACGCCATGAACGTTGGCCGCGATTTCTGTCGGGTAGACCAGCGAATTCTGCAAAATCGCGCTGCCCGTGTTGGAGGGCGCCATGTTCAGGATTGGGTTGCTGACGCCGCCCACCAGGAAGACCAGCGCTGCCGGATTCCTGCCGTCGAGGGGTAGTCCTTCAACCTGGCGTTGATCCACCAGTTGCTGCGTTTCGCTTGCCGTGGTGTTAATCAAGGCAGCATTGGCGTTTACCGTGACTGTTTGCTTTACATTTCCTACTCCGAGCGTGACCGGGACCCTCGCTTCCTGGCCAACGGTCAGCGTGATTCCTGTCTGCTCAAAAGGCTCGAAGCCCGTGGCCGAGACACGCACCGTATAGTTTCCCAACGGTAGCAGGGGAATGGTGTACAAACCGTCACTGCCGCTGGTCGTGGTTCGACTGACCTGCGTCTCTACCTGGATGGCGGTAATGCTTGCGCCACTCACGGCCGCTCCTGTTGAGTCCTGCACTGTCCCCTGGATGGATGCAGTTGAAACCTGTGCACTCGCTATCCTGGTCAGCAGAACCAGGGCAATGAGTGCGAGATACCAAAGCAGAAAATTCGTCGTCGATCTGGCCTTGCTCTCATGAGTAGACCTCGTTACTGCATGGGTCTTGTTCTTCACTGCTGGTAAGTTGTTCATAGCGATTCCTTTAACTGGTTGGTTGGAATTGCGCATGGTACGGCCCCCGAGTTGACATGACCCACGATTTCGCTGTGTGCGTCCAGCTACCAGCTGGTTCCCGCAACGCTCTGCCTTTCTTTTCACGCTCTTGAATTTCTTCTGCTGCCACTGCCTTGACTGTTCCATATGGAACTGCAACTTATGGATGAATCGCTTCTCCACCTCAAGAAATCCGTATATGAAACGCTCTCGTATGGCATAGAATGCAAACCTGAGACGTCTCATGTAGAACGACCACGAATCTACTCGCGGCCTTTTACGAGTGTCAAGAGGATTCGGCAATTATTTCCCGGGAGGTTATATCGTTCGAATTTCTCTCCGCGCAAATGAAAAAACTGTCCGATCATTGCAACCCTCGACCGGTTCGAGTTGGCGCCGAAACACTGCAAACGGCTCGATTCACCGTCGGACCGGAATCATATGAAAATAAGTTTCTTGTGTCAATGCGAAAGAGAATATTATTTGCGCGACCATTCGGCCGTGGTGTACTGTGGCTTGTCTGTCCGATTGCCCCGGAACAGAACAACTTGCGAAACGATAGAAGCTCTACCTGGGAAGCTATGACGGTTTCCCTTCAAGAACCACTGGGGCCCTCCCCATCGATAGCGCCCTGCGTGAAGCTCCATGGCGACATGGACATGGGTCGAACTCAATGTTTGAGCGAGATGGAATCACTCACGGAGATCCGTCGGCAATGAATCAGAGGAGCCACATCTTTGGTCGATCCCAGCAGTATGCCCGCAGGTGACATGATCGTAACTGAAGCAGAAAGCAAGTCAGGAACGTGGTTTGACTTCTTGGAGTAATCGGAAGCGGAATGAGAAGACTGTTACTGGTGTCATGTCTGTTTGTGTTGCCGGCCTTTGCCCAGCAGCCAGCCTCCACGCCTGTTGCCCCAGTCTCCACGCAAGCCAGGCCTCCCGACGTGAAAGCTTACCCGGCGCTCTGTGGTTCATGTCACGGAGCCGACATGAAGGGTGGAACCGGACCCTCGATCCTGCAGTACATCCGCTATCACACGGATATCGAAGTAACCGCGGTTCTCCACAACAGCGCGGCGCACAAAGGGCTGCAAATTTCCGACGACCAATTGCGCCAGGTGCTTGCGGATGTCCGCATGTTGGCTGGTACCAACCCAACCATGGCGACTGCAGGGTTTACCGGAAAAGGCTTTATGTATGGTCGTGGCGGCAGAGAAGTGGCGGAGCCCGAAGCAGCCCAGCCTGCTGTCCCTGCGAAAATCCCCAACTTCGAGCCTCGGCAGGAGACTTTGACTCTGACCGACGGTCACAAGCTCAGCGGCACGCTGATGGCGGAGACGAAGTCGGATGCTCAACTTCTGTCGGCTGACGGGAAGTTCCATCTGCTGGCGCGCGTAGGAGACAAGTATCAGGATAAGCCCATCGAGCCCAAGCGCGACTGGCTCACCTATCACAGCAGCGACTCCGGCGATCGCTACAGTGCACTCGATCAAATCAATACCAGCAACGTTCAGAAACTCTCCGTCGCCTGGAAGTTTCCCATTCCCAGTTCACCACGGTTGCAGGCAACCCCACTCGTGGTGGACGGGATTATGTACATGACGGGTTGGAACGAGCTCTACGCACTGGACGCCACTACAGGCAGCCCGATATGGTCCTACCACGAGCCTCATACCGCGGGTATCTTGGGCGAAGCCGGACGGGGATCGAATCGCGGCGTTGGTATTTCCGGAAACCGGGTTTTCTTTCTTACCGACAGCGCCCACTTGCTTGCCTTCGACCGCAAGACCGGCGCCAAGCTGTGGAACGTTGAGTTAGGGTCCGTCAAAGATAGCGTGATGGCGAGCTCTGCGCCGCTCGTCGTAGGGGATCTCATCATGGTAGGTGTCGGCGGAGGCGAAGAGGGAATCCGCGGCTTTATCGATGCCTACAAGATCACCAATGGTGAGCATGCGTGGCGCTTCTATACCATTCCGAAACGCGGCGACAAGGTTGCCAATACGTGGATTGGGAATGCGCTCGAGCACGGATGCGGTGCCACTTGGATGACGGGCTCTTACGATCCGAAACTTGGCCTGGTCTATTGGGGTACCGGCAACCCCTGCCCGGATAGTAACGGCGCGGAACGCATGGGCAGCAACCTCTACACCTGCAGCGTGGTTGCTTTGTCGCTAAAGACAGGCGAATTGAAGTGGTACTTCCAGTTCACCCCGCACGACACACACGACTGGGATTCAACCCAGTCGATGATACTCGTAGACCGGAAGTGGGAAGGGAAGGACCGAAAGCTACTGGTGCACGGCGACCGCAATGGATACTTCTATGTCTTGGACCGAACAAATGGAGAGTTGCTGCTGGCTCAGCCTTTGGCATCGAAGGTAACCTGGACCACTGGATATGCCAAGGACGGCCAACCCATCCTCACCCCTGCGAGCGAATCGACTCCCGGTGGTACCGCAATCTGCCCCGGCGGCTTTGGCGGCGCCAATTGGCCAGATCCCTCGTTCGACCCGCAAACGAATCTCTTCTATGTCCGGGTAGCTGACAGCTGCGGCATATACACAGCCGGAGTAGATCCTCTCTCGAAGGTGAATCGCTGGACCGGCGGAGGAATGCCGGATGAGAAAGCCCGGCAGGGAATGAAAGATCTTATGGCCGGTTATGCCGCAGGAGACTACATCCGTGCAGTCGATATATTTACCGGCAAGAAGGTTTGGGATTACCGCTTCAACGAAAGAAGCGGAGTTCTTTCTACCGCAGGTGGCCTGGTCTTTATTGGCGCCCCCACTGGCTTGACGATTCTCGATGCGAAAACAGGCAAGGAGCTGGGTAGCGTCGATGCCGATGTTCCGCCGACCTTGCCCCCTGTCCTCGCCGCCTCGCCGATGACCTACATGGTCGGCGGCAAGCAGTATGTCGTACTTCCAGCAACTGGCGTACTTGTGGCTTACGCACTAAGTAAGTAAAAGGAGAAACCCCATTGTAGTGGTTCGTATCAGGAGGCAAGATGCAAACCCGGGTAACTACGAAAAGAATAAGTTTTTTGGTCTGCTTTGGGTTGCTGGTCCTGGGCGCTATGGTTGCGGCAAAACAACAACCTGCCGCGGCGCAGTCTCAGTCCGGTGCGGTTGCGACTCGTGCAGATGGGTTTCCTGTAAACTTTCCCTTCCGCGAGCCCGATCCCATAGATTTCAACGACCATGCAGGTTATGTTCAAATCTTCGATGGCGTCAGTCTCAAGGGCTGGGATGGCGATCCAACCATATGGCATGTTGAGGATGGCGCCATAGTCGGTGTCCACCCCGCGGATAAACCGCTCGGCAACACGTATCTTGCGTTTCGCGGTTTCGAAGCCAAAGACTTTGATCTGAAACTTGAGATCAAGGTGGAAGAGGGTGGAGGCAGCGGCATTCAGTATCGCAGTAAAACCGGGCTGCCGTGGAATCGAAAGCCCCGCCCGGGGGAGCCTCCCCCTAACCTCGATTGGATGATGACTGGTCCGCAGGCCGACTTCTGGTACCCGGTCCCGCCGTTCTTCTCCATTTTTAGCGGTCAATTCTATTCCGAGAATACGCCGATGGGCATCGTTGCGTGGCGTGGCCAGGTGGTACAAGTAGCGCCTGGGAACGCTCCCCGCTTGCTGGGCAATATCGGCGACCGCATCCCGCTGGGTGGGTACGTCAAAAACAACGATTGGAACCAATACCTCATCATAGCCCGCGGGGGCACCTTCGTTCATATACTCAATGGTCAGTTGATGGCTCTGCTATTGGATGACGACGCCACCGACTCCAACAATCAATCAGGACTGATCGGCATCGAAATTGAGAACGCACCGTCAAAGGTATCGGTCCGGAATATCTGGATCAAGAAACTAAAGTAACCCTTTCTATTAGGGGAGAAACCAGCATGAAACGTTATTCCTTGCGTCGACACAAATACGGGGTTGGGCGCTTAGTCTTAACCGGCTTTGTGGCCCTTTTCGTCTTGGTGTCGGTGCGCGGACAGGACAAACCAACCGAACCCGTAAAGGAGCAGCCAAAGACCCAACTGCCGGACGGCCCTGGTAAGGACACTTTCTTAAAAGTGTGCGGCACCTGCCACTCTACAGAGAACGTAATCGGAAAAGGATACAGCGAAGATGGGTGGGCACAGGTGGTCTCGACCATGGTCAACAATGGAGCTCAGATCAGCGACGAGCAATTTGACACCATCGTGAAGTATCTGGCGACGAGCTTTCCGCCCATTGTCCCGAAGGTCAACGTCAATACAGCATCTGCTGATTTGTTGGAGAAGCGCCTGGCCATCACTGCGAAGGAAGCACAAGCGATCGTCGACTACCGCCAGCACAACGGCGACTTTAAATCGATGGATGACCTGAAGCATGTTCCTGACCTGGATCCCAGCAAAATCGAGGCGAAAAAGAATCTATTAACCTTCTAAAAGGCGAGGATTAGCAGGATCAGGCAGGAAGCGCTTGTGATCAAGAGGTGGTACGAGTAGCAACCTTGTCTGTCCCAAGGAGTGCAGGAACTTCGTTCAGTGATCGCTGCTGGCTATACAGAGTCGCGAACTTATATTCGCGAGCGACATTATATCGATTGATCCATACTGCGTTAAAGCCAAACGCCGCCGCCCCTGCCAAATCCCACGTGTTGGCAGAGATAAAGCATACTTGCTGAGGAGAAACGCCTAACCGGTCGCAGGCTAACTGGTAGACGCGTGGATCTGGTTTGTAGACTTTCAGCTCATCCACTGACAGGCAGGCGTCGAAATAGGCCGAGAGATGGTTCGCTTGAAGGGCCTCTCGCAGCATGTGCGGCGTCCCGTTTGAAAGAACCGCGGTAGTCATGCCCAGAGATCGTATTTGCTGGAGAGTGTCGGCGACATCGGGGTAAGCAGCCAGTTCCAGGTATGAGTTCATCAGGGATTCTTTCAATCTGTCGTGGCCGTCCAGGTGAAAACTCTCCAGGGCATATTCCAATGCTTCTCTCGTGACCTCCCAAAAATCCGCATATTGGTTCGTCAGGGAGCGCGTCCAGGTGTATTCCAACTGACGTTGGCGCCAAAGCGAGGAAAGTGCGTTCGCAACCTCACCGACGGAAGCTGAATTCCGCGATACCGCTGAATGAATATCGAGCAAAGTACCGTAAGCGTCGAATACACACGCGCGCACTGACTCAAGCATTGGGTTTACCCTTTTTTGCGGGCAACACAGTGGATTGCTTTCGACGAATCCCTGACCACAAGAGTGGCCGGCAGGCGAATCTTCTGCCGCACGCCGTCGTCCTTACCCTTTGCAATTCTGTCCAGCAGAACCTCTACGGCACGGTATCCCATATCAAAAGCGGGCTGGATGACCGAAGTAATGGAAGGTTGGAAGAAGTCCTCGACCGTAAAGTCATCGATCGTGACCAGAGAAATATCTTTAGGAATACTTAACCCGGATTCATAGATACTTCTCACCGCCTGGAGCCCCGTAACCCCGTTCGTAGCAAACAAGGCAGATGGCCTGGCGCTTGGTGGGAGCAGCCCCTGCTGACAGGCTCTCGCCACCCCCTCATGAGAAAAGCCACCTATCCAGGTGAGTGACTCCTGAAGGGGAAGCCCCGCCTTTGTGAGCGCTTGTCGATATCCCCGCAGCCGTGCGCGCTCATTCTTCAGGCTAAGGGGGCCGGTTACGATCGCAATCCGCCGGTGCCCCATCGCTATCAGATGAGACACCCCCATCTCCGCCGCGTTCCGGTCATCCACGCACACCGAGTCAACATCGAGTCCATCAGGCAACCGGTCGACGCAAACCAGGGGTGAACCAGCTAAGATCTGCTCTGCGGTTTCGGGGGGCCATTTGTGGCCGCCAGCTGAGATCAGCAAGATACCTTCGACGCGCTGTGCGTGGAGCAGGTTAATCATGTCGATCTCGCGATCATGATTGCTCTCTGAATCCAGAACCATCAAAAAATAGCCACGCTCTCTGGCGGCCGATTCAGCACCACGAATGATCTTCGGGAAGAAAGGGATAGTTATATCCGGAACAACAATCCCGAGGGTACTTGTACGGTTCGTCTTAAGGCTCCGGGCAATCAAGTTGGGTCGATAGTTGAGAACCCGGATCGCCTCCAGAACCTTCAATCGTGCGCGTTCACTCACCTGGGCCGAGCCACTGATGACGTTCGACACCGTTCCGGCCGACACACCGGCTAGTTTGGCTAATTCCTTTTGCGTTGACATACGCTAGAATTCTACGGCCTTATAGAGTCGTTCCTTAAAATTAGTTATGCCATGACATAACACGTGTCACTGGGCCCAGACAACAACCTTGATCGAGCCGCAAGGAAAAATACGATGGCTGAACCATCAACAATCAACGAGTTTGTCGAGGAGATGGCCCATCTGTTCCGAAGGCACGAGCTGAGAGACGGAGCAGGGGACATTACCACCCTCTCCCCGGCTCAGGCTTATGAAGTGCAGGAGGGACTTCTCGCGGGGCGGGTAAGGGACGGGGCAAAAATCGTCGGTTGGAAGGTGGGATGTACCAGTGCAGCTATCCGGCGCCAGTTCGGGTTGACGGAACCGATATCCGGCAAGTTACTACAACCGGATATTTTTTCTCAGGGCGCCCAATTGGCCGCTCTATCCTTTATTGATTGCGCTGTTGAGCCGGAGCTGGTGTTCCGGTTGGGCGCCGATCTGGTCGGAGAGGTAGACGATCATGAGATCATTTCTGCCCTTGCCGGAGTTTGCGCCGGGATCGAGCTCCACAACTACCGATTTTGGTATGGCGCTCCGTCACTTCAGGAGCTCATCGCGTCCAACGGCATTCACGCCGGTCTGGTACTGGGTCCTAGGGGACCCGTGCCTCCGAACTGGGATCTGACATCCGAGCAGGTCTCAATTCTGGTTAACGGCGAAGTCAGGGCCTCCGGCACGTGTGCCGAGATCATGGGCAGTCCGCTGCGATCGATACAATGGCTCGCCCGGCACGCCGCCAGGCGGGGCTCACGTTTGCGCGCCGGAGAGCTTGTTATTCCTGGGTCAGCGGTCGAGTTGGTGAGGGTGAAAGCAGGTGACTCGATCGAAGCTCGATTTGCAACCCTGGGGGCCTGTCACGCCCGCCTGATCTAACCGTATCCCTATCGCTGGGGATGGAACATCGAGCGGGCGAGCCCGCGCCATACCGCAACGTCACATGCCTCATTCGAGGATGCGTTCCTTCAGTCCGTCAAAGCTGAACTCCGGACTGCGCGCAAATCGCATCAGATCGCCTTCGCGTGACCTGACCGCATCCACCGCGTCGGGCAATCTTGTAAGTCCCTCACTGGGTACCACGATCAATCCGTTCTCATCTCCGTGCAGCAGGTCGCCTGGGCGGATCGCCAATCCTTCCACCTGGATCGGAACACCAACCCGCGCTATCCGGAAATTCGCGTGGCTGGCCACCAGTCCGCGGGCAAAATACAGGAATTTCATGGCCCGCACTTCGACAATATCGCGGACCGCGCAATCGGTTACCAGGCCGATCGCCCCAATTCGAGTGAGGATGGTCGCCATCACCTCACCACAATGAGCAGCGTAATCGCGATGCGGCCCCACTTCTTGAAGCGCCACGACTGCTGGCTTTGGCGATTGGCCAACCGCTTCAAAAAGTTGCATGAATAGGTTCCAGTCGGGAGCGCCCTCGCTCATCGTTTCCACTTGGGCGGTAACCGCATATCCCACCATGCGGCCAAATTCTGGAAACAAGCAACGCACGCTCAGCGGAGTGAAGCCTTCGCTCTGTGGTCGCAATTGCAGAAGTTCAATCGCGTTGGAAAGCGTGGGCGTGTCGACAGTTTTCAGATAGTCGATGGATGACTCGGGAGCACTTGCAGAACCCATGGTTCTCCTTTATGGAAGCAGGTTCGATGAGAGCCGCCGTTGCGGCATCAGTGTGTGGCCTTTGAGCGTGGAAACTCTTATACATCAGTCAATAACTTGGCGTCGATACAAAAATCCAGGCAGACGCGATCTAGAATAATCCTGACTGCGTTGAGGAGAACTAACCAATTCCATGTTAGAAGCGAAGATTCGGCACGTGCGCGCCTTCTACCTCCAGGGCGGCTCCGATTATCATGGTCAAGCCCCGGGTCACTGGATCGATGATCACATTTCCTCACCCATGGCCAAATATCCCGCCTATCGAGCCAGCCGGCAGTCTTTCGGTTTGAATGTACTGGGCGCTCTCGTGGTAGAGATTGAGGCAGACAACGGCACAGTTGGTTTTGCGGTAAGCACGGGTGGTGAGCCGGGCGCGTGGATTGTCGAGCGCCATCTCTCCCGCTTTCTCATCGGTGCGAACGTAACCGACATTGAGCGCATGTGGGACCAGATGTATCTCTCCACTGTGTTCTACGGTCGCAAAGGGCTTGTGGTGAATGCCATCAGCTGCGTGGACCTGGCGTTGTGGGATCTGCTCGGCAAGCTTCGCCAGGAGCCGGTCTATCACCTCCTCGGCGGAGCAGTTCGGGAGGAATTGACTTTCTATGCCACCGGGGCAAGACCCGACATCGCGAAACGGCTTGGATTTATCGGAGGCAAGATGCCTCTGCATCATTGCCCAGCCGAAGGCGAGGATGGTTTAAACAAGAATATTGCTCTGCTGGCAGACATGCGGTCGAGCACCGGCAGTGATTTCTGGTTGATGTACGACTGCTGGATGAGCCTTGATCTCGAGTATGCTAATCGACTCGCATATGCGGCGGCTGAATACAACATGAAATGGATCGAGGAAGCACTGCTTCCAGACGATTACTGGGGATATGCGGAGCTGCGCAAGAAGATACCGCCTGGGATGCTGGTCACCACTGGCGAGCACGAGGCGACACGATGGGGCTTTCGCATGCTTCTTGAGATGGAGTGTGCCGACATACTTCAGCCTGACGTCGGATGGTGTGGCGGCCTAACGGAGCTGATGAAAATCTCAGCCCTGGCGGACGCTCGCGGCGTCCTGGTCGTGCCTCACGGGTCCAGCGTTTATAGCTACCACTTCTCTATAACCCGCCATAACAGCCCGTTCGCGGAATTCCTGATGATGGCGCCGCAGGCGGACACGATTGTTCCCATGTTTTCACCTCTGTTGCTCGATGAACCTGTGCCCCAGGATGGGCGCATGCGGCTTACGGATGCACCTGGATTCGGTGTTCGCCTGAACCCGGAGTGCCGGATGCACTCCCTCGCAAACTTAGCAACGAATCGCAAAGCCCAATGAGAGTCGGGCTACCACCTGGAACTGATTTTCAGGATGGATCTTCAATCTGTAAGACAGGTGCGCCCAGCGTCTCATCTTTTGGGCTATAATGCGTCGAGTGGTAAGCCAAGGAGACTCCAATGGCGCGATTACTGCACACGTCCAAGGTAAAGGTCGAAAAAGAACCCGGAAAAGATAAGATAAAACGCGCCCAATTTGAAGGATTCCCAGACGTCGTTAGAATGGGCGTTCACGGCGGCATTGCAGAGTTTTTCAAACTCCAACCTGGCGAGCCGATGCCCTCCACGCTTGACTACATCGTAGCCGCGATTGGCGGCTGCATGACTGGAACCGTGGCAGGTGCATTAGAAGCGCGCGGCATTAGCGCAGCTCCCGATAATCTCCAGGTGGAGGCTGAGGGAAAGATTGAGGAAGTGGAAGGCAAAATGATCCTGACCCACGTGTCCCTTCGCTACCGGCTGAAGATTCCACAAGGAAAGCGTGTCAGTGTAGAGAAGGCTCTGGAGCATCACGACTCTTTCTGCGCCGTATCGGAGAGTATCCGCCGCGGCATCGTGATCGAATGGGAGGGCGAGATCGAAGAGGAGCCCGCAAGCGATACCCTGAAAAAATCCGAATCCCTCAGCAACGCAGGAGTATAGCGTGAAGCTCCGGCCGCTACACGGAAACAGGAGACAATGGTCGCTAACTTAAAGGATAGGCTGTCGAACCGGGTTGGGACGTCCCCAATCGCTACTTGTACCCTCAGAATACGTTCCCACTACAACTCACTTAGCCCGGTGCAAAAGAAGCTGGCGGACTACATTACCGCTAGCCGCGAAGCACTCCCCGCGCTCGACTTAAAGCAACTCGCCCGCAAAGCTCGAGTTAGTTCGGCTACGGTCACCCGATTCTGCCACGCGATCGGCTTTGCCGGCTTCCACGAGTTCAAAATGGCTTCGGCGCAGGAACTGGTTTCCCTGCCTCTTGTGTTTGAAGATTTTGATCCGGGCGATGATGACGAAAGCCGTATCAGCAAGGTCTTTGCCGCCTACATTCAGAGTCTCATCGATACCCGCGCGATGCTCTCAGTTCCGGATCTTGTAGAGCTGGCGGATCGAATCAAACGATCCAGGCAAGTCAGCGTCTTTGGAATTGGCAGCTCGGGATCGATGGCCGTGGCAGCCAGCCATCGGCTCGCTCTGTTAGGTGTGCCCTGTCAAGCGCACACTGACCCCTATGAGCAGACCATCGCAGCTTCAACGTTGACCGCAGAGGACGTGGCCATCGGCATTTCCCACTCAGGCACTTCCCGCATCACCGTAGATACCTTGCGGCTGGCAAGAAAACAGGGGGCTTTCACCGTCGCGATCACGAATCACGCCAACTCTCCACTAGCCCGTGCTGCATCGCTGAGCCTTCTAACCTCCTTGCACGAACGAAAAGTCCACGTCGCCAGTTTGACATCAAGAGTAGCTCAACTAACCCTGGTCGACTGCCTCTACATCACACTCGCTGCCAGAAACGAGAAGAAATTCACGAACCTGGCCGGCCTGATTGAGAAGGAACTCCGGGCAAAAATGCGCGAGTTTCCCAAGTCTCAGGGGGGTTGAGCCGGTCTGTCCCTCAGACGAACAGTTTGTTCCTCTGAAACATTTTTTGACGGATCGCCATGAGCGAATCCATCTCGCCAGGCGATAAGACAAAAGGCTTTCCAATCTGCCGGACAAGCATCGTAATTTGGGCGTTGTGTTCCACCAGTTCCATGCGCAACGCAGCTTCGCGCAAGTCGCTGCCGACAGTCAACGCCCCGTGGTTCTCGAGCAAAAAACCATCATGGTCTTGAAGGTGGAGCTTCAGCTGCTCGGCCAGCTGCTCTGTTCCAGGCGTCGCGTACGGCACCAGGGCAACGGGGCCAAGCAAAACCAGCATTTCCGGGAGCATTAACTCGTCCAGTGGAGCCGATGCGGCCGCAAACGCAGTTGCGTGCGGGGGATGAGCGTGGATGACGGCCCGAATATCCTTGCGTTCACGGTAGGCCATTCGATGCATGTTGAATTCCGAGGTTGGCTCACCCTTCCCGCTGATCTTCTTTCCATCCATGCCACACAGAACGAGGTCGTCCGCGCTTAAGTCACCTTTGTCAGCGCCATGGCGTGTGCACAAAACACAGTCATTGGAAACCCGAAGACTGATGTTTCCCGCCAGCGCGGCATGGAAGTACCGGGTAGACAGGTAACTACCGATCTTGATAATTTCCTGCTCCGCGGCCGTTAGTACTTCGGAGGGAATTTGATCAGAAAGCATGTTCCTCATTCGTCTCCTTACCGTCCACGTCCCAATAACTCTGCGCGTGCTCGATCCTCGCGTTCTTCCTACGCAATGGCTTTTGGCGCCGCACTCTTTCGATCGGCAATCCTCAATAGCTTCATAAACTCGCGCATGAACGCCGGGTGATCCGGCCACGCGCGTGCAGTCACCAACTGATCATCGACCACCACCTCCTGGTCGACGTAATTTGCGCCTGACGCTATCACCTCAGAACGAATGAGGTGATAGCAGGTCATGGTGCGGCCCTTCACCATCTGCCCGGCGGCCAGAATCTGGCCGGCATGACAGAGCGCTGCGACTGGTTTGTTGGCGGAAAAGAACGCCTTCACAATCTTCTGCAGATCCTCATCGTAGCGAATGTATTCCGGTGCCCGCCCCCCCGGAATCACCAATCCAACATACTCGTCCGGCTTGACCTCAGAGAACGTAATATGGGGCTGAATCTGATAGCCCGGCTTCTCCGTATTGGTCTCCCAGCCAGGCTCGAAGTCGTGCACTACCGTGTGCAGGGTTTTTTTGGTTGGAGAGGCGATGTCGACCTGGTAACCCTCCTCCGTCAACCTCTGATAGGGATACATCACTTCCAGTGACTCCGCTCCGTCTCCGGTGACCAACAGAATTTTTGCCATCGCTTCCTCCGTGAAAGGTCCTTTCGATATCGAACCGAAAAGTCATCTTACACAACCGCCACTCTTGCTTGCAAACAGGATTCTCTTTCGCGTTGACATAAGAAACTAATTTTCATATGATTCCGCTCCAGAGACGAAACGACCCACTCCTGTCTGCGTAGCTGCTTTCGAAAGGGATATTTATGCTAAAGGGCCTCCATCATGCGGGCATAGTCGTGGAAGATATGGCGCGGAGTCTCAGCTTTTACGAAGCCGTATTGGGCGGGACCATAGGGCTCGATCTGCTGATGGATTTGCCCCAGTTTGGCGCGGGGGTCGGAATTCCAGGAGCGAAAGCGCACATTGTTTTTCTGCAAATACCCGGGCTGTCTACAGCAATCGAGCTCATTCAATACACCTCACCTATTGGAAAGCGTGCGGACTTGTCGTCCGTCGGTTTCGGCAACACGCACCTGGCATTTCACGTGGCCGATATAGAACAAACGCATCGTGACTTCAGCCAGAAGGGTGTTCGCTTCCTCTCCCAGCCCTCTGCGTTTCCCCCCGACCATCCCCTCTTGGGCGGCGTGAAATTTTGTTACTTTCGGGATCCCGATGGGGCTCTCCTGGAGCTCATTCAGGTTCCGCAGTAGCAGTAGAAACCAGCGCACGGCCAATTTCCAGGGGGCAGAAGCAGCATGTTCGAGCGAATTCGGGTTCAGGAAGCAATCAGTGCAGGCAGTGGGATTCTTCGATTGGAGCCTTGCTGGGTTCCCCGCTCTTTCATGCTTCCGGGCCGCAGGTTGAAGCTGCATCCAGACGACCTTTACGCCTTCGGCGGCCACCGCGGTGGCATCAACGAGCGCTGGTTCTCCTCGACCACGAAGGCCTCGAATGGCCCCGACACAACTCCGGATGAAGGCTTGAGCTACGTTCGCCCCGAGACCGGGAAGAAGTTCCTGCTTCGGGATGCTGTCGAATCCGCGGGAGACCTCCTGCTGGGCGAGGACGTGATGCAACGCGAGGGTGGCTGGAATCTCTTCTGCAAGTTCTTTGACAATATGGGGCCTATCCCTCATCACCTGCATCAGAGCGACGAGTTCGCCAGCCTCATCGGACAGAAGGGCAAGCCGGAAGCCTATTACTTTCCTCCGCAATACAATCAGGTCGAAAACAACTTCCCTCACACCTATATGGGTCTCGAACCGGGCACCACGAAAGAGGACATCCGGCGCTGCCTGGAGAAATGGAACCAGGGCGACAATGGAATCCTCTTCCACTCGCGCGCCTACCGTCTTGAGCCCGGGGCCGGTTGGCAGATCGATCCGGGAATTCTTCACGCTCCGGGATCGCTGGTGACCTACGAGCCGCAGGTAAACAGCGATGTTTATGCCCTCTTTCAGTCAGAGGTCGAAGGCCGCATTGTGGACCGCAGCCTGCTGACCAAAGACGTGAAGCCCGAATACCACCATGATCTGGATTACCTGATCAGCATGATCGATTGGGACGCCAATGTGAATCCCGAGTTTGCGAAAAGTAACAAAACCTTTCCCCACCCGGTGAAAACAGTCGAGGAAATGGAAGCCGACGGCTACCGCGAGATGTGGATCACCTACGGCACTCCCTATTACTCAGCCAAGGAGCTGACCGTCCTGCCCAGACGAACCGTAACCATCAAAGACAACGCGGCGTACGGGGCGATTTTGACCCAGGGATACGGCACGATCGAAAAGCAGCCCGTGGCCACTCCGTCCATGATCCGCTTCGGTCAAATGACCCAGGATGAGTTCTTCGTCACCGCGGCGGTGGCGAAGCAAGGCGTGCGCGTCGAAAATCCCAGCAACTCCGATCCGCTCGTTCTCCTGAAACATTTCGGGCCGGGCAATCCAGACGCGGAACCACTGCGAAAAAAGAAGTAACGGACAGAAGCCATTATTTGCCAGCGCCGGTCCTGTCAAGTACAAGAAGAGACTGTGGAGGGACCAACATGTCCGTACTGCCCGAACTTGCTGACCTCGAAGCACTGCGAGCCTTTGACACGCCGACCATTTGTAATGCGCTGGACGTCGTCGCTCCCGAGCGCCGCGCATTCGGTTTTAACCGCCGGCCACTGGTCGCACCCTTTCCCAATGCCAGGCCGGTGGTGGCTTTCGCGCGTACTGCGACCATCCGTTCCCGCGAAGCGGATGCGCGTAGCCCCCAGGAAGGAGGCAAGAGAACGATCGCCTATTACGAACACATCGCCGCAGGGCCAAGGCCCAGTATTGCCGTCATCCAGGATCTCGATGGTCCCGATACCGGCCTGGGCGCGTTCTGGGGCGAAGTAAACAGCAACATCCACAAGGGTTTGGGATGCGCCGGCGTCATTACGGACGGTGCGGTCCGTGACCTGGACCTGTGGGCCACGGACTTCTTCGTGCTGGCGGGATCGATCATGCCGTCACACGTCCATGTTCACGTTGTAGACGTCGGAACGGTCGTAAGCGTTGCCGGCATGATCGTTTCGCCCAATGATGTGATCCATGCTGATCGCCATGGAGCGGTCGTCGTCCCGGCTGAGGTGGTCAAACTTGTTCCCGCGGCTGCCGATCTCATCGCCCGGCGGGAAAAGGTCCTTATCGATGCCAGCAGGAGCCCGGGCTTCTCGATCGATCGGCTTCGCCAGGCGTTCGCCGAAATCGCCGAAATTCATTAGAGCAGGGGAAGGCTCTTGCTGGCAAGTCAGAGCGGTGCTCCTCGGCTCCAATGCCGGCTAGCGGAGGCCGCTTCCATCAAGCGCCCGGGGAAGAAAGCGGCCAGCGAAACCTCGGGCGGGCTGCCCTGCAGCAATTGCCGTACGATGAGGCCGGTCGCCGGCGCCAGCAGAATCCCATTACGAAAGTGTCCCGTCGCTATCCAGCAATGCGGCAGCCCGGCGCTACCAATAATAGGCAGCCCGTCGCTGGTCCCCGGACGAAGACCGCTCCAGCTTTCCACCACCGGGGCCGAAGCAATGGGAGGCCACAGTTTCGCCGCCTGGGCGTGCAGCCGTTCCACGACCCATGGTTCCACTCGTCGATCGAACCCCGCCCGCTCCACCGTGGCTCCGATCACTATCAGCCCATTACCCCGGGGCACCAGGTAGATCTCGGGCGAACGCACAACATAAAGCAGGTCAACCGGCGGGGGCACCCGCACCGCGATCATCTGTCCTTTTCGGGGCTCTACCGCGGCGAGTGTGCGCTCCAGCCCCGCATGCCGCACGGCTGCCGCCCATGCCCCGCAACAGTTTACGAAGGCGCCTGCGCTTGCCGTTCCGCTTTGCGTTCTCACCTCTACTGAGCTGCCCTGGCTGGTAACCTCGAGCACCTCTGTTTCCTGCTGCAAATCCACCCCCGCCGCAACTGCAGCCAAAGGGAGAGCCGCGCACAAATCGCGTGGATCCAGGCTCGGTTCCTCCATCCAGCAGAAAGTACGCCTGTCGGTTGACAAACCAGGTACCCGTCTTTCCGCCTCTTGCGCGCTCAGGGCAGGGCACACCGCGGTTTCATTGGGATGAAACTCATCCCCAACCCCGCTCGTCACGAGAGCGCCTCCGGTGCGCAGGGGCACAGGGCGGCCGGAGAGCCGCTCAATCGTGCCCAGATATTCCGGGTAAAGGCGGATGCTCAGGGCGGCGAGTTCGGCGAGTTCCGCGGGGCGATCGGGATCGTTGCCCGACAACATGCCGGCTGCGGCCCACGAAGCCTCAGACATGGCATGGCCCTTCTCGATGACGCGGACGTGGAATCCCTTGCGTGCCAATTCGAGTGCTACGGAGAGGCCAATAATACCCCCTCCCCCAACGATGACATCTACAGTCTCCACTCGTCCATTGTAGGATGAGAAAATACCGCGGAGCGCAGAGCTGCACCGCAGGCGAAAGAGGCAGATCGCATGAGCGACGACAGTTACGAAACAGCCGAACGAACCCAATCGGGAGTATTTATTGCCATTCTTGGCTTTGCCGCATTGGCATCCGCGGGCGCGCTCATCTGGAGCTACACGCTGGAGACCCGGCTGGAAAAATCGCAAACCGCCCTGGTCAACGCGCAACAGCAAAATGACAAACTGGCCGAGAGCCTCAATGAGACCAACGCCAAGCTGCGTGTGACCTCCGAAACCCTGGGCCAAAGCGTCGGCCTGACCCAGCGGCAGTTGGAAGCGCGTGCCAGTGAATTCCTCAAGCGGCAGCAGGCGGAAACCAGCCGCCTGGAGAAGGAACAGCAGGCAGCCCAGGCCGAGGCCCAGAAGCAGATCGGTGCGGTCTCAAGCGATGTCTCTTCGGTCAAGACCGATGTGGGCGGCGTAAAGACAGACGTGGCCGCGACCAAGGCTGAATTACAAAATACCGAAAGCAAGTTGCAACGAGTGACCGGCGACCTGGGCTTGACCAGCGGGCTGGTCGCGACCAATGCGAAAGAACTCGAAGTCCTCAAGCATAAGGGCGATCGTAACTATTACGATTTGAACTTGACCAAGGGCGCCAAGCCCACCCCGATCTCAGGCGTCAGCTTGCAGCTGAAGAAGGCAGACGAGAAACACTCCAGGTACACCTTGGTCGTGGAGTCGGACGATAAGAAGATTGAGAAAAAAGACAAAAGCCTGGACGAGCCGGTCCAGTTCTACACTGGCAAAGACAAGCTCCTCTATGAGTTGGTGATTAACACCATCAACAAGAATCAGGTGATCGGCTACCTGGCGACCCCCAAGAACGCCCCTGGGTCCATGACCCCGTAGCCAGCGCCGCCGGACCGTAGGACCTTGAGTAGTTCCTGGTCCTGCGGCTCACCCAAGGGAAGTGAAAATCGGTTGAGAACCTGCGGCTGACGAGTGAAGAGAGAAGTTACAACCGAAACAAAAGCTTTGGGTGCCCCATTCGCCCCGATTTCCTGCGGAGCTTTATGGCGTTGATACACCCCATGCGCCTTTCCTTAATGAAAGGCGCACACGCGGACATCTCTAGAACAGCGTGGCAGGAAATCGGGGTCAAGCCGTTGTTTGGCTTGAGTGGGCTACCATGCCTCCGCCACTCGTTCGACGGAGCGGACTCCGGATTTCCTACAAGCTGCACCGATCAACGGCCACGTATGCGGCTTTCTCCAGGCGGCAGCGCTGCTTTCCAGCTACATGTTTTTCGACGGTCGGGAGCGCACCGGAGAGATCCGCGTCTCTCCCCGCTCAGCGAGTGATGTTCAGTTCCAGATTCTTCTGGTGCATAAACTGGACCACGACTTTAGCCGTCTGCAGCGTATCCCATTGTTCTTTGCTAATGGGATAGTTGAAGATTGCCAGCCCTTCGGCCGCTTGCCCGGGCGACAGGGTGATGTCGCGATGGATGGGGTCACCGCGCAGATAGCTCAAGGAAGGATAGGCCTGGAAGACCCGATCCATATCCTTGTCGCTGGCCGCCACATTCGTCTGCACAGAGCCGTCCGGCAATTTGATCGTGGACCCGATATCCTGCAGAAAAAGCGGAATGTCCGTCTGATTCCTGATCCTGATCTTGGTCAGGATCAGCACTTGATCGTAAGACTCGCTGGTGCCCGCCATCCCATCATTGCCGTTCCCCCCATTATTGATGGAGGTGTGCACCGGGTAAACGGTTGCTGCTAAAACCTCTCCCGAAGCTACCGGGGGTCTTTGTCCCAGGTAAACATAGAGTCCCAGGGCAATGCTGACCACTATGGCGGCGATCACCAGGGTCTTCAGGGCACTTTTGAACGGATGTGGCGGATCGACCTGAGCCATGTTGGGTCCAGGCCCGGAGATTTTTGGAAGATCGGTCGATTCGGTCACTTCGCTCATGGTGGAAGAATTCTAGCCCATTGCCCCGGCGTGCATAAGTTACTAAAGAGACCCTCTCCCTTCACCGCTGAAAGCGAAGGTAAGTCCTATAGAACGTTAGCCGCACCGACGATTTTAGGGATTCGCGGCCAAGTTCCTCTACACTAGCTCTGATACGCATGCGAATCTTGATGACCGGCAAAAACGGACAGGTCGGGAGAGAGTTCTCCCGCCTGTACCATTCCCCTGGTGATCTGGTTGCGGTCGGCAGAACGGAATGCGATCTGGGTAGCGAGCAGTCTATCCGGGACCTGGTTCGGCGAGTCGAGCCCGCGGTCATCGTCAACGCCGGTGGCTACACGGCTGTGGATCAGGCTGAAGTAGAACCCGACCTCTGCTTCGCTGTGAACGCTGCCGCTCCCCGCGTGCTGGCTCAGGAGGCGGCCCGGCTGGATGCTCTCCTTATCCACTTTTCAACCGATTATGTTTTCAACGGAGATAAGCCGGATCCTTATCTTGAAAGCGATCCGGTCAGCCCGGTAAGTGTCTATGGAGCATCGAAGGCCGCAGGGGAAGCGGCGATTGCGGAAACGGGAGCCCGCTATCTGGTGCTGCGCACCAGTTGGGTCTACTCGAATCAAGGCAGGAATTTCCTTCGCACCATGCTCCGTTTGGGCGCCGAGCGGTCTGAATTGCGAGTGGTGGACGATCAGGTGGGTGCTCCCACTTCAGCCGCCGCAATTGCCGGCGCGACTGCACGGCTGGTGGACCAATACGCCGCTCCTGGGGCGAGGCTTCCAGCGGGAATCTATCACATGACAGCTGGCGGTTCGACCTCGTGGTGTGGCTTTGCCCGCGCTATCTTCAGCGCGGGTATCCTCAGTGTCCCGCCGCAGGTGCAGGCTATTCCGTCCTCCGACTATCCAACTCCGGCCAAACGGCCTGCCAATTCAGTGCTCTCCAACGACAAATTTGCCCACGCCTTCGGTTTTCGGCTCCCCTCTTGGCAGCAGCAACTACAAGAGCTATTAACCGGGATGCAAGTGGCCAGCTGAATTCCTGGATGACGTTAAAGATGGCGTCAAAGTAAGCTTGTAGAAGCGATTGGAGTGAATCGATGAAGGCACTAGCGACCAGGATTGCGGATGTCCAACTGCTCGAACCTCGGGTCTTCGAAGACAGCCGCGGCACTTTTTTTGAGAGCTACAACCAACAGGTTCTGGCGGAACTGGGCATTAAGGGTCCTTTCGTTCAGGACAATCAGTCCTTCTCCCGGCGCGATGTGGTTCGCGGTCTCCACTACCAGATTCAACATCCTCAGGGAAAGCTGATCCGCTGTCTGAGCGGAGAAATTTACGACGTCGCGCTCGATCTCCGGCGGCATTCCCCCACATTCTGCCAATGGGTCGGTGAAACGCTCAGCAGCAGCAATCGCCGGATGCTTTGGATTCCTCCGGGTTTTGCACACGGTTTCATGGTGCTGTCGGAAGGTGCGGAAGTCCTTTACAAGGCCACTGATTTCTATGCACCTCAACACGAGCGAACCATCCTATGGAACGATCCGGCGCTGAAAATTGATTGGCCGCGCGGCAATCGGGCGATTCTCTCCGCCAAAGATCTAGCCGGCTTTACCCTGGACCACGCGCAGGTCTACGAACATATGTCCGTATACGAGGAAGCGGTTCAGCCCACCACCGAAACCACGGCGCACACCGTCATCCGGTAGCCTCCTCTGGAAGGGGAAAGCCCCTTGCAGCTGCGAAAAACTCTGGTCTTTAATGGACACGGTCTTCGCGCGTGAAGGGAAAAACTCATGCTTTGTATCAGGGCCCGACTTTTAGTCGTGCCATAAATGGTTGAGAATAGGTCGGGCTTTACAGGCTGCGGAAAAACTCATGCTTTGTATCAGGGCATGACTTTAGTCGTGCCGCAAATCGTTGATATAGGTCGGGCTTTAGCCCCTGAGGTGTTGCTTTCCTGCCCGCTGGAGAGTTTTTCCGCAGCCTCTTTAGTCGTAAATGGCTGGGTGGCCCATTCAAGCCGTCCTTTGGCTTGAGTGGGTGCAAGCTTCAGCCCGTAAATACGTGCTTTGTGTCGGGGCACGGCTTTAGCCGGGCCGTACCACCGTGGGCTGATGAGGGCTTTAGCCCCTGCGGTGTTGCTTTCCCGCCCGCTACAGAGTTTTTCCGCAGCCTGTTCAGCCCGTACGTAAATGGTTGTAAGAAGATGCGGCTTTACCAAGCAGCTACGGAGAAGTTAGAAAAGCTCGTTGAGCGCCTGCGCCGTCCTCTTCATCTCATAACGCGTGCGAAAGCACGCTAGGCCATTGTTTACCATGCGCTGCCGTTCCTCTGGAGTCATCGCCAGCAAGGTTGCCATGGAGCGGTACGTCCCTTCGGCGGTGTCGGGGTTCACGATGCCGGCCTCATCTTGGGCAATATCCGGCCAGATATTCACTTTGTCGGAGATAAGCACCGGTAACCCGCAGGCCAGCGCTTCCGCCACCGCCACTCCGAAGTTTTCCTGGTGAGAGGGCAGCACAAACGCATCCGCCGCGTGGAATGCGCCCCATTTCAAATCGCCCTCCAGCATGCCGGTCCAATGCACTCGGGCATCGATGCGGAGCCGCTGTGCCTGTGTTTCCAGCACCGGCCGCAGCCCCCCTTCGTCGGGTCCGGCCATCACCAAATCCAAATCCGGATGCGCCGCCGCTACCCGTGCCAGGGCTTCCAGAAGCAGATCGCATCCCTTCTTGCTGTGGATGCGGGAGAGGAAGAGAAAAAACCTGCGCTGGCGCAAGGCGGGATACCGGGCCAAAAACATCTCCCGCTGTATCGCTGCATCACCCGCGGGCGGCGAGCTTCCGAACGAAACCACGACCGGATTCCAGCTTTTTGGCCACATCGTTCCCACGGCAGAGTCGCGCTCGATCGGCGTAGTGAAGCACACCGCCCTGGCGTCCCGCAACACCCGATATTCACGGGCCAGCCAATACACCTGCTTTTTGAGGTGCTTCAGCGGAAACGCCCGCTTGAAATAGGGATCCAGCATGCCGTGAGGAAATACCACATAAGGCGTCCGCCCGCGAACCATGCGATAGCTGCCGTAGCTGTGGTATTGCCACAGGCCATGGATCACAACGCCGTCGAAGCGCGCAAGATTCTGCCCCAACCACTCCTCCAGGCGCCGCGTGTAGCGAAAGTTACCCCGTGCCGGACCCAGTGCGTGCACCGGGAAGCTCTGCCCGTGGAGATAAGGTTCTGCCGGGTCATCCAGGCAAACGACTTCCACCGCCCAGATGCCGGCGCAGCTCTCGGCCAGCTTGCGAACGCCCTCGGTGGTTCCTCCCGCTGCCGGCGCGAGCGATGCCACTACATGCAGCAGCCGCTTAGGCCGCGCTTGCGGTTCGTGTGCAGCCATAGTCTCTGTCAAGATACCAGCCGGGTATCGCCAACCCGAACTAGCCGGGCGCGGAGAGTCATCTGGCATAAAATGAGACCAGCCTTCAACCGTCTAGCCAAAGAGGAGCCCTCCTTCTTGAAACGAGCTTTGATCACCGGCATCACCGGTCAGGATGGTGCCTATCTCGCTGAGTTCCTGCTCAAAAAGGGGTATGAAGTGCATGGCATCAAGCGCCGCACTTCCTTGTTGAACACCAATCGCATCGACCACCTGTATGAGGATCCCCACCAGGAAAAGCGCCGGCTTGTGCTCCACTACGGTGACATGACGGATTCCACCAGCCTGATCCATGTGGTGGAGAAGGTTCAGCCCGACGAGATCTATAACCTGGCCGCCCAGAGTCATGTCCAGGTTTCGTTTGAGGAGCCCGAATACACCGCGAACTCCGATGCTCTGGGAACCCTCCGCCTGCTGGAGGCCATTCGCATTCTCTCCCTCACCCAGAAGGCGCGCTTCTATCAGGCGTCGACATCGGAAATGTACGGTCTGGTGCAGCAGATACCCCAGTCGGAAAAAACTCCCTTCTATCCCCGTTCGCCCTACGGCGTTGCCAAACTGTATGCCTACTGGATCACGGTCAATTACCGTGAATCCTACGGCATCTATGCCTGCAATGGGATTATGTTCAATCACGAATCGCCGTTGCGCGGTGAGACCTTTGTCACCCGCAAGGTGACCCGCGCCATGGCCCGCATCAAGCTCGGCCTGCAGCAGAAGCTCTACCTGGGCAATCTTGATTCCCGTCGCGATTGGGGGCATGCCCGCGACTACATCGAGATGCAGTGGTTGATGCTGCAGCAGGCGCGTCCGGCCGACTACGTGATTGCCACCGGCGTCCAGTACAGCGTTCGCGAATTTGTCACCATGGCGGCGGCGTGTCTCGACATCCATCTTGAATGGAGGGGCAGGGGCGTTGAAGAGCAGGCCTATGACCAGCACGGCAAGGCCGTGGTGGCGGTCGATCCGCGTTACTTCCGGCCCGCTGAGGTAGAGACTTTGTTGGGCGATGCCAGCAAGGCGCGCCGAGAACTGGGCTGGTCGCCCAGGACCGACTTCCGCTCCCTGGTAGAAGAGATGGCGGTTGAAGACATGAAGGCTGCGGAACGCGATGCCCTGGTCACCCAGCACGGCTATGCTGCCTACAACTTTCACGAATCCTGAAGCATTATCGGAGTGGGTGTAAATTGACTCAATCGCCCCTTACGCAGCCGTTCCACCAAAGAACGGCTGCACATAACAAATCTGAACACATATCAGTAACTCTGATAATGCTTTAATTGGAGCCAACGCGGTGGAGAAGAACGACCTCATCTACGTTGCCGGGCACCGCGGTCTGGTAGGGTCAGCAATCTGCCGCAATCTACGGCAGCACGGCTTTGAGCGGCTCCTGCTGCGATCGCATGCGGAGCTTGACCTCACCGACGCGGTTGCCGTGCGCCGCTTCTTTGAAAAGGAGCGTCCCGCTCACGTCTTTCTGGCCGCTGCCAAAGTCGGCGGCATTCTGGCCAACGATCTCTACCCGGCAGACTTCATCCGCGAAAACCTGTTCATACAAACCAACGTGATCGACGCCAGCTACCGCGCCGGAGTCGACCGCCTGCTCTTCCTCGGCTCCAGTTGTATTTACCCCAAGCTGTGTCCGCAGCCGATCAAGGAAGAGTATCTGCTCACCGGACCGCTCGAGCCCACCAACCGTCCCTATGCTTTGGCCAAAATCGCTGGCATCGAGATGTGCTGGTCCTACAACCGGCAATTCCATACTCGATATCTGGCGGCCATGCCTGCCAATCTATATGGCCCGGGCGACAACTTCGATCCTCAGAACTCGCACGTCCTACCGGCGCTGATCCGCAAAGTGGCGGAGGCAAAAGCACTGGGGCACAAGCAGATTGTCGTTTGGGGAACGGGCACGCCGCGCCGCGAGCTCCTCTTCAGTGAAGACCTGGCCGAAGCCTGTGTCTTTCTCATGAACCTGCCGGAAGACGTCTATTCTTCCTTGCTGGCGGGCGTTCCCCTAATCAACATCGGCACCGGCACGGATGTGACCATCCGGGAGCTAGCGGAGCAAGTCGCCGCCGCCCTGGGCTTCAAAGGTGAGTTGGTCTTCGACACCACAAAGCCCGATGGGACGCCACAGAAACTACTCGACGTAACCCGCATGCACCAGCTAGGGTGGCAGCCCACGACGACTCTAACCGAAGGCATCGCCTTGACCTACGAAGCCGCGCGCCCCCAACTGGAAACCCTCACTACCCGTTAGAGCCTGTCGTTCCGTGCACCTGCAACTTAGCCTGGGTGGCCCATCCACAAGGCTGGGTGGCCCATTCAAGCCCTCTTTTGGCTTGAGTGGGATAACCGCAGTAGCCCCGAAACTGCTTTCCCTATCCCTCAGGAAAAAACAGCGCCACCTGTTCCGCCTTCGGTTTCGGTGTCAACGCGCTCACCACCACCAGGCAAACCAGCGCGGCAATCAAAGCCGGAAAGATAGCGTCCCGCGCCGCCAGCACAGGAGGCAGGTTCCGCTTAACCACATCAAGATCCCAGAAAAAAGTGACCAGCGTCCCCACCGCGATAGCACTCACTGCACCCTGGGCATTCGCCCGCCGGCTATAAAACGCAGCCAGGATCACCGGCGTAAGCGCGGCCGAGTAAATGGTGTACGCGTAAAGCGTCTTGGCCAGCACCGAGCTGGTGTTAAGAGCCTGGTAAAGCGCCCAGATACCAAGCATCACCACCACCAGGCGAGAAATGATAAGCACCCTCTTATTCGAAGCCCCAGGCGCAATGTAGCGAGTAAAAACATCGTTAACCAGGTTTGTCGATGGAGAAAATAGGTAGTTATTGGCGGTAGAGATGATCTTGGCGAACACCGCCCCCATCAGCAGCGCCCCCAGCCACGCCGGCACTCCATGCAACGCCGTATAGGCGATAATCTCCCGCGGTCGCTGATGGACCTCGCCCGAGGGGAAGAGCACCGACCCGAAGACCGCCAGTGCAACAATGACTGTTTCGAGAATCACCGTGCCGATAATCCATCCCACCACCGCATTGCGCGCGTCCTTCTCCGACCTTGCGGAGAAGAACTTCTGATACATCGACTGATTGCCCAGCATCAGCAGCATGGTGGGCAGAAAAAGCTCGAATGCCTGGGCCAGGTTAAAGTCTCCCAGAACCTGAAAGTGCGTAGCCGGCAAGGCGTGGGTGACGCCGCTCCATCCTCCTGCCGCGTGCAACACAAAGGGTAAGGCCGTGAGCAGGGTAATCGTCGCCAGCGACCCGATCACCACATCCATATACGCCACGGAAGCCATCCCGGCGATGGCGGTGAACACGATGACGAATGTGGCAATGATGTACTTGCCCAGATCTGCGGTGATGGCTTCGGGAAAAACCAGGTGGAGAATATCGCCACCGCCGATCAGCTGGTAGCTGGTGATCGCGGTATAGGCAAACAGAATGGCGATCACCCCCAGCACCCGGGCAGTCTGGTTATAGCGAGCCTCCAGCAGGTCGGGAATCGTGAACTGGGCAAACTTCCGTGCCCGCGGAGCGATGAAATAAATCAGCAGCAGTCCGGCCCATCCGCCGCCCCCCTGCCAAAGAGCGGCAAAGCCGTGCTTGTAGGCATTCTCCGCGCCGCCCAGCAGTGATCCCGAACCAATCCACGATGAGAGAAGCGTAAACACCAGGACGAAAGCCGGCAGCGAACGCCCCGCGACCAGGTAATCGGCCTTGGTCTTCGTCTTTTTCAGGCGTGAAAGCGAAACTGTGAGCAGGGTCAGAACGATAACGCCGAGCACCCCGGCGTACAAAACGTGGCTGGACATGTCCTATAGGTGTACACCGAACCGCTTCTGTTCTGGAGCATTTTTGCTAATGGTGTAGACAGGAAAACTGAACCTGACGCGGCCATTCCGCCAAATAATGGCCGCACATAACCGATCCCACCGGGCCAGAGTATTAGCAAAAATGCATTAAACGGTAAAGTGTGCGCGCAACCTCTGCTGCAGTTCAGCAGCCGTGCGCCCGGCAATGCGAATCACCTTGTTGCGCGACCGCTCGCCGGTGACAACCTGAACCGCTGACCGCGGCACGGAGAAAACCTCGGCAAAAAATTCCACCACAGCAAGGTTGGCCTGGCCGTCGAGAGGAGGCGCCGAGAGCGCGATCTTTAGCGCATCGCCTAGCGTGCCGGTAATCGCTGTTCGCGCAGCCCGTGGATGAACCCGCACCGAAAACGTCGCCCCCAACGGGTGATCGCTGATGGAAATCACTTCGGGTACTTCCGCGCTCCAAACAATGCGGTGCCAATACGCACCTGGGTCGCACCTTCAGCGATCGCCACCGGGAAGTCATGCGACATCCCCATGGATAGCTCCGCAAACGACAAACGCGGATGCGCCGCTGCCAGCTGATCCCGGAGTTCGCGCAGACGGGTGAAATAGGGGCGGACCGCTGCCAGATCGTCAAGGAATGGCGGCACAGTCATCAGCCCGCGAAGCTCCAGCGCGGCTAAACCGGGCAGCTTCTCAAGCAACAGGCGAAGCTCGGCTGAGTCCGGCGCGATGCCGGCCTTTGAGGATTCGTGACTTAGCTTGATCTCGATCAGCACCGCCAGTCGCCGACCCAGCCGGGTCGCAGCCTGGTTCAGGCGTTCGGCGAGCGGCAAAGAATCGAGCGTGTCGATCGAGGCGAAGAGTTCGGCGGCGCGCGCTGCCTTGTTCGACTGCAGGTGGCCGATAAGGTGGAATTCAGCCCCGGCCGTCGCCCCCAGCTGAGCGCTCTTCTCCTGAAACTCCTGCACCCGGTTTTCCCCGAAGAGCCGGATACCCAGCGTCTCGGCTGCGAGGATTGCCGAGGCAGGATGCATCTTCGACACCGCCATCAGGGCGACCTCTGCCCGGGGTCGCCCGGCTTCGCGGCAGGCGGTGGTGATCTGGGCTTCGATGCGCTCGAGATTTTCCCTCAGCATGGGGAAAGTTCCCGCGGCTGCTTCGCTCACCCGGTCGTCCTCAACGGCCGTGTTCTTCAAGGAACTTTTCCACTTCCAGGGCGGCCATGCAGCCCGAGCCGGCGGCGGTGATTGCCTGGCGGTATCTGCGGTCCTGCACGTCGCCACAGGCAAAAACCCCGGGAACGCGAGTGAAGACCTGATCCGTAGTGCGAATGTACCCGTCGTCGTCCAGATCGATCAGCCCGCGAAACATCTTGGCGTTGGGAACGTGGCCAATCCCCAGGAACATAGCGCTTACCGGCAGGGTCGACTCATCATGGTTGAGGGTGTTCCGCAGGCGCAAGCCGGTCACTTCCTTCTGCTCCACGCCCAGCACCTCTTCAACCGCCGTGTTGGTCAGGAACTTGATCTTCTCGTGGCCCATGGCGCGATCGAGCATGATGCGCGAAGAGCGGAATTGCTCGCGGCGATGGATCACCGTGACCTTGGTGGCAAAGCGGGTGAGAAATAGCGCTTCTTCCATGGCGGAGTCGCCGCCGCCAATGACAGCGATCTCCTTGCCCGAGAAAAAGAAGCCGTCGCAGGTGGCGCAGGAACTCACGCCATGCCCGATCAGGGCTTGTTCGCTGGGCAGTCCCAGCCAGCGTGCAGAAGCGCCGCTGGCGATAATCAGGGTGCGGGTGTGCACCGTTTCTTTGCCCAGGTTCAGGGTAAGCGGCCGCTTGGAGAAGTCGACCGATACCAGGTGACCCATCTGCAATTCGGCCCCGAAGCGCGTTGCCTGCAGTTTCATCCGCTCGATCAACTCCGGGCCCTGAATCCCTTCCGGCCAGCCGGGAAAATTCTCCACCAGGGTGGTGATCGAGAGCTGGCCGCCTGGCTCGTGTCCTTCGAGAACCAACGGTTTGAGGTTGGCGCGGGCGGCGTAGATGGCGGCCGTGAGACCGGCGCAGCCGGTGCCGAGGATAACGGTATCGCGGATGTTTTCTGACATAGCGGTAGAGTCTTTGATTCTACGCGGCCCCGAAAGATGCGAGTCGCGGAAGTAAGATGGCGGCATGGCAAATCTGACATTGATTTACGGCATGAGGCTGCTTCCTTCCGAGGAGGCGATCGAGGTGGGCGATGCCCTGGTGACGCTCAAGAACGGCAAACAGGCACACGTGACCATGCATGTGCTCGAGGGGAGCCGGGAACAGATTGAGAACCAGTTACGGCAGAGCATCGAGGCCTTCTTCGACTTTTATCCCGAGATCTAGCAGGCTGCGGAAAAGCCAATGGTTTGTACCAGGGCACGACCGTACAGGCTGCGGAAGAGCTCATGTTTTGTATCAGGGCACGGCTTTACAGCTTGCGGAAAAACTCATTTTTCTGAAGGGTACGGCCTTCAGGCCGTACGTAAATGCTTTGCCATGAATCCGGCTTTAGCCGCTGAGGGACAATTTCCCCTCGAGCAGCACTTTTTCCGTAAGCTGTTTAGCCGGGCCGTACCGAGTCTCAGCGATGAGGGCTTTAGCCCCTGAGGCACTCCTTCCCATCCCTGTGCAGAGTTTTCCCGCAAGCTGTTTAGTCGGGCCGTAAATGATCGAGAATACCTAGGGCTTCAGTGTCTGCGCGCGAACTGCCTCCAAGTTCAGTCCCGTTAGGGAGCTCTGTCAGTCAGTCACGTCCAAATTGGTGGTGGGAGCCCCCGCATTCATGCGGGGGGAGGAGCGCTTTAGCGCTCTGTGAAAGAGTCTCGACTCGGATCACGCGCTTTAGCGCTGGCAATGCCAAAGCCTCATGAGTCCCTGCCCCTAGCCCCTGAGGTGTTGCTTTTCACCCCATCGGTCTGTATCTCTAGCATCGGAAACCTTTTCCGGCGACCTGTATCTTACGACCAGAGCATCTCATCTAAAAAGGTACTGGAGCGTGTCTGAATGCCCGAAATTTCAACTCCTCCTTCGGTTAAGAATCTGCCTCCCCGTCCCCGGGTGGTCGTGGTCGGCGGCGGTTTCGCTGGCTTGAGCGCCGGGAAGGCGCTGGCGGGTATGGCGGTCGACGTAACCCTCATCGATCGGCGCAACCACAGTACTTTCCAGCCGTTGCTTTATCAGGTCGCGCTGGCGGTCCTTTCCCCGGCTGATATCGCCCAGCCCATACGCTCCATCTTGTCGAGAAAGCGCAATATCGAAGTAATTATGGACGAGGTGGAAGGCATTGACGTCGATAGCCGGTGCCTACTGCTGCGCACGGGCGCGAAGATCTCCTATGACTACCTGATCCTGGGCACTGGCTCGACCCACTCCTACTTCGGCCACGATGACTGGGCGCAAAATGCACCAGGCCTGAAGACCGTCGAGGATGCGACGGAAATCCGGCGCCGCGTGCTGCTGGCCTTTGAGCTGGCGGAACGGGAGGTGGTGGAGACCGGCGCCCATGCAATCCTCAATTTCGTCGTCATCGGCGGCGGCCCGACCGGGGTTGAGTTGGCCGGCGCCATCAGCGACATCTCCAAGCTCTATATGCGGCACGATTTCCGCCACATCGATCCCGCCAAGGCGCGGGTGATCCTGATCGAGGGCTCGCCCCGCATTCTGGCCGCCTACCCGGAGGACCTGTCGAAAAAGGCTGCTCAACAACTGGAACAGTTGGGGGTCGAAGTACACACCGGCCAAGCTGTGAGCGAGGTAAAGCCCGGCTATGTTGTGGTCGCTGGCAAACGCATGGACGCAGTGGTGACCTTATGGGCAGCCGGTGTCCAGGCCTCGCCTCTGGGCAAAATGCTGGGCGTGCCGACCGATAAGCGAGGCTGCGCCATCGTGGACATTTACCTGAATCCGCCCGGTCACCCGGAAATTTTTGTCTGCGGAGATCTGGCCCATGTCGAAGAAGGGGGGCGCCAGATCCCTGGAGTAGCCCAGCCGGCCATGCAGATGGGTCGCCACGCCGCGAAGATGATCGGCCAGGACATGGCGGGCAAGCCGCGAACCAAATTTCACTATTTTGATAAGGGTGACATGGCCACCATCGGCCGCCATGCAGCCGTCGCCAACTTGCAATGGCCCTTTAAGGCGCATTGGTCGGGCACCCTCGCGTGGCTCTCATGGGTGTCGGTGCATCTGTTCTTCCTGATTGGCTTTCGCAATCGCCTGGCCGTGTTTTTTTCCTGGGCCTGGACTTATCTAACCTTCAACCGGGGCGCGCGCCTCATCACTGGAAGTCCGATCTTGCCAGGTTGGGGCCAGCAGGAGGGAATTCGTCCCCAGAACCTGACCCCTCCCATGGATTCCACTTCACCCTTCATGGGTATCACGGCCAGCCGGCCTTCGGTTCCTACGGAGGAACCGAAGGCTGCAGTTAAATAGCGAGCAAGCGTTAGACCGTTACCGGTTGGCTGGTGTTCACGTTGACCTGGGTCAGCCAGCCGAATCGATCCGGCCGCAGCCCATGGGCGATGCCCAGGTATTCCTCGGAGAGTTGCTTGCTGATCGGTCCGACGGTGCCGTCGCCGATGGTGATGCGGTCCACCGAACGAATCGGGTGTACCTCCGCTGCTGTCCCGGTGAAGAAGGCCTCGTCGGCGATGTAGAGCAGCTCGCGCGGCATCGCCTGTTCCACTACGGGAATCCCCAGATGGCGAGCGATGGTCAGCACGGAATCCCGGGTGATCCCGGAAAGCACTGAATTGGCCAACGGTGTGGTGTAGAGCACGCCATTGCGCACTACGAAGAGGTTCTCGCCCGAGCCTTCCGACAGGTTGCCGAAGACATCGAGTGCGATCCCTTCGGAGTAGCCGTTGCTGTCGGCCTCCATACGAATCAGCTGGGAATTGAGGTAATTCCCCCCGGCCTTAGCCAGCGCCGGAAGCGTATTCGGCGCCATCCGGTTCCACGAGGAAATGCATACATCCGCGCCCTCGTCTCCAGCCACGTACTTACCCCAGGAATAGTTGGCGATGAACACCTCGGTCGGGGTGCCTTTGGGGCTGACGCCCATCTCTCCGTAGCCACGCAGCGCGATCGGCCGGATGTAGCAAGGCGCTACGCCGTTGCTCTCCACCAGGCCGACCACTGCGCTCGAGAGCTGCTCCAGCGAGTAGGGCAGCGGCATGCGGTAAATCTTGGCTGAGTCAAGCAGTCGCTGCATGTGTTCAGGGAGGCGAAAAATGGCCGCTCCCTCGGGTTGTGCGTAGCAGCGAATACCTTCAAAAACGGACGAGCCATAATGCACGACATGGCTCATCACGTGAATCTGGGCCTTATCCCAGGGAACGAGGTTTCCGTTGTGCCATATCTTGGCGGTAGGCGTGATGGGCATCGACAACAGCTCCCTTCGATTGAAGTTTCGATTATAACTTCGCAACCACGAACCTGCGGACAAAGCTGCGAATCTCTACGCCGCCAAACTTTCCCCGCCCTCAGCAACGGGCCTTGGTTGTAAGTTGAGTGCATGTATGGACCGGCAAGCATCGCCCTGAATACCCTGCACTCGAACTATGTGCGTTTCTCGGTGCTGGCGGTCAGCTCCATTTTCTTTTTGGTGGATCCCTTTGCCGCGATCCCGGCTTTCCTTGCCATCACTGCCGGCGCCGATCGAAAGCGCCAACAGCGCATGGCCCGCCGTGGAGCGCTCACCTGTCTGATCGTTTTGATGACCTTTGCCCTGGCCGGCAAGCTGATCTTCCGCATGTTCGGCATCACGCTGCCGGCCTTCGAAATAGCCGGCGGCGTGATCCTGCTGCTCATCGGCATTGACATGATTGAAGCCAGGCGTTCGCCCACTCAGGAGTTGAGCGACGAGACCACGGAGGCAGCGTCTAAGGACGACGCCGGCATTGTGCCCTTGGGCATTCCCATGCTGGCTGGGCCGGGCGCGATCTCCAGCGTCATGATCCTGGTAGGGCAGGCGTTGAAACCCTGGGAGCTCGCGGTGGTCCTGGGAGCCATCGCCCTGACCGCCGGAATTAGCTACCTCATCCTGAACGGCGCCAACCGGGTGCGCGGCATCATGGGGGAGACGGGAATCCGCATCCTGGTCCGTATCATGGGCCTCTTATTGGTGGCCCTGGCCGTGCAATTCTTCATCAACGGTCTAACCGACCTGGGCCTGATAGCCAAATTCCAATGAAGCGAGGTGACGTGGCAGGACCTGCGTTTCCGTCAATCCCAATAACCAATGCCGAATGAAAGCACCTCCCTCCCCTTTGTCCTCCCGAGAGGTTGTGACTTTTTGATTTTTGAGTCTTTGGCACACTCAACCGGAAGGTTTTTCAAAACTCCCACAAGACCGTCATCCTGAGCGAAGCGCCTCGCAGATCTATCGCATAACAAAGGGTTTTGGCGCGCAGTCGAAGAGCCTGTCCCGAGCATAGCCGAGGGAACCCCGGGGATGCTTGTTGGCCGACGCTCTTCAGAGCTTTCCGGCCACCAAAACCAGAAAGAAATCAAAAAAGTCACAGCCTCCGAGCGGAGCGGAGGGACCTGCTGTGCGCCTTTCCCGAACGCAACTGTTCATGGAGTGCCCGCCCGTCACCCGAACACACCAGATCCGCCTTTCCCACAACAATCCACCTTTTCAACAACCCCAACCCTTGCAGTCCGCCAAGCGAGTTGGTACTCTCACACAGGTCGTTGAAAAAGCAGGTCCTCCGGAAAAGCAACACCGCCGGGCGTAGTTTGCTAAACCCAGCGAACTTTGGTATTCTTAAAAAGTTGTACGAGTGAGCAGTGGTCACGGTGAAGCTTCGCGGTAGGGCACAGACAGAGCCTAACCAGTAGAATCGAGCGAAGCAGCAGTTGTTCGACGGGCCGTAGCAGAGCCCATACCGTAAACCTGAATCTGATCTCAACCTAGGCAGGCGTACTCAGCCCGTCTAAAAGTCCGGCTGGGTACTTGCCGGGTGGAAGATCACGCAGGGAGTCGGTAGAGAAGGAAACTCCTTCCAGAGCGAACAATCCATTGCAGGGCGAGGGTGAGTTTCCCCTCTTGGGCAAAATTGCCCACCAGAACGCATGCGCTGAGTCGCTGCCTTCTGGGCAGATCTTTCAAATTTGGTGCTGCAAGCGCGTGAGCGTCGACCGGAAAACAATTCCATTGACAGCCTCTCGAAACTTCTGTAGTTTCGGTAAATGCGCGTAAATTGCGAGGGTCTGTAAGCATCCCGCAAAATGCAGCGCAACAAGTTCGAGGACGCACAGCTTTGCTGTGTATTCCTTGATCCAAAACGGACCGCTCAGGCGGACCCCGGTTATGGATCTTTGACAATCAGGTTGAACATGCCAGTCGTGAGAAAACGATGAAGTTTGGTTTGATCATTCTCACAATGTAATGCTTCACGGAGTTTTCGAGCTCTGTGAGGCTGGTCTCTCCTTCCGGACCTCCGTCCTGGAATCGAGAGACCTCAGGTTTCAAACGAGAGTTTGATCCTGGCTCAGAATCAACGCTGGCGGCGTGCCTAACACATGCAAGTCGAACGAGAAAGTGGAGCAATCCATGAGTAAAGTGGCGCACGGGTGAGTAACACGTGACTAACCTACCCTTGAGTGGGGGATAACCTAGGGAAACCTGGGCTAATACCGCATAATACCTTCGGGTCAAAGGAGCAATTCGCTTAAGGAGGGGGTCGCGGCCGATTAGTTAGTTGGCGGGGTAATGGCCCACCAAGACTGTGATCGGTATCCGGCCTGAGAGGGCGCACGGACACACTGGAACTGAAACACGGTCCAGACTCCTACGGGAGGCAGCAGTGGGGAATTTTGCGCAATGGGGGAAACCCTGACGCAGCAACGCCGCGTGGAGGATGAAGCCCCTTGGGGCGTAAACTCCTTTCGATCGGGACGATTATGACGGTACCGGAAGAAGAAGCCCCGGCTAACTTCGTGCCAGCAGCCGCGGTAATACGAGGGGGGCGAGCGTTGTTCGGAATTATTGGGCGTAAAGGGTGCGTAGGCGGTTCAGTAAGTCTTGTGTGAAATCTTCGGGCTCAACTCGAAGTCTGCATGAGAAACTGCTGGGCTTGAGTATGGGAGAGGTGAGTGGAATTCCCGGTGTAGCGGTGAAATGCGTAGATATCGGGAGGAACACCTGTGGCGAAAGCGGCTCACTGGACCATAACTGACGCTGAGGCACGAAAGCTAGGGGAGCAAACAGGATTAGATACCCTGGTAGTCCTAGCCCTAAACGATGATCGCTTGGTGTGACGGGTACCCAATCCCGCCGTGCCGAAGCTAACGCGTTAAGCGATCCGCCTGGGGAGTACGGTCGCAAGGCTGAAACTCAAAGGAATTGACGGGGGCCCGCACAAGCGGTGGAGCATGTGGTTTAATTCGACGCAACGCGAAGAACCTTACCTGGGCTCGAAATGGAGTGGACCGGAGTAGAAATATTCCTTCCCCGCAAGGGGCTGCTCTATAGGTGCTGCATGGCTGTCGTCAGCTCGTGTCGTGAGATGTTGGGTTAAGTCCCGCAACGAGCGCAACCCTTATTACCAGTTGCCATCATTCAGTTGGGCACTCAGGTGAGACCGCCTCGGATAACGGGGAGGAAGGCGGGGATGACGTCAAGTCCTCATGGCCTTTATGTCCAGGGCTACACACGTGCTACAATGGCCGGTACAAACCGTCGCAAACCCGTGAGGGGGAGCTAATCGGAAAAAGCCGGCCTCAGTTCGGATTGGAGTCTGCAACTCGACTCCATGAAGCTGGAATCGCTAGTAATCGCGGATCAGAACGCCGCGGTGAATACGTTCCCGGGCCTTGTACACACCGCCCGTCACATCACGAAAGTGGGTTGTACTAGAAGTCGGTGCGCTAACCGCAAGGAAGCAGCCGCCCAAGGTGTAATTCATGATTGGGGTGAAGTCGTAACAAGGTAGCCGTAGGAGAACCTGCGGCTGGATCACCTCCTTTCTAAGAGAGAACGTCATGGCACTCATCCGCTTCCGCGATAGCGGACTTGCAATTCCAAAAGAATTGCAGGCGCGTATGGGAAGTTGCCATGTACTCCTGGACGAAAGTTCAGGAACCGGTCAAGCCTTCTCTGCTTCTTGTTTAAATTCCATGATGGTCAAGAGCGGCGTAGCTGCTCTGCATGTTCACCTGGTCCTCGAAACTTTTCGAGTTATGAGACTCTGGCACAACCAGCGGGCCTGTAGCTCAGTTGGTTAGAGCGCACCCCTGATAAGGGTGAGGTCGGTAGTTCGAATCTACCCAGGCCCACCACTCCTGTTATGGGGCTGTAGCTCAGCTGGGAGAGCACCTGCTTTGCAAGCAGGGGGTCACCGGTTCGATCCCGGTCAGCTCCACCAAGTTCCGGTATCAAATCCGGACGGGTGCCCCATGTTTGCACCGGCAACGCCGGGGCACTACATGGGTTGAAGAGATGGGCGAAGCCCCTTCCTCTTTTTAGCTAAACAACACTCGAACTGCTTAAAGTTGAAAGCCTCCGTAGGCTTTGACCTTTGAGCAGCGCTGAAAAGCGAACTGTTCGAACCCACCCCAGGGTGGGCACCGGATTAATCTCCGGTGCAACTGGATGTTTGACAACGAAATCGATTGGGTAAAAAAATTACAAGGCTGAGCAGGCCTATCCCCATTTAAGACGACGTGAAGAGCAGTATCGCAAGTTCACGGGCGAGGGGAAGGCGTGTTTAGTTGAGTGTCTTTAGGATAATTAAGCGTGTTGTTTACCCCTCGCAAGTTGAGGAGTAGGCACATGCAGGCGGCAATACAAAAGAGACTAATTGTTTAGCTCTCTACCGCGGTATCGCAGATGCAAATCTGACTGCTGCGCGAGAGTTAATTCTATGGTCAAGCTACTAAGGGCGCACGGTGGATGCCTTGGCAGAATCAGGCGATGAAGGACGTGGCAAGCTGCGATAAGCTTCGGGGAGCCGCACACAGGCGTTATATCCGGAGATTTCCGAATGGGGAAACCCACTACGGCAAAACCGTAGTACATCCCGCTGAATACATAGGCGGGCATGAGCGAACTCAGGGAAGTGAACCATCTCAGTACCTGAAGGAAAAGAAAGAAACCTCGATTCCGAGAGTAGTGGCGAGCGAAATCGGAATAGCCCAAACCCGTTGCATTTCGGTGTTACGGGGGTTGTAGGGTCCGCAACAGTAGAGTTACCAATCTGGTGGTTAGTCGAATCCTCTGGAAAGTGGATCCATAGAGCGTGACAGGCGCGTAGACGAAAACCATCCAGACTCGAAGCGGATACCTGAGTAAGGCGGGGCACGTGAAACCCTGCTTGAATCTACGGGGACCATCCCGTAAGGCTAAATACTCGATTCTGACCGATAGTGAACCAGTACCGTGAGGGAAAGGTGAAAAGAACCCCTGCGAGGGGAGTACAAAGTACCTGAAACCGTGTGCCTACAAGCAGTGGGAGGGCTATGCTCGCAAGAGAATGCCTGACCGCGTGCCTATTGCATAATGAGCCGGCTAGTTATTCTTGTCAGCAAGGTTAAGCGTAAGCGAGCCGTAGCGAAAGCGAGTCTGAATAGGGCGAATCAGTTGGCAGGAATAGACGCGAAGCGGGATGATCTACCCTTGGCCAGGTTGAAGGTGGGGTAACACCCACTGGAGGACCGAACCGGTGTTTGTTGAAAAAAGCTCGGATGAGCTGAGGGTAGGGGTGAAAGGCTAATCAAATTCCGTGATAGCTCGTTCTCTCCGAAATAGCTTTAGGGCTAGCCTCGGATGATTTGCATTGGTGGTAGAGAACTGGATGGACTAGGGGGCTTTCCGGCTTACTGAATCCAATCAAACTTCGAATGCCAATGACAACCAGTCCGGGAGTCAGACAATGGGGGCTAAGCTTCATTGTCGAGAGGGAAACAGCCCAGACCGCCTGCTAAGGTCCCCAAGTTACAGTTAAGTGGGAAAGGAAGTCGGAACGCTCAGACAGCCAGGAGGTTGGCTTAGAAGCAGCCATCCTTTAAAGAAAGCGTAATAGCTCACTGGTCAAGCGGTCCGGTGCCGACAATATAACGGGGCTAAAACTGTACACCGAAGCAGCGGATGCACACCTATGGTGTGCGTGGTAGGAGAGCATTCTCAACCGCAGCGAAGCCTGACTGAGAAGACAGGTGGAGCGTTGAGAAGAGACCCTGCCGGCATAAGTAGCGATAACGGACGTGAGAACCGTCCGCGCCGAAAGTCTAAGGTTTCCTGAGGAAGGTTAATCCGCTCAGGGTTAGGCGGTCCCTAAGGTGAGGCCGAAAGGCGTAGCTGATGGACATCCGGTTAATATTCCGGACCTCCCAATATCTCGTTTGACGACGGGGAGACGCAGAAGGATAAGCAGGGCCTCCTATGGCTATGGGGCTTGATGCGCGTAAGCTGGTTCATCCAGGCAAATCCAGATGAGCTTAACAGTGAGGCGCAAAACAGTAGGGCGTATGCCCGAAAGCTGCCGAGTTCACGCTGCCAAGAAAATCCTCTAAGGAGAGAGATTGGGAACCGTACCACAAACCGACACAGGTAGACGAGGAGAATATCCAAAGGCGCTCGAGTGAAGGCTTCTTAAGGAACTCGGCAAATTAGCTCCGTAACTTCGGGAGAAGGAGCGCCCCGGTAGAGTGAAAGCTCGAGGGGGCCGCAGTGAAACGCGTACGGCGACTGTTTAACAAAAACACAGGTCTCTGCTAAGTCGAAAACGACGTATAGGGGCTGACGCCTGCCCGGTGCCGGAAGGTTAAAAGGAGAGGTTAGCCGCAAGGCGAAGCTTTGAATTGAAGCCCCGGTGAACGGCGGCCGTAACTATAACGGTCCTAAGGTAGCGAAATTCCTTGTCGGGTAAGTTCCGACCTGCACGAATGGCGTAACGATCGTACGACTGTCTTAAGGAGTTGCTCGGCGAACTTGTAGTACCGGTGAAGATGCCGGTTACCCGCAGCTAGACGGAAAGACCCCGTGCACCTTTACTACACTTTTACTATGAATTATGGCTCTTGCTGCGCAGGATAGGTGGGAGGCTTTGATACCAGGTTCTCGGACTTGGTGGAGCCAACGGTGAGATACCACCCTGCGAGTGCTGTGATTCTAACCTCCTCCCGTGATCCGGGAGAGGGACATAGTAAGACGGGTAGTTTGACTGGGGCGGTCGCCTCCTAAATTGTAACGGAGGCGCGCGAAGCTACACTCAGGCTGTTTGGAAATCAGCCGTCGAGTGCAAAGGCATAAGTGTGGTTAACTGTAAGACCTACAAGTCGAGCAGATGCGAAAGCAGGCCTTAGTGATCCGGTGGTTCTGTATGGAAGGGCCATCGCTCAACGGATAAAAGGTACGCCGGGGATAACAGGCTGATCGGAGCCAAGAGTTCATATCGACGCTCCGGTTTGGCACCTCGATGTCGGCTCATCGCATCCTGGAGCTGTAGAAGGTTCCAAGGGTTAGGCTGTTCGCCTATTAAAGCGGTACGTGAGCTGGGTTCAGAACGTCGCGAGACAGTTCGGTCCCTATCTGCTGTGGGCGTAGGAGATTTGCGGGGGGCTGTCCTTAGTACGAGAGGACCGGGATGGACGAACCTCTTGTGTTCCAGTTGTCCTGCCAAGGGCACGGCTGGGTAGCGAAGTTCGGTTGTGATAACCGCTGAATGCATATAAGCGGGAAGCACGCCCCAAGATGAGATCTCCCAACCCAAAAGGGTCAAGAAGGGTCCAGGAAGACCACCTGGTTGATAGGCTGGAGGTTGAAGCGCAGTAATGCGTGTAGCTTACCAGTACTAATCGCCCGTTCGGCTTGTCCATAGAATTAACTCTGCGCAGTATCAGAGAGACATTCAACAAGCCTTGAAATTGATCCAGGAAAACCCATTCAATCGAAGGCCACAGGCTTGAAGGGTACGGGCTACCTCGCATCAGCGAGCATCAGCCCGTACATCAAGACCGGCCTTCCTCCTCGCGGGCTTTAGCCCTAGAGGGAAATGCTTTGTGTCAGGGCACGACTTTAGTCGTGCTGAAGATGCGGCAGCCTTGAGGGCTTTAGCCCCTGAGGCCACTGAATGAGGTTCCTGAAATACCTTCACTCACCGAGTGAAGTGTGATCTAGCCCAATCGGTTTCGTTGTGAAAAATCAGGTTGCATGGCGCCAGTTTGCCGCGCGAACACTCAGGAAAACTAGCCTGAACTCGCAGCGACTGCGGGGGAGACCCTCCGCCAAGCGCCCCAAAAGCTCAAAGGTGTGTTTTTACAGCTCGGTTAAGGTTGTCGGAGCACACGCTGGGAAGAAAAAGAACCAGCAGCACACCTAGATTTGCCGGTGAATATACCGCGAGGGTCACACCCGTTCCCATCCCGAACACGGAAGTTAAGCCTCGCTGGGCCGATGGTACTGCACGCGTAAGTGTGTGGGAGCGTAGGTGATTGCCGGCATTAACTAAAAGGCCGCCAGGAAACTGGCGGCCTTTTTATTCGCCTAAATCGCGCCTCGACCCTCGACCCATCGCTGGTGAACAGAGACGACCGCGTACTCGGTCAACAGCAACAAAACCTAGAAACCTAGAAACAACGTAAGCGTCCGAAGTTCCCCTCTTGAGAGACTCTGAAGGTTATGGTGGAAGCGTCCACTTATTTTTAGTGGACACCTGTTGTGTGTGACTAAGCGGCTTTCGGAGGATCGTTTTGAAGTGAGGGGGCTAGATTCCAGGGCAGCAACTGCTGGATCTGATTGATGGGGTG
>CAWBGZ010000007.1:0-84503 GCA_963788515.1 uncultured Acidobacteriaceae bacterium
ACAAGCATGCGTGGCGACAATGCGACTATCCACCGCATGTTGTCGGTCGGTTTGCTGGGCGTCTAGTGTTTTGCGGATGCGACAAGACGCCGCCGGCGGCGGAGACCAGCGCCTCGTCTTCGCCGCCAGCCGCGCCCACGGCCGCACCGGCGCTAGACCAGCCAACGACGCCAGCCAGTGTACCGGGCCCTGCGCCCGCGGCTCCGGCTCCCGCGCCCGCGCCCGCTCCTCCTCCACCGCCGCCCAAGGTCTACACCGTGCCAAGCGGCACTACCCTTACCGTCCGGCTTTCCCAGGGGCTGAGTTCAAAAACCAATAACCTCGGCGACTCTTTTAGCGGCTCCTCACCCAATCCGTACATGTCGAGGGAGTGACAGTACTGAAAGCAGGCGTTCCGGTGAGCGGCACTGTTGTCGCGGTGAGAAAACAAGGCAAATTCAAGGGGGAGGGTAACCTTGGGATACAGCTCAGCCGCGTCGGTGCGTACGAAGTAACTACTCAGGAATATGAGCAGACCGTCAAAGGAAAAAAGGGTAAGCGGACTGGCGCGATGGTTGGTGGTGGGGCTGCTGGAGGTGCGCTGATTGGTGGGGTTGCGGGCGGAGGCAAGGGCGCGTTGATCGGCGGCCTTGTGGGAGCAGGTGCAGGGACGGTAGGCGCAGCAGCGACGGGGAACAAGGGCGTCTCGCTACCGGCGGAATCGGTCGTGTCTTTTTCATTCGGCTTCGCCGATCACTGTGACCCTAAAGCCCAAGTCGGTTGAGGAGTAGCCGCTAGCCAGTGCCCACGCAGAGAAGTCTTTCGATCGCTTCCCATGCAACCGCGTTGGGCAGCTTTCCTTCGGGGGTTTGGATCGCGGGAGAGGTATTCACTGTCGAGGGTGCCTTTGTGATCCTGGTACAGCGCGCTTTTAGAGGGATGTGGGTGCCAAGTCTTGCGTCCATATCGCAGACGCTCTGAGCGGTGGGCTGGGTCGTCGTGCGCCCGAGAAGTCGGGTCATTGGTACCCGCACGCCAGTGGACTTTACCTACGACCTGCCGTTCCGCTCTACCGGAACAATCAACAAACTGACTTATAACCTCGGGCCGTCGTATCGGACGGCACGGTGATCAGATGCAACCACAGAGAAGACCGGAACAAGTCTATTGTGACCTAAACCGATTTGACGATCGTCAACCGCGGCTACTCACTTCTCGAAAGGATTGTCTCGCCGGACACTGCTTAAGTGAAACGTCGGTGCGCCGGGGTGCCCTCGGTCACTTCAGGATCTTGCTCAGCCTTTATTTTCTAATTTGCGTCGGCTTGTTCATCTTTCTCACCACACATTGGAAGCTGGTAAACGATCCAGCGCAGCTTCATTACGCCTGTTTCTTGATGGATCATGGAATGGCGCCCTATCGCGACCTTCTCGAGATCAATATGCCAGGCACCTATTTAGTGAACTGGTCAGTCATGCATACACTCGGCGGGGGTTCGATGGCGTGGCGAATCTTCGACCTTATTCTCATGGCCGTTTCATGCTGGGCCATGATCGCCATTGCAGGCCCTTATGATTGGTTTGCAGGGGCCTTTGGGGCGACCTTATTTATCCTTTACCACGCTAGAGATGGCCCAGCGCAGCAGGGCCAGCGGGATTTAATTATCGCGGTGCTACTTTTGTGCGCCTACGCGTTTCTCTTCGATTCGTTCCGAAACCACCGTATGTGGGCCATGTTCGCTTTTGGATTTTGCGCGGGGATGGCGGCCACGATCAAGCCGACACCTCTGCCTTTCGCCTTCCTTCTTCTTGTTTCGGCTGGGATTCGGTTGAAACGAGCCGGCGAGCCGACCCTGAAACCTACGATTTACGCGCTGCTTGGCTTGCTGATTCCATTTGCAGGCGTTGGCGCTTTCCTGATCTTTGAGCGCGCGCTTGGCTCTTTCTGGTACCTCTTGCGCGTTGAGATGCCATTTTACCAGTCACTGGGGCGTGTTCCTTTGCTTACGCTGACGGCTCTGATCGCAACGGCGTCGGTGAAAACGTTGACGCTCATCGCATTGGCGATAGCCGCAGTGAAACAAGATTGTTGGAATTGGGAAGGCAAGTTACTTCTCTGTGGGATCTTCTTCGGCGTAGCATCCTACTTTGCGCAGGGAAAGGGCTTCCCTTATCACCGTTACCCGATGCTTGGATTCCTCTTTCTGTGGGTCGGACTCCAAATTGTTACTGCCTTGCGGGCCCGGCGAGTAGTTGGGACGCTGGCGATCATTGGAATCGCCTTCTCATTAATCCTTGCACCGCTCTATGTGATGCGGTCCATTCACAGAGTGTGGGATTCCGAATTTGCCGATTCGCTCACTGCTGATCTGAGCCTTTTGGGCGGTCATATGCTATCAGGGCATGTGCAATGCATTTACGTTCCGGCAGATTGCGCTACCGCGCTCTATCGAATGCGCTTGGTGCAGTCCACCGGCTTGTTCTATGACTACTTAATCTTCGGATCGGCTCAGCAACAGGTCATACGCGACTCGCGTGAACGATTCTTGCAGCAATTTCAGCGGAACAATCCCGAGGTGGTGATTGTTGGAAGTGGGCTGTTTCCAAACGCTCGTGGCTACGGCAAGCTCACTTCATGGCCACTGTTTAAGGAAGAGCTCACCAGGGGTTATTTATTGTATGAAGATCGTACCTTCCGCTCGACCGAATATGGGCCCAAGGCTTACCGGATCTATGTCGCAAAGAACCTGCTGGCACCTCAGAATGGGCAGCCGCTGAGGAGGTCTACGTCCAATCGATGATCCCCAAGGAGGAAGTCGTCAAACATATGCCAACCGGATCTAAGCCGGTGAACCAAGCAATTGCTCCAGTGTCCCACTCGGTTCCTCGTCTGACTCTAAACTGACGTTTTCGGGGGATTCGCTCGGGCCGAGGTTGTCGGACTAGGCAATTTAGCAATAACCCGGTCTTGGTGTTCATTCCGGTTACGCTTGGATAAAGGGAGCAGCACAATGATGGCACGAAAGTGCTGGAGCGCCGCCAATTTGGTTGCGCCGGTTGGGGTCGTTTGCTTGGCTCTTCAGTGTTTGCAAAGTTTCGTCTTTGCGCCGCTAGCGGCCGTATTAGAAGAAAGAATCATGGGCCGCTCCCACTCATAAGCGCTACCTTAAAACCCTGTGGGGTTGAATTGGCGTGCCAACCTTCCGGAACCCGGTTTCTGGACGGCGAGAAGAGTCGGTTTCGCTGACAATTCGGTCCTGGACGGATTGGGTGAGAGTTGGACTGTTCGCAACAACTAATCCGCAATCTTGATAAAAGCCGCTCCTTGGAGCGGCTTTTTGAGCGCAACGGCTAACAAGTTACGGGATGTAGCTGCAAGCGTTGTCGAAACCGCAGCCCTGGTATGTATCGTGGAGGTTGTCTCGAACGATGTGCGTCAAGCCGTTGGCATTGCGCATGTCAATGGACAGTTCTCTCGTGAGCGTTTTGATCTCAAATCTAAATCCGTCCGGCAGCTTTAACTTGCTGGCAAGGTTCGAGAGTTGGTCGAGAGAGAGGTCTGTATCCACTTCGGTTGTGTACGACAGCATGACCCAAGTCTTTCCGTCCGGTGAATGCAACAGGAAGACCCTCCTTCCTTTCGCGTACAGATACTTGTTTTCACGATGGCCTTCTGCGGGCACAAAGTCGTTCTTGAGCATTCCGTCCAAAAGCTCTGGCGACATCGAGGCCATCCAAGTGGCCCGAACGCCATGAAAGTCCAAAGTCTCGCCAACTTCGAAGAACCAAAGTTGGTCCATAACCCAATGTCGTCGCGCCGTTTGTGGTGTCGGATTCATGTACACAACCTCCCCTCCAAGCTCCGTCGCGAGATTCTTCGGGTCAATGGCAGCCATCTCGTTCATTGGGCAACGGTCGCCGGGAGCGCTGCTGTTGTAGATCTGAGCCAAGGGAGGCTTGCCCAACACGGTTGCAATTTCGCAATAGGCGAAGTCGCGAGCATCGGCTCTGTGAAACTCGTTGTCGGGAATCGCTCCCGGTTTGAGAGTGATTTGTTGAGCGGAAATGGCCATCGCAAAAAGAACACCGCAGACGATGATTGCGAAGGGAGCTACTGCTGTCTTTCGCGTCATAAGGTCTCCATGTTCTGAGGCGGCATAATCATGTGATCAGCCGACGCACTGACCGCACAATGGTAAAGTCCGAAGGGTGGACAGAAGGCCCGAGGCAAACCCTTGGTCGGCAGGATCGCTGTTGTGGAGTCTCCATGTAACGCAGTCACCTTTGCTCAACAGGCCGGTTGCGATACCTGGTCGTGAAGTAACTAATTCCTTCGCGGGGGCCCGGAACTGCTGCGGAGAGCGAGACTTTGGGGCAGTTGCCGCTTACAGAATCCGGAGGTACTAGGAACACTCTTGTATCGTGCCGGTGAGTTAGCGAACCAGCTTCCTCAACTATTCAAGGCCAATGCTCGGCAAGTTGCCACTAGGGAAATCCCTAAGATGGTGAAACATCGCCAATGCGCTGCCCAGCCGGTAAATGGCCGACTCTCGTCTTTGGATTGCGGGCGAGTCACGGGCAACCCGGAAGTGATCCCGCGAACCGCCTGAAATGTATGGTCCGCCGCCTGATTGCATCTCACTAGTCTGGTTTCTGTGAGACGGTGACTGGGGTCAAAGGCAATCTCCGTTCTTCCTTCTTAGGGATGGTTCTTGTTCCTTGTTTCGGTTGCAACGCATGTTGTTGTCCACCGTGTTTCTATTCGCACTCTTGTAAGCCGTCCTGGCTCTGTGCCGGCTGGGGTTCAGTCGCTGGAACCGTTCTTTGGTCCCAGGGGTCAGCACATACGTCAGCGCCGTGAGGCGCCCGCTATGGAGACCAACCCATCTTCAAATCACTTCGGAACAAAGTCCGGCATCACCTCACCGCAACAACAACCGCTCGGGGTAGGGAAGTTGGAGCTACCAAAGATGAGATATCCAGCGACTTAGGGCTCGCTTAGCGAAGGGAGATGCCTGGCCGAGTGTGGGCGGGTTGGATGGCGACAAAGACGGTTTTGGCGTCCGAGATGACGGTAGTAGTTCGCAGGTCGCTTGACAACGTCGGCCACATTCCTAGCTCCCAGTCCCGACTGCCCGATCTGCTTGGGGCGCCACCTGGAAGCTCTATGATGAATTACACATCGGCCCATCGATTCTCTATGTCCTGCGACGACATCAAGGCTTCTTTGATCTAGGCATCCTTCACCGTGGACGGTGGTTACTTCTGTCCCCTCACCTTGCCTCACCTTGGACCTTGCAAAAGTCATCATCGCAGTTTTTCACGATGCCTCGTGGGCTTTGCAAGTTGGCGCAAGAAGTAGCTTTTCCGGTGAAACGCTAGGAGTTTTCCTAGTTTTTCTTCCCTAGCCTAGCCCGTAGCCTTGAGCGAGATTAGCGATGGCCGGCCCGTCTGGGCTGCTGTAGACGGATCGAGAACGCCAACTGCCAGCCAGCGCAAATTCGATTCGCTGTTGAAGCTAGGTAATACGATGCCCAGTGTTCACGGAATGACATTCGCTCGGGTGTTCGAATCGCTTGAGAGAATGAATCGCTGTTCTTCGCGCAGCGCATGCCGAAGAAGGCTCCTCGCAGCTCGCACGAGCATTCTCGCTCTGCTGCTTCTCGTCCCCTCATGTCTAGGGCAAGAACCTACTAGCGCTCCGGCAACTCCAGTGCCCTCGGTCAACACCACCCTACCCGTCAACTGGGTGTATGGTCCGTATATCCCCAAAGATGCCCCCATTGTGCCGCTCACCGGCAAGCAGCGTTTCAAGCTGTATCTGCGTCAGAGCTATACAACTCCCGGAATCTACGTGAAGACCGGACTCTTCGCAATCCACGACCAGGCCGAGGAAACCGAACCGGAGTGGGGAGATGGCTTCTCAGGTTTTGCCAAGCGCGTTGGCTCGCTCCAGGCCGGGAACATCATTCAGAACTCGTTAACAGCGCTGGGCAACGCAGCGGTCGGATTCGAACCCCGTTATGACCGCTGCCGCTGCGAAGGCGGGTGGCCAAGAATTCGCCACGCTATCGTGCGGAACTTCATCACCTACGGCGGGGGGGACGATAAGGCAATACGACCTCAGATCATGTCCTATGCGGCTGCGTTTGGCGCCGGGGTGACCGTCGCCTCGTGGAAACCTAGCAATCCTAGCGTGCTGACTGAGGGCTATCAAAGCGTGGTCACTCAGGCCTGGGTGGGCGTGGTAGTCGACGCGCTGGCGGAGTTTGCTCCCGACATCAAGCGGATGCTCCAGAAGAGTAAGACAGACGATAAATAGGGTGCCTCCAGAAGGGTAACCTACGATCAACACGTTAAAGGCCCGAAGAACTGATGGTTTCTCGCCGAGAGCGAAACGCCAAATACCGCTATAGCCCGATACTGAGAGGGGCTGAAGGGATTTTCCCCAAGTGCAAGGAGCCTTGGTACCAGCCGAACTATGGGGATGTCTCCAAAATGAGGAGGAGCGCTGTGGGAGCTTCTGTCAGGGTTCGGCTGACGAGCAGCGTGTACAAGGACAGCCGCGACTCCGTCCAGCGGGTGCACAGGACTTTCGGTTCTGCCACGATCAGGTATCGAGAACTGGGCTGGGTTGAAAAACTTGGTCCAGAACTTGGTCCAGTTGCGCGCTAAAGAGGCTCCAACTCCTCCTCTCGGCACATCTCTACTCCGTTGAAAACATGTGCGCTCCACCGTCCTTTCGGCATACCAAAAATGCTAATGTATGGGCGCCGCCTATCTTCAGGACTCGTCGAAATCCGCTCTGATTGCCTTTGGAACGCGTTGTACCCATAGTTTTTGCAGAAGGAACCGACATCAATTACAGCCGAGACGAGTTGTCGCCCAACATTCACTCTTCCCACCTGAAAAGTGAACCTGTCCTGCTTTTGTCCCTGCGACTCTGATGTTTGAGCTCCAAGCACAGGGGCGGACAACACTATCGCAAGTAAACACACGGAAGCAGACCGAACTGCTGATGTCCCACACCCTGAATGTGTTGTCAAAGAAACCAGAGACGGCAAGCTTGCCTTCAACGAAAGGACTACCCGCCGGTGCCGTTTTTGGTGCCACTTTGTACCGTGATTTCGTTCTTTTCGGTGCAGCAGTGTGCAGTGTGGATAACTTATCCAACTCATTCATTCTGCTGTCGTTATTCGACTTGGTGCAGGGCGGTGCAAGGTGGTGCCAGAGGGCCGAAAAAAGGACTTAAAATCCGCAGGCCGCAAGGCCGTGGGGGTTCAAGTCTCCCTCTGGGCACCAACAAAATCAATACCTTAGCTCGATTTTGATGACCGCGGCCAAATTATGCGTTTTGACTGGTGGCACTAGAGGTGGCAGTTGGTTCACCCTTCACTGAGCCGTAATGATTGGCTCCGGCAAACCTCTGCAATTCCTTCTGATGAATCAAAATCTTCTTACCAATCTTCTGCACCTTGAACGACTTTTGTCGGATGAGGTGATCGAGCGACCGCACCGAGATGCTCAGCATGCACGCAGCTTTCTCGCGTGTATAGAGCAGCGGAACATCGCATGCGACTTTGCTCGATGCTTTGATCTTCGCAGTCATGGTGGAATTGTATTGGTTACCAGAGCGTTCATCACTGCCACCTTCGCGTGAGCCTTGCATGAGGTATGCTGGGCGATCACATGCCAAGAACAGAGAAGAAAGTCCGGGGAGTGTTTGAACGACCACCGAAGTCTGGTGTGTGGTGGGTGCAGTATTTTGCCGATGGGAAGCGAAGGCGGGAGAAGGTTGGCCGAAAGAGTGATGCGATTGCTTTGTATCAGCAAAGGAAAGCTGAGGCGCGTGCTGGTGTCAAGCTGCCGACGTTGCGAGGGCCGAAAGGTTTGCGGATCGGCGAGCTGATTGATGATGTGCTGAAGTTTGTGAGCGCAAGGCGGCGTGAGGCGTGGAACTCGAATTCGGTGGGACGAAGAAAAAGCCAGAACCAACCTTGCCAAACATCGCGTCTCGTTCCTGACCGCTGCCGAAATTTTTGCCACCGAGATACTGGAGCGGATCGACGGCCGGGAAGACTACGGAGAGGTTCGTTTTATTGCGCTCGGCAGCGTCGATACAGAAGTGTACCGGGTGGTTTTCACTTGGCGCGGCGAAAATCTCATCCGCATCATCAGCGCCCAGAAAGCGAGCAGAGATGAAAGAGAAATCTACCATCGTGCGACATTCCCTTAGCCAGGTCAAAGCCATGCGCGATCGGGGTGAGGACAAAACCAGCCGAGATGCGCCCGAAGCCAAGTCTCTCGGTGCGGACTTCTGGAAGAGCGCCCGCGTCATCTTGCCGCAAGGTAAAACTTCCGTTCATCTTCGCCTCGACACTGATGTGGTGGAGTGGTTTAAGGCCAATGGAAGGGGTCACCTTACCCGCATGAACGCCGTTCTCAGGGCATACGTCGAGGCTCAGAAACGCTGAGCGTCCTGAAAACAATTCTGGAAGGTCGTTAGCCGAGACCTGAGACAGATGATGACCTTGACGAAAGGCTTGAGATGGCCAGGGTGGGCAGGGAGGATTGAAATATGGCACAGCGTGATATCGAGGCGCAGGTAACTAGGTTGGAACAGTTGAAAACCAAGTATGTGAATCGTCCCGAATTACTGGTGGCAGTCGAGCAGGCGTTGGCTTCAGCATACGTGGCCAGGGAGTTGGATGGCATAAAGCAGTTTCTGAATGGCCTGACGGTTTTGAAGGAAAAAGTGTGAGGATGACCATCCTCACCGGGCCAGCAACATCGCGCGTCATGTGTCTCGGGCGCAACTGCTAACCGAATGCTAGTTAGTATCAGGGCCTGACTTTAAAAGTCGGGCCGCACAGGGCTGAGAAAGAATTGGGCTTTTAGCCCCTGAGGCTCTCCCAAATCAGCTGTTACGGTCCACTAGCTATGTGTGACGCAGAAGAGTGGGGATAGTGTTTTCAGCAATCCTGGTCCTGTCCAGGTTGATTGGCGGCCATTTTTATCAACAGCAGTCCCGCGCAAGGCCAAGCGAACCAATTTCGGACTGGCGGTGATCCAGGCAGTCTCCTACCGCGGGTTTGGGATCATGTCACGAAGGAACGCCGTGCTGTCTCAGTGGGCCTTCAGCGGCAAACTGGTCACCGCGTCCGTTCCGTGGTATTCCAACTGATACTCAACCTTCTGTTTGGTTGCGATGGGAAAGTAGAGATAACCAGCGACCGGCTTGGAGACTTCTGCGTCTTGCAATTCCTTGTCGAGCAGTTCTGTCTCCATGGTCTGTCGATCAGAGCCGGTCGTTGCGGCGGATGTATTCTTGTCGACTCCAACCCCCACGCCTGCCCCATAAACCGGACCACTTACACGGCGGCCGCTTCCGTCATAGTCGGGATAGCTCACATAGCCGATGTTTGCGGTCGGATACAGAGTTACATCGTTGCTACTCTCCGGCCGCTTCTGGTAGATGGAGGCAATGGTTCGAGGGCTCGCCGGACTAACCAGGTCCTTGCCATCGGCGGTTCGCAGCGTGAAATCAGACTGGTTCAGGCTGACGGTCTTACCGTTCGCCGGGTAGAAGCCAATCTCTACCACGATGAACCGGCCCGCCAACGGGGTGGCGAACGAGTTCTGAACTTCTGTCTTTGAGAGCTGCTTTGCGCCGATGGCATAAACCGGCTGAACCTTGGACGCTGGGTACGCAGCGGCCGACGCCCGTGGCGCCGGGGGATTTTGCCCGAAGGCCGCGCAACAGGTTAGCAACCCAACGATGAGGACACTCTTGCCGAAATAAGTCATGACGTTCTACTCCAGGCTGACCTTGAGAGTCTTGCCGGTCAGAACATAAATGCGCTTCGTTTTAGGGGTTTGATCCTTCGGACGAACTTCAAGTTCATAAACGCCCGGAGCCAGCCAGAACTTCTTCAACGTAGCAGCGGTTCCTGCGTATGCGTTGTCAAGGTAGACTTCCGCATCTTTATCGGAGCCTTGCAGGTTGACTTGCCCCTTGTCAGGCTGGGGTATTAGATAGACTGGAGAACCGAAGAAAGGATAGCCGATCCAGGGATCGTAAAAGAACGGCGAGTAGTATCCGGGCCAAAACGGACCAGAATAATAGCCGTACCCTGCGCCTACCGAAATCGTTCCGAGGCGAACGCCTGCTGAAGCAGGGCTCAGCGAACCAATCGCGAGCAGCAAGGCGACCGTAAGTGAAGGCCACCGAAGTGTTGCCATATCTCGTCCCTCTTTGCCAATAGTAACGCTGAATCAGGCTGGAAAGTTGCTTAAATTCCACCGGCAAATCAAGAAAGAATGGATAGCGAGAAAAGGCCATCTCGCACCCACATGATTCGGCGACAGTGACGCAGCACAACAGCTCTTGCGAGTTTCGCTTGGCGGCATTGCGGGCCCTGACCGCCAAATCTCCAGTACAACAAAAGTAACCTCCGAAACGATAACCGGCGATTCAAGAAAAGAGTCTCGGCGGCAGACTCCGATTCCACCAGCGCGATATCCTCTCCGCAGATGATTTCGGCACAGCGGGCGGCCTCTCGTCACCCACCCGCTGGTCGGCAGTTGCCGGTAGTTTCGGCCTAAGGCGAGCGAAGGACAGTTTTACCGCTGTCCGGTGGCACACCCGATCCCTGTCACAAAATAAGGCAATTCAACCACCCCGCCGCATGGCGGGATTTTTATTTCCCACCCTGCTTCCCCGTAGCAGTGGAAACCCCTGACCCTAGCTTCTTTCACCTTCCAGTCTCAAATTTCAGGAGCCACCTATGTCCAAAAATGAAGTCAGCGATCCCATCACCGATCAGGAAATAGCCTTTGCCCTTCTGGTCCTTGCTGGCGCCATGACCGACCGTCGTGCTGCCGAAGCGGTCGGCCTCAACCCCGACTCTGCCGCCTACACCAAAGCCAAACCCCGTGTCCGCACCTTCATGCTCGAGCACCGCGCCGCCGTCCAGCAACAACTCCTCCAGCAAGACGCCGACCTCTCCCGCCTGCCCCGGCGAGCCGTGGGGCGCGCCGTGGAGGAACTGCGCCCCGTGGGCCCGGACCGTGAGCAAGTACTGGCACGCCTCTGGGAACTCGCCCACCTCAGCCCCGAAGTGACCCGAAACAGCATTACCGGACAGATCAAGGCCATTTCCATGATCGTGGCCATGCAAAACTTCATCCCCGACCGGCGCGCCGCCTCCGCGCGGAAGATATCCACCCCTGCGCCCACCCAACCGCAAATCGATGCCGCCGCATGGCGTGCTGGCCAGCAGGCCACAACCCATGCCACAACGAATGACCCGCAGCCAACCCCTGCCCCTGACCAGGAAGAAGCTCAGCCAGAAGATGCTCCCGGCTCGGCGGCAGAGGCGCCTCCGGATCCCGGCCCCAGCCAGCCCACTCCCGCCAACTGCCTTACCCCCTCGAAAGAACCGCGGTGGCCATATCCCCCCCTGTTCAATTCTGTTCCCGACCTGGGAGTGTATTTCCCTATGCCAAAGAACCCCTTTGTAGACCCCCGTTGAACTGCTAATCCGCAAAACGACCCAAAAATATCAAATTTTATAAATGTCAGCCGGCCCGACTGTTCTGTCTCTCATGCCCACCCAGGACTAGCGTCTAGGGCTATTTTGTTGATCGGCTGATTTGGACGCCACTCGCTGAGAAATGGTTGAAGTCCCCGCATTTATGCGGGGGACAGAGCGCTTTAGCGCTCTGTGAAAGAGTCTCGACTCTGATCACGCGCTTTAGCGCTGGCAATGCCAAACCCGCATGAGTTCCTGCGTAAGAGAACCGCAGAAGACACCATCTGCTCCCTAGTGGCCTGTAACAGATGATTCAGGAGTAGAACGAAATCTGTGAAAATGCGCGACCCTGCTAAGGGTCATGGCTCTCGTGCTTTGTATCAGGGCCCGACTTTACAGCTTGCGGAAAAGCTCATTTTCCTGAAGGGTACGGCCTACCTCGCCGCAGCGAGCATCAGGCCGTACGCAAATGCTTTGCCATGAATCCGGCTTTAGCCGCTGAGGGACAATTTCCCCTGGAAGCAGCACTTTTTCCGCAAGCTGTTTAGTCGGGCCGCAAAGGGCTGAGAAAGAATTGGGCTTTACAGGCTCCGGAAAAACTCATGCTTTGTGTCAGGGCACGACTTTTAGTCGTGCCGTTAAATGGAGAATAGATCGGGCTTTAGCCCCTGTGGTTTTGCTTTCCTGCCCGCTGCAGAGTTTTTCCGCAGCCTCTTTAGCCCCTGAGGCTCTACCAAATCAGCTGTTACGGTCCCAAGGCCCGGAGGGCCGGTCCACTCCCCAAATGAAAAAGTTGACTAGGATCGATATCATTTCCTCTAAGTTGTCCCCCTTTATCTCTCCCAGGAGAACATGCCGCATGCGAAACATATTCGAGCCAAGTGCAAGCCATGAGATTAAGCAGAGAATCTCGCGTTTGCGGACCGATAGCCAACGTCAATGGGGCAAGATGAATGCGGCCCAAGCGGTAGCGCACCTCTCAAAAGGAATCGAACAGGCTCTGGGCGACGTGCTTCCACCGCGCCTGCTCATCGGACGGCTCATTGGCGGTTATGTCAAATCCAAGGCACTCAGTGACGACGCCCCCATGAGACGAAATTCTCCAACGGTGCCAGGCTTCGCAGTGCTCGACGATCGAGATTTGCTCGCGGAACGTGACCGGCTCAACGGATTAATTGATCGTGTAATCGCGGGCGGTCCCGCAGGATGCACGACTCATCCACACAGCTTTTTCGGAAAGATGACGCCGGAACAATGGGGAATTCTCATGTACAAACATCTCGACCATCATCTGCGGCAGTTCGGTGTTTGACCGATTTCGAAAATTGGCAACCGTGCGATTTCGTGCACGGAAGCTGATCCGCTATACGACAGTCTTCATGGCGATCCAGAATTCAAAAAGCTCATTGCTCAACTTCATTTGTGAGCTCCCCCTCCCCATTCGGAGAGTACCCTATCGCCAACGCACTCATCGAAGACCAGATCGGTACCGATGAATCACCTTACGTGACCGCTCGAGGAGAGCACGGCATCCAGCAGGATTAGACTCATGGCGCATATCGGATTTCTCCCCGTCCATGCAAAGGGGCACATGTATCCTGCCAGCAGCTTGGCTCTGCACTTGCAGCAACGGGGCCATCGGATTACTTTCTTTTGCCTTGCGGATTCTGCGGCGTTCTTTCAGGAACATGGTTTGGCTTGCGTCGTCGTCGGTGGCAAGTCGTTTCCGATAGGCTATGTCGGCCAGGTTTTCGAGAAGCTTGGAAAACTGAAGGGACAAGCCGGCGTCCTGTATACGATGAAGCGGTTTGAAGAGCTGCTCGATATGCACTTCGCCGAACTCCCGGCAGCGATCCAGGCCACGCAGGTGGATGCATTGGTCATCGATCAGTTCCATATGGCCGGAGGCGCGGTCGCCGACCATCTCCAATTGCCGTACGTGCATGCCGCCATGGCCATGATATTCATTGCGGAAAATGGAGTGCCTCCGGTCAACCTGGACTGGGGGCCGCAGACGCATCTGTGGGCGAGGCTTCGGAACGCGATGGCGTATGCCCTGGTCCGAAAGATGTTGAAGCCGCTGCATAGCAAGATCAACGCGCAACGAGTCGCGTGGGGATTGGCGCTCCATGCGCAGTATCCCAACGACGTGTTTGTGGGCCATCCGCAGATATCGCAACAGCCCCCGAGCTTTGAGTTTCCCAGGCGGAGATTGCCGGCTGAGTTTCATTTTGTCGGTCCGCTGCATAGTGGAAAGACTCGACCGAAAACGGAGTTTCCGCGGGAGCGGCTCGATGGGCGCCCGATACTCTACGCTTCCATGGGCACTCTGCAGAATGGGCTGGATTGGATTTTTCGCGTGATCCTGGCGGCGTGCGAAGGCCTGGATGCGCAACTCGTTCTGTCGCTGGGGGGCAACATGGATCCGGCTGGGTTTTCGTTGACAGCGGGAAACCCTATTGTGGTCAAGTTTGCGCCACAGCTTGAGTTGCTGAAACACGCCGCACTTTGCATTACGCACGCTGGATTGAATACCGCTCTTGAGTCGTTGGCGTGTGGTGTGCCAATGGTCGCCATACCGATCACCAACGACCAGCCAGGCGTGGCTGCAAGAATCGCTTGGTGCGGCGTGGGCGAGTTTTTGACCCCGAGACGGCTGACCGTTCCTCGGCTTCGCGCGGCTGTCCAGACGGTTTGGTCTACGCCCGCGTATCGAGAAAACGCCCGGCGATTGCAGCGGGAGATCGCAGGCCTGCACTCGCTCGACTATGCCGGCGATGTGGTCGAGGCTGCCATACGACGGGTTCACTAGCGATCGCGTCAGGGTGCTGAAGGCCGTACCCTTCAGAATTGCCCGGCGTTAGGGCTGCGGATAGGTATCATGGTGCCCTGATCTCCCCCTATCTCCTACGATCACCTCTCGGCAGCGGCCTCCAGTTCAACGGTGGTGCGCGAAAACGGGAGGCGCAGCAGGACGAACCAGTGGTAGGTTCACGCCCTTTGGCCACCCAAACAATGGTGTCCGCTTTCAGACGACGCTGTTCGTTTCCGAACGATTCTGTCGCTCGCTGCGACGAAAGCCCCTATGCATCGACTACAAGTTAACTGTGTATCTGCTTGCACTCACTCCTCTCTGCGCGATCCATCGGCCATCTAATTGCATTGCAACGTCTCCAAACAGGGCTCCGCAATCGCCCTCCGGAGAACGCCATGCTGAAACGGCTCTTTCTGTTACTGCTTGTTGTCGCCATCGCAACCACCAGGCTTCACGCCGCTAACAGCTCCTTCGTCGGCAAGTGGAAGCTCAACCCGGATAAAAGCACTATGCATGATCAGATGAAAGTCGTTGCCGCGGGAACAAACCGCTACGCTTTCGACTTTGGCGGCGGTCCGGAATTCATTGTCGCCAACGGCGCCGATCAACCCGGTCTCGATGGAACTACCCTTGCTGTAACTGCAGAAGCTCCTCGTGTCTGGAGAGTTGTCCGCAAGCAAAACGGCCATTTGCAGATCTCCGCCATTTGGACGCTTTCTCCGGACGGCAACTCGCTCCGTGATGACTTCACCGGCTACCCGTCCAACGGCTCCAGTTTCACCATCCATTACATCTACACACCGATCGGAGGAGCCTCTGGCTTTGCCGCCACGTGGGATAGCACCACCGAAAAGCCCGGCCGGGTCGAAATCGAGGTGCAGCCCTATCAAGACAACGGCCTTTCCTTCATCAACCAGACACAGCACTCCACGAAAAATATGAACTTTGACGGCAGGGACTATCCGGTGAAGGATGCGAACGCGCCGGCGGGCGCCATGTCGTCGGCGCGCCGTGTGAATGCCGGCACTCTCGAGTTCACTGAGAAGAGAAACGGCAAGGTGGCCGACACACAGCATATCCAGCTTTCTCCAGACGGCAAGACTCTGACCATGACTATCCAGCCGGCAAGTGGACGCAAGCCGGACGTCCTCGTTTTCGAACGCGAATGAGTGCAAAGCGGCTGAGCAGTCCAGCGGCAAAGAAGCCAGAATCGGCAGAGTCTGTTCATTCATCGGCATTCACCTCAGCCGAGATGTTCCCCCTGTTGGCATTAGAGAATCTTGCGAAGTGCGCCCGGAATCACTGTCCGAAGCTAATCTGTCCGCTTCACTCGAGCAACTTACACACGTGGGCCGTGAGAGCCATTTAGAGTCAGCAATGTCCAGTTTCCTGCGGTAGAGAGCTCCTATCGCGAAACTGGAGGGGATACGAACCGATGGCCAGACAGCGCATCCTGGATCGCAGGGACAAGGTCCGTTGCCAGGCGAGACTTGGTGACATATCCCGACGCACCTTCGGCGAGGCAGGCGCGGACAAACTCAACCCGCGTCTGCACTGTCAGGAACACAATTTTTGCCGTTGAACCAAGGTTGCGCAATTCATGTGCCGCTTCTATACCGGAAAGCTCAGGCATAGAGATATCCAGCACAATGACGTCTGGAAGAAGTCTCGCCGATTCGAAGAGCAATTCCTTACCATTGGTCACAGTCCCCACCACCTCGAAGTCGGGCTGCAACAGCGCGCTGACCCGTTCAGTGACGGAACGATGATCGTCGGCGAGCAGTACACGTGGCCGATTCAATATTTCCTCCGATCGCCGGATTGACCTGGCTCTCCCAGCGGATGGAAGCGACACTTATCTGCTGATGAACAGCGATTCCGAAGCACGATGCTACTGGAGATTTCCAGGCGGGACTACTAGGAGAACTCCTAGGTAGAACTGAAGAGCAGATATGCGCTTGCTCATGGGTGGACTCGAAGATAATGGCTATGCCACCGGCTACGGTGAAATCAATCCATTCCTGAGCGCCAGGAGCACCAACTCGGCATTGTTCTTGATATGGAGAGATTTCATGATCTCGTACTTATGGAACATCACGGTTTTCTCGGTGACGCTCAAAATGTCGGCGATCTCTTTCATTGGCCGCCCTTCCGCAAGTAACTGCAGGACTTCTCGCTGCCGCTGCGTCAATTCCTTACTAAACTGTTTCGCCCGTGATTCCTGCACTTGCCGGTTTTCAGGCTTGAGTCGTGCTGTGACGTAGGCCTTCCCGCGCAATACATCCGCGATGGCGGTCAACAGTTCCGAGGCTGCGGAATGCTTCAGCACGAAACCTACCGGCCCCAATCGAAGAGCCGCCGCGGCCATGTTGGGATCGGCATGCATGGTCAGGAACACGAGTTTTACTTTGGGAAGAATCTCCTGCATCTTCTTGCCGGCATCGAGACCGTTCAACAACGGCATCGCTACGTCCAGCACGATCACATCCGGCTGGACCACACTCGCTTCGGTGATCAGTGCGCGCCCGTCCGTCACGACTCCCACCACATCGTAGTGCTTCTCAAGCAGGCCACGAATACCTTCGACTACCACAGCGTGGTCATCGGCGAGCAGAATGCGGGGGCGTGGTGCGAGCTGTGTTTGGGCGGGCATGATCACTCCTTGAATACACCAGGCCGGCGCTCCATGCTTCGGAGGACGGGCCCCCGCGTTTCTTTGCACGGTAAACAAACGTTCAGGGTGGTACCGCGATCTCTTACGGAAACAATGTCCATCCGCCCTCCGACCAGCCGCAGCCGCTCTTCCATGCTGCGAATTCCGAGTCCGGCCCGATTCGACCGTTGTTGTTTATCAAAACCGATGCCCGCATCGGATACAGACAAATATAACCGTTCGTCTTCCTCTCGTAAGCGGACCTCCGCTCGATTTGCGCCGCTGTGCTTCTTCACGTTGCGAAGCGCCTCCTGGACAATCCGGAAAATGCAAAGAGCAACATCCGGGTCAATTTCGCGAGATATATTTTCGTGTGCGAAATCGACCTGAATACCTTGCTGCTCAGTGAACTCCTCACATAGTGAGCTGAGTCCGAGAGCCAGTCCCAGGCTCTCAAGCGTCGAAGAATGCAAACGGTGCGACAAAGAGTGCAAATCGTCCCCAAGATCTGCCGCCCGAATCCATAGGTCCCGCAATCGCTTTCGAGCCTCGAGGGGCGAATCGGCAATCAACTGCGAAGCACGTTCCAGATCGAATGCCAACATCGCCAGGCGCTGATTGAAATCGTCGTGAAGCTCACGCGCAAGACGGCTTCTCTCTTCCTCCTGGGCATGAATGAGCTGGCCGCTCAACTCGAGCCGCTCCCGCTCTTCCTGCTTCCGTTGGGTAATATCCGTGTGCGCCACCACACAACCCGGCAGTACATTGCTCAGTGGCGTCACTGTCATGAGCGAGCACTTCGAACCCGCCCCACCGGACCAATCCCATTCCATGGAGAACTGCGCTTTCTCTCCGGCTAAGACCGCTTTGATTCCAAGCAATCCCTGCCTGGCCGATTGGTTTCCTGCTTCCATGGCAGCTCGGCACGCCTCCAGATAATTCACTCCAACTCCCAATTCGGAAGTGAACCCACCGCTCTTCACAAACTCGACCCACTGCGGATTCGAGCTGACGATGTTTCCGTTTCCATCCAGCACGGCGACGCCGCTGCTTAGCGAATTGAGGACGGCGCGTTTTAGAAGTTCGCTACTCGCCCGAGCCTCGTCCGCGGCCTTTCGCAGCAGCGCGTTGGCAAAAATAGTCCCAACCGTAGGCAGTTGATGGATAATGCGCTCCGACCAGATTCTCTCCTCCGCAACGGTTACAAATGAAAGAGAACCCAGAATCGTCTGTTCTGATTCCATGGGTACGATGGCGTTTGATTTCACACCAAAGTGTCCCAATACCTTTCCGTCAGCTTCAGCCTCGGCAGGCAACTCCTTCAGGCTGTTGAGAAAAAGAGGCTTACCACTCAGAAAATTCGAGAAATACCAGGGACAGAGTCTTACATGCAGGGCATCAGGGCCAGGCATCTCCGTTCCGGAGCTGTAGTGTGTTCGATGTAATTCCGTCTGGTCCGCGGAAAATTCGAACATCGTCACTCGATCCACGCTCAGGAAGATCCGGAGCCGGTTCAGTGCTTCGTCGATTCCTGCGTCTATCCTGTTCGCAGGCAGATCAATAAAATAGGTAGACAACTCCGAAATGAGTTGCTCAAACTCAAAGCTGGCTTGCAACGAGACTTCCGCCTGTCTTCGCCGTGTTCTTTCGAAAAGAAGATAGCCGCTCAGAAGAACCAGGGCCAGCATGCCCAGGGCGTAGCCAATGATTTGGGTCCTGTAGAGTTCCCAAACCCCGGGCTGCCGATAGTACAGGGTACTGCCGATGGGAAGCTTTTTTTCGTCGAGTCCCCATCTCTGCATGGCGCGCCAGTCGAACATATAGGCATTGGTGCCCATCGCCGTGGGAATGTCCGCCGGCTTCGCACCGTCCAGGATTTGGCGAATCATGCCGGTCGCTGTCTTAATTTGCGCCGCATAACTGCTTACAAAGCCCCCGACAACGCCTTGACCTATGAACGTATCCGCCATGCCATAGACAGGAGCGTCCGCGGCTTGCGCAACCATCCGAACAGATTGCGTGGCGTTGATAAAACTCTGTTCCTTGGCGTCCACCGAGAGGGACGTGTAGAACACAATGGAATGCCTGGGCAGATGTCGCAGACGATCGAGCAGCGTTGGCATATCCAGATCGGTCAGATATTCAATCGTCAATTTTGATTCGTAGCTGTGCAATGCCGCCTTCACAAATGATTCCACTCCGCGGTCAAACGGAGCCACACCTCCGACCACCACCACGCGATTCGTGCCGGGCTGCAATCGAAGCGCCGCTTCGATTGTCTTTGCCGGATCGATCGTCATCCACGCTCCCGTGAAGTGGGAATCGAGCTTTGGGCGTCCCGCCTGGTCCAGCGAGCTCCCGCAGAACACGATCGGGACATCCGGGAAAAAGGTGGCGCGGGATTCCGCCAGAAATTTGATGGGAGCAGGGCCGAGAGCGACCATGATGTCCGGCTTCTTGTCACGGTACTTATGGATGTACCAGGCCCGAATCTCCTGCTGCGACGATTTCTCAGGAAATAGCGACGTGTCCAGAGACTCGTCGAACAAATCGACCTTGTATCCTGACTGCTTATAGAGCGAACTGCGAAACTCAGACAAAGCCCAGCTGATGACAGGAACAGACACTCCGAACTCATTGAACACCAGAACCCGCTTGGTTGGTTTCATTTGCGGAGTTTGCGCAGATGCTGCCCAGAGGGCAAGCAGAAAGAGGAACAACACACTCAGCCGATAGCAGGCACGCCACTGCCGTCCAACAGGGTGGCCCTCGGCGGTTTGGAGTTGTCTTTTCATTCCCATCCGAGATGGTACACCGGCCATCCGGCTCAGCTGGCCTGGCAAAACTACAAGCAGGTTGCAACGTTGTAGGGGCCCCGGTAAGTGTCTGGGTGGGAACCTTGCGGTTGGGTAGGTCCGGGATTCAGCCCGGACATCCATTGTCAAAACCCTTCGGCCTTTAGGCCCTGAGGTACGCTTTTCCCGTGCCTTCATCTGCAAAATTCAAGGAAATACATACATCAGGGCCTAAAGGCCAAGTACCTTGCCCGGTTGATGTCTGGGCTGAAGCCCGGACCTACCCAACCGCAAGGTTCTCACGCAGACTCTTTAGCCCTCCCCAAAAGCCTGGCCGTTTACCCAGCAAAGGTGAGGCACCTAGTGGTTCTCCCAGTTGCATGGAGTCCTCGATGGGGGCTAGGCTCATCCTGTCTTTAGGTTAGTTCCGCACCGTGCGGTCACCGTCGAGAGGCAGAATCCTGTCGCGGTTCTTTTAGCGATCTCAAGTGCGCCTTTGAGCCCTCTCTGCCAACGACTTCTGCAGTAGTTTTGTGAGTTCAGTAACACGCTTCAAATCAATTAACCGAACTTAGGAGACGAACATGTATTTCACTGACGACTCGTTGCTACCCGAAAATCAAGCTCCCCTGATGATCACCGCAGCTCCCTACGGGCCGGTCTGGTTGCCGGGGGATTGCACGCCTGAACAAAAGCTCCCCGTCACCTGGGACGAACAGGTCCAGGCGGCGGTCGATTGTTTCAATGCCGGCGCAACGTTGCTGCACATCCATGTGCGCGATCCCAAAACCGGCCACATCTCAAAAAATTTCAAGGAGTACAACGATCAGATCGGGCGGCTGCGCAATGCGGTGCCGAAAATGATCCTGCAGCTCGGCGGGTCGATCTCTTTTGCCCCCGAGCCTGGGGAAGAAGCCAAGTTCCAGAGCTACGACTCGCGCCACAAACTAGCCGAGATCGATCCCAAGCCGGACCAGGTCACAGTAGCCTGTGGCACCACCCTCTACGATCTGACCGCGCTGCATCCTGTCGACGACGCTTTCCAGGGAACGCGTCTCACCAACCCCGCCATGCTCCATGCGATGGCCAACCTTGTGGCTGACTCAACACCGGACTTCTATCTCGAAAACATCAAGCGCATGGTTCAACACGGCATCCAGCCCTATTTCGCGCTTCCGCACATCCACGGCCTCGAACTCGTCGAGCGTCTCATTCGCAAGGGATATTACATGGGGCCGGTGAACGGGTTCTTCAGCATCGGAGGCGGCGGCGTGTGCGGCGCCAACCCATTCGACCTGATGGAGCTCATCCGTCGTACGCCGCACGGCTCCTTCTTCACTTATCAGACTACGTTTCGTCTTTCCCATCCAGTGGCAGCTATCTGCATCGCGCTTGGGCAACACACCCGCGCCGGCATCGAGGATAACCTTTGGAACACCACGAAGGGCGAGCGCATGACGTCGATCCAAATGATCGAGCGCCATGTTCGCATGGCCAAGGAGCTAGGCAGGCCGATCGCTACGCCCGAACAGGCGCGGCAGATGCTAAAGCTCGGGGTCACTTATCAATCCACCGCGGAAACCCTTGCAAACCTCGGCCTGCCGCCGAACCGCCGCCCGGGCAACATGGGGTTCATGGTGCATGAAACAGACGGAAGATTTTATCCGGCGGCGCAAGGTGGGTGCGGGCACATCCATGCCGGCGAATGGGAGGAGAAGTTTGACCATCCCAACGCCTACCGTGGTTGCTCAAGACTAAGACGGGTACTCATCTTTCAGGACTGGGTGGAGTTCTTCCATTGCATAAGGACGAACTCCACCTCCGGACATCATCTTGCGTCTCCAGGCGAGTATCTTCTGATTCTGCGGGCGGACGACCATGGCGGATTTTGTTGAAGTAGCGCGTCTTGACCAGATCCAACCGGCAACCGGATCGCGGTTCAACATCGTTGGTAAGGAAATAGCCGTTTTCAATGTGGACGGCAGTCTTTACGCCATTGCCGACACCTGTCCTCACGCCGGGGGCGCTCTGGGAATGGGAAAGCTCGACGGCAAGATCGTGATTTGCCCGGTCCACGGGATGAGGTTCGACGTCACCACCGGATGCTTTGCAGGCAGCTCGGATTTCGGCGTGGCGTCCTTCCCAGTGAAGATTGTGGACGGAAAAATCATGGTGGCGGTAACGTGAGATCCTCGCGGCGGTTCTGCCGTCCGCGCAGAGGATCGCCCTGCACGCCCGTTTCAACGACGCGCAATGGATCCCGCTCGACTTAACAGTGAAGCTGGGCCAAACGAGTGGTCTACAACGGTCGACGGGCGTTCGTGACGGGTTGGTCGCGGCTCAGGCCACCTTAGGTGGAGTAGCGGCCAGAGACTCTGATTCGGCGTAATCGTGATTTGTACTGTCCATGGCATTAAGTTCGACGTCACCAACGCGCGTCATGTCCGACCCAATAGTAGTTGTTGAGCGAGAAAAAGGAGGAACAATGGCAACCGAAACTGTAGCAACGAAAGCATCGTCGACGGCGCAATCCGCAGACCCTTGGGGTTCGTCTTTGGACAAACTCAAGGAATGGGATCCCAAAGGAGCGGAAGTGCTGCTGCGGGTTGGAATGAACCCGTGGACCAGCGGCGTTCTGCCACGCAAGGAGGTGGAGCTGATCTACCTCGCGCTGAATTGCTCCTGCACGAATCTGGATGAAGAAGGCACGCGCCGCCAGATCCGCGCTGCGCTCGACGCAGGAGCGACGCGCGATGAGATCGTCCTGGTTCTCAAGTGTGGCGTAGGGCTGGCGGTCCATTCCTGCAGCTTGGGCGCCCCCATCCTGCTCGAGGAAATGAAGGCGGCAGGAGTGAAGCCGGCGGGAGGTCCCAAGCCAGAGACTCCAGCCTGCGACGCGATGCGCGCAATCGGCCAATGGAACACGGCGTGGGATCCGTTCTATGAGCTTTCCCCTGCCTGGACCGATGAATTCTTCGCCTTTGGAGCGAGCGTATACAAGAGCGGTCTTTTCACACCAAGGTTCATGGAGTTGATCAGCATCGCTTTCGATGCCTCGATCACGCACATGTATGCACCCGGCACACGCCGGCATATCCAGGGAGCGCTCAAGGCGGGAGCAACGCCGGAAGAGATCATGGCGGTACTGCAGATTTGCGTTTCGATGGGCGTTCAAGCTTGCGCCAAGGGTGTGCCGATCCTTGCCGAAGAATTAGAACAACGCAACTCCAAAAATAGCGCGTGAAGGGATGGGACCATAAGGGAGCGCCGCCATCGCTGATCAACCGTTCAAGATAGACCTGCTAATGACCCGGTGCGCGGAGATAGGTCGCCAATGACTGAAATCGCGGGAAAGACCGTGTATATCACCGGGGCGGGCAGCGGCATGGGCCTGCTCGCGAGCAAGATGCTGGCCGGCCTCGGTGCCCACATCGTGACCCTTGATCGCAACCCGACCGACGCCGCGCTGCACGAGATCGAGTCGGCGCGGCGCTCGCCGGATCAGCGCGTGGCGCGTTACAAGGTCGACGTAGCCGATCGCGAAATCGTGCTCGGCACCGTCGGAACGGCAGTTGCAGAAGCGGGCGCACCGGACGTTCTCATTAACATGGCCGGCATCGGCGGCGCGGCGCACCTCATTGACATGAAGTTCGAAACTTTCGACCGAATGATTAAGATCAACCTCTACGGCACCCGGAATATTGTCGAAGCGGTGCTGCCCTCCATGCTCGCACGTGGCAGCGGCAAGATCGTTCTGGTTGGCTCGATGGGTGGGATCATCCCAGTCTACGGTTACACCGCCTACGGCAGCTCCAAGTTTGCCGTCGTGGGTCTCGCGCAGTGCCTGCGTTACGAACTGAAACCGCGTGGCATCAGCGTCGCCTGTTTTTGTCCCGGCGAAGTGGAGACTCCGGGTCTTGCGGCGGAGCGCAAAAGCCTGCACCCGGCCAGCGCCGCGCTAAAGAGGATCGGTGGAACCATGCCGGTTGAGGCCGCAGTACGCGGCCTGGTGAGAGGGATTGAAGGCGACGAGGCCATGATTATTCCTGGCTGGAAGGTCAAGTTCACGTACTGGATGCACCGTATCACACCAGATCGGCTGTGGAACACCGTTACTGACGCTATCGTCGCAAGGGCGCTGCGCGACAGCACATAGGTCGCTGGCAAAGAAGGAGTGCAACCTCTGCGATTCTTACTCTGAAGGACGATTCGGCTTGATTGCTTCTGCATTGCCCCAGACTGCACCATATGCCATATACTGTCACATCCGTCAGTTCACCGGCTTCGGCACGCGCGCTAGGCTTGTGCTGAATCCAGCGGAAATCGGTCTGGTTTGAAGAGTAGCGTAGCTCGCGGCAGAACATCGCGAGGAGGGTGGCGCCGGCGTGCGGAAGAAGACGATGACTTTTCCTCTGACAGGGGCAGGCACCCAGATGGGCAGGTCCCATCCTGCGCCCTATCCTGCCGATTTGATGAAGCTCGACGGCCTCGATCTAATGGCCCTCTATTGCGTCGGCCGCCGCGGGGGGAATTTCTTCGATGGACTGCTGATCGGCCAACGTGTGGTCTTCCTCTTGACGGACATCGCCGGGGCCCGTGCCGAAGCCCAGGCGCTCGCGGTCGATGTGCAAACCACCTTCCGCCAGTACGCACCCGATCTCTTTGGGCCGTCCGGTGCGAATGAATCCGAGGCCATCGCCACCCTGGCGTATGAGCTCAACCGATCCCTGATGGAGGCTGCCCGCGGCGTTCACTTTGCCCCCGCCTTTCTGGGGTGTTTCAGCCTCGCACTGGGTATCCTTACCTACCACAATGCAGGTCTCCTCGCCGTGTTTCACGACCTTGAGGGCGCACGAACCCTTCAGTCGGCTGGCATGCCGCTGGGCCTCTTCACCCACAACACCTATGAGCCGGCGGTTCTGGCATTCCAGCCACGAGCCAGGCTGCTCGTCGTAACCAGGGCAGTAATCGAAAGCCGGCGGGGAACGTTCGAGTTTGGCGCAAAGCGCGTCGAGCGGTTGCTCGCAAACGTCGAGGCTGACTCGGCCTCGCAAATCTGTGAGACCGTGCTGCAGCAGGCCTATGCCTACCGGCACCGTCCGTGGACCCGCTTCTATGACCGCCTGTATTACGGGAAACATCTCGGCAATGACGACTTGACGGCAGTGGCACTGGTGCGCGAATAGTACAGCACCATCCACTGCGGGTGCATAGCCCGTGCGATTGTAAGCTTTGCCACGAGGAATGGCGGCCTTGGTGGCCAATCCGCAATGGAAGCGTCCATTTAGAATGCTCCCGCTGGTCGTTGTTCGTTGGATCGTTTTTGCGCTGCTGGGCTCGCTGACGCCACTTTGTGGCGCGCAGGCGCTTGCTTCGCCTTTTCCCACATTCATTGTGGCCACCATCAAACCGAGCGATCCGAACAGGGCCGAAGAGGATGGACGCATCGGCTTTAGCCCTGGCGGCTCGTTTGAGGCAAAGTCGCAATCGCTGAAAAAACTCATCGAATTTGTGCAGGACTTTGGCTATTACGACGTCGACCAGCGAATCGTTGGCGGCCCGAAGTGGATCGTTTCAGCGAAATTCGACATTGAGGCCAAGTGCGACGAAGAAACAGCGCGTGCTTTCGGAAAGATGACGCTGAAACATCAAGTTCGCACAGAACAGAACATGGTTCAGGCGCTCCTTGCTGACAGGTTCAAGCTGCGAACGCATCATGAGATGAGGCGGCTTGCAGTGTATGCGCTGGTTCAGGAGAAAAGCGGATGGAAGATTAAGTCGTCGGCGAAGGCCGGGGAGGGAAACCCGGGGAGCGCGGAAGGGTCGCCGGGGAACTGGGAGGGCGATGGTGTGACGATGGCAGAGCTTGCTAGCGACCTGTCTGCGCTGCCAGAGATAGGAGGGCGAATCGTGACCGATAAGACGGGTCTTAAGGGGAGATTCGACTTTACGCTCAAGTGGACCCCGGACCCGACGATGGGTGCTATGCCTCCCGGGCCTGATAGTGGAGTGAAATCCGATTCCTCGGGCCCTTCGCTTCTTACGGCATTGCAGGAACAGCTAGGCCTCAAGCTTGAAATGACGAAGGAGCCGGTCGATGTGATTGTGATCGATTCGGCCGAGCTGCCGACGCCGAATTAGAGCGGTTTCGGGCCAACGACTTCTCGGACAGGGCCAACCCCTGCGCCAGAGCCACTGTCATCGTTGGGGTTCATGGAATACGATCAAGTTCAACGCTACGCGGCTGTTTACCAGCTTCAAGACAAGTATTCGGCTCTGCAGGACCAGACGATCGACGAGTTCTTACAGCTTCAGTCTTACGTCATCTATGGTTTCGATCCCGAAAAGATCACTCCTGCCGACGCTGGTTCAGCAGAGCTGGAAACGCGGCGTACGCTGGCTCACTTGACCGCGATGGACCAGGTCGGCACCGCCCTCGCCACGGAATACGACGCCGTCCTAAAAAGTAACTAAAACAAACTCGTTCCTCTGGGCTCTGGTCGCTTTCCGAACCGCGATCCTCTCTCATGCGATCCGGACATCCACCGGATATCCGTTCGTGTGGAGAAACGGACTCCGACTGAACTTTTGCAGTCCTCCGGCAATTCACCGAAACCCGACTGCAGGCATTGGATAGATTTGAGACACGGGACACCCCAGAGGCGCCCGCTATCGCAGCGAGCCGGCAACTTTGGTGATCAATCCGTTTACCGGTGGTTGTGGTTGGCGTCAGTTGCCGCCATACGAAGCTGCTCATTCACCTGATCGAGTAGTTCCTTGGCTTTGGCGGCGTGTCCATCCATATCAAATTCGTTTGTCTGCTGGGCAGCGGTGACGCGCTCAAAGGCCTGCTGGGACAGTCGCTGTGCGGCCGCAAGATTCGGATGTTTGTGAGCGGAGATATTATCGACGGGAAGCTGAGCGATAGCAAAACCACTAGCGAACGTTACCGCTCCGAGCACGCCGCTAAGGATGAAATTGTTTCTGGTCATGAGAGACTCCTGGTAGTAAATGTAGGCTACGGCAGTTCTCCTCGATCGGCCCGCAGCCAAAGAGATCGCACCGGAAACCATAACGACAGCGGCTAACAGTCAGAATCACCAGAAAGTGGCAGGGACCATGCCCGCGCACTACCTCAAAGCTGGCGGCCCGGTTTCGGGAACTTACCAATAGCTCGACTTCACGGGCACATCACCAGAGAGGGCATCCTGTTGGCTTCACCTGGTAGTCGGCTCAAGGCGCGGTGGGTTCGGGTCGGACTGATCCAGATGACGGATTCACACCCGTCAGCATGCGGGACTCGGCTCGAAACAGGTGATAGCTGTCGTAGGTGATGTCGTTCATCGTTGTTGCGTAGGGGCCGAAGGTTCTGAAGCCTTCGTCCCATTCTTTTAAGAACGCTACTGACCGCGATGTCATCACGGAGACACTCTTTACTGGACATACATAGGTCTTGCCTCCGATTTCGACCGGGCCGTATTCAACGACGATATCGGACCGGAGAAGTGGGACGAACGGTCCCAGGTCTGCGATGGCATCGAGGCGAACTACGGCTCCGCTCACCGGGTCTATCGAAACTTCTCCATGATAGGGGGCGATCAAGTCGAAGCCATTGGTGCCATCACCCTCCGGAAGACAACACCCCCACACGTTGTAGCGTGATGTTTTGGACTGCACTGAGTAACGAAAGACGGCTTTCGTACTCCCAGCATCCTGCTCCCAGCGAGCCCAGGCCAAAGTGGAGGGGGCGGAAAAAATATCCTGCGTTAATTTAAGAACTGGTCCGAAAGTGCCGTAAGTTATGAGGTTTCGCTCGGTCGTTCCCTGCTTCTTGTGGCTGCGGGTTCCTGCATCAACATACTCTCTGCCGTCGCGGTAAACGACGGTTTCCGTGGTAGTCTGCGCCACGTGAAGTGGTTCATAGCTGACACTGGTATCTCCTTCGTTGACGGCCGGCGTGTCTTGATAGCGAACGGTAATTCGTCGCGCATAGAAATTAGGAAGATTGGGAATTGTCTTCGTCAGGTAATCGGCGGCTGAAGAGATCATCCTCTGCTGTTCGGCTGCCTTGGGTGGCGGATCGGCAGTAGCTGTTGTTGGGGACGGCTCCCGAAAGGCCGATAAATCAGTGATGCCGGTCAACTGCTGCTGGGCACTCTTGCCGCGAAGGCTCGCACGCCAGAACGCAACAGATACGCCGTCGGGCCGGTCGGTGAGAGAAAGCACCGAAAGCTGCCGCGCGATTTTCTCATCCGGTTGACCGTGGAGCGAAACGAGCAATCTGCCGAACTGCTCCGAAGTGATGCCTCTGACGGTTTGATCCGAGTAGTAGGGTTGGTTGTAATAGCCCGTATTGGTGTGAGCGCTCAGGCCCGGCTTCTCAACCCGTAGTGTGAGGTCATGATATTCATTCGACTGAGCCGCAGGCGGAGGGTCGAAGGACAAAGTGTAAAACGTGTTCGGCTCATGAGTGCAACTCTCAATCTGAGCGGTGAGGTCGGAGCCCGTGTTCAGAACGTGGCCACCGCTCTGCTCGGCGAGTACCTTGCGGTCCAGATTCATAAAACTTGCCTGCTGAGGCGAAGCTACTCCGTGGAGATACTTGACATAGAACTGAAACGGTTCAGTTTCTCCGACCGAGAGGCTGTAAAGAGTGACGCGAGCCTCCCGCAACAGATCTGAGAACCAACGAATCATGTAGAAGACCTCCTGTTTGGAGACTGTTCTGTCGGCATAGGCTCCGCTTCCGATTCCCCAGCCTGGTCCTACCCAGATCAGCAGCTTTCTACCCGGTAACTGCCTTTCCATGGTGGCGACCTGGCCGAGTGCCTTTAGCCCTTCAAGGGATGGCGAGTCATTCGAGTCCGTCCACTTCCACGTATTCCCGCGAAGCGCACTGCGAAACGAACGAAGTTGGTGAAGATTCTTCGAATGAATGAGATCGGAGGCCAGCGCGTTGCCGTCTGTTGACGGCATGCCCACGGCCCAAAAACCACTTTCGTCGAGCTCATAAAGAGATACAGGCTGAGCGAGGTGTCCGCCGTTTTTCCGCAGGAAGTTTTCGACCGCGAGCCGTTCATTGGTTGGGAGAAGGCCAGGAAGAACGAGCGTGTCCACCACCACGATGAGGCTCACAGGAGGGTCGGGGCTGGCCTTTGCGTCGAAAGCATGGAATGACAGAAACTTTAGCGGCCGACCGTTGTCGAGGAGCGTAAAGTTGCTGAGTTGAAGACCAGGCACCGGACGTCCCGACTGGTCCGTGACAACAACGTCGAGGTGAATGAGACCTCTTCCACCATCGAGCAACTTTTGCTTGTCGGGTGTTTGGACGATCGGCAGTGGAGCGGTGGCTATCTGTTGTGGAACAGCAAACCACGAACTCACGGCACAAACCACAGAAGAGCCAAGAGCCAAACCGAACCGCTGCAGAGCAGTCATGGGTCGCACCTCGACATCCGACAGCCTTTTCAGGTAAAGGTTTAACCGAGTATCCGGAAAAGAGCTTTTGGAGCCCTCATTCATTTACGCTCTGTTTAGGGTAAAGACGCAACCTGCTGCAACTTCTTCGGACCCGCTTCTGACTGAACGGGAATATAGGTAAGTTCATCCGGATGGGCTCGGTCCCGGCCAAGTCGGTGATGGAAGCACCGCGACGATCCTCGCTGGCGAACAGGCGGAGCCAAGACCGGTTGCCCGCTGATGAAAGGCGGCGCGGCTGATCAGGTTTTCCAGGAGGGGCATAGAGCGACATGACCGGGTTACGTTCTCAAGCCCTTGGAAGCGGCCACGCCTTTGCCAATCCACGTCCTTGATCCCATGCTATGATTCCGCGTCCGAGGCAAGCCACGAAAGTGCTGGCCTTTGTCGCAGAACGCTCATGAGTACGCCCCCAGTCGATTCGTTGCCGAAAGTTGCCGCCAGGCCACCCCGTCGCGATCAGCGTGTGCGGCCTACTGATCTGATTTACGGGCTGGATGATCGTCCCCCACTGGCGCATCTGATTCTTCTGGGTGCGCAGCACGTCGCTGTGATCTGTCCCTACTTGGTGTTCATTGCGTTGATCACGCAAGCGTCAGGAGCTTCCTCCGCTGTGGCATCACACGCGGTGGGGTTGGGGATGATCGCCATCGCGCTAGCTACGCTGTTGCAAGCGCATCGCCTGGGACCCGTGGGGTCAGGATACCTGGCTCCTCCGGTGGTTTCGGCGATTTATTTCGCATCAGCTCTGGAGGCGGCTCATCGTGCAGGACTGGCCCTGGTTTGCGGAATGGTCGCGTTCGCCGGCGTGATTGAGATGATCTTCGCATGGGTGCTGCCGCGGCTGCGCAGAGTGTTTCCTCCCGTTGTTTCGGGCTTCATTGTGATTGCCGTGGGCGTGGAGTTGGGCCTCATCGGCGTGCGCGGATTTCTGGGAGTTTCTGATCTGCACGATCCGGCTCTTCCCCGCCACATAGGGGCCGCCGCCTTCACGCTTGCGGTGATGGTAGGGCTTGGCGTGTGGGGCAAGGGTCTTCCCCGGCTGCTCTGCGGCCTGATCGGTCTCGCGGTGGGGATGGCGATCGCGGTCGCGTTGGGAATGGTGACGAGCAAGGACGTCGCCATCATCGATTCGCGGCCCTGGTTCGCGCTGCCTGACCCGCGTTTTCTCTCCTACCGGTTTGAACCGGCGCTGATGGTACCGTTCGCAATTGCAGCATTGGCGTCTGGCTTGCGTGTTATCGGTGTGATAACGACCTGCCAGAAGATCAACGACGCATCCTGGCGCCGGCCCGACCTTGGCAGCATCCGCGCCGGGGTTCTCGCGGACGGAATCGCCTGTTTTGTCGGCGGGTGCGCGGCGACGCCCGGGCTGAGTGCCGCCCCGAGCCTTGTCGGAATCCAAAAAGTCACGGGCGCGACGAGCCGATATATCGCCTATGCGATTGCGGGCTGGCTCTTGCTACTCTCATGCGTGCCGAAAGTCGGCGCCGCACTGCTGGCGCTCCCGCTGCCGATCATCGGCGCCGCGCTGGTCTTCAACGGAGCTTCGATGCTGGTGGGCGGGATCCAAATCGTGATGTCTCGGCCCATGACAATGCGCAACACGTTCGTTGTCGGCATCTCACTGCTGTTTGCCTTGAGCCGGCGTGTGTATCCCGAGTTTTTCGCCCTGCTGCCCTCATGGTCCCACGCCTTCACGGATTCGATTCTATCGATAGCAGTGGTGGTCTGCGTGCTGCTCAATCTGGTTTTCCTTATCGGGGAACGCCGCACCAAGGTCATGGTGTTGGAGCCCGGCGACAGCAAAACCCTTTCACGTTTTGACGACAAGTTTCGCGCGCAAGCCAAGCTATGGCAGCTGAGCCTGGCCGACGCCGAGAGGGCCGAGACCAGTACGAACGAGTTGCTGCGCCTGATCGAGGAAGGGGGGTGCGCTGATGGTCCCGTTCGAGCGAGCCTTAGCTATGATGACCTCGATTTGACGATCGAGCTGAGATACAAAGGCACCTTGCCCTTGGTTGCCTCAGAACAGCGAACGGCGCGTGGGATGGTCGAGGAGCAGATTTTCGCCGCAGGGCTTTCGGGGTTTTTGTCCTCTGTTTACCCAGACCGTCTTAACAGCCAGCAGAAAGACAACAACTGCGAGGTTTCGATGACCTTCCAAACTTAGCCTTGCAGCATACTGCCAACCACTGCGAGTCGATACGTATCAAGTACAGTTGCTTCCGTATCGGGCGTGCGCCGGTCGCTCGCGTACCGATGCTCGGTACTGAGACTCCCCATCCCGGGCCACTTAACGAGGGGATGACATCCTATTTGGTATCAGGGTGTCTCGTGGGACAGATACTGACAAGCGTGGTTGAGACGCGCACGCGAAACTAATCAGTACCCTTGGCTAGCGTCGCGTGTAGCTCCAGCTTCTTCGTCAGGCAAGCGCGACAGAGACACCCACTCGTCGCCTGATCCGGAACAGGCAGAGTATGCGGAAGATCAGCGCACCAGCATGCGTGCTCTGGATCGCAGGACATGATCGTGTTGCACTGTGAGCAGAATATGTTCATTGTTCCCGGCTCGCGAGCACTTACACGGGGCTCATCTTCAAGGCATCTGCCGCAGCCGTTGCTGCCCGGCTGGTCAATTCAGCATGCAGCTTCGCGTGGTCCATCGGAGTCACCTTCTTGATGCCGCCGACACAGTAATTGACGGCCGGACCGGATTTTTCCCTCAGCTCGAACATGAGGAGCGAATACATGTCATAAGACGTCGTCACCAACGCCATGATCCTGGGCAGCGCTACGATACCCTTGAACTTCGACTGCTTTGGTTCGACTTCAAGCTTTTCATCCCACGCCAGGTTCGGAAAGAAGCCCTTCGTGTCTGCGGGCATCGACTTGGCGAAGTTGGAATTCACTACCTGGTTCACATCCGGCCGGCCTACCATGGTTCCCACGTGACCCACATACCTCGCCCCGCCTTCAGTCCACATCGCGATCAGGCATCCGCTCATGAAGCCAGTCAGAACGTCATTGGTAGCGATCGCGAGCTTCGTGATTCGGCCGGGTGCATACACCAGCCAGTTGTATGGGATATTCATCTTCATCGTGAGCCCTAACGAGTTCGCATGTGGCAGCACCATGTTGAACAACTGGCCGTCCATGCCGTCATAAATCATTGGCCCCGCCGTCCTGGGAGGATTGTTGATGATGGTGCCATCCTTAGGCTGGCCTTCGTCGTCGCCCGGGGAACTCCATTTGACCCGAACACCGAGTTGAAAATATCTCTCGATCATTTTTTTACTCCATACCGAGCCGGCCGGTGCCACTCGATTGCGTTGGCCCGCGCCGGTCGTCGCCTGAGCCAGCTGGCTCTCACACCCGCGGACCTTGGTGAAGCCTACAACTCATCTGGATGAAATTTCAGCTTTGTGCGACGTGAGGATCCGGATCTCTCGGAGAACCGTTTTCACTATAGATTCCGTCCGCCGCAAATTCTACACAATTCCGCTTTGCGTCCGAATCGTGATTCTGAAGCTACCAATCGACAATCGGATGTCATGCTCAATGACTAGCGGGATCGAAGACGGGCGCTGTGAATAGCGCGGTCGACTCTTCTCCAACGTTCAACCGCGTGAGGGTTAGGACGGTGATGTCGTCGTCCTGGCCGAAAGCGACCGCGGCTTCCGTGGCTTGTGCGGCGTCGGGCTGTGTAGCGAATAGGTTCTGCAGACGGTCGAAGCCGTAAAGTTCGCCGGATGCACTGCGAGCTTCGAGTAGTCCGTCGGTGTAGAGCGAGAGGTGGTCGCCGGGGTGGAGACGGATCGCCGATTCTTTGTAAGTGGCTGCGGGCGTCAGCCCGAGCGGCAGCGCTCCGGGCAGCTGGATTTCGCTGCCATTCAGAAAGGGTGCGGGGTGACCGGCGCACGCCAGGATGCAATTACCCTCGGGGTCCAGGCGCAGCGCGAGGCAGGTGGCGAACCCTCCGTTGAGGCGGCCGTGGAGACGGCGGTTGAGGGCTGCGAGTATTTCCGCAGGGCTTGCCGTGGTCTCAGCACTGGAACTGATCGCACCCACAATGAGGGACACCGCCATTGCGGCTTTGAGGCCTTTGCCACTTACGTCCCCGAGGACGACAAGCGTAGCGCCCCCGGGAAGTGGGATGATCTGGAAAAAGTCGCCGCCAACTTCTTGTGCCGGACGGTAGGCGCTGGTGAGGGTAAAGCCGGTAAGCGACGGGACAGTTTCCGGCACCAGAGACCTGCTGGAGTTCGCGGGCGTTCTGAATCTCCTGCTCCATGCCGGCCTGGCGACGGCGTTCGGCAATGGAGTAGCGGATGACTGCATAGACAATCGAGAGAAAAAGCAAGGTGCGGACGGTGGTCAGCAGATTGATCGGGCTGCCGCCCAAATGGAAGAGCGGCGCACTCAGATTTGCGGCTAGCGTCCAATGGGTGAAGCGAACGCCCTGTACGGCGAGGTTGGTAACCGCATAGATCATGGCGCTGAGAAAGGCGAAGGCGGCCACGAACCAGCGAGAAGAATCGAGGCGTTGCCGGCGGAGCACAGCGAAGAACACCAGGATGAGAGGAACGACCTCGGCAACGAGCAGGGGGAACGTTAAAACAGCATCACCAATCTGGAACTGGCGATCACTGAGGACGGATGGGTAGAAGAGAAACAGCAGCCCATCGCAAACGCCACCGCACAAGGCGACAAGGGCAGCGATGCGAGTAAACCGGACCAGTTTCACGTGATCGTGGAGTTGCAGCAGCCAGAGCAAAAGGAACCACTGGGAGGCTTCCCGGATTTGTATCTCGGTCTGGACGGCGAGGTTCAGCCAACCGGCTGAGTAAGGGATATGGAGACCCCGCAAGAAAAGCTCGGCCAGCGGGGTGAAGGCGAACACGGCCATCCAGAAGAGCAGCCACTGCTTGCGGTCGCGCAGCCAGGCTACAAGGCTAAGTAAAGCGACGAGAGTGTAGAGCGAGGTGAGGCCAAAGGTGAACTGCTGGCGGCGCAGCCACTGATAGTTGAGCCCGGCTTCGAGCGCGGCAATCGCCTGTGCGCTGCCGATCTGCGGGACCGCGAAAAAGCCGCCTGCGGCCTCGGTGCCGTTGGATGGCTGCGGCATTGACCACACGCGGACGGCCAGGACACCGCTTTGCACCGGGCCCAGAGCGTATGTTTGCGCAGGCCCACCCGTGATGATCTGCAATGGAGGCGGCATGTGGCCGCGATGGCCGATCTCGACCCCGTTCCAGTAGAGCTGATAAACGTCGGCGATGGCGGGGATGAGAAGAACCATGTCGGGTGCGATTCCAGGGGCAGGCGTGATCGAGATCGTGCGCCGGTACCAGGCGTAGCCGGTGTAGTTCGCGTGGCCTTGCATGCCCCAGGGTCTATCGGTGGTGAGCTGCTCCCAATGGCTGTCGTCATACGTTGGATTGGCCCACGCACGGTCGTCTCCGAGATGGAACTGCCAGCGGCCGTCCAGGGGAGCCGTGCCTTTGCCCAAGCCGTCGAGAACAAGCCTGTGCGGAGGCGGTTCCGGGGTTGAGGATGGTTGCGCTGCGTGAGCGACGCCAGAGATGCCAATCACCAGGGCAAAGAACTCCAGAAAGATGCCAAACCTGCGGCCGAGACCCATGGAGTGAGAATACTCCGCACCTGCCATTCACAAAGCACCCAAAATCATCAGCGAATGCCGCAGAACCCACAGACGAGGTCGCAGAAGATTCCATGCTTGTTTTGGGCCACCTGGTAGTGTGTGGAACTCGTGTTCGCTGGTCGATAAGGTGCCTGAGTCGCCTTGGCAAGCGATCGGCTCGAAAACAATCTTAAGTTGACATCGCCCATTCGCTGCTGTACATTTTGCGGCGATTCGGCCATCGGTTTAAATCCTGCCAGGAGTGCGACCGCCCCATGCGACTCACTTCGCGATTCAGCAAGCCTACGCCCCTTGCCTTCAAAGCTCTTATGTGCGCTCGGGTAACACCCAGCCATACAGGGAGAATTTCCGGCAGCCGGCCACGCCGGCTCCTGTGCCTCTGCTCGGCGCTCCTCATCAGTTTTACCGCGACCCTGGCCCATGCCCAGGACTACACCTCGATCGTCGTCTTTGGTGACTCCCTGTCGGATACCGGCAACTTCGCGGACCTTACACAAGCCAAGTACGGAGTGCGGATTCCCGGACCAGAAGCTGACTACACGGATGGCCGCTTTACCGACGGCGACGACACCTTGCCCGCTGCGCGGAACTACTTTGGCGTGTGGATTGAACAGTTCGCAGCGACGCTGCCAACCAGGCCACTGATCAAGAGCTCGCTCGACGGCGGATCGAACTACGCGTACGGCGAAGCCAAAAACGGCAACGGCACCGCGACGATTGCCTTCGGACCGTCAGGTTCGCTATCCGTCAACGTCAACAATATTGGCCAGCAGATCACCGACTATCTCGCCACCTCTCCCGGAATCAACAATAAGACTCTGTTCGTCGTATGGGGCGGCGCCAACGACGTTATCGACGCCACCTCCGCGGACGATATCGTCAAGGCGGCCTTCGCTCAGGCGATCAACATCCAGCGCCTCATCAATGCCGGAGCCACCCAGTTCCTTGTCCCCAACATCCCTCCGGTTGGATCAACTCCCCTGTTCAACGGGTCTCCCAAAACCTCGATTCCCGCGAATGCGGCCAGCATCCTCTATAACCAGCTTCTAGCCGCAGGCCTCTCTCTGGTGCGCGACGTCAACTTTGATAAACACCTGCATCTCGTCCAGTTCGACGTCTTCTCTCTCTTTAATCAGGTCGTCGCTTCGCCCGCTAAATACTCACTAACCAACGTGATCGCGAGCGCTCAGGGCATGGCCACGATCGATCCGGACAGCTATCTTTTTTGGGATGATCTCCATCCCACCACCCGCGGCCACAACATCCTCGCCGTCGCTGCTACCAGCGTTATCGCCGCCGGCAAGTGTGGAGCTGTACCCTGTAGCAAGTGAAGCTCGTGGCCAGGAGCGAGCGTATTTGACAAGACAACAGGACAACTCGAATGTTCCGTTTGAAAACTTCAATTCCTCGATGAAACCACTGGTATCTAGACAATTTCCTATGACGCTCAGAGGACCGCTTCTGGCGTTCTTAATCATCAATTCCACGCTGACACTGCAGACACAGACGCCGCCACCGGCACCAAAACCTTCCCCCGACGTCGTCGCTGGCATTCCCGTCAACTACGACGAGGCAAAGGTGGGAACCTACTCACTGCCCGACCCTCTCACGCTCAACAACGGAAAGCCCGTCCGCGACGCCCGGACTTGGTACTCCAAACGCCGTCCGGAGATTGTCCAGGTGTTCGAGACGCAGCAATATGGCCGATCTCCCGGCAGGCCTCCGGATGAGAGCTTCGAAATCGTCGATAAGGGAACACCGGCACTCGACGGCAAAGCAATTCGCAAACAGATCACCATCTATCTCAACCAGGAAAAGACAGGCCCGTCGATCGATCTGCTTATCTATCTTCCCGCCGCAGCCACCAAGCCGGTGCCGATGTTTTTCAGTATCAATTTTGGTGTGGTGCAGAAGGCCGTCGATGATCCCGGGATTAAACCCGAGACCGCCTGGGATCCGAAGACCAATACACGGATAACGCCGCCGGCGGGCCCAGGATTCGGCCACATCGACGCTGAGGCCCTGCTCGATGCCGGCTTTGGCGTGGCGACCTATTACTACGGCGACATCGATCCCGACTATCCCGCCGGGTTTCCCAATGGCATTCGCGCTCGCTACCTGAAGCCTGGACAAACGGATCGTGCACCGGATGACTGGGGCTCAATCGCGGCCTGGGCCTGGGGGATGAGCCGTGTCGAGGACTACTTCGAATCCGACCCCCGCATCGATGCCAGGCGTGTCGTTATCCACGGCGTCTCCCGCCTGGGAAAGACTGTTATGTGGGCCGGAGCGAACGACCAGCGGTTCGCCGCCGTGATCGCAAGTTGTTCCGGCGAGGGTGGCGCTGCTCTTAGTCATCGCAACTTCGGCGAAACGATAGCACACCTCACCGCTCCCACCCGGTTTCCTTATCAGTTTGCGGCAAACTACGCGAAGTACGCCGGCTTTCCCGATAAGGCCCCTATGGACGCCAATCTCCTGATAGCACTGATCGCTCCCCGCGCCCTGCTGCTGCAGACCGGCAGTAGCGACTACTGGTCGGACCCCAAAGGCGAATTTCTGGCCGAGGTCGCCGCTGGGAAGGTCTATAAGCTACTCGGCAAAGAAGATTTGGGCACCGATGTCTGGCCCGGCGCCAAGCAGCCCATCTTCCATGACCTCAGCTACTACATGCACGAGGGCGGCCACGGCATGGTGCCTTCGGACTGGGGCATCTACCTCGAGTTTCTCAACAAGAACCTGCGTCCGGAGCAGTGATGGGCCAACCCCGTGCGTGTCGCGTAACAGACCGCGACGAATGAGACATCGTCTGTTCCTTACCATCGCATTCTGGCGCCTCTCGCCTGGTCGAAGATGGCGATGAGCCAGGCGCAGTTCAGAAGAATACCCTGATAGAAATCGAAGAGCGGCGAGAGCAATGAAAGCCAAATATGATCCCGATGTGCGACGGCATACAAGCTTCCCGTCATCACATTGATCAGACATGCGGCAGCAGCCCACGGAGCCAGGTTGGAAAGACTCCCGCCGTGGATAAAGTACAAAAGCATGCTCGCGAGGACGATAAAGTAAAGTGCTGGAAAAAAGAAGAAATCCGGTATGAATGCAGCCGCAATCCATGTTTTGACCTTCAGCGGCGACTCACCTCCGCGCACAGTTCTGCGCAGATACCACAAAACGACCTGCATGGTTCCGCGGTTCCAACGATATCGCTGGCTGATCAGCCCCGTCAGTGTAGAGGGTGCCTTGGTATGCGCGATCGCATGGGGCTCGTACTCCACTCGATAGCCCAGGGAGAGCAGGGAGAGAGAAAGGTGAAAATCCTCGGCAAAAGTAAGGGGCGAAAATGGTCCCGCGGCGGCACCGTCCTCGCCACGGTGCTCCCGTTCATTTTCCGACTGCGCGCGGTCGAGGGCCTCGCGTCGGAAGAGCCCGATCGGCCCCGGCACAATCATCACCGAACCCGTGGCGCCTTGTGCCATACGGAGAGCGCCGTTTGCCAGGACATACTCGAAGGCTTGAAAGAGCCCGGCCAGCGACTTTCTGTTACGAACTCGGATTTGACCCGAAACAGCGCCTACGCGCTGATCGCGCATGTGGCGCACCATCAACCGGAGTGCGCCGGTTTCAATGCGTGAATCGGCATCGATGCAAAGAATCAGGTCTCCGCTGGCGTGCCTTAGGCCGTAGTTGTGAGCGCTCCACTTGCCCTGGTTGGGCTTGGTGAACACTCGCACATGGCACACACCATGCTCCGAGTAATGCGTTCCGGCGAATTCAAGTGCAAGCTGGTAAGTATCGTCTGTCGAGCCGTCGTCAACGAAGATCACCTCGTATGCCGGGTAATCCAAACGCACCAGTGCGCTCATCGCGTCCTTGACGCAGGCGGCCTCGCAATAAGCGGGCGCCAGGATCGATACGTAGGGCAGGGACTGCGTCGCGCGGCGGCACAAGCTCCCGTTCGTGCCGGGACATTTTTGCGTAAGAGAGGATGAACAGAATGCACCAGCGCAGACCCATCAGGCCTGACAGGGCGGCCATGAAGTAAAGGCCTACCGAGGTGAGAGTCAGCCCATCCTTGTCGATCAGCTGAAGGGCGCCGGACCAAAACCTATATGGCGCGAAGATGGCCAGGAAGAACCCAAAACAAAGCGTGATCCAGAAAAGCCACGCAGTGTCTGGACTTGTTGGCATCAGCTGAAGGTGTTCCGCATTGGTCGTCATCGAGCCACGAACTCCTGGGCAGATAGGCCCAGTTGTGTGAGAACACGGTCAACCTCTGCCGCTTCGGGTCCGGTGGCCTGGCGCACCCACGCACGTATCTGCGTGATGAGCCACGCTACCACAGACAGGAGCAGGAACAACAATCCCGCTTGAGCGAACCGGTCGGTGTAGAGCGGCGGCCGCCATTCTAAAGTAACGGGTATGGTTCCTTTAGCGAGGGCTGCAAACTGCTCCGCAGGAAGATCGCATGCGATCAGCACGTCGCGCCGGTCCGGGTAGCCGGACACAGGTTGGACTGACTGCAGCCGCCCGATAATCTCCTCGCTCACCAGCGAGTGATTGAGCTTCATGGTCAGCTCTTGGCCGGGCGTCAGCATGGCCGCTTCTCGTGCCGGAAGCTGTATGGTCGCCAGGAAGCCTGATCCCTTTGCCAAGGCAAGTATGACCTGGTTATCTTCGGCCAGCGCGGGGGATGGGTGACGGTAAACAACCCTGCCGCCGAAGGGCGCCATGACGCTGCGCTCGAGCTGTAGTTCGGCCAAACTTGTCCGCAGCTCCGAACGTCGCGCCTCAAGTTCTGCTAGCTCCGCCGTTCGTTCAACCCTCGCGCGCTCGTTGTCGCGAGCGATTGCCGACCGCGCCTGTGCTATGGCGTCGGACCCGGCCTTTGTTTCTTGAATGAGATTTTCCCGTTCGCGTAACTTCTGTGCGGCGCTCCGCGCTGCGGCGACCGCCGCGTCTAACTTATTGCGGGCGAAAATGCCATCTTTCACCAGGGCAGCAGTTCGTTCCCACTGCAGCTCGGCCGCTGTGCTCTGTGCTCGTTGAGCGGCCACGAGTTCATCCTCTTTGAAAGACTGCGATGAGAAGGAATCGGCTTGAGCCTGGTGCAGGACTCCATAGCCAAGCTGAGAGAGGCGGCCACGTTGTGCGTCGTTCGCATCCTGCGACATGCGCAGGAGTTCTGGGTCGAGCACCAACGGCTGCAGTCGAGTGGCAGCGATCTGTTGCTCCAGCACCGTGATCTCGCCTCTAAGATGCTGTTCTTCCCGGTCGCCTTCAAGATCATCAAAAGTGGCCAGCCTGGCGCCCTGATCGACGGAGTCACCCTGGACAAGATGGGGAGTCGCCCTCGCATGGGCACGCACCACGAAGAAGTCGGTACCAAGAATGACGCCGGCCCGTCTGGTCAACTCGCGGTTCAACCAGCCACCGGCAAGCGCTGCGGCACATAACAACAGTCCTACGTACAGCAGGCCACGGGAACTGTGACGATTTCCGTTGGCATTCCGCTTCTTCCAAACCGCCAGGGAGTGGGAAACACAAAATACCAACCAACCGACCACCGCGGCTGCTAATGCGACATGCAAGGCCCCGACCGAATCATTCACCATGAGATTCCTCTCCTCCGCATACTGGGTTGCCAAGTTCCGGTGGCAAGTGCCGCATAATACTGCGGTTCTGTAAGCGGTGCTTTCTTTATTGCAAGCGAGGGGCCAATCTTATTTAACTTTAATAACAAAGACTTGGAGGCGTTTGGGTCTCACGAAAGAGTCGTGAATTTCCGAGAGTTCGGGAATTCTCGGGAGTTTCGTCCCGAGAGATATAGCGTTTCGACTCGAAACGGCGATAAACCAAGTGGGGTTTCCAAAAAGCAAATGCGGCTCGGCGCGAAACGAGCCGGGCGTCGGAAACCACGCCGGAGTATCCCCGGCGCCGGAGAATGCGAGATGCCAGCATGGATAATGTTCCTCACCCGAGGCCGACGGTCGTGATTGCGGACGATAACCCCGTAATGCTTAAGGTGGTGGCTGGGTTGCTGCAATCCTCGTTCACAATTGTTGCCCAGGCTGCGGACGGCATTCTCGCTTACGAAGCCATCCACGAGCATCGTCCGCAACTGGCAATCCTGGATTTGTCCATGCCGAAGATGGATGGCTTTGAGGTGGCGAGAGAGCTAAGTAAAACGAACAGCTCGACAAAAGTTGTCTTCCTCACGTTTCAATCGGGCCGCCACATTGTCGAGCAAGCGCGCCGTTTCGGACACGGATATGTAGCCAAGATGCGGCTCAGCTCGGATCTTGTCCTCGCCCTGAATGCCGCACTCCCAAGGTGACTTCTTCGCCAGTGGCTTTGCGGAGTCGGGCTGCTAGTGGCCTGTAACAGCTGATTCTGGAGTAGAACGAAATCTGCGAAAATGCGCGACCCTTCTCAGGGCCACGGCTCTCGTGCTTTGTTATCAGGGCCCAACTTTAATCGGGCCGCAGCTTCCCCCCGCCAACAAATGCTGGGTGGCCCATTCAAGCCGTCCTTTGGCTTGAGTGGGATAGTGGCCGATGGCTTCCAGAACCATTCAGGGCAAGCGACCGCCGGCATTGGGTCGCCGGGAGGGAGGACCTCTCCGGAAGTTGTTAAGGGCTTCGATCAGCGCTCTAGACGGATTGCATACTGGTTCCATCCTCGCTAGTAGAAATGCCTGATAAAAACTTCCGATCGGTCGTAAATTATGCATCCCATGGCCGCCGCAGTTCATCTCTTGCCCAGGAGGTAATTTCGATGGCAAATGAGAAGAAGGTCGCGCTGATCACTGGTGCGAATCGTGGGATTGGTTTGGAAACAGCCCGGCAGCTGGGAAAGAACAACATTACCGTGGTCGTAGCAGCACGGTCTTTGACCGCAGCCAGGGAGACTGCAGCGACGCTTCAGGGTGAGGGAATCGACGCATTCCCCGTACAGCTCGACGTCACCAAAGAAAGTGACCGCAAGTCAGCCGCGAAAGCGATCGGCGAAAAGTTTGGCAAACTCGACATTCTCATCAACAATGCGGGGGTAGGCGCTGAAGACGGAATGTTCGCTCAGAAGACCGTTGAGACCACCGAAGCGGAGCTCCAGAAGGTATTTGGTACAAATCTTTTCTCCGTGATAGCCGTGACCCGGGAGTTCCTGCCGCTTCTCAAGAAGAGTCCAGCGGGACGCATCGTCAATCTTTCCAGTATCCTCGGGTCACTGACATTGCACGCGGACCCACAGAGTCCAATCGCGAGCATTAAAACCTTCGCTTACGACGCCTCCAAGACGGCTCTGAATGCCTTCACCGTGCATCTTGCATCGGAGCTAAAGGACACGAACATCAAGGTCAACTCGGCCCACCCGGGCTGGGTGAAAACCGAAATGGGCACGGAACATGCTCCGATGGAGATCGTAGATGGTGCGAAGACCAGTGTTCAGTTGGCTCTCATTGGTTCTGATGGGCCTAACGGCCGCTTTATCCATATGGGCGCCGAACTCCCATGGTGATGGATTTTCGTATTCGATGCGGAGGCAGGGTGTGTTTAAGACCCTGACCCTTCGCATCTGGGATGAGATTTGATTGATGCGAAAGGGTGAAAGAACACGCCAGCGAATCGTCGCTAAAGCGGCGCCCCTCTTCAACCGAAGAGGTTTTGAGGGTTGTTCGATGCAGGACATTGGCGCCGCCACTGGTTTGGAGAAAGGTAGCCTGTACAGCCACTTCGCCACCAAGGAAGAGTTGGCCGTGGCGGCCTTCGACCATGCTTGGGCAAAGACCTGTTCGGCGCGAGTGGGCAACCTTGATCAAACGCCAAACAGTGTAGATAAGCTCAAACTCCACATCGAAAATTTTGTTTCGAAACCATCGTTCCCGGGTGGCTGTCCGATGCTCAATACGCTCCTGGATTCCGACGATGGTAATGCTGCGCTACGCCGCCGGGCCGAGCGTGCGATGTGCGACTGGGTAGGCTATCTTGCGGATGTGATTCGCATCGGGCAAGCGAAGAGGGAAATCTGGCCCTCAGTAAACCCGCAGGAACTCGCAATCTTTATCATCTCGCTCTTGGAAGGTGCGTTCGTCAGTGCAAAGCTCCAACGATCGCAAAACGCTCTTGTCGTGGCTCAAAAGCATCTGGAAAGCCACCTCGAAAGCCAGGTGCGGATGAGTGGCGCCAAAGCCGCGGGTTAGCTAGGCGCGGCCAGGCATGTGATGGTATCAGTTCGCTGACACCGTTCCCCGATCCTGGATCATCATTCTTTTAGGGCAAATTTTTGACCAGAAGAAGGTCGTTAGCCGGCTCTGGCAAAGTGCTTCAGAGAATTCTCGACTGCCGCCAGAACAGCCTGGTCAGCTCCCATGAGTGCCTCCCGCCCCGAAAGCCCCTGGTACGAATCGCGTAGGCGCTCCAGTACTTTGATGGCATTCGGAACCACAGTGAGCGGCGATACATTGCGTGGCAGTTTGTTCGGGTCAACCATGGCCAACTCTCCTACACGCGATCGACTGGGGGACGACGGACGGAACAGCGAGCTCGCTACATCAGGTCCCGATCGTACGGAGAGAATGAAGAGTTCGTCGAGAAACGCCGTCGGAGTAAAACCATACTGAGTCTGTCCTTTCGCGTCATTCTTCATCCTTCGCCATAAGGCACTCCGGTACCCGTTCGTTGATTACCCTACGAACGGAATTGTTCCCGGGAATTCTTGACTGGATCGGCGAATGGGAGGCGCACCGCGGGAGTGGGTGCAACTTCCGCCCGGAGTAGACGTTTTCTCAAAATCCTGCTACACATCAAGTTCCATGGATCCAATCGGCGCGCTGTGGTCCTGATGCGACTGTCACCATGAGCGTTGTCAACGGCTACGGTATTCTGTAGGAACTATTTTCGGATAGGCAAGATACATGGTGAAGCAGGCGGGAAAGAGGGGCCGGCCTCCGGCGCTGGAGCAACCTGGCAAAATGGACATTCGCACCGTCGCGCAATTGGCGAACGTGTCCATTGCCACTGTGTCGCGCACCATTAACCGGGTATCGACAGTGAACCCGAAGATGGCCAAACGGGTGTGGGAGGCCATCGAGAAGCTCGATTACTTTCCCAACACCCAGGCGCGAGCGCTGGTCTCAGGCCGCAGCCGGCTGCTGGGACTGATCGTTTCAGAAATCACTAATCCCTTCTTCCCGGAGCTGATTCAGGGCTTTGAAGATATCGCAGTGGAGCACGGCTACGAGATTCTTATCAGCTCAACCAACTACGATCCCCGGCGCATGTCCTTGTGCATACGACGCATGCTGGAGCGCAGAGCAGAGGGGGTGGCCGTGATGACCTTCGGAGTGGAAAAACCGCTGCTGGAGCAGTTGGCCGAGCGAAAAGTGCCGCTGGTTTTTGTGGACGTGGGACCGGAGAGGCCGGGTATCAGCCTGCTGCGGGTTGACTATCGCCATGGCATTCGCCAGGGGGTGCAGCATTTGGCAGTGCTGGGGCATCGGGATATTGCGTTTATCAGTGGACCCAAGCGGCTGCACTCGGCGCAATCTCGTCTGGCAGCGTTTACCAGTTCGCTCGAGGAATGCGGCATTGCGTCCAATCCGGCGTGGCTCGTGGAAGGGGACCACACCATGGAGGGAGGCATCGAGTCTATGGATTGCCTGCTTAAATCCAAGCATCTGCCTACGGCGGTGATGTGCTCCAACGACATGACGGCAATCGGAGTACTGCACAAGCTCTATCGGGCAGGCCTCAGGGTGCCCGACGATTTGTCAGTGATCGGCTTCGACGATATTCACATTGCGCAGGTGACGATTCCGCCGCTCACGACGATCCAAATGTCATGCTTCGAGTTGGCGCGAGCGGCCGTGACGGCGTTGCGCGCGCACGTGGAAGAGGGCGGAGAGCCCAAACGCAGCTACAAGATCGATACTCACCTGGTGGTACGCGAATCAACCGGCTTCCCGAGAGGCGCGATGCGCGATCTTCACAAACCCGAGAAAAGGGTCAAACGCACTCCGGCTGCCGCGCGCGCCAGGAACTCCACTCCCTAACTCGACTCATCCACTACTGCGCCGTCACCTTTAGCAGAACGCTGGCGTGCGGCCGCAGCGACAGAACGAGGGCATCGCTGCTTCCCAGCTCCTTGTGCATCCACAGGTCGCGGACGCTGGCCTTGTTCGCGTTGATTCCGACGGATTTCCAGGGAAGATGAACATCGCTTGCTTTGTCGCCGATATTGGAGACGGTCAGATATCTCGACGCGGAACCCGGGACATCGGCAGTCCAGGCAATGGTGTCTCCGTCGCGATACATCTCTCGCCCATGGTCGCTATGCTGGTTCACTTTCAGGACTTCCGGGTTGGTCAAAATATCCATGGTAAAGGCGTCGCTGGTAGGGATGTCTCCGCCGAACATGAGGGGAGAGCGGAAGATCGACCACATGGACATCAGGGTGTATTGCTCGTCATGCGTAAGCAGGCTGGCGCGGTCATCGCCGCGCTCGGCGCGGATGCCGATGTGGCCAAGGGGGAGCATGTCCGCATCGGGCCATCCGCCGCTGTGCACCTTGCCCTGCCACACCTTCATCAGGTCGAACTGTTTTTTGATGTCGATCCACCGGTCCCAAAAGTCATTGGAGATGCGCCACAGCTGGGCATTCGCCTTGAGATCTTCGTACTCCTCCACCGGAGCGGGGCCAGGCGAGAGGCTCAGTACGATGGGCCGGCCGCTCTTTTTGAGCGCAATGCTGAGTGCGTGAATCTCGGGCTTCTGGTATGGCCGGCTCATATCGTCCGCCTTCACGTAGTCCACACCCCAGGACGCATAGAGCTGCGCGATGGAGTCGTAATAAGCCTGGGCTCCAGGCTTCGACATATCGACCCCGTAGGTATCTTCCATGCCCTTCCATTTGGCTACGTTGTGCTTGTCGGCGACGTCGGCAGCGTGGTACGGGGTGCCCTTGATGGGAAGATTTTTGTCCACTGCTTCGCGAGGAATTCCGCGCATGATGTGGATGCCGAATTTAAGACCTTTGCTGTGGACGTAGTCGGCCAGAGGCTTGAAGCCGGCATCATTCGCCGCCGAGGGAAATCGATTGGGAGATGGAACGAAGCGCCCGTACGAATCCATGGTGACGGCGCCGCGGGGAATGTATCCGTGCGCTCGGGCGTTGGGTTGAAACCACTCTATATCCACCACCACATACTGCCATCCGAATTTGGCCAGCTTGGCGGCCATGGCGTCCGCGTTGGCCTTGACCTCGTTCTCCCGCACCGTGGGCCCAAACGAATCCCAACTGTTCCAACCCATGGGGGGCGTGGGCGCGAGCATCGTACCGGCCGCTGCGGCTTGGCTGGAGACCGGGACCACTGCGCAGGAACCGAGCGCAAGGACGGTGCAGAAGAGAATGCGAAAAGAATGCTTCATGCGAGGATCCACTTGCTTTCAGAGGTCAAGAAAGACAACCTGCAGTAATCGTTTACTTCGCCCTAAGACAAATAGTCGGTAGTTTCCTGCTTGTCAAGCGGTGTTGCACCTTTTGTCGAATTCCAGGCTGGCGTGAGACTTGCTTCACGCTTCCTCAAAAACAAATTGGTACTGCTGACCCTGCCTGACTGCGAGCGAAAAGGTCTGAGGATAAGCGCCGGGAGTAAGCTGCTGCACCGCCCTCTCGACACTCGCCACGGCTTTCAGTTTTTGCCCCTCGGGAATGCGAAAGACATGCTCTCCGCTTTGCAGAGCCGACACCTGAGCCGAGCTTAGCCGGCCTTCGCTCCATGCGACGTCGACTTCGAGTCCTCCGCGGGCGCGCAGTCCCTGCACGGATCCTGTCTGCCAGGCTTCAGGAAGTGCAGGCAGAAAAGCAATTTCGCCGTCATGGCTCTGCAACAACAACTCCGCCATCCCGGCTGTTGTTCCGAAGTTGCCATCGATCTGGAAAATGCTTCCGTTGCGCGCCGGATGGGTGTCGAAGAGATTGGCGCCCGTGCTGTGCTCGATGAGCAACTTGAGCGAATCCCATGCCATATCGCCATCCAGCAGCCGCGCCCACAGTCCGATCGCCCACGCGCGGCTCCAGCCGGTATATGCTCCACCGTTTGCCAGACGCCGTTCGAGCGATTTCCTCGCCGCCTTCCATAACTCCGGATTATGTCGCGACGTGAACTCCCATCCTGGATAAACCGGGTAGAGGTGGGACATGTGGCGCTGCCCCGGCTGGTTCTCCTCGAAGTCTACGGACCACTCCTGCAATTGCCCGTATTTCCCTATTTGATAGGCCGGCAGCCTCTTCATGGCCGCGGTCAACTTCCCTGCGAACTCGCGGTCCGTATCGAGATCGTTTGCGGCCGAGGCAAGGTTGGTAAACAGCTCGCGGATGAGCGCCAGGTCGAGAGTGCATCCCGTACTGGCGCTTGCCGGCTTTCCGTTGGGAGCAAAAAAGCTGTTCTCGGTCGAGAACGAAGGGCAGGTGGTCAGATGTCCTTCGTTATCCTCGACCAGCCAACTCAGGCAGAATTCTCCTGCTCCCTTCATCACCGGGTAAGCAGTCTCGCGCAGGAACTTCTTGTCGCCGGTAAACCGGTAGTGCTCCCACAGATGCTGGCACAACCACGGTCCGCTCATAGAGAAGTTCGCCCAGGTTGGATCTGCAAAGAGGGTCCCCATGCCGACTGGAGCTGACTGCCTCCACAGGTCGATGTTATGGTGTGACACCCATCCCTTCGCGCCGTAGTTCACCTGCGCTGTGACGGCGCCGTTCTTGCTGAGATCGGTCACCATCGCAAACAGTGGCAGATGGCATTCGGAGAGGTTGGTTGTCTCCGCGTGCCAGTAGTTCATTTGCACGTTGATGTTCGAGGTCCAATTGGAGCTCCACGGCGGCCGCAGTTCTGCGCTCCAGATGCCTTGCAGGTTCGCCGGCTGGCTGCCTGGCCTCGAGCTGGTGATAAGCAGGTAGCGTCCCAGGTTGAAATAGAGCGCCAGCAGCGACGGATCGGGATTGGCGGTCATCGCTGTCACCCGCCTATCGGTCGGCAGCGGCGGGGAATTTTTTTCCTCGCCCAAGTCAAGCCGAACCCGGCGAAAGAGATTCTGGTGATCGAGCACACTCGCGTTGCGCAACTGCGTGTAAGAGATGTCCTGCGCGGCTTTCACTGGTTTTGCCGCGGATGCCAAAACCTCTGTCAATGGAAGGTCTGGCGCCACCGAATAGTTCTTGTAGCCCGTTGCCATGCCTATGAGCAGCACCGCCTCCGTCGCTCCCTGGATCGACAAACTGCCGTCCGGCTCCTGGGTGATCTTTCCTCCGAAACAGCTTGCATGTAATACCGCCGCGAAATGCATTCCCTTCCCCTCAACCTCGCTGTATTGGATCGGGTTCGCGGCCAGCTGGTCAGCCCGGGCCTGTGCTGCTCTTTCCTCGTCATTCATCTGAACGGGCGTTTTGGGAGCGATGTGAGGGGTGGGGGCTGTCCCCGGTGTATGCGCAGTGGGCGGAATAAAAAGGTCCGATCGGCTTCCCGGGGCAACTAAATAATTCGGCGCCGACTCCTCTGGCGCCTTGCCCGTCATTCGAATTTCGCTGCCTGTGGCCTCGATCTTCGACTTCAACTGGCTCGACAGGCGCACCTTACAGGTGAGCCCGCCAGGCTTAGTGCAGGAAAGCCTGGTGACCATGACCTGCGCTGGCGCGGAGGCGAAAATCTCGCGAGTGTAGGTTGCCCCGTCGGCCTCGTAGGTGACCTTGACGATGGCCGTATCAAGGTTGAGCTCACGTCTGTACCCGCTGGCCGCGCTCGCGTGGGTGAAATCAATGAGCAGGTCACCCAGTGGCTGATAGGCCTGGTTGAAAGGTCCCTGCATATTGCGGCACTCTGTGTCCGCGGCCTGGTAATCCTTGTCCTCCAGCAATAGTTTTCTCACTACTGGCAGATGATTCCTGGCGCCGGGATTGTTCCAGTCACTCGGGGCGCCTGACCACAAGGTGTCCTCATTGAGTGCGATGCGCTCCTGCTGCACTCCGCCAAAGACCATCCCTCCGACTCGGCCATTCCCCACGGGCAGCGCAGCTGCCCATTCCGGAGCGGCTTGCTGAAACCAGATCAGGACGTCGCTGGCCGGCGGTTTCAAACCAGGGGGTGCGCCGAGCGTGTGGGCGGACGCTCCGCCTTTCACCTGTGGCAAGGCCAACAGGGAACTGAGCATAGCGATAAAGCGACGGCGGGTCGTTTCGAAATGCATGTCGGCCCCGGTGCAGATGGATTGCTTTGTCCCGGCTGCGCCTTGCACAAGCCAGGAATTCATCCGTTACTCGTTATAGCTCAAAGTAAACGGTTACTCCAGCTCGTGCACAAGTTTACTCATGACAGGATTCAAACGTCCCGGCGCCTTCTTAGCCGGCGTTTGCGTCAGACGCTTCCGCTGACAGGGTGAGGGTGGCCTCCTGGGCGTCCGAAGGCGGGGCTACGATCCGGCTGTCGATGGGGAGTGCGCTCAAATGCTCCGCAGCCCACTTGGCGGCCAGACCATTCAGGGGACTTCTGGTGTTGTATTCCTGGTAAGCGATCATTCTGCCTATCCGTATGACAAGGTCATCCAGTCCCTCCGACGCCGCCCAAAAATCTCCAATACACACGGTGGCATCATCGAAGTTGGGATGAAAGACCGGGGTCAGCATTCGGCACTGCGGGGCACGGCGCGGATAATCCAGCGACAGGTTCACTTCCATCACATGCGCGTCCCGCTCCAGGATTTCCCCGGCCGCGTCTACGTACAATCCCTTCAATGTGTACACGAAGCGGTAGTGTTCCGGCGGCAAACCGGCCGAGGCGCTTATATGAATGACCGGCCAATTGGCGAATCGTCTGCTCAATAGCTCGTAATCCGTCTTCAATCTGCGAGTACGCGGCGACGCCATGCTGAATCCCTCTCTCTATTGTGGCGCAAGGTTTCTGACCACGGTGAAGATACCGATAGCCACCAGAGTTAGCTTGAGCAGGGAATCAGGGATCGTGGGCCAGAGGAAAGGCGCCGCCTTCATGGCACGCAAGTAAGCCACGGCAAAAAAAACAGCGGCAAAAGGAGAAAAGATGACCACCATTGCATTCCAATGCATGGCCTCGTTCAGTCTGCCGTGAAGCAGAGCCGCCAGCGCGCGCGTCCCGCCACAACCCGGACAGTAGAGGTGCAACCAGAGGAAGACAGGGCAGCGCGGATAAAAGTGGGAGCTGGTGGGAGGAAAACGCCAAACGACACAGGTAGCGATGGCAACCGCAAAGACGACGAGATTGGCAAGCCACCGGCGCGTGTTGCAGCTCATGCGGACAAGGGACCCAGCCGCGCGGCGTACTTGCGCCGCATGATGTCATTGAGATGGTATTGGAAGTAAATATCGCCGAAGAAGAATGTCATGACTCCGCTCAGGGAAAGTCCCATCGGCTCGACCGAGTTGTAGAACTGCTCAAGAGAGCTCCTCAGGCTGAATCTTCCGATCAGGATGAGAACGAAATAGACGAGATTCATCGCTCCCGCGACGGTATTCGGGGAGTGGGCGTAGGCCGCTTCAAAGCTGGTGAAGAATACGGCTGCCAGAACGCATAGGCCGGCGATGTAATAGTAAAGCGCTGTGCTCTGGGGCGCGACCTTCTTCATCCAGGCCGCCTGCACCAGGTTCCATACCGCGCTAAAAAGTCCACAACTGAATATGCTGAACAGGAGCACCAGGCCCCAATGCAGGTTGGGCGGGTCGGGGTATACGGCGGCGTTGATTACGGGGCTGGCTGAAATTTGTGTCTGCGGCACTGGGATCGTGCCAATGATCTGGGAAACGGGCAGAGGTTCGCTCATTCCCTCGCTGCGCGCCAGGTCGGTAGGGAGGATTTCTCCCGAGGCCAGATACCGTTGCAGGTCTGCGAGGGTATACGGGCCGTATTGCTGGCCGTCACGGGTAATGAAATAGTTCATGCGCGCTCTCCAGTGCAGAATTGGAAACAGGTTATACGAAAGCAATACCATCGTCATCGCGGTTGACCATACAAGCCTCGACGATCGCCCAAATCCAGCTGATAAACGAGCCGGTAAAACAAGAAAAAAGAGTGATGCAAAGCTGTATCACGGCCTTCTTCACATAGCCGGCGTAAAAGTTGTGGCCGCCGAATGCCCCCAGAAAGACTGCGAGCAGGACGAAGACCACGCGGCTCTTGCGCGGCTCATAACTATGGATGGGGCCCGGAGGGGGTGGAGCATATCCGGCAAAGGTGGGGTAGCTCATCACCGGGACATGACTGGTTCGAAATCCGCCTAGAGTTGGGGGCGGTGGGGGCGATCCCGGCGGCCGCGGCGGTGGCGGAGTCGGGCGAGGCGCTGAGGGTGCAGGTGGTGGAGACGGCTCCGACAGATTCAGGAAAGTATGTTGAGGGGCGGATGGCGGGGACGGTTGAGAAGTGCGGGATGCCAAGTCCTGATTAGATACGCTGATCTTCGGCTCTTCTGCCGGCGCTTGCGAGCAGCCGAAAACGGTGCAGCCGCCATTTTCCTGGAGACAGTCGGCGTGGTGCTTCGTCTGGCACCCCGAACAGGTGACGATTGCATCGTCGGCTTCAAACGCAGTGCGGCAGTAGGGACAGCTGGCGCCACTCATCCGCGCTGCCTCTCCTGATAGCGGAAGGCATACCTTCCCAAATGAATGATGGTGCCGCTTTCCAGCACGCGGATGCCGCGAACCGGCTGCCCGGCGATATAGGCTGCACCGTTCGCGTTGAGATGGACCTTCGATCCTTTGAGCTCCAGCGTCGCGTGCTGGGGCAAGATCTCCGGATCCTTGAAAAGATAGATGTCACAGCTCTGCGAACTGCCGACCGATGTCTGCGGCTTATACAGAATGAATTGCTTACCAGCCAGCGGTCCCGCGGTTACATAAAGCCAGCGGTCTTTGAGCGCGCTCTCGACCAGGCCCATCGCAATGCCGGTGGCCATGCCGAGCAGACCGAAACCGACTGCACGGCTGGTCGCGCCGCCATGCGTGGCAAATGAGATGGGGTCGAAGATCGTACCGCCGAGAGCCGCGCCGATGGCTCCGCCCAATGCTCCGTAGCCGGTCTTCTTCATAGACTGGCCAATGATGCCATAGACCACTCCGCCCGCGGCTCCGAGCACCATCCAGCCAAAGCCACGCACGATCCACGTGGCGGGATTGTGAAAAGACTGCACTCCAGCCTGGGCGCAGATGCTAAGCCCGATCGCATAGAAGACGTTTGCTATTCCGCTGAAGATGAAGCCCAGAACCATGCCCAATGGCAAAGCGAGCCCGCCCCGAATCAAGGCTTTCTTGGTGGATCGCTCGACGATACTCTCCGCGACCGCGAAGCCGACGCACATCAGGGTAACCAGCAGCGGTATCATCCACACGTTACCCCAGCGATGAGCGTTTCTGGGGCCGTCCACAAAGCCGGATTCTGTCATTCCCCAGCCGGCGAGTGCGCCCAGCAGCCCGGCCAGTCCTAAATAGAACCATGCCTGTAGCAGAATGCTGCCTTTTTCATGAGACAGGCTGGGAGCGTCGGGCATCGCGTTGATGTTGCCATAGCTCTTCGCGCCCGGGCTCACGATCGCCGGCTGCTCACCTGCGGGGACCAACGCGGCTGCCTCAGAGCGGGCGGCGTCCGCCAACTCCTCCAGAGTCACTCTCAGCGGTGGTGGATGATCGCTCACTTGTTTCTCCCGGCATTCGCATCAGGTTGAGGTGTCGGGCCCTGGGGCTGCACCAACATCGGCTCTCCAGTGAGCGGATTGATCGCGACTAAGTAGAAACGCGGAAAAAGAAAATAGGCGATGGCAAAGCCGAGCGCCATCGCAGATAAATATTTCAGCGCTGTTGTGCCCCAACGAATCCAGGGGGGCCGTGCTCCGCCTGGTCTCGGTTCCACTTCTTCAGGCAAGGCCGATTCCATCTCCTTGGGCGTGCGCTCCACGCCGTCGCCATTGTTGTCGACGATGGAGAAGTTGGAGATACGATGAACGTCTCCGTCGACCCAACCAAAGCATCCCTCTTCGTCGGTATGCGGGTCGTAGACCCACGCCACCTGGTCGGGCGACGAGAAGAAGTTGCGATGAATGAACATGTCGTGCTCAGAGAGAAAGACGCCGAAGCCAGGGTGAGAGTGGTACCAGCCGATGATTCGTGCTTCTGGATACGACTCATCCTTGACGCGGTAAATCGCCTCCCACGCGTCCTGGGTAAAGGTGACGTGAGTGCCGGCCTGAGCGGCATTCGATGCCTCGATGGAAGCCCGTACCTCAACCACGCCGTTGCGCTTGTCGCCGATCAGCACGCCGCAGACTTCGGTCGTCATATGAGAGCGCGCATGCTGGCGAATGCATCGCGTCACCTCATTGTCGATCGCGAAGAGCGGACCAGCGGGCTCGGGTGCGCGCTTGCTCATGGCCGGACCTCACTCAGGCTGGAGGCGGCGAGCGGCCCTAACACCGCTTCGGCGTCGCCGGTAATGCAATAGGAAATCTCCGCTTCCCGCGAGCGTGCGGTGAAGATATCAAATCGTGGCAGGCCAAGTTGATCGAGCCGGCGCTTAGCCAGTTCCGGCTCTCCTCGATAGCCCGAAAGTGTTTGCACCACGCGCATGTGGCCATCGCTCGGGCACCGGCCCTGATCGTATCGAATCGCCCCCACGGGTACGAAGTACTCCTCTTCCGCGCCACATTTCGGGCAAACCAGCTTGTGAATGATGTCGCGGCTGAATTCGAGAACCACCTCATCGCTGTTCAAATCGCCGGTCGCCCGCTGGAGAAGCTGCTCCAGCGTCAACCGATTCGAGGCTTCGTGGATCTCCACGATCCTGTCCAGAACGTAATGGCTGAGGCACTCTGGGTTCTCCGTGTAGTCGACCACGTACGAGGTGTGGTGCAGCCCCTCAAAGATGTAGCCTTTGCTGGCCAGCGTGGGCATTCCATGCAGCAGCTTAACCGCCTCTTGCGCCTGAATACCGCCGATGATCGACGAAATCGTGGGCGTGGTGGGGACCCGGCCTTCCGAAGTTGCTTCGTGCAGCAGCAAGTTACAGGACATGCGCCGATCCAGAATGGCCCAGTCGGTTTCCCCCAGGGTGCATTCATAACAGGGTGCCTTGCCGGGCAGGAACGCGCGGGCGACTCCGTTGATGCCTTCGATCGCTCCGTCGATCCAGGGACGGTTTGTTTTCCATGCGGCGCGATTGATCCACAGACGCGCTTCGCGGTTATCGAGGCCAGCGAGTATGACATCGGCCCAGGCGAAGAGTCCGAGGCCGCAGTTCTGCATTACGTTTGCGGTCAGCGGCTGTACCGTTGCCTCCGGCAGCAGCTCCCGATAGGCGCGCGCCACTGTATCCGCTTTCGAATGGCCTACGTCGGTGGGGCGGAACAAAATCGCCCGCGATAGATTGGAAAGTTCGATCTGATCAAGGTCGACAACGACCACATTGAGGAATCCGAGCAGGGCCAGATTTTTTAGAATCTCGTTGCCCAGGGCGCCGGCTCCGATCACCAGCACGCGGGCGGCGCGTATCTTTTCCTGATCCCACCATGGAATCAAGCGCAGTCGGCTGTAGCGATCCTCTCCGTGGCCGGCGTCGACGCGTATTGTCTCAGGCGGCATGGATTACCCGGCCGTGATCTCTGGCTGTAAGCGCAGAATGTCACCATCACGGACCGCGGCATCTGCCAGGGTCTGAGCGTCCTGGATCTGGCGGCCGGAATTCTTATGGTGAAACTTATAACTCAACGGTGCGCCGTCAGGACCGTTGGCCGGCAGCTGCAGCTTCTGGACCAGAACGGCAACAATCTTGTTGCAAGGCGCGTCGTCGGGTAGCTCCGCCGGAACTCGCTTATTCTCTGTTGAGTCGTACACCGTAACATTGATATAGGCCATGGATCAGTCCTGTAAGACTCCTTAGTTCTTTCCGTCGGAGGCCGAATTCCGGTTGCTCTTCGTTGCCTCAAGATACCGGTCGAGCCGTTGTTGACCACTACCGCGAAACGTCCAGCTGGATTTCCGCTGGAATCCGTCTGCTTTAGCCGCGAAGCTCAGGTTCTCAGCATTCGCATCGCGGTTGCGATCAAACTTCGAACTCACTATGGCAACCAGGTTGCCGCGATTGTCATATACCGGGCCGCCGCTATTGCCCGGGCTGACAGCAGCGGAGATCTGCACTTCATCGTCACGGAGTCCGGAGATAATGCCCGTGCTGAGGGTGTATCTCAGCCCCTCGGGATGACCGATGACAAAAATCTCCGCGCCATCGCGGCCCACCGAGAGCGGCTGCACAAAGTTGGCGGATCCTGAGTGGCGGGCCATCCACAACAGGGCCAGATCCAGCTGGGCAGATTGCCCTATCACGTCTGCTTTTGCCCAAACACCGGATTCTGTCGCCACCAGTACGTGCCCCGCGGTACCGGAGTCGCTGACGACATGATTCGCGGTGGCGAATAAATACCCATCCTTATCGGCACGCAGCAACACCCCGGCGCCAAACGAGCTGGAAGCAACTTCCTGCCGGTTCCACAACCTGACTGCCGGAGACACTACGATGACCAGGGGCTTCAGCTGAGCGGAGACGTCCGCGCTGCTCAGGTCGGTGGATGAGGGGAGCGCAGGGAAGTGGGTTCGTTCATCCAATTCCGGCAGCCCGGTATTCACCAATGCTGGAATCGGGGCGAAGGAAATCAACAACACCGTGCCGACCGTCGTAATGAAGCCGCTGACTACGAGGAGTGTAGACAGGAAGGAAACCCAGGCGTACTTGATCCGCGGCGGCTGGTTGCGGAACGCGACTCGCAGAATCACCGCCACCGCGCACAGCACCGGCAGCAGCAGAACCAGCGGAGAGAGGGTTATCCGTGCCCACCAGGGGACCGGCGAAGGCAGCCGGTCAAACGAGGAGGGCGGCGCATCGCGAGCCGGCTTGATTTGTTCGATTTCTTCGGAACTGACCACCACCCTGTCAAAGGGCATCAGCAAACCACCTGCAGAGAGATGAATCAAGAAGAGAGCAGTTGAAGTGGTTATAGTGCATGCCTAACCCGCAGGCAATAGCGGTGGGCTAAGGTCATACCCTACAAAAGGGTCACGAGTGATCTCCAAATGGGAATTGCTCGCCCCGGGGCCCGCGCCAAATGTATGCAAATAAAGCATGATCCGCGCTCATTGAGGCAGCCCATTGTCTTCCGGGTAAAGCGCGAGCTGTACTTCGCCTGCGGGTTTACCGTTTGCCGTCAAGCTCCAACGCAGAAGCTGCGGTGCTTTGTCCCGGGCATCGGCGGGCGCTTGAAGAAAAACCTGTACGGGATAGGCATTCCCCGGTTCGACCCGGTAGGCTGCGTCCTTTGCCGGCGGCGTCCATCCCGCGGGCAGGCTGCTGTGGAGTATTACGTCCACCGGTTGCGATGAGGTGTTGCGCAAGAGCAAAGGCACCCATAGAGGTCTGTTCGCAAAGAAGGCACTCTGGGGTTTTACCAGCGCCTCAAGGAATGTGAGGCCATGGGCGCGGTAGAACTCGTGGTAGAAAGCCCAGGGTCCGCCAAGCTCGAGGCTCACCGGGGGCGCCGGCGGTGCCGGCGACACTTGCGGCGGCGCATAGGCGATGGGCTCGCTGCCTATGCCTTCCAGTACGTCTCCCTCGAGTGGCGCAGCGACCAGCGATTTGCCTTGTACCAGGTAAACGGGCTTATCGATGCGGTCCAGCATCCCCTGTTCGTTAAAGTCAATCTGGGTGCGATAGAAGTTCCAAGCGAGGCGGTTGAGTTGCGAAAATGGAACTCCCTTGCTGCGGCAGATATCGGTTGCCAGGTAGCTTGGGCCGTGATGAGCGAGAAACTCCGGCTGTGAGGCATCGGAGAAGAAATAGAGTTTCTTTGCTTGCCAGACGTGAAGTCCCTCTCCGTAGTTGCTGATCGAGAGCCGGTCACGGGGCGCCGCGATCTGCTCGGGAAAAGCTGCGGGGCTGCCGGCAAGATCGAATGCTTCGGTCGCGATCACGGCAGCAGCCTGATGATCACCGTGATTCTCGCCATCCACATAGGCCGGCAGCCAGGTAAGGATGACCTCGGGGCGTGTGAGCCGGAGGATGCGCACCACGTCTTCGATCGCTTCGCCGTGCCCCAGAATCTCGAGCGAATGAAGAACATCCTGCGTGGGCGTATCGGAGCCGTGCAGGAACCAGACGTTGGTAATGCCCCGAGCCGCGAGCGAGCGCCGCGCCTCGATCTCCCGTACAGCGGCCAGGGTTTTGCTTTGTTCCATGCCGACAGCGTTCCCGCCCGAATTGCCGCGCGTGGTAAACACCACGGCAACGCGTTTCCCCTGGTCGAGCACAGCCTTCCAAAGATAGGTGGAGACGTCGGTGTCATCATCCGGATGCGCGACCACCAACAGGATGTCGGCCTTGTAGCGATCGTCCGGCGGCGGGACCGCGGGTACATTTTGACCGCCGGCTTGCAGCAGCGCAGCGCCAAGCAATGCCCAGTTAAGTAGCCATCGTTTGTTCAAGGCAGGGTCCTATCCAGGAGGAGAATCGTCTCGGCAAGAACGCGGGCGCCGTTTGCGCAATCGGCAGGTTCAGCCCATTCTTCAGGGGCGTGGCTTCTACCCTCCCGGCAGGGCACGAAGATCATGCCCATCGGTGCAATGCGGGCAACGAAGACCCCGTCGTGCCCGGCGCCGCTGGGCAACCGGGTGCTGCGGAAACCCGCCGCCATGGACGCTTTCTCGATGGCGCTCTGAATCAATGGCGAGCAGGCGGTGGGTAAGGTCTGGCTGAGCAGCGAGCGAGCCAGGCGCAATCCCCGAGGCTGCAACTCGTCCTCGATCCGTCTCCACAACTCTTGTTCAAACGAAAGCAGGGTAGCCTCGTCGGTGCTGCGGGTCTCGAGAATCATACTTACTGAACCCGGCACCGCATTGACTGCGTTCGGCTCCACAGAAATTTTTCCCACGGTCGCCACCAGATAGGGACTTTCGGCGGGCCGTAATCGCGCCAGCTCGTCGACCGCGCGAATGAAACCCGCAGCCCCAACCAGCGCGTCGTGGCGAAGGGACATGGGGGTCGTCCCGGCGTGATCGGCGCGTCCTTCGATCGTCACTTCGTGGCGACGGATACCGACGATAGCGGTTACGACGCCAATCTCGGCCTTTCGTTCAGCAAGTACCAGCCCCTGTTCAATATGCAACTCGACGTAGGCTGACACGGAATCCTGGTTGCGGATGGCTTGGTCGCACAGCCGTTCCGCACTGCCGCCCACACTGTCGATCGCAGAAGCGAGCGTCAGATTGGACGGCAAGTTGCGCGCCAGATCCGATGCGGTCAATACGCCGGCCCAGCTGCGACTGCCGACGCACGAAATACCGAAATCGCTGGGCTCTTCGGCCAGAAAATCGACGACTTCAAGCGGGTGCACGAGCGAGACTTGCTGTTCCCGCATCGACTGCGCGGCTTCAAGGGCCGCCAGTAACCCGAGCATGCCATCGAAGCGGCCTCCTGCGGGCACCGTATCGGAATGCGATCCTGCGACCAAGGCTCCCAGGCCGCGGCCAGTGCCCGGGGTCCGGCCAATGAGATTTCCACCGAGGTCAATTTCGACGGAAAGGCCAGCAGCCTTGAACTCTTCCGCGAGCCACGTCCGGCCGTGCGCAAACTGGACATCGAAAGCGCGACGCGTCCAGGGCTTTGCCGGATCCGTAAAGCGGCTGAGAGCCTCTATGCGGGTCCACAGCCGGCCGGAGTTAATCGTGATCATGCCGGAGATGCTAGCACACGCCACTCAAGTTATTTGCTGCCGATCAAGCGTATGCGCGCGGTAAACGCGCGGCCCTCGAACTCGCTGAAGGTCCCAAACTCCGGGGAATCCACATTGTTGTTCACGATCGCCGGGTTGTTGCGGTCGGTGGCATTTTCCATCACCCCGCGCAGGCCAAAGTAAGATCCGCGAAAATGAAAGCGCCATTCGAGGCCTGGGCTGAAGGAAAAATAATCAGGAAACCTTTGAGCACCGGCTGCACCCACCACCTGCTGATTGGCATTCACAGCATCGTAGGGGAAGCCGGTATGCCAGTCCAACGTATAGACAAAATCCCAGTTCTTCTTCAGCTTCGGCAGCAGTAAGGGCAACCAACCCCAGGAAATTACGCGGTTGGGTGTATTCCAGGGCAGCGGACCGCTCTGCTGCGGGCCGAGCAGCGATATGGCGGGCTGGTAGTCGAGAGCCGCATTGGTTCGTGCAGAGGAGTGTGTATAGGCGGCGAATAGCCTGTATCCATTGGCAAACGTGCGCCGCGCATCTATTTCTTCGGAAGTATAGTGATCCTGCCGCTCATTGGAGAGCAGGTACGTTCCATACAAAGCCCCGGCCGGCCCCTGGTTGGCATAAACGAAACCGTCGTTGATGCGTTTCTCAAGAAAATTTGCTCCGGCATAAATTTGGCCGGGAAGCTTCCTCTCCAGGCCAACGCTCCAGTTGATGGCGTGCATTTCCTTGAGCGAGCCATCGATCGCAGTGAAGACGGTTGGCAGCGGTCCGTTGATCGGAGTCACCCCATCGGCGGCATAGTATGTGTCCTCGCGCGGACCAGTGAGGGCGCGGGTTAAATACTCCAGCTGTGTGTGCTCATAATAGAGTCCAACGCCCGCCGACAATTTAGTCGTCTCTTCCGCACCGGGCGGCGAGTACGTGGCAGCGATGCGGGGTGAGAAGAGCGGGCGCCGCAGGATTTCGTCCCAGTCGAAACGCAGTCCGGGCTCGATGAGCAAGCCCGGATGCGCCAGCCAGCGATCCTGAAAGTAGGCGCCGGTTTCCAGGTTATGCCGCGTGAAGGAAGCTTGTTCAGAAAAGACGCTGCGGCGTAGCAGCGTGCGATCCTCGCGCAGGTAGCTTACCGGCGCCTGCGAGACGCTTTCGTCGAAGCCGATGTGGTCCAGAGAGATACCGCCCCTCAGGTCATGACGTCCCTTCCAATAGTGCGGAGGCAGGTATAGAGTCGCTTTCGCTTCCTCCCGCTGCGAATGCGAAACCAGGTTTTCAAAGAAACTACCTTGCGGAAGTTCCGGAGTCAGTTCATAGGGACTATCTCCATGCGGCTCGTAACCGTCGCGAAAGTGCATGACTCCCAAGCCCACTTCCAGCAATGCTCCGTTCGCGAAGCTATGCTGGTCGCGTATATAGGGCAGCCATGAGGTGATGTCTGTCTTGGTCGTGCTCTCCTGCGGCACCAGGGACGAGATACCGTCGTAGGGAGAGTGGTAGTCATTGAAGAGGAGTCCGCCCGACAGGATGTTGGCGGGCGTGATGTTTAACTGAATCTTTGCCAGGTTGCTGCCGCGCAGCAGGTGGTTGGTGTCGGCATTCGCCGGAAGCTCCACTATATAGATGTTGTCGTACTCCGTCTCCAGGCCATCGAAGAACCACGCGCGCTTACGCACGATTGGCCCGGAAAAGGTAAAACGGGGGACAAACTTGTCAAAGCGCAATCCATTCTGGTCTTTGAAGGAGGGGAGAAAATCGGTGGCGTTAAGGCGAAACTTGTTGTCACCCATGCCGGTGTAGAACGCAACCACGCCTCCCGTGGTCTTACCGAATTCGACCGGATACCGGGTGGTTTCCGTATCGATGGAACGCACGGCATCCGGGCTCACTCTCATGGCCAGCTCGCCGCTGATCGGTGAACGGATATCGAATCCATCGAGCTGGTCGAGCGTCGCGTAGGTTGCCGATCCGGCAACATGAATCTGACCAGTTCCGTCCTGCACCACGCCCGGGGTGAAGGGGAGCAAATCGCGAATATCCCGCGAAGGTTGATAGGGGATGTTGACGATCTCCGGAGTATTGAAGGTGCTCTTGTCGGAGGTCTGCTCGGGATCGATCCCGGCGGTGGACGAATGCACATTCACCTGTTCGCGCACCACTTGTTCGTGGGCCAGCACCACCTCGATGACTTGCCGATGAGCATCCGTCTGGGTTTCTAGACTTTGGTAGAAGCCAGGCTTTTGCACGTCAAGCTGGTAGGGCAAGTCCTGTTGCAGCGAGTAGGTACAGCGTCCGGCGTAATCAGTTTGGAGCTGGATAGCGCGCCGCCCCGGCTCAGAGAGAGTAACCATTGCGCCTGAGACTGGCAGGCCGTCTTCATCGAGCACAGTCAGGGTGACAGTAGGGCGCGACGATTGTATCTGCCCGCTTGCCAACGTCGCGCACAAGAGAAGAGAAACGCCAAGTACCATCGCAGTGGCGACACCCCAACGCTGCATGATGGCGACTCCCACCCCGCCGTTTCCTTGGCGGACTTACGGCGACTTGCAGACAAAGTTCGCAGCTTCGTCCGTGCTGCCCGTCCCCTGGTATCTGGCAACTTGCGGATAAGGACACAAGGGGCGCGTGCGGTCGATTTTTCCGTTCGTGCTATGCGAGGCGATGATCTGGGTGGGCGCCTTGCCCTGCTCGACCCACTGCTCCATCGCGCTTAGCTTGTCGAACGTATCTGGGCCTTCGCCGCCCGAGCAGTGCGCCATACCGGGAGCCATATACAACCGCAGCCAGCCAGGGGCGGAGTCGCCACTCACTTTGAGGATCGAATCGTAGAACTCAACCGTAGCGCCCGGCGCGACCTGTTGATCGGCCCAACCATGGTAGAGAAGCAGCTTGCCTCCGTGATGGGCAAATGGTGTGAGGGCGGGATCCATTGCAACGGTGTTCCTGTCGATCTCGTTTGAGAGAGCGGCGTCGCGTTCCAGGTCGAAGGTTTTCCAGTCCCAATTCGGATCTTTGAAGACCAGGTACTTGAAGTAGTCGAGAAAAAGGCCAGCAGGCGCCGGTCCTCCGGCAAGACGAGCCCAACGTAACTCAGTACCTGGCTCCAGGCGGGGAAAGATCTGAGTACCGCTGGGGGTGGTGGCGGGGCTCAAGATAGCCCGCGCCGTCTGCACTTGACGCGTGGTCAGGCACGACGGCGCGTCTCCCTCTTTGCACTGCAGCACCTCAGGGTCGAAATGGCAAAGGGTGGGATCATTGATCAACCCGTCTTTCAGCCCATCGATTTTGTCGCAGGCATCGAGCACCGCCTGGTGAATCATCGGGTACTTGGCGGGTGGAATATAGTCAGCGGGATCTTTAAAGCTTACGTTTGCCAGCCACAGGGCCCAGGCGTTCCGCCGGAAGGTCGCGGGATCGCCGGCGATGACGCCATCGAACTCGTCAGGATAGCGATAGGCCTGCAAGAGCCCTTCTCTGCCGCCACCCGAGCATCCGTCCCAATAGGTGTATCGCGGGTCACGACCATAGAAGGAGCGGATGATCGCCTTTGCCTTGATGGTCATTTCATGTTCCGAGCGGTAGGCAAAATCGATAAACTTTTCCGGATGCCCCAGCACGAATGCGCCACCCTGGCCCTCGTGGCCATCGTCGGTCGCACTGGTCGAGTAGCCCCGGCCGAGCGCGTAGGCAAGCCCCCGATAGTCGATCGCTCCGCCCCAGCCGCCGCTGCCCATGGCCAGAAATTTCCCATTCCAGCCGGCAATCGGGAGCCATACTTCGATCTTGATCTCGGAGTCGCTCGATGGCCTCAGAGTGGCCGCGACGCGACAGAATGACGGCAGATCAGCGAACGCTTTGGGATCACTGCTTGCGGTGGCAGGCGTAAACGCACCGGCCTCTACCACCTGTGCAGTTGTTATGGAGGCATTTGGCAAGGCAAGCCGGAGAAGGTCTGCACAGGATTGAGCGGCTATCGGTGGAGGAGTCGTAGCGCCAAGGGCGACGGAGGCCGCTAACACGAGGGTGAACACTAGAGTCTGCCTCATCCGTCGCCCGGTCGAGAAAGCATTTCCCTCAGTGGCTAAAGCCAGGTCCGTTTCGGTTGCTTGACGTACGGGCTGATGCCCATACCCTTCAGCTCATCCCACTCAAGCCACTTGAATGGGCCACCCAGCATACGGGCTGATGCTCGCTGCCGCGAGGAAGCCCAGTTCCCTTCAGCTTGAATCCCGTCGGACGGGCAGCCGGCTTATGACCACTTCAGACTACGATTGCTACGCCAGCGCCAGATTCACATTCTCGATGGCTTCATCGACCTCGGCCGTGTTCTTGTAGCCGACTGTGACGGCATTGACACCGGCGTTCCGGAAGGCAAACTTCATCGCCGCCTGGCGGTCTTCACGAGCGGTAAACGCACCTTCACCCACCAGCTTCATGCTGATCACGCCCATGCCTTCCTTGCGAACCTGCTTCACATGCTCCACCACTTCGCTCACGTTGCCCAGGCCGTTTGTGTCGTAATCCTCGGCGTCCATGCGCACGCCCTTATGGTTCATGCGGATCATCGCAACTTCCAGCCACCTGGTATCGGGGGTCTGGCGCAACGCGGGCAGCCCGTGCACCGAAGCGCCGCGAGCCAGCACAACCTTCTTCGACTGCGCCTCAGAAATCCCGTCCTGCCAGCGCAGGGTGTCTGTTGGCCACGACGAAGTATGTTGCCAGTGGAGCAAGGCGATGTCGAAATATTCTGTATTCGCCTGCCTGCGCAGCTCGTCGATCTTGGCCTGCGGATCCACGCCATTGTGGGTGGTCAGCTTGGTCATGAGCTGATAACTATCGCGCGGAACGCCCTTCAATGCGATGCCGAGCATCTGGTGCATCCCCGCGTAGGATTCAGCGGTCTCGAAGAAGCGAATGCCGCGCTCATGCGCGTGGCGCACCAGGCGCGTGAACTGCTCCTGTCCCAGGTCGCGCTGTACTTGTCCGGAGAAGCTACCGGTGCCGAAGGCGAGCCGCGTCACCTTCACGCCGGAGTTTCCCAGCGTTACCAGATCCGTTGCTGTCTGGGGGGCCGCCTTTAGCGGCAGGCTTCCGGTGCTTGCGAGCACACCCGCAGCGAGTCCGGTTTTGATGAATTGACGTCTGGAGTAGTGAACCATAGGTCTTCCTCCAATGGGAGAAATTTTACCATGTTCACCGAGCGAATTCCGGGCAGCGGCTTTCCGTCTTCAGGGAGACGCTGTAGATTGACCGCATCATGAAAAAGTTCATTAACCGTCCGGAAGATGTTGTCGAAGAAATGCTGCAAGGCCTGATCGTGCTGCACCCGGGCTCAGCCCGCGTGCCGGGACACAAGGCTGTGATCCGTGCAGATGCGAAGCGAGTCCGTGATCAACAGGTCGCCATACTCTCCGGCGGAGGGAGCGGTCATGAGCCGGCGCATGCGGGCTATATCGGAGCCGGCATGCTAAGCGCGGCGGTGGCCGGAGAGGTGTTTACTTCGCCCAGCAGCGACACCGTCTTCGCTGCTATCCAGAGCGTCGCGGCCAAGCCAGGAGCACTGCTGGTAGTCAAGAACTACACCGGCGACCGGCTGAACTTTGGATTGGCCGCGGAGATGGCGCGCGTAGAAGGCATCCCGGTCGAAATCGTCATCGTGGATGATGACGTCGCACTGAAAGGTACGGGGCGAGCGACCGGCGCTCGTGGTCTTGCGGGCACAGTTTTCATTCACAAGCTGCTGGGGGCTGCTGCCGCGGAGGGCAAGAGCCTGGAAGACCTGGCGGTCATCGGTAAGGCGGCCGTTGCCTCCCTGGCCACCATGGGCGTCTCGTTTTCAGCAGGAACCTCGCCCGCGGTCGGCAAGCCGAGCTTTGAACTTGGCGAGCATGAGATGGAACTGGGCCTCGGCATTCATGGAGAACCGGGGGTGAGGCGCATGGAGCTGCAGCCAGCCGATCCACTGACCGAGACGTTGCTCAGCGAAATTCTGCAGCACGGAAGCTTTGGGGGTGAGCAGCGCGTGGCCGTGATGGTGAACAATCTAGGAGCAACCAGCGAGATGGAGCTGGCGATCGTGGCCCGCTGTGCGGCGAGGTATCTTGCCAGGAAGGGATTTACGGTCGAGCGAATCTATGCCGGAACATTTCTCTCCTCACTTGATATGGCAGGAATCTCTATTTCTGTTCTCGGCCTGAACGACGATCGTCTGCGTTGGCTCGACGCGCCGACCACGGCTCCGGCGTGGCCAAACGCTGCCAAAGAGCGTCCGGGGAATCCGGAAGTGCGGATCGCAGCCGAGGTTAGCAAAGAGGTGAGATCCGGCGGAGGTGCGCAGACGGAGGCCGGCAGAAAAACAAAACAAGCCATCGAGGCTGCGTGCAAGGCGTTGCTGGCTGCCGAAAGCGAGCTGACGGAGATGGACCGCGTTACCGGCGACGGCGACCTGGGCGTCAGCATGGCGCGTGCGGCGAAGGCGGTTCAGGATGCAGTAGAGTCCTATCCTTTGGACACTCTTCCCGCTACGCTCAAAGCGCTCGGTCATACTCTGCGGCGTGCGTTGGGCGGATCCTCCGGACCGCTCTACGGGGTTTTGTTTCTGCGTTGCGGCAGTGCTTTCGAGGCCAGCCACGCAACTGGATTGGCGCAATGGGGAGAAGCGCTGGATCAGGGGTGCCGCGCCATCAGCGAATTGGGTGGCGCCAAGCCAGGCGACCGCACCATGCTGGATGCGCTCGATCCCTTCGTCAGGACATTGCAGCAGGGTATAGGCGTCAAGAAGAGGCGAGATGCAGTGCTCGCCGCGGTCGAAGCGGCGGAACACGGCGCCGAAGCCACCGCCCAGATGGAGCCTAAGTTGGGACGATCAAGTTACCTTGGTGTCAGAGTGCTCGGCCATCCCGATCCAGGCGCGAAGGCCATCTCCTTGTGGCTCCGTGCAGCCTGCGAAGCGCTTTTCCCGAGTTAAACCTGGGCCCTAAGTCAACTGGTGTTCATCTAGTTTCGGCCTTTACGCAAGCTCGACTCGCTGCGTCGATCCGCGCATAGCCAACCTCTATAATAAGGATCTATGGATGATTACAAGGCTTCCAGGCTGCGGATGGTTCTGGATTGGGTGCCGGCGGCTTTGAGCGTCCTGATGATCGCGCTCGAGTCCACCTCCACCATGTCGGCGGAGAACACCAGCCAATGGCTTTATCCGCTATGGGTGCACCTCTTCGGCCCAATCACCCCGGCGCACTGGGCCGAAGTTCATCATCTCATCCGCAAGACCGGGCACTTTGTCGGTTACGGATTCGTCAGCCTTGCCTTTTTCTACAGCTGGCGGCAGACCCTTCACCGGATGGCGGTAAAGCATTGGACCCTCTGGCGGCGAGCCTCAGTGCTGGCGGTGCTCTGCACCCTGTTGGTCGCCATCTCAGACGAGTACCATCAGAGTTTCCTGCCCAGCCGGACGAGTTCGCCGGTCGACGTCGCCATTGATCTATGCGGAGCCGTTGTCTTTCAGCTTCTTTTGCTGGCGATCATTCAGCTGTTCACCCGCCGCCCAAGGTTTGACGCAGCTTGATTCGTTGCTAACCACACGGTTGATCCTAGGTGAAACGAAATGCTCACCCGGCGTAACTTTCTTGCCCTCTCCGCAGCCGCATCGCCGGCGCTTGCGCGTCCTCTATGGGCGGAAGCCCATTTTCCTATCGGGCTGCAACTCTCTACCCTGAACAAGATGGCGAAGTCAGACCTGGCGGGCACGCTTAGCCAGATCCATGCCATCGGTTACCAGGAAGTTGAGCTCACACCTGTGGCCTACACGCTTCCGGTAGACCAGTTACGCAAGGTCGTGGCGGATAGCGGCCTAAAGGCTCCGAGCGGCCACTTCGAATACACTGACCTCCCTGGCCAATGGGATTATGCCAAAGCTTCCGGCATCCAGTGGGTCGTTTGCCCCATGCTTCCCAAGTCGCAGTGGACCTCGGCCGAAGGCTTTCACACCGCAGCGCACCAGTTCAACGAATGGGGCAAACACGCGCACGATATGGGCATGCGGTTCGCCTTTCACAATCACGACTACGAGTTTCGCCAGTTCGACGGAACGACCGGTTACGACATCCTGATCAAGGAGACGGATCCGAAGCTGGTCTTCTTTGAATTGGACTGCTATTGGATCACGCAGGCCGGGCTCGATCCCGTCGAGATGCTGAACCGGCTGGGCAGGCGTGTCCGTATGCTGCACATTAAGGATCGCAAGCCCGGCTTTCCGTCATCGAATGACATGAGCCAGAGCTCGGCACACTTCACAGAAGTCGGCACCGGCTCTATCGATTGGCCGCCCATCCTGGCTGCAGCCAGGAAGCTATCCATCGAACATTACTTCATCGAGCAGGACCGTATTGACGGGCCGCCCATCGAGAGCGTCCGCACCAGCTATCAGTACTTGCGAAAGATCTTGCCCTGAGGCCGCTGCACCTCGGGAAAGCCTGACAAGTCCCTGGTTCAAGATGCTCAAAGCTTCAAAGCCTTTGAGCATCCTGGCAGCTAAGTCCTTTGTTTCACAAGATGATCAAGATGATCAAAATAATTAATTGAGCATCTTGGTCACTGCTCCGCAATAGAACGCTCGATGGCAGAGTATGTCCTACCTATCAGATGCGGATCCGTGGAGTTTCGTGCCACTCGCTACAGATTTTTTTTCGGGGTGCCGAATTCTGCCGCGTTGGCTCTGAAAAAGTCCTCCAGGGTCTGCGCACGGCTTCCTGTAACGGTGCGAATTGTATCGGTAACGCCGCGAGCCTCTTGATCGCTCCGTCTTTCCATTGATCGAAAGTATCGCCAAAGATGCGACAGATGATCGAGCGCGTGAGCGTTGATTCGGCCTCTCATGGCCTCGGCCCACTGCTCATCCGTGATGCCGACATACCGTATCGGACGCAGAAGAGCGGCGCTCAGGGTGTCGACTACCTCGCTCACCGTGGGTGTTGCGGCGATCAGATCATACGCGCGTGCGGAAGGCGGTTGTGAATCAGCCAGCAGGGTAGCCGCCACACGAGACACGTCCTCTCCGCCGACCAGCGGGATGGTGGCGCTCCCGTCGCCCCACGGTAGGGACACCGTGCTCTGTTCGGCGACACTGTTTCTTACCAGCGCCCTCACGTTTTCATAGTACGGAGGTGCGTGCAGATGAACCGCTCCTACCTCCGCCCAATCGAAGATATGATCTGCCAGCCCATGCTGCATATTGCGAAAGCTCGGCGCTTTGCGCGCGCCCTGGAGCTGCGAATTGTTGACCACAAGGTCGGTCTCTGCTTCGCGTGCGGCCATCGCAAAGATCGTTGTAGCTTCCAGCAGCCCATCCGCTACAGGGTAGGTAAAGTAAGCGCGTCTTATCCCTTTGAGAGAAGCGCGGACGGAGTCCGGATCCAACAGGTCCCCTTGCACAACTTCCGCACCGAGTGCCTGGAGAGCATCGGACCTTGCATCCAGCTTATGCACGAAGGCACGAACCGGAATTCCTTTTTCCAGTAGAAGGGCTGCTATTCGGCGTCCTGTGGAGCCTTGAGACCCGCCGGCCGCACCCGTGACGAGGATAGGTTCAGACATGGTTCTTCTCCTTCATGAAATGTGGTTCGAGAAAACGGACCAACCCCTTGTCATAGCCCCACCTCGATCCGGTTGGTGAAGTGCGTGGCCAGAACGGTTATGGATGCGGGGGTTGATTCGAATCAGGATCTGGCCGCATCGCCGAGGAGGACAGGAACCGCCCTAGGCTGCGGACGCACCAGCCAGTACAAAGCGACGAAGTGGGTGATCATCAGCATTGGCACATAGATAATCGGGATCACGTAGGTGGCACCCAACTGCCCCGCCAGCGCAGGAAGACCGACTTTGACGGCGTGGTAATAGTCGAGGAGTATGTCGGCCGTTCCCACGAGATTGAAGGCGACGATGAACGACCAAAAGAGCGGACGCACCCTCACCGTGAGAAGGGCCAACATGGCCAGGATTCCGGCGGCAAAGTCGCCGTAGGCGGCGAAGTTGGCGAAGCCCGCCGGCAGATGGGGGCCGACGACGCCTGGAAGAATAAAGACGAGCCCGAAGAAGCGGAAGCTGTGCACCGTAGCGATGACGCGTTGCGCGTCCATCCGTTCCATCGCCTTGAGCCGGGGCAGAACATACGCGCCGAAGCAAAGCAGGCACGCGACATAACCTAAAACGAGATGTATCTGGAAGAGAGTTTGCGGCGACATTGGGTCCTCCTGCTGCATAGGATTATATGCGTCATCCTATGGATTCAGATTTTCTTAGAACCGGTCGAGGGGGAAGGAGTGCACCCTGAGATGATTACCGACATCCTATAATGAGCCATGCGTTACCGGCCTGAACACAAAGCCGAAATCCATCAGAAGATTGTGAAAGACGCCTCGCGGCGCATTCGCGCCGAAGGGATAACCGGCGCCGGCGTTTCCGCCGTCATGCGGGACGCCGGCTTGACCCACGGAGGTTTTTACAAGCATTTCGGAAGCAAGGACGAGTTACTCATGGAGTCGCTGAGCGCGGCATTCCAGGAAATAGCCGACCGCCTTGCTCACGCCGGCGAGCAGTCTCAACCGGAGACGGCGTGGAAGGCGATCGTGAAGACCTACCTGAGCCTGGAGTATTGCGACCACGTCGAGTACGGATGCCCCTTGACGGCGCTTGCGCCGGAGTTGGCGAGGATCGATCCGGCAAGGAAGCCCCAGATCTTTGAGGAACTGAAGAAATACAGGAGTCGAATGCTCAAGTTTATGCCTGGCCAGCGAACTGCCGACAAAGAGCGCGCTTTCTTTTCCATCTTTTCAACCATGGTCGGGGCCATTGAAATCGCCCGGATGCTGCCAGAGCCCGCGATGCGAGAGAAAGTGCTGGCGAGCGCAAGAGACCTTCTCTTGCGGAGCTTTTGATTTTTCGGGTCGAAGTGGCAGCGATTCGCGGTAGCCATGGCGAAGATTCCGGCACCGGAGGATGAGGCAATGCACCCGTGGTGGTCAACCTTCGAATCACTGCTTCAGGACATTCGTTATGCGTTGCGCGCGATCGCGAGAGCGCCAGCTTTTTCCCTGGTTGTCATTCTGAAGCTTGCCGTTGGGATCGGGGCAAACACCGCCATCTTCAGCTTCGTGAACGCCATACTTCTGCGCCCACTCCCGTATCCCTCCGCCGACCGTCTCAGTATCCTCTGGTCCGGCCTCGGCTACTCCGGCCGCGCTCCCTTCTCTTCCTTCGAGCTCTTCGAACTCCGCCGCCGCTCCACGCAATTCGATCAGCTTGCCGGCATCTGGGTCACCAACGGCGCGCTCCCCGGTGACGGGGCCGCCGAACAAATCAAAGTCGCGGACGTTACCTCCAACTTCCTGCCGCTCCTTTGCCCGCGCCCCGCGCTCGGCCGCTTCTTCGGCCCGCAGGATGACGTGGAGAACGCGCCCGGCACCATCATCCTCACCCACGGTGTCTGGGCTCGCCGTTTTGGTTCCGATCCCACCATTATCGGCCGCTCGGTTCGCTACGGCGGGCATCGCTCCACGGTGATCGGCGTGCTGCCCGCAGACTTCCGGCTTATCTTTCCCAACGATGCCAGCGTTCCTGCCAACGTCGAAGTCTTCGAGTCCATCCCGATCGGGCCCTGGCAAGCCGATGGTCCCGCCTTCCTTCACGTCGTCGGCCGTCTTCGCAATGGCGCAACACTCGCCGGGGCGCAGTCGGAGATGAACTCCGCCGCCGCGCAGATCAACAAGCTTGGCGGACGCGCTTCGCTGGGCAACCTTACCGTATCGGTCTTTCCACTCCAGGCGGACACGGTCCGCGAAGTCCGCCCCACCCTCCTCTGCCTTTTCGCCGGCGTTGGCCTGGTGCTTCTCACCGGGTGCGCAAACATTGCCAACCTACTCATGGCCCGCGCCCGGCGTCGTCTGCGCGAAACCACCATCCGCGCTGCGCTCGGCGCCTCGCGCTCCCGCCTCGCGCGGCAGTTCTTCAGCGAAAGCATGCTGCTCGGAATCTTCGGCAGTGTCGCCGCGCTGGCTACCGGATACGCAGCGATTCACGCTATCCTCGCCGCGCGGCCGCCCTCCTTTGCGAACTTCGATCGTGTCCAGCTCGATGCTCGCGTGCTCGTCTTCACCTTCGCGGTCGCGTTGGGCATCAGCGTCCTCTTCGGGCTCGCCCCCGTGTTTTCCGTTCGCAGCATCGACCTCACCCGCGACCTCAGAGAATCCAGCCACCAATCGACCGGTGTGCGCCGGCCCTGGACCAGTGCCCTCGTCTCTGCTGAAGTCGCGCTCGCTTTTATGCTGCTCACCAGCACCGGTCTGCTGATGCGCACCTTTCTCAACATCCTCCATACCGACCCCGGCTTCCGCGCCGGCAACGTCTTCACCTTCCGGGTCTCCGTTCCGGCCTACGCACCGCTGCACCTCATGCAGCAAAAACTCACCGCGCTCCCCGGCGTCCGGTCGGCCTCCGCTATCTCCCACCTTCCTCTCGATGACGCCGGCAACTGGTACGACTACTATTATCGCGAAGGCGCCTCGGCCGCGGAGCAAACCTCGGTTATGGCCGATCACCGCTCCACCCTGCCGGGATACTTCACCGCTATCGGCGCTATGCTTCTCGAAGGCCGCGACTTCACCGATGCCGACGACGCCAAGCATCTACACGTCGCCATCATCGACGATGTTCTCGCGCGGCAGCTTTGGCCCGGGCAGAGCCCCATCGGCCGCAAGATCAATCTCTCCGACTCGCCCCCGGGTTTCTATCAGTTTCAGCGCGACTGGGCTGTCATCGTTGGCGTCGTCCACCACGTGCAGTACCACTCGCTCACTGCCATCGTCCGCCCGCAGATCTACGTTCCTTACCCGCTCGCGCCGCGCCCCTCCATGTCGTTCGTCCTCTACACCTCGGGCCGCGACTCCGGTCTCGCCGCCGCCGTCCGCAACACCGTCGATGCCGTCAACAAGGACATCCCCATCACGCAGATCGAGCCCATGCAGCTCCTCGTCGATCGCGCCCATGCGGAGAGCCGTTTCGCCTCACTGCTCGCAACGCTGCTTTGCGTGATCGCGCTGGTCCTCGCCACCAGCGGCATCTACGGTGTCCTCTCGTACTCCGTCGCACAGCGCACGACAGAAATCGGCATCCGCATGGCCATCGGCGCGCCGCGCGCTCAGATCCTGCGCATGATCCTCGCCGACGGGTTCGCCTGGGTCCTTCCCGGCCTGGTCGGCGGATTCCTACTGTGTTTTGCGGTTACGCCGCTGCTCGCCCACCTCCTCTACGGCGTCCAGCCCAACGACATAGCCAACTACGCCGTGATGCTCATTGGAGTCCTCGCCGTCAGCGCGCTCGCTGCTTTCCTCCCCGCACGTCGCGCAATGAAGATCGATCCGCTGACTGCCCTCCGCTATGAATGAGTTGCCGCCATAGGGCATACACGAAAGGAGAGACTGTGACAGACTGGTTCGCGCGCCCCGTCTTACACGTAGCTGACGTTGAGGCCTCGCTCCGCTTTTACGTTCACCGGCTCGGCTTCACGAGTCCCTGGCAGTACGACGAGAACGGCAGAGTGTACGTTGCACAGGTCGATCGGCAGGGCTGCGCGCTTATCCTGGCCGACACGTGGCCGGAGAAGATTGGCAAAGGGCTTTTGTTCATTTCCCTGAATGTCGAGCCGGCGACGCGCGAGGCCGCAATTGCCGCGCTGGATGAGCTGCGCGCGGAACTGGAGGCCAAGGGCGTTCAGGTCAAGGAGGGTTCGTGGGGCTACCGGCTCCTGGTGGTCGATGATCCCGACGGCAATCAGCTCTTCTTCAACTATCCGGCCGAGAATGCATCCAGCAAGACTGCAAGGGACGAATCGTAATCGTCCAGCCGCGCGTCGCCGGGACGTGGGAGGGCCGCGGCGCGCGTGACGCTGCAACTGAGTCAGGTAGTGAGCGCATTGGCGAAATTTCGCCTATGCGCTCATTGAAGGCGATCACTCCTCGCGAGTTCGGCATGGCGGATGGTTGACGCTGCCTGAAACAACTTTTTGCCTTTCCTCACAGAAGTCGGATCTACGGTGCACCCGGGATCGCTGGACTGCTGACTAATCTGTTCGCAGCGCCTGCATGGGCTCGACAGCGGCGGCACGTCGGGCAGGCAGGTAGGTGGCAACCATCGCCACGACCACGAGGATCCCTGCCGCAATTAAATAGACTGCACCATTCATGCTCCCGTCTCCCAGCAGTCTCGCATGTGTGCCCATGCCGGAGTTGGTGAACGATACCCCCGCGATGATCTTCACCGCGGCGATGCAGAGCGCGCCGCCTGCGGCAAGCCCAAAGCCGGTGAGCGCAAGCCCGCGCCCGATCACCATCCACAGCACCTGGCCACGCTGCGCGCCAAGCGCCATGCGCACCCCGATCTCCTGCTTGCGTTGAGCAACCGAGTAGGCCATGACGCTATAAAGTCCGACAGCTGCCAGTACCAGTGCGATGACTCCCATGATGGTCAGCAAGCTGGCAGCGACCTTCTGAGGATAGAGCGAAGCTCCGATGAACTCCTTGAGGGGTGCGGCGTCATAGACCGTCACACTCGGATCGATCGCCCGGGTCTGCGCGCGCAGCGTGGAGAGGACTGCGTCTGGATCGCCTTGCGTTCGCACATAGAAAGCCAGGTTCATGTCTTCGCGAAAAACCTGCCGAAATGGCACGTAAAAATAGGCTGGCGCTGATTCGCCAAGGTAGTGATACTTCGAATCCTTGGCTACCCCGACGATGCGAAACCAGTCTCCCCACCCATGCACTCTTACGCCGATCGGATTACGGCCGGAAAGGAAGCGCTGCACAAATGCCTGATTGACGATCATGACAGGCGACGCATGCTCGTTGTCATGATCGGTGAAGTTTCTGCCCTCAACCATGGGTATGTGCAGTAGCGGCAGGTACCCAGGAGAGATGACATTGCGGAAGATGTTCATGTTTTCGTTGGTCCGGGGCGCATAGCCTTCGATCTGCAACTCTTCCCACCAACTCGGCTCGAACCCCAAGGGAACACCGTCTGAATACGCCACATCCGTTACGCCAGGAGTGCTCGTCATTCGTTCCTCGAGGCGACGGCAGAACTCTTTCCTCTGGGCAAGGCTATATCCATTCGTTGACAGGTAGAACTGATTGAGAAGGACGTGGTTCGGGTCGAAGCCCGGATCGACGTGCAGCGTCTGCTGAAAGCCGCGGGCGAACAGGCCGGCGCCTACCATGGCCACCAGCGCCAGCGCGACCTCGGAGGCAACCAGCACCGAACGCAGCCGATTCCGTTGTCGTCCAGCCGTCGCGCTGCGGCCGCCATCATTGAGTCGGGGGCCTGTCTCCATGCGCCGCACTTGCAGCGCGGGAGAAATCCCCGCGGCCAGTCCCACGACCAGGCAGATACCTGCTGTAAACGCCAACACGGAGAAGTGCGGCCGGGTATCCATCGAGACCAGCAACTGCATCGGTCCGGGAGGCATAAGGTAGCGCAATGCGTGACTCAGCCATGGAGTTGCAGCCACTCCAAGCAAAGCTCCCGCCCCCGTCAGCAGCAGGCTCTCGGTCATCACCTGACGAACGACGCGCGCACGGCCCGCGCCCAGCGCGATACGGGCGCCAAACTCCCGCTCGCGTACTGTTGCCCGCGCCAACAGCAGGTTGGTGATATTGGCGCACACAATAAACAGCACCAGAACGCACACGCCCATCAGGATGCGAAGCGGGCCAAGCAACAGACCCTGCGGTCCATGTGGCGACTTCCACAGCGGCATCAGTGTTGCGCTCATGCCTTCACTCACATTGGCGTTCGCAACCGCCATGCGATCGGCAAGGGCTTTCAGCTCGCCCCGCGCCTGCTCCTCGGTCACGCCCGGCTTGAGTCTCGCGATTCCGAGCATGTTGCGGTCATGGCGATCGCGCAGCATCCACGGCTGCACGCCGTTTAGTATGGACTGCTCCATATAGGGTACCCATAGGTCGAACGAAGTAACCGGGATCGAGCCATGGAAGGCCGGTGCGGCAACACCCACAATCGTGAGTTCATGCTGATTGATACGGATGGTTTTGCCGATCACGGCTGGATCGGCAGCGTAATGGGATCGCCAGTACCGGTCACTGATCACCGCGACTGGATAGGCGCCAGGCGTGTCGCCATACTCGGAAGGCAAGAACAGCCGCCCCGCTTCGGGTTTCACTCCCAGCACAGCGAAAAAATTCCCGGAAACCAATTCGCCCCAGACGCGTTCGGCATGTTCATCCTTGCCCACGCTGAATGCCGCCGTATGGGTGACAGCAATGCCGTCGAATAGCTTCAAACGATCACGAAAATCAACGAAATCCGGATAGGAATTCGGAACCCATTCGCCATTCGAGGTCACTGTTTCCACGCTGACCAGGCGGTTCGGCGCGGTCACGCCACCCAGCGGTTGCAACAACACGGAGTTGATCCAGGTGAAAGCCGTTGTGCTGGCGGCGATGCCGATCGCCAGAGTGAGTACCGCAACCACGGTGAACGCCGGGTTACGCCGCATCATGCGAATTCCGAAGCGTACATCCTGCCGTAGGTTGTCCAGCCACAGCAGCCGATGCCTCAGAGCAAATCGCTCGCGCGCCACCGCTGCACTGCCAAAGGCAACCTTGGCCTGTCGCTCCGCTTCGCTTCTTGGAATTCCTTCCGACTCAAGTTCATCGGCTTCCAATTCCAGATGCGAGCGAATCTCCTCCGCAAAGTCATCGGCGTTTCGGCGGTCACGCGGCATCTATGCCTCCTTGTTGCTGGGCGAAAGGATGAGGTTCATCGTTCTTGTGAGTCGGTTCCATTGATCGGCCTTCGCGGTCAGTTCCGATCTGCCCCTGGCCGTCAGCGTATAGAACCTTGCCTTGCGATTGTTTTCCGAAACGCCCCATTTCGCGGTGATCAGGCCTCCCTCTTCCAGGCGCTGCAGGGCGAGGTAGAGCGATCCGTGATCGACGAAGAAGGCTTCCTCGGATTGTCTTTGAATGCTGCGGGCAATGCCCTGGCCGTGGCAGGCGCCAAAGAGCAGGATCTTCAGAATGAGCAGGTCCAAGGTGCCCTGCAGCAGGGCTATGCGATCGTTTTCTTCCGCATGGGTCGGCATACGACATGAATATCACCTTCTTCGGGTCGGATGTCAACACGTCTTTTGCCCAAACAGTCTCGTTTTCGGCCGAGATTGCACACGAGGGTGTTCACCGAGAGTCCCCTAGTAGCCAGCAGATTTCGCCTGTTGACTTCAGGGCAAGGGCTGATCGAGCGGGAATGAGGCACCCTTCTGAGTTCCGGTCGGGCTGGGCGGCGAGGAGTGTGCGCGCCAGGGGCAGCAGTTGTTTGCGGAAGCGGTTCGAGAGCAGGCCATAGTGGCGGATGCGCACGAAACCCTTGGGCAAAACGTGCAGGAAAAAGCGGCGCAGGAACTCCACGGCGTCGAGGGGCATGACGCGCTGCTTGCTGCCGTGGGCATAATCCCGCCAGCGGAAGCTGACGTGCTCGCCGTCGAAGGCTGTCAGGCGGTGGTTGCTGATGGCCATGCGGTGGGTGTAGCGGCCGAGATAGCGCAGGACATGTTCCGCTCCGCCGAAGGGAGGCTTGGCATAGACGAACCAGTTCTTCTTGCCCAGCTTCTCCATCAGTTGCTCGAACGAGGCGTGGTCACGGAATGCGGCGGCAGGACCTGTCAGGTCGAGCATGTCCTTGCGGTAGAGCTGCCGGAGTCCGGCAAGGAACTTCTCGCGGAAGACGGTGCGCAGTGTCGGAATGGGCACGAGGAACAGTGGGTGGCTGGTCGGGATCCAGCGCTGATGATCTGGTGACAGTCCGCCGGCGGGAACGACCGAGTGGACATGATAATGGCCGAGCAGGTTCTGACTCCATGTATGCAGGATGGAGAGGAATCCGATCTCGGCGCCGAGGCGTTTGGGATCGGCAGCCACTTCGAGCAGGGTCTGGGAGCTGGCCGAGAACAGCAGATCGAAGAATAGTTTGGGCGTAGTGAGCGCCAGTGGGTTCAGCTCGTGGGGCAGGGTGAAGACGACGTGAAAGTAGTTGGTGTTGAGCAGGTCGCGTTGCTGGGCTTCGAGCCATCGCCGGCGGGCCCGCGCCTGGCACTTGGGACAGCACCGTGAGCGGCAGGAGTTGTAGGAGATGGGTGCTTCGAACTGGCAGTTGACACACTTGTCCTTGTGTCCGCCGAGAGCTGCGGTGCGGCAGCGCGATACAGCACGAAATGCCTTCAGCTGCTGGTAGCTGAAGCTGGACTGGTAGCGTTCCAGAAACTGCCTGCCCTTGCGATGGACGATGTCGGCCACTTCGATGGCCGGCCGGGTCATGGACGCAGCGGACGATGATAGGAGACGGCTGCTCCGGTCGACGCTGGCGAGCTTCAGTTCCTCGATGGGGTTGGCGACCTGATGCAGGTGCTGCTCGGACAGGTGCAGATACCGGGCTGTCACCTCCAGATCCTCATGCCCGAGCAAAAGCTGGATAGTGCGCAGGTCAGTACCCGCTTCCAGTAAGTGGGTCGCCCAAGCGTGTCGAACCAGATGCGGCGAAACCACCTTGCGAATGCCGGCCTTCTTGGCCGCCTTCGCGCACGCCCGCCACACGATCTTGTCCGTGATCGGCTGTTCGCGGTCGCGATGCATGCGCGAGGGGAACAGGTAGGTGCGGGGCTTGAGCCATCGCCAGTGGGCGCGCAGGGTCTCCAACAGCGCCGGACTCAGGGGCAGGTCGCGGTCCTTGTGGCCCTTGCCGTCGACCACGTGGATGATCATGCGCTGGCTGTCGACGTCGGCGATCTTCAGCCGGGCGATCTCGGCGCGGCGCATGCCGGTGCCATAGAGAACCATCAGCAGCGTACGCTCGAACAGGCTGCTGCTGGCGTTGATCAGACGTGTGACTTCCTCCTGGCTAAGAATGTTGGGCAGCTTCCGCGGAGCCTTGGGATAGGGTAAGTACTCGCGGAACTCATGACGATGAAGCGTGCGCACAAAGAAGAATCGAAGTGCGGCCACGTGGTTCTCAACTGTTCCCGGGCAGAGTTTAAGCTCCTTGAGCAGATAGGCCTGGTAACTGCGTAGATGATCCGGACCAAGCTTGTCCGGTGACTTGGCGAAGTGTTGTGCGAACCGCTCGACGAAACGCAGGTAGCGCCGCGTCGTGCCTTCGGAATAGTTGCGACGCTGGAGTTCTTCGAGCATCATTTTGCGAAGACGAGTCACAGTGGGATACCTCCTGTGACTCCCACCCTATCCCCGCCACAAAACTACTCGGAGGCCCATGCCGCAGCGACCGCGGCGCCTGCGGTCGTTCTTGTCGCCCACCCGTCAGTTACTGCTTGAGCAGCGGCTCGGAAAAATAGATTGGAAGGAAGACCTTGCCAGCTTCGCCCCTGCATTTGCAGAGCGTGCCGCAGCCTATGACGACACCGATGCTTTTGTTGCCGAGAACTACGCCGACTTAAGGGCGGCGAAGCTGTTTTCGGCACTTGTGCCGCAAGAACTCGGGGGTAGCGGTCTTCCCTACAGTGAGGTATGCGCCCTAATTCGCAGCCTCGCCCACTACTGCGGCTCCACAGCATTGGCTTTTTCGATGCACCAGCACTTGGCCAGTACAGCGTTGTGGAACTACCGCCACGGTAAACCGGGTGAGACGCTCTTACGAGCCGTTGCCCAGGGCGAAAAAGTTCTCGTGAGCACAGGGGCGACCGATTGGCTCAGTTCCAGTGGCGTCCTGGAGCGATGCGAAGGCGGATACCGATTTGCCGCAAGGAAGCCGTTCGCCAGCGGCTGCGTTGTCGGTGACCTCCTCGTCACGAGCGGCCAGTACGACGATCCTGTCGCAGGCCGGCAAGTCCTGCATTTTTCCCTTTCGATAGCGGCCGACGGGGTTAGCATCGATCGCGTTTGGGAAGCTATGGGAATGCGGGGCTCGGGATCGCATTCCGTTGTCCTCAACAACGTCTTCGTCCCGGAGCAGTCGATTACGCTGCGGCGACCTTGCGGCGAGTATCACCCTGTTTGGAATGTCATCCTTACTGTCGCACTCCCAATGATTTGCGCCGTCTACGTCGGCATGGCAGAAGCCGCCGCAGAAAAGGCCCTGACAGTTGCAGCGGCCAAAGGCGACGACGGGGTGAACGCATTGGCCATTGGCGAGATGCAAACCGAGCTGACAACTGCGCAGATCGCGCTCGAGAGTATGGTTGCGAATGCAAACGAGCTGGATGTTGAGCCTGGTATCGAGCACGCGAACCGCGCTCTGATCCGCAAGACGATCGTGGCCGAGGCTGTCAAACGCGAGACGGAGAAAGCAATTGAAGCAACAGGCGCCGCGGGCTATTTTCGCCGTTTGGGCCTGGAAAGAATTCTACGCGACGCTCAGGCTGCACAGTTTCACCCAATGCCCGCCAAGAAGCAGCATCGTTTTACCGGCCGCCTGGCTATGGGCTTGGATCCGACGGTCCAGTAGGCGTGCGGGGGAGGCGGCATCTCTAAGACGCTACCGCGGAAGCGTAGTGAGCCGTACCGAGCCAACTCGAGAAGTCCTTACAGACGTGTCTCGCGCCGAGAAGCGTTAACCAGCCTCGACTGACGGCATCGCAAACTTTAACGTGGCCGAGGCAAATGTCTGCAAGGGTCCTGACATCGGCGACTACTTCGAGGTCGACCCCGAATCCAGGGTCGAAGAGGCACACATCAACTTCAGGCCGCTTCAGGATGAGCCAGTAACGTCGTTTCGGTGCCTGCCGAAACTGGATGTAGACGACGACGCGGTGATCCGGGAGATTTTCTGTCCGTACCAGCCGGTGCAAGACCCACATGAGGAAATCGGGATCAAGGTGCTCGTCGCGGAGATCACGGGTTGACCACTTGTAACCCCAGGCTCCCAGCGACTCAACTACAGGACCGAACGCCCGGCCGGCGTCGGTAAGGTGATACTCGAAACCTCGTCCGTGTGCGAGGGGTTTCCGCTCGATAATCCCGATATGGGCCAAGGCATCGAGGCGCTGGCAAAGCAGATTACGGGACATGCGCGGCACGCCTCTGTGGATGTCAGCGAAGCGCAGGGCGCCGGACAGCAGCTCCCTCAGAATCAAGGGTGTCCAGCGCTCGGCGAAAACCTCCGCGGCAAGTGCTACGGGACAAAATTGGCTATACCCTTTCATGCAGTACAGCATGATCGCATTGTTGTGCCGCCGCAAGTTCAATTTTTGAACTGCTGCTCATTCACCGCCTGCGAGGCAGGAAGAAATGTTCGATGGTCTGGCGCGCAACCCGCTTCCCCAACTCCGTGCCGAAGACGGTCGAGTTGCGATAATGCATCCCACCGTAGATTCGGGCGTTATCAATATCAGTGAGCGCCTGGCTGAAACGGTTGTAGGACCGGACGGGTTGGAGTAACCCCGGCGCCGGGCTGCTCATGGTGAAATGGAGCTCGTCGGAGCCGAAATAGGCTGTGAGCACCTCGACAACCGAGCCGCTGAAGCAGCCGTGGGCGGCCGGATATTCGGGGTGGTTCGGGGTAATCACGACTCCGATCCAAGTGGGGTCGGCTATCAGATCTGGGTTCCCGCCGCCCGCGCGGATGGCGGTCACAGGCCGCCAGAACGCGTACTGGAACTTCGAATCCCAACAGCCAATGAAGGCGTCGGACGAGGCAGCAGAAAGCATTGCGAACAGACGCGCCGCACCGAGAACCGAAAGCTCCTGATCGGTTGCAATGCCGCGCCAGGTGGCGTGCCACTGCAGCAAGGGGCTCACGCCGACGCCGCCAACGAACTCTGCAAGGTCCGTCTGTTCCGGCGTTCGGGCGCTACTGATCGCGCCTCCGTACGCTTTTGTCTCATCGTAGTCGTGCAACCACACGTTGCTATCGAGCGCCGGCGGCGGCGGGACCCGGAACTGCGATGGGCTGGTCATCGTCCAGGGAGTGACAGAACGAATCCATGGCGTGGCCGCAGGGAGGAAGCCCGGTGGCGTGGGTTGCCAAATGCCGGGTCCAGGCGGCGGCGGAGTCCAGGCGGGCCCGGCGTTCCGGCCATCATTGGCTCTCAATGCAAGGACACCGGCCGCGGTCTGTTGGCCTACGGCGATGCCGTTGATTTTTCCTTCGTGTTGCCCCGGTATGGCGCCGAGATAATCGGCATACTGTTGATCGAGCGCAGCTGCTTGAGCCGGGTACAGCGCGACCAATACGTCATGAGCCGCCGCGGCCACGGCCGCCTCCGGCAACGCTGGAACGTGCACCGTCGGCTTGACTGCATAGACGGTGAACGGATAACCGCAAATGGCATTCACTGCGTCGTACTCCGCGATCTGAACAATTGCACTCTCGACAGAGCCCTGCTGTGGCGATTTGCCGCCGACGACGGCGATGCTGTTGTCAGCGACTGCGTTCCATAACACAACAGCATTCGTACCTAACGCCGGGTGCTCCGATTCGAGACCGCTGTGGCACGATGGTGCACCGTCCCTCTGCGCGAAAGCCATGGTGGCTGTCAAAACGACCCAAGGACAGACGTAGCCGATCGTTATCTTTCTCATCTTTTTCCTCCTCGTCGACAATTTCGGAACTCTGGCCGACCGGAGTGGACTCGAGCGGCGATTTCCACGAGGAGAGTAGTGTGATTAGGGAGCCGAGGAAAGCCCTAAAAGTGAACTACGAAACTTGTCACGGAGTCGTAGCGTTCCTGAAGGAACGTGACAGACTGGAACAATCGATGGCTTCCATCACGAAGGCCCATGAGTTCTAACGCCTGTGCGTGGATATGCCTTGGCACCGACTCTCGCAGGATTCCGAGAGAATCGTGGGCAACTCGGAAGTTACGTCGTTTCGGATGAGCCGCTGAGTCCTGAGGAGTCTTCAGTTCTGTCGCCCGTATGGTCGACGGATCTCATTCCCGTTGACGGGTGTTGCTCCAAACGACCTGACACACTCCGACAATCAGCATGATTGCGCCGTAGAACACCCAATGTTGATTGCCTTGCATGAAGCTGCGACTAAGAGAGCCCCAAGCAAGATTCAGCCCCTGCGCAATCCAGATCCCTCCCATCAGAACCATCAAGACACCGATGAGGCTGCTGATCACTCGCATCACCGCGTTGAATGCACGACTCATCGCGCACCTCGAGACAAAAAGGTTTGTGTCCACCTGCTGCGTGGAGCACATCGTAAAGCCCTGAATAGTGGGCTCCTGAGCATGTTAATGCGTCTAGCGGACATCTCGGTCGGGTTGTCGCTAGCCTACATCGGAACCGCCTCGAGCACGGCGCAACGGGATGAGCCGGAGCATCGTTCGAGGCGGTTTCGATTAGGAGACAAGAAGGAAGCCGCAGGCGTTTGCCGCGGTCGCGGTGATCAGCCTGGGATGTATGGATATTGAATGCTGTTTCGTGGTTTGGCAATTGATTCAGGTGTAAGTGATCGTGGGGGGTGTTGATGAGAAGTGGTGAGGAGTTGCATGAGCGGTCTGTGAAAAAGCTGTTGGCGGATGGCGTCGAACGTGGTTTTGCAGGCTTGCAGGATGGTGCGGACACATAAATGGGGACGCGTGCCTGGAGCAAGCCGAGAGACCGGATTGGCATAGGGGGTCATGAGGAATCGAAGCCTGCGAAATAGAGTTGTGCGGCGGTGAAGCGTTGGACGACTCGCATGGCTTTGCCGCAACGGGGACAGTGCCAGAGTTCGCAGTTCGGCAACGGGGGCAGAGGAAGTTGCTCGTGTCCATCGACGGCGAGCAGCTTGTGTGCCAGCGGCAGCAGCCGGTGGCGGAAGCGGTTGGAGAGCAGACCGTAGCGGCGGATGCGTACGAAGCCCTTGGGTAGCACGTGAAGGAAGAAGCGGCGCAGGAACTCATCTGAATCGAGGGTCATCAGGCGCTGCTTGCTGCCGTGGGCATAATCGCGCCATCGGAAGGTGATCCTCTGTCCGTCGAAGGCCAGCAGGCGATGGTTGGAGATGGCGATGCGGTGGGTATAGCGACCGAGATAGCGCAGCACATGGGCTGGGCCGCCGAAGGGAGGCTTGGCATAGACGAACCATCTCTTGTTGCCCAGCATGGCAGCCATTTGCTCGAACCATGCATGATCACTGAAATGGGCTGCGGGACCTCTGCAATCGAGAAGGCCCTTGCGGTAGAGCTGCCGGAGTCCGTCGAGGAACTTGTTGCGGAACACGGTGCGCAAGACCGGAGTGGGCAGCAGGAAAAGCGGATGGTTAGTGTGGATCCATCGCCGGTGATCGGCCGACAATCCACCGGCGGGAACGACGCAGTGAACATGGTGATGGGCCAGCAGGTTCTGGCTCCAGGTATGCAGGATGCAGAGAAATCCGATCTCGGCACCGAGCCGCTTCGGATCGGCGGCCACCTCGAGCAGAGTCTGGGAGCTGGCCTGGAACAGAAGATCGAAGAATCGCTTGGGAGTAGTGAGCACCAGCGGGTTGAGTTCGTGGGGCACGGTGAAGACGACGTGGAAATAGTTCGTGTTGAGCAGGTCGCGTTGCTGTGCCTCGAGCCATCGCCGGCGGGCCTGCGCCTGGCACTTGGGGCAGCTGCGTGACCTGCAGGAGTTGTAGGAAATGGGTGCTTCGTACTGGCAGTCGACACACTTGTCCTTATGTCCACCGAGAGCCGCGGTACGGCACCGCAACACAGCCCGAAATGCCTTCAGCTGCTGATAGCTGAGAATGGCCTTGAAACGTTCCAGGAACTGTCTGCCCTTGGCACGGACGACATCGGCCACTTCGATGGCCGGCCGGGTCATGGGCGGCGCGGACGATGATAGGAACGGCGGCTCTGCTCGACGCTGGACAGCTTCAGCTCTTCGATCGGGTTGGGGACCTGGTGCAGGTGCTGCTGCGAGAGGTGCAGATACCGGGCTGTCACCTCCAGATCCTCATGACCGAGCAGAAGCTGGATGGTGCGCAGGTCGGCTCCGGCTTCAAGCAGATGCGTCGCCCAGCTGTGGCGAACCAGGTGCGGAGTGACTCTCTTGCGGACGCCGGCCCTCTTAGCAGCTTCGGTGCAAACACGCCACACGATCTTGTCTGTAATCGGCTGTTCGCAGTCACGATGCATGCGTGAGGGGAACAGGTAGGTCTGCGGCTTGAGCCAGCGCCAGTGAGCACGCAGAGTCTCCAGCAACGTCGGGCTTAGAGGCAGATCACGATCCTTGCCGCCCTTGCCGTTCACCACGTGGATAACCATGCGCTGGCTGTCGATGTCGGCTATCTTCAGCCGCGCGATCTCGGCGCGGCGCATCCCCGTGCCGTAGAGAACCATCAGCAGCGTACGCTCGAACAGGCTGCTGCTGGCATCGATCAGACGAGCCACTTCTTCCCGGCTCAGGATCTTGGGTAACTTCCTGCGCGCCTTGGGATAGGGTAGGAACTGGCGGAACTCATGCCGATGCAGCGTGTGTATGAACAAGAACCGCAGCGCAGCCACATGGTTCTCGACTGTTCCCGGGTCCAGCTTCCTTACCTTAAGCAGGTAAGCCTGGTAACTCCGAATATGATCGGGACCGAGCTTGTCGGGTGACTTGCCGAAATGCTGTGCGAACCGCTCGACGAAACGCAGATAGCGCCGCGTCGTGCCCTCTGAGTAGTTGCGACGCTCGAGTTCTTCGAGCATCTTCCTGCGAAGGTGGGTCACAGTTGGGTACCTCCTGTGACTCACACCCTATCCCGGCCGCAAAACTACTCGCCAGCCACTGCCGCAGCGATCGCGGCGCCTGCGGCTTCGTTC